>CANMMR010000001.1 GCA_947499095.1 uncultured Erythrobacter sp.
TAAACATCAATCCCGGACGAGGCCCACGCTCCGTAACTCTACGCCGCGAGTTGTGCCAAATGTTGTGACGACGGACACCTCCGAGCCGTGCGCTGGAACCAGCCCGATTTTGCGTTCGACTGGGCAGAGCGTTTCGACGAAGCAGCGGTTCGCCAACTGACAGAAAACCCGGGCGATCTGCTGCGCCTTGCGGAGCATCCCGATTATGCCGCGGCGGTTCCCACGCCCGACCATTTTGTTCCGCTGCTTTATCTTGCCGGAATGGCGGTTGCCCGCAACGAAACCCTTGATCCGCTGGTGCGCGGCTATTCGATGGGTTCAGTGTCCATGACCTGTTACGGTCTTGGCACTGAAGGTTTGGCATGCTCCGAAAAGACGGGCGCGGCCAACTTGCCGAGTGATGTGCCGGCCGACCAGACGAATACATGATTCCTCGGTACACGGCGGACAGGCATGATGAAGTCAGGAGGGAAGATGCGAAACGTCGGAGTTCGTCTTGATCCTTGAACACGGGAACATGTCGGAATCCTGGCTCTGCCCTCTCAGCTCGCGAAGTCGCGCCTAATGATCTTGCCTTCCTAATGGACGTGTTCGACCGAACTGACGAGGATCATGCCGCGGATTTTCTCGACCATCAACTGTGGGCGCTGCGCTCAAGTCTCGACCAAGACGCAATAATCGTCCCCCTCTTTGTCGATGACGGCACGATAGACAGTTGCACCCTGTAGCGACATGAGGTCGAGCACACGCAAAGGCATGTCGAGCGAGCCGACCCCGCGAATAAGAAATCGGCCCACGGTCACGCAGCGACAGCGAGTTCGTCAGGCGCGTCCAGCGAGGCATTGGCGATCCGCTGCCGAGCCAATTGATCGGCAGCGGTGTTTGGCGCGACTCCGTGCGCTTCTGCGTGGGTGAACGCGTCTGCCAGACGATCTGCGGTCGCTTCCACCCGTGCGTTCGAATCTGCTTGGGGCCAGCCCAGATATTCCGCGGCGACGTTAATGATTCCTCCTGCGTTCACGACGTAGTCAAGCGCATAAAGAATATCGCGCTGGGCAAGACGGTCGCCGTCCGCCGTAGTGGCTAGCTGATTGTTGGCAACCCCGCAGACGACCTTCGCCCGCAATTTGCCCGCCGCCACTTCGTCGATCACGCCGCCCAGCGCACAGGAAGCGAATATGTCCGCCTTGGCCGAGAGAATGTCGGCGGCACCAACGATGGTGCCGCCGGTTGCGATGGCCAAGCGCGCTGCCGCGGCGGCGTTGACATCGGACAGCAGCAATTGCGCCCCTGCCTGGTGCAGCATCTGCGCGAGTGCGACGCCAACGTGACGCCTCGAATGGCGATCGTGCAGTCGGACAGTGGCCGATGCAGCCTTCGGTGGGCGGCAAGCTCCATCGAAGGAAAGACCCCCCGTGCGGTCCATGGCGATGGATCGCCGCTATCAGCTTCCAGCGCTAACCCGGCGACATGGGCCGTATGTGTTCGCACCAGCGCCATGTCTTGGGGGGTCGTACCGACGTCCTCTGGCGTGACGTACTGCCCATTCGCCGCCGCTGCCTGGTACCCGTTTCATCCTTTTACGATGCCGAAGGACCAAAGGACGCTAAAGGCCGTATCTGGTTCGACCACCCCGATGGCGACAAGCTCGTATGCGCCGGTATCTAGCGCGACAGCGACGAATGGGGCGTAGCTATTCGATGACCTGAACAACGCTTCGAAAAAGGCCTCGCGCTTCCACAGCCAGAAGCCGGTCATCCTCATGCCCACCGATCGCTCCCTCGATCACAACCGCACCGACGCCGCGGCGGCCCGCCGACCTTATTGAGACGAAATCACGATCGATCAGACGTCCGATCCTTGGCGCGAGGGTTAGCTCATTCAGTTTCAGATAACCGGTACCTGAATCATAACTCCTCCGGCTTCATGACGCACTTGATGCAGCCGTCGTGCTTGTCGCGGAAAGTCTTGTAGAAATCCGGCCCGTCCTTCAGGTCGCCGCGGTGAGTGATGATTTCCGACAGGTCGATCTCGCCCGCCTCCACCCGCTTCAGCAGTGGCGCGAGATAGCGCTGCATGTGTGTCTGTCCCGATTTCATGGTGAGCCCTTTGTTCATGAAAGGCCCGATCGGAAACGCCACCTTATCTGCATAGACGCCGGGGACGGAAAGCGCCCCGCCCTTGCGCACCGACATGACCATTTCCTGCAGCGCAAACGGCTGGTCTGACATGCCGGTGGTGTGCAGCTCGACTTTGTCCTTGATATCGCCCAGCACGCCGTGCCCGTGGGCCTCCGCGCCGACCGCGTCGATGCCTGCATCCGGTCCCCGGCCACCAGTCATCTCGTCTAGCGCCTCCTTGACGTCGGTCTGGCTGTAATCGATGGTTTCGGCCTTGCCGTAGCTCGCGGCGAGTTCAAGCCGTTCAGGCACCCGGTCGATCACGATGACCCGTTCCGCTCCCATCATCCACGCACTGCGCACTGCGAACTGGCCGACCGGTCCTGCTCCCCAGACCGCAACCGTTTTGCCCTTTTCATCGCCGATGGCGTTTTCCGCCGCCATCCAGCCGGTCGGAAAGATATCGGACAAGAACAGCACCTTGTCGTCCGGCAGGTCGTTTTCCAGCTTGATCGGACCGACATCGGCGTGGGGCACCCTGACATATTCTGCCTGACCGCCGGAATAGCCACCGGTCAGATGCGAATAGCCGAAAAGTCCGGCAGGAGCATGGCCCATGGCCGCGCGCGCGTTTTCCGCCGTGCGATTCGTCGTATCGCACAGAGAATACATTTCGCGCTGGCAGAACCAGCATTCGCCGCAGGATATGGTGAAGGGCACCACCACCCGGTCGCCGACCTTCAACCGTTTGACATCCGCTCCGACCTCGACGACTTCGCCCATGAATTCGTGGCCCAGGATATCGCCCTGTTGCATCTTGGGAACGACACCATCCATCAGATGAAGGTCCGAGCCGCAAATGGCTGTGGAACTGACCTTGAGTATGCAGTCCTTCGGGTCCTCGATGCTGGGATCATCGACCGTTTCGCAGCGGATGTCGTTCGTTCCGTTCCAGACTAATGCGCGCATATTGGGACCCTTTTCGATGATTTCGGTTGTTCCTTTTACCCTTTCAAACCCCAGAAGTTCCTAGTCTGGCAGATGTTAGACGGCCATTGGGTTGGAATCGACCGAGGCGTTTTTTACGCTTTGCATGATGCCATCGATCGAGTTGCCGAAATGGGACTGACAGCACGATCACAATTGACTGTCCCCTCAACCTGCAATGACACCAGTAGTTTGTTATCGCTTGCAAGTGCTTAGGCCGGTGCCAGGCTTCTTCAATGGTAGCGTGCTTGACACACCTCGCGGCATCGGAAGCGATGATTGAAGGGCGGAAATGTAGATCATCCGGCGAATGTCTATGCTCTACGATACTGCTGCCAAGACCGAAGATCCTCTTCCGACCCAAAAAAGATGGCGTCACCGCGGAGGCGAGCTCGGCTGTGCGCTTTTTCGAATACTAACCAGCTTACCGGAGCATCATCCAGATTCCGAGCGATCCGTGGCATCGAGAATGACGCGGATCGCTTAATCTGGCCGATCCCACATAGGGAAGTGTCCGCTGCGCTCGAACCAGTGCATTGTCGCTTCCGGGTAGGCAGCCTTCGCGCGGCTGGCCTGCTGTGGCAGACACAGGCGATCCTTACGACCCGGTCGACGACCACCCGGGTCGACTGGGTCGCAGGGCCTTCCTGCATCGGGCCAGAGGCAAGGTCCTTCACCAACGAGTCGAACGTAGGCGTATGGGCAAACGACTGCAGTTCATTCAAGACGAAACCGGGATCGAGCGCTCAAGGTCTAGCGGAAAGCTGCAGCATGAATTCAGTCCGGCCGGTGACATTTCGCGTGAGGGCGGGAAGCGCCGGTCGCAAAGCCCGTACCAGTGCAATCGATGCCGTAATGGTGGTCCGGAAGAACGTCCGCTCCCACCCTTGTCAGAAGCCGCCCGCGTCCAGGGCGACGACTGAGCCGGCGCGACCGCGCCACGCCATCTCGAGCACAAGCCCGGCGCCCAAGAAGATGCCGACCATGTCGATCCCTGTAAGGTTCTCTTTGACGAGCCAATCGTCCAGGCTCCGCCCCAGCCCTTCGAACGTACCGCTGTCGTCCTGTGCGGGAGCCTGCCCGTGGCCAGGCAGTTTTAGGATAATCACCTCCCTCACTTGGGCGAGGGCAGGCGAGATCGTGTCCCAGGACCGACGGCTTCCCCGCCAAGCCGTGGACGAGCAGGATGGGTGTTCCGTGGCCTAGTCGTGTGTGAAGTATGCTCATGCGCAGGTAACGCGTCGCAAGGACTTAGCCCCCCGCCCCGAATGTCCACATAATCAATAAGTCGCTAAGAACGGACAGTCCGCTCTCGGGTCGGCATCCGAAAGGCTGCTTTTCCAAATTTCGACCCTATCAGCAGACAGTCTGGAAACGGCCCATTTCCTGCCACTCCGGCAGTTTCCACAATTCATGTCAGCGCGAGTGTAGGCATATCCAACCTGTTGATGATCGGGCCGCCCGGCGCAGGCAAGTCGCTGCTGGCTAGCTGCCTGCCGGGTATCCTGCCCCCCCTGACGCCCGCTGAGGCGCTGGAGGTCAGCATGGTGCAATCGGTCGCCGGCACTCTGGAAGAAGGCCGCATCAGCCGCTCCCGCCCGTTCCGCGCGCCGCACCATTCGGCCAGCATGGCGGCGCTGACCGGCGGGGGCCTGCGTGTGAAGCCCGGCGAAGTCAGCCTCGCGCATCTCGGCGTGCTGTTCCTCGACGAGCTCCCCGAATTCCAGCGCGCCGTGCTCGATTCGCTGCGGCAGCCGCTGGAGACCGGATCGGTCGATGTCGCCCGCGCCAACGCGCATGTGACCTTCCCGGCCAATGTCCAGCTGATCGCGGCGATGAACCCGTGCCGTTGCGGCCATCTCGGCGATCCGGCGCTCGCCTGCAGCCGCGCCCCGCGCTGCGCCGCCGATTACCAGAGCAAGGTCAGCGGCCCGATGCTCGACCGCATCGATCTGCATGTGGAGGTCGATCCCGTCAGCGCCGCCGACCTTGCCCTGCCGCCGCCTGCCGAGGGCAGCGAAGAAGTCGCCGCGCGCGTGCTAATCGCCCGCCAGCGCCAGACTGCGCGCAGCGAGCAGACCGGCGTGCGGAGCAATTCGGATCTCGACGGCGAGGCACTCGAGAACTTCGCCACGCCCGACGAACCGGGCCGCCAGTTGCTGATGCAGGCCGCCACCGCCATGCGCCTCTCCGCCCGCAGCTACACACGCATGCTGCGCGTCGCCCGCACCATCGCCGACCTCGCCGGCGCGGAGCAGGTCGGACGCATTCATGTGGCGGAAGCGCTCAGCTATCGGAGGCAGGCGCCGCGGGCTTGAAGTGGAGCGGTCAATCCTCGGTCATATCGAGGTTGAGCTTGATCGTCTCGTGCTCGTGGTCGCCTTCGAACTTCTTCAGGAAGTCCTCGATCGGGACCTGCTGAGCCTTGTCAACCATCGGGTTCGATTTCGCCATCTCCACGGCCTTCAGCTCGTCCGGCGTCATGCGGACGTGGACATAGGGGAGCCAGACGTCGCCATATTCGGCCTTCTGGTACCACACGTCGAGCACGTCGTAGGAGGCCCAGTGGCCGCCCGGCTCCTGCAGGCGGATGCCTTCGCCGATGCGCGGCACGGTGACGGCCTTGATGGTGAACACCGTCTGGTGGGTCTCGTTCTGAACTTCGATATCGATCACGAAATTGGTCCGGCCTAGTTATTCAGATTCGCGAATACGATTCTGCATTAGAGGCGACGGGTTGAGATCACTTTAACGATGACGTCACGCAGCCACGCTGGCATGTGACGTCACGCAACACCGGCTGCTTTCCTGAACCCCTTGCCTCTCGCCCCCACCGAACCCACCGAGCGAATGGCGTCATACGGCGTGATGTCACGGCTGCGCGACTGGTGGCACACGCTCGATGACGATGCGCGGCGCAAGGCTGGCGGCGTGGTGTTCGCGATCCTGCTCGAAGCGCTGTTGCTGCTTTTGCTCTTGTCGCTCGGGCTGGTGAGCCGCGACCCGGTACCGATGCGTGACGCGGTGTCGACGTTCGAGGTAAGCGACGCGCGAGAGGAGCTCGACGAGGCACCGGCAGAGCCAGCTCCGCAGCCCGAGACCGCCCCCGTGACAGCACAATCGCAAACGCAACAGCAAGTAACCCCGACGGAGCCTGTTCCCGAGCAGGGGGTGCAACAGGCAAGCCCTCCGCCTGCCCTGCTACGAACCGCACCGCCATCGTCGCCCAGCTTCGATCTCGCGCAACAGCCGAAGGCCCGCAGCAGTCCGCGTGCGGGTCCTATCGGTCCGGCATTCACGTCACGCCCGGGCGATTCGCAGCGCATTGCCGGGAGCGGACCGAACGGCGAGCCGCTCTATGCCGCGCGCTGGTATCGCGAACCCACAAATGGTGAACTCGCGGGATATCTCTCGACGGCGAGCGGGCCGGGCTGGGGTCTGATCAATTGCCAGACCGCGCCGCAATTCCGGGTCGAGAACTGCGTACTGGTCGACGAATGGCCCAGCGGCTCGCAGATCGGGCGCGCAGTGCTGGCGGCGGCTTGGCAGTTCAAGGTCCGCCCGCCGCAGATCGGCGGACAGCCGCAGGTGGGCGAGTGGGTACGCATCCGGATCGACTACGAGCTGCGGCGCGAGCCCTGATCCGCGTCGGCCTCGTCGGCATAGGGCGTGTTTTTGAGCAGGTGGCGATTGTAGTCCGGAGCGCCGTCGTCCCACCATACAGGGCCGCGTTCGCCGAGCGCGACCTTCGCTTGGTGGACTTGCGCGCGCGCGGCTTTTTCCGCAGCGGGATCGCCGGCGCGTTTGGCCGCGCCGACCGCACGGCGCGCATCCATCAATGCATTCACGTGCCGCTGGCGCTCGTCCTCCGGCAGGTGCTGGTTGCTCGCGCGCCACAAGCGGCCGCGAACGACGATATAGCGCCCGTCGGGCGTGCGCTCAGGCGGCGGATTTGGCGCGGCGCAGGCTTTCGATGACGATGACGTCGCCACGGCCGAGGGAACCATTATCGTCCGCCTGGCTCCCATCGGCGCGCACGCCGAGATTGGAGCGTTCGACCAAAGCAAGGTCCTGCGGGCCGAGGATGCGGCCGTCGTGGCTGAGGATCGAGGTCGGGCCGATCGGCAGGCGATCGCGTTCGTCGACGAGCACGGGGTTCTCCACCACTTCCGCGCCGTATTTCTGGCCCCACTGCCTGAGCGCCACCATTGCGGGCAGCAGGTCGAAGCCCTTGTCGGTCAGGCGATATTCGATCTTGCGGCGATCGTCAGGGCAGGGATCGCGGCGCAGGATGCCGTTCTCGACCAGCTTGGCGAGGCGATTGGAGAGGATGTTGCGGGCGATCCCGAGTTCGCTGAGAAATTCCTCGAAATGATGCAGGCCGTTGAAGCTGGCGCGCAGGATCATGAAGGACCAGCGTTCCCCCATGACTTCGAGCGCCTGCGGCAGGCCGCATTCGGTCAGTTCGCGCAGCGGTTCGCGGATATCGCCCATAATTCAGTTCCCTTCTTGCAACCTATCTAGCGCGAATTGCGCCAAATCCAAAACATTTCAAAAAATGAGTTGCGCGATGCAACTTAAAGTTATAGGTAGCGATTCGCAACTGGTTGCGATTAGAGACTTTGTTGTTCGAATAGCAAGCCCCTTTGACGAAGACGCAACTGCTGAAGGACCCTCTCATGACCCTCTCTCTCCCCCGCTCGGTCAATCTCGGTGCCATCGTCGGTGCCATCGCCTGGACAACTGCCAGCTTCGGCGCAGCGCTCACACCCGTACCGGCCACTGCCGCCCCCAACGCCCCGTTCTATACCGCCGAACTCGCTCAGCCGGCCAAGGATCGCGTCGTCGTCGCCGGGGGCGTCGCTTGGCAGTGTAACGGCACGACCTGCGTCGCCGACAAAGGCACGTCGCGGCCGATGCGCATTTGTCGCGAGCTCCAGCGTGACGTCGGCGAGATCGCCGGCTTCACCGCCAAGGGCGAACCGCTGGCCGAGGACAAGCTGGCGAAGTGCAACGGCTGATTTCTCCCGTCCCTCCCCGCCCTCTCCATCGTGGGGACGACTCATGGGCTCCGGCGTTATCGTCGGGGCCCTTTTTCTTACCTTAGATCAGGCCGCGATCGGATAGGTCCCGCTCGAGCTGCGGAGCATCACTGAAATGGTGGACCTGCCAGCCGAGCACTCTCGCTGCCGCGATATTGGCCGCATTGTCGTCGATGAACAGCATCGCCCCTGCGTCATGACCGAAGCGCTTGCGGGCGAGATCGAAGATCGCGGGATCGGGCTTCGCTAGCTTCTCTTCGCCGGACACCACGATGTCGCGGAACCGGTCGAACACCGGCGCAGTCGGCCGGAAGCCAGCCCAGAATTCGGCGCCGAAATTGGTGATTGCGTAGAGCGGGACTTTGCGCGCCGCCAATCGCTCGACCAGTTCGATGCTTCCGGGGACCGGGCCGGGGATCGTCTGGTTGAACCGCGTCGCATAGGCACGGATCTCGGCTTCATAGTCGGGATAGAGTGCGATCCTCTCGGGCACCATGTCGGCGAGCGCACGGCCGCGATCATGCTCGAAATGCCATTCTTCGGTTACGACCTCGGACAGCAGGAAATCCAGCCGCGCCGGATCGTCGACGATCCGCTTGAACAAATGCGACAGCTGCCATTGGTAAAGCACGCACCCGACATCGAACACGATGGCTTCCACGGTCATTGCACCACCTTTATGCGCTTAGCCCAAATGCGAACGGCCCGTACCCCCTGGGGGGCCGGGCCGGTCTTGCACAACCACGCTGCGGGTGCGGCAGCGCGCCGAATCAGCCCTGGCGGGCCTTGAAGCGGCGGTTGGTCTTGTTGATCACATAAGTGCGCCCGCGACGGCGGATGACGCGGCAATCGCGATGGCGACCCTTGAGGGACTTGAGGCTGTTGCGGATCTTCATGATTTGTCTCGTCAAATAAATACGCGCCGGAGATAAGCCCCGACGCGGCAAATTCAAGGGCGCCCGTTAGCGGCAGGGGTGATTCCGGTCAAGGGTGGTTGGGGAATGGTGGATCAGGCAGGGTCTTTCATTGCGTGCGGAAAGCGCATCCGCGCTTCCCTTGCGGCGGCACCGGCCCACTCCCCCGATCTCCGCCAGCCGCCGCTCCCACAGCAGCGCATGGCTCACGATCGTATCCAGATCCGCAAATTGCGGTTCCCACCGCAACGTCTCCCGAATGCGCGACGGGTCCGAGATCAGTTTGGCCGGATCGCCCGCGCGGCGCGGCTGCATGCAGCGATCGATGGTCTGGTTGGTTACCCGGTCCACTGCGTCGAGCACTTCGAGCACCGAAAAGCCGCGGCCATATCCGCAATTCATCGTCAGCGAGCGGTCGGGCTGCGCGATCAGTGCCTCGAGGGCCATCAGATGCGCCTTCGCCAAGTCGCTTACATGGATATAGTCGCGCACGCCGGTGCCGTCGGGCGTCTCGAAATCGGTGCCGAAAACCGCGACGTGATTGCGTTTGCCGGTCGCCGCCTCGCAGGCGACCTTGATGAGATGCGTCGCACCGGCGGTCGACTGGCCGGTCCGACCTTCGGGATCGGCACCGGCGACGTTGAAATAGCGCAGCACGCAGTGGTTGAAACCATGCGCTGCGCTGGCGTCGGCCAACATCTGCTCGGTCATGAGCTTCGACCAGCCATAGGGATTGATCGGTTGCTTCGGCGTGTCTTCGCTCACCTGTTCGACATCGGGCGTGCCGTAGGTTGCGGCAGTCGAGCTGAAGATGAAATGGCCGACTCCGCCATCAACTGCAGCCTCGATCAGCGCGCGGCTTTTCACCGTGTTGTTGTCGTAATATTTGAGCGGGTTCTCGACCGACTCCGGTACGATGATCGATCCGGCAAAATGCATGATCGCACCGATGCCCTGTTCGAGGAAAATCTGCTCCAGCAGGATCGTGTCGGCGATGTCGCCTTCATAGAGCGGCACCTCCTCCGGCACTGCGAAGGCGAAGCCGGTGGAAAGATTGTCGATGACCGCCACCGGCCAGCCAGCATCGCGCAAAGCAAGCACCGCGTGGCTGCCGATATAGCCAGCTCCGCCCGTAACCAGAACGGGTATTTTCTGTCCATTATCCATGGGCCGTGCCCTAGCATACGAATTGGTAACGGCAACGACCCAGAGAGTCTGCCGCCAAGTTCCGGAGCGGAATGCCCTGCCCATGCGTTGGGCAACTGTCGCAGTCTGACGACGAGACGTGAAAGGACCGCATGATGAAACCGATGATATCGCTGAGCGGCCTGTGTGCCGGGCTCGCCCTTGCCGGATGTGCAACGCCGCCGGGCCCGGTCGAAGTGACGCGGTTTGTCGCCCCCGAAAGCGTGGCCCGGCTCGGCCAGGGTACTATCTTCGTGGAGACCATGCCCGGCACCGATGGCGATAGCCTGGCCATGGCGCCCTACAAGGCCGCCGTGGCGCGGGAACTCACTGCCCTCGGCTATGTCGAGACCGACCGCGCCAGTGCCAGCCAGATCGCCCAGGTCGGGGTTGATGGCTACGTCCTCGGATCGAACGGTCGCCGCAGCCCCGTGAGTGTCGGGGTCGGCGGGCGAACGGGTGGCTACGGTTCCGGCGTCGGCGTCGGGATCGGCATCAACCTCGGCGGCGGCGAGAAGGATCGGCTCGGCACGGAACTGTCGGTCCGCATCAGCGAAGCGGCGAGCGGCGCGAGCCTGTGGGAAGGCCGTGCCGATTTCAGCCCGCCCGAAGACTCCCCCCTTGCGCGCGGCACGGCGAACGCCCAGACGGTCGCCTCCGCGCTGTTTCGGGAGTTTCCCGGCAACAATGGCGAAACGATCGAAGTGAAGGTACCCGAGTGAACGACATCCATATCGATTGCGCATTCGACAGCGGCAATATCGAAGTCCTGTCCGTCGACGGCGCGAGTGCCAGGCTGGCCATTTGCAAGGACCATCAGAGCGAATTTGCGCAATGGTTCCACTTTCGTGTCAGCGGCGCCGCGGGGCGCGAACTGGAACTGAAGATCACCGGCCTAAAGGACAGCGCCTATCCAGGCGGCTGGCCGCAATACGACGCCTGCGTGTCGGAAGACCGCGACTATTGGGGCCGTGCGGCTTCGAGCTGGGACGAAAGCGCCGACAATGGCACGCTGACGATCCGCTACACCCCCGGAAGCGACATCGCATATTTCGCTTATTTCGCGCCCTATTCGATGGACCGCCACCACGATCTCGTCGCCGAGGCCGCATCCAGCGAAGGTGTGGAGTACAAGCGCCTCGGCACCACACTCGACGGGCAGCCGATCGACTGCCTGTCGATGGGCGAAGGCGAAACGCAGGTGTGGCTCTATGCCCGCCAGCATCCGGGCGAGACGCAGGCCGAATGGTGGATGGAAGGCGCTCTCGAAGTGCTGACCGACCCGACCGACAGCGTCGGCCGCCTGCTGCGCCAGCGCTGCCGCCTGCATGTCGTGCCTAATGCCAATCCCGACGGATCGAAACGCGGGCACCTGCGCACCAATGCGGTGGGCACCAATCTCAACCGCGAATGGGAAAATCCGACTGCGGAAAAGAGCCCCGAAGTGTTCGCCATCCGCAATGCGATGGATGAGACCGGCGTGCATTTCGCAATGGACGTGCATGGCGACGAAGCGATCCCGGTCGCCTTCCTCGCCGGTTACGAAGGCATCCCCAGCTGGACCGACGAGCATGGCGAACGCTTTTATCTGTACGAGCGCATCCTCGACCGGCGCACGCCGGATTTCCAGACCGAGCAGGGCTACACCAAATCGGCGCCGGGCAAGGCCAATCTGTCGATGAGCACCAACCAGGTCGCCGAGCGCTTCGGCGCGACGGCAATGACGTTGGAAATGCCCTATAAGGACAATCCGGCCAGCCCCGAGCCCGAACAGGGCTGGAGCCCCGAGCGGTGCAAGATGCTGGCGCGCGATTGCCTTGCCAGCCTGCTCGAATGGCTGGATAGCGACAAGGGCTGAGGTGGGCGGGGCTGCCGCGATGCAGCCCCGGCCTCGGAATCAAGCGGCGGCGGCGATGCCGTCGAGTACTTTCTGGGCGACCTCTTCGATGGAGCCGGTGACCAGCAGCGGCTGGCCGCCGACCATGCCGACATTGGTCTGGCCGTTCTCGGCGGTTCTGAGCCATGCAATATTGCTGGCGACGACGAGGTAATTGCCGCCGCGCGATTCCAGTTTCACGAATTTCATCGAATCATCTCCTGACGCGGTGAGGCTAGCGCATCAGGCGGTACGCAATGGTTAATGCCGGACAGCGAAAATTCAGCTAGCGCATGGCAACTCGGGCCGATGCGTATGTTGCTATCGATCGGTGCGATAACAGCAGCCCTCGCCTCCAGTCCGGCAGCGGCGACCGGCGGACTGCTGTGCACGACGGCAGCTAAGCCGGAGATCAAGGTCTCCATCGGCTTCGGCCATGTCCCCGGCGCGCCGATCGTCGCCAAACACCTGTGGGTGGATGGCAAGAAGGTAGCGGTTCAAGCGCCGCAATGGTGGCTGGACGACGATGAAATGCGTCTCGAACTCACCGATGCCGACATGATGAACACGCTGTTGGTCATGCGCACGAAGCGCAATGGCTGGACCTATGACGGGCAGGTGACATGGGCCGGCAAGACCCACTGGATCCGCTGCAAGGAGAATTGAGCCGGGCGGGCGCTCGGTTCAGCGCACATCCCTGCTCGCCACGCGCCCGTCGATCACGACGCCGGTGACGTGGCTGGTGTATTCCAACGGGTCGCCGTCGAACAGCACGACATCGCCATCCTTCCCGACGCTGAGCGAGCCGACACGCTCTCCCACGCCGATGGCGCGAGCAGCATCGATCGTGATCGAGGCCAGCGCATGTTCGGGCGCAAGACCGTTGGCCGTTGCCCAGCCCGCTTCCCACAGGATCACGCGGGTCTTCGGCACGTAGGCTTCGTAGCCGGACTGCAGCGCAAAGGGGATGCCTGCCTCGCGCAGGGTGACAGCGGTGGTGAAGCTCGCGTTCTCCATGTCGCCGTAGTGCCTGCCCATCGTGGGGTGCAGGATCACGGTGACCCCGGCCTCGCGCAACTGGTCGAGCAAGCGATAGCTTTCAGCCCCGCCATCGATGACCAGATCGATGCCGAACTCCTCCTTAAGGCGCAGCGCGCTCATGATGTCCTGCAAGCGGTTGGCGGTTACCATCAGCGGCACGCGGCGGGCCAAAACGTCGCGCCAAACACGGACATCGAGCTTGTTCGTGCCGAGATCGTTCTCCTCTTCCTGCGCGCGCTTCTTCTGCGCCTCGTCCGGGACCTGTCCCGCACGCGCCGCCGTTAGCGCTGCGCGGAGCAGCGCCATCTGCTTGGGTCGCGTGCCCGGGCCCTTGTCGCTGTCGAGCGCATTCGGGCCGAGATTGGCCGCGATCATCGCGCGCGGGACGATCGCTGCCGCATCGGCCGTTTTGGCCCAGGTCTTGGCGACCATGGTCTGGCCGGAGACGACCGTGCCGGGCCCGTGGCCGGTATGGATGGTAGTGACCCCGAAGGAGCGGACCCAATCGACCAGCGTCTCGTCCGGATTATAGCCGTCGATCGCGCGAAGCTGCGGCTGCAGCGCAGCGCCCGTGTCAAGCTGGTCCTGGTCGTCGAACTGGTTGAGATAGCCGGCAAGGCCGACCACCGTGCGCGCATCGACGAAGCCGGGCGTCGCCACCTTGGCGGTCAGCACTTCCATGCCTTCGGGCACGCCGGTGCTGGCAGCGGGGCCGACACTCACGATCTTGCCGCCGCGGATCACGACGATGCCGTCACTGATCGCTGCGCCATCCATCGTGTGCAACGTCTCTGCGCGGACGGCGACATCCTGCGCGGCGAGGTAGGCGGGAGCCAGAGCAAGGGCGGCAGCGGCGAGCGATTTGGCGATATGCTTGATCATTGGCTGGCCTCCGCTTCGGCTGCTTCCCAGTGGTGATGGGCAAGCTCCATCGGGCTGCCCGCGCCATAGCCGCCTTCGGCCAGCAGCCTACCTTCCTCGGTCGTGCGGTCGAACAGCTTTTCTCCTTCGACCCAAGTCTCCATGACATCGGTGTAGACCGACAGCGGATCGCCCGAGAGCAGGATGAAGTCGGCATCCTTGCCCACCTCGAGACTCCCCACGCGGTCGTCCAGCCCCAGCTGTTTCGCGCCATTGATGGTGAGCGCCCGCAGCGCGCCCTCGCGGCTCATCCCGCCGCGCACGGCAATCCCGGCCTGGCGGAACATAAGCCGCGAATCGATGATGCCGTCATCCGAATGCAGCGAGGTCAGCACGCCAGCACGCTCCAGCGTGGCGGCGGTATCCAATCGCGATTCCTGCGCTTCCAGCTTACCGCCGGGGCTGTCGACGAGGATGTTGGAAACCGGAATACCGGCAGCGGCCAGTTCCTCGGCCACCTTCCAGGCTTCCATTCCGTGCTGGATCAGCACCTTGAAACCGAATTCGCGCTGCAGGCGCAGCACGGTCATGATGTCGTCGGCGCGGTGCGTGTGGTGATGCACCAGCCGTTTGCCCGACAGGACCTCGCACAACACCTCTTTGCCGAGATCGACTGTCTTCTTGTCGCCGTCGCAATAGGCCTTCGCCTCGGTGAAGGCCGCGCGGACCAGCGCGGCGGACTTGGCGCGGGTGGTCGGGAAGCCGGGCGTCTCGCGGATCGGATTGGTGCCGTTGGCCATCTTCAAGCCGCCCATCACCGAGCCGTCCGGGAGGAACCACGCGATGTCCTCGATCGTCTCGCCATCGCGTAGTCGCATATAGAAGGTCTGTCCGCTCACCAGCCAGCCCGAACCGGGCATGACATTGGCTGTCGTGACTCCGCCGGAGCGCGCCTTGGCGATGCTGGCATCGCGCGGATTGATCGAATCCATCGCGCGCACCTCGGGCTGGATCGGCGAGCTGCGATCCGCGCCCGCCACCGAGCCGATGTGGGAATGCGTATCGACGATACCCGGCATGATGACCATACCGCTCGCATCGCGGCGCTCGGCATCGGCGGGAATGGTCACATTGGTGCCGACCGCGACGATCTTGCCGCCCTCGACTACCAGCGTGGCATTGTCGAGCGCCGGGCCGGCCATCGTGTGGATGGTCGCGCCCTCGAACGCCACGGCCCGTGCTTGCGCCTGAGCGACGCCAGCCCAAAGCGCCAATGCAGAGCAGGCGCCGACAGCGCCTGTGCGAATTGCGGTTGAAATCATGAAATACTCCCTCGGCGCGCCACACTAGCGCCGGATCACGGTCCCGCAAGCCCGATCAGGCGACGACCGGCTCGAGCAGGCGCAGCGTGCGCGCATCGGCGTCGAGTTCCACCTCCACCCCATGCGGCATTGCGAGCTGGTTGGTGACGTGGCCGATGTTGGCGCCGGTGAAAGCCGGGATGCCAAGCGCACTGAGATGATGGTCGAGAATGTCATCGAGGGTGAAGCCCGACTGGTCTTGCGTTTCGGGTTCGCACCTCGTGCATTGGCCAAACGCGACGCCCGATAGCTTGTCGAGCACGCCAGCCAACCGCAGCTGCTGGAGCATCCGGTCGACGCGATAGACGTCCTCGTTGACGTCTTCGAGAAACAGCACCGCGCCGTCGAAGCTGGGCAACCACGGAGTCCCCATCAGAGTCGAAAAAATCGTCAAATTACCGCCGAGCAAGCGGCCTCTCGCCGTCCCTCCGGCGATCGTCCGCCCCGCACGGCCGCTTGCCTGCTCGGCGTCGGCCCCGCCCAACACCGGCGTGCCTGCAGCAAAAGCCAGCCGCCACAAGCTTTCCCAGCTCTCGCGCTCCCATCGGCTGGCGGCATTGGGGCCATGGATCGTCGGGAAGCCCGCCCGCGCCGCGATCGCGAGATGCAGCGCGGTCGTATCGGAGTAACCGATCAGCAGCTTGGGATTGGCTCGGATCGCGTCCCAGTCGAGCAGCGGCAGGATGCGCGCACCACCCCAGCCGCCACGTACGGCGAAAATGCCGCGCACCTCCGGGTCGGCGACCATCGCCATGTAATCCCCGGCCCGCTGCGCGTCTGTACCGGCGAGATACCCGTTCTGCTCGCGCACATGCTGGCCGAGCTTCGGCACCAGCCCCATCCCCCTGATCCAGTGCTGCGCCCGGTCGAGCTCCCACGGCAGCGTCAGCGCACTGGCCGGCGCGACGAGACCGACCGTATCGCCCGCTCGCAGTCGCGGCGCTTTTCGAGCGGCGGAGGCACTCAGCGGGTCAGGCAATGCAGTAGCGAGCAGCACGCCGCCCATGCTGCCGAGCGCCTGCCGCCGGTCGATCATATCAGGCTGGCCGGTCCGAACGCGTCGGGCAGCAGTTGCGAAAGCTGGACGCGACGCACGCTGTCCGGACCTACGCAGAGGATTTCGGGATCGGTGCCGCCCAATTGTGCCAGCTCGTTGAGCACCTGGCGGCAGCGACCGCAGGGCGTGATGGGCGTAGCGCCGGGGCCCGTCACCGCGACAGCCTCCAGGCCGCCACGCACGCCATCGGCCATCGCCTTCGACACCGCGACCGTCTCGGCGCATAGCGCCAGGCCATAGCTCGCGTTTTCGATATTGGTCCCGGTCACCACGCTGCCGTCGGCAAATCTCAGCGCAGCCCCCACCGCGAATTGGGAATAGGGCGAATAGGAATGCTCGCCTGCATCGCGCGCAGCAGTGATCAGATCGTCGTCGGTCATTTCGTCCTCGTCATAACGGCCGCACCACGACCCAGCGGAGCGGCGCATCGGCAGCCTCGCTCTTGTACCAGCGGTTGGCTGTCCACATCAGCCAGGGCCGGGCGCCATATTCGGGTTCGAACCAGCTGCTGGTGAGCCACAATTGTCGGTCGATCCGGCGCGAAACGCCATAAGCGTCCTCAAATTCTTCGGTCGGCGCGAGGATCGCGGCCTTGCCGGAATGCGCCTCGATCTGGTTGACCAGCGTCATCAGTTCGCTCTGGACTGCCGCATCGGAGACGCGCTCCGGGCAGCCGGCTGCTGTCCGCTCCAGCAGAATGGCCGGCGGCAACAGGTTCGCATCGCGCGGCACCATGGTGACGAAATTCGCCGATTGCCCGTCCGCCACCTCGCAAGGGTCGAAACGATGCGCGGCCCCGACCTCGAGGCCTACCGCTCTCGCTCGCGAGAAATTTTGCGCAAATGCGATATCGCGACCCTCGCTGCCGTCGCTTGCCTCGATATAGGCGAAGCTGGCTCCCAGTCCCTTCAGCGTGTCGAAGGCGACCGGCCCGTCGCCGACGGCAATGATTGCACCCTGGTCCGGCCATTCCGCCTCGTCCGGACGCCAGTCGCGCCGGTCGTACCACAAATACGCGAAGCCGACGCCGACGATAAGCAACAGGAACAGCGCCGCCTTGGCACCGCCGGACAGCCCCTGCCGCTTCGTTTTGCGCTTGAGCTTGCCGCGAGCCACCCGATCAGCCCTTGATGTGCAGCACGCAAATCAGCGTGAACAGCCTGCGCGCGGTGGCGAAGTCGGTTTCGATCTTGCCCTCCAGCCGCTCCATCAGCAGTTCGGCCGCGCGATTGTGCACGCCGCGTCGGGCCATATCGATGGTCTCGATCTCGGCCGGAGTGGCCTTGCGGATCGCCTGGTAATAGCTGTCGCAAATGGCGAAATATTCGCGGATCGGGCGGCGAAAGCGGGCGAGGCCAAGCAGCAGTTCCTCGAGCAATTTGTCCGACGTATTGGCGATCGTCATCAATAATCGCCCGTCGCGCACCGCGAGGCGCAGGTGATAGGGCCCGCTTGCCCCGCGCTCGGCTGCGCGCAACGGTTTGAAGGTGTTCTCTTCGATCAGGTCAAAGATCGCGATCTTCCTCTCCTGCTCGATATCGGCATTGCGCCAGATGATCGTCTCCTCGTCGAGGTCGACCTTGGCGATGCGGTGATCGGAACTGGCGGAAGCGGAATCGGTCATGCTCGCAACCGCTTTCGCAGGTTTATGCGGGCCGGGGCAAGGGCTTGGCGAATAGTCCCCGATATCCACAGCGCAAGTGGCTGCATTGCAACTTGCCAGCAGGGGCGCCCGCCCGTCATCAGAGAACGATGGCCGATACCGATCTCCTCTTCCCCGCCGACGATTCGACTGCCGACAAGGCGGACAGGGGCACCCAGCTGCCCGCCAACCTCGAAGCGGAGGCCGCGTTTCTCGGCGCGGTGCTGATCGACAACAAGGTGATCGAGGAACTGACCACCCCGCTGGTCCCCGATCATTTTTACGAGCCCGTGCACCAGCGGATCTACGAGCGTGTGCTCAAGCTGCTCGACCGCAATTCGGTGGCGACGCCGGTTACGCTCAAGCCCTATTTCGAGAGCGACGAAGCGCTCAAGCAGCTGGGCGGCACGACCTATCTGGCGCAGCTTACCGCCGACGGTCAGGGCCTTCTGCACCCGCGCGAGCTGGCCGACCAGATTTACGACCTTGCCCTGCTGCGCCAGCTGGTCAGCGTCGGCCGCACGCTGGTCGAGGGCGCGCTCGACACGTCGGACGAGGTAGAACCGTTGCGCAAGATCGAGCAGGCCGAGGCCGATCTCTATCGCGTGGCCGAAGGGGCGAGCACCGGCAGCGAGGCGCAGAGTTTCCGTACCGCCGCATTCGGCGCATTGCAGGTAGTGCAGGCGGCGATGAATTCGGGCGGGAGGTTTTCCGGCAAGACCACCGGCCTCGACACGATCAACGACAAGACCAGCGGCCTCCACAATTCGGACCTCGTGATCCTCGCGGGCCGCCCCGCCATGGGCAAGACCTCGCTTGCGACGAATATCGCCTTCAATGCCGCCTCGCGCCTCATGCGCGACGAGCGCGACGGGATCGACCGCGCGGATTCGCCCGGCGCAGGCGTGGCCTTCTTCAGCCTGGAAATGAGCGCCGATCAGCTTGCTACGCGTATCCTCGCGGAACAGGCGGAAATCTCCAGCGAAAAGCTGCGCTCGGGCAAGCTCAGCCGCGAGGAGTTCCAGCGCCTCAGCTTCGCCAGTCAGGAACTCACCGACCTTCCGCTTTATATCGACGACACGCCCGCGCTCACCATCGGCGCATTGCGAACGCGCGCCCGGCGCCTGAAGCGGCGGCACGATATCGGGCTGGTGGTGGTCGATTACCTGCAGCTGCTGCAGGGCTCGGGCCGCGCGAGCGACAACCGGGTGAACGAGATTTCGGAGATCAGCCGCGGTCTCAAGACGCTCGCCAAAGAACTGCACGTGCCGGTGATCGCTCTGTCGCAGCTATCGCGCCAGGTCGAACAGCGCGAAGACAAGCGCCCGCAGCTCGCCGATTTGCGCGAATCCGGCTCGATCGAGCAGGATGCCGACATGGTGTGGTTCATCTTCCGCGCCGAATATTATCACAACGCCACCAAGCCCGACACGCCGGACGAAACCTCTTCCGAAGAAGTGCGGATGAAATATGCCGAATGGGAAGCCCGCCATATGGAGCTGGTCAACAAGGCGACGCTGATCGTCGCCAAACAGCGTCACGGCTCGACCGGCAACGTGCCGCTTCTGTTCCATAGCGAGTATACCAAGTTCAGCAGTCCCGACGTGCGGAATTACGAGGATTACGACTAGAGGTTACAGGCCCAGATTGAGCCTGCGCGCAACGTTGTAATCGACCACAGCAACCAGGAACCAGCTCAGGTTCCAGCGGATCCGGTTCCACAGCGTGGAGTGTTTGCGGTGCTCTTCCGGAGTGATCTGCTTGGACGCGGTATGATGCTGCGCAATGAAATCGCGCATGCGATTGGCGAAGTCCGCATCCTCGATCCGCAACATCAATTCAAGGTTCACGTACAGGCTGCGCATGTCGAAATTGGCGCTGCCGAGATAGACCGCATCGTCGATCACCAGCAGTTTCATATGCAGCTTGCAGGGGCGGAATTCCCAGATCTTGGCGTTCTTGTTCAATAGGTAATGATAGAGCGATCGGGTCGCACCGATGGTCGCGCCATTGTCGGACTTGGCCGCCATCACCAACCGCGCCTCGCCCCGCAGAGCGGTCCGGCCGATGCGCCGGAGCATTTTCTTCGACGGCGAGAAATAGGCCATGACCATGTCGAGCCGGTCGCCTTTTTCGAGATCCTCCGAAACACAGCGCGCCCAGCTGGACAGGCCCTTGGTCGGCCCGCCGATCAGCAGGCGCACCGGCCCCTTGGGCGGGTTCCACTTGGTGACCTTCCGCACGATCGAGCGGAACTGTGCACGTGGCTGCGCCACCCAGTCGGCCAGCTCGTCCCACCAGGCGAGGAGCTGCTCGACCGCTTGCCCTTCCAGTTTCACGCCAAGATCGTGCCAGCCGTTTGCTTCCGGCCCTACGAAATAGGCCTTCTCGATATTGAAGCCGCCGATCATGGCGACCTTCTCGTCGACGATCGCCATCTTCTGGTGGTTGCGGATCAGTGCACGGCGCGACCATTTGGCCATGAATCGGTCGTAATGCCCGCCGGCTTTCTTGAGTTCATCGAAGAAATCGTCGGCCACGTCCTCGCCGAAGCCGTCGACGATGAGGCAAACCGACACCCCGCGCCTGGCCGATTCGACCAGCGCATCGCGCACGCGCGTGCCGATCTCGTCGTCGACGAACATGTAATAGAACAGCCTGAGCGAGCTTTGCGCGCCCTCTATCAGCTCTACCAATGTCTCGAGCCGGTCGCCGCCGGCCGGGTAGATGGTGAGGCGATGGCCCTGCGCCTCAACGTCGAAGGGCTCGTCGTCCTGCCAGACGTCATGCGCTTCCTGCTGCGCGTAGAGTTGATCGCTCTCCATGAAAGTTCGGCCTAGAACGGCTGGCGGCGCGGCGCAATTCCTTGACGAGAAGCCATGCTGTACCTATGTCGCGCTCTTTCCCAGAATCACTTGATTTGCATCGGAGTGCCCCATGGCGCGCGTTACCGTCGAAGACTGCGTAGATAAGGTCCCCAACCGTTTCGATCTCGTCCTGCTGGCTGCCCAGCGTGCGCGCGAGATTTCCGGCGGTGCGGAACTGACCATCGATCGCGATCGCGACAAGAACCCGGTCGTCGCCCTCCGCGAAATTGCCGAGCAATCGGTCAAGCCGAAGGACCTGCAGGAAGCAGCGGTCACCAATCTGCAGAAGATCCTGCCGGACGACGATGACGAGATCGATGAGGTCGGCTCGCTCAGCCAGTCGGCCGAGGCCCTGCGCATCACCGCCTCGGCCCCGACCCGCTCAACCTCGATCGGCGCCGACTACGACGGCTGATTTCGGAAAAACGATACTGATAAAAAGGCCGCCTCCAGGGCGGCCTTTTTCGTTTGCAGGTTATTGCCCGCGGCCGGTTTCGGCCTGCAATTCGTCGATCATCTTCGATGCATCGGCCTTGGTCAGTTCGGCATCGTAGCGATCCGGGCAACCGGCTTCTTCGCACAGGGTCTTGAGATAGCTCGCCTGCGCGCCGGTCATGCGTTCATCGCCGGTGGTCCAGTTATCGGGATCCTTCTCTGCATTGGAGACGGGGTCGGTCTTGGGACGTTCGGCTGGCTTCGTTGCAGTCATGATGGACTTCTCCTTTGCCGGACCAACGGTGGCGTTCCCAATATGTTCCGCCTCAAGTTGAGGGATGACCTGCGGCCCGAGGTTTCTTATGACGGGTGCCGAAGGTGGGCATGAGCGAAATCGGTGACGCATTCGACACGGCCGTGGAAGGCGGCCTGTTTGCAAAAGCGGTCGGCAAGGGTAGCCAGGCCCAGCCCGAACACCGCGAGCTGGAGGACGGGCATTTCACGGAAGGTGCCTGCCTCAATTGCGGCACCGAGCTGATTGGCAGTCACTGCCACTCTTGCGGGCAAAAAGCGCATCTGCACCGGACGCTCGGCGCATTCATGCACGATCTGCTGCACGGTGCGCTTCATTTCGAAGGCAAAACGTGGAAGACCTTGCCGATGCTGGCGTTCAAGCCCGGCGAGCTCACCCGGCGCTATATCGAGGGGGAGCGCAAGCGCTTCGTCAGCCCGATGGCGCTGTTCCTGTTTTCGATATTCCTGATGTTCGCCGTGTTCCAGGTCGTCGGCCTGACCGCGCCGAGCGAAATCGATCAGGTTGGTTTTTCGGCGCGGGCACAGGCCGTAGAGGCAAAAGCCGCGCTCGGGCAGGAGCGCAGCGTCCTGGGCGAAAGCAATCCGGAACGCGTCGCCGAGATCGAGGAAGAAATCGCCGGTCTGACCATGGCCATCGAAGCCATCGACGCAGGCGAAAACTATGCCTTCCGCGACAAGGACGGAAACCGGCAAAGCCAGTCGATCAACCTGACCGATATCGATCTGATCGATCAGGGAATCGTGAAAAAATGGCGCAGCAACCCCGGCCTCATGCTCTACAAGCTGCAAGCCAACAGCTACAAGTTCAGCTGGCTGCTGATCCCGCTATCGGTGCCCTTCGTGTGGCTGCTCTTCTTCTGGAAGCGGCGCTTCGGGGCGTACGATCACGCGATCTTCGTGACCTACTCGATCACGTTCATGTCGCTGCTGTTCATCGTAATTTCGGCGCTGGTGAAGATCGGCGCGCCGGAATGGCTTTACGGGACAATGATCGCCTTCGTCCCTCCGATCCATATCTACAAGCAGTTGCGCGGAGCCTACGCCTTGCGCCGCAGATCGGCGATCTGGCGACTGGCCGTGCTGATGGTGTTCATCAACATCGTCGCCCTCCTGTTCCTGCAGCTACTCCTGCTGCTGGGCGCGTTCTAATCGCGCGCCGGTTCGCCACCGGTGATCGGGGCGGGGCCGGGCTCCTCGGTGTCGCCAGCCTCCAGATTGTCGCGGAGGTTTGCTGCCCCCTCACTTACCGCGTCGGACGCTTCGATCGCGCCTTCTTCGATCGCTTCCCCGGCAATTTCGAGGTTTGCCTGCGCATCGTCCTCGGCGAGATCGGCGGTGCGCGCGGCATCCTGCTGGGTCTGTTCGGAGCAGGCAGTAACGCCCGCAAGAGCGATGGCGGCAAGGCTGGCGATGGCGAGACGGTTCATGGCAAGTTCCTCATCAATCTTGGTGTTCTGACCCCATAACGCGCGACTTGCCTATCGCGTTTCCGCAGCGGCAATCAGCGGCAGGGGTATTCGCGAATCAGAGCGGCCCGCCACGCCTGCGCCAGCGTCATGCGGCGTCGGTCACTCTCCGGCACAGCGCCGAGCATCTCTACGACGGCATTGGCGTTGAGCCCCTTCCTGCGCTCCGCATCGCTGACGCAATAGAGCGGCTGGCCCTTCGCGGTTGCCCGGTCGTTTTCGGCCTTGGTCAATTCCGCGGCGGCCTTTAGCTGCGCCATCCGGGGCTTGGTTCGCTTGTCGAACATCGCACGCATGCCCTTCCCCATGAGCTGCTGTGCATCGGCGTAGAATGCTTGCGCATTCACATTTGCCGGCCCCGCACTTGCCGAAGTTGCAAGCGCCAGCAGGCCGAGGCTGGCCATGAGGTATGTTCGCATAAAGAAAGGCTCCGTCCCTGGATCAGGAACGGAGCCTTCCACGATGTTTGCTGAACCCCGGCTAAACGCCAGTCAGAAGTTCCGTCAGCCGGGTTGAGGCGCAGTGCCACCACCGAACTTCTTGCCGGCCTTCGGGACGGCAGCCCCGGCGGACGGCTTGACCGAGATCGGGCCTTTCGGCTCGTCCGGGTGGTTGAGCTTGCCGTCCTTCATCAGCTGGTCGATCTCGTCGCCGGTCAGCGTTTCGTATTCGAGCATTGCCTGTGCCAGCAGGTGCAGCTTGTCTTCCTGATCGGTCAGGATCTCGGTCGCACGCTTGAGGCCTTCTTCCACCAACCGCTTGATCTCTTCGTCGATCAGCTTGTTGGTTTCGGCGCCCGACATGGTCCGTGCGGTCTGGCCCATGCCGAGATAGCCTTCCTGGCTCTGCTCGTATTGCAGCGGGCCGAGCTTGTCGGACATGCCCCATTTGGTGACCATGTTCTTGGCAAGGTCGGTGGCATACTGGATATCGCCCGATGCGCCGCTTGAGACCTTGTCGTGGCCGAAGATGATTTCCTCTGCGACACGGCCGCCCATGGCCACGGCAAGGTTCGCGTGCATCTTGTCGCGGTGGTAGGAATAGCTGTCGCGTTCCGGCAAGCGCATCACCATGCCCAGCGCGCGGCCGCGCGGAATGATGGTAGCCTTGTGAATCGGGTCGGATGCCGGCTCGTTCAGCGACACCAGCGCGTGGCCGGCCTCGTGATAGGCGGTCATCTTCTTCTCGTCCTCGGTCATGACCATGGAGCGGCGTTCCGCGCCCATCATCACCTTGTCCTTGGCGTCCTCGAATTCCTGCATGGCGACGAGGCGCTTGTTGCGGCGCGCGGCCAGCAGGGCGGCCTCGTTGCACAAGTTGGCGAGGTCCGCGCCCGAGAAGCCGGGGGTGCCGCGGGCGATAGTGCGCGGATTCACGTCCGGCGCCAGCGGCAGCTTCTTCATGTGGACGGCGAGGATCTTCTCGCGCCCGTCGATATCCGGCACCGGCACCACGACCTGGCGGTCGAAGCGGCCCGGGCGCAGTAGCGCGGGGTCGAGCACATCGGGGCGGTTGGTCGCCGCGATGATAATGATGCCCTCGTTCGCTTCGAAGCCGTCCATCTCGACCAGCAGCTGGTTGAGCGTCTGTTCGCGTTCGTCGTTCGAATTGCCGAGGCCATGGCCGCGGCTGCGGCCGACGGCGTCGATTTCGTCGATGAAGAGGATGCAGGGCGCGTTCTTCTTCGCCTGTTCGAACATGTCGCGCACACGGCTCGCGCCGACGCCGACGAACATTTCGACGAAGTCCGAACCCGAAATCGTGAAAAATGGCACGCCCGCTTCGCCTGCAATCGCGCGGGCGAGCAGCGTCTTGCCCGTACCCGGCGAGCCGACCAGCAGCGCGCCCTTGGGAATCTGGCCGCCGAGCTTGGAGAAGCGGCTCGGGTCTTTCAGAAACTCGACAATTTCTTCCAGTTCCTCGCGCGCCTCGTCGATGCCAGCGACGTCATCGAATGTCACCTTGCCCTGGCGTTCGGTCAGCAGCTTGGCCTTGGACTTGCCGAAGCCCATCGCGCCGCCAGCGCCGCCGCCCTTCTGCACCTGCCGCAGAGCGAACACAGCGATGCCGAGGATCAGGATGAAGGGCAGGATCTGGATCAGCGCGTAGAGCAGGATATTGCCGCTATCGGCTTCCTTGCCAGTATATTGCACGCCGTTATCGTTGAGCAATTCGGTCAGCGATCCATCGTCGGGCACGCGCATGGTCGAGAACGCTTCGCCGTTCTTCATCTCGCCGGTGATCTGGGTATCCGAAATCTGCACCGAGGCGACCGACCCTTCGGCAACCTTGCTGCGGAAGTCGGAATAGAGGATCTGCGCGCCGCTGCCCTGGCCACCGCCACCGAAGGCAGACACCACCATCAGCAGGGCGAGGAAGATACCGCCCCATACCATCAGGCTCTTCACCCAGGGGTTCGGGCCATTACCCTCGGGTTCGGGCGGAGTGTTCTGGTCGCTCATGCGCGGAATCCTTTCATCGCCGGTAATGTAGGATCACTGCGCTGAATGGCAAGTTGACTGCGCCCGCGATATTTTCGCTGTCAGGCAGAGAGATGCTCAATCACTATCGGGGCCATCGCCGTCTGGCTTCCGCCCTCCTCCTCCTCGTCGGAGGTGTAGTAATAATAGGTGCCTCCTCCGATCGCCGCGATGCCGAGCGCCAGGGCGATCAGCATGACGACGCCGTCGCGCACCGTCAGCGCCAGCCCGATGGCGGCAATCGCCAGCATGGGTCCGCTACTGGCGAAAGGAAGGACTTCGAGCGGCGGAACGGTCATGCATAGCAGGATCACCACAAGTGCGGCGATCCGGACCCACACGCCCCGGGTCATGAGCGTTAGCCGTCCATGGCTGTGCTCGTCGAGCCAGTGAGCGACACCGCGCAGTTTGGCGATGCCCTTATGCAATTTCTTGCTCTCGACCGCCCGGTTCTGAAGAAAGCCGGGCATCCAGATACGCTCCTTGCCGAGAAGGAGCTGTATGGCGATAAGCGAGATCAATGCAGCGAGAAAGGTCGGGACGCCGGGTATGCCGCCGACCGGAGTAAGCTCCAGCAGAGCCGGCAGCATGATGAACGGGCCGAAGCTGCGCCCGCCAAAATCGTCGAGTACGTCGCTGATACAGACCTTGCCCGACTTCGTCGTCAGATCGTCGAGCTGCCCGAGAACTTTCTCGACGCCCCCGGGCTCCTCCTTGCTCATCCTGCTCTCCTCAGCGCCCTCAACGCGCGAGGAGCGGAAAAGTTGTTCGCTGTCAGGCAGCTGCGGACTTGAGCAATGCCGAACGCTCGCACCGGCAGACTACTTCGCCGCGCTGGTTGATCGCCTCATGCACGAAAGTGACGATGCCCGATCCGGGCCGCGACTTGCTTTCGCGCAGGCCGATCACTTCACTGGTCGCATGCAGGGTATCGCCGATGAACACGGGTTTGGGCATCACCAGCTTGTCGTAGCCGAGATTGGCGACCAGCGTTCCGAGCGTGGTGTCCCCGACGGACAGCCCCACCATCAGCGAGAAGGTGAAGGTGCCGTTGACGAGAATCTGGCCGAACTCGCTTGCCTTCGCCGCCTCGGCATCGAGATGCAGCGGCTGCGGATTGTGGGTCATGGTGGTGAAGAGGAGATTGTCCGTTTCGGTAACGGTGCGCCGGATTTCGTGCTCGATCCGGTCGCCCACCTGCCATTCGTCGAAATGCCGGCCCGCCATCAGCTATGCCCCATTACGGCTTTCACTTCGAGGAAGTCGTGAAAGCCCCACTCGCCCCATTCGCGGCCGTTGCCCGACTTCTTGTAGCCTCCGAAGGCCGCATTCATGTCGTAGCCGCCGTTGATCGCGACCCGGCCGGCGCGGATGCGCTTGGCGAGGTTGCGGGCCTGCTCGATGTCCTCGCCGGTAATTGAACTGGCAAGACCGTATTCGGTATCGTTGGCGATGCGGATCGCATCGTCGTAATCCTCGTAGCCGATGATGGTCAGGACCGGTCCGAAGATTTCCTCGCGCGCGATGGTCATGTCGTTGTCGACATCGGCGAAGACGGTCGGCTTGACGTAGTAGCCGGTCTCCAAACCCTCGGGCTTGCCGGGGCCGCCTGCGACCAGCGTGGCGCCTTCCTCGATGCCTTTCTCGATCAGGCCCTGGATCTTGTCCCACTGCGTGCGACTGACCACCGGGCCGATGGCGGCATTGCCTTTCGGATCGCCGGGGATCACGCCCTCGGCGGCTTGCTTGGCGGCCGCCTTCGCCTCCTCCATGCGCGAATGCGGCACCAGCATGCGGCTGGGCGCGGTGCAGGTCTGGCCCGAATTGCCCATCATGCCGACGGTGCCCTTGGCGACAGACTTGGCGAAAGCGCTGTCGTCGAGCACGATATTGGGGCTCTTGCCGCCCAATTCCTGCGCCACGCGCTTGACCGTGTCGGCGGCGTTCTTGGCGATCAGCACGCCCGCACGGGTCGATCCAGTGAAGCTGACCATGTCGATGTCGGGATGACCGCTGATCGCCTCGCCTACGCCCGGCCCGTCGCCATTCACGAGGTTGAACACGCCCGCCGGAACGCCGGCCGCATCCATGATCTCGGCAAAGATATAGGCGTTGAAGGGCGCGATCTCGCTGGGCTTCAGCACCATCGTATTGCCGGTCGCCAGCGCAGGGAAAACCTTGCAGGCGATCTGGTTCAGCGGCCAGTTCCACGGCGTGATCATGCCGACCACGCCGACCGGCTCCCACACGTGCAGCGTCGGGCCGTCCTGCCGCTCGAACGAAAACCCTTCGAGCACTTCGATGGCCTTGGCGCAGTGGCCGGCGAGCAGGCCGACATGCGGGCCATTGGCGAGGCTCATCGGCGCGCCCATTTCGTCGCTGACGGCCGTGGCAAGCTCTTCCTTGCGGTTTTCGATCTCGGCCTGGATCGCGCGCAGCAGCGTGAGCCGCTCTTCCTTGCTAGTATGAGAAAAGGTCTCGAATGCGCGACGCGCCGCGGCGACGGCCCTGTCGACATCGGCCTTGGTGCCGAAGCTGATGTGGCCGATCGTTTCCTCGGTCGCCGGGTTCTCGACCGGCTGGGTGTTTTCGGTGACCGGATCGACCCACTGGCCGTCGATGTAGAACTTGGTGCAGTCGCGCATGGGGTATCTCCTCTATGCGCCCAGCCACTAGCCCCCTTCGCGCCAGCGCGCCACCACCTCTTCGCCGTCCTCAGCCGCGTCGCGAATGGTGTTCGGCGTCCGGTCGAAACGCGGCGCGGGCGCGGTGTGCCAGCGGCCGCCGTGTTCGACATAGGCTTCGCGCGCCCTCATGTGCGGATGCTCGCGCGCCTCGTCCATCGGCACGACCGGGGCGAAGCAGGCATCGGTTCCCTCCAGCAGCTCGACCCATTCGGCCTGCGTCTTCGTCTTGAACATCGCGGCAAGGTCGTCAGCGTAGTCGTCCCAATTCGCCGGGTTCATCTGCCCTTCGCGCAGCTTCTCCGGCGCATCGGCGCGCTGGAGTAGCTCCCCATAGAATTGCGGTTCGATCGCGCCGACGCTGATCTCCTTGCCATCCGCACATTCGTAGCAGCGATAGAAATGCGCCGCGCCGCCGAGCAGGCCGGTGCCGCGTTCGGTCGTGCGAATGGAACTGGGAGGCTGGCCGAAGAAGAAGCTCATCAGGCTGGTCACGCCATCGACGATGGCCGCATCGACCACCTGCCCCTTCCCGCTGCGCTCGCGTTCGTAGAGCGCGGCGAGAATTCCGAGCGCGCAGTACATCGAGCCGCCACCGAAATCGCCGACAAGATTTTGGGGCGGAATGGGAAGTTCGCCCTTCTTGCCGATCGCGTCGAGCGCGCCGGTGATGGCGATATAGTTGAGATCGTGCCCAGCGGCCTGTGCCAACGGCCCTTCCTGCCCCCAGCCGGTCATGCGGCCATAGACGAGGCGCGGATTGGCTTCCAGCAGCTCGTCGGGACCCAAGCCGAGACGCTCCATCACGCCCGGGCGAAATCCCTCGATCAGCACGTCGGCCTTGGCCAGCGCATCGCGGCAGAATTGCTTGCCCTCATCGCTTTTCAGATCGACGGCGACACGGTGCCTCGCGCGTTCGACCACTGGGTTCATCGGCTGGTAGCCCTGCCGCTCGATCCGCACGACCTCGGCTCCCATGTCCGCGAGCAGCATGGCGACATGCGGGCCCGGCCCGATCCCCTGGAATTCGACGACCTTGAGGCCGGTGAGCGGGCCTTGGCTGGCGGTATCGGTCATATGCGTATTTCTCCTCTCGCGTTGCTGCCTGCATGCCAAGCTGTGCGATGGGTTGCAATTACGAACGCGATTGCGCAGACCGTAAAACCGAAACGAACGAGACGAGAGAGGCCGAGCAATGAGCGATTACCAGACGATCAAAACCGAAAAGACCGGCAATGTCCTCAAGGTCACGCTCAACCGTCCCGATCGCCTCAACGCCTGCCCGCCCGAGATGGCGGACGAGATTTTCGACGCGGTCCGCAATCTGGACGATGCCCGCGCCGTCCTGCTGGCCGGCGAAGGTCGCGCTTTCTGTTCGGGTGCCGACCTCTCTGCGCGCGGCGAACGCTCGGTCACCGGCGGCGAAGGCGCGTTCCGCTCGCTGACCCAGCATTACAACCCGATGGTCCAGACGCTCGCCAGCCTGCCGGTGCCGGTGGTCTCGGCCGTGCAAGGCCCTGCCGCCGGTGTCGGCTGCTCGATCGCGCTGGCGGCCGATTTCGTGATTGCCAGCAAAAGCGGATATTTCCTGCAAGCCTTCGTCAATATCGGCTTGGTCCCGGATGGCGGATCGAGCTGGATGCTCCCCCGCCTCGTCGGCACGGCGCAGGCGACGCGGATGATGATGTTGGGCGAGAAAATTCACGGCGAAGAGGCCGAGCGCATCGGCCTGATCTACAAATGCGTCGAGGACGATGCACTGATGGACGAGGCGAATGCGCTGGTCGAAAGGCTTGCGAATGGCCCGACCGTGGCGCTCGGCCTGATGAAGCAGACTCTGCGCGACGGCCTGCAATCCGACTTCGGCAGCACGCTGCGCGCCGAAGCCGAAACGCAGAGGATTGCCGGCGGCACCAAGGACGCGATGGAAGGCGGCATGGCCTTCCTGCAGAAGCGCAAGGCCGAATTCACCGGGAGCTGAGTTGCGTTCAGTTCAGCGCGTTGATCGCTTCGCGCACGCGGACTTCGATCTCGTCTCGCGGGAGACCCGGCGGGATCGGCTCGCCGAAGCGATAGGTGATCCGCCCGGGCTTTTTGAGGCCGCGGTGATAGACCGGCCCGCTGTCGACCGCCACCGGCACGACCGGCAGGCCGAGCATCTTGTACAGCCCGGCGAAACCCGACTGGAGCGGTCTCGCTTCGCCATGCGGCACGCGGGTGCCTTCGGGAAAGATGACTAGCGGCCGCCCGTCCGCCACCAGCGCCTTGGCCGAACGGATCATCTGCATCAGCGCCCGCGCGCCGGCATTGCGCTGCACGGGGACCAGTCCAAACGCAGCGGCTGCGCGGCCCCATAGAGGTATTCGGAACAGCTCTTCCTTGGCGAATACGCTGGGGGTGTCGAACAGCGCAGGCGCATCGATCGCTTCGAAGAAGCTTTCGTGCTTGATCGCATACAGCACCGGCTCGTCCAGCGGGCCGCTCCCTTCGATCACGATCTCGCAACCGAGCAGGTGCGTCAGGCACCAGCGCTGCCAGTTCGACCACATGCGCACGAAATAGCGAAACCGCTCGACGCTGAAAGGTAGAGCGATCAGCGACGCCGAAGTGATCAGCAGTGAGCCGAAATAGAAGGCCGGATAAAAAGCGAAATTGCGCAAGTATCGCATGGCAGCGTCAGACGGGTAGCCCTTGGGAGACCGCCGCCGCAATCAGCTTGTTATATTCGAGGAACAGCGTCGCAAGCTCGGGCGACGAGACCACCGCATCCTTTTCGATCACCGTGCCCTCCGGCAGCGCTCCGCTGAATTCATTGGCCGCGCGTGCCATGTGCCAATCGGTCGTAACCAGGCGAACGGAGGAAAAGTCATGCTCCTTCAGCCATTCCGCCGCTTCCCCCGCATTGCTGCGTGTATCGACCGCAAGGCGGCCCAGCGTCACGCAGCAATCCATGGTTCCCGACGATACGTCGAATTCGGCGGCGAACTCTTCGGTTGTCACCTCGGGATCGACGCCGGACACGAACAGTTCCTTGGCCAGACCCCGATCGACGATATCGAGACCGCGCGCGATCCGCCCGGGACCGCCGGTCGGTACGATGACCGCATCGGTCGGCTCACCGGCGAGCGGCTTGGGCAGCGTCATCGCGAAGCCGAGGAAACCGAAGGCATAGACAAGCAATATGGCAGCGACGAAACGCAGGATCACAGCATTTTCCTGAGGGACGAGAGGACGGTCATGCGCGCCGTGTAAACGGCAATCGCGATGGCGAAAAGCGGAACCAGAGCAAGCAGCATCCAGTCGAGCCTCTCGAGCCCGCCACCCGCGACGAGACCGGAATCAAGTACCGCGAACTGCGCTCCCATCAGCAGCACGGCCGCAAATCCGGCCAACAGGCCAAGCAGCCCGCCGACCAGCGCATCCAGCAGGATCGAGCGCTGGAAGATGCGCGCGATCTGGTCGTCGTTTCCGCCGAGCAGATGGACGATCTCGATCGTGTCGCGATTGGAACCGAGCGCGTTGCGCGCTGCCAGCCAGACGGCAGCTGCGCCGGTGAAGGCAAGCAGGGCGATAAGGCCGAATGCCATCCAGCGCAGCGTGGAAAGGGCGGCGAGCACTGGCGCAAGCCAGTCCGACTGGGCATCGATCCGCGCGTCGGGTGCGGCTTCTGCCAACCGATCGGCGAGCCGGGCCAGTTCCGTTTCGCTCGAACCGTCGCGCAAACGCAACTCGATCAAAGCCGGGATCGGGAGGGCATCGTCCTCAGCCCCGGCACCAAGCCACGGTTCGAGCAGCGCCTCGACCTCCTCGTCCGGCAGCACGGCAACGCTCACGACGGCCGGATCTGAAGCAAGGATAACGCTCGCAGCCTCCGCTTGCGCGCTGCGCGTGCGGGGATCGGGGTCGACGATTTGCACTGTCGCGCTGCCGGCGAGATCTCCGCTCGCCCGCGCGACGAGGTTCGACAGGGCCAGCCCGCCCGCCGTCGCGAGGACCGTGATGGCGACCATGATCGCGATGACCCAAGGCATCGGCCCACCCAACCGGGCGCGCGGCAGAAGATGCGCCGCCCGCTTCCCACGGAAAGGTGAGAGTCCGCGCTCGACTGCGCGCGTGACGACGGGAGGCCGCTTCATCGCCCGGCCTCGACCCGTCGGGGCGGATAGCGCAAGGCACCGGTCGGGTCGGCGAGCGTGCACCTGTCGAGCCGCATGATGAGCGAATCCGGGACCTTGCGGATGAGGTGGACGTCGTGCGTTGCGACCACCACAGTCGTGCCCAGGCGATTGAGCGCTTCGAAGAGGCGAATGAGCTTCAATGCCATTTCCGGATCGACATTGCCGGTCGGTTCGTCGGCCACCAGCATGTCGGGGCGACCGATGACGGCGCGGGCAATCGCCACACGCTGCTGCTCGCCGCCCGACAGCGTCGCAGGGCGCGCTTCGGCGCGGTGGCCCAGCCCGACCCACTCGAGCATATCGGTTACCGGCCCCTGCAGATCGGCTTCGCGCACGCCCGACACGCGCAGCGGCAGCGCGATATTGTCGAAAGCGCTCAAGTGATCGACCAGCCGGAAATCCTGGAATACCACCCCCATTCGCCTGCGATAGGCGGGCAGCCGCTCGCGCGGCAGGGTGATCACGTCGGTACCGAACATGCGGATCGCCCCGCGCGACGGGCGCTGCGCTAGATAGAGCAGCTTGAGCAGCGAGGTCTTGCCCGCCCCGCTCGCCCCGGTGAGGAAGTAGAACCGCCCCGGAAACAGGGTGAAGGAAATGTTCGAGAGGATCTCGCGATCGGTGCCGTAGCGCAGGCCGACATTGTCGAACTGCACGATCTCGCTTTCGGGCACGCTCACGCGGGTTCGGCCCGGATCGAGGGAGGTTTGATGGCACCGTTCATGGTCGCCAAGGCCTATAACCGCGCATCGATGTGGAAAAAAGCCGCCCTGCGGGGTTGCGAACAGGCCTCTCGCTTGTCGTGATTCGCCTGCCGCCCTAAGCAGGCATTCACCATGATCATCGCCTGTCCCGCCTGTTCGACCCGGTATGTGGTGCCCGATAGCGCCATCGGGATCGAAGGCCGGACGGTGCGCTGCGCGAAATGCAAGCACAGCTGGTACCAGGACGGACCCGATGCAGAGCAGATCGCAGCGGCCGCCGCGGTGCCTGCGCCGCCCCCCCCTGCTGCCGCAACGCCAACTTCGGCTCCGGCTCCGAAACCGGCCCCCGAACCCGCGCCTGTCCCGAAGCCGGCCACCACGAATGCGGACGCACCAGCCACCGCCGCCTCGGACGTCAGCTATGGCGGTGCCGACCCTGCTGCAGAGGAACAGCGCGACGGGCCGGATTTCGACGAGGCGGAACCACCCTATGGCGAGGTGCAAGACGATTTGCCGCCCGCGCCCGAACCCGAAGATACGGACGACAGCGCGTCCAGCTTCGACCATGCCCCGCCGTTTCGCCCGCGCCGCAACTTCTCCAAGATGTGGACGATCGCCGCGGCGGTCTTCGCTTTGCTGGCGGTAGGCACGATCCTCACGGTGAATTACGTCGGCCTGCCAGACTGGGTGCCGGTCTCGAAGCCGCTGTTCGGCCAGGCGCAGCCTGATCTCGAACTGTCCTTTCCGGTCGAGGAGCAGGAACGGCGCACGCTGCCCAATGGCACGGAATTCTTCGGTGCGAAGATCGTGGTGAGCAATACGGCGCGCGAAAGCCGCAATGTCCCGCCGATCCTGATCGTGCTGCTCGACCAGCGGGAGCGGCAGGTTTACAGCTGGGTCGTCAATCCGCCGCAGCCGACGCTGGCTCCGGGCGAGGAAATGACCATCAACGAAGCCGTCACCGACGTGCCGAAATCGGCTGTCTTCGCTGATATCGGCTGGGCCCCGCGATAAGCGGGCTGCGCCGCCTTACAAAGGTGCTTGCGAGCGCGTGGCGGCGCTGCTAGTGGCGCGCTCCTACCGGCGGGACGGCGTGCGATTCACGCGCTCCCGATGCAGACTGTGTGCGGTCGTGGCGGAACTGGTAGACGCGCAACGTTGAGGTCGTTGTGGGTGAATAACCCGTGGAAGTTCGAGTCTTCTCGACCGCACCATTCAGTCCTTGGTTTCCCCTAAAGTTGGAGCAAGCCGCTGGGCGGTAGACCAAAGCCGCGCAGTTCTGCGGCCTTTGCACCGTTGTCGTGGAAGAAGTGCAGCCAGAGACTGGTCCAATTCTCACTCCAGACAATGAAAAGCCGGCGCCCGTCTCAGGCACCGAAATTCTGACTGCAATTGGAATGGGGTTTAGATGAACCCGAGCGCCTCGTGTTGCTCGGACCAGGCGAGCGGCAGCTCGATCCTGGCCAAGCGATTCGCTGTCAGGGCCCCCGGCTGCCGGCCTTCGAAGATGGCCGTCACGATATCCGGTGCAAGGCAGGAGAGGCGCACGAGCTTGCCGAGACGTGTGCGGCACTTGCCCTGTTCCTTGGCGATGGCGGCGATGGATTTGCCCGGGTGCTCCACCACCAGCTGTCGTGCTTGGTGAGCCTCTGCGACTAGCGCGACCAGCTTGTCGTCCCTACATGGCGGAGAGGCTCGCGCAGATTCCTTGCCCGGGATGATCAGGCGAAGCTGGTGCCCGCGTCGGACCCGCACGGCCGGGATAGTGATCCGGAGCAGTTCGGCATTTGGAGACACTGCTTCAAGTTCGAGTTCGCTTGCGAGACCCGCGCCATCGATCCGGATCTCGACGCGGTCCTCATGCAGGTCAATCCGTTCGATCATATTGCCCAACGACTCCGCTTGATTATGTGGGCTGCCACTTCTTACTTGAGCGACAACAAGGTCTGCCTTAGCAAGGGAGCGAGCAATGTCTTCTGCCTGGGGCGCTGTGGCATCAACCAGTTCCAGCACGAAGCTTTCATTGCCGATCCGGCAGGCGACGTGCTGGCAGACAAGCGCCTCGAGGTCATGTGCACTGACACGCCATGCAGGTGAGCCATCAACCTCTTCCGGACGGGTGACATAGTAGCGGTAACGCCTGACCTTCCGCTGGGCATGGCTCGGGGTCATCGCTCGTCCTTCGCCATCAAAGACCTTGCCGATGAGCAGGCTGGGATGCTGGTGCTTCTTGCGGCGGGAAGACCCGCAGGCATTGTGCTGCAGGCGTGCCTGCACCTTGTCCCAGAGGTTCTCCTCGACAATTGCCTCGTGCTCGCCGCGATAGGCCTTGCCTTTGTGCATGATCATGCCGCGATAGATGCGGTTCGCGAGCAAATGGTAGAGCGTGCCGCGCCGGTAGACACAGCCACCGCGATGCGGGCCGCTGGTACGCTGCTGGATCTTGGTGCGGTAGCCCGTCCTCTCGAGGTCCTCGACCAGTGATGGCACGGTCCCGAGTTCCAGGTAACGACGCATGATGTGTCGAACCTGCTCGGCTTCATTCTTATTCACTACCAACTTGCGTTCTCTGACCTCGTAGCCGAGCGGCACCGGGCCTCCCATCCAAAGGCCCTTCTTCTTCGAGGCCGCTATCTTGTCGCGGATACGCTCGCCGGTGACTTCGCGTTCGAACTGGGCAAAGGATAGAAGCATATTGAGCGTGAGGCGCCCCATGCTGGTGGTGGTGTTGAAGCTCTGGGTGATGCTGACGAAGCTAGCACCTGCCTTGTCCATCACATCGACGATCTTGGAGAAATCCGTCAGGCTGCGGGTCAATCGATCTATCTTGTAGAGCAGGACAATATCGACCTTGTTCGCCTCGATGTCGGCAAGCAGGCGCTTTAGGGCAGGGCGCTGCATGTTGCCGCCTGAAAACCCGCCATCGTCATAGCGTTCCTTCACCACGACCCAGCCCTCGTGCTGCTGGCTCAGGGCATAGGCAGCACAGGCCTCGTACTGGGCATCGAGCGAGTTGAACTCCTGTTCGAGGCCATCCTCGGTCGACTTGCGGGTATAGACTGCGCAGCGCAGGACCTTGTCAGCCATGGTTGGTTAACCCGAAGAAGCGCGGCCCGGACCAGTGCGCGCCTGTCACGTGGCGGGCGATCTCGCTCAGCGAGCGCCAGGTCCCTCCTGCATAAGCAAAGCCGTCCTCCATCACGTCGACGCTGACGGTCTGTCCGTTCCACTCTCGGATAAGCCGCGTACCGGGTGTCAGCTCGATCCGCGGTCGCGCCGGTGCAGCATCGGACCCATCGCTGGCCAGCCGCTCCAGTTCACGACGAACAATCGCCGGAAGGCCACCGAGCCTACGTTCCTGCAGGCGTTGGGCGAGCAAGGATCGTAGCACCGAGGCGGGCACGCTCGGTGGGTCGCCGTCACCCATTGCTTTCCAGCGCTCGCGCAGTTGCGCTGCCGACATCTCCGGCAACGCGGCGAGGTCCTTGTCGAGCTTGGTGTTGTGCTTTGCGCGCTTGTACTGTGGTTGGGGCAGGGTGGTCATGGGGGGCTCCTGGTCTGGAGCAGCAACGTGCTGCTTCCATCACCCAGTGCCCCGTCCAGCATCGCGCCTCGGGGCTGCGGCTGCGCCTGGCAGCCGTGATTAGGTTCAAGCAGCAATGCTCACTTAGCGAAGGAAGTCGAATGGAATGTGACGGCACGTAGAATGTCGGCTTCGCCCCCCAATCTCGAACGTCCGCCTGAGCCCTCCGATTGGACAATAGCAGACATTGGATTCCACAAGCTGGGCAGTCTAGCTGGGGTCGCCTGCAGGATCTGGTCTACAACTCGCTTACTTCACCCAACGATAAGCTTTTGGAAGGCGACCAACTTCCAATGGCCAAGCCCCAAAGAAACGAGAAAGCTGATTTTGGGACGCTGTCTTAAGATTAAGGCCAATCGGGAATGTCGATGGCTCAAACTTGTGTCCGGTGAGCTTCTCGCATTTGTCCAACTTAAGCTTTTTGACCGTAGGTGCCGGGATTTCTGAACGGCATTTTTTTAGGATATTCGTGAGCCGGTCATCCGCAGATACGATTGCCACGTTCTCTGAGCCATGAACTTTGGCAAGATGTATTCCCATAGCGATTATGAGATGGTCGAAGGTACCCATCGGCGTGACTTGCCGTCGTTTTCCTCTATTGATTCGGAAATAGTGATCAACCGGGGCCACAAGATTTATCGCAAGAACATGATAGCGCGATAACTCGTAATGGTAGATGAACTTTCCGTTGTGAATGTCCTTCTCGAACTGATTCACAAGACTGTTATAGACCCGCGTGTCTATGGTCCCGTCTTTCACATGCTTCTTGTTCCAGTGACCGAAGCTATGCTTCATGAAAACGCTAAACACCTCGGCAACGCAGAAATTTGGTAGATATAAGAAAATGTCGGCCTTGTCAGAGCGCTTTGCATCGAAGATGTTCTTAATTCGCTCGTTAGCCTTCTTCGAGCGCATGCATCGCGGAAGGTAGTAAGCCGCGACTACGTTCGTATCCAACAGAACGAATTTTCTGTCCGTCATGCTCCTTAGGTAACCGAAGATCGGCCAATCTGCTACCGGCTCAACTACCGTCACATGGGCAATTGAGTCTGCAGCGTGACCTACGGCACCCAAATTCGCGCAGGGTTTTCCGGCAATTCACTTCCTAGCCTCGCCAAGCTTCTGATTCCATGGCAGGAAGGCGCCACGAATTCATTCAAGAGTGATTATGACCAAGCTGACCCTGTCACAACTTACCGGACTGCTGTTCAAAGCCTGCGATGAACTTCGCGGCAATATGGATGCCTCCGAATACAAGGAGTACATTTTCGGCGTTCTGTTCCTGAAAAGATGCAGTGACCTTTTCGATCAGCAGCGCGAAAAGCTGGCGAAGGGACTGCGCGACCGCGGGCTTGAGGGAGACCGGTTGGAGGCCGCGCTCAACAACCCCGACCAGTATACATTCTTCGTCCCGCCAGAAGCGCGATGGGAGACCGTTCGCCACCTGAAGGACGATGTCGGCAATGGCCTCAATACCGCGCTGGGCGAACTTGAGCGTCACAACAAGGACCAGCTAGAGGATGTCCTCGAGCACATAAATTTCAACCGCAAGATCGGTCAGCGGACCCTAAGCGACGACACCCTCGTCGACTTCATCCAGGTCTTCGAAAAGATCCCTCTCCGAGACGAGAATTTCGAGTTTCCCGACCTTCTTGGAGCGGCCTACGAATACCTCATCAAGTACTTCGCTGATTCCGCTGGGAAGAAGGCCGGTGAGTTTTATACGCCCGCCGATGTCGTGCGCACCATGGTCGAGATTGTCGCCCCTCAACCCGGCATGTCGGTCTATGATCCCACCGTTGGCTCGGGAGGCATGCTGATCCAGTCGCGCGATTATATTCGTGACACCGGCGGCAATCCAACTGACCTTACGTTGGCCGGACAGGAAAAGATCGGCACCACCTGGTCGATCTGCAAAATGAACATGATCCTGCACGATATCCAATCTGCGGATATCCGGCAGGAAGACACGATCCAGCACCCTCAGCACCGTGACAGGGAAGGCGAACTGATGCGCTTCGATCGCATTCTCGCAAACCCGCCGTTCAGCCAGAACTACAGCAAGAAGGACATTGAGGCGCCTGGTCGCTTCTCCGTCTGGATGCCGGAGAAAGGCAAGAAGGCGGACATGATGTTCGTGCAGCACATGCTTGCGGTGCTGAAGGCGAACGGGCGCATGGCCAGCGTTATGCCGCATGGCGTCCTGTTCCGTGGCGGAGAGGAGAAAGAGGCGCGCAAGCAGTTCATCGACAAGGGCTGGCTCGATGCAGTGATCGGCCTGCCCCCTTCGCTGTTTTACGGCACCGGCATCCCTGCCTGCATCCTGGTGATGAACAAGGAACACGCCGCCGATCGCGACGATGTCCTGTTCATCAATGCCGACCGCGAATACCGCGAAGGCAAGGCTCAGAACTTCCTTCGTCCAGAAGATATGGCGAAGATCGTCCACGTTTATCGTGAGCGCAAGGATGTACCCGGCTATGCCCGCGTTGTGCCGCGCCGCGAGATCAAGGGCGAGGACTATAACTGCAACATCCGCCGCTATGTCGACAACGCGCCGCCGCCTGAACCGCAGGATGTTCGCGCCCATATACATGGCGGCGTACCGACGGCAGAGGTCGATGCACTGGAGCGGTTCTGGCGAAATTATCCCGGTTTGCGGGAGAGCTGCTTCGTCCCCCGCTCCGGTGATCCAAAGTATTGCGACTTTGCCGATGCTATCGGCACGCGGAGGGACATTGCCGGGCTGGTTCGTGAGCACGAAGCCGTCACCTCGACGCATGCGGCATTCATGGAACGGCTGGACGCGTGGTGGTCCGAGAACCTGCCCACAATTCAGCAGATCGAACCGGGCGATGGGAAACAGAGCGGTGGCAATGTCTATGCCGTGCGCCGCGCGTTGGTGGCGTCGATCGATCAGGCATTTGGCGACCAGACGCTGCTCAATGATTTCCAGCTGCGGGGCGCGATGGCCAAGGCAATTGACGGGTTGAAGGTCGATTTGAAGTCCATCGCCGCGAGCGGCTGGGGGCCTGAGCTGATCCCGGATGATGACATCTTGCAAAGCCAGTTCCCCGAATTGATCGAGGAAATGGCGGCGAAAAGGGCGCGGATTGACGAGCTCAATGCGCTTTTCACCGCCGCCGATGACGAAGAATTCGAGGACGAAGACGACACCGGCGTGCTGGGTAGCGAGATCGTTTCGTCACTCAAGGAAGAGGAGAAAAGTCTCAAAGCGCAGATCAAGCCGCTGACCAAGGAGGCGAAGGCTGCCGTGGCCCCGATCAAGGCGGATATCGACCGGCGTGATGCCTGGCCCGATTGCTGGGGCAAGGGAGACGTGAAGATTGGCGGTACGCAGTTCGCTCCCGACATTGGCGATGCTCGGCGCACGCTTAGTGTAGCGAGGGATGCTGAGGTCGATCCATTCCTTACTATACCGCTTGAAAAGCTGGCCAGTGAGGGTGGCGACATTGTTGAGAGGCTCGCCGAGATTGCGTACCGGCTTGCCGCGCACAAGGCGCTGGAGGATGAGGCGAAGGCGCTGAAGGCCGAGCTTCGCACGGCGGAGAAGAGGAAAGACGAGCTGGTCGAAAAGGCCCGCGAGAAGATCAGCCGCGAGGAAGCGCGCGATGAAATCCTCAAGCGTTTCCACTGGATCGTGCAGGACACCTATCGCCATTATCTGGAGTCGGACCGCCGTGCGGTGACAGCGGCTGTCGAAAACTTGCACGACAAATATGCGGTGACGCTGCGCGATATTGAGAAGCAGTGCGCCAACGCGGCGAATGAGTTGGACGGCTATCTGAAGGCACTTGGATATGTCTGAGTGGGTTGAGAAGCCACTTGGGGACCTGGCCAAGATTCAAGTCAGCAATGTCGACAAGAAGACAATCGAAGGTGAGCAGCCTGTTCGCCTTTGCAATTACATGGACGTGTATTCGAACGACTACCTAGGCAATCACATTGACTACATGGACGCCACGGCATCGGCGCAAGAGATTTCGCGTTTCAGCCTGACCTCAGGCGATGTGATCATTACCAAGGATTCGGAAAGTCCTGACGATATCGGAATACCTGCCACCTTGATTGAGGACGTTGCAGGCATTGTCTGCGGTTATCACTTGGCACTTCTGCGACCGGACCCATCCAAAGTCGATCCGATATTCTTGCTCAAACAGTTGGCCTCGGCAGGTGCCGCTTCATACTTCGGAAAGCGAGCAGCGGGGTCAACGCGTTACGCACTTTCGACAAGCACAATATCAAACACGCCGATCCCTTTGGCACCCTTGGAAGAACAGCGAAAGATCAGCTTCGTTCTGCGCCTGCTGGACACCCAGATCGAGGCGACGGAGGCGTTGATTGCGAAGCAGGAGCGGCTGCGCGCCGGGTTGATGCAGGACCTGTTCACGCGCGGCGTCGACGAAAACGGCGAACTGCGCCCACCCCGCTACGAAGCTCCACACCTCTACGACGAAACCGAGCTTGGCTGGTTGCCGAAGGATTGGGACGTTGGAGAGCTTCAGTCATATGCATCGGTGAATCGCGGGAAGTTTGCTGCTCGGCCCCGAAACGATCCGAAGTTCTATGGCGGCGAATTTCCCTTCATTCAAACGGGTGATGTTTCGGGGAATTCTGGCCGAAATATCTCTAATCACCGACAGACGCTCAATAGGATGGGCTTGCTCACCAGTCGGCTCTTTCCCGAAGGCGCAATAATGATCTCGATTGCGGCGAACATTGGAGATGCAGCTACTCTGAGCTATGCGATGTGCGCGCCAGATAGCGTCGTCGGCGTTGTAGCCAATGATGAAGCTGACGTCGCCTACCTGCAATTGGCGATCCTGCAAAAGAAGCGTTGGCTGGAAAGCCGAGCACCGCAGACGGCGCAGCGAAACATCAATCTAGAGGATCTACGCCCGCTTCTGTTACCCATCCCCCAACCATCTGAGCGCGAGAAGATTGTGCTCTCCCATGCTACTCTTCAAGATCGCATCGTTCAAATGGAAGGAGAACTGGATAAGCTTCGCCTTAAAAAAGCAGGCTTAATGCAAGACCTCCTTACAGGCGCTGTTTCGGTCGAACCATTGCTGGAGAAGGAGCCAGCATGAGCGAATATGCCCATGTCGAAAAGCCGCTGCTGGATCAGCTCGAAGGGCTGGGCTGGACGGCGATCGACCAGGGTAGTGGTATTCCGACCGATCCCGCAGAATCTCTGCGCAACAGTTTCCGCCAGCTGCACTTGCCCGACGTCTTCCGCCAATCGATCCGCGCGCTCAACCGTACCAAGGACGGCCACGAATGGCTGACCGACCGACAGCTCGATATGCTGATCGACGAAATCTACCGCCAGCCCAATCGCAACCTGCTGGAAGCGAACGAGGCGGTGCAGGCACTTCTGTTCAAGTCCCAGGTCGATCATAATGAGGTCACGGGCGAAGAAGACCCAACCGTCCGCCTGATCGATTTCACCGATCCCTCCCGCAACACCTTCCACGCCATCAACCAGTTCCGCGTCGATACGCCGGGCTGCGTAAAGGGATTCATCATCCCCGATGTGGTGCTGTTCGTGAACGGCCTGCCGCTGGTGGTGATCGAAGGAAAGATTGGCGATGCCAATACCGCCAACCCCATGCACGAGGCTTTCGTCCAGCTGCAACGCTATCGCGGCGCACGGCCAGAAACAGAAGCCGCCGGTCTGCGGGAAGGCGAACCGAAGCTGTTTTACACCAACCTCGCGGTCGTGCGCACTTGCGGCGAAGCGGCGGAGTTCGGATCGATCACCAGCGCACCAGAGCACTTTTATAGCTGGCGCAATATCTGGCCTGAGCAATATTCCGAGATCGATCCGCCGCTCGGTGTCGTGCGTCCTCAGGAAGAACTGGCTCAAGGCCTGTTCAACCCTCACGCCCTTCTTGACATGCTGCGCACCTGCTCGGTCTTCATGGACTTGCCAAACGGCAAGCGGATCAAGGTACTCGCCCGCTATCAGCAGCACCGCGCTGCGCGGAAGATTGTCGAGCGGCTACGCAATGGACAATCGCGCGAAGAGCGCAGCGGCGTTGTCTGGCACACTCAGGGTTCTGGCAAATCGCTCACGATGGTCTTCGTCGGACGGATGCTCCGCGCATCGAGCGATCTCAACGACTTCAAGATCCTGATGGTGGTCGACCGGGCTGATCTGGAAGACCAGCTCTCCGCCACCGCAAAGCTGATTGGCGGGAAGGTGAATGTGATCGAAAGCCGCGCCGATGTGCGCGGCCAACTCGCCTCACCCGCTTCCGACATCAACATGGTGATGGTCCACAAATTCCTGGAGGCGAAGGAAGAGCTTTCCGACGGCCTGCGCGAAAAGCTGGGCCGCTATGCCCCGCCGCCAAGCGCCGAAAACTTCGGCACTGTGAACGAGTCAGACCGTATCCTCATCATGGTCGACGAAGCCCACCGCACGCAGGGCAGCGACATGGGTGACAATCTATTCGAAGCATTCCCCAACGCCGCGCGCGTGGCCTTCACCGGTACTCCGCTGATCACCGATCGCCATGCGGGCAGGAAGACAGTCAAACGCTTCGGCGAGTATATCGACACATACAAGCTGATGGACGCGGTCGAGGACGGAGCGACACTCAGGATCCTCTACGAAGGCCGCACTGCCAACACCGCGCTGCGCGACAAGGCGGAATTTGACGAGGCGTTCGAAGATCTCTTCGCGGATCGCACTCCTGAGGAACTTTTAGCGATCAAGAAGAAGTATGGCGCGACTGGAGATATCCTGGAGGCAGAAGGACGGATCGCAGCAATCGCCCGCGATATCGTCAATCACTACATCGACAACATCCTGCCCAATGGCTTCAAGGCGCAAGTGGTCTGCCATTCAAAGCTTGCCGCCGTGCGATACCAGAAGGCTCTGCGCGAAGCATTGAAGGAACGGCTGGAGGTTGAGCGGGCGAAAACGGAACCAGATGACGAAGCGATCAAGCGCATCGCATTTCTGAAGGTGGCGGTGGTCATATCCTCCGATGGAACGAATGAAGCGGCTGAGATCACCAATGCTCGGAAGGAAGCAAAGGCGGCAAATGCTGTTGAGAATTTCTGCAAGCCATTTGCACCGGACGACTACGAAAAGACAAACACCGGCATCGCGTTTCTCGTCGTCTGCGACATGCTGCTGACCGGGTTCGACGCTCCTATCGAGCAAGTCATGTATATCGACAAGAAGCTGAAAGAGCACAATCTGCTCCAGGCGATCGCCCGCGTGAACCGTGTAACACACGGGAAGCGGCGCGGATTCATTGTCGACTATATCGGTCTTGCAAATCATCTGACCGATGCGCTCAAGATCTATGCGGACGAAGAACTCGAAGATCTTCAGGCCGGGTTGCAGAATATCAGCTCAGAGTTGCCGATCCTGGAAGAGCGCTATCGCCGGTTGCTTCAGCATTTTCAGGGCCTCGGCGTGAATGAGATTGAGCGGTTTCTGACGGCGTCTCTAGCTGGCGTCGATGAAGAGGCAGCGGTCATTCACAAGGCGGTCGACGCGCTTGAAAACATCAAGGCGCGGGCCGACTTTGAGGTATTCCTCAAGAAGTTCCTGATGAGTCTCGATCTGGTTTTGCCAGGCTCGGCGGCACATGAGTATCGCGGCCCGGCCAGGCGCCTTGGCTATCTGATGCGCATGGCGAAGGAACGGTACAAGGACGATTCCATTAACTTCGCGGGCGTTGGTGAGAAGGTCGCAGCACTGATCAACCGCCACCTCGTCGAGTTGGGCATCGATCCGCAAATACCGCCGATCGAACTTCTCGACCCGGAGTTTGTCGATCATGTCACTGGACATGCCGGAAAGAGTACGCGGGCGAAAGCGAGCGAGATGGAGCATGCCATCCGCAAGCACTGCACCATACACTTCGATGAAGACCCTGCTTTCTACAAGCGGATGAGCGAAAAGCTCGATACCCTCATCGCCAAGCATGGCGACGACTGGAAAGCTCTGGCGGAACACTATGAAGAGCTTCGGGCGGAAATCAGGGCTGGTCGAGGGGACGAAGGCGCTGAGCAGCCCGCCGAAGTGCAAGTGTTCCGGGCGAACTTGTTCGACCTGATCGGCGACGGCGTGACGCTTTCCAACGAGGACGCGGTTCTGCTTGATGCACTTGCGACGCGTATCGTCGAAATTGTCCAGGAGGCTATCGCCATCGTCGATTTCTGGAGGAAGCCGGATCAGGTCCGTCGTTTGAGAGCCGACATCGATACGGAGGTCATGGTTTCAGGAATTGCTCCGGTGCAAGACAATCACCAGCGGATTGCAGTCGAGCTAACGAAGCTCGCGGAGAAACGTCACGCGGAGTTGTTGCGGTCATGAAGATGTGCGCAGAGGACATCGAGTTCACGGTTATTCGCACCGACCGAAAGACCGCTGACATCGTAATCGAGCGGTCCGGAGATGTGATCGTGAGAGCGCCAAACGAAATTGACGATGGAAGGGTCCGCCAGGCGGTCGCTGATCGAGCGCTCTGGGTGCACCGATCACTCGCCGAGTGGGAAAGTCTGAATGCCAGCAAGCGGAAGAGACCAATCGCCCAGGGACAGGGCTTTACCTACCTTGGCCGCTCGTATCGGCTGAAGTTTGTCGAAAACGCCAAGGTGTCGCTCACCCTGAAGAATGGTCGTTGGGAGCTTTGCGAAAGGTTCGCTGCGGAGGTCGGGGAAGTGGGTGTCCGAAAGGCCTTTCGGGACTTCTACATCGAAAAGGGGCGAAAGGTTTTTGGCGAGCGAGTTGCCCACTTCGCCCCAATGGTTGGCGTCTCTCCCGGTGAAATCGCTGTGAAGGAGCTGGGATATCACTGGGCATCCTGCGGTTCAGGTGGAGCACTCAATTTTCACTGGAAGACGATGATGGCTCCTCTAACCGTCATTGATTACATCGTCGTGCATGAACTCTGCCACTTGCGTCATCGCGACCATTCCGGTGCGTTCTGGAATGAGGTCGACAAGGTTCTGCCGACATTCAGGCAGCGCAAGGAATGGCTCAGGGAGTTTGGCGCTGGCCTTGATCTTTAGTCGCCTCTAGGTCGGCCTTGTCGCAGGCGTCCCGACCAAGCCATTTAACATAAGATCCCTTGTGCGCCTGTTGCAGCTACCGAAAGTCATGCATTCCGAAATTCGCAAGGTTTGAAAGCTAGTCTGCCATCCATAGCCTGGAGAATGGACGTGGCGGTACTTGTAGAAGGCATCTCGGTGGTAGTCCGGCTCGACAGGATCGCGGCCGTCTATCCAGGTGGGTTGCGCGACTTTATGGACGATGTTCCGAATTCGACTTTTTGCCATGATGAAGAGCTTGCAAGAGTGGGTTTTCTTTCGCCTCCGGAGGCGAAGAATTTCGTCGATGTCCTTGCATCGCGTGGTCTGACATTTCTTGAAAATGGGCGTGCAGTCGACATTGCCGTTCTGGATCAACAGAAGGGATTGACCGTTCCGTGCGATTGGCTTGAGTTAGCCAAGATTCCCTTCGGAGATACAGGCGGTGAAGTTGGAGCGTGCTGGCTGTACGAGGGACCGCGGCAGGGAGCCGGGCTCCATATGAGGGGCAGGAAACTGAGTCTCGCGGCCCCTTCTGGTTGGGAGTACGAAGATTCCTTGAGCGCGAAGTTTACGTTCGTTCCGATGCAGTCGCGCGGATGATCACGTGTAATCCTTGAGAGCGGGAGCGATCATGATCAGGGGACGGCGACCATCAATGCTCTTCTCTTGCTTGCCGACTTTCTGGATGCACGAATGAACAAGGCCGAACAGAAGTGGTCGATGTCCGGCCATTCGGTCATGGAATAGTCTGAATGGAAACAATTGACGATCTGGTCGCGGATTCTTGCGTCCTCATTGACGGTTACCTCGATCCCGCTGATCGCGAGCAGCTGTACAACCGCATCTGGCACTGTCTGCGGTGGCAGCAGCAAGAATCTGATAACAGGATCGCGCAGCTTATTACCAAACTTTATCATCTTTTTGTGCGGGTTATGCCTGTCGAGCAGCGACGGATGATTTACCAGGCTGCCAGGCATGAGGTCGAGCGTCGCAATTTTACGCCAGCCGTCTTCTGCGTCTTCATGCAGAACGAGACAGATGAAGGTATCGCCTCGACAGCGACTGTCGATCTGCTGGCCTATAGCAAGCGCGACCGGTCATCTCTCCCCGTCGGTTTCAAGGCATTGCTCAACATCATTGAGCATCGCCTTTGCAGAATACCAGGTGCGCTGTTTGGAGCAGCTGTAACTTTCGGGGATCGCAATCTGTTCATCGGTCTCGACACGATGGCACCGCACCTGACCGACCGTGATATTCACATGGCCGCGCGCATGCAGACAGGATATGTCCATCATGCCTCCCTCCAATATTGGATCTCGATCGCTCGTCGCATGGCAAGTCGCGAGGATCGGGTCGCCCAATCAGTGGTAGGAAGCTGTGCGAGTGCGTTGGTGAGGTACTCTGAGAGCGCGTTCCAGTCTGTCGTGACCGATATCGAGCGGCTTTATCCGGCATGGGATTTCAATCCGGCAGTGAGCGTCAGGCAGCAGTGGGATTTCGAGGAATACGGCAGACTTGTCGAGCCGCAGCTCTCGGCGATCCATGCGGCCGAGGTAGGCGAGAAGGTCTTCGGCGAGGTCATCAAGGTCTGGTGTCGAAGCAGCGGCGCATGAATAATTCAGCCAATGCTCGTCTTTGCTCTGCAGGCCGCTGAGTGGAGTGGAGCCAAATTTCCCCCTCACAGAGAGCCAGAAAGAGATAGATACAGAGCCAGATCAACAGCCAATAATGGTCGTGCAAATTACCAAAATGCGGGACATCTTCCTCGGTACCAAGAAAGGAAGATGTCATGCACAAGAATGAGAACAGCCCAGTGCCACCATGCACCAGGCATGCCGTAAAGCGGTGTCAGCAGCGCGGAATACGCAGTGATGCAACCCGAACTGTCTGGGACTTTGGCGATCGGGAAGTCCCGGTCCCGGGAGGTTGCTTCCGCTTGTCAATCTCCTCAAGCGAACTGAATTTTCTGGTTCAGCGTGGGATCGTCTCTGCCAAATTGGCTGACCAGTGCGCTCGCCTCGCGCTGATCACCGACGGCTCGACGATAATCACCTCCTACAAACAGGATAACTAAGGCAACATGACAACGGATCTTGCCAACGAAGATGAGCGCCAAAAGGAAGAGCGCCTGCGCCTGATGCGACGTCAGGAATCTCGCGATCTTGAAGAGCAATTGCACAAGACGGCACGCCTTTCGCAGTCCGACCGCAGACAGCTTGCGCTTAACATGGGGACCCTCGCGACGCGTATCGATCCGGAGGCGCCGCTCGAGGGTGCAATGACCATTATCAGAAAGTCTGATCTGCAGGAACTGCGTCAGAAGCGTAAACGCGTGATCCGGTTGCCCGGTGAGGACGCACCTGAGAGTTCGGCAACCGGTGAGTACGTGTCCAGCGGCGCCACCTTTCTGACGCTTGCGAAGACGGCCGCGGCCATTCTCTCCACGGGGCAGCGAGCCGAGTACATCGAACATGAAACCCAGGCAGCCATTCGCACATTGCTCAAAGGGACCTCATTCCTTCCGACCTATGTTCCAAAAACTCAGGCAGAGCGGAGCATCAAGTCGCTCATTGACGACTATGCGTCCCGCCTTGCCCAGGCAGTTGGCGACCGCACACGAATAATGGAGCTGTGGGATCGCCTTCAAGATTCGCCGGTCGGTTTAGCCGTCGGCGCGCCCGATGAGAATCTTCTGTCCGTGTTCGGGCCGGTCGCAGACGTACCGAAACCGCTTCTGCAACCCTACCTCTCGAGCGTAGTGGACGAAGTCCACTTCGTAGCGGGGAAAGCCCATGACGGATGGTGCCATCCTACAATATACTTGGGAAGAGTTGCTATTCGTTCAAAGGTTTTGGCACTCGCTATCCCTGAGGAACTGAAAGACTGCTTTCTCGAAGATGGGATAGGCTCAGCCAGAATCTCAGATTGTGCGCGAGAATGGATGGACTCCGTGCTGCCGGACGGCGATCTGGATCGCCTCGATGAACTGGATCCCAAGGAAAGGGAAAACGCAGGGATCGAGACCGCAACACTGTCGAGTATATGCAAGATCGCCCTCAAAGCGCTCCCTGGCAACAACGGACAACCCAGCTTATCGTTGGCAGTCTATGATGCCGGCTATTCCCGTGCTCTTGAGCCTGAAAGCAACCCGTTCACCTCCGGGTTTGCACATGCAGTTCTTGATGGTGCGATCCAGGACGATCTTATCGAACTCTACCCGGATGACGAAAACACCTGGGCGGTGTTGTTTAATGCTTTTCCGGTCGAGATTGGCCCCGATGGCAATTTTGTCGTCGACGATGAAGATGAGGGTGCCGAAGACGAAAAGCGGTTTCTGGTTGCGTATGAAGATGCTGAACGAGTCTATTACGATTTCGCCACGATGCAGGGGCCCAACTGGACCGACAGTCCGCAGTTCGCTGAGCTCCTGCTTAGCGGCAAGCACCAGTTTTTTCCCGAGGTACCGGGATGCGCAACGACTGCCAGCCCTTTGCCTCCGGAATCGGTTGGGGCAGCCCTGATAGCCAACCTGGAAACCGCTGCAGATACAGACCGGATTGATAAGATGCTTATCGAAAAGGCGCGGCTAACCGCGGATGCGGGTCTGGCCTTCCTCGACGCCTTGATGGAAAGGAGCCGAGCAGCCCTGGACAGGATTTAAGGCCCCGCAGGAGGGGCCGGGCTATAAGCCGGCCAACAGCTGCGAGAAGACGATGAGAAGTCCCGTCCCAGCGAGGGAGCCGATCACCATGCTCGCAGAAAAGACCACCAGGAGCCTGACCGTTCGCATTCCCACCTACCTTCAATGTTCCACGCCGGCTGAAGGTGAGCAATGAGGCAAGCCTCCAGGCCCGGGGGTGTTGGTCGATCAGCTGGCTTGGGAATGAACCAGCCAAAGCAGCTTACGGCGAGCGCTGAAGAGCTTTCCGGACTGGTGAACTTGCCGAACTCGATTTCCTTCCCACTGGCCTCGGCGATGCGGCGCAGTACATGGTCCACTGGAACACCGGGGAGAAATTCTGCTGCCGGGCGCGCGAGTAAGGCTCTGAGAATAATCCGAGTGTGATCGGCATCGAAAACGGTCAGCCTTTCGTCAGAGCGCGGCGATCGTACGTTCCTTAAGGCTGGCCCTCCGCAGCAAGTAGAAACTGCTGACCTATCTCGACCCAGTCATCGCGGCTTTTATAAAATAGTGACAGGTTTGCGGCAGTCTTTCCTCATGGGAGGGACGTAATCGTTGACCGAAGCCACATTCAGGATGAGGGAAATTCGAAAAAAGGCGAGGGCGGAGCTCAGGATCCGCCGCGCAGAGGTTGTCAACGTAAGCAGCCCTGTCTTGTCAAAGCACTCAGGGAGCGTAATCGTAGCGCATGCACGTGACGAAGACTTCGGGAAAATTGAATATGATTTCGATGATATTTTCGATGCATATGCAAATGCTGTAACTAATTCGAAGTCACAACAAGAAATGAATTACTACGCACAGCTTGGTCTCGCGTATGCAAGATACGTCAAGGACAAAACGGGTCACAGTCTTGCGATCCATTATTGTCGCGGCTTGCTCAATGAGGCGGCTCGGCGAAACGAACACATTTTGAACCGATTTCAAAGGCTAAGGTTGAAATGGAAAAACCCACATCGGGCGGTTCCGCGGGAGTACATTGACTTCCCCGACTGACTCCTGACTCATTGCTTTGCCAAATGCGTCTTGATCGGGTCGAGGATCGATACGCTCCGCGGATTAAGCTTAGCGTATCTGTGGTTGAGTTCCCTTTTATTGAACATGACCCAAGCCACCAGCCTTGGTTGAGCAGTTTCATGCTGTGAGCGATGTGGCAGTCCTGCCCACGTTGATGCCAGTCCTTGGCCTCGTGGTCGACGCGAATTGGGGGAATCTCAGCTGGCAACTCGGAAAGATCACTCGCCGTATTTGCGTCACGGTAACCTTTGTTCTTCATCACCAAAATCTGGCGAGATCGCCGGCGGAGCCGCTTGCAATAGGATTGAGTTTCGCCATAAACGCATTTCTCTTTCAAGAGGTTGGGGGCAGCCGAATGGATCTCTTTCCGAGTGTAATATTCCGTGACGAAACCTCCCAGGGGGAGCGGAGAGCCCGGGCCCTCCTAGAGAAAATCGGGGCGTCGGAAGGCGCATTCGCAATCCACTCGCTCAATCTCCCCGACCACGAATACAAGCGACTCTCGGAGGCGGATTTTGTCGTCGTCGACAGCCGCGGTGTGCTTGTTCTCGAAGTCAAGGGCGGCACAGTAAAGTGCGAGAACGGGGAATGGCAGTTCGAGAACGGACGGGGTCAGGCCAGACCCAAGTCAGAAGGTCCGCACCAGCAGGCAGAGAGCGCAATCCAGGCTGTCCGCAAGATGCTCCAGAAATCAGGCGCCCGATATCAGCCATCGGTTTTCGGCTGGGCCGTCGTTCTCCCGTTCACGCCCTGGAAGGACGAGCATCCGGAGATTCCCTCCGAACTCATGATAGACGAAGCCGACTGTGCGGACGCAATATCTTTCACAGCGGCGATTGATCAGGCATTTGCTTACTGGAAAGAGCGCTCAATCGAGTCCGGCCGCACCATCTATCCGATCGACGTAGATGACTATCGCTCCACGTTGCTTCCCTCATTTCAATACGCACCTGCCCCAGCAAGGTGTGCGGAGGCCATCCTTGCTGATGTGGTGCGCCTGAGCAAACATCAGTGCCAGATAGTTGAGGGCTTTGACGGTAATCAGCGGCTCCTCATCGAGGCCGGGGCTGGCACCGGGAAGACCGTTCTCGCAAATGCTGCAGCGACGAAGTTTGCCGGAGAAGGGTTCAGGACCGGGTTCATTATTGGCGCGCCGCTGCTGGCAGCGCAGCTGGCCTCCGAACTTCCGGATGTCCATGTGCTCTCGAGCGAGGGACTCTCAGATATCCCCGATGATGCTTTCGACGTGCTGGTCGTCGATGAGGGACAGGAACTCGTGAATCCGCCCGGCCTGCAGGCCATTGACCGGATCCTCAAGGGCGGCATCGAGAGCGGCCGCTGGAAGTGGTTCATGGATGCCGACAACCAGTCGATGAAGAACGAGGTCGATCCGGATTGCAGGGCAAGGCTGAAGAGCCACGCCTTCTACTGGTCACCTCCTCACAACGTTCGCTCCACGCGCGAGATTGTCGGTCTGGTGAAGGAGGCGCTCGGCGCCGATATCGGGATATCCGAGATCGATGGCCGAGGAGTGCGGCCCTTGGTGCAGGTACTCGAAAGTGACGATCAGGCCCTGAAGTGGGCCGTGGATTTTGTTGCCCGCAAGATTCACGATGGGGTCAGTCCGAAAGATGTTGTCGTCCTTTCAGCACCAAGTTCGTTCGAAAGGGTGCGGGCTGCGATGGAGTGGCTACCTGCCAGCGAGCTCGTGGTAGTGAGCGGTCCGGAGCAGCTCGACGCAATGAAGAGCCGCGCAGTGATCAGCGACCCGGAGACGTTTCGCGGTCTGGAACGCGCGTGGACCGTAGTTGTGTGTAACGAGGAATTTACCCGTCTGAGAAATGGCGAGAGCTATCTCTACGTCGCCATGACAAGATCAAATGCCGGTCTTGCCATCGCACTGGGGCCCCCCGGTCGGGACTGGCTCTACAGTTTCTATGCACGACAGACCCGGCAATAGCACTGCATGTTAAATTCGAGAGGGGCACCTGAATGACCACCTTGCGTGATCAGGAAAAAATGGAAATTCGTGACGGTCTTTTGCAGCTTCTCAGGGGCGAGCTCATAGGCCCTTGCCAGGGAGACAGCGAGACGCTGAGAGAACGCCCTGACAAGCGTTATCTGATGGGCACACTCTTTCCTCGGAATGCCACCGCATCGCAGGTGGTGAGGGAAGAGGTTACGTCTGCCGAAGGGGATCTCGCCGCCGATGGTCCGGGAGACGCTGACGAGGGAGTGGATTCGCCAACCGACCTCATGTTCCAGCGCTTGCCTGCCTCAGTGGGCGTCTCTTTTGCCGTCAGCGCAACCGGCGATCTCGCGATCGATGTCCGGGTGCACGCGGCAACATATGACAGGGCCGACGGCAGCGGAAAACGTCGACAGTGGCAACGGAGACAGCTCGGGGGAGAAGGCGGCGAACTGCATCGGCTCGAGCTATCGGCCACTGCACCGACACGTATGAGCGTACTTGAGGGACGTGCCTCGATTCATGGCGTCCTGCGGGAGGGGCCCGACGGATCACGGATCATTACACTCAGCCTGATCAACGAGTGCGAAATCGAGGATAATAAGCCTTTTCAGCCCGACGATTGCCTTTTCCAGATCGGTCTTGAGGCAATCACCGGTTTTCCTCTCAAGCCTTGGCCCACGCCCGAGAGGCTTTTCAATGATGAGGAAGACGATGAACTGGCCCTCCAGTATCGACACAAACCGGTAATTGCGGTTGGCCACGGCTGCGCAGCTGACTGGGATCTGCGAGGCGAGAAGGGTGCCTCTGTGCGGGTCGAATTCCTTCCGACTGTGGAAATTGCTCCGATCACGGCCGACATCGCGGGACTGCCCGACGACGCCCAGCGTGCCCTTTCGCTTCAGTACATCCAGTCGCCTTCAACGGATGGCGTTGAACTGGTCCAATCTCTGTCGGCGTTCGTGGATGAATACGCGCGCTGGAAACTGATGCTGGACAAGGTCCAGGTCCCTGCGGGTGCAACAGCGGCGAGGGACCGGATCCTGTCACGGATTGAACGCGCGCTCGGCCGCATGCGAGCTGGCATCGAGCTTCTCTCTTGTGAACCCGATGCGCTTCGGTGTTTCAAGCTCGCCAACCGGGCCATGTTGATCCAGATGGTCTATGCCGGCAGGGTGAATGCCGCCGAAAAGGGCAGAGCTCCGTCGACAGAAGGGGTGGACCCCGAAGATGCACAGTTTGCAGGGTACCGCTGGCGTCCGTTCCAGCTTGCTTTCCAGTTGCTGTCGCTGAACGGACTTTGGTCACCGGATCACGCAGATCGCGATATCGTTGATTTGATCTGGTTCCCGACTGGTGGTGGCAAGACCGAGGCCTATCTCGCCGCGGCCGGCTTCGAAATGATTCGCCGTCGAATGGCACACGGCACGGCTGGGCTCGGGACTGCCGTACTCATGCGATACACCCTTCGGCTGTTGACCCAGCAACAATTCCAGCGCGCGGGACATCTCATCTGTGCGCTTGAAACCCTCCGGCAGGACTTGCCCGAACTGGGGGACACCCCGTTCAGTCTGGGCCTGTGGGTCGGGAACAAGGTTACGCCGGGATCTGCAAGCGTGGCGTACGTAACCTACGACAGCAAACTTCGTCAGGAGGTGGGTGCGGTATCGAATCCCTTTACGCTTCTGCGCTGCCCTGCCTGCGGGACGCCGATCGTTCCGCCCGAGTTGAAAGAGCAGGGCGCGCACGAGTGCGGCATTCGCGCGACCAATTCGACGTTTGAATTCTTCTGTCCGGACAAGACCTGCGCGTTTCACGAGCTGATACCAGTGCAGATTGTCGACGACCTTCTCTACGCATCACCGCCAACTATGCTCATGGGCACGCTGGACAAGTTTGCCATGACTGCCTGGAAGGACGATGCAGGCCGCTTTTTCGGACGCCGGGGCAACCGGGAGGGCCGCGTCGAACCTCCGTCGCTCATCATTCAGGACGAGCTGCATCTCATTTCAGGACCTCTCGGCACAATCGCAGGGCTATACGAGGCAGCAATTGACGTTACGATCGCTTCTCTTGGCCAGCACCCCAAGGTCATCGCATCGACCGCTACTACCCGGCGGGTGAGTGAACAGGCACGGAGCCTCTATGCCCGCGAGGTCGATGTTTTTCCGCCGGCCGGGCTGGATGCAGGCGAGAGCTTTTTCTCCACCGTGGCACAGGATGCCGGACCTGGCCGGTTGTATGTGGGAGCCATGGCGCAGGGGCACACGCCCACCTTCAGCAACGTGCTGGTATCTGCCGCACTGCTGTCCTCTGTTCCCCGTCTCGAGCTGGATGAGAAGATCGAGGATGGTTGGTGGACACTGGTTGCCTATCACAATTCGAGACGAGAGCTCGGTCGCAGCCTGACGCTCGCCCGGGACGACATTCCTGCCCGGATCGCCGCGCTCTACCGCGACGACAAGGGAAGCGCAATTCGGCAAGTTGCGGATGTCGAAGAACTTTCTGCCAATATCCGGGGTGAGGACATCCCTCTGGTGCTCGAGCGGTTGGGCCAGCCAAAGGGCGCCGGAGGGGCCGTTGATTACCTCGGCTGCACCAACATGCTGAGTGTCGGTGTCGATGTCGACAGGCTGGGACTGATGTTAGTGCTCGGTCAGCCCAAGACGGCCTCGGAATATATTCAGGCTACTTCCCGCGTCGGGCGCGATCGCAAGTTTCTCCCTGGCGTAGTGCTGTCGCTCTATATGCCCACCAAACCGCGTGACCGGTCTCACTACGAGCTTTTCCGTCCGTTCCATGAAGCGATGTATCGCCATGTCGAGCCTTCGAGCGTTACGCCCTACGCGCTGCCCGCTCGTGCCCGTGCCTTTCATTCCGCGCTGATATCGGCAGTCAGAATGGCCACGAGCCTCAACAAGAATTCGTCAGCTGCGAACTTTGATCGGACGTCCAGGGAGATCAGGGCAGTCCTCGAGAGCCTCTATGAACGTATGAAACAGGCCGATGAGACCGAAGAACGCGGTATCGCTGCATCGGCAAAGCAGGTGGAGGACTGGTGGGCCGCGCTTGCTTCAAATGGTCTTCGTTATACCGGCGGAGGGGCAAAAAATTTCCGACCGCTGATCAAGATGTTCGGAGATCAGGGACATCCTGATGCGAAGGAAACACTGCAGTCGATGCGTCATGTAGATAGCAGCGTGCGGGTAAGAATCGTCGGACGGCAGGAAAACGCGGAGCAGTCGGGATCGTGAAGTACGAATTGAGAGCGAACCAGCTGGTTGGCGCTGGCGGGGTCGGGTCGATCGTCGATATCGGCGACGAGTCCTTCTACGTTACAGATACCACAAAGTGGGGGCGGCCGAGCCGGAGAATCCTCCTGCCGCGTATGGAGGGCCGGCTGCGGCGCCGACTCTACCATCCCCCGGAAGCTGTAGCCAATTCGCGCGGCGCAGTCCCGCTGAGACGCTTTCCGGAGAGCCTGTTCTGCAACCGCTCACAGTGCCGCCGCATCGTCGCTCGCTGGGACGAACAGATGTTCGGCAATCCGGACGGAAAGCCCAGATGTCCGTATTGCGGCCACGAGGGTAGCCTTGTTCCAATGCGCTTTGTCGCAGCCTGCAAGAATGGACACCTTTCCGATGTTCCTTGGAACAAGTGGGTTTCCCATTCGCGGGATGAGTGTCGCAATCAGCCACAGCTGAAGCTTCTTGTGAAGGGTGGAGGGACTGGGGGGCTTGAGTCCCTAGTGGTCAAGTGTCTGGGGTGCGAAGGTTCGCGGGATCTGGGCGGAATCACGTCGCCCGAAGCCATGAAGCGGGTTGGCGCTCGGTGTCTGGGGAGACATCCGGGAATCTATGATCCCGACGCGCGATGCGAAGCGGAGCTGGAAGTTCTTCAGAGGGGGGCGACCAACCTCTATTACCCGGTTACGGCGTCCGCACTGGCCTTGGAACAGACCAAGGATCAGCCCGAAGCCTTCAACAACCTGCTGGAAGAAAGCGACTTCAAAATGCTGGCGCAGATGTACTCCGGCACTGCCAGCAGCGGAAATTTTGTCCCACCGCATATCGAGAACATGATCGCGATGGTTGCAGCAAACCATGGCGTAACCGAAGACCAAGTGAGGTTGCTCCTCGACACGGGCTCCGAACCCGGACCGGCCCCGGAGGATTCTGCGCCGGACTGGAACGAGGCAGAGATCCTCTCCGAGGAATGGGCGTTTCTCATGTCTGCCGCTGCTACGAACTGTTCGCGCGAGGATCTCGTCTGCAGGGAAAGCGATTCCCCACGCTTCAAGGGGAAATCGCCATTCGATCGTGTTCTGCTTATCGAACGCCTGAGGGAAGTTAGAGCGTTCCTCGGATTTCGCAGGATCGACCCCAGCGGAGATCTCGTGTCCCCCAACCTCGGAAGGACGTTCGAACAGGGGATGAGACCGTGGTTTCCCGCCGTGGAAATTTACGGTGAGGGAATTTTCCTGAGCTTCGACGAGGAATGGGTCGATAACTGGGAACTACGGATAGCGGATAATGCTACGGAGATGGCGAGGATTGAAGAGCTCGAACGGGTCAGGTCAGAGGCAAACTTCTGGTTTCTGCCCAGTGTAAGCCCGCGACATATTGCGATCCATACTTTCGCCCATCTGCTGATGCGGCAACTTGTCTTCGAATCCGGCTACTCGTCATCAGCTCTTCGCGAGCGCATCTACGCAGGTCCCGGAATGGCGGGATTGCTTATCTATACAGCAGACGGCGATTCCGAAGGCTCGCTTGGGGGGCTCGTGCGGCAGGGGCAACCCAATCGGCTTGGCGACACCCTCCTGCTGGCGCTGGACAAGGCGCAATGGTGTTCTGCGGACCCGGTCTGCAGCGAGACAAATGGCCAGGGCCTGGGCGGCTTCAACCGTGCAGCATGCCATGCTTGCAGCCTGGTTCCGGAAACCTCCTGTACCAGCGCCAACACCCTGCTCGACCGAGGTCTTCTTCTCGGACGGGACGGAGTGCCAGGTCTCCTGGGCGATCTGGTCTGAGGGCTGTCGAGTGCGTTTCCCCAACACCCGAGACCTCAACGAGGAACAGGAGAACGTTTACCTCTATGCACCGGCGGATGGGCGGATGCTCGTTACTGGTCCTCCGGGAACTGGCAAGACGGTTCTGGCGGTCCTTCGCGCCCTTGAAGTCGCGAAGAAGAGGCAGGTGCCAGTCGTAGCGATGTTCAATACGGTACTGCAGTCCTTTACAGCGTCGAGGCTGCCGGATTCAGCGCGAAAGCATTGGGAGAACATCAGGTTCACAACGATCCACAGCCTTTTCGGGAAGATCTGGGATGCTCTTGGCGTCCCCCCCTCACCAGACGATGAGTGGATACACCTCAACACACCTTACGAAGAGAAGGATGCGGCAAAGTCGCTAGGTTCCATCTGGGACCCCGGAGCATGGCATCCAAAGAAGAAAAGGAAGGGTTGCTGGAAGGTCGATTCCTCCATCTATTTCGGGAATAGCGGCGAATTTGCGAACTGGGAACCGAGGGTTCCGCGCCCTTCGAAGGACGGCAATGCCTTTGCAATCGACTGGGAGCGTTATTTCATGGCGCTGAACCAGCATGCCGGGTCTTTGAACTGGGATGCCATCGACTTTGATGTCTTGATCATCGACGAAGCCCAGGATTTTCCGCCGGACTTCTTCAAGGTCGTTTATCTGATTTCGGCAGGCATCTTCGGGAAGGGACTGAAGGCACTGATGGTTCTTGCTGACGAGAATCAGCGGATCACCGATGAAAATAGTTCTATTGCTGAAATCAGGAGCATCCTCCAGATTCCCTCTGAGCGGGAGTATCCATTGACGACCAACTTTCGCAACACGCGGGAGGTCGCCGAAGTTGCGAGGCACTTCTATGCGGGAATGTCGACAGGCAAGCCCGAGCTGCCCGACAGGCGGGGGCCGCTACCCGAACTCAGGAGATGTTCCGACGAGAAGGCTGTCCGAGCCCGCTTGCTACGCTATGTCGAGAACAACCCAAGGCACGAGGTTGGGGTTGTCTGCCTTGGCAAAGATCGCGTGCGCGAAGCATACTACCGGGAGATCTCGACACATGCTTCTCGAACAACGAGGGTTCAGACATACTCATCCGTAGATCAGGCGCATCATGATGCGGGTGCCCTCGAATTTGACAAGCCCGGCATCTCGATCTTCAACCAAGCTAGCTGCAAAGGGCTCGAATTCGATGCCGTTTTTCTGGTAGGGCTGGAAGGCGTCGCCTTGCACGAGCATGAGGAAGACTTCCTCAAGATGAAGCTCTACGTCATGAGTTCACGCAGCCGGGAGTCCCTGTTTCTGATATGGAACGGTCGCGACTGGGAGAATCCTGCATTGCTGGCACTCATGCCGACCGAACCGATGGTCAGAACTCGGGGCTAGACGATGGCAAAACAACAATTCCTCGTTTCGAACTTCAGAGAGATGCTCTCTATCCTCGAGTGCCTGCGTATCAGCCATGAGCCAGGAAGGGGGATGCGTCATCTTGAACAGCGTCCGGCAGTCGAAGGGGCTCTTCGATCTTCTGAAGCTGAGTTAATCATCAATGGCAAGGATGGCGAGTTCCCAATTCTTCTTGAGGTCGGAGGCATCGGGACAGGGCTTGATCAGGACAGGCAAGCTGAGACTATACCGCTGTCTAGGGTGAAACACGTTTTCTTCCAGTCGGAGAATGATCGCGATATTGCGCTCAACAGATCATTCGAGAACGCTTCTTTTGACGCGCTCGAATTGACGATCAATGAAAGCCTCTTCTCTGCAAGCGGCGACCCTCGCTTTTCGAAAGCAGAGGCTCCTGTAGATCAGGAGGCAAGATCCTGGCGCAAGGCCGACTGGTCTTGTGGTGGCCTGGCCGCCGCGCTCGAGGCAGGTCGGGTGCATCCGGAATGCAGGAAACTTGATGCGAGTCAGCTGCTGTCTGATCTCGTTGGAGCGATTGGCGAAATAGGTTCAGATCGAACTTCAGGAAAGTTGGACTCTCTGCAAATTCTTGCTGAACTCCTCGCTCACAATAGCGGAAGCGGAGACCTCTACGGGGAAGACCTGCTCGATCAATCGATCTCTGCTCTCAAGAAGGGGGGAGTGCAAAAGGAAGTTCTCGACGGTTTTGCGGATAGGATGCGGGCCATCCTTGCTTCGGACATAGCGCGAAAACCGGGCGAGCTGACTGACGAGGGGCAAATAGCTCTCAGAGCTCTTTCGATTCTCATTCAACGTCCAACGACACTTGATGTCCTTGAGGACCGAATTGCAGGTGACTTTCCAGGTCCGCGAGTCTTCATAACGGCGGCCTTCCTTTCAGGCATCCGAGAAGGTCTTGCTCGTCTGCCTTGGGGTATAAAAGCAAAAGATATGGCGGCTATTGGAGAGATTGGCGCCCGGATCGAAAATGGCGCAGAAGTTCAATGCTCAATCTCAGATATTTTAGGCGTCTCCCAAAGCACGTCTGTTGAACCTCAAGCAAACGCGAACGACGCGGTTAACGGCCAACCTCACCAGAACGAACACGAAGTTAAAACTTTGGTTCTCGAAATCTGCAAGTTGAGCAGCAAGGCAGTAGCTGCGAGAGCGTTGAGCGGGCTTGCTGACAAACCCACTAGTTGGCGCATCATTTGTGACCACGCAGATATGCTAGTCTTATCAATCAGCATCGCCGCTGGAGAGGATGTTGCCGCGACGGAGACTGAAGCAAACAAGGCTCTTCGATCCTGGAAAAAGAGAGCTTCAGCCAAGAAGAAGGCAGGATCGAAGAAGGACGCTGCTGCCAGTGAAACTGGCACTCTTCCCGGTTTGCTGGATCAGTCAGGAAAATGAATCAACGTCGACTGCTCGAGGTGCAAATCGAGGAAGCAAAAAGCGACAGAGTGAGACTTTCCCAGATCGATGATCAGCTGATTGGAAAGCCCGAATTCGGGTTTCTGCGTTTTCTCATCGCGAAACATGTAACCCGAATAAAGAAAGCAGAGGCGGCCCGCGCACCGCTTGGAGCGGCAGTGGCTCAATTTGGCATCAAGACTCCGGATGATCGCTGGCTTTTTCAATATGCTATCAGCGATGAGAACTTTGAGAAATTGCAGGCAACAGTCAGAGGCCAAGCGAACCGGGGCTTGCTCTCTGCCGGCTGGTCACCGGCGTACTTCGTCTTATGGGCGGCCGAATGGTTCCGCCGACATCATCCGGGAGGTATGCGGAAGTGGTCTGATCTGGAGGATGCGTTAGGCACCACTCTCGATCAGTCCGACTGGAGAGATCTGACAAGGCGCGGACTTGCCTCATGGGGAAGAAGCGTCATCAGGGGCAGCTCTTTTCGCTACTTCCTGAGCACACTTGCGCGCGAAGGCGGATTTCCCACGGCAGCATTGTCTCATGGAAATGAAAGCTGGGCCAGCGCTGTCCTCGCTGCAATGGTCTCTGCCTTGCTTGCAAAAGAGGTAGTATCTGAGGCGAGGGCGCTTGAGATTGCTCGCTCCCAACTTGGGAGGATGCCCCAGATCTTTTCAGATGAGGATTTCCTTCAGCTTTGCGCTGATCTTGCGCTCCAGATCACACGCTTGCGCAAGAGAGCTGATGCGAAGGCCGAAATCGCCGGTATTCCGGTAGCTGCATGGCTTGACGCTTACGAGACTGGCTGGCGCGACACCCTGCCTATTCCGCGGGATTCAAAGCGCACGAAGCTTCTTGACGAGCTGATGTCTGTAAAGGCGCATCGGCTTCCCAAGGGTTATCTTGAGGCAACTCGCTATCTTGTGAGAAGCGAAAGCCATTGGGTCGAGGCGGTTCAACTCGAGCTTGATGGTGAACTCACTGACGCAGTCGATCGCAGGATCTCACGTGGATCAGGTCGACTTTGGGGCTACGCTTCGGGCGAGCTGAGCCGATACCTTCCAGGAGAGCTCGCATATCTCGATCCTGAAACAGATGAGAAGGTCTGGCTGCAATCTTCAGAGCGGCGCGATACCCTGCATAAGGTTCCGTTCACTTGCCCGATCGAACTTGAGCTTCGTACCTCGGACAAGGCGGAACTCAAGCTTGCCATCCCCGGGGGCGCGCCGGTCCGCAGTCACATACTTGTCTTTACGATAGATCGAGAAAGCGACGGTGAGCCATCCGAGCTATTGCTCCGAGGAACGGGGAGCGGAAAGTATCAACATGAAGCGATCGTAGTAGCCGTCCCCGACAGCTGGACGGTTGAGCCGGCAAGCGATGGTGAAGCGGTAGAAGAACTTGGCAGCTCTGCCCGTGGTGCAGTACTTTGGAAAGTGTCCGGTGGGGCATTAATTGGGTCTCCTGCAGGCGATGCATATCGCGTCCTTTGCGGGCAGGCTGCGGATGGTGTCGATGCCATGGAGATCGAAGCTGCCGGGTTGCCTGATTTTGTGCTTCCAAGTGAGCAACAGACAGAAATCTTCGTTAGTCCCCTGCGAGTCAGGCTTACGGAAGGTCTTAAGCAGGTTGCGGCCAATGACCGCCTCTATTTCAGGGAGGTTGGCCACACCCGGTGGAAAAGATTCGATGGCTGTCCTGGCTACGGTCATATCGATCTGGCTTGGCGGGAAGGTGACATAATAAGGGCAAGTCGGAACATCCTGCTGTTCCCTCAAGGTAGCTCCATCCAGAGGTCAGGAACTGGAAACCAGACGCGGTATGTCTGCAGCAGTACCGCGAGCTGGACACTGGGGGTAGATAGCGACGCACCGGTTCGCTCCGTGGATGGCGGTCGAGTTCTACAGGCCCGCCCGCGGGGAGAAGTGCTGCGGCAATTCCAGGCTCACGTCAATTGGCAGGATGGAAAAGACCAAGAAGCGCCAAGGTTTTTTCTCGAGTTCCCTTGTGGAGCCGGCATTGCGGATTGGGAAGGTCGACTGGCTCCTCCCGGGAAGCGGCTTACCTTGGGAGACCTTCGTTCCCTGCACGCTTACGCCGAAGGAGAGATGCGGATTTTCGGTGATTTGATCGACGACGATGGCTTGGTAGTTGTCGGCACCGAGCTTGGTTGGTCTTTCGATGGCAAAATGCCTCTTGCAGTGGTCGAGCCGGAACTCAGAGCGCTGCTTTCCCCTTATGGACCCAAGGCGCACGTGAAGTTGGGCATGCTTGATGGGGTCGAGCAATATTGGACAGTCCACCAATTCGAGCCCGCTGTCACGCTCGAAGGCCGCAGTCTGCAATCCCAGGCAGCAATTGTCGATGATGGCGTTGCGCTTTGTGTGCGATCTCTCTCGAAGTACTCGAAGGAAATCGAGCTCAGCCGATATTCTCTCAGCGATGGCGGCTATCATCGTCCGGTGCCAGTCCCTGACGCGATACACAGCCCTTTTCTTGCTTATGCGCGCGTTGGACAGGGCATTCTTACAAGGCCAGCATGGATCGAAAGTTCATCGAACCCTGGCATTCCTTGCGACGAGCTGGCAAAAGTCATGCTGGAGAGGCCTTTAACCCCTGCTATCGACCGCTTTCTCGACGGGCTTGGGACAGACGAACGGCCACCGGTCTCTTCGCTTGATGCGCTTGTCAGAATGATTTCCTCGCTGGATGGACTCCCTCCAAAGATCTTCAGGGTGTTGGAGCGGCTGGTTGACCATCCCCTGGTGCTTATCCGTGTGTTGGGTGCAGCAAAGCCTGACGTCCGGCCAAGCGTACTGGAACTCGAGAAGGGTCTCCCGTTTGCCTGGTGTCTATTTCCAAGAAACGTCTGGGCATCTGCGATGCAGGAAATCGCATCCGAAATGCATCACCGCCTGGTCGCGGCAGGAGTGCCTGATCCAGACCGTTACTATGGGGACATGCTTGCTGAATTTCGAGAGCTGCTTCTTCGCCTTCAACCCAGCGCGCATGACCTCGTCTTTCCTCATGACAAAGGGAATCTTACGGTAGCGGCGCAGTCGTTTCTCAACGCGAACGTCGACAGAACACGGCCGACATCAGGAAGCATGTTTCGCGAGAAGCATTCTCCGGGGTTGCCCGACAGCTTCCTTCAGTTGCCAGACCACTGTCTCGAGACACTCGACGCCCCGTGTGCTGCCGCCGCCGCCGCCAAAGGCCTCTGGACGCCCAATCGAAAGGAAATCGAGCGGATCAAGGCCGTGAAACGACGGTATCCCGAGTATTTCAGGGCGGCATTCGCTGCATCGCTGGACTAGTTGCTGCCACACAAAGTTTGCAGGAATCCGCCAGCTGACGGTTGAAGCGGGCTAACTCATTCTGTCGCGATGACCATGCTCCACATGGGTGGCGGCTTTGCAGGCCTGTGGATTCACTGAGTACAAAAGCAGAACAAATTGTTGCCATCCGGGTCTCTCCATGCCATCATGTCATTTATTGACCCAGATCGGGTCCGGCATGGAGGACGCATGGGGACGCAGGAAAACAGCTTTGCTCAGGATTTTGCCAAGGCCGGTATCGAACCGGAGGACCTCGCAGGGGAGTTCGGTCAGTCGGTCCGTCAGATCAGGCGCTACATTGCGGGAGAATGCAGCGTCCCCAAACTGGCTGCGGAAAAGATGCGCGAGCTGGCAAGGGAACGCGCTCCGAAACCAGCTGTTGCCCCCGCTTTTCGCTTCATTGATCTGTTTGCCGGCATTGGGGGAATGCGCATCGGCTTTGAAGCAATCGGCGGCAAATGTGTTTTTACCAGCGAGTGGGATCGTTTTTCCCAGAAGACCTACCTTCTCAACTTCCCCGACGGCGATGATCATGTTTTCGCCGGTGATATCCGCCCTTACGGAGAAAATCCGTCCCTGATACCTGAGCATGACGTTCTGCTGGCAGGCTTTCCCTGTCAGCCATTCTCGCTGGCAGGCGTTTCAAAAAAGAACTCACTGGGGCGGAAGCATGGCTTCGATTGCGAGGAGCAGGGCAATCTCTTTTTCGAGATAGCCCGCATAATCCGTCACCATCAACCGGCGGCGTTTCTGCTCGAGAATGTGAAGAACCTGAAGAGCCACGACAGGGGCCGGACCTTCGAGGTCATCAAGCATACGCTTACCAGGGAGCTTGGCTATCGGATCGAGACCCGGATCATCAGCTCCGCACCCTTTGTGCCCCAGAAGCGGCAGCGCATCTTTATTGTCGGTTTCCGGGAGGACTCTGGCTTCAGCTTCGATGATTTCGATACATTCATCCCGCCGGAAGAGGACTGGCCAACCCTCGGTTCGATCCTGCAGTCGCACAACGAGATCGACCCGAAGTACACGCTCACTCCCAAGCTATGGAGCTACCTGCAGGCATATCGCAAAAAGCATGAGAAGGCCGGAAACGGGTTCGGGTTTACCGCACACGGCCCGGGTGATGTCGCCCGGACCCTATCTGCCCGGTACCACAAGGACGGCTCGGAGATCCTTATCGAACAGAAAGGGACGCGACCGCGTCGCCTGACGCCGACAGAATGCGCGAGACTGATGGGATTCGAGCGTAATGGCCGCGAATGGTTGATTCCGGTCTCTGACACGCAGGCTTATCGCCAGTTCGGCAATGCAGTTGTGGTACCTGTGATTGAGGCCATAGCTCGTACCATGCAGCCGGCGATCCTGCGCGCGGTGGGCAAGGATCCCCAGGTGGATAAAGCGGAGCCGGGGGAACGCGTCGAGGTTCCGATTGCCTGATATAGTCAGTGCAGAAACCCGCAGCCGGATGATGTCCGGGATCAGGGGCAAGGATACGGCGCCCGAGAAACTTATCCGTTCAGGCCTTCATCGCCTTGGCTACCGTTTCCGCCTGCACAACCGGAAGATGCCTGGCAGCCCTGACATGGTATTCCGCTCCCGCAAGGCTGTGATCGAGGTGCGCGGGTGCTTCTGGCATGGCCATGACTGCCACCTTTTCCGCTGGCCGCGGTCACGTGAGGAGTTCTGGAGAGAAAAGATCTCGGGAAACATCGCCCGCGACAGACGCAATCTCCATGCACTTCTGGGGAGGGGATGGCGCGTAGCTGAGGTCTGGGAATGCCAGTTGAAAGGGAAAGAAAAGCAGTCGCTCGATTGTATTCTGGAGCGCCTCACTGCATTTCTCGATGGCACTCAGAGGCGACTTGTTATCGGTAACAATCAAACCGTCACCACTTCCGAGGATGCATAGAGCTCGCGCATTGCGTCGGGCAGTTGCCTCGTGTTTATTCGCCACTGGGGCCGAACCTTTGCCCTGCCGTCGGCATAGATCGTATGAGCAGGGTCGAAAAAGACGATTCCGGACGCGATGCCGCGAAGCAGCCTGAATACATCGGTACCGGTCCCGGTAATCCAGCCCGGACCATATGCGTATTCGTACCCGCTGCTGGCCCCGATGCGTCGTCTGACATCGATGTAGAGTGCGTTGGCATGTTTGGCATTCCAGCAGTTCGCGAGCTTGTCGAGCGACCAGCCTGCAGCGACCTCACCCGTAGCAGGATCGAATAGCTCGACCCCGATCCGGCCGGAAGCTCGGAAACTGTCGATTTCACGATTATAGCCGACGACCCTCATGCCCAGCCCTGTGGCCTGACAGATCTCGCCGGCGCGGTGGACGCCTACAAACCGGAGAGATCCATCATTTTTCTGCCCCGGCCTGCCGTAGCGATCCATGAAAGTGCGGAAAGGGTGATCGCCAGCATATCCGTAGTCCGCCGTTGGCGTCATCAGGCTGATCCTGCTGCCGCTGAAGGACTTGATCTCGAACCCGTGAACGTCCGGCTTCTTGTCGCCGTTCGCTGTTACGCCAAGAAGCGCCTCAAGCGTATAACCTCCACCCTGTGTTCCGTGGAACGGCTCGACACCACCCGCTTTCAGGATACGCGACCAGTGCCATCCCTGTCGCACAATTGCCGAGATTTCCCGGTGCAGGCGCTGGGCCGGATCCTCACCCATTCCCTTGTCGATGAGAAGGACCTGCAACACTGTGCTGGAAGGCACGAAGGGGAGGTCGGGGAAATCCCCCACCAATTGGTCTTCAAGTTCGGTGAGCACCAAACCGAGGACCTGGCCATCGCCCGCCGTACCCAGGATCAGAATGCGTCTGCAGTAATTGGCCTGGCTCTGCCGCCTGAGGGCATCAGGCGGATCATTGCAGTCCTTCAGGAATCCGGACATCCGGACTTCCGGGTACTGAAAGTAGTCGATGATTTTTGTGTGCGGAGCTGGATGGCGAGTGCCGGTCCGGTCCAGCCAGGCAAAGTCCAGCTGACCCTCGATAATAGGCTGACCAGCTTTCGACCTGCTCTTGGCCGTGCTGGTGCTCCCTTCGCGGAAGGAGAGACGCGCGGGAAACAGGTTGATCAGCCCCGGCAGCTCTCGGCCGAAGTAGATTTGGTTCTTTTCGTTGTCCTGCTTCGGACTCAGCTTCTTTACGTAGGCGGTTCGGATACCTTCGCCACCCAGTAACTTCCGAAGCTGACTGATGCTGTTTATTCCTGACACCGGGCGATGCTATCGCGACTTTTCTCCAGGCGAAAGGACATCGGCAGGATGACACCGGAAGAAGAGCTCGAACCCGCGCTGGCTAAACTGCGATCCGAAAACGATATGCTGCCTTTTCTTGAGGAACTGATTCCCGCGGAAACGGCGGTCTTCTGCCGTATGCCTTTTGAAATGGCAGACATCCTCGCGAGTTCTCCGGATTTTCGACCGCCGGCAAGCGGCAGTCCTCCGCTATGGTGGCAGCTGGAGGGAGAACATGGCGGGCAAGCAACAATCATCGTGGCGCGCCCATCATCCGACGGCGAATTGTGGATGCTGGCGCCGAAGCGGCAGGGCTGAATTTATCCTCGTCGGTGCGGAATGTGCTCACTCCGACTGGCAGGCACACGGCATTTATTGGAAGGCAGTGCATGGGATAGGAGCGAATCCGAGTTTGATAACTGCCTCGATCAGATGATATCGAGATGGCTGTCCAAGTGGGGGTTCTGGATAGATCGGTGACTAAGACGCTACTACTCGTCTGTTTCGGGATTTTCATTCTGGTTGTTCTTTACGCACTTCACGGCGCGATTCTGGCAACCCTCAAGATCATATTCCGCCTGATTGTTGCCCTACTTGTTTCCCTGCTCGTCGGGATGGCCGTTTATCTCGCTTTCGGTGACGAGACATCCGGCCTTCTTATTGGCTTGGCCTGTCTGCTCATTTCAGGACCTTCTGCACTGAAGTGGCAAAGACGGACCGTGTCCTTGGCTGCGCGATGCCGTGAGGGAAGCGTCGTCGGGAGGGATTCGAGACTGGACGTAGGGGCGCCAAAATTGAAGCGCGGACCGTCTTCCGCCTGGCCACGAAAAGACAGGAACGTCGCAATGAACTGGGAGAAAATCGCCTCGACTTGTCCGGCATATCAAACGGAGCTCAACATTGCGCGTGATCATTGCTCTCGACTGTTGCGTTATTCCCGGTCTGGGCGGAACTCGGCGCGCTTCGAGATTGAGGAACACGCTATGCTGATCCGCAAACACATTCCTGCACTCGCCGCTGAGCTCGATGACTGTACGGCACTTTCGGACGATGCCGCTGCCACGTCGTGGCGAGACGAGTGCGCCGCGAATCTTATTGCGATCGGAGCGCGATGTGCTGAACTGATGGCGGAAGAGCGAGATCGAAGTAACGACACCCTCGCGGTGCGCACCAGCCATCTGCGTGGAAGATTGGGTTCATCACAAGGAAGCAAGGAATTGGACTAAAGCATCCGTTTGGTGAATTTCGCTTGGCCTGCCAAAGATATGTAATACGCTATACGTTAATGACCACACCTGCCGGACACGCCATGGCCGCTTCGCAGCAGCCAACGCTCGATAACTCGCCGCATTCGATCGAACTCCGACGTGCGGTCTTGGAATGGCGCGACAAACACACTGTTCTGGCTACATTGACTTTAAACAGGCGGTGGCAGGATCTGAAGCCTGCGATAGAGACAAAACTCGAACAGGTTCCGTGGAAATCCGCGATCGCCGCGCCAACGAAGTATATCAAGAATGAAATTGATCCGTTGCTTGCTGCTGAACTCGCTCCGCTTGCAGCGAAACTCGTCAAGGATGCGCATGACGATCTCTCGTCAGTGATCGAGCAACAGATAGAAGTGGATCCAGCGATGGCAGACCGCTCGACGGATGAGCATCACCTCGAAACAGCAGTCGATCTTCTCGAAAGTCTGGTGCCCCTTGCCGGAGGATTGGCGATGGGAGCCGCGCTCCCAAGCATGGCAGTTGTGTCCGGCACCGCCGCTTTCGGGCTTGTTGCAACCTCCACCGTGAGCGTACCGATCCTTGCTGGCGGGCTGGCAATAGCCGGCCTTGCAGTCGCAACAGGAGCTGTGAAGGCGAACCAGCTATATGCGTTGCGTTCCAGCCGAATGAAAGCGCGGGTCGCCAGTCATGTCGAGCAGGCTTTGCTTTCTGTCGACATGAACGCAGCTCACCCCTCGGTACTCGCCAGGATCGTGGGTGCGTACGAAGATGCCGCTGCGATTGCATTGCAGCAACGCCAGTGACGGGCTCCAACGTTCTCGCGCAGGTGCCCCTGGCGCTCCGGTCGGAATACGAAGCTGGTACCGTTTACCGGGTCGGCATGCTGCTCTTCCGCAAAGGCGAGCCTGGGATCGTGGCACATCTTGTCGAGGGAGGCGGACTGCAAAAAGCCGTTGGAATCGTTGCGCAAGCAAATCCCGTTGGCGCGTCGCTGTCCCTGGCGAGTCAGATCTACGGAAATATCCAGAACGAACGCATTCTTGAGCAGCTCGCAACGTTGCGCGACCTCCAGCTCGGCAATCTGGCTCTGAGCGGCATGGGCATCGGGGCGACGATGATCAGCCACTCCCTGCTGATGAGGCGGCTCAATAGAATTGAGCAGACTGTCAACCTGATGGACGAAAAGCTCGATCAGCTTTCCCGCTCGATCGAAGCCTTGCGATCCGATTTTGTTCGCCGGGATTTTGTCGATCTGAAAACGGCATGTGAAGCGGCGGATGATGCTTGGGAGGCCGGGAACAAGGAACTGGCGTGGGACAAGGCTGCATCCGAGCTCCACAAGCTGAAGAACCGGTTTCGCGATCGAGTGGTTGATCTTCTCGAGCGGGGTGCGCCCCAGTTGGTTGATCCGTTTCTCGATGCCTATGCGTTGGCTTCGACGACCCGCATCTCGTGCCGCGTGGCAGCTGGAGACATCGATCTTTCGATCCGCAATGCGAGGGATTTTGCCGAGGAAATCGCCAGCCTGCTGTTCAATGAGGGCACGCCTTCATTCCTGAATGCCGGCATGGCGGAGATCGGAATCAGACCGGGGAACCCTGAGTACGTGGTCAGCATGGAAAGACTGCGGCCCGAAGCCGAGGCTTGGTCGTCCATGCTCCGCGAGCGTGAACAGATAGCCGCCAGCCTGCCGCACACTCTGTCGAGAGTGAAGCAGTTGGAACTTAACGGAAGGGAGTGGCTCGAAGAAGCTCGAAACAACGCTGAAGAAGCAGTTCTGTTGCTTCCTGGTAAGCGGCAAAGGGAATAAATTCATATCCATTATACTGACCCGATCCATTTGCCAGAAGTCGTCAGAGCGCTTGTAGAAGCGCAGCGGGCGCTGGCAGCAGCGTATGCCTCGACTGGACTACGCTTCACCTTGGATGGCCGTCTGGTCGGCGACATCGCCGAAGCGATTGCTGCGCATGCTTTTGATCTCGAACTTTGTTCTGTCCGCACCCCGGGCGTTGACGCTATGACACGCGAGGGCGCCACGGTGCAGGTCAAGTCGAGTGCGATCGGAAAAGGCCCTGCTTTCACACCTGGTGAGGGCCGCGCCGACTATCTGATTTTTCTCAAGCTCGATTTTGCACTTGGTGAAGCGCGCGTCCTTTACAATGGACCAGAAGCACCTGTTCGAACAGCGCTGCCAAGAGCGTTCAATGGAACCAAACGGGTTTCCCTGACGCGAATTCTGGCACTCGACGCAGAGGTTGATCAGTCACAGCGGCTTGTCCGCATCCGATAAGATGAGACAGCAACGCCAAGCGCGAATCCCATTCCACGTCAGACAGTTTGTCAATTGACGAATTGGCAGCATTATCGAGCTACGACTTACGGAATTAAACTAGCTTCTCCCGAAGGGAAGAGCATGGAACCTGACCAATCTATGAGCAACACCCCCGACCGGCGCATTGCATTGCTTATCGATGCAGACAACGTATCGCATACCAAAGTCGCAGCGATAGTGGCCGAGTTATCAAAGTACGGCACTGCCAATATCCGCCGCGCCTACGGTGACTGGGCGAGTGCCGGACTTAAAGGCTGGAAAAGCAGACTTCATGACTCCGCGATCCGACCTATCCAGCAGTTCAGCTATTCAGCTGGTAAGAATTCGACAGATATTGCCCTGGTCATCGATGCTATGGAGTTGCTTTACACCCAGGATCTGGATGCGTTCTGCATAGCCTCAAGTGATGCAGATTTCACGCCGCTGATCATGCAGCTCAAGGCCAATGGCCACGAAGTTTATGGGTTCGGTGAGCGCAAGACCCCCCAACCCTTTGTCAACGCGTGTACGACGTTCCTCTATCTCGACAGTCTTGACGATGAAGGCACTTCAGACCCGGAGGAAAAGGTCACAACGAAAATCGCGGATGCTCCAAAAACCAGAGGCAAAGCCGCCACGAAGACTATCTCGAAGCCCGAAGCCAATCCGCCGAAGCCAACGGCAAAGGTGCTTGCTCAGGATGCAGCCCTCGTCCGTGTCCTGCGCGGCGCGGTTGAGGCATCTGCTCACGACGATGGTTGGGCAGCCATGTCGGCGGCGGGCAGTGCCGCGAAGCGGCAGGCGCCAATCGATCCCCGTAATTATGGCGTGAAGAACTTTCCGAAGCTTTTCGAGGCAACCGGTCTCTTCGAAATCTTCAAGGCCGAAAGCGGCCATAGCTATGTTGCAGACAAGCGTAATACGGACCGCTCGCCGCATCCTGATCGATAGGACTTCGGCTTTGGTTGCCAGCGTGCACACAGACAGCCAATTCGGTTCATTGTTCCCGCTTCCACCATTCAAGGCTCCAGCGAAGGCGACATTCCGCATGAGCTGACAGACTCCTTCGCGGAATGGTCAGTCATCGGCATCTTGAACTGAAGGCAAGGCCCTTCAGTAAGCCCGGGAGCTCGGGGCGTCAAAAACCCCTGGGGTCATCGTCATTTTCATCGAACTCGATGTCGAAAAGCTCGTCATCGCCGCTTGTCTCGATGCTTCCGTCATCGTGCAAGGTGAACAGGACAGGGCCTGCTGGCGCAGGCGGCCGATACATCCAGCGGCTGCGCACATAATCAAGGAGCTGTGCCAGCGCATCAACCTGGTCATCATGCCGGGAACTTGGAAATGCCAGAAGTTCGCGTCGAAATTCGTCAAGCCAGATTGCTTCACAGGGAAGCTGGAGCTGGCCGGATTCAACAATGCTGCTGATGCCAGCGGCGCGGGAATACTTGTCCTGCTCCGGATTACGCCCAATCGGCTTCGGAACTCCGGAATGGTTTCCGGCTCGCAAGGCCTGAAGCAGTTGCTGGCCTGACGCCTTGTCCTCGATGATAATGGTGCCCGCCTGGTGCAGACGCGCAAGTTCGATCGCCTTGCGCTCGAGCTCCGGAAATTCAAGCTTGCCGCGCCACACATCGATGAGGTGAATGCTCTTTTCTCGCATCACTGCAGTGATGCAGACCGAGAAGTCGTTGTACGATCCAATCTTGATCGCTGTATCCCAGGACTGAACGATCTCACCATAGGGCGCTAGAGCAGGATCGGGCTCGAAATAGGTCAGCCAGGCAGCCTTGAAGAGGTTGCCCTCGGCAGGCAGCGGCTGCTGCTGGTACTGGGCTTCGAAGGCCGGAGATCCCATCGAAGCCTTCAGCTCCATCAGAATGTCGAGCGGTTCGCGTTCAGGGTGCAGTACGTCGCCTTCCCGCCTGCGATAGACACCGCCGCGCGCCAGCATGATCGATTGCTCTTCGGTCGCGATGGCGGGCAGCGATAGATGGTCCCAGCCTCCCAGTTCCAGCAGCATCCCTGACAGATCGTGCTCGTGAAGCCGCTGCATCACGCACACAATCACGCCTTTCTGCTTGTCGTCGAGGCGCGATGCGAGGGTCGACTTGAACCACTCGTTGACGGCGTTACGGGTCGTTTCTGAGTTTGCATCCTCAGGCTTGATTACATCGTCGAGAATGATGATGTCGCCGCCGCGCCCGGTGAGCGATCCGCCAACCGAAGTGGCAAGCCGTCCGCCACCGCGCGTCGTTTCGAAATCATGCGAAGCGGATCGTGCGCGCGAGATGATCGTCGCCGGAAAGATCTCACGATACCAGGCTGATTCCATGACCGCCCGGCAGTCACGGGCAAACTTGCCGGAGAGTTCGTTCGAATAGCTTACGCAGACAAAGTTCAAGGTAGGGTCGCGGCCAAGCATCCACGCCACCCAGATCACCGACACCGTCTTCGACTTGCCATTGCGTGGTGGCAGATTGATCAGGGAGCGCTTCAGATCCCCGTCGCCGATGCGCTCAAGATGTTCGGCTATCGCATCGAGATGCCAGTTCCAGGCTAACATGTCGCCACCGCTGATCCACGGCCAGGCTTTGCGCAGGAAGGCAGTAAAATCGTGTCGGCACAACTGGGTAAGCAGCGCCTGCGGGTTTTCCATTGCGTGGTCAGTCATTGCCGGTCTCCTGCGCATCAGCGGAGTTCGTGCCGTTCTCGGGCAAAGACGCGTCAGAAGGCATCGTTACCGATCGGCGGCCGAGCAGTTCATGCAGTATCTGCTGATCCTGAGCCGACAGCCGCTTGGTATCGCCGCCGCGGTCTTCTGGTCCGAACACCTGCATCACTAGATCGATCAGAGCCTTAATTGCTCTGACATCACCGGCTGCGGCGCGCGCCGTCAGCGTCTTGAGCATGAGCTGCTGCTTGGTCCCGCTAATCCGCTTGCCGTTCATCTGGATTTCCATGCGTGAGATCAGCTCGGCATGAAGGTCAGCCTTGAGCCCGCGCGACGCTTTGGGGCGGCCGCGCGGATTACCTGACTGACCCTTCTTCCATCGGTTCTGCGCAGGCGGCTTGCCGTAGCCCACCTCATAGTCGTTTTGATCGGCCATGGCTCAGGCCTCCCCGCTCTTACGAGCTGCAGCAACGTCATCGAAGCAGCGGCCGTCGCCGGCCAGAATCGGAGTGAGGTCGGCCATGGCGGCGAGGCGCTTCACGGCCGTGTCCGCATAGCCTGGATCGAGTTCAATCCCGGCACCCCGTCGCCCGGTCCTGTGGGCAGCGATCAGTGTGGTGCCAGAGCCCAGGCAAGGATCAGCGACGAGATCACCGCGGTTTGAGCAGTCGATCAGGAAGTCCGCGACGAGCGCAGTCGGCTTGACCGTGCTGTGCGCGGCGAGATCGGCATCGCGACCTTTACGGAAGGTATTTGCGCCAGCATATTCGACTACGTTTGTTCGATATCGACCTGTCTCACCAAGCCCGAAATTGTTCGTGTGCTTTCCTTTGCCCGACTTGAACACGAAAACCAGTTCGTGCTGGCTACGATAGAAGGCACCCTGGCCGCCATTGTCCTTTTTCCAGACAATCAGCTGCTTGTGCTCAGAATATACGCCGTCCGCAGCGTCAAGCAGTTCTCGCGTGTGCCGCCAATCCATGCACTGATAGTGGATCGAACCACTGGTGGAGAACCGAACGCAATTGCGGAAGATCGCGCGCAGAAATGCAATAAACTCCGGCTGGCTCATCTCGCCTGCACCCATCACGAACTCGCGATGCCGGTTCCGACCGTTGCCAGAAACGAACCCATCAATCTTTACGTTGTAGGGACAGTCCGCAAACACGATTGCGACGCGATCGTCGCCCAACAATGCCTCCCAGCTTTTGGCATCGCGGGCGTCACCGCAAAAGACCCGGTGCGGGCCGATCAGCCAGAGGTCGCCAGGCCTCGATATTGGCTCGACTTCCGGATCGGGCAGTTCGACTTCTTCGGTCCTGGCGGCAGCAGTCTCGGGAATCGCGAAATCAAGATCAGCGATGCTGAATCCGGTGATTTCGAGCTCGTAGCCATCCTCGAACAGGAAATTCAGTTCTTCGGCGAGCAGATCTTCATCCCAGCCGGAGAGATCCGAGATGCGGTTCTCGGCTACTATGAAGGCGCGCCGATCGGCATCGGTGATGAACTGAGCGCGGATCACCGGTACTTCTGGCAGCTTCATCTTCTTCGCGGCGAGCCAACGTCCGTGACCCGCCGCGATCATGTTCGTGTCGTCGACGATGATGGGTACCAGCCAACCGAAGCGCTCGATGCTGGCGGCTATCTGCGCAATCTGCTGGTCGGTATGGGTGCGGGCGTTTCGCGGATTGGGCGAGATGGACGAAGTAGCGATCTTCTCGACCGCAGGGTGGATGCTATTTTTCACCGGGGTGCTCCTCAAACTGAAAAAGGAGCTATCCAGTTAGAGCATCTCGGGAGGCGAGTGACTCACGAAAACGATGCCGAATTAATATTTCCTGGAGACAATGTTTCGAATCGTCCCCTCTCCGGGGGGATCATAACCCAGCCGTTTGTCCATCACGTCACGGACCAACCACAGCGCGCGCTCGCTGCGACAGGGTATCTGCATTGGAACTGGCAGCCGTCCAAGTATTGGATGCTCGATAACGTCGCGATCGGATAGCAGGTTCCTGAACTGCGGATAGAGAAAGCGGATCAGGTTATTGCGCTGAAGTTTGCGCAGTTTCTTGAAGTCCCTTTTTCCGCGCTCTGCTTCGGATAGACCCACCGGCTTGCGCAGTCGGGTGGACAAAAGCTCGATGTAGGGCCGCGGAACGTCATTGCGCCTGCAACGCTCTAACTTTCTTGCCAATGTCTCTTGTGAGGGCATTGAACGGGGACGTGCGCCGCGAACCCTGCGCAAAATGTGAGTGATCGCACGACTATCCTTCCTCCCGAGTAGCGGCGGGTCAATTTGCCGGAAGGCATCCAGCAACATCTCATCGGTCGCGCCCGCCCCCCGCGCGCAATATCGCGCGACCATTGATGGGGTGATCAATGAATAGTGGGCATACCGCGCGCTCATGAACCGAGGCTGCAAGATAATTCCTGTTATGCCTAGGCGTTTTCTTGCAGTCAGCTCGAAACTGATGTGCAATCGGTGAGGCGGCGAGGCGCGCCAGCCGGCCTTCTCGGCTGGCGCGCATCACCTGACGAGGGCCTTCCGGTCCCCGGGTGGGCTTCATGCGGGTTCGCCGCCATTCCCACCGCCGCGCTCGATCCGCCTCACAGTGCGGCGTCTCCTGCGGTCCCCGCGCTTATCGGGTCCGGGTCCCCATCATGCCGCCTTCCGCAAGTCGGCTATTTTCTGGAATTCGCTCAAGAGCTCTGGATGATGCTTGGCCAGGTGACGAACTACCCGTGCATTTTCGAGCAAATTTGCGAGGTATGCCGAGGCTAGCACCAGATCGAGATGGTCCACTCCATAGCTGTGCTCGATGGCTTTGAATTCCCGGTCAAGCCGGACAGACTCTTCTGTCATGAGATCGGCCTGCTCTGCGGTAAGGCCTGGAATAGCAGCGGTCTTTCCTTCAACCAGCTGATCAGCAGGCGTCGCCGCCACGATCGATTTCGCATAGCTTATTGAATACTGGTTCATTGCGACCATCATTTCAGCGGCCGCAATCTGGCGCATGGGCTTCAGCTTACGCAGCTGGACAAAGGTATTCATCGGTACGTGCTTGTCACGCAACAGTTCTGCGACTTCGTCGCAAATCCCGACAAGGAGGTTCCGCTTCTTGCGGATGCTCGCAATGTTAACGTTGAGCGTGCGGGCCAACCGCTCTTCCGGCACGCCCTGCTTCACGGCTTTCATGATCATCCGATGCTCCTGGATGATCGCAATGCGGCTTACGCGCTTGTTGTAGGTGAAGGCCTCGTCTTCGGTCGCCACAAGGCACACGACCTCAGCCTCACCCTGAGCGATCAGGATATCCAGCCGTAGATGACCGTCAAGCAGTCGAAAGCGTCCAGGAGACGTGGGGTCACGGGCTACTACTGGAGGTTCAATAATTCCGACTTCGCGAATTGAAGACTTTATCTGGCGATACTTGATCGACTTGCGCACTTCAGGACGAGTTTTGCGCAAAGGCACTATATCAGCGATGGCAATGCGAAGCGTTGTATCTTCGAATGCCTGGGCCAGATCGCGTTCTGTTCGCCGGTTCACAAGGCGGGCTCCGGAAGCGGTGTCAATCGCTCGGCAAGATTCTGTGGCAGCGTCGCCAGTTCTTCGTCTTCAAGCAGGGCGAGGAAGACCTCATCTTCGGATAACCGGCGCAGCGCCTCGACTATAAACAGCAATCGATCGCGCGTGGTTTGAGCACGGCGGATAAGCGATCGCTTGCGCGCGGCATCTTCCTGATATGCTTTGACCAAAGCATCGGCGGAAACCGCGGCGCGTTTGCGACCATCGCCGTCGGTGAGGCCCTTGCCGCGTCGGCGTCGGGCTTCAACGACCTTGCGGGCGATCAGGAGTTTGCGGCCCTTCAGTAGTCCACGTTCGTACGCGCTCGACAGGGCCGCCTGAACATCGTGATCCTCTGCTTCCGCAATCTCGACAGCCACGCTCAGCGGGACATGCCCGCTTTCGACCGACCGCAGCAGGCGTTGCTCGCCTTTTTCGAGCAGGCGCGAAACCCCATGCACATATTCGTATGTGAGACCCGTCTTTCTCGCGATCTCGGCCTGCGAGTAACCGCGCTCCCCCATTCCGCGAATATCCTGAAGCAGATCAAGCGCCCGATGCTGCCTGCGCGCGCAGTTCTCGACCAGACTTGCAACAAGGCAATCTTCCTGATCTGCGCTGACCACGAGAGCGGGAACTTCGACTTGGCCGAGTGCCATATAGGCTTCGAGCCGTCCCTGGCCGCAGACCAGGTCATAATAAGGGCCGCCGGCCTCCGCGCGCCGCGTCACGGTGATCGGCTTCTTCAAACCAACCTTGGCGATGTTTTCAACAATCTCCTTGAAATTACGCTGATTGCGCACGCGCGGATTGAGAATCTTGACCCGGCCGACCGGGATCATTTCGACGCGTTGGGCTGGTAGCGCCGACATCACGCGGCCTTCCGAAACTGCGCGCGAGCGGCCATCTGATAGAATGTGTCCAGGGATTCGAAGCGGTAGGCGTCGAAGGACAGGCCATTGAATTCGGCAAGCCGGAAGACTGCATCTCGCATATCGAGCAGCGGAAGTAGGTAATAGTCCAGCGCTTCCTCATTGCCGCTATCCATACGTATGGCGATGGTGATGTTGGGCTTCAGCCTAGTATCAAGTCGGAGCTTCCAGCGCAGCGAGCCAGCGGATGTCCGGAAACAGCGAACGATGACGAGTGAGGCGGTGAATTCGCGATTTACCGTGAGGAGGTCGGTAACAGAGTCTCGCACCACTGAGCCACCAACACGCTGGATGCCAGCTACAACCATCTCCATGATCCCAGGATACATCGCCCGCAATTTGCGATTGGTTTCCAGGTACCGATAGTCGTGATCGGGGGTGAATCCGACCAGGGTATAGGCTCGCAGCAAGCTTCCAAAACGCGTGCGGAACGAACTGCTCGACGGGCAGTCGTCCGTCTCATCGATAATTAAACCGGAAAGACACCCATTGCGCGCGAGGATCTGTGACAGCGCCTGCAGCATCTCTTCATCACTCAAACGCGCGCTTCGCTGCCGAATGATTGTTTGAGCCGCCTCAAACAGCCCTGCGTCAACAATTCCGGCGAATGCACCGTCGGCCCTGATCCACTCCTCAGGGTCATTGCGCACATGGCTGCCTTTGAGCTTACAGGAGGTGCGCGCCCACACATTGTTGCCGATGTATTTTTCATTGATCAGCAATTGATGAACCGAGCCGCGCGTCCATGGCCGGCCGCGATCTGTCGTGACACCTCGCTCATTGAGGCCCCCTGCGATTTCCCTTTCGCTGCGTCCGCCTTCAACGAAAAGTCGGTAGACTTCACGGACGATCTCCACCTCATCTGTCGGGCCCGGAACGAGGATCACGCGATCTGTGGTTATGCTTTTGTGCTCGCCTTGATCGAGCAGCCCCTTTTCACGCCCCTCTTGGTCAACCAGCATACGGCGCAGGCCAAATCCAGCAGGGCCGCCCTGTCGGTAGCCTAGCCGGATGAGGTTGGCTTGGCCGGCAAACACCTTGACCGATAGTTCGCGGCTGTACTCGCCGGCCATCGCCCTTTTGACGGTCTTTATGATCGAGGAACCGATGCTGCCGTCGTTCTCGAATTGCTCAGCACAATAGTGGACCTGGACGCCCGCTCGCCGGCAGCGTAGCTCATAGGACGCGGCTTCATCGGGATCCTGGAAGCGTCCCCATCGGCTGACATCATAAACAAGCAATGCCTCGAAGTCCGCGTCGCCTGCCTCCACATCTGCCAACAGCTTCTGAAGGCCGAGGCGCCCGCCAATATCGAGGCCACTCTTCCCCTCGTCGGCATACGTACGAACAATCTCGTAGCCGCGTTGCTCGGCATACTTTTGGATCGCTGACGCCTGGTTGTCAGTTGAATACTTCTGGTGCTCGGTCGACATGCGGACATACTCAGCGGCCCGCAACTTGGGCTGATCGACCGGTGGCGCCGGTCCTTGTGTATCCAGCCATTTTATTACCATTGCTGCCTCACCGGGCGCCAGTTGCGTTGATCATGCTTTACAACAGGAAAGGCCGAAGCATGGTTCGTAAAACCGTAACTGAACTTCGGGATTCACGATTTGTCTTGCTGGATTCAGACTTCGCACGGCAAATTGGCGACGCCCTTCGTCAAGATCTCGGCGCGACTCGACAGTCGTCCAAAACGATCATGCGCTGGACGGGCGTGAGTGATACCACCGCACGTTCTTGGCTCTGCGGACGGGTTAGTCCGAGCGGAGCTCATCTTGTGGCGCTGGCAGCGAATTCGCCATCAGTCATGACTTTGTTCCTGGCCTTGTCAGGACACGGTGATCTTCAGGTAGGACTTGATCTGGACAGGGTCGAGAAGGGTTTGGAGCAGGCGCTAATCAAGCTCCGCGCGGCATTGCAGGACGCCGGTAATCTGGGGGAAGGGCCTCTGCACTAATGCGATCACGCGCTAACTCATGATCCGTGTGTTACGTCGAATTAATTCGGTGATTGAGCGTGAAAATTCCCTGTTTCATAGCTTAGGGAATTTCGACCTATTTGTCGCAGATTTTCGAGGGTTTCAGCCTCTGCTGATCGAGAGATTGGACCGAAATCTATCGATTTCCCTGTAGATACCCTGCTTTTCAGGGAATCCGCACAAGAGACTGGTTCGCTCCGGACTGCGTCGCGCACCAACAGTCTTTGTCCGGATATCCGATCCATACTTTCAGAGCGTGCTGAGCGCCCACCAGGGGCCGTCTTCGCGATCCGCCTTGAACCGGCCGAGGTCCCGCAGCCGCGCCATGAAGGCGGGCTTGAACATCTCGTCGTCCCTGAAGTTCTCGCCGACAGTGCCCGGAAAGGTATCGTACATATCGGCTGTGGTCAGCAGGATCTCGCCATAGGGATTGCCGAGACGCAGCGCCGCGATCGCGCCGATCTCGCTTTCGTTGACGAGCAGGTCGTAGCCGCGCTGGCCATTCTTGAGCGGGCCGGACTTGTGGTTGAGCTCGGGGGCACGCTTGCGCACCGTCGGCCCGTTGCGGACGACGTAGACCTTGGGCGCCGTCTTGCGATATTCCTCGGCAAAGCTTTCCTGCGAGGTGACGGAAGCCTTGGTCACTCCATGGGTCGCCATCTCCTTGCGCACCTGCCGATCAACGATCGCCATGGTCCGGTCGAAGAAGACCGACCGCCGCACACCGCCATCGTAAAGCGACACTGCCTCGCCGTCCGATCCGGCCACCCTCAGCTGCTGGTGGAAAACCGGCATGGCCGACGATGCCATGGTGGCCGCCGCCAGCGCCTCCGCCGCTTTCTCCAGGCTCGGCGCCTTGTTCACCAGTTCGCGCAAATCGGCGTAGCGGAAGCTGCCGTCGTCGGCTTCGACGAAGCCCGCGTAGCCTGCGATGCTGGAGTTCCCGATCGCTTCAACCAGCCTGCAATCGCCATCGGGGCAGAGCGCCTCAATGATCCGCTTGCGCAGCGGCGCGGTGCCTGCAGCGGAACCGAAGAACGGCACCCAAGCGAGGCCCGTATGGCGCACGACCTCGCTCTCCTTCTCGGGCGAATAGCCCCAGACCAGTCGGTCGAGCGCATGGCGACGCATATCGGGGCTCTGCTTCGGATCGAGAGCCACCATCAGCATCAGCGCCTGCAGCGAGCCGGTCGAAATGCCCGTGATGACGCCGATCCCTTCCAGCCCCAGTTCCTTCGGGCCGCTCCGTTCGCTCAACCGGTCGAACAGCCCTGCGCCGAACGCGCCCCATTGGCCGCCGCCCGACAGCAACAGCACGTTGCACTCGGGCGCCTCGGCTTCGACATGGCATTCCACTGCTTCCTTGATGGAGCAGCTCATCGGATCGTCGAACTTGCATTCCAGGGTGGCAGTCGCGTCGCGCTGGACGTCACGAATGATGGGGCCGGGATCGCCGTCCATCACATGGGTATAGAAACCGTCGATCTCGAAAGTCAGCGCTCCGCGCCGCACGATCTTGAACGCAATCGCAAGAATTACCGCAATGCCCAGCAGCACAGCGCCAATGCAGATAAGAATATCGATCACGATCCGGTCCCCCACCCGATGGATTTCGGGCAGGATAAGCCAAATCGCAGGCGAATCAATCAGCCGTGCGCGCCGAACTCGTTGGCGATGCAGGTCGAAATACGCAGGGACAGCGCATAGGCATCGTCGATCGGGTCGATATAACGTTCGCGAATATCGGCGTAGCCTTCCCCCTGCCCGCGCGGATATTCGCCGGCCTCTTCCATCGAGAAATCGTCCTTGCGCGGGAAGCTGACCGGATAGGCCCGGCGCAATTGCGCCAGCGCATCGTCGATGCGGAGCGAGAAGACCATTTCCAGCACGTCTGTCCGGCTGATGTCGTTCGCCCGGCTGAAAGCCGGGACCGAGACCGCCTTCAGGAACATGTGCTGGAGCAGCGCGAGGCGCACCGCCTGAAGCACGCCGATGATCCGGCGCACATTCTCGCGGTCCGGGTGCGGCTCTTCGTTGGGCACGAGCGCGAACAGGCGGTGGAGCTTGAGCGCATCGACGCGCAGGCGCGAGGCGAGGCGACGGAACACACCGTTGCGATCGTCCGAAATGAGGTATTCCGCCAGCGCCTCGCAGGCTTCGCCAAGGTGATCCTCGGTCCCGCGATAGGGCCGGCTCGCCCAATAGGCGGAATTGAACAGCTCGCCATAGGCAGCCACGGTCTTGATGCTGGCGAGCGAATTGGAGGCCCGGACCAGCCTCATGATCTGCCGCCCGCGCGCGCTTTCGTTGAGCAACGTGGCGATATCCTCGATATTTCCTTCCGCCGCACTGCCGATCCCGGCGATGATATTTACCGGATAGCCGAGTTGCTGGAGGATCGAATTGTGCGGGATTGCGCGGATCTGCCGCAGGCTCATCTCGCGATCGGCGGAGAGGTCCGACTGGCGGCGCGATACACGGCTGCCGGTTGTGTTCAACAGGCCGAGGCCGAAGGCAGTCACCGCGCGGCTGTAGGTCCGGCTTTCCAGATGGTCACGCTGATGCTCCTTGATCGCGCGATAGAAATCGAGGCTGAGATCGGTGCGCCGATAGAAGGGATCGGTCGGCACTTCCGCATCGGTATGCGCTGGCGTGTGCTCGACGATCTTGGTCAGCGTCGCGAGGGCCAGCTCGGGCGTTGCGAAGAAGAGGTAACCGTCGCCGCCCTGGAAGCTTGCCTCCGGCTCCAGCCGGATTCCGGCGCGCGCAAAGCGGCGCTGCGACCAGGACGACAGCGGCCATTCGATACGATCTTCGAAGCTCGAGGGGTGCGCGCCGCGGCCCATCCCTTCGCCGTGGGTGTCGAAAATGAGCGCGGCGACATCGGTCAGCCCGTTATTCTCCATCGCCTGCGCCAGGCGGCCTTGCAGGCGCTCGATCGCGAGGCTGGCCGGGATCTGCCCCACGAAGCGCCCGGCATCGGAGAAGCCGGTCTGGATTGCGATCCGCCCGCGGCGCTTGGCGTATGTGTGATACTCTTCCTCGGCCAGCAGCGCGTCGAGGAAACGGCCGCCGTGTTCCAGCGCGGTCTCGGTCTCGAACAGCGGCGAGACGTCGACCTTGTCCTCGATCCCGAACAGCTTCGCAAAATAGAGCGCGGCGAGCACCGTCGCGGGCTGTTCGCATTCGGCCACCAGCATGCGGATCGGCGCATCGGCGTCGATGTGCTTGAGGATCTGCGTCATCACGAGGAATTGCCGCACGGCAGTCGAGCTTTCGACCGCGAGGCTGGCAAAATTGGCGCTGGCAGGTTCCACATTGGCGATCAGTTCGCGCAAAGCGGCAAGCGCTCCGCGACTGCCGAGGTCGATGTCCGCCGCGTCGCCCAGCCGCGTGCGGATCGCATTGTGCAGCTGCTTGGCGTTCACGCGGAAGTGGATCCACCCCATGCCGAGGCCGTCGGCGCGCATCGCCGCAGTGAGCGTCCGCAGGGCGATGGCTTTCTCCGAAGTGGAAGAGGCCGCCTCGCCTTCGAGCTGCGCGATGGTCTGGCGCAGGGATAGCAATTTATCTTCGCCGTCCTCGGTCAGCCGGTTGGCAGCTGCCGACAGATCGCCCGCGTCCGAAAGGTCTCCGGCGAATTCGTCGGCGCTTGCCCGAGTGCGGGTGGCTGCTGCCCGCAGCGTACCGAGCAATTCATGGTCGTCGTCGATCGCTTCGAGCTGCGCAGCATAGCGCTCCAGCCGCTGCGCCTTTTCGGCAAGGCGGAAGGCGATCGAGGTGTACCACTTGATATCGGTGCGCCCGTCCATGTCGTAGCCGACCCAGGTGGCGAACCGGAACGGCAGAGGGGTGAAATCAAACCAGCGGCTCGGCCATTTTGCATGCGCGGTATCCAGCGCTTCGCTCACGATGCGGTCGCGCGCATCCTGCGCGTTGGCGATGGCGGACATCGCCCGCTCGTGTTCGTAACGCAGCGTGATCTCGGGCCGCTTGCCGCTCTTGCCGGGCGCAATCCCGCCGCCGTGCGAGGCCGCCTGCGCGACCGCAACGGACTGGTCGGGCGTGAGCAGGAAGGTCGGATGCGCGGTGAACACCGCATGCATGTGCGGGTGCTCCCAAAAATTGCGGAATGCATCGAATTCGCCATCGGGCGACGTCTGGCGATCGAGCCGTTGCTCTGCGTTCTGCGGCACGACAAGACAACGCAGCCGCTCCGCCCGCGCATCGAGCGATTTGGCTTCCAGTTCCTCGATCAGTCGGGAGAAGTCCGCAATGCCGATCTCGTCCCGCTCAAGCCGCCGCGACAGGTCGAGCGACAGCTGGAACACGGGATTGAACAGCGGAGTCAGCGCCGTCTGCCGATGAAGCTCCTGCAATCTCTCACTTAGGCCAGCAAGCGTGATGGCAAGCGTCTGGTCGGGCATTCGGGTGTCCTCCGGCATGAAATCGCGATCCGTTCGGCGGGAATGCGCCGCGCAAGTCAAGGCGAGCGCGCCCCCGTTGTCCATGAATACGCATGCGGCGCGCACTGGTTGCAGGAAGGTCCGCAAGGGGCTGGACAGCGCGGGTGCGAAGCTTCACCGATGCGTGAATGATGCAGCAAGCGGGACGACGAGCATGAGCGACTGGACCATCGGAATCATCGGAGGCTCCGGCCTCTATGCGATGGATGCGCTGGAGGATGCGCAGTGGATTTCGGTCAAGTCGCCCTGGGGTGAGCCGTCGGACGAGATCCTGTGCGGGACGATCGGCCATGTCCGCGTGCGCTTCCTGCCCCGGCACGGGCGTGGGCACCGCATCGCGCCATCGAGTATCAACGCGCGCGCCAATATCGATGCGCTCAAGCGGGCGGGCTCTACCGACATTCTCGCGATCAGCGCGGTAGGCTCGCTGTCCGAAGAACTGCCGCCCGGCCGCTTCGTGACCGTCGACCAGTTTATCGACAACACGAAGGGCCGCCCATCGAGCTTCTACGGCGATGGCTTCGTCACCCATGTCAGCATGGCCGAACCGGTGTGCCCGCGCCTGTCGAAGCACGCACTCAAGGCGGTCGAGAAAGCGGGCGGCGGGTGCAGCGAGGGTGCGACTTATCTGGCAATGGAAGGCCCGCAGTTCTCGAGCCGCGCGGAAAGCAAGCTCTACCGTCACTGGGGCGCCGAGGTGATCGGCATGACCGGCATGCCCGAAGCCAAACTCGCGCGGGAGGCGGAGTTGCCTTACGCGCTGCTTGCCATGGTGACGGATTACGACAGCTGGCGCGATGACGCGGAAAGCGTCGATGTCGCAGAGATCGTCAAGCAGATGAACGCCAATGCCGCCATCGCGCGCAAGGCAGTCGAGATCTTCTGCAAAGGTCTGCCGAAGAAGCGCAATCCCTCGCCGATCGACCAGGCGCTCGCCGACGCGGTGATTACCGCGCCGGGCAAACACGACAAGGCGCTGGTCGCCAAGCTGGACGCAGTGGCAGGCCGGCTGCTGGGCAAGGGATGAGCCAAGCTTACGACCTACTGGTCGTGGGCGGCGGCATTAATGGCGCAGGCATTGCGCGCGATGCGGCGGGTCGCGGCATGCGCGTGCTGCTGGTGGAGAAGGACGACCTTGCTTCCCACACCTCTTCCGCCAGCACCAAACTGGTACACGGCGGCCTGCGATACCTCGAAATGTACGAATTCCGGCTGGTGGCGGAATCCCTGCGCGAGCGGGAAGTGCTGCTGCGGGCCGCGCCGCACATCATCTGGCCGCTTCGCTTCGTCATGCCGCACGAGCCGAGCATGCGCCCGCGATGGATGCTGCGTGTCGGCCTTTTCCTCTACGATCATATCGGCGGGCGGATGAGTTTGCCGGGGAGCAAGACGGTGGACCTGACCGTGCCGCCGCACCGCGGCGTGCTGCAGGATCGCCTGACAAAGGGCTTCGAGTATTCCGATTGCTGGGTGGAGGATTCTCGTCTCGTCGTGCTCGCCGCGATGGATGCCGAGGCACGCGGCGCGACTGTGATGGCCCGCACCGAATGCACCGCGCTCGAGCGGTTGGCGAACGGCTGGCGGGCGACATTGCAAGCGCAGGGAGGCGACCGCGAGATAGAAGCGCGAGCCGTCGTGAATGCGGCGGGACCTTTCGTGGACCGGCTCGCGAAGGCCGCGCTGGGTAGTGGTACGCCCTCGCATCTGCGGCTGGTCAAGGGCAGCCACATCATCCTCTCGCGGTGCTTCCCGGGCGAGCATGCCTATATCTTCCAGCAGCCAGATGGCCGGATCGTTTTCGCCATTCCCTACGAGCGGGATTTCACCCTGATGGGCACGACCGACCTGCTCTACGAAGGCGATCTCGACGAGGTCCGCATCGCGGATGAGGAAATCGATTATCTCTGCGAAGCCGCCTCGCGCTATTTCGTCAGCCAGGTGACGCGCGAGGAGATTGTCTCCACCTATTCCGGCGTGCGTCCGCTTTACGAGGACAATGCGGCCAGCAACAGCACGGTCACGCGCGATTACGTGTTCGAGCTGGAGGCCGACGGCGGGGCGCCGATCCTGTCGGTCTACGGCGGCAAGATCACCACCTTCCGCAAGCTGGCCGAACATGCGCTGGAGAAGCTGGGCGAAGCGATGACCGTCCCCGGCGAACCGTGGACCGCGACTGCATCGTTGCCCGGCGGCGAGTTCGAGGACGGGGATTTCGCCCGCTTCCTCTGGCAATCGAGCGAGCATTACCCGTTCGTGCCGCCGGAGATGCTGCTGCGACTGGCCCGCGCCTATGGGACGCGGCTAGCGCAAATCCTGCAAGGTGCCGAAAGCCTCGACGATCTTGGGCAATGCCTCGGCGGAAATCTCTACGAGGCGGAGCTGCGCTACCTCGTTCGCCACGAATATGCGCGCACCGCCGAAGACGTGCTCTGGCGGCGCAGCAAGCTGGGGCTGCACCTTCCCGCCGATGCGCAGGCACGAGTGGGCGAGTGGATGGCCGTCAACGCTACGGAAACCGCCGACTTCGCTTGAAAGCAAGAGGTTGCGGGTCCAAGTGGGGCGCTTCCTCTGACCATAAGCGAGTCGAATGGCCCTGAAAGATCCAGCCCCCAAGCCTATTTCCCGCAACGATGTGCGCGTCGCCTATCGCGCCGAAGAGAATGCCTGCGTTGCGCAGCGTCTCGCCGAAGCTTCGCGGGCATCGAAACTGCATGACGAGGCTGCGGGCATAGCGATCCGGCTGATCGAGGATGCGCGCAAGCGCAAGGCTTCGGGCATCGACGCTTTCCTTCATCAATACGGTCTGGCGACCGAAGAAGGCGTGGCGCTGATGTGCCTTGCCGAAGCGCTGCTGCGCGTACCCGATGCGGCGACCGCCGATGCGCTGATCCGCGATAAAATCGGCGATATCGACTGGGCGGAGCATATGGGCGAAAGCTCCTCCACCTTCGTCAACGCCGCCACTTTCTCGCTGATGCTGACGGGCGAAGTGCTGGAACGCCCGGAAGAGGCGCAGAAGGGCATGCGCCGCACGCTCAAGGGTGCGGTCAACCGCTTGGGCGAACCCGTCATCCGCAAGGCGACGCTGCAGGCCATGCGCATCCTCGGCGGCCAGTTCGTCTATGGCCGGACGATCCAGGAATCGCTGAAGCGCGCCGCGCCAGAGCGGGCGCGCGGCCTCACGCATAGTTTCGACATGCTGGGCGAAGCGGCAATGACCTATGCCGATGCCGAGCGGTATCGAGTCAATTACCAGAAGGCCATCGAGCGGCTGGCGCGCGAGTCCACCGGCAATCTCGCGACATCGCCCGGCATCTCGGTCAAGTTGTCGGCGCTGCATCCGAAATACACCTTCATGCATGCCAACCTCGCCATCGCCGACCTCCTGCCGATCGTGCGCGACCTGGCGGAAATGGCGCGCGATGCGAATATCCATTTCACCATCGATGCCGAGGAAGCCGACCGGCTCGAGATGTCCATGGACATCATCGAAGCACTGGCACGCGACGACAGCCTGTTCACCCGCGCCGACGGAACGCGCTGGGAAGGCTTCGGCATGGCTATCCAGGCCTACCAGAAGCGCGGCGTGCCGCTGTGCGAATGGGTCGCGCGGCTTGCCCGCAAGCACGATCGCAGGTTCTTCGTGCGCCTCGTCAAAGGGGCTTATTGGGACACGGAAATCAAGCTTGCCCATGTCGGCGGATTAAGCGATTTCCCCGTCTTCACCCGCAAGATCGCGACCGACGTCAGCTTCCTTGCCTGTGCGGACAAATTGCTAGCGGCAAACGACGCGATCTATCCCGCCTTCGCCACGCACAATGCGTACACCATCGGCTCGATCAAGGCGATGGGAGAAGGCAAGACCTTCGAATTCCAGCGCCTGCACGGCATGGGCGAGGACGTCTATGGCGCGCTGGCGCAGATGGAGGGCAACCGGCGGACCAATGTGCGCATCTATGCGCCCACCGGCACGCATAAGGACCTGCTCGCATACCTCGTGCGCCGCCTGCTGGAAAACGGCGCGAACAGCAGCTTCGTCAATCGCATGGCCGATGCGGACGTTCCGGCGGCAGAGCTGGCTACCGATCCGGTCGCCGAGCTGGCCATGCTGGAGCCCTATCGCAATCCGACCATTCCGCTGCCCGAAGACATCTTCCCCGACCGGAAGAATTCGGCGGGCATCGATCTGTCGGACCCGCTGGTACTGGAACCCCTGCTCGGCCGTCTGGCCGAGCTCGACCGCAAGCACTGGCGCGCGGAACCGACCTTCTGCTCGGGTGCCGAGGGCGAAGTTGCTCCGATCAACAAGCCGCACGATCTTTCCGCCGAAGTCGGCACGCGCCGCGATGCGCTCGATTTCGAAGTCGAGGAAGCGATCACGCGCGCCGAGGATATCCAGCCGGGCTGGAACGCGCTCGGCGGCGAAAGGCGTGCACTGTTGCTGGAAGCCGCAGCCGACCTGTTCGAGGAGCATACCGACGAGTTCCTCTCGCTGTGCCAGCGCGAGGCGGGCAAGACCCTGATCGATGCCGTGCTGGAGCTGCGCGAGGCGGTGGATTTCCTGCGCTTCTACGCGAACGAGGCGCGCCGCCAGTTCAGCGGGCCCATGCCGCTGCCCGGCCCGACGGGTGAGGAAAACCGCCTGACTCTGAACGGCCGCGGTGTCTTCGCCTGCATCAGCCCGTGGAACTTCCCGCTGGCGATCTTCATCGGCACCCCCGCCGCCGCACTGGCTGCGGGCAATACGGTGGTGGCCAAGCCCGCCGAGCAGACCCCGCTGATCGCAGCGCTTGCGGTGCGGCTGTGTCACGAAGCCGGCATTCCCGAGGAAGCATTTCAGTTATTGCCGGGCGCAGGGGAAGTCGGCGAACTTATCACGTCGGACCCGCGCATCGCGGGCGTCGCCTTCACCGGTTCGACCCAGACGGCACAGGCGATCAATCGCAGCCTCGCCGCGCGCGACGGACCGATCGCCACGCTGATCGCCGAGACCGGCGGGCAGAACGCGATGATCGTCGATTCCACCGCGCTGCCCGAACAGGTGACGCGCGATGTCGTCGCCAGCGCGTTCCAGAGCGCGGGCCAGCGCTGCTCGGCCCTGCGCGTCCTCCATATTCAGGAGGACGTGTACGACGAGATGCTGACCATGATCCGCGGCGCATTCGAGGCGCTGCATATCGGCAATCCCGAACACCTCGCCACCGACATCGGCCCGGTCATCGATCCGGACGCGAAGAGCTCGCTCGAACGCCATGTCGCTCGCCGCAAAAAGGGCAGCAGCAACGTCTGGCGGCGCCGCCTGCATCGCGGGGCAGCCGCCGGATGCTTCGTCGCGCCGACGATCATCGAGCTCGACTCGATCCTCGATCTGAAGCGCGAAAACTTCGGCCCGATCCTCCATGTGGTGCGCTACAAGGCGAGCGATCTCGGCCGCGTAGTGGAAGACATCAACGCGACCGGATATGGCCTGACGCTCGGCCTTCACAGCCGCAACGACGACACGCGCGCCTTCGTGGAAAGCCGCGCGAAGGTCGGCAATTTCTACGTCAACCGCAACCAGATCGGCGCGGTAGTCGAAAGCCAGCCCTTCGGCGGCGAAGGCCTCTCCGGCACCGGGCCCAAGGCCGGCGGCCCGCACTATGTCGCCCGCTTCGCGACCGAGCGCGTGGTCTGTATCGACACGACCGCGGCCGGCGGAAACGCGACGCTGCTGGCGAGCTAGACGCGGATAAAATTCCCGGGCCGCTTGCCGTGAGGGCGCGGCTCGGGAATCGTCGCGGCATGGCGATTCTTTCCGACAAGTGGATCCGCGACAAGGCGACGAGCGCGGGCATGATCGAGCCCTTCGTAGAGGCCCAGCGGCGTGAGGGGTGCATTTCCTACGGACTGTCGAGCTTCGGCTACGACGCGCGGGTCGCCCCCGAGTTCAAGATCTTCACAAATGTCGACAGCGCGGTGGTCGATCCCAAGGATTTCGCCAGCAACAGCTTCGTCGACCGCGACACCGACGTCTGCGTGATCCCGCCCAACAGCTTCGCCCTTGCCCGCACGGTCGAGTATTTCCGCATCCCGGAGGATGTGCTGGTCATCTGCCTCGGCAAGAGTACCTATGCGCGCTGCGGCATCATCGTGAACGTCACCCCGCTCGAACCGGGCTGGGAAGGCCATGTGACGCTGGAGTTTTCCAACACCACACCGCTGCCCGCGAAAATCTACGCCAACGAGGGCGCGTGCCAGTTCCTGTTCCTGCAGGGGAACGAGCGGCCCGAGGTGACCTATTCCGACCGGGCCGGCAAATACATGGGCCAGCGCGGAGTTACCCTACCGCGGCTTTGACTCTCCCGCGCGCCAAGCGCATGCAGCGCGCAAAGGAGAGAAACATGGCCGACAGGGAATTCGACATCGTGGTCTATGGCGCGACTGGTTACACCGGGCGCCTCGTCGCCGAGCACTTCGTCCGCGAGTATGGCAACCGCGACGATGGCCCGAAATGGGCGATGGCGGGCCGTAGCGAAGACAAGCTGACGGCGGTGCGCGACGAGATCGGTGCACCCTCCATCACGCCGATGATCGTTGCCGATGCGTCCGATCCGGCCAGCCTCGAGGCGATGGGCAACCGCACCAGGGTCTTGCTGACGACCGTCGGCCCCTACCAGCTCTATGGCGACGAACTCGTCGCAGCCTGCGTCAAAACCGGCACCGACTATGCCGATCTGTGCGGCGAGCCGGTGTGGATGCGCCAGAAGATCGACGAGCACATGGAGGCCGCCAAGGCCAGCGGCGCGCGCATTTGCTTTTCGTCCGGCTTCGACTCCATCCCCTTCGATCTCGGCGTGCTGATGGCCCAGAAGGAAGCCGAGAAGCGCTTCGGTTCGGCGGCTCCGCGGGTGAAAGGGCGCGTGCGCGGGATGGCCGGCAGCGCTTCGGGCGGGACCGTCGCCAGCCTCACCGAGACGATGAAGGCGGTGGCGAAGAACCCCAAGCTCGTCCCGATTCTCACCAGCAGTTTCGGCCTGACGCCGGGATTCGAGGGACCGGACCAACCCAACGGGATGATCCCGCGCTACGAACAGAGCCTGGGCAAATGGGCCGCGCCCTTCGTGATGGCGCCGATCAATACGAAGAACGTCCACCGCACCAACTTCCTGCTCGGCCACCCCTGGGGCACCGATTTCCGCTACGACGAGATGGTGCTGACCAGCCCCGGCGACGCGGGCAAGGCGGCGGCCAAGGCAGCTGCGGACATGATGAAAAACCCCTTCGGCGCCAAGCCGCCCAAGCCCGGCGAAGGCCCGACCCCCGAAGAGCGCGAGAACGGGTTCTACGACGTGCTGTTCGTGGCCGAGATGCCGGACGGGCAGAGCCTCCAATACGGCGTAAAAGGCAAATACGATCCCGGCTACGGCTCGACCAGCCGCATGCTGGCCGAAACCGGCATGGCGCTGCTCAAAACCAACGGCGAAGGCGGTGTCGGCACCCCGGGCTATTTCCTCGGCGAGAAGCTGGTCGAGCGGCTGCGCGACCATGCCGAACTCACCTTCGCGGTCGAGGACTGACCTCGCCTAGAAGCTGAGCCGCACGCTTGCGGTGATGTTGCGGCCCGCCAGCGGCACGAAATCCTTCGTAAAGCTGGTGTGGCGCCGCCCGGTGACGTCGAAAATGTTGTCTGCCTGCAGCATCAGCGAGACCGCCGGGTTCGCCCGCAGCGGACGCCACGCGATCGAGGCGTTGACGAAGGTATAGCCGTCGGTCGGGGTCTCGAAAGCCGCAACGTCGTCCTGACCGTCATACCATTCGACTTCGGCGCGCAGGTCGATGGCCTCGCTCGACGCTTCCAGCGCGCCCGACAGGCCGAGCGGCGGAATGCGCGGGACATTGCTGCCATCGTCCAGCTTGGCGCGGACATATTCCGCAGTCAGCTCGGTGCCGAAGCTCCAGTCGCCATCGTCGAAGAAGGTATAGTCCAGTTCGGCCTCGACGCCGGTGTAGGTCGCATCCTGCTGGAGATATTCGAACACCGGCAGATCGTCTTCCTCGAAGCCGGTTTCGGACAGGTAGATGTAGTTGTCGAACCAGCTCCGGTACGCTGCCACGCTGAATTCGGCGCGGCCCAGCCGGCCACGCGCATAGATTTCGCCGCCCCATGCCCGTTCGGTGACGAGGTCGGGGTCGCCGATTTCGAATGCCTGCGTGGCAATATGCGGACCGTTGGAGAAGAGTTCTTCCGCACTCGGGGCGCGGGCCACGCGCGAGACGTTAACGCCCGCGCGGAAGGCTTCTGGCCCGTCGTACGCGAGACCGACCGCACCCGAGAGCGTATCGAAACCGCGTTCTATGCCGAGCGGGACCGAGTCCACAGACGTCGTCTCGAACCGCGCCGAACCTTCCAGCTGCAGCGGGCCATTGCCATATTCCTGCAGCGCGAACAGCGCGTATTGCTCGGTCCGGTTGGGCGCGACATAGGCCTCCGCGCCCTCGGCATCGAAATCGCGGGCGTAATATTGCGCCCCCATCGATCCGCGCCAGCGGCCTTGTGTGTTCTGGACGATCTCCAGCCGCGCTTCGACCCCGCCGACGTCGAACACCGTGCCGACCTCGTCGCCTTCGAACTCGGTATGCGTGTAATCGGAATAGCCGACGCGCAGCTTCATCCGCTCGAAAAAACCGTCTCCCAGGGCGAGATCGGCCAGCAAGTCGGCGCGGTACTGGCGCAGGCCGATGCTGACGCGTTCTTCGCCCTCTTCCTCGCCTTCCTCTTCTTCGCCGCCCTCTTCCTCGCCGCCCTCTTCCTCGCCGTGATGATGGCCGGCGCCGGGGCGGCCGGGAATGCCATAGGCTGTGTCGTAAATGCCGAAGGATGCGCCCAGCGTGCTTTCGCCATCGATGAAGGCGAGGCCGACGTTCGCAGACCAGGTCTCGCTTGCGGTGTTGGGCACGAACCCGCGCTGATCGGCGGCTTTACGCAGCTCGTCCGCCTCTTCGAATTCGCCTTCCGCCTCTTCCTCGGCTGCTTCCTCGAGCAATTCGGCGCGGAGGGCAGGTGCGATCGAGAAACCCGGGATTTCCAGATCGCCGGTCTCGCGCCAGCTGCCGCCGAAATGGGCGACCAGCCCGGTCTGCCCGAAGGGCACATCGACCGATGCACCTGCTTCGCGCAAGTCGGTCGCCGTGTCCGCGCGGACAAGCGCATCGACATGGACCGGCTCGTCGGGAATGCGGCGCGGGATGCGCTTGTCGATCACATTGACTGCGCCGCCGATCGCCTGGCTGCCGAACAGCAGGACGGCCGGGCCCCGCAGCACTTCGATGCTCTCGGCGTTGAGCGGGTCGATCGAAACCGCATGGTCGTCGGAGGTATTGGACACGTCGATCGCGCCGACCCCGTCGACCAGCACCTTCACGCGCTCTCCGGAGAACCCGCGCAGGACCGGGCGGGAGGCACCGGGCGAGAAGCCGGTCGCGGACACGCCCGGAAGATGGGCGAGAACCTCTCCCAGCTGGCCGTCCAGATTACGCTGGAGCTCCACGTCCTCGACCACGCTCGTCCCGGCGAGGAGGTCGAACTGCCGCAGCCCCTGCGCGCTTACGATAATGACGTTCTGCGTATCACGGCGACGGTCATGCACGTCGTCGGTTCGATCCGGATCGGCCGCTTCGGTCTCGGGGGGCTGCTGAGTCGTCTGGGCGACAGCGGGGGTAGTCCCGACGAATGCAACGGACGACAGGAGGAGAGCGATGCGGTGATGATGATACAACATAACCGACCCAATAGCGCCTGCATTTCGCGTTGCAACCCGAAACTGGCAGGTTTGGACGAATGCCCGCCAACACACGACGAACCGCATCGGCCGTCGCATCGAACTGTGTCGCTGGAGGAAAATGGAGCGGGCGAGGCGATTCGAACGCCCGACCCCAACCTTGGCAAGGTTGTGCTCTACCCCTGAGCTACGCCCGCTCACTGACGCTCGCCGAACCGCATGGCCCGGTGGGGAGGCGGCCAACTAGCAGCGGGTCATGAGTCCCGCAAGCCCAAAAAACGCAGAATTTGCGACAGGCTTGTCGCTTGGCCCCTGCTCCTTCACATTGCCGCACGAATGCCCACATGGGGCGCACTCCGGATAACGCAAACAGGTGGTATAACGTGGCAAGCATGGGTCTGAGCATCGACGAACAGAAGGCGGTCGACCGCTTCAAGCAGGACATCGTCGAACCCTCGATGTCGAAGCTGATCATTCTCGATTTCTTCGCCGAATGGTGTGGCCCGTGCAAGGCGCTTACCCCCCTGCTCGAGAAGGTGGCGGCCGAATATGCCGACAAGGGTGTCGAGTTACGCAAGATCGATGTCGACAAGGAACAGTTCATCGCCGCGCAATTCCAGGTCCAGTCGATCCCGACCGTCTATGCGATGTTCCAGGGGCAGCCGGTCGCCGATTTGACCAATGCGCGCACCGAATCGCAGTTGAAGCAAACGCTCGACCAGATCCTCGCGCAGATTCCCGCGCAGGGCGGCGATGCCGATGGCGGCCAGCCGCAGCAGCAGGATGTCACGCAATTCGTCGAAATGGCCGAGCAGGTACTCGCGGATGGCGATGCCGAGCGCGCAGCGGGCATCTTCGGGCAGGTCGTGCAGATGGCGCCGGACAATGCGGCGGCGCGTGCCGGGCTCGTCCGCGCACTCGTGCAGGCCGGACAGGTGGAGACCGCACAGGCTGCGCTGCAGGCCGCCGAGACCAATCCGGCCGTAGCCTCCGACCCGCAGATCGAGCAGGCGAAAAGCGCGCTCGAGCTAGCCGGCAACAAGGTCGACGATGGCGAACTCGCAGAACTGAAAGCCAAGGCCGAAGGCGGCGACATGCAGGCGCGCTACGACTATGCCGAGGCCGCCTTCGCCGCCGGTGATCGCGACGCCGCGGCCGACGAACTGCTCGGGATGTTCGAAGCCGATCGCGAATGGAACGAGGGCGCGGCGAAGGCCAAGCTGCTGCAGATCTTCGAAGCGGTCGGGCTGGAAGACCCGTGGGTGGTCGCCACGCGCAGGCGGCTGTCGAAGCTGCTGTTCGGATGACGATGACGAAGCGGCTATCCATCTTCCCCCTGCCCGGCGCGATCCTGTTTCCGGGCTTGCAGCTTCCCCTGCATATCTTCGAGCCGCGCTATCGCGATCTGGTCGGCAGCGCGCTGGCCAAAGACCGGCTGATCGGCATGATCCAGCCGCAACGCTCCGCCGATCGCGCACCGCTCTACGACATCGGGTGCGTCGGGCGGATCGCCGATGTCGAGGCGCTCGAGGACGGCCGCTACAACATCGTTCTCGACGGCGAAGCGCGCTTCCGCGTGCTCAAGGAGCTGGAGGTCACCACCTCCTTCCGCCAGGTCGAGGCGGAACTCCTCGACGATCCGGAGAACGAATTCCTCTCCAGCGTGGAGCGCGGCAGCTTCGAGTTCGAGGCCCGCCGGTTCGCCGATTTGCAGGGCTATTCGGTCGACTGGGATTCAGTCCAGCGGCTCGACGACGAGACGCTGATAAACGGCGTCGCGCAGATCATACCCTTCGATGCGGCCAGCAAGCAGGCGCTGCTCGAGGCCCCGAACCTGTCGCAGCGGTGCGAGCTGATGATCCAGCTGATGCAGTTCTTCGCCCTGCGCGACGACGGCGACGAAATCGTGACATTGCAATAATTGCCAACCGGCATCCGCCGGTCGGTCCTCGCTAGACGTGCAGCAAGCTGCACCCGCTGCGGGCGCGCGGTCGCGCTTGCCTCGCCTGCTGGCTCGGGGCCTTATTTAGAGGCCAAAACTCCCGCGCAGTCCGTCGATCACGTATTGCGCGGCGAGGGCCGCCAGGAGCACGCCTAGCACACGGGTAACGGCGGCTTCGACCTTGTCGCCGAACAGGCGCATCAGCGGTCCGGCGGCGATCAGGGCGAGCATGGTTATGACGAGGACTGCGCCGAGCGCGCCGAGCACGGTCAGCGTGCCTTCCAGCCCCTGCGCCTCGTTCATCAGCAGCATGATCGCTGCGATTGCGCCGGGCCCGGCAAGCATCGGAATGGCCATCGGGAAGACCGAGACATCCTCGACCTCGGGCGTCGCCGCGACTTTTTGTGCGCGGTCCTCGCGCCGCTGGGTGCGTTTCTCGAACACCATCTCGAAGGCGATCCAGAACAGCATCAGCCCGCCCGCGATGCGGAAGCTGTCGAGCTCGATATGCAACGCGCCGAGCAATTGTTCGCCGAACAGGGCGAAGACCAGCAGGATGACCGCCGCGATGACGCAGGCGCGGATCGCCATGTTGCGCCGCTGCGCGGCAGTCGCGCCCTTGGTCAGCCCGGCATAGATCGGCGCACAGCCCGGCGGGTCGATGACTACGAACAGCGTGATGAAGGCGGAGAGGAACAGAGCGGTCATTGGATGGCGGCTGCTCGCAAATCGGCGGGCCAATTCTCGTCCACCACCAGCGACCATTGGCCTTCGGTGAAGGCATATAGGCGGAAGATGCGGGCTGAGCCGGAATAGCCACTTCGCCACGAGAGCGTCCCGTCCGGCGAGTTCGTCACTGCCAAACTCCCGGCCAAGGGTGGCGCTGCACTCGTCGGCGCGGTGCAATCGCTCACATTGCCGTCGATGGATTCCAGCCCCTCGACCACGATGGCATTCGGGTCGGACACGGCGGAGCTCGCTTCACGGGGCGGCTGGGGATCGTCGAGCGCCGCTGCATTGTGGAGCCACTCGTAGTCCCCGTCGCGCGTTCGCTGCCATGAGGTCAGATAGCTGCCGACATCGCCAGCTGCATTTTGAAAGCGGCCCTGGCTGACCGCAAAGTCACCATCGCAACTCATCCAGACCAAACCGGGCGACCAGGCGGCGACCCTTTCGCTGTCGTCGAGGCCGGGCACATACTCGGCTGCCAAGCGCTCGCCGGATGCCGAAAGCACCTTCGCGCCCGATGCGGCAAATTCCAGCGAAGCAGAGAACCGCCCCTCGTCTTGCACAGCCCGCAGCATCTCGCTTTCGCGCGCGACTATCCGGCTCGGCTGTGCAGCCCCCGGAGCCGAACGCATAAGCCGCTGGTACTGGTCGTCCGAATAGGAGCGACTGGTGCACCCCGCCAGCACCAGTGCGATGGCGAGCACGGCCAGTCTCATATCGTGCCCTCGGGCAGGTCAAGCCCCTCATTGCGAAACGCCGCGACCACCGTGTTGCGGAGCAAAACGGCAATCGTCATGGGTCCGACCCCGCCCGGCACCGGAGTGATCGCCCCTGCGACGCCCTGCGCGCCGGCATAATCGACATCGCCGACCAGCCGACCTTTCTCCGCGCCTTCGGCAGGGGGCAGGCGGTTGATGCCGACATCGATAACGGTCGCGCCATCCTTGAGCCATTCGGCCTTGACCATCTCCGCGCGCCCGACCGCAGCGACCACGATGTCCGCGCGCTTGACCACCCCCGGCAGGTCCTTTGTGCGGCTATGGGCGATCGTCACCGTCGCATTCGCGTCGAGCAGCAGCTGCGCCATCGGCTTGCCGACGATGTTCGAGCGACCGATGACGACCGCTTCCAGTCCCGACAGATCGCCGAGCCGGTCGGTCAACAGCATCATGCAGCCGAGCGGAGTGCAGGGTACGAACCCGCTCTGGCCGACCGCCAACCGGCCCGCATTGGTCACGTGAAAGCCGTCGACGTCTTTGTCCGGGCTGATCGCGGCGATCACCGCCTGCTCGTCGAGATGGTCCGGCAGCGGGAGCTGCACGAGGATGCCGTCCACCGCCGGATCGGCGTTAAGCTGCTCGACCAGCGCCAGCAGGTCGGCCTCGCTCGTGTCGGCAGGCAAGCGATGCTCGAAGCTCTCCATGCCAGCGGCCACGGTCGCCTTGTGCTTGGAGCGGACATAGACCTGACTGGCCGGATCCTCGCCCACCAGCACCACGGCGAGGCCGGCCTTGCGCCCGCTTGCGGCCTCGAACTTTGCCGCCTGCTCGCCCACACGCTCGCGCAGCTTGGCAGCGAAGGCCTTCCCGTCGATGACCTGCGCTTCGCTCACGCCATGCCCCGGATGATGCCGTCGAGGACGATCAGCACCACATTGACCAGCAGGATCAGCACCAGCGGCGAGAAGTCGATTGTCCCGGTGTTCGGCATGAAGCGCCGGATCGGCCGGAAGATGGGATCGAGCAGCCGGTTGATGGCGTCGTAGAAGCTCATGAGGAATTCGTTACGCCCGACCACGTTGAAGGCGAACAGCAGGCCGATGATGAACTGGATGATGACCAGCATGATCAGCGCGCTCGCGAGCATGGAGATGATGTTGTAGATGGTGAGCAGAGCCTGCATCGAACCCTTCTTCCCTTGTGGCGGCCAATGGCCGGTGTCCTACACGCCTGACGCACCCTGCGCCAAGCCTTGAATGGCGTCTATCCCGCGCTGACCAGAGTACCTGCACCGCGCGCGGTGAAGAATTCGAGCAGCATGGCATGTGGCACCCGCCCGTCGAGCACGACAGCCGCCTCGCAGCCTGCCTCCACCGCATTGACGCAGGTTTCGAGCTTCGGGATCATCCCGCCGCTGATCGTGCCGTCGTCGCGCAGACGGGCGATGCCGGCGGGCGTCAGGTCGGTCAAAAGATTGCCCTGCTTGTCGAGCACGCCGGTCACGTCGGTCAGCAGCAGCAGGCGCGCCGCGCCGAGGGCCGCCGCCAGCGCGCCAGCCATCGTATCGGCGTTGATGTTGTAGGTGTGCCCGTCCTCGCCCACGCCGATCGGCGCGACGACCGGGATCATGCCCGCCGCCGTCGCGGTTTCCAGCACAGTCTTATCGACCTTCGCCGGTTCGCCGACGAAGCCGAGGTCGAGCGCCTTCTCGATATTGCTGCCTGGATCCTTGACCGTCCGCGCCAGCTTCCTGGCGGTAACGAGCCCGCCATCCTTGCCGCTTATGCCGATAGCCCTGCCTCCGGCGCGCGCGATGGAGCCGACGATCGCCTTGTTGATCGCGCCCGACAACACCATCTCGGCGACGTCCGCCGTCTGCTTGTCGGTCACGCGCAGCCCGTCGACGAAGGTCGTCTCGACGCCGAGCTTTTCCAGCATCGCGCCGATCTGTGGGCCGCCGCCGTGGACGACCACCGGGTTGATCCCGACGGCCTTCAGCAGCACGACGTCCTCGGCGAACTCGCGCGCGGCGCGCTCGTCGCCCATGGCGTTGCCGCCGTATTTCACCACGAAGCTGCACCCCGCATAGCGCTGGAAATAGGGCAGCGCCTCGATCAGCGTTTCCGCTTTCGCGTGGATGTCGCGGACTGCCGCAGTGTCACCGGCCATGATGGGGAGCCTCCTGAATGCAGCCGTGCCCTAGCGGGGCGCGGCTACAGGGGGAAGCCCGTTTGCGTGGGCTCGCGTTACTCGATGGCAGGCGCTTCTGCAGCGGGTTCGTCGCCCTCGGCCACGATGACCTCGTCACCCAGCATCGGATCTTCGCCTTCCATCGTCACGCCCGAGACATCCGCATCTTCCCGAATGGGCTGGTTCAGCCGTTCTTCCTGCGTCGTTATCGCCGCGTCGGGGATCGTCTCGACCGTCTCGTCGCCATCTGGATTCAGAAACATGATGACCGACGCAACGGCCAGCAGCACGATGATGCCCACCCACATCCAGCGGGTGTGCGGCTTGGTATCGGGAACGGGATCGGTCATTCTCGTTCCGGGGCCAGCCTTGCAATGGCCGAAGGGGGCGGTAGTCTGTCCGAACAGGGAGGGCGATCGATGGACGAAGGAAAGACCCAGCAAGACCGCGGTAGCGTCAAGTTCGGCGACGGCGTGCCGGCCAGCCAGCGCGAGCGGAGACCGGCTGACGGCAATGGCTTCGATGCCAATCGCCCGACCATTGTCAGCCTGCTCTATCTCGCCAGCTTCCTCACCGGCATCACCGGTCTTGTCGGCATCGTGCTTGCGCATGTGTGGAAGGGCGAATCGCACGAACTGTGGATGACGAGCCACTACACCTACCTGATCCGCACCTTCTGGTTCAGCTTCGTTGCCAGCCTGGTGGCAGCCTTGCTCAGTATTGTGCTGATCGGCTTTATGCTGTTTCCCCTGATCGCCATCTGGTTCGGCGTGCGCAGCGTCATGAGCTTGCTGAAAGCCCAGCGGCGCGAGCCGATGCCGGATCCCGACACGCTGCTGTTCTAGGCACGCGCAGCGCCGCATAACGTAGTCTTCCGGATAGAGGCAGCGCAGCGATCCGCGGCACAGCCGCGCGATGCTTCGCCCTGTCCTGCCGCTCGCCCTTACTTGCCTCGCCCTCCCCGCCCCGGCACAACCGGCGGCTGATCCAGCCGATACGATCACGGCGCAGTTCCCGCTTTGCACCTCCGCGCCGCGAGTGACCTGCGTGGTCGATGGCGACACGATCTGGCTCGGCGGGACCAAGATCCGCATTGCCGATATCGACACGCCCGAAGTCTCCCGCCCCCGCTGCCTGCGCGAGGCCAGGCTCGGCGTGCTTGCCACGCAGCGGATGCAGGCGCTGCTCAATCGCGGCGGCTTCCCGCTTGTAGCCGCACCGAGCGGGCGCGACGAGGATCGCTTCGGCCGCAAGCTGCGCATCGTGACCCGCGACGGGGAGAGCCTCGGTGCCGTGGTGATGCGCGATGGGCTCGCCAGGCCTTGGGGTAGAAAGCGGCGCGGCTGGTGCGGTGAACCTGTGTAGGACAGATGTCGGACTTGCCGAGGGGCAGCACCGCGACTTGGACCGCATGGACCACTGTCATGGCGCAAAAACCTTTTTACTCGCGGGGCCATTGGCAGATCGACTGTCGGCAGGGTCCCGGAAAGCTCTCATGGGCGCATCCAAGCATTTTCCGCCGGAGTAGGAAAATGCGGGCCGGGCGGCTCGCACTCTGCTAGCTACTCTTGCCATGAAAAACCTTGCACCCCTCGCCGCCCTGCTCCTCGCCGCCTGCGCCACCACCGGCCTGCGCGAAACGACGCAGGACCGGTTCTGGCAGGCGCTGACCAGCCATTGCGGCAACGCCTATGAAGGCGGCCTCGCCAGCGAAGATGCGCGCGATGCCGACTGGGCGGGCAAGCGCATGATCGCGCACTGGGCCGAATGCAGCGAGGACCGGGTGGCGATCGCCTTCCATGTCGAAACCGATATGGAGACGGCAGTCGAACAGCCTGTCTGGAACCGCAGCCGCACGTGGATCGTGACGCGCGAGACGATCGCCAACGCCGCGCAGACCACGACCACGCGCCTGACGCTCAAACACGATCACCGCCACGAGGATGGCGAGCCCGATGCCGTAACCTTCTACGGCGGGACGACCGAACTCGGCAGCGGCACTGCGCGCGGGCAGGACTTCTCGGTCGATGCGGAAAGCATCGCGCTGTTCCGGCGCGAAGGGCTGAATGCGTCCCTCACCAATGTATGGAGGATCGAAGTCGACCCGGCAGGCGATCCCGACGCGCGCTTCGCCTACCAGCTGACGCGCGCGAACGACCCCACCCGCCTGTTCCGCGTGGAGATCGACGCGAGCACGCCGGTCACTCCGGCGCCGCCTGCCTGGGGGTGGTAGGCCACGATCGCTTAGTGATGCGGCTCGCAGGCGACCCCGTCGCCGTCGCCGTCCATGTCGCTGCGATAGCCCGGTTCGCCATAGCGTAGCGGCGCCTTGCCCGCCGCGCGAACCTGGTCGCAGCCGGGATAGTAGGCGCTGGCCATGACCGCTTCGCGCTGGGCCTGCTGTTCGGGCGTGAGCGGCTCCGGGGCACTACTTACGACGTACCACCCCAATCCCAGCAACGCGCAGCTTGCGAAGGCGGCACCATAGAGGCTCTCGGTGAAAGCCTTCTTGCGCGTCTTGTGGCGAAACGGCGCGCGCCCGGCCAGCGCACCGGGCAGGCCGCCGAAGAATACGAAGGACACGAGGGTGGATTCGCGCACCCGCCAGCCGCCGCTTTCCGCCTGTGCCTTGTCCCACCCGAAAGCGGCAAAGGCGATGAAGTTGATCGCGATCAGGTAATAGACGGCATATTCGAGCATTGCGGCAGGATTAACGCCGAGTGGTTAGCAAAGCATGCCACCTTCGCTATCGCTTTGCGCGATGGGTAAGCTTCTCCGCCTCGATCCAAAACGTCGCAAATCGCGCAAGGCCCGCAAGGTCCGGCCTGCGAAGTTCGGGCGTCGGCGGTCGGGGTGGATGGAGGCGTGGGTGGCGGTGCGGCCGTTCGTGCTGCTGATCGTGCTGGCGACGCTGTCCTACATATTCGCCCTGCCCGGGGTGGTCCCCGCGCCCGGTTTCCTGTCGAACGAGCCGCAGGTGATCGAGGGGCGCTTCACCCGCTGCGGGCGGGGTCGTGGCTATTACTGCGTGATCGATGGCGACACGTTCAAGATGGGGCAGACCGGCGTGCGCGTGGTCGGCATCGACACGGCGGAGCGGGATGCCGAGTGCCCGGCGGAGGCGGCGCAGGCCGAGGCCTCGACCCGCGCGCTGCAAGGCTGGCTCAACCGCGGCCCCTTCGAAATGACCGCCCGGCTGGACGATCCCACCGACCGCTACGGCCGGGCCCTGCGCACCCTCACCCGCATCCGCCCCGACGGCAGCGAGGACCGGCTGGCGGACTTCATGCGCACCGAAGGGGGCGCACGGGGCTATTGGGGCGGATGGAGAGGGGGGTGGTGTTAAATGACGAGATCAAGTGGAAGATCGGCAATGTCTCGAAGCCTTTTCCCAGCGATCATTGTTTTTAGTTGCTCTATCCGATCATCACCGCCGATTTCGGTCAAGGCATCGACTAATTCGGGGAGCGCAAAATGATAAACACAATCGAGATCTCCAGTCCCAAGTGCGAGAGAAGCAATCCGACTTGGCATCGGCTCTGCAGTCACGACCGAAATATGAGGCAGCCGCCCTTTACGATTGCGAACCAAATTGAGCCCCTCGGATCTTGCATTCTGAGCTCGGTCGCTCCGAAGGGTCCACGTGCAGCTTATCGAAGCATGGAGGATTGGCTGATCTTGGTTTGCAAGTCGAATGGTCGTTAGGCGTGCAACATCCTCATCAACCAACTTACCGGCCACATTGATCGCTTCATCCGTTTCGGGACGCCTACCGATTACAAGGTCAGGCTTGATGAGATAATCTGCACCGAGAGCTGTCGCCATCTCGGGGTATTTCGAGGCAAGCGCCTCTAGATCATCCAGATGAGAGTATTGGTCGAAGGATGCTATTAAGCCTCCCTTCTGAATGAAAAAGTCTCCTGGCCTAAGATGACCTGTTTTTTCGAAACATGCCCTTACAAAGTTGACGCAAGTTTCCTCAAAATTTGATCCTGCTGTTTGCCCGGGCAATTTCAAGGCGGTCCGCGAGACGCCCAGTCTCTCCAGAACCGCTGAAGCTATCTTCCGACTGAGAACGCTTCCTTTATCTGCATTGCTAGGGACTCCATTGGCGTCCACTGTCAAAATTCCGTCAAGAAGACTAGAATGAAATTCTCGACGGGCCTCTGCGAAGAAAGCCAATTGCGTCATGCTGCCGCCAAAGAGAAGGCACGGTTCGCGCGTAACGCAACAGCCAAATTTCTGGCAACTGCACGAGCCACCGGCGGCGGAAAAGCGTTGCCGATTTGCCGGTATCTGGTCGTCTTCGTGCCGTAGAATTCCCAACTATCAGGAAACCCTTGCAGCCTTGCGGTCATTCTCAAGGTCAATCTCGGCACACCGACGAAGTCACGCTCTGGGGCGTCATTGGCCAGACTTTTGCCTTCGACGCCAAGTGTTGCCCATGCTTTCCTCGCACGAGTGGGACCAAGGTCGGGTCCGCCATGCTTCTTGGATCCACCCACCAAAGTCGGGGCAATTTCGTCGGCCCCTGCCACCCACCGTTCAAGACCGCGCCAGCCGTTCGCGCCCATCAAATCCTGCAAACATTGACCGACCGTTGGGGGGTTGTGTGGCTCGACATCGGGCCAATCAAACGCCTCAATCAGTTCCTTTCGAATGGCCACGATCACGACGCGCGGACGGAGCTGCGGCACACCAAAATCCGATGCATTGAGCAGTCTCCAATCGACGTAATAGCCCATCTTCGAAAGCTGCAATTTCAGATGCGCGCGGTAGTCGTCGAACACAGCGGTCAAGAACCCACGGACGTTTTCTATCATCACGGCCTTTGGCCGAATTTCATCAATCAGCCGGAGCGCGGCAGGAAACAAGTTACGCTCATCCCGCTCGCCAAGTTGCTTACCAGCTACGGAAAAAGGAGGACACGGCAAGCCTGCAGTCAACAGCTCGACGCCGCGAAACGGTCGCCCATCGAACTCAGCCATATCTGTCGCACGCACGTCCCATGCTGGTCGATTGAGCCGCAACGTCTTGGCGAAATCTGGCTCAATTTCGACAAGCGCCGCGTGACGGAAACCAGCTTGCTCTAGCCCGAGCGCCTGCCCACCTGCACCGGCGCAAAATTCTATAGACTGCATGCGATACTCCTCTTGTCCGTATCGCTATGTTCTCTTTACGTTCTCGTCAAGCGAATGCCTCCACTTCGGAGCTAACTCACTCCGCCGCCACGCTCCCAGCGGCCTCCTCGCCGAACAGGCCCGGGCCGTCTTCGCCGGCGGCCTCTTCCTCGTTCGCGGCCTTGGCCTTGTTGCGCTTGTCGAAGCTGGACCACACGGTGTTCCAGTCGCCCTTGGTCGCGCCCTTGGAATATTCGGTCGCGCGCTGTTCGAAGAAGTTGGCGTGCTCCACGCCGTTGAGCAGCGGGGCGAGCCAGGGCAGCGGGTGGTCGTCCACCATGTAGATCGGCTGGAGGCCGAGCTGGCCCAGCCGCCAGTCCGCGATGTAGCGGATGTACTTCTTGATTTCCTTTGGCGTCATCCCGCTGACCGGGCCCATTTCGAAGGCGAGGTCGATGAAGTTGTCTTCCAGCCGCACCGACTTCTGGCAGATGTCGATGATGTCTTCCTTCACCACCTTGGTGTAGCAATCGCGCTCGCGCACGAATTCGTGGAACAGGCGGATGATGCCTTCGCAATGCAGGCTCTCGTCGCGGACCGACCAGCTGACGATCTGGCCCATGCCCTTCATCTTGTTGAAGCGCGGGAAGTTCATCAGCATGGCGAAGCTGGCGAACAGCTGCATGCCTTCGGTAAAGCCGCCGAAGGCCGCCAGCGTGCGGGCGATATCCTCGTCCGTGTCGACGCCGAAGACCTGCAAATAATCGTGCTTGTCCTTCATTTCCTCATATTCGAGGAAGGCGGAATATTCGCTTTCGGGCATGCCGATCGTGTCGAGCAGATGGCTGTAGGCCGCGATGTGCACCGTCTCCATGTTTGAGAAAGCGGTGAGCATCATCTTCACCTCGGTCGGCTTGAACACGCGGCCATACTTGTCGTGGTAGCAATCCTGCACTTCGACATCGGCCTGGGTGAAGAAGCGGAAGATCTGCGTGAGCAGGTTGCGCTCGTGCTCGGTGATCTTCTGCGCCCAGTCGCGGCAATCCTCGCCCAGGGGCACTTCCTCGGGCATCCAGTGGATCTGTTGCTGGCGTTTCCAGAAGTCGTAGGCCCACGGATATTCGAAGGGCTTGTAGGTCTTTCTGGCTTCGAGCAACGACATCTTGTGATCTCCGGGTTCCGCGTGGACGACTCATATAGGGAATCACAGGCCGGATTCGAAGGCAAGAGGGGATGATTCGGCGGGGATAAGATGGGAGCGTGCGGGGATAAGTCCTGAGCCATGGCGAATGCGACGAACCGCGCAAGCGTGCGACGAATGGCGGAACGCCGCGGGGACCGCGCCCGTTGGGTCGGTGAAGGAGATATCCCATGGGTGAATACGCCCCCGACGACCAACGCACCGTCCACAACAATGCCGATGGCGAATGGCAGGATAAGGAAGCCAAGGAAGCTGCGCGCAAGAACCAGGCGCCGACGAACGACGGCAAGACCCAGATGGGCTATGGCAATGCGCGCAACGAAAACGGCACGAGCGAGCAGGCCGAGGCCGAAGGCGATCTCGCGAATTCCCTGAACTCCGACGTCTACGACGCGGCGCAGCCGGGTGAGACCTCGAACAACGAAGCAGAGCGCGCCCGCGCCGATGCGAACCGGCCACTGAACGGCAGCTAAGCGTAACCAATTTCGGGAAGTGCGGGCATGGCTCGGTTTCCCCTTTTGCGGGACGTGTTCCGCACCCCCGGCGCTCCGCCTCCACAAGAGGTGGGGCGCTACTTTTTGCCTGCTCGACACCTTGATCAATGAGCCGTGCCGCAGCGCCGACGAGCCGAGGAACGGGGCGTGCAGCCATCCGTTAGTCAGGCATAACCCATTCGAAACAAAGGAATACCATGTTTGAGAAGCTACGTATCAAGGAACATATGGAAGTCGCCAATTCGGAAGGCCAGCATGTCGGCACCGTCGACGATGTTCAGGATGACAAGATCAAGCTGACCAAATCCGACAGCGCAGACAGCATGCACCACTTTCTCATGCTCGACGACGTCGAGAAGATCGATGACAACCGCATCTATCTGAAGGAAAATGCACGCATCCCCGAAGGTCTCGGCAACAAGGCCACCATGAGCGCCTGATCCAAAACCTTACCGCGATCCTTCGTAGATCGCCAAAGCCCCGCCAATCCTCTGGGTCGGCGGGGTTTTCTATTGTGCTGAATGCGCCGTTAAGAAGTTCATTACCAGCTTTCGGAGCACCGAATTAATACGGTGATGGCATTGAATGGCCCAATGGGTGAGAAATCCGTCCTCGATCCGGGCTTACGCCCCATGGTGACCACTGCGCTGGCGCAGCCGGTGCTGCTGGGCGAGTGGCCGGAGCCCTTGCGCAAGCAGTGGTATGCGGAACGTCGGGCGCGGGCGCTGTCGGAACTCAGCTTCGTCCTCAAGCTCGGATTTGCTTTGGCGCTCGCCGCTTTCTTTACGGATTGGCTGATCGTGCGCGAACTGGCGTGGACGTCACTCGGCATCCGTCTGGCCACGATCGGCCCGGTTACCGCGATCGGCCTGTGGGCTGCGGGCAAAGGGCGGGTGAAGATTGCCAACACGTCGGCAGCCATCGGCCTGTCGATTTTCGGCGCCGTCGCCATGTGGATCGCCGCCCACGGCACGGCGGCCGATATCGCACGATACAGCATGATCGTCGTCGTCATCATGTTGGCTGCGATGTTCGTGCTGCCAATGTCGGTTGCGCAGAAGCTTCGCGTCGCCCTGGTCTTCTTCCTCGCGAGCAGCCTGGCCGCATTCTACCCCAAGCCGATTCCATCGGAGCTGCTGATCCACCACTTCCTCGCGGGGACTTTTGCCTTGATCGGTGGCCTGTTGCTGGCGATCCGCAACTGGCACTTGGAATCGCGCAGCTTCCTGCTGAGCCTGCAATTGCGCTTCGACCGCGAGGATCTCGAGCAGAGCAACGCCCTACTGCGGGAGCTGTCCGAAAGCGACCCGTTGACCGGCCTGCCCAACCGCCGCAGCCTAGAACGCGTGTTCGAGGACGAATATGTCGACCGCGCTGCCGGGGCGACGGCCCTGCTGATGATCGACGTCGATCACTTCAAGCGCTTCAACGATCGCTTCGGCCACCAGGTGGGCGACCAGTGCCTCGTCGAGGTCGCGCGCGAACTGGAGCGCTCCGTCGCGATATATGGCGGGCATATTGCGCGGTTCGGGGGTGAAGAATTCATCGCCATCCTGCACGAACAGGGCGGACGCGATGCAGAAGCGATCGCCGAAGAGATGCGCGGGGCCGTCGCCAGCCTGAAGATAGAGACCGGTCAGCGAATGCCTTGCGCGGTAAATATCAGCATCGGCATGGCCCGGGGGCGGGGTGGCCAATCGATGGGGCAGCTGATCGCACGGGCAGACGAGGCGCTCTACCGCGCCAAGCAGAATGGGCGGAACCGGGTCGAAGTGGCCTATGCTGCAATGGACGAGCTGGTGGGCTAACGGAGTTTCTGGTCTAACGGGCCGTTCATACGACAAGGGCCCGGCAATCGAAACCGCCGGGCCCCATCATCGATCTTGCAGCCAGTTGGCTGGACGCGCCTATTGGCAGGCGAGGCATTCCTCGTAATCGGTCTGCTCGCCGCCGGCGGCCAGTTCGTACTTCGCGGCGTCGGCGGTGTTGTCCGCTTCCACGCCGCCGGCGAAACCGGCGCGCTGCACGCTTTTGGAGCGCAGGTAGTAGAGCGACTTGATGCCCTTCTCCCATGCCTGGAAGTGCAGCATCATCAGGTCCCACTTGTCGACATCGGCGGGGATGAACAGGTTCAGGGACTGGGCCTGGTCGATATAGGGCGCGCGGTCGGCGGCGAATTCGAGCAGCCAGCGCTGGTCGATCTCGAAGCTGGTCTTGAACGCGGCCTTTTCCTCGGCACTGAGGAAGTCGAGGTGCTGGACGCTGCCGCCCCGCTCGAGGATCGAATTCCACACCGCAGTCGAATTCTTCGACTTCTTGTCGAGGATCTTTTCCAGATACGGGTTCTTCACCACGAAGCTGCCGGACAGCGTCTTATGGGTATAGATGTTCGCCGGGATAGGCTCGATACAGGCGCTGGTGCCGCCGCAGATGATGCTGATCGACGCGGTCGGCGCGATCGCCATCTTGCAGCTGAAGCGCTCCATCGCGCCCATTTCTTCCGCATCTGGGCAGGCGCCGCGTTCCTGCGCGAGCACCAGCGATGCCTCTTCCGCCTTGCCGCTGATGTGCTTGAACATCTTGAGGTTCCAGACCTTCGCCATCGGGCTTTCGAAGCCGATGCCCTTGGCCTGAAGGAAGGAATGGAAGCCCATGACGCCCATGCCGACGCTCCGTTCGCGCATCGCCGAATATTTCGCGCGGGCCATCTCGTCCGGCGCGCGGTCGATATAGTCCTGCAGGACATTGTCGAGGAAGCGCATGACATCCTCGATGAAGGTCTTATCCTCGTTCCATTCGTCCCACTTCTCTAGGTTGAGCGAGGAGAGGCAGCACACCGCCGTGCGGTCGTTGCCGAGGTGGTCGATGCCGGTCGGCAGGGTGATTTCCGCGCACAGGTTCGAGGTCGAGACCTTGAGGCCCAATTCGCGGTGATGCTTGGGCATCATCCGGTTCACCGTGTCGGAGAAGACGATATAGGGCTCGCCCGTGGCCAGCCGGGTTTCGACCAGCTTCTGGAACAGGCTGCGCGCATCCACTGTCTTGCGGACCGATCCGTCGCGCGGGGAGACGAGGTCGAATTCCTCGCCATTGCGCACGGCTTCCATGAATGCATCGGTGACCAGCACGCCGTGGTGCAGGTTCAGCGCCTTGCGGTTGAAGTCGCCCGAGGGCTTGCGGATTTCGAGGAATTCCTCGATCTCGGGGTGCGAAACGTCGATATAGCAGGCAGCCGAACCGCGGCGCAGCGAGCCCTGGCTGATCGCCAGCGTCAGGCTGTCCATCACGCGCACGAAGGGGATGATGCCGCTGGTCTTGCCGTTGAGACCGACCGGCTCCCCGATCCCGCGGACATTGCCCCAATAGGTGCCGATGCCGCCGCCCTTGGAGGCGAGCCAGACGTTCTCGTTCCAGGTGTTGACGATGCCGTCGAGGCTGTCGGACACCGAATTGAGGTAGCAGGAAATCGGCAGGCCGCGCGTGGTGCCACCGTTCGACAGCACCGGGGTTGCCGGCATGAACCACAACCGGCTGATATAGTCGTAGAGGCGCTGCGCGTGCTCGGCATCGTCCGCGAAATAGTCGGCGACGCGGGCGAACAGGTCCTGGTATTTCTCGCCAGGCAGCAAATAGCGGTCGGTCAGCGTTTCCTTGCCGAATTCGGTCAGCAGCTCGTCGCGGCTCTCGTCGATCTGCACGTCGAAGCGGCGATCGAGGACCTTCTTCGAATCTTCCTTCTGCGTGGCGGCCTTCATCGCGCCGGCGAGCGCTTCGCCCGCAGCTTCGCTGACCAGCGCATCGCTGCCCGTATCGCCCTTGTCCATGCTCACTGCCTTCCCGGCTTCGGCCGTGGTCGCATCGTCGGTGGAGTCGCGCACATCCAGGTCCATCTCCATCGCAATATCGTCCCCGCTCTTGAAATCCATCGTGGTCAGCCCCGCCGTTTGGGCCCGGTTGCTCGTCGTCGCATGTCCGGGCGCGTGTTCCGCTTGTGTTCGAGTCGGCGAGCCAGAGACACGCCTACCAATTTTCGCCGGTCGCAGGGCGGAAACTTATCCCTTTTTTACCCACAGACCGGCGCGGACGCGGCGCACATCCCATATGGGGATGGACGCCCTCGATGCTAGGTCTTGTGGGTACCCCCGGTAGCCCGACTACTAGATACTGAATCAGGCGGGACTCGCACGCAAGAGGGTGGATGAAGATTTAATGGCGCGGACGCGGCTCGAGGCCGGGTGTCCTACCTTGCTGCAACGCCGCGACGCGTGGAGAAAGCTGGACTGGCGCGGCCTGCAAGCCGGAAAATGAATCTGCGAAAAAAATTTTGCGGGCAAAAAGGATGTATCGCCCTTGCGATTCATTCGAATCCGAGCGCGCAATTTTTGAATCGAAACTGCGTCAGCCAGCGCTGCTCCGGGCATGGGCCGCGATGGCCTCGGCCACCTCGTCCACCAGCTCGAGCGGCAGGTCATGACCCCAGCCGGGAATGGTCTTGAGCTTCGCGCCGGGAATGGCCGCCGCGGTATCGCGTCCGCCCTCGACCGGGACCAGCGGATCGTCCTCGCCATGCATGACGAGGGTGGGGACCGAAACGCCTTTGAGCATTTCGCGGCGATCGCCATCGGCGACGATCGCCGAGAGGTGGCGGGTCGGCCCTTCGGGATAGGTGCTGCGCTGCACGCTTGCCCGTGCGCGGTCGCGCAGGCGATCCTCGTCGGACGGGTATCCGGGAGAGCCGATCGTGCGGGCGAGCATCACCCCGTGATCGACCAGCGCCTCTTCCTCCATGCTCTTGGGCCGCGTCACCAGCACCTTCAGCGCTTCGGGCCTGGCGGCGGGCAGCTTGGGATTGCCGGTGGTCGAGAAGATCGACGTTAGCGACTTGCAGCGCTGCGAATAGCGTGCGGCGACATGCTGCGCGATCATCCCGCCCATGCTCGCGCCCACTATATGCGCGCGGTCGATCTCCAGCGCATCGAGCAGGCCGACCCCGTCGTCCGCCATGTCGGCCAGCGTATAAGGCACTTTGGGTGTGAAGCCGAACTTGGTCAGCAGCGTCATCTTGAGGATGCCCGGAGCCTTCACCCCATCGAACTTGTGGCTCAGCCCGACATCGCGATTGTCGTAGCGGATCACGCGGAAACCATGCCCGGCCAGCGCGTCGACCAGCTCGTCGGGCCACAGGGTTAGCTGCGCGCCGAAACCCATGATCAGCAGCATCGGATCGGCTGCGGGATCGCCGTGCTCTTCGTAATGGATTTCGATTCCGTTCGCCTGTGCCTTGGGCATACCTCGTTCCCCTGAATTTGTGTACTTTCCGGCCCCGTTTCAGCCGAAACGTCCCGCCAAGTCCAATGGGAATGTCGCGCTCACCCCTTGCTCGGCTGCGAACTCGCGCGCGCCCATGTCGCACTTATACAAGCCTTTGCCGGACGATTGCGTCACACCGCCAAGGTGAGCCTCGATCCAGGACCTTACGATCAATGGACCGCAGGAAAGACAACCGGAGCCCTCCGCGCGAGACCGTTCGTGCAACCATCGCCGGCGTCGACACCCTTTGCACGATGCGCAACCTCTCGCAGTCAGGCTGCATGATCGAGGGTGGCGCCTTGCCCGGCGACATCGGCGCGCCGGTGACCATCGAATTGATGCCCGACCTTGCCGTCTCCGGCGAAGTGGCATGGCAACTGGGCCAAAGCATGGGGATTTTCTTCTTCCAGCCCATTCCGCTGTCTACAGTCCGCAGCTTCGCGCTCGACGACTGGCCGCTGCGTGCGGCCTGGAACATGCCGGGCCCGTCGACTTCGCAATAGCACTTCCCCCAATCGAACTAGGACGGAGCGACTAGGCCCGCTGGCATATTTTCGCCGGCTCCTGTCTCGCTAGCCTCGCCCCAAGGAATTGACATCGGGGAGAATCGCCATGGCCGAAGAGAAGCAGCTGGATTGCCCCAGCGCTCCGCACCAGCATCCCGAGGCGCGATTGCTGGGCGTCGTGCTCGAAGAAGTGGGCGCGCCGCGCGTTTCCTATGTCGAGAAAGGTGTCGAGCTGCCGCAGGATTTCGATGCCGAGGAGCTCGGCGTCGATCCCGGCCATGCACTCCGCTTCGCCGCTCCCTGCGCCAACAAGGGCTGCGGGCAATGGAAAGAGGGCGGCTGCGGCCTGGGACGCGAAATCATCAAGCGCCTGCAGCCGGTCGTCGATGTCGCACCTGCCTGCACTCTGCGCGCGACCTGCCGCTGGTTTGCCGAGAACGGCACCGAGAGCTGCCTGCGCTGCCCCCAGATCGTGACCCGCCGCAAGAAGAGCGACGCAGTCTCGCCGCATGTTCACGCAACACCCTCGCCTGTCGGCCCCCCGGACCGCAGGGAACGGGTCATCGCTTGATCCGGGTCGTAGAAAGGAAACTATCATGACGAAGAAGGCAGGGCGCCTCGACAGCGCCGATCTGACAGCAGCTCTCGACCAGGCCGGCGATCTCGCAAAGGCGCGCATCGTCCAGCTGGATGCCGCGACGCTGGACGCCGTCGCAGGTGGCGTCGAACCTATTTCCAGCCCCACCGGCGGCTCCATCTTTCCAGGCATGGGCGACATCGGCGACGTCGTTACCGACGGTATGGCACCGACCAATCCCGATCCTTGGCTCGACTTCCTCAACGGCGGCGATTCGTCGGAGTTCTAACGAGCCCGTGAGCCTATGGGGATCGCGGCCTCCCTTGGCTGCGGTCCCCACCTTTTGCGCGGCTCCCTTTTCGGCGAGGCGAAAGGGGCGGTCGCACGCGCATTACGGCATACGCCCACGCCGCGGGTCCGGACGGCTGGTGCAGCCTCTATCCATCTCCGGATCAGCAATGGAGGGAGAACCATCATGAAAAGCAAGGCAGCACGGCTCGGCCAGGCACAGCTCGCTTCGGTTATTGCCAATGCCGCGGACGCGGCCAAGGCGCGGATCGAGCAGCTCGATCCGGCTTCGCTCGATGACGTCGCGGGCGGCATCGATCCGCTTGGCGTCAGCGGCGACGACTGGACGACAGACGGCGCGATCATGCCGTATCCCGATCCCATCGAGGATCTGCTCGGCTCGCGCGGTTCGCTCTAGAACCAAGCCCGGGCATATGCCATGGTCGCACCCCATTAAGGGCGCGGCCATGGATTTTAGTATAGGTCCGGACTGCGATCAGCCACCGAGCATGATGACATCGGCGCCATTACCGGCGGCAAGGCGCGCTCTTTCGAGATCGGCCAATTCGGCCTTGAGCGCGGTGCCTTCGTTCGGATCACGAGCGAAGACGAGGTTGGCCTGATAGGTCGCGTCCGACGCACCGGTTACCGGAGCCCGGTCGAACCCGCGCAGATTGCGCACGGCCATCTTCGCCACGCGGGCAGCGCGCCGCGACCCGGAATGATGGAGGGTCTGAAGGTTTGTCGGCTTGCCCGCTTCATCGAGCGTGAAACGGATCTGCACGATGGCGCTCAAAGCCTGATTGCGGTATCCGTCAGATCGGATCAGCTGGCGGTCGAGCTGGGCGTTCATGTCCGCTTTCCATTCGGTCATGGCGGCGGGCGAGGTCACGACGATGCCGTCGTCCTGCCCGGCAGTAACCGGGGTTGCGAGCATGGCAGCCGAAGCGGCCGCGGCGAAAGTCAGGTGCACAAAAGTCTTCATCGGATCATCCTCCTTGGGGGGAACCAGGATGACCGGCCATGTGGGACCAGAAGCCGAGCACAGTCCCGTAACGCTCGTGCATGGGCTTTGATGGTCGATCGGGGCAGCCGCCCAATGCGACTGCCTCGGTTAGACAGACAGCATTTCGGTCGAAGGAATGCCACCGAGCATCGTCAAAGCGTAAACTACGATCTTTCAGCTACACGCGTAGTCGACGAGCTGCGATTGTCAGGGCACAAGCACCGTATCGCGGGCGACGGACGACGTTTCGGGGTAGTCGAGGATGAAATGCAGGCCGCGGCTCTCATGTCGCCGCAGCGCGCTGTTCACGATCAGGGCTGCACATTCGAGCAGGTTGCGCAGTTCGATCAAATCGGTCGTCACGCGGAAGCTGCCGTAATAATCCTCGACCTCCTGGCGCAGCATCTCGATCCGGTTGGCTGCACGCTCGAGCCGCTTGGTCGTGCGCACGATGCCGACGTAGTTCCACATGAAACGGCGGATTTCGGTCCAGTTCTGCTTGATGACCACTTCCTCGTCGGAATCGGTCACGCGGCTTTCGTCCCACGGCAGGATTTCCGGCGGATCGTCGAGCTTGTCCCAGCATGCGAGGATATCCTTCGCCGCCGCCTCGCCGAACACGAAGCATTCGAGCAAGCTGTTGGACGCGAGCCGGTTGGCACCGTGCAGCCCGCTCTCGGTGCATTCGCCCGCCGCCCACAGGCCCGGCAGGTCGGTCTTCGCATCGAGGCCGATCTTCACCCCGCCGCAGGTGTAGTGCTGCGCCGGCACCACCGGGATCGGCCCAGTGGTCATGTCGATGCCGAGGCCGAGCAGCTTCTCGTGGATCGTCGGAAAATGCTCCTTCACGAACTCGGGCGGCTGGTGACTGATGTCGAGGTGGACATAGTCGAGGCCGTGGCGCTTGATCTGGTCGTCGTTGGCGCGCGCGACGATGTCGCGGGGGGCCAACTCCATGCGCTCGGCATCGTATTTTTCCATGTAGCGCTCGCCCGTTTCCGGATTGAGCAGGCGCCCGCCCTCGCCTCGCACCGCCTCGGTAATAAGGAAGTTCTTGACCTCGAGATTGTAGAGGCAGGTCGGGTGGAACTGCATCATCTCCATGTTGGAAACGCGCGCGCCCGCCCGCCAGGCCATGGCGATGCCGTCGCCCGTCGCCCCGCGCGGCGCCGTGCTGAACAGGTAGACGCGGCCCGCCCCGCCAGCCGCCAGCACGGTGGCCCGCGCGACATGGGCTACGACTTCGCCGCTTTCCTCGTCCAGCGCATAGGCACCCCAGACGCGGCCCGACCCCGAATAGTCCACCTGATTGCGCCCGGTTATCAGGTCGATGCAACTCTGCCCCGGCAACAGGCGGATGTTCGGGTTCTCCTCCGCCGCTTTCAGCAAGGCGGCCTGCACCGCCCAGCCGGTGGCGTCGTCGACATGGACGATCCGGCGGTGCGAATGCCCGCCCTCGCGGGTGAGGTGGAGATCGCCGCCCTCGTCCATCGCCTCGCGGTTGAAGGGCACGCCCAGCTCGCACAGCCGGTCGATGGCTGCCGGCGCGCGTTCGATGACGAATTCGACCGTTTCGAGATCGTTCAGCCCCGCGCCCGCGACCATGGTATCGCGAATGTGATCCTCGAACGTGTCGCCCGCATCGAGCACCGCCGCGATCCCGCCCTGCGCCCAGGCGGTCGACCCGCTTTCGAGTGTGCCCTTGGCGAGGACCAACACTTTCTTGTGCTCCGCCAGCGCCAGTGCAGCCGTCAGGCCTGCGGCTCCCGATCCGATGATGAGGACGTCGTGGGGTTCTGTCATGCGCGCGTCATGCCCAAGGCTTCGCCACGCGGCAAGCGAGGAACGCCTCGGCGCAGGAGGGCTGAACTGGGCAGGCGCTATGGTTAAGGCGCGACTCGACAGGGGAAAGACATAAAAGTGGACTGGAGGGTCACGCACATATGAAACTGGGTCAAATCGCTTGCGCGTTCGGAAAGCACTCTGTCGATCGCGAGGGCATCAAGCGCGCCGGAGGCCAGCAGTTCGGCCGCTGCCGCTGCTGCAAGACGCCGATGGAAGAAGTCGAACCGCATCACTGGGCCGCCATGCGCGTCAAGGATGCAGGTCTGGGTCGCCAGGCGATCTACTAAGCCAACATTCGCAGTTAATCAGCCGGAGCCGGTCAGCTGGACGAACACGTCCTCCAGATCGGCTTCGCGCGTCGTCACATCTTCGATCGCATAGCCGTGCGACTGCACGATCGATAACACCTGCCCCGCGCTCGCCTTGTCGCGATCGTAGGTGATTTCCAGCTTGCGCGGCTGGACGACTTCGGCGCGCACGAAGGCCTCCTCCATGATCGGTCCGCCGAGGTCCTTGTCGACCGTTACGGCGACCACCTTCTCGCGCGCCATCCCGACCAGTTCGCGGGTCGGCTTCTCGGCGATCAGCTCGCCATGGTTGATGATCGCGATCCGGTCGCAGAGTTGCTCGGCTTCCTCGAGGTAGTGGGTGGTCAGCACCACCGTGACGCCTTCGGCATTCAGCTCGTTGACCAGCTCCCACAACTGACGGCGGAGTTCCACGTCGACACCCGCGGTCGGCTCATCGAGCACGAGGATGGGCGGCGAATGGACCATCGCCTTGGCGATCAGCAGGCGGCGCTTCATCCCGCCCGACAGCGTGCGCGCATAGGCGTCGCGCTTGTCCCACAGGTGCACGGCCCTCAGCAGCTCTTCGCTACGGCGTTCGCTTTTCGGAATGCCGTAGAAACCGCCCTGGTTCTCCAGCACTTCGAAGGGCGTAAAGAAGGGATCGAAGACGATTTCCTGCGGGACTATCCCGATGCTGCGCTTCGCATTGCGCGGGTTTTCGCCGATGTCGAAACCCCAGATTTCCGCGCTGCCTTCGGTCTTGGTGACGAGGCCTGCAAGGATATTGATGAGCGTCGACTTGCCCGCCCCGTTCGGCCCCAGAAGTCCGAAGATCCCACCTTGCGGCACATCGAAACTGACGCCCTTCAGGGCCAGCTTCGGCGGCTCGCCCGGACCCGGCGAGGCATATTCCTTGACGAGATTGTCGATGCGGATTGCGGGCGGTGTGCTCATGCGGGTCACCTAGGCCCTTGAGCGGTCCGGTCAAACCCATTATCGGCCTAGCCCATGAGCCTGCCTCCTCCCGAAGTGTCCAAGGTCACCACGCGCCGCGTGTGGTGCGACGGTGCAACCGATATTCGCAGCGGCGAGCGGTACAAGCCGATCGCGCTCGGCCATCCGAAGGTGTGGCTGGAGATCGACGAGCACGGCTATGTCGATTGCGGCTATTGCGACCGGCGCTTCGTCCTCGAAGGCGGCCCGGCCGACGGGGTGGACCAATCGACGCTGATGGACATTTCCGAGGGTGCCGATCCGGGGCATCGCTGAAGCCACCGCGAGGCCCCTCGCGCAAACGAGTGCGAATGCCTACATGGGGTGAATGACCGACTCCAACGATCCGCACGCCCTGCTCTACAACCAGATCGATCCGCAGGATGCACAGGCCCTGACCGCGCGCCTGCTGCAACCTTGCGACGATGGCGAACTCTATCTGCAGTTCATGGCGTCGGAAACCTTCGCTTTCGACGACGGCAGGTTGAAAACGGCGGATTATTCGCGCGATTCGGGCTTCGGCCTGCGCGGTGTCTCGGGCGAGACGACCGGCTTTGCGCACGCCAACGAAATCAGCGCGGCAGCGATCTCGCGCGCGGGCGAGACGCTGCAATTGCTCGACGCCACGAAAGCACCGCACGCCGCCCCGCCCGAGCGCACCAATCGCCATCTCTACACCGATGCCAGCCCGCTCGACCTCGTGCCGTTCGCGGAAAAGGTCGCGCTGCTGGAGAAGATCGACTCGGTCGCCCGCGCCAAGGACCCGCGCGTGGCGCAGGTCAGCGTCGGTATGTCGGCGAGCTGGAGCGCGATCGACATCATCCGCGCCGACGGCTTTACCGCGCGCGACATCCGTCCGCTGGTGCGCCTCAACGTATCGGTCGTCGCCGAACAGAACGGACGGCGCGAGACCGGCAATTTCGGCTTCGGCGGCCGCTACCTCTACGACCGGCTGTTCGATGAAGGCCAGTGGATGCGCGCGGTGGACGAGGCGGTGCGGCAGGCGCTGGTCAATCTCGACAGCGTCGAAGCCCCGGCTGGCGAGACCACCGTCCTGCTCGGCCCCGGCTGGCCCGGCATACTGCTGCACGAGGCCGTGGGCCACGGGCTGGAGGGCGATTTCAACCGCAAGGGCACCAGCGCCTTTTCCGGGCGCATCGGCGAGCGCGTCGCCGCACCGGGCGTCACCGTGATCGACGACGGCAGCATCGCGGAGCGGCGCGGCTCGCTCTCCATCGACGACGAAGGCACGCCGACACGCGAGACCGTGCTGATCGAGGACGGCATTCTCAAGGGTTACATGCAGGACCGCCTCAACGCGCGACTGATGGGCGTCGAGCCGACCGGCAACGGCCGCCGCGAAAGCTACCAGCACGCCCCCATGCCGCGCATGACCAACACTTTCATGCAGAGCGGTGAGGACGATCCCGCCGAGTTGCTGAGCCGCGTCGACGACGGGATCTACGCCACCAGCTTCGGCGGCGGGCAAGTCGACATCGTCTCCGGCAAATTCGTCTTCGCCTGCACCGAGGCCTACAAGGTCGAGAAAGGCAAGATCGTCGCCCCGATCAAGGGCGCGACGCTGATTGGCGACGGGCCGAGCGTGCTGACCCGCGTGACAGGCATCGGCGACGACATGACACTGGACGAAGGCATCGGCATGTGCGGCAAGGGCGGCCAGGGCGTGCCCGCAGGCGTGGGCCAGCCGACGCTGCTGATCGACGGCCTCACCGTGGGCGGAACGGCATAGGCTCCGCACATTGGCCAGAACTCATCGCCCGTTCAGGCGTTGACCGGTATATATCGCGCCTCTGAAGGAGACTCGCCGTGTTGAAACCCATCCTAGCAGTCACTGCCGCCGTCACCATGCTGGCCGCGCCCGCATCCGCGCAGGATTATTCCGACCGCGAACTGACCAGGGGCGAAGCAAAGCTTGCCAAGATGCTTGATGGCCGCGTCGCCGGTGAGCCGGAGCGCTGCATCCGCACCATCGGCAGCCGCAATCTCACGCAAATCGACGACACCGCGCTGGTCTACAAGCAGGGCCGCACGATCTGGGTGAACTACACCCGCACGCCGGAATCGATCGATTCGGACGACATCATGGTCATCCGGAAGTTCGACGGCTCCAGCCTTTGCCGGACCGACCAGATCACCACTGTGGAACGCTTCGGCGGTTTCCTGTCGGGCATCATCTTCCTCGACGAGTTCATCCCCTACCGCCTGCCGGAAGGCGCCGAGGGCTGAGGCAGCCCGGCCCATGACCGCACCGGCGCAGCCGTGGGCGCGCGACATATTGCATGTGTGGTTCCACACGCTCGGCAGCGAGGACTGGTTCGCGCCGAGCAAGGCCATCGACGAAATGCTCGGAAACCGCTTCGGCGAGGAGCTGGAGCGGCAGGCGACGCGGGCACCGGGTGAGTTTCTCGACGATCCACAAACAGCGCTCGCGGCGATTATTTTGTTCGACCAGATTCCGCGCAACATCCATCGCGATACGGCGCAGGCCTTTGCGCATGACCCGCAAGCCCGGGCGATAACCCATGGAGTGATCAAGCGTGGCTGGCTTGGAGATTATACCGAGGACGAGCGCCAGTTCACGCTCATGCCGCTGATGCACAGCGAGCAACTCCGCGATCAGGACTTGTCGGTCGAACTATTCGCCCGCCACGCCCCAAGTTCGCTTGAGTTCGCCCGATCGCATCGCGAGATGATCGCGCGCTTCGGTCGCTTCCCGCACCGCAACGAGATACTCGGCCGCGAAAGCAGCGAGGCCGAGAAAGAAGCGATCGCTGACGGCTTCAGCTGGTAGCCGCATAGTAGAGGCACAGGTCCGAGACCGGGCAGCTCCCGCATTTCGGCGCGCGGGCGGTGCACACGCGCTTGCCGAACTGGATCAGCCAGAAATGCCCGTCATGCAGCGCCCATCCGGGTGAGCGTTCTTCCAGCTGCGCGGCTGTCTTGTCCGCCGTCTTCGCATCGGTGAGGCCGATGCGGTTGCCCACGCGGTGCACATGGGTGTCGACCGCGATCACGTCCTTCCCGAAGGTGAAACTGAGCACGATGTCGGCACATTTTCGGCCGATGCCGGGCAGCGCCATAAGTCCCTCGCGCGTATCGGGCACGCGGCCGTCATGCTGCTCCAGTAATGCGCTGCAGAATGCCCGGATGTTGCGCGCTTTCATGTTGTAGAGGCCGCAGGGCCGGATCGCCTCGGCGACGTCGCCCTCGTCCATCGCGAGCATCTCTTCCGGCGTTCGCGCCAACGCAAACAATTGCCGCGCCGCCTTCGCTGTATTGCGATCGAGCGATTGGGCGGACAGCATGCAGGACACGCAGGAGCGGAAGGCATCGGGCTGGCCCTTGGGGCCTTTCGCGCCGGGCGTGCGGCCGGGCATGGCCTCGTGCAGCCGCTCGTAGACCGTCTCGACATCGGACAGATCGAGCAATTTGCTCATGTCACAGGTTTCGTGGGATGAAGGGCAATCGCGCCGAAGCCGAGCAGCAGGCCGATCGCCCCCGTCACCGGCAGCAGGATCGCCGGGTCAGGCAATTCTGTCCCACTCACTGACGCAAACACGCGGGCAAGCGCCACCAGCCCGAGCATGCAGGCGATGCCCACCACGAACACGCCCACTGCATTGGCGAGCGGGCCATTCGCTGCGCCGCGCTGCAAGGTCGGATCGTTCATCGTAGCCAGCAGGAACAGCGCGACCAGGGGCAGCAGCGCACCATTGAAGGCCTGCGCCGCGAGGATGGCTGGTCCGGGCCTCACATCGGCCAGCCCGAAGCCCGCACCGATCACGATCACCGCAGCCCAGACGCTGCGGAAGCGCCGACCCTTCGCCGCCCAGCGCGGATCGTCGATATTCCCGAACAACCCGCGCGCGGTCAGCGCGGCGGCCAGCGGAGCCGTGACCGCAGAGGATAATCCGGCGGCGAGCAGGCCCAGCGCAAGCCCGGTGCGCGCCCATTCGCCCAGCTGCCCGGCCAGCGTATCGGCCAGCGTTTCGAAAGAGAATTCGCCATCGAGCGCGGTGCCGACCACGAGGATTGCCGCCGTAATCAATGCGCCCAGCCCGACGGCGATGATGAGGCCGAGCCGCATCTGCCCCACCGTCTGCCCCCGCGCCAGCGCCGAGCCGAGAAAGAGATTGTAAGGCACGACGGTCGTCCCGACGAGGGCGAGGATGGTGAACAGCGCAGCCTCTTCGCCGAGGAGCGAGACATCGGGCACGATCCCGCTCGCCACAGAAGACACGCTCGGCGCAAGGCTCGCGGCGACCAGCAGGAAACCTGCCCCCATCAGCGCCACGAACACCGCCATCGCCTGCGCGATCCGTTGCGGCGAGCCGAGCAGGAGCAGCGCGACCGCCGCAACCGCGAGCGCCAGCGTCAGCACGCCGCGGGGCAAGTCGATGGCGAGCATCGCGCCGGCAACCCCGCCGAGGATATTTCCCGCCTCATAGGCCGCGCAACCGAGCAGCACCGCGCCCGCCACCAATGCCAGCACGAGAAAGCGGGCAGCGCCATGCGAATAACGGCGACGCAGCACTGCAGCGAGATCGCCCCCGGTCGCGATCGTCAGCCGTCCAGCGAATTCCTGCAACGTGAAGGTCGCGATGCCCGAAAAGACGATGGCCCACAGCACTGCCATGCCGGGCCCGACACCCGCACTCGCCGCTGCTGTGACCGTACCCGGCCCGATGAAGGCCGCAGCGATGGCGGACCACAGGAGGATCGATCCGAGCCTTGTCATGGCCGCCGCTTGTGCGCGTGGGTACGGCCTGCGCAATGGCCGCGCTCACGCGCCCGTCCGCTGCCGTCCGGTCTCGCACAACGCCTGCGCGGGACAAGTCGCACAATCGGGAGATGACGGGCGGCACCAGGTCTGACCAAGCTTTTTCATCAGCAGGTGATGCTCGTCGTACTCGGCTGCCGACCATTCTTCCGGCATGACCGGCATGATCGCAGCAAAGGCGCGGTCGGTGCTCGCCTTGGGCGGGACCAGCCCCATGCGTTGCAGGATGCGGGTGTGATGGCTGTCGAGGACGATCGCGCGCCGGTCCAGCCTGCTGGCATTCATCACGCCCGCAGCAATTTTTCGCCCAATACCGGGAAGCTGTTCCAGCCAGTGCATCGCGGCATCGGTTTGCATACCGGCGAGGTGAGCGAGGTCCACGGCGCCGCTCCGCTCGATCAGCGCCGTGAGGCTGGCCTTGAGCCGCTCGGCAGCGATGTTGGGATACGTCTGCGTGGCGAGTTCCGCCTGAAGTTCTGCCAGCGGCGCAGCAGCCACGGCTTCCCAGCTACCCCATCGTTTGAGCATCCGGTCGGTAGCTTCGTTGGACACCTCCGACTTCGTCCGCGCGCCAATCACGCCTTGAACCAGCACCCACTCCGGCGCACGCCATTCTGCCGCCGTCCGCTCGATCCGGCCGAACCGCTGGACCAGCAGCGCCTGCAGGCGGCGCAGCGTGTCAGTGCGTGGATCGGGGCCGAGGGGAAGTTGCATCGCGTCCTCGGTCGCGGTCGCCGATGGTTCAGAGATCTCTCACGGAAATGAACTCGTCCGAGATTTCCGTCATCGTCTTGATCTCGTAGCCCTTGTCGAACACGTGCTCGATGATCGCCTGGACGACGTTGCGAATGCCGTGGCCCGAATAGGACAGCTCGCTTATGTCGTCCGCGTCGAGGTTGTTCCACTTCTCGCGCGACACCGAATCTTTGATCTGGCGCGTATATTCGAAGCGCGGCGTATTGAACGCCATGTGCGCGGCGTGGAAGTTTATGACCTTCAGGCCCGGACTGTCCCAGCGCTCTTTCAGGACTTCCATGTTGAGGTCCGGATCGAGGAGCAAATAGCCGCCGTCCTCGAAGAAGATCGGCAGGCTGACCATCCCGCTGCGGTGATGCAGCGCGGTGAGGTTCGTCTCGCAACGGGTGCAGTGGTTGGAGAAGAACTTGAAGCCCCGCTTCGCATACTCGTCCATGATGTCGTTGACTTCGAAATAGCGGTGCGTGCGGAAGCCGTCGGCATCCGGCACCAGCTTTTCGCAATAGTCCATGACCTCATCGAAGCTGTCGCCATGCGAACTGTTCGGCAGGAAGTTCGGATGGATCAGCTGGCGCGCCTTGCCGGCCGCGGCCAGCCCGCTGACGAACTCGCTGGGATTGGTGTTGAAATAGGTCAGACCCAGGCGATCCCCGCCCAGCGCCTCGTGGCTGTATTGCAGCACCGCTTCCGATGCCCAATCGACATCGGAGGAGAAGCTGAATACCGGCTTTTCGGACCAGGAGTACATCAGACCTCCACCTGCGTAAGATCGTGCGACATGTAGTAGTGCGGCTCGCCCTCGTACTCCATGTCGTCGTCGATGGTGTAGCCGGCCTTTTGCATCGCGCGGATGCTGCCGATGTTGCTCTGCAGAACGCGGGCGAAAATGACGTCGGCAAAGCCGGTTTTCTTGACGTGCTTGCTGCCCGCCACGAAGGCGCGGGAAGCGACGCCCCGGCCGTGCCACGCCTCGGTTATGTTGGTGCTGACCTTGGCCTTGTCGTCTTCCAGATTGTAGCGCAGCTGGCCGATAGGCTCGCCGTCCGCCTCGATGATCAGGAACTGGCAGGTGGGATCGGAAATGGTCTTCTTGAACCAGGGCTCATGCTCTTCGAAAGCGAGCGGGCGCTTGGTCTTCATGTTGCGGATGGTGGCCGGCTCGTTGCGCCACGACAGCACGGTGTGCACGTCGTCGTATGTCGCCGGGCGCAGACCCAACTCGTAATCGTATTTACCCTTGTCCGTCGCCATTCTGGAAATTCCATTGTTCGAGTGAAGGATCGCCGAGGTCGCGTCCGGCGGTTCTATTTCGAAAATCGGACTGCTGCCCGCACTGGCTACCCGTCCGCGCTATTCCCACTCGATCGTGCCGGGCGGTTTGCTGGTGTAGTCGTACACGACGCGGTTGATGCCCTGTACTTCGTTGACGATGCGCGTTGCAACCCCGGTGAGGAAGCTCGCGTCGAAGGGGTAGACATCGGCGGTCATGCCGTCGGTGCTCGTCACCGCGCGCAGGCCGCAGACGCTGTCGTAGGTGCGGTGATCGCCCATCACGCCGACCGTCTTGACCGGCAGCAGCACAGCGAAGGCCTGCCAGATCGCATCGTAGAGCCCCGCCTTGCGGATCTCGTCGAGATAGATCGCATCGGCCTTGCGCAGGATATCGCAGCGCTCCTTCGTAACCTCGCCCGGAATGCGGATCGCGAGGCCCGGTCCGGGGAAGGGATGGCGGCCGACGAACATGTCGGGCAGGCCCAGCTCGCGGCCCAGTTCGCGGACCTCGTCCTTGAACAGTTCGCGCAGCGGCTCGACCAGCTGCATGTTCATGCGTTCGGGCAAGCCGCCGACATTGTGGTGGCTCTTGATCGTGACGCTCGGCCCGCCGGTGAAGCTGACGCTTTCGATGACGTCGGGATAGAGCGTGCCCTGCGCGAGGAAGTCCGCGCCGCCGACCTTCTTCGCCTCGGCCTCGAACACGTCGATGAACGTCTTGCCGATGAACTTGCGCTTCGCCTCGGGGTCGGTCGTCCCGGACAGACCTTCCATGAACATGTCCTCGGCATCGACCACCACCAGCGGGATGTTGTAATGGTCGCGGAACATGGTTTCGACCTGCTCACGCTCGTTGAGGCGGAGCAGGCCGTGATCGACGAAGACGCAGGTCAGCTGCTCGCCGATCGCTTCGTGGATGAGGATCGCTGCAACGGAGCTGTCGACGCCGCCCGAAAGGCCGCAGATGACCTTGCCGTCACCCACCTGCTCGCGGATTTCACGGACCTTGGTTTCGCGATAGGCGGCCATCGTCCAGTCGCCGGCAAGGCCGCAGACATGGCGCACGAAATTGGCGATTAGCTTGCCGCCATCGGGCGTGTGGACGACTTCCGGGTGGAACTGCGTGCCATAGAACTTGCGCTTCTCGTCCGCGATCACCGCGAAGGGCGCGCCGTCGGAAATCGCCACGATTTCGAAACCGGGCGCAAATTTGGTGACCTTGTCGCCGTGGCTCATCCACACCTGGTGGCGCTCGCCTTCTTTCCAGAGGCCGTCGAACAGCGCGCACTGCTTGGTGACGGTCAGGAAGGCGCGGCCGAATTCCCCCCCTTCGCCCGTCTCGTGCCCGGGCCGCACCTCGCCACCGAGCTGGTGGCTCATCACCTGCTGGCCGTAACATATGCCGAGGATCGGGATGCCCGCCTCGAACAACAACTCCGGTGCGCGCGGGCTGCCTTCGTCGGGCACACCGGCGGGCGAGCCCGACAGGATGATGCCCTTCGGCTTGAGCCGGTGGAACGCCTCTTCCGCCTGGGTGAAAGGCGCGATTTCGGAATAGACCCCCGCCTCGCGCACGCGGCGTGCAATCAGCTGGGTAACCTGGCTACCGAAGTCGACGATAAGGATGGAATCGGGAAGGTGCGCGTCGTCCATGTGCGGCGGTTAGAGGCGACGTTTCGGCAAGTCCAGTGAGGCGGGCGTTCGCACTTGCGGAAAACGCAATGCCCATCGCCGTTTTCTCACTTTCGTTCGCGAGACTGAAATATTATTACAGTCTTGTATTCGGAAGAGGCGGTCCTCCTAGACGCCGATCCGGAGCAGGAACAGCCGGGCCCGCGCTCCCCTATGCGCCCGCCCCGACTGGCCTTCCTTGCCGATACGGCCTGGCGAACTCCGCCCGCCGCTACGGCAAGGCGATATGGCAGCGAGTAGAGACGCGGCCGCCGACACAACCTCTCCCCTCCCCTCCCCCGTGTCCGCGCCGCGTCTCGAAGCGCCTCTTGCGCAAAGTGCAGCCACCCTTGCCCACTTCGCAATTGCAGCATGCTGCGTTGCACTGCACAATCGCGGCATAACACAATCAGGGTGCTCACAATAAAGGCGACACACCTTTCACCGAATGTGGAGATAGTTATGCGTCGCATGATCCTTACCGCCGCCGCAGCCATCAGCCTTACCTCGCCGGCCCTCGCCGCCCCGCAGAACGCCGGAGTCGCGGTCGATTACAACGACCTCGACCTGTCGAAGGCGGCTCACGTCGAAGTGCTCGAAGAACGCGTCCGCCAAGCTGCCCGCGAAGTCTGCAATGTCGCGACTGCATCGGACCGCGCCTGTGTGCGCAAGACGGTCAAGGCCGCCATGGCCGAAGTGGAGCAGCGCACGCCGGCGGTTCTCGCCAGCCGGTAATCGCAAGCCAACGTGACTACGACGGGCGGGGCCGATGGCTCCGCCCGTTTCGATTCAGGTCGGCAATCCGCGCCGCTCGGCTTCCGCGCGCAGGTCGGTCTTCAGCAGCTTGCCGATATGGCTGCGCGGCATGTCGTCGATCGCGTGGAGTTGCGCCAGCCGCTGGGTCTTGCCGAGCCGCGCGTTCACCGCCTCCATTATTGCCTCGCACTCGCGCGCACCGTCGCTCAGGGTGACGAATCCGACCGGCGTTTCGCCCCACCGCTCGCTCGGTACGCCGATTACCGCAGCCTCGACCACGTCCGGCTCCTTCGCCAGTTCGTCTTCGAGATCGACCGGAAAGATGTTGAAGCCGCCGGATATGATCATGTCCTTCGCGCGGCCCACCAGTTCGACGAAGCCTTCGGCATCGACGCGGCCGATGTCGCCCATCCGCTGCCACACCTCGCCGCTTTCCGGATCGGCCCAGTAACCCTCACGCGTCTTGTCGGGCTGGTTTTTGTAGCCGCTCATCATCGTCTGGCTGCGACCGATGAGATTGCCGGGCGTACCGGGCGGCACGGGCCGGTCCTCGTCGTCGAGCACCTTCAGCTCGCTGCCCGGAGCGGGGCGACCGACGGTATGCAGCTTGTCGGGAAACTTGTGCGCTTCCAGAAGGCAGACGACGCCGCCCTCGGTCATCGAATAGATCTCGATCAGCGCACCCGGCATGCGATCGAGCACCTCGCGCTTGAGGTCGGCGGGGAATGGCGCGGAAGTGCAGTATTTCAGCTGCAATGCGGACAGGTCGAACTCGTCGAAGCGCGGCTCGCGCATCAGGCGCTGGTACTGGACGGGTACGAGCATGGTAACCGTGGTCGCGTCGGCCTGCGCGCTTTCGAGCCAGCGGATGACGTCGAACTTGCGCATCACCCGCACCGTGCCGCCGGCCAGCAATGGCGGCAGGAAGGCGACCATGGTGGTGTTGGAATAGAGCGGCGTCGAGGCGAGCGTGCGCACCGGCAGGTCGTTCTCGATCCAGCTGCTCGCGGTGGTCGCAAACTGGCGCCAGCGCATCTGGTGCGAATGGACGATGCCCTTGGGCACGCCGGTCGTGCCGGAGGAATAGATGATGTTGAACGAGTCGCCCGGCTGCGGAACGAATTTCGGCGCGGTCACGCCTTCTTCCGCCATCCAGCCGTCCAAGTCCTCGTCGAGCACGATCCGCGTCATGCCGGGGAAGCAATCTTCGCCCAGCTCGGCCAGCTTGGCGCGGTCGATGAAGATGTGTTTCGCACCCGAATCGCGCGCCATGCCGGCGAGTTGCTCGGGGCTGGCGCTGGTGGTCAGCGGTGCCGCCACACCGCCCGCCCGCACGGCGGCGAGGAAAACCAGCGCATAGGGGATCGACGAATAGCCGAGGATAGCGACCGATTGGCCGCGCTCCAGCCCGTCCTCGACCAAGCGCGCGGCAATCCGCTCGACCCGGTCCCCGAGCCCAGCCCAGCCAAGCTCGCCCTCGTCATCGCGCATGGCGATGGCGTCACCCAGGCGGACAGCATTGTCGGCGATCAGTTGCGGAAAGCTGCCGAAAGGTTCGGCAAGGCTGGCGGCGATGTCGGTCTCTCCCATGCCGCCTGTGTGACCCAAGCGATAGCGCGTGTCTAGCTGCCCAGGCTGTGCAGTAGCAGCGCGAGCACCAGCCCGATGGCGGTCGCAAAACCTGCCCAGTGCGTAGCTTGCTTATGCGCCTGAGGCAGCACTTCGGTCGTCAGGCTGGCGGTTACCGCCCCCGCCGCGAGGCAGCTGATGAAGGCTAGCAGGTCGTCGGTGAGCCGCTCCAGAAACAGATAGCCGAGCAGGGCGCAGGCGGACAGCACGGCAGCCGTCAGTGCCCAGATGCCGAGGATCTTCGCCTTCGAAAATCCTTGATGGTCGCGCATCGCTCGCGCGCCGCTGGCAGCTTCGGGTAGGTTGGAGAGCATGATCGATCCCGCCAGCGCGGCGACCTCCGGCGCGCCCGCACCGATCAGCGCCACACCCAGCGCAAGGTTTTCGGGAATGCCGTCCAGCGTGATCGCGGCCAGCATCCCGCCGCCGCTTTCGGAGCCCCACTTTTCGTCTATGAGGTAATCGACCGCCGCGAAGATGCCGGCACCTGCCAGCACGCCGAGTACCGCCGTCGTCATCGAGCTTTTCTCGATTGCGGGCTGCACCAGTTCGAGCACGAGGGACAACAACAACGACCCGCCGGCAACTGCCACCACGATACCCTCGACCCGCCCGCGCAGTTTGCCGTAAAGCGCCCAGAGCGCGCCGACGATGAGCGCGCCCGACACCACGGCGATCACCAGCAGGACGGTCAGCATTCGATCACGTTGACTGCTAGTCCGCCCTGGCTGGTTTCCTTGTACTTCGTGCTCATGTCGAGCCCGGTCTGGCGCATGGTCTCGATCACCTGGTCGAGGCTGACGAAGCCCTCCGCCCCGGTCCGGTGGAGCGCGAGCCGGGCTGCGTTTACGGCCTTCACGGCGCCGATGGCATTTCGTTCGATACAGGGCACCTGCACCAGCCCGCCGACGGGATCGCAGGTCAGGCCGAGATTGTGCTCCATGCCGATCTCCGCCGCGCTGGCGATCTGCGATGGCGATGCGCCCCATAGCGCCGCGAGGCCGCCAGCTGCCATCGAGCAGGCTACGCCGACCTCGCCCTGGCAGCCCATTTCCGCGCCGGAGATGCTGGCGCGCTGCTTGTAGAGCAGGCCGATCGCGCCTGCAGTGAGCAGGAAGGTACGCTTGCTGTCGCGGCACGGGCTTTCGTCCGCCGTCACGCAATAAAAGCGGATGACTGCCGGGATGATGCCCGCCGCGCCGTTGGTGGGTGCCGTCACGACGCGGCCGCCAGCGGCATTCTCTTCGTTGACGGCCATGGCGTAACAATTGAGCCAGTCGAACAATTGCTCGCGCTCGTTCGATTGCGGATTGGCGGAAAGCTTGTCCCACAGATCGGGCGCTCGCCGCTGCACCTTGAGGCCGCCGGGCAGCACGCCGCGCTGCGTCAGGCCGCGTTCGATGCACTGATGCATCGCCTCGGCAATGCGATCGATGCCGGCGAAGGTCTTTTCGCGCGGACGGAACGCGTCTTCATTGGCGAGGATCAGTTCGGCGATCGACAGCCCGGTCTTCTCACAACTTGCGAGCAATTCCGCTGCGGAGCCGAAATCGTGCGGCACCTGCGTGCCCGCATTGATCCGGTCGCCCTTCGGCTTGCGCTTCAGCTGCGCTTCCGAAGCGACGAAGCCGCCGCCGGTGGAATAATAAGTGCGCTTCAGCAGCACATCGCCCTCGGCATCCATAGCGGCGAGGGTCATGCCGTTCGGGTGCAGGTCCGGAATGATATGCCCCGCAAGATCGATGTCCCGCGCTTTGTCGAAGGCAATCCGGTGCTTGCCGCCGAGGAGCAAGCTGTCTTCGGCTAGGATCGTCTCCAATGCGCTCGCCGCTTCATCGGGGCAGGTCCTGTCCGGGGCGAAACCAGCAAGGCCGAGAATCGTCGCATCGATCGTGCCATGCCCCACCCCCGTCAGCGCAAGCGAGCCTTGCAACTCGACCGCCACGCGCGCCGTCCGCTCAAGCTTCCCCGCCTTCTCCAGCGCCCGCACGAAGGTGCGCGCAATCCGCATCGGACCGACCGTATGCGAGGACGACGGACCGATCCCAATCCGGAAGATGTCGAGTACTGAAAGCATGAGGCGGGAATGCGCTTTCTGCGCCTCGAAAGCAAGCGGTTGCAGGTGAAACCGGTTCCACGCCAAACTGGGGGAAAAAACCAGCCGTAAACTTTGGTTTTTCGCCCTTTGAAGCCTATATACTGAGCATGGACGGAAATACCGAAAACGCGGGCGAAAGCGCCCCGAAGAAACCCGGCTACGGCGCGGATTCGATCAAGGTTCTCAAGGGGCTGGACGCGGTGCGCAAGCGCCCCGGCATGTATATCGGCGATACCGACGACGGATCGGGCCTTCACCACATGGTGTTCGAGGTGTCGGACAATGCCATCGACGAGGCGCTGGCGGGGCATTGCGACCTCGTGCTGATCGAGCTGAACCCCGACGGATCGGTCAGCGTGGAGGACAACGGCCGCGGCATCCCGGTCGACATGCACAAGGAAGAAGGCGTGTCCGCTGCCGAGGTCATCATGACCCAGCTGCACGCCGGCGGTAAGTTCGAGAACACCAGCGACGACAACGCCTACAAGGTGTCAGGCGGCCTCCACGGCGTGGGCGTCTCGGTCGTCAACGCGCTGTCCGAATGGCTCGAACTCGTGATCTGGCGGGAGGGCAAGGAGCACTGGATGCGCTTCGAGCATGGCGACGCGGTCGAAAGCCTGCGCGTGGTCGGCGATGCCCCGCCGGTCGACAGCAATGGCGACGAGGACGGCTTAAAGAAAGGCACGCGCGTCACCTTCAAGGCCAGCGACGAAACCTTCAAGAACGTCACCGAATATGACTTCGACCGACTCGAGCACCGCTATCGCGAGCTTGCCTTCCTCAACTCCGGCGTGCGCATCAAGCTGCGCGACAAGCGGCACGAGGAAGTGCTGGAGCATGACCTGTTCTACGAGGGCGGCATCGCGGCCTTCGTCAAATATCTCGACCGCAACAAGCAGGCGCTGGTCGCCGAGCCGATTTCGGTCAGCGCGGAAAAGGATGGCATCGGCATCGACGTCGCGCTGGAATGGAACGACAGCTATTACGAGAACGTGTTATGCTTCACTAACAACATCCCGCAGCGTGACGGCGGCACGCACTTGGCCGCCTTCCGCGCGGCGCTGACCCGCACGCTCAACAATTACGCCAGCGCCAGCGGGCTGATGAAGAAGGAAAAGGTCAGCCTGTCGGGGGAAGACATGCGCGAAGGCCTGACCGCCATCGTCAGCGTCAAGCTGCCCGATCCCAAGTTCGGTTCGCAAACCAAGGACAAGCTTGTCAGCTCCGAAGTCCGCCAGCCGCTCGAAAGCCTCATGGGCGAAAAGATGACCGAGTGGCTCGAGGAAAACCCCAACGACGCCAAGGCAATCATCCAGAAGGTGATCGATGCCGCCGCCGCGCGCGAAGCGGCGCGTCGTGCCCGCGAGATGAGCCGCAAGGGGGCGATGAGCATCGCCAGCCTCCCCGGCAAGCTCGCCGACTGCCAGGATCGCAATCCGGCGAATTGCGAGCTCTTCCTGGTCGAGGGCGATTCCGCCGGCGGCTCGGCCAAGCAGGGCCGCGACCGCAAGACGCAGGCGATCCTCCCGCTGAAGGGCAAGATTCTCAACGTCGAGCGCGCGCGTTTCGACCGGATCATCAGCTCCAAGGAAGTCGGCACGCTGATCCAGGCGATGGGCACAGGGTTGCGCGACGAGTTCAACCTCGAAAAGCTGCGCTATCACAAGATCGTGATCATGACCGACGCCGACGTCGACGGCGCGCATATCCGCACGCTGCTGCTTACGTTCTTCCACCGCCAGATGCCGGAAATCGTGAAGGCGGGGCACCTCTTCATCGCGCAGCCCCCGCTCTACAAGGTCACGCGCGGCAAGAGCGAGGTCTATCTCAAGGACCAGGCCGCTTACGACCGTTACCTGATCGATCAGGGGCTGTCGGGCCACTATCTCGAGACCAAAGAAGGCTCGATTCCTGCGACCGGCATGAACCAATTGGTCGAGCACGGCTTGCGGATGCGGAACCTGCTCGGCTTCGTGCCGCGCAAGTACAAGACCGATCTGGTCGAGGCGATGGCGCTGGCCGGTGCGCTCGATCCCGAAGGCGATCGGCAGGCGGGCCTCGACCGTGCGGCGGCGCATCTGCAGATGGGCGATCCGGAAGCGAAATGGTCGGCCGAGACTGGCGAGGACGGCAAGGTTCGCCTGTTCCGCCTGTGGCGGGGCGTGACCGATGTGCACGAGATCGACCCTGCCTTCATGGACAGCGCCGAAGCGCGCAAGCTCCACCGCGTCGCGGCCGAACATGCCGAAGTCTACGGCGCGCCGGTGCGGCTGGTAAAAGGCGACAGCGAGGAAGCCGAACCGGTCGATCCCGACAGCGCTGACGAGACAGATGCCGATGCGCCTGCCTTCGCCGACGACAGCGCGATCACCCTGCCGACCCAGCTGCTCGAAGCGGTCATGGCCGCCGGGCGCAAGGGCCAGAAGATCCAGCGCTACAAGGGTCTGGGCGAAATGAATGCCGAGCAGCTGTGGGAGACCACGCTCGACCCGGATAATCGCGCGCTGCTTCAGGTGAAGGTTGAGGATGCCGACGTGACCGACGAGATTTTCACCCGCCTGATGGGCGATGTGGTCGAACCCCGGCGCGAATTCATCCAGTCGAACGCACTCAACGTCGCCAACCTCGACGTCTGAAGAGCGGGGCTGACCGGCGATGCGCGAGATCGTGGGGTTGGAGCGGGGCGGCTTTCTGCTGTTCCTCGCGTTGGTGACTCTGGCGCTGCTGGTCGTCGTCCTGCCGTTCGCGCAGCCATTGCTGTGGGCTGCACTGGCGGCGATCATGTTCCAGCCGCTGTTCCGCTGGTTCCTCGTGCGCGCGCCGGGGCGCGACAATCAGGCCGCGCTGGCAACGCTGCTGGTCATCTTCGTCGCGGTGATCGTACCGGCCTTCGCGATCGGCAGCGCGGTGGTGAACGAAGCGGCGGGCCTCGTCGTCGCCTTCCAGGAAGGGCGCATCGATGTGGCCGATTGGTTCGAGCAGGTGTTCACAGCGCTGCCCCCGAACGTGCAGGAATCGCTCGATGCGTCGGGTTGGGGCGATTTGCCCGACCTGCAGCGCCGCGCGCAGGAATTCCTGCAGGCCAGCCTCGGACTGATCGCGCAGCAGGCGATCGCCATCGGTGGTAGCGTGTTCGGCTTCGTGCTCGCCTTCGGGATCGCTCTTTACGTCTGCTATTTCCTCCTGCGCGACGGGCGCACGATCGGTGAGACGCTGCTCGCCTCGCTGCCCTTCGAGCGCAGCATTGCGGATCGGCTGGCCGAGCGTTTCTTCGGCATCGTGCGCGCAACGATCAAGGGATCGGTCGTGGTGGGGCTGGTGCAAGGCGCGCTGGGTGCGATTACCTTTTGGATCGTCGGGATACCTTCCGTCCTGCTGCTCGGCGTCATCATGGCAATCGCCTCGCTCTTGCCCGCAATCGGTCCGGCCATCGTCTGGGTGCCCGCCGCGGTCTACCTGCTGGCGACCGGCGCGATCTGGCAGGGCGTGGTCGTGATCGTCTCCGGTGTGGCGGTGATCGGCATGATCGACAATGTACTGCGGCCGATCCTGGTGGGACGCGATACCGGCATTCCCGACTGGCTGATCCTCGTGACCACGCTTGGCGGCATCGCCCTACTGGGCCTGTCCGGCATCGTCGTCGGGCCGCTGGTGGCGGGGCTATTCATCGCCGGCTGGTCGATCCTGCGCGAACAGCGCGAATCAAGCCCCGCCACTGCGCTCTAGTACGCGCCGAAGCCGACCTCCTCCCAGCGTGGCGCAGACCGGTTGTAGGCGAACTCGATCCAGTCGGATGCCTTGTCGAGCACCCGCGTCGCCGTCATCGCCATGCTTGTGGACGCTCCCTTGTTGAAGGTGATGGTACCCGCATTCTCCTGCTTCACAAGGCGCAGGCGCTGGCCATCGGCATAGCCGTGGTTCGCCCCGCCGCGCGGATTGGCGGGCAGAGCGAGGTCGACTGCAATGTCTCCGCCGAGCGCCAGCGCCATATACGAACTGGCCGGAGCCAGCACACCGGAGGCTTCAATATTTGCCGGCCTGTAATAGCCGTGCACCGTGCTCGCGGGTGTCGTATTGCTGCCGATGAAGCTGACCAAGGGAAAGGATAGCGGATCGTCCTGCCCGTTGGGCACCCGTCCGGCGAGAAACTCACCCTCCACCTCGATCCGACAGGAGCGGTCGAGATAGCCGCCCCAGCGCACATCGAGCCAATGGCGCCCTGCCTGCTGCGCCAGCGCGCTGCGGTGGTGGTGGACCTTCAGGCGAATTTGCCGCGGCGGTCTGTGATAGACGCCGGCAGGTGCGCCTTCCACCGGCTGCGTCAGCGTGGTCGGGCCGTACAGGCCGATAGCATTGAACCCGCCGCGCCGGTCGAGCAGCGCATCCACCTCCAGATCGATATCCCGCAGTGCGTGGCCATGCGTGCTGCTCATCGCGACCGGCGTATCGACCGTGCGGATACGGTCCGATACCCAGCTGTTGACCCAAACCAGCCCCGCATCGTCGAAGCGGCATCCGTCGAAGATCGTCGCCGGGACCGGCGCAGTCGCGTCGCGCGTGGGGTATTTGTAGGTGTAGAGCCGCCCGTGGGTCGATCCGCCGCCGAGCCAGACGTATTCGCAGTCGCGCCATAGGCAATTTCGGAAGTGGGCATAGCTCTTGCCCGTGTCCTCCTGCGCGATCTTACAGTCGCCGAATTCGCAGTCGACCGCATCGACGCGCGGATTGCAGCCGACATTGAGGCCATTGCCATTCCCGGTCAGCAGCTTGCACCGCGTCAGCGAAAGCTCCTCGATCGCGTCGTCCGCGCCGACCGCGTAGAAGATCTCGCCGCGCCAGCCGATAAAGTCCATGTCGCGGCAGATGACCGCGCCGACATAGACGTCCTGCAACCAGAAACCCGTGTCCGAAATGTCCCAACCGTCGCCGGTAACGGGATCGGCGAGGTAGGCGGTCTGGCCGGTCGGCTGTCGGTTGCCCTTGAACACCAGCCGGTCGAGCTCCAGCCGGGCGATGCGCCGCGCGGCGGGTTCGGGGCGGGAGGTATCTCCATCGCAATAGAGCCCTCCTCCGCGCCAGACTGCCGGTGCCGAATTGGTCGCAGAGGTGGGGACGGTTTGCCAATTGCCATCCGGGTCGACGCCGCCAACCCCGCGAAAATCGAGTACGCTGCGATCCGCCGCGCAGCCGCGCAAGGTAAGGCTTTTGCGGATCACGAGAGGGTGGCCGTCGACCGCGCGCGTGTCGAGCGCGGGCGAGGTTCGTTCGCGGCAATCGATCCGGTAGTGCGCGCTTTCGAATCGGATCTCGCGCGCGCCAACGGCTTCGGCATAGTCGATCGTCGCCTGCAATGCGGGCTGGTCGTTGACGAGGCCGTCGCCAGCCTCACCGCCCTGTTCGACCGATATGGAGCCGCCTTCGGGGAGCAGCCTGAGTACACGGCCATTCGCAGTCCTCAACACGAAGCGCGGGTGCGCATCGGCAAGGGCCTGGGTCGCGAGATCGTCTGCGATATAGGTCCCGCCGCCTTTGCCGGAGACCGCATTGCCAGCGCTATCGAGCCGGGCGATCTCGGGGGCGGGCATTCGCGTCGCCCGTTCGGCAAACAGGGCCGGAAGCGATTGGGCGGAACGTTGGGCAAGGCCCAGTGCAGGCAGAGCCAGCGCGCTCATTGCGCGATCCGGTAGGTCAGTGTGCCGAAGGTCGGCGCGAGATCGAGATAGATCTGCGCGCCGCTTTCCCCCTCCTGCCAGACCGGTTCGCAAGCATTGCCATGGAAGATCGCCCATTCGGTACCGGCAATGGTCAGCGGCTGCCTGGTCGCCCCTCCGTCGGTCGAGCGCAAGACGCGAACCGTGCCGGTCCATTCGCCTGTCAGTGTCAGGAATACCGGAGCAAGCGGCGTGGGCTCGAACGGTCCCGCGACCTTGGCGTTCGAGGCAAGCCCGGTCAGCGCAGCCGGGGCGGTCGGCGCGAGCGCAACGGTCGGCAGGGGTGCAGCGTGCGAGACGAGTGCGAGATAGCCGCTTCCATCCTCGCTGCCGAGGGCAAATACTGGGGCGAAACCGCCGGGGGCCTCGATCGGATAGGTTTTTGCAGTCATATGGTTGGTTCCCAAGTCAATTAGGAACCAGATCGGTTATTCACGCGAAGGTATGTAGGAAAATGGTTTTCGTCGCGCGAGAGGCTCGCCGCTCAGCCGAGCAGCAATTGCATCTGCGCTTCGAAACGGTCGACAATCGCGTCTTTCGACCAGTGGAGCAGGGCTCGCTGGCGCCCGCCCTGTCCGAGTTTATTGCGCAACCCGGAATGCCGCAGGAGCTGGTCGATGCCCCAAGCGAATGCTGCCAAGTCTTAGGGTGGAACGACGACCCCGTCGCCTTCGATGCCGCGGTCGATCCCGGTACCGGGTGCCGCCGTCGCCACGATGGGGCGATCCGATGCCAGCATGTTGCCGAGCTTTGATGGCAGTACGAGGTCGGCAGCATCGGGCAGTTGAGGCAGGAGATGGATGTCGGCCAGCCGCATCAGGTCGCCGATTCTCTCCTCCGGTTGCAGATCGTGGAACTGGATATTCCCGAGCCCTTCGGCCAGCGCTTCCAGCCGCGCACGTTTCGGCCCCTCGCCCGAAATCACGAAGGCCAGATCGGCGCGGTAATCGAGCCTGCGCGCCGCCTCGATTACGATCTCGAGCCCCTGCTTGTTGGCGATATTGCCCGAATAGAGCGCCACGATCTTGCCCTGCAGGCCCCATTCCGCCCGCAAACGTTCGCCATCGCCGGTCGCGATCCGATCGGCATGGTTCGCCCAGTTGCGAATTTCGACAATCCGGTCTGCGTCGACTCCCTTCGCTCGGGCGAGCGCGCACATCGGTTCGCTGATGGTGGATACGACATCGGCCAAGCGTAATAAGCGTTCCTCAAATCGAGCCGCGGCATTAGCAGTTTTGCTACCCTGATCGATGAGGCCGGTCGCCAGCGCCGCGCCGACTTCGAAATCCTGGATGTGCAGCCACAGCGGCACCCCGGCGCGGCGCGCCATGCGGGCAGCGACCGGGACGGCGATCATCGAAGGCGCAACGGTAAACACCATGTCCGGCCTGAATTCGCGCCGCGCCGCGCGAGCGGGCGGATAGGCGCTGCTGGCAAAGCTCATGTGATGCGCCATGCGCCTTACCGGTGGGATTGGACGGCACGTAATGCGGGCAGCGCGTGATCGAGACCCCGTTCTCGACACTGCTCTTCCAACGCCCCTTGTATAGCCCGTAGAGCTTCCATTCGGGGTAGTAGGGCTGGCCGACCACGGCCTGCACCTCGTGCCCCCGCTCCACTAGCGCCTCCGCAAGACCGGCGGAGTAAGGACCAATACCGATCGGCTCGGGACTGTAATTCAGCCCGATGAAGAGAATCCGCCGGGCCGGTCCCTGCGTCACGCCGGACTGATGCTGCCCATCCCGCGGGCATCGCTGACGCGCGCATGAAGGCCATCGAACAGCGCATCGATCAGGGCGGCGAGCTTCGCCTCGGTCAGCCGCTCGTCGATCATCGCGATGAGATAGGGCTGGATGTAACAGAGCACCGTCTGGTTGATCAGCGACAGCGCCTGATTGATTTCCAGCCCTGCGAAATGCCCTTCGGCCTGCGCCTGCGCGATCAATTCGCACAGATAGTGATCGGCCAGGTCGATATAGCTTTGCGCATATTCGAAATAGCGCTCGCCCATCTCGACATAGAGCTTGAAGCTCGCTGGATCGTTCTTGAAATTATCGCGCAGCAGCAGGAAGCGGCGAGCGAAGAATTCGTACATCTTGCGCCGCGGCGGCAGGTCGGTCGCCATGACCTCGTCCATCACCGCCAGCTTGGGTGCGAACCATTCGCCGGTCACTGCTTCAAGCAGATCGGCCTCTTCGGGAAAGACCGTCTCCACCCGGGTGCGCGCGATATTGAGTTCGGAAGCGAGCTTCGCGCGGTTCACTTCCTCGCCGCGGCGCTCCATGATCGCCATCGCCTCGCGCGCGAAACGCGAGCGCAGTTCTTCGATCTCGTTCTCGCTCACGCGATACGCTCCCGATTGCTCATAGGGCCCATGTAGCGGTTTCGCCGCCCGGTTAAAGCCAGAGACGGGCCTCTCAGCCGGATTTCGACGGGGGCATGGGGATGAAGGCGGAGGTGCGCTTCTTGTAATCCTCATAGCCCGGGCGCGAATGCTTCATGCCCTTCTCGAGCAACGCCGCGCCCGACCACTTCACCAGGGTAAAGGTGAGGAACAGCGGCCCGACCACGGTGGCTGCCGCGACCCACCATCCGGCAGAGGCTGCGGCGATCCAGATGCCCCACCACACGCAGGCATCGCCGAAATAATTGGGGTGGCGGGTGTAGCGCCACAGGCCAGCGTCCATCACCTCGCCCTCGTTCGCCGGATCGGCCTTGAAGCGTGAAAGCTGCCAGTCGCCGACCCATTCGAAGACGATGCCGAGCAGGTAGAGCGCCAGCCCGACCAGCGCGAGCCCGCTGATCGGGATGGAGGTAGCAGCCTCGAGGATACCGTATTGCGCCGGGCTGCAGACGATGAACAGCAGGACTGCCTGGCCGAGGAAGATCTTGGTGAGCGCCGCGAAGGCGAAGCGGCCCTTCTCGCGATCCTTGCGCAGCATCCGCTCGTAGCGCTTGTCCTCCCCCTCGCGCCGCCAGCGCAGGAAGAGGTAGATCGACAGCCTCAGCCCCCAGACGACTGCCATGCCCATCAGCAAGGTCGCCAGCGGGCCGGGCGCTTCGAGCTGCATCCAGCTGGTAAAGGCCATCATCGCCATGCCGAAACCCCAGAAGCTGTCGATGAAGGAGACATCGTCGATCTGCACGGCCACCACCCACAGGATCAGCGTGACCCCAAGCAGGATGGCGGCATTGGCGATCAGGGCTTCGAGGATCACGCGGCGGCATCCTTCCCTTCGACCAGCAGGCGCTGCGCCTGCGCTTCGAGCACCTTGTAGCGTCCGTAATCGGGGCGCTTCGTGCGGAACCATGCGGCGATTTTCGAAAGATCGCTGGCGTAATCGTCGCTCGGTTCGATTGGGTCGCTGAAGCCGAGCCGACGATCTTTCCAGCTGACCCAGGCCAGCACGATCGGCACTTTCGCCTCCCGCGCGATGTGCCAGAAGCCCGATTTCCATTCCCCGTCCGAGCTTCGCGTGCCTTCTGCCGCAATCACCAGCGCCAGCCGTTCCGCCGCGCGAAAGGCGTCTGCCACCTGCTCGACGTAGTTCGCGCGCTTGGTCCGGTCGATCGGCACGCCGCCCATGTCGAACATGAATTTGCGCATGAAGCCCTTGAACAGCGTGTGCTTACCCATGAAGCTCGGCTCGATGCCCTCTTCGGCGGTGGCACCGGTAAAGAACACGAAGTCCCAGTTCGAGGTATGCGGCGCGCCCGCGATGACGTATTTCGGGATCGCGGGCAGGCCGGTCTCGATCTTCCACCCTTGCAGGCGATAAATTGTCCAGATGATGCGCCGCACGATCCGCGACAGGATCGATCGATTGCGCGGATTTCGTGCGGTCATTCAGTCACTCTCCCCGCTCCGCCTAGCAGGCGCAGCGGGGATTGCTAAGGCCGTCTACAGATTTTCGACGGCGATGTTCGGGCAGATCAGTTGCTCTTGACAGCAACACGGTCCGCGCGCCCGTCGCCATCCGTATCCTGCCGCACGATATCGGCATCGCCGTCACCGTCAAGATCGGTCGCGCGCGTAGTCGAGGCCGTCGCCGTGGTGCCAGTGGTGGTCGTACCGGTCGTGGCCGCGTCGAGACCGCCACCCTCGGCATCGGCTACGAGATGATCGAACAGTGCCTCGTAATGCTTCATGCCCTGACGCATGTCCTCGGTCGAGGCGCTGCCGTCATTGTGCCGGTCGACGATCGCGTGACCTTCGCGATAATGGCGCGCGACATCGCCGTGATTGACTGTGAGGTCTTCATAGCGACGGTCGAAATCGGCCATCGGATAACCGACGGTCTTCATCATGGTGGCCAGCATGCGGTCGGCATGCAGAACGGCTTCGACGGGGCTGTCCACGAAGACGGCCTTCACGTCTCGCCATTCGGTGGCGAAGCGGGTGTGCTCGTCTGCGGTCAGCCGGCGAATCTCGAGCGCGTCGACGCGTTCCTCGCGCCGCTCCAGATCACGCTCGGCCTTGGTGCGGTCCCCGGCATTGTCGAGCGTACGGTCGTATTCGTCGCCGAAGCGGTCGCGCAGGTGGTCGGTCCGGCGTTTGTTGATAGTCATCCAGATGCCGACGGCGATCAGCAGGACGATTACGGCAAAGATTACCAGCAGGATGTTCTCATTCACGGAAACTCTCCTCGTTTCCGCCCAAGACCCTCATTTCTCTCTACGCGCCTGCCCGACTGGCGTTCCGAGGCTACATCCGGAAGACGCCGAACTGCGGACGCTCGGGGATCGGCGCTTCGAGGGTGGCTGCGAAGGCAAGGCCCAGCACATCGCGGGTCTGCGCCGGGTCGATCACGCCGTCGTCCCACAGGCGGGCGGTGGCGTAATAGGGGTTCCCCTCGTCCTCGTATTTCTGGCGGATCGGGGCCTTGAACTCCTCGGCCTGTTCCTCGGTCCAGCTGTCGGCGTCGCGGTGGACGGTGGCGAGGACCGATGCGGCCTGCTCGCCCCCCATCACGGAGATGCGCGCATTGGGCCAGGTGAAGAGGAAGCGCGGTGAGTAAGCGCGGCCGCACATGCCGTAATTGCCTGCACCGAAGCTGCCGCCGATGACCACGGTGACTTTGGGAACGGTGGCTGTAGCAACGGCGGTGACGAGCTTCGCGCCATGCTTGGCGATGCCTTCCGCCTCGTATTTCCCGCCCACCATGAAGCCCGAGATGTTCTGGAGAAACAGCAGCGGAATGCGGCGCTGCTGCGCGAGCTCGATGAAATGCGCGCCCTTCTGCGCACTTTCGGAAAACAGCACGCCGTTGTTGGCGAGGATCGCCACCGGCATGCCCCAGATGTGTGCGAAGCCGCAGACGAGCGTGCTACCGTAATTGGCCTTGAACTCGTGAAATTCGCTGCCGTCGACGAGGCGGGCGATGACCTCGTGCACGTCATAGGGCGCGCGCACATCCTCAGGCACGATGGCGTAGAGATCGTCGGCGTCGAACTTCGGCGGGCGAGGGTCCTTCACAGCGACGTGTTTCGCCTCTGCATAATTGTCGCCGAGATGGCTCACGATATCGCGCACGATGGTGAGCGCGTGTTCGTCGTTCTCGGCGAGGTGATCGACCACGCCCGATTTCTTCGCGTGGAGGTCGCCGCCGCCCAGATCCTCGGCGCTGATCTCCTCGCCCGTCGCAGCCTTCACCAGCGGCGGTCCGGCAAGGAAGATCGTGCCCTGGTTGCGTACGATCACCGTTTCATCCGACATGGCAGGCACATAGGCTCCGCCCGCGGTACAGCTGCCCATCACGCAGGCGATCTGCGGAATGCCTAGCGCACTCATGTTCGCCTGGTTGAAGAAGATACGCCCGAAGTGGTCGCGGTCGGGGAAGACCTCGGCCTGGTGCGGCAAGTTGGCCCCACCGCTATCGACGAGATAGATGCACGGCAACCGGTTCTCCTGCGCGATCTCCTGCGCGCGAAGGTGCTTCTTGACCGTCATCGGATAATAGGTGCCGCCCTTCACGGTGGCATCGTTGCATACGATCATCACCTGCCGCCCCGACACGCGGCCGATACCCGCGATCATCCCCGCGCCGTTGATCGTGTCCTTGTACATGCCGTTGGCGGCAAGCTGGCCGATCTCGAGGAAGGGGCTGCCCGGATCGAGCAACCGCTCGACCCGTTCGCGCGGCAAGAGCTTGCCCCGCCCGACATGCCGCTCGCGGCTGCCCTCGGAGCCGCCGAGTGCGGCTGCGGCGACGATCGAGCGCAGATCGGCGGCGAGCGATTTGTTATGCTCGAAACGCGCCTTGGCGTCGGGTGCCTCGCGGTCGAGCGTGGATGTGAGAACAGGTGCTGCCATTTTCAGTCAGTCTTTCCTGAGCGCCTCTCGCGCTCTTTGACGTAATAAGGGGATTTGTACATCTCAGGATACGTCCAAGTGTCTTCCTCGGGATCGGATTGGAAATCCAAGGTGAGACTTGTGAATCGATCAGGATGGGCCTGTTGCTGATGTGTCAGCAGGCCTAGGATCTTCGTTATCTCCGAATATCCACTCCAATCGGATTTCGCGGCGTTCTGCCACACAATGGAGTAAGGACCGCAGCGAAGCGGAATTTCGAAAGCCAAATCCTCATCCAGCGCATCAAGGTTATCGGTCAGTTCGTAATCGATCGCGGCGCTTAGCTCGCGAAAAAAATCAGCTTTGGTTTGAAGCTTCGACCCATCGAGTTTGATGATGAAGACTCCAGCCTCGGCCATCACCCCGCAGCCCCAATAAGCTCGCGCCCGATCAGCATGCGCCTGATCTCGTTAGTCCCCGCGCCGATATCGAGCAGCTTGGCATCGCGCATGTAGCGTTCGACCGGCCAGTCGAGCGTGTAGCCTGCACCGCCCAAGGCCTGGACGCTTTCGGCGGCCACGCGGAAGGCATTCTCGCTCGCCAGCAGGATTGCGCCGGCGGCGTCGAAGCGGGTGGTCTTTTCCGCATCGCAGCTCTTGGCGACGGCATAGGTGTAGGCGCGGGCCGATTGCAGCGCGACATACATGTCGGCGACCTTGGCCTGCATCAGCTGGAAGCTGCCGAGCGGCTTGCCGAACTGGGTGCGCTCGCGAAGATAAGGGATGACCGTGTCGAGGCATGCCTGCATCACGCCGAGCTGCAGTCCGGCGAGCACCACGCGTTCGTAATCGAGCCCGCTCATCAGCACGCCGACGCCGCCGTTTTCCGGGCCCATCACATTGGCTTCGGGCACAAAGCAATCGTCGAACACCAGCTCGCTGGTCGGCGAGCCGCGCATGCCGACTTTCTCGATCTTCTGGCCGATCGAGAAGCCCTCGAAATCCTTCTCGATCAGGAAGGTCGTGATCCCGCGGCTGCCGGCCTCGGGCGACGTCTTGCCGTAGACGACCAGCGTATCGGCATAGGGCGCGTTGGTGATCCAGAACTTGGTGCCGTTGAGCACGTAGCCTCCGTCCACCTTCTCGGCCTTCATCTTCATCGAGACGACGTCCGATCCTGCACTCGCCTCGCTCATGGCGAGCGATCCGACATGTTCGCCGCTGATGAGCTTCGGCAAATATTTCGCCTTCTGCTCGTCATTGCCCCAGCGCGCGATCTGGTTGACGCAGAGGTTGGAATGCGCACCGTAGCTGAGGCCGACCGACGCGCTCGCGCGGCTGACCTCCTCCACAGCGATCACATGTTCGAGATAGCCGAGGCCCAGACCGCCGTCGGCTTCGGGAACGGTAATTCCATGCAGTCCCAGCTCGCCCATGGCAGGCCACAATTCCGCCTTCGGAAACCAGTCCTCGCGATCAACCTTCTCCGCCAGCGGCGCGATCTGCTCGTCGGCGAAGCGGCCGACGCTCTCGCGGATCATCTCGGCGGCTTCGCCCAGCTGGAAGTCGAAATCGGGGGTCGCGCGCATGGTCTCTCCTCAAGGATCCCCGAAAACTTGGGGGCTCGCGTAATATCGTTGCGCGCGGGATAGCGAAACGAAGCGCGGCGGGCAAACCCGCTTTGCGTGATCGAAGTATTGCGCGGTCCTGCGGGCCGCTGTGGCTTGTAAAACAAGGCGATGAATCTAAAAGCGTTGGCCAGTCATGCTTCTCGACACGTCCACATCCTGGCCGACCACCAAAGGCCCGAACCCGGCATTCTGCGGCGAGCAGGACCGCCTGACGGTAATGGCGTCCTATGGGCTCGACGAGCTGGAGAACGACGACGAGCTGCTGCAGATCGTGCAATTCGCCGCAAAGCTATGCGGGGCGCCGATCTCGCTGGTGAGCCTGGTCGAGGAACAGCGCCAGCGCTTTCTCGCCCGGGCCGGTCTGGACGCCACTGAAACACCCCGCCCGACCAGCTTCTGCGCCCATGCGATGATGGAGCGTGAGCCGATGGTGGTGCCCGACGCGCTGCTGGACCCGCGGTTCGAGCGCAACCCATTGGTGACCGGCGAGCCGAAGATCCGGTTTTACGCCGGCGCGCCGCTCCTGTCGTCGGAAGGAGCGCCGCTGGGCTCGCTCTGCGTCATCGATACCGAACCCCGTCTGGAAGGTCTGACCGATTTCCAGCGCGAAGGCCTCGAAGTGCTCGCGGCATCGGTGATGCGGCGTCTCAACGCGCGGCGCGAATACCTCGCGGTGCAGGAACAGCTCGTACGCGAGAGCATGCGGCTGCGGCGGATGGCGGAACATATTCCGGTGCTCGCATGGGCAGCGCGGCCCGATGGATCGATCGAGTTCGGCAACGAGGCTTTCTACGAATATTGCGGCACCGAGGACGTCGGGTCGATCGACTTCGAATCGCTGATCCACCCAGAGCAGAGCGAAGCTGTCGCCGATCTGCGCGCTCGCTCGCGCAAAACCGAGGACCGCTGGGAAGCCGAAGCGCGCCTCAAGCGGGCCGATGGCGAGTATCGCTGGATGGTCCTGCGCGCCTGGCCGATGCGCGATGCGGCCGGCAACGTCGAAACCTGGTTCGGCGCAGGGATCGATATCGACGAGACGCACCGTCTTTCGGAAAGCAACGACCTGCTGGCGCGCGAACTGTCGCACCGCATCAAGAACATCTTTGCGGTCGTCTCGGGCCTCATCGCGATCCGTTCGCGCGGCAAGCCAGAGGTCGAGGGATTCGCCAAGGAACTCAACGAGGCGATCCGCGCGCTGGGGACGGCGCATGATTACGTCCGCCCCGGCGATGGAAGATCCAGCGACAGCCTGCAGGGCCTGCTGCGCGATCTGCTCAAGCCCTATGGCGACGGTCGGCCCGACCGGCTGTTGGTCAAGGGCGACGATGTGGAGACCGGCCCGCAGGCCGCGACACCGCTGGCTTTGATCTTCCACGAGCTGGCGACCAATTCCGCCAAATACGGCGCGCTCGCCTGCGACGACGGGACGATCTGCATCGAGATCGCCCGTGAGAAAAGCGATTGCGAAGAGCTTCGCGTAACTTGGCATGAAACCATGAAAGGCGTGTGCGATCCGCTCGATTCGAAGCGGGAGGGCTTCGGCTCGCGCTTGCTGCGGATGGCAGTCGAAAGCCAGCTCGGCGGGCGGTTTGAGCGCACGCTTGCCGATAATGGGCTGACGGTCGATCTGGTATTCCCGGTCGACAAGCTGGTCCCCTGAGCGCGCAGCGTCTCGCGGCAGCGGCTTTCCCCGGTGGCTCAGCCTGCTAGGGTACGCGGATCGGCAGAGGAGGGGCCCCAAATGCGAATGGTAGTTCTGGCAGGAGCTGTGCTGCTGACCGCAGCTTGCAGCAACCCGGACGAAGACACATCCGGGGTGGTCGAAAACGCGCAGGGCGGTGAGCTTGCAGCGGCATCGGAAGACACCTCCTTGCCGGGTGACTTCGCAGAGACGGCCTGGCGGATCACGTCGGAAGACGGTGCCCGCTACACGACCTATCTCGACCGCGACGGCAGTTATCGCGATCTTCGCAACGGCGATTTGTGGCAGGAAGGCCAGTGGACGTTCAACGCCACCGGCGATGCGCGCTTGTGCTTCACTCCGGACGAAGAAAACGGCGTCGAAAGGTGCTGGAAGCCCGAGAGCATGAACGACGACATGATGGACACGACGGGGCCGCAGGACCGCCGGATCGAATTGCAGCGCGTCGATTACCGCCTGCCCGATGAGTCGAGCACCGACGACGAGTGACGGCCGAAGTTCAAGCTGCGCTGGAATTCCGGGCTGTCGGCAAGCGTTACGGAGCGGTCGAAGCCGTCCGCGATGTCTCGCTGACGATCGCACCCCGCCAGTTCGTCGCGCTTGTCGGCGCGTCGGGATCGGGCAAGTCGACCTTGCTCAAGACGATCAACCGCCTCGCGGAGGCGGATAGCGGAGACGTCGTCTACGAAGGAGATCCGGTCGGCAGCCTACCGCTGCCCCCACTGCGCCGCCGGGTCGGATATGTGTTCCAGTCGATCGGCCTGTTCCCGCACATGACGGTGGGAGAGAATATCGCGATCGGCCCGCGGCTTGCTGGCGAGAAGCTGTCGCCTGCGCGGATCGCCGAGCTGCTCGAACTGGTCGAGCTCGACGCCGGAATGGCGACCCGGATGCCCGATGCCCTGTCCGGCGGGCAGCGCCAGCGGGTCGGTGTGGCCCGTGCGCTGGCGGGCGACCCGCACCTGCTGCTGATGGACGAGCCGTTCGGCGCGCTCGATCCGGTCACCCGCGATGCGCTCGGCGGCCGGGTGCGCAAGCTGCATGACGAGCTCGGTCTGACGACCATCATGGTTACGCATGACATGGCCGAGGCGCTACTCCTGGCCGACCGGGTGCTGGTGATGGATGCAGGCGCGATCCTAGCCGATGAAACTCCGCAAGGCTTGCTCGAAGGGCGCGGCGGAGCGGTCGCGCAGGAATTGGTCGCCGTCCCGCGCGCCCAGGCCGACCGGCTGGCGGAGTTGGCGCGGTGAGCGACATCTGGGGCGCACTCCTTAAGCTCGGCGACCAACTCGCCGCGCATGTGCTGCTGTCGGCAGCGGCCATCGCGCTCGGGATCGCTGTTGCGTTGCCGCTGGCCGTCTGGGCGAGCCGATCGCCTGCGGTGTCACGAGCCGCGCTCGGTTTCGCAAGCCTCGTGCAGACCATCCCGGCGCTCGCCTTGCTGGCGCTGTTCTTCCCGATCCTGCTGAGCCTGCGCGCCGTCTTCGGCGAAGGTCTGCCGACGCTCGGCTTCCTGCCTGCCCTGCTGGCGCTGTCGCTCTATGCGCTGCTCCCGATATTGCGCAATGCGATCACCGCGCAGGCCAATCTCGACCCCGGCGTGATTGAGGCGGCGGACGGCGTCGGCATGACCTTCTGGCAGCGCCTGCGGCTGGTCGAGGCCCCGCTTTCCGCCCCTTACATCATGGCGGGCATCCGCACGGCGGCGGTCTGGACCATCGGCGCCGCCACGCTGGCGACGACCATCGGACAGAAGAGCCTCGGCGATCCGATCTTCGCCGGTTTGCAGACGCAGAACTGGGTGCTGGTGCTGGCCGGATGCATCGCGAGTGCGGGGCTGGCACTGATTGCCGACGGGCTGCTCGGCACGATCGAGAAGGGGCTAAAGACTCGCCGCCGTGCGCTCACTTTTGGCGGGCTGGCAGCTGTCGCGCTGGGCGTCGGCGCGGCATTGTTCGCGCAATTCGGCGGCAGCGAAGAGCGGCGCATCGTTATCGGCGCGAAGGGCTTTTCCGAGCAATACATACTCGCCCGGCTGATCGGACAGCATTTGGAAGAGAGCGGCTACGCCGTCGACTATCGCGATGGCCTCGGTTCGGCAGTGGCGCATCGTGCGGTCACCACCGGTGCCATAGACGTGCTGGTGGATTACACAGGTACGATCTGGACCAACCAGATGGGGCGCGAGGACAACCCGCCGCGTAATGCGATGCTGGAGGAAATCGCCGCGTGGGAAACCGACACCAGCGGCACCCATGTGCTGGGCCGGCTGGGGTTCGAAAACGCCTATGGCCTCGCGATGCGCGGCGAGCGGGCGGCGGCGCTGGGCATAGAATCGATCGCCGATCTGGCAGACGCGGCAGGCGGCATGACGGTGGGCGGCGACCCTGAATTCTTCGAGCGGCCCGAATGGATTGCCGTGCGCGATACCTACGGCGTGCGCTTTGCCGAGCGGCGCAATTTCTCGCCGACCTTCATGTACAACGCTCTGCAATCGGGCGAGGCGGATGTGATCGGCGCCTATACCTCGGACGGGCGCATCGCGGCGGACGGGCTGACGATCCTGGAGGATCCGCAGGGCGCGTTTCCCAATTACGACGCGATCGTGCTGCTCTCCCCCGAAACCGGGAGTAACGCCGCGATCCGCGCCGCGATCGCGCCGCTAATCGGCGCGATCGATGTCGAGGCGATGCGCGAGGCCAACCTCTCGGTCGACCGCGAGGAGGACAAGCTGACCTTCGAGGAAGCGGCCCGACGGCTCGCGGACCGGATCGGGCTCTAGCCCGCCTTGCGCCATGTCTGGGTCTGGCAGAACGGCCCGAGGCAGCCCTTCACGGTCAGCACATTCGCGCTCTCGCGTTGCAGGATCGAACGATAGGTTTTGCCACTCTTCGGATCGTATATCGTCCCGCGCCATTCGTCGCCATCCTCGACGAAGCCGGTCAGCACCGGCATGCCGAGCAGCTTGCGGCTGCGCTTGGAGGCATCCTTGTTGTTGACGTCGCGCTGGTCGAGCCCTTGCGGCGGGGCGACCAGGAACTTCGAGATGCGCCCGCACAGCTTCGCGCCGCACGAGGCGATGGTAATCACGGCGTCCTTCTCTTCGGTCACCCAGCGGCCCTGAACCGGATCCGCAGCCAGCGCGGGCGATGCCAGCAATAGTGCGGCAAGCGATGCGACCAATGCTCTCATGTCTTTTCCTTCCGCCTCTCGCCTTCGGCAAATCCGGCACCGCGCGGCCAGTCGCGCGGCGTCAGGGCCAGCACCTTGAACAGCTCGCCCATGGCCGTCGGCTGAACGAGCCGGTCATGCGCTGCCGCAATGTCCTTCGCTCGATCAGGCGCTCCGGTTACAAGCGCCTGTGCACGCAGGCCGATCCCCATGGCGCTCAGCCACTCGGCCTGCGTCGCGGTGGCAGTGGCTAGCCCGGCGCGCTTGGCGACCTCCACCAGCATGGCGAAATCGACATGGGCGGTGAGATCCATCTCGCCGGGGCTGTCGAACACGCCGACCTTCTCATGCGCCTTCACGGCTTGCAGCGTCGAGCCGGACCGCGGCGCAAGGTGTCCGTAATCGACGAAGATCGCCGCGCCGCCCTGTCGCTCGAGCCGCTCGGCCAACGCATCGACCAGCGCCGCCGCGGCGGGGCAAGTCTCTATGATCGTGCCAGGTTCCGACGCCCGCTGCTCCGTGGGCACTGCATCGTCCATCGCACTCCGCCCGGCGGCGAAGACGAAGCCGCCCTCCTCGTCCAGCGCCACCATCCGCTCGCGCCACCCACGCTCGGTCATTACCAGCTGGCGAACCGGAAGCGCGTCGAGGAATTCGTTCGCCGCCAGCAGGATCGGGCGATCTTCGGGCAGGCTGTCGATCGTGTCGTGGAACTGCGCCCCTGCCAGCGCGCCGGACTGGACCGCGCGCAAGGTTGCCGAGCCTTCGACCAGATGCACTTCGGGCCGCAGCCCTTGGCTCGCCATCGCGCGCAGCGCATCGCTCGCCAGCGTGCCCCGCCCCGGGCCGAGCTCGACATAAATCGCGTTTGCCGACTTGCCCGCGCGGGTCCAGATATCGGCCAGCCACAGCCCGACCATCTCGCCGAACATCTGGCTGATCTCCGGCGCGGTGGTGAAATCGCCCGCTGCGCCCAGCGGATCGCGGCTGGCGTAATAGCGCGCATTGCTTTCGCCCATGTAGCGCGCCACCGGCATCGGCCCGTGCCGCTCGATCAGGCGGCGAAAGCTGGTCGCCAGATCGCCGGGCGCGCCCCCGCTCATGCGGTCGCCGGCTTGCCCGCCTTCGCCCCGCCGATGGCCGGGCGCGCCAGCGCAAAGGCCAGCACGCCGAGGCCCACCGCGATCATCGGCAGGCTCAGCCATTGCCCGCGCGACAGGCCGGTTTCGACCACCACATTGGCGAGATGCGCATCGGGCTCGCGGAAAAACTCGTTGACGAAACGCCCGACGCCCATGCCGACGGTGAACAGGCCGACCAGCAGGCCCGGGCGGTATCGCGCGCGGGTTTTCCAGAACAGCGCGATCAGGATCACGCCGAGCAGCAGGCCTTCCAGCCCTGCCTGGAACAGCTGGCTCGGATAGCGCGGCAGTTGCAGCGGATCGCTCGGGAAAATCATCGCGAAGGGAAAATTGCCTTCCACCGGACGGCCATAAAGTTCGCCGTTCACGAAATTCGCCAGCCGCCCCAGCATGTAGGCGAGCGGGACGTTCACCGCGATATAGTCGCAGATGCGCAGCCAGTTGAGATGCCCGCGCCAGGCCACCCAGCTGATCGCCACCAGCACGCCGATCACGCCGCCGTGGAAGCTCATCCCGCCTTCCCACAGCTTGAACATGTCCAGAGTGCCGAACAGTTCGGGCCGGTAGAAAGCGACATAGCCAAGCCGCCCGCCGAGGATCACGCCGAGCGTGCAATAGAAGAACAGATCGTCCGCATGGCGCTGGGCCATCGGGCTGCCCGGTGCCTTGATCATCTTCGACAGGTGCCAGTAGCCGAGCAGGATGCCGAGCAGATAGGCCAGCGAATAGAAGCGCAGCTGGAAGCCGCCGATCTCGAACAGGTAAGGCCTGAGGCCCAGATCCTGCCAGTAGATCGGGTCGGTGGCGCCGCTCGCGGCGAGTAGTGACAGCAAGGGCTTATCCTCTTAGAGACATGTGCAAGGCCGCATCCGACGACCCATCGGCGGCGGCTTTTGGCATAGCAGGAGTTTTGGGGAAAGCCTGCGTCGAGCCGCAATTTCCGCGCGAGCCTCGAATCGGGGCCGTGCGCCGTTTTGAGAGAGGACCCTTACAACCATGCCCACCGAACTCGACAAGGACATCCACCGCATCACCGACGCCGTGACCGCGCCGGGCCAGATGTTCGAACTGACCGAGGCGACGCGCCGCGGCGTTGCCATGCCCGCCTTCAAGAACGCGCCCCCCAGCCTGGCGCATTTCTTCGCCCATTTCTGCAACGAGAAGAAGGACGAAACCTTCCTCGTCGATGGCGACATGCGCATGACCTTCGGCGAGGTGTGGCATGCCGCGAGCCAAGTGGCGCACGGCCTTGCGACGCAGCACGGCATCGAGAAAGGCGACCGCGTGGGCATCGCGGCGCGCAATTCGGTCAACTGGATCGTCGCCTACATGGGCATATTGATGTCGGGCGGATGCGCCACCTTGCTCAACGGCTGGTGGACAGGCGAAGAGCTCGCCTACGGAATCGACCTGTGCGAATGCAAGCTGGTGCTGGCCGACGCGCAGCGCGCCGCGCGCCTCGAGGGCGTGGAGCACCCGGCCAAAGTCGTCGTCTTCGACCACGGCAAGCCGAGCGAGGGCCTCGCGCCGGTCTGGGCGGCTGGCGACACCGCAATGAAGATGCTCGGCGAGATCGGCCCGGAAGACCTCGCCACCATCCTCTACACCTCCGGCTCGACCGGCCATCCCAAGGGTGCCTATTCCGACCATCTCGGCGTCGTCTCGGGCACGATGAACTATGTCTGCCAGACGGCGATGATGCTCCAGCTGCTGACCGAGCGGGGCGAAGCTCCGACCGTGCAGCCGAGCGCGCTGGTGGCCGTGCCGCTGTTCCACGTGACCGGCGAAGTGCCGCTGTTCCTCCAGAGCTTCGCCATGGGCCGCAAGCTGGTGCTCATGCCGAAGTGGGACGCGGGCGAGGCGCTGCGCCTGCTCGACGAGGAGAAGATTACCTATTTCGTCGGCGTGCCGCTGATGAGCTACGAGATCGCCATGCACCCCGACCGCGAGAAATACGACCTCTCGCAGTGCAAGACCTTTGCCGCCGGCGGTTCCGCGCGCCCCGTGGAGCATGTGAAGAAGATCAAGTCCGCCTTCGAGGACGGCTATCCCGTGCTCGGCTACGGCCTCACCGAAACCAATGGCGTCGGCGCGGGCAATCTCAACGAGAATTACCTCGCCAAGCCCAACAGCACCGGCATGCCTTCGCGCCCCCTGGTGGAAATGGCCATCCTCGACGACGACGGCAACCAGTTGCCGCAGGGCGAGGTGGGCGAAATCTCGATCCGCTCGGTGTGCAATTTCCTCGGCTACTGGCGCAACGAGGAAGCGACCAAGGCGGCCTTCAGCAAGGATGCCTTCTTCCGCACCGGCGACCTCGGTTACATGGACGAGGACGATTACCTGTTCATCGTCGACCGCAAGAAGGACATCATCATCCGCGGCGGCGAGAACATCTCCTGCATCGAGGTGGAAGAGGCAATCTATGCGCATCCGGCAGTGGCTGAATGCTCCGTCTTCGGCCTGCCGGACGAGCGCTTCGGCGAGATCCCCGCAGCGGTCTACCTGACGCATGAAGGCAAGGAGCTGTCCTCCGACGATCTGCAGGAATTCCTGCGCGAGCATATCGCCCCCTTCAAGGTACCGAGCGTGCTGTGGCAGGCTGAAGAACAGCTGCCGCGGCTCGGCACGCAGAAGGTCGACAAGCGGACCGTCAAGGCCACCTACGCGAGCGATTACGAGGCCGCTTGAGCACGTTTCGCATCCCCCGCCAGCGCGCGATCTTCGACCGGCGCGATGTCGCCGCGCGGATCGACGCGCTGGTGGAGGAGCATGGCGAAAAGGCACGGCAGCACATCGTCGATCTGCTCAAGGGCGCGCTCGAGAAGGGCCGCGCCGAACTTGCGCGGCGGCTGGAGGAAAAGCATTCGGCCGGGCACGAATGTGCGGGAGGGCATTCCTTCCTGATCGACCAGCTGCTCCGCGTGATCCACGATCATGCGACAACCCATCTCTACCCCAGCGCTAATCGCTCTCAGGCCGAGCGGCTGACGATCATGGCGGTCGGTGGCTACGGCCGCTCCGAAATGGCGCCGCATTCCGATGTCGACATCGCTTTCCTCGTCGGCGGCAAGAAAACCGCCTGGTGCGAGCAGGTGGTCGAGGCGATGCTCTATCTGATGTGGGATCTCGGCCTCAAAGTCGGCCATTCGACGCGCACGCTGGACGAGGCGATGCGCCTCTCGAAGAACGACCTCACCATCCGCACCGCCCTGCTCGAAGGCCGCTATGTCTGGGGCGATCAGGCTCTCTACGACGAAGGCTCGCGCCGCTACACATCGGAGGTCGTGCGCGGCAACGAGCGCACTTTCGTCACCGAGAAGCTGGCCGAACGCAATGCGCGACACAAGCGCATGGGCGACAGCCGCTATGTCGTCGAACCCAATGTGAAGGACGGCAAGGGGGGCCTGCGCGACCTCCATACGCTCTACTGGATCGGCAAGTTCATCCACCGCGTGCGCGCGGCGGCGGAGCTGGTCGATGTGGGGCTGCTCACGCCGGCCGAGTATCGCAGTTTCCGCCGGGCGGAGAACTTCCTGCTTGCCGTGCGCTGCCACCTGCATGTCCTCACCGGCCGCGCCGAGGACCGGCTGACCTTCGACATGCAGCGCCAGATCGCCGAGCGGATGAATTTCGCCGAGCGGCCGGGCAAGAGCTCGGTCGAGCGGTTCATGCAGCTCTATTTCCTGCACGCGAAGCGGGTCGGCTCGCTCACCGGCGTCTTCCTCGCGCATATCGACGAGCAGTTCGAAGCCAAGAGCGCGCGCTCCGGCTTTTTCGCCGGCTGGAAGCAGAAGGCGCGGACCGTAAAGGGCTATCGCGTGTTCGGCGGCAAGATCGCCGCGCCCTCGGACGACTGGTTCCGCAAGGATCCCGTGCGCCTGGTCGAGATCTTCCAGATCGCGGAGGAGCAACAGCTCGAGGTGCATCCCGAAACCATGCGCCAGGCCGATCGCGACAGCGGGCTGATCGACAGGGCGGTGCGGAACGACGAGCGCGCGAACGCCCTCTTCCTCGACCTGCTCTGCAGCCGCAACGATCCCGAAACGGTCCTGCGCTGGATGAACGAAACTGGCGTGTTCGGGAAATTCGTGCCCGATTTCGGCAAGGTCAACGCGCAGATGCAATTCGACATGTATCACCACTATACGGTGGACGAGCACACCATCCGCGCGATCGGCCTGCTCAACAAAATCGAGAAGGGCGAGCTGGCCGACGACCACCCGCGCGCCACGCGGCTGATCCACAAGGTCATCTCGCGCCGCGTGGCGTACGTGGCAGCGCTGCTGCACGATATCGCCAAGGGCCGCGGCGGCGATCATTCGGAGCTGGGGGCAGAGGTGGCGCACGAGCTGTGCCCGCGCTTCGGCCTCTCCGACAGCGAGACCGAGCTGGTCGCCTGGCTGGTGCTGCACCACCTGCTGATGAGTCACACGGCGCAGAAGCGCGACCTCACCGACCCGAAGACGATCGAGGATTTCGTCGGCAAGGTGCAGAGCCAGGAGCGGCTGCGCCATCTCGCGATCCTGACCGCGGTGGACATCCGTGCCGTGGGTCCCGGCACATGGAACAGCTGGAAAGGCCAGCTACTCGGCGAGCTTTACGACACGGCGAGCGAGCGCCTGCGCCTCGGCCACATGCGCGAGGGGCGCGAACGCAAGATCGCGGCGAAGAAGGCCGAGGTCGCGGAATTGCTCGGAGACAAGGCCGATCTCGTCGAGAGCGTGGGCGGGGGGATGGGCGACCCCTACTGGATCGCCGAGCCGGTCGATATCATCGCGCTCAACCTGGTGCATTACGCCGCGGCGCGCGAACAGAAGCACGATCTGTCGATCCATTGCGAGTTCTACGAAGAGCGCGGCGCGACGCTGGTCACGGTGATCGCCGCCGACCATCCGGGCCTGTTCTATCGCATTGCGGGAGGCATCCACCTCGCCGGCGGCAACATCATCGACGCGCGCATCCACACCACGCGGCAGGGCTGGGCGCTCGACAATTTCCTGGTGCAGGACCCGCATGGCGGCGCTTTCGCGGAAGAAGGCCAGCTGGAGCGGTTGAAGACCAGCATCGAGGATGCGCTTGCCAATCGCGTCGATCTCGCCCCGCGCCTCGCCCAGCGGCCCCTGGCGCACAGCCGCGCGCGCGCATTCGACGTGTCGCCGCGCGTCTTGTTCGACAACAAGGCCTCCAATCGCTTCACCGTGATCGAAGTGAATGCCCGCGACCGCCCGGCGCTGCTCAACCGCCTCGCACGGGTGTTGTTCGAAAGCCGCCTCGTCGTTCATTCCGCCCACGTCACGAACTACGGCGAACGCGCGGCAGACACCTTCTACATCACCGACCTCACCGGCCACAAGCTGGAGCAAGGCGAGCGGATGAACCGCATCGAAGCGAGGCTGATCGAAGCCGCCAGCGATGCCACGCAGGATCGGCTGGAGAACGCCTGAAGCGGCAGGCTCAGCCCCGCTCCCCGAACAGCGCGGTGCCGACCCGCACATGCGTAGCGCCGAGCTTGACGGCGGTCTCGTAATCCCCGCTCATGCCCATGCTGCGGCCCCAGGAATTATCGGCTGGCCCGTGGTCGCGGGCCAGCTTGTCCAGCAGGGCGAAGAAGGGGGTCGGCTCGATGTCGAACGGCGGAATGCACATCAGACCGGCGACCGGGATGTCCGCTTCGCGCGCCTGGTCGAGCAGCGCGGGCAGCTCGGCAATCGGGCAGCCGCCCTTCTGCTCTTCCTCTCCGACATCGACCTGTACGAAGCAAGGCACGCGGCGATCCAACTTGTCCATCGCCTTGCCCAGCGCCTTGACGAGGCTCGGGCGGTCGAGCGAATGGATCGCGTCGAACAGCGCCACCGCATCTTCGGCCTTGTTCGATTGCAGCTGGCCGATGAGGTGCAACTGCACCGCGGGATACTCCTCGCGCAGCGCGGGCCATTTGGCCTGCGCTTCCTGCACGCGGTTCTCGCCGAAATGGCGCTGGCCCTCGATCAGCAGCGGCTGGATCGCATCTGCCGGATGGGTCTTGCTGACCGCGACCAGCGTCACCTCGCCCGGATCGCGCCGAGCGATCTTGCACGCTTGCGCGATATTCGCCTGAACCTGCTGGAGCGGAGTCTCTGCCTTTTCCATGGCCATGCGCTATAGCGGACGTCGCATGAATGGACAGGCCCTCCCTTTGCTCTGGCTGCTGTCGGATGCCCGCAACGATGCCGGGCTGGAGGCGGCATTGCATGCGCTGCCGGAGGGGTCGGGCTTCGTGTTCCGGCACTATCATCTCGATCCGGCGGAGCGGCGGAGGCGGTTCGAGGAGCTTGCTGCAGTCGCGCGCGAATGCGGCCATGTGGTCGTACTGTCGGGCGAAGAGGACTGGGGTGCCGATGGGCATTATGGAGCGCCGGAACGCCTTCGCAGCGGTCTGCGTCTGGCAACCGCACATGATGGCGAGGAGATCGAAGCCGCCATCAGCGCGAAAGCGGACGGCATATTCCTCTCGCCCGTATTCCGGACGGCATCGCATCCCGGCGGCGCGACGCTCGGTGCGATGGGGTTTTCCGTGCTGGCCCAACGCTCGCCCGTACCGGTGATCGCGCTAGGAGGAATGAATTCCAAGCGCGCGCGCGAATTGAATTGGCCCCGCTGGGGTGCCATCGACGGCCTCGCATAGGCACTTCGTCACACCCCGCGATGCCGGGTGTGTTGCTCAGAAAATACACCCGCTCGACGAACTCCGCTTGACCTCGGACTCGCCGAGGATTCATACTGCCCGCTCCCGACGACACAGAGGCGAGACACATGGCCACGCGCGCTGGCGCAGCACCCGACTGGCGGGCGGCATTCCGCCGCTCCTTCCGCCGCGCCACGCATATGGCGGGGGCGGGACTGCTGTTTGCGCTGCTGCTCTTCCTGACCCTGTCGCTAGCCAGTTACACGCAGACCGATCCCAGCCCCTCCACCGCCGCCGACGGCACCGATATCGGCAACTGGATGGGCCTCTCCGGAGCCTGGGCCGCCGAACGCGCGCTCAATTTCTTCGGCATCACCGCCGCGCTGTTGCTGCCATTGCTCTATATTTCCGCGCGCCGGCTATGGACCGGCGTGGAAGACGATGACGAGCAGGAGACGCCCGGCCGCTGGTGGGGCCCCTTCGCCATGCTGCTGGCGGCCATGGTGCTGCTCGGCTCCGTGCTCGCCCTGCTGTTCGATCCCGCGACGGGCAGCTTGCCTGCGGGGCTCGGGGGCCTGTTCGGTCAGCTGGGCGGTCTCGGGATAGAGGCCGTGGCCGCGCGGTTCGGCGAGGCAGCATCGGGCTGGATCGTGCTGGCGCTGGCGCTGGTCGCGTTGGCCGGCGGGATCGCGCTCGTCACGCGTGTCTTCGCCATCGACTGGGCGCAGTTCCTGACCCTGCCCGATTTCGTCAAGCGCCGCCCGGCGCTGGTCGATACTGACCTGCCGCTGGTCCCCAAGCGCCAGAAGCGCGCCAAGCCGGCAGCAGCCGACGAAGAGGACGAGGCCGATCCGGTCGAGTTTCGCGAACCGCGCCGCGCACCGGAGATCGCCGATCCAGCACCCATGCCCGCCCAACCGAAACCGGCCAAGGCCAAGCAGCGGGACATGTTCGCCAATTACCAGCTACCGACGCTGGAACTGCTCGACGATCCGCCGGAGAATTCCGCGCCCAAGCTCGACAAGATGGCGCTGGAGCGGAACGCCCGCCTGCTCGAAAACGTGCTCGACGATTTCAACGTGAAGGGCGAGATCACCGCCGTTCGCGCCGGGCCTGTGGTCACCATGTACGAGCTGGAGCCCGCCCCCGGCATCAAGGCCAGCCGCGTGGTCGGCCTCGCCGAAGACATCGCGCGCAACATGAGCGCGATCAGCGCCCGCGTCTCGCCCATTCCGGGCAAGACCGTGATCGGCATCGAACTGCCCAATGCGGACCGCCAGATGGTCAGCTACAAGCAGCTGGCGAGCAGCGGGGCCTTCGTCGATCATTCGGGCAGCCTGCCGATGATCCTGGGCAAGGATATCGCGGGCGAGCCGATCGTCGCCGATCTTGCCGCCATGCCCCACCTTCTGGTCGCGGGCACCACCGGCAGCGGCAAGTCGGTCGGCCTCAATGCCATCCTGCTGTCGCTGCTTTACCGCTTCACGCCCGACGAATGCCGCCTGATCCTGATCGATCCCAAGGTGCTGGAGCTCAAGACCTACGACGACATTCCCCACCTTCTCAGCCCCGTGGTGACCGAACCGCACAAGAGCGTGCGCGCCTTGAAATGGGCGGTCGAGGAGATGGAGAAGCGCTATCGCATGATGTCGAGCGTGAATTCGCGCAACATCGCCGGCTTCAACGAGAAGGTGAAGAAAGCAGCCGAGAAGGGCAAACCGCTCGGCCGCCGGGTGCAGACCGGCTTCGATCCCGAAACCGGCGAAGAAATCTACGAGGAAGAGCAGCTCGATTACGAACCGCTGCCGCTGATCGTGCTGATCGTCGACGAGCTGGCCGATTTGATGGTCACCGTTGGTAAGGAAATCGAGGTGCTGATCCAGCGCCTTTCGCAGAAGAGCCGCGCGGCCGGCATCCACCTGATCATGGCGACGCAGCGCCCCTCGGTCGACGTCATCACCGGCGTCATCAAGGCCAATTTGCCGACGCGGATCAGCTTCAAGGTCACCAGCCGCATCGACAGCCGCACGATCCTGGGCGAACAGGGCGCGGAGCAGCTGCTGGGCAAGGGCGACATGCTCTACAAGCCGAACACCGGCGCCATGCTGCGCGTGCACGGCCCCTTCGTCAGCGACGAGGAAGTCGAGAAAGTCGCCGATCATTGGCGCGAGCAGGGCAAGCCCGATTACGTCGATGCCGTCACCGAAGAGCCGGAAGACGGCGGCTACAGCTTCGAGGACGAGTTCACCGCATCCGACGATCCCGATGAGCGCAAGTATCGTCAGGCCTGCCAGATCGTGATCGAAAACCAGAAGGCCAGCGGATCGTGGCTCCAGCGCCAGATGGGCGTGGGCTACAACACCGCGGCCAAGTGGATCGAACGGATGGAAAGCGAAGGGCTCGTCGGCCCGGCCAACCACGTCGGCCGCCGCGAGATCTTCCGCGACCAGGACGGCAATCCGATCTGATGCAGATCACGCGGCGCCGTCTTCGGCGCGCCGCCATAGCCGCTTCGATCCAGACGCATCGACCTAGACCGGTTGCCATATGGACTGCACCCCCTCTCGGTCGACAGGTTTCGCTTGCGGACAGGCTTGTCCGTAATCTCGATGCGAACCTGAGAGGGGCACTATGTACGCGTCAGACCATTCCGCATTCATCCGTTCAGCTCAATGCGCCGAACTCACTTTAGACGAAATCGAAACCGTCAATGGCGGCATCGTCCCGCTGGCCGCGCTTGGTGCGGTTGCAGCAACGACCGCGCTCATCGGTCTCGTCGATGGGATCTTCACCGGCATCGCCGAAGACGAACAGCGCAAGGCCGAGCAGAACGCCGGCTGATCGCCAAAGAACAAATTTTCGAGAGGATTGAACAATGAACACTGCAAACACACCGACTACCGGCATCCAGTCGCTCGACAGCCGGGAAATCGATGCGACAAACGGGGGTGTACTGACAACCGTCCGGCTTCTGTGGACCCTCCGTGATGGCTATGTCGCGCTTTACGAAGGCGCGAAAGAGCTGGGTCGCGAACTCACGCGCACCACGCCGGACACCGAAGAGACCACGCAAGAAAGCTCGTAAGGTCCAGTCGGTCAGGGAGCAGATCATGATACTATTTTCCAACCGCGTGATACCACTGGACCGGGCATTGACCGGTTCGCCGATCGACGTCGCCCAAATTTGGGGCAAGATGCGTGAGCATCCGTTCCAATTCGTGATGGAGGCGATTGCGCTCGGCCTGATGATCGTGGGGTTGATCAGCGCTCTAGGTCCGATTTATCACACGGCCAAGTCGTTGGGGGAACGGCTGGTCAGCGTGGTCTGACCGCCACCGCATTCGCGCGACTGCGGGGGGAGGTCGGCGAGCGCCGATCTCCCCTCTTCGCCAGAAGGAGCTGGAGATGACCGACACACCCACTTTTCGGATTCTGGACGTCGTCAAGAACGGCCTGTTGGCTCGTACTGTCCGCGTAGACGTCGTCGTTCCGGGCGTGCGCCGGAATGTCCAGTTTAACGGTGCTTTCCCCAATCCGAACTGGACCGCTATCGAGGACCGCTGGCTGAACAAGGGAGACATTTTCGAAGGCCGGATGGAAGGGGCGTTCGAGCTCGGCGATATCGTCGAGATGTCTCGCCTCTCGATGCTCGTGGATCGACGCGACTAGACACTAGGCGCATCATCGCGGTCGATAACCCGCACAATGCGAAATTTTTCGCGACCCGCGCAAATATTCTCTCTAAGCGGCTTGTGATGCATCGTCCCGCCGCCCCGTCCAGCGACAAGACCGAACGCGAAACGCCGTCCTGGGTGCACAGCCCGATTGGTAGGGCCTTCGTTCCGCTGCGCCGCTGGTGGTTCGACAATGTTATCGAGGACGTCAATCACACCGACGTGATCGCCCGCGTCGCGAGCGATTCGATGACCAGCCCCCGGTATATCTTCATGACGATGATGTCGGCGGGCATTGCCATTCTCGGCATGTTGCTATCATCGCCGGCGGTCGTGATCGGCGCCATGCTGCTGTCACCGTTGATGAGCCCGATCCTCGGCGCCGGTTTCGCCCTCGCCACCGGCAAGATCAAATGGCTGCAAATCAGCATCAAGGCGCTGGCAATCGGTTCGATCGCGGCGGTGGCATTTACCGCCCTCATCGTGCTGCTTTCGCCATTGAAAATGGTGACGCCTGAAATTGCCGCGCGAACGCAGCCGAACCTGTTCGACCTGCTGGTCGCGCTGTTCTCCTCTCTTGCCGGGTCCTATGCAATGATCCGCGGGCGCGAGGGGACGATCGTCGGCGTGGCCATCGCGACGGCGCTGATGCCGCCGCTGGCTGCCGTGGGCTACGGGCTGGCAACGCTGAACTGGACGGTCTTCGGCGGCGCGCTGGCCCTCTACGTGACCAACTTCCTGACCATCGCGCTGACGGCCACGATCATGGCGCGGCTATACGGCTTCCGGACCGATCTCTCCACGCGCCAGGGCTGGTTCCAGAATGTCGGCATATTCGTCGTTTTCGTTGCGCTGGCGATTCCCCTGGGGTTTTCGCTCCGCGACATCGCGTTCGAGGCCAATGCGCAGCGGATCGTCCAGTCCTCCATCGCCGAAAGCTTTCCCGAAAGCGCGCGGATCAGCGATCTCAGTATCGACTGGAACAGCGAGCCGGCCACGATCAGCGCAACTGTCTTCACTCCCGATTTCAATGCGCAGGCGAATAGCGAAATTGGCCGTCGGCTCACGCAGCGGTTCGAAGAGAATGTCGCCGTTTCGCTGGACCAGTTTCGCGTAGGCGCCGATCCCGGCGCGGCGGAGCAGGCACAGCTTGCGCAGGCGGCTGCGGAACAGCAGGCGGCGGCCACCGAAGCGCAGATAAATTCGCTGATCGACCGGCTGGCACTCGTGGCGGGCACGGATCGCAGCGCAGTGACGGTAGATCGCAGCAATCGCAGGGCATCGGTCCAGGCAGCCGCTCTCCCCGGGCTAACCCTGGCCGGCTGGCAAGAACTGGCGGACCGCATCGGCCAGAACGCCCCTGACTGGACGATCGAGCTACGCCCTCCGGTCATGGCCCTGCCGCCGATCGAACTCGAAGAGGGCGAGCCCACCGCTGCCGGATCGCAGGCACGCACGACCGTGCTGTGGGCCGTCGGGGCGCTGGACTTGCCGGTGACGCTGGCCGGTGGGGGCGAGGCGGGCGATTCGCTTGCAACGGCATTGCGCTCCCAAGGAGCGCAGGTCACGCAAGTCGAGGGCGGCGCTGCCGACCGTATCGATGTGCGCTGGCAGGCCTTGCCGCAATAAGATTACAAACCCTTGCAGCACGCTTGCCGTAGCGGTATCGCGGTCCTAACCGCGTCGCGAGAGCAAGGAGATACTCGCGATGCGCGTCGGCTGTCCGAAGGAAATCAAGAACCACGAATACCGCGTCGGCCTGACGCCGGAGAGCGCGCGCGAACTGACCGCGCGGGGCCACGAGGTGTGGATCGAGACCGAGGCCGGCTGCGGTATCGACGCGACCGACGCGCAATATGTCGCTGCCGGTGCGCAAATCGTCGACGGGCCGGACCCGATCTTCGCCGAATGCGAGATGGTGGTGAAGGTGAAGGAACCGCAGGCGGTGGAGCGCGCCAAGCTGCGCGAGGACCAGATCCTCTATACCTACCTCCACCTCGCGCCTGATCCGGAGCAGACCAAGGACCTCGTCGCCAGCGGCGTGACGGCCATCGCCTATGAGACCGTGACCGGTCCGCGCGGCCAGCTGCCGCTGCTGAAGCCGATGAGCCAAGTGGCCGGGCGCATGAGCGTGCAGGCAGGCGCCAGCGCGCTGGAAAAAGCGCACGGCGGCCGCGGGGTTCTGCTGGGCGGCGTACCGGGCGTGATGCCGGGCAAGGTCGTCGTGATCGGCGGCGGCGTGGTCGGCTTCAATGCCGCGCAGATGGCGGTTGGCCTCGGCGCGGACGTGACGATCCTCGACCGCGATCCCGAAGTGCTGGAAAAGGTTGGCACCTTCTTCGAAGCGCGGGCCTCCACCCGGTTCTCCAACCGCGCAAATCTCCATGATTCGGTTTGCCAAGCGGACCTCGTCATCGGCGCGGTGCTGATCCCCGGTGCAGCGGCGCCCAAGCTGGTAACCCGCGAGATGCTCGGCGATATGCAGAAGGGCGCGGTGCTGGTCGATGTCGCAATCGACCAGGGCGGCTGCTTCGAAACCAGCAAGCCGACCACCCATGCCGACCCGACCTATGTCGTCGATGATATCGTGCATTATTGCGTCGCCAACATGCCCGGCGCCGTCGCGCGCACCAGCACCTATGCGCTAAACAACGTGACGCTACCACATGCGCTGCGCATCGCCGATCATGGCTGGAAAGAAGCGCTGCGCCGCGATCCGCACCTCGCCGAAGGTCTCAACGTGCACAAGGGCACCGTGACCTATGAAGCCGTGGCGGAGGAGCTGGGCTACGAATACCGGACGGTCGCCGATATCCTCGGCTAGGTAAACGGCGCGAGCACATCCGGGCGAACCCGCGCGAGGCGCTGCGTTGCCCGGTCGAGCATCGCCCAGCTCGTCGTCGCGGAGACGATGATCTTGCCCTCGGTATCGCGAAACTCGACGCGGCGGGTGGATTGCGCGCCCCGTGGCGGCCCTTCGATCCAAGTCGTACCGGTCACGGTGTCGCCTTGGGCAATATTACCGCGATAATCGATCTCGTGCCGCGTCACGACCCAGAAAAACGCCTCGCGGTCGGCTGGCCGCGCCGCCGTGTCCCAATGCGCAGTCGCCATGTCCTGAATCCACTGCACCCACACGGCATTGTTCACATGGCCGAGCTCGTCGATGTGCGCAGGGGACGCGGTGAAAGTCTTTTCGAAAGTCGGGGGCGTCACGACGCGACGCCCAGCTGCCACAGCACGAAGGCAACCTCTTCCGCCGCCTCGCGAATGCTTTCGAAGCGGCCCGACTTGCCGCCGTGGCCTGCGCCCATATTGGTCTTGAGCAGCAGCTCGTTGTCGTCGGTCTTCAGCTCGCGCAGCTTGGCGACCCATTTGGCCGGCTCCCAATAGGTCACCCGCGGATCGTTGAGGCCGGCGGTCACCAGCATCGGCGGATAATCCTGCGGCACCACCTGGTCGTAGGGGGAATAGCTCAGGATATAGGCGAAGGCCTGCTTCGACAGGATCGGATTGCCCCATTCGGGCCACTCGCCCGGCGTCAGCGGCAGGCTTTCGTCGAGCATGGTCGCGAGCACGTCGACGAAAGGCACATGCGCCACGATTGCGCCCCATAGCTGCGGATCGGTATTGGCGACCACACCCATCAACTCGCCGCCTGCCGAGCCGCCGGAGATGCTGATCCTGCCCTCTTCGGTATAGCCCTTGGCCGCGAGTCCTTTCGCGACATCGACGAAATCGGTGAAAGTGTTCAGCCGCTCGTTGAGCTTGCCCTGAAGGTACCATTTGCGGCCCAGATCGTCGCCGCCGCGGATATGGGCGATGGCATAGGCGAACCCGCGATCGACCAGGCTGAGGCGCGTGGTCGAGAAGCCCGGGGGCACCGCGAAACCATACGCGCCATAGGCATAGAGATGCAGCGGGCCGGGGCCTTCAGGGCGGTCTTTGCGCATCACCACGCTGACCGGGATCATGGTCCCGTCGCGCGCCTTGATCTCGACGCGTTCGGTGGTGTAGGCTTCGGGGTCGTAGCCGCTCGGAATTTCCTGCTGCTTGAGCAGTTCCAGCTCGCCGCTTTCGACGTGATAGTCGAACACCGAATCCGGCGTGACCATGCTCTGGTAGGACAGGCGCAGCTTGTCCTGATGGTATTCGGGGTTGTTGGTCAGCCCCGCCGTGAAGCTTGCCTCGGCGAAGGCTATCGGCTTCACCAGGTCGGGCTGCGCGTAAGACCGCAGCTGGATCTGGTCGAGGCCCTTCACGCGCCCTTCGGTGACGAAGAAATCGCGGTAGAGTTCGAACCCATCGAGATAGAATTCGTCCGACCCTTCGATCAGCGTCTCCCACGTATCGGGCGTATCGAGCGGAGCGGTGGCGAGGCGGAAATTGACGTGGTCGTCATTGGTGTGGACCCACAGCGTGCCGTCGCGCACGTCGACATCGTATTCGACGCCCTTCATGCGCGGCTTGACGAGAATCGGCTCGGCAGTCGGATCGTCTGCCGGCACCAGCCGCACTTCGCTGGTCTCGTTGTCGCCGGTCGATATGACGAGCCAGTCTTCCTGCGCGCTCAGTCCGGCACCGACGCGGAAGCCCTCGTCCAGCGTCTCGCGATAGAGTTCGACATCGTCCGACAGCGGCGTGCCCAGCACGTGCAGCGTCGCGTCGTGGACGCGCCAGTTTGCGTCGGCGAGGCCATAGACCAGCGCCGTATCGCTCATCACCCAGACGAGGCCCGACAGCGTGCCGGGGATCGCATCGGGCAAGTGCTCGCCCGTCTCGAGGTTTTTCACCCGCGCGGTGAACCGCTCCGACCCATTGGTGTCGACCGAGTAGGCGAGCAGCTTGCCGTTCTGCGAGACCGAGAACGTGCCCAGCCGGAAATATTCGTGTCCCTCGGCCAGTTCGTTTTCGTCGAGGATCAGCTGGTCTTCACCACCCCCGACAGGCTTGCGGAAGTATTTGCGATACTCCGCCCCTTCCTCGAATTCGGACCAGTAGAGGAAGTCGCCCCGGCGCTGGGGTACGGTCGAATCGTCCTCCTTGATGCGCGCCTTCATTTCCTTGAACAGTTCGTCGATCAGGTCCTGCTGCGGCGCCATCCGCGCTTCGAACCACGCATTCTCCGCTTCGAGATGCGCGAGCACGTCCTTGTCCTCGACCGTCGGATAGCCGGGATCGCGCAGCCAGGCATAGGGATCGGCGATGGTGATCCCGTGGTGCGAATAGGAAAAGTCGCGTTTCTCGGCCTTGGGCGGCGCGGCGGGGCGGCTGGTCGAAATGGGAGAACTCCTTGGCGTCACAACGGGTGGAAAAGGCTGCCGGTGAGGCGTAAGTGGGGCGCACGATACTGCGCGCCCGACCTAAGATGGGGAGGCGCGCGCCGCAAGCGCCGGTGCGACTATCCGGCCCGACGATACGCAAAGGACCCCGCCCATGCTCATGCAGACATACGAAGCCCGCCTCGACGGATTGCGCAAGGAACTCGGCAAGCGCGGGCTCGACGGTTTCGTGATCCCGATCTCCGACGAGCATATGAGCGAATATGTCGGCAGCTATGCCCAGCGCCTCAAGTGGCTGACCGGTTTCGGCGGCAGCGCAGGCAGCGCCGTGGTGTTGAAGGACCGCGCGGCGATGTTCACCGACGGCCGCTACACCGTGCAGGTGCGCGAACAGGTCGACGGCAAGCTCTACGATTACCAGGACGTGCCTGCGACCTCGCCCGCGAAATGGATCGCGGAGACTGCACCCCAGGGCGCGACCATCGGCTACGACGCCTGGCTGCACGGTATCGAATGGGCGGAAAGCGCGGAGAAGCTGTTCGCCAAGAAGGGCCTCAAGCTCGTTCCGGTGGACGGCAATCCGATCGACGCGATCTGGGACGACCAGCCCCAACCTTCCGCTGCCGAAGCTGTGCCGCATGACGACAAGCTCGCCGGTAGATCCAGCGCGGACAAGCGCGCCGAGGTCGCCGACTGGCTGAAGCGCGAAGGCTATGACGCCACCGTGGTCACTGCGCTCGACTCTGTCGCCTGGCTCCTCAACATGCGCGGCAAGGATGTCGACAACACGCCGGTCGCCCTGTCCTACGTGCTCGCCCATGCGGATGGCACGGCCGAACTGTTCATCGCGCCGGAGAAGGTGACGCCCGCGCTGGCGCAGCACCTCGGCAATGCGGTGACCGTGCGCCCCCGAAGCGAGTTCGAGCCGGCACTGGCGGACCTCAAGGGCAAGACTGTCGCCGTCGACACGAACCACGCGGTCGCAGGTATTTTTCATGCGCTGGAAGCGGGCGGCGCGAAGGTCGTGCGCGACGGCGATCCCACGATCATGCCCAAGGCGATCAAGACGCCTGCCGAACAGCAGGGCCACCGCGATGCGCAGGCGCGCGACGGGGTCGCTGTCAGCCGCTTCCTGCGCTGGCTCGGCATCGAGGCATCCAAGGGCGGCGTGGACGAGCTTGCCGCCGCCGCCAAGCTGCGCGAATTCCGCGAGGACTGCGGCATCCTGCGCGATGCGAGCTTCGACACGATCAGCGCCGCCGCGGGCCATGCCGCGCTGCCGCATTACAAGGTGGACGAGGAAAGCAATATCCCGATCCCGCCCTCCTCGATCTATCTCGTCGATTCGGGTGGGCAGTACGATGATGGCACGACCGATATCACGCGCACCGTGTGGATCGGCCCCGGCGAGCCGAGCGCGGAGATGATCGAGCGCAATACGCGCGTGCTCAAAGGCCATATCCAACTTGCGATGCAGTATTTCCCCGACCAGACGACCGGCGGCGCTCTCGATGCATTGGCGCGCATGCATCTGTGGCAAGGCGGGGTGGATTACGGACACGGGACCGGCCACGGCGTCGGCAGCTATCTCTCGGTCCACGAAGGGCCGCAGCGCATCAGCAAGCCGGGCGGGGCCTTCCCAGGCACCGAAACGCCGCTCAGCGAAGGCATGATCCTGTCGAACGAGCCCGGCTACTACAAGCCCGGCGAATACGGCATCCGGATCGAGAATCTCGTGCTGGTCGTCGAGGCACCGATCGCAAGCGAAGGCAAGTATCTCGGCTTCGAGACGCTGACCTTCGTGCCGCTCGACCGGACGCTGGTGGACAAGAGCCTGCTTACCGAGGCCGAGATCGGTTGGTGGAACCGCTATCACGAGCAGGTGGAGGCGATCCTCGGGCCGCAGATGCAGGGCGACGATCTAGACTGGCTGAAGGAGCAATGCGCGCCCTTGTAGGAGGCTCTTTGTTCTTTTAATGTTCTCCACGAATCGAAAGCGGTCGCGAGTCGCTGCCAGAGGAGAAATGCCATGATCGGTTACGTTACACTGGGAAGCCAGGACCTCGAACGCTCGGCCAAATTCTACGACCCGATCGCCGCCGAAATGGGCGTCGGGCGGATGATGGAATTCCCGACCTTCATTGCGTGGGGCGATGCGAATGGCGCGCCCGGCATTGCCGCGACCAAGCCCTACGACGGCAATGCGCCCAGCGTCGGCAACGGCGTGATGGTGGCGCTCGAATGCAAGGACCGCGATCAGGTCAAGCGCCTGCACGAACTCGCGCTGGCCAATGGCGGCAGCGACGAGGGCGAGCCGGGTCCGCGCGGGGAGCCGGACGCAAACGGTATGGTATTCTACGCCGCCTATTTCCGCGATCCGGATGGCAACAAGCTCAACGCCTTCCTGATGGATAAGGCGGAATGAGCAAAGAGCCGCGCCGATTGGCCGAGAGCTTCGTGCATCTCGGCCTCGGCGCGACGGCCGTGCCGCAGCCGCCCTTCGAAGGCGGGATGGAGTGGTACGAAGGTTATGGCCAGCGCCACGGCGCGGACGGGCGCGAAGGCCGGCTCGTCAGCCAGTACACTTTCACCGAGGACTGGGACAGCTGGGAAATGCACCCCGTCGGCGACGAAGTGGTGATCTGCACGGAGGGCCGGATGGTGCTGACGCAGGAATTTCCCGATGGTCGGCAGAAGCAGGTCGCGCTGGAGGCTGGCGAATATGCTATCAACGCGCCCGGCGTCTGGCACACCGCCGACATCGAGGGGACCGCCACGGCGATCTTCATCACCGCCGGCGAAGGCACGCAGCACCGCCCACGCTGACCGGTCCCCGGGTGGCGCTGTCGCATGGATGAACGACGTCGATCGTACGATACAATCCGTTACAATTCCCTAGCGATCCGGGATATTGCTGCGACATGGCAGGCCTAGAAAGGGCATACGAGCTGCGGCGGACGAACCGGTCTCCCTCCCCCTCCCCCGCCGTCGCAGCTCTCCGATTTGAACCCTTACGGAGATTTGCAATGCGCAAGACCATTCATTCCCTTTCCGCCGCCGCGCTCGCCCTGACCGGCGGCGTTGCGTACGCCCAGAAGGGCGAACGTGCCGATGCCAATGGCGACGGGGTCATCACCCTTGCCGAAATGCAGGCCGGATCGGCCGAGCGGTTCGCTCGCATGGACAGCAATTCCGATGGCGTGCTGAACACCGCCGACCGTAAGGCCAAGATGGCCGAGCATTTCGCCCGCATCGACGCCGACGATGACGGCGAAGTCACGCAGGCCGAAATGCAGGCTGCCCACGAAGCTCGTCGCGCCAAGCGGGCCGAGCGCATGGCCGAGCGCGGCGTGGAGCGCACCGAGCGGATGAACCGCCGTAGCGGCAATCGCGCCGAACGCATGGCAGAGCGCTTCGCGGCGGCAGACACCGACAATTCGGGCGGTCTGACCATGGCCGAGATGCAGGCGATGCACGAAGCCCGCGGCGAACGCGGTCATCGCGGCAAACGCGGCATGAACCGCATGGCGCGCCTCGACACCAATGGCGATCAGGCGATCAGCAAGGCCGACTTCGACGCGCAGGTTGCCGCCCGCTTCGCCCGGCTCGATACCGACGGCAATGGCCAGGTGACGGCGGATGAACGCGAAGCCGCGAAGGCCGAACGCCGTGCCCAGCGGCGGGAACGCCGCGCAGCGCGCCAAGCCCAGTAAGCGCTGTAGAGTAAGCGCTTGATCGCGTGCCGACTTACCCAGTAGGCGCGGCGAGGACAGACCATGACCGACACCGCGCCCACCACCCTCCTGCTCGTCGACGACGAGCCGGGACTACGGGAACCCCTGGCGGAATATCTCTCCGGCCAGGGGTTTTCCGTGCTCGAGGCGGAAAGCGCCGCTGCTGCGCGCACCACGCTCGGCGAAACGACACCCGATCTCGTCCTGCTCGACATCATGATGCCGGGCGAGGACGGCTTGTCGCTCTGCCGCCATCTCGTGGAGACGCGGGATCTGCCGGTGATCCTGCTGACCGCGCGTGGCGAAGCGACCGACCGGATCGTCGGTCTCGAGATCGGCGCGGACGATTATGTCACGAAGCCCTTCGAACCGCGCGAACTGGTCGCCCGCATCCGTTCGGTCCTGCGCCGATCCGAACGCGCTCCGATCATGCAAGACGAGGAGTTGGTCTATCGCTTCGATGGCTGGACGCTCGACCCGCTCAAGCGCAAGCTTCTCGATCCGGACGGCGCGACCGTGCCCATCTCGACCGCCGAATTCCGCATGCTGCGCGCCTTTTGCGACCATCCCCGTCAAGTGCTCGACCGCGACCGCCTGCTCGATATGGTGCAGGGCCGCGAAGCGCAATTGTTCGACCGCGCCGTCGACAACCAGGTCAGCCGCCTGCGCCGCAAGATCGAGGCCGACAGTCGCAATCCGCAGCTGATCCAGACCGTGCGCGGGGGCGGCTATCGCCTCTCTGCCGACGTGACCCGAACCGGCCGCGAAACCCGATGACGAGGCTGCTGCCCCGCAGCCTGTTCGGCCAGGTGATGCTGGCCATGGCGGTCGCCCTGCTGATCGCGCAGGCGATCTCAACCACGCTGCTCTACCGCGCCGCCGAACAGCGCCGCGAGCTGGCATTGGCCAACGCCGCCGCCTTCCAGCTGGTGACCGGACAGGCCAGGGCAGAGGGCCGTCGCGATGGGACGCGCCAACGTTTCCGACGGTACGACAGGCGGGAGCTCCGCGGCCCCCGCCTGCCACGCCGCCTGCGCTATTCGGAAAGCGAAACCAGCCCGCTAGGCGCAGCGGATATCCGCCTATCCGATCGCGAAACCGCCTTGCGCGAGGTGCTTGAGGCGCAGGGCATCGCTATCGAGCAACTCGTTGTCGCCCGCCGCGCGACACTCGCCGACCCGCTGATTGCCAAGGCACAGGAACGCTTTCCCCGTCTCGCCGCGCGCCTGCGCGATGCACCGAAGGAAATGCTCGTCGTCGGCCTGCGCCAGCAGGGCAGCGACATTTGGCAGGTCGCGCGCCTGCCGATCCCCCCGCGCGACCGCTCGATTATGCGTACACTCGTTTTCCAGACGGTGATCCTGTTCATCGTGCTCTTCGGCCTGCTGTGGTTCGTGCTGCGGCGGATCACGCGGCCGCTCGCCGCGCTGGCGGACAGCACCCGACGATTCGGCGGGATCGGCCATCCCGAAACGCCGGTGCACCCGACCGGGCCGGACGATGTGCGCAACCTGATCGAAGCGCATAACGCCATGCAGGCGCGCATCGGCGCCATGCTGGACGAGAAGGACGTGATGCTCGGCGCCATCGGGCACGATCTCAAGACACCCCTCGCCGCGCTGCGTGTGCGGGTCGAGGGCGTCGAGGACGACACTGCCCGCGCCCGCATGGTGGGCAGCATCGAGGACATCACCCGCACGCTCGACGAAATCCTGCTGCTGGCCCGCCTCGGCCGCTCGGACCGTCCTGCGGAACGCACCGATCTCTACGCGCTGCTAGTGTCGGTGGTGGAGGAATTCGAGGACATGGGCGAGCCGGTAGTGCTGCTGGAGGGCGACCGGATGGCGGCCCCCGTCCACCTCACCTGGGCGAAGCGCGCCGTACGCAACCTCGTCTCCAACGCGCTGCGCTACGGCGGGTCGGCGGAAATCGCACTGGCCCGCGATCGCGGCGAGGCGGTCATCGCGGTCGAAGACAACGGCCCCGGCATCCCGGACGATCGCATCGCCGAAATGCTCGAGCCCTTCACTCGCGGCGAGGCAAGCCGTAACCGCGCTACCGGCGGCGCAGGCCTAGGCCTCACCATCGCCCGTGCCATCGCCGAACAGCATGGCGGCAGGCTGGTGCTGAGGAACCGGACGCAAGGCGGCTTGCGCGCGGAATTGCGTATTCCCTTTTGAACGGGCGGTACCGGCCCACCCCGCCTACCGCATCAATCCGCCCACGATATTGCGCACGAAAGCGTTGAGGCCGGTGCGCACCGGATCCGCGCTCGATTTCTTGCCGAGCACCGTCGCCACCGCGACCGAGGTGAGCGAACCTGCCGCTGCCCGCGCCGCCGCCTTGCCCGCCTTGGACCACATCGAAGGGGTCTTGCGCTCCTGCTTGGCGACCTCTTCGCGGCCTTTCTTCTCGACTTGCTTCGCCGTCTCCGCGGCGTCGGCAGTCTTCGCGGCAAGCACTTCCTCCGCGCTTTCGCGATCGACCGGCTCGTCGTACTTCCCGTCGAGATCGCTTACCGAATTGATGATCTTGCGCTCTTTCTCGGTGACCGGGCCGAGGCGCGAGTGCGGCGGCTTGATCAGCGTGCGCTGGACCACCGATGGCGCGCCATCCTCGTCCAGCGTCGAAACGAGCGCCTCGCCGACCTTCAGCTCGGTGATCGCCTGCTCGACATCGAGCTCGGGATTGATGCGGAACGTCTCTGCCGCCGCCTTGATCGCCCGCTGGTCGCGCGGAGTGAAAGCGCGCAGTGCATGCTGGATGCGATTACCCAGCTGCCCGGCGATCTTCTCGGGGATATCGATCGGGTTTTGCGTGACGAAATAGACGCCCACGCCCTTGGAGCGGATCAGGCGGACGACCTGCTCCACCTTATCCTCCAGCGCTTCGGGCGCGTCGTCGAACAGCAGGTGCGCCTCGTCGAAGAAGAACACCAGCTTCGGCTTTTCCGGATCGCCCACCTCGGGCAGCGTCTCGAACAGTTCGGCGAGCAGCCAGAGCAGGAAGGTCGCGTAGAGCTTCGGGCTGCGCATCAGCCTGTCGGCGGCGAGGATATTGATCATCCCGCGCCCCTGCTCGTCGACGGCGAGGAAATCGACGATCTCCAGCGCCGGCTCGCCGAAGAACATGTCCGCGCCCTGGCTCTCGAAGCTGAGCAGCTGGCGCTGGATTGCGCCGACGCTGGCCTTGGACACGTTGCCGTAGGTGCCCGACAGATCCTTTGCATTCTCGTAAGCGAAGCTCAGCATAGCCTGCAGGTCGCCTAGGTCGAGCAGCAGCAGATTGTTCTCGTCCGCATAGCGGAACACGATATTGAGCACGCCTTCCTGCGTATCGTTCAAATCGAGCAGGCGCGCGAGCAGCAGCGGGCCCATTTCCGAGATCGTCGTGCGGATTGGGAAGCCCTTCTCGCCATACAGATCCCAGAACACCGCCGCATTGTCGGCATAGGCATAGTTTTCCATGCCCAGTTCTTTCGCGCGTCCTTCTAACTTGTCGGCATGCTTGAACTGCGGCGAGCCGGCCATGGCGATGCCCGAAAGATCGCCCTTCACATCGGCCACGAAGACCGGGACGCCATTGGCGGAAAAGCTCTCGGCCAGCCCCTGCAGCGTCACCGTCTTGCCGGTGCCGGTCGCCCCGGCGATCAGCCCGTGGCGATTGGCCTGCGCGAGGCGCAGATGCTGGTTCTCGCCATTGCCGCCCAGTCCGAGGAAAATGTCACCCATGAAAAATCCGCTCCCGAAATCCGATCGGGCTGCGGTGTGGCGCAGGGCGCGGCTCGAGGTCAAGCTATCCCTCGACAGCGCTGCGCCAGCGGGTAAAGGCTGTCCCACGATGACCGACCGGCATCCCTTCATCCTGCTCGACGATGCGCGCGCCAGCGGCGCGGCCGATGCCCTGCTGTTCGAGAAGCCGCGCGAAACCTTCGTGGCACGGAGGCCGGACGAGGTCGAAGGGGTCCTCGCGCAGGCCGATGCCGCGCGGCGCGATGGCGGCGAACTGGCAGGCTATATCGCCTATGAAGCAGGACTGGCGCTGGAACCGAAACTGGCGGCGCTGGCCGAAGCGCGCAGCGGCGGGGCAGGACCGCTGGTCTGGCTCGGCCTGTTCGACGCGCCGACGCGAATTCCCGCTGCCGAAGTTCCCGCGTGGCTGACCAGCCATGCGAAGAGCAACGGCAGCGTCGGGCCGCTCGAGCCGCAGCTTTCGCCTGGCGGCTATTCCGTAGCGTTCGAGACGCTCCAGCAGGCAATCCGCGCAGGCGATATCTACCAGGCGAACCTCACCTTTCCGCTCGCGGGCAACTTCACCGGCGACCCGCTCGGCCTCTATGCGGCGCTGCGCCCGGCGGCCCAGGCTGGCTATGGCGGCGTGGTGTTCGATGGCTCGCATTGGCTGCTCAGTCTCAGCCCGGAGCTCTTCGTATCGCTCAAGAAGCGCGAGGCGAAGGCGAAGCCGATGAAAGGCACGCGCCCGCGGATGGCGGAAGCGGAATCCGACCGCGCGATGGCCGAGGAGCTGGCCAGTTCGGTAAAGGATAAGGCCGAGAACCTGATGATCGTCGATCTGATGCGCAACGATCTCAGCCGCGTGGCCGAGCCGGGCAGCGTCCGGGTGGACGAGCCCTTCGCCATCGAAAGCTACCCTACGGTCCACCAGATGGTCAGCGTGGTTCGCGCTCAGCTGAAGGCCGGTGAAGGCGCAGTCGATCTCGTGCGCGCGCTGTTCCCCTGCGGCTCGATCACCGGCGCGCCGAAGATCCGCGCGTTGGAGCTGATCGACGAGGTCGAGACCGCGCCGCGCGGCCCCTATTGCGGGGCGATCGGCCGGATCGGTGCAGACGGCGATGCCGCCTTCAATGTCGCGATCCGCACGCTGCGCCTGACCGAGATCGAGAACGGTCGCGGCAAGGCCGTGCTCGGCGTCGGCGGAGCGATCGTCGCCGACAGCGAGCCACGCACCGAATGGCGCGAGGCGCTGCTGAAGGGTGCCTTCGCGCGCGCCAGTTCGCCCGACCACCGCGCCGCGCAATTCGACCTGATCGAGACCATGCGTTTCACGCCCGACGACGGCATCCCCATGCTGGAAGCGCATCTCGAGCGGATGAAAGCCAGCGCAGCGGAACTCGGCTTTGCCTTCGACCGGCACGAAGCGCGCAACCAGCTGCACGCCCTGTGCTTCGTAATCGAGAAACCGAGCCGCGTCCGCCTGCTCGCCTCGCGCAGCGGGGCGATCGCGCTCGAAGCGCTCGACATGCCGCAGGCCTGGCCCGATCCCGCGACCGCCGTGGTCATGCCGCTACCGGTCGACCCGGGCGACTGGCGCCTGCGCCACAAAACCAGCGACCGCTCCTTCTACGACGAGGCGCGCAACATCGCTTGGCAGCGCGGCGCGCAGGAGGCGCTGTTCGTGCGCGAAGACGGCCTGCTGACCGAAGGCAGCATTACCAATATTTTCGTGCGCGGGGAGGACGGCGTGTGGCTTACCCCGCCTGCCTCGCTCGGCCTGCTACCCGGCGTGCTCCGCCAGTCGCTAATCGCCAGCGGCGAAGCGCGCGAGGCGGCATTGCGGATCGAAGATCTCGAAAACGGATTTCATCTCGGCAACGGCCTGCGCCTGATGCTGGCAGCAAGGCTCAAAACATGACCGACATCCCGATCCTCTTCGAAGACGGCGAGGCGCTGGTGATCGACAAGTCCGGCGGGCTACCGATCGAGCGGCCGCGCAAGGGCGGCATCAGCCTCGAAGATCACTACGAGCAGCTGAAACTCGGCTTCCAGCGTCCGCCCATGCCGGTGCACCGGCTCGACACCGATACGAGCGGCTGTCTGCTGCTGGCACGCAATCCCAAGGCGCTGAAGCGCTTCGCCAGGGCCTTCGAGGAGCGGCAGGTGGAGAAGCGCTATCTCGGCATCCTCGACGGGGTGCCGGAGGAGGCGGAGGGCACGATCGAGCTGTCGCTCGCCAAGATCAGCAGCGCCGAAAAGGGCTGGCGGATGATCGCTGCGAAGAAGGGCAAACCTTCCGTCACCCACTGGCGCACGCTCGATGTGAAAGACGGTCGCGCGCTGCTCGAATTTCGCCCGGAAACCGGGCGCACCCACCAGATCCGCGTCCATGCGCTGACCGGTCTCGGCATCCCGCTGCTCGGCGATCCGGTCTATGGCAGCGGCAAGGGCGCACGGCGGACCATGCTGCATGCCGCCGCGCTGACGGTGCCGCGCGAGGGCAAGCCGCCCATCGAAGCGACCTCACCCCTTCCACGCGACTTTGCGGCGCTCGGCTATTTCGATGGGTAAGATTGCCGACCGGGCGCTGGAGATTGCGGAGGAGAAGTTCATCGCCTCCTCCGGTCCCGGCGGCCAGAACGTCAACAAGGTCGCGACATCGGTGCAACTGCGGGTCGACGTGTTCCAGATCGGCATGCCGCCGGACGCTTTCGAACGGCTGAAAGAGATTGCCGGCAGCAAGCTGACCAAAGGCGGAGAGATCGTCCTCACCGCCAACGAATATCGCACTCAGGAGCAGAATCGCGAGGCCGCCCGCGATCGCCTCGTCGCGCTACTGAACGAGGCGCTAACCCCGCCGAAGCAGCGCAAGAAGAGCCGCGTGAACCGTGTCGGCAAGGTGAAGCGGCTGAAAGCCAAGAAGGCGCGCGGCGAAGTGAAGGCGAACCGGGGCCCGGTGAAGCTGTAGCGACGCTTGACTTTTCCCCGTGAATCACACAAAGGGCGCGCCGGACGGCGGTGTTGCCGTCCTTTTCGTTTCTATGAAACGATTTCGGCACCAGCCCACTCCCCCACCCGGCCACCCACTAGGGTATGCTGATGGGTGGCCGGGTGGGGGAGTGGGCCGGAGCCGGTTCAGCGAAGCGAAAAGAAGACACCGCCCTTATTTTTTCGGCCATCAACCGGCCTCACAGGATATTTAGGAACACGCCATGGCGAAGCCCGCAACCGTCAAGATCAAGCTCGTCTCGACTGCCGACACGGGCTTCTACTACGTGACGAAGAAGAACCCCCGGAACCACACCGAGAAGTTCACCTTCCGCAAGTACGACCCCGTCGCGCGCAAGCACGTCGAGTTCAAGGAAGCGAAGATCAAGTAATCTTCCGACCCGCTTTTCCTGAATGGTGGGAACTGCGCAGGTTCAGTGATGGTTCAATGCTCCGATCCTAGAACACGGAGCATGAGCACCTTGTCTTTCAGAACCAAATCGATCCGCGCCGCGCTTGCCCTCGGGGTTGCCGCGGCGCTTCCTGCGTCCGTAATCCTGGCACCTGCGCCCGTCGAAGCCGCCGCCGGCGATCTCGACCGAGCGGTGACTGCGCTGCGCGGCATTACGACAATGAAGGCCGATTTTACGCAGACCGACCGCAATGGCCAGTCGGTTTCGGGCGTGATGACGTTGAAGCGCCCGGGCAAGATCCGCTTCGAATACGCCAAGGGCGTGCCGATGCTGGTCGTGTCCAACGGCAAATCGATGTATCTGGTCGATTACGAGGTCAACCAGGTCCAGCGCTGGCCGATCAGCAACTCGCCGCTCGGCGCGCTGCTCGATCCCAATCGCGATGTGAAGAAATACGGCAAGCTTATCGACTCGGGCCATCCCGACGTCGTCAGCATCCAGGTGCGCGATCCCAAGCGCCCCGAATTCGGCGTAATCACACTGATCTTCGCGCGCGATTCGAGTGCCCCGGGCGGACTGCAGCTGACCCACTGGGTCGCGCTCGATTCGCAGAACCATCGCACCACCGTGCGCCTGCGGAATCAGCGTTACGGCGTGTCGGTCGCCGACAGCGCGTTTACCTTCAAGGACCCGCGGCGTTCGTCCCGTCGCCCGGGATAAACGGCTCGGCGGCGGCTCGTTGTATAATTACGACATTTCGCGCCGCACCGTTCATGGAAGGGCAATCGCTGCAGGCCTAGTTTCCAATTGCGAGACGACGAGAGGCGGGTTTCCCCCCTGTTGACCCCCTCATCCTGGTTCGCCTCGTTCCAAGCGTGACGAACGCTAAAGAGAAACCCCCGTGCCAATGCCCCCGGCGCGGGGGTTTTTTGTGTGTGAGCCGCCCTGGGAGAAATTAGCGGATCCGGGAGCCCGTTTTGTTTCGTACGCCTTCGACATCCGTCGAAGGCTTGCTGTTCCGTCCCGCTCCCCCTCCCGACCACCCATGGAATTATCCTGATTGTGTGGTCGGGAGGGGGAGCGGGACGGAACAGCTAAGGAAAGTGCGGATGCGCTTTCCGCACCCAGAAAACAACCAACCCCCACCGCTTGCCGCTACCGGACAACGCACCTAAAGCCCCCCCATGGTTTCTGTCGCTACCTGGAACATCAATTCCGTCCGCCTCCGCATGCCCATCGTCGAGCGTTTCCTGAAGGAGCAGGCGCCCGACGTGCTCTGCCTGCAGGAGATCAAGTGCCAGGAGCACCAGTTCCCCTACGACGCGTTCCGCGAGCTCGGTTACGAGCATTTCGCGGTGCACGGGCAGAAGGGCTATCACGGCGTCGCGACGGTAGCGAAGACGCCGCTCAAGGAATTGTCGCGCCACGACTGGCAGGACAATGGCGAGGCGCGCCACGTCGGCGTGGAGCTGACCGATCACCAGGGCATGATCGTCGAGAACGTCTATGTGCCGGCAGGCGGCGACGAGCCCGATCGCGAGGTAAATGTGAAATTCGGGCAGAAGCTTGATTTCCTCGAGCGCATGACCCGCTGGGCCGATGCGGTGGATCGCCCCACCTTGATCGTCGGCGATTTCAACATCGCCCCGCTGGAAAGCGACGTGTGGAACCACAAGCAGCTGCTGAAAGTCGTCAGCCATACGCCGGTCGAAGTCGACAGCCTGCAACGCTTCATGGACGCGCATGGCTGGGCGGATATCGGGCGCGAGCACATCAAGGCGCCCGAGCGCTATTACAGCTGGTGGAGCTACCGCGCGAAGGACTGGAAGGCGAACGATCGCGGGCGGCGGCTCGATCATATGTGGGCGAGCCCCGAGCTGGCGAAACAGGCGACAGGCCATTCGGTTCACAAATATGCGCGCGACTGGGAAAAGCCGTCCGACCATGTGCCGTTGGTGACGGAGTTCACACTCTGAGCGAAGCAAGCGCCTCTCGCCGCGCGGCGCAGGCGGTGGATGCGCTGCGCCATGGCTGGCCGCTGGCGATTGTCGGCGCGCCGGTGCTGCAACCGGTCGAGACTGCGTTCGGCGATATGACCGGCGAGGCCATGTTGCTCTCTGCGACCCGCGCCACAACGCTCAAGCTGGCGAACCAGATCGAGGCCGCGGTGCCGCGCCAGCCGGTGCTGATGCGCGCTGCCGAGACCTTCGATCTCGGCGCAGCCTTGGTCGTGGCGGACCCTGCGCTCGACCTGCAGCAACCGCTGAAGGGGCCGTTCAAGGCGCTGCCGCTGGCATGGGAAGAACAGGCACGCGCGGCGCTGGAACTCGCGCGTTTAGCTGGCGTGCTACCTGCCTTTCTCGTCGAGCCGCAGGGCGCGGCTGAGCCGGTATCGCTCGAGGTTGAGGACGTTGCCCACTTCGCCGACGCCGCGCGCCTCCAGATCGCGACCCGCGCCAGGCTGCCGGTCGCTGCCGCCGAAGACGCGCAGATCGTCGCCTTCCGCAGCCCCGACGACACGCGCGAGCATGTGGCGCTGGTGATCGGCACCGCCAATACAGACCGCCCGCCGCTGGTCCGCCTTCATTCCGAATGCCTCACCGGCGATATCCTCGGCAGCCTCAAGTGCGATTGCGGCCCGCAGCTCGATGCGGCGCTTCATGCAATGGCGAAGGAGGCAGAGGCCGGCGGATGGGGCGTGCTGCTCTACATGCGGCAGGAAGGGCGCGGCATCGGCCTCGTCAACAAGCTGCGCGCCTATCGCCTGCAGGATCAGGGGTTCGATACGGTGGATGCGAACACGCGGCTCGGCCTGCCCGACGAAGCGCGCGATTTCCCGACCGCCGCGCGGATGCTCGACCTGCTGGGGGTCGACACGATCCGGCTGATGACCAACAATCCGGCCAAGGTCGAAGCCTTGCAACGCGAAGGAGTGACGGTGAGCGAACGCGTCCCCCACAGCCTGCCCGACAATCCACATAATGCGCACTATCTCGCCACCAAGCGCGATCGCGCGGGGCATTTGCTGCCATGAGCGCGATCACGATCCGGCCCGAGCAGGCAAGCGATGTCGAGTCGATCCACGACCTGACGGAGGCCGCCTTTCGCGACGCGCCGCATTCCGATGGCTCCGAGCCGAAAATCGTCGATGCGCTGCGCCGCGATGGCGATCTAGCCCTGTCGCTCGTCGCTGAGACCGCCGAGCATCTTGTCGGCCACGTCGCACTTTCGCCCGTGACCATCACCGACGGTTCCCGCGACTGGTACGGGCTCGGCCCGATCAGCGTGCTGCCCGATTGCCAGGGCGAAGGCATCGGCTTCCGCCTGATGAAGCGCGCGATTGCCGACATCCGCGCCAAAGATGCACGCGGCATAGTCCTGCTCGGGGATCCGGCATACTATGCTCGCTTCGGCTTCGAGCACGATCCGGAGCTAAGGTATCCGGGGCCGCCGGCCAAGTATTTCCAGCGCCTCGTCCTCGAAGGCGAAGTGCCGAGCGGCACTGTAAACTACGCGCCCGCGTTCGGCTGAACCCTGCGCCCGAGCGCTTCGCCCATGCGCACGGTGCTTCCAGCTTCGAGACCGTCGAGCCATTCGACCTTGCCCGGTTCGAACAGCAGCACGACAGTCGAGCCGAGGAAGAATCGGCCCATCTCCGCGCCGGCGTCTAACGCCACATCGCGCGAGGTGAAATCCTCATGCACCAGCTTCGGCGCATGCGCTTCGACCCGGCCCGACCAGACGGTCTCGATCCCCGCGACGATCATTGCGCCGACCATCACGCTGGCAAAACGCCCAACCGGCCCGTCGAATAGGCAGGCCAAGCGCTCGTTTCGTGCGAACAGACCATCCACGTTCTCCGCCGTGACCTGGTTTACGCTGAACAGATCGCCCGGCACATAGGTGGTCGACTGCAACGCGCCGGCGGCGGGCATGTGGACACGGTGATAATCGCGCGGACTAAGATAAATCGTCGCGGAGCTGCCGCCCTCGAAGCGCTCGGCCGCCGCGGCATCGCCGCCCAGCAATTGCCGCGCGGTGAAGGCGCGCCCCTTGGCCTGGAAGATCTCGCCGCGCTCGATCGTGCCGATCTGGCTGACCGCGCCATCGGCGGGCGAGAGGACAAAGTCATCCGCATCGGCCAACGGGCGCGCGCCGGGCTTAAGCTCGCGGGTGAAGAAGTCGTTGAAGCTGGCGAACTGCTCGACGCTGCGCGCGGCCTGCGACATGTCGATACCGTAGGTGGCGATGAAGCGACGGATCAGCCGGTCCTTCAGCCACGGCGTCTCGCTCGATGCGAATTTGCCCGCAAGACGCGATACGGCATGATGCGGCAGGGCGTGCTGGAGGAGAATGAAAGGGGAAGACATCGTGAGGCCTTGGCGCGCCAGGCAGGTCAGCGCAACTGGCTATCCTTGCTGCCGCGGCGATTGATGCCGGATTGACGCAGCGCGCCGTCGCGGCGGGACTGGCATTCGACACAGGTGCGCACGCCCGGCAGGGCCGCGCGACGTTTTTCGGGGATGTCCTCCCCGCATTCGTCGCAATATTCGGCGCTCTCGCCTCTCGGCATGCGCGAGCGCGCTGCGCTGACCGCGTCGCTGACCGTGTCGTCTATCTGGTCCTGAACGGCGCCATCGCGCGCCCATCCGCCTGCCATGCGGCAATCTCCTTCACCGGACAAACGGATCGGGCCGCCCAAGGTTTCGCAAATGTGGAAAGCTCAGCGGCGCTCGTAGCGCTTGAGGCCGGTGCCGAGCGTATTGCCGCGGATGAGGATATCGTGCCCCGTCCAGTCAGCGACGAAGGCGGGATCTCGGCCGAGACCCGGTGCGAGGCGGGCATTGTTGCCCTCGATCACCAGCCCGTCTGCGCTGTATTGCGCGCCCTCGGCCCCCACGGCGATCAGCGCGGACCAATTTTCCTTGTCCGCGCCCTGCACGAACCAGTTGTCGCGGATTTCGCCGCCGCCGCCATTCGGCAGGTCGATCATGTAATTGGTCGCGCGGCCCTTGGAATCGTCAAAGCTGTTGTCGACCACGACGTTCCGCCCGGCGCGCGACTTGTAGTAATGGCCGCCGCGCCCCTGTTCGAAGCGCGAGCGAGTCACCGTCACGCTGCCGTAATCGCCGACATAGATCGAATGCGCGCATCCTGCCGAATGCTCGCAAGTGCCGAGGCGGGTGAAGGTCGATTTGTCGATCACCATCTCGCTATCGACACCGTTGACGGTGAGGATGCCCTGCTGGCTGTCGCGAAACCAGGTCTGCGAGACGTGGAGGGGGCCTTTTTCCAGTCGGATGCCAGCGCCATTCCCATCGCCGACGCTGACGTCTGCCAGCACCAGCCCCTCGACCCGCGCCCCGCGTCCGCGCAGCACGAGCAGCGCCTTGCCCTCGCAAGCGGTCCCGCCAAGCAGCGACTGTCCCGGCACCACGCCGGTGTAGGTTATGTATCCCGCGCTCTGCACGGCGCATTGCCGCCAGTTGCCGGGTGCGATCCGGATGGTCCCCTCACCGTCTCCGATGGCATCGACCGCCTGTTGCAGCGTAACAAAGCCTTGGCCGGTTTCCTGAACCGTGAAGGGTGTGGGTGCCGGTTCCTGCGCCATCACGGCGGCGAGCGGAATAGCTGCCAGCGCAAAGCCCGTCACGCCGGCCAGCAGCCAGCCGGGCAAGCGGTCCGAAGCGGGGGCGAGCGGAGTCGTCATGCTCTACGCCTAGCACGCAATGGTTAACGTGGTCATAAGCTTTTCAAAGTGGCGGAGGCTCTACTCACTCTCGCCGTTGCGCCAGCGCCATTCGCCGCGCGTTTTCCGTTTAGCAATGACTACGAGAAGCAGTGTCGCCGGCACCCAGACTGCGATGGCGATCCCGAAGCCCAGGATCGGATCCCATTCGAGCGCCGGGGCCGGGGCGAGCATGACGAGCGTGTAGGCGAACAACAGCGCCCATCCCTGCCAGGCGATCGGTTTTCCGGCACCATAGCCGTATTTCTTCGGTTCGAACCAGAACCGGTCATCCTCGATACGCATTTCACTGTTCCTTCGGTGGTCGCCCGCGCCGCGCAGGTTTCGTCTTGGCTATCGCAATCCCGCGCCGATCGAGCGCCTCGCGCAGCAGCATTTCGATCTGGGCGTTGGCGCTGCGCAATTCGTCCGCCGCCAGCCTTTCGACCGCGGCGTGAACCGCCGGGTCGAGACGCAGGGCAAAAGCCTTTTTCGCCATCGGACGCGCTCCGCCAGGCCGCCTAGTAGAGCGAACCGGCGTTGACGACCGGCGTAACGTCCTTCTCGCCGCACAGGACAACCATCAGGTTGGACACCATGGTCGCGCGTCGTTCGTCGTCCATGTCGACGATATCGTCCTGGCTCAGCTTGACCAGCGCATCCTCCACCATGCCGACCGCGCCAAGCACGATCTTCTTGCGTGCGGCGATGATCGCATCGGCCTGCTGGCGCTTGAGCATGGCGCTGGCGATTTCGCTGGCATAGGCGAGATGGGTGAGGCCCGCCTCGTCCACCACCACGCCGCCGACCTTGAGGCGGTCGTTCAGTTCTTCGAGCAGTTCGCGATTGACGACATCGGCGCTGCCGCGCAGCGTCACCTCCTCGTCCTCGAAATCGTCATAGGGGTGGCGCGAACCGACCGTGCGCAGCCCCGCCTCTATCTGGATGTTCACGAACTCCTTGTAATCGTCGACATCGAAGCTGGCCTGCGCCGTATCCTGTACGCGCCAAACGACGTTGCAGGCGATCTCGATCGGGTTGCCGCGCAGATCGTTGATCTTCACTCGTTCGGAATGGATGTTGTGTGCGCGGGCCGAAATCTTGTTCCGCATCATCCACGGCCACACCCAGCGCAGCCCTTCGGTCCGCTCGCTGCCGCGATATTCGCCGAACAGCGTGATGACCGCGGCCTGGTTGGGCTGGATCATGAAGAAGCCGGCAGCGACGATGCACAGCGCCAGCACCGTAACCACCAGCGTGCCGACGAACATCAGCTTCGCCGCTTTTTCGGCCGCGCTGGGCGGCGCCATGCCCGGCAGCGCAATGGCGGCGAACGCCAGCAAGGCCGCCAGCACGATCAGCATTATATAGCCATTGTAAGACGTCGCCGCAGTTTCGCGGCTCGTCTTCATTCCCCTGAGTTCCAATGTCACGACGAGTCACCTCCGATATATTTATGATATCATATTTATATCGCCAGCATTGGGTCGTCAATGGCGCGCGATGGTGCGCAGGAACTGCTCTCCATAGGCCTCGAGCTTCTTCGCCCCGACACCAGGCAAGCAGCCCAGCGCGGCGAGCGATGCCGGACGCTGCGCGGCCATTTCGCGCAAGGTGGCGTCGTGGAAAATTACATAGGGCGGGACCTGCCCCTCGATCGCCAGATCGCGCCGCAATTCGCGCAGGGCGTCGAACAGCGGATCGCCGACCGGGTTGGGCGTGCTGTCGCCGCGCCGCCGCGTGCTGCGTTTCGGCGGGACGACGATCTCGACCTCGCTCTCCCCCTTCAGGATCGCGCGCGCCGATCCGCCGAGCGCGAGCCCGCCGTGCTCGGTTGCCACAAGATCGCCGCGCGCCTGCAAGGCCCGCGCCACCGGCTGGAGCAGGCGCGCATCCTCGCCTTCCACAATACCGAACACGCTCAGCCGGTCATGCCCGCGCTGGAGCACCCGCTCGTCCTCGCTGCCGGTGAGGACCTTTTGCAGATACCCCATGCCGAAACTCTGGCCCGTGCGGTACACTGCCGAGAGCAGCTTGCGAGCAAGCTCGGTCACGTCGGTGACCCCGGGTTTCTCGAGGCAGTTGTCGCAATTGCCGCATTCCGCCGGCGGATGCTCGCCGAAATGCCGCAACAGGACGGCGCGGCGGCACTCGGCGGTTTCGACCAGTCCGGCGAGCGCGTTGAGCCGCGCGATCTCCGCTCCGCGCCGCGCCTCGTCTACCTCGGCCAGCCGCTGGCGGGCCGTGGCGAAATCGCCAGCGCCCCAGAACATGGTCGCGCGTGCCGGATCGCCATCGCGGCCGGCGCGGCCCGTCTCCTGGTAATAGCCTTCGATCGACTTGGGCACGCCCACATGCGCGACGAAGCGAACGTCGGGCTTGTCGATCCCCATGCCGAAAGCGACTGTCGCGACGATGACCATCTCCTCGCTCGCCACGAAGGCGGCCTGGTTGGCGGCGCGGGTCTGCGGGTCTAATCCGGCGTGATAGGGCAGCACCGGCCTGCCCGTCGCCGCGCCCAGCTTCTCGGCGAGATCCTCGACCTTGCGGCGCGTCGGCGCGTAGACGATGCCAGGCCCCGGCTGCTCGGCCATCAGCGCGGCGAGCTGGCGCACCGGATTGTCGCGAAGGCGAATGGCGTAACGGATGTTCGGCCGGTCGAAGCCCGCCAGCACGAGCCCGTCTGCGGGAATGCCCAGTTGCGCCATCACGTCGCGACGCGTCTGACTGTCGGCAGTGGCGGTCAGCGCGAGGCGCGGAACGTCCGGAAAAGCGTCCATCAATCCGCGCAGCATGCGATAGTCCGGACGGAAATCGTGACCCCATTCGGAAACGCAATGCGCCTCGTCCACTGCGAACAGGGCGAGCGGGGCGGCGCCCAGAAACTCGCGGAAGGCCGGCTGGCTGGCGCGTTCGGGCGCGACGTAGAGCAGGTCGAGTTCGCCTGCGCGATAGGCACCCTGCGTTTCGCGCCAGTCGGCATCGGCGCTGGTCAGCGTCGCCGCGCGAATGCCATTGGCGCGCGCGCTGCGCAACTGGTCGTGCATCAGCGCGATCAGCGGGCTGATGACCACGCAAGTGCCACCCAGCATCGTAGCGGGCAGCTGATAGGTGAGCGACTTGCCCGCCCCGGTCGGCATGACCGCCAGTGTGGAGTGGCCAGAGAGTACGCGCTCGACCACTTCCGCCTGTCGCCCGCGAAAACCGTCGAAGCCGAAGACGGCTTTCAGGCGCTCGCGCGCGGAGTCGAGCAGGGGAATGGCGATTTCGACCATATCCCCTGATCGCGGCCTGCGGCTTCCGGCGCAAGCGGCGCGCGCGCATTTTCCCCTTGCCCCGTATGCGGGAGTCGCGCTTTACACCCCGCGACACCCAAAGCTTTTTAGAGGAGACACCACCATGAACCTGCGCATCGCCCTGGCCGCGACCGCCACTTTCGCCCTGGCCGCCTGCGGCAGTTCCGAAGACGCATCGACCGAAGCCGAAGCCGACACGGTCGAAATCCCCGCTGACGAGGCGCTGCAGGGCGTCGATGAAGAGCCGGTGGAAGACCCGGCCGCCATGGAAGCCGACCCGGCCCCTGTCACCACCGCCGGCGATGGCGCCGCCGCCGAAGCGGAAGCCGCCTCGGTGCAGGAAGCGGGCGATAATGCCGCTGCCACCGCCGAAGCCGCCATGGATGCGATGAGCGAAGACGACTTCGAGAATTGAGCTTTCGGCGCGGGGGTGTGGCACGCCGCACCCCCGCCATGCCGGAGTTACGTAACGTTCTTCGCATGTCGCCCCCAAGCAGCTAAAGCTGCGGTATGATCCGACTCGCCCTCGCGCTTTGCAGCACCGCCGCCCTCATCGCTTGCTCTGGCGACGAGCCGCAGGACGTGCGGGCAATATCGGCCAGCGAGGCCGAAGCGCTCGACGATGCAGCTTCGATGATCGACGAGCGTCGCTTGCCGCCCGACGCGCTGGGCGAAGAGGGCGAAGCCGATATGGCAGACACACCGCAGGAGATCCCGACCCAGTGACCATAGCAGCAGCCGACAACCCGGGAATGGACCCGGACACCTTCGACCAGTTCCTCGAACAGCTCGACCGCTATGTGCGCGAAAGGCTGATCCCGGCAGAGAAAGACGTCATCGAGAACGACGCGCTGCCGCCGGAAATCATCGAAGAGATGAAGGAGATGGGGCTGTTCGGCCTGACCGTGCCGGAAGATTATGGCGGCGCAGGCCTCAACGTCACGCAATATGCCAAGGTCGTGCAGACCATGGCCTATGCCGCCCCTGCTTTCCGCAGCATCTTCTCGATCAACGTCGGAATGTTCAATTCGGCGATCAAGAACGGCGGTACGGATGCGCAGAAGGCCGAATGGTGGCCCAGGATCGCCGAAGGCGCGATCGCCTGCTTCGGCCTGACCGAGCCCGGCAGCGGCTCCGACAGCGCGGCCATGGCGACCTTCGCCAAGCCCGATCCCGACGGCAATGGCTGGATCCTCAACGGTACCAAGCGCTACATTACCAATGCGCCCTACGCCGATGTCGGCCTGATCATGGCGCGCACCGAAAAGGACGCGCAGCCCAAGAACGCGCATGTCAGCGCCTTCATCGTGCCGATGGACGCGCCCGGCGTGTCGGTCGGCAGCCCGGACAAGAAGATGGGCCAGTCGGGCAGCCACATCGCCGACATCATGCTCGACGATGTGCATGTGCCGGGCGACGCCCTGCTGGGCGGGGAAACGGGCCAGGGCTTCCGCTTCGCCATGATGAGCCTCGACAACGGCCGTATCTCGGTCGGCGCGGCGAGCACCGGCTATGCCCGCCGCGCGCTGGACAGTGCGGTCCGCTATGCCAATGAGCGCAAGGCCTTCGGCGAACCGATCGCGAACTTCCAGTTGATCCAGCAGATGCTGTCCGAAAGCTGGACCGAGATTTACGCCGCCGAAGCGATGATGGCGGACGTCACCGCGCGCGTCGATCGCGGCGAGAACACGGTGAAACACGCTGCCGCCTTCAAGGTTTTCGCCAGCGAGATGTGCGGCCGCGTGGTCGACCGGGTGGTGCAGGTCTATGGCGGCGCGGGCTACCTCGCCGAATACGATGCCGAGCGCTTCTTCCGCGATGCGCGCATTTATCGCATTTACGAAGGCACGACGCAGATCCTCCAGCTCCAGATCGCCAAGCACATGATGCGGGATTTCGCGAACAGTGTCTGATCGGCTCGCCTGACGGCTCGGCTGTTCCGTCCCGCTCCCCCACCCGGCCTCCCATACAATACCGTGCCGTGGGTGGCCGGGTGGGGGAGCGGGACGGAACAGCAAGGGCTGGACGGATGTCCAGCCCGCACGCAAAAAGGAATCTCCCATGTACGACTTCCTTTCCGGCCTCTCCGTCCTCGAAATCTCCAGCTTCGTCGCCTCGCCGACGGTCGGCCTGTACTGCGGACAGTTCGGGGCCGAAGTCATTCGGGTCGACCACAAGGAAGGCGGGCTCGATTACGATCGCTTCATGCTGGCGGACAACGGCCGTTCGCTGGCGTGGGAGAATCTCAACCGCGCAAAGAAATCGGTCGCGCTGGATCTGCGCAGCGGCGAGGGGCGGGAGCTGTGCGTCGAGCTTGCCAGCGCCGTGGGCCAATGTGTCACCAATTTGCCGGAAAAGAGCTTCCTCGGCCACGCTGCCATGGCAAAGGCGCGAGAGGACATGATCTCCGTTCGCATCATGGGCTGGCACGACGGGCGCCAGGCGATGGATTTCACCGTCAATGCCGCCAGCGGCTATCCGCTGATGACGGGCCCCGCCGACTGGGACCCGGAAACCGCGCCGCCGGTTAACCAGCTGATGCCGGCGTGGGACTTTCTGACCGGCGCCTATTGCGCCTTCACCCTGCTCGCGGCGCTGCGCCACCGTGACGCCACCGGCGAAGGCGCCGAGATCCGCGTGCCGCTGGGCGACGTCGCCATCGGCACGCTCGCCAATAGCGGCACGATCGCCGAAATGCTGTTCCGCGGCGGCGACCGGGAGCGGCTCGGCAACGCCATCTGGGGAGCATTCGGCAGCGACATGATTACGCGCGATGGGGTCCGCTTCATGGTCGCTGCGCTGACCGCCAAGCAATGGCACGGCATCGTCGAAGCCTTCGGGCTGGAAGACGAGATCGCCGCGCTCGAGGCAGAGCTCGGCGTGCGCTTCGCCGATGGCGACACGCCGCGTTTCCAGCATCGCGACCGGCTGCTCGGCCTGTTCCAGTCCGTCGCCGGCCAGCACGATTATGCCGAGCTGGAAAGGCGCATGGCTGCGGCGGGCACGACTTACGAGCGCTACCGCACGCCTTACGAAGCGGCGCAGGACCCGCAGCTGGTGGGCGACAATCCGCTGTTCGGGCGCACGCCGGACAATCCGAGCGGTTTCGATTATCCGGTTGCCCGCAGCTTCGCCAACATGCCGGACAAGCCGCGTGGCGAGCCGCAACGCGCGCCCTATCTGGGCGAACATACCGAACAGGTGCTGGCCGACACTCTCGGCCTGTCCTCCGGAGCGATCGGCAAGCTGATGGACAGCGGTATTGCCGCCCCGAGCGATGAAGCCCACGACTATTCCAAGACCAGGATCATGCCATGACGTCACCCAGCCAGTCCCTCCGCCGCGTCGCCATCTGCAAGCCGCTGCGCACGCCGGTGGGCAAGTTCCTCGGCACGCTCGCCCCTCTGGAGGCAGGCGAGCTGGGCGCAATCATCATCAAGGCGCTGGTCGAGCGCAGCGGCGTCGATCCCATGCGCGTCGACGATGTCGTTTTCAGTCAGGGATACGGCAGCGGCGAGGCACCGGCCATCGGGCGCTGGAGCTGGCTGGCAGCGGGCTATCCGATCGAAGTGCCCGGCTTCCAGCTCGACCGGCGCTGCGGCTCCGGCCTCCAGGCCGTCGCGACGGCAGCAATGATGGTGCAGACCGGCGTCGCCGATTGCGTGCTGGCGGGCGGCGTGGAGAGCATGTCCAATGTCGAGCATTACACGACCAAGGCCCGCATGGGCGCGCGCATGGGCGACATGGTGCTGTGGGACCGCCTGACGCGCGGACGCCTGATGAGCCAGCCGATCGAGCGCTTCGGCGTCATCACCGGCATGATAGAGACGGCGGAGAATCTCGCCAAGGATTACGATATTTCCCGCGAGGCGTCGGATGCGTTTGCTGTACGCAGCCACCAGAACGCCGCCAAGGCTTGGGAGGAGGGAAAGTTCGACGAGCAGCTGGTGCCGGTCGAGATCCCGCAGCGCCGCGGCGATCCGGTCGTCTTCGCAAAGGACGAAGGGTTCCGCGCCGATGCCGACATGGAAACGCTGGGCAAACTGCGCGCCATAGATCTGAAGCGCGATCCCGACGCCATCGTGACCGCCGGCAATGCCAGCCAGCAGAACGACGCCGCGGCTGCTTGCCTCGTGGTAGCGGAAGACAAGATCGAGGAGCTCGGTCTCGAACCGATCCTGTGGTTTAACAGCTGGAGCGCGGCGGGCTGTGACCCCAGCCGCATGGGCATCGGCCCGGTCCCGGCGGTCGAGAAGCTGTTCGAGCGCACCGGCATGGGCTGGGACGACATCGGCCTGATCGAGCTAAACGAAGCCTTCGCGCCGCAGGCCCTTGCCGTGCTGAAGGGCTGGGGTTTTGCCGAGGACGACAGCCGCCGCGAGATCGTGAACGTAAACGGCTCGGGCATTTCGCTCGGCCATCCTATCGGCGCGACCGGCATCCGCATCCTCGCCGACATGGCGCACGAAATGCAGCGCCGCGAAGTCCGTTACGGTCTCGAAACCATGTGCATCGGCGGCGGCCAGGGCATGGCTGCCATCTTCGAACGCGCTGCCTGATGGGCGACGCCGCCGCGCAGGACTGGTCCGCCTGGCTCGGCCGCGAGCAGGTCTCGTACGACCGGCTCGATCCGGCGCTCGCAGCGCGCTGGGCGGGGACTTTCGACCTTCCGGAACCCGGAGCGGGCGAGATGGCACAAGGCATCCATCTTTGCCTGTGCACGCCGGATGCGCCGACCGCGGCGTTGGGCGAGGATGGGCACCCCCGACGCAGCGACAGTGCCGACAGCTTCTTTCCGCCGGTACCGCTCCCCCGCCGGATGTGGGCAGCGAGCAAGATGCAGTTCCATGTGCCCTTGGCCATCGGCGCGCAGATCGAGCGCGTGTCCCGAATCGCATCGATCGAGGAGAAATCTGGCCGCAGCGGAACGCTCTTCTTCGTCGATGTCGATCACCGCACCAGCGCCGATGGCACTCTGGCGGTAACCGAACGGCAGACGCTGGTTTACCGCGAAGGGGCGGAAAGCGATGCCCCGCTAAGCCCGCCACCCGCGACAGGGGGTCCATTCGACCCGGCGAAGTGGGACGCGCATCATACGCTCGTGCCCGATCCCCGCCTGCTGTTCCGCTATTCGGCGCTGACCTTCAACACGCACCGCATCCATTACGATGCGCCCTATGCGCGCGATGTGGAGCGTTATCGCGGGCTGGTAGTGCACGGCCCGCTGATGGCGAGCCTATTGCTGCAATTGGCAGCGCGCGAGGTCGGCGACAATCGACTCGTCAGCTTCGGCTTTCGCGCGATAAGCCCGGCCATCGCCGACGAGCCACTCCATCTGGCGCTGCGACAGGGCGAGGCGGGCATCGAACTCGCCGCGATCGCTGCCGACGGGCGCGAATGCCTCAAGGCCCGCGCCAGCGTCACCTAGCAGAGCGGATAGGGTGCAATCGGCTCGAGTACCGAATAGCTTTCCGCGGACGGATCGCGCGCCAGCTCGGGAAAATCGATCGCGGGCGGATCGACATGGGTGTCGGGCAGGCGGTCGAGCAGGTCGCGCACCAGCGTCAGTCGGCCGCGCTTCTGGTCGTTGAAATCGACCAAGGTCCAAGGCGCATGTTCGGTGTGCGTCGCGGCCAGCATGGCCTCCCGCGCAGCCGTATAGGCATCGTACTTTGCGCGCGCGGCGAGATCGATCGGCGACAGCTTCCACCGCTTCAGCGGATCCTCCAGCCGTTCGCGCAGCCGCTTCTCCTGCTGCGTCTGATCGGTGGTCAGCCAGTACTTGAACAGCAGTATGCCATCGTCGATGAGCATCTTCTCGAACACCGGCGCCTGTTCCAGGAATGCATTGACCTCGGTTTGTGAGGCATAGCCCATCACTTGCTCCACCCCGGCGCGATTGTACCAGCTGCGGTCGAACAGGACGATCTCGCCCGCGCTGGGCAGGTGCTGGACATAGCGCTGGAAATACCATTGCGTCTGTTCGGCCTCGGTCGGCTTGGACAGCGCGACGACGCGGCACTGACGCGGATTGAGCCGTTCGCGCACCGCCTTGATCGCGCCGCCCTTGCCTGCCGTGTCGCGGCCCTCGAACAGCACCACGATCCGCTGCCCGGTCGTGCGTGCCCAGCGGGCCATGCCGACGAGTTCCTCCTCCATCGGATCGAGCGCGGCTTCGTATTGCTTGCGTTTCATCGGGTGATCTCCGGCTTCGTTTGAACAAAGGACGCAAACCCAGTATCACCGGTAACGATATGGCGACACTTACAGATCACGAACAGGCAAATTCCGAACAGGACTTTAGCCGGCTGCCGGACCTTCCGGCAGATGTCTTTACCGCTCCGCTCAAACGGCCCGAGCATGTGGGCGAGGACTGGCTGGAGCCGAAGCAGACCGAATACGACAGCAAAGACGATGCGATCTGGGACGACCTCTTCGCGCGGCAGATGAAAGTTCTCCCCGGGCGGGCGGCGACAGCCTTCATGGAGGGCACCGAAAAGCTCGACCTCGGCCGCGGCGGTGTGCCCGAATTCGGCATGCTGAGCGAGGAACTGGACAAGCTCACCGGGTGGAGCGTGGTGCCAGTGCCAATGTTGATCCCGGACCACGTTTTCTTCTGGCACCTCGCCAATCGCCGGTTCCCCGCTGGAAACTTTATCCGCACGCGCGAGACCTTCGATTATATCCAGGAGCCGGACGTCTTCCATGACGTCTTCGGCCATGTGCCGATGCTGACCGATCCGGTTTATGCCGACTACATGCAGGAATACGGCCGCGCCGGGTGGAAGGCGATGCGCTACAACCGGCTAAAGGCGCTGGGCGCGCTATATTGGTACACAGTCGAATTCGGCCTGTTGCAGGAAGCGCCGGGCGACATCCGCGCCTATGGTGCAGGCATCCTCTCCGGCCCGACCGAAGTGGTTTATGCGACCGAGGCGCAGAGCCCCAACCGCATCATGCTCAACGTCGATCGCGTAATGCGCACCGATTACGTGATCAGCGATCTTCAGCCGACCTATTTCGTGATCGAGAGCTTCGAGGATCTATATCGGCAGACGGTAGAACGCGACTTCGACAAGCTCTATCGCAGCCTGGGCCCGGGCTTTACCTATGCCAATACGGCGGTGATCGACGTCGATTACGTGGTCAACGAAGGCACGCTGGAATATACGCTGCGCGGCGGGCGTGGCAGCGGCGCGGAAGCGGTATGATCATTCGGGCATAGCCAGTCTGACAAACAAAAACGGCCCCGGATCGCTCCGGGGCCGTTTCGCTTCGACCAAAACACAAAAGCTTGGCCGAAAAGACTTCGTAAGCGAGATTACATCTCGTTGCCGTCCATCTCTTCACCGACGGTGTCGGCCATCTCTTCGCCCTGGTCTTCCACGGCATCAGCCTGGTCTTCCATAGCTTCGACTTCGGCTTCCGGAGCACCGGCGTCTTCCATGGCTTCAGCCTGTGCGTCGAGTTCTGATTCCTGCATCTCTGCATTATCTTCCATGGCCTCTTCAGTCGGGCCGTCACATGCTGCGAGGCCGAGGCTGAGAGCGGCGGCCGAAGTGACGATCATGGTCTTGTTGAACTTCATGTTTGTTCCCCTTGTATTGGCGAGCCACTGCAGAATGCCGCAGCTCGTTTCGTGGTACGATTGCAGTCTATCGTTTACTGATAGGCACGCTGGCGCACGAAATTGAAAATGCCGATTGCGGCGGCTGCTCCGGCAACGGCCCACAACAGAGCGATGCCGCTGACCGCGCCGACCACGGATCCGCCGCTGGCAATGAGGCCGGCGAGCAGTGATCCGAGGACGCCGACACCTGCGTTCATCGCAATGGTGCGGCCGTCTTCGATCCTGAGAACGATGGTCGCCAACCATCCGAGGATGGCGCCGACGACAATCAGAATGAGAAGACCCATTTCTGGCGTACCTTCGTGACTACATTCAGCACCATAAGCTTGGCCGTCATGTTTGGTTCCAGACTTTATGACCAAAATTCGGCGGTGGCGGCACGTTACGCAAGGACGAACCAGTAAAATCCGATGCTACCGATCACAATCCGATACCAGGCAAAAGGAGCGAAGCCGTGCTTTGCGACGTAAGCAACGAACAGCCGAATGACTGCCAGAGCGGTCACAAAGGCTGCGGTGAAGCCCAACGCGATTTCCGCCCATCCGATGGCCGCAGTGCCTGTCAACAGAGCCGGCTCGTCGAAAATCTTGACCGTCGCTGCCCCGAGCATCGTCGGAACCGCAAGAAAAAAGGAAAATTCAGCTGCAGTCTTCCTGCCCACCCCCATCGCCAGCGCCCCAAGGATGCTCGACGCGGATCGGCTGGTGCCGGGTATCATCGCGAGGCATTGGGCCAAGCCGATTGCCAAACAAACCTTCCAAGTCAATGCGGCAACGCCAGTGTCTTCGCTTGGCGGGATAACCTTTTCCAGTACCAGAATGGCGACGCCTCCCAGGACCAGCGCCACAACAACAACCACCGGGCTCCCGAGCATGACATCGATGGTATCCTTAGCGAGCAAACCGATAATCGCCGCCGGTACGAAACCTAGGACGATATTGCGCACAAAACGTACCGACTCCGTTTCCCATCTGAGGAAACCGGTGCCCATTCGCCAGAATAAAGACCAGTAGGACACGACAACCGCAAGGATGGCACCTAGCTGGATGACGACGTTGAACTGGCTCCATTGAGCGGGATCGTAGCCGAAAAACCCTTGAGCGAGGATCAGGTGCCCAGTCGACGATACCGGCAGAAATTCGGTCAGACCTTCGAGAATACCGAGCAGAATGGCAGTGATGGTGGTGTTCATTGCCGCCGGTGCATGAAGAAAGGGCGGGACAAGTCAAGTGACCCGCCCCGCCCGTTCGATGTTTTTGCGGCAAGCCGCGCCGTTACCAGATGCGGATGCGCTCTTCCGGCGGCAGGTAGAGATCGTCCTCCGGCGTCACGTTGAACGCTTCATACCATTCGTCGAAGTTCCGCACGACACCGTTCACTCGGTAATAGGGCGGGCTGTGCGGATCGGTGCGCAGCTGCTGACGCAGCGCATCGTCGCGCTGTGCCGTTCGCCAGACCTGTGCCCAGGCGAGGAAGAAGCGCTGGTCGCCGGTCAGCCCATCGATCACCGGCACGTCCTTGCCCTCGGTCGCCAGCTTGTAGGCGCGGTAGGCCATCGACAGGCCGCCGAGGTCGCCGATGTTCTCGCCCAGCGTAAGGCGGCCGTTGACGCAGGTTTCACCATCGTCGAGCGGGCAGAAGCCGTTGTACTGCTCCACCAGCGCATCGGTCAGGCCGTCGAAATTGGCGCGATCCTCGTCAGTCCACCAGTTCTCAAGCGCGCCAGTGGCGCTGAACTTCGATCCCTGGTCGTCGAAACCGTGGCCGATCTCGTGTCCGATGACGCCGCCGATTGCACCGTAATTGACTGCGGGGTCCGCATTCGGACCGAAGAACGGCTGCTGCAGGATACCGGCAGGGAACACGATCTCGTTCTTCAGCGGGTTGTAATAGGCGTTCACCGTCTGCGGCAGCATGCCCCATTCGGTGCGGTCGATCGGACCGCCAAGCTTGTCGAGCATGTCGCGCCACGCCCAGTGTGCCGCCGCCATCCGGTTGCCGAGCGGATCGCCCGCCTTCACGTTGAGACCTTCGTAAGTCTCGAGATTGTCGCGATAGCCGATCTTCGGATCGAAGCTGTCGAGCTTGGCCATGGCCTGCTCTTTCGAGGCTTCGCTCATCCAGTCGATCTCGGCGAGCGATTCGGCAAGCGCGATGCGCAGGTTCGCGACCAGTTCGTCCATCGCTTCCTTGCTGGCGGGCGGGAAATACCGCTCGACATAGGATGCGCCGAGCAGTTCGCCGAACTGGCTTTCCGTTTCGCCGATAGCGCGCTTCCAGCGCGGACGCTGTTCGGGCGTGCCGCGCAGCAGCGTCCCGTAGAACGCGAAGTCGGCTTCATCGATGTCGGAGCCGAGGATGGCGGCGTTGTTGTCGAGGAATTCCTTGATCGTCCACGCCTTGAGCGTGGCGAGGTCGGTCGTTCCGAGCAGTTCGAGCATACCGGTGAAGCCCTTACCAAGCTTCGCCATGGCTTCCGCGTCGAGGCCGATTTCTTCCGCCCGCTCCGCGCTCGGGCGCAGGTTGGTCACGACGAAGCGATCCGCCTCACCGAAGCCGGAGGCCTCGATCATGGTCTCGATCGGGAAATCGCCCGCGAGCTCGCCGAGTTCGGCGGGGGTGAAGGGATTGTAGAACAAGTCGACATTGCGGCTGGCCGCGCGGTCGCTCGAAATCGTGCGGGCGATGGTGTCCTCGAAGGCGTAAACCGCCATCGCGGCTGCAGCGGGATCCTCGTAAGCGGCCTTGCCCATCAGAAAGGTGAGGTATTCCTTGTACTTCGCCTTGATGTTTTCGCCCTTCTCGCTGGTGTCGGTATAATAATCGCGATCGGGCAGGCCGAGGCCGCCGGAGCTGAGATAGACCGAGTAGCGATCGGTTTCCTTGGCATCGACATTCACGCCGCCGCCAAGAGGCGAAGGGTATCCCGGAGTCGCCCACAGCGTCAGCAGAGCGTCAATGCTGTCGGCGGCCTGGATACGCTCCAGATACGGCTGGGCGGCAGACATGCCGGCGGCATCGATAGCATCCGTATCAAGGTAGGAATCGTAGACCGCCACGATTCGCTTCTCGTTCGCAGTCAGCGAGGCCGGGTCCTTGGCGTTCAGTTCGTCCACCAGCGTTTTCACGTCGCTGGTGGATTTTTCGCGCAACAGGTTGAAGGCGCCGAAACTGCTGAACTCGGCAGGCAGGGGGTTGGCGTCGAGCCATTCCTGGTTCGCATAGGCGAAGAAGTCGTCACCCGGATCGACATCCGGGGAAAGCGTCGCCGGATCGAAGCCCCATTCGCCGAAGCTCATGGTGGGCAGTTCGTTAGTTTCCTCGGCCATGTTGGCTTCGGTATGGTCGTCGGCGAGGGCCGGGGTCGCCAGGCCGAGCGCAAGAGCGCTCGCACCGGCGGCAAGCATGGTACGGATCATTATATGCAGTCTCCCAATCGCAGTCACCCGGCCGGGGGGCCGGAATCGGATAATCATTAACTAACAGCTTTCGTCGCGCGTGCGATGCAGTTTATCGGCTCAATCAAGGGCTTGAGCGAGGAATCAGGCGGTTTCGAGCACGAATTGCAGCTTCGCGAGCCGCGCATAAAGACCGCCGTTCGCCGAAAGCTGGTCATGCGTGCCCTGCTCGACGATCCGCCCGTCCTCCATCACCACGATGCGATCCGCAGCCCGCACGGTCGACAGGCGGTGCGCGATGACGAGCGTGGTACGCTCCGCCATAAGGTGCTCGAGCGCATCCTGCACCAGCCGCTCGCTTTCCGCATCGAGCGCGCTGGTCGCTTCGTCCAAGAGCAGGATCGGCGCATCGCGCAACAGCGCGCGAGCGATGGCCAGCCGCTGGCGCTGCCCGCCCGATAACTGCGTGCCGCTTTCGCCGAGATAGGTATCGAGGCCCTTTGGCAGTTTTTCGAGAAACTCCGCCGCATTGGCCGCCCGCGCGGCGGACCAGATCGCCTCGTCGCTCGCCTCCCAATTGCCATAGCGCAGATTGTCGCGGGCATTCGCGCTGAACAGCACGCCTTCCTGCGGGACATAGGCCATGCGGCGGCGGATCTCCGCCGGGTCCGCGCCGGTCAGCGGCACGCCGTCGAGGCGGATGGATCCAGCCTGCGGGTCGTAGAACCGCTCTGCCAGCTGGAAGATGGTCGATTTGCCCGCCCCGGAAGGCCCGACGATGGCCACGGTTTCGCCCGGTTCGACTTCGAGGTTGAAGTCAATCAGCGCCGGTGCCTCCAGCCGCGTGGGGTAGCGGAACGTCACGTTGCGGAACGACAGGCTGCCGCGCGGTGGCTCGGGCAAGGTCTGCGGGCGGGCAGGCGGAGTGATCGTCGGCGTTTCCTCGAGCAGTTCGGCGAGGCGGCTGGCGGCTCCGGAACCGCGCAGCAGGTCGCCATAGACCTCGGTCAGCGCGCCGAAGGCACCTGCCACGAGGCCTGCCGTCAGCACGAATGCGGCTATGGTACCGCCCGATATGCTGCCCTCGCCCACGGCTTCCGCGCCGCGCCAGACCAGCAGGGTGATCCCGCCGAAGACGCACAGGATGACCACGGCGGTCATGATCGCACGAATGATGACGCGCCGCTTGGCGACGATGAAGGTCCGCTCGACGGCGGCCTCGAAGCGTTCGTGCTCGCGACTTTCCTGGTTGAAGCCTTGCACGATCTTCATCGCGGAGAGCACCTCGGTCACCATGGCGCCGATATCGGCCACCCGGTCCTGGCTGGTGCGGCTGACCTTGCGCAGACGCCGTCCGAAATAGGTGATCGGGACGACGATTGCCGGGATTACCAAGAACAATCCCATCGTGAGGCTCGGCACGAGCCAGAAGAGATAGGCCGTCCCGCCGATCGCCATCAGCGTATTGCGCAGCGCCACCGAGATCGTGGTGCCGACCACCGTCTCGATCAGCGCGGTATCGCTGGTCATGCGGCTGGAAATTTCCTTGGGGCTATTTTCTTCATAGAAGCCCGGGGCCAACCGCAGGAGGTTGCGCTGCACGCGCAGGCGGATGTCGGCCACGACGCGCTCGCCCAGCCAGCTGACGAAATAGAACCGCATCGCCGTGCCCACCGCGAGTACGCCGACGATGCCGAGCAGCGACTGGAACCAGAAGCGCATTTCGTCCGCATTGCCGCCTTCGGCAAAGCCGCGGTCGATCACCATCTTGAACCCCGCCGGAATGGCCAGGGTCGCGCCGGCGGTGATGAACAATGCGAGGATCGCCAAAGCGACATGGCCGGGGTACCGCTTCGCGGATTGCCAGACCATGCGCAGCGGTTTGAGCGAGCGCGGTTGCTGCTCGTCCCCGCGCCCCCTGCGCTGGAACAACCGCTTTTTCCGCGGTGCAGTATCGGCTGGCCCGTCCATGCGGCTCACGTAAGCGCGGCAGACGCGAAAATCCACAGCGGACGCGGCATTCGGCACATTTCCTTCCCTTGTGCATTGCACAATGGGCGCACAGCCGTCAGGATACCCGACTTTCAGGTCGCGGCACGGTAAAAGACGAACCACCGGCCAGCAGGGGACGAACATGTTATACCACGCCTATGAACTCCAGCGCAGCTGGCTCAACTCCGCCAGCGCCTGGGCTTCGATCGGGGCGGAGATGCTCTCCAATCCGTCGAACCCGATGAACTACGTCGGCCCGATGGGCTATATGGGCCTGGGCTCGACCGCTGCGAGCGCGCTGGAAGTTTTCGCCCATGCCGCCGCGCCTTATGGCAAGCCTGCCTGGGGTATCGAGGCGGTCAAAGTGGACGGCAAGGCCGATCCGGTGATCGAGGCAACCGTCATGAATCGCCCGTTCGGCGATCTGAAGGAATTCTACCGCGAGAGCCTGCCCGAGGATGCGCCGCGCCTGCTGGTTGTCGCGCCGATGAGCGGCCACTTTGCCACCCTGCTCCGCGGCACGGTGGAGCGGATGCTGCAGAACTACCGCGTCTTCGTGACCGACTGGGCCGATGCCAAGACGGTCCCGCTGCACGAGGGCGAGTTCGATCTCGACGATTACATCGATTACGTGATCGGCTTCCTCGAGCATATCGGTGAAGGCGCGAATGTGATGGCCGTGTGCCAGCCGTCGGTGCCGGTCTTCGCCGCAACTGCGATCATGAATCGCGACAAGCACCCCTGCACGCCGAAGACACTGACCATGATGGGCGGCCCGATCGATACGCGCTGTTCGCCCACCACGGTCAACGATCTCGCCATGGATCGCCCGATCGAGTGGTTCCGCCACAATGTAATCGCTACCGTGCCGATGCAGTATCGCGGTGCGGGGCGGCGGGTCTATCCCGGCTTCATGCAGCTCGCCGGATTCATGAGCATGAATCTGGGCAATCATCTCATGAGCCATTACGAGATGTTCAAGCACCTCACCGCAGGCGACGAGGAAAGTGCGCAGGCGACGAAGGATTTCTACGACGAATATCGCAGCGTCGCCGACATGACGGCGGAATTCTATCTCCAGACGGTGGAAGTCGTCTTCCAGGACCACGCCCTGCCGAACGGCACCTTCGCCCATCGCGGCAAGCGCGTCGATCTCGGCGATATCGCCGAGACCGCGATCCTCGCCATTGAGGGCGAACGCGACGATATATCGGGGCTAGGCCAGACGCGCGCCGCGCTTGAACTGACGCCGGGTCTCGACGCGTCGAAAAAACGCTATTTCATGGCGGAAGGCGCAGGCCACTACGGCATCTTCAACGGCAGCCGCTGGCGCACCAAAATCGCCCCGGTGGTCGAGGAATTCATCGCCGCGCATGGCTAGGTGGCTCAGGCGACCGGTGGTTCCTTGCGGCGCCCGAACAGCTTGCCGATAATGCGCCGGGCGATGACCAGAAGCCAGATCGTCAGGCCGAGCAGCACGACCGCGATGCCCGCTGCGATCAGCGGGAATTCGTAGGCGAGATAGAGCAGGCCGACGGTCGCCACGTCCTCGGCAGTCGATACGGCGACATTGCTGACCGGTTCGGGGCTCGCATTGACCACGCCGCGCGCCCCGGCCTTGCCTGCGTGCGCAGCAAAGCTGGCACCGCCGCCGAGCAGGAAGGCGACGACCTGCACTGCCGGGTCCGACGGATCGACGATGGCCAGTGCGAGCAGCGCCCCGCCGATCGGCCGCACGAAAGTATGCACGGCGTCCCAGATCGAATCGAGCCACATCACCTTGTCGGCGAAGAACTCCGCCACGGCAGCCAGCGCGGCGATGCTCATCACCCACGGGCTGGCGAGCACATCGAGGCTGGCAAGATGCTCGGGCAGGGGAACGACGTCCATCCGCATGGCGAGGCCGGTGGCGAAGATGCAGAGATAGAGCCGCCAGCCGGCCAGCAGGCTGACGCTCCCGGCGATGCCGATGATTTCCATGATGCCCATGGACGCGCAGCATAAGCCTGAATGGCGCGCTTCGTCCAACGACATTCGCCGCCCGACGGACTGTCGATGCGCGGATTGACCGCCGCTCCCTCGATCGCGTAACGTTTACACCTGTAAACAAACGGGAGATCGATAATGACGAAACTGACAATTTTGACTGCGAACTGCAGCGCACTTGTCGCGCTGGCAGCCTGCGGCGGGGCGACAGCGGGCGACAAGGGCGCGTGGAAAGCCTCGAGCTACGGATATGGCGACACCCAGCTCATCGGTTCCGGCGAGCTCGTGACCGAGAGCCGCGCGATCGGCAGCTTCGACCGACTGGCGATCGACGGCCCGGTCGATGTCGTCATCCGCCAGGGCGCAACCCGGTCGCTGGTGATCACCGCGGAGGACAATCTGATCGATCTGGTCCGCGCGCGCAGCGAGGGCGGGACGCTGTCGCTCGACACGAACGGCAGCTTTCGCACCCGTATCGGTATCCGCGCCGTACTGACCGTGCCGCGCATCGATGCGGTCGCGATCAATGCCAGTGGTGACGTGCAGTTCGACGGCTGGAATGCACGCGCGATCGATCTTGCGATCCGCGGGTCTGGAGATATCGAGCTGGGCGGCGAGGTGAGCGATGTCCGCGCGCTGATCGGCGGCTCCGGCGATATCGACCTTGCCCCTGCGCGCTTGTCTTATGTCGATGCCGACATCGAAGGCTCGGGCGAAATCCGCATGGGTTCGCTGCGCAAGCTGGACGCGACTCTGAACGGCTCGGGCATGATCGAGGCGGGAGACGTGGGCGAACTCGATGCCGTGCTCAACGGCTCGGGCGAAATCCGCTACCGTTCGGCGAAGCGCATCCGGCGCTTGGAGCGCAACGGCTCGGGCCGCATCGCGCGGCGCTGAGCCAGCGGCTCATGCGAAAAGGGGAGCGGTCACCCGCTCCCCTTCTTCGTTTCAAGGCTGGCTAAGCGAAATCAGAAGATCTCGAACAGACCCGCTGCGCCCATGCCGCCGCCGACGCACATGGTGACGACGCCGTACTTGGCACCGCGACGCTTTCCTTCGAGCAGGACGTGGCCGGTGCAGCGTGCGCCGGTCATCCCGTAAGGGTGGCCGATCGAGATCGAACCGCCGCTGACGTTCAGCTTTTCGTTATCGATGCCGAGCTTGTCGCGGCAGTAGAGCACCTGCACGGCGAAGGCTTCGTTCAGTTCCCAGATGCCGATGTCGTCGACGCTGAGGTCGAAGCGCTTGAGCAGCTTGGGGATCGCGAAAATCGGTCCGATGCCCATTTCGTCGGGCTCGGTCCCGGCGACTGCCATGCCGACATAGCGGCCAAGCGGTTCGAGGCCGCGCTGTTCGGCGACCTTGGCTTCCATCAGCACGCTGGCCGAGGACCCGTCAGACAGCTGCGAAGCGTTGCCGGCGGTGATCGTGGTTCCTTCGCCCATCACCGGCTTCAGACCCTGCAGACCTTCCAGCGTGGTCGAGGGGCGATTGCCCTCGTCCTTGGCGATGGTGATATCGACATCCGAAATTTCGCCGGTTTCCTTGTCCTGCACCTTATGGGTGGTGCTGACGGGCACGATTTCGTCGTCGAAGCGGCCTTCTTCCTGGGCCTTGGCAGTGCGCTGCTGGCTCTGGAGGGCGTATTCGTCCTGTGCATCGCGGCTGATGCCGTAGCGCTGGGCGACAGTCTCGGCGGTCTGCAGCATCGGCATGTAGATTGCGCCATGCATCGCGATCAGCTCGGGATCGGGCATCACGCGCATTTCCTTGGTCTGGACCAGCGAAATGCTTTCCTGGCCGCCGGCCGCGACCACGTCCATGCGGTCTGTGATGATCTGCTTCGCCGCCGTGGCAATGCTCATCAGGCCCGAAGAGCACTGGCGGTCGATGGTCATGCCGCTGGTGCCGATCGGGCAGCCGGCGCGCAGCGCGACCTGGCGGGCGAGGTTACCGGCCTGCGTGCCCTGCTGGAGCGCTGCGCCCCACAGCACGTCGTCGACTTCGCCGGCTTCGATACCGGCACGCTCGATCGCGGGCTTCAGGGAGTAGGAGCCGAGCGTCGGGCCTTTGGTGTCGTTGAACCCGCCCTTGTAGGCGCGGCCGATGGCGGTGCGGGCGGTGGAGACGATGACTGCGTCACGCATGGGTATTTCCTTGAATTGCTATTGGGGTCCGATGCCTCTTGGGGAGGAGGGTGAAATCAGACGAAAAGCTGGGTGATCCATTCGGTGATCAGGGCGGGCTTGTCCTCGCCTTCGATCTCCATCGTGATCTCGCTGGTCTGCTGCCACTGGCCGGGGCGCTTCTCGATCATTTCGACCAGCTTCCAGTGGCCGCGGATGCGCTTGCCGCTGCGGACGGGGCTGATGAAGCGCGTCTTGTTGCCGCCGTAGTTCACGCCCATCTTCACGCCGTCGATCTTCGGCATGTCCGAATTCGCGCCGAGATATGGGATCATCGACAGGGTCAGGAAGCCATGCGCGATGGTGCCGCCGAACGGCGTCATCTTGGCCTTTTCCTCGTCGATATGGATGAACTGGTGATCGCCGGTCGCATCGGCGAACTGGTTGATGCGTTCCTGGCTCATCTCGACCCATTCGCTGGTGCCGATATTCTCGCCGACCTTCTCTGCCAGTTCCTGCGGGCTCATAGACGCGTCTCCTCTTCGCGAAATCCTAGGGTTTGCGCGACTCTGCAGCCGCGCGTGCGGCGCGACTCATGGCGCATGGACAGGACCGACGCAACCGCGCCGATGCTGACCTTACGGCATCGCGGGATTGGCCGAGGCAGCCGCGCGGCGGGCGTCACGCGCGGCCTTGCGGGCGAGCTCGACCTTCGCCGACTCGCGCTTCTTGCAATAGGTCCACAGGCCGATCTGCAGGCCGACGAGCATCAGGACAAACGGCTGGAAGGCGATACCCTGGAAAGTCGCGCCGACGAGGTAAATGATCTGCGCGAACTGCAATGCGCTGGCGAGCGGGGCCTGCCATTGCTCGCTTGCCGCCTTGCGTTCGCGCCAGCGCTTGCGGATCTTTTCCATCTGCCACAGGCCGACGGCATGAAGGGCCAGCCACAGGAACAGGCCCGGCCAGCCCTGTTCGCCGAGCATCTCGAAGATCGAGCTGTGATAGGCCCGCCCGCCGTCGGTGATCTCCTTGTACTCGACGGAGGTCGTGGTTCCGTCGGTTTCGACCACCGGCAGGTTATAGGTGAAGCTGTTGCCGCGATAGGCATCGAAGCCGCCACCCAGCGGCCGCTCCGAAACATAGTCGAGCGTCCAGCCCCAAACCTGCATGCGGGTGGAGGCCGACTGGTCCTGCTGCACCGAGCCCAGGGTGGACATGCGCTCGTAATAACTCGCCGGGAGGAACGGCAGTGCGGCGAGACCGAGCAACGCTGCGCCGGCGAGGTAGAGCATGCGCTTTTTCACATCGCGCAGCATGAGCACGCCGAGTACTGCAATGCAGACCAAGCCAGTACGCGCTTCGGTCCCCACCGGGATTGTCAGGCAGGCGAAGATGAGCAGGGCGGCAAAGGTCTTCACGCGCCAGTCGGGCGGATAGATCGTCGAGTGTTTCGCCAGCCACAGGATGATCGGGATGATTGCGATGGCCACCGTGGCCAGGGTGGAGCTTTCATACATGTTCGAATTGTCGTTCACGAACAGGTAAAGGTCGCCATAGCCTCCGCCGCCGAGCACGGTCTTCATGCCGGCGGAAATGATGATCGCGCTTGCCGTTAAAACCATGACCAGAGTCGCTGCCTCGATCCGCAGCCGCGTGATCAGCGTGACCGGCAGGAAAATGCCGAATACCAGCGCCTTCCACACCCAGTCCCACTTGGCCTGCGCCGAATCCGGGAAGTCGGCCCATTGCAGCGTCATGAAACACCAGCCGAGCAGCGCCAGCAGGATGCCTTGTCGCACAGTGAACTGGGTGTTCGCCTTGGTATCACCGATCATCCACCCGGCGAAGGCAAGGAGGAATGCGATCAGCGAAATCGGCAGCGACTGGAGCAGTGACCAGCTCATTTTCTGCGGCGCAAGGATATCGATGTAGAGATAGGCGAGCACCCAGATGAAGGGCCGCCTGATTCCCAAGGCGAGCATTATCGCCACCGTCAGGAAAAGCGCGATATCAAGCATCGCCGCTTCGCTTTCCGGCCTGGCGCGCCCGCCGCTTGTCGCGCGGCGAGGGCGGCGGCGCAGGGACAGTCTCCGGCTCGTCCGCCAGCGGGTCTTCGCGGTCGAGATCGGGCCGCACCAGCACGCGCAGCAGCGCCAGCATGATCAGCGCATGCGTCAATCCGAGGGCGATATAGTCGATCAAGCTGCGGTCCGTCCTTTGTGCGGCCACTACCAGCTTATGGTTGACGCGCTCTTAAGCCTGTTGTGTCACAAGCCTGCACAAATGACACGCGTCCTGCACATCCTCGACCATTCGCTACCGCTGCATTCCGGCTACACCTTCCGCACCCGCGCGATCATGACAGCGCAGGCAGCGGCGGGGCTGGAAGTGCGCGGCATCACCGGGCAACGGCATTTTGCCGAGGGGCCTGCGATGGAGCAGGTAGAGGGCCTGACTTTTCATCGCACCTCCGGAAGCGCCTCCGGCCCTCCCGGCCTTCGCGAGTGGCGCGAGATCGAGGCGCTGCGAGGAGCGATCGAGACGCTTGTCGCCGAGTGGCAGCCGGACGTCATCCACGCTCATTCGCCGGCCCTGTGCGGCATGGCGGGATTGCGTGCTGCAAAGCGGCTGGACCTCCCGTTCGTCTATGAAATCCGCGCATTCTGGGAGGATGCGGCGGTGGGCAATGGCACGGGCCGCGAGGGATCGCTCAAATACCGGCTGACGCGCTGGCTGGAGGACCGCGTGGTGCGCGAGGCCGACGCGGTCTTCACCATCGCTAAGGGCCTGCGCGACGATCTCGTCGCCCGAGGGCACGACGGCTCGACAATCGGCCTGTCGCCCAATGGCGTAGACCTGACGCTGTTCGGCGAGCCGGTCCTGCGCGACGACGCACTCGCTGACGAGCTCGGAATCGGCAGTGGACCGGTGATCGGCTTCGTCGGCAGCTTCTACGACTATGAAGGGCTCGACGATCTCATCGCCGCCCTCCCGCTGCTGCGCGAGCACCTTCCTCAAGCCCAGCTTCTGCTGGTCGGCGGCGGGCCGATGGACGAGGCCCTGCGCGCGCTGGCAGCGGCGTCACCGGCGGCAGACGCGATAGTCTTCACTGGCCGAGTCCCGCATGGCGAGGTCGAGCGCTATTATTCGCTGATCGATATCCTCGCCTATCCGCGCAAGCGTTCGCGGCTGACCGAACTGGTCACCCCGCTCAAGCCGCTCGAGGCGATGGCGCAGGGCCGGATCGTGGCGGCGAGCGATGTCGGCGGCCATCGCGAGCTGATCGCGGACGGTCAGACGGGAGTCCTCTTTCCGCCTGACGATCCCGCCGCGCTCGCCAACTCGCTCGCGGACCTGGTGGAGGCGAAAACCGGCTGGCCTGCCATGCGCGAAGCGGCGCGCAGCCATGTGGCACAGAACCACGACTGGGCGCGAAACGTGGATCGTTATCTCGGCGTTTACCAAAAACTGCTAAGCGCAAGAGCCAAGTAGGCGAGCCGGAACGCCCGCGCGCACTTTGCGAAGGAACGACGACGAGAGATGAGCGGCACCGAAACCAGATTGCCGATCAGCAGCCACCCCGCCTTTCCATGGGTGGTGGGGCTCTATTTCGCCGCGCTGTTGGCCGGCGGTCTGTTCGTTATGCCCGATGCGGTCCATGCGAACCTGCGTAGCTGGCTGGGGATCGAAGCGCTGGTAGGCAACGCCCTCGCAGCCAAGCTGGTCCTGAGCGTTCTGGCCGGCATCCTCGGCATGCTTGTCGGCATCGCAATCGCCAAGCGCGTTTCGGGCGCGAAGGCGAAAAAGCTTTCCGACGAAAGCAGCGACACCGAATTTGTCGCGCCGCCCATCGATCCTGAGGATAGCGCTCACGACGACAGCGAACCAGGCGATGATGCGGTGTGGCTGGCTGACGATGATACAGGCGAAGAGCCAGAAGTGGTGCTGCCTGAGGAAACTCCTCGCCGGATGTTCAATCCCCGCGACTATCTGACCGAAGACGGTCTCGAAACCGAAGCCGAGATCGAGCGCGACGCCATCGCCACCGCCGAACCGGTGGACGCCGAATTCGAAGAGGTGGAGGCCGCAGCGGAGTCCGGCCACCTCGAACCCGACGATGAGGATCGAGGTGCCGAACCAGACACTGCGGACGAGTGGTTCGACGTCGGGTCCGAGCAAGACGCAGAAGAGCTTGAAGAGCCGACAGTAACTACCGCCGATTTGCTCGAGGCGACCGAGCAGGAAACCCAGCCCGTCCTGCCGCGCAGCGAAGCGATGGGCGACCTGTCGCTGAGCGAATTGACCGAACGGCTCGAACGGGCCCTCGCCGCGCAGCGCAAGGCAGAGGACGGGGACGCACAACCGATTGCTCCCAATGCCGACCCTGTGATCGCCTTCCTGCGCCGCGAAGCCGACCGCACCGCCCCTGCGGCATCGGGTCCGAACGAGGACGACGAGGACACGCAGGCCAGCCTCAGAAGCGCGCTCGATCGCCTGTCGCAGGTAGGCAAACGGTCCTGAACCGGCCCTTGCGACCCTTCGTCGCTAAAAATTTTCCATCGACCGTGGCGCAAGTATAGCGCCAATCCGTGCGGAAATCTTCGGGCGGGTGAAATAATGCTTCTCTCTTCGCAGTTGCAAAATAGCGAGCGCACCGCCATGACGAGGCTTCGCGCAATTTTGCGGTGCCGACAGGGCACCTGGAAACCTGTCCCCGGTTCGCTTCGTTGAGGAAGAGGGCGGGCGGGCACGGAGGAGGACGCTTCGCTTATGGGCAGTCAGCCGCCCCTCGATCATGGTGGTCTTTACGATCCCCGCAACGAACACGATGCCTGCGGCGTCGGTATGGTCGCGCATATCAAGGGCGCAAAGAGCCACGGCATCGTCACCCAGGCGCTCGAAATCCTCGCCAATCTCGACCACCGCGGTGCGGTCGGTGCGGACCCCCTGCTCGGCGATGGTGCGGGCATCCTGCTGCAAATTCCCGATCCCCTGTTCCGCAAATGGGCGGAGGCGAAGGATTACGACCTCCCCGCCCCGGGCGATTACGCGGTAGCCATGTGCTTCCTGCCGCAAGCCGACGAAGCGCGTGACTTCGTCGAGCGCCAGCTGGAGCGATTTGCCGAAAAGGAAGGCCAGCGCGTCATCGGCTGGCGCGATGTGCCGGTCACGCTGGACGGGTTGGGCAAGGCGGTGGTCGATTCGATGCCGGTCATGCGCCAGTGCGTGATCGCGCGCGGTACCAACTGCACCGATCAGGACGCGTTTGAGCGCAAGCTGGTCGTGATCCGCAAGCAGACTCTCAACCCGCTCGCGGCCCTTGAGCAAAAGCACGGCATCCCGACCCTCTCGACTGCCTATATCCCGAGCTTCTCCAGCCGGACCGTCGTCTACAAGGGCCTGCTGCTCGCCAATCAGGTCGGCAGTTTCTACGACGACTTGCGCGATGCCGACTGCGTGTCCGCATTGGGCCTCGTCCACCAGCGCTTCAGCACCAATACCTTCCCCAGCTGGCGACTGGCCCACCCCTATCGCTTCATGGCGCACAACGGCGAGATCAACACGGTTCGCGGCAATGTGAACTGGATGGAAGCGCGCCGCCGCACGATGGAAAGCGACCTGCTGGGCGCGGACCTCGACAAGATGTGGCCACTGATCCCGCACGGCCAATCGGACACGGCCTGCCTCGACAATGCGCTCGAGCTGCTGGTCACCGGCGGCTACAGCCTCGCGCATTCGATGATGATGCTGATGCCGGAAGCCTGGGCGAAGAACACACTCATGGATCCGGCGCGCCGCGCTTTCTACGAATATCACGCCGCACTTATGGAGCCTTGGGACGGGCCGGCGGCGGTTTGCTTTACCGATGGCCGCCAGATTGGTGCTTGCCTCGACCGCAACGGCCTGCGCCCGGCGCGCTGGTGCACGACGAAGGACGACCTTGTGGTGCTCGCGTCCGAAAGCGGCGTGCTGCCGTTCAAGGACGAGGACATCACCCGCAAGTGGCGCCTCCAGCCCGGCAAGATGCTGCTGATCGACCTGGAAGAAGGCCGCATCGTCGAGGACGAGGAGGTCAAGACCGAACTCGCCGCGGCGGAGCCCTATGAGGCGTGGCTGAAGAAGGCGCAGTACAAGCTCGCCGATCTCGACCATATCGATGCCGAGCTGTCGGATTTTCCTGCGGAAGAAGGGCCCCTGTCGGCCAGCGACCTGCTTACGCGCCAGCAGGCATTCGGCTATACGCAGGAGGACATCTCCCGCTTCCTCGAGCCGATGGCGCGCGGCAGCGAGGACCCGATAGGCTCGATGGGGACCGACACGCCCATCGCCGTCCTGTCCGACCGCAGCCGCCCGCTCTACGATTATTTCAAGCAGAACTTCGCGCAGGTCACCAATCCGCCGATCGACCCGATTCGCGAAGAGCTGGTGATGAGCCTGCTCTCCATGATCGGCCCGCGCCCGAACCTGTTGGGCCGCGACGGGGGTACGCACAAGCGTCTGGAAGTCAGCCAGCCGATCCTCACGAACGAGGATCTCGCCAAGATCCGCTCGGTCGAAGTTGCGCTCGACGGTGCGTTCCGCACCGCTACGATCGACATCACCTGGGATGCGAGCACCGGGGCCGACGGCCTCGCCATGGCGCTGAAGGAAATGTGCTGGGCCGCGACCGAGGCGGTGCTCGGCGATGCCAACATCCTGATCCTGTCAGACCGTGGGCAGGGACCGGACCGGATCGCCATGCCCGCCCTGCTGGCGACCGCCGCCGTGCATCACCAGCTCGTGCGCCAAGGCCTGCGGATGCAGACCGGCCTCGTCATCGAGACCGGCGAGGCGCGCGAAGTGCACCATTTTTGCGCGCTGGCAGGCTATGGCGCGGAAGGGATCAATCCCTATGTCGCCTTCGAGACGCTGGAGCACCTGCGCGCAGATCGTTTCTCCGATCTCGAACCGGGCGATGTCGCAAAAAATTACGTCAAGGCCATCGGCAAGGGCATTCTCAAGGTCATGTCAAAGATGGGCATCTCGACCTACCAGTCCTATTGCGGCGCGCAGATTTTCGACGCGGTCGGGCTCAATTCCGACTTCATCGACACCTATTTCACCGGCACCGCGACCACGATCGAGGGCATCGGCCTCAAAGAAGTGGCGGAAGAGGCGGTGATGCGCCACGCGCAGGCCTATGGCGACAGCCCGCTCTACAAGGGCATGCTCGATGTCGGCGGCATCTACCAGTATCGCATCCGTGGCGAGGCGCATGCCTGGACGCCGCAATCGGTTGCGCAGCTGCAACACGCCGTGCGCGGCAAGGACGCCAAGAATTACGAAGAATTCGCTCGCTCGGTAAACGAGCAGAGCGAACGCCTGCTGACCATCCGCGGACTGATGGAGCTGACCCCGGCCGAGCAGCCGCTCGACATCGACGAGGTCGAACCGGCAGTCGAGATCGTGAAGCGTTTCAGCACGGGCGCGATGAGCTTCGGCTCGATCAGCCACGAGGCGCATTCGACGCTGGCCATTGCAATGAACCGTCTCGGCGGACGTTCGAACACCGGCGAGGGTGGCGAGGAGCCGGAGCGTTTCGTCCCGCTGGACAATGGCGACTCTATGCGCAGCCGGATCAAGCAGGTCGCCAGTGGCCGCTTTGGTGTGACCACGGAATATCTTGTCAATTCGGATGATATCCAGATCAAGATGGCGCAGGGTGCAAAGCCCGGCGAAGGCGGCCAGCTGCCCGGTCACAAGGTCGACAAGCGCATCGGCAAGGTGCGGCACTCGACCCCGGGCGTGGGCCTGATTTCGCCCCCGCCGCATCACGACATCTACTCGATCGAGGACCTGGCGCAGCTAATCCACGACCTCAAGAACGTGCAACCGAAGAGCCGCATCTCGGTAAAGCTGGTTTCCGAGGTCGGCGTGGGCACGGTCGCCGCGGGCGTTTCCAAGTGCAAAGCCGATCACGTCACCATCTCTGGCTACGAAGGCGGCACGGGCGCGAGCCCGCTGACCAGCCTGACGCATGCAGGCTCTCCGTGGGAGATCGGCCTTGCCGAAACGCAGCAGACGTTGCTGCTCAACGATCTGCGCAGCCGCATCGCGGTGCAGGTCGACGGCGGGCTGCGCACGGGCCGCGACGTTGCCATCGGCGCGCTGCTGGGCGCGGACGAGTTCGGCTTCGCCACGGCTCCGCTGATCGCGGCGGGCTGCATCATGATGCGCAAGTGCCACCTCAACACCTGCCCGGTCGGCGTCGCGACGCAGGACCCGGTGCTGCGCAAGCGCTTCGTCGGCACGCCCGAGCATGTCATCAACTACTTCTTCTTCGTAGCCGAGGAACTGCGCCAGATCATGGCGACCATGGGCTTCCGCACGGTCGAGGAAATGATCGGCCGCGTCGAGCGCATCGACATGCGCCGGGTGGAGCGGCACTGGAAGGCGCATGGCGTTGACCTGAAACGCATCCTCCATTCCGTGCCGCTTGAGGAGGGGCGCAAGCCCTATCACACCGAAACGCAGGACCACGGCCTCGCCGCAGCCATGGATGTCGAGCTGATCGAAGCCTGCAAACCTGCTATCGAAAGCGGGCAGGCGGTCCAGCTGACCCGCACCATCCGCAATGTGAACCGCACGGTCGGCGCGATGCTGTCGGGCCGGATCGCCGAGGCGCATGGGCATGCCGGCTTGGCACCCGAGACGATCCGCATCGACTTCACCGGGGTCGCGGGTCAGAGCTTCGGCGCATGGCTCGCCCACGGCGTTACGCTCAGCCTCACCGGCGATGCCAACGATTACGTCGGCAAGGGCCTGTCGGGCGGCCGCATCGTGGTACGCCAGCCGGAGGAAGCTCCGCGCGAGCCGGGCAACAATATCATCGTCGGCAACACCGTCCTCTACGGCGCAATCGCGGGCGAGGCCTATTTCGAAGGCGTCGCGGGCGAGCGTTTCGGCGTGCGCAATTCGGGCGCGGTTGCCGTCGTCGAAGGTACCGGCGATCATGGCTGCGAATACATGACCGGCGGGGTGGTCTGCGTGCTCGGCAGCACGGGCCGCAACTTCGCCGCGGGCATGAGCGGCGGGATCGCCTATGTCTACGATCCCGAAGGCACCTTCGAAAAGCTCCTGAACCATGCCCAAGTCGATCTGCTCGACGTGACGCCCGGCGATGGCGAAGGCGCGGACAAGAGCTGGGGCGAACCCCAGCAGCGCGGCCGGTCGGTCGACGATGCCGGCATGGGCGACCCGCTCTATCACGATGCGGCCCGGCTCAAGATTCTGGTCGAGCGGCACCAGCTGCACACCGGCTCGGCCAAGGCCAAGGCGCTGCTCGACAACTGGGTTAGCGAGCTCAAGCATTTCCGCAAGGTCATGCCGCGCGACTACGCCAAGGCGCTCAAGGCCCTCGAAGACGAACGCGAGAATGCAGCGATGGAGGCTGCGGAATAATGGGCAAGGAAACCGGCTTTCTCGAATACGAGCGCGAGGATCGCACTTATCGCGATCCCGAAGAACGCCTGAACCATTACAAGGAATTCGTCGTCCCGCTGTCGGAGGACCAGCTCCGCACGCAGGCGGCGCGCTGCATGAATTGCGGTATTCCCTACTGCCACAACGGCTGTCCGGTGAACAACATCATCCCGGACTGGAACCACCTCGTCTATGAGGACGACTGGAAGAACGCGCTCGAGGTCCTGCACTCGACCAACAACTTTCCGGAGTTCACCGGCCGCGTCTGCCCTGCCCCGTGCGAGGCGGCCTGCACGCTGAACCTCATCGACAGCCCGGTCACGATCAAGTCCATCGAATGCGCGATCATCGATCGCGGTTTTCAGGAAGGCTGGGTCAAGCCGCAATTGCCGGAGAAGCGCAGCGGGAAATCGGTCGCCGTGATTGGCAGCGGCCCCGCGGGCCTCGCTTGCGCTCAACAGTTGGCGCGCGCCGGCCATGCCGTCACCGTGTTCGAAAAGAGTGATCGCATCGGCGGGCTCCTTCGCTACGGCATTCCCGACTTCAAGATGGAGAAGCATCTCATCAATCGCCGCGCGGTGCAGATGGAGGCCGAAGGCGTCCAGTTCCGCACCAGCAGCGAAGTGGGTGTCGAGGTCAGCTTCCAGGCATTGCAGGAGAATTTCGACGCCGTCGTGCTGGCGGGCGGCGCTGAAGAAGCGCGCATGCTCGACATTCCCGGCTCCGAGCTGAATGGCGTGCGCCTGGCGATGGAATTCCTCACCCAGCAGAACAAGCGCAATGCGGGCGACGACGAAGTGCGCGCTGCGCCGCGCGGTTCGCTCACGGCAACCGGCAAGCACGTGATCGTGATTGGCGGCGGCGACACCGGCAGCGACTGCGTCGGCACCAGCAATCGCCAGGGCGCGGCCAGCGTCACGCAGCTGGAAATCATGCCCAAGCCGCCCGAAAGCGAAGACAAGGCGCTGACCTGGCCCGACTGGCCGGTGAAGCTGCGCACCTCCTCCAGCCACGAGGAAGGCGTGGACCGCGACTGGGCCGTGCTGACGAAGCGCGTGATCGAAGAGAACGGCGATGTCGCCGGACTCGAATGCGTCCGCGTCGAGTGGAAAGACGGCAAGATGCAGGAAATCGAGGGCAGCGAGTTCACGCTCAAGGCCGACCTCATCCTGCTGGCGATGGGCTTTACCGGGCCCAAGCGGCGCGGGCTGCTCGACCGGGCTGGCGTCGACCTCGACGGGCGGGGCAATGTGGCGGCGGATACCGAATGGTACCTCACCAGCGAGCCGAACGTGTTCGCCTGCGGCGACATGCGGCGCGGTCAGAGCCTCGTCGTGTGGGCGATCCGCGAAGGGCGGCAGGCGGCGCATGCGGTTGACAAGGCACTGATGGGCGAGACCCAGCTGCCGCGCTAGGCGCGTGGCCGCTCTTGGGGTGGGAAGGCGAAGGGCGGGTTTTAATTCGGCTAGCTCCAAATGCCGAGGATCAGCCGCGTTTCAGCACAACAGGTCCAATTATGTCTTCATCCGTGATGGTCGGCATCTCACCGCGGATGCCGCTCGCGATCCGCACTCTAGCCAATAGCTCGACTAATTGATCAGTAACGCGCCACGCATACTCGAGCGCGTCCTCGCTGCCATCTGACCAAGTTTTGTAACGCTCGATCGTCGCGCGAGCACGCGCATCGTCTGCAAAATCAGCATCTACGGCATCGTCAAATAGTTTTCCATCGCTTCCGAATAGCGGATAATGCAGTCGCGGGATGATGCCTTCGCCCAATTGGTGTGCGCGAACTGTGGCGTCTCGCATACCGCGTCCGCCAATCGGCGCGGCGTGAGTGATACCATTTCGAAGCATGGATAACTGGTCAAGCCATCCACCTTTAGCCGCGAACCATAATTCGTCTCCGATTGGTTGCGTGCCGACTTTGTCTTTGTAAAATTTGAGAAAACGCTCGATCTTACGTACAGGCTGATCGCCAAGTTTTAGGAGTTTCCAAGCGGCCTCTACAATTAAATCGCGAAAGCTTGCGGCGTCGGCTGCGAAGGCGTGGATCGCAGCCTCCAACGCTGTTACGAAACCGTCTCGGTATAGAAGGCCGATTTTCTGCCTCACATCGCTGTCATGATCGAACGAAATCAGTACGCGACTGTAACAGTTGCTCAAGTCAAAGAGGCGGATCGCTGCCAAATCGAGATAGGTGAACGCACGGTTTGCTAGATCAGCGTCAAACTCTCGTCCTTCCCGTTGCGCGAGAGTCCTCACTTGTGCCCAAGCATTGCGTTCGTCACACAATGCGAAACCTCTCAATGGAGAAGCTGCTTCCCAATCGGGTGCTGCGACACCTCGTAAAGTGTCGACCGTGGGGAATTCTACTCCGATCGTAGGCAAGCCTATCTGCGCGACCGTGGAATAGACCTGTGAATACTCCGGAGTTACTATGCTCGCGTAAATCTTGCGATCATGAAGTTGAAGAAATACTTTGTCAGTCCGCTCATCAAGTAGCCGCAAACCGCCTGGAAGGTGGAGCAGCCGGGGTGGCAAGGGCGGAACCTCAAGCATGAACTATTGTCCCTCGAATGATGTCAGAAAGCAATCGGTTAGAAGTGACTTCTCTAACCCGCCCAGTCGTTGTGACTGAAGTCAATTGATAGCAGCTTTGAACGACTGTCAGGTATCAGCGGAATGTCCGTCATTAGGGTCGTTAGCGGACCTTCGACTTACCCTCGCAAAGGCCAAACATTGCACGACGCGGGAATCATGCGGCCAACGCTTTTCGGCTATCTCGTTGCCGCTAACTGTGCACCACCCCATTCGCCTTCGCCGAGCCGGGCCTAGTCTCGGGTCATGAAAAGTGTTTTCCTACAAACATCTGTCGGTGGCATGACGGGGTCATGTCGATCGCCAAACTGTCAGACCGAAGCCCCATTTACACAGGACTGCATCAGCCAGTCCAGCTGTTCGCAGGCATGGGCAAAGGTGACACCTTGAATGTGAAAGTATCTTCTAAGCTATTGGAAAGCATTTTCTTTTCCAATGATCAGAGTTTCTCAAAAACCCCCGGTCAGTGTCAAACTAGCGGCGCACTCTGCCGCGCCCATGCTCTTGCGAAAACGCATTCGCGCGCGTCGGGCCTATCGCGAACAACGAGAAGACGGTTTCAGCGAGCCGGCTCACCCTTGCGTGCGCCCCCTCTCCTGCACTGCCGCGCGGCGCGCCTCGACTTCCTCCGGGCTGACCGCACTGTTCTTCGCAGAAGACAGCTTGTGCTCAATCGCAAGCCCCTCGCCGAAGCTCGCGGCATAGCCTTCGTCGATCAGCGCCTTGTATTGCGCGAGGAAGGCGGGGTCGATGCTCGACATATCGGCGGCGATGCGGTGTGCCTCCGCCAGCAGCTCGCCGGGCGCGACCACTCGGTTGACGAGCCCCCAGCGCTCGGCCGTTTCGGCGTCGAGGAAATTGCCGGTGAAACTCAGTTCCTTCGCCCGGCTGATGCCGATCAAGCGGCTGAGCTTTTGCGACAGGCCCCAACCCGGCGCGATGCCGACCCGCGCGTGGGTATCGGCGAACCGCGCGTTGGTGCTGGCGATCAGCACGTCGCAGGCCAGCGCCACCTCGAAGCCGCCGGTAATCGCCACCCCGTTGATCGCTCCAATCACCGGCTTGCGGCAGACCTCGATCGCCTTGACCGGGTTTTCGTCTGCGCCCTCGGCATTGGCGGCGCCGAGCGCGCCCTCTTCGCTGCCGAGTTCCTTGAGGTCGAGGCCAGCGGTAAAGGCGCGCTCGCCCGCTCCGGTCATGATTACCGCGCGCACGCTGTCATCGGCGTCGAGCTGGGTCATCACCTCATAGAGCCGGTGGCGTAGCGCCTTCGACAGCGCATTCATCGCTTCGGGACGGTTGAGAGTGACGGTCGCGATGCCATCGGCGATTTCGGTGAGGATGAGATCGGTCATGCCGTGCAGCCTAGCGAATAGGTTGCAGCTTGCAATCGGCCCGTCTCTCGCGTTGAGTGAGCGAGAGAAAAACGAGAGGAGACGCGCAAATGGCATTCCAACCCTTCGACCTCACCGGCAAGGTGGCCGTGGTGACCGGCGGCAATGGCGGCATCGGGCTGGGCATGGCCGAAGGGCTCGCCGCGGCTGGGGCCGATGTCGCCATCTGGGGCCGCAATGGATCGAAGAACGCCTCCGCTCTTGAGCGGCTCAAAGCGCATGGCACGCGCGTCGAGGCGCTGGAAGTCGACGTGTCCGACGAGCAGGCGGTCGTCGATGCCATGGCGGAATGCCTGTCGCGCCTCGGTCGGATCGACACCTGCATCGCCAATGCGGGCGTCGGCGGCGGCGCCCCGCTCACCGAACAGACCACCGAGCAGTGGCGCAAGGTCACCGCGGTCAATCTGGACGCAGTGTTCTGGACCTTCCGCGAAGCCTCGAAGCACATGGTCGAGCGCGCGGAGAACGGCGAAAAGGGCGGATCTCTGCTGGTGACCTCTAGCGTGTCGGCCATTCACGGCGCACCGCAGAACCAGGCCTATGCCGCGACTAAGGCCGGCGTGCTGGCAATGGTGCGCGGTACGGCGGTAGAGCTCGCCCGCCACGGCATTCGCGCCAACGCGGTGCTGCCCGGCTGGATCGCCACCGAAATGACCGAGCGCCTGCAGAATTGGGATGCCTTCAACGAAAAGGCCATTGGCCGCGTCCCAATGCGCCGCTGGGGTGAGGGCGAGGATTTCGCCGGCATCGCCGTCTATTTCGCCTCCGATGCCAGCAAGTTCCACACCGGCGATTCGGTGGTCATCGACGGGGGGTATTCGATTTTCTAAACGGCCTGCTGAAAGCTACAGCCGCCAGTCGATAGCGCCGCGATCTCGGCTTTCGAGAAACGCATTCGTCCGGCTGAAGGGCTTCGATCCGAAGAAACCGCGATGGGCGGAGAGCGGGCTGGGGTGCGGGCTTTCGATCACGCAATGCCTTCCATCGCGCAGGCCGGGAATGCGTTTGGTCTTGGCCTGCGCATGGCTGCCCCAGAGGACGAAGACGCTCGGAGTCTGACGCGCCGCGACTGCTGACACGCAGGCATCGGTAATCGCGTCCCACCCGCGCCCGGCATGGCTGCCCGCCTGCCCCGCCTCGACCGTCAACGTATTGTTGAGCAGCAGCACGCCCTGCCGCGCCCAGGCCGACAGATCGCCATGCGTCGGTCGCGCAATGCCGAGATCGCTTTCCAGCTCCTTGTAGATGTTCATGAGGCTCGGCGGAACTTTAACGCCTTCCGGCACGGCGAAACAGAGGCCCATCGCCTGCCCCGGACCGTGGTAGGGGTCTTGCCCGAGAATGACGACCTTGACCGCATCGAGCGGAGTGAGCTCCAGTGCCCTGAGACGACAACCGCGTGCAGGGTAGATCGTTTTGCCGGCGTCTTCCTCGGCGCGCAGCCACCCCCCAAGGCGTCGCGCTTCCTCGCTATCGAGGACCGGGTCGAGCGCCGGTTTCCAGCTGTCGGGAATGGTTTCTGCCAAGGCCATCGTCCTGCGGGATCGAGCGAAGCGGCGAGACGTGGACGTTGCCGCCCCGCCACTTCGCTCTCAACCGAAAGGGATAGAGACAGGCGCGCCGATGAACCAGCACCCCTTCCCAGCAATCCCCAATGGGCCTAAGGCTCCGGCCCATGGCAGTGCATTTCCACGAAGAAGACCTCCCCGCAGGCGTGCTCGCCGATGGCCCCGTAGCCGTCGATACCGAAACGATGGGGCTGATTACCAAGCGCGACCGGCTGTGCCTGGTGCAGATCAGCGACGGTAACGGCGACGAGCATCTCGTTCGCTTCGGACCGGACAGCAATTACGATGCGCCCAATCTCAAGGCGGTGCTGGGCGATCAAAACCGCCTCAAGCTTTATCACTTCGCGCGTTTCGACCTCGCGGCGATCGAGCATTACCTCGGCGTGATGGCGGCGCCCTGCTATTGCACCAAGATCGCCAGCAAGCTGGTGCGTACCTATACCGACCGGCACGGGCTGAAGAACCTGGTCGACGAACTGCTCGGCGAGAGCATGTCCAAGGTCCAGCAAAGTTCCGACTGGGGCGGGCCGGACATCAACGAGGCACAGCGCGAATATGCGGCGAGCGACGTCCGCTTCCTCCACCGCATGCGCGAGGAATTGAATCGGCGGCTGGAGCGCGAGGGCCGGATGGACATGGCGCAGGCCTGTTTCGATTTCCTGCCCACCCGCGCCCGGCTCGATATCGCCGGCTGGGCCGATCACGACATCTTCAGCCACGCGTAAGGAGCGAAAGGGCAAGCCCGCGCCATGGTGTTCCGGCAACGCAGGATCGAAACGGACGATGCGAAGGCGCTGCGGAGCCGGCGGCAGGACTGGGCCGAGCCCGGCGGATCGCACGACAAGCTTGTGGGTTTCCTGGCCAAGGCACTGCCGATGGCAGTGGGCGTGCTCGCGGCCTTCATGGTCATCACCCCGCTCAGCCCGCGGGGCGAGATCAGCTTCCTGCTCGACCGGGACAAGGTCGCGGTTATCGACGAGCGCTTGCGGGTCGATAATGCCCTGTACCGTGGCGAGGATAATGACGGTCGCCCGTTCTCGCTGACCGCCGGCGAGGCGGTGCAGCGATCGAGCGCGGAGGGCATCGTGCGGATGAACGATCTGGTCGCCCGGTTGCTGCTGAACGACGGGCCTGCGCGCGTCTCTGCCAATGGCGGGCAATACGAACTCGACGATCAGATCATCTCCGTGAACGGCCCGCTGCTGATGGTCGCTGCCGATGGCTATCGCATGGTGGCGCGAGGCGTTTCGGTGAACCTAGCGGAGAAGACCGTAACCGGCGAAGGCGGTGTCGAGGGAGCCATTCCTGCAGGGACCTTCAGCGGCAATCGCCTGAATGCCGATCTCGAAGCCCGCACCATTTCCCTGTCCGGCAATGCGCGCTTGCGCATGGAACCCGGAAAGCTGAGAATGCCGAATTGAGGATGCCCGATATGACCAAGCTCGTTCCCACCATGGCCCGCTGGGGTATTGCCGGTTTCGTGGCCACTCTGGCCGCGGTCGGCGGGATGCAATTGCAGGCGCAGGCGATCGCGGGGCACAATTCCAACGCGCCGGTTTCATATGCCGCCGACCGGATCGAATTGCAGGACCGGCAGAACCGCGTGGTGCTGTCGGGTAGCGTGCGCATCACGCAGGCCGGGCTGTCGCTCAATGCCGGTCGCACCATCGTGAATTACTCGGACGCGGGCAGCCTCCAGATCCAGCGGATCATGGCCACCGGCGGCGTCGACGTGCAGCGCGGCAACGAGCGGGCACGCGGCGACACGGCGGTCTACGACTTCAACCGGCGGATCATCACCATGGCCGGCAACGTCCGCCTCAATCGCGGGGGGGACACGCTGAACGGCGGACGACTGGTGATCGACCTTGCGAGCGGTGTTTCCAGCGTGGACGGCAGCGCGAGCGGCTCGTCTTCGGTAACCGGGCAGAGCTCGACCACTTCGGGCGGCCGCGTCACCGGGACTTTCTCCGTCCCCGAAAACTGAGGCGCGGCCCATGGACGGGCTGCCGATCGACCTGTTGCTGACCGAACTGGTCGGCCGCCGACCGCTCGATGATGAGCGCTGGCGTGGCCTTTCGGCGAGCGACTGGAAGGTGCTCGAACGCTTGGCGGACGACCATCGCTGCCGTCCGGCGCTTCACCGCTTGCGTGGCGAGGAGCAGCTAATTCCGCGAAACATTCGCGCGGGTTGGGCCGAAAGCTTCCGCGCCTCGACACTGGCAGCGCTTGCCAAGCGCGCGGAACTGGTCCGCATTGCACGCGATCTGGGTGGGGCGAAGATCGCCATGGCCGCGTTGAAGGGCGCATGGCTGGCGTGGGACGTCTTTCCCGAACCCGGACTGCGGCCGCTCAGGGATTTGGACATTCTCGTCCCGCAGGATCGCGCGGTTGAGGCCCGCGCCCGACTGTTCGCCCTTGGTTACGAGCAATGGGACGAGACTGCGCTTCCACTGGAAGAACGGGTGGCGCGCTTCAAGCACCTGCCCGCACTCGTATCGCGCGAGGGTCATGTGGTCGAAATCCACACCCGGCTTTGGGACGATGACGGGCGCATGCCGCTGCATCCTACCGCCCTGCTCGAACGGCGCGTCGAGAGCGCAGCCTTGCCGGGCCTGTTCGTACTCTCCCCATCGACAGCGTGATGCATCTGGCGGTCCATGCCGCATTCCATCGCTTCGACGGCGGCCCCCTGATGCTGCTGGATTTCGCCACGCTGGCCGAGACGGCCGATGCGCTAGACCTGCCCGCCCTATGGGATCGCGCCGCTCGAGAGGGTTGGGACCGCCATGCGGCGCTTTGCGTCCACGCCGCCGATCGGTGGACGATGTCTGGGACGGCGGAGGCACTCGCATGTCCCGTCACGGTGCCGGAGGAGATGCTATCCGACGTGCCGACCTTAATTGGAAAACCACTCGACGTTCGCGAGAGCGACATTGCTGCGGCCAAGCTGGCCCGAAAAGACATCGGCGTCGGCGAGAAACTGCGCCGCGTCCTAATCCGGCGCGAGCGTTACGACAGCCTGTCGGACTATGGCCGCTGGGTCGGGGGCGAACTCCGCAACACTTTCGCCAAGGGCGCCAAACCGGACGCCCGCATGCGACACGATGCCATCGCTCGGCTCGACGACTGGCTGCTTGCCTAACGCCGCCCCGCGCCGGCCAGCTGGGCGATATTGGTGAGGCCCTGCGCCAGCAACAGCTCGGCAGCCTGGCTATTGGTCAGCAAATCGCGATGCATCTTGGTGAGGCCGTGAGTCAGCCGGTCGAGCCGCCCCTTGCCGCGCCAGCGCGAGACTTGCTGACCGATCTCGCGATCCTCCTTCCAGAAGATGCCCAGCCGCGCCTTCTCACCCTTGTCGAGATCGCCATAACCCCGCGATCCCAGCGCCGCCGCGATCCGCGCCAGTTGCGCCGCGCGCCGCTCGAACGCCAGCAACACGCCGACCGGGTTGAGGCCAAGCTGCTTCATCCGCGCGATCTCCGGTGCGACCTTCGCGCTCTGCCCGCCCATCACCGCGTTGACGAGCGGCATGAAGCCATCCTCTTCGCTCACCGCGCCGACCGCGTCGAGATCTTCGGCGGTCGCGGGTTTCGGACTTTGCGGGCTGGCGTCCAGGTAGGTCGCGAGCTTGGTCACTTCGCTCTGCGCCAGCCGCACATCGAGATTGGCGCCGCGCGCCACGCGCTCCGCCAGATCGCCGCCGAGTCGCACGCCCGCCGCATCGCCCATCGCGCGAACGCTCTGCGAAACCGAGCGCAGGTCGGGCGGATAGAACAGCGCCACGACCGCATCCTTGCGCTTTTCCAGCAGCTTGGCGGTGCGCGACTTGTCGGTGGCGGAGGTGGCGACGACGATCACCGGGCACGCTTCGCCCGCGCCCATATCGCCGGTTTCGAGCAGCGTTTTCAAAGCATCATGCGCCTCGTCACCGCTTGCCCTGACCCAGATGTGGCGCTTGTCTCCGAACAGCGAGGTGGAGCGTGCTTCGTCACCCAACCGGGCAGGATCGCCGCGCAGGTCGGCGCCGCTCATCTCCACGCGCTCGCCCGGTTCGGAAAGCCAGCTAACGAGGTCGCTTGCCGCCGCACTTGCCCCGGCCTCGTCCTGGCCGCAAAAGAAGAACACGCCGCAATCCTGCGCCGCGTTGCGGCCCTTGGCGGCGAAGTCCTTGCTGGTGAGTTTCACGAGTCCCCGCGCAGCGTCAGCGCCAGGCGCGTCACGATCCGCTGCGCCACATCCTCCGCGAGATTCTCGAGTGCGGTCTGCTCTGCGGCGATAGTGGCGTATTCGCTGGAAACGACGTCGATACCGGCATCGGAGCCAGCCGTCGCATCGAGCACGATCTCTCCGCTGGCTAGGTCGATCAGCTGATAGCGCGCCCGTAAAGTCCGGCGCTCGCGGCTGACAGTGTCGTCACGCAGGATTGCGAGCCCTTCGAGCTGGTCGTCGAGCCGCACGTCGAGCCGGTATTGGGGGCTGGCCGCGCCGGCGGCACCGAGCCGGTCGTTAAGCGCGTTGCGGACCAGCCAGCCCGCCTGCCCCTCGATCGGCGCGACATCGACCGCAGCAAGTCCGCGCGCCACTGCGCCATCGCCGCCGCCCGCATACATGGGCGAGAGGCCGCAGGCGGTCAGCAGCAGGGCGGAAATGGAGGCGAGAAGCGCGCGCATCACGTGACGATATTCACCAATCTGTCGGGCACGACAATGACCTTGCGGATTTCGGCCCCGTCGATCGAGCGCTGTACCTTTTCGCTGGCGAGTGCCATCGCTTCGAGATCCTCCCTGGCCGCGCCTTTCGGAGCGGTGAGCGTATCGCGCAGCTTGCCCTTGTGCTGGACGGCGATGGTGACCTCATCCTCGACCAGCAGCGCCGGATCGACTTCGGGCCAGGGCGCGTCGGCCACGAGTCCCTCCATGCCCATGCCCGCCCAAGCCTCCTCGGCTAGATGCGGCATCATCGGCGCGACGAGCTGGACCAGCGTGCGAATCGCAGCGGAGCGGCTGGCTGAAGGAGCTGCCTTCTCGACCGCACCGGTGAGTTCGTAGATGCGCGCAACCGCCTTGTTGAAGCCCAAAGCCTCGATGTCTTCCGCCACAGCGGCCACAGTCTGGTGCGTCTTGCGGTCAAGCGCCTTGTCCTCGCCCTGCGCAGAACCCTCGTGGGCCGAGAACAAGCGCCACAATCGGTACACGAAGCGGCTGCAACCTTCGATGCCCGCTTCCGACCACGGCAGGTCGCGCTCGGGCGGACTGTCGGAGAGCATGAACCAACGCACTGCATCGGCGCCGTAACTGTCGATGATCGTGTCGGGGTCGACGACGTTCTTCTTCGACTTCGACATCTTGATGACGCGGCCGATCTCGACCTCGCCGCCATCTGCCGACAACAGCGCGCGATCGGCCTCGCGGCTGATCTCGTCAGGTGCGTAATAGACCGTCTTGCCGCCTTCTTTCCGGCTGTAAGTTTCGTGCGTGACCATGCCTTGCGTAAAGAGCGAGGCAAAGGGCTCCTTCACTTCGATCTGCCCCATATGCGCCAGCGCGCGGGTCCAGAAGCGGGCGTAGAGCAGATGCAGGATCGCGTGCTCGATGCCGCCGATATACTGCTCGACCGGCAGCCACTTGGCGACCTCTTCCGCATCGAACGGCTTGTCCGCGGGCTGGCTGGCGAAGCGCAGGAAGTACCAGCTCGAATCCACGAAAGTGTCGAGCGTGTCGGTCTCGCGCTCCGCCTTGCCGCCGCATTTCGGACAGTCGACATGCTTCCACGTATCGTGGCGGACAAGCGGATTACCGGGCGTTTGGAAATCGACATCCTCGGGCAGTGTGATGGGCAGGCTGTCCTTGCGGGCAGGCACGACCCCGCAGGCCTCGCAATGGATGAAGGGGATCGGCGTGCCCCAGTACCGCTGGCGCGAAACGCCCCAGTCGCGCAGTCGCCAGACTGTCTTGCCTGTCCCCAGCCCCTGCTTCTCGATGCGGCGGATGATCTCGCGCTTGGCGTCCTCGACACTCATGCCGTCGAGAAATTCGGAATTGACGATCACCGCCCCGGAGTCATTGGCGCCCGCCTCGGCCTCGCCGTCGAAAGGCTTGCCCGCTTCGTCTAGATTCGGGGCGACGACGCGCGGAATGGGCAACCCGTATTTCGTGGCGAATTCGAAGTCGCGCTGGTCGTGGCCCGGGACGGCCATGATGGCGCCGGTGCCGTAATCCATCAGCACGAAGTTCGCGATATAGACCGGCAGGTCGGCGCCGGTGAACGGGTGCTTGGCGGTGATGCCGGTGTCGAAGCCGAGCTTCTCGGCGGTTTCGAGTTCGGCAGCCGTCGTTCCGCCGCGTTTGCACAGCGCGATGAAATCACGCGCTTCTTCGCTGTCGATGGCCTGCGCGACGGGATGGTCGGCTGCGACCGCGACGAAGCTCGCGCCGAAGATCGTGTCGGGCCGCGTGGTGTAGACCGGAAGCTTTTCGCCGTTCGACAAGTCGAAACTGAACTGCAGTCCCTTCGATTTGCCGATCCAGTTTTCCTGCATCAAACGGACCTTGTCGGGCCAGTTCTCGAGGCTACCCAACCCTTCGAGCAATTCTTCGGCGAAATCGGTGATCTTGAGGAACCACTGGTTCAGCTTGCGCTTCTCGACTTCCGCGCCGCTGCGCCAGCCCTTGCCGTCGATTACCTGCTCGTTGGCGAGCACGGTCATGTCGACCGGGTCCCAGTTGACCTCGCTTTCCTTGCGATAGACGAGGCCAGCTTCGTAGAGGTCGATGAACAGCGCCTGCTCGTGGCCGTAATAGTCCGGCTCGCAGGTCGCCAGCTCACGGCTCCAGTCGAGCGCGAAGCCGAGGCGCTTCAGCTGCGCCTTCATATGTTCGATATTGTTTCGGGTCCAGCCGCCCGGATGCACGCCCTTCTCCATCGCGGCGTTTTCCGCCGGCATGCCGAAGGCGTCCCAACCCATGGGGTGCAGCACTTCGTGCCCGGTCGCCTTCTTGTAGCGCGCGAGCACGTCGCCCATCGTGTAATTGCGCACGTGGCCGATATGGATGCGCCCCGAAGGATAGGGAAACATCTCCAGCACATAGCTCTTGGGCTTGGGAGAATCGCTGTCGGCGCGGAAGGTCTGCGCCTCCTCCCACGCCTTTTGCCAGCGCGGGTCGGCGCTGGCGGGATCGAAACGGGTATCGCTGCTCATGCGAGCGGCCTTACCCGTTTTGCGCGTGATTTAAAGGCGGTTTAGCTGACGGCCTGACGGCGTAATTCGCGCGCCTTGGTCAGGATGATGTCTTCCAGCTTCTGCACGGTCGCGGCCTGCACCGGTGCATCGACCCAGCCACCGCCCTGCGCGACCTGGCGGCTGGCGGCGACCCGCAGCGCATCGGCGCGCAGGTCCTGGTCGAGGATCGTGATCGTCACCTTCACGCGCTCGCCCGGATTGCTGGGATTGGCGTACCAGTCGGTCACGATCACGCCGCCATTGCTATCCGCCTGCAGCAGCGGGGCGAAGCTGACTGCTTCGAGCGAAGCGCGCCAAAGATAGGAGTTCACGCCGATTGTGGTGACCTGCGAGGCGGCCAGATCGGCCTCCGGACGCTCTCCACCACCGCAGGCTGCGAGAGTGGCGCTGGCGGCAAGCGCCATGGCAAGGGTTGCAGGGCGAGGGAGATTGGCGAAAGCGCTCATGTTCATCCTTAGCAATTCCAGCCGCTCTTCCACGGCGATGATCTTTCCGGCTCTATAAAGCCTGAGAGGAAGCGAGCAAGTTTTCCCCGCCGTCGGAGCCAGTCATGCCATGCAAAGCCGTGAATGCGTCCTGAATTTCCAGGCCGCCGAAGCCTTTGTGGGCAAAGCGCAACACTTTCTCGCAATCGAAAGGCGGGCCCTGTGGAAAAGCTGGCCATGCGTGCAATGCGTCCATAGGTTGTCAAAACGATAACGGCTGCGGAACGAGTCGCGTCAGGGTGCATTCAGGCCCTGTTCGATAAATTCCGATGTTTCCGGTGGTCGCCGACAGGGAAGAGTGAACGGATAATGGCACGCAAGGTCAACAGCATCAGCGCAAGGCGGGCGATCCCCGTGGCGTTGGCCGCTGCCGGGCTTGCACTGGCCATTCCGGGCGCGGGCCTTGCGGTCGGCACAGGTAATAGCGCGATCGAAGCGGCCGATATCGTATCGCTGCCTTTCACCCCTGCCAATATCGATCCGCAGCTGGCCCGCCAGGTCGCCGCGATCATCGGCGAGGATGGCCTGCGCTTCACTCCCGCCACCAAGATCCAGCGCCAGGCCGAGCGCACGGTCACCGTGGCCGTGCGGGTCGACGATGCGACGGCGCGGGCGATTTCCTTCCGCACCGCGCCCACCTCCGTCGCTGCAGAGCAGGGCCGGGAGCGCGCGCTCGAAATCGCTCCGACACGCTACAATCTGGGCATCGCCCGCGGTTATCAGGGCTTCGCTCAGCCGGAAAAGATTGCGACGCTGCCTGCCGGCGTGCGTGACCTGTCGATGCCCGACCTTTCGACCTATCGCCCGGCGGAAGAAACTTCTGGCAAGCCAAGCCGCTTCGGATCGCGCCTTGCGATCGAAAGCGACAACAAGGCCGGGCGGTCGCCGCGCACTCTGGAAGGCCTCGGCGAACAGAGCGTCGATCTGCAAGGCTCCTATCGCGTGAAGGGCAACCTCAACGTGACCGCAGGCGTCCGCCTGTCGCAAGATCGCAATCGCCTCTCGCCGCTGACCGACGGGGTCGAGGACGACCAGGCCGTCTACGTCGGGACGCAGCTTCGCTTCTGATCGGGCTTTAGCCCTCTCCAACAGATTGAATACGATTGATTGCAGCCCTCGTGCTGCCGAATGGCTTTGCGCACTCCGAATTCTCTGCCAAGACCCCGGCAAACGCTACGGAAAGCTTGGGAGAGCGAAATATGGGACGTGTTGCTATCGTAACCGGAGGAACGCGCGGAATCGGTCGCGCGATCTGCGAAAGGCTGCGGGACGAGCGGGGCTGCACCGTCATTGCGAATTATGCCGGCAATGACGATGCAGCGAAGAAATTCACCGATGACACCGGCATCCCGACAGTCAAGTTCGATGTCGGCGATTACGACGCCGTGCAGGCTGCTTGCAAAAATGTCGAACAAGAGCATGGCGCGGTGAATATCGTGGTCAACAATGCCGGCATCACGCGTGACGGCACGCTGCTAAAGATGAGCTACGAGGATTGGGACGCGGTCATGCGCACCAACCTCGGTGGATGCTTCAATATGGCAAAGGCAACCTTCGCCGGCATGAAAGAGCGCGGCTGGGGCCGGATCGTCAACATCGGGTCGATCAACGGGCAGGCAGGGCAATATGGCCAGGTCAATTATGCCGCCGCCAAGTCCGGCATCCATGGCTTCACCAAGGCACTGGCCCAAGAAGGCGCACGCTTCGGCATCACCGTCAACGCGATCGCTCCAGGATATATCGACACCGACATGGTGGCTGCCGTGCCCGAGCCGGTGCTGGAAAAGATCGTCGCCAAGATCCCCGTCGGCCGCCTCGGCCAGGCCAGCGAAATCGCGCGCGGGGTGAGCTTCCTGTGCTCTGAGCATGCCGAATTCGTGACCGGCTCGACCATGAGCATCAACGGTGGGCAGCACATGTATTGAGCATGGCGGAGGCCCTGATTCGAGAAGGATACCCACCGGCTTCCAGACCCCCTCTTCCTTCTGGAGCGTCACGGTTTCAAGCACTCGTTCATCATTCGCTAAGCGCGTGGCGAAGGCGACTTCCTGGTAGCCAAGCGGCGGCGCGTTGAGATAGCGGATCGTGAGCAGTTCGCGCGAGAGCACCGCGCCAAGCGGTTCGCGAACCTGCCGGGGTAAAATTGTCCACCCAGCGATCGTATTGGCTTCACGAGCGGCGCGCCACGCGCAGGCGCTCGTTGATCGTATGCACGGACAGGTCGAGCTCTGCCGCTATGCTCTTTGCATTGTCCCCGCGCACGATCAGGCGCAGCGCCTGCTTTCCCTTCTCGGTCAGCTCGTCCAGCGCTTGCTTCATGCCCCAGACGTACGATCGCCATTTCTGGCCAGCCACCCGAAAAAATCGTGGGCGCGGAAGCCGGTGGTTTGTAGAGGGGACGCGATGATTCCCCCCTACCATCCTCCGAAGAAATATTCCGTTCGCATTGCCGGCCATCGCACCTCGATCAGTCTCGAACCGGTGTTCTGGGAAATGCTCGGCAAGGCGGCCTATGCCCGCGCGCAGTCGATCAATGCGCTGGTCGCGGAAATCGATGCCGAGCGTATTCAGGCCGACAATCCACCCGGCCTCGCCGGTGCGATCAGGATCTGGCTGATTACCTATGAAAAAAGCGGCTGGATCGCTCCAGCCGCCCTTCCGTCCGGCAACTAGCCGGAAAATGATCTCGCCGCGTCAGTATTTCGCGGTGGCATCGCTCGCCGGATAGGTCTCGTCGAGTGCTTCGTCGGTCGAGCTCATCCGGTCATGCGACGCGGTCGAGGCTGCACCGGCATTGCGAAACGCGCCTTCCGGTTCACCGCCTGCGAAGGCAACGCCGTTTTCATCGACACGGTTCTTTTCATAATAGCGATATCCAGCGTATCCGAGACCGCCGAGCGCGAGAAGCTTGAGCAACATGATTACGACTCCTTGAATTGGGTTACTCCAAAGCAACGAGCGCGCGGCGGGAAAGGTCCTGAAGCTGTGCTCAGTCGTCGCCCACACGTTCGATATCAGCGCCGACCAGCTGCAGTTTCTCCTCAAGCCGCTCGTAACCGCGGTCGAGGTGGTAGAGCCGCCGCACCGTGGTCTCCCCCTGTGCTGCCAGCCCGGCGATCACCAGGCTCATCGATGCGCGCAAGTCTGTCGCCATGACTTCGGCCCCGGTCAGCTCGCAGGGTCCGCGCACGATCGCCGTGCGGCCTTCCGTTTCGATATTTGCACCCATCCGCGTGAGTTCGGGCACGTGCATGAAGCGATTCTCGAAGATCGTTTCCTTGAGCACGCTGGTACCTTCGGCCTTGCACAACAGGCTCATCAGCTGCGCCTGCATATCGGTCGCGAGACCCGGGAAAGGCGCCGTTGTGAGATTGTATGCCTTGAGCGGTCCGTTGGCGGCGATTTTCATGCCCTCCTTTTCGGTTTCGACCTCGACACCGATGTTACGCAAGGCATGGAGCGTCGAGCCCATGTCGCCCGCATCCGCGCCCTGCAGCATCACCTCGCCGCCCGTGATCGCGGCGGCGCAGGCGTAGGAGCCGGCTTCGATCCGGTCGGGCATGACGCGATAGGTCGCCCCGTGGAGCTTCTTCACGCCGTGGATCGTCAGCTCAGACGTCCCGACCCCCTCGATCTCCGCCCCCATGGCGGTGAGCAAATTGCACAGGTCCACGATTTCCGGCTCACGCGCGGCATTGCGCAGCACGCTGGTCCCGTTGCACAGCACGGCGGCCATCACGGCATTCTCGGTCGCGCCGACCGACACGACGGGAAAATCGAAATCACCGCCCGGCAGGCCACCGTCGGGTGCACTGGCCTTCACGTAGCCCTGCGCCAGTTCGATCTGCGCACCGAACGCTTCCAGTGCCTTCAAGTGAAGGTCGATCGGCCGGTTGCCGATGGCGCAGCCGCCGGGCAGCGAAACCGTCGCTTCGCCGGTGCGCGCGAGCAGCGGGCCGAGTACGAGGATCGAGGCGCGCATCTTGCGCACCAGATCGTAAGGCGCGACCGAACTGGTGATGCGCATGGCTTCAAGCGTCACATTGCGCCCGAATTCTTCCGGCCGCTTGCCGGGAATCGTGTGGCTGACGCCGAATTGCGTCATCAAGTGCTGGAAGCCGTCGATATCGGCGAGCCGCGGCAAGTTCCGCAACGTCACCGCCTCTTCGGTCAGCAGTGCACAGGGTATCAGCGTGAGGGCGGCATTCTTCGCACCCGAAATGGGAATGGTCCCGGAAAGGCGATTGCCGCCACGTACGATCAGTTTGTCCATGTAGTCTCCTTAATCGCACGCGCGCCGCTGGCAAGCGTCACACCGGTGTTACAAAAGGCGCTCAGCGGGGCCGCACGCTTAACTTATGGCAATTGACCCCCTTCGATAGCGGACCTACGCCTTCGCCCATGACCCACCATGAAACTTCGCAGCATAAACCCATCAGGAAGGCGGTGTTTCCCGTCGCCGGTCTGGGCACTCGTTTCCTTCCCGCAACCAAAGCCATCCCGAAAGAGCTGCTGCCCATCGTCGACCGCCCGCTGATCCAGTATGCGGTGGACGAAGCGCGCGAGGCGGGAATCGAGCAGATCATCTTCGTCACCGGCCGCGGCAAGACCGCGATCGTCGAGCATTTCGACGTCGCCTACGAGCTCGAATCGACCATGGAAGAGCGCGGCAAGGACATGACCGTGCTCGATCCCACGCGAGCGACGCCGGGCGATATCATCACCGTGCGCCAGCAGGTGCCGCTGGGCCTCGGCCACGCGATCTGGTGCGCCCGCGCCATCGTCGGCGACGAGCCTTTCGCCATCCTGCTGCCCGACGAGTTGATGGTCGCGCAGAAGGGCGGCGGCACCGGCTGCATGAAGCAAATGGTCGAGGCCTATAACGAAGTCGGCGGCAATCTGATCTCGGTGCTGGAAGTGCCGCAGGACGAGGTTTCAAGTTACGGCGTCATCGCGCCGGGCGAGATCAAGTCGGACACTCTCACCGAAGTCACCGGCCTGGTCGAGAAGCCGCCGGTGGCCGAAGCCCCGTCGAACAAGATCATCTCCGGCCGTTACATTTTGCAGCCCGAAGTCATGCGGGTGCTGGAAGACCAGGAAAAGGGCGCAGGCGGCGAGATCCAGCTGACCGACGCGATGGCCCGGATGATAGGCAATCAGGCCTTCCACGCCGTGACCTTCGCCGGCCGCCGCTTCGACTGCGGCAGCAAGGCCGGCTTTGTCGAAGCGACGCTGGCGCTGGCGCTGGAACGCGAGGACATGGGTGCCGAGGTGCGAGCCATGGCAGAGCGGTTGCTGGCCGACTAGGCCTCCTCGTACCGCCGAACTGCGTAAAAAAGGGGACGCCGCGGCGTCCCCTTTCTCGTTGCGATCGATCGATCAGGCTTTTGGTGCGTCGCCTTCGCCATTCGCCTTGGCAGGCCTCTTGGCGTTGACATCGACCTCTTCGACTTGCTCGGCGATGTCGTCGAGCACCTCGGCGAGGCGCGGAGTGTCCTTGGGAGCCTCGGCAGCCGCCGGGCCTTTGACCAGCCCGTCGAGCGAAGAGCCGTCGAGACCCAGCTCCTTCATCAGCCCGTCGAGGACCGGGGCCTGAGCGCGGTAGGCCAGCGCCGCGCTGACCGCGTCGGTCGCGAGGTTGCCGGAACCGCCGCCCGATCCACCGGCACCGCCCGACGACTTGCCGCCACCATTGGTGAGGCCGTCGACCTGCACGATCTTGATGCTCTCGATCGCTTCCATCGGCTTGGCGCTCTCGCGCACGAGGTCTGGCATGACCTTGAGCAGGGCCAGCTTGGTCTGCAGGCTGATCTGGTCGGACGAGAGGATGTTTGCCGCTTCGTTGATCGCCCGCTGACCGGCCGCCTCGACTTCGAAGCGCACGCGGGCGGCTTCGGCCCGCAGCTTCTCGGCCTCGGCCTCGCCCTGTGCTTCCAGCCGCAGCGCTTCGGCGCGATTGGTGGCGGCGTCCTTTTCCGCCTCGGCTTCGACGCGGACGCTGATCGCGTCGCGTTCCGCCTGCTTGGAAGCTTCGATCAGCTCGATACGTTTCTGACGCTCGGCGATTTCGGTCTCGCGGCTGGTTGCGACCTGTTCCTCGGCGGCAACCGCCTTGGCACGCGCTTCATCGGCTTCGGCCTTGGCCTGGCTTTCCTCGCGGCTCTTGTTCTGGACCGCGATCTGCTGCTCCTGCCGGGCGATTTCGAGCGCACGCTGCTGGTCGATCCGCGCTTCCTCGACGAGCCGGTCGGCCTCGATCTGCTGGGCATCGACCTGCTTCTTCGCCTCGATCCGCGCGGCATCGGCCTCGCGAGTCCGTTCGGCCTGTTCGCGGGCGATTTCCGAGCTTTGTGCAGCACGCCGGACCTCGACCTCGCGCTCCTGTTCCAGCCGGGCGTATTCGGTGTCGCGGCTGATCTGGAAGCTGCGCGCATCGGCTTCGAGGTTCTTGGCCTCCATCTGCACGCGCGTGTCTTGCTCGATATCGTTGCGCAGTTTCTTGCGCGCCTCGATCTGCTCGGTCAGCTTGGTGAGGCCTTCGGCGTCGAAGGCGTTGTTGGCGTTGAAGTGTTCGATGCTCGTCTGGTCGAGACCGGTCAGCGAGACCGATTCCAGTTCCAGCCCGTTCATGGCGAGGTCGTTGGACGAGACCTGCTGCACCTTCTGGACGAAGTCGGCACGCTGCTCGTGCAGCTCGTTCATGGTCATCCCCGCCGCGACCGAGCGCAGCGCGTCGACGAACTTGCCCTCGACGAGGTCCTTCAGCATTTCCGGCTGCATCGTGCGTTGGCCGAGCGTCTGCGCGGCCATGGCGATCGCTTCGCTATCGGGCTTCACGCGGACGTAGAATTCCGCCTTCACATCGATCCGCAGGCGGTCGAGCGTGATCAGAGCCTCGCCGTCGCGGCGGACGACCGAGAGCACCAGCGTGTTCATGTTCACCGGCATGGTCTCGTGGAACACCGGCAGCACCAGCGCGCCTCCGTTCATTACGACCTTCTCGCCGCCGACACCGGTGCGCACGAAGGCGATTTCCTTCGACGCACGGCGATACATTTTCAGCAGGAAGGTGATGATGATGATGCCGAGTAGAGTGGCACCTCCGATCATGACCAGCGATGTTCCAAACAGATTGTCCATTACCCCTCCTTCTTACGAACTGTGTGTTGGCGACAGGCGGCGCTCGGCGAGCGCGGTCGCATAGAACTGGTTGCCCTCGCGGCGGACGAGCAGGACCTCGTCGCCGGCGTGGATTTCGGATGAGACTTCATGCGGCTCCACCATTATGTGATGGGTCTGCCCGTGAATGTCCTTCACCTTGGCGCGGGCGGGCGAGTTGGCCCGCGCCACGCCATCGGTGATGGTCGCCCTGCGTCCGATGAGGCTTTCCGTGCTGACGGCCGTCGTATGGTCCTTGGGCATGATACGCCCCAGCGGCCGCGCGAAGACGCCCGTCACGGGGACGGCTGCCGACCCGGCGAACAGGACCGCCAGCCAGCTATAGAGCGGGCTCCCGGTCAGGTTTTGCGCAAGCTCCTGGATCGACAGGCCGATGCCGGCGAACAGGAACAGGAACAGCGCCAGCCAGATGGTCAGCGGCACGCGCCCGATGCCGAGCAGCGTAAGCAGCCCGTCGAACATGCTGGGGTCCGGCATCCCGTCGACGTCGCCGCCCGAATCGAGATCCGTGCCGCCGAAATCGGCCACGCCGATCAGCTGGACGAGGGCCAGGACGAGTATCACCACCAACGCCGCCGCAAAGGGCAGGTTGTGCGGTTCGAGCAATGTCATGTGACCCCTTTCCGAATGCGCAGGACTACCCTTCTCCGACCGGGCCGAAAGCGCGTCGTCCTACTGTTTTAATCATGTGGAACACTTAGCAGAAAACGCGCAAATTGGCGAGGAGAATCGGAATTCGCGCGTCCGATTTTCGCCGCGATTACTGGGCGCGAGGCGTGGCGGGACTTGGACCGCGACGCCGCCGCGAGCCTGGGGACTTCAGGCGGCGGTGAAGCGCAGCGGCAAGGTCTTGAGGCCGCCTACGAAGGTCGATTTGGACCGTGCCGGTTCGCCTGCCAGTTCGATGCGGTCGATCCGGTCGAGCAAGGTCTCGAACAGGATGCGCATCTCCAGCCGGGCGAGATGCAGGCCGAGGCACTGGTGCGCGCCGGCCCCGAAAGCGAGGTGGCGGTTGGGGCTGCGGGCGGCATCGAACTTGCGCGGATCGTCGAACACGCTGGGATCGTGGTTGGCGGCGACATAGTTCATCATCAGCCAGTCGCCCTTGGCGATCGCCTGCCCGCCGACTTCGGTGTCTTCCGCCGCCGTGCGCATGAAATGCTGCACCGGAGTAGTCCAGCGGATCGCTTCCTCGACAATCCCGCCGAGCAGCGAACGGTCGGCTTTGACCCGCGCCCATTGCTCGGGGTCCTGCGCCAGTGCGAGCATGGCGCCCGCCGTGCTGGCGCTGGTGGTGTCGTGCCCGGCAGCGGCGAGGATGATGTAATAGCCCATCATGTCGCGATCGTTGAGCGGTTTACCGTCGATCACCGCATTGGCGATCGTGCTGGCGACGTCATCGGTCGGATTGGCGCGCCTTTCCGCGGTCAGCTTGGCGAAATAGGCCTCGAAATCCGCGACGGCTCCGGCCACCAGCTGGGTGATCGCCTCGGGTGGCAGATCCTTGATGCCCGACTGGTTGAGATCGTCGTCCTGCCCGCCGAACAATTGCTGGGTCAGCATCAGCATGCGCGGCTCGTCTTCTTCGGGCACGCCCATGATCTGCATCACGACATGCAGCGGATAGGGCGCGCTGACGAGCTTGCAGAAATCGGCCTCCGGGCCGGCCGCAATCAACCGATCGACGGCATCCTTCGCAATGCCGCGAATCTCGTCTTCGACGGTCCGCAGGTTCTTGGGCATGAACCAGTCCTGCGTCAGCTTGCGATATTTGCGGTGCGTATCGCCGTCGAAAGTGACGAGGCTGGCCACGAGATGCTCGCTGCCGCCGGTCATCGCCTTGGCGAATTCGATCCCCTCGGTCAGGCTGAAGACCACCGTGTGCGGATTGTTCAGGAAGGTCGCATTGTCCTTCGACATGCGCATGACGTCGTCATAGCGGCTCACCAGCCAGAAGGGCGGATGGGCATGGTCGTCCTGCGATTCGACCCAGGCGACCGGCTTTTCCTCGCGCAGGCGGTCGAACGTGTCGAGCAGCGGATCCCATGCAGCGTAGCTCGCCGGATCGATGACCGTCCGTGCGGTCGCAGGGTCGAGCGTGGGCCGGTCCCTGGTCGCCATTACGCCTGCTCCGTCTGTTCTTCGGCCTTGCGCTGGTATTCGTCGCGCAGCTCGCGCTTGTAGAGCTTGCCGTTCGCCTCGCGCGGCAGGTCGGGCCGGAAGTCGAACAGCTTGGGCATCTTGATCTTCGCGAGGCTGGGCGCGAGGAAATCGCGCAGCTCCGCCTCGAGCCCGTCCCCGGCTTCGCCCATATCCATCGGCTGCACCACGGCGACCACCTTCTCGCCGAAATCGGGACAGGGCGCGCCGATCACGGCAGCGTCCATCACCTTGTCATGGGTGACGAGCAGGTTCTCGATCTCCTGCGGGTAGATGTTGACCCCGCCGCTGATGATCATGTGGCTCTTGCGGTCGGTGAGATAGAGATAACCGTCTTCGTCCACGTGGCCGATATCGCCCAGCGTCATCCAGCCCTTGGGATGCATGGCCTCGCGCGTCTTCTCCGGATCGTTGTGATAGGTCGGGATGAGGTCGTTTTCGAAGTAGAGCAGCCCGTCCTGTCCGGCAGGCACTTCCTCGCCGTTCTCGTCGCAAACATGCAGCGTGCCGTGGATCGCCTTGCCCACGCTGCCGGGATGGTCGAGCCAGTCTTCCGCCTTGATCAGCGTCATGCCGATGCCTTCGGACCCGGCGTAATATTCATTGATGATCGGCCCCCACCATTCGATCATCTCGCGCTTGATCGGGACCGGGCACGGCGCAGCGGCGTGGAGCGCGCGCTGGTGGCCCGACAGATCGTATTTCGTGCGAACCGATGGATCGAGCTTGAGCATGCGGACGAAATGCGTCGGCACCCACTGGCTGTCGGTCACCTTGTATTTCTCGATCGTTGCCAGCGCGCTTTCGGGATCGAACTTCTCCATCACCACCACCGTGCCGCCGAGGCGGTGCGCGGTGGTGCACCAGCCGAGCGGGGCGGCGTGATAGAGCGGCGCGGGCGAGAGATAGACCATCGATCCATCGGCCGGCATGCCCGCGCCCATCACCGCCAGGCCGACCAGCGGGTTCACCGCCTGGATGTCGTCATCCGCCGGCGGAGCGGGGCGCACGCCCTTTGGTCGCCCGGTCGTGCCACTGGAATAGAGCATGTACTGCCCGGGCAACTGGTCCGCGATCGGCTCTGCGCGCTGGGCGGCGAGCGCATCCTCCAGGCTCTCGTCACCTTTGCCGCTGGCAATCAGCATGGGGATATCCGGGCACTCGCCGCGAATGTCGCCGAGCACGTCGTCGAAATAGGTGGAGGTGAGCAGCAGCTTCGTATCGCTGTCCTGCAGGATGTAGCAGATCTCCGGCGCGGTCAGGCGGGTGGAGATCGGCACCATCATGATGCCGCTGCGCTGCGCGCCCCAGACCATCTGGAGATAATGCGGACTGTTCTCCATCAGGATCGCGACGTGGTCGCCGCGACCCAACCCACGCGCGCGCATCAGCTGGGCAAAGCGATTGGCATAGGCATCGAGCTCACCGTAAGTGACGGTCTCTCCGCTCGAGGCCATGATAAGGGCGGGATGGTCGGGGCGCGCCTGCGCGTGAACGATCGGGTGCATGGGCTTCCTCTCTTTTCCGTCGGTCCGCATCTATCGGCGGGACTCGTCCGGTTGCCGGATGAAACCTACCCGACATGCGCGCATGAGCAAGGAAAATTGGGCTGCATGAGAAAAGGGGCCGCGGATCGCTCCGCAGCCCCTTTTCATCAATCCCGAAAGGCGTTTGGCTTATTCGTCGCCGCCACCCTGGCCGCCTTCACCCATGGCGAGGGCATACGCGCGCTGTGCTTCCGATTCGACCATGTAGGGAACCGGATTGACCGGCTTGCCGGCGATGCGGACTTCATAATGCAGGTGCGGACCGGTCGAACGGCCGGTCGAACCGACGTAGCCGATCAGCTGGCCCTTCTTGACGCGCGTTCCCGAAGTAACGGCGATGTCCGACATGTGAGCGAAGCGCGTCTGCAGGTTTGCGCCATGTTCGATCGAGACGTACTTGCCGTAGCTGGAGAACCATTCAGCCTTGCTGACGTAGCCGTCGGCGGTGGCGTAGATCGGCGTGCCGGTCGGCGCGGCGAGATCGACGCCATTGTGCGAGCGACGGCCGCCGAGCACCGGATGGGTGCGCATGCCGTAATCGCTGGTCAGGCGGGTATCGTCGAGCGGCATGCGGCTCGGCACGGAGACCACGGCCTGCGCCGGTGCGGGGCGATCCAGTTCTTCCCACTTGGCGAACAGCTGCTGGAACTGCGCGTCGTCACCCTTCTCGGTAACGCCGGAAACCTTCGACATGTCGATGGCGCCAACTGCGGCGGCGGTGTTCGTTTCGCCGGCATGTGCCGGTGCGGCGGCGATGGTAAGTCCTGCAGACATGATCGCCAGTGCAAGCGTGGTGCGCTTGTTTGCCATTGCTAAACCCGTCCGACGCCTCGGGGCGCCTTTTCCCTGCGATCATCGCGCCGTCCCTGACGTTTGATCGCTTTTTTCAGTCACTGCCGGAACCCCCCGGCGTCTCGTGAGTATTGGGTAACGGCGAAGAAGTTAACGAGGCAATAGGCCCGTAGAACTCCAGCGGCAGACCGCCTGCCAAACGCGCCGAGTCGTTGAAAGGCGGCTTCAGACCCCCTGAAAAGTGAATTCTGACAAGATTTTGCCACGCTTCGCGCGGGCTTTCGTCGCGCATGGCGCACAGCTCGTGGAAGTGCCTTGACCCGATGCCCACGTGGCGAATCTCGTCGTCAAGGATCCGCTGGAGAATTTTCGCGCCGTTCTCGTCGCCCTGCGCGCGGACACGTTCCAGCGTGGCGGGCGTGACGTCGAGCCCGCGGGCCTCCAGCACCATCGGCACGATCGCAAGCCGCGCGGCCACGTCATGCGCCGTGTTCTGCGCTGCGCTCCACAAGCCATCGTGGACAGGCAATGCGCCATAGGCCGAGCCGAGCGTTTCCAGCTTTCGCGCCAGCAGGGCGAAATGCAACGCCTCGTCCGCGGCGACCGAGAGGAAGTCCGAGACGAAACCCTCGCCCATCGATTCGCCGAAGCGGCCCGCCATGTCGAGCGCAAGGTCGATCGCCACGAATTCGATATGCGCGAGCGAATGCCACAGCGCGATGCGATTGCGCTGCGAACCCATCTTGCCGCGCTTGGGCATGTCGCGCGGTGGGAGGAGTTCGAGGGTCTCCGGCCAGGCCGGCCGGTCGGGCATGGCGACGTCGAAGGCGAAATCGAGCCGGCCCAACCGCCAGTCGCGCGCCACCTGCCGCGCGGCGAAGACCTTCGCCGTCGGGTCGGCTGTCAGCAGCGCCGAGCGGATTGCGGCAGCCACACTTCGCCGCGGGGACGTCACCGACATTGCCGTCACAGGGCGCGCGCGGCCTCCAGCACCTCTTCGGCATGGCCCTTGACCTTAACCTTCGGCCAAATGCGGGCGATCGACCCGTCCTCGGCAAGCAGATAGGTCGAGCGCACCATCCCCATGAAGGTCTTCCCGTACATCTTCTTCTCGGCCCACACGCCGAGCGCGTCGGACAGCCCGCCCTCTTCCGCATCGGTCGCAAGATCGACCGTCAGATCGTGCTTGGCGATGAAGTTCTGGTGCTTCTTGGGCGAATCCTTGCTGACGCCGAGCAGGGCGACGCCCGCCTTGTCGAATTCCGGCTTGAGCGCAGTGAAATCCTTCGCCTCGGTCGTGCAGCCGGGGGTGTTGTCCTTGGGGTAGAAGAAGATCACCGCCTTCTTCCCTGTGAAGTCGGCCGGGCGCACCGTGCCCCCATCGGGGGTTTCCATCGCGATATCGGGCATCGGATCGCCTTCGCCGGGGGGTGTGCTCATTCATCCATCTCCAGTGTTTCGCCGAATATCTCGCCCCACGCCGCCGCGACGTCACGCCGTGCCTGGGCGAAGCGACCGGTGAGGCAATCGTAATCCTCACACCCGCTCTGCCGCGCCAGGATCGCCGCCGCGGCATCGTTGGGGCGCGTCAGGTCCGGTGCCAGCAGGCGCGTACCCACCAGCAGGCGGATCATCAAGTCATGCGCCGGAGCGATCGTCTCTGGCAGCAGGCCCTCGGCGGCCAATGCGGCAATGGCGTCCGCGAGACGCGGCGTCAGCGCGCTGCGGTGCTCGAGCTGGCGGAAGTGGACGAGGAACTCGATGTCCACCAGGCCGCCGCGCAACAGCTTGGCGTCGAGCGGTCCGCGCGCTTCCTTATGCCGCGCCATCTCGCCGCGCATTTTGAGAACGTCCTTGCGCAGCTGCTCCGCGTCCCGCTCCATCTCGAGGATCGACGTCACGACGGACTGCACCTGTTTGCGCGCCGCCTCCCTGCCCACTAGCACCCGCGCGCGTTCCAGCGCCATATGCTCCCAGGTCCACGCATCCTCGCGCTGGTAGCGTTCGAAACTTTCGACGCTGACGGCAAGCGGTCCCTGCGCACCCTGCGGCCTGAGGCGCGTGTCGACTTCGTAGAGCGCGCCCTGCGCGGTCGGGACACTGAGGGCGGCAGTCACCCTCTGGGCGAAGCGATTGAAATAGAGCGTCGCCCCGAGCGGGCGCTCGCCATCGGATTCGGCGTCGTGCGATCCGGTGAAGAGGTAGATAATGTCGAGATCGGAGGCATGGGTCAGCAGGCCACCACCCAATCGGCCCAAGCCGACAATGACGAGTTCGCTGCCCTCGATCCGCCCATGCTTGGCGGCGAATTCGTCCTCCGCCGCTGCCACTGCGACCTGCAGGGCCGCTTCCGCCGTTCGCGAAAGCGCTTCGGCCACGGCGATCGGATCGCGCGCGCCTTCGATCAGCTGGACGCCGAGCCCGAACCGCGATTCTCCGGTGACGATGCGGATGCGGTCGAGCCGGTCCTCGTAATCGTCCCCCCGCTCGCGCTGCGCCATCGCCGCCGCAAGCGCGGCCACATCGCCGGGCAGGTCGAGCGCGGTTCGATCGATCAGCGCATCGAGCAAATCCGGCCGCCGCGACAATTCGTCGGCCAGCGGCGGGGCGAGCGTGAGACATTTCGCCAACAGGTCGAACAGGCCGGGGCGCGCTTCGAGCAGGCGGAACAGGTTGATCGCGCTCGGCAGCCGGCCCAGCAAGGTCTCCCACCGTGCCAGGGTCCGCTCCGGATCCTCCGACGCCGCGACGGACTGGAGCAGGTCAGGCCGGATCGCATCGAACGCCGCTAGCGCCGCCGGGCTACGTAGGGGCGGATAGCGCCCGTCGCTCCATTCGGCGACGCGCGCGACTATGTCCTGCGGAACCGGAGTCGCCGCGCCGTCGGTGCCCGCTACGTGCAGCGCATGCCCCGGCACCGACACCCGATCCTCATCGAGCAGGGCATCGAACCGCTCGCCTACCGGCGCCGTGACGTCATTTAGCAGCGAAACCAGTGCAGTGCCGTCATCCAGCCCGTGGAGCCGCGCGACATTTTCCAGCGCCTCGCCGGAGGGAAGCGAGTGCGTCTGCTGGTCCCGCACCATCTGCAATCGGTGCTCAATGGTGCGCAGCGTATCGTAACTCTCGCCCAGCACATGAGCGTCTTCTTCCGCTATGCGCCCGCTTGCCGCCAGCGCGTCGAGCGCCGCGCGCGTTCCTCGTCTTCGCAGGGAGGGATCACGCCCGCCATGGATCAGCTGGTGGGTCTGGGCGAAGAACTCGATCTCGCGAATGCCACCCCGCCCGAGCTTGAGATTGTAACCCGGCCCAGGCTGCTGCGGCCCGCTCTGCTGCTCCCGGATGCGGCGCGTCAGGCGACGGATTTCGTCGATCGCGCCGAAATCGAGGCTGCGGCGCCACACGAACGGGCGGATATGATCGAGGAAGGCCTCGCCCGCCGCAATATCGCCCGCACAGGCGCGCGCACGAATGAACGCCGCCCGCTCCCACGCCAGCGCCGAGCTCTCGTAATGCGCCGTGGCGGCATTCAGCGGCAGCGCCAGCGGGCTGACTTCGGATTGCGGGCGCAGGCGCAGGTCCACGCGGAAGACATAGCCCTCCGCCGTTACTTCGGAGAGCAGGCGGACCACTTCGCGGGCATAGCGCTGCGCCGCCTCCCCCGGCTCGTCCCGCTCGCGGCGGGGCAGGGTTTCGGGATCGAACAGCAGGATCGGATCGATGTCGGAGGAATAGTTGAGTTCGCCCGCGCCATGCTTGCCCAGCGCGAGGCCGATCATGCCTTCGTTGCGGGCATCCTCCACCCGCCGCGCAATCGCTGCGCCGATGGCGTCATGCAGCGCCCGGTCGGCGAAGGTCGACAGCTCGCGCATCACCTTGTCGAGATCGAACGCGCCGGCGAGATCGCCCACCGCCAGCACCAATGCGAGGCCGAGACGTTCGCTCCGCAACGCCGCCGCGACGTCACTTTCGCGCATCCTCTTCGCCGCCAGCAGCGCATCCTCGCCGCGCCCCTGCTCCAGCATCGTTGCCAGGTCCTCGCGTTTCTCCAGCGCGCGCGCCAGAAACGGCGCATGCGTGCGCGCCCGATCGAGGGCGGAGGTCCAGTCGGCAGCCATCGCCGCTTCCCTGCCGCCGTCGCGCTTAACGCGCAAGCTTGCCCTCGCGCCGCCATGCTGCAAGAAGCGGGCCGAGAACGGGACACGAGAGAGAGGTTCGCACCGATGAAACGCCTGACCCTTGCCGCAACGACAGCGCTGCTGCTGTCCGCCTGCACGACCATGGAACCGGCTGGCGACATGAGCGCCGCCCCGGCCGGCATCGATGTGCCGCAGGTCGCCGAAGGCACATTGTCCGAGCAGACGATGAAGACCGTGACCGAGCGTCTTTCCTCCGACGAGTTCGAGGGCCGCGCCCCCGGCACGGCAGGCGAGGAGAAAACCGTCGCCTATCTGATCGAGCAGTTCGCGCGCGCCGGACTGACGCCGGGCAATAACGGCAGCTGGGTGCAGAACGTGCCGCTGGTGGAGATCACCGGCAAGAATTTCGCCCCGCTCACCATTGCAGGCGGCAGCGGCGGACCGATGAGCCTCGACTTCGGCGACGACTGGGTCGGCGTCTCCTACCGCGAGGACGCGGCGACCTCGCTCGAGGATAGCGAGCTGGTCTTCGTCGGCTACGGCATCAATGCGCCCGAAAAGGGCTGGAACGATTATGCCGGGCTCGACATGCGCGGCAAGACGGCGGTCATCCTTGTCAACGATCCCGATTTCGGCGCGCAGACGCTGGAAGGGCCGTTCGGCGGCAAGGCCATGACCTATTACGGGCGCTGGACCTATAAATACGAAGAAGCCGGCCGCCAGGGCGCGGCGGGCGCGATCATCATCCACGATACGGCGCCTGCTTCCTACGGCTGGAACGTCGTCGAAAGCAGCTGGAGCGGTCCGCAGGCCTATGCCGCGCGCGGTGCGAATGCGCCGATGATGACGAAGATGAACGGCTGGGTGCAGAAGTCCGTCGCCGAACGGATCATGCAGGCAGCGGGTCAGAACCTCGCGCAGCTTTCCGCAGCAGCCAAGCAGAAAGGTTTCCAGGCCGTGCCGCTCGGCCTGACCGCCTCGACCAGCTTCGAGAACGATATCCGCACTTTCCAGTCGCGTAACGTCATCGGCATGCTGCCGGGTAGCGAGCGGCCGGACGAATATGTCATGCACACGGCCCACTGGGACCACCTCGGACGCTGCAAGCCTGCGCCCGATGGCGACGACATCTGCAATGGCGCGGTCGACAATGCGACCGGCACTGCGGCACTGGTCGCGCTGGCCGAAGCGCATGCCAAGGCGGGCGCGGCAGACCGCAGTCTCGTCTTCCTCGCCGTGACGGCCGAGGAGTCGGGCCTGCTGGGCGCGGACTATTACGCGGCCAATCCGGTCTTCCCGCTCGACCAGACGGTCGGCGGCATCAATATGGACGCTTTCCAGGTTGCCGGTCCCGCCAGGGACGTGACCGTCGTCGGTCCGGGCAAGTCCGAGCTCGACCTGTTCATGAATGCAGCGCTGGAATCCGAAGGCCGGGTAGCGACGCCCAACTCCAAACCGGAAGCAGGCTATTACTACCGCTCCGACCATTTCGCCTTCGCCAAGCGCGGCGTGCCGATGCTCTACATCGACGGCGGCGAGGACCTGGTGGCAGGCGGCACGATCGCCGGGGCAGAAGTCGCGCGTGACTATACCGAGAACCGCTATCACGGGCCGAAGGACGAATATGACCCGAACTGGGACTGGTCCGGCGTGATGAGCGATCTCGAACTGTTCTATCGCATCGGGCGCATGCTGGCGGAAAGCGACAGCTGGCCGAACTGGAACCCGGGCGACGAGTTCAAGGCCACGCGCGATGCCGATTGCGCGGACGGGCCCTGCGGGTCGTAAGCTCCCGCTAAGCGAAAGAGCCGATCCATGCCCTACACGATGCCGCCCGAGTGGGCGCCGCAGGACTGGCTGTGGATCGGCTTCCCGCACGATGCCGATGAATGGCCCGAAGTCCTGCCACGTGCGCAGGAGCAGATCGCGGCATTCGCCAACGAGGTAGCCGAAAGCGGGCAGGAGGTGCGCCTGCTGGTCCGCGACGGGGCGAACGAGGCGCGGGCGCGGCAATTGGTCACCGGATCGGTCGAGCTGGAGCGTCGCACCTATGGCGATGTCTGGCTGCGCGATACCGGACCGCTGGTGCTGGCCGACCGCGAGGGCAAGCGCATGGCGCGGCGCTTCAGCTTCAACGGCTGGGGCGGCAAGTTCCTGATGGAGGGCGACCAAACGGTTGGCGCGGAACTGGCGGAGGATGCGGGCCTGCCGCTCGAGGTTTCCGACTGGATCCTCGAAGGCGGGGCGATCGATGGCGATGGCGGGGGCCTTGTCGTCACGACCGAGCAATGCCTGCTCAACCCCAATCGCAATCCGCAGCTCTCGCGCGAGGAAATCGAGGCCCGGCTCCAGCGCGATCTCGGTTTCGAGCGCGTGCTCTGGCTCGGCAACGGGCTGATCAACGACCATACCGACGGGCACGTCGACAATCTCGCGCGCTTCGTCGGCCGCAATACGCTGTGCCTGCCGCGCGCGACCGGCAGAGACGATCCGAATGCCGCGATCTACGCTGACGCAAAGCGCCGCGCCGAGGAGGCGGGCGTCGCAGTCGCCGAGATCCCCTCGCCCGGCCTCGTCACCAGCGGCGATCATGTAGAGCCCGCCAGCTACGCCAATTTTGCGATCACCAGCCATCTCGTCGTCGTGCCGACCTTCGGCAGTCCGCATGACGAGGACGGGGTGGCGGCCATTTCCGAACTCTTCTCCGACCGCGCGACAGTCGGCCTGCCGGCCGATGCCGTGCTTGCCGGCGGCGGCGGTTTCCATTGCGCCAGCCAGCAAATGCCCGCGGCGAGAGCCATACTTTAACGCTTCGTTAGGATTTGGCCGCGACAATGGCGGTATGGCCAAGGCTATCGCTCTCGCCCGCACGCATGTCGCCCCGATCTCGGCGACCGAACTTACGCGCTTGCTGATCGTGAGCGGATGCGCCCTCGCACTGGCCCTCGCCGGGCCGGTCCTGCCGTTCTGACACGCTAAATCAGCCGAACGCCTTCCACAGCGCGGCGAGCGCCGCCCCGCCCAGCACCGCGCCCACACAAATGCGCCAAGTGCGATCCTCTATCCGGCCCGAAACCCTGTTGCCGAGCCAGTTGCCGAACAGGATGAGGGGGAACAGAAGGGCGGCGAGCAGCGCCAGCGACCAGTCCATTACGCCGACAACCGCCGCCGTGGCGAGGCCGAAGACCGGCGCGAACGTAAAAATTAGCATCATTGACGCCTTGGCCACCTCGCGCGGGATGTCACGGCCAACGTAATAGGGGACGACAGGCGGACCGGGCATTCCGGCATATCCGGTCATGAGACCGCTGAGCGCGCCGACGCCCCCTGTCGTCGCCATGTGATGATCCACCGCACCACGCCGGGGCAGCAGGATGGCGAAAAAAGCCGTCAGCGCGATCAGCGCAATGACGACACGGGCGATGGCGGGTGTGGTCACGCTGAGGAGATAAAAACCAACAGGTGTCGTCACCGCGACGAACCCGATGATGATCCAGGCCGATCTTTCGGCATTGCGCACCAGTCTTCGAATTTCCGACAAGCCGATGAAGACCGACAGGAAATTGGCCAGCAGCACCGCATGGACCGGCGTCAGCGCCAGCGCGAGGATCGGCACGAGCAGGATCGCCATGCCGAACCCGGTCAGCCCGCGCACGAAGGCCGAGCCGAATGCGGCAACCAGCGCGGCGATGATTGCAGCGGTGCCGTAGCCCGCGAGTGGGTCCATGTGCGACCTAACCCTCGCGCAGGTCGGGCGGCGTCGCTTCGGCCTTGAGCATGGCGATCGCCTCGGCGAGGCTCATCACGCGCTGCTCCTTTTCGCCCAGCGTGCGGATGGCGACGGTGCCTTCCTCCGCCTCGCGATTGCCGACCACCAGCAGGTGCGGAACCTTGGCGTGGCTGTGCTCGCGCACCTTGTAGTTGATCTTCTCGTTGCGAAGATCGCTCTCGACGCGGATGCCCGCCGCTTCCAGCCTGGCTACGGCTTCCTTCGCATAGTCGTCGGCGTCGGAGACGATGGTCGCCACCACCGCCTGCACCGGCGCGAGCCACACGGGCAGGCGGCCCGCGAAATGCTCGATCAGAATGCCGATGAAGCGTTCGTAGCTGCCGAAGATCGCGCGGTGGAGCATGACCGGGCGGTGCTTCTCGCCATCCTCGCCGACATAGCTCGCATCGAGGCGGTCGGGCAGCACGCGGTCGCCCTGGATCGTGCCGACCTGCCAGGTGCGGCCGATCGCATCGGTGAGGTGCCATTCGAGCTTGGGCGCATAAAAGGCGCCCTCGCCGGGCAGCTCTTCCAGCTTGCCATCGCCTTCGCCCTGCATGTCGCTGACCGCGACGGCATCGCGCAATTCCTGCTCCGCCTTGTCCCAATCCTCGTCCGAACCGAACCGCTTTTCGGGGCGCAGGGCGAGCTTGACGTCGTAGGTGAAGCCGAAGTCGCGATAGACCTGGTCGGCCAGTTCGATGAAGGCCTTCACCTCCTCTACCACCTGCTCTTCCGTGCAGAAGATATGCGCATCGTCCTGCGTGAACTGGCGCACGCGCATCAGCCCGTGGAGCGCGCCATGCGGTTCGTTGCGGTGGCAGCACCCCATTTCGCCGAGCCGGATCGGCAGGTCACGATAGGAGGTGATGCCCTGCTTGAAGACCAGCACATGCGCCGGGCAGTTCATCGGCTTGATCGCCATCCAGTCCGCATCGGGCGCGACGCTGGGGTTGGCTGGACCATCGCCCAACTCCTCCACCTCGGGCACCATGTCGGGCACGGCGAACATGTTCTCGGCATATTTGCCCCAGTGGCCGGACTGCTCCCACTGGCGCACGTCCATCAGCTGCGGCGTCTTGATCTCGCGATAGCCGGCCTTGTCCATCTTGCGGCGCATATAGGCCTCCAGCTCGCGCCAGATGCGATAGCCCTTGGGGTGCCAGAAGACACTGCCATGCGCCTCTTCCTGCAGGTGGAACAGGTCCATCTCGCGGCCCAGCTTGCGGTGGTCGCGCTTGGCAGCTTCTTCCAGCCTGGTGAGATGCGCGTTGAGCTGCTTCTTGTTCAGCCAGCCGGTGCCGTAAATGCGCGTGAGCTGCGGATTGTTCTGGTCGCCGCGCCAATAAGCACCGGCAACGCGCGTGAGCTTGAAGGCCTGCGGATCGAGCTTGCCCGTGCTGGCGAGATGGGGCCCGCGGCACATGTCGAGCCAGTCCTCGCCAGACCAATAGACCGTGAGCTCCTCGTTCTCGGGCAGTTCCTTGGCCCATTCGGCCTTGAAGACCTCGCCTTCGGCCTCCCACTTGTCGATCAATTGCTGGCGGCTCCAGACTTCGCGGCGCAGCGGCTTGTCGGCCTTGATGATGCGGCGCATTTCCTCCTCGATATCGGGGAGGTCGTCCATACTGAACGGCTCGCGGTCGGCGGGTGCCTTCACATCGTAATAGAAGCCGTCGTCCGTCGCCGGGCCGAAAGTGATCTGCGTCCCCGGGTAGAGCGACTGGACCGCTTCGGCGAGGACATGGGCGAAATCATGCCGCGCCAGTTCGAGCGCGTCTTCCTCGTCGCGGCTCGTAACCAGTGCCAGTTCGGCATCGCCTTCGAATGGCCGGTTGATGTCGCGCAGTTCGCCGTCCACGCGCGCGGCGATGGCGGCCTTGGCAAGGCCGGGGCCGATCGCAGCAGCGACATCGCCGGGCGTGCTGCCGGGTTCCATCTCGCGCACCGATCCATCGGGCAGGCTGATCTTGAGCAGTTCCGTCATCGTATCTCGTCCGTCGTTTGGCGCGCCATGACACAGGCGCGCGCGCCAATGAAGCGGCGTTTGCGTTATTTCCGATTTCGAGAGGAACGCCGCGCCACCCGAAACCGGGCAGCGGTGGCTGCGGTCAGGCCGCGACCATCCGCCCCCGGAGACCCGGGGTGGTGGTAGTCGTAGTGGTGAAGCGCAGCTTCGTCATGGCTGGACAGATAGCGCGGGTGCCTGCGCTTCTCAAGTCGCTTGCAGCTTGCGACTGCCTGCCAGCGTGGTCATGCGGTGGGTCGCAGAAATGCCCGCGCCCTTATCGCGCACGCTGGAGAGGAAGCGGAACTCGCTCGAAGCGCTGCCGGGCGTGAGTTCCACCGCCATATAGCCGCGCCGCGCCGAATCCATCCATTGGAGCTGCGGATTATGGCTGACGATCGCACTCTCCAGCCGGTCCTTCGGAATGAACGACAGATAGCTTTCCAGCCCCGGCGAGGTCACGCCCTGGACGCCGAATTCGACGCCGACCGATTGCCCCGCATGGTCGAGATCGAAGGCCCAGGCATTGTGCGTGTCGCCGGCGAGGCTGATGACGTTCGCGTTCGCCTCCAGCGCTGCCCGGAACACACGCTCGCGCGCGGCCGGATAGCCGTCCCACGCATCCATGTTGAGCGGCAGTTCCGCCCGCCCTGCCATCGCGCCTGCCAGGATGCGCTGGCGGATGAAGTCGGGCAAATCGCCCGGCAAGCCCTCGGTGAGGCCGGGCGCGGTGGAGAGGTTGCCCATCAGCACCTGCTGCACCAGCACCTGCCACGGCTTGCCCGCCCCGGCAGAGCGCCTCATGCTATCGGCGAGCCACGCCTGCTGCCGCGCGCCGAGCAGTTCGCGCGAGGCATCGCGATAGTCGCCCTCGCGGAAGGCCGTCAGTGCGGCCAACGCCTCGTCGGCGGAGGTCTGGCCGGTCAGGATATCGCCATAGGAAAACTGCTCCGCCCGCGCGGTCAGGCGCGTTTCCAGCCGGAACAGCGTGGCGAGATCGCCGATCTCGTAGGCCGCCCAAGGCTCGTCCGAGACGGGCATCCACTCGCGATAGGCCTTGATCGCCGCTGCCTTCCGCACCGACCATTCGCCTTCGCTGTCGGGCTGGTGGTTCTGGGCGCAGCCTTCCCACGAATCGTTCGCGCTCTCGTGATCGTCCCAGCCGCTGATCATCGGGTACATCTGGTGGAGGCGGCGCAGATCGGGGTCGCTGCGATAGAGCGCATAGCGGCGGCGGTATTCGTCGAGACTGACGATCTCCTTCGCCGGGAACAGCGTACGGCCGGACAAGGCCTCGTCATTCGAGGGATAGGTGCCGGGGCCGTATTCATAGAAATAATCGCCCAGATGCAGCGTGCAGTCGAAGGCGTTCGCATCGGCGGCATGGGCATAGGCGTTGAACCAGCCGAAGCCGATGTTGGAGCAGGAGAATACCGCCATGCGGAACCGCTCGGTCGGGCCTTCGGGCAGTGTCTTCGTGCGGCCGACATCGGACATCGAACCGTCGGGCGCGACGAAGCGGAAGTAATAGAAGCGCGCCGGGGCAAGGCCGCTTGCGGTCGCCTTGCAGCACCAGTCGTTATCCGCGCTGGCCGTGACCGTGCCGCCCGAAGCGATAGTGGCGAAGTCGGCGCTCTCCGAAAGTTCATAGGTCAGCGCCGTGTCCTGCCCGGCGACGAATCGAGTCCACACCAGAACGCCGTTCGCCGCAGGCTCGCCGCTCGCGACTCCATGCGTGAAGCCGCGACCGGGCACTTGCGCGGCCAGTGGCATGCCGGCGAGGCCCGCGCCGAGCATGCCGCCCTTGATCAGGCTCCGGCGATCGAGCGACGGCAGCTTCGCGGCAACAGGCGGTTCGGTGGCAATCATTCGTTTCTCCTCACTCGCGGTGCTGCCTGCGCCGGATGACCCCTGCATGACAAGCCTTTCAACACCGCTGGAAAGGTCGCACTCCATATTGGAAAGCGTGCTCGACATAGGCCGCTCTCCATGACAAACAAGCTTTACACCATAGCAAGGGAGCTTGACCAATGAACCGTACTATCCTTTCCAGTGGCTTCGCCATTGCCATGCTGCTGACCGCGTTCGGCGTGTCCGTGGGCGCAATTGACGCTGCGGTGGGTGAAACGATGCTGATTGTTTTCCCGGCACTGGCCATCGCGACGATCCGGCCGCGCAAATGCTGCGCGTCGCTCAAAGGCGTGTTCTCGTGACCAAGAGTAGCGAAAATGCGCTCCGTAGTTCGGTGCCACTATGGGCCGGGCTGACCTTCGCCAGCTTCGGCGCGGTGATGGGGCTCGCGCTGAGAGATGCCATCAATTCGGCCAGCGCCATGATCCTTCTGATCGTTCCGGCAGCGCTGTTCTTCCAGACGATGCGTGCGGCCAATCGTGCAGCAAACAATCGAGGGCCGTGCAGCGCAAAGGGCGAGGCGCAGCAACGCTATATCAAGCGGGTCGTGGTATTCAGCAGCGCCTATCTGGTCGCCATCGCGCTGCAGGTCTCGTTGCTGAGCGACAGCGATCCGTCGACTGCCGCCCGCGTGGCGCTGGCGCTGCTGCCCGCCTTCGCGATCATCGGCGTGTTCTGGGCGATCGGCCGCCTGATCGTGGAGGAGCAGGACGAATTCCTGCGCATGCTAATCGTCCGCCAGGCGCTGATCGCCACCGGCTTCGCACTCGCCGCCGCCACGCTGTGGGGTTTCCTCGAATCGACTGGCGTGGTCATTCGTCTCGACGCTTACTGGTGGGCGGTCGCGTGGTTCTTCGGCCAGTTCGTCGGAGCGGTCGCAAACCGCATCAGCTACGGCACCTGGGGCGCGCTATGAAGAACCGCCTCAAGGTGCTGCGCGCCGAACGCGACTGGAGCCAGCAGCAGCTTGCCGACCTTCTCGAGGTGAGCCGCCAGAGCGTAAACGCGATCGAGACCGGGCGTTACGACCCGTCACTGCCGCTGGCCTTCCGGATTGGCGAAGTCTTCGAACTGGCGATCGAGGAAATTTTCCAGCGCGAAGCATAATCAGCGCTGCGATTGACACGGCCCCTTCGATCCCCGAGCATCCACGCGACGGGATCGAAGGGGTTTTTGCGCATCATGCACGGTAAATACGACAGCGAGGGCGGCGAAAGCGCTTTCGTGTTCGAAGGCAACTGGCGCGAATTCGCACCGATCGCCTTCACCAATCTGTTGCTGACCATCGTCACGCTGGGCATCTACCGCTTCTGGGCCACCACGCGCGAGCGGCAATATCTGTGGTCGCGCAGTCGCTTCGTCGACGAGAATCTCGAATGGGCAGGCACGGGCAAGGAGCTGTTCTTCGGCTTCCTGATCGTACTGGTCCTCTTCGGCCTGCCCTATTTCATCATCTCCTTCGGCGCGCAGGCGCTGATTGCGCGCGGCTATGAAGAAATCGGCGCGGTACTGGGCTTGCTCGCATTCGTCGCCATCTTCTACATGATGGGCGTCGCGCGCTTCCGCGCCCTACGCTATCGCCTGTCGCGCACTCGCTGGCGCGGCATCCGCGGGGGCAGCGACAATCCCGGCTTCGTATTCGGACTGTCCTATATGTGGAAGACGATCGTCGGCTGGCTTCCGCTCGGCCTGCTGATCCCCTGGTCGATGACCAGCCTGTGGAACGAGCGCTGGAGCAAGATGAGCTTCGGGCCGTACCGGTTCGAAGCCAATGCCGAATCGGGCGGCGTGTTCGCTCGCTTCCTGCTGTTCTATCTTGCCCCGTTCATCCTGTTCCTCGGCGGGGTGTTCATGGCCGCCATGGGCATGCTGGCGGGCTACGGTATCGGCGGCGAGGACGGCATGGCGCTGGGCGGTGCCTTCGGCATCATCGGCCTCGTCCTGTTCTTCTATCTCGGCCTCGGCCTGATCGCGGTCGCTTTCTACGCCAAGTTCTATCGCGAAGTGGTCGGCGCGACGCGGTGGAAGGATCTCGACTTCAGCTTCGAGGCGTCGACGCTGGAGTGGGTCAAGCTGCTGGTCGGCGATGCCTTGCTGGTCGTGTTCACGCTCGGGATCGGGCTGATCTTCCTCTCCTATCGCCACTGGAAGTTCTTCATCACCCATTTGGAGGCGAGCGGCGAGATCCTGCTCGACGAGCTGATCCAGTCGACCACCAGGACCGCACGCCATGGCGAGGGCCTGCTCGACGCCTTCGACATGGGCGCGATCTGAGCCGATGGACGACAGCTTCCAGGTCGCGGCCAGCTGGTACGACGGGCACTCGGCCGTCCGGCACGAAGGCCATGCGCGCTGGGACGGCGGGGGGCAATTGCTGCTCGATGCGCCGACCAGCCGGCTTGCCGTGCCGCTCGACGACCTCCAGTTCGGCGAGGCGCGGGGGGAGCATGTTTTTTACCGCAGTGAAAGCGAGACCGATTTTCGCCTGACCCTCCCAGCCGACATGCCGCCGGGCCTGGCGCGCCACCTTCCTGAAAAAAACGAATACGGCGCCTGGATCGACCGGCTGGGTCTCGGCAAGGCTGCTGTGATCTTCGCCGCGGCCAGCGCGGTTGCGGTGGCCCTCTTCATGACCGCGCCCGAATGGCTCGGCCCGCGTGTGCCCGAAAGCTGGGAGCGCAATCTGGGCCAGGCGATGATCGGCGATTTCGGCGGGCGGCTGTGCAGCACGCCCGAAGGCGACGCGGCCCTCGCCAAGCTGCTCGACGAGGTCGATCCGGCGACGACGCAAGTGAATGCGGGCGTCGCCAATATCGACATGGTCAATGCGGTGGCGCTGCCCGGCGGGCAGGTGCTGCTGTTCGACGGCTTCATCCAGCAGGCCGAAAGCCCGGAAGAGCTTGCCGGTGTGCTCGCCCACGAGGTCGGCCACGTGCGCGAGCGGCATGTGATGACCGCGCTGCTGCGCCAGTTCGGCATGTCGGTGCTGCTGGCGGGCGCAAACTCGGGCGTCGGCGACACGGTCTTCGGCGTCGCTTCCATGGGTTATTCACGCGATGCCGAGCGCGAGGCGGACGACTATGCCCGCGCGCGCCTCGCCGAAAGCGATGTCTCACCGCTGGGCGCAGCGGGTTTCTTCGAGCGGATGGCCGAGGAATATGGCGACGATGGCGAGAGCAATGCGGTGACCGGCTGGCTGGCGAGCCACCCGGCGGCGGGCGAACGCGCGCGGGCCTACAGGAACGCGGCGAAGGAAGGCGCGGACTATCCGCCGGTTCTCTCCGAACGGGAATTCGCGGCGCTCCAGTCGATGTGCGAGGACGATCCCGACGTCGAGAAGTTCGACTTCTTCTAAGGCCGCTTCGGGTGCCGGGCTTGCAATCGCCCGTCCGAGGTTCGACATCGTGACGCCATGAGCGACACGCACTTCCACACCATGCCCGACGGTCGGCGCATCGCCTTCCGCCTTTCACCGGGCGCGGGTCCGACGCTCGTCTTCCTGCCCGGCTACATGTCCGACATGGATGGCGGCAAGGCGACTGCGCTGTTCGACCGCGCCAAGGCGCGGGGACAGGGCTGCCTGCTGCTCGACTATTCGGGTTGCGGGTCGAGCGAGGGCGACTTCGCAGACGGCACGCTGTCGCGCTGGACCGAGGAAGTGCTCGCGTTGATAGAGGCGCGGGTGGAGGGGCAGGTGATCGTGATCGGTTCGTCCATGGGCGGCTGGCTGATGCTGCTCGTTGGCGTCGCCTTGGGCGAGCGGCTGGCCGGACTGGTCGGCATCGCTTCCGCGCCCGACTTCACCGAATGGGGCCGCTCCGACGAGCACAAGGCGAAATTACGCGAAGGCGAAACGGTCTACGATCCCAATCCCTACGGCCCCGAGCCCACGCCGATGCACCCCTGCTTCTTTGCCGACGGGCAGGAGCAGCGCCTGCTAGACAGCGAAATCGCGATCGATGCGCCAGTCCGCCTACTCCACGGCCAGCGCGATGCCGACGTGCCGTGGCAGATCAGCATGAAGCTGGCCGAAGCGCTGCGTTCGGATGCGGTACAGTTGCTGCTGGTTAAGGACGGCGATCACCGGCTGTCGCGCGAGCAGGACATCGCCCTGCTACTGCGCACGGTCGAATCTTTGTCCGGAGACGTCTGAGTGTTCATGTCCGCCCTTGCCCTGCTGATAATGCAGGTCGGTCCCAATCCTTCCGTCGGCGCGATTCCCGACGTGCCCGACGAACTGGCGAATCGCCCGCAGCGCGAGACTGCCGAGCTTGTCGAGACGACGCCTTCCCCGCGCAGCGAATATCTCTCGCGGTGTCTGGCGCTGACGACCAGCGAGCCGGAAGAGGCGCTCGATTTCGCGCAGGCCTGGCGTGTGCAGGTGGAAAGCGATCTCGAGCTGGCACAGTCGACCCATTGTCTCGGGCTCGGTCTGGTGAGGCTGGAGCGATATGAAGAAGCGCGTACGATCTTCGAGACTGCCAGCGCCGAAGCGCCGGATACCCTGCCCGCCTACCGCGCCCGGCTGGCGGCGATGGCCGGCAATGCCGCGCTGGCGGACGACAAGCCCGCCACTGCCGAGCCGCTGTTCGCACAAGCGATCACCCATGCCGCGGCAGCGGGTGACGGCGCTCTCGCCGCGAGCCTCCATGTCGATCGCGCCCGTGCACTGGTAGCGGCGGGTCGGCAGGAGGATGCGGCAGAGGCGCTCGCCTCGGCCCGCGCCGAGGACCCTGCCAATGCGCGCGCATGGTTGCTCTCGGCCACGCTCTCCCGCCGTCTCGAGCGGCTGGGCGAGGCGCAGCAACAGATCGAGCGCGCTGCCGAAATCGATCCGCGCGATCCGGCGATAGGGCTGGAGGCTGGTGTGATTGCCGCCCTGTCCGGCCGCGACGGCGATGCACGGCGCAGCTTCGAGTCGGTCCTGCTGGTCGCACCCGACAGCACCGAGGCCGACCACGCCCGCGCCTATCTGGAGCAACTTGCCCAATGACCCAATTTTCCGTCCTCGACCTCGTCCCCGTTCGCGAAGGCGGCAGCGTCGGCGATGCGCTCACCGCCGCGACCGACCTTGCGAAAGCTGCCGAGGCCGCGGGCTGCAAGCGCTTCTGGGTTGCCGAGCATCACGCGATGGAAGGCATTGCCGGGGGCGCGACCTCCGTCGTGCTCGCGCATATCGGCAATGCCACGAGCACCATCCGTATCGGATCGGGCGGCATCATGCTGCCCAACCATACGCCGTTCCAGATCGCCGAGCAATTCGGCACGCTCGACGCGCTGTTTCCCGGCCGCATCGACCTCGGCCTTGGGCGCGCGCCCGGTGCGGGGCCGGAATTGCAGCGCGCGCTGCGCAAGGACCTGCACCGCGCCGCCGAGATGTTTCCGCAGGACGTCGTCGAGCTGATGGCGCTGATGAAGGGCGAGGGGGCGATCCACCCCACGCCCGGACGCGGCGCCGAGCCCGAATTCTGGATGCTCGGATCGAGCCTGTTCGGCGCGCAGCTCGCTGCGAAACTCGGCCTGCCCTATGCCTTCGCCAGCCATTTTGCGCCCGATCACCTCGATGCCGCGCTGGAGCTTTATCGCCGCGACTTCCAGCCATCGGAGGCTTGCGAAAAGCCGCATGTGATGGCGGCGATGAATTTGTTCGTCGCCGCCAGCGAAGAAGATGCGGAATATCTCGCCAGCTCGCAACTCCAGGCCTTCGTCGCGCTGCGCACCGGGCGACCGGGCAAGCTGCCCCCGCCGGTCAAGAATTTCCGCGAGAGCCTGCCCGCACAGGCGCAGGCCATGCTTGCGCATATCGGCCAAGCGAGCGCGATCGGCACGCCCGCGATAGTCCGCGACACGGTCGAAGGCTTCGTCGCGCGCACCGGTGCGGACGAGATCGTTTTCGGCGGCAGCACCTACGATCCCGCTGCGCGCATCCGCTCGCTCGAACTCGCGATGGACGCGCTCCGGCCCTTACGCGCCGTAGCGTAACCCGCCGTTTCGCATAGGAATGCACGTCTGGGCATGTGCCACCTTGCGACGCGCCGACAAGGGGCCTAGGCGCGGCCTCTGACATCTTCGCCGCATGAGTCGAAAATTGTGTGGCGAAGTAACGATACTACGCGATCCTGCGAGAGGTCCCCATGGGTTCGAAGAGCGCCGCCAAAGCTAAATCCGGCACGTTGTCCAAGAAACTGCACGCCGAGCTGGTGGAGCGCATGCGCCAGTCGCTGCTGCGCGGCGATACGCCGATAACCGATGCGAAGATGGACGAGGCCGCGCATTTCCTCGGCGAAACGGCCTACCAGCGCGAGTTCGGCGAGTCGGCGATCCATGTCGAAAGCGCGACCGAAGACCGCCGCTTCACGCGCATCGCCATCGTCAATGACGACATGCCGTTCTTGGTGGATTCGCTGGCTGCGGCGATTGCGGCGCTCGGCCTCTCGATCGACCATCTCGTCCACCCGGTCGTGCCGGTGGAGCGCAAGAAGGATTGCGTGCTCAAAGCCATTCCCGAGGGCGATCCGGATGATGCCTATTGGGAATCGATGATCTACCTCGAAACCGCGCGGGTCGATGCGAAAACGCGCCGCCAGCTCGAGGACAGCATTGTCGAGACGCTGAAGGACGTTCGCGCCGCGGTCAAAGACTGGCCGAAACTGCAGGCCGCCATGGCCGCCGATGCCAACCGCGTCGCCGATGTCGATGAAGAGGGCGCGGCGCTGCTCGAATGGCTCAATTCGGGCATGCTGACGCAGCTCGGCCACGTGACCCGCCACCGCGACGGCACGCAGGACGATCCGCTGGGCATCTGCCGCACCAGCACCGAGCAATTGCTCGCCGAAGCGTCTTTCGATCGCGCTTTCGCTTGGTTCGACGACACAAAGAACACCCGCGTACCGCTGGTCATCAAGGCCAATCACCTGAGCCGGGTCCACCGGCGGGTGCCGCTCGACGTGCTGATTGTGCCGCTGCGCGAAGGCGGCAAGCTGGTCGCGCTTTCGCTCCACGCAGGGGTGTGGACGAGCGCCGCGCTGGCTGCACCGCCGCGGGCCGTCCCGCGCCTGCGCGAGCAGCTGGAAAGGCTCTATGATCGCTATGGCTTCGACGAGGGCGGCCATGCAGGCAAGGCGCTGGTGCATGCCCTGACGACGCTGCCGCACGATCTGATGATCGGTTTCCAGGAAGAGGATGTCGATCGCGTAGCGACGACCATGATGAGCCTGGTCGACCGCCCGCGCCCGCGCCTGGCACTGGTCGAGGCGCCGTTGGCGCGCCACCTCTTCGCCTTCGTCTGGCTGCCGCGCGACATGCTGGCCACGCAGGTCAGGCTGGAGATCCAGGCCCTGCTGGAAGAAACCGCCGCTGCGCGCCTGCTCGACTGGAGCCTCGAGGTCGAGGGCGGCAATGTCGCGACGCTGCGTTTCGTCCTCGACATCCGCGACGGCTCGGGTGCCCCCGACGAGGTGGCTCTGGAAGAGCGCCTGCAGACATTGCTGCGCGGCTGGAGCGAAGCGGTCGAAGCGGAGCTCGGGCAGACCGAGGAACCGCCGCGTGCCGCCGCGCTGGCCATGCGCTTTGCCGAGAGTTTCCCGACCGCCTTCCGCGGCCGTTTCGGACCGCAGGAAGCCGCGCTCGATATCGTGCGGCTGCACCGGCTTGGCGCCAGCGCCGAAAGCGAAGAGATCGTCCGCGGTGCGCGCATGTATCAATGCGAGCGGGAGGCCGAGACTTGCCTGCGTCTGAAGCTCTATCAGTCCGAAGGCAGCCTGCCGCTGTCCGAAGGCGTACCCGCGCTGGAAAACTTCGGGTTTCACGTACAATCCGAAATGCCGACCGTACTCGACGACGGACGCCTCGGCACGATCCACGATTTCCGGCTCGAGCTGAAGCCGGGCGGCGACCCTGCCGCGTTGGTCGAGCGCGCCGACGCGATCGAGGAAGCGATCGCCGCAGTGCTGAACGGCGAGGCGGAGAACGATGTCTTCAACCGGCTTGTCCCCGAAGCCGGATTGTCGGCGCGTGAGGCCAACTGGCTGCGCGCCTTCTACCGCTATCTGCGGCAGGTCGGCATGGGCTTCACCATCTATACGGTGGTCGATGCGCTGGCCGCCGCACCCGACGTGACCCGCGCCCTGGTGGCGCTCTTCACCGCTCGGCACGATCCCGAGTTCGGCAACGGCCGCGAACAGGCGATCGAGGATGCACGCGCCGCAATCAAGCGTGGGCTGTCCAAGGTCAAAGCGATCAACGATGACCGCCTGCTGCGCCTCTACAATTCGCTGATCGATGCGATCCTGCGCACCAACTCCTTTGCTCCGGCGGCAGGCGAGGCGCTCGGCTTCAAGATCGATAGCGCCCGCGTGCCGGGCCTGCCGAAGCCGATCCCCTATCGTGAGATCTTCGTCTATTCGCGCCGGATCGAGGGCATCCATTTGCGCGCCGGCCCGGTGGCGCGCGGCGGCCTGCGCTGGTCCGACAGGCGCGACGACTTTCGCACCGAAATCCTCGGCCTGATGAAGGCGCAGCGCGTGAAGAACGCGGTGATCGTGCCGACCGGCGCGAAAGGCGGCTTCTATCCCAAACAACTGCCCAACCCCGCGATCGACCGCGAAGGCTGGGCGCTGGAAGGGCGCGCCAGCTACGAGATTTTCATCCGCACGCTGCTGTCGGTCACCGACAATATCGTGAACGACAAGGTCGTTCATCCAGAAGCCGTCGTCATCACCGATGGCGAGGATCCCTATTTCGTGGTCGCTGCCGACAAGGGCACGGCGACCTTTTCCGACGTGGCGAATGCCATCGCCGAAAGCCGCGATTTCTGGCTTGACGATGCCTTTGCCAGCGGCGGCTCCAAGGGCTACGACCACAAGGCCATGGGCATCACCGCCCGCGGCGCCTGGGTATCGGTCCAGCGCCATTTCCTCGAAATGGGTGTCGATGTGCAGAGCGAGCCCATCGAGGTCGTCGGTTGCGGCGACATGTCGGGCGACGTGTTCGGCAACGGGATGCTGCTGTCCAAGGCGATCAAGCTGGTTGCTGCCTTCGACCACCGGCACATTTTTCTCGATCCCGATCCCGATCCGGCGAAAAGCTGGAAGGAGAGGAAGCGCCTGTTCGACCTGCCGCGATCCAGCTGGGAAGATTACGACAGCGACCTGATCTCGCGCGGCGGCGGTGTGTTCCCGCGTGACGCGAAGACCATCAAGCTGTCGAAGACCATGCAGGCCAAGCTCGAAATCGAGCAGGACGAGATCGAGCCCGAAGCCCTGATCAGCGCGATCCTGAAAGCGCCGGTCGACCTGATCTGGTTCGGCGGCATCGGCACCTACATCAAGGCCGCGCACGAGAACAACGTGCAGGTCGGCGACCCGGCCAACGATGCGCTGCGCGTCGACGGGCGCGACCTGCGCGCGAAGGTGATCGGCGAAGGCGCGAACCTGGGCATTACGCAGGCGGGCCGGATCGAATTCGCCCACATTGGCGGGCGCAGCAATACCGACTTCATCGACAATTCGGCCGGGGTTGATTGCTCGGACAACGAGGTCAATATCAAGATCGCGCTCGCCGCCGCCAAACGCGCGGGCAAACTGTCCGAACCCAAGCGGGTCGAACTGCTCGAATCGATGACCGAAGAAGTCGCTGACCTCGTGCTGGAGGACAATCGCCTCCAGGCGCTGGCGCTCTCCATTGCCGAGATCGGCGGCGACCGCGCGATGGCCTCGCAGCGGCACATCATCGAAACGCTGGAAGCGGGCGGCAATCTCGACCGGCGGACCGAAGGCCTGGCCGACGATCAGACGCTCCTTCGCCGCGCGGCCGATGGGCAGGGGCTGACCCGTCCGGAACTGGCCGTGCTGCTGTCGTCCACTAAACTGGTGCTGCAGGCTGCCATCGAGGATAGCGACCTGCCAGACGACAAGCTGCTCGAAAGCACGCTGTTCGAAGCGTTTCCCGAGCCGATGCGAAAGAAGTTCAAGGCGCAGATTTCCGGACACCGGCTGCGCCGCGAGATCATCGCGACCAAGCTTGCCAACCAGATCGTCAATCGGCTGGGCACGATTCATCCCTTCGAGTTGGCCGAGGAAGAGGGCGTCGAGCTGTCGCAGGTCGCCGCTGCCTTCGTGGCGTGCGAGGAGCTGTTCGGCCTCGAGGAACTATGGGCGCAAATCGACGCGGCCGATATGTCGGAACAGGCGCGCCTGACGCTGTTCGACCGGCTGGCCGCAGCGGTCGGCAATCTGATGTCGGACGTGCTGCGCAGCGCGTCGGGCAAGGTCGATCCCACCGCACTCGTTGCCGAACTGGGCAAGGGCGTTCGCGTGCTTGCAGAAGCGACCGACCAGCTCCTCTCGGCCGAGTCGCGTCAGCAATCCGCGCGCCTCGAAGCGCAACTGACCGAAGCGGGTGCGCCGGAGAAATTCGCCGCGCGGGTCAGCCATCTCTACGACCTCGACGGGTCGGTCGGGCTCGCCCAGCTGGCCAGCGATACTGGCATCGAGCCGAAGGGTCTGACGCTCGGCTTCACCGAGATCGGGCGCCGTCTGGGCCTCGACTGGGCTCAGTCGACCGCTGCGATGATGAGCCCGTCGGATGTCTGGGAGCGGCTGCTCGTCTCGGGCCTCGCCCGCGATTTCCAGCAGATGCGGCTGGAGCTGCTGCGCCGCCTCTCGCGCCGCAAGGATGCAAAGAAGGACATGCCCGGGACGGTGGAGAAATGGGCGGACGAGCAGGATGTGGCGGTGCGCAGTTTCCGCACGATGATCGCCCGCGCGCAGGCCCAGTCGCCGGTCGCCCCGGCCATGCTCGCGCAAGTGGCCAGCATGGCGCGCAACCTTCTCGGGCGGTAGCGGCCCTGCGCCACTACGCTTGACCGGCAGGCGTTTTCCCGCCAGCCACAACGCCGATGGAGCATTACGACGTCGTCATTGTGGGATCGGGGCACGGCGGCGCCCAGGCCGCGATCGCCTTGCGCCAGAACGGCCATGAGGACAGCATCCTCATGGTCAGCCGCGACCGTAATCCACCCTACGAGCGCCCGCCGCTATCAAAGGAATATCTTGCCGGCGACAAGCCGTTCGAGCGGATCATGATCCGGCCCGAGAAGTTCTGGGCCGAGAAGAATATCGACCTGCGGCTGGGCTGCAACGTCAACGAAATCGACCCGGTGCGGCACGAGCTTTCACTGTCGGACGATAGCGCGGTTACCTATCGCAAGCTAATCTGGGCCGGTGGCGGCGACGCGCGGCGCCTGTCTTGCCCGGGCTGCGATGCGGAGGGCATCCATTATGTCCGCACGCGGCGCGACGTCGATGCACTGAAGGCCGAGATCGACGCCGGTGCGCAGCGCGCGGTTATCGTCGGTGCGGGTTATATCGGGCTGGAAGCGGCGGCCGTCCTGCGCAAGCTGGGCTGCGAAGTCACCGTTCTCGAGATGCTCGACCGCGTATTGGGGCGCGTTGCCGGGCCGGAATTGTCGGACTTCTATGCAGCCTATCACCGCGCTCAAGGGGTCGACCTCCGGTTGGACACTGCGGTCGAGCGGATCGAGGTGCAGAATGGAAAAGCCGGCGAAGTCGTCACTGCCGATGGCGAGCGGATCGCCTCCGACGTGGTGATCGTCGGCATCGGCATCGTTCCCTCGGTCGGTCCGCTGATCGCGGCCGGCGCGGCGGGCAGCAACGGGGTGGATATCGACAGCTTTTGCCGCACGACGATCGACGACATCTATGCGATCGGCGACTGCGCGAGCCATGCCAACCCCTTCGCCGACAATGCCGTGCTGCGGCTGGAATCGGTGCAGAATGCCAACGACATGGCAAGCTGTGCCGCCAAGGCGATCATGGGCGACAAGCAGGATTACAACGCGGTGCCATGGTTCTGGTCCAACCAGTACGATTTGAAGCTCCAGACCGTCGGCATCTCCAACGGCTACGACAGCACCGTGCTGCGCGGCGATCCGGCAACATCGAAATTCAGCGTGGTCTATCTGAAAGAAGGCCGAGTGATCGCGCTCGACTGCGTGAATTCGGTCAAGGATTACGTGCAGGGTCGCAAGCTGGTGGTCGACCGCGCGCAGATCGATCCGGAGCTGCTCGCCGATAGCGAGACGCAGCTCAAGGAGATGGCGTCAAGCTGACCAGCGCCCAGCGCGCAGCGTCGGCCACGGCCCGGTCGGGATCGGCGGTCAGAGCTTGCACGATCGGCACGAGCGCCGTCTGCCCGCTATTGCCCGCCGCATAGAGACAGTTGCGCACGAAGCGATCCCGCCCGATCCGCTTGATCGGCGAGCCGGAGAAGAACTGCCGGAAGCCTGTGTCATCGAATTGCAGGAAGCGCGCGAGATCTGGTGCGATCAGCTCCTCCCGCGGGGCGAGCTTGAGATGTCGGTGCGCAGCATCGGCGAACTTGTTCCATGGGCAGACGGCAAGGCAGTCGTCGCAGCCGTAGATACGATTGCCGAGCGCGGGTCGGAATTCCTCCGGGATTGGCCCCTTGTGCTCGATGGTGAGGTAGGAAATGCAGCGCCGCGCATCGAGCCGGTAGGGGCTCGGAAAAGCATCGGTCGGGCATGCATCCTGGCAGGCGCGGCAATTGCCGCAACGGTCGGCATGCGGCTCGTCGGGCTCAAATTGCAGCGTCGAATAGATCGCGCCGAGGAACAGCCAGCTGCCGTGCTCGCGGCTGACCAGGTTGGTGTGCTTGCCCTGCCAGCCGATCCCCGCCGCCTCGCCCAGCGGCTTTTCCATCACCGGCGCGGTGTCGACGAAGACCTTGAGCTCGCTCTCCGGCTCCCGCGCGATCAGCCAGCGGGCGAGCGCCTTCAGCGCCTTCTTGACCACATCGTGATAGTCGCGCCCCTTCGCATAGACCGAAATCCGTGCCTTCTCCGGCTCGCTCTCCAGCGCCAGCGGGTCGCCGTCGGGCGCATAGCTCATGCCAAGTGCGATCACGCTCCGCGCATCGGGCCAGAGCCCTTGCGGCGATGCGCGCTGAGCCTTTCGCGCCTCCATCCACTCCATCGAGCCATGGCGGCCTTCGCCCAGGAATTCCTCCAGCCGTCCGGCGCGCACAGGGTCGGGCGCGGCCGAGGTAAAGCCGCAGGCGACGAAGCCCAGCCGCGCCGCTTGTTCGCGCAACTCCGCTTGCAACTGCGAATTAACCCCGGTCACCTATGCTCCGTTCACTGGCGAGGACTAGATTGACACGATGCTTACCGAGACTGGCTTCATGACGCGACCCCCTGCAGACCCCGCGGCGAAACTCGCCATCGAGGCACGCGGCCTCGTCAAGCGTTTCGACGACACCCTGGCGGTGGACGGGGTGGACATCTCCGTGCCCGAAGGCGCGATCTACGGGATTCTCGGCCCGAATGGTGCGGGAAAGACGACCACGCTGCGCATGCTGCTGGGCATCATCGACCCGGACGAGGGTGTGCGCCGTGTGTTCGGCCACGACCGCCCGCACGAAGTCGCCAAGCTGATCGGCTATCTCCCGGAAGAACGCGGCCTCTATCCGGCGATGAAATGCGACGAGGCCATCGCCTTCCTCGGCGCCTTACGCGGGCTGCCGCTGGACGAGGGCAAGGCGCGCGGGCGCGACCTGCTCGAACGACACGGCCTCGGCCATGCGGTGGACCGCCAGATCCGCCAGCTGTCCAAGGGCATGGCGCAGACCGTGCAATTGCTCGGCACGCTGGTGCACCACCCGAAGCTGGTGGTGTTCGACGAACCGTTCAGCGGGCTCGATGCGATCAACCAGGGCAAGCTGGAGGCGATGATCCGCGAACTGGCGCATAGCGGTACCACGGTGATCTTTTCGACTCACGTCATCCACCATGCCGAACGCCTCTGCGACGAGGTCGCGATCATTGCGGGCGGGAAGGTGCCCTATGCCGGATCGGTCGATGCGGCGCGCGACCGGATTCCGGCGCAGGTGCGGCTCGAAACGAAGGTGGACACCGGCGACTGGCGCTCCGCCCTGCCGGGCGATGCGCGCCACGACGCGAAAGCAGGCGGCAATCACTTCTGGTATTTCCCGGTGCCCGAGAGCGGGATCGAGACGCTGCTCAAGCGCCTGATCGACGGCGGCGCGGGCATTCTCTCGCTCTCGATAGAGCGTGCCGGGCTGCACGACGCTTTCGTCGAAATCGCCGGCGAAGCTGCCGCCCGCGCGCTGGCAGAAGACAACGCGCTGGAGACTGGCCGATGAGCGATACCACCCGCCTCTCGCTGTTCGAAGCCGCCCGCGTCGTCGCCCGGCGCGATTTCCGCGCAATCTTGTTCAGCCGCGCGTTCTTCTTCTTCCTGCTCGGCCCGCTGTTCCCGCTGGTCATCGGCGCGCTGGCAGGCGGCATCGGCGGCCAGGTCCAGCGCGACGTGGCGACCAACCTCGTGGCAGTCGCCATGAGCGAGGCCGACACGGCAGCCCTCCAGTCCGCCTCGGGCGCGCTTTCCGACCAGATCGGCTATCTGCCGCGCCTGGTGCCCGATGCGAGCGGCGAGCCCCCGGCAGACATATTGAAGCGCGAAGGTACCAATTTCGCTGCGGTCGTGACGGGAACGCTGGATGCCCCTGTGGTCGTGGCGCCCGAAGACCAGATCGAACGCTGGCGCGGCCCGGTCGCCCTGCTGGCGGCGACGGCCAACGGCAGCTCGCCCAGCAGCTTTCCCGAAATTGCGACCGAGCCGGTCGCCTCCAGCGCAGCTACGTCACGCAGCGAGCGTATCCGCACCGCGCAGGCAGGCCAGCTGATCCTGTTCCTGCTGATGATGTTGCTGACCGGGATGGTGCTGTCCAATCTGGTCGAAGAGAAGGCCAACAAGGTCATCGAAGTCCTCGCCGCGGCCATCCCGATGGACGCCGTGTTTCTCGGCAAGCTCTTCGCCATGCTCGGCGTGAGTTTCGTCGGCATCGCGGTCTGGGCAAGCTTCGGCGGAGTTGCCGCCCTGCTGCTCGGCAACCAGCTGCCGCAATTGCCGGAGCCCGCGCTCGGCTGGCCGGCATTCATCGCGCTCGGCATCGCCTATTTCGCCATGGGATACCTGCTGCTCGGTTCGCTGTTCCTGACGATCGGCGGGATGGCGGCGACCGTGCGCGAGGTGCAGACGCTATCCATGCCCGTCACGATGATGCAGCTGCTGGTGTTCTTCCTGGCCGCCGCCGCGATTACCACGCCCGGCTCTCCGCTGGAACTGACCGCGGCGATCTTCCCGCTGTCCTCGCCCTTCGCCATGCTCGCCCGAGCGGCCCAGTCCGACGCGCTGTGGCCGCATGCGCTGGCGCTGGCATGGCAGGCCCTGTGCGTGGTGCTGTTCGTCCGCTTCGGTGCGCTGCTGTTCAGGCGCCGGGTGATGAAATCCGGCAAGGCGGGACGCGCGGTGAAAAGCCATGTTGGCGGGACGAAAACCGCCTGACTGTCGCATTCGGACAAGCGCGACGCCGATTTCTGCAATAGATAGGTTCCGATTCGCAACGCACTGTTGACACCAATGTCAGTTAGGGCAGGATGCGCGACGAAGAGAGCGACCGCATGACAGAGTCGCTTCGACGAGGAGAGAACCATGGCTACTGCCGCTGTCACCCGCCCCGAAGTCCGCTCCGAGCCGACTGCCTACGATGCGCTGAAGAAGCATTTCGAAGACCATCCGGAGCAGCGCCTCAAGCACCCGCACAAATGGGACGTCAGCCGCAGCGACATCTATGCCGAAAACACCTGGCACCCGATCTTTCGCGAAATGCGTGAAGCGGGGCCACTGCATTACATTCCCGAAAGCCCCTTCGGCCCGTACTGGGCGGTGGTCGGCCACAAGGCGATCCAGCATATCGAGGCCCTGCCGGATGTATTTTCCTCGAGCTGGGAGCATGGCGGGATCACCATTCTCAACCGCTTGACGGAAGAAGAACTGGCGGCGTCCGGTATTGAGGGGCGCCGGGAATTGCCGATGTTCATCGCCATGGACCGCCCGCAGCATACCGGCCAGCGCCGGACTGTCGCCCCGAAATTCACTCCAAGCGGCATGTCAGAGATGGAACCCGAGATCCGCCAGCGCACCGGCGAATTGCTCGATAGCCTGCCGCGCGGCGAGGTGTTCGACTGGGTCGACAAGGTCTCGATCGAACTCACCACCGGCATGCTTGCCATCCTCTTCGGTTTCCCTTGGGAGGACCGCCGCCTGCTGACCTTCTGGTCCGATTGGTCGGGCGACACCGAGCTTGCCTCGATCCGCGAACTCGACGCAATGCGCTGGGGGTTTCTACGCGAAATGGGCGCGTACTTCCAGTCGCTGTGGGTCGAGCGCACGCATGACAAAGAACCGGGCGACGATCTTATCTCGATGATGATCCACTCGCCTGCAATGAACCAGATGAGCCCCGAGGAATTCATGGGCAATCTCGTCCTGCTGATCGTGGGCGGCAACGACACGACCCGCAATTCGATGAGCGGCTTCGTCTACCAGCTCGACAGGAATCCCGACCAGCGCAAGCTGTTCGAACAGAACCCCGATGTGATCCCCAATGCGGTTCAGGAAATGCTCCGCATGCAGACCCCGCTTGCGCATATGCGCCGCACCTGCACCGAGGACACCGAAGTGTTCGGCCAGACGATCAAGAAGGGCGACAAAGTCGTCCTCTGGTACCTCAGCGCCAATCGCGACGAAGAGGTGTTCGAGAACCCCGACAAGCTGGACCTGACGCGCGAGAACGCGCGGCGGCACATCGCCTTCGGCTACGGCATCCACCGCTGCGTGGGTGCGCGGTTGGCGGAACTGCAGCTGCGCATCCTGCTGGAGGAGATGCACAAGCGCCGCATCCGCGTGCATGTTGCCGGCGATATCGAGCGCGTGCGAGCGAACTTCGTCCACGGTTTCCGCAAGCTCGAGGTCGAGGTCACCGAGTTCTAGGCGGAGAGCCGCGCGCCTTTAACCTCGGGCTGCTTTCAAGCGGAGTTCAGATGCGGGGCGCTATCTTCCCCGCATCATGGAAACAGACACGATGACCAAGACCGTGCCGACTCGCCGCAGCTTTCTCGGCTGGATCGGTGCCTCCGCCAGCTTCGCTGCGCTCGCCGCATGTGGGTCTGGCCGGGCCGAGGCGAAGACCTTCCCGGTCAACCTCAGCGAGGCGGAGTGGCGCAAGAAGCTGACCACGAGCGAATTCGCTGTGCTGCGCAATGCCTCGACCGAGCGGCCCTATTCCTCACCGCTCAACGACGAGGACCGCGCCGGAACATTTACCTGCGCCGGGTGCGGTAATCGCCTCTATTCTTCGAAAACCAAGTTCGAGTCCGGGACCGGCTGGCCGAGCTTCTGGGCCCCAATTGATAAGGGCGCGGTCGGTACCAGCACCGACTACAAAATCGGCTATCCGCGCACCGAAGTGCATTGCGCCGATTGCGGGGGGGCATCTGGGGCACATCTTCAACGATGGCCCCAAGCCGACCGGCAAGCGGCACTGCATCAACGGCGTCGCGATGGATTTCCGACCGGCCTAGTCGGCCTGGCCTGCGGGATCAGTTCTTGAGCAGGATCGGGCACTGTACCCGCGCGGCGAGGAGCCCGAACTCGCGCAGCGAAAGGAAGTTCTCGAACGCCAGGCCATAGTTGGCATCGCGCCGCCAGCGCACTTTACAGCGCGTCTCCTTCAGGAACTCGTTCTCGATCCGCAGGCCCTGGTCGACTGCGAAAACATTGTCGCATTCGAGCCGCGCGCCCTGCTGCGAGATGTTGGTGATGAAGGCGTTGGACTTTTGTGTCAGCGTCGAGGCGGTCACCGGCATCATGATGTTGAGCCGTAGCTGGCGCTTGGGAAAGCTCCAGTTCTCCTGAATCAGGCGATCGACATCGATCTTTTCCGCGAATTGATAGCTGGCGTCGAAATCGCGCGAGCGAACCTTGGTCAGCTCGTAGCTTTCGCCATTCTGCAACTCCAAGGCCACGGCCGCGTCGGTGGGCTGCGCGTGAAACGTGCGAATACTGACGCCGGTCGCCGATACGTCGCGAATGACGCAGACGAATTCGCCTTGTCCGCAAACCAGCTTCGCCGCACGGATCAGCGAGGTATAGCGCTCGGCAGCGCGTTTCTCGGTTCCGTTGTCGGTGTTCGTATCGGCAGCCAGATGCCCCGCCGTGAAATCCATGTTCGCCCAACCCCAAATCGCTCACGGCTCACAACTGTCCGTTCGAAATCCCCTATCCCGAACGGCGTTCAATCATGGGAAATAGGCATCTACGGGTCAACACGGGGATAAGGCGGTCCACGGCCAAGCGGACGAAGATGGTGCGGGTGGTGGGACTCGAACCCACACGAGCAAAGCTCAGGGGATTTTAAGTCCCCGGCGTCTACCATTCCGCCACACCCGCCGCGGCGGGAGGGTTAGGGTTTTAGGAAGAGCGACGCAATCGCCGATGACAGGGGTGGGCTGAGCGAAGTCAGTCCTCGTTGAGGCGGCGGCGCATGTCTTTGCCCGGCTTGAAATAGGGCACGCGTTTCGCGGGAACATCGACCGATTCGCCGGTCCGCGGGTTGCGGCCCTTGCGGGCTTCGCGTTCGCGCGTGGAGAAGGCCCCGAATCCGCGCAGCTCGACGCGACCGCCCTCCGCCAAGCGCTGGGCGATTTCTTCAAAGAAAATGTCGAGCACCTGCTCGACCTCCTCGCTACGCAAGTCGGGATTGTCCTGCGCGAGGGCGGCAAGAAGTTCGGAACGGATCATGTGCGTTCTCCAAACCGGCCCCGCTTTCGGCAACCAGCACGATGTTTGTTTTTCGCGACCCGCCCGACGCCAGCACGATGTTTGTTTTTCGCGACCCGCCCGACGCGCGATCCCGTGCGTGCCTGGACAAGGCAATAGTGGCAGAACCCCCGCCTGCCCGCAAGTGACGATTTTCCGTGGGTTATCGGCCCGGTTCAGGCGTCCTGAAGCAGCTTGGCCGGTTCCACGCCGAGCCGTTTCATGCGGGCGCGGATCTCCGGCCATTCCTCGTCGAGGAACGCGCGTCGCTCGGTCTGTCGCAGGCGGTCCGCCGCGCCGCGCACGACATACATGCCGACTCCGCGTTGCACCTCCACAAGTCCGTCGTTCTGGAACTGCTGGTACGCCTTGGCCACGGTCAGCGGGTTGGCGCCCTGCTCCGTTGCCAAAGCGCGCACCGAGGGGAGCATCTCGCCTTCGGGATAGTGCCCGTCGATGATGGCCGCGGCGATCATGTCGCGCAGCTTCAAATAGACCGGCTTGTTCTGGTTAGACATCGCGATTCCCCGAGACAGACTGCTACAGTGCCATAATACAGCGCGGCGCACAAGGTTCCCGCCCCTTGGCTCGCCGCGTGACATTCAGCCAAGCGCAATGCGGTCACGACTGTAACTAAGGCTTCACATGCGCGCCCAAGCCGCTAGGGTGCGCGCTTTCTTCGGGGAGGCGGCGCGCGTTTGAGCGCCTGCCGCATGAATAGGGATAATCGCACAACATGGTCGAAGGCGCCTTCTTTACATTCGGTTCCGCGTACGAGATGTGGGCCTTCCGCATCGCGGTCGTGGCGCTGGTCTCGTTCCTCATCGGCGGAATGGTGCTTGTCACCCGCCCGCAGGAAGAGGTCATCGGCCATCCCAAGGGCCTGTTCCTGCTATTCATGGCCGAAATGTGGGAGCGCTTCTCCTATTACGGCATGCGCGCCCTGCTGATCTTCTACCTCGTCCAGCATTGGCTGTTCTCCGATGCCGAAGCCTCGGTCATCTACGGGGCCTATACCGCGCTGGTATACATCGCCCCCGTCGTCGGCGGCTATCTTGCGGACCGCTATGTCGGGCAGCGCAAGGCGGTGTTGTTCGGCGCGGTCCTGCTGACCTTCGGGCACTTCTTCATGGCCTTCGAAGGCGATGGATCGCTTGGCCAGGACAACCCTATGCTCAATGTGTTCTGGCTTGCGCTGGCGCTGATCGTCGTGGGTTCGGGCTTTCTCAAGGCGAACATCTCGGTCCTCGTCGGCCAGCTTTATTCGCGCACCGACATCCGCCGCGATCCTGCCTACACCATCTTCTACATGGGCATCAACGTCGGCGCGGCGACCGCGTCGATCATCTGCGGCTATCTCGGCCAGACGGTAGGCTGGGAATACGGCTTCGGCCTCGCCGGTTTCGGCATGCTCATCGGTCTCGTGTTCTTCGTGATCGGCAAGCCGCTGCTGCGCGGCAAGGGCGAACCGCAGCATCCGGAACGCATTGCAGGGGGCAAGGAATACCTGATCTACGGCGCGGGCCTCGGCATGGTTGCGCTCTGCTGGCTAGCCATCCAGTACCAGGAACTCGTCGGCGTGCTGCTCGGCGGGTTCGGCGGTGCGCTGGTCGCCTACGTCCTCTCGATCGTGACCTTCCAGATGGCCTACGGGTCGTGGAAAGCGGCACCGACTGTGCCCTTCTTCATCTACATCTCCAGCGCGGTCGGCCTGATCGTTTCGCTGATCGCGGCTTCGCAGGGTAGCGAACCGGCCCAGTACACGGCTGGCGCTTCGCTGCTCATCCTCATCGGGGTCCTGATCCAGCAATCGATGGTGAAGACTTTCCACGAGCGCGACCGCATCTTCGCGGCCATGTTCCTGATTATCGTCTCGGTGGTCTTCTGGGCCCTGTTCGAACAGGCCGGATCCAGCCTGAACCTGTTTACCGATCGTCATGTCGATACGGCAGGCGTCAGCGCGTCGATCTTCCAGTCGGTCAATGCGATCTACATCGTCCTGCTCGCGCCGATCTTCGCCATGCTGTGGCAGGGCTTGGCGCGCAAGGGCATGGAGCCGAGCACGCCGATGAAGTTCGGCCTTGCCGTCGTGCAGGTCGGTCTCGGTTTCCTCGTCCTCGTCTGGGGCGCGGAAAGCGTGGGCGTGAACGTCCCGACGCCGGTGATCTTTATCTTCCTGATCTACCTGCTGCACACCACCGGTGAACTGTGCCTCAGCCCGGTCGGCCTCTCGGCAATGAACCGCCTCAGCCCGGCGCATATCGCATCGCTGGTCATGGGTACGTGGTTCTTCGCCTCGGCCACCGGCAACTTCGCCGCCGGCCTGATCGCTGCGGCCACCGGCGCCGAGGGTCTCGGTGAGGAAGCCGGCAAGCAGCTGGTCCTCGACGTTTACGGCACCGTCGGCTGGTGGGCCGTCGGCATCGGCGTCGGCGTCATGGTGCTCAGCCCGCTGGTCAAGAAGCTGCTGCATCTCGAAACGCTGCGCGACGACAATGTCGGCGACGATCTCGAAGGCCAGGCCGGTGCCGGTCTCGAGGCGCAGGAAGCCGGCATGCACCCCGCGACCGATCCGCAGATGCCCGGCAAGCACGAAGAGAATCGCTGATCGTCGGATACGTCTCGACGAAAGGCAATTGACCGCGCGGGCCGGGGCAGCGATGCTCCGGCCCGACTGCTTTGGGGGACCCATGAAACGTTACGCTCTATTCGCCTGCGTCGCTGCCTTCGCGATGGCCGGATGTTCGACCACGGGAAGCGCCGACGATGCGTCGGACAAGGACTGGACCGCACCGGTCGGTGAAGACGGCAATGCGCCCTTCTCCTCTACCTACGAGCGTTATCCCGGGCGGCCCACCGCGCTGGTCGGCGCGACCGTCTATGACGGTGCGGGCAACCGCATCGACAATGGCACCGTGCTGTTTCGCGATGGCGAGGTGAGCGGTGTCGGCGACGCTTCTCTCGATACGTCCGGTTACGATGTGCTAGACGGCAGCGGCAAGTTCGTGACACCCGGCATCATCGACATCCATTCGCACCTTGGCGACTATCCGACGCCCAGCGTCGATGCGCATTCGGACGGCAACGAAGCGACCAGCCCCACCACGCCCGAAGTCTGGGCCGAGCATTCGGTCTGGCCGCAGGACCCCGGCTTTACCCGCGCGCTCGCCAATGGAGGGGTCACCGCGCTGCAGATCCTGCCCGGCTCGGCCAACCTCATGGGCGGCCGCTCGGTAACGCTCAAGAACGTGCCTGCGCGCACGGTGCAGGGAATGAAATTCCCCGGCGCACCCTACGGCTTCAAGATGGCCTGCGGCGAAAACCCCAAGCGTGTCTACGGCAATCGCGGCCGCATGCCGTCCACCCGCATGGGCAATTTCGCGGTCAACCGGCAGACCTGGCTCGATGCGCGCGCCTATGACGGCAAGAAGCGCGATCTCGCCAAGGAAACGCTGAAGGGCGTGCTCGACGGCGAGATCCTCGTCCACAACCACTGCTACCGCGCCGACGAGATGGCGCTGGTCATGGATATGGCCAAGGAGATGGGCTACAAGGTCAGCGCCTTCCATCACGCGGTCGAAGCCTACAAGATCGGCGACCTGCTGCGCGAAAACGACGTGTGCAGCGCGATCTGGGCCGACTGGTACGGCTTCAAGATGGAAGCTTACGACGGTATTCTCGAGAACGCCGCCTTCCTCCAGCGCGAAGGTGCCTGCGTGGTAATCCATTCTGACGATGCGAACGGCATCCAGCGCCTCAATCAGGAAGCGGCAAAGGCGCAGGCCGCTGGCCGCCGGCTCGGCATCGACATTTCCGATGCGACCGTGATCGGCTGGATCACGCTCAACGCCGCCAAGGCGATGGGCATCGACGACATGACCGGCAGCCTCGAACCCGGCAAGATGGCCGATGTGGTGCTGTGGAACGGCGATCCGCTGAGCGTCTATTCGCGGCCCGAGAAGGTCTGGGTCGACGGCGCGCTGATGTATGACGCGCTGGACCGCAAGCGTCGGCCGGTGAGCGATTTCGAGCTCGGCCAGCCGGGCGAAGGAGATGTGAAATGAAGCGCCTCTTCACCCTCGCCGCCAGCGCGCTCGCAATGGCCGCAACACCCGCCGCCGCGCAGGATTTCGTGATCGTCAATGCGACCTTGGCAACCGGGGACGGGAGCGAACCAATTCAACAGGGCGCTATCGTCGTCGACGACGGGCGCGTCGTATACGCCGGCCCGCAAAGCCGCATGGGCGCTTTCGAGACCGATGAAGTGACGGACGTAGGCGGCGCGTGGGTGACGCCTGGTCTTGTGGCCACGGTGACATCGCTGGGCCTTTGGGACGTAGGCGCAGTAAGCGAATCGAACGATACCCGCGCCAGCGATGCGCCGTTCAGTGCCGCGCTGGATGTGGCACCCATCGTCAATCCATCCTCGCAGCATATCCTCGTCCACCGTGCCGCCGGCGTCACCCGCGCAGCGACCGTGACCATGCCCTCCGCCTCGATCTTCGGCGGTCAGGGCGCGATCATCGATCTCGGCAGCGATGCGCGCCCGGTGACACGCCAGCGCGCCTTCCAGACTGTCGCGCTGGGCGAATATGGCGCACGCCTCGCCGGGGGCAGCCGAGCATCGGCCCATGCGCTGTTCCGTAACGCTCTGCGCGAAGCGACACGACTCGGCGATGACGCACGCATTCCGGGCCGCTCCTCGCGCCAGGCCGATGTCACGACGGGCGATGATCTGCCGGTCGATCCGCGCCTCGCCGGCGAAGCATCCGAACGAGAAGGCGACGTGCTGCTGACACGCTTCGATGCCGCGGCGCTGGTGCCAGTGGTCCGCGGAGAGCAGCCGCTCTACGTGATGGTCGAACGCGCTTCGGATATTCGCAGCGTGCTCGCCCTGAAGCGCGAATTCGCCAATCTCGACCTCGTACTGGTCGGCGCGAGCGAGGGCTGGCTGGTCGCAAGCGACATCGCCGCCGCCGGGGTCCCCGTGATTGCCGACGGGCTCGACGATCTGCCGCAGGGCTTCGAGGAGCTTGCCGCGACACAGAGCAATATCGGGCGCATGGTCAAAGCGGGCGTCACGGTCGCGATCAATGCGGCTGCGATGGAGAACCCGCGTAATCTCAACCAGTATGCCGGTAACCTCGTGGCCCTGTCGCGCATTCCCGGCGCCGACGGGCTGAGCTGGGGGCAGGCGTTCGCAGCCATCACCTCGGTCCCGGCGCGGATCAGCGGGCTCGCCGATCGTGCGGGCGTGCTTGCACCAGGTGCCGCGGGCGACGTCGTTGTATGGGACGGCGACCCCTTGGAAGTCGGCGCGATGCCGACCCGCGTCTTCATCGACGGGGTGGAACAACCTCTCGAGAACCACCAGAGCCGCCTGCGCGATCGTTATCGCGATCTCGACGAAAGCGACTTGCCCAAGGCCTACGACTGGTAAGGTGACCAAAGATATGCGCACGACTTTCCTCGCTCTCGGCGCGGCGGCGCTGGCGGTCGGGTTCCATACCCTGTCGGCGCAGGACAGCCCGCCCGACCGCTCGCAGGACATCGCCTGGATGAATGCGCAGCAGAGCTATCTTGCGGGTCTGAAGGCCGAAGACGGCTGGCGCTACGAGCCGGGTGGCCTGCGCTGGCGCTATATCGATTATGCAGGCAGCGAGCGCAGCCCGACTGTCGATGATACGGTGACCGTGCATTATGCCGGCACCTTTATCGATGGCGAAACCTTCGATTCGAGCTTCGACCGGGGCGAGCCGGCGACTTTCCCGCTCGGCCGCCTGATCAAGGGCTGGCAAATCGCCATCCCGAAGATGGGCGTGGGCGACACGATCGAAGTCGCGATCCCGGCTGAGCTGGCTTACGGCGTGGAGGGCAAGGGCCCGATCCCCGGCGGGGCTACACTGCTGTTCAAGGTCCAGCTGATCGATTTCGAAGCTGCAGAATAGGGCGCCAAGCCAAGTCGCTTGCAAAAGAGTTTCGATCTGCTACCTATGTTGACGCTGTAAACATAGGAGTGGGTGATGGATCAGGCTCTCGTTTCGCTTCTCGCTGCATCCGTGGCCTTCGTGGGCACGCATTTCGCATTATCGCATCCCTTGCGCGCGCCGCTGGTATCGGCATTGCGCGAAGGCGGCTTCATGCTGGTCTACAATGCTGTGGCCATCGCCTGCATGGTGTGGATGTACCTAGCCTTCAAGGACGCCCCGCCAGCCGATCTGGGCGGCTCGGGCGAAGTCGGCTGGGCCGCCGCGACGCTCCTTACCCTTCCTGCGCTGGCGCTGTTCCTCGGCGCGATGACACCGCGCAATCCGGCGATGCCCACGCCGGGAGCGGAGGCGGCAGCGCGGGCGGGACCGGCGGGAGCGTTCCTCGTGACGCGCCATCCGATGATGTGGGGCTTTGCGCTCTGGGCAATGTCGCACATCGTGCTGTGGTGGAGCACGCGGACCCTGATCGTCGCCGGAGCGATCCTCGTCCTCGCGTTGGTCGGAGCGAAGCTGCAGGACGCGAAGAAGCGCCGCCAGATGGGCGATGCGTGGCTGGCATGGGAAGCCGAGACGAGCTTTGTCCCGCGCCTGTCGAAGCTTGGCGCGCTCGGCTGGAAAGGCTGGCTTGCGGCCCTGCTTGCCTGGGGTGTGCTGATGTGGGTGCACCTGCCGCTGGGCGGTATCCCGGCGGGTGTGTTTCGCTGGGTATAACCGTCCTCAAGTAGCGAAGCGGTCGGATAGGAAGAACTCAGCTACCCGTAAAGTTCGGCGCGCGCTTCTCCATCAGCGCATCGACGCCTTCCATGTGATCCTCGGTCAGGTGCATGAGCGCCTGCGTATTCGCCGCCATTTCGAGCGCGGTGTCGTAGCTGACCGAGCGCCCCTGCCGCATGAGATTCTTCGCCTGCCGCAGCGCGTGCGGAGGCATGGCCGCAACCTTGCCCGCAAGCGTGCGGGCCTCGGCCATCAAGCCCTCGCCCTCCACCACGCGGCTGACGAGACCCCAATCCTGCGCCGTCGCGGCATCGATCACGTCGCCGGTGTAGAATAGCTCCGCCGCACGCGCTTCGCCGATGATGCGCGGCAGTATCCAGGTGCCGCCATCGCCCGGGATAATGCCGAGCTTGAGGAAGGTGACACCGAACTTCGCCCTGTCGCTGGCAATGCGCATGTCGGCCAAGCAGGCGAGGTCGCACCCCAGCCCGATTGCCGGCCCGTTGACCGCCGCGATCAGCGGAACGCGCAAACCGTAGAGCGCGCGCAGCACCTTATGGATGTTGTTGCGGTAGCCGTCCGAAATTTCGGGCGCGGTCCCGCCGAAGGTCCCGGTCCGCTCCTTCATCGCCTTGATGTCGCCGCCTGCACTGAACGCCCGCCCCGCTCCAGTCAGGATAACGCAGCGCACGTCCATGTCGGCATTGATGGCATCGCAGGCCGCCGCAAATGCATCGCCGTCGCCCGACGCCCCGAGCGGGTTCATCGTGTCCGGTCGGTTGAGCGTGAGCGTGGTGACGTGGTCGGCGGTGTGGGTGGTGAGCAGGGTCATGAGCGGAAGGTCCTTTCGCCACCATCCATGCCACCACCCATCCACTTCGTCACCCCGGCCCCCGAGCCGGGGTCCCGCTGCGTTTGAGCGATAGGCCGGTAGAAGCTGGACCCCGGATCAGGTCCGGGGTGACGGTCAGGTTGTGCTAATGTCGAGTCGCAGTTGGACTATTTGCACCCGTACCCGGCGGCATCCGGTCGCCCGCAAACGAAATAGTCGCCTTTGCCCGAAGGACGTAACCACAATCGAAATTCGACATCGCCACGGAAATACGTGTGTGCGAAGTAGCGAACGGGCACTGAGGTTTGGGAAGCGCTGCCTTTCTCTACTCTAGTAATATCAAAATCAGCGTTGAACCAACCGTATCCGATGAGAGCATCCAGATCGAAAGTGCTCATATCGACCCGCTGGTCCCTGAATGCGCCCACCGCTACAAGATCATTTGGAGCGATGCTTGCGCTAGGATAGGGCCCGTAGTCTAGAACCGTGGCGCAGGCGGACAGCATCGCGAATGCCGCAAGCCCGCCCACACATCGGATTAGAAAGCTCAACTCAAGCCCGCGCCTCTTCCACGCCTGCGCTGTTGTGCCGCAGCGCGTTCAGCACCGTGTCGACGATGTGCGGCGCATTCAGCCCGGCCTCGTCATACTGCTTCATCGGGTCGTCGTGGTCCTGGAAGATGTCGGGCAGGCGCATGGTGCGCACTTTCAGCCCCGCGTCGGTCAGCCCGTTGTCGCTGGCATAGGTCAGCACATGCGCGCCGAGACCGCCAATGGCGCCTTCCTCGACCGTGACCACGACCTCGTGGCTGCGCATCAGCTTTTCGATCAGCGCGGTGTCGAGCGGCTTGGCGAAGCGCAGGTCGGCGACCGTGGTCGACAGGCCCTTGGCCTCGAGCTGGTCGGCGGCCTTCTTCGCCTCCTCCAGCCGCGCACCGAGCGACAGGATGGCGACCTTCGTGCCTTCGCGCACGATCCGGCCCTTGCCGATTTCGAGCTTCTCGAGCTGTTCGGGAATTTCCACGCCCGTGCCACTGCCGCGCGGATAGCGGAAGGCGATCGGGCCGTCGTCATATTCGGCCGCGGTGTAGGTCATGTGCGCAAGCTCCGCCTCGTCGGCGGCGGCCATCACGACCATGTTGGGCAGGGTGGCGAGATAGGTGATGTCGAAACTGCCGGCGTGCGTGCAGCCGTCGGCGCCGACCAGCCCCGCGCGGTCGATCGCGAAGCGCACGGGCAGGTTCTGGATCGCCACATCGTGCACCACCTGGTCGTAGGCGCGCTGGAGGAAGGTCGAATAGATCGCGGCGAAGGGCCGCATGCCCTCTGCGGCAAGACCCGCAGCGAAAGTCACGCCATGCTGTTCGGCGATGCCGACGTCGAAGGCTTTGTCGGGATGTGCTTTCGCGAATTTGTCGACGCCCGTCCCGCTCGGCATGGCGGCGGTAATGGCGCAGATGCGCGGGTCCTTGTCGGCCAGCTTGGCCAGCGTTTCGCCAAAGACGTTCTGGTAGGCGGGCGGGCCGCCGGAGGACTTTTTCTGCTCGCCGGTGACGACATCAAACTTGGCGACGCCGTGATATTTGTCGGCGCTGTTTTCAGCCGGGGCATAACCCTTGCCCTTCGTGGTCACGACGTGGATCAGCACCGGACCCTGCTCGCTATCGCGCACGTTCTCCAGCACCGGAATGAGGTGGTCGAGATTGTGCCCGTCGATCGGGCCGACGTAATAGAAGCCCAGCTCTTCGAACATGGTCCCGCCGGTCACCATGCCGCGGGCATATTCTTCCGCCTTTTCGAGCCCGCCCCAGACGCGGCGGCCCATCTTGCGCGCGATCTTGGAGGCCATGGACCGCAAGCCAAGATATTCGCTGCTCGACACCATGCGCGCGAGATAGGCGGACAGGCCGCCCACCGGGGGCGCGATCGACATGTCGTTGTCGTTGAGGATCACCACCAGGCGATTGCCCGCCTGTTCGGCATTGTTCATCGCCTCGTAGGCCATGCCGGCGCTCATCGCGCCGTCGCCGATCACCGCGATGCCGCGGCCCGGGCGGTTCTGCATCTTGTTGGCCATGGCAAAGCCCAGCGCCGCGCTGATCGAGGTGGAGCTGTGCGCTGCGCCGAAGGGATCGTACTCGCTCTCCGCGCGCTTGGTGAAGCCGCTGAGGCCGCCGCCCTGGCGCAAGGTGCGAATGCGATCGCGCCGCCCGGTGAGGATCTTGTGCGGATAGCACTGGTGGCCGACGTCCCACACCAGCTTGTCGGTCGGCGTATCGAAGACATAGTGGATTGCGGTGGTCAGTTCGACCACACCGAGGCCCGATCCGAGATGCCCGCCGGTCGTGCCGACGGCATCGATCATCTCGGCGCGCAATTCGTCCGAAAGCTGGCGCAATTGCTCTTTCTTGAGCTTGCGGAGATCGTCGGGCGTGTCGACCGTGTCGAGCAGCGGCGTCTTGGGACGGGTATTCATACGAATGCCTTACACCCGCATTTCCGACCTGTCGATGAACGGTTTGACAGGCGAATGACCCGCTTGGCCGTCCGTGTCAGGCCGCGCAGTCGTCGCCCCGCGCCGGTCTCAGGCCGCGCAGTCGTCGCAGAGCCCGCGTAATTCAACCACGGGGCGTACGTCGGTGAAGCCCGCGGCCTTGCCCGCATCGCGCAGCGTGCCCGTCACCCGCTCGTCGTCGAGATGGGTGGCTTTCCCGCAATCGTCGCAGATGAGGAAGATGCAATCGTGCCGGCAGCCGGGATGGGTGTTGACGAGGTAAGCGTTGGCGCTCTCGATCCGGTTGGCGAGGTTGTTGCGCACGAACAGGTCGAGGATGCGGTACACGCTGTTGGGCGCGACCCGCTTTCCGCGCGAGGCGGAGAGATTGTCGGCGATGTCGTAGGCGCTGGCGGGCCGGTCGTGCTTGGCCAGTTCCTCGAACACGGACTGGCGCATGCCGGTCCATTGCTCGCCATGCTCGATCAGGGTGTAGCGCGCCGCGTCGATCAGCGCGTCGCCTTCATGCTCTTTGTGGGAATGGCCGCTCATGGGGCGAGAGGTAAGCCCGCCCTCCCGAGCTATCAAGTCAGTTCGGCTGGAACTTGGCGCTGTAGACCCCCGGATACATCGCCTTCAGCGCACGCACCTTCGGCGCATCCCAGCGCACGATATAGCCGTGGCGCGGGTTCTTCAGCATAAAATCCTGATGATAGGTTTCGGCATCGTAGAAAGCCTGCGCCCGCTCGATCTTCGTGACGATCGGCTTATCCCACAGCTTCGCTGCCTTGAGCTGGCCGAGATAGGCCTTGGCGACCGCGTTCTGCTCCGCCGACAGCGGGACGAGGGCATTGCGATAATGCGCGCCGGTGTCCGGGCCCTGGCGATTGAGCTGGGTGGGGTCTGCGACGATCGAGAAGAAGATGCGCAGCAGCTGGTCGTAGCGAATGACCTTGGGATCGTAGACGACCTTCACCGCTTCGGCATGGTCGGTCACGCCGCTGGAAACGAGCTTGTAATCGGCCTGCCGCGCGGTGCCGCCGTGATAGCCGGAGACGGCGCTTTTGATGCCTTTCACATGACTGAACACGCCCTCGACGCCCCAGAAGCAGCCGCCTGCGAAGATCGCGGTCTTGAGGCCACTGCCTTCCTTCGCGATGCGCTTGGCCTGCGGAGCCTCCGCCACCGTTTCGGCGGCGTTGGCGGGTTGCATGCAGGCGCTTGCGCCTAAAGAGAGCGCAGCGGCGAAGAGAGCCACGGGAAGCTTCATCAGAAGATCGATGCCACGAGCTGCGGAACGGCGGCAAGGATTTCGCCGCCACCGGCGATGACGATGGCGAAGGCCCCGGCTGCGAAACCGATGCCGAAGTTGCGATAGAGGTCGGGGGTAAACAGTTCCATGGCGGGTCTTTCGTAAGTGTTGCCCAGATGGTTACAGACCCGCCGGTTGCAACGTGCTTAATGTGCAAGTTGCCCTGCGTTCAGCTTCACGGCGGCAAGGCAAATTCGTTGCTGCAAGCGGAGAACGAAGGATGACGCGGCTATCGATTGTGTTGCTTGGTGTTGCGCTCGGTGCGTGCACGCCAGCAGCTGGCCCGGAACGCATCGCCGACGTGGAGAGGGTGAAGGAGCCGCACGCCGACGCAACTCGGAGCTCCGCAGAACCTGAGGTCGATGCGCTCGCAACTCTGCAAGCCAAATGGGAGGTCGTGCGGATCGACGATCTCGCGTTTCCGACCCAGCAAAGCTTCGTCCATTTTCAGAGCGAGGGCTTCTTCACACACGAAGCAGGGTGCGGCGGAGGCCATCCGGCATTCTATGAGGCGACTAAGGATGGCTCCCTGACCACCTCGCGGAGGGAACCGGTGGTAATCGCGAAATGCCTGAATGCGCGGGCAGCGACGCTCGAACGTGCGTTGGCCAACGTTATCGATAATCTCAGCGGCTGGGCAATGCCGACGCCGAGCACCCTGGTGCTCACCGCGGCGGATGGCCGAACCGCCGAGCTTCGCTTGCCCTTCGGACCCGTGCCCGAGCTCGAAGGCGACTGGCGCGTCGTTTCGATCGGCGGGCGGTCATGGGCCGGGCCGAAACCGGCAACCCTGCGGGTCAGTTTCAACTGGCTCTCGTCCAGCGCAGGCTGCAACGATGGCGGCGCGACATGGTCGTCGCCAGCACCCGGCCGGTTGGAGATCGGGCCCTTCGCTTCCACGCAGATGCTTTGTGACGAGCCGCTAATGGCCGCCGAAGGCAATCTCTTCGGCGCCGTCGCGAGAGTAACGGGCTACCGCATCGACGGCGAGAACGCAGTCCTCACCGGCCCCCGCGACATCGTGCTGGTGCGCTGATCGCCCTGCGTGCTTCCGCTCAGTGGCGAAAGTGCCGCATCCCGGTGAAGACCATCGCGAGCCCGCGTTCGTTGGCAGCGGCGATCACCTCGTCGTCGCGGATCGAACCGCCCGGCTGGATAATCGCCGTCGCTCCCGCTTCGGCGGCGGCGAGCAAGCCGTCGGCGAAGGGGAAGAAGGCATCCGATGCCACCGCGCTCCCGACAGCGCGGCTCTGCTCCCAGCCGTATTTCTCTGCCGCTTCGGCGGCCTTGAGCGCGGCTATGCGCGAGGAATCGCGGCGGTTCATCTGGCCTGCGCCGATCCCGGCGGTCGCGCCATTCTTGGCATAGACGATCGCATTCGACTTCACGTGCCGCGCCACTGTCCAGGCGAAGAGGCAATCCTTCAATTCCTGCTCGCTCGGTTCGCGTTCGGTCACGACTTTCAGCTCGGCCTCGCCGATCGCGCCATTGTCGCGGGTCTGCACCAGCAGGCCGCCGGTAATCGGCTTGACGCTGAGCCCGCCGCGGCGCGGATCGGGCAGGTCGCCGGTGACCAGCAGGCGCAGGTTCTTTTTCTTGGAAAAAGCCTCGCGCGCTTCGCCGGTCACCGAGGGGGCGATGACGACTTCGGTGAAGATTTCGCAGATCGCCGCCGCCGTTTCGCCGTCGAGCTCGGTGTTGACGGCGACGATGCCGCCGAAGGCCGAGACGCTGTCGCACGCCAGTGCTTCGTTCCACGCGTCAAGCAAAGTCGCGCCCTGCGCCACGCCGCAAGGGTTGGCGTGCTTGACGATGACCACCGCCGGATCGCCGCCCTTGAATTCGGCGCAGAGCTCCAGCGCGGCATCGGCATCGTTGTAGTTGTTGTAGCTGAGCTCCTTGCCCTGAAGCTGCTCGGCCTGCGCAATTCCGCGGGCATGGGGGCCGACCGGCGTATAGAGCGCGGCCTTCTGGTGCGGGTTCTCGCCATAGCGCAGCTCGACCGGCGCTTTGCCGTTGACCGCGAGGAAGTCGGGGAAGGTCTGCTGCTGGTCGGCGAAAGCGAACCACTGGCTGATCATGCTGTCGTAGGCAGCCGTAGCCGCAAAAGCCTTGGCCGCGCATTTTCGCCGGAAATCGAGACTGGTCGCGCCGCTCGCCTCCAGTTCGCCCTGCAGAAAATCGTAATCCGCCGGATCGGTGACGATGGTCACGAACTGGTGGTTCTTGGCGGCGCTACGCACCATGCTCGGGCCGCCGATATCGATATTCTCGATGATCTCGTCGCGCTTTGCCCCCTTCGCCACAGTCGCCTCGAAGGGGTAGAGATTGACCACGACGAGATCGATCGCGCCGATCTCGTGCTCCTCCATCGCGGCGGCATGGTCGGGATTGTCGCGCACGGCGAGGAGGCCGCCATGGACCATCGGGTGCAGCGTCTTGACCCGACCGTCCATCATCTCGGGAAAGCCGGTAAGGTCGGAAACGTCCTTTACCTCAAGCCCCGCTTCGCGCAGCGCCTTGGCCGTGCCGCCGGTCGAGACCAGCTCCACGCCCTTGGCAGCCAGAGCCTTGCCGAGTTCCACCAAACCGCTCTTGTCGGACACCGAGAGCAGTGCCCGCTTGATTGCCACATCCGCCATTGAATTTACCCCATGCGTTTGAGCAGCCAAGGGAAACGCCCCCCGCTGCGCGGCGTCAGTCCTTCGACGACCAGCTGTTTCGTCGCCCGAGGGCGGCCGTGGCCATCGACCCACAGGCTGTCTTCGAGCGCCATTTTCGCCTCGCCGCTATCGCCGCCGAGCCGGAATTGCCAGTAGCTGCCGTCCGGCAGGGCGAGGCCCGCGCCGCGATTGTCTTCGGACAGGGCCGCCTCGATTCCGTAGCCGAGATGGAAGCGGATCGCGAAGGCGATCTTGCCGCGCTTGCCTTCCTTGCCCGACGGTTCGAGCAGATCTTCGCCGCGCAACTCCTCGCCATCTGCCGATAACAGCAGGATGCGCCGGTGGAGCAGGCCGTGGCGCGCGGCATAGCCATTGTGTGCCGCTTCCAGCCGCGTTGCATCGCGCCCGCGCTGTTTCACCACGGTGCGCGCGATATCGACTTCCTCGACGCCCTTGCCGATCTGGCCCTTGATCAGCACGGCGGTGGAATTGGCATCGTCGAGCACCAGCGTCGAATGCGCTGCCGTGCCGCGCAGGCCCTGCTCGATGCGGATCGGCACCTGGCCGCCTGCGAGTTCCGCGCCGCCGCAATTGACGATGATGCGCTGTTGCTTCGCGGAGAATTCGAACGCCAGCGTCGAAGCGCAACCGTGGCGGGCGTGGCGCGGACGCGGCGGTGGCGCGGCGTCGAGCACCAGTACGCTCTTGCCGGCATCGACCCGCTGGTAGCCCCAGTGGCGCGTATCCTTGGCCGGACGGGCGCGCACGCCGGTCGCCTCGATAAGCGCATCCAGCCGGGCGGCGGAGGTCTTGCCTGCGCCTTGCCAGCTGCCAAGCGCCCGGTCGCCCATCCGAAGGGTTAGCAACGGCGGGACCAGCAGCGCGATCATGGTCTCGAGCGCGCCGGGGGGATCGCGATCGACCGCATCGTAGCACGCCTTGAGATCGACCAGCAGGGCGATCGCCTCCATTTGCGCCAGCGGGCTACGCGAAAGGACCCCGCCATCGTCGCTCACCAGCTCGCCGAGCGCGCGGAGCAGGCCGGCTTCGCTGTAAAGCCGGCGCGGTCGGCCATCGGGCAGCAGCAATCCGGCTGCGGTAATCGCGCACCAGCCTGCAACCTGGCCCAGCCGGTCGTCGGCGCTGGTGACGTTGCGATCGAGCCAGCGCGCGGTCGTTTCCATCTGCTCCAGCATCCGCGCTCGCGCAGCAGGGTCGCCCGACAGGATCAGCGGCGCGTGGACGATCCAGCCGAGCAGGCGCAGGCCCGCATTCTCGACGGTCCAGGCCGCGCCCTTGCCCGGTGCCGGATTCGCCTTGAGCCATTTGCGCAAGGCCCGCTCGGCAATCGGCGCGCATTCTTCGCGCGGGGCGCAGGCCGAAAGGTCGCGCAGCCAGGTGAAGCCATGGACCGCGCGCAAGAACGGTGGAGTCAGCGGCGCGGAACTGGCGAAATCGACCTTGTCGATCGGCGCCTTGAGCCCATGGACCTGCAGTTGCCCCGCCCGCAGCGCCATGCCTGCCGCCCGATCGCCTTCCAGCGGCGACATGACCGTGCCGAGCATCCGCGGTGCGGCGGGCTTGCGCAGGGGAGCCGCAAGCAGACTGCCGGGCACGCCCAGCCGGTAGGCCCAGCGCAGCGCGGCATCCACCGGCCCGGCCTGGGGAGGCTTGAAATCGGAAAGTGCGAGCGCCCGTCCGGACTCCTGCGGAACGTTTTCCGCTGCCGCGCTCTCGCCATCTGTAACAAGCGGCTCGTCCGTATCGCCTAGCGGCAGCGCGAGCGCATCGGCGGTGTCGAGCGTGCGGTCGTCCTCGCGCAGCAGCGTGTGGACGCCTTCGGTCATTGGCCGCCCTTCAACGCAGCGATGTTCGCAGCATATTGTCCCGGGCCGCCCCTGAAGGTGGCCGAACCGGCGACGAGCACATCCGCGCCGGCATCGACGCACAGCCGCGCGGTTTCCTCGTTCACGCCGCCATCGACTTCGAGGTGGATGTCACGCCCGGTCTTGTCGATCATCTTCCGGATCGCCTCCACCTTGCGCAGTTGCGAATGGATGAAGCTTTGTCCGCCGAACCCGGGATTAACGCTCATCACCAGCACGAGGTCGACCTCGTCGATGAGATAGTCGAGCATTTTGGCAGGCGTGCCCGGGTTGAGCACCACGCCGGCCTTCTTCCCCAGCCCGCGGATCGCCTGCAACGTGCGGTGGATATGCGGCCCCGCTTCGGGATGGACGGTGATGATGTCCGCCCCGGCTTGGGCGAAAGCTTCGAGATAGGGATCGATCGGCGCGATCATCAAATGCACGTCGAACGGCTTGTCGGTGTGCGGGCGGAGGGCTTTGACGACCGCCGGGCCGATGGTGATGTTGGGCACGTAATGCCCGTCCATTACGTCGACATGGATCCAGTCCGCCCGCGCCTCGTCGATCGCGCGCACTTCTTCGCCCAGCCGCGCGAAATCGGCAGAGAGGATCGAGGGGGAAATCAGCGGAGTGGTCATGCGGGCGCGGGCCTTGGTCGCGTGTGAGCCTCGGCCAGCCCTACGCGCGCGAAACGGCGGTTAACAAGCTGGCGCAAAGCCTTTTCCACATGCCGCGAGGCCGCTAGGGCGATGCGATGAGCGTTCCCCGCAAGCTGACCGCGAATTTCGTCGAGACCGAGATCGACGACGAAATCCTGCTAGGGTCCGGACCCATAAACGGGATTCACAGCAGCATCGAGATGTGATTCACCAGCCTCCAGCGAGGAGGTGTGGTGGATGGCGGATTTCTTCTGGTTTTCGGATGAGCAGTGGGCGCGGATTGAACCGCTTCTGCCGCAGGATACGCGTGGTATGCCGAGGGTCGATGACCGTCGGGTGCTCTCCGGGATTGTCCATGCTCTGAAGAGCGGCGGTCGCTGGGGCGATTGTCCCGAGCAGGTCTACGGTCCGAAGAAGACGCTTTACAACCGGTTCCGGCGCTGGGCCGAGCGCGGCGTGTGGGAGCGCATCGGCGAGGCTCCGCGCCTGCGCACCTTTATCGCGCTCGAGCTTGCAAGTTTCGCCCATGACCGTGAACGACCAGCCTTGCGCGATGTCTCGCTGGAAATCCCGCGCGGCGAGATCGCTGCGCTTACCGACCCGTCCGGTGCCGGCAAGCGCACGGTCGCCGACCTGCTCGGCGGATTGATTTCGCCCGATGGCGGGACAGTGCTGATCGACGGCACAAGACTCGCATGCGGGGCACGGCAGGCATGGCGCTCGCGCGTCGCCTATGTCCAGCAGGACTCTGTGCTGTTCTCCGGAAGCGTGCGCGATAATCTGCTCTGGGCTAAGCCAGAGGCCGATGAGCAGCAGCTCGCCGATGCCCTCGGGCGTGCATCGGCAGATTTCGTCCACGACCTGCCGGGCGGCATCGACTGCCAGATCGGGGAGGCGGGTCGGGCGCTGTCTGGCGGAGAACGCCAGCGGATCGCCCTCGCCCGGGCGCTGCTGCGTGAGCCAGACCTGCTCATCCTCGACGAGGCGACCAACGCAGTCGATCCGGCAAGCGAAGAACAGATCGCTCAAGCCGTGGCGCCTCTTGCGGGCGAATGCACGGTGCTCGTCATCGGTCACCGTGGACGGCTGGCAGAAATAGCATCGCTCATGTTCGCGCTGGATAACGGACGTCTACAGCCTTCCTGAACACCGCGCCCTTGAAAAGTTCAGCCGGAATTCAGAGCTGGCCGGCTAGAACACGGGACATATCGAAAGTGCGCGGATTGCGCACCCGTTCCGCCCGCAACCGGGCGCGAGAGACGACAACAGGGATTGTTATGACACGCAGCTTGAAGACCCTCACCGGCCTTGCCGCCACCGCTGCTCTTGCCGCTGGAGCATTCTCCGCGCCTGCCGCCGCGCAGTATCGCCAGAAAATTACCGAGAACCCGGCAAAATGCGCCGCTGGCGCAGGGCCCGCCGTGCGCGTGACCATCACCGGCATCAAGGAATCGAGCGGTACGATCCGCGTGCAGAGTTATCGCGGGACCAAGGAAGACTGGCTCGAGAAGGGCCGCTGGATCAACCGAATGGAAGCGCCTGCGCGAGCCGGCACGATGACCTTCTGCATGCCCGTGCCGCGGCCCGGCACCTATGGCATCGCCGTGCGCCACGACATCAACGGCAATGGCGAGACCGACATCTTCTCCGACGGCGGAGCGATGTCGAACAACCCCAGCATCAATATCTTCAACCTCGGCAAACCGAGCTACAAGAAAACCGCCTTCACTGTCGGATCGGGCGTCGAATCGATCAGCATCCGGATGCGCTATCGCTGAGCGCGGCGCTTGCGCCAGAGCTCGATCAGCGCGCCCGGCGCCGCGAGTAGCGGATGCCTTTCCCGGAACGGCGTGACCTCGAGTGCGATGCCGGTGTGCCGGTGCAGCTTCCAGGCCGCATAATCCGCCGCGCCGTCGAACGTCGTGGTTGCCTTGGCCAACCGCAGCAGGTTTAGCGCCTTGCCCGCACGCGCGCGGGTTTGCCACCAGCGCAGGATTTCGGCCTGCTTTCGCTCGGGAAGGTGGGGCGACAGTCGCTCCCCCTCGTGCGTAAATTCGATCCCCTGAGCCTCCCACGCCAGCGGCAACAGGCCGTCGAAATGCGCCTGGTTGACCGACAGGATCGAGTCTTCGCGCCCCGGCCTTTCCACGCGAAATTCGGCGCGATATGTAGCTTGGAACAGCGCCCGCCAGAAATCTTCCGCCGTACCGCTCTCGGGACCGAGCGCAGCGGCCAGCCGAGCCGCGGTCTGCGCCGCTTGGGAGACCGATTCCGCAATCGCCTTGCACTGTGCCTCGTCGCGCACCCAGATCAAAGCACTCGGCTGGACGAAGCGTGCCCAGATCGTCGTATCACGCGATTTTCCGCGCGCCGCCTTGGCAAACTGCTCGAGCGACAGGGTGGCGATCTTGGCCCGCAGGATTTCGCCGCGATAGTCCCACTCGCGATAGCTGACGCGCGGCCAGATCCGCTCGCGCTGCGGCCCGGGCAGCAGAACGTAGAAGTCGAGCACCCCCTCCAGCGATTCGGTCCTGAGGTTTGAGCCGTAGAAGAGCACACCGAGCGAATCGGCCTCTTTCCCCAGCATCCTCGCATAGGCAGCCACTTCCGCGCGCACTTCGCGCGACAGGCTCTCGCGCACCCGCTCGTCCAGCGTATGGGTCACGGTGCGATGAAGGTAAGCTCGGGCCCCTGCCCGACAACATAGGTGCCTGCCGGGAAGCTCTCCCCATCTAGGATCACCGGCTCCCCCACCTCGATCGCAAAGCTTTCTGCGGAGAGCTGATGGAAGCCGCCTTTCGCCAGCCATTCGGGTCGCCATCCCAGAAGGATCGCCGGGGCCAATCCCATGATGCGCCGCCGCGCCGTGTCGAGCACGGCCAGCCTGATGCCCTCACCACCCGGCGCGAACAGCTTGATGTCGAGCGGCAGTTTTTCGAGGGTGCTCGCCAGCACCAGCGTCCGCCGCCCGGGATCGCCATGCTCCGACCGCGGCATCGGCTCGCCCGATGGCAGATAGGCCAGCTTCGTCGGCGTGCCGCGCCGCCAGCGGTTGGTATTGCTGCCGAACAGCGCCTGCAGCACGCCCCAGGCCCCCGTCGCCCCGACGGCGAGCGAATTGAAGAAGCCGAGGTCGTGCGCATCCTGCCCCACCTCGACCCCAAGCGTGAACGCGCCGCATCCGAAGATGAAGCCGAGCATGGGGACGTCGCCCGCGCCTTTGCGCTTCACGGACAGCGGCCGCCGCACGATCCGGCGACCGGTCGCGTAAGCGTCGATCGCATCGGGCAGGTTCCACCCCGCAGGCGCGCCAAGATCGACATTGAGGGCGTTCGTCTTGCCCTTGGGCAGGATGGCGAGGGCAGGCCACGTCTCGCCGAACACCGCCTGACCCATCGTCAGCACATCGCGCACGGTCCCGTCGCCGCCGTTGATTATGAGATAGTCGATGCCCTGCTGCGCGAAATCGGCAAGCGCGCTGGCAATATCTTCGCGCCGGTCGGGCTGGGCCACGATAATGCCCGGTCGCTCGGTACAATCGAGATCCTGGCCCTTGTTGCGATGGCTGCGTGGGTTGTAGATCACCCCGATCCGCGGCTCGCGTACGGTCGACGCGCTGCCGCTGCCGACGCGCGCAACAGCGCGCCCATCGGCTGCTGCGGACATCGCCAGCTGGTCGAAGCGGTAGACGGTGTGATCCATGGTCGCCCGGTGCCTTAACCGTTAAGGCGGGCCTATTCCTAGAGGTAAAAGAGTGCGAACGGGCTCGTCCTTGCGCCGAGAAGTGCGAACCACAGCAATAGCCAGGCCGAAAATGGTGCACCCGACAGGATTCGAACCTGTGGCCTCTGCCTTCGGAGGGCAGCGCTCTATCCAGCTGAGCTACGGGTGCTTGCGGGGCCGATAAGCCCTTCGGCGAGCGGGCCGCTTAGCAAAGCGGGCAGGGGCTCGCCAGTGCTAATCGCATTGCCGCGGGTTGGCGCGCCGCGTTAGCCATTTGGCAAGGAGCGCGGCGTAATCCTTGCAACATGAGCGCGATCTCCCATGAATTCGACCTGAGCCAAGCCACCATGCAGCCGCCGGCCAAGCCGGCCCTGCGCGCCGTGCCGAATGTCGAGGAGATCGCCGCTCGCTGGGAAGCGGTGCACGAAGCAGCCGCAGCGGTCGGCAAGCTGGCCCAGTTGGGACGCGAGAGCCTGACCAGCGAGGTGGCCTCGCTTCCGTTTCGCGCGGCCGAAAAAGGCGGATGGCACTATGAAATGGTTGCCCGCGGCATAGACGATCTGGCAGCCGTGATGCAGTCGGGCCTTCGCGCATTGCTTTCGTTGACAGCCGGAGGGCAAGACACGACCGCCGCCGCACTGACGCTGTGGCGCGAATTCCACATAGCGCGCGCGGCCATCTTGAAGCTCGTGCCGGCCGAATAGACCGGACGAGCCAGGAAACCGGTCGCGGCGCTTGACTGCGTTCGCGCTCTGTTCCAATTGGAGGCGATGACCGAACCGGCTCTCGCCCAAACAGATACAGCCGCCAGCGTGGCGCGCGGGATCGCGCGGCTTTTCGCGCGCAACGATATCTGGTGCATTCCCGAAATGCCGCTGCGCAACGGGCGGCGGGCGGACTTGATGGGCATCGATCTCAAGGGCCAGGTGATCATCGTCGAGATCAAGGTCCAGCGCGGCGACCTGCTGGGCGACGGCAAATGGCCCGACTATCTCGACCATTGCGATCGCTTCTACTGGGGCGTGCCGCCGGGGCTCGATCGTGGCCCCTTGGAAGGTCTCGACTATCAGCCGGACTGTTGCGGCATCATCGTGGCCGATGGCTACGACGGCGAGATCCTGCGTCCCGCGCCGCTTCGTCCGCTGGCCGCCGCGCGTCGCAAGGTCGAGGTCGAGCGGCTGGCGCGTGCTGCGATGCGGCGCACGACCGTTGCCTATGATCCACACTGCGCGCCCTGGGGCGGCGGGGACTGACACAGGACCTGTTAACCGGCTTCGGGTTAGGGCATGGTCCGACCAAGCCATGTGGACCGCAATCATCCTTTCCGCCGTTTCGATGACGCTGATCGTCGCCGCGCGCTATGCCGCCACGAGCGGGCTGTCCGCGGCGATCACCGGGCGCGTGAAACCCGGCTATCATGCCAAGCTCGGCGCGCAGATCAGGCGAGAGATCGGCTGGTCGCTGGCCTCGGCGGCGATCTACGGGATCCCGGCAGGCGTGGTCGCCTGGGGCTGGCAGGAACGCGGCTGGACCCAGATCTACACCGGCTGGAGCGACTATCCGCTCTGGTATCTCGCCCTTGCCCCGCTGCTTTACCTGTTCGCGCACGACACCTGGTTCTACTGGACCCACCGCTGGATGCACGAGCCGCGCCTGTTCCGCATCGCCCATGCCGTCCATCATGCCAGCCGCCCGCCGACGGCCTGGGCGGCGATGAGCTTCCATCCGTGGGAAGCGCTGACCGGGGCGATCGTCATCCCCCTGCTCGTCTTCCTGATCCCCATCCATGTCGCCATGCTGGGCGTCGTCCTGCTGGTGATGACGGTGATGGGCGTCACCAATCACATGGGCTGGGAGATGTTCCCCCGCCGGCTGGTTCATTCGCGGTTAGGCGGGTGGCTGATAACCGCCAGCCACCACCAGCGTCACCATGAAGAATACAAATGCAATTACGGCCTCTATTTTCGCTTCTGGGACCGGCTGTGCGGAACCGACCGCGGCCTGAGCACGCGCATATGAAGCGCGGACTCAGAACGAAACCCATCGCCCTGCTGGCAGTGCCCTATGGCTTGGTGCTCGCCGGCACATCGCCGCATATCGACCAGGCCAAGGTCACGGTCACCGTCACCGACCTGCGCAATGCCGAAGGGGTCGTGCGCGCTTGCATGACGAAGGACGAGAACAAGTTCCCAAAATGTCGCGGCGTTCCGGGTGCCTACGCCACCACTGCGGATGCGCGCGAGGGGACCGTCACCTTCACCTTCTCCGACATAAAACCGGGCCGTTATGCCATTGCGCTGCTGCATGACGAGAACGGCAACGGCAAGGCCGACCGCGCGCTCGGCATGATGCCGAAAGAAGGCTTCGGTTTCTCGCGCGATGCGAAGGTCCGCATGGGGCCGCCGAGCTTCGAGGATGCGGCGTTCCCGGTCGGTGCCGCGAACGAGAAGCTGACCATCCGCATGCGCTACATGCTGTAACGCCACACGCTGCTGGCGCGGCAAAGGTTGGTAAACGTATTTAACCATATGTTTACCACGCACCCTTCATACCTCCCTGCGAACGAGCACAACTCTTCGGGGGCGTAGGAATCCATGGACAGGCTAGGCGGCTATTTCGGCGTGCATGAATCGGATGATCCGGTCGACGATTACGTCGATGAGGACGATGCCGATATCCAGCCACCGCCGTCTCCCGTCGGCCAGGATGAGCGGCGCATGCAGGTGCGCGCCTATAACCACTGGGCAAGCCTGCTCGGTGATCGCAACTATCCCTATATCGAGGATCTCGAGCCCGACCGGCTCGACGACTTCGGCCCGTATTCCGTGCTCCTCGACTTCACCGACGGTATCGAGGACCCGGCCGTGCAATATGTCGGCGCGGACCTGGCCGAGGAATGCGGCCATGACGAGCTGATCTTCCGCCTGTCGGACGTGCCCAGCCGCTCCGTGCTCAGCCGCATCACCGACCATTACATGCAGATTCTCGCCAATCAGGCGCCGATCGGCTTCGAGGCGGAATTCGTCAACGATCGCGGCTCGACCGTGCTCTATCGCGGTATCCTGCTGCCCTATTCGAGCGACAACGAGACGATCGACTTCATCTACGGCGTCATCAACTGGAAAGAGATGGCCGATCAGTCGACTGCCGACGAACTACTGCTCGAAATCGGCCAGTCGCTGGGCGAGCACGAGGAAGAGGCCGCCAGCGCGGCAGAGCCCGACATGCTCGAAACCGCCGAGATGCTGACAGCCGCCGACGTTGCTGAAGAAGCTGTCGAGGGCGAAGACATGAGCGACGACATTCTCGATCTCGGCAGCGCGGAGATGGTCTTAGAAGAAAGCGAAGACGCATTGCCCCTGCCCGCCTTCGGAACAAGCGCTCCGAGCGATCAGGACGTCGGCTCGAGCCGGATCGACGCGCTCGGCAACCCGATCGGCGCGCATCCCGGCCAGGATGCTACCGACTATGTCGACGATGACGCCGGGTTCGACGATTTCGACAACAGCATAAAGACGGCGGCCGATTACGGCCTGCCCGACTGGGACGAAGATCCCGAGGCCGACGACGTGGACGACCTGGTCGATCCGCTCGACGACGAGGAAGCCTCGAGCAGCCTGATGTCGCTCGTCAGCCGCGGGGAGCGGAGGAAGAAGGCCGTCGATCTATCGGCCAGCGAGGCCTCGCCTGCCGTGCCGCAAGGCTACGATGGCGAAGAGACCGAAGCGGCTTTTGCCATGCCCGAGGTCTACACGCCGCCGATGGAGGACGAAGCCGAGGCGGACGCAGCCTCCAAGTGGGCGGATTGGGATAGCGCGGACGAGGCGGTCGAAGACCTCGTATCGGAAGTGGTGCTCGAGGAAACAACGGAGCCCGAACCGGTCGCCGAAATCGTGCCGGAACCCGAACCGGAAACAGCGGTCGAGGCGGAGCCCGAAAACGATTCCGTCCCGAGCGAGCCGGAATACCAGCCGGCCGTCGTGGTCGATCCCGAAGATGCGCCGGAAGGCCTTTACGATTGCCTCGCTGCCGCGCGCGAGCAGGCGCAGGCTGCACAGAATACCGAGGATCGCAGCCGCAAGGCGCTCTATGCCGCGGTCGCGCTGGCTTACGACTTCAGCCTTGAATCGCAGGACGATCCCGACGGCTTCGAAGACCTGCTGTCTGACAACGGCCTGACCGTTCAGGACCGGGCGCCGATGACGCCGGTGGTCAAGCTGGTCTTCGGCGCGGATTACGACAAGACGCGCCTTACCGAATATGCCGCCGTCTTGTCCCACGCCCATCGCCTCAACGTCGAGCGCGGCGCGCTGGCAGCCTTCCTCCACGAAGCCGAGGGCGGGCTCAAGGGCGTCGTCCAGGCCGAGCGCCGGGCGCGCAAGGAAGAGCAGGGCAAGCAGGTCGACGACCACAAGGCGATCAAGCCCGCGCTCGCTCGCAAGCTGCGCAAGCTCGACGAACTGGCGCTGGCCGATCTCGACGAACAAGGTCCGGAATTCGCGCTGGTCATGGTTCGCCGGACACCTTCGGGCGAGCTGGTTGTGCTGGGCGAATTGCCCGAGGATATCCCAACGCTGGAGCGCGCCGCACGCAAGCTGCTCGGCTGACGCGGCTTACGCATTCCAACTTTGCAGTTGCTTAGGGGGCCCGCGCTTCGCTAGCCCCGGCGGCGATGCCATTCCTCCCGACCGCTCCGGTTCGTATCCAGCCCTATTTCGGCTATCGCAACGAAACCCGCCTGTTCATCACGGGCCGCGCCCTGCGCTCGCGTGTGGGCGCCTTCGAGAAGCGCAGCAAATGGCGCGCCGCGAAAACCATGCTGGCGCGATTCGCCAGCCACGAGGTGCCCGAACTGCCGGTCCAGCTGGAGATCGTCAGTCCTTCCGGCGAAAACCGGCGGCATCAGGGGCTGACCAACAAGGAAGGTTTCGTTCGCTTCGACATACCGCTCGACGGCGAATGGCCGCTGGCCGACACGCCAGAATGGGAAACGGTCGTCTTCCACTGGAGCAACGGCGAAGGCGAGCATTGCGTCGACGGGCACGTGCTGGCTCCCGGTCGGACCACCGGCCTCGGTGTCATCTCCGATATCGACGATACGATTATCGAAACCGGCATTACCGGCGATTTTCGCGCGGTGCTGCGCAACTGGCGGCGCGTGTTGCTGCAAATGCCGGAAGAGCGCATTCTCGTGCCGGGTGCGGATGTTTTCTACAACGCTCTCGGTGGCGGTGATCCCCTATCCGAAGGGCAGGGTCATGCGGGCGAGCATCTGAGGGCAAGCGATCGGCCGTTCTTCTACGTTTCCTCGAGCCCGTGGAACCTCTTCAGCTACCTCGTTACCTATATCCGAAACCGCGGGCTTCCCCTCGGGCCGATCATGCTGCGCGACTGGGGCCTCAATCGCGAAACGTTCGGATCGGGCAGCCACGGAGCGCATAAACGCGCCGCTATCGAGGGCATTCTCGCGACCTATCCCGATCTCAAATTCGCCATGATCGGCGACGACAGCCAGGGCGATCTAACCGCATTCGGCGCCATCGCGGTCGATAATCCCGGCCGCATCCGCGCAATTTTCATTCGCAAGGTCGGCGAAGCCATGAGCCCCGAAGAAACCGCCGCCAAGGCCGCAATCGAAGCGGCTAACATCCCGCTTTGGCTGGGCGACAGCTACGAGACAGGGCACGAGTTCCTCGCCTCGATCGGCCTGCTTGGCGACCAGGAAACGCGCGCGATCGTCGATACGATCGAGGAAACGGACCCCAAAGCGAAGTGAAGCGCATGGTGAAGATACTCGCAGTGCTGGTCGGCATACTCGTGCTGCTGGGGATCGGCATGTGGCTGGCGGTGCGAGCGAATGGCCCGGCGGTGCTCGATACTGTCGACCGGATCGCCGGGCCCTCGAACGGCGTCGCACTGGTCGAAACCGCGCGCTATGGCGATATTCCCGAGCAAAAGCTGCGCGTCTATCGCGACGAAACGGCGTCCGGCCCGCTCCCCGTATTCATCTTCTATCACGGCGGCGCATGGGCGCATGGCGACCCCGACGATTACGGCTTTATCGCGCGCAATATCGCGCCGGAAGGCTATGTCGTGGTTCTCGGCGGTTATCGCATGAACGAAGCTGGCCGCTATCCCGCGATGCTGCAGGATACCGCGTCCGTTATCGCTTGGACGCGTACCAATATCGCGCAATTCGGCGGCAATCCCGACCAGATCGTTCTGTCCGGCCATTCCGCCGGCGCCTACAATGCGGTGCAGGTCGCGCTGGATAAGCAATGGCTCGACGATGCCGGAGTGCCGATGGACGCAATTCGGGGCGTGGTCGGCCTGTCCGGGCCTTACGATTTCTACCCGTTCGATACCGATCGCAGCAAGGCCGCCTTCGAAAGCGTGGGTGCCGGACCGGAAAGCCAGCCGGTCAATCAGCCTCTCGCCGCCGCGCCGCCCATGCTGCTGGTCCATGGCCAAGCCGACACGGTCGTGAAGATCCGCAATTCGCAGGCGCTGGCGCGCGGTCTGGACGAGGCTGGCTCGCAAGTCGACACACTGTACCTGTCCGATGCTTCGCACAACGCGCCCCTGCTCGCGCTCACAAGTCCGTGGCGACGCGACCCGCAGGTGTTCGACCGCGTGACGCAATTCCTGCGCCGGACCACCGGCGTTTCAGTTCCGGTTCAGGCCGCGAAGCCTTAGCAGCAGGCGATGCGCTATCTCGCCCGCCTGCTCGCCATCCTTGCCGCCGCCATGCTGGCCGCGCAGCCGGTCGCCGCACAAAGCGTGCTGCGCGATGCGGAAACCGAGCAATTCCTTGACGAGATTTCCGCACCGCTGATCGAAGCCGCCGGACTGGAGCCGGCGAATGTCGACATCATTCTGGTCAATGATCCCTCCATCAATGCCTTCGTTGCGGGCGGGCAGGCAGTCTATATTCATAGCGGCCTGATCGAGGCCGCCGACAGCGCCGAAGAAGTCCAGGGCGTCATTGCGCACGAACTCGGCCACATCACCGGCGGTCATATCATTCGCTACAGCGAAGGTATCGGCACGGCCTCGAAGATTTCGTTGCTCTCCGTGCTCGCCGGAATTGGCGCGGCACTGGCAGGCGCAGGTGAAGCCGCAGCGGGGATCATGGCGCTCGGCCAGCAGGCAGCGATGGGCAAGTTCCTCGCCTTCACGCGGACGCAGGAAGCCTCCGCCGACTTGGCTGGCGCCGAATACCTCTCCGAAGCGGGCATTTCCGGCCGCGGTTCGCTGACCTTTTTCGGCAAGCTGCTGAACCGCGAGTTTCGTTATGGCTACAGCCAGTCCGACGAGGCAGGCTTCTACCGCACCCACCCGCTTTCCGGCGATCGCATCCGCACGCTGACCGAGGTCTACGAAAAAGACCCGGCCTGGGATGCGCCGCGCAATGCCGCGCAGCAGGCCAGGTTCGAGCGGGTGAAGGCCAAGCTTACGGGCTACATCGCCAAGCCGAACGAAACGCTGCGCGACTATCCCGAAACGACGAACACCATCCCCGCGCTATACGCCCGCGCTTATGCCTATCACAAGAACGCCCGCGTCGACCGCGCACTGGAAACGGCCGATGCGCTACTGGCGAAGGACCCTGAAGATCCGTATTTCCTCGAGCTGAAAGGCCAGGTGCTACTCGAATCGGGCAGGCCGACCGAAGCGCTCGATCCACTGCGTCGCGCGACGATCCTCACCAATTCGCAGCCGCTGATCGCCAGCATGCTGGGCCATGCGCTGATCGCGACCGAAGACCGGCTTAATTACGAAGAGGCCGAGAAGGTGCTGCGTGCTGCCGTGGGCCGCGACCGTTACAATCCCTTCGCCTGGTACCAGCTTGGCGTGGTCTATGCCGAACGCGGCGACATGCCGCGCGCGCGGCTCGCCAGTGCGGAGCAACAGGTGATGAGCGGGCAATACGGCCTCGCCATGCGCAGCGCGCAATTTGCCGAAACGGCGCTACCCCACGGTTCGCCCGATTGGCTGCGCGCGCAGGATATCGGCATGCAGGCCCGAGCCCTGCTCGAACGGCAATGCGAAATGGAAAAGGGTCGCAATTGCGACGGACGGCGTTAGGGTCGCCAGCGACATGAAACGCAACCTCGTCACCGCGCTGCTGGCGCTCGTCTTCGGCTTCCTAGGCGCCGCGATCTGGTCGGCAAGCGGGCTCGGCAACGGGCAGACGCGCGAATACCTCGTGTCCAATCCCGACATCTTGCCCGAGATGGCGGAAGCCTATCAGCGGGGGCAGGCGAGTGATCGGCTGGCACAAGTGGACGACAGCGTGCGCGAGGCCTTCCCCGGCGCGGTGCTCGGCAATCCGGACGGGTCGAAAGTGCTGGTCAAGTTCACCGATTACGGTTGCACCTATTGCCGCCAGTCGATCGCGCAGATCGACGCAATGGTCGCTGCCGATCCCGACCTCAAGGTGGTCGTGCGCGAATGGCCGATCTTCGACGGCAGCGAGCAGGCGGCACGCATGGCCCTCGCCGCGGCGCGCCAAGGCAAGTACCCTGCGTTCTACCACGCCATGTTCGAACTCGGCCCGCCGAGCGAAGGGACCATCGCGCAGGCCGGGCGGATCGCGGAACTGGACATGGAAGCGGCGCAACGCTTTGCAGCGTCGGAAGAGGCGACGGCCGAACTGGCGCGCAACATGGACCTTGCTCGCACGCTCGGCTTCAGCGGCACGCCGAGCTGGATCGCCGGCGACGAGGCGATCGAAGGGCTGGTCCCAGCAGCACGCCTGCAGGACGCGCTCGACAGCGAGGCCTAGGAACTACTCGTCCAGCGCCTTGGCGTAGGCCGAGGCCAGCGGGCGTTCCATCACCCGGCGCACCATCGGTTCGAAGAATTCCAGCGGCTCGCTGTCGTAATCCGGGTCGAACGCCGCCTGATCGTATTTCTCGCAGAATTCGCGGCAGGCTTCGTAATGCGGATTGTCCTTGAACTGGTCGCGAGCGTTCTGGTCCATGCCCAGAAAATGGAAGTAGTAATATCCCTGAAAGGCGCCGTGGTTCTGGCAGATCCAGTGGATTTCCTCGGTCACGAAGGGCTTGATGATCGAGGCCGCGACCTCGGGATGGTTGTAGCTGCCCAGCGTGTCGCCAATATCGTGCAGCAGCGCCATCACGACATATTGCTCGCCGCGACCGTCGCGATGCGCGCGAGTCGCGGTTTGCAGCGAATGCTCCAGCCGGCAGACCGGGAAACCGCCGAAATCGCCGTCCAGCAGCTTCAAATGTTCAAGCACGCGATCGGGCAAGCCCTTCGCAAAGGCGCGGTATTCGCCCGCAATCAGGTCCCAGTCTTCCTTGGTGCCTTCCTTCATCTCGCGGAATTTCGCGCGTTCCGCGACCGAATGGCCTATGTTTTCCTGAATGCCCATCGCATGCCTCTCTCGCTTTGCCTGTTGCAACCAGTGTAGCGGCTGGCGCAGTTCGTCGCAATTGGGCTAGGGAGCAGGGCAATGGCCGTGTTGCCCATCCGTCCGACGCCGTTCTTCGCCAACAAGAACCAGGCGTTCTGGAATCTCCAGCTGGCCGGCTGGGGCGGAGCGACGATGCTGCGCGCAATGTCCGCGCTCGCCAACGGCCAGTCGGCCGACCGGCTCGTCATCATCCTGATCGCGACTATTACCGGCTTCTCGATCAGCCTGATCCTCGCTGTCGTCTACAGCCAGCTCATCAAGCAGAAACCACTGGTGACCTGGGGCGTCACCGCTGTCGTGCTGGGCGGCGCGACCGGCGTCTATGCCTTCATCGACAGCTGGGTGCTGGAGGTGGCAGGCGGCGCCAATACGGGCAATTTCGCCAGCCTTTTCGTCGGCATCTTTTTCTTCGACCTCACTCTGCTAGGCGCATGGTCGGCGCTCTATTACGCGATCAATTTCTTCCTCCAGGTGGAGGAGCAGGCAGACCGGCTGGAGCGGCTGGAAGCGCAGGCGACGAGCGCGCAGCTCGCGATGCTGCGTTACCAGCTCAATCCGCACTTCCTGTTCAACACTCTGAATTCGATCAGCACGCTGGTGCTGCTGAAGCAGACCGAGACGGCCAATGCGATGCTCACGCGCCTGTCCAGCTTCCTGCGCCATACGCTGGTCACGCAGCCCGGCGGCAAGGTGACGGTGGCGCAGGAGGTGGAGACGCTGAAGCTCTATCTCGATATCGAACGCATGCGCTTCGAAGAGCGGCTCCGCACCGATTTCCGCATCGAGGAGGAGGCCGCCAAGGCCACTCTCCCTGCCATGCTGCTGCAGCCGCTGGTCGAGAACGCGATCAAATATGCCGTCAGCCCGCAGGAGGAAGGGGCCGAGATCGCCGTGATGGCGCAAGTCGTCGGCCCGCGCCTGCGCGTGACCGTATCGGACACCGGCCCGGGCATGAATGCGCAGAACGTCGAGGACGGGCTCCCCGCCGTACGCCCCAGCCGCGCGCGCCGCGATTCGACCGGCGTGGGCCTCACCAACATCCGCGATCGCCTCGCCCAGGCCTATGGCGAAGAGCATCGCTTCGAAATCCGCTCGCCCGAAAGCGGGGGCTTTTCGGTTCTCATCGAACTGCCCTTGGTATCGGACGAGGAGCCGGCCGCGTTAACCGCAGCGCCACATTCCGCCCCCCAAACCGCAGCATCCCAGAAACCCGCGGGCCCCTCACCCGTTGAACCGCTGCAACCTCCCCGGAAAGCACCGCAAACGACATGACTATTCGCACCATCCTCGTCGACGACGAAAAGCTCGCCATCCAGGGTCTCCAACTGCGCCTCGAAGCGTTCGAGGACGTCGAGATCATCGAAACCTGCCAGAACGGACGCGAGGCGATCCGCGCGATAAAGACGCAGAAACCCGACCTTGTCTTCCTCGACATCCAGATGCCCGGTTTCGACGGCTTCTCCGTCGTGCAAGGCGTCATGGAAATCGACCCGCCGTTGTTCGTTTTCGTCACCGCCTTCCAGGAACACGCAATCCGAGCCTTCGAGGCGAATGCGGTCAATTACCTGATGAAGCCGGTGGACGAAGACAAGCTGGCCGATACGATCGAGCGCGTCCGCCAGCGCCTCGCCGAAAAGAAGAGCACCGATGATGTCGAGCGGCTCAAGAACGTCCTCTCCGAAGTTGCGCCCGAAGCGGCCGAGGAACTGGCGTCCGGCGAAGATGCCGAGGCTGCCGGTCGGTACGAAAAGCTGATCAACGTGAAGGATCGCGGCCAGATCTTTCGCGTCGAAACCGACACGATCGAGCATATCGAAGCCGCCGGCGACTACATGTGCATCTACACCGGCGACAATTCGCTGATCCTGCGCGAAACGATGAAGGACCTCGAACGTCGCCTGGATCCGCGCAAATTCCAGCGCGTTCACCGCTCCACCATCGTGAACCTCGACCAGGTGCGGCAGGTGAAGCCGCATACCAACGGAGAATGCTTCTTGGTGCTGGACTCCGGCGCGGAGGTTAAGGTGAGCCGTTCCTATAGGGATGTGGTCGCCAGATTCGTGCATTGAATCTTTGTGTTTCGCACCCGCATCCGCGAGAGCGTCCTCGCTAGACGTGCAGCAAGCTGCACCCGCTGCGGGCGGCCAGTCGGCCTTGCTTCACCTGCGGCTCGGAACTGGAGATAATCGATGGCTTTCACTCTCCCCGGCTTCGATCTCGATCAATTCGTACACGATACGCTGGCCGAAGATCTGGGCGATGGCCTGCCCGGCGGCGGAGTGGACGTTACCAGTGAGAGCGTAATCCCCGCGGGTGCACGCTTCGCGGGCGTCATGGACACGCGCGATGCGATTCATGTCGCAGGGCTACCGGTGGCCGAGGCGTTCTTCCGCGAGCTCGATGCGGACATGCGGATCGACATCCTCGTCGAGGAAGGTGCGAGCGTATCCGCAGGCACCGATCTCATGCGGCTGGAAGGCAATGCCCGCGCCATGCTGACTGCCGAGCGGGCTGCGCTCAACACCGTGCAGCACCTATCCGGCATCGCGACCATGGTCGCCGAATATGTCGCCATGATGGACAATCCCGAGTGCACCCTGCTCGATACGCGCAAGACCATCCCCGGCCTGCGACATCTCGAGAAATACGCCGTGCGCATGGGCGGCGGGGCGAACCATCGCATGGGCCTGTGGGACGCGGCGATGATCAAGGACAATCATGTGCTCGTCGCCGGCAGCGTAGGGGAAGCCGTGCGCCGCGCGGTGGAGGCTGGGGTGAAGGACATCATCTGCGAGGTCGACCGGGTCGACCAGATCGAACCCGCGCTGGAAGCCGGCGCGACCCGCCTGCTGCTCGACAATATGGAGCCGGCGGCCTTGCGCGAAGCAGTCGCGCTGGTGGCAGGGCGCGTGCCGACCGAAGCGAGCGGCGGGATCAACCTCGACACCATCAAGGCGAAAGCCGCCACGGGCGTCGATTACGTCTCCGTCGGACGCCTCACGCAAAGCGCGCCTGCTGCCGATATCGGACTGGACTTTACGTCGCTCTGAATACGCGGCATCTGCCGTTCGGTAACGCAAACTATGCGGGAGAGACCGGGTGCGCCCCCAATCCATCGTTGTGTTCGATCGCCTTTTTCTGGCATCGCTCGTGCTGGCTCTGATCAACGCAGTGCTCGCCTATTCGACACTGGTCGAAGAGGTCGAGGCCGACCCCGCACTCGCGCAAATCGGCGGCGGGCCGATCGTCATTGGAGTGGTGCTGGCCAGCCTGCTCATCCCGCTGGTGCTGTGGTATTTCATTGCCCGCCGCGCCAGCAACATCGCCAAGTGGCTGCTGGTCGCCCTGGTTGCGATCGGCCTGTTCTTCGGCAATTTCAGCTTCAGCGATGGAATTAGCTTGCCGGCAGTGCTCGGCCTCGTGGTGACGCTGCTGCAGGTCGTCGCTATCGTCATGCTGTTCCGCGCGGATGCCCGCGCTTGGCTCGAAGGCGACGCTGCCGCCGATCTTTGACACCTCCAGCTTGTGTGACATTGCACTGTGCCATCTTTACGCTCCTCGGGGAATCGGCCATTCCCCAAGCAGACGGGCGGGGAGAGGATACTTTGAAGCCAAGGTCGATCAGCCGGTTCGAGGCGTGGTACTTCCTCGCAGTCGCGCTCAGCCTCGTGTCGACGGCGCTCGGCTGGTCGGACATGTCCACCTATACCGACGCTGTCATCGACGAGTCGGGCGCGAATTCGCGCGGTATGGGCTTCGTCCTGCTGTTCTCCTCGGTGGCGATGTTCCTTGTGCTGGCGCTGATCTTCTGGGCCGCCATCGTGCTCTCGCGCCTCGGCGCCGCCCGCTGGGTGCTGGCCGTCCTGATCGCCTATGCCGCCTATTCGGTTGGCATGCGCATCGCCAATACCGAGATGGGGCTCGGCCTCGTCGCCGACATCGCTGCCGTGGCAAGCGCGGCCATCGCCGTGTCCTTCCTGTTCAGGGCGGATGCTAGGGAATGGTTCGGCAAGGATGACGGGCAGGTTTCCGATCAGGTTTAGCCTCGCCCACGCTGCAATTGCTGCGCTGGGGCTGGGCAGTATCGCCAGCCCGGCACTCGCTCAATCCTATCAGTGCCGCCTGCCCGCGCAGCTGAGCGTGCCCCAAATTACGCCGGATGCTCCGCCGCGCAGACTGCCGGTGACCGGCTACACGCTGGCGGTCAGCTGGAGCCCGGAGTTCTGCAAGGGCCGCGAGGGGCAGGCGCGCCATGCCCGCCAATGCTCGCACCGCGCGGGCCGCTTCGGCATGGTGGTGCACGGATTGTGGCCGGAGAGCGGACGGACATGGCCGCAATGGTGCGGATCGCAGCGGGTGCTGACCGCGCGAGATTTGCGCCCGAACATGTGCCTCTCGCCCTCCGCCAGCCTGCTCGCCCGGCAATGGGCGAAGCACGGCAGCTGCATGACGCGCCGCCCGGCGACCTACTTCAAGGTGACACGCATCCTGTGGAACGGCCTGCGCTGGCCCGACTATGATCGCATCAGCCGCGAAGACGACTTAACTGCCGGCACGATCCGCACGCGCTTCGTGGACGCCAACCCCGGCTGGACCCGCGAGGCGGTGGGCGTGAAGCTCAATTCCCGCGGCTGGCTGCAGGAACTACGCCTCTGCTACGACAAGCGCTTCATGCCAAAGGCCTGCGACCGGGCTCGGTTCGGCGCGCGGGATGCGGCGCAGGCGAAGATCTGGCGGGGGTTGTGATGCGTCGAACGAAGCTGGACAGCGAGCTACCTGAACATTTTCGGCACATGGTCACAGCCGTGAATCTCTTGTCTGCGATTTTTTCAGTAGTCGTTCTGATAATTTGCGTGTCATCGATAGGCCAAGAACCACTCGGTGAGATAGTCATCGCCGCGCTTACCTTCGTCCTCGCCGCCATAGGGATTATCCGCCCCATCGTAATAAAATTGATCCGGTTTTTTGGCTCTAATTACAGTGAGCATTACTGCGGAGCGACATGGTTGAAAACTATCGCCGCACCTTGAAGAAATCCCGCAGAATCGCCGCCGCACGCGCCTCGCCCATCCCCGAATAAACCTCGGGCCTATGCAGACATTGCGGTTGCTCGAACACTCGCGCGCCGTGCTCGACGGCACCGCCCTTGGGGTCGCTTGCGGCATAGTACAGCTTGGCAATGCGCGCGTGGACGATGGCGCCGGCGCACATGGCGCAGGGTTCCAGCGTGACCCACAACTCGCAGTCGGTCAGGCGTTCGTCGCCCAGTGCCTCTGCCGCACGGCGGATGGCGAGGATTTCCGCGTGGGCGGTGGGGTCGTGCGTCTCGCGCGGGGCGTTATGCGCCTCTGCGATCACCTCGCCATCGCGCGTCACCACGGCACCCACCGGCACCTCGCCCGCTGCCGCGCTGGCCTCGGCCAGTTCGAGCGCGCGTTGCATCGGTTGCGGGAGGGTCCAGATGGCCATACCGCCGCCTCGCTAGCCCCCGTGCAGGGGCGGCGCAACGTGCTTGACGATTCGCACCCCCGCCGCTATGCGCGCCGCTTTCCGGGATAAACGAACCCCGCATCCGCCTCGCGCGGGCAAGGGAACGCGCCCAACCATTCGAATCGAACGAGAGACGTATCATGTCGCGCATTTGCGAACTCACCGGCAAGGGTCGCCAGGTCGGCCACAATGTGAGCCACGCCAACAACAAGACCAAGAAGGTCTTCCTGCCGAACCTGCAGAACGTCACGCTGATGAGCGAAAAGCTCGATCGCAGCTTCAAGTTCCGCGTTTCGACCCAGGGCCTGCGCTCGGTCGAACACAATGGCGGCCTCGATAACTGGCTGCTGAAGACCAAGGACGAGAAGCTTTCGGCCAACGCGCTCAAGGTGAAGCGCGAGCTGAAGAAGGCGAACGCCGAGGCCGCTTAAAGGCTCGCGCTGCGGCGCTGCTTTCGACAGGCATACGAAAAGGCGCGTGGGGATCACTCGCGCGCCTTTTGTCGTGCGCGCTCGCCATTCCAGCGCAGCTTGAGTAGATAGGTGGACTGGTACGACATCAGATTATCGTCCGAGATCAGCCAGAGATGCCGCCCATCGGCATCCTCGCTCAGCGCCATCCCCTCGTAATTGTCGTGCGGGAAACTTTCGCCTAGCTCGGCGATGATGTGCAGCGAGTTGCGGTCACCCGCCCGCACATCAGCAAGGTCGATCAGCGCGATGGCGGTTCCAAACCGTGGCGGCAGTCCGAAGCGCAAGTCGCGCAGGAGGACGAGGAGCACGCCGTCTCCCAGCGCCACCGCATCGACCGGACGGTAATCGCCAGGCACCAGAACCTCGAATTCGAGCGGCATATCACCCGAGAGCGGGTCGGACGGGAACAGCAAGGCCCGGTGCGGCCTGCCGCGGAATTCGCGCGCACTTTCTTCGATGCCGAGGAATCGCCCATCGGCCAGCCGGGCGAGGCTTTCCGCCCCTGTATTGTACCCCCAGTCGCGCATGGCCGAAGGACGAAACGCGCCGTCTTCGCGCAATTCCGCGTCGAAGCGGCGGATGGTGTTGCTGGATTCGTAAGCGCCCCAAATGGTGCCGGTGACGGGATCGGTCGTCAGCGCTTCAAGGTCCGCGCCGATCTTGTTGACGTCCGTAGGGGGTCCGAACGGGCTCAGTTCGACTACCTGCGCGGCGCGGTCGGGCCTTGTAAAGACTAGTTTTCGTCCGCCATCGGTGCCCGCGAGCAATCGGCCGTCCGGCAGCATGGCAAGCGCCGAAAAGCCGCCGAACATCGGCGCACTGCCCTCGATTGTCCACGCCCCGGCGAGTGTGAAAGGGCCTGCCGTCGCCGGTCCGGTATCGACCGCTACGAGCCGTCCGGAGGTATCGACAGGCCCAGTCGACACAGGTGTGCGTAGCCAGACGGGGGTCAGGCTGACTGCAATAGCTGCGGCCAGCACAAGGCGCTTGCGGCGCATCGCTTGCTGTCAGACGCTCAGGGCATCGGCCCGAGGAAGAGCAGCGGGTCGAGCCGCGCATTCTTCCATTTGATACTCCAATGCAGATGCGGGCCGGTGGCCCGGCCCGACGCCCCGATGCGGCCGAGCGGCTGGCCCTGTTTCACAGCCTGACCGTTGCGCACGAGCAATTCCGAGGAATGGAGGAAGGCGCTGTTGAGGCCCTGACCATGGTCGATGATCAGCAGCTGGCCTTCGAGACTGAAATCGCGCTCGGCCAGCGTCACTATCCCGTCCGCGGGTGCGACATAGGTCGTGCCCGCGCCGCCAGCAATGTCGAGGCCCGAATGGTAGCTGCCCGGCTCGCCGCGATAGATGCGTTGCGAGCCGAAGCGGCCCGAAATGCGCCCGGTGACCGGCCAGATGAAGTCCTGCCGCCAGCCTTCGGCGCCGGTGCGCTGCTGGCGCGCATCCCAGATCGCGGCGAGTTCGGGCCGGCGGCGCTGCATGAAGCTTTCCGAAGCGCCACCTGCTCGCCGCGCGACATTGACGCGCTCGATATTCCAGTCGCGCGGAGCGATGGCGAGGGGACTGCGGATCGTGCGGCCATCCGCCAGTGTCGCGACGAGCTCTGCAGTCCGACCTGCATCGCGGTCGAATGCGGCGAAGAAACGGCCTTCGTCATCGAACGCCACTTCTTCCTCGTCGAGCAGCAGTTTCTTCGCGCCCCCCGGTGCAGTGCCGCGGATCCAGCCGCCTTGTGTCAGCTCTCCATCGAAGCTGAACGTGGCTGGACGGGCTGGCTCGGATGGGGTCGGGCTGGGCGTGGGAGACGGTGCGCGAACCGGTTGGACGACCTCGGTCGGCCCTGCAGTCTGCACGGTTTCCGATGGGTCGGGCTGCGATACACAACCGGCTGTAATCAGGAGTAGCGGCGCGACACGTGCAAACCTCACGGCTTCAGCCGCTCGGTGGCGAGTTGCGGAGTCGCATAGGGCTCCTGGTGCTCGACCGACCAGTAGCGCAATTCGTCCAGCGGGATCGGCACGCCGCTCATGGCGCAGATCACGTGCTGGCCGGGGCGCAGCACGCGAAAGCCGCTCGGCCCGTATTGCAGCTTGGCTTCGCCCTTCGAGGGCGAGGAATTCTTGTTCATCAGCATGGCGCAAATCCTAGCAGGTCCACCTTAACCGAACAAATCATCCTGTTTCGGCGGCGTTCCGCTGGCAGGGGGCTTTCGCTTCGGTTTCGGCGCGACCGGTGTCTTGCCCGTCGCTACCTCTAGCTCGCCGTCGCGGAATTTGAGCGTCAGCGCCGCCTCCTTCTCCGCCTCCACTCGGTCGGTCACCGTGCCGCTCGACCCGATCACGCGGACATAGCCGCGCTGCAGAGGCCGGTCGGGATGCAACTGCTCGGAAAGCCGCGCGAGCGATGCGAGCCGCTCACGCCGTTCCGCCAAGGGCCGCTCGATCATCGCGGGAGCGAGGCGGACGCTATCGAACCGCCCGCGCGCCTCGCGCAGCCGACCTGCCATCAAGGCTGGCGACAGGCGCAATTCGCCCAGCCGCTCCCGCCCCTTGGCCGCCCGGTCGCGCAGCCCCTGCTGCAATCGCGCGGCAAGATCGTCGAGCTTCTGTGCCTGCGGTTGCAGCAGTGCCTCGCGCTTCGGCAGGCGCTGCACGCGCGCTTCCAGCCGCTCGCGGCCCAGCTGGACCGGGCGCAGGATCGCGCGTTTCTTGCGCGCCTCGAAATCCGCCAGCACCGCGGCCAGCTCGCCGCGCACCGGCACCGCCATTTCTGCGGCTGCAGTCGGCGTCGGCGCGCGGCGGTCGGCGGCATAATCGGCCAGCGTCGTATCGGTCTCGTGCCCGACTGCGCTGATCGTGGGAATCGGACAGTCGGCGATGGCGCGGACCACCACTTCCTCGTTGAAACTCCACAGATCCTCGATCGAGCCACCGCCGCGCGCGACGATCACGAGGTCGGGGCGGTCGGGGTGGCCTTCGGGCATGGCGGAGAAGCCGCGCACTGCGCCCGCAACCTGGTCCGCCGCGCCCTGCCCCTGCACCAGCACGGGCCACACGATCACGCGGCTGGGAAAGCGGTCCGCCAGCCGGTGGAGGATGTCACGGATCACTGCCCCGGTGGGCGAGGTCACGACGCCGATGGTGCGCGGCAGGAACGGCAGCGCCTGCTTGCGCTCGCTGTCGAACAGCCCCTCCGCCTGCAATCGCGCGCGGGTCTTCTCGAGCAACGCCAGCAGTGCGCCCTCGCCCGCCAGTTCCATCCGCTCGATCACGATCTGGTATTTGGAGCGCCCGGGATAGGTCGTCAGCTTGCCGCTTGCGACCACTTCCAGCCCGTCCTCCGGAGCGAATGGCAAGCGGCCCGCATTGCCGCGCCACATCACCCCGTCGAGCACGGCTTTCTCGTCCTTGAGCGCGCAATACATATGCCCGCTCGCCGCGCGCTTCACGCCCGACAGTTCGCCGCGCAGGCGCACGAAGCCGAACCGGTCCTCCACTGTCCGCTTCAGCGCGTTCGATATTTCGCTCACAGTCAGCGGCTCGGCGTTGTCGCCTGCGCGGCCCTTCGCTACCAAGTTCGCATCGTCGGAATCTGCGGGGAAATCGGAAGCCATGAATATCCTGTTGCTCGGGTCGGGCGGGCGCGAACATGCGCTGGCATGGAAACTGGCGCAATCGCCACTGTGCGACAAGCTGTGGGCGGCGCCGGGCAATCCCGGCATCGCACAGGAGGCGAGCTGCGTCACGCTGGATGCCACCGATCACGAGGCAGTCATCGCTTTCGCGCGAGAGAACGACATCGGCCTGGTGGTGATCGGCCCGGAAGCGCCCTTGGTGGACGGCCTCGCCGATTCGCTGCGCGCCGCAGGGATCGATACCTTCGGCCCTTCGCAGCAGGCAGCACAGCTGGAAGGCAGCAAGGGCTTCACCAAGGAGCTGTGCCAGCGCGCGAACATCCCGACCGCTCGCTACGAACGCTGCACCTCGCTGGAGGCGGCGTGGGGCGCGCTGAAGCGGTTCAAGCCGCCCTTCGTGCTCAAGGCCGACGGGCTGGCCGCAGGCAAGGGCGTGGTGATCGCCGAGACTTATGAGGAAGCGCAGGAAGCGCTGAACGAAATGTTCGACGGCAAGTTCGGCAGCGCGGGCAGCGAGGTCGTGATCGAACAGTTCCTGACCGGCGAGGAGGCGAGCTTCTTCGCCCTGACCGACGGCGAGACCATCGTCCCCATCGGCACCGCGCAGGACCACAAGCGCGTTGGCGAGGGCGATCGCGGTCCCAACACCGGCGGCATGGGCGCTTATTCCCCCGCCCCTGTGCTGACCGAGGAGTTGCAGGCGCAGGTCATGCGCGAGATCGTGGAGCCGACCGTGCGCACCATGGCCGCCGAGGGCATGCCCTATTCGGGCGTGCTCTATGCCGGGCTGATGCTGACCAAGGACGGCCCGCAGCTGATCGAATACAATGCGCGCTTCGGCGATCCCGAATGCCAGGTGCTGATGATGCGGCTGGAGAGCGATCTCGTCGAGCTGATGCAGGCCTGCGCGCGCGGCACGCTGGGCGAAGTGGCCACGCCGGTGCTGTCGGACGGTTTCGCGCTGACTGTGGTGATGGCGGCGGACGGCTATCCCGGCACGCCGAAGAAAGGCGGGACGATCGATTTGGGGCAGGCGGAGGCTGGCGGCGCGAAGGTCTTCCATGCAGGGACGAAGCTGGACGGCGAAACCCTAACCAGCAGCGGCGGGCGCGTCCTCAACGTGACTGCCCGCGGCGCAAGCGCGACTGAGGCACAGAAAAACGCTTACGCGGCAGTTGATGCGATCGACTTCGCTGACGGCTTCTGCCGCCGGGACATCGGGCAGCGGGAAGTGCGGAGGGAACGAGGGTAGAAGCTTATAATAAGCGTATTGGCAAAATACGATCGTGAGATTTGCGGTCGAAAGTCAGTCAGAGACCGGCAATGAACTGGAGAGATTTGTTAGTTCTGTCGCCACTTCTTCTGGCAGCCTGTGCCGCATCTGTGAGCGGTCTCGATAGGGAGGCACTCATGGATGAGGTCGAATCCAAGGTCGAATTGCCTGAGGGTGCCGGCCCTCTGGACTCTTACGCTCGGTATTACACCATCTGGCCCGACGGGATGCTTGTTGGGACTTTCACTCGAAAAATTGAGCAAAGAGACGAGGACGATGGCTGCTCAGAACTGACCGAGAGTTCTGAAATTATTGAAACCGAATGTCCAAAACTGGCCGATGCCGCCATCGGCGAAAGACGATGGGTGAAATTCGACGACCTTCCTTCGGCTTCAGATCCGGAATGCGGTGCGGTGCAAATCGCTTATGATCTCGACGAGGAGCGTTTCACCTTCAACGAATGTGTACGGCCCCTTCACTAAGCTGAAGCTGGTCTAGCCCAAATGTCGAGGCGCGAACGCTAGACGGTGTGCAGTGAAGCAAATACGGCTTCGAAAAATTCAAGACGAGCTGATCGATTAATCAGCCCAGCTTCTGGCTCACCAGCGCCTTCAGATCCGCTTCGCTGCGCGCACCGTAATGCGAGATGATCTCCGCCGCGCAGATTGCGCCCATGCGGAGGCAGGTTTCGAGATCCTCGCCGCGCGCGTGGCCGGTTAGGAAGCCCGCCGCGAAGAGATCGCCTGCGCCGGTGGTGTCGACAACCTTCTCGACCGGCTCGGCGGCCACTTCGGCGCGGGTGCCGTCGGCAATGGATACGGCTCCCTTGGCGCTGCGGGTGGCGACGATCACCGGGACCTTGCCCTCCAGCGCGGCGAGGCCATCGTCGAAATCGCTCTCGCCGGTCAGCGAGGCGAGTTCGTTTTCGTTGACGAAGAGGATGTCGATCTGCCCTTCCTCGATCAGCGCGCGGAAATCGTCGCCGTGGCGGTCGATCACGAAACTCTCGCTGGCGGTGAAGGCGACCTTGCGCCCGGCCTTGCGCGCCACGTCGATTGCGTGGCGCATGGCGCTGCGCGGTTCCTCGGGGTCCCAGAGGTAGCCTTCGAGGTAGAGGATCCCCGCGCTGGCGATCAGCTCGTCGTCGAGCGCTTCGGGCGGCAGGAACTGGCTCGCGCCGAGGAAGGTGTTCATCGTCCGCTCGCCATCGGGAGTCACGAAGATGAGGCAGCGCGCGGTTGGCGGCTCTTCGTCGCGGGCCGGCGTGTCGAAATCGATGCCCACGGCGCGAATGTCGTGGCTGAACACATCGCCCAGCTGGTCCTTCGCGACCTGGCCGACGAAAGCGCATTGTGCGCCCAGCGCACTCATCCCGGCGAGCGTATTGGCCGCCGAACCGCCGGAAATCTCCTTGGCCGGACCCATGGCCGAATACAGTTCTTCGGCCCGCTCGGTATCGACCAGCGTCATCCCGCCCTTGGCGAGGCCGAGGTCCTCGATCAATTCGTCTTCGCAGGGCGACATCACGTCGACGATCGCATTGCCGATGGCGATAACGTCGTAACGGGGCTGGGTCATGGGTACTCCGGTGGTCTGGATTTTCGATATGTCGGGCGCGGTTAGCGGTTCATCGGGGGAAGGCCAAGCGCGGCGTTGACTTGACGCCCGCCGCCGCCCAATCGGCACGGCAATGGTTTCGCTGCCCCGCGCCCTGATCCTTGCCCTCGGCCAGCTTGGCGATCCGGCCATCCTGCGCGTGCTCGGCAAGAGCCTGGCGGTGACGCTGGCGATTTTCGTGGCGGCGGCATTTGCGCTAAATGCGGCCCTGCCGTGGCTGCTGTCGCGCTGGTTCGATCTTAGCGGCGACGTTTATGCCGTGCTGTCGATCCTGATTTTCGTAATCGGCGCCTGGCTGCTGTTCCGCATCGTCGCGCTCGCCGTGTTGCAGTTCTTCGCCGACGAGGTCGTTCATGCGGTCGAGGCGAAGCACTACCCCGCGCATGCCGCTGAGGCGCGTAAGGTGTCGTTCGGTGAAGAGCTGTCGAACAGCCTGCGCGCCACCGGCCGCGTCGTCCTGTTCAACCTGCTCGCCGCCCCCGTCGCCGTGGTCCTGCTGTTCACCGCCATCGGCCCGGCGATCGTGTTCTGGTTCGTCAACGCGCTGCTGCTCGGGCGCGAGTTGCAGGACATGGTCTGGCTACGACACAGGCGTGACGCAGGCGAGGTCCAGCCGATTGGCGGCCTGACCCGCTTCGCGCTGGGCGGCGTCGTCGCCGGCCTGCTGGCGATACCCTTCATCAACCTTCTTGCGCCCATTATCGGCGCGGCGAGTGCGACGCACCTGGTCCACCGCAGCACACGGAAACCGACCCACCATGCGCAGTAGCGTCCTTCTCGTCCTCCCATTCCTAGCGGCCTGCGCGACCACGCCGAGCGGACCCGAGGCACCGGCGCAACAGCCGCGAGTAGCACCGCCGCCGCAGGACATCGTCACCGCGCCCTCAAGCGGCGGTTTCATCGCCCCCCGCGTCATGAACCTGCCGGGGCTGGAAGGCGTGATCGGCAAGAACGAGACTGCTCTCGCCAACCTGTTCGGCCCGCCCCGGCTGACGGTGAAGGAAGGCGACGCACGTAAGCTGCAATTCGTCGGCCCGGCCTGCGTGCTCGACATCTATCTCTACCCGCTCGAACCGCGCGGGGAGCCGAGCGCGACCTATGTCGACGCACGCCGGGCGAGCGACGGGCTGGACGTGGACCGCGCGGCCTGCGTGAAGGCGCTGCGACGCTAACCCGGTCTTAAGCAAACCGCGCTATGTCTCACCCGACGTGAAACTTACGGGAAGTGGGCAGGCGATGAGCGTGCATTTCGGCGAATTGGCGAAGAGAGTCGGCGCGGACGGCGCGATTACGGGCGCGGATGTGCTCGCATTGCGGCGCGAGGCGTGGCCCGACGGGCGTATTTCGCAAGGCGAGGCCGAAGCGATCTTCGCGCTCAATCACGAGCTGGCGACCAAGCCTGCCGAATGGGTCGACTTCTTCGTCGAGGCATTGGGCGAGTATGTGATCAATCAGCGCGCTCCTGCAGGCTATGTCGATAGCGAGAACGCTCAATGGCTTATGAGCCAGATCGATGCCGACGGACAGCTGGGCTCGATGGCCGAGCTGGAATTGCTGGTCCGCGTGTTCGAGCGGGCGCAGAACGTGCCGCAGTCCCTGAAGGACTATGCGCTCAAACAGATGGAAAAGGCGGTCATCGAAGGCACCGGCCCGACCCGCGATGGCGGCGCGCTGGAAGCAGGCAATGTCAATGCGACCGAGGCGAAGTTGCTCCGCCGCGCGATCTTTGCGCCGGCCAGCGAGCGACCTGCCGTCGTCGGCCCGAACGAAGCAAGCATGCTATTCCGCCTGAAAGACGCGACGCTGGGTGCCGATAACGATCCGGAATGGAAGCGGCTGTTCGTGCAGGGTGTCGCGAACTACCTGCAGGGCTACAGCGCCGAGAATGCCCAGATCAGCCGCGAGCGGGCGGGCGAGTTGCAGGCGTTCATGGCCGACACCTCCTCCAGCGTGGGCGGCTTTCTCGGCCGCATGGCGAAATCCGCACCGAACTCCTTCGGCGTAGTTTTCGGTCGAAACGATTACGAGCCGACGCGCGAGGAGCTTGTCGCCGAGGCCGAAGAGGTCACCAGCGACGAAACGGCCTGGCTGGCTGCGAAGATCGAAGCCGACGGCAAGGTCGACGAATACGAACAGGCTTTGCTCGATTTTCTCGCCAAGGACTGACTAGGCCTTACCGCGCGGGTCATTCCTATCCGATACCCTGTCGATCTAGACCATGAAGCTTTCGCCGCAGCCGCAGGCGCCTTTGGCGTTGGGATTGTCGAACACGAAGCCGGCGGTGAAGTCGTCCTCAACCCAGTCCATCGTGCTGCCGATCAGGTACAGCACGCTGGCGCTGTCGATGTAGAAGATGCCACCGGTGGTTTCGATCTTCTCGTCGAACTTGGCCTCTTCCGTGACGTAATCGACCGAATAGGCGAGGCCCGAACAGCCACGGCGTGGAGTCGAGAGTTTAACACCGATGGCATCCTCGGGCGCTTTCGCCATCAGGTCGGCGACCCGCTGCTCGGCCCGCTCGGTCAGGATGATGGCGGCCTTGGGGGTGGGGCGGGTTTTGGTCTCGGTCATCAGAGCATCCCCAGTTCGAGGCGGGCCTCGTCCGTCATCTTCTCGGGGCCCCAAGGCGGATCCCAGACGAGATTGACCTCGGCATCGCGGACGCCCGGCACACTGGCGGCGCGCAATTCGACCTCGCCCGGCATGGTCTCCGCGACCGGGCAATGCGGCGTGGTCAACGTCATAGTGACCGTCACGTCGCTCTCTTCGTCCACGTCGACGCCATAGATCAGGCCGAGATCGTAGATATTCACCGGGATCTCGGGATCGTAAATCTCCTTCAGTGCGGCAACGACCGCCTCGTAAAGGTCGCCGCCCGGCGCGCCGGCAGGCACGTTCTCGGGTTTCTGCTGCAGGAAACCTTCGAGATAGTCGCGCTTGCGCTCCATGCTCTCGCGCGGCGTCTCGTCCGTATCGACGGCATCCTCGACTCGTGCGCGTTTCGGCTTTTCGGGCTGCTTGCCCACGACGTTGTCCGCCGGCGAGGGGGCCGCGATGAAATCCTGGTCGTTGTTCGTTTCTTCGCTCATCCGAAGATCCTTTGGGTACGGTCTATGCCGCGCAACAGGGCGGCGATATCGCTTTCGTCCGAGTAGAGCCCGAAGCTTGCCCGCGCGGTCGCGGGGACGCCGAGGTGCTCCATCAGCGGCTGTGCGCAGTGGTGTCCGGCACGGATCGCGACATTCTCTTCATCCAATATGGTGCCGAGATCGTGAGGATGAACCCCCTCCATCGCAAAACTGACGATCCCGGCGCTTTCGTCGGGCCCGAACAGCGTCACCGAATTGAGATTGCAGAGTTCGTCGCGCAATTGCCGCGCGAGGGCGCTCTCGTGGGCAAAGAGCCTGTCGGGACCCATCCCGGCGACATAGTCGATCGCCGCATGGAGCGCGATCGCCTCGGTTATCATCGGCGTGCCTGCCTCGAAGCGCTGGGGCGGCGGGGCATAGGTGGTTTTGTCGAATGTGACCTTGTCGATCATCGCGCCGCCGCCCTGCCATGGGGGCATGGCATCGAGGATCTCCTCGCGCGCCCACAGCACGCCGATGCCGGTGGGGCCGTAGAGTTTATGGCCCGACCAGGCGTAGAAATCGCAATTCAGCGCCGCCATGTCGAGCGCCATGCGCGGTGCAGCCTGGCAGCCGTCGAGCATGATCTTAGCCCCGACCGAATGCGCGAGGTCGGCCGCCTTGCGCGCATCGAGCACCGAACCCAGAACATTCGATACATGCGCGAGAGAAACCAGTTTGGCTCGCGGCGTCAACAACGCCTCTAGCGCGCCGAGGTCGATCCTGTGGTCCTCGGTCAGCGGGCAGACGTCGATTTGCGCACCGGTGCGCTCGGCGACCATCTGCCAGGGGACGATATTGGAATGATGTTCCAGCGTGGAGAGGACGATCCGGTCGCCCTCGCCGATCTGCGTCATGCCCCAGCTGGCGGTCACGAGATTGATCGCCTCGGTCGCGCCGCGCACGAACACGACTTCGTTCTCGCTCCGTGCGCCCATGAAGTCCGCGACCCGGCGGCGCGCGGCTTCGTACCCCAACGTCATCTGGGCCGAGCGACCATAGACTCCGCGATGCACGGTCGCATAATCGCGCCCCAGTGCATGGCTCATGGCGTCGATCACCGCCTGCGGTTTTTGCGCCGTCGCGGCCGTGTCGAGATAGTGCCACGGCGCGCCGTCGCCCGTCACGAGGCCGGGGAAATCCGCTTTGCGCGTCAGAGTTGCCGTCTCGCTCACAGGTTCCGGTCCACCTTGGCCAGCGCAACGTCCATAAGTTCGTCCCGCAGAGCCTCGTTGTCGAGATTGACCAGCGCATCGCCGAGGAACGCCTGTGCCAGCAGGCGCTGGGTAAGCTCCGGCGAGACGCCGCGCGCGGCCATGTAAAAGCGCGCATTCTCGTCCAATTGGCCGACACTGGCACCATGGGCGCATTTCACGTCGTCGGCGAAAATCTCGAGCTGCGGCACGGCATTCACGCTCGCGCCCTTTTCCAGCAACAGCCCCTTGAAGTCCTGCGCCGCATCGGTCTTTTGCGCATCGCGCACCACGTCGATCCGACCGAGGAAATTGCCCGTGCCATGGCCCCAGTGGACGGCTCGGACGACCTGATTGCTGGTCGCTTCAGGCTCTGCATGGGTCATGTGGGTCACGAATTCGCGCACCGTTTCCCGACCGCCGACCGCGATGCCGCCAAGCTCGAAATGCGCGCCTTTCTTCAGCACGACCTCGATCTCCAGCCGCGCGAATTCGGCGGAGGCGAGAACGGCGAAGAGCTCGCAAGTCGCGCCCTCGCCGACGGTCACGCGCCAGCGGTGCAATTCGGTCGGCTTGGTCGCCTCGCCATCCGCCACGACCAGCGTGTCGCGAAAGCTCTCGCCGGCGGCCACGTCGATCGTGCGCCATTGGTCGAGCGGGACGCCTTGCAGGCGCTCGACGCGCGAATAGCGCCAGGCTTCGTCCTTGCGGGTGGGGAGATCGGCGATTTCGCTCATAGCTTGCCTGCCCGGCTCTGCGCGAGGCGCATGACAGCCGTCTTGTGATAGGCATCCATGCACGGCACCGCGCCTTCCGCGATGGCCTCCACCTGTGCCTGCTTTTCCTTGCGGACGATGTCGGACGCCATCACCTCGTCGATCTGCGGAGCGAGTTCGCCCATGCAGGTCAGCATCGCGCCGCAGCGGATGGCATCGACCATTTCGTCGCCGCTGCTCGTCTTCGTGCGGCAGGTGAGTTTGCCGTCGACCTTGGCGAGGCCGCCGTTCCAGGCATGCATCCGCTCGCCGATGACGACGATCTGCTCCTCGACCTCGGTCTGCGGCGCCGGCGCGGCATCCTGCGCCGCGAGCGCCCCGGACGGGGCCAGCATCAGGGCAATCGCGAGCGTCCTCATGCCGCCATCACCGCGTCGTAGCCCTCTTCTTCGAGCCGCACGGCCAGTTCCGGCCCGCCGGTCTGGACGATCCGGCCCTGCGACAGGATCGAGACCTTGTCCGGTTTCACGACTTCGAGCAGGCGCTGGTAGTGCGTGATCAGCAGCACCGCCTTGTCCGGGGCGCGCATGATCGAATTGATGCCCTCGCCCACGACGCGCAGCGCATCGATATCGAGGCCGCTATCGGTTTCGTCCAGCACGGCGAACTTGGGGTCGAGAATGCCCATCTGGACCATCTCGGCGCGCTTCTTCTCGCCGCCGGAGAAGCCGACATTGACGTGGCGCTTGAGCATCTCCGGATCGAGCTTGAGCAGCGCGGATTTTTCCTTGGCAAGCTTGAGGAATTCGCCGCCGGTCAGCGGCTCTTCGCCGCGCGCCTTGCGCTGCGAATTCAGCGCCTCGCGCAGGAACTGCACATTGGACACGCCGGGAATCTCGACCGGGTACTGGAAGCCCAGGAACAGCCCCGCCGCCGCCCGTTCGTGCGGCTCCATGTCGAGCAGGTCCTCGCCGTTGAAGCGCACGCTGCCGCCGGTCACTTCGTAACCCGGGCGGCCGCCGAGCACATAGGACAGCGTGGACTTGCCTGCGCCATTGGGGCCCATGATCGCATGGACCTCGCCCGCGGGCACGGTCAGCGTGAGGCCGTTGAGGATGGTCTTGCCGTCGATCTCGGCAGTGAGGTTTTCGATTTCGAGCATTTACCTGTCGTTCCTGCGCGGACCGCCGGTGCGGTTCGGGCGCGAATAGTGCTGGTTGGGATTGGCCTCGCGATGGGCGCGGGCCCGGGCTTTCTTGTCGGCGATACGCTCGCGCATCACGAGCGTGAGGCGCTGCAACACGTCGTCCATGTTCTCGAGGATCTCGGCGGCGGGTATGCGCATCACGCGGATGTCGACTGCCTCGAGGCTCTTGTCGCGGCGCTTGGCCAGCGTTTCGTCCGCATCCTCCTCGTCGATCATCACGGCGAGGCCGAGGTTGTGACAGTTGAAATCGACGATCGCGCTGCCGACCACGGCATGGCGGGTGAATTTGTAGCGGCCCATGTCGGCCTCGGCGAATTTCTTCGCCAGCGCCTTGTGCGCCGGAGTCGAATGCCGCCGCAAGTCGCGCGCACGGTCATGCAGCGCATCGAGCCGCTTATCCGAAATCTCCCACCCACGGCCCTTCTTCTTGAGGGAGGGGGTGTCGTCGGCGATCTCGGACGCGTCGCGAAGCTGGAGGGTCTTGCGGTCAGTCACCCCACACTCCCCTCAAGCGAGATCGCCAGCAGCTTCTGCGCCTCGACCGCAAACTCCATCGGCAGCTCTTTCAGCACATCCTTGGCGAAGCCGTTGACGATCAGCGCCATCGCTTCCTCGTCGTCGAGGCCGCGTTGCATGGCGTAGAACAGCTGGTCGTCGCTGATCTTGCTGGTGGTCGCCTCATGCTCGATCTGGGCGGTGGGGTTCTTCACCTCGATATAGGGCACGGTGTGTGCGCCGCACCGGTCGCCGATCAGCAGGCTGTCGCATTCGGTGCGGTTGCGCACGCCATCAGCATTGGCCGCCACGCGCACCATGCCGCGATAGGTATTGTCGCTCTTGCCCGCGGAAATGCCCTTGGAGATGATCGTCGAGCGGCTGCCCCTGCCATTGTGGATCATCTTGGTGCCGGTATCGGCCTGCTGGTAATTATTGGTCACCGCGACCGAATAGAACTCGCCCACACTGTCCTCGCCGTTGAGCACGCAGCTGGGATATTTCCAGGTCACGGCGCTGCCGGTTTCGACCTGCGTCCAGCTGACCTTGCTGCGCGCACCTTGGCACAGCGCCCGCTTGGTGACGAAATTGTAGATCCCGCCGACGCCTTCCGAATTGCCCGGATACCAGTTCTGGACGGTCGAATACTTGATCTCGGCATCTTCCATCGCGACCAGCTCGACCACGGCGGCGTGGAGCTGGTTCTCGTCGCGCATGGGGGCGGTGCAGCCTTCGAGATAGCTGACGTAGCTGCCCTTTTCGGCAACAATCAGCGTGCGTTCGAACTGGCCGGTGTTCTCGGCATTGATGCGGAAATAGGTGCTGAGCTCCATCGGGCAGCGCACGCCTTCGGGCACGTAGACGAAGGTGCCGTCGGAAAAGACCGCGCTGTTGAGCGTGGCGAAATAGTTGTCGTGCTGCGGCACCACCTTGCCGAGCCACTTCTTCACGAGATCCGGATATTCGCGGATCGCCTCGCTGATGGAGAGGAAGATGACGCCCGCGCGCTTCAGTTCCTCGCGGAAGCTGGTGGCGACGCTGACGCTGTCGAACACGGCATCGACGGCGACCTTCTTGGCGCCCTTTACGCCCGCCAGCACTTCCTGCTCGCCGAGCGGGATGCCGAGCTTGTCGTAGACGCGCTTGATCTCGGGATCGAGGTCGTCGAGCGAATCGAGCTCCACCTTCTTCTTCGGCGCCGCGTAGTAATAGGCGTCCTGGTAGTCGATCTCGGGATAGCCGAGCTTTGCCCAGTTCGGCTCTTCCATCTCCTGCCACAGGCGGAAGGCCTTGAGGCGCCAGTCGAGCATCCATTCGGGCTCGCCCTTCTTGGCCGAAATGAACCGGACGGTATCCTCGTTCAGGCCCTTCTCGGCGAATTCGGTCTCGATGTCGGACGACCACCCGTGCTCGTATTCGGCCGCCTTCTCGGCAGCTTCACGGGCTTCCCGGTCCTGAATATCGATATCTTCGCTCATGCCATTTCTTCCATTCGTGCGAGCTGCGTCAGCGGGATGGCCGCCAGCGCGCCGCGCAAAGCCTCGTTCACGACCGGCCAGTGCGGCTTGACCGAACACTCATGCTCGACCGAGCATTCCGTGCCCTCGACGCAGGCGGTCAATGCGATCGGCCCTTCGACGGCCTCGACGATATCCGCCACGCTGATCGCCGCCGCCGGGCGGGCCAATTGCAAGCCGCCGCCTGCGCCGCGTGTCGAGCGAATGAGGCCGGCTGCCGAGAGCTTGCTCACCAGCTTCTGCACCGTAGGCACCGGCAACCCGGTTTCATTCGCCAATTCCGCTGCATTCGTCCGCTCGCCTCCACAATGCCGCGATGCGGCGCACATTGTGACGACAGCATAATCTGCAAGGTTGGATAGGCGCATAGCTCAATCGCACTAAATCGGACCAAATCGTTCCGATTGCCGAGCTAATGGCCGAAACGCGTATTTTCAACGCATTTCCGCCAGTTGCGAGTCGTTAGCAGCTAGCGGATTTGCTTGTCCAGCTGCTTGGCTTCGCCCGATCCGAACAGGTCGACCGAGCCGTAGCCTTCCGGCCCGAGCATGTGGTGCACGGGCGAAGCGCCCTCCGGCAGCAGCCGCTTCGGCGTCCGCCCGGTGAAGAAGCGGATTTCCTTGATGAGATGCGCCTGATCGTAAAAAGCCTCGCGAATGTCGGCTTCGACCTCCTCCGAAAGCTCCGGGAGCGAAAGCAGCGTCGCCGCGCGGACCGCGCGATAACGTCGGACAAGCCGCACGGGGGACTGGCCGAAGAATTGCGCCACGAGTCGCTGCACCTGCCGACGCGAATAGGGCAGGCTTTCGTACAGTTCTTCGAGATCCGGCCGGAAAGAGGCGGACAGCCACTCCAGCGTACGATCGATGACGTTGAGATGCGCCTCCGGCAGGCGCGAGAGGTTGTGACGCACGACATCGGCCATGGCGTCGAGAATCCCCTCGTCGTCGAGTTCGCCCTTGCGCCAGCGCTGCGCCAACCCTTCGAACACTCGTGCGCGATCCTCGCTCAGCACACGGTCCGGCTCCAGGAAGCAGTCGTGGTGGTCGTTTACCGGCAAGCCGGTCATCGCTGCCCAGCCCCGGAAATTCAACGAGACGCCAAACATCTTGGCGGGCCCCTTGATGTGGAATTCGCGCGCCTGGCAAAGCGGGGCGAGGAAGAACGCGTCGCTCGTCTCGCCGACCTGGCCGTCGTCGAATTGCATCCGGCCGACGCCTTCTACAAAGGCCGTCATCTGGCCGGAATAGGCCGGCAGGACATCGACCAAGTCGGCATCCTTACAACGCCACACGTACAGGGCGTTCAGGTACCGCGAAAGATCGTCGGGCGCGGCGACGAAATGGAAAAGATGCTGCTCTTCGTCTGGTGAATCGTCAGCCAACTGCGCCCCCGCCGCTTTGCCCCTATGCTTAATTGTATAAATACGTCATTGCTGCGAAGCGCAACCCGCTGTCAACAATCAATCCAGCCCCCATGCGCATGACGGTCGACAAAAAAAGGGCGGCCCCAATACAGAGCCGCCCCTTGAAGTCGAGAACTCGTTGCAATGATGCTCCGAGCCCTTCGGGTCGCAGGAGTGTGATAGACCGAGTCTGTTACATTTGATTGTATGCAAGCGACACTATCGCAAAATTCGTTATTGATGGCGCGCAATATGTGCCGACGAGACCGGCCATTGCGCGGAATCTCGACAAGATCGCGGGCCTTCGCCATAGGCGCGCCATGCTGTTCGGTCTCGCGCGACCCGCCCTTTTCCTGCTCGATCCGGAGCGTGCCCATCGGCTGACGATCCGGGCACTGGCGGCTATGCCGATCCGCGCGACGAGCAGATATGAGCGGGATAGCCCACTGGGTATACGCGTCGCCGGGATCGACTTTTCCAACCCCCTCGGCATGGCAGCCGGCTTCGACAAGGATGCCGAAGTGCCCGACCAGTTGCTGGGGCTGGGTTTCGGATTTACCGAGGTCGGATCGATCACTCCGCGCCCGCAAGCCGGCAATCCCAAACCGCGCCTGTTCCGCTTGGTCGAGGACCGCGCGGTGATCAACCGGATGGGCTTCAACAATGCCGGATCGGAGATAGCGCGTGGGCGACTCGAAGCGCGGCGAGGTCGCCCCGGAATCGTCGGTGTAAATGTCGGCGCGAATAAGGACAGCGAGGACCGGACTGCCGATTATGCCGAAATGACCCGCGTCATGGCCCCGCTGGCATCCTATCTAGCGGTCAACATTTCCAGCCCCAACACGCCCGGCCTGCGCGCGTTGCAGGATGAAGGCGCGCTGACCGGCCTGCTCGATGCCGTGCTGGAGGCCTTGGGCGGCAAAGGCCCGCCGGTGTTCCTGAAAGTCGCGCCGGACCTCGAGCCTGCGGATATCGATGCGATCGCGCGCATCGCGATAGAAAAGGGGCTCGGCGCACTGATCGTCTCCAATACGACCATCCGGCGCCCGGCGCTGCGGTCGTGCGATGCGGGGGAAACGGGCGGCCTGTCCGGCAAGCCGTTGCGCGACCTCGCACAGCAGCGGCTGCGCGACTTCCGCAAAGCCACGGGCGGTGCCCTTCCGCTGGTTGGAGTCGGCGGCATTGCGAGCGCCGAGGATGCCTGGGTGCGTATTCGTGCCGGGGCCAGCCTGGTGCAGCTCTACAGTGCGATGGTCTATGAAGGGCCGGGCCTGCCGCGGCGCATCCTTTGCGGGCTGGAGCGGCTGATGCAGCGTGACGGCTTCGCTTCGATTGCCGAAGCGGTCGGAAGCGAATAGCAAGCGGCGGCATGAACCGCCTCGTACTCGCTTCGCTCCTCGCGCTCCCGCTCGCCGGCTGCGCGACCTATCCCACCGATTCCGCGCCTGACGAAGGTGCAGCCTCCACTTCGCCGGGTTGGGCGGTCAGCGCCGCCGATCCACGCGCGCAGGAGGCAGGGGAGGCCATCTTGCGCAAGGGCGGCAGCGCGACGGACGCAGCCATCGCAACGATGCTTGCCCTCACCGTAGTCGAGCCGCAGAGTTCGGGCATCGGAGGAGGCGGGTTCATGGTGCGCGGAACTACCGATGGCAAGGTCACCAGCTATGACGGGCGCGAAACCGCTCCGTCCGGCGCAACGCCCGAGTGGTTTTTCGGCGAGGATGGGGAATTGCCGCCGTTCATCGAATCGGTCCGCAGCGGTCTCAGCGTCGGCGTGCCGGGCAATATCGCGCTGGCGGCAAAGGCGCATGCCGAACATGGGCGCTTGCCTTGGGCGGAGCTGTTCGAACCGGCGATCGCGCTGGCCCGCTACGGCTTCGAGATCAATCCGCGCATGCACAATTCGCTGACGAGCGCCAAGAACCGCGCGGCGTTCAGCGAGAGCGGCCGGGCCCTGTTCTACGATGCTGACGGCGAGCCGCTGGCTGTCGGCACGCGGGTGGTGAACGAGTCGCTTGCCCAAACCTTCGAGGCGATTGCCGCAGGGGGCAGATCCGCGTTCTATTCCGGCGATCTCGCCGCGGAGATCGCCGCGACTGTCGCCGCGGACACGCCGCGAGCTGGCGCGATGACCGCCGCGGACGTCGCCGCCTACGAAGCGAAGGAGCGCGACGCGCTGTGCGGCGATTATCGCGGCTATCGCGTCTGTTCGATGGGGCCGCCGACATCGGGCGGAATCGCCGTGCTGCAAATCCTCGGCCAGCTGGAGCGGTTCGACCTCACCGCGCTGGGTGCCGAAAATCCGGTCACCTGGCACCTGTTCCTCGAATCCCAGCGCCTCGCCTATGCCGATCGCGAGCTTTACGCGGCCGACAGCGATTTCGTATCCGTTCCGGCGCGCGGCCTCGTCCATCCGGACTATCTCGCCTCGCGCTCGGCGCTCATCTCCGCCGATAGCACCATGGGCGAAGTCGCCGCCGGTACGCCGCTGGGCGCACCGCAGGCGCTTGCCGACGGCGACGAGCCCGAAGAACAGGGCACCACGCACTTCGCGGTGGTCGACACTGCCGGAACCATGGTCAGCTATACCTCGACCGTCGAGGGGCCGTTCGGTTCGGGACTCATGGTCGGCGGCTTCTTCCTCAACAACGAACTCACCGACTTCAGCCGCGCGCCGGAGGTGGACGGGCGGCTGGTCGCCAATCGCCTCGAACCGGGCAAGCGCCCGCGCAGTTCGATGTCCCCCAGCCTCGTTTACGATCCCTCCGGCCAGCCCTTCATGGTGGTCGGCGCGGCGGGCGGGGGCACGATCCCGGTGCAGACTGCGCGCAGCATTATCGGAGCGATCGACTTCGGCCTGGGCGCCGAAGACGCACTCGGCCTGCCGTTCCTCATGGCCTTTGGCGACCGCGTGCTGCTGGAAGAGGGCACCTGGCTCGAAGCACAGGCCGATGCCTTTCGCGCGCTGGGCCATAGCGACATCACGATCCGCGAGGCGCCGGTCAAGGCAGGGGCGATCCTGCGCGGAGCGAGCGGTTGGACTAGCGCCCGCGATCCGCGGCTCGAGGGTCAGCTGGAGACGCCGTGATCGCGCCGCCGCTTGCCGTGACGATGCCGGACGCTTAAGCCCCGCGCTCAACGAGGCGCAGACCCTACACTACTTCGAGGAGCGGAGCCGTGCTGGCCGACATCGATACAGCGAACAATCTCGTCGAGCTTTTCCTGAAGCGCGCCGACGAAAAGGGCGACAGCGCCTTCCTCGGCGCGAAAATCGACGGCAGCTGGCAGACGATCAGCTGGGCCGAAGCCGCCAACCGGGTCTGCCTGCTGGCCGAGAACCTGCGTGCGCTCGGCCTGCGCGATGGGGACCGGGTGTGTCTCGTCTCCGAAAACCGCCCCGAATGGTGCATCGCCGATCTCGCCATCATGGCGGCGGGCTGCATCACCGTGCCGACCTACGTCACCAATACCGAGCGCGATCACGTCCATATCCTCGACAATTCGGGCGCCAAGGCGGTCATTGTTTCGACCGAGAAGCTGCTTCGCCCCCTGCACGGCGCGCTGCAGGCATCCGGCGTGGCGGAACACGTCATCGGCATCGAGGACCTGCACCGCCAGCAATCGGGCAGTTTCGAATTCCATACCTGGGCGAAGATGACTGCCGGAGATGCCGTTGCGGCGCGCAAGGCTGTCGACCAGCGGATCGCGTCCATCGGTCGCGACGACACCGCTTGCATCATCTACACCAGCGGCACCGGCGGCGCTCCGCGCGGCGTCAAGCAGCATCACGGCGCGATCCTGTGCAATGCGGCCGGGGCGGCGGAAATCCTGAGCGAGGATTTCGGCATCGACGACGACGAGCGTTTCCTCTCCTTCCTGCCGCTGAGCCATGCCTATGAGCATACGGGCGGCCAATACCTGCCGATCGGCGTGGGCGCGCAGATCTATTATGCGGAAGGGCTGGAAAAGCTCGCCAGCAATATCGAGGAAACCAGGCCGACCATCATGGTCGTCGTCCCGCGCCTGTTCGAAGTGCTGCGGGCGCGGATCATGAAACAAGTTCAGAAGCAGGGCGGACTGGCCGAGAAGCTGATGAACACCGCGCTGGAAGTCGGCGAGCGCCGGGCCGAAGGGCGCAAGCAATTCGGCGACGGCGCGAAGGATTTCGTGGTCGGCAAGCTTCTGAAACCAAAGATCCGCCAGCGGTTCGGAGGGCGGATGAAGGCGATGGTGTCGGGCGGCGCGCCGCTCAATCCAGAAGTCGGCGTGTTTTTCGAAACGATGGGGCTCACCATGCTGCAGGGTTACGGCCAGACCGAGGCCGGGCCGGTGATCAGCTGCAATCGTCCCGCCGCCGGCATCAAGATGGACACGGTCGGTCCGCCGATGCGCGGCGTCGACATCAAGATCGCCAAGGATGGCGAGATCCTGTGCCGCGGTGAACTGGTGATGCATGGCTATTGGCAGAACGAGGGCGAAACCGAGCGCACGATCAGGGACGGCTGGCTCCACACCGGTGACATCGGCCATCTCGACGACAAGGGCCGGATCGTCATCACCGACCGCAAGAAGGACATGATCGTCAACGACAAGGGCGACAATATCGCCCCGCAGAAGGTCGAGGGCATGCTGACCCTGCAGCCGGAGATCGGCCAGGCGATGGTCGCGGGCGACAAGCGGCCCTATATCGTCGGCCTGATCGTGCCCGATCCCGAATGGCAGCTGGAATGGTGCCAGGCGCAGGGCAAGAAGTTCGACTGCAAGCAGCTGCAGGACCTGCCCGAATTCAAGGCCGCCGTCCGCGCCGCGGTCGACCGCGTGAACAAGGATCTCTCGGTGGTCGAAAAAGTCCGCCAGTTCGCGATCGCCGACGAGCCGTTCACCATCGAGAACGAGGAAATGACCCCCTCGATGAAAATCCGCCGCCACAAGATCAAGGAACGCTATGGCGAGCGGCTGGATGGGTTGTATCGGAGTTAGGCCTTCCGCAACTGGTTCAGCAGCGCCGCGTCGGCCAAGATATTCCGGACATGGTCGCAAATCGAGCGACTGTCGTTGCTTACTTGACGATAGAGCTCGGCTCTTTCGCCTAGCGTCCACATCCGGTCCGGGGTGGCATCATTCGCATCGCGGGGAAGATGCCTCGTCACGAGAACTTGCTGACCCTCTAAGTCCTTTAGGACGAAGATCGTGGCGTGGGCCAAGAGGTTTCGCTTAGGCCTGTTTGCCGACCATCTTGCGATCCGTTTTTCCAAGCCTTTCGCCTTCCGATCACCTGAGGCTTGAAGCCGATTCAGGATTTCATTCAGGCTTGAAAGGCTACCATTCGAAATCGGCAGCCCCAATGCCAAAGAAAGTTGGCCGATGGCCTGTTCTCCACGAGCGAATTGATCGAGGACAAGTCCAAGCCAGCCATGCGGCGTAACCCCGGTGTCGATGGGCTTTTCAACTAGCAGCACTTCACTCATCTGCTAAGCCGCCGCTTCCTCGATAAACTCTGGATAGAAACTCGGCGCGCGGTCGCTCCAGCCGGGAGCGGTGGCGGCGGCCTCGCTGAGGCTTTGCAGCAGCATCTTGCGGCGTTCGGGCCGGATGTGCGGCAGGGCGGCGGCGGCGCAGAAGGCGCTCGGCAGCCAGGGCCGCGCTTCGGCGGAGATCAGGCGTTCGTAGAGGAAGCGGAAGGCGGAGAAGCTGTCGATCCGCTCCTGCGCCAGGTCGAAGGCCGCCACGCGGGTCAGCTTGCCGACGAAGGGCTCGATAGCATCGAAGCCGGACGCCGCCGGGATCGACTGGCGCAGCGCCTTGAGCTCCTGATAGGCAACATACTGGCTGCGGATGGCGGCATTCTCCACCGCATCGCGGCCCCAGATGCGGAACGCATCGCAGCGCCCCAGCCCGATATCGAGGCTGCGACGGATATAGCGCTGCTCGGCGGCGGTGAAGCCGGCGAACTCGCGCATTTCGGCGATGGTCAGCGAAGCGGTATTGGTAACGGCCATGATCGGTGCCCCCGTTGTGTCAGGGCGAATGTCACCGAAGATGGTTAACAAGCGGTAAGCGGAATTAAATTAGCCCTGCGAGCGGGCTGCTCGGATCGGCATATTTGCGCGTCGCCATGCGGCCGGACAGGTAAGCATCGCGCCCGGCCTCGACCGCCAGCTTCATTGCGCGGGCCATGCGGATGGGGTCTTTCGCCTCGGCGATGGCGGTGTTCATCAGCACGCCGTCGCAGCCGAGTTCCATCGCGACGGCCGCGTCCGAGGCCGTGCCGACGCCCGCATCGACCAGCACGGGCACATTCGCGCCTTCCTTGATCAGGCGGATGGTTACGCGGTTCTGGATGCCGAGGCCCGACCCGATCGGCGCGCCCAGCGGCATCACTGCGACGGCACCTGCGTCTTCCAGTTGTTTCGCGGCAATGGGATCGTCCACGCAGTAGACCATCGGCAGGAAGCCTTCCTTGGCGAGCGTCTCGGTGGCCGTCAGCGTTTCGCGCATGTCGGGATAGAGCGTGCGCGCTTCGCCCAGCACCTCCAGCTTGACGAGGTCCCAGCCGCCCGCTTCGCGGGCCAGCCGCAGCGTGCGGATGGCTTCGTCGGCCGTGAAGCAGCCCGCGGTGTTCGGCAGGTAGGTGATCTTCTTCGGATCGATATAGTCGGTCAGCATTGGCGCCTTGGGATCGCTGACATTCACACGGCGCACTGCCACGGTGACGATCTCGGCTCCGCTCGCCTCTAATGCGGCGGCGTTCTGTTCGAAATCCTTGTATTTGCCCGTGCCAACGATGAGGCGGCTCTTGAAGGTGCGCCCCGCCACGTTCCACGTGTCGTCGCTGGCCTGCCCGCCACCGACGAAATGAACGATCTCCAGCGTATCGCCTTCGCTTAGGGTGTGCTGGTCCAGCTCGCTGCGCGGCGCGATCGTGCCATTGTGCTCGACCGCGACCTTCTCGGGCGCGAGGTCGAGTTCGCGGACCAGTTCGGCGATGGTGGTGGCGGAGGTACGGCGGCTTTCGCCATTGACGGTCAGGGCAATCATGCCGCCCGACTTAGTCGCCGCAACGCTCCTTGCAAGCGCTGGAATGTACATGGCGCAGGTTGAGAATATGCCCCAGCGACACGAGCGCGACTCCGATGATCGTCAGGATCGCTTCTTTGTAGCCGTGCGGAACGGCCAGCGCTGCGCCCATGAAGGTGAGGCCGGTCATCGCGATCACGAAGGGCGCAGCCATCCGGTGCCGGAGTGCGCCCCAGCCGATGGCGACGCCCGCGATCAGCGTGGCGAGCAAGAGGCCGTAACGGTGGATGTCGGGCGAAAGGAAGAATTCCCCGCCGATACCCAGCCCGGATACGATGACGATCGAAAGCAGGCAGTGCAACGCGCAGGCCCCGGACAGGAAGATGCCGACACGGTCGAGCCGTCGTCGAATCGGAAGGGTGGCGCGCTCGAGCATTGCGATTTGCCACTTATGTGACGATGTAACATAATTCAAGCGGAACTGCGCGACAAAGCGATAGTCGGTGCTTTCATGGCGAGCGACAGCGGTTGCCCGCTTTGCACTTGCGAAAGCCCGGGGGTCGCCGCACATGAGCGCGCATGACGGCAGATACCGAATCCTCGCGCCCCCGGGCTATCGCGATATGGCTCTTCGTCGTTGCGGCGCTGGTCGTACTGATGGTGTCGGTCGGCGGAATCACGCGGCTGACCGAGAGCGGGCTTTCGATCACCCAGTGGAAGCCGATCAGCGGGGCGATTCCGCCGCTGAACCAGGCGGCATGGCAGGCCGAGTTCGACCTCTACAAGGCGACCGGGGAATACAAGAACGTAACCGGCCCTGCGGGCATGGACCTCGCCGCCTTCAAGTTCATCTATTTCTGGGAGTGGTTTCACCGCCTGCTCGGCCGCGCAATCGGACTGGTCTATGCGCTTCCGCTGGCGTGGTTCTGGGTGCGCGGTGTTATTCCGCAGGGCTACAAATGGCGGCTGGTCGCATTGCTTGCGCTGGGCGGCCTGCAGGGTGTCTTCGGCTGGTTCATGGTGAGGAGCGGCCTTGCCGGTACGATGACCGACGTCAGCCATTTCTGGCTGTCCATCCACCTGCTGACCGCGCTCTTCACTCTTGGCGGCCTGATCTGGACGGCGCTGGACCTGCTGCGGCTCAAGGCGAGCGGCGCACCGCCCGCCCGCTGGACCGGAACCGCCAGCTGGGTCGGCCTCATCCTCTTCATCCAGCTGTTGCTGGGCGCATGGGTGGCGGGCCTCAATGCCGGGCTGGCAAGCGACACCTGGCCGCTGATGCAGGGTCGTTTGGTGCCGGAATACGATACCAGCCGCGGGCTCTTCTGGGCGCTGACTCATGACCCCTACCTGCTCCACTTCCTGCATCGCTGGTGGGCCTGGGTCGCCGTGATCGCGCTCGTTGTCATGGCTCGCCAGGTGAAACCGGTGCAGCGGCAGGCTTCGATAGCGATTCACGCAGCGTTCGGAACGCAGATCCTGCTCGGTATCGCGACCGTGATGACAGGGGTCGCCTTGTGGATTGCTGTCGCGCACCAAGTGGTGGGGGCGCTCCTCGTAGCGGCATTTGCATGGGGCGCGCACGCGTTGGGCAGGTATCGATGACCGCGCTGATATACTGCCCCTTCCCGGACCAAGAGACGGCAGAAAAGATCGGGGCGACCTTGCTCGACGAAGAGCTGATCGGCTGCATCAATATCGGCGCGCCGATCCACTCGCTCTTCGCATGGGGCGGCGAGCGCGGGGAGGGAACGGAAGTTCCGGCCCTGCTCAAGACTCACGCCCGGTTGCTCGACTCTGCAATCGCGCGCCTTGAGAGCTTGCACCCCTACGATGCCCCGGCAATAGTGGGCTGGAATTGCGATGCGGCGGGCGCGGCGACGCAGGCGTGGCTCGATGAAGTCGGCCCGGCTTTGGGGGGATAGGAAGATGGCAGGGTCCGACAGACGCGAGGCGATGCTTCGCCTTGGCGCAATTGCCGTCCTGCCCATTGCCCTCCACATAAGTCCGGCATGCGCGGCGGAGAACCGACCTCATCGCACAGCGTCGTTGGGCGAGTATCAGCTTTCCCGCAAAGTGTCGCGTTCGCTTGTCGACGACCGCGTCCTGACCGTCGAGCGCAACTGGTCGTGCCGTTTTTCTGCTAGCGAGAGAGGGATGTCGGTCAGCAGCTACGGTCAAAGCGCCAAAGTCGACGCCCCTGAAAGTCTGCAAGCGCTGGCCAGCACGGAAGAAGAGCGGCGCGATAGCGGCCCCTTCCCCGCGTTGCTTGATAATTCGGGCATGATCGTCGCTGCTCGAAGCGCGCCGACAGGTGCATCGAGCGAAGCGATCGCCGCCGCAATGGGTGCGCTTCGGAATGCTGCTGCGAGCCATGATGAGGCAGCGGATGCCCGCCGTTTCCTCCAACGCCTCGCTGGCGCAGCGATGAGCGCCATTCCACCGGACCTTTTCTTTCCTACACCTGGCGAACGCGAAGACGTGCGCGCCATCGCACTGCCCAGCGGCGGATCTGGGACCGTGGCCATCGCGCTGCGGAGTTCCGCGCACGAGCAAAGCGGGTTGCTCGACCGGTTCGAACGATCGGTGCAAACCCGGTTGGGGGGCGATACCCGTTACTCGAGCGAGGTCTGGCACTTGTACCGCATTTAGCTAGGGTATTATTTTACCACCCCGAACTCCCCCGGAATCGCTTGACTTGCGGGTCCTTCACCGCCATTTGCCGCCCGCTTCGCGAATGCGGCAACGCCGGATTCGCAGGAAACGCCGCCGACCAGGCGGCATGAACACTAGATACGGAAAACCAGCCATGAAGGCTCTCAGCAAGGTGACCCGGTCGGTCAAGCCGTCCGAGGTCGAAAAGAAGTGGCACATCATCGACGCCGAAGGTCTCGTCGTCGGTCGTGTTGCGGCGATCATCGCCAACATCCTGCGCGGCAAGCACAAGCCGATCTACACGCCGCATGTCGATTGCGGCGACCATGTCATCGTCATCAATGCCGACAAGGTGAAGTTCACCGGCAAGAAGATGACCGACAAGGTCTATTACAAGCACACCGGCTGGGTCGGTGGCATCAAGGAAACGACGCCCGCCAAGGTGCTGGGCGGCCGCTTTCCCGAGCGCGTGCTCGAAAAGGCCGTGGAGCGCATGATCCCGCGCGGTCCCCTGGGCCGCGACCAGATGCGTGCGCTGCACGTCTTTGCCGGCACCGAGCATCCCTATGACGGCCAGAAGCCCGAGAAGCTCGACGTTGCCTCGATGAACCGCAAGAACAAGGCTGTTGCATAATGGCTGACGAAACCAAGAACGACACCGTCTCGGATCTCGCCGATCTGAAGGACATCGCCTCCAACGCCCCTCAGGGCGACGCCGCGGACATCGCTGCGACTGCCGAGGTTCCGCTGCGCGAGCAGGAACTCGACAAGGAAGGCCGCGCCTATGCTACCGGTCGCCGCAAGGACGCGACGGCTCGCGTCTGGCTGAAGCCCGGCAGCGGCAAGGTCACCGTCAACGGCAAGGACCAGGAAGTCTATTTCGCGCGTCCGACGCTGCGCCTGATCATCGACCAGCCCTTCACCATCACCGAGCGCCAGGGGCAGTATGACGTCGTCGCCACCGTCAAGGGCGGCGGTCTTTCGGGCCAGGCCGGTGCGGTGAAGCACGGCATCAGCCAGGCGCTCACCAAGTACGAGCCGGCCCTGCGCAGCACGGTCAAGGCCGCCGGCTTCCTGACCCGCGACAGCCGCGTGGTCGAGCGTAAGAAGTACGGTCGCGCCAAGGCACGCCGCAGCTTCCAGTTCTCGAAGCGCTAACCGGCTTAACGAGTTTTTCGGTCACCGAGGAAGGGCGGTCCCGCGAGGGGCCGCCCTTTTCACATGTGCTTAGTGCACGGGCGGATCGACGCGCGGGACTTGCCTGACCGGCGCGACCGGCTCGCCGCTCCTGCGCGGGGGCATCGCATCTTCGGGCACATCGTCGATCTGCATGTCGCGCGTCTCAACGTCTTCGAGATTGCGAACCGTGACCTTGAGGTTCTGCCCGTCGAATTCGATCTCGTTGAAGCTGGGCGGTGTCGAGCGGGTGCGTTGCGACAGCGTCCCGGCACCGATCATCCGTACCGGGCCGTCTGGCGTCTGCTCCATAATGTCGAAGGCATCGTGGACATGGCCGGACAGCACCGCGCGTACCGGCCGCTTCGCCAGCGCCCGAAGCGCTTTTTCGCCGTGCCTGGTCAGCGCGGTTCCTTCTGTCCCGACCTCGCGCAGCGGATGATGTACGGCGACCAGCGCTTCTTTCCCCTTCGGTAGCGCGTCGATCGCTGCCAGGCATTTCTCCAGCGCTGCATCGGTCACCCAGCCCTTCGACCAGTTGAAGCGCGGTTGCGCGCGGACGGCGGTCTTGAGCGGCACGATCGCGAGGGTGCCGAGATCGAGTTCTTTCTCGACCTTTTCCTCCATGCCGCGGAAGCGTTTGTAGGGCGTGAAGAAGCGCTCGAAGGGGTTGAAGTAGGGCATGTCGTGGTTGCCCACTTCGACCGTCACCGGCGCATCGAGCGAGTTGATCCAGTGAGTCGCCGCCGCGAATTCGCGGTGCCGCGCGCGCATGGTTAGATCACCGGTTATGGCTACGGCATCGGGGCGCCGTTCTGCAATTTCCTGCTTCACCCAGTCGAGCGCCCGATTGTCTTCCAGTCCGAAGTGAATGTCGCTGAGGTGGAAAATGCGCCGGAAATCAGTAGCCATGGTCGGTCGCTAGCAGATCGACTTCGGTTTCGGCCAGTTGCAATACCGCTTCGGGGCCGAGCGTTTCGGGCTCCCCGTCCAGCAAGACATCGAGCGGCTCGCGTTCGCAATTCGCGATTTCGAGCTCGTCGAACAAGCCGAGGCGCTCATGCGGGCCCTCGCGAAAGCGGCGTCGAAGCAGTGCCCAGCCCTGCCGCAGATAACCGGCGGCATCGTCGGCGCAGTAGGCGTCGACCTGCATACCCCGAGCGCTGGGCGTAATTTCGAGAAGGGGATACCCGTCCGGTCGACCTTGCGCCGGATCAGCCATTCGCACGCGGGCGCCGTATGTGGTTTCGGCCACGGCATCGCTCGCATGCTCGGCCAAACCGGCGACATCGATATCGCGCATCGCTTCGCGTACATTGGCCCATGCGGTCCCCGGGCCCGCGAGGAACCCAGCCAAGGCAATCCCCTTCTCGCAACGAACGACCGGGAGGCGAATCCGCCGGTATGCGCCCTGGGCTACGCGCAAGAGAATTTCCTCGGCCTCGACCTCTTCGCCATGGAGCCGGCCGCTGAGCAGGTTCATGGTTCCGCCCGGGAGAAAGAGTATCTCTCCGCCCCATCCGCCAAGTTTGGCGATTGCGCCATTGGCGGTGCCGTCGCCGGTGAAGATGATGAGTCGTTTTATTCCGCTTTCCTCGAGCAGCGACCTGCTAGGCAGGTCGGCATCGGGAAAGGATACGGTGAGGTCGCAGTCCAGCCCCTGTTCGGCCAGGACCCGTTTCAACTCTTCCTCGCGCACGGCGCTATGGCTCCCGCTGCGGGTGTTGACGATCAACCAGCTTGGATGACAGGCGGCCATACCCGGCAAGCGCGTGGTGCCGTCTTTTGGTTCCCCATCAAAGCCTTCCGGTTGCGACCAGCCAGCCGAACGCCCCATTGGCGATCGTGTAGCCGGCATATAGCCAAGCCGCGGAAGGCCAGCCATTGGCGGCAAGGAGCATCGCGACCACCAGCACGGCAAACTCGAATGCCAATGACACGCGTCCGCCGTTGCGGCGAAAAGCAGCCGGCAAAGTCTCGAGAATCGGATGATCGCTCTCGATCAGAGCTTTGCTGAGCGCGAAATTGGCTACGCCGCACACAAAGAGAACCGCAAGCATCATCGATTGACGGCATAGTCTCGACGCCCGCCGATTGCCAAGCGCGCTTCGTCGGCCAGTTCGCGCCTTCCGTCCAATACGCGGGTCGTCCGTCGAATGCGCCGTGCGATTACAGGTGTAGCTGGGTAATACAGTTCCTGCGGAGGGCCTTCCAACAGTTTCCCAAAACCCTTCGGGCCCTCCGCCATCGCAGGAGAGATTTCATGAATAAAGCATTCGCAGCAATGGCTGCGCTTGGCCTCGTTGCCACAGCAGCGACGGCAGTGGCGCAGGAAGGCGCTGACATCATCGTGACTTACGACGATCTCGATCTAGACACCGCCAAGGGCCAGAAGGAACTCGATCGGCGGATCGAAAAAGCCGCTCGCCAGGTGTGCGGGCTGGATCGCCAGCGCACCGGCACACGGATCCGGGACCATAAGGCTACCGAATGCCTTGCCTACGCGCGCAACAGTACGCGCGAATATGTCGCAGCGGCGATCGCTTCCGCCGGAAAGGGCGGATGACATCAGGACGAAATAAACAGTTGTAGCTGCCTCAGAGCAGCGCGGGACGGGTGGCTGAGAAACCCCCAGCCAAACCCAAACTAGGCCTCGACCGGACGCAGTCCCCCGGTCGGGGCCGCCTTTGTTTTGGAGCTAGCTCAAATGCAGTCAGCGGACCACTGGCGTGCAGTCAGCGTCTTGCAGTCAGCGACCGGCCATCGCCTTGACTTTCGGCAGATAGGTCCGACCGATCCGGAGCGCTTCGTCGTCTTCCAGTTCCACTGACCAGACTCCCAGGCCATCATGGCGGAGGCCCTGGATGCGATCCTTGCGCAGGATAGTGGAGCGGTGGATGCGGATGAACTTTGCAGGATCGAGGCGCTTTTCCAGACCGGCGATCGTTTGCAGCAGCAGGTAGGTGCGCGCTTCGTCACCTTCGCCGACATACAGCCGCACATAGTCGCGCTCGGCATCGATGCGGCCGACTTCGCTGGTGGCGATGCGGATAAGCTCGGACCGGTGGGGGATCCACAGCTCCTCGAGCCACTGGCTCTCTTCGCGTTCGCCGTCTCCACGCCGAGCCATCGCGCGCTTGATGGCGCGCTCGAGGCGATCGGGCTTCACCGGCTTAAGCACATAATCGACCGCATCAAGATCGAAGGCTTCGACCGCGTAATTGTCATACGCGGTAACGAAGACCACGGCGGGCCGCTGCTCTTCCTTGGCAAGAGTTCGCGCAACGGAAAGGCCGTCGACCTCGGGCATGGTCATGTCGAGCAGGACCAGGTCGGGCTTCAACGCTTCGATGAGACGCAACGCCTGAGCCCCGTCGCTTGCCGTACCGACGACGGCAAGGTCCTCCATCTTGGAGCAGATGACCTGCATCCGCTCGACGGCCAATGGCTCGTCATCGACGATCAGGGTGCGCAGCTTTTCCGACGCTTCTTCAGCCATGCTCATTTCACCATCGGTAGTCTAAGTTCGGTTTCATAGCCCTGCAGTCCGGGGCCCGACGTCACGGTCGCCTCTGCGCCGAACCGCGCCTCCAGCCGGTCGCGCACATTGGCAAGACCGATCCCGAAACCACCGCTGTGGCCGGCGGGCACGCCCGGTCCGTCGTCTGCGACAGAAATGACCAGGCGGCCGTATTCCTCGCGAGCGACTATCGATACCGTGACCGGTCGTGCGCTGGCTGACACGCCGTATTTGACCGAATTTTCGACCAATGGCTGGAGGATCATGCCTGGCACCCGGTAATGTTCCAGCTCGCGCGGGAGATCGACGTGAACGCGCAGGCGTTCCGGAAAGCGCACCGCCTCGATCTCGAGATAGTGTTCTTGCAGGTCCACTTCGTCGGCGAGCGTCACGTCGCCGGTCGATTCGTCGGCCAGGCTGTGGCGGTAGAAGCGCGAGATCGTCTGGATCATCTCCTCGGCCCGGTCCGATTTGCCGGTCATCACCAATGCGGAGAGCGAATTCAAGGTATTGAAGAGGAAATGCGGATTTACCTGATAGCGCAGCGAGCGCAGCTCCGCCGCCTTTGCTGCACTTCGAAACCTCTCACCCTCACGCTCCGCAGCGAGGGCCTGCGCCCTCGCCTGCGTCGCGATATAGAGTGCCGCCCAGGCAAGCAGCAGGAAATAGCGCCCGAGGGCGATGTCAAAGGTCATCCGCCATTTGTCCATCGCTGTCGGCGCGGGGGCGATGACGACGCTTTCCGTCGGGGCCAGGTCCTCTGCAGCCTCCTCGACCTCACCGGCGATCTGCGGCCGCGGCAGGTCCACCAGGAGATTGCCGGACTCGTCGCGACGGATTGCTATCCCGCGCTCTTCGCCGATGCGCTTCTCGATTTTTTCCTGAATGTTCGCAAAAACCCACTGATTGGCCTGGGCAATCGCGATGGCCGCGGGAAAGGCGATGATCGCGGCTACGGCCACCTTGGCGGCCAGCGCCCTCCGATCGAACAGGCGCAAGATAAGCCACATCACGACTGTCACGGCCATGCCGATTGCGCAGACCAGGGCACGCCGCCACAGCATTTCCCATTCGAAGCCGAATCCGGAAAGCTCACCCCGAACGGTAGCGAGAAGAAAGTAGATTCCCCAGACGGCCAGGATCGATCCCAGCACCGTTCGGGCCGGCAAGTGCGGCGTCGTAGAATTCATCAGGCGTTCAGCATCCAAATCATGCCCCGATGTGGCCGTTCGAACCGCGGAAAGCCAGTCCGGCGGTCGAGAGCGTTCACACGTTGGTCGAGCGGAATGCTATTCGGCGGGCTCCAGATCACCTTCGGCGATCCGGCGGCGCCACTCGGCAGGCGCAAGCGTGTGGACGTTGTTTCCTTCGGCATCCACTGCGACCGTCACCGGCATGTCCTCGACTTCGAATTCGTAGATCGCTTCCATGCCGAGATCCTCGAAGGCCACGACCTGCGCACCCTTGATCGCGCGGCTGACGAGATAGGCGGCCCCGCCGGTCGCCATGAGGTAGGCGACTTTGAAGTTGCTGATGATCTCGACGGCATTATGCCCGCGTTCGGCCTTGCCGATCATCGCCAGCAGGCCGAGATCGAGCATCATTTCGGTGAACTTGTCCATCCGTGTGGCGGTGGTCGGACCCGCAGGGCCGACCACTTCGCCCATCACCGGGTCGACCGGGCCGACGTAATAGATCGCGCGGCCCTTGAAATCGACCGGCAGCTCCTCGCCAGCCTCCAGCATGTCGTGGATGCGCTTGTGCGCCGCGTCGCGCCCGGTCAGCATCTTGCCCGACAGCAGCAGGCGGTCGCCATGCTTCCAGCTGGCGACTTCTTCGGGCGTCAGCGCATCCAGGTTCACGCGCTTCGCCGCGCTGTCCGGCTTCCAGGTGACCTGCGGATATTCGTCCAGCTTGGGCGGCTCCAGATACGCCGGACCGCTGCCGTCGAGCGTGAAATGCGCATGACGCGTGGCCGCGCAATTGGGAATCATGCCGACCGGCTTGCCTGCCGCGTGACAGGGTGCGTCGAGGATCTTCACATCCAGTACGGTCGACAGGCCGCCCAACCCTTGCGCGCCGACTCCCATCGCATTCACCGCATCGAAGATGTCGATCCGCAACTGCTCGATATCGTTCTGCGCCCCGCGCTGCTTCAGCTGGCCCATGTCGATCGGGTCCATCAGGCTGAGCTTGGCGAGCTTCATGCAGTGCTCCGCCGTGCCGCCGATGCCGATGCCGAGCATGCCCGGCGGGCACCAGCCGGCGCCCATCGACGGGATCTGTTCGATCACCCATTCGACGATATTGTCGGACGGGTTCATCATCTTGAACTTGGACTTGTTCTCGCTGCCGCCGCCCTTGGCCGCGACGTCCACGCCCACCGTGCTACCCGGCACCATCTCCACCGATAGTACGGACGGCGTATTGTCGCGCGTGTTGCGACGGGTGAAGGCCGGATCGGCGAGGATCGAGGCACGGAGCTTGTTGTCGGGATGGTTATAGGCGCGGCGTACACCTTCATCGACGACCTCCTGCAGCGATCGTTCGCTGTCGAGGCGACAGTTCATGCCCCAGCGCACGAAGACGTTGACGATGCCGGTATCCTGGCAGATCGGCCGGTGCCCTTCAGCGCACATCCGGCTGTTGGTGAGGATTTGCGCAATCGCGTCCTTCGCCGCCGGGCCCTTCTCGGCCTCATAGGCGTCGCCGAGCGCGCGGATGTAATCCATCGGGTGGTAGTATGAAATATACTGGAGCGCGTCGGCCACGCTTTCGATCAGGTCGTCTTCGCTGATGACGGTCATGTCGCTCATCGCCGGAAAATCCCATGTTGCAGAATTGCGCTCCCCGATAGGCGTGTTTGCCGCCATCGGTCAAAGCGCTTGGACACAAAAGCTCTTGCGCCTACAGCAAGCCGGCTTGACCCAGCGTGTTATTAAAGCAATACAGCGATCCACCATGACCACTACCCTCGCCCCCAAGACCGATTTCGCCGCCGCCCGCAAGGCCATGCTCGACAGCCAGCTGCGCACCAGCGGCGTGAACGAACCCTTCGTGCTCGAACGCATGGGCACGGTTGCGCGCGAGGAATTCGTGCCCGAATCGATGCGCAGCGTCGCGTATAGCGATCGCGCCGTGCGTCTGGGCGATGGCAAGGTTCTGCCGCAGCCGCTGTTCCATGGCATGATGCTGTCCGAAGCCCAGCCCCTCGCAAGCGACGAAGTGCTCGTAGTCGACGGCGGTAGCGGATATCTGCACGCGCTTGTCGAGCCGATGGTCAAATCGGTGCGGGTGATGACCCCGGAGGACGCTGCCGGGGGCCGAAAGAAGGGTGCCTTTTCGCTGGTCCTTATCGACGGCGCGATCGAGCATGTCCCGGCGGGTCTCGCCAAGCTGGTCGCAGATGGCGGACGTATCGTGACCGGTCTGGTGGAGCGCAACGTCACGCGGCTTGCGAAAGGCCGCAAGACCGCTGGCGCGCTGGCCTTGCTGCCGTTGGCAGAGCTTGGTGTTCCGCGGCTGGCGCAATTCGATCGGCCGACCAGCTGGAGCTTTTGATGGCGTCGCGTCTCCCTATCAAACGGCTCATGGCCGGAAGCGCGCTGGCAAGCATCGCGCTTGCCCAGTCGGCAGCTGCCGACACGCTGCAGGAAGCGCTGACCCAGGCCTATCTCAATAATCCGGTCCTGCTCGCCGCGCAGGCCAACCAGCGCGCGACCGACGAAAACGTCCCGATCAATCGCGCACAGGGCCTGCCCAGTGCCGATGCGACCGCGACCTATACCGAGTTCGTCAAGACCTCGACCAACAGCTTCACCTCACCCGACCGGGTGCTGCAGATCGGTCCGCAGCTCAACGTCCCGATCTATTCCGGCGGCGCGATCAAGAATTCCATCGCTGCCGCGGAACAGCGGGTAGAAGCTGGACAAGCGGATCTCCGCGGCACCGAAAGCGCGCTCTTCAGCCAGGTCGTCGCGGCCTATATGGACGTGCTTCTCGGCCAGGCGGTAACATCGCTGCGCGCCAACCAGATCGACGTCCTGCAAGTCAATGCACAGGCGACCAGCGACCGCTTCGAAATCGGCGACCTGACGAGAACCGATGTCGCGCAGTCGCAAGCCCGCTTGGCGCTGGCCCGCGGTGATTTCCGTAACGCGCAGGCAAACCTCATTTCGGCGCGCGAAACCTACATCCAGCTGGTCGGCGACACGCCGGACAATCTCCAGCCGCCGCCGGCTCTGCCCGGCCTGCCCGAGAATGTCGAAACCGCCGTCGCCGTCGCGCTCGAAGACAATCCGGACCTGATCGCCGCCAAGGAGCGGGCGCAGGCTGCCGGTTACGACACCGAGGTCGCCGGATCGGGCCGCCTGCCCAATGTCGGCGTCTTCGCCAATGGCGGGTACAACAATTACTTCGGCACGCTGGCCGGTGGACAGGCAGGCATTTCGCAGGCGGAAACGACGGCCAATGTCGGCGTGCAGATGAGGCTTCCTATTTTCCAGGGCGGCCTCCCAGCCGCGCGGCAACGGCAGGCGCAGGCACGCGAGACGGCCGCACTGGAGCAGGTCATCGCTGCCGAGCGCGATGTGATCGCACAGGTCCGTGCTGCGTGGTCGAGCTGGCAGGCCTCGCTCGCCGTGATCGAAAGCAGTCAGGTCGCCGTCGATGCGGCGGCGCTCAGCCTCGAAGGCGTGCGGGCCGAAAATTCGATCGGCAATCGCACCATCCTCGACGTACTGAATGCGGAACAGGAGCTGCTGAATTCGCAGGTCCAGCTCGTGACCGCGCGGCGTAACGCCTATGTCGCAGGCTTCACCCTGCTGGCCGCCATGGGTCGGGCCGAAGCGCGCGACCTCAATCTCGGCGATGCGGGCGTGCTCTACGATCCCGAGCTCAACTACCAGCGCGTGCGCGGCAAGATCTGGGACTGGGACCGCGATCCGGAGCCCGTTGCCGAGGCGACTCGCACCGTCGATCTGCCGGCGGCGAACGCCGACATCGCCGAAGAGGATGATTTCGCGGATAGAATCGATTAAGCACACCGTCCGAACGCTGCAAAAGCGTCGATTCGTGAAGCAGGGGTGCAATCGATTATGAATCAGGCTGGCGAACCTTCGGTCGAAGAAATCCTCGACTCGATCAAGAAAGTGATCGCGCGAGATAATCGCGATGCAATCATCGCGGATCGTCGCCGCAAGTCTGCACCCGTGGCTCCGCCCGAACCGGCTGATGAGGAAGAGGCTGAAGAAGTCCTCGAACTCGATGCCGATTATGCCGTCGAAGATGCTGGCGACCAACCGGATGACGAGGAAGAGGATGCGCTGACCCGCGGCGATACGCGCAAGGCGATGCAGGAAAACTTCGCCGCGCTCGCCATGCTGTCGCAACCGAGCAAGCAGCCGCAGATCGTCCGCTCGGGCGAAACCTCGCTTGAGGGTCTGGTGCGCGAGATGCTTCGCCCGATGCTGCGCGAATGGCTCGATGCCAATCTGCCCGGCATGGTCGAGGATATGGTCAAGGCGGAGATCGCCCGGATCGCCGGCAAGCGCTCCTGACCACGGAACCCGATCTAAACGCTTAACTTTGCCGCGCGGCGCGGATAAGCCTTGCGCCCATGACTGCACGCAACCGGGTCGCTTTCCCGCTCGCCAGCGCCATTGCGCTTCTCGCTTCGCCCCTCGCTGCGCAGGACCGCGCGCCGATGAGCGCCCAGGATCTCGTCACCATGCCGCGCCTCGGCGCGCCGAGCGTCGATCCATCCGGACGCATGGCGGTCTATTCGGTAACTACGACCGATCCTGAGACGTACGATCGCAACAGCACGCTCTACATGCGCTCGCTCGCTGACATGAATGCCGCGCCGGTTGTGCTTGATCTCACGGGTGGCGACGCAAGGTTCGGCGGCGACGGCTGGCTCTACTACCTGCATGACGATCAGGTCTGGCGCGCCCGCATCGGCCTAGACGGGAGCGTTTCCGAGATATTGCAGGTCACCGACTTGCCCCGCACAGTGAACGGCTTCCAGGTCGCGCGTGACGGATCGCGGCTGGCGATCTGGACCGATGTTGCGCGCAGTTGCTCCGACCTATCCTGCGACGACAGCGCGAAGGCCTACGAACCCGGTCCGGGCACCGGACTGCTATTCGAAGGCGACGGCGGCTTCATCCGTCACTGGGATAGCTGGGAAACGCCCGGCACCTACAGCCGCGTATTCGTGGTCCCGCTCGACGGCGGCAGGCAGGCCGGCGCAGCAAGGCCGGTGGATGGCGCTATCGGAGCAGGCGGACCCAGCGGCGATACGCCCACCGCGCCCTTCGGCGGGAGTGAGGATGTCGCCTTCGCATCCAATGGACAGGGCCTTTATTTCACCGCGCGCGAGGGCGGGCAGACCGAGCCATACTCGACCAATCTTGACATTTGGTTCTCCGATTTCTCCGGCAACGCACCGACCAATCTGACCGACGCCAACGAGGCTCTCGACGCGCTGCCGACCCCGTCGCCCGACGGCCGATATCTCGCCTATGTCGCCATGGAACGGCCGACCTACGAGGCCGATCGGCAGGTAGTCATGCTCCGCGATCTGCGCACTGGTGTCGTCACGCCGCTGACGAAGGACTTCGACCGCAGCTTCGGCTCGCTCGCCTGGACGCCCGATTCCCGCTGGATCGTCGCCACCGCGCAGGACGTGCTCGATACGCCGGCTTTCCGCATCGATCCACGCACCGGCGAAGTCGTCCGGCTCGACCTGATGGCGGGCAACGAAGCGCATATCGGCAATGTGGTGCCGCTCCATGGCGGCGGGCTGGTCTTCACCCGCGATTCGATCGGCGCGCCTGCGGAGATGTACCTCGCCCGGGACTGGGATCAGGCCACGCCGCTGACGGATGTCGCGATGAGCCGGATGGGCAATCTGACACCCGTCTCGGTCGAGCGGTTCAGCTTTACAGGAGCGGGGGGCGACACCGTCTGGGGTCAGATCACCAAGCCGGACGGCGTTTCCGGCCAGCTTCCGGCAATCCTTTACGTCCATGGCGGCCCGCAGGGGTCGTTCAACGATGGCTGGTCGAGCCGCTGGAACCCGCGCGTCGTCGCCGGCCAGGGCTATGCGGTGATCTCGGTCGATTTCCACGGCTCCACCGGATACGGCCAGGCCTTTACCGATGCGATCAATCGCGACTGGGGCGGCAAGCCGCTGGAGGATTTGCAGAAAGGCCTTGCCGCTGCGCTGCAATTCGACACACAGATCGACGGCAGCCGCGCCTGCGCCATGGGCGCGAGCTACGGCGGCTACATGATGAACTGGATCGCCGGACAGTGGCCCGAGCGCTTCGACTGCCTCGTCCAGCACGACGGCCTGTTCGACATGCGCAGCTTCTATTTCACGACCGAGGAATTGTGGTTCCCGCGCTGGGATTTCGGCGGTGGCTATCTGGAAAACCCTGAAGCCTACGAGAAATGGAATCCGGTCAATCACGTCGATGAGTGGCAAACACCCATGCTGGTCATCACCGGCATGAAGGACTTCCGCGTGCCGTACACGCAAGGGATCGCCAGCTTTACCGCGCTGCAGGAGAAGCAGATCCCGAGCCAGCTGCTCGTCTTTCCCGATGAGAACCACTGGGTGCTGAAGCCGAAGAATTCGCTGCAATGGCACAACACCGTGTTCGCCTGGCTCGATCGCTGGCTGAAGCCCGAAGAATGAGCGCGAGCGAAAAGAAGCTGCTTAAGGCGCGCAAAGCGCTGGCCAAGATCGGCGGTGCCTCGGCCGAGCGGCAGATCTTTCTGTGCGCCGTGTCCGAGAAGCAGAAATGCTGCAAGCGCGACGAGGGCAAGGCCGCCTGGAATTACCTCAAGAAGCGGCTGAAGGAATTAAAGCTCGTTGGGCCGGGTGCGACCGTCCAGCGGACCAAGGCCGATTGCCTGCAGGTCTGTGAGGCCGGACCCATTGCGGTCGTCTGGCCGGACAACGTCTGGTACCATTCCTGCAATGAAGAGGTGCTGGAAGCGATCATCCAGCGTCACCTCATCGGCGGCGTGCCGGTGGAGGAATTCCGGCTCTACCCGGCGGACTGATCGTCGCGGTCGTCGGCCAGCGGATCGTCGATCGATTCGTCATGCCCGGTACCCGATGACAGGAACACCAGCCCCATGAGCGCGCTCGCCAGCAGCATGGTGAAGCCGATCCCCAGCGCCGCCGCAATGTAGTAATGGATCGAGACGGCTTCGTTGCCGAACTTCCATAGCAGCGCCAGCGAAATCGCGACCACGCCCACCGTCAGCAGGAACATGAAGCGCATGATCCGCCGGAACCGCGCCCAGGCGAAGGCGGCGTTTTGCGGATCGTCGAGGGGAGACTTCTTCACCATCGCGCCTTCTCTGGCCGCTCGCCTCGCACCTTGCAATGACCTTGCCGGGCCCCGGCGCGTCACGGATTCGCATTTTGCGCCGTTTGATGGCATTCTCCCGACCATTAAAAGGGAGACGACAGCGCCATGGATATCGGATCGCTCATTGCAGATCGCAGAAGCTCGAACGTGATTTCCTGTTCGGTCGATGGCCAGGTCAGGGAGGCGGTGCGGTTGCTGGCTTCCAAGCGCATCGGTGCGTTGCCCGTGATGGAAGACGGCAAGGTCGTCGGCATCTTCTCCGAACGCGATGTGATTTATCGCCTGGCCGAGGAAGGGGATGCCTGCCTCGCTCGCCCGGTCGGCGACGTGATGACCTCGCCGCCGATCACGGTCGATCGCGCGACCAAGATCGACCAGGCGCTCGCGTTGATGACCAAGCGGCGTATCCGCCACCTGCCCGTGCTCGACGGCGACACCATGTGCGGCTTCATCTCGATCGGCGATCTCGTGAAATCGCGCTTCGACGAGGTGCAGCACGAAGCCGAAGCCATGCGCGATTATATCGCCCACGCTTGAGCGCGGGCGCAGCGCACCCTACATTCAAGTTATGACCGGCACACCCACACTGACAGAAGCGGCGGCAACGCGCGTCGCAGCAATCGCGCAGAAGCAGGCGAAGCCCGCGATATTGCGCTTGTCCGTCGAGGGGGGCGGTTGTTCTGGCTTCCAGTACAAGTTCGACCTCGCGCAGGCGCCGGACAGCGACGATGCCGTTAGCGAAACCGAAGGCGTGAAACTGGTCGTCGATCCCGTCAGCCTGGACCTGCTGGCCGGCAGCAAGGTCGATTTCGTCGAGGATCTGGGCGGTGCGGCGTTCAAGGTCGAGAATCCCCAGGCGGCCGCTGGCTGCGGTTGCGGATCGAGCTTCGGGATTTGAGTTAGACCCGCGCGCGCCTTTCGGGCATCACGCGCGGATGCGTATCGCCACTTACAATATCAACGGCATCAAGGCGCGCCTGCCGCGCCTGAAGGAATGGCTCGAGGAAACCCGCCCCACCGTCGCCTGCCTGCAGGAAATCAAGACGATGGACGACGGCTTCCCCGCCGACGAGTTCGAGGCGATCGGATACAAGGCGATCTGGCACGGCCAGAAGAGCTTCAACGGCGTCGCGATCCTGGCCGATGGTGTCGAGCCGGTCGAAGTGCAGCGCGGCCTCGGCATCGATGGCCCGAAGGACGGCGAGGGCGAACAGGCCCGCTATCTGGAAGCCGAGGTAAACGGTGTCCGCATCTGCAACCTCTACCTGCCCAACGGCAATCCGCATCCGGGGCCCAAGTTCGATTACAAGCTCGCCTGGATGGAGAAGCTGCGCGCCCGCATGCGCGAAATCTGGCGCGAGGAGGTTCCGGCGGTCGTCCTTGGCGATTTCAACGTCATACCGGAAGACAAGGACGTCTGGTCCGTCCGCGCGATGGCGAACGATGCGCTGATGCAACCCGAATCGCGCGATGCCTATCGCCGCTTCCTCGACGATGGGTGGACCGACGCGATCGATACGCTCAACCCGCGCGGCGGGGTCTGGACCTATTGGGATTACCAGGCCGGTGCCTGGCAGCGCGACCACGGCTTCCGGATCGATCACCTGCTGCTGTCGCCCGAGACCGCGGACAGGATGACTACGGCCGGCGTCGACAAGGAATATCGCGGGCGTGAGAAGTCCAGCGATCACACGCCCGTCTGGGTAGAGCTGCGCGACTGAGCGCCAAGCGAAAGGGGCCGCCGCTCGCGCGACGACCCCTCACGTTTCCGATCCGCCAATTAGCGGTAGAAAATGTGCGTATCGATGGTCGCAGTGGCGATCTTCTTGCGGCTCCAGCTCGGCCGCACGTATTTCGCATGGAAGAACAGGGCATCGCCGGCTTCGCTCTCCCACAAGCCGCGGTGGGCGATGCGGGCAAGGGCCTTGGCCTTGGTCCACGCTGCGGTACCCGTGCGAATGCGTGGCATGCGGCCGCCCTTCACGAATGAGAACTGCGCGCGCTGGTAGACCACGCCGCAATAGCTCGACGGGAAGCGGCGGTCCTCCGCGCGGTTGATGATGACCTGCGCCACGGCCAGCTGGCCGGCCAGCGGTTCGCCGCGCGATTCGAAATAGATCGCACCGGCGAGGCACTGGAGTTCGGGCGAGAGCTCGCCGGTGGCGGGCATCGCGTCGACCAGCTCGCGCAGGCTTTGGGCGCGCGGGGCTTCTTCGACGACGGGAATTTCGGGTTCGGCTTCCTCGGGAAGCTCCTGCACCACCTCGTTCTGTACGAAGACCGGAACGACCTCTTCGGTCACTTCGGGTTCGGCGGTGGCGATTTCGGTTGCTTGCGCCGCAACTTGGGCGTTGGCGCCGGAACTTTCCGCTCCGGCAAGCGTGGTAAGGGCGATCGCCGCGACAGCCGCGGTGAAACCGGTAAATTTACGGACCATTTTTCTGCTAAACTAAGCGGTTGATGGCCTGACGCAGACTGGGATCCGTGCGCGTTGTTCGCGTCGTTGAACTGGATCCGTTACGGGCCTGCCGCCCATCCCCCGTCTGCGTGCTAGCCTACCGACCCCATTGCCGAAGCAGGCCGCCTACGCATCGAAGTTGGGCGGCCAAATAGTCACATCCGAAACCAAGTCAAGTTATTGCACTGCGGAATCGATGAACCGTTCCGCATCGGCGATATCCAGCTCAACCACCCAGCAATCGGGATCCGACTGCTGTCTGCGAGCGATATATTCGCCAAATTCCTGAGGCTTATCAGGGTCTTGACTTAGAGAGCGAGTGAAGCTGCGCGATCCGTCGAGCTGGGGCATTCGCTCCCATAAGACCGCATTTTCGCCCCGGTCGAGCGTAATTACTAGGAGCGTCCCGGCGTCCTTCTCCCCGCGCTGCAAGACAGTTGCAAAGCCGCCTGCAGCCGAAACCGAGCGCACCAGACCCGAGACCTCGACATGGGCGGGAAGCCGTGCATCCACCTCGTTCAGCCCTTGCCGATGTAGCCGGGCAGGCTCGACAGGGCGATTCGCGAGCGCATGAATGTGCCCGTGCCACGACCGATCTCGTCGCCTTCCTCATCCACCAGACGCGACTCGGCGACGAACACCCGCTTACGGCCGCTGACCCACTTGCCCTCCGCAATCACCTTGCCGGTCCGGACCGGCTTGGTGAAATGAAGGTTGAAGGAGGTCGTCAGCAGGAATCGATCCGTCGCCAGCGTATTCGCTGCATAGAAAGCCGCATCGTCGAGCATCTTGAAGTAGATCGTGCCATGCGCGGCGCCGGCAGCATGATAGACTTCCTCGGTCACATCGAAAGCGATCCGGGCAAGACCCTCGTCCGGGATCGAGAGGCGCGAGGCGAACAGAGCATTGACCGGCGCCGAGGTATAGAGCGCCTCAAGCGCGCGATAATGCCTCTCGGCCCCGCTATTTGCCGCCCCGTCCGCCATGAACCCGCTCTGCCTAGCGCGGCTCGACCCAGCCGATCGAACCGTCGTGGCGGCGATAGACCATATTGTGCTGCTCGCTGCCGGCATTCTTGAACAGGAGCGCGTTGGCGTTCTGCAAATCGAGCATCATCACCGCATCGGCGACACTGCATTCGGGAATGATGGCGCGCGTTTCGGCGATGACCGGCGGGCTGTCGACCGTGACCTCTTCCTCGTCGTCCGCATCGGGCGCGGCGAGGATGGTATAGGCCGCTTCTTCCTCGCGCAGGGCATGAGCAGCCTGCTCGTGCCGGTCCTGGATCCGGCGCTTGTAGCGGCGGAGCTGCTTCTCGATCTTGGCCGCGGCCTGATCGAAGGATTGGTGCACGTCATGCGCCTCGGCATGGCCCTTGAGGATCAGGCCCTGCATCACATGGGTGACAATATCTGCGGTGAACGAGCCGCCCGCCCCCTTGCCGAAAGTGACGTGGGAGGAGATCGCGCGATTGAAATGCTTGTCGACGATGGCGTTCATGCGGTCGTCGACATGCTCTTGCAGAGCGGCGCCGGTATCGATCTGGTGGCCGGAAACGCGGATATCCATTGGTTTCGTTCTCCTTGTTCGTCCCCGCTTACAATCCCGACCGGCCCCGTCCGCCGGCGCTGGTCAGCAATCTATCCCCACAGTGGGTTTTCGATCCCGGCCATGAATTCCCTATGGCGCGCAAGCTCTGCGGCAGACGCCGAATGCGGCCGCGGTTCACTGCGAGGCCGGTCGGGTGCGCGGCGAACCGCGACGATCTCCTCGATCGCCCCGCCCTGCTGCACTTCGATTTCGGCCGCGAGTTCCAGCCCTATCTGCCGTCCACCTTTCAGCTCGACATAGACTTGCGCGAGCAGCTCGGCATCGAGCAGCGCGCCATGCTTCACGCGGTGGCTGCGGTCGATCCCGTAGCGCGAGCACAGCGCATCGAGCGAGAGCTTCGCGCCCGGATGCCGCTTGCGCGCCAGCGCGACCGTGTCGACCATGCGACTGGTGCACACTGCATCGCGCCCGCAGATCCCCAGTTCCGCATTGAGGAAACCGAAATCGAAGCCGGCGTTGTGCGCGACCAGCGGAGAGTCGCCAATAAACGCGAGCAGTTCCTCTGCCGCATCCGAGAACAAGGGCTTGTCCGACAGGAAGGCCGCCGAAAGCCCGTGCACCGCTTCCGCGCCAGCAGGCATGTCGCGCTCGGGATTGAAATAGGCGTGGTAGGTTTTGCCCGTGGGCACGAGATTGACCATCTCGACGCATCCGATCTCGACCATCCGGTCCCCCGTCTTGGGGTCTAGCCCGGTGGTTTCGGTATCGAACACGATCTCACGCATTGCTTATCCTATCGGCCCCAATTGCGGCGATTTCAAGGGCCGATCGGTCAGCGAGCAGCGGCTGCCTCGCGCAATTCCCCGACAAGGACGATGACGGCCTCTTCGGTTCGTTGCAGCGAAGTGCCGGTGTCGATCACATGATCGGCCAGCTCGCGCTTCTCGGCATCGGGCACCTGGAGGGAGAGGATGTGGGCAAATTTTTCCTCGGTCATCCCGGGCCGCGCAAGCACACGCTTTCGCTGGGCTTCGGCGGGAGCGGAGACCACGACCACGCGGTCGACGGCCTCGGCGCCGCCTTTCTCGAACAGGAGCGGAATGTCGAACACCACGACCGGCGCGCCCGAATGTTCGATCAGGAATGCTTCGCGTTTGCGGGCGACGGCGGGGTGGACGATGCTTTCGAGCCGGGCGAGAGCTTCCTTGTCGCCGAACACTTTCGCACCCAGAGCGTCGCGCAACACGCCGTCCGGCCCGGTGCTGCCGGGGAACGCCGCTTCGATAGCCGGGAGCAGTTCGCCATCCGGCCCCTGCATGGCACGCACTTCGGCGTCGGCATCGAATACGGGGACGCCGGCTGCCTGAAACATGGCGGCCACGGTCGATTTGCCCATGCCGATGGAACCGGTGAGACCGACGATCAGCGGCCGCGTCATGTGAGCAGCCTTTCGCGCAACTCCGCATCGAACTGGCGCGGCGGCTCGACGCCGAAAAAGTGGGTGAAGGCGGCAGCTGCCTGTCCGATCAGCATGGCGAGACCGTCGACCGTCGCAAATCCGGCGGCGCGCGCGTTGACGAGGAATTCGGTCTCCACCGGATCGGTGACGATGTCATAGGCGATCGAGCCGGGCGGCGCGTGGCTCCAGTCGAAAGCGAGCGGCGGCTGGCCGCGCATGCCGAGCGGAGAAGCGTTGATGACGAGATCGCAGCACCCCTCACGATCGTCGAAAGCGAAATCGGTCGGCGTGGCGAAATGATCGAGCGGGGCGACATGATGCTCGCCGCTCGGATCGAGCTCGTCCAGCAACGCGCGGGCCTTGTCGGGATTTCGTCCGGCGAGAACGACGGTGAAGCCCTCATCCGCTAGTCCGGAGACTATAGCGCGCGCCGCACCCCCGGTTCCGAGAATGCGGGCCATACGAAAATAGTGCGTATCGCGAAGCTGGCCGAGCAAGGGTTCGAGAAACCCCGCCACATCGGTGTTGCGCCCGACAAGAGCGCCATCGCGAGTCTTGACCACCGCATTGACAGCGCCGACGCGCTTGGCGAGCGGCTCGATCCGGTCGAGCAACGGCATGACCGTCTGCTTGTGCGGCATGGTGACATTGCAGCCGTGCCAACCCGCATCGTCGCGGCGCTCTTCGAGATAGCTCTTCAGACTAACCGTACTCACATGATGCGCACGATACGCCGCATCGAGCCCGAGCTTCTCGATCCAGAAGCCATGGATCGCCGGCGATTTCGACTGGGCGATGGGATCGCCGATGACTTCGGCATAGCCCTGCCCCGGACGGCGATCCGGGGTCACGCGGGCAACACACCTTCTTCGCGCAGCGCGTCAAGCACCTGCAGCAGCGGCATGCCGAGCACGGTGAAATGGTCACCCATGATGCTCTCGAACAGCTGCACACCCGGCCCCTCCATGCGGAATACGCCGACGCAACAGGACACCGCGGGCCATTCGGCGTCGAGATAGGCCTCGATGAAATCCTCGCTCAACTCGCGCACGCGCAGCCGGGCGAAATCGGAGCCGACCCAGACGATCTGCCCCTCTCGCGCCAATGCTGCCGCGCTGTGCAGCGTCATAACCTTGTCCGAGAAAAAGCGCAGATGCTCGGCTGCCTGTTCGCGCGATTGTGGCTTGTCGAAACGTCGGCCCTCGACCTCGACCAGCGAATCCGACCCCAGCACAAGGCCACCCGCCGTCACCGCGGCAGCCTTGGCCGCAGCCAGCGCTTGGGCGATCTCGGCAGGCTCCGCGCCCTCCATTTCCGCTTCGAGCGCGCGCTCGTCGACATCGGCGGCCTCCGCCGTAAAGGCCACACCAGCTGCCTCCAGCATCGCCTTGCGCGAAGCGCTGTTAGACGCGAGCACGATTCCGCCTCCCGAAATCCCGCTCATATCGGTTTCGCCCCTTGCGATGTGCCGCGCATCTCGCGTTCATTGTAAAGGCGGATCACCGCCGCTGCCGTCTCCTCGATCGATCGGCGCGTCACATCGATCACGGCCCAGCCATTGTCGGCGAACATCCGCCGGGCAAACGCCACTTCGCTCTTCACCTTCTCCTGATCGGCATAGTCGGTCTGCGCCTGCTCGTTGAGGCTGAGTAGTCGGTTGCGGCGGATCTGGACCAGCCGCTCCGGCGCCGTCGTGAGGCCAATCACCATTGGATTCTTTAGCGAGTAAAGCGCCGGCGGCGGCGGGCTTTCCACGACCAGCGGAATGTTCGCCACCTTATAGCCGCGATTGGCGAGGTAGATACTGGTCGGCGTCTTTGAGCTGCGCGACACACCGGCGAGGACGATGTCGGCGTCCTCCCAATTCTCCCAACCCACCCCGTCGTCATGCGCGATGGTGAACTGGATTGCCTCGACCCGCTCGAAATAGGCCTTGTCCATAGTGTGCTGGCGACCGGGGCGGCCATGCGCCTCCTGGCCTAGCGCCTTCTCCAGCGCCGCCGTCACATGGTCGAGGATCGGCACGGCGGGCAGGCCCTGTTGCGCGCAGACCTCTTCCAAGCGGGCGCGCGTGTCCGGATTGACGAGTGTGAAGAGGACAAGGCCGGGATTGGCCTTGAGTTCGGGCACGATCCGTTCGAGATGCTGCCTGCTCCTGACCATCGGCCAGAAGTGACGCATCACATCGGCATCCTCGAATTGCGCGAGCGCGGCCTTGGCCAGCATTTCGAGCGTTTCGCCGGTGGAATCGGACAGAAGGTGGAGATGGATGCGATCGGGAATTGCGGGCCTGCCTGCCTGTGGAGAAGCACCGGCATAAACCACGGGAGAAAGCTGCCGACAAGTTCGGGAGCAAATTGTGTGCCCGATCCGAGTCCTCCGCGCGCCGATTCCCGCACACCAAACGCAAGTTTTGCGCAAGGGGTGGAATAGCGAGGATAAGTTTGACTCGACTCAACCCCGCAGCCGAGTCGCGATCCGGGACACACCCTTTGCACGGCGGGAGAAATCGGGCAGGGGCGGCTTATCCCTGAAATCCACAGGGCCAACAGACTCCATCAACTCTTATAAATATTACTATTATTATTGGATTGGACTCTCCGATGCCCGGTCTCCTCCTCGATACGCTGAACGGAAAGCGCGGGAGCCGCGTGCCGCTCTGGCTCATGCGCCAGGCCGGTCGCTACCTGCCCGAATATCGCGCGCTGCGGGCGGAGAAGGGCGGCTTCCTCGCCATGGCCTACGATAGCGAGGCGGCTTGCGAGATCACCCTCCAGCCGATCGACCGTTTCGGCTTCGACGGCGCGATCCTTTTTTCGGACATTCTCATCGTGCCGCATGCTTTGGGGCAGCATCTCGAATTTCTGGCGGGCGAGGGGCCGAAGCTCTCGCCGCCACTGGTCGACGCAAGTCTCGAGAGCCTAGAACCCGATCCCTCGCGCTACGAACCGATCTACGAGACGGTTCGCCTGTGCCGCCAGCGGCTCGGCCCGGAAACCACCATGCTGGGCTTTGCCGGCAGTCCTTGGACCGTCGCGACCTATATGGTCGCTGGCGAAGGGAGCCGCGACCAGCATGAGGCGCGGGCGATGGCTTATCGCGATCCGGCGGCGCTCCAGGCGATCGTGGATGCGATTTCCGTCCAGACGATCGAATATCTGCGCGGGCAGATCGATGCGGGCGCGGAAGCGGTGCAATTGTTCGATAGCTGGTCGGGCAGCCTCGCCCCGGACGAATTCGAGCGCTGGGTCATCGCGCCCAATGCGGCCATCGTCGCGGCGCTGGGCGAAAGCCATCCGGACACGCCGGTGATCGGCTTTCCGAAGGGCGCCGGTGAGAAGCTTCCGGCTTATGCGCGCGAAACCGGCGTGAAGGCCGTCGGTGTGGACGAGACGCTCGATCCTGCGTGGGTCGCGCGCGAGTTGCCCGCAGGCATGCCGGTGCAGGGCAATCTCGATCCGCTGCTGCTGCTGGCCGGGTCCGATGCACTCGAAGCGCGCATTCGCACCATCCTCGACGCATTTGCCGACCGGCCGCATGTCTTCAACCTCGGGCATGGGATCGACCGGCGCACGCCGATCGGACATGTCGAGCGGCTGATCGAAGCGGTCCGCGGTTTCGAGGGGTGACGCGCGCGTGAGCAGCGCTTACATGCACCGGCGATGCAGGATGTTCTCGCGATGACCTATCTCTGGCTCAAGGCCGGCCATATCATCTTCATGGTGTTCTGGATGGCCGGCCTGTTCATGCTGCCGCGCCAGATGATCTATCTACACCCGGCCGCTGCAGATTCGGACGAGACCGCGATCTGGACGAAACGGATGGGGCTGCTGCGCAAGGTCATCCTCACGCCCAGCCTGATCGTCGTGTGGGTGCTCGGTCTGCTGCTGGCGATGACCATCGGTGCTTGGGACCAGGGGTGGTTTCATGCGAAGCTGCTTATCGTCGTCGCGCTGACCGGCTTCCACGGTTATATGGTGGCGCAGGCGAAGAAGATGACTGCTGGCGAGCGCCCCCTCACCGAAAAGCAGCTGCGCCTCTGGGGCGAATTCCCCGGCATCGCGCTGGCGCTTATCGTCGTGCTGGTGGTCGTCAAACCGTTCTGAGCGCCATATGGCCCGATCCCGACAGGGCCTGATTCCGAATTGACGGCTTCGCGCAGGCCCCGTAATTAAACGCCCATCGATCCGGTTGAAGGCCCTGCATTCGACAGGGCCGGGTCCGCTTTCTCCAAGCCCAGTTCCATGCCCTCCGCACGGACATACCGACCTGCCGGCCACCCCTAGCTACAATACCGAGTAAACATCATGCATCTTAAGGATTTGAAAGCAAAAGCCCCGGCAGACCTGGTCGCGATGGCCGAGGAACTGGGCGTCGAAGCGGCCGGCACCATGCGCCGCCAGGACCTGATGTTCTGCATCCTGCGCGAACTCGCCGACGACGAGGAGTATGACGAGGAAATCATGGGCATCGGCACCATCGAGGTGCTGCAGGACGGCTTCGGCTTCCTGCGTAGCCCGGAGGCCAATTACCTCGCCGGTCCCGACGACATTTACGTCTCGCCCAACCAGATCCGTAAGTGGGGCCTTCGCACCGGCGACACGGTCGAAGGCCAGATCCGCGCGCCGCAGGAAGGCGAGCGCTATTTCGCCCTGACCGGGCTCACGACGGTCAATTACGAGGATCCCGATCAGGTCCGCACGCGCACCAATTTCGACAATCTCACACCGCTCTATCCCGAAGAGAAGCTGACGCTCGACACGCTGGATCCGACGGTGAAAGACAAGTCGGCGCGGGTGATCGACATCATCTCGCCGCAGGGCAAGGGCCAACGCGCACTGATCGTCGCCCCGCCGCGCACCGGTAAGACGGTGCTGCTGCAGAACATCGCCAAGGCGATCACCGACAACCACCCGGAAGTCTTCCTGCTGGTCCTGCTCGTCGACGAGCGGCCCGAGGAAGTCACCGACATGCAACGTTCGGTCAATGGCGAGGTGATCTCCTCGACCTTTGACGAGCCTGCGAATCGCCACGTCCAGGTCGCCGAAATGGTGATCGAGAAGGCCAAGCGCCTAGTCGAGCACAAGAAGGACGTCGTGATCCTGCTCGATTCGATCACTCGCCTCGGCCGCGCCTACAACACCGTGGTGCCCAGCTCGGGCAAGGTTCTGACCGGCGGTGTCGACGCCAATGCCCTCCAGCGCCCCAAGCGCTTCTTCGGTGCGGCACGCAATATCGAGGAGGGCGGTTCGCTCTCGATCATCGCCACTGCGCTGATCGACACCGGAAGCCGCATGGACGAGGTCATCTTCGAAGAATTCAAGGGCACGGGTAACAGCGAAATCGTGCTCGATCGCAAGGTCGCCGACAAGCGCATCTTCCCGGCGCTCGACGTCGGCAAGTCCGGCACCCGCAAGGAAGAGCTGCTGGTCGACCAGGTCCAGCTGTCGAAGATGTGGGTCCTGCGCCGGATCCTCATGCAAATGGGCACGGTCGACGCGATGGAATTCCTGCTCGACAAGATGAAGGATTCCAAGACGAACGAAGACTTCTTCGCGAACATGAACCAGTAGGGTTGCGCCGAACAGGGCGTGTCATCAGGCACGCTCGCCCGAATGATGAATCCGTTCGCGGGTCTGCCATTGCGGCAGTCCCATGGCTCTAACGCATAATTAACCCTGTTTCCCCTAGGAAAGTCTCGTGGCGGGTGACGACCCGGCATCGCCGGGCAGGCGGTCTGCCCAGATGGCTTTTCACGGGGGACACGATGGTCGGTTTTCGCGCCAGCTTGCGCGTGCTCCGGAAAGCCTTCGGTCGCGCCGCATATCGCATCTGACGTGGCGTCGCTCAGCTCTCTTGCGTTCCCGCATAAGGTGACTGCCTCGCGCAGCGCGCGCGTGCTCACGCGCGAGCGCTTCGCCAGCGTACTCTTGCCGATGATTACCGTAATCCTGCTTGGCATCCTCCACCAGGCGCAGGTCTTTCGCGACATCGACGGGCGGATTTTCGATCGGTTCGCCGTCGTCGGGAGCGCAACTGCCCCCACGGTGGTCGTGGTGGAACGCGATCCGCGCTTTGCCGCAATGGGACCCGACCGCTATGCCACTCTCGATCGAGTCTTGGCCGGTTCGGGTATCGAGCGCATCGGCTATCTCGGCTTCCGCGACACTCAGAGGAGCGGAGCGAGCATCCCGGTGATCGTCGGCCGAAGCGCCGACAGAGTGCCCCTTAGCGGACGCTGGCAGTTCGCTCCCGCGCTCGCAGTCTCAGACACTGGCGCCTTGAAAGCGGCTTCCAATCTCGCGCCGTCCGAATACGGAATCCAGCGCAGCCAACATCTGGGGCTGCCTGGTGGCGGACACATCGTGCCGTCGTTCGAATCCGCTCTAGCCGGTGTTGAACCACGCGAGGGTGAGTTCCTCGTTCGTATGCCGCGCGCGCAGTCGATCCCCGTCATTCCGGCGAGCCAGCTGGTCGCGGGCGATCTCTCGGGAGCCGACCTTGCCGGAACCGTAGCTTTGGTCGCAGCGCCAGCCGCGCTTGAGCCTTCGCTCGAAACGCCGCGCGATCCTGACATGCGAGCCATGTCCGAAGCGATCTTCCGCGCCCACGCCGTCCACGATTTGCGGACCGGCCGGCAGGTCGTCCGTGCAGCCGCATGGAACAGCTGGATTTTACTACTCGCTGTCGGGTTGGCATTGGCGATCACCTTTCGCCGGAGCGATCCGAAGCAGCTCATCTTGCGCGTTTCGATCATTGCCAGCGTGCTGATCGCCGCGGGCGGTTGGCTCGCGCTCGAATTCGCCGGACGTTTGTTGCCGCTGACGGCCCTGCTGCTCGCGCCCTGGATTATTGCCATCCAGCGCATTCTCATCCGCGAGCGGCGCCAGGACAATCGTCTGGAACAGGTCGCTGCTCGGGCAGTCCAGCATTCGGTGCATCGCTCGGCACTGCGCGAAGGGGCAAGGCTACCGCAATTCGTCGATCCGACGGCGCGCATCGCGGGGATCGAGAAGAGCCTGCTGATCGAGCTCTCCCGCACCGGCGAATTGCAGCTCGTGAGCGCTATCGATGCCGGGCTCGACGATATCGCGATGGACCCTACCGAGCTATCGAAAGAACTCGCGAAGATGCGCGGGCGCCAGGTCGGCTTCGATGCCGCGGCTTTGGTCCCCGGTTGGGCCTGTGAGGCGCGGCTGACCTGGATCGGCGGGGCCGAGCGCAACCTCTTCTGGCTCTACGCCGTTCCGCCCGGAGGACGCAGCGGCAAGCGCGGGCAACTGGTGCGCGCGGCTGCCGCCTCCTTTCGCGAGCTGTTTCGCTGGCGCGCCGATCTGAACGCGCGCGAGCGACAGGAGGAACGCTACCTCCCGATCGACGAGAAGGTCGCCAGCGCGGTCTCGCTTGTCGCTCGTGAATCCGACCAGGTCCGCCGCGGTTTCGACACGATCGATACCGCGGTGATGATTTTCCACCTTATCGGATCCCCGCTCCATGCCAACCGCGCGATGGAAGACCTCTACCGCGAAGCCGAGCTCGCCGTGAACGAGACACCGCTGGTCGACGCGATCGTCGCTCTGACCGGGCTCGATATCGTCCGGGTAGAGGCGCTGCTGCAGGAGCTGGTGTTCCGCGGCGGCGAAATGCGCCTGCCGATGCGGCAGTTCGGTCCGGTCGAGCGCATCCTTCGTGTGGCGGCGCCGGACAGCATGGCGCGGGGCATGGACCGGGTGATCGTGATCGAAGCGGTCGATATCACGGAATTGCACGCCGCTGCAGACCTGCGCCAGTCGGTCGGACTGTTCATCGACCTCCAGCTTCGCAACGATCTCGAAGCGATCCTGCTTGCGGCCGACCTTGCGAGCGACCCGCGGGTCGGCGCGGAAAAGATCGGTCCGATCATAGCGCGGATCGGTGAGGCCACACGCCGCGCCACCGGACGTCTGGACGAGGTCGCGGAGCTCGTGCGCGGCGAGAACGAGGAACTGGTCGAGGCCTGTTATCCCGTCGATGCCCGCGCGCTGGTCCTCCAGACTCTCGAGAAAACCGCCGGGATGGCCGAAGAGCTGGAAGTCGGGATCGATATCCAGCTGCCGGCGATGAGCGGCTTCACCATCGCCGAACCGCGTGCGCTTGGCGACATGCTGGAAGCCATGCTGCGCGTCGTGGTGGCCGATACGCCGCAAGGCGAGACGGTCACGGTCCGGCTCGAAGAGAAGAACACCGAGACGCGGGTCAACATCGCCGGCGGTTTCGGGATCGGCTTCGGCAGGCTCGTCTATCTGCTCACCAAGGGCGAGGATCAGTCGGTCGGCGAGTACCGCCAGATCAATCGCGGCATCGCCCGCACTGCCAAGTGGGGCGGCAGCGTCTCCTACTGGGGCCGCGAGGCCAACGGATTCGGATTCAACGTAAAATTGAGGCGCATCGGATGACTTTGCCGCATATCCTTATCGTCGACGATGACGAAATCCTCGCCAGTCTTCTGCAGATCACGCTGGAGGTCGAGGGCTACGAGGTGTCGACCGCACCAGATGGCGAGGCTGCGCTGGCGCGGCTGGCCGAGGGTGGGATCGATCTGGTCGTGCTCGATCTCGTGATGCCCAAAATGGACGGAGTGCGCTTCCTGCGCGTGCTGAACGAACAGGGTGAGGCTCGTCCTCCGGTGATCGTCATCTCCTCGACTGCGGGCAATACCGTGTCCGACGAGTTCCGGGCACTCGGCGTCGTCACCATCGCGCGCAAGCCGGTCGAGCCGAGCTGGCTCGTGGCGAATATCGCGGGCGCGTTCGGACAAGGAGCCGCGAACGCCGGATGAGCCTCTTCCCGCTCGCCATATTCCCCGAGGGCGGCCTCGTCAGCTCGATCATCACGACCGTCTGGGTCGGGGTCTTCGTACTGTGCTTTTTCAACCTGCGCTACGGCTGGGTCCTCTCGGGCCTGGTGGTGCCGGGCTATATCGTGCCGCTGCTGATCGTGAAACCGGTGGCCGGCTTCGTGATTATTCTGGAGGCAGTCCTCGCCTATGCGCTCGTCTGGCTTTTCTCCGAAAAGTTGAGCCGCGGCCGCTATCCCAGTCTGTTCGGGCGCGACCGTTTCATGGGGCTTATCCTTGCGAGCATCGCCGTCCGTTTGATTATGGATGGCTACGTCCTGCCCGAATTCGCCGGGTGGCTGGAGAGCAATTTCGACCGCCGTTTCGACTGGCGTGACAATCTCCAGAGCTTCGGCCTCGTCATCATTTCCTTGCTGGCGAACCAGTTCTGGAAGCCGGGGCTGGTGCGTGGGCTGGGCGCTGCCGTCGTGACGATGGGGATCACCTATCTCGTAGTCCGCTACGGCCTGATGGAGTTCACCAATTTCCGTATGAGTGCGGTGACCTACATGTATGAGGGTCTCGCAAGCTCGATCCTGGCCAGTCCGAAGGCCTATATTATCCTGACCCTGACCGCGCTTATCGCCAGTCATATGAACGTGCGCTATGGCTGGGACTTCTCGGGCATCCTGATCCCGGCGCTGATTGCGCTGCAATGGTATCAGCCGACCAAGATCGTCACCTCCTTTCTCGAAGCGATCATTATCTACGTGATCGCGCGACTCGTTCTGAAGCTGCCGAGCATGGCCAATGCGACGATTGAGGGCGGAAGCAAACTGCTGCTGTTCTTCAACATCAGCTTCGCCTGGAAGATGGCGCTGGGATGGTTCATCGTCTGGCAGGGCTACGACGTGAAGACGACCGACTTCTACGGCTTCGGGTATCTCCTTTCCACGCTCATCGCAATCAAGGCACACGACAAGAACATCTTCCCGCGCCTCGCCCGCTCGACCTTGCAGGTCAGCTTCATGGGCGCAGTCTTTGGAAACATCGTCGGTTTCGCGCTGTCGGCGGCGGTTTCGCGGACTCCCGGTGGTTCGGTGATGGCGGAGGCTGACGGATTGTCCCGAAGCGAAGATCGCATCGAGTTGCTTGTAGCCGAGGCGATCGGCGACGCGCATGTCCGCAGGGTCTCGGGCAAGGCGGCGCCATTGTCGGATGCTGCGCGCGAAGATCTGGCGGAGTTGGTCTACGGCTTGCAGCAAGGTGTGCCCGCCTCCTCTCCCGATTTCGATATGCAGGCTGATGCGTGGCGGTTGATGTCGGTCGGCGATGGTCGGCTGGCGGTTGTCAGAGCCGACGACGATGGCCACGAAATGTTGCTGTACGACCCGTCGGCAGCCCGCGATGCCGCAATCGTCCTGCGGGATCCGGCCAGCAAGCCTGGTTTGGGGGTAGCGGGTCTGGCGCTGCGTCAGAAACTCGACGCACGGTGGCTCGTCATATCGACGCCGGAAAGCGCCGGTACGATCGCGGAAGCGAGTGTGGCCGATGTATTCGCGGATGCGAGCGAAACCGTCTTGCTCGAATTGCAAGCCGGTGCGGGCGAACCGTCCGAGATTGCCTATGCCAATGCATCGGCCGGTGTCCTCGATCTCTCGAGCCTAGAGGCCGCAGTTCCGGATATCCGTGCCGGCATCGATATTGGCGCGAGCAACGGAGGTGGAGACCGTGCCGTCCTTTCTCTGAGCGACGCGGCGCTCGAAGGACTCGCCGCGATGCGTGTACCGCGCCTGCGCGACGGTGCCGCCTGTCGCCTAGTTGCCAATGGCAATGCCGGGGTGAAATGGCGAGACGTCGAACGCCTCGCCTTTGTTCGGTATGAAGTCGCGGAGCCCTTCGTCGCCTCCGTCCGCGAAGGAGAAGTTGCAACCCACGCCCGCGCAGCTGCCAAGACCGCAGGCTTCGGAGTTGCTCGATGCACGCTGGGAGGCCGTAACCACTGGACACTCTTTTCGAGTCAGCGGGACGAGGGCCAGATATTCATCGCCGAAGGTGCACCCCTCGCCAAGAGCGTGCTTACCTGGCGCGAGGAAGACTATGGCAAGGCCGCCCGGCTCGGTGTCGCTGTGCATCGCAACTGGGGAGGCGATGTCTTGCTGGTTGCAGCGCAGCCCGACGGTTTTTCCCGATCGCCCAGCTCGGCCATGACGGTGATCTGGCAGGAAATCGTCCGGCAGCAGGTGGGAAAAGAGGAAGCGTTCTCTTTCCACCTGCGCCAGCGGCCGAAGGGCTCTGCCTTTCCCGAAGCCCGTCCCGAAGTCTTGCTGATACAGGATGTGGTGGGGCCGGAATATTCCGAACTCGGGGACCTCGCATCGGCATTGCGCGAGGCCGGGATCCGCACCGAGCTTTCGGACGGCAGCCGGGCCTTTGCAGGATATGAAGCACGCCCGGCTCAGGCCGAGCGCTATTATGATGCCACGAGCGGACGCCGCTCCGCGATCGGATGGGTGCTTAATTACGGAGGCGATCGGCAATGAGCCTGACCTTCGTGGGCCGTAGCATCCTATTCGCCGTCCTCGCGGCGCTCGCCGCCTATGGGGGTTGGGCCTGGGCCGTGCCATTAGCGCGCTATTTCGTGGCAGCGCAGGATTCTACCCAGATGGACCTTCGTATCGCGAAACGCACGCTGGCATATCGGCTTGAGCGGGACGTACCGATGACGTTCGTCTTGTCGCAGCCTGCCGAAGAGCTGAAAGTCATCGCGCACGTCGCGGTCACTTCCCCTCCCGCCGATGTGGCCGGGGCTTCATACACGCTTCACTTCGCGCTTTTCGATGTTCAGGGGGTTCAGGTTGCGGAATACGAACGCGCTCTCGTTTCCGGTCGCGGCGGTGGGTATCTCCCGGACGGAAGGGCACGGCGCTTCTACCGCTCGAGCGAAGCACACATTTGGGGCCAGGATCAGCTGGTAATTCGCAGCAACGTGCCGCTTACCCGCGTAGAGGTCACGCTGCAAGATAGCGATCCCATGGTAGTAGGTGTGGATGCGCGGGTCTACGAGCGGCGCCCCGTCTCCGCCGGAGACGGTCGGGCCGTATTTTTGCGTCGCAGCAGGGAAGAGCGCGCGGCCCTGACCGCGTTCAGTCCGTTTCCGCCCGAAATGCTTTCCGCATCCGAGATTACGCACCTTGCAAGCAATCTTTGGCGACCGATCGGTCCCGTGGGTATCGAAGGCCGCGAGTACGATGCTTTGGTCATCTACGAAGCCGACAGAGCCGCCGAAGAGGCAGAGTCATGATCCGTTGGGCCATCCTCTGGCTGTCCGGCCTGTTGGCGGGTGGATGCAGCAGCGCGGATGCACGCGATTATTTCGCGCAAGCAGCGCCGCAGGAGCGCGATGCGGCAATACTTGGCTTGGCCCGGAGCGAAGAAAGCGGGTCGATCATGTTGCGCGACACGCGCCATTGCGGCAGCGGCGGCGAGTACCGGGTTCGCAAGGGAACGGCAGTCCCGTTTGCCATCACCGCCCCTCACGCCTTTCACGATCGCAGGACAGGTGAGCTTGCGATGCGTATCTTCGCGCGCAGTCGGGCGGCGGCTGCCGCGCAAAATACCGTCGCACGCGATGGTAGTGACGGGTGTGAGGCGCTTGATGTCGCGCGTCAAGGCGAGCATCTGTTCACGCAATTCGCGCTGGGATTCTCCGATCGTTTCCCGGATGGCCTCGTCGTCCAGCTACATGGTTTCAACGGGGCGAAGCGCTCGTCATCGCGGGCGGAAGAAGCCTCGGCCATCGTGAGCAATGGAACCGCTTCCCCCGGTCCCGATACACTCGATCTCGCGGATTGCCTCAGCCGCGCTCTCGCTCCACGCGCCGTACTGGTGTACCCGACGGAAACGAGCGAATTGGGGGCCGAGGACAATGCCCAGGGGAAGGCCTTGCGCGAAGCAGGGGGCGCACGCTTTGCGCATCTCGAACTCTCGGCCGACCTGCGCGGAGCGATGATAAGCGACGAGCAGCTTCTCGACTCTGTCGGTTCTTGCCTCGAGGAAGCTGCGGCGTGAATGCGGCGGCGAACATAGATCTGGCCCGAGCGCGACCGATGGAGGCTCCGCTGGGCGAACGCCTCGATCGTGGCTTCGCAGACAAGCTGCTGCCGGTCTATGCCGACTTGCGGGAGGAAATCCTCGCCTATGCGGGAGAGCGGGGCGAGGCCTTGCCACCTGCTCGCCACGCGACGGTCATTGCCGATTTCTGCCTGTTGCAGCTCGATGAAATCGCTCGCCTGAACAAGGCGGAAGAGCGGTTCCAGTCGCGCTTTGCCAGTGCGCTCGACACGGCGGAGCAGCGGGCGGCGATCCTAGATTTCGCCCGGGCCCTCGGTTCGCGTGGCCGCCAGATCAGGCGCGACGAGCAGGCGACGCGGGACTTTTTCGATGCCGACGCGGTGGTTGAACGCTTCACCAAGCGGCTCGGCGAGCGTGAGCGCGTGCTGGCCTTCGCGCTGGAGCGGTTGGGATGGGTGGCCGGTGAAGCGGTCCGTTACGATCTCGCCTTGACCGAGGGCGAGACGATGACCGAGATTTTCGAGATCCTCCTCCCCGCCACGCGGAACTGGCATGGCGATGCGCGCATCCGCCGGGCGGCCCATGGCTGCATGCGGCGCATTGCGGAGAACCTGCCACCGCGGACCGGGGGCCTATGGCTCGATGCGGTTCTCAGTGCGACGCGCCGGGCGTGTCTCGATCTTTCCGAAGATGTCTGGACCCAGTGCGAGGCGTTCGACGTCATGTTCGCGCTTTCACCGCACACCGTGCACTCACTCGTCGAGCGGCGGCTGGCAGTCGATCTAGATAAGAGAGTTCCTGCGCAGCGCGATGGCGAGGTTTTCGTTCGTCGCCACCTCGTGCGGCGAATTGCGAGTCTCCTTCACACCTCGAACCGCTTGCAGAGAGCCTTCGACATTCTCTGCAACGACCCCGACGGCGCCGTGCGGCAGGTGGTGGCCGAATGCCTCCCTATCCTGCCTCCAGGCCGCGCCGCGCAGGCAGCCAAAGACCTGCTGCGCGACGAAGACGCCCAGGTTCGTGCCGCGCTCTTCGCGGCACCTACCGCCAATCTCGATGCGCTCAGCGCGAACCTCTATTTGCGGACGATTGCATCGACCCTGAAGCGCGACGAAGACGAGTTCGTCCTGCGCATCGCGCTGGAAGCCTGCGCCGACATTGCGCAGCATGCCGCAAGCGATGCGGGCGATGCTCCGGCGGCACTGGTCGGGCAATTGATGGGCGCGGTCGAAGGGCTTCGGAATCGGGACCCCTCGCTGAAACTGTGGCGCTGGAGCGACGAGGTGCGTGAGCGCATCTGGTTCTGGACCGATCCCGATGCGCGCGAGATTGGCCGCCATCTCGCCAAGACGGTTCATCCGATGCGCGAAGAGGCGGTGCGAAGACTACCTGCGTTGCGCCAGTGGCTGGCCGAAGACGAGGACAAGGTCGGCCGGGTCATGGCGGTGCTGGCGCAGCGCGATTTCGGACTTGCTCTTAAATCGGGCCTGATGCCATCGATCCAGCGCGGTGAATATTTCCGCCGCCGTGCCTGGCGGATGCTGTTCGAGGGCCGCCACAGCGCCACCGACAAGCGGCAGGCGTTCTATCACACCAAGGGTCGCCATTATCACGGCAGCCTGATCGCACCGAGCGCTCGGATGGCCGAACTCGCCCCGACCAAAGTGCCGGGTGAACCGCTATTCGAAAGCGGCGAGGGTGGCTGGCGCAATTACCTCCCCTTGGTCGACCAGGTACTTTCCGCGCTCGACCGGGGCGGCACGACCAAGGTCTTCACCAGCGCGGGGATAACCGAAATAAGCGCGGCTTCCGGGATTTCCGTCAGGATGAAGGCATTCTGGAGGGTCACGAGAAGCTTTCCCGATCTGGCGAACCTGCGGAACCGCGATCCCGAGGCCTACGTCGCTAAGCTCCGCGAACTCGGCCTCGACCTCGCCTTCCGGGCGTATGACGACGCGGCGGGCGCGACGACCCCGCACATCGTCAAGCTCTACAGCGCCGGCGGCATCTTCGCGGCGCTGCCAATCTTCTGGGACCGCGCATCGGCCTATGTTTCGACCGTCTTCGCCAACAATCTCTTCGAACTCGGTGTCTTCGTTGCGCTGGCGAGCGCGTGGTTTCTCGGTCGGCACATCTTTCTCGGCTGGCAGGCGCGGCGGCTGCGCGACGGGCTGTCTTTGGTGCTCGGCGGCTGGGGGACCCGCGGCAAGTCCGGCACGGAGCGTTTGAAGGCCGGCCTGATCAATGCGCTCGGCCCCTCGATCGTATCCAAGACTACTGGCTGCGAGGCGATGTTCCTGCTCGGCAATCCCTATGGCGAGCTGACCGAAATGTTCCTCTTCCGCCCTTACGACAAGGCGACGATCTGGGAGCAGTTCAACCTGCTGAAGACCTCGCGCGGGCTGAAGGCGCGCGTGTTCCTGTGGGAATGCATGGGCCTCAATCCGTCCTATGTTCGCGTTTTGCAACAGGATTGGATGCGTGATGATATCGGAACAATCACCAATACCTATCCCGATCACGAGGACGTGCAGGGCCCAGCCGGCCGCAATATTCCCGAAGTCATGTGCGAATTCATCCCGCACAACTCCACTCTGCTGACGACCGAAGAAGAAATGCTGCCGATCCTGGCCGAGGGCGCGGACAAGGCAAACACGCGCATGCGCTCGGTCGGGTGGAAAGAGGCCGGGCTGATCCACAAGCACCTGCTCGACCGGTTCCCCTATGAAGAGCACCCTTTCAACATCGCGCTGGTTACCGCCATGGGCGACGAGCTGGGGTTGGAGCCCGATTTCTGCGTCAAGGAAATGTCCGACCGCGTGGTGGCCGACCTCGGCGTGCTCAAGACCTATCCGCGCGCCGAAATCGACGGGCGTAACTTGCAATTCGTCATGGGCATGTCGGCCAACGAACGGTTCGGCGCGATGGGGAACTGGACCCGCATGGGCTTTGCCGATCACGATCTCGAGAGGGACCCCGAGATCTTCGTGACTACCGTGGTCAACAACCGCGCCGACCGCGTGCCGCGCAGCCGGGTCTTCGCGCGCATGCTGGTGCGCGATGTGGCAGCCGACCGGCACTTCCTGATCGGCAGCAATATCGAGGGGCTGCTCGGCTTCATCGAGGAGGAGTGGGCGGAATTTGCGGCGTCGCTGAGCCTCATTGCCAAGGATGTCGAGCCGCTGGAGCACTTGCGTGCGCTGGCCCGACATCAGCGCATCCCGCTCAGCCAGGACGCACTCGATGGCCTGCTGACGGCGATGCTTGTCCGACAAGCGCACAAGCTGGCGCCGGAGGACGCGCTTGCAGCTGCGAAGGACGGCAAACTGGGCGAAGCTCTGGCGAACGTAGACCACGCCGACGCTATTCTGGCGCACTATGAAGCGGTTGCAGAATTGCACCGTGAATACCTTGCTATCGAGCAGGCCGTGGCGGGCGGCGGCGATCCGGCATCGCAGGATCAGGCGCTGAGAACTCTGTTACACAAGGCTTTTCACGCAAAGCTGGTCCCGGTGCGCGACTATTACATGAAGGGCGAAGCGATCGTGCGGCTGGTAGCCGCCAACACTCCGCCGGGATTGCTCAATCGCATCATGGGCATGCAGAACATTAAGGGGACGGGGCTCGACTGGGTGTATCGCTGGCAGGCCTGGGAGGCAGCCTGGAAAGCGTGCCAGCAGCTGCGCGAAGAGGACCCGGCCACGGTCGAGCGCGGCTATCGGATGCTCGCAAGCTTCCACGAATTCGGCGTCCTCAGTGAAGCGGAATTGCGCGCCGTGCTGGCCGAGTTGCGCGAGCAAGGCATGCAGGCAGCGCTCTCTGCCGCACAATGCAATGTACTCGAAGCGCGCTTGAACGACCAGATGGAGAAGCTGTCCGGCCTGTCGATCGAAACCGGCGGCGGGGAGGGGGTGTCCGGCGGGCAACTGGCCAAGATCGGTTCCAGCCTGGTCACGACAGTCGAAGCATTCATCGATGCAGGCGATGCAGTGCGCCGGCGCAAGGTTTCCGACCGCATCTACGCCTCGCTGATTGCCGAGCAAATCTCCAACCAGCGCGCCGCAGCGGAGCTAAAGGAGCTGACGTCACGACAGAAGGGTGGCTGGCTCGCCAAGTCGATCAAGGCACGGCGCGAACGCCGCGCGGCATAGGCGGAAGCCGGGTCAATAGCGCCATAACGAAGCGTCTTGCTCAACGAAAACGTCTTACTCACTGCGATTCTAGTGATTGCAGCCGGGTAAGCTGGCATACCAATCCATAGCCATAAAGAGTGGAGTCAGAAGCGGTAACCGACCACGAGACCGAACCGCGCGCCATCCATATCGTAGCGAATATCGTTTGAGTCCCTGAACCGGTATTCGGCGCTGGCGCGGGCATAGGGGCCGCGGTTCCAGTGACCGTAAGACAGGTCGACTGCCGGTGCGACATAGCTGTCTTCGCGCAACGCCCGATCGGGATCGCCACGCGCGATGCGCCCAGCATAGTCCCATTCGCGATATTCGATCGATGGGCGAACCCTCAGCATCCGCGTAACCGGATGGCTGTACTTCAAACGCACGACGCGGCGATCGTAGCTGCGGCGCTCCTCGTCGTCGCTGGTCATTTCCTCGACGCGGGCTTCGAAGCGGAGCCAGTGATAGGGACCGAAGCGGCGATTGTACTCGGCAGCAAGACGGTAACCTTCGCCGGTTCCGGCACGCGTGGTGTCATACTCGCGCTGGCGAAAATCGGCTTCGACGCGGACACGATCGTTGCCTTCCGACCACTCGACCCGTGCAGCGATGGATGTCTGATCGGCGCTGAACGCCTCTAGCACGGCGATATTCTCGATCCGGCGGGCGCGGAGCCGGACCGTCACTGTCTCCGACACTTCGTGTTCGACGCTTGCCGAGACACCATAGCTCGTCAGCGTGTCGCGATTGAGGCCCTCGTAGTCGAAGACCCCTGCGTCCACCTCGATCCGGGCCGTCGTGCGCGGGCTCAGGCTCCAGTCGAGCGCCAGATCGCCGCGTATGCCATAGCCCGAGCTGTCGAATTCGTCGCCGTCCTCGATCATGATGTCCGACTGGATGCCGATGACTTCGACCCGCGCCTCGACTTCGACGGGATCGCCATTCTGGGCGATGGCAGGCGCGGCGAGCAATGCGAGTGTTGAAAAAAACAGTAGCCCGCTGGCATGGCGGAGATGCTGAAGGATCTTTGCGCGAGTCACTTAGAGTTCGGCTTTCAGAGCGTTTCTGGCATCTTCGAGGACCGCTTTGACATCGTCCCCGGCGAAGAAGGCGGCGAGCAGCGCCGCTTCCTGGTCGCGCGCCACCTCACCCAGCCGAGGCTGGCCGAAGGAGCCTGCGGTGCCGGCAAGCTGGTGCAGCAGATTGCGCAAATCCATGACCAGCGCCTCGTCGATATCGGTGCCGTCGATCGCCTGGTCGATCTGCTGAAGCAGCCCGATGGTGCGATCGTCGAAGCGCAGTTTCAGCGCCTCGAGAGCGGCGCTGCGCTTGCGCTGCGGAGTATTGCGCGTGCGGTGCCCCCAGGCCCTTAGCGTGGCGCGGAGATCGTCCAGCGCGACGGGCTTTTCCAGGTAAGCCTGCATGCCCGCTGCGCGGTAGGTGCGCACTTCGTCGAGATCGGTGGCGGCCGTGACGGCGATGATCGGCAGGTATTCTGCGTCGTAGCCTTCCGCGCGCAAGCGCCTGGCTGTCTCGACACCGTCGAGGATCGGCATATTCACGTCGAGCAACAGCATCGAGTAGGGCTTGGCAGCACTCTCCGCCGCCTTGATCATCGCGATCGCCTCTACGCCGTTGACCGCGTGATCCATCTGTACCGAAAGATGGCGGGTCATCGCCATAAGCACATCGGCGCTGATCTGCGTGTCTTCGGCGAGCAATACGCGCAGCGCAGCGGTGGCCCCGTCGGGGGACTCGCCCTTCGACACGCGTTTGTCGGTCCAGCTGGCGGATTTCGGCTCGTACACGCCGCCGCTATCGCAGGATATGGTTAAACGAGCGCTAACAGTGAATGCGGAGGGCAGATTTTCCGCGGAATTACCTCGCTTTCATGCGCTCCAGCTGTGCCGCCATCTGCTCCCACACCTTGTTCACTGCTTTCAGCGGGCGCACCATGACCTTCAAATCGACGATCTTCCCTTCGTCGTCGAAGCGAATGAGATCGATGCCGTTGACGTGGATGCCGTCCATCTCGGTCGTGAATTCGAGCATCGCATTGTCGCCGTCGACCAGTTCCCGGACATATTCGAAGCTGTCGTTGCCCAACGTTTCGCCCGCCGCCGAGAGATAGGCGACCACGATCGCCTGCCCGCGCTGCGGCGTATGCACGACGGGGGAGTGGAACACGGCGTCCTCATGAATCATTGCGGCGAGTTCTTCAGGCTTGCTGCCACCCTCGAGCACGTGATGCCAATTTTCCAGACCGGTTCTTGCGGAACTCATGATGCCCTCCTGAAGCTATCGGCCCGGGCTGCGTTCCAGTGTCGCGCATAGGCAGTCGAGTCGGGATCCTCGAGCAGTTCTCCGGGCTCGAGGAAGGTGTAAATCCGGTCGATGGCATCCGAACGCGCTCCGTTCAAGCGCTCGCGCATGTCCTGCGGCGTGATCTCCCACGGACTGGACAGGCCCATCGCGATTACAATTTCCCGCAGCGAATGGAGGGTCTGCTTCTGAAAGCGGGCGACGCGCGGCCCTTTGTCTTCGACCACCAGGCCGCGTTGCCGCCAGGCTTCCTGCGTTGCCACGCCCGTAGGGCAGGTCCCCTTGTGGCAATTCATCGACTGGACGCAGCCGAGCGCGAACATGAAGGGGCGCGCGGCATTGCACCAGTCGGCGCCCAGCGCGAAGGCCTTGGCCATCTGCGCGCCGGAATGGATCTTGCCCGAGGCGGCGATCTTGACTTTGGATCTGAGGTTCAGGCCGACCAGCATGTTGCGGACCATGATCTGCCCTTCGCGCAGCGGCATTCCTACGGAATTGGACAATTCGAGCGGGGCAGCCCCGGTCCCGCCCTCCGCGCCATCGACGGTGATGAAATCGGGATGCATCCCGGTTTCGAGCATGGCCTTGCCCATGGCGAAAAGCTCGTGTGGCTGACCGACACACATTTTGATGCCGACCGGCTTGCCGCCGGACAGCTCGCGCAGTTCCGCGACGAATTCGAGCATTTCGATGGGCGTGGAGAAGGCGGGATGCGCGGCGGGAGAGGTGACCGTGACCCCGGCGGGAACGCCGCGAGCTTCGGCGATTTCCGGCGTAACCTTGGCAGCGGGAAGCACGCCGCCATGGCCCGGCTTCGCGCCCTGGCTCAATTTGAGCTCGATCATCTTGACCTGATCATCGGCCGAGCGGTCGCGGAACTGCTCGGGGTCGAAATTGCCATCGGACTTGCGCGCCCCGAAATATCCGCTGCCCAATTCCCAGATCAGGTCGCCACCGTGCGAGCGGTGGTATTTACTGATCGAACCTTCGCCCGTGTTATGTGCAAAATCGCCCATCGCCGCCCCGGCGTTGAGCGCTTCGACGGCCTTAGCGGAGAGCGAGCCGAAGCTCATCGCCGAGATGTTGAGCATCGCGGTCGAGTAGGGCTTGGCGCAGGTGTTCTCTCCGACCGTCAGCCGCCAGTATTCGGGCGCCTCGGCTTTCGGCGCGATCGAGTGGCTAAGCCATTCGTACTCGTCCGAGTAGACGTCGTACTCCGTGCCCATGGGGTGCGAGTCGAGATCGCCCTTGGCGCGCGCATAGACGAGAGCGCGGGCCTGATGGCTGAAGGGTCGCCCTTCGAGATCGCTTTCGACGATATAGGCTTGGGCGAAGGGCCGCAAGTCTTCCATGAGCCAGCGGATACGCGCGACAAGCGGATAATTCCGCCTAAGCGTATGATCGTGCTGGAAAAAATCCCAAAGCGCGATGGCCGCGAGGGGAATAAGCGCCACCAGCGCCCACCGCGCCGGGTCCCAGAGCCATGCGGCCGCGCACAGCACCAGCAAAAGCCCCGGGACGGTATAGCGAAACGGAATACGTTCCACGCGTCAGCCGAGATGCTCGGCGAAGAACTCCGCCGTGCGGTTGTCCGCGAGCTGTGCCGCCTGTTCTGACCGACGTTCGCCGAATTCGGTGGCGAAGCCGTGGTCGAGGCCTTCGTAGTCGTAGAGCGTCACCTTAGGATGGTCGTCCAGCCCCTCGTGCATGGCTTTCTGCGTATCCTTGTCGACGAAGCCGTCTTCGGTCGGGATGTGCAGCATCAATGGATTTGCGATGGCATGCTTCTCGCCGAGCAAGCCGTCGATTCCGACGCCGTAATAGCCGGCCGTCGCATCCACATCGGTGCGCGCTGCGGTCATGTAAGCGAGGCGGCCGCCGAGGCAGTATCCGACCGCACCGACCTTGGCGACGCTCTCGGTATCGCGGATGTAATTGATCGTTGCCTCGATGTCGCGGATACCCTGATCCTGATCGAATTTGCCCATCAGGTCGAGCGCGCGCTGGAATTCGGGCTCGATGTCGGGGTCAAGCTCGATGCCCGGTTCCAAACGCCAGAACAGGTCGGGCGCTACGGCGAGATAGCCATCCTCGGCCAGCTTGTCGCATTTGCGGCGGATGCCGGCATTGACGCCGAAGATTTCCTGGATAACGAGGATTGCGGCCTTTGCTGTGCCGGAGGGGCGGGCAACGTATCCTTTGAAACTATCGTCGCCGGTCAGGGTGGAAATCTGGACGGTCTCGCTCATGCGTGGCATCTCCTCTGGTGTTTCGGGCTTAGCGCTTGCCTCGAAGGCTTAGCAAACCCAGATAGGCGGTACAGCGCCATAACGGAGGAAGCGCCATGAAGGTCCATATCGAAATCGACTGCACCCCCGAAGAGGCGCGGACGTTCATGGGGCTGCCCGATGTGGGGAAGGCCAATGCCGTTTATGTCGACATGATGTCCAAGGCGATGAAGGGCGTCTCCAGCACCGACCAGTTGCAGGAATATGCCAAACAGCTCGCCCCGATGGGCCAGGCCGGCTTCAAGCTGTTCCAGAGCTTCATGGAAGGGGCCAATTCTGCGCGAACGGTGTCTCCGAGCGATAAACCGGCGAAAGAAGACTGATTTTTCCGGATTATCGATGCAAGACACGATTTTCGCGCTTTCGAGCGGCGTGCCCCCTGCCGGAATAGCGGTGATCCGCATCAGCGGCCCGGGTGCCGCCGGCGCTCTGGAAGCACTCGTCGGCGATTTGCCGGAGCCACGCTTGGCGAGCCTTCGCACGCTTCGCGATCGCGACGGGCATACGCTCGATGAGGCTCTGGTCCTGTGGTTTCCTGCACCGAGGACAGTGACTGGTGAGAATGTTGCGGAACTGCATTGCCATGGAGGTCGGGCTGTAGTCGCGGCCGTAATGGCCGAGCTCGCGACGCTGGCGGATCTGCGCGAGGCGGAGGCTGGCGAATTCACGCGGCGCGCTTTTGCCAATGGGCGCATCGATCTGGCCCAGGCCGAGGGGCTGGGCGATTTACTTGCAGCTGAAACCGAATGGCAAAGGCGCGGAGCCATGTCGGCGGCTGGGGGTGGACTCTCCCGCCGTATCGAGGAGTGGCGGACGCGGCTGCTCGGCCTTTCGGCACAACTCGAAGCGGTTATCGACTTTTCCGATGAAGACGATGTCGAAGTGCTGCCGCCCGACTTTGCGGACGAGCTTTCGACCCTGAAGGGCGAGATCGACAACGTCTTGGCCCGCCCCTCGGCGGACCGCTTGCGCGACGGCGTGCGGATCGTGTTTGCCGGGCCGCCGAATGCGGGAAAATCGTCCCTCTTCAACGCCTTGCTCGACGAAGGTGCCGCGATCGTGTCGCCCGTGGCCGGAACGACTCGGGACGTGATCGAGCGCCCGGTGGCGATTGGCGGCGTTCCTTTCGTTTTCATCGACACCGCCGGGCTCCGACAGGAGGGTGTAGGTGAGATTGAAGCCATCGGCATCGATCGTGCACAAAGGGAGCTGGAAAAGGCTGACATAGTGCTCTGGCTTGGTCCTCCGGCGGACTGTCCGGCTGGCGCAATCCTGATCGCCCCCAAGGCGGATCTGGCCGATGCCGGAAACGAAGGTCATGCGGTTTCGGCTGTAACCGGTTCGGGCCTCGATGATTTGGTGCGGATGCTGATGGATCGGGCCAAAGACCTGCTTCCTCCGCCGGATCGAATTGCCTTCAACCGGCGTCAGAAGGAATTGGCTGTAACCTGCGGCGAGCATCTCGCCCGGGCTGGCCGGGCAAGCGACACACTGGTGATTGCGGAAGAGCTGCGACTGGCGCGCGTGGCGCTCGACTCAATGTCGGGCCGGAATTCGACCGAAGACATGCTCGATGCGCTGTTCGGGCGCTTCTGTATCGGAAAATAGCTCCGTCGATCTTGTGAACCAAGCCAGTGTTCCACGTGAAACACTGCGCCTTTGACCCGTCGCAGCGAGGACGATAAGGGGCGTTATGCACCATTACGATGTCCTGATTGTCGGCGGTGGTCACGCCGGTGTCGAGGCGGCTTGCGCTGCCGCGCGGATGGGTGCCCGTGTCGGATTGGTGACATTCGATCTCGCGGCAATCGGCGCAATGAGTTGCAACCCGGCGATAGGAGGCCTCGGTAAGGGGCATCTTGTGCGCGAAGTCGATGCTTTGGACGGTGTGCTTGGGCGAGCGGCGGATGCTGGGGCCATTCACTATCGCATGCTCAACCGCTCCAAGGGGAGTGCCGTCTGGGGTCCCCGCGTGCAGGCCGATCGTCGGCTTTTCAAGGCGGAGGTGCAGCGTCTCGTCGCGCTCGAGTCGAAGCTCGAATGCATTGAGGGCGAGGCGGCTGCGCTCATTCTCGAAGGGGACGAGGTCGCCGGGCTCGAATTGGCCGATGGCACTTCCTTGCGTGCGCAAGCGGTGGTCCTCTGCACAGGCACGTTCCTCGGGGGAGTGCTGTTTCGCGGCGAGGAGCGTTTCGAGGGGGGCAGAGTCGGCGAAAATGCCGCCCGGCGTCTCGCCGACCAACTCAGGGATGCCGACCTACCGATGGGGCGTCTGAAGACTGGAACGCCCCCACGTCTCGACGGGAGGACGATCGACTGGGCGAGACTGGAAGAGCAGCCTTCGGATGGAGAGGCCTGGACCATGTCGTCGCTCACCGAGGCGCGTCGTAATCCGCAAATCTTCTGTGCCGTTACCCGCACGAACACCCGCGCACACGACATCATTCGCGCGAATCTGGACCGTTCTCCGCTGTTTTCCGGCGCAATTGGAGCTGCAGGCCCGCGATATTGTCCGTCGATCGAGGACAAGATCCACCGTTTCGGAGACCGGGAGGGTCATCAGGTATTCCTTGAGCCGGAAGGTCTCGACACGCATCTGATCTATCCCAACGGGATCTCGACCTCATTGCCGGCCGATGTGCAGGTCGATTTCCTGCGCGAGATGCCCGGTTTAGCTCGTGTAGAGGTGGAGGTGCCGGGGTATGCCGTCGAGTACGACCATATCGACCCGCGCGCGCTGAAGGCGTCGCTAGAACTGCATGCCATCCCGGGGCTCTATTGTGCCGGTCAGATCAATGGCACGACCGGTTACGAGGAGGCGGCAGCTCAAGGCTTGGTCGCGGGCATGCACGCTGCAGCCAAGGTGGTTGGCAAGGAACCGGTCACCCTCGACCGGGCAAATTCCTATATGGCCGTGATGGTCGACGACCTGACGCTGCACGGCATCACCGAGCCTTATCGGATGCTCACTGCGCGTGCGGAGTATCGCCTGCGACTACGAGCAAGCAATGCCGATAGTCGCCTTACGCCACTCGCGCTCGCAGCCGGCCTTGTCGGCGAAGAGCGGAAAGCATGGTTCAATGCCCGAACCGAGCGTCGCGAGCGATACACGGCTGTTTTTGACGCTGCGGTCCATTCCAGAGACCTCGCCGACGCAGGGCTTCACGTGAAACGCGATGCCGGCATCAAATCGCTTGCGGATTGGCTTGGGACAGGCAACGTCTCACTTCGCGACGCTGTCGGCCTTTATCCCGACCTCGATCCGTTCGATCATCTCGCGGTCGAAATGGCCGAGGATGCGTTCTATTCGCCCTACCTTGCGCGGCAGGACGCGGAACTCTCCGAGCTTCGTGCCAGTGAAACTCTTCGCCTGACACCGGACTTCCCGTATTCGGAAGTCCCCGGTCTTTCCAACGAAATGGTAGAGCGCCTTTCAGGCTCCCGGCCAGAAAGCATGGCCGCGGCCTCCCGTGTTCAGGGTGTAACCCCAGCGGCCCTTGCGGCTTTGCTGGTGCATGCCAAACGTATCGGGCGGATCGCGACGTGATCGCGACGGAAGAAGAAGCACGAGAATTCGTTTCCGGGTTGTGCTCAGACGATTCAATGAGGCAGCTTGAGCAGCTGGTCGGCGAGCTGATCGACGAGAATTCGCGCCAGAACCTGGTGGCGAAAAATTCGCTAGAGCAGGTCTGGCGGCGCCACATTGCAGATTCTGTCCAACTGTTGCGATGGGTTTCCGTGCCGCAAGGTCCGTGGATCGATCTCGGGTCGGGCGCGGGATTTCCCGGTTTAGTGATCGCTGCCATGCGACCAGAACAACCCGTTATGTTGGTGGAATCGCGCAAGCGAAGAATAGACTGGCTTGAGCGGGTTGCGCTCGGTCTGGGCCTCGATAATTGCCGCGTGGAGGGGCTACGCCTTGAGCAAGTCGAGACGCTAGAAGCGGGTGTGATTTCGGCGAGAGCTTTTGCTCCGCTCGACCGGCTGCTGCGCTTATCCGCACGCTTCTCCACAGCCGCTACGCAATGGGTGTTGCCCAAAGGCCGGTCGGCGGAGCAAGAAGTACAGACATTGCCAAAACGGGATCGGGGGATGTTCCACGTGGAACAATCATTGACCGACACCGAGGCCGGCATCATCGTCGGCAAGGGTAAGTGGAAGGGTTCGACATGATCACCATCGCGATTGCCAACCAGAAGGGTGGAGTGGGCAAGACTACGACGGCGATCAACATCGCCACCGCGATGGCTGCGACTGGGTGGAAAACGTTGCTGGTCGATCTCGATCCGCAAGGGAATGCCTCCACGGGTCTCGGTGTCGATGCCGCATCGCGCGAAAACAGCAGTTATGATCTGTTGCTAGATCAGGCGACCCTTGGCGAATGCGCCCTCGAAACCGAGATACCAAATCTCGAGATCGTGCCGGCCACCCAAGACCTCTCGGGCGCGGAAGTCGAGCTCGTTTCGGTAGAGGACCGGACCCATCGCCTCAAAAGAGCCTTGAACCATCCTGCTGCCGCTTACGACGTGTGTTTCGTCGACTGTCCGCCGTCGCTCGGATTGTTGACGCTGAACGCATTGTGCGCGGCCGATACTCTGATGGTACCGCTACAGTGCGAGTTTTTTGCACTAGAGGGGCTGAGTCAGCTCCTTCAGACGGTCGAGCGCGTGCAGCAAGGCTTTAACGCCGATCTCGGCATCGTCGGTGTCGTGCTCACCATGTTCGATCGCCGCAATCGCCTGACCGACCAGGTCGCCGACGATGTTCGCGATTGCCTCGGTCCGCTCGTTTTCGAGAATGTCATTCCGCGAAACGTTCGCCTTTCGGAAGCGCCAAGCCACGGCTTGCCGGCGCTTGTCTACGATCATCAGTGCCCGGGAAGCCGCGCTTATATCGGCCTGGCCCGCGAACTGATCGGGCGGTTGCCCGAAACAAGGAAAGCCGCATGAGCGACAGTACGCAAACATCACGCCCGATCGACCGCAAGAAGAAGCTCGGCAAGGGCCTGAACGCCCTGCTTGGCGAAACACGCCGGGAAGAGCCGCTGGTCAAGCGTGAAATCACAGGCGAACTTGCACCAGATACTTCGCCGGCTCCGGTTCCGCCAGTAGAAGGCGAGGGCCTCGCGTCCATTCCGGTGGCCGATATCGAACCGCTCCCAGGACAGCCCCGCACCCACTTCCGCGAAGAAGCGCTCGACGAACTCGCATCCTCGATCGCTGCGCGCGGGGTAATCCAGCCGATCATCGTGCGGCCGCTCGGGTCGGGGCGCTACCAACTTGTCGCCGGGGAGCGCCGCTGGCGCGCAGCGCAGCGCGCACGTTTGCATGAAATTCCCGCAATCGTGCGCAAGCTCGACCAACGCGAAATCATGGCGCTGACGCTGATCGAAAACCTGCAACGCGAGGATCTCAACCCGATTGAAGAAGCGCGCGCTTACCAGAAACTTGCCGATACCGAGGGCATGACCCAGGCGGAGATCGCGAAGCTGGTCGACAAATCGCGCAGCCACATCGCAAATTTCCAGCGGCTGTTGGCGCTTCCAGATGATGTCCTTGCGATGGTCGCGGAGGGCAGTTTGTCGATGGGCCATGCCCGCGCCCTGATTGGCAATGACGAGGCTTCCGATCTCGCGCGCCGCGCGGTGGCGGAAAAACTCTCGGTGCGAGATATCGAAAAGCTTGCCCGCGATCCCGCAAAGGCTGCCCCCCGAAAGAAACCGTCGAAGGGCGTCACCGGCGGCTCGGGCGATGCGGATATCGAGGCCGTTCAGGGCCATCTCGAGGAATTCCTCGGCATGCAGGTGCGGATCAGGACGGAGGACACCCCGAATACGGGCACCGTCACCATACGCTATCGCACGCTGGACCAGCTCGACCTCATCTGCCAGAGGCTTACGGGCGGAGATATTTAATAAATCAGGGGTTTAGGTAAGTTCCGCCGCGCGACTACCGGTCTCCCGCGCGTACCGGCGTACCATCGCTGTACCGCGCCTGCCGCGGTTGCATGACAGTCACCGGCACAAGCATGTAATCGCCCGTGGAAGAGGTACTGTTGCGAAGCGCGCCGCTCCGGGCACTGGCAATGTAGCTGTCGAGATAGGCCTCGCACCGGCCCATGGCTGCGATAGCCCGCTCCGGATCATATTCGATCTCTTCGTAATCGTAATACTCCTCCGAATTGTCGGTATAGCCACGCTGCGGGGCAAGCCGACGGGAGCATTCCTGCAACCACGCCGCGCGATCGAATTGTACGACCCGCCCGCCAAGCGGCAGGCGTGGCTCTTGGCCGGCGCGATAGACATAGGTTCGCCCTGCGCCGCTGCGACCAGCAGGAGCTGGCATCGGGGTAACGGTCGAACCGATCGCGCCGCTCGCCACCGGAGGCGCATCGGTGTAGGTCACAGGGACCTGCACTGCGGTATCCTGCGCGAAGTCGGCTCCGGCAGCGGCGGTGCCGATCATGCCGGTGCGGTCCGGGTCCACCGTGCGGAGCGGCTGAAGGACCGGCCGTTCGACGAAAACGGGAGAGGTCTCGTCCTGCCGCGACTGGATGGCTCGTTTTGCGCCCCGATCCTCGGTGAGCTCGAGGACAATCCGGGGCTCGTCCCCGTCCTCAGCATTCTGCTCTGCTAATGGCTCCGCATATTCATATCCGCCGATTTCATATTCCAGCGCGGCCTGGGCGAATGCCGCCCCAGGAAGCATTGCGATCCCGCTCGTCAGTGCGATGATGTTGCGCAATGTCATGGTCCAGCTCTCCGATCGCCACCTCCGCTTCGCGGAGTGGAAAGAAGGATAGCTTCTGGTCGGCGCGATGCCACAGCGCTCCATGATCTGTGCCGTCATGGGCCGATCCTGATTAGATCCGCTCGGCTATAACGTCGGCCAACTCTTCGATTCCGTGCAAATCCTGTTCATCGAAGCGCGCCTTTTGCGGGCTGTCTAGATCGATGACGGCAATCACCGCCCCATCGCGCACGACCGGAACCACCAGCTCCGAGCTCGTCTCCGAATCGCAGGCGATATGGCCGGGAAAGGCGTGAACGTCCCTGACCAATTGCGACGCGGCATCTTTGGCCGCCACTCCGCACACACCTTTGCCGAGCGGAATACGAATACAGGCCGGACGTCCCATGAACGGGCCGAGCACGAGTTCGCCATCGATTATGCGGTAAAACCCGGCCCAGTTGAGGTCCGGCAGGAAATCCCACAGCAGCGCTGCGACGTTCGCCATATTCGCCACACCATCGGCCTCGCCTGAAGTCAAAGCGTCGGCTGCCTCGCGTAGCTGGCGATAGGCTTCGGGTTTCGGACAATCGGGGGCGGGGCGGAAATCGAACATGGGCGTGATCTAATGCGCATCAAGCGAAGGGCAAGCCCATTGCCGCGCCCGCGAGCCTCGCCTATTCGCTATGGCCATGAGCCTCGCCAAGAAACTGGGCATCGCCCTCCTCGTCATCCTCATTGTCCTCGCCGCAGCATTCTGGTTCCTCACCCGCGGCGACACCGCGAGTGTCCCATGGGAAGACGTGGTCGGTACCGATCCCACGCTGGAAGAGCCGAACGCCGAGGGAATTCCCACCGTCGCCATTGCCGAATCGGTCGGCTGGGCTGCCGACGAAGTACCGGTCGCAGCCGAGGGCCTCGCGGTCATGCGCTTTGCCGACGGGCTCGAGCACCCGCGCACCCTACAGGCGCTGCCGAATGGCGATATCCTCGTTTCGCTGACGCGCGCGCCGGCCAAGGAGGACGATGGCGTGATAACGGCCTGGATTGCAGGCCTGTTGATGGATCGCGCAGGCGCAGGGGGCGAGTCGCCCAATCAGGTCGTCTTGCTTCGCGATGGCGATGGGGACGGCCGTGCCGAAGTGCGCCAGGTGCTGCTCGATGGGCTGGACTCGCCCTCCGGCCTCGCATGGCATGACGGCACACTCTATGTCGCCAATCACGACGAGGTGCTTGCCTATCCCTATGAACTGGGCGACGCCAGGGTGTCGGGCGAACCCCGCAAGATCACCGATCTGGCCGCCGCCGGCGGCCACTGGATGCGCAATCTCGCGATCAACGAGGAGGGCACGAAGCTCTATGTCGCGGTCGGATCGGACACCAATATCGCCGACAAGGGCATGGAGGCCGAAGAAGGGCGCGCGCTGATCTGGGAGGTCGATCTCGAAAGCGGGCGGCGTCGTATTTTCGGCGGGGGTTTGCGAAATCCCAACGGCCTCGACTTCAATCCATGGTCCGGCGAGCTTTGGACCACGGTCAACGAGCGCGACATGCTCGGCTCCGACCTTGTGCCGGACTATCTCACCAATGTCCCCGTCGGCGCCCAATATGGCTGGCCATGGGTCTATTGGGGCGACAATTTCGACCGCCGCGTAGACTATCCGATCCCGGCCTACATCAACTACGTGCGCACGCCCGAGTATGCGCTCGGCCCGCACGTCGCAGCGCTGGGGTTCGTGTTCAGTGCGGAGGGCGCCCAGATGGGCGAGGACTTCTCGAGCGGCGCTTTCGTCGCGCGGCATGGCTCGTGGAACCGCAAGCCGCCCTCCGGTTACGACGTGGTCTATGTCGCCTTCGACGAGCGCGGGAACCCGACCGGTAAGCCGATTCCGGTGCTGACCGGGTTTCTCCAGGACGACGGCACGACGCGCGGACGCCCGACCTGGGTCGAATGGGCCAGCGACGGCGCGCTGCTGGTCAGCGACGATACCGCCGGTATCATCTGGCGCGTAATTGCTCCCGGAGGCACCCGGCAGGGCGCGATCAAGCAGGTCACGGGCAATCGCCTGCCGCCGCAGCGCAATCTGCGCGGGCAGGAAGCGACCTTCGGCGAAGACGACTACGCCCGGAGCGTGACCGCCGAGTAAGTCGCGCGGCGCGACTCCTCAGCCGAGGAGTTGGGCGGTTTCCAATTCGTAGAGCCCGATCGAACCGGCGGTCGCTGCAGCTTTCAGGCCTGCGGCTTCCGGTGCGATGCGGTCGAGGAAAAACCGAACGGTCGATTTCTTCGTGGCTGTCAACGCGGGCGCTGCGCCTTGTTCGACGGCGCGCAATTGCCGCAGCAACTGCCACCCGGCGACAGCGACCGAGAGCATCGTGCAGAAGGGTACGGAACCCGACAGCCGATCGTCGAGGCTGGCTTCCTCGCGCATCCAACGCGCAACCGCGGCACAATCTCCAGCGAGGGCGAACAGCGCGGGCTCGTCGGCGCAATCACGGGCAATGTCTTCTGTGAGGCCGATAAGCGCTTGCCCGTCGTCCATGCCAAGTTTGCGGGTAACGAGGTCGGCCGCCTGGATGCCGTTAGTGCCTTCGTAGATCGGGGCAATGCGCGAATCGCGCCAATGCTGGGCCGCGCCCGTTTCTTCGACAAAGCCCATGCCGCCATGGACCTGCACGCCGAGGCTGGCGATTTCGATCCCGATATCGGTACCCCAGGTCTTGATCAGCGGGGTGAGGACTTCGCCGCGCATCTTGGCGGCCTCGTCGCCCAGCACGCCGCGATCGACTTGTCCAGCGGTGTAGTAGAGCAGGGCGCGTGCCCCCTCGGTCAGCGATTTCATCCGCAGTAGCATGCGGCGCACGTCAGGGTGCTCGACGATGGCGACAGGCGCGCGGTCGGGTGATCCGGCGCGGGCGGACTGGATGCGATCTCTTGCGTAGTCCAGCGCCTGCTGGGTCGCGCGTTCGCCGATCTGCACACCCTGATTGCCGACATTGATGCGCGCATTGTTCATCATCGTGAACATGGCCGCGAGGCCGCGGTTTTCCGCACCGACCAGCTCACCGATACACTCGTCATTGTCGCCATAGCTCATCACGCAGGTGGGCGAGGCATTGATGCCGAGCTTGTGCTCGATGCTGACGCAGCGGACATCGTTGCGGGGGCCCGGCGTGCCATCCGGCTTCACATGATACTTGGGTACGATGAAGAGCGAGATGCCCCGGCTGCCCTCCGGCGCATCGGGCAATCGCGCGAGGACGAGGTGGATGATGTTCTTCGACAGCTCGTGCTCGCCCCAGGTGATGTAGATCTTATGGCCCTTGATGAGGTATTTTCCGACATGCTCGCCGTCCGTGATCGGCGTAGCCGTAGTGCGCAGAGCACCCACGTCGGACCCGGCCTGCGGCTCAGTGAGGTTCATCGTTCCCGACCATTCGCCGCTGACCAGCTTTGGCAGGTATTTCTCCTGCATCTCGGGCGAACCGTGATGCTCCAGCGCCTCGATCGCGCCGACACTCAGCATCGGGAGCAGGTTGAAGGCCATATTCGCCGTGCCGAGATTCTCGAGCACGTTGCAGGACAGGGTGAAGGGCAGGCCCTGGCCGCCGAAATCGACCGGACCGGCAATCGCATTCCAGCCCTGCTCGACATAGGCTTCGTAAGCTTCGGCAAAACCCTCAGGCAGGCGGACGACACCGTTTTCCAGCTTTGCGCCTTCGAGATCGCCGACACGGTTGAGCGGTGCCCATTCGCCGGCTGCGAACTGCCCGATGCCTTCGACGATGGCCTCGACCATGTCGGGCTCGGCCGCGGCGAATTTGTCGCTCTGACCGAGCTCTTCGATCCCGGCATTTACGCGGATGGCGAGCAGCTGGTCCTGGGTGGCGGCGGTATAGGTCACGTGGTATCCTCTTGGCTTTCCTGACGCCCAGATATAGCGCGCGGGCATGGTCGGCAAATACGTTACGGAAACGATACTGGCAGATGCGGCAGGAATCGCGCGCGCGGCGCAGATCCTGCGCGATGGCGGGCTCGTCGCCGTGCCGACCGAGACAGTGTACGGCCTTGCAGCGCGCGCCGATAGTGACGAGGCGGTGGCGCGAATTTACGAGGCGAAAGGGCGGCCGAGCTTCAATCCGCTAATCGTGCACATCCGAGATGTAGAGCAGGCGCGGGAGTTGGCGGAATTCGGCGAAGAAGCCACCCAGCTAGCCTCCGAGCACTGGCCTGGCCCGCTCACCTTTGTCCTGCCCCGTCGGGGCAAGGCCGCGCTCGCCGATGCCGTGTCGGCGGGATTGGCGACCGTGGCCCTGCGGTGTCCGGCGCATCTGGTTATGCGGGCAGTGCTTGCGCAGTGCGACTTTCCGCTCGCTGCGCCGTCGGCCAATCGAAGCGGTTTCATCAGCCCGACAACGACTGCGCATGTTCTCGAATCGTTGGACGGGAGGATCGACGCGGTCCTCGACGGCGGGCCATGCGAAGCAGGCGTGGAATCGACGGTTGTCGCCGTGCGTGATGATGGCCGGCTCGACGTCCTACGGCCCGGTCCGATCGAGATAGGGGCATTATCCAGCGACGGGAATGTCGAGGCACCCGGTCAGCTCGCCAGCCACTATGCGCCCGGCAAACCAGTCCGCCTTAATGCAACGGAAGTTGCGCCAGACGACTTTATCATCGGATTCGGTGCGATAACCGGAGACTGCACCCTCTCCGCTAGCGGCAATCTTACCGAGGCCGCTTCGCGCCTCTACGCTTGCCTCCACGAAGGCGCGCGCTCGCAAAAGCCGCGTATCGCTGTCGCGCCGATCCCGGACGAGGGCATCGGTATTGCCATCAACGACCGGTTGCGCCGAGCCGCTACCCCGCCCGATTAGCTCTCTGGTTCGACCGGAATCGTGGGAATGATCTGCTGCATCTCCGCGTAGGTGTCGCGGGCCTCGTTGCAGGCGCGGCGACTGCCGTCGGTGCAATCGTCCATCTGGCGGTCGTACTCGCGCTCCAGCTGGGCGAGCCGTTCTTCCCGCTTGCGGATTTCACGTCCGCGATTCTCGTCGGCTTCGGACTGGCTGGTCGTGGCGAGGTCGACTCCCTTGCTGACGACCTTAACCGGGGCCGTTACGACATCGTAAGCGGTCTTGGCGAGGCAGCCTTGCACCAGCACACTGGCGGGCAGGAGGGCGATGAGGGCCAGGCGACGCATGGAGAATTCCTTTCGCTGCGCCGCCTAGCGGGTTTTGCCATAACCGTCGATGAACTCAGGCGTCGGGAGCTTCCGGCGCGTCGGGAGCCTCGGGGCCTTCGGGGGCCTCTGGAGGAAGCGGGGCCTCCGGTGCCTCGCTCGCATCGCGCGTCGACCGCTCGCTGCGCGGCGTGGCGTTGCGGCAGTTCAGCGAGCCGGAGCCCATCGAACTGACCTCGCAATCGGCGCTGCCGTTCACGGTGATGTCGCCCGATCCGGCGATCGTCGCGTCGACCTTACCGTCCGAGCTGATTTCCGCATCGCCGGAGCCGACGACCGATACATCCGCCCGATCGACTTGCAGACCGCCCAGGCGCGCATCACCCGATCCGGCGATGGTCAGCTCCAGCCGCTCCGCCCGGCCGCTTGCCTCGAGATCGCCCGATCCGGCAATCGTCACTTCGAAGCGTTCCGCATCGACCTCGTCGACCGCGACGCTGCCAGACCCTGCAACCGTTACGTCTGCACGCCCGTCCATCCGGTCGGCGCGGATATCGCCGGATCCAGCCAGCACGAGGGTCGTCACTCCGGGCAGGGTGACGCGAACCGTCGCTTTGCTCTTGTCGCTCCAGCTATCCTTCTCGCGGTGCACGGCAAGGGAATCATCGCTGAGCGCGAAGCGTAAGGCATCGACCGCCGCGTCATCGCCCGATACATCGATATCGAAACTGTCGCCGCGGGTCACGATCACCTCGTCCGAGCCGGCGAGCACTAGCTCCGTCGGGGCCGCGCCGCTCATGTCGAGCTCAGCCAACGGCACGCCTTCGGTATCGCCGAACTGGATGTTCATCCCGTCGCATCCCGCCACCAAGGCCGCGCCTGCCAGCGCCGCCACCGGTGCGAGCCGTTTGAAAAAAGTTTGTATCGTCATCGAGCAATTCCTCCTGCTAACCTCTACGCAGTCCGTATTGCCGATATAATACAGCGTGGCGTTATCTCCAACCCGAAGAAAAGGGGCCGCCCCTTGCGGAGCGGCCCCTTGATCGAGCCACGAGGACTGCCTGTCGATCAGGCGTCTTCGGTGTTCTCGTAATATTGCGGCGCGTGTTCACGCAGGACGTCGAGGATTTTCTCGAGCGCGGTGGGCTCGTCGGTCTTTTCCATCGCGGCGAGTTCGCGCGCGAGGCGGCTGGATGCGGCTTCGAAGATCTGGCGCTCCGAATAGCTCTGCTCCGGCTGGTCGTCCGGGCGGAAAAGATCGCGGGTGACCTCGGCGATCAGGACGATCTCGCCCGAATTGATCTTGGCTTCGTATTCCTGGGCGCGGCGGGACCACATGGTGCGCTTCACCTTGGGCTTGCCCTTGAGGGTTTCCATCGCTTCCTTGAGCGTCTTGTCGCTCGACAGCTTGCGCATGCCGATCGATTCGACCTTGTTCACCGGAACGCGCAGCGTCATGCGCTCCTTTTCGAAGCGCAGAACATAGAGGTCGAGCTGCATGCCGGCGATTTCCTCGCTCTGCAGTTCGATCACACGGCCGACACCGTGCTTGGGGTAGACAACGTAATCGCCAACGTCGAAGGCATCAGCCTTGCTTGCCATGCAATCCATCCTTTCGTGGGGCGCAGCCGGGGTGGGGGGCAACGTAGACAGTGCCTTTGCCGCGACCCTGAACGGGACGCGGGGCGGTACCGAATATCGCGTTGCGGGTGGCCTGCCCTTTCTTCTTTCACACCTGACCGGGAGCAAACCGGTGCAGTTGTTGCATTGTATAGCATGAAAGGGCGGATATTGCGAGTCGTTGTAACTAAGCGCCTATCGGCGGGCGTCGGCCTTGATTGTGACAGCGACGATTTCGGCACCGAAAAGCAGCGCAAAGCCGCTGACCCAAAACCAGGTGATCAGCGCCACGACCGCACCGAGCGAGCCGTAGGTCGCATTGTAATCGGCAAAGTTCGAGGCGTAGAACGCGAATGCCCCGGTCGCCACGATCCAGAGAATAGCGAAGATCACGGCGCCGCGCAGCGCTGCCGACCAGCCCGCCCGCGGTCCGGCCGGTGCGTAGTGGTAAAGCAGCATCGCTCCGGCCACGGCAGATATCGCCAGCAAGACCAGCCCGATGACCGAGGCCAACGGCCCGGAAAGCGCGGCGCTCGCAGCGATGAGGGCAGCCAGGGCGACGATACCGGCGACACCTGCCAGGGTAATGGCCAGCGCGACCAGATTGCTTCGCAAGAAGCTGCGCGGTTCGCTGACTTCGAACGCGATATTGAGCCCGGTCAGGAGTGCATTGGCGGCACCGCGTGCTCCGATAAGGGCCAGCGCGAGGGCTATGAGCAAGCCGAAACCTTTGGCGCCGCCCGACCCTTCGGAAATCTGCTCCAGCTGGTCGCCGATCAGGGTCGCGGCGCTTGGCGGCAGCACGTCGGCCAGTGTCGTGATGTGCTGCGAAACCGTCGCGGGGTCGGTTAATAGCCCGTAACCCAGTACGACCGCGCCCAGTGTCGGCACGAGCGCCAAGAGCGCGTAATGCGCGATCCCGGCTGCGACGAGCGAGATATTGTTCTCGCTCCCCGCGGCCCAGGCGGATTTCAAACGGTCAAGCAATGGATTGGATCAATCGCCCTCGCCGGGCTCGGCGGAGAAGTACTTCTCGTACTTGTCTTCCTCGTCCTTGTGCTCGTCAGCGTCTGCAGGCGGCTCCTTGCTCTGCGTGATGTTCGGCCATTCGGCGGAGAACTTCGTATTGAGCTCAAGCCACTTTTCGAGATTGTCCTCGGTATCGGGCAGGATCGCCTCGGCCGGGCATTCCGGCTCGCACACGCCGCAGTCGATGCATTCGCTGGGATTGATGACGAGCATGTTCTCGCCCTCGTAGAAACAGTCGACCGGGCACACTTCGACGCAGTCGGTATATTTGCATTTGATGCAGGCGTCGGTGACGACATAGGTCATTGGGTCGGTGATCCTTCGCGAAGTGTTTACCTGTTTCGCTGCTGCTAGGGCCGATCATCCGTTCGGGTCAAGCTCCCGATAGCAGGCTTGCGCTTCGCGCGGCGGTCCGCGGCGCTCGGGCAAGTCCAAGACCTCGACGAGTCGCACTTGGTTGCCCAGCGGGATCGTCAGGACATCGCCGACCCGGATATCGAGCGAGCCGCGCAGCACTCGCTCGCCATTGCGGCGGATATAGCCCTGATCGACCAGCTTCTGTGCCGCGCTGCGCGTGCGAGCAAAGCGCAGGGTGCAGAGCAGCCGGTCTATCCTCATGCGGCGCTCATGCCGTCATATCAGTTCAGCAGGTCGGCAAGCCCGGCAAAGGCACTGCCCTCGCGCGGTTTGGGAGGGGCGGCACGCTGCTGCTTGCGGCGCGAAGGGCGCCATTCCCAGCGGTCGGGCCGCGGCGGCCCGAATTGCCCTTCGGCGAGCGGATTGGCGCGCTGGACCCGGAAGCCTGCCACACCGAGCAGGCGTATGGCGTTGTTTTCTTCCAGTCCGATCGAGACCGGCAGCGCCAGGTCGAGGACGAACTTGCGCTTGCGATCCCTGGCCTGCGACTTGGCGCGGGTTTCGTGGGCTGCGCGCAGGATCTTCTCCGCCAGATCGATGCGGATCGCCTGGTCGCCGGCAGGGCGATAGCCGGACGGCAGCTTCTTGCCGCCCGGGATGACCGGCAGCATCGCCTCCTGCAGCGGCCGACGATCCACACCCAACGCATGCAGCAGCTGTCGGGGAGCAGGCTTGAGCAGGAGCGGCGAAAAAATGTCCAGAGCGCCGAAAGTCACGCCGATCTTGCGCAGGAAAGGTCGCATTTCCTTCGGCAGATGCTCGATCCCCGCCTTCTCGCGGCTGGTGTAGCCATGGCCCGCGATGAGATTGAGGAGCAGGGCGCGCGCCTGTGATCCCGCCTCCGGATTGGCGGAAGCGTGGTGCATTTTTTCGAGCGGAGCGAGGGGTTCCAGCTTCGCAGCCAGCCATGCCTCGAGCGCTGCGAGCAATTTGGTGCGCGGCCCTTCCGGCAGGGCCTTCACCTCGAGCGAGGGTTGCAGCAACGGCGTCACGGTTCCGTCGCGCTGTTCGAGCTTCGCCAGCGGCTGCCCGTTCCAGCGCAGTTCGCCGCGCGCGAGTTCGAGATCTTGCAGGCCCGATGCCGCAAGAGCTTCTGCCTTCTCGCCCAGCAGGCGCGGGAGCGCTTTCTCCGCGGCGGCCAGCAGCATGCGGCGGTCTTCGTGCCGCGCCGAAGGATCGACCGTGAAGCGCAGACCCTCGATTGTGCCCATCGGCTCGCCCTCTACGCTCACCGCGCCATCGTCGGCCAGTTCGATCGGTAACAGGTCGGGATTCTCGCCCAGCGATTTCATGAGTATTGCCGTCCTCCGATTGACGAATCTTTCCGTAAGCCGCGCGTGCAATGCGTCCGACAGCTTGGCTTCGACTGCCCGCGCACGCGACGCCATTTCGTCACGCGCCAGCACCCAGTCGGGCCGCTGGCAGATATAGGCCCAGCTGCGAATCGCGGCGATGCGCCCCTGCAGCGTATCGATGTCGCCGGACATATTGTCGAGTTCGCTGATCCGCGCAGCGACATAGTCGGCCCCGAGATAGCCTTCGCGCAGATCCTGCCACAGTCGCGCGACGAAGCGGGCGTGGACATCCGGCCCCCGCTGACGGAAGTCGGGCAGCGAACAAGCCTCCCAGAAGCGGCGGACGTTCCCCGGCCCGCGAATGGTCTGGCCGAGCGGCTCTTCGGCCAGGCGTTTGAGCGTCGCGAGATCGATCGCCTCCGGCGCGAGGCGCAAGACTGGATCGTTCGGCGAGGCTTCGAGATCGGCGACTAGCGTTCCGAGCGAATCGAAACGCGGCTCTGGCTCTCGCCAGAACAGATGGGTCAGCGGGGCGAAGCGATGCTCCTCGATCGCGTAGACCTCTTCCTCGGTGAACTCGGGGGTCGCGCTGCCACGGTTCTGCCCGCCCAGTGTGCCGAAGGTCCCGTCGCGCTGGTGGCGTCCTGCGCGCCCCGCAATCTGGGCCATCTCCGCCGGAAGGAGCCGCCGCATTCGCTGCCCGTCGAACTTGGAGAGGCCCGCGAAGGCGACATGCGTCACATCGAGATTGAGCCCCATGCCGATGGCATCGGTGGCGACGATGTAATCGACTTCGCCGTTCTGGAACAGTTCGACCTGCTTGTTGCGCGTCTCCGGGCTCAGCGCGCCCATGACCACGGCCGCACCGCCGCGAAACCGCCGCAGCATTTCCGCCACCGTGTAGACTTGCTCCGCACTGAAGGCGACGATGGCGCTGCGCGGCGGTAGGCGGGAGAGCTTGCGCGGACCAATGTGGGTCAGCGTGGAAAAGCGGGGCCGATCGGAGACCTCCGCGTCGGGCACTAGCTCGCGCACCAGCGGCTCCACCGTCGCGCTGCCCAGCAGCATCGTTTCTTCGCGGCCCCGAGTGTTCAGCAGCCGGTCGGTGAAGATGTGCCCCCGCTCGCGATCTGCGGCGAGCTGCACCTCGTCCAGCCCGACGAAGGCCGTGCCTGCCCCATCGCGCGGCATCGCCTCGACCGTGCAGCACATATACCGCGCATTGGGCGGTTCGATGCGCTCCTCGCCGGTGATCAGTGCGACATTCGCATCGCCCTTGATCGCCCGCACCCGATCATAGACCTCGCGCGCCAGCAACCGCAGCGGGAAGCCCATGCATCCGCTGGAATGGCCGCACATGCGCTCGATGGCGAGATGCGTCTTGCCGGTATTGGTGGGCCCGAGGACCGCCTTGATTGCGCTATCCTGCACGCGGTCTTCAGTGGCAGGCTCGCGCCGTGCCCGCAACCGTCGGGCGATGGAGACGGTCGACTCGTCGCATACCGGACTCGGATCGGCGCAGTTTAAGTGTGCGTTTACTTTGTTTTGGCAGGGAAAGCGGGCAAAGGTCCCACAAGGGTCGGGTCGATCGCTCACGCACGGATCGGCCATTGACGGAGGGTCACGCGTGTATAGGTCCCACGGGGACAGCGAGCGAAACGATCTGCACACCGCATCGGCCAATGCCGGTGCGGGTGCCGCTGCGCTCGCGCACGACCAGATATTGTCTGACAAGCAGTCTACCGGCTTTTCTCTCGCCACGCTGCGCGATCAGCTCTCGGCGCGGATAGCGTCGGTCGATTTTGCGCCGGACCTCGGTAGCGAGATCGGCAGCCGCCGCTGGTTCCGCGGTCTTGGCACCTTCGTCGGGCTCTCCGCCGCTGCGCTGGCCTTCTGGCCGAGCTTCGCGCCGCTGGAGGCCGCGCCGCCGGCGCATGTCGACGATGGCGTGCGCTCCGAATACCGCAGCCAGATGATCCTGCCGCTGGCGTTGGGGGCCGATAGCGGCCGCCGCATGGGTGCAACCTCGCTGGTCGAACCGCTGGCGCAAGCGCCCGAGCGCCCTCGGATCGAACTGGTCGCGACACTCTCGCGCGGCGATGATTTCGAGCGCATGTTGCGCCGCGCCGGCCTCGGTCGCGAGGATACACAGCTGGTCACCGACATGGTGGGCAGGGCCATGCCGCTGGGCGAGATCGAACCCGGTACGCGAATCGACATCGTGCTGGGCCGCAGGCACGGCACCGGCGAACCGCGTCCGCTGGAAGAGCTCGCCTTCCGCGCCCGCTTCGATCTGGAGCTGTCCGTCGGGCGGCTGGACGAGGGCGGACCGCTTACCCTCGTACGCAAGCCGATCCGCGTCGACGACACGCCGCTACGCATTCGTGGCGTCGTCGGCGACAGCCTCTACCGCTCCGCCCGCGCTGCCGGAGCGCCCGCCAGTGCCGTGCAGGCCTATCTCAAGACGCTCGGCCAGCACGTCAATCTCGATCGCGAGATCCGCTCGACCGACACGTTCGACTTCATCATCGCCCATCGCCGTGCGGCCACGGGTGAGCGGCAGGCCGGGCAGTTGCTGTATGCCGGTGTCGAGCGGGGCGACAAACCGCGCGTCCAGTTGATGCGCTGGGGGACGGATGGCGAGTTCTACGAAGCCTCCGGCGTCGGCGAACAGCGGGGCGGGCTGATGGCCCCCGTGCCGGGCCGGATGAGCTCGCGTTACGGCATGCGCCGCCACCCGATCCTCGGCTACAAGCGGATGCACGCCGGTCTGGACTACAAGGCGCGCCACGGCACGCCGATCGTCGCGGTTACCGATGGCCGGGTTCTGTCGGCCGGACGCGCAGGCGGCTGCGGCAACGCGGTCAAGCTGCGCCACGATGGCGGGATCGACACACGCTATTGTCACATGAGCCGCATGGCAGTGGATCGCGGCCAGCGCGTGCGGCGCGGGCAGGTGATCGGTTATGTCGGCTCCACCGGCCTCTCGACCGGACCGCATTTGCATTACGAAATGTATCGTGGCGGTCGCTCGATCGACCCGGCTTCGGTCAAATATGTGACCCGCGCCCAGCTGAGCGGTGCGGAACTGGCTCGCTTCAAGGGGGCGCTGGAGAAGCTGCGCCAGGTCGAAGCCGGCGCCGCTCTTGCCGAACTCGCACCGACTGCGAGCGAAACGGCGGCGGAAACCCCGCAACGCGAGATCGACAAGGTCGAGCGCAAAGAAACGCTGCGCTGAGCGGCTCACGATTGCGCCGCGCCGTGGCTTGCGGCATCTGCAGCCCATGACCAACGCTACATATCCGAACACCCGCCTGCGCCGCACTCGCGCCCATGCCTGGAGTCGGCGGATGCACCGCGAGACGGTGATGACCTCGGCGGACCTCATCTGGCCGCTATTCGTGACCGATGGCTCCGGCGTCGAGGAGCCGGTCGCGAGCCTGCCCGGCGTGTCGCGCTGGTCGGTTGACGGAATTGCGCAGCGGGCGAAAGAGGCGGCCGAGCTGGGCATCCCCTGCGTCGCGTTATTCCCGAATACGCAACCCGACAAGCGCAGCGACGACGGGGCCGAAGCCTACAACCCCGACAATCTGATGTGCCGCGCGATCAAGGCGGTGCGCGATGCCTGCGGCAGCGACATCGGCATTCTCACGGATGTCGCGCTCGATCCCTATACCAGCCACGGCCAAGACGGGCTGCTCGACGAGAGTGGCTATGTCGTGAACGACGACACGGTGGCCGTGCTGGTCGATCAGGCCGTCAACCAGGCGGAGGCGGGCGCGGACATTATCGCCCCGTCGGATATGATGGACGGCCGCGTGCGGGCGATCCGCATGGCGCTGGAGATGGGCGGGCACCACAATATCCAGATCATGGCCTATGCGGCCAAATACGCCTCGGCCTTCTACGGGCCATTCCGTGACGCCGTGGGGTCTGGCGGGCTGCTGAAAGGCGATAAGAAAAGCTACCAGATGGATCCCGCAAACGGTGACGAGGCGATGCGCGAGATCGCCATGGACATCGCCGAGGGCGCGGACAGCGTGATGGTGAAGCCGGGCCTGTCCTATCTCGACGTGATCTGGCGCGCGAAAGAGCAGTTCCACGTGCCGGTCTTCGCCTACCAGGTAAGCGGCGAGTATGCGCTGATCGAGGCGGGCGCGGCTGCAGGCGTTGCGGACCGGGAGGCGCTGCTGATGGAAAAACTGCTCGCCTTCAAGCGCGCCGGCTGCTCGGGCGTCCTGACCTATCACGCGCCGTTCGCCGCGCGTATCCTCAATGGCTGACGCCTTCCGGCACGAAACCGAGCGGCTGGTCCTGCGCGACTGGCGCGAGGAGGACTGGCCACGGTTCTGGGAGCTTTGCAACACACCAGCGGTGATGCGCTGGCTGGGCGGTGTGGCGGATGCGGCGACACAGGCTGGAGCACAGAAGCGGCTCGAGGGCTATCGCCGCGATCACGGGCACACCTTCTGGGTCTGCGAACGCAAGGCCGATGGCAGGCACCTGTCCGGCGAGATGCTCGGTTTTTGCGGGCTGAAGCGCTCCAACGTCGAGAACGAGCCCGTCTTCGGCATGATGGAGGTCGGCTGGCGCTTGCGCGAAGACGCCTGGGGCCACGGTTACGCCAAGGAGGCTGCTCTCGCTTCGCTCGATCTCGGCTTCGGGCGCTTCGGAGGCGAGGAGATCGTCGCGCTGACCGTTGCCGGCAATGCGCCAAGCTGGGGTTTGATGCTGCGTCTCGGCATGACGCGCCGCGAAGATCTGGACTTCACCGATCCACGCTGGGGGCCTGAGTTAAATCCGATTATCGTGTATTCCATTGACCGCGACGCGTGGCTGGCGCGCAATGGCTGATATCGTCGCCGAAACCGAGCGCCTGATCCTGCGCACGGTGGAGGAAGGCGACGAAGCGGACCACGCCCGCCTGCTCAACTCCCCGGCGATCATGAAATTCATCGGCGGCGTGATGGAGCCCGCCGAGATCGAGCAGCGGCACGCCAAAGCCATGGCGATGTATGCGCGCGAAGGCTTCGGTTTCCTGTTCGTGATCGAGAAGACCAGCGGCGAAATGGTCGGCTATTGCGGAATCAAGCGCGTCGACGACCCCGCCGCGCCGAATGTCGGCGACCACGAGATCGGCTGGAAAATCCGCGAGGATAGGTGGGGTAGGGGCTATGCGAGCGAGGCCATGCGCGCGGTGATCGACTGGGCATTCACCCGCGTCCACGCGCCGCATGTCGTCGCCATCACCGCTCCGGACAATACGGCAAGCTGGAAGCTGATGGAAAAACTCGGCATGGTGAGGCGTAACGACCTGGACTTCGAAGCCGCACATGGCCCCCTGATCCAGTATTCGCTGACCGCAGACCAATGGGAGAGCGCGGCTTGAGTATCCATCGCCCCGGAGTGACCATCGTCCCGATCCACGGCCACACGCCGAAAATTCACGACAGCGCGTTCATCGCGCCCGGCTGCACGATCGTCGGCAATGTCGAGATCGGGGCCGACAGCTCCGTCTGGTATAACTGCGTGCTGCGTGCCGATGTCAGCCGTATCGTGATCGGCGAACGCTCGAACATCCAGGACGGCAGCGTTTGCCACTGCGACCCTGAGCGGCCCGGCGACCCCGACGGTTCGCCATTGATCATCGGCGACGACGTGCTGGTCGGGCACATGGCGATGGTCCACGGCTGCACCATCGAGGATCGCGGCTTCGTCGGCCTCGGCGCGATCGCGATGAACAAGGCGGTGATCGGTTCGGACGCAATGCTGGCCGCGGGTGCCATGCTGACCGAGGGCAAGGTGATGGGCGCGCGCGAGCTCTGGGGCGGCCGCCCCGCGCGCAAGATGCGCGATCTCGACGATGCGGCCATCGCCGGCATGCGCATGGGCGTAGCGCATTATGCGGAGAACGCCAAGGCGCATGGCAAAGCGATTAGCGAGACCGATCTCGGCTGAAGTTGCGCTGCGCGACATTTTTGAAGCGTGCGGTCCGGACATCCGTCCGGCCCTTGCGGCGGCACCAGCCCACGTCCTCACCCGGCCACCCACGGCACTATACTGATTGGGTGGCCGGGTGGGGGACTGGGCTGGTGCCGCAAGCTATCGACGGATGTCGAAGGCGCACCCCACAAGAACCAAACCTAATCCCGCACTAACGCTCTTAGCGCTTCCACCCGATCCGCCTCGTGCGGTGGCTTGTCCCAGCGGATGCGGTGGATACGCGGGAAGCGCATGGCGAGACCGCTTTTGTGGCGCTTGCTTTCGTGCACGCTGTCGAAGGCGACTTCGAAGACCAGGCTCTTGTCGGTCTCGCGCACCGGGCCGAAGCGGTTGACGGTGTTGCGGCGCACATGGCGATCGAGCTTTTTCAGCTCCTCGTCGGTGAAGCCCGAATAGGCCTTGCCCACCGGGAGCAGGTCCGCGCCCGCATCCGGATCGCCGTCCCAGCAACCGAAGGTGAAGTCCGAATAGAAGCTCGAGCGTTTACCGCTACCGCGCTGGGCATACATCAGCACGCAATCGACGAGCAGCGGGTCGCGCTTCCATTTGTACCAATAGCCGACGCGCCGCCCGGTAATATAGGGGCTGTCCTTGCGCTTCAGCATCAGCCCTTCGATGGCATCGTCGCGACTGCCCTCGCGGATGGCGGCGAGGTGCTCGAAGTCCTTCGCTTCGACGATGCGGCTGAGGTCGAAGTGGCTGTCGGGCAGGCGCTCCATCAACGCCTCGAGCCGGGCACGGCGCTGAGTCCACGGTAAGGGTCGCAAGTCTTCCCCCTCGACCAACAGCGCATCGTAGAGCCGAACGAAAGCCGGTGCTTCCTTGAGCATCTTCTTGCTGACGGTCTTGCGCCCAAGCCGCTGTTGCAAGGCATTGAAGCTGGCAGCGCCGCCTTCCTCTCCCCCCTGCACCGTACCGCGCACCAGCAGTTCTCCGTCTAGCACGGCGGGAAAAGGCAGCACGTCGAGCAGTTCGGGGAAGGTCGCCGAAATATTGTCGCCGGATCGCGAATACACGCGGGTCTCGTCGCCGGCGCGGACCAGCTGTACGCGAATGCCGTCCCATTTCCATTCGGCTGCGTAATCACCGAGATTGACCACCGTCTCTTCCAGCGGGTGTGCGAGCATGAAGGGTCGGAAGGTCGGCAAATTGTCGATATCCGGCGGGTCCTCGCCCTCGGCCGCCCAGGCGAACAGCTCGGGATAAGGCGGAGCGAGGCCGTGCCAATACTCCTCGACCTCGTCGACCGAGACGTTGAAGGCCTGCGCGAAAGCCGTCTTCGCAAGGCGGCTGGAGACGCCGATGCGCATGCCCCCGGTCGCTAGCTTCAGCAGCGCGTAGCGGCCCGAGGGGTCGACCCGGTCGAGCAGTTTCGGCAATTCGGTGACCACGCTCTTCCGATTCATCGCTTCGAGCAGCTCGACCGTTTCGCTGACCGATGGCGGCGAGGGCGGCTGGTCGGGCGCAGGCCAGAGCAGGCTGGCCGTCTCTGCCGTATCGCCGACGAAATCTCGGCTGAGTGACCAGAGCACCGGATCGATGCGGTCCTTCATCAGATTACGGATAGTCGAGCTTTTGACCGCCGGAAAATCGAGCCCGTCCGACAATGCGGCCAGCGCCCAGCCGCGGTCGGGATCGGGCGTCGCGCGCAGATATTCGGCGATCAGGCGCAGCTTCTCGTTGCGGCTGCGCGTGTAAACCAGCGCGTCTATGAGAACGGAGAACTCTTCCACGCCTCAGTCGTCCTCGTCGTCATAGCCAACCAGCGCCAGAGCCCGGGCCCGGCGTTGGTGGAGCTGGCACCAGCGCAGCAGCGCGTCCTCGCGCCCGTGGGTGATCCAGTTCTCCTGCGCGTCGACCTCCTTGATGGTGCGCGTCAGCTCGCCCCAGTCGGCATGGTCGGAAATGACCAGCGGTAGTTCGACATTGCGCTGCCGGGCGCGCTGGCGCACGCGCATCCAGCCGCTGGCCATGGCCGTTATGGGATCGGGCAGGCGGCGGCTCCAGCGATCGTTCAGCGCGGAGGGCGGACTGACGACGATCGCGCCGCGCATATCGTCCTTCGTATAGTCCGAGACTAGCCGCAGTTCTCCCAAGTCGACGCCGTGCTCCTCGTATAGGCGGCACATCTTCTCCATCGCGCCGTGCAAATAGATCGGCTCGCGGTGACCGGCGCGTCGCAGCTCGGCGATCACGCGCTGAGCCTTGCCCAATGCATAGGCCCCCACGAGCACACAGCGGTCGGGATGCGCGGCCAGCCGGTCGAGCAGCTTGGCCATCTCGTCCTCGATCGGCGGATGGGTAAACAGCGGCAGGCCGAAGGTCGCCTCGGTGATGAAGATATCGCAGGGCGTGACTTCGAACGGCGGGCAGGTGGGGTCCTCGCGCCGCTTGTAATCGCCCGTCACGATCACGCGTTCGCCCGCGTGCGCCAGCAGGATCTGCGCGCTGCCGAGCACATGGCCTGCCGGGATATAGGTCGCGTCGACATCGCCCTTCAGCCGGATCGTCTCGCCATATTCGACCGGCACGGCCTTGTGCGGGATTTCGCCTGCATCGTCCTCGGCCCCGGTGCGATAGCGCAGCTCCATGATCGCGAGCGTTTCGGGCGTGGCGACAGTCTCGCCATGCCCGCCGCGTGCGTGGTCGGCATGCCCGTGGGTGACCAGCGCCTTGCCAACGGCCCTCGACGGATCGACCCAGCAATCGGCTGGCGGGATATAGATGCCGTGCGGTTCCGGCTTGATCCAGGAGAAGGGCGCGCTCACCCCGACTCAAGCGGGTAGCGCTCCAACCGTTCCCGCCGGGATGCTAGGCAGGCGCCTTGAAGCGATCCATCAGCTGCTTGAAGCCCGGCTTCTGCCCCGTCGCGAGCAAGCTGGCGCGGAACAGGCGGCCGAGGAAAATTACCTCCAGCGCCACGAAGCCTGCCAGCAGGATGCCCGAGCCGATCATCTCCCACCACTCGATACCCATGCCGAGGCGCGCAAGCACGGCGAAAGGTGTCCACAGTGGCACCCAGGTGAGGATCTGGACCAGCAGACCGTCCTTGCCCGCCACGAGCGAGGACAGAAGGAAGGTGATCGGCAGCAGGATGCCGAGCAGCACCGGCATCAAATACCCTTGGGCCTCGCTCATCGAATCGGCCATCGCGCCGATTGCCACGAAGATAATCGATACCGCGATGTAGCCCATCACGAAGAAGTAGATCATCGCGATGATGGCAGTAGGCGTAGAGACCGGCTCCAGCGCCGGACGAATCATGTCGGCGACTTCGCCCTGCGTGAAGAAAGCGACGACGATTGCGCAGCCGACCCAGACGCCGATCATCGAGAAGCCGACAGCGAGCGCGCCGAGCAATTTGCCTTGCATCAGTTCCTCGGGCCGAATGCAGGCGAGCAGCGATTCGAGCAGCTTGTTCGAACGTTCCTCGACCGAGCCCTGCAACATCCAGCTGCCCGACAACATCAGGCTGAGCATGAGGATATAAGACAGGGCGAGCGGCACGATGGAGCGGATCAGCAACGCCTCGCGCGCCCCGCCTCCGGGCGGCGGCGTCGTGACCGCAATGGCGGGCGCTGCGCCCTGGATCGCGGCAGCCTGCGATGCGGGAATGCCCTGGTCGGTCAGCAGGCGCTGGCGCAGATCCGCCGTCAGCACTTCCTGAACTCGCGTCACGAAGCTCGAGCGTGGTTGGTCCTTGGACCATAAGCGAATCTTGGGATCTGCCGGGTAGCCCTCGCCGACCAGCAGGACGTAATCGGCGGCCTCGCCTTCGGGCGCATCTTCTTCGCCATCCAGCAGCGCATCGACCCGGCTCTGCAGCTCGTCGCCCTGGGCCGCCGCCAGTGCGCGGGGGGCCGGCGCAAAGCTGTACTCAGGCTCGGGAATATCGAATTCCGGCGTGCCCTCAGGACGAACTTCGTCAATTTGCGCCACCGCGGCATCCACGCCGCCGGACTGGCGAAAGGCCAGCACGTCGGCATCGGTGTACCAGCGGTCGTGCTGGGCCCAAGGGGCATCGGGATCGGCATTTTCGAGGCCGTGACGCCGTACGTACCGCGACAGCGAGCGCAGGACGTAACGGTCCTCTTCGACTCCGAAGCGCTGTTGTAGCGCCGTTGCGGCGGACCCCCCTGCGCGGTCGAGCACGACGACGCGCGTCGCCTCCTCCTCGTCCAGCGAGCTTCCCAAAAGCGGACCGATAGCCAGCGCGACCGGCACGAGCAGAAGCGTCAGCCAGAAGCTTTTCATGGCGGCGATCTGGCGGAACTCGCGTGCCGCCACGAGCAGAACATTGCGGTTCATCGCTGGACCTCCCCTTCGCCGACCATGCTGACGAATACTTCGTGCAGCGACGCGCGCTGCTCCTCGAACCGGCGGAGCGCGATGCACTTGGCCGTGCAAGCTTCCAGCACGGCTTCGGAACTCGTGCCGGGGGTAAGCCGCACATCGTAGCGATGAAATCCGTCGCCCCCATCCTCGACAGCTTCGGCGTTTGCGACTCCGTCGACCGAAGCAATCGCGGGATGCGCCACGGCGGTGATTCGCGCCGGCAGCGTGTCTCGCGCTTCCTCCAGCGTGCCTTCGAACCGCTTCGCGCCCTTTTTCAAAAGCAACAGCCGGTCGCACAATCGCTCGGCATGCTGCATTACGTGGGTGGAGAAAATGACCGCGGCGCCGCGCTGCGATGCGCGCAGGATTTCGTCCTCGAGCAAGCCCTGGTTGACCGGGTCGAGGCCCGAGAACGGCTCGTCCAGCATCAGCAGTTCGGGGCGGTTGACCAGCGAACAGGCAAGCTGGACCTTTTGCGCCATGCCCTTCGACATGTCGCCGATCTGGCTTTTCGCGCGGTCGGCCAAATCGAAACGTTCGAGCAATTCCATCCCGTGCGAATGGGCGTCCGCCGGATCCATATGCTTGAGCCGACCGAAATAGACGATCGTCTCGATTGCCTTCATGTGGGAATAGAGTCCGCGTTCCTCGGGCAGGAAACCGATCGCATCGGACTTGCGCTTGTCCGGCGCTGCGCCGAGCACCTCGATCCGACCAGAGGTCGGCCGGATGATGTCGAGCACCATGCGCAGCGTGGTCGTCTTGCCCGCGCCGTTGCCGCCGAGAAATCCGAAGATTTCGCCCGGCTGCACGGCGAAGGACAGATCGTCCACCGCCAAAACATCGCCGAAGCGCTTGGTAAGGTTCTCGACCCTTAGAACCGACACTGTGCAATCCCCCTATATCGCTTTCGATCGGTATGGGAGCGACGCCAAAGCCTCAAGCATTTATCGGGTAGACAGCAAAAAGGGGCCGACCAACGCCGACCCTTTGATGTTTGCTATAGTGCGAGGGCTTACTTGCTCTCGTCGGTGCTTTCGCTGGTGCCTGCTTCGGGCTTCTTGTCCGTCGGCTGTTTCTCTGCCGCAGCTTTCTTCTTCGGCTTGGCTTTCGCCTTGGGCGGGGCGGGGGTGAGCTCGAAGGACGGCTTGCCATCCTTCATCGTCACCGACACCTCGCCGCCATCGGCAAGCTTGCCGAACAGCAATTCCTCGGCCAGCGGCTGCTTGATCTTTTCCTGGATCAGGCGACCCATCGGGCGCGCGCCATAGAGGCGGTCGTAACCCTTGTCCGCCAACCAAGCGCGCGCGTCCTTGTCGAACTGGATATCGACATTCTGCTCGGCCAGCTGCAGTTCGAGCTGGAGGATGAACTTGTCGACCACGCGGGCCACGGTGTCCTTGCCGAGATAGCCGAACGGCACGATCGCATCGAGACGGTTGCGGAATTCCGGCGTGAACATGCGCTTCACCGCCTCTTCGCTCGCGTCTTCCTTCGACACATCGCCGAAACCGATGCCCTGGCTCGCCATGTCGGCGGCGCCGGCATTGGTCGTCATGATCAGCACGACATTCCGGAAATCGACCGTTTTGCCGTGGTGGTCGGTCAGGCGTCCGTTATCCATCACCTGCAACAGGATATTGAACAGGTCGGGGTGCGCCTTCTCGATCTCGTCGAGCAGCAGCACGCAATGCGGGTTCTGGTCGATGGCATCGGTGAGCAATCCACCCTGGTCGTATCCGACATAGCCCGGAGGTGCGCCGATCAGGCGGCTGACGCTGTGGCGCTCCATATATTCGGACATGTCAAAGCGCTTGAGCTCGATGCCCATGATGCTGGCGAGCTGGCGCGCGACTTCCGTCTTGCCGACGCCGGTCGGGCCGCTGAACAGGAAGCTGCCGATCGGCTTGTCCGGATCGCGCAGGCCCGCGCGGCTGAGCTTCATTGCAGTCGACAGCCGGTTTACTGCCGAGTCCTGACCGAAAACCACATGCTTGAGATCGCGTTCGAGATTCTCGAGCGCCTTCTTGTCGTCCTTGCTGACCGATTTGGGCGGGATGCGCGCCATCGTCGCAATCACGGCCTCGATCTCGCGCGCGGTGATCTTCTTCTTGCGGCGGCTCGGCGGCACCAGCATCTGCATCGCGCCGACTTCGTCGATCACGTCGATCGCCTTGTCGGGCAGCTTGCGGTCGTTGATGTAGCGCGCCGAGAGTTCGACCGCGGTTTTCAGCGCATCCTGCGTGTAGGTCACCTTGTGATGATCCTGGAACGCGCTCTTGAGGCCCTTGAGGATCTTGATCGTGTCTTCGATCGTGGGCTCGTTCACATCGATCTTCTGGAACCGGCGCAGCAGTGCGCGATCCTTTTCGAAGTGGTTGCGGAATTCCTTGTAGGTGGTCGAACCGATGCAGCGGATCGCGCCGCTGGAGAGCGCGGGCTTGAGCAGGTTGGACGCATCCATCGCGCCGCCACTGGTTGCGCCCGCCCCGATCACCGTATGGATCTCGTCGATGAACAGGATCGCCTCGGGCATGCCTTCGAGCTCGTTGACCACCTGCTTCAGACGCTCCTCGAAGTCGCCGCGATAGCGGGTGCCGGCCAGCAGTGCGCCCATGTCGAGCGAATAGATCACCGCGTCCTGCAGCACTTCGGGCACGTCGCCCTCGACGATCTTGCGCGCCAGGCCTTCGGCAATCGCCGTCTTCCCGACGCCCGGATCGCCGACATAGAGCGGGTTGTTCTTGCTCCGGCGGCAGAGGATCTGGACCGTGCGGTCGACTTCGGGGCCGCGGCCAATCAGCGGGTCGATCCGCCCGTCCTCGGCCTTCTTGTTGAGATCGACCGTAAACTGGTCAAGCGCGGTTTCCTTCTTGCCTTTCTCGCCGGACCTCTCCTCGCCCTGCGCTTCGGCACTTTCAGCCCCTTCCGCCGGACGGCTCTCGATCTGCTTGCCGCCCTTGCCGATGCCATGGCTGATGAAGCTGACCGCATCGAGGCGGCTCATGTCCTGCTGCTGCAGGAAGTAGACCGCATAGGAGTCGCGTTCCGAGAACAGCGCGACCAGCACGTTCGCGCCGGTCACCGTGTCCTTGCCGGAAGACTGGACATGCAGGATCGCACGCTGGATCACCCGTTGGAATCCGGCGGTTGGCTGCGGATCGGCGCTCTCGTCCGATTGCAGCGCCTGGTATTCCTGCTCGAGATATTGCTTCACCACTGCGCCGAGTTCGCCGAGGTCCACGCCGCAGGCGTTCATGACCTGCGCCGCATCGTCGTCTTCGGTCAGGGCAAGCAGCAAGTGTTCGAGCGTGGCGTATTCGTGCCGCCGCTCGCCCGCGTCGCTGAGCGCTGCGTGGAGGGTTTTCTCGAGGTTTGCTGCAAAGCTTGGCATTCAGATGTCTCTTTCGTGGGACTCGCAAGGGGCGAGATGGAAACAGCCTAGGCCGGGAAACTTGCCCAAAGCTGTATGTGTCGCAAATATGGGAACGGGGTTCGGATTTTTCAGCCCCTGCTGCCCCGCCCCGACCACCGCGCTATTCTTTCCGCCCGAACAGGGCTTCGGCAGCATCGCGATGTGCGGCAGCTTTGGAACGGTGGCTTTCCACCCGGGCAATCTCGGCCTGGAGCATGGCAATCCGCTCGGCGAGTTCGTCCTGCGAATAGGGGCCGAGGTCTTCCGCGGCGAGCTTGCTCGCGGCGTCGCCTTTGGGGCGGGGACGGTCCTCGTCTTCCATTGCTCGCCAGTGTTCCCCTCTCTCCGGTTGCTGTCAACGGGGCGCTTGGGTAATGCCCCCTCAAATGCGATGAGGCGTTGCAGCGCAGCATCGCGTCCGGACCAGGGGCGGGCACACAGGGGAATTGCGTGACTGACGATCTACCCGAGACGATGACGGCGATGGGTTTCGACGATCCCGGCGGTCCGGATGTCCTGCGGCCGGAGACACTACCGGTGCCGCAACCGGGCGAGAACCAGGTTCTGATCAGGGTCAGCCATGCGGGCGTCAACCGGCCCGATGTCATCCAGCGGCAGGGCTTCTATCCGCCGCCGTTCGGCGCCTCGCCGATCCCGGGGCTGGAGGTGTCGGGCACGGTCGTCGCTCTCGGTGACGGCACGCCGTCCGAAATGCTCAATCGCAAGGTCTGCGCGCTGGTGTCGGGGGGCGGCTATGCCGAATATTGCCTCGCCCATTCCGCGCACTGCCTCGGCGTCCCGGCCGGCATGGAGATGGACGTCGCGGCGGCGATTCCCGAAACGCTATTCACCGTTTGGCACAATGTGTTCGAGCGCGGGTTCGCGCGCGATGGCGAAACCCTGCTGGTACACGGCGGCACATCGGGCATCGGTACCATGGCGATTATGCTGGCTAAGGCGTTCGAGATGAGTGTCATCACCACAGCGGGCAGCGAGGAAAAATGCCAGGCGGCGCGCGACCTCGGCGCGGATCTGGCGATCAACTACAAGGATGAAGACTTCGTGGAAAAGGCGAAGGCGTTCACCGATGGCAAGGGCGTGGATGTCGTGCTCGACATGGTGTCGGGCGATTACGTCGCGCGCAACATCGAATGCCTCGCCGAGGATGGCCGCCATGTGACGATCGCGGTGCTCGGCGGGCTCAAGGCAGAGATCAATATGGCCACCGTCATGCGCAAGCGGCTGATGCTGACCGGCTCCACGCTGCGGCCCCGTTCGGACGAGTTCAAGGCGCTGCTCGCGGACGAAATCTACAATCACGCCTGGCCGCTGTTCGAAGACGGCACGGTCCGACCGGTCATGGACCAGACCTTCCCGCTCGCCGAAGCGGGCGCTGCGCATGCGCGGATGGAAGGCGGCGACCACATCGGCAAGATCGTCCTCGCGGTCGGAGGGGACTGACTCCGAACCGTCGCAAAGTCTCGGATCGGTAACGGCGCTGTGCGACGCGCGTAACATTCCTGCGGCAGGGCTTTTCCCCATCATGCAGCGGGGAGTCCGATCATGACCGATCTGCCGAGCGGGTTCGAAGCCTTCCACAACGTCGCGAATTTTCCCTCGATCAAACCGGCCGTGCCGGAAGTCACCAAGGGTGAGCGGCGGCGGTTCCGCACCATCTGGATCAGCGATGTCCACCTCGGCACCAAGGGTTGCAATCATGAGCTGCTGATCGACTTCCTCGACCACACCGACAGCGACACCATGTATCTCGTCGGCGACATCATCGACGGCTGGCGGCTGAAGAAGAAGTTCTACTGGCCGGCCGAGCACAACGACATCGTCTGGCGTATCCTGAAACGGGCGAAGCGGGGCACGCGGATCGTCTACATCCCCGGCAATCACGACGAAATGGTTCGCCCGTTTTGCGGCATGAACTTCGGTGGGGTCGAAATCCGCCGCGCAGCCTTCCACGACACTGCCGATGGACGGCGCCTGATGGTGCTCCACGGCGATGAATTCGACGCGGTCATGCTGGCCCACCGCTGGCTCGCCTTTGTCGGCGATGCGGCCTATCATGTGATGATGAAGCTGAACGGCTGGGTGGCGAATGTCCGCAAACGGCTCGGCCTGCCCTATTGGTCGATTTCCAAGGCGGCCAAGCACAAGGTCAAGAACGCGGTCGAGTTCATCGGCAAGTACGAGGAAGTCGTCGCTCGCGCTGCCGGGGAGCGGGGGGTAGACGGCGTGGTTTGCGGCCATATCCATACGGCGGAATCGCGCGTTTTCCTGCACGACGGCAGTCCGGTCGAATATTGGAACGACGGCGACTGGGTCGAAGGCTGCAACGCGCTGGTCGAACACCACGACGGGCGTATGGAGATCCTCGACTGGGCCGACGAAGTCGCGCGGCGCGACATTGCAGAGCATTCTGCCGAGCAGCAAGCGGAGCCGGAGGCGGCGTGACTGCATTGCCGCTCGAGGCGCTTGGGGGGAGGGCGAGATTTGCGTCTGCGCCCGGTCTGCCGCGCCGGATCGCCATCGTCACCGATGCCTGGCTGCCGCAGATGAACGGCGTGGTTCGCACCTTGACCACGACCTGCGATATCCTGCGCGAGCAGGGTCACGAGGTACTGGTGATCTCGCCCGACCTGTTCGCGAGCCTTCCCTGCCCGACTTATCCTGAAATCCGTCTGGCTCTCGCTCCGCCGGGGAAAGTCGCGAGTCAGCTTCGAGAGTTTGCGCCGGAAGCGATCCACATCGCGACCGAAGGCCCGCTCGGCATGACGGCACGGCGCTATTGCGCCCGTGCCGGATGCGAGTTCACCACCGCCTATCACACGCAGTTTCCGGAGTACGTCGCGCGGCGCACGCATCTGCCCGCGAAATGGTTCTGGCGCTACATCACCTGGTTTCACCGCCCGGCCAGCCGCGTACTCGTCGCTACCGAAAGCATTCGCGGCGAGTTGCGCGCGCATGAATTGGGACGCTTGCATCACTGGAGCCGCGGGGTCGACCTCGACTGTTTCACACCCGATGCGCTGGCACCGCCCGAATTCGCCGAGCTGCAGAGGCCTATCCAGCTTTACGTTGGTCGGGTCGCAGTCGAAAAAAACATCGAGGCTTTTCTGTCGGGCAGCTATCCCGGCAGTAAAGTTGTCGTCGGCGATGGGCCGCAAATCGACGAGCTTCGTGCAAAGTTTCCTGATACTGTGTTCCTGGGCCGAAAATCGGGCCGAGAGCTTGCAGGATGCTACGTCGGAGCGGACGTTTTCGTTTTCCCAAGCCGTACCGACACATTCGGTCTCGTCATGATCGAGGCTCTTGCCTGCGGCACACCCGTCGCAGCCTATCCCGTGGCCGGCCCGCGCGACATCGTGACCGACGATGTCGGTGCGCTTTCCGAGGAGCTGGACCGGGCCATTGCCGCAGCGTTGTTCTGCGACCGCAAGGCGTGCGCCGCCTATGGTGCGACCTTCAGCTGGGAGGCCGCGACGGCGCAGTTCCTCTCCGGCCTCGCCCCCGTCGCGGAAGGTACGCTGCCATCGGCCTAGGGATTCGCTTGCCGAATCCGGTCCGCTCGCCTACATCGAAAGCATACCGGCCGTCCCGCGAGGGGCGGCCTCTCTATTTTCAGACCCCGCGAAAAGGGCATAGATATGGCCGACCAACCCAAACCGCTGATGCCGCATGCGACTGCCACCTGGCTGGTCGACAACACCGGCCTCTCCTTCGAACAGATTGCCGAATTCTGCGGCCTTCACATCCTCGAAGTGCAGGCCATGGCGGACGATCTGGCGGGCAGCAAATACACTGGCCGCGATCCGGTTCATGCCGGCGAACTGACGCAGGACGAGATCGCCAAGGGCGAGAAGGACAGCGAATATTCGCTGGTGATGCAGCGGGCGCCGGTCGCGGTCAGCCGTACCAAGGGGCCGCGCTACACCCCCGTGTCGAAGCGGCAGGACAAGCCGGACGGCATCGCCTGGATCCTGCGCAACCACCCGGAAATCTCCGACGCGCAGATCGGCAAGCTGATCGGTACGACGCGCAACACCATCGGCGCGATCCGCGATCGCAGCCACTGGAACATCCAGAACATCCAGCCCAAGGATCCGGTGACGCTGGGCCTGTGCTCGCAGCGCGAACTCGACGCCGTCGTCGCCAAGGCTGCCAAGAAGGTCGCCAAGGAAGAAGGCGAAGAAACGGCAGTCGAAGCGCCGGTCAGCGGCACCAGCGATCGCGAGCGCCTGATCGAGGAGCTGCGCGCCGAACGCGACGCGAATGAAAAGGCAGCCGCCGAAGCTGCGCAGGAGGCCGAAGCCGAAGAATGGCTGCGGGCCAAGCGGGCAGCGGAAGAGGCTGGCGAAGCACCGGCCGCACCCGGCGAAGACGCCTGATAACCGCGCGGGCAGCGCCGAACCTAAATCGGGGCAGGGGAGGCACAGCGCTTCTTCTGCCCTTTTTACTTGCCTTTAGGGCGGGATGCCGCATGTAACTGACATGGATGTAAGCAAGCTCCCGAATTTCCATCCCGTGCCTTGGGATACCGAATTCGAGCCCATGGCTCTTCCCGACATGTTCGCGCGCACGGTCGAGCGACGAGGCGATGCGTCGCTGCTGCATTTTCTCGGCCGCAGTTACAGCTACAACGAACTTTTCATCGAGGCGCACGCCTTCGCCCGCGCTTTGCAGGCCCGCGGGATTGCGCCCGGGGACCGGGTCGGCCTGTTCCTGCCCAACGTCCCGAGCTACGTTTCCGCTTACTACGGCGCGATGATGGCTGGAGCAGTCGTGGTCAATTTCTCGCCGCTTTACTCCGTCGACGAACTGGCGCAGCAAGTGGCAGATTCGGGCACGCGCCTGCTCGTGACGGTCGATGTTCCCGAACTCTACGCGACGGCCGAGAAAGTCCTGCGTGGCTCGGCGCTCGAGACGCTGGTCGTGAGCAAGCTTTCGGCGATGCTGCCGAAGCTGAAGGGCATTGCGCTGCGAATTTTCGGTCGCAGCAAGATTGCTTCGGTTACATTCGGCGAGGACGTCCTCGATTGGACGGCGCTGATAGATGGAGCGCCGCAGCGAGTGGAGTTGCCTCATGTGGAGCCGCAGTCGATCGCACTGTTGCAATATACGGGCGGCACCACCGGGGTGCCGAAAGGCGCGATGCTCTCGCACGCCAATCTCAGCGTAAATGCCCAGCAGACGGCCGGCCTCAACCCCTTCGGCGATCCGACGAGCGAAGTGTTCATGGGCGCGCTGCCGTTCTTCCATGTCTTCGCCAATACCGCGCTCTTGAATCATGCCGTCGTAACAGGTGCAGCCATCGCCATGGTCCCGCGCTTCGAGACCAAGCAGGTGCTCCAGACGATCGAGCGCTATGGCGCGACCGGCTTCCCCGGTGTGCCGACGATGTTCCAGGCGCTGGTCGATCATCCGGGTCTGGCAAAAACCGATCTCTCCACGCTCAAGGTCTGCATCTCCGGCGGTGCGCCGCTGCCTGGTCCGCTGCGCGAAAAGTTCGAGGCTGCCACGGGCGTGCGGCTGGTCGAGGGTTATGGCCTCACCGAAAGTTCGGGCGTGGTCTCTGCCAATCCCTACGAGAGCCAGCGCAAGCTCGGGACGATCGGCCAGGTCGTCATGGGCACAGAGGTACTGCTGCTCGACAAGGAAGATCCCACGGTGTTGGCGCCAGAGGGTGAGCCGGGCGAACTGGCGCTCCATGGCCCGCAGATAATGCAGGGTTACTGGAAACGGCCCGAGGCTGCGAAGGATGTCTTCGTCGAACATCACGGCAAGCAATGGCTGCGCACCGGCGACGTTGCGACGCTGGACAGCGACGGCTTCCTCGAGATTGTCGACCGGATCAAGGACATGATCGCTGTCGGCGGTTTCAAGGTCTTCCCCAGCCAGGTCGAGGATGTGCTGCTGGAAAACGACGCCGTGAAGGAAGCGCTCGTGATCGGTGTGCCCGACGATTATCTCGGCGAACGCCCACGCGCCTATGTGACGTTGAACGCAGATGCGGACGCGAGTGGCGACCAGTTGGCGGAATGGATGAACGTCCGTGTCGGCAAGCACGAACGTGTCGAAAGCGTTGTGGTGCGCGAGGAATTGCCCAAGACGATGATCGGCAAGCTCGACCGCAAGGCCCTGCGCGCCGAAGTCTTCGGCTGAAGTCGCGAAAGAAGAAGGCCGCCGGCGTCGTTGCGCGGGCGGCCCTCATCCCCTCCAAACGGGAAAATCAGTTGGCGACCGAAAGCTCCGGCTTGCTGCCCTGCGGCGCGGCGGCGGGCTGGGCGGCTTTCTGCGCGTCGCGATGGGCGAAGCGGCCTTCGACCTGCGCGCCTTGCTCGATCGTCAGCGCATCGTAGAATACGTCGCCGTCGATCTTGGCGGTCTTGAGGATCACCAGTTCGCGCGCTGTGATGGAGCCGGTCACCAGGCCGGCGAGCCGGGCGGTTTCCGCCGTGATCGCGCCGGTGACCTTGCTGGTTTCACCCTGGACGAGGCTGTCGCAAGCAATATCACCGTCTACCGAGCCGTCGATGTGCAGGTCGGCGGAAGCCTTGATGTCGCCCTTGATCGACAGGTCCGATCCCAGGACCGAGAAGGTCGAGTTGTTCTTGCTGGCCATGCTGCGTCCCCCGTTAGTCGGCGCGGGCGAGCTGGGGAGCTCGTCGGATTTCTTCGAGAACATGGGGGGCGGTCTCCAGAAAGGTGCGCGGGTTCACCGCGCGATTGTTGATGCGGACCTCGAAATGGAGGTGCGGGCCCGTCGAGCGGCCGGTGCTGCCGATGGCGCCGATGGTCTGACCGGGCTCAACGCGCTCGCCCACCTTCGCACGGAAGGCAGACATGTGTGCGTAGCGGGTCATCAGGCCGTTGCCGTGGGTGATCTCCACGGTCTTGCCGTAACCCGACTTCCAGCCAACGTAGCTGACGCGACCGGCAGCGGCGGCATAGATCGGCTCGCCAAGAGGGCCGCGGAAATCGAGGCCGCTGTGCATCGCGGCGGCGCCGGTGAACGGATCGCGGCGGTAGCCATAGCTCGAGGTAACCATGTCGACCGAGGCGGGAGCGACCTGGGGGACGCCGGCGAGCCCGTTCTCGAGCGCCGACATGCGTGCGATCGATAGGCCGAGGCGCTCGAAGCGCGGGTCGATAGTGCCGTCGGCGGAGGTGGCGAGCTTCTCCAGCGGACCACCCATCGCGCTGCGATCGGCGCTGCGAATCATGCTGTCGGGGTTGAGGCCGAGCTGCTTAAGCGCAGAAGCCGCCTTCTTGGCACGCCAGTCGGCATAGCGGGTCAGGCCTTCGACGAAGGCGAGCTGGCGCGCTTCAATGCGAGCGAGTTCGGCGGCTTCGGGGATTGATGCGCTGACCTTTTCGACCGTGGCTGCCGCTTCGGTGGTGGAGTCGGAGACGTTCTCTACCGACTTCACGTCTTCGGGCAGCGAGGCGACCATGTCCTCGATGAATTCCTGCCGCTTGACGAGATCGCTGGTGACGGCGTCGAGATTGCCGCGGTAGGCGTTCACGCGTTCGGTGGCCGTGGCGACCTTGGCTTCGCGGTCGAGCAGCGAGAGGCGATCGGCGGTCGCGCGATATTGCGTCCATCCGGCAATCGCCATCGATACGGCCCAGATCGTCAGGACCGCGACGGCAATCGCCGCAGCGGTCATCTGCACCCGCGATGAGATGGTGATGAAGCGAACCTGGCCTTCCGATCGCATGAAAAATTCGCGATCCGGGAACCAGCTACGCATGCGGTTCCCCCAGCCGGTGGAGGCTTTTGTGTTGTCCAAAACGACCCGTCCCTTATGGTCTTACGTCCCTAGGTGAGATCGTTACCAGCGGTTCCCGACCAAATCTAATCGAGTTCCCGATTAATCTACGAGTCGAAACCTTGGTGCGATGAGTCGTTTCGTCGCCGCGGAATTTTGCTGCGCTGTCCGGGAACGAAAGACTAAGTCCCTGTTTACCAGTGGCTTGCGGCACACTGGTCCGGCTTTGCGCAAAGCTTTGTATAAAAACGACAATTATTGGCGGGAGTTTGTCCTTGGGTGGGAATCGGCGAATCGGACTGCTCGGTGGTAGCTTCAATCCGGCGCACGGCGGCCATCGTCGAATTTCGCTGTTTGCCCGCGACGCGCTTAAGCTCGACGAGGTCTGGTGGCTGGTTTCGCCCGGCAATCCCCTCAAACCGCGAAAGGGCATGGCAGCTCTCCCGGTCCGGGTCGGGTCTGCGATAGCCCAGGCTCGCCGCGCGCCGATCCGGGTGACCGCGATCGAGCGGCAGCTTGGCACCCGCTATACTGTCGATACGTTGGCAGCGCTCACTCGCCGCTACCCGAAGAAGCAATTCGTCTGGCTCATGGGCTCCGACAATCTCGCCCAGTTCCACCGCTGGCGCGACTGGCGCAGGATAGCGCGCACTATGCCGATTGCAGTCATTGCGCGTCCCGGCTATACTGATGCCGTCGTCGCAAGCCCCGCGATGGCCTGGCTGAGGCGCTTCCGCGTGCCGCTGTCCAGTCTTACCAATGGGGGCGCTTGGAGTGCACCGGCACTGGTGACTTTGCGTTTCGATCCCGATCCCAGATCGGCCACGGCCATCCGCCGCGGCGATCCCGATTGGGCCGCTCGCTTCACCGGGCCACCCGTGCGGGACCAGCTGACACACCGGATCATCTCGGCGCGGGAGGAAACCCCTGCGCCATGATGCGCGTTGTTTCTCTCATGTCCTTCTACGCCCCTCGATCCAGGAGTACTGCATCCGCCTATGACTCAGGCGCACACCGACCCGGCGCAGACCGGGCAGGCCAAGGTGATCCCGATGACCAAGGCTGACACCGATCCGCTGCTTGACCTCGTGCTCGCGCAGCTCGACGACGACCAGGCGCAGGACGTCGTTTCCATTCCTCTCGAAGGCAAGAGCTCGATCGCCGATCACATGATCATCGCGTCGGGCCGCTCGACCCGGCAGGTCGCCTCGATCGCGCAGAAACTGGCCGAGAAGATCAAGCAGGCCGGTTTCGGCCCCGTGAAACTCGAAGGCTTGCCCGCTGCCGACTGGGTCCTGCTGGATGCCGGTGACGTCGTGGTTCACCTGTTCCGCCCGGAAGTCCGCAGCTTCTACAATCTGGAGCGCATGTGGGCCTTCGGAGACGCACCGCCTGTGGCCGGTACGGCGTAATCGTCTTTCGCTCGCGCATCCGCGCGTGCGTCCTCGGCGCTGTTCCTCCGCTACGCTGCGGGCGCCTGCGGACGGGCAGTCGCCCTTGCCGGCCCTCCACCGGGCCGGATCGATCATACTGAAAGGGGAACCTCATTCTCCTACACATCATCGCGCGCGGGAAGATAGCTCGGTCGCCCGAGGCGGAGCTGGTTGCGCGGTATGAGAAGCGGCTGACATGGCCGGTCAAGCTGACCGAATTGCCCGAAACCGGCGGGCGCATTCCCGAGCCGCAAACGCCGTTCAAGACCGTGCTGCTCGACGAACGCGGCAGAGACCTGTCTTCCGAGGACTTCGCTGCCATTCTCGGGCGCTGGCGCGACGACGGGATGCGCGAATGTCGCTTCTTCCTCGGCGCGGCGGACGGGCACTCGGAGGAGGAGCGGCGGGAGGCCGATTTGCTGCTCGCGTACGGCAGCGCTACCTGGCCGCATCTTCTTGCCCGCGCCATGCTGGCCGAGCAGCTTTATCGCGCGACCACCATCCTTGCCGGCCACCCCTATCATCGCAGCGGCTGATGGTGCAGGACTGACGCCATGATCCGTCCGGCCCTCACCCTGATCGCAGTTCTGGCGCTCGGTGCAGCCGTATTCTCGCTGGAGCCGCTCGGCGCGCAATCGACGACCGAGTTCCGCACCGCGGGCGAGGCGCGCGAAGCGCTCGATGCCGCGCGCCAGCAGCAGCGCAATGCCAGGGCGCGTGGAGAACGGCTGGAGCAGCAGGCGGCCCGCTCGAGCGAGGCGGCGGAAAAGAAGGCCGCCGAGGCCGCCGCACTGGCGGCACGCGTTCAGCAGGCCGAAGCTGCGATCACTGCAGCAGAAGCGCGTCACGCCATCGCCACCCGGCAACGTCGCGCGCTCGACTCCCGTCTGGCGGAGCGCCGCGAACCGCTCATCCGGCTGACAGGCGCATTGCAGAGCATGTCGCGGAGACCGTTGACGCTCTCGGCCTTGCAACCGGGTTCGCTGCGTGACCTGGTACACACGCGCGCGGTCCTTGACAGCACGATCCCGCAAGTGCGCAAGCGGACTGCGGCGCTGCGGTCGGAACTGGATCGCGCCCGGGCTCTCGAAGCCGAAGCGCGCGCTGCGCTGGTCGACCAACGGGAAAGCGAGGCGGAACTTGCCGCACGCCGCACCGAGCTTGTCGCAGCTGCCCAGCGTGAGCGTCTGGTAGCACAACAGGCTTCCGGCGGCGCCGATCGCGAGGCGCAGCGCGCGCTCGTCCTCGCCGAGCAGGCCCGCGATTTGGATACTCTCGTCGGACAGCTCGAAGAGGCTGGGTCGCTGCGCAGCGAACTGGCGGCCTTGCCCGGTCCGACCATCCGCCCCCCAAATCCTTCGCAGGCCAGCTTGTCCGCCACACCTTCACCGCGAGCAAGCGCCACCGCGCCGCCCGCACGCTACATCCTGCCTGTCGCAGGGCGTGTGGCACGCGGGTTCGGCGAGGGCGGCGACGGTGGTCCGCGCGAATCGGGCATCGTCCTCGTCACCCGGCCCAAGGCGCAGGTCGTGGCTCCTGCAGCGGGGCGAATTGTATTCGCCGGTCCCTATCGCGGCTATGGGCGGATCGCGATCGTCGAGCACGCCAATGGCTGGACCAGCCTGGTGACCGGCCTCGGTTCGCTGGATGTGGGCGTCGGCCAGGAAGTTGCGGCCGGGACTGCTCTCGGCCTTGCCGCGTCGGGGTCGCAGGGCGTTTCGCTGGAGCTGCGCCGCGACGGCGAACCGGTGAACCCGCTCGACTATCTGCAATAGGCTACCGTCGATTTCGGCTTCACAATTCTGCAATCGCCCGCTCATGTGGTATTAAGCGGGGCTGCGATAAGCCGCCACCGACAATTGGAGAAACTCCGCCGATGACAATCGCCGCCCTGTTACGTTCTGCCGCCCTCGTGACTGCCGTCGCGCTGATCCCCGCGACCACGGCGAGCATGGCGCAGGTCGAAGGCCGGGCGGGTCCGGAGTTCGCCAAGGTGATGGCGGTCTACCAGCGCATCAAGGCGAGTTACGTCGACCAGGTCGATGACGACAAGCTGATGCGCGGCATGATCGACGGGATGCTGACCTCGCTCGATCCGCATTCGGGCTATCTGGACGGCAGCGATCTCCAGCGACTCGAGACCATGATCGACGGCAATTATTCCGGTCTCGGCCTGTCGGTCGTGATGGAAGATGGAGCGGTCAAGATCATCTCGCCCTTCCGCGGCAGCCCTGCCGACAAGGCCGGCCTGAAGGCAGGCGATTTCATCACGCATCTCGATGGCAAGCTGATCGTCGGTGGCAGCCTCGATGAAGCAGTCGCGCAGATGCGCGGCCGCGAAGGGACGTCGATCGGGCTTACCGTGTTCCGTCCCGGACGCGACGAGCCGTTCGATGTGACCGTCACGCGCGGCGTGATAGAGCTCGAGCCCGTCACATGGGAGCTCGAAAGCGGCAATATCGGCCATATCATGATCAACGAGTTCTCGCGCGACGTGGGCAGCGATGTCTTTGCGGCGTGGGAAGATCTGCAGAGCCAGGCTTCGGGCCGCCTCAACGGGCTGGTCCTCGACTTGCGCTCCAATCCCGGCGGCAGCCTCGACGAGGCGGTGGCTTTGTCCGATCTCTTCCTGACCGAAGGGCGCATCGTGTCTCAGCGCGGCCGTGCGCGGGGCGAGAATATCTATTACGACGCCGAAACCGTGTTCCGCGGCGATATCGCACAGGATGTGCCGATCATCGTGTTGATCGACGAAGGTTCGGCTTCGGCGTCCGAAATCGTGGCCGGCGCGCTCAAGGACCATCGCCGCGCGATCGTCATGGGCCAGCGCAGCTTCGGTAAGGGCAGTGTGCAATCGCTGCTGCCGCTCGGCCGCGATGCCGCGCTCAAGTTGACGACGGCGCGCTATTACACGCCCTCGGGTCACTCCGTGCAGGAAGGCGGGATCAAGCCCGACATCATTGTGCCGCAGCTATCGGACCCGGACCTGGCGAAGAAGTCGCGCTTCACCGTGCGCGAATCGGATCTGCGCGGCCATCTGGTCAACGAAGCAGGCCTTGCCGACGAGGCGATGGAGCGCGACCAGCGTGACGATCCGCGGTTCCAGCTGACAGCCGAAGAGCTCGAACAGCAGGGGATCGAGGATTTCCAGCTGCATTATGCACTGGAAACGCTGCGCCGCACCTCGCCGAACACGGTTGCCCGCCGCGCCAACTAGGCTAAACGACTGGGCATGAGCCTGTCTCCTTCATCGCGGCTGGCCCGCGTGCTGGCCATTGCGACACCGGCCCTCCTGCTGGGCGGCGCTTATGTTTCGCAATACGGCTTCGGCCTGTACCCGTGCGAAATGTGCTGGTGGCAGCGCTGGCCGCATTTTGCGGCGGTCGGCTTCGCTCTGCTGGCGTTCGTCGCTCCGCCGCAGCGGTTCTGGACCGGCCTCGCGGCCATCGCCATTCTGGTATCGGGCGGGATCGGCCTGTTCCATGCCGGGGTCGAATACGGCTGGTGGGAAGGGATTACATCCTGCGCGGCCACGGTCACGAGCGGGGGCGGAAGCGCGCTCGACAATATCATGAACGCTCCGCTGACTCGCTGTGATGAACCGGCCTGGACGCTGTTCGGCATAAGCCTTGCGGGTTATAACTTCCTCATCTCCGCTGCAGCCGGCGTCGCCATACTCGCCCTGCTGGCAAAGGATCGCCGCGTATGACTCCAGCCTCGACAAAGGTCCCCGACCACATCGCTCGTATGATCCGTGTCGACCAGGCCGGAGAATTCGGCGCGACGCGCATCTATGCAGGCCAGCTCGCGGTGATGGGCGACCGTGGCCCCCATTCCGCAGAGATCGCCGGGATGGCCGAGCAGGAAGCCGGTCATCGCGAGAAATTCGATGCGCTGATGGCGCGCCGCGGCGTGCGACCCACCATCTTGCAGCCGTTCTGGGATCGCGCCGGTTTCGCGCTAGGCGCGGTGACCGCGCTGATCGGGCCCGAAGCCGCTATGGCCTGCACCGCCGCTGTCGAGACCGAGATCGACGATCATTATTCACGCCAGCTCGATCGGCTGATGGAGTCGGGTGAGGATCCCGAGCTTGCCGCCATGATCGATGAGTTTCGCGAGGACGAACGCGAGCACCGCGATGCCGCGCTGGCCGCAGGGGCCGAACGCGCACCGGCCTATCCGGTGCTCTCTGCGGTTATCCGCGCAGGCTGTCGGGCCGCGATCGGCATTTCGCAACGCATCTGAGGGAACATCGCAGGCGTTTCGCGCGCTTCATAGACAGTTCACCGGCGCGCGCGCCCTATGTGCGCCACACACGTTCCGAGAGGCCATGATGACCAGACTGCTTACCCCGATCGCTTCAGCAGCCGCGCTTGCCGCTGCCATCGTGGCCGCGCCCGTCGCGGCGCAGACCCCGGTCGAGACCGGCGACGACAGCTACAATATGGTCATCGTCTATGGCGACGACCAATGCCCGGAAAGCACAGGCGAGGTCATCGTCGTGTGCGCCCGCAAGGACGAAAACGAGCGTTATCGGATCCCCGAGCGTCTCCGTTTCTCGGACGATCCGGCCAACCAGGCGTGGGCCGAGCGGGTCGAACAGCTCGAATATGTCGGCGCATCGGGCATCATGTCCTGCTCGCCGACCGGCGCGGGCGGCTTCACCGGTTGCACGCAGGAGCTTATCCGCGAGGCTTATGCGGATAGGGAAAATTCCTCCGAAGTCCGCTTCGGCCAGCTCGTCGCCGAAGCGCGGGCCGAACGGCTCGATGGCATCGATGCTGAAGCCGCTGCCGAGCAGGAGCGGGTCGAGATGATCGAGCGCGAGTACATGGAACGGCTCGAACGCGAACGCGCCGGTGCCGCACCGGGCGAGGCTACCGAAAAGCCCGATCCCGTGATCGATACGGACGGCGACCGCGAAGTCGAATACCTGGCGCGCCCGCCCGAAGGCTGAGCGCGCGTTTTTGGGGCTCAGCCCTTGTCGAGGGCGATGTCCGGCGCGTCTTCCTGCTTCATGCCCACGACGTGATAGCCGGCATCGACATGGTGAGTCTCGCCGGTCACGCCCGATGACAGGTCGGACAGGAAATAGAGGCCCGACCCCCCGACATCCTCGATCGTGATATTGCGACGGAGCGGCGAGTTGAGCTCGTTCCACTTCAGGATATAACGGAAATCGCCGATCCCGCTCGCCGCAAGCGTCTTTACGGGCCCAGCACTGATCGCATTCACGCGAATGTTCTGCGGCCCGAGGTCGTTGGCAAGATATTGCACGCTGGTCTCGAGCGCCGCCTTTGCGACCCCCATCACATTATAATGCGGAATGACCTTTTCCGCGCCGTAGTAGGTCAGCGTCACGATCGAGCCACCGTCCGGCATCATCTCAGCGGCCCGCTTGGTAACGGCAACCAGCGAATAGGCCGAGATGTTCATCGTCATCAGGAAATTGTCGAGGCTGGTATCGACGTATTTTCCGCGCAGCTCGCTCTTGTCGGAGAAGCCGATAGCGTGGACGACGAAATCGATCGTGTCCCACCGCGATTTCAGCGTGTCGAAGGCCCGGTCGAGCGCCTCCATGTCCGATACGTCGCATTCGAACATGAAGTCGCTGCCGAGCTGCTCGGCAAGCGGGGCGACGCGCTTTTTCAGCGCCTCGCCCTGGTAGGAAAACGCAAGTTCCGCGCCGTGCTCGGCGAGCTTCTTGGCAATGCCCCAGGCCAGCGACTTGTCGTTGGCGAGGCCCATGATCAGCCCGCGCTTGCCCTGCATCAATCCGCTCATGCCGTGCCCTCTTCTTCCGCTTCCTTCGCCAGCTCCGCCCGCCTCCGGTCGTCAGCCTGGCCGATCGTGTTCATTTCCTCTTCCGGCGTCTCCGCGAGCGCCGCGTTCAGTTCCGCGCCGATAACCACGCCGAGGCCGACAAGCCAGAAAAAGAACAGCGCGATCATGATCCCGGCCAGGCTGCCGTAGGTGAGATTGTAGGTAAAGAAACTGCGCAGCACCAAGGGCAGCAGCGTCGTTACCAGGATCCACCAGACGGTCGTAAACAGCACGCCGGGCCATTTCGGATAACGGCGCGCGCGGTATCGCGACGGGGTCAGCGTGTAAAAAATGAGATAGAGCGAACCGAACAGGCCCAGTGCCGGAATGATGCGCGAAAGGCGCAGATCGCTAATCCTGTCGACGAGGTCGGGGAAATACGCCTCGATCACTTGCTGTGCCGCCCCGATCGCGATCTGCGCGATGAGGGACAGCATCAGCAGCAGCACTGCGCCCAGGATCACACCCGACGAGAACAGCCGGTATTTCCAGAAGGCGTGGGTCAGCTTCGTGCCATACGCCCGGCGCAGGATGTCGCGGATGGTCTCGATCAGGCTGCCCACCGTCCAGAGCGCTACGGCGGCACCGGCCCAGAGCAGCCAGCCGCTGCGCGAATTGATGACGTCGCGCGCGACCGGCTCGATCACGTCACCGACACTGGGTGGCAGGGTCATGAGGATGGCGTTGATCGAGGCGGCACGGTCGCTTTCCTCTCCTATGAGCGAGAAGAGCGCGGCGCCGAGAATGAAAAACGGGAAGATGGAGAACATCGCCAAATAGGCGAGGTTGCCCGCATGAATGAAACCGTCGTTGAAGGTGCCGACGGCCGTGCGCTTGGCGACTTCCCAGGCCCTCGTTCCGGGGCCGACCCGCTCGACTACGCGGCCCCGCAAGGTCGCCGCGTGCTGGCGGCGTGCCTCGGGGGACAGCGACTGGACTTCGCGCTCTTCCTCGCTTGGAAGATCGTTTGCACTCAAACGGCTACACCCCGAGTTTGCTGCGTGGGTCGCTCTCGTCCTTCCAGCCTTCGAGCCGCTTGGCAAGCTCAGCGAGATCGCCGGGCAGCTGGATTTCCAGCGTGACGAGCTGATCGCCGCGGGTGCCGTTCTTCTTCGTGAAGCCCTTGCCCTTCAAGCGCAGCACCGTGCCGCTGTCCGTGCCGGGTTTGATGGTCATCATCACCGGGCCATCGACCGTGGGCACGCGCACCTTGCCGCCATTCACCGCTTCGTCGAGCGTGATCGGCAGGTCGAAGCGCACATCGTCGCCATCACGCTTGTAGAGCTTATGCCGGTCGATCTCGATCGTGACGAGCCCGTCTCCCGCACCGCCCGGCCCCTGCTCGCCCTTGCCCTTGAGGCGCATCTGGGTGCCGCTTTCGACCCCCTTGGGCAGCTTGAGATCGATAGTCTTGCCGTCGGCCAGCGTAATGCGTTGGTCCTTCAGCGTTGCCGCTTCGACGAAGGGGACGCGCAGGCGATAGCCGATGTCAGAGCCCTTGGGGGGCGGCCCACGGCGCCCGCCGCCGAAAGGTCCGCCGCCCATGCCGGACGATCGCGCCCTGCCGCCGCCGAACAGGCCTTCGAATATATCGCCGAGATCGGTTTCCTGTCCGAACCCTTGGAAATCTTCGGCGCGATAGCCGCGCTGCCCGCCACCGGCCCCGCCGAAGCCGCCCCCCCCGCCCATGCCCGCGAAGGGATTTGCCGGATTGCCATCGGCATCGATCTCGCCGCGGTCGAACCGGGCGCGTTTGTCCTTGTCGGACAGCAGGTCGTAAGCCTGTGTGACCTGGCTGAACCGCTCAGAAGCCTTCGGATTGTCCTTGTTGCGGTCGGGGTGAAGCTCCTTCGCCAGCTTGCGATAGGCGCTCTTGATGTCCTTCTCCGACGCGCCGCGGGCGACGCCGAGAGTGGAATAGGGATCGCGGGAATTGGTAGCCATCAGGCGTGTTAGCTAGGTGCAACAGCCGATCCGTGCAAGCGCGAGTGGTTTCCCACGCGGACGGATGCGATTAGGGGGTGGCCGATGCGCACCGATTGTCTCCATAATGCGAGCCTGTCTTGGCCCAAACGGGCGCGCATGCGTTTTGCTCCTGAATCCACTCCCTTTGCCTAGGACCCGCCCGATGCAGACCGACGAAAGCGCAATTCCCAAGGCGGACCCTTTTTCGCTGTTCGAGGTGTGGTTCGGCGAGGCCAAGGCTAGCGAGCCGAACGATCCCAACGCCATGGCGCTGGCGACGGCCACTGCCGACGGGATGCCGTCGGTCCGGATGGTGCTGCTGAAAGCGCGCGGCGTCGATCAGGGCGAGGGCGGCGGGTTCGTCTTCTACACCAATGCCGAAAGCCGCAAGGGCGAGCAGATCCGCGCAAACATGCGCGCCGCGCTGCTGTTTCACTGGAAGAGCCTGCGCCGCCAGATCCGCATCGAAGGCCCGCTGGAGGAAGTCGATCCCGCGCAGGCCGACAATTATTTTCATTCCCGCCCCCGCGCCTCGCAGATCGGCTCTGCCGCCAGCGACCAGTCGCGCCCCTTGCCGGACCGGCAGGTCTATCTCGACCGGGTGGCCGCGCTGGAGGAACGCTATCCCGAGGGCGACATCCCGCGCCCGCCGCATTGGACCGGCTTCCGGCTGAGTCCGCGCCGGATCGAATTCTGGCAGGACCGCGAATATCGCCTGCACGACAGGCGGCTCTTTACGCGCAACAGCGCGACGGAAGCGTGGGACGACACGCTGCTCTATCCGTGAGGCAGAGGCCATGACCGACGATCGCGCCCGACTTGCCCACAGCGCAGCATTCGCCTCGATCACTGTCGCGGTGATTCTCGTTGCGCTGAAAAGCTGGGCAAGCTGGAGAACCGGATCGACTGCCATGCTCGGCAGCCTTGCCGATTCCGCGCTCGATCTGGTCGCGAGTATCGCCACGCTGACCGGCGTTTGGATCGCCTACATGCCGGCGGACGAGGATCACCGGTTCGGCCATGGCAAGGCGGAAGCGCTGGCAGCGATCTTCCAGGTCATGCTGATCGCGCTGTCGGCCTTCGGGATCGCGACGCGGGCGGTGATGCAATTGTCCGGCCAGGTCGAAACGGCCGCGGCGGAAGAGGGCATTGCCGTGTCCCTGATTGCCATCGTACTGACTTTCGCGCTGCTGGCGTGGCAGCGCTATGTGATGAACCGGACGCGCAGCCTCGCCATCCAGACCGATCACCTGCACTACAAGTCGGACCTGCTGCTCAATCTCGCGGTCATCGCCGCGCTCGTGATGGACCAGTTTGCCGGACTCGGTATTGCCGATCCGCTCTTCGGCCTCGCTATCGCCGCGTGGCTGGCGTGGGGCGCATGGCGCGGGGCGAGCGATGCGGTGGACGATTTGATGGATCGCGAATGGCCCGAGGATAAGCGGCTGGCCTTCGTCGAAGCGGCGGCCCGGCATCCCGAGCTCACGAACCTGCACGATCTGCGCACCCGTACCAGCGGCCATCGCGATTTCGCGCAGTTCCATGTCGACCTGCCGCCGATCATGACGGTGGAAGAAGCGCACGACATCATCGAGCGGGTGGAGGCCGATCTGTGCCAGCGCTTCCCGGGGCTCGAGCTGCTGATCCATATCGACCCGGAGGGTCATGTCGACGAGCCGGACAATCCGCTCGTCGAGGACAATGAATTCGCCAAGCTGGAGAAAGATGCATGACCACCGCACTGCCCTATTGGCATGTCGACGCCTTCGCCGATCGCCCGTTCGCCGGCAACCAGGCCGCGGTTATGCCGCTCGATGCGTGGCTCGACGACGATGTCCTCCAAGCCATCGCCGAAGAGAACAATTTCGCCGAGACCGCTTTCGTGGTGCCCGATGCTAGCGGCGAGGCCGACTACGAATTGCGCTGGTTCACCCCGACCGAGGAAGTGCGGCTCTGCGGCCATGCCACGCTGGCCAGCGGCCACGTCCTACTGACTCGCGACGGGGGCGAGCGCGTGACTTTCCGGACGCGGCACGCGGGCAAACTGGAGGTCAGGCGAGCGGACTCGGCATACGAACTGGGCCTGCCACTCATTCCCACCGAACCCGGATCGTGGGACGAGGCGGCGGTATTGCTGGGCGCGGAGCCGCGCGAGATTTGGCTCAATCCCGAAGGATACGGGATCTATCTGTTCGACAGCGAGGAGACGGTGCGCGGGCTCGACCCCGACATGCGCGGGTTGCGGGCATTGGGGAACGACCAGTTCATCTGCACGGCGCAGGGCGGCAAGACCGATGTAGTCAGCCGGGTGTTCGTGCCGGGCGGCGGTGTCGACGAGGATAGCTTCACCGGCTCGGCTCACGCGGCGCTCACGCATTTCTGGACCAACCGGCTCGGGTGCGAAAGCTTCACCGCGTTTCAGGCATCGCAGCGCGGGGGACGTGCTACATGCCGCCGCGAAGGCGACCGGGCCATCCTGTCAGGCCCCTGCATCACAGTAGTAGAAGGGCGCTTCCTGCTGCCCTAACCTGCCGGATAAAGCTCGATGATGTCCGCCAGCTGCTGGAGCATGGCCTTGCGCTCCGGCGCGTCCGAATGGCCGAGGCGCACCACGGTCAGCTTCTGGCTTGGCGAGACGAAGATATATTGCCCCATGTGCCCGATCGCGGAAAAGGCGCTGTGCGGCGCGCGGTCGGGGAACAATGGATGCTCTTCGCCATCCGGCAACGGACGGTTGAGCCAGGTCTGCAAGCCGTAATGGGGGCTGGCGGGGCTGGGTTCGAGCATCTCTTCGACCCACTGGCGCGGCACCAGCTGCTCGCCTTTCACCGATCCCTTGTTGCGCAGCATCTCGCCGAACTTCGCCCAGTCGCGGGCGTTGGCGTGGATCAGGCTGCCGCCGATCAGCGTGCCCGCGCGATCGAATTCCGGCACGGCGCTGGTCATTCCCAGCGGCCCGAACAGGCGGGCTTGCAGATAGTCGGCGACCGCCTTGCGGCGCGCGTCGGGATTGGTGCCCTCTGTCAGTGCACGGGCGGCGATATCGGCCAGGATTACCGTGGTGTTCGAGGAATATTCGAAGCGCGAACCCGGCTCCGCTTCGAGCGGCTGGGCAGTGGCGTAGTCGGCCATGTCGTCGCGCCCGTCGAGGAACAGCATGCGCACCTCGCTGCTCTCGTAGGGCGGATCGCCCGCCTCGGTGTGCTCCAGGCCGGAGCGCATCTGGAGCAATTGGCGCAAGGTAATATCGGCTCGCGGATCGCCGGCGCGCTGCCAGCGTGGCACGGGGGCAGGAGCATCGAGCCGTAGCTGCCCGTCCGCCACCAGCATGCCGATCATCACCGCAGTCACTGTCTTGGCCATCGACCAACTGATGAAGCGTGTCTGCGGCCCGTAACCTTCGCCATAGCGTTCGACGGCGATCTCGCCGCCATGCAGGACCACCAGCGCCCGCGTTTCGCCCAGCCCGTCGAGCGTGAACAGCTGGTCCGATTCGCGTGCCAGCGCCTTGGTCGGCGCACCAGGATCGGCCTTCACCGCCGCCAGCGCTTCCTCGCTCAGCGGCGGCTCTTCCGCCGGGCCGGACCCGCCGCACGCGGCAAGGCTTGTGGCGGCGAGGGCAAGCGCGATAAGGGGGGTGGTCCGCAAGGGCATGACGCGTCACTCGCACGAAGGAATCCGACTTGGCAACGGCCAAAGACCGCTCTGGAAAACTGCGCCTGTGGATGTGGCTCGCGATCATCATGGCCGGGCTGGGCGCGATCGCCTGGGCGGTCTGGGGCGACGGCCTGCGCCGGACCGGTGCGACCGGCACGGCCTATGCCGCGCATGTCGCCTGCTCCTGCCGTTTCGTGGCGGGGCGCAGCCTCGACGATTGCGCCAAGGACAAGCTTGCGGGGATGGAGCTGGTCAGCCTGAGCGAGCATCCGCAGGCGAAAAGCGTCACCGCCTCGATCCCGCTGGTCGCTTCGGAGACCGCCACCTGGCGCGAAGGCTACGCCTGCGTGCTGGACGAGTGGGAAGGCTAGGCGCCAACCTCCAATAAGAACGCTGCGTAGGCATCCCGCAGGCCGTCCCTCAGGTCGATGTGCGGCTTCCAGCCCATCGCGGCCAGGCGGGAATTGTCCATCAGCTTGCGCGGCGTGCCGTCCGGCTTCGATGTGTCGGCCTCTATATCACCTTTGAAGCCGACGACATTGGCGACCGTCCGCGCTAGATCGGCAATGGCGATGTCGTCGCCCGACCCGACATTGATCGGCGCATCGTCCGAGTAGCGCTGCAGCAGCATCACACAGGCATCGGCAAGATCGTCGACATGCAGGAATTCTCGGCGCGGCGTGCCGCTCCCCCAGATGGTGAAGCTGTCATCACCCGCCAACTTCGCCTCTTGCGCCTTGCGGATTAGCGCAGGGACGACGTGGCTCGACGCCGGGTCCCAATTGTCACCTGGCCCGTAGAGGTTGGTCGGCATGGCGGAGATGAAATCCCGACCATATTGCACGCGATAGGCGGCGGCGAGCTTCAGCCCGGCAATCTTAGCGATCGCATAGGCTTCGTTCGTCGGCCCGAGCGGGCCTGTCAGAAGGGCGTCTTCGCGGATCGGTTGCTCGGCGTGCTTCGGATAGATGCAGGACGATCCGAGAAAAATCAATTTGGCCACATCGTGCAGATGCGCCGCGTGAATCACATTCGTTGCAATCGCGATATTGTCGTAAAGGAATTCCGCAGGGCGCTCGGAATTGGCAATGATGCCGCCGACCCGTGCAGCTGCCAGGATCACGGCATCGGGCCGGTTCGCGCTGAACCAGTCCTCGACTCCCCTTCGGTTACGCAGGTCGACACTTCGCGGTGCCGTGAGGACGGTGCTTGGTTCGCGCTCCAGCCGGCGGAGTAGCGCCTGCCCGACCATGCCGCCATGGCCCGCCACCCAGACGCGCCTGCCGTCGAGCGTAAAGCCCTGCACGCTCAGCAGCCCCGGATTCCGGCGATGTCCGCATGCACCATTTCGCGGACCAGTTCGCGCAGCGGCGTTTTCGCTTCCCAGCCCAGTTCGGCCTTCGCCTTGCTCGCATCGCCGAGCAGGCGGTCGACCTCGGTCGGGCGGAAATAGCGCAGGTCGATCTCGATCAGGCAGCGGCCGCTGTCGGCGCAAAAGGCTTTCTCCTCGGCGCCCTCGCCAAGGAACTCCAGCGACAAACCGATTTCCTAGAAAGCCCAGCGGGCGAAGTCGCGTACGCTGGTAGTGGTGCCGGTCGCCAGCACATCATCGGACGGCTGGTCCTGCTGGAGAATGCGCCACATGCCTTCGGCAAATTCGCGGGCATGGCCCCAGTCGCGCCGGGCGTCGAGATTGCCCAGGTAGAGCCGGTCCTGCAGCCCGAGGGAGATCGCGGCCACTGCGCGCGTGATCTTGCGCGTGACGAACGTCTCGCCGCGCACCGGCTTTCATGGTTGAACATGATACCGCAGCTTGCGTGCAGCCCGTATGCCTCGCGGTAATTCACCGTGATCCAGTGCGCATAGGCCTTCGCCGCGGCATAGGGGCTGCGCGGACAGAACGGCGTAGTTTCGGTCTGCGGCGTTTCCTGGACCAGCCCGTACATCTCGCTTGTAGAAGCCTAGAAGAAGCGGGTGCTTTTTTCGAGGCCGAGAATCCGGATCGCCTCGAGCAGGCGCAATGTGCCGAGGCCATCCACATTGGCGGTGTATTCGGGCGTTTCGAAACTCACCTGCACATGGCTTGTGCGGCGAGATTGTAGATTTCGTGCGGCTCCACCTCCTGCACCACGCGGATGATGTTGGCGGCATCGGTCACATCGCCGAAATGCAAGTGCATCTGCGGATTTTCGCGATGCGGGTCTTCGTAAATGTCCTCGATCCGGCCGGTTTTGAAAGAGGAAGACCGGCGCTTGACCCCGTGAACCCCGTATCCCTTCTCCAGCAGCAGGCGCGCGAGAAACGAACCGTCCTGTCCGGTAACGCCTGTAATCAATGCGCGCTTTGCACTCATGCCGACCTCGATTTATATGTTGGCAATCGCATCGAATATCCGGAGTCTCAAGGCAAGTGCGCGAGCTCGGAAACGCACGGGTTTAGGCTCCGACGGGCACCGTCGCCTCAATCCAGCCACCGCCGACGACCCGGTCGTCTGCATAGATCACCGCAGCCTGCCCCGGCGCGACGCCGTATTCGGGCTGTGCGAACCGCAGGTTTGCGCTGCGACCCTCGCCAAGTGGCCCGTCGAGCACGACAGGGACCGGCTTGGCGAGACTGCGAACCTTGGCCGTCAGCGGCTTGTCGGGCAGAGGGCCGATGCGGTTGGTTTCGCCGATGCGGGCCTCGGTCACTGCCAGAAGCCGCTTCGGGCCGACGCGGACCTCGGCACTCTCGGCGTCGATCTTGACCACATAGAGCGGTTCGGGCTGGCCGCCGATCTCCAGCCCGCGACGCTGGCCGACCGTGTAGTGGATCACGCCGCGATGCTCGCCCAGTTCTTCGCCGGTCGTTGCGTGGACGATCTTGCCCGGTCGCACGCCTTCCGGACGCATTGTCTTGACGATCTTCGCATAGTCGCCGTCGGGCACGAAGCAGATGTCCTGGCTATCGGGCTTGGCGGCGTTGCGCAGCCCCGCTTCCTCGGCCAGGTGGCGGACTTCGGCCTTGGGCAGGCCACCGAGCGGGAAACGAAGGTAAGCGAGCTGGTCTTCCGTGGTCGCGTAAAGGAAGTAGGACTGGTCGCGCGCAGGATCGTGGGCCCGGTGCAGTTCCGGTCCGGCCGGGCCCATCACGCGGCGCACGTAATGGCCGGTGGCAAGGCAATCGGCGCCCAATTCGCGCGCCATGGCGAACAGATCGGTGAACTTGGGCCCCATATTGCAGCGAATGCAGGGAACCGGCGTCTGCCCGGCGAGATAGGAATCGGCGAAAGCCTCGACCACGTCTTCGCGAAACGCGCTTTCATGGTCGTGCACGTAATGGGCGATGCCCAGCCGGTCCGCGACAGCGCGGGCGTCGGCAATGTCGTCGCCCGCGCAGCACGCGCCCTTGCGCCCCGTGGCTGCACCGTAATCGTAAAGCTGCAGCGTCACGCCGATCACTTCCGCACCGCTGCGTGCGGCCAGCGCGGCCACGACCGAGCTGTCGACCCCGCCCGACATGGCGACGACGATGCGGCAATCCGGCGCGGCACGCGGCAAGTCGAAGAGGCCGGCTGCCTGAACCGGAGAAAGAGCGATATTTTCGGGCATGGCGCGGCCCATACACGGCTGGGGGGCTTGCCACCAGAGGGCAGCGCACGAGCCCGCAAGCGAAGTTTTACGGTTCGTTCACCATGTGCCATTATCCCCGAACGAATGATCGAGGGACAATTTCAGAGGGCCGATCTGGCCGAAAGGCGCGAAGCCGCGGATCTCCGCCGGTTTCGCTGGACCGATCTGGTCGCGCGATTGGCAGCGACTCGCGAACTCCGGGAGGAGATCGCGCAGATCGAAGGGGGCTTCGGGGCCTTTGCGGAAGTCCGCCGTGAAGGCAGCGAAAAGAATGAAGGCGCTGTTAACCATGATATTTCAACGGATGGCAAACCAGACCCGCTATGCCTTGGCGACACCGCAGGTGATGCAACCCACGGCGACAGAGAGACGGAATGATTGAAAACCAGGATATCCGGCCAGCGCAGGTCATCGGCCCTCTCGGAGAGCCGCTGACGCTCGACGATCTGCCGTCGCCCCAGACCAAGCGTTGGGTCGTGCGCCGCAAGGCCGAGGTCGTGGCCGCCGTCAATGGTGGGTTGCTAAGCATCGACGAGGTTCTGGAGCGCTATAGCCTGAGCCTCGAGGAGTTTGCCTCCTGGCAGCGCGCCGTTGATCGCTCCGGCATGCAGGGCCTGCGAGTCACGCGGATCCAGCACTATCGCGATCTGTACGAGCGTCAGCTCAAATATTGAGCTTTTCGGGCCGGGGGACCCTCCCGGGAACAAAACCCGTCACTATCCGCTCCTCTGGATAGTCCTGCACGATGCAGGAAACCGTTTTCCTGTCGAAGCCCGAAAGTGAATATCGGGCGGGCAGGATAAAACAGGAGGAAATACAATGGGTTGGATTATTGCAATTATCGTCGGCGGTGTAGCGGGCTGGCTGGCTAGCCTCGTCATGAACCGCGATGCCTCCATGGGCATTTTCTGGAATATCGTCGTCGGCATCATCGGTGCGCTGATCGGTAACTTTCTCGCAGGCGCCGTTTTCGGCATCGAAGGCACTATCCAGACCTTCAACCTGACCGGCTTTATCATTGCGATCATCGGCGCAATCGTGCTGCTCGGGATCGCGAATCTCGTCCAGCGTGGACGCGTTCGCTAAGCCGAGCGAGATTATATCAGAACATTCCGAAAGCCGGGGATCGAAAGATCTCCGGCTTTCGTCGTCGAGGCACCCGTTTTCGTTGCCCTTCGTCCGCTCATGGTCCACATCGGTCGATAGTTCTTTGCCTGCGCCGAGCGCGTGGTCTAGCGGCTGTCGAGCTAGTATCTTGCGCTAAGTGACCTAGCAGGATAATACACTGCGATCCGAAAAGACGCATACCGGGGCGATATGGCCATGAATTACGAATCTGGTTTCGAGGCGGAGCGGGTAGAGCCGATGACAGGCAGCGCGTCGCTCGAATCCGACGAAACCGCCGAAGCGACGCGTCGCCGCCGCTGGTACATCGGCGCTGCGATCCTTGCCCTGCTGCTTGCGATCGTGGCCTATTTCGTCGTCTCGGGGGCGGGCGCGGAAGAAAACACCGGCGGCGAGGCCCAACTGCCGAGCGTCACCGTAATCGCGCCGGGCCAGAGCACCGTCGATGGCGAGATTTCCGCGACCGGTACGCTGGCTGCGCGCCGCGATCTGCCGGTAGGTGTGGTTGGCGAAGGCGGCCGCGTGACGGCAATCAGCGTCGATGCCGGCGACTGGGTCCGCCAGGGCCAGGTGCTCGTCTCGATCGATCGCTCGGTCCAGTCGCAGCAGGTGCAGAGCGCCGCTGCCCAAGTCCAGGTCGCGCAGTCGGACGCCAATATCGCGCAAGCCAATCTCGACCGCTCGCTGCAGCTCGTCGAGCGCGGTTTCGTTTCCGAGGCAGACGTCGATCGCCTCACGGCAACGCGCGATGCGGCCGTAGCGCGAGTGCGCGTGGCGCAGGCGCAGGTCCGCGAATTGCAGGCCCGGAACGCCCGCCTCAACGTCGTCGCGCCGGCCTCCGGCCTCGTGCTCGAACGCAATGTGGAAATCGGTCAGACGGTCAGCGCCGGCTCCCCTCCGCTGTTCCGCATCGCCCGCGGCGGTGAGATGGAAGTGCTCGCACGCCTCAGCGAAACCGATCTCGCGCAGATCAACGTGGGCACCACAGCCACCGTCACGCCGGTGGGGTCCGGCAACAGCTATACCGGGAGCGTCTGGCAGGTCGCGCCGCTGATCAGCTCGCAGGATCGCCAGGGCACGGCGCGGATCGCGCTGCCCTATGCCGAGGGATTGCGCCCCGGCGGCTTCGCGACGGTCGTGATCAAGAGCGGCACGGTCAGCGCGCCGATCCTCCCCGAGAGCGCGATCCAGTCTGACGACGAGGGCAGCTATGTCTTCATCGTGGATGCCGAAAACACGGTGCAGCGGCGCAATATCGAGCTCGGCCAGGTGACATCCGAAGGCATCGTCATCGCGGGCGGCCTTGCAGGCAACGAGCGGGTGGTGCTGCGGGCCGCCGGTTTCCTCAATCCGGGCGAGACGGTCCGCCCCATCGCCGACGGCGCGTGAGCGGGACTGGCATATGAATTTCCGTAACATCTCCGCCTGGTCGATCCGCAACCCCGTCATACCCCTGGTCGCGTTCACGGCGCTGCTGCTGGCCGGCCTGATCAGCTTCATGCGCATGGATGTCGTGAACAACCCCGACATCGAATTTCCGGCGGTCAGCGTGAATATCTCCCAGCCGGGCGCCGCGCCGACCGAGATCGAGAACCAGATCACCCAGCGGGTCGAGGCCGCTGTGCGCTCGATCAACGGTGTAAACTCGATCAACTCGACTGCCAGCGAAGGCAATTCGAATACCTTCATCGAATTCGAGATCGGTGTCGATCCCAACGATGCCACGGCGGAAGTGAAGAACGCGATCGACACGATCCGAGGTTCGCTTCCCGACGGCATTCTCGAGCCGCGCGTCAGCAAGCAGGAAATTTCCGGCGGCTTCCTGGCGATCTACGCCGTCGAAGCCGACGACATGACCATCGAGGGGTTGAGCTGGTTCATCGACGACACAATCGCCAAGCAGCTCCTGTCGATCGAGGGCATGGCCGAGGTCAATCGCTTCGGCGGGGTCGACCGCGAGATCGAGGTTATTCTCGATCTGCCGCGCATGCAGGCGCTCGGCGTCACCGCCAGCCAGATCAACGGCGTGCTTCGCCAGAACAACATCGACGCCGCCGGCGGCATGGCCGAAGTCGGCGGCACGCGCCAGTCGGTCCGTGTGCTCGGCAATAACAATTCCGCCTACGAGCTGGGCGAACGCCGCATCCAGCTGGGCGGCGGGCGAACGGTGAAGCTGTCCGACGTAGCTACCGTGCGCGACGGCTATTCCGAGCGGACCTCGATCAGCAAGGTGGGCGACAAAGAGGTCGTGAACTTCGCCATGAGCCGCGCCAAGGGCGCATCGGACGTGACGGTTTACGAAAACGCGCTCGAGAAAATCGAAGAGATCGAGGCCAGCAATCCGGGCGTTAAGTTCATTCCGCTCTTCAACACGGTCAAGTACACGAAGGACCAGTACGAAAGCGCCATGGCCGCGATGATCGAGGGCGCAATCCTCGCCGTGGTAGTGGTGTTCTTCTTCCTGCGGGATTGGCGCGCGACGGCGATTTCCGCCGTGGCGATCCCGCTCTCGGCGATCCCGACCTTCTGGTTCATGGACCTGCTCGGCTTCAATTTGAACCAGCTGTCATTGCTGGCGCTGGCGCTGGTGGCCGGGGTGTTGGTCGACGATGCGATCGTGGAGATCGAGAACATCGTACGCCACATGCGCATGGGCAAGAGCGCCTACCAGGCATCTATCGATGCGGCCGACGAGATCGGCCTGCCGGTCGTCGCGACCAGTTTCTGTATCGTCGCGGTGTTCTTCCCGGTCGGTGCCATGCCCGGCATCTCGGGGCAGTTTTTCAAGAACTTCGGCTTCACCGTCGTGGTCGCCGTGCTGATGTCGCTCGCCGTGGCGCGCATGATCACGCCGATGCTGGCGGCCTATTTCCTCAAGTCCCACGGGCAAGCCGCGCATGGTGAAGGCCCTATGATGGATCGCTACATGGGCGTCCTGCGCTGGTCGCTCGACCGGGGCAAGATGCACCGGCTGCGTGAGGGGCTGGAGGGCCCGCGCCATCGCTGGCTCTATGTACTGGCGCTGCTCTTCACTGTTATCGGAGCGCTCGCCGTTTCGGCATTCGGCACATTCACCGTGTCCGGCCTTCTTCAAGGCCTCGGCATTCCCGCGATGATCACCGGGGGCGATCCCGATCCCGGCTTCCTGCCCGAAACGATCGTGAAAATCGTCGGCATCATCCAGCTGGCCATCGCACTGCTGGCAGGGTTCCTGCTGACGCTTGTGTTCTTCAAGGTCCTCGGCCTGATTACCGGGCTGTTCGGCAGCCACATGAAGCAGGCCTGGCAGTATCTCTACGCCCGCTTCCTCGACCACCGGGTGTGGATGCTGGGCGTCGGCTATTTCTCGCTACTGCTGACCGTGCTGCTGTTCGGCATTGTGCCCACCCAGTTCCAGCCGGTGATCGACGACGAGAACAGCCGCATCGAGATCGAGATGGTGCCGGGCACGACGCTCGAGACCACCGAACGGGTCGTCGATCAGGTCGCCGACCTCCTCTACGAGCAGCAGGAGGTGGAACTGGCACTGGAGCGCGTCCGCGAAGGCCAGGCGACGATCTACATCACGCTGCGCCCCGACCGCGAGCGGACCTCGATCGAATTCGAACGCAGCCTCGCACCGGAACTTTCGCAGATTGCCGATGCGCGGGTCCGCTTCGCATCGCAATCGGGCGGTTTCGGCTCGGGCCGGGACATCACCGTGATGCTGGCCGGATCGGATCCCGAACTCCTCAACGATACGGCTGCCCAGCTGGTCGAGCAGATGAAGACCATCGATACGCTGGTTGCCCCGCGTGTAAGTGCGGATATCAATCGGCCGGAGCTGATCATCTCTCCGCGCGAGGACTTGGCCGCGGAACTCGGAGTCTCGACCATCGCGCTCAGCCAGACCATCCGCATCGCGACAATGGGCGAGATCGAGCAGAACGCGGCGAAGTTCTCGCTTTCGGACCGCCAGATTCCGATCCGGGTCAAATTGCCGGAGCAATCGCGTGAAAACCTTGATACGATCCGCAACCTGCCGGTACAGACTGCGAGCGGCGGCTCGGTGCCACTGTCGCGCGTGGCCGAGATCAGCTTCGGCTCCGGGCCGACGACCATCCAGCGCTACAACCAGAACCGCCGTGTGCTGGTCGGCGCCGATCTGGCACAAGGCGTGGTCAAGGGCGAAGCCCAGGCCGAAATCGATCAGCTACCCATATTGCAGGACTTGCCGCAGGGCGTGATCCGCGACGTGGTTGGGGAAGACGAGTGGCAAGCCGAACTGATGACCAGTCTGCTGATTGCGATCATTTCTGGTTTCCTCCTAGTCTTCGCCGTGCTGGTGCTGCTTTACAAGCGGCTGATGAGTCCGTTGGTCAACATGGCCTCGCTGCTGCTTGCCCCGCTCGGCGGCATCCTGCTGGTGTGGCTGGTCGGCCAGCCACAATCCATGCCGGTTTATATCGGCATGCTGCTCCTGCTAGGTATCGTCTCCAAAAACTCGATCCTGCTCATCGACTTTGCAATCGAGGAAATGGACAAGGGCACGCGAAAGTTACACGCTATCCTCGACGCGGGTCATAAGCGCGCGCAACCGATCGTCATGACTACGGTCGCGATGACCGCGGGCATGGTGCCGACCGCGCTTTCGGGCGTGTTGGGCAGTGGCGACGGCGCATTCCGCGCCCCGATGGGTGCCATGGTGATCGGCGGACTGACCCTGTCGACCCTGCTCACGCTGCTAATCGTGCCGGCCGGCTTCAGCCTCGCCGATGGCTTCGAAAAGCGCGCCGGGCCGTGGCTGCGCGAGCGGATCCTTACCTATCGCCCCGGTGACGATAAACGCGGGCATGCCGGCACTGGATCGGCCGAACCGGGGGCAGAGCCCGCCGAGTGAACGATCCCCGCCACGCCGGCCCCATCTCCGCGCCACCGGCGCTGCCGTCGGATCGTGCGCGGGTCATGCGGCGGACCGCCACCGGGCTGATCGTCCTGATGGCGGGGCTGTTCCTGCTGTCGGGCCGCTATCTGGAACTGCATCCGGCATGGGGTTATCTCCACGCCTTTGCGGAAGCCGCAATGGTCGGCGGGCTGGCCGACTGGTTCGCGGTGACCGCGCTGTTTCGACGCCCGCTCGGCCTGCCGATCCCGCACACGGCGATCATTCCAGAGAATAAAGACCGCATCGCCGACACGATGGCGGGCTTCCTGCGCGAAAACTTCCTGACGCCCGCTGTTGTCGGGCGCCGGATGGGGTCGATGAACCTCGCGAAGGCGGTCGGCAGCTATCTCGCCGATCCAAAGGCGACGCGCGATTCGCGTATCCGCCTGGGCGCGGGGGAACTGGCCGTTGAAGTGCTGGAGTCCCTCGACCCCGAACGGCTCGGCACGCAGGTGCGCAGCGGCATCAAGTCGCAGCTCGACAAGCTTGAGATCGCGCCGCTGATCGGCAGGATGCTCACGGCGATGATGGCGGACGGCAAGCACAAGCCACTGATCGACAAGATCATCCGTTGGGCGGGGCTGGTGCTCGAAGACAATGAGCAGCTGGTACGCGAGATGGTCCACCGCCGGGCCAACGGCATCCTGCGCTTCACCGGGCTGGACGAGCGCCTCGCGAATTCGGTGATCGACGGCCTGTACAAGCTGCTTGCCGAGGTTCTGGTCGACCCGAACCACCCTTTGCGCGACAAGATCGAGGAAGGTCTTGCCGAATTCGCCACCGGCCTGCGCGAAGATCCGGAATTGCAGGCCCGTATCGAGCGGATGAAGCGCGAGATGCTCGGCAATCCGGCCATCGCCGAATGGTGGCAGGGCACGTGGGAACGAATCCGCGCCAATCTTATCGTTTCGATCCGCGAATCGGGCGGGCTGGGTTCGGGCTATGTCAGCGAGACGCTGGCCGAGCTGGGTGGTGCGCTACGCGACGATCTGCGGCTGCAACGCCAGATCAACCGCTTCGCCCGCCGCACGGCGGTGGGCATAGCGACGCGCTATGGCGACCAGATCGTGCGCCTCGTGTCCGAAACCGTGCGCCGCTGGGATGCGCGTACGATCACCGACCGGGTCGAAAGCGCCGTCGGACGCGACCTGCAATTCATCCGCATCAACGGGACGATGGTCGGCGGGCTGGTGGGCCTGACGATCCATTTCCTCAGCGAAACTCTCGGCTAGGATCCTGCCCGCGGGCTTATCGGATACGGTAGAATATCCGGTGGGCCAGATAGCTCCGCACCGGCTGGCCCGCCGCATCGCGCGCCGGTTCGATCTGCGCAGTCCGCTGCATGACGGAGCAGGGATGCTTCCGCATGTCGAAATCCTCGGCCACGGTCTGGTTGAGCATTTCGCAGGCTTCCACTCTACCGCTCTCGTCGACGGTCAGCCGCAGCGCGAAGTAAGCCTGCGCCCCCTTGCGCAGAGCCTCCGCGGGATATTCCGACTGGATCGTGCGCACGACCCGCTTCATGTTCACGATCTCGGGCGGCGAGACGACCGTGCGCTGCTGTTCGGGGTCGAAACCCCAATGGGTGACGAGATCCTCCATGCACAAATTCATCGCCGCCAGCGGTTTGTCCATCGGACCGAGGTCGAGGACGATATCGTCGCGTCCCCTTTGGGACAGGGTGAAGGTCGAAATACCGGCTGCGTTTGCGTCGTCGAGATGGGCCAGACCGCGAGGATCGTCGGCCCAATCACGCTCTTCTTCGTTCCATTCGCCTTCCGCATTCTTGCCGGGGTGGAATGCAATCGACGTGATCGCGCTCACAAGCTTCTGTTCGCCAAGGTCCATATCGGCGACCGGGAATTCGCCCGTATCACCGCCAGGTCCGAAGGCGAAGCGAGCGTCCCGCGACACTCTCAACTCCTCGACAGCCGGGCCTGCAAGCCCCCAGATCGCCGACATGGACGGATCCCATTGCTCGAGGAAGAAAATCGTCCGGCTGTCTTCCGGACCGAAGGTGCGGAGCAAGCGACATTTGTTCTCGGCCATGTCGAGGTGCCAATTGCTCGATGGCTGCATTGCGTTCGGCGCTTCCTGCGCAGCGGCAGGTCCTGCTAGACCAGCACAAGACAAAGCCGTCAAAGCGACTGACAAAGAAAAACGGCGACCCATGAAAAATCCCTCCGAAGCACAATGCTTCGGAGGGATATGCATTCAAAATCGCTTGGCGATCAAAGCTTTTCGGTCAGCTCCGGCACCGCCTTGTAGAGATCGGCGACGAGGCCGATGTCCGCGACCTGAAAGATCGGAGCGTCTTCGTCCTTGTTGATGGCGATGATGGTCTTGGAATCCTTCATGCCCGCAAGGTGCTGGATCGCACCCGAGATACCGATGGCGATATAGACTTCCGGAGCGACGATCTTGCCGGTCTGGCCGACTTGGTAGTCGTTGGGGACGTAGCCCGCATCTACGGCTGCACGGCTGGCGCCGATGCCCGCACCAAGCTTGTCGGCCAGCGGGGTGATGATCTCGTCGAAGGTCTCGGAATCTTTTAGGGCGCGGCCACCGGAAACGATGATCTTCGCGCTGGTCAGCTCGGGGCGATCGCTTTCGGCAATTTCCTCGCTCACGAAGCTGGAGATGCCGGCGTCAGTGGGCCCGGAGATTTCCTCGACCGTACCGGAACCGCCCTCGGGTTCCGCCTTGTCGAAGGCGGTACCGCGTACGGTCAGGACCAGCTTGTCCTCGGTGCTTTCGACCGTTGCAATGGCGTTGCCGGCGTAGATCGGGCGGGTGAAGGTCTTGTCGCCTTCGACCGAGAGGATGTCCGAAATCTGCATCACGTCGAGCAGCGCAGCGACGCGGGGGGCGACGTTCTTGCCGGTGGTAGTGGCCGGTGCGACGAAAGCGTCGTGATGGCCCATCTGGTCGGCGATCAGCGGCGCGACGTTCTCGGGCAGCGCGTGCTCGTAAGCCGGATCGTCGGCGAGGTGGACCTTGCCCACTCCGGCGATCTTGGCAGCGGCATCGGCCACGGCGCGGCAGCCCGACCCGGCGACCAGCAGGTGGACTTCACCCAGCTTGGAAGCGGCGGTGACCGCAGCCAGCGTGGCGTCGGCCATGGTGGAATTGTCGTGTTCGACCCAAACGAGGGTTTTCATATTCGTGTTCCTTCTCGTTGGAGTGGCTCAGGCGACGCCCATCGCCTTAAGCTTGGCGACCAGCGCGTCGACGTCCTCGACCTTCTCGCCCGCCTGGCGAACCGGCGGTTCGGAGACATTGGTGGTCTTGAGGCGCGGCGCGGTGTCGACGCCGTAATCGGCCGGGCTCTTGGTATCGAGCGGCTTCTTCTTCGCCTTCATGATGTTCGGGAGCGAGGCATAGCGCGGCTCGTTGAGGCGCAGGTCGGTGGTCACGATGGCCGGCATGGTCAGCTTGACGGTCTGAAGGCCGCCATCGACCTCGCGCTTCACCGTGACGCTGTCGCCATCGACTTCTACGGTGTTGGCGAATGTGCCCTGGGGGCGCTCCATCAGCGCAGCGAGCATCTGGCCGGTCTGGTTCGAATCGTCGTCGATCGCCTGCTTGCCGAGCATGATCAGGCCCGGCTGCTCTTCTTCGGCGATAGCCTTGAGGATCTTGGCTACCGCGAGCGGTTCGACTTCGTCATCGGTCTCGACGAGGATTGCGCGGTCGGCGCCCATCGCCAGCGCGGTGCGCAACGTTTCCTGCGCCTTCGCCGGGCCGATCGAGACGGCCACGATTTCTTCGGCGTTGCCCGCTTCCTTGATGCGGATGGCTTCCTCGACGGCGATTTCGTCGAACGGGTTCATGCTCATCTTGACGTTGGCAAGATCGACGCCGGAGCCGTCGGCCTTGACCCGCGGCTTGACGTTGTAATCGATCACCCGCTTGACGGGGACGAGGATTTTCATGGCGTTCCTTCCTCTCGAATGAATTCGCGGCCCACCTACCTTGCGTTTACGTAAACGTCAAGTGAGCCGTCGGCGATGCTTACTTTCAGAAAGCCGCGGAAAGCTGGGCGTTCCCGTGCGGCAAACGAAAAGGGCGGACCCGCTGCCGCGTGCCCGCCCCTTCGATGGGCCGTACGAAAAGAGAGAACCGGTTCAGGCTGCCTTCTTCACCTCGGCCACGATCTTGCGAGCGGCGTCGCCCAGATCGTCGGCGCTGACGATCGGCAGGCCGGAGTTCTCGAGGATTTCCTTGCCCGCTTCCACATTCGTGCCTTCGAGGCGCACGACCAGCGGAACCGAGAGGTTCACGTCCTTCGCCGCCTGGACGATGCCGTTGGCGATGACGTCGCACTTCATGATGCCGCCGAAGATGTTGACGAGGATGCCCTCGACTGCCGGGTCCTTGAGGATGATCTTGAACGCCGCGGTGACCTTCTCGGTCGTCGCGCCGCCGCCCACGTCGAGGAAGTTGGCCGGAAAGGCGCCATTGAGCTTGATGATGTCCATCGTCGCCATGGCGAGGCCTGCGCCGTTCACCATGCAGCCGATGTTGCCGTCGAGCTTGATGTAGGCGAGGTCGTATTCGCTCGCCTCGACTTCGGCCGGGTCTTCCTCGGTCTCGTCGCGCATCTCCTCCAAGTCCTTATGGCGATAGAGCGCGTTGCCGTCGAAGCTCATCTTGGTGTCGAGGACAAGGAGGTTGCCGTCCTTGTCTTCCACCAGCGGGTTGATCTCGAGCATTTCCATGTCGAGGTCCATGAAGGCGGTGTAGAGCTGCTTGGCGAGCTTCTGGCACTGCTTGTTGGTGTCGCCCGTCAGCTTGAGGGCGAAAGCGACCGCGCGGCCATGATGGGGCATGAAGCCCTGAGCCGGGTCGATGGTGATGGTAGTGATCTTCTCGGGCGTCTCATGCGCGACGTCCTCGATGTCCATGCCGCCTTCGGTCGAGGCGATCATGGCGACCTGGCCGCTGGCCCGGTCGACGAGCATGGAGAGGTAATACTCTTTTTCGATGTCGACGCCGTCTGTGACGTAGAGGCGGTTGACCTGTTTGCCCTCGTCGCCGGTCTGGATCGTCACCAGCGTGTTGCCGAGCATTTCCTTGGCGTTGGCCTCGACTTCCTCGACGCTCTTCGAAAGGCGCACGCCGCCCTTGGCATCGGGGCCCAATTCCTTGAACTTGCCCTTGCCGCGGCCGCCGGCGTGGATCTGCGCCTTCACGACGTAAAGCGGACCGGGAAGCTTCTTCGCGCCCTCGACCGCTTCTTCGACAGTCATCGCCGCATGGCCGGTGGGCACGGCGATGCCGTATTTCGCGAGCAGTTCCTTGGCCTGATATTCGTGAATGTTCATGGGAGCGTCTGTCCTTCGCGCAGATGCGCGGCTGGGGGTGGGAAGGTTTGTCGGCGCATAAGCATACGTAGGCCTGCTTGAAAAGTGCCGCGTTCGGGTGCAACTGCCATACCGTTCTCATGATCGACAGCAAGCGCCTCGAATCGATCGTCTCCGAAGCGGGACGGATCGCCCACGACCTTTGGCCGGGGGCCGGCAATTCGGTGCGTAGCTGGGAGAAAGAGCCGAACAGTCCGGTATGCGAGGCGGACCTCGCGGTAGACGCTTTCCTGAAGCGCGAGCTGGGCGCGCTGTTGCCTGCGGCGGGATGGCTGTCGGAAGAGACGGCGGACGATCCTGCCCGGCTTGGGTGCGATCTCATCTGGCTGGTCGATCCGGTGGACGGCACGCGCGATTTCATCCGGGGCCGCAGCGGCTGGGCGGTGTCCGTCGCGCTCATCAGCGCAGGGCGACCGCTGATCGCCATGCTGTCCGCCCCGGCGCGCGGAGAAATGTGGAGCGCGGTCGCCGGGCGCGGTGCACAGCGCAACGGCGCGGCGTTGGCGGCCTCGATGCGCGATCGGTTCGACGGTTCGCGCGTGCCTGCAGCCTCGCTGCCCAAGACCGACCGCGATCTCGTCTGTGTCGATCAGCCCAATTCCATCGCCTTGCGAATCGCAATGGTCGCCGCCGACGAGGCCGATCTCGTCGCGACGCTGCGCTGGGGCTTCGAATGGGATATCGCCGCAGCCGGTCTGATCGCGCGCGAGGCCGGTGCGGCCGTCACCGATGCCTTCGGCAAGAAGCTCGATTACAACAAGCGCGATCCGCGCGCCTTCGGCGTGCTGGCTTGCTCGCCCAATATCCACGGAGCCGCCGTCGAGCGGTTGGCCGGTCGCGCGGCACAGATGGGGCAGAAATAGGTTCTGCAAAGAAAAAGGGCCGATCCGAAGACCGGCCCTTCCCCTGCTGTTCAGCTGCGATCAGTAGCCTTGCGACTGCTGGGCAGCTTCGACATCTTCTTGATCGAACGGAATGATCTTGATTTCGACGCGGCGGTTGAGCGGCTCGTTCACGCCGTCGGCGGTCTGCACTGCGAGGCGCGTCTCGCCGAAGCCCATCCAGCGGATGCGTGACGAGGAGACGCCCTGCGAGATGAGGTAATTGGCGACCGCCTGGGCGCGCTGTTCGGACAGGCGCTGGTTGGCGTCGGACGGGCCGGTCGTGTCAGTGTGGCCATATACGTCGACGAGGCTGTTCGGGTACTGGCGCAGGCTGTCCGCCACGCGGTCGAGCAGGTCGCGGAAGCCCGGCGTGATCGTGTAGCTGCCGGTGGCGAAGGTCACGCCGTCGGGCAGGTTGACGAGAATCGCGTCCCCGCCATCGACCGAGCTGACATCGACGCCCGAGCCGGCGGTCTGCTCTTCGAGCTCCTTGATCTGCTGGTCCATGCGGTAGCCGACATAGCCGCCCGCTGCGGCGCCGCCGACAGCACCGATGATGCGTCCGGTCTTGCCGCCGATCACGCCGCCCAGCAGGCCGCCGACGGCGGCTCCGCCGGCACCGCCGAGGACGGTGCGCGAGACCTTGCGCTCGCCGGTGTTGGGATCGGTAACGCAGGCCGAAACAGTCATCAGCGATACGGCTGCGAGGCTGGCTGTAAGTACACGCGACTTTTTCATTGTCATTCCTCCTTCAAGGCGGCCCGGTATCCTCCGGGAATTCCGCATGCGGTTTGGGACGCGCCCATCCCGCGTCGTGCCCCATCAACCCTCGTCGCGCGTCCTCGTTCCGAACGAGCGTTTGGCGGCGCTTTCACAGAAAGTGCGCGCAGGCGCTGGCAGAGCCGTGCAATTGTGCTAGCGCGAGCGGCGTGACACCCTTTCCCTGGACCGACCTGTTCATCATCGCGGGCCTCATCGTGCTCAACGGCGTCTTCGCCATGAGCGAGCTCGCGATCGTTTCCGCCAAGACCTCGCGCCTGCAGCAGGCCGCGAACAAGGGCAGCGGCGCGGCGCAGACGGCGATCGATCTGGCGGCCGATCCGGGCAAGTTCCTCTCCACCGTGCAGATCGGCATCACGCTGGTGGGCATCGTCTCGGGGGCCTATTCGGGAGCTAGTCTCGGCGGTCCGGTTGGCGAGCGCCTGGCGATGCTGGGCGTGCCTGCCGATTATGCGCAGGAGGTCGGCTTCGCGCTGGTTATCGCGCTGACAACTTATGCCACGCTGGTCGTGGGCGAGCTCGTTCCGAAACAGATAGCCTTGCGGGCGGCCATGCCGATTTCTCTGGTCATGGCGCGGCCCATGGCGCTGCTGGCGAAAGTCGCCGCGCCCTTGGTCTGGCTGCTCGATGCCTCGTCCAGCCTGCTCATCAAGCTGCTCGGCGTGCGCAAGAGTGGGCAGGCGGCAGTAACGGCCGAGGAGCTGCACATGCTGTTCGCCGAAGCCACGCAGAGCGGGGTGATCGAGCACGAGCAGCACCAGATGCTGCAGGGCGTGGTCCGCCTCGCCCAGCGCCCGGTACGCGAGGTGATGACCCCGCGTCCTGAAATCGACTGGCTCGACGTTGGGGCGAACGAAGGCGCGATTCGTGCCGCCATCGAAACCTCGCCCCACTCACTGATGCCGGTTGCCGAAGGCTCACCCGACAAGGTCATCGGCGTGGTCAAGGTGCGCGATATCATGACGCGTATGGTAGCGGGCGAACCGATCGATCTCGCCGCTCTCGTGAAGAAAGCCGAGGTCGTGCCCGACCAGCTCGACGCGGTGGATGCGCTGCGCGTGCTGCAGCAGGCCGAAGTGCCGCTGGCGATGGTGCATGACGAATATGGCCATCTCGACGGCATCGTCAGCCCGGTCGACTTGCTGACCGCCTTGGTCGGCGATTTCGCCAGCGACCAAGATCCCGGCGACACGCCCGGCGTGGTCGAGCGGGAAGACGGCTCGCTGCTGGTCTCCGGCTCGCTCTCGGCCGATGCACTCGCCGACCGACTCGATCTGGAATATGGCGAAGACCGCGAATTCGGCACGGCGGCAGGCTACGCGCTGCATATCCTGAAAAAGCTGCCCGCAGAAGGCGAGTATTTCACTGACCAGGGATGGCGATTCGAAGTCGTCGACATGGACGGCCGCCGGATCGACAAGCTGCTGGTGTCCGACGCCAGCGAAAGCGCGGAAGAAGATTAGGTTTGGAGTTTTTGTTGGCGAACCCGCATCCGCGGCTTCGTCCTCGCTAGACGTGCAGCAAGCTGCACCCGCTGCGGGCGCGCAGTCGCGCTTGCCTCGCCTGCGGCTCGGTGGTCTGGGAGAAGAAATGTCTCTGCCTGATCCGGGCCGGCGGAGGCCCGGCAAGGCCGACTGGCCGCCCGCAGGCGCTCGACGCGTAGCGTCGAAATAGAGCCAGGACGCATCGACGGATGCCGATGCGAAAGACAGGAAAATCCATTATTCATCGAAAAATGGTGCTGCTGGGGAGGATTGAACTCCCGGCCTCACCCTTACCAAGGGTGCGCTCTACCACTGAGCTACAGCAGCACATGGCCCTGCGAGAAGCCTCGCGGGGTGGAGGCGCGCGCTAATGGCAGAGCGGGCGGCAAAGTCAACCTTCGCTTGAGCCGCGCAGCGAAATTGGCAAAAGGTTGCGTGATGAGCGCCGATACCGACAAATCGACCCGCGAAGAGCGCCTCGCCGCGAAACTTCGCGAGAACCTTCGCCGCCGCAAGGCCCAGACCCGCGAATTGCGCGACTCGGGCGAGGACGGGCTTTCCAAGGATGGGCGGGACCGCTAACGCGCGAGGCCACGCAAGCCGGGGAGCATCGATGTCCAAACTGATCCTAGTCCGCCATGGCCAGAGCGAATGGAACCTCGCCAACCGCTTCACCGGCTGGTGGGACGTCGACCTGACCGAAAAGGGCGAAGAGGAAGCGCGCGAGGCGGGCGAGTTGATGAAGGCAAAAGGCGTGCTGCCGACCACCGCCTTCACGAGCGTGCAGAAGCGCGCGATAAAGACGCTTAACATCGCGCTGGAAGCCTGCGACCGGCTATGGATCCCCGTCACCCGCGACTGGCATCTGAACGAGCGGCATTACGGCGGGCTCACCGGCCTTAACAAGCAGGAAACCCGTGACCGGCATGGCGACGAACAGGTGCATATCTGGCGCCGCAGCTTCGATGTGCCGCCGCCCGAAATGGAGCAGGGCAGCGAATTCGAAATGGCGGACGATCCGCGCTATGCCGGGATCGATGTGCCGCGCACCGAAAGCCTGAAGCTGACCATCGAGCGCGTGCTGCCTTATTGGCAAAGCGCGATCCTGCCCAAGCTGGGCGAGGGCGAGACGGTCATCATTTCGGCCCACGGCAATTCCTTGCGCGCGCTGGTGAAGCACCTCTCGAACATTTCGGACGACGAGATCACCGGCCTCGAAATCCCGACCGGCCAGCCGATCGTCTACGAGTTCGACGGCACGCAAGTTTCGGGCGAGCGCTATTATCTGAAGGATGGCTGAGATGGCTGCCCCAAGTTCGCCGAAAGTCGCGATAGTCATGGGTAGCCAGTCCGACTGGGACACCATGCGCTGCGCTGCCGATGTGCTCGATGAGCTCGAGGTCGAGAGCGACGTGCGGATCGTCTCGGCACACCGGACGCCCGACCGCATGTACGACTTCGCCAAAGGCGCGGCAAAGGCCGGCTTCGAAGTCATCATCGCCGGTGCGGGCGGAGCGGCGCATCTGCCGGGCATGATCGCGGCGCTGACGCATCTGCCGGTGCTGGGTGTGCCGGTGCAGTCTAAAGCGCTGTCGGGTGAGGACAGCCTGCTTTCCATCGTCCAGATGCCTGCCGGGGTCCCCGTGGGGACGCTGGCGATCGGCCATGCAGGCGCGACCAATGCGGGCCTGCTCGCCGCCGCGATCCTCGCCAACCACGACGCAGACCTCTCGCAGCGATTGCAGGACTGGCGCGCCGCCCGCAGCGCAGCCGTGACCGAGCGGCCGGTCGACTGATGCTGAAGCGCGGGGGCACGATCGGCATTCTCGGCGGCGGCCAGCTCGGCCGGATGATGGCGATGAGCGCCGTCCAGCTCGGCTATCGCTGCATTGCCTACGCACCCGACGGCGACACCGTGGCCGAGGACGTCTGCGACGATGTCTTCATCAATCGCTGGGACGATACCGCCGCGCTCGCCGCCTTTTCCGCTAAATGCGATGTCGTGACGTGGGAGTTCGAGAACGTCCCTGTCGCCACCGCTGCGGCCATGCCGGAAGGCCGCATCTTCCCGCATCCGCGAGCGCTGCAAACGGCGCAGGACCGGCTGAACGAGAAGCGCTTCGTCGAGGGTCTCGGCGGGAAGCCCGCGGCCTATGCCCGCGTCGATTCGCCCGGCGAGTTGATGGCGGCGGTCGATCGCCTCGGCGCGCCCGGCATACTAAAGACCCGGCGCGACGGATACGACGGCAAGGGCCAGTGGCGCATCGGATCGAGCCGCGATGCGGACGCGCTGCGCCTGCCCGACGCTCCGCTGATTTACGAAGGCTTCGTCGAGTTCGGGGCGGAGTTTTCGGTCATCCTCGTGCGCGGGCAGGATGGCGAAATCCGCTTCTGGGACAGCACACGCAACGTGCATGAGGACGGCATATTGTCAGCCTCGCTCTGGCCGGCGGGCGAGTTGGTCGATGCGCAGGTCGTCGAAGCCCGGCGGCTGGCGGGCGAAGTGGCCGATGCGCTGAAATATGTCGGCGTGCTGACCTGCGAATTCTTCGCCACGCATGAAGGTCCGATCTTCAACGAGATGGCACCGCGCGTGCATAATTCGGGCCACTGGACGATCGAGGGCGCGGCCACCAGCCAGTTCGAGAATCACATCCGCGCGGTCGCGGGCCTGCCGCTCGGCGATACCGCCACCACCGCGGCGGGCGTGGAGATGCGCAATATCCTCGGCAAGGAGATCAAGGGTGCGCACGCCTTTCTCGCCGATGCCGACACCCATCTGCACGATTACGGCAAGCGCGAGGTGCGCGAGGGGCGCAAGATGGGCCATCTGACACGTCTGACCCGCGCATGAGCCTGTTCTGCATCTACGCCCGCGCCGCCAATGGCGCTATTGGCAAGGATGGTCGCCTGCCGTGGCACCTGCCTGCCGACCTCAAACGCTTCAAGGCGCTGACGATGGGGCCGGACAAGCAGGGCCTGCCGATGATCATGGGCCGCAAGACCTTCGAGAGCCTGCCCGGCCTGCTTCCCGGCCGCCGCCATATCGTGCTGACCCGGCGCGAGCGGTGGGATTCGACCGGCGCGGATGTCGTCCGCTCGGTCGAGGAAGCGCTGGCCGTCACGGGCGAGACCGACATTGCCGTCATCGGCGGCGCGGCGATTTTCGACGTCTTCCTGCCGCAGGCGGAGCGGGTCGAGCTGACCCAGATCCACCAGGAATTCGACGGCGACGTGTTCATGCAGCCGCTCGGCCCCGAATGGGAGATCGCCGGACGGCAGGATTTCGAGGCCGAGGGCGACATTCCGGCCTATTCCTTCCTCACCTACGAACGCGTCGGCGAAAGCGCGGCGTGAGGTTTCTCGATCACCGCGACGAATTGCCCGAGAGCCTGCGCGGCGCGGTGATCGCGCTGGGCAATTTCGATGGGTTCCATCTCGGCCACCAGGCAGTCGCGCGGCAGGCGATCGACTGGGCGCGGGCCGCGGGCCGGCCCAGCATCATCGCCACCTTCGATCCGCATCCCGTGCGCCATTTCCAGCCCGACGCACCGCCCTTTCGCCTGACGACGCTGGAGCAGCGGCAGGAACTCTATCTCGCCGCCGGGGCCACCGCGATGCTGGTGTTCCATTTCGACGGCGAATTGGCGGGCACTACGGCGGAGGATTTCGTCCGCACGCTCCTCGGCGAGCATCTCGGCGTGGCGGGCGTCGTCACGGGGGAGGATTTCACCTTCGGCAAGGCGCGCGGCGGCAATTTCGACAAGCTCGTCAGCCTCGGGAAGGAGGTGGGCATCGAAGCGCGCGCCGCGACGCCGGTAATGGACCACGGCAAGCCCGTCTCCTCCAGCCGCGTGCGCGATGCCCTGCGCGAAGGCGATCCGCAGGAGGCCGCGCGCCTGCTCACGCGACCCTTCGCGATTCGCGGCATCGTGCAGCATGGCGACAAGCGCGGGCGTGAGATCGGCTATCCCACGGCGAACCTTCCCATCGAACACTACCTGCGCCCCAAATACGGGATCTACGCCGTTACCGGGCGCATCCTGTCCACTGGGCAGGAGCTGAAGGGCGCGGCGAATATCGGCGTGCGCCCGCAATTCGATCCGCCCAAGGAATTGCTCGAGCCCTATTTCTTCGACTTTTCCGGCGATCTCTACGGGCAGGAGATCGAAGTGGCCTTCCACCACTTCCTGCGCGGCGAGGCGAAATTCGACAGCCTCGATGCACTGATCGAGCAGATGGAGCGCGATTGCGAGCGGGCGAAAGACTTGCTCGGGTGAAGCGCTGGCTCAAGATCCTCGGCATGGCGGGCGCGGTGCTGTTCCTCGTCCTCACCGTGGTCAACGCCAGCTGGCTTGCGCCCGAACCCAAGGGTGCGGCCAAGATCATCGCGCATCGCGGGATCTACCAGCAATATGACAAGACCGGGCTCGGCCGCGACGATTGCACCGCCACGCGCATCGAGCAGCCGGTGCACGACTATCTGGAGAACACCACCCGCTCGATTGCCCGCACGGCGAAGCTGGGTGCCACGTTGATAGAGGTCGATATCGCACCCACTAGCGACGGCGAAATGGCGGTCTTCCACGACTGGACCGTCGATTGCCGGACCGAGGCGAGCGGCGACACGCGGGACCTCCCGCTGGCAGAGCTGAAAGCGCTCGACGCGGGCTATGGCTATACCGCCGATGGCGGCAAGACCTTCCCCTTTCGTGGGGAAGGCGTTGGCGCGATCCCCTCGCTCGAGGAAGCGATGCAGGCTTCGGGCCGGGCGCAGTTGCTCTACAATTTCAAGAGCAAGAGCCCGGCGGAGGCGGACTTGCTCGCAGCGAAGATGAAAGCAGCCGATCGCGATACCGGGCCACGCGGCGACGCGTTTTACGGCGCGCAAGCGCCGGTGGACCGCATCCGCACGCATTTCCCCGATGCCTGGGCCTTCTCGCTCGAGGAAGGCGAGCAATGCTCGCGCGATTACCTCCTGCTCAGCTGGAGCGGCTACGTGCCTGATAGTTGCCGAAACGGCACCGCCTTCGTACCGCTGGACTACCAATGGGCGTTCTGGGGCTGGCCCAACCGCATGATCGCACGCATGGAATCGGTCGGCGCGCGCATCGTGGTGCTCGGCCCGCAGGGCGAAGGCCGCCCGCGCGGGCTCGACCTGCCCGAACAGCTCGGCGAAATCCCGGCGAGCTTCAACGGCTATGTCATGGTGGATGACAGCCTCGCGGTGATCCCCGCCCTGATCCAGCGCTTCGACGACCGCACGCCGGAGGAATTCGAGCGCTTGCAGGCCGGGCTGGAGCGCAGGCGGGCGCGGCGGGGCGATTGACGCTTCACCCCGGGAGCCAAATCCCCTAACGGCTCGCCTGTATGTCCGAACAGCGCGATTATAGAGACACGGTCTTCCTGCCCAAGACCGATTTTCCCATGAAGGCCGGCCTCCCGCAGAAGGAGCCGGGCATCCAGTCGCGCTGGGAGGACGAGCAGCTCTACACCCAGCTGCGCGAGGCCCGCACCGGGCGCGAAAAGTTCATCTTCCACGATGGCCCGCCCTACGCCAATGGCGACATGCATATCGGCCATGCGCTGAACCATGTGCTGAAGGACATGGTCTGCCGCACGCAGAACCTGCTCGGCAAGGATGCGCCCTATGTGCCCGGCTGGGACTGCCACGGCCTGCCGATCGAATGGAAGGTCGAGGAGCAGTATCGCAAGAAGAAGCTCGACAAGAAGGCCGTGCCCCCGGCGGAATTCCGCGCCGAATGCCGCGCCTATGCGCAGCACTGGGTCGACGTTCAGCGCGATCAGCTGAAGCGCCTCGGCGTGATGGCGGACTGGGACAATCCCTATCTCACCATGCAGTTCGACAGCGAGGCGATCATCGTGGCCGAGCTGATGAAATTCGCCGAAGCGGGCAATCTCTATCGCGGCTCGAAGCCGGTGATGTGGAGCCCGGTCGAGGAAACCGCGCTGGCCGAGGCGGAGGTGGAGTACGAGGACATCGTCTCGACCCAGATCGACGTGGCGTTCGAGATCGTCGAGAGCCCGATTCCGGAATTGGTCGGCGCGCATGCGGTAATCTGGACGACGACGCCGTGGACGATCCCGGTGAACCAGGCTTTGGCCTATGGGCCGGATGTTGAGTATGTTCTCTGCGTGGCGATGTCCGTCTGGGAGGGCGAAGGCGAACCCCCGACCTTCGACGCTCCGTGGTGGAGCGACCAGAAATTTCTGGTCGCCAAGCCCCTGATCGAACAATTCGAAAAGCGGTTGCAGGTCGATTTGGAGACCCGCGATGATTCGGCGCATTTCCACGCAGATGTAATGCCGTGGTCAGCTGGAACGAGCTTCTCGGGCTCCGACCTCGCTGGCACCGTCGCCCGTCACCCGATGCACAAGCTCGGCGGCTTCTACGCCAAGCCGCGCCCCTTCCTGCCGGGCGATTTCGTCACTACCGACAGCGGCACGGGCCTCGTCCATATGTCGCCCGACCATGGCGAGGACGATTTCCTGCTGTGCCGCGAACACGGGCTGGAGCCGCAATTCGCGGTCATGGGCGACGGGCGCTATCGCGACGACTGGCCGTGGCTGGGCGGGGACGACGAGCGTCGCCGCGCGGTGATCAACAAGACCTTCAACTCGCCCGACGGCCCGATCTGCTCCGATTTGCGCGAAGCGGGCGCGCTGCTTTCGGCGAGCGACGACTACCAGCACTCCTACCCGCACAGCTGGCGCTCCAAGGCCAAGGTCATCTACCGCTGCACGCCGCAATGGTTCGTGCCGATGGACAGGGAACTGAGCGGCGGCGGCACGCTGCGCGAGCGCGCGACACAGGCCATCGCCGACACGCGCTTCGTGCCGGAGAAAGGCCGCAACCGCATCGGCAGTATGGTCGAGGGCCGCCCCGACTGGGTGCTCTCCCGCCAGCGCGCCTGGGGCGTGCCGATCACGCTGTTCGTCAAGAACGGCACCGGCGAATATTTGCAGGACCCGGCTGTCAACGCGCGCGTCGTCGAGGCAGTGCGCGAGCAGGGCGTCGATGCCTGGGACGAAAGCCGCAAGGCCGAGTTCCTCGGGGCCGATCACAACCCTGATGACTACGAGATGGTCACGGACATTCTCGACGTCTGGTTCGATTCGGGCTGCACCCATGCTTTCGTGCTCGAAAGCGGGCGCTGGCCGGAAATGCAGTGGCCGGCGGACCTCTATCTCGAAGGCAGCGACCAGCATCGCGGCTGGTTCCAGTCCTCCCTCCTCGAAAGCTGCGCCACCCGCGGCCGCGCGCCCTATAACCAGATCCTGACCCACGGCTTCACCATGGATGCCAAGGGCAAGAAGATGTCGAAGAGCCTCGGCAACACCATCGATCCCCTGAAGGTGATGGAGCAATACGGCGCCGACATCATTCGCCTGTGGGCGCTCTCGGTCGACTATACCGAGGATCACCGCATCGGCGACGAGATCCTGAGGGGCGTTGCCGACCAGTATCGCAAGCTGCGCAACACCTTCCGCTATCTGCTCGGCGCGCTCGACGGCTTCGTCGGCGACTTGGGCGATGCGGGCGAGGTGCCGGAGCTGGAGCTGTATGTGCTCGCACTGCTGGCCGATCTCGACGGCAAGCTGCGCAAGGCGGTCGATGATTACGACTTCAACGCCTACACGCGCCTGCTGGTCGATTTCTGCAACGAGGACCTGTCGGCCTTCTTCTTCGATATCCGCAAGGATGTGCTTTATTGCGACGGGCCGGACAGCACCAAGCGCAATGCCTATCGCACCGTGCTCGACCTGCTGTTCCACGCGCTGGTCCGCTATGCCGCGCCGGTGCTGGTGTTCACGGCGGAAGAGGTCTGGAGCACGCGCTATCCCGATGGCGGCAGCGTCCACCTGCTGGAATGGCCGCAGGTGCCCGGCGTCACCGCCGATGGTGCCAAGTGGGCCAAGTTGCGTGACTTGCGAGAAGACGTGATGGAAGCGATCGAGCCGCTGCGGCGCGAGAAAGTGATCCGCTCCGGCCTCGAAGCCGATGTGACCGTGCCCGCCGATGCCGTGCCCGAGGGCTTCAGCGACGAAGATCTCGCCGAACTGTTCATCACCGCGTCAGTCACGCGGGGGCAGGGCAACACGGTGACCGTGAGCCGGACCAACGAGGACAAGTGCGGGCGCTGCTGGCGCCTGCTGCCGAGCGTGGCCGAGGACGGCGCGCTGTGCGATCGCTGCGAAGACGTCGTCGCCCGGCAGGACGCAGCCGCATGAATCCTGTCATGAAGAACCGCCTGATCGGCTGCATCGTCGCGCTGGTGCTGTTCGCACTCGACCAGTGGTCGAAGACTTACGTCACCAAGACACTGGGCATAAACGAGATCGGCAAGGCGATGGAGCTGCTGCCGATCTTCGACCTGCGTTTCACCCGCAATTTCGGCGTCTCGCTCGGCATGTTCGAAGCGACCAGCCCGGAGATGCGCTGGGGCCTCGTGCTGGTCACCGGCCTCATCGCGCTGGTGGTGACGGTGTGGATGCTGCGCGAGAAGCTGCTCGGCGACATCATCGCGCTGTCCTTCATCCTCGGCGGAGCGCTCGGCAATATCAAGGATCGCTACGAACTCGGCTATGTGGTCGATTTCGCTGATCTGCATTTCGGGGATTTCCGCCCCTTCCTTATCTTCAATGTCGCCGATGCCGCCATTACCATCGGCGTCGTCATCGTCCTTGCGCGCGCCTTCTTCATGCGCGACAATGACGACAAGGAGGTCGACGACCTCATGAACACCAAGGCGGCCGATGCCGCGGAGAGCAAGTGATGACCAAATTCGCCCGTATCGCCCTCATCGCCGGGCTCGGCGCCATGACCGCAGCCTGCGGCAGCGGCGGCCTGCTCAATCGCGACCGGCCCGACGAATTCGCCGTGCAGCGCCAGGCGCCGCTGGTGGTCCCGCCCGATTTCAACCTCGAACCGCCCGCCCCCGGCGCCCCGCGTCCGGCCGAAGGCACGACGGCGGAACAGGCGCTCGACGCCCTGTTCGGCGGCCCGGCCCCGCGCTCCAGCGTGGAAACAAGCGTCCTCGACCGCGCCGGTGCAGCCGCCCCCGGCATCCGCTCGAGCGTCGGCGATCCCGGCACCGCGACGGTCGCCAAGGGTTCGGTCACCCGCGACATCATCGCCGCCCCCGAAGGTGACGGCGCGACCGCGGTCGCGGTAATACCTTCCTGATTTAGCGAACCCGCATCCGCGGGTTCGTCCTCGCTAGACGCGCGGCAAGCCGCGCCCGCTGCGGGCGCATGGTCATGCTTGCCGGGCCTCCGTCGGCCCGGTGCTCTAGGAGCAGTGAGATTTCATGTTCTGGCGCGACGTAGCGCCTCCTAGAGAACCGAGGCGAAGCCGAGGCAAGCGCGACTGCGCGCCCGCAGCGATGCGACCGTTAGGTCGCGTGAGCGAGGATAGCCTAAGGCCGCGGACGCGGCCGTCGGCGCTTGAGGCCAAAAATCAAGTAGACCTCTCCGCCTTATCCTGCGCATTCGTCCCCTTGATCATGTCGCGCATGGCGCTCCATTCTTCGTCGCCCAGACCGTGCAGCGCGCCCCAGAATGTGCCGCCGGTCGCCTGGTAGCCAGCGCCGTCGATGGCGATGGTCTGGCCGTTCACCCATTCCGCGCCCGGACCCATCAGGAAGGTCGCGAGATTGGCGAGTTCGTGCATCTCGCCGTGGCGGCCCATCGGGTTCATTTCGTCGTTCGAATTGCCGCCGCGCCCGCCGGGTGAGAGCCGCGCGCTCATGCCCTTGGTCGGGAAGAGGCCGGGGGCGATCGCGTTGAAACGCAGGCCGTAGCGGCCCCATTCAACGGCGAGGCTCTGCGTCATCGCATTGATGCCCGCCTTGCTCATCGCGCTGGGCACCACGAAGGCGCTGCCGTTCCACACCCATGTCGTGAGGATCGAGAGGAAGCTCGCCTCGCGCTTCTCCGCGATCAACCGCTTGCCGACTTCCAGCGTGACGTAGAACGTCCCGCGAAAGACGATGTCGCTGATCGCATTGAAGCCGTTCACCGACAGGTCCTCCGTACGGCTGACGAAGTTGCCCGCCGCATTGTTGACCACGCCGGTCAGCGGCCCGCGCTCCCAGATGGCATCGACCATGAATTTGATCGCGTCGGCGTCGCGAATATCGCAGGCATGGCCGATCACCGTGCCGCCATGCGCGTCCATCAGCGCCTGGGCGGTTTCGTCGAGCTTGCCTTGTCGCCGCCCGGACCTCTGCGCCCAGCTTGAGGAAAGCCTCGGTCATTACCTTGCCGAGGCCCGTCCCGCCGCCGGTCACCAGAATGCGCTCCCCCTCCATCAGCCCGTCGCGGAACATCAGCTTGTCGATTTCCATGTCTCTCTCCTTCGCTGGCGGAGCCTAACGAACCGGACGGCGGAAACAATTGAAAGCGCGCGCTGTATTGCGTAGCTATAACGGTATGGACGACCAACCGCTCACCCCGCTCGACCCGGCCTATGCCTCCATGCTCCGCCTGCAGTTCGCGATTGTCGCGCTGGTGCTGCTTGCCGGGGCGACTGCGGCGGAGATCGCGATCCCGGGCTATACCGGCGCGGTCTGGATTCCGGTCATCGTCTTTTCGCTCTGGCTGCTGATCCGCATGCCGATGCGCCGCTATGCCGCGCGCGGATATTCGCTGGCCGAAGAGCGGCTGCGCGTGGTGCGCGGCATCCTGTTCCGCTCGGATACGGTCGTGCCGTTCGGGCGCGTGCAGCATATCGACGTGAACCAGGGCCCGCTGGAGCGCCTGTTCCACCTCGCCACGCTGACCGTGCACACCGCCGGATCGCACAACGCCTCGGTATCGCTGCCCGGCCTCGCGCAGGAAGACGCCGCCGCGATGCGCGAGGAAATCCGCGCGGCCATCCGGCGCGACACGCAATGAGCCTTGGGCCGGCAGGCAAGCCGCAGCGCACCCATCCGAAAACCTTCGCGGTCAAGGCCGCGACCATGCTCACGCAACTGGTCGTACCGATCGTGGTGGGCGGCTACACGATCCTCGACGATGGCGATCTGGCGGATCTGCTGACCTATTTCCTGCCGCTGATCGTGGTCGTGATCGGCCTCAACTTCGTGCTCGCTTACCTGCAATGGACACGCCTCACCTACGAGGTGCGCGAAAGCGACATCAGGGTCGAAAGCGGTCTGCTGTCGCGCGCCGCGCGCTCCGTCCCTTACGAGCGCATCCAGGACGTCAGCGTCGAGCAGAAGCTGATCCCGCGCCTGTTCGGCCTGGTCGAGGTGAAGTTCGAAACCGGCGCGGGCGGGGGCGACGATCTCAAGCTCGCCTATCTCACCGAAGCCGAAGGCGACCGGCTGCGCGATACCGTCAAGGCGCGGCGCGAGGGGCGCGAAGTGGCGGAAGCGGCGGTCGAGGTCGAGCGCGCCGAAGCCGATGTCCTCTTCGCCATGCCCCCGCGCCGGGTGCTGACCTTCGGCCTGTTCGAGTTCTCGCTCGCAGTCGTCGCCGTGGTTTTCGGCGCGGTCCAGCAGTTGGACTTCCTGATCGATTTCGACCTTTGGGATATCGACGAATGGCAGCAGCGGCTCGCGGAGCCGGGGCAGTATCTCGCCGGACTCGGCCCTCTCGCCCAGTTCGTCGGCATCGCGGCAGGGGTCGCGGCGCTGATCGCGGTCGGGGTCACGACGGGGGTCGTGCGCACGGCCCTGCGCGAATGGGACTTCCTGCTGGAGCGCACCGAGACCGGACTGCGGCGCAGGCGTGGCCTCGTCACGCGGACCGATGTCGTCATGCCGATCCACCGCGTGCAGGCCCTGCGGCTGAAAACGGGCCTCGTGCGGCGCTTCTTCGGTTGGTACGGGCTCGGCGTGGTCAGCCTCGCCAGCGACAGCGCGTCGGCCAATCACGAAGCTGCGCCCTTTGCGAAGATGCGCGAGATCGAGCCGATCGCCGCGACCACAGGCTTCGCCCTGCCGAGCAAGGATTTGGACTGGAGCAAGCGCAGTGCCAAGGCGAGCCTGGATGGCGCACTGATCGATCTCGCCATCATGGGCGCGATCGCCATTCCGGTGTGGTTGTTCTCCCCGCTATGGTGGAGCGCGCTGGTGCCGCTAAGCTTCGGTGTATTGGGCGCGGTGCGCGAGTATTACCTCTACCGCTTCGACCGCCACGCCCTCGGCGACCGCTTCATCTATTCCCGCCACGGCTGGCTCGTACCGAAAACCACAATCGGCTCGAGAGTTCGTCTGCAGTCGGTCGAAATCAGGCAAGGCCCGCTCGCGAAACTGCGCGGCTACGCCGTCCTGAAACTTGGCCTAGCGGGCGGCACCTTCGAGGTCGAAGCGATGCCGGTCGATCAGGCGCGGTGCTGGCGCAGCGCTATCCTCGACAGCATCGCCACGACCGATTTCTCGCAGATGCTCGAACGCAAACCCTCAGGCGCGCAGGTCTGACCATTCGGGATTGCGGCGAAAGGCTGCCTCGACATAGGAACAGTCAGGCGCAATCTTGAAGCCTTGCTCGCGCGCATCGGCGATCAGCGCATCGACCAGCTTACCGGCAATCCCCTTGCCGCGCATCTCGGGCGGCACGAAGGTGTGGTTCGCATGGCGCACCCCGTTCTGCGTAACCCAGGTGAGTTCCGCCTGCCGCTCGACGCCCTTGAGGTCGACCGTATAGGCGCCTCGGCTCTCGTCGCCCTGCTTCTCGACGGTGATTTCGCTGCTCTCGCTCATGCATGAATTCCTTTCTGTGCAACCAATGCCTGCCTCGTTATGCGCGTTCCCATGCAGTTCCTGTCCGACAATGCCGCCAGCGTTCACCCTGCCGTGTGGGAGGCGATGCGCGCTGCCGACGAGCCGGACAGCCCCTATGACGGCGACGCGCTGAGCGGCGCGCTCGACGAAAAGCTCTCCGCGCTGTTCGAGCGCGAATGCGCAGGGCTCTGGGTCGCGACCGGCACGGCGGCCAACTGCATCGCGCTCGCCACCATGGTGCAGCCGCATGGCGGGGTGGTCTGCCACCGCGAGGCGCATATCGAGATGGACGAAGGCGGCGCACCCGGCTTCTACCTTCACGGTGCGAAGCTGCTCCTGGCGGAAGGCGAGGGCGCCAAGCTGACGCCCGAAAGCATTCGCGCGGTGATCGACCCCATTCGCGACGATGTGCACCAGGTGCAGCCGCACGCGATTTCGATCACGCAGGCCAGCGAATACGGCCGCAGTTACCGCGCAAACGAAGTCGCCGCGATTGCCGCGCTGGCGAAGGAACGCGGGCTCGGCCTGCATATGGACGGTGCGCGCTTCGGCAATGCCGCGGCTTTCCTCAATTGCAGCGCCGCCGAAGCCGCCGGGCCGGTCGATGCGCTCAGCTTCGGCTTCGTGAAGAACGGCGCGATGAGCGCGGAGGCGATCGTGTTCTTCGATATGCAGGCCGCCGACATCGCGCGCTATCGTCGCAAGCGGGCAGGCCATTTGCAATCGAAGGGCCGTTTTCTCGCCGCGCAGGTCCATGCGATGCTGAAAGACGACCTCTGGCTTGCCAATGCGCGCTCCGCCAATGCCGCCGCCGCAGAGATCGCCGGTGCGTGCGGCGAGCGCCTGATGCACCCGGTCGAAGCGAACGAACTGATCGTGCGTTGCACCGCCGCCGAGCGCGAGACGCTGCGCGAACAGGGCTTCGGCTTCTACGACTGGGGCGCGGATGCCGCTCGTTTAGTGACCGCCTGGAATACGCGCGAGGAGGATGCGCGGGCACTGTCGAAGGCTATCGCCGATCTATGACGCCCAGCGAGAGCCTGTTTACCCCGCGCAACTTCGGGGCCTTCCTGCTCGTCAGCGTGATCTGGGGCGGGACCTGGCTGGTCATCCGCGACCAGATCTCGAGCGTCCCCCCCGCCTGGTCCATCACCTATCGCTTCATCGTCGCCGCGCTCGGCATGTTCGCGCTGGCGAAATTGCGCGGCGAGAGCCTTCGTGTCGCGCCCGGCGGATGGCGCTGGGTTGTTGCGCTGGCGCTGTTCCAGTTCTCGCTCAATTTCGGCTTCGTCTACAATGCGGAGCGGTTCATTACCTCGGGGCTGGTGGCGGTGATGTTCGCGCTGCTGGTGGTACCGAACGCGGTGCTGGGGCGCCTCTTCCTCGGCCAGCCGATCAGCCGCGAATTCGTGCTGGGTTCGGCGATTGCCGCAGTCGGCGTGGCGATGTTGTTCGCACAGGAGTATCGCGCCTCTCCGGCGACCCTTGGCGAGGTGCTGACCGGCGCAGCGCTGACTGTCGGCGGCATCCTCGCCGCAAGCGCTGCCAATATCGTTCAGGCGATGCAGGGGGCCAAGCGCCAGCCGCTGCTCACGCTGCTCGCCTGGGCCATGCTTGTCGGCGTGGCGATCAACGCGGTGTTCGCGCTGGTCGTGTCGGGGCCGCCGGCGTTCGACGAGCGTCCGGCCTATACGCTCGGTATCCTGTATCTCGGGCTCGCCGGCTCTGTCGTGACCTTCCCGCTCTATTACGGCCTCGTCCGCAAGGTCGGCGCAGGCAAGGCGGCCTACAGCTCGGTAATCGTGCCGGTTGTCGCGATGATCCTGTCGACCCTGTTCGAGGGCTTCGTGTGGGGTCCGCTCCCGGCTGCGGGAGCCGTAATTACGCTGATCGGCATGGTCGTGGCCATGAGGGGTCGCGCCGCGCCGCCGCCTCGGCGTGCTACTCCCGAGCCTTGATCGAAGCGAGCCCTTCCCGGAAAGTCGGGTATTCCGGCTGCCAACCCAGCACTCTCTTCGCTTTCCCATTCGCTACCCGGCGGTTCTCGGCATAGAAACCGTGCGCCATGGGCGAGAGGTTGGCCTCATCCATGGTTTGCAGCGGTGGTGGGTCGACGCCGATCAGACGGCACGCTTCCTCGATCACTGCATTCTGGCTGGTCGGCAGATTGTCGGCGAGATTGTAGGCGCCGGGCGGTGCATCCCTCTCGACGGCGGCGACCACTCCGTTCACGATATCGTGAACGTGAACGCGGCTGAAGACCTGCCCCGGCAGATCGATGCGGTGCGCCTTGCCATCGTCTATGCGCTCGAAGGCGCTGCGTCCCGGCCCGTAGATCCCCGGTAGGCGGAAGACCCGCGCGCCTGCGTCCAGCCAGCGCGCATCGCAATCGCTGCGCGCGGTGCGCCGTCCGCCGCCCGTCGGGGTTGTCTCGTCGATCCACGCCCCTTGCCAGTCGCCGTAAACGCCGGTCGAGGATAGGTAGCCCAGCCATTTGCCGCCGAGCTCCGCACCGTAGCGATCCAGCACTGGGTCGCTTTCATCGGATGGCGGGACGGAACTCAAGACATGGCTCGAAGCGGCCAGCGCGGAAAGGACGGCAGGCTCGTCGTCGAAAGGGATGGTCCCGTCGCTGCCGGTCGCCTCGACGGCCCAGCCTGTGGTGCTCAGCGCTTGCGCGATCCGCTTGGCCGTGTAGCCGAGCCCGAAGATGAACATTTGTGGCATCGGGGCGTATTACCCGAAGACACGCAAAAGCACAGGATTTCCATGGATATCGCTCGCACCCCCGCCACGCCCGAAGGCAATGTCGCAATGGCCGATGCGGCGCCCGAGCCGAATGAGCCCGCGACCATCCGGCGCGAGGACTACACCCCGTTCCCCTGGCTGGTCACCGAAACGCGGCTCGATTTCGAACTTGGGCTGGAGCGGACACGGGTCACCGCGACCCTGTTGGTAGAGCGCAATCCCGATGCCGAAGCCTCGCCCACGATCCGCCTGAACGGCGACGGGCTGGAGCTGGTTTCGCTGTCCTGCGACGGAGCCGAATGCGCTGGCCACACGATGGATGGTGAAGATCTGGTCGTAACGCTCGAGGGCAGCAGTCACACGATCGAGATCGTCACCGAGATCGACCCTTCGGCCAATTCGCAGCTTATGGGCCTCTACGCTTCCAACGGCATGCTCTGCACGCAATGCGAGGCCGAGGGCTTTCGTCGCATCACCTTCTTCCCCGACCGGCCCGACGTACTCAGTACCTATACCGTCCGCATGCGCGGCCCGAAGGCGCAGTTCCCCGTCCTGCTGTGCAACGGCAACCGCGTGGATACCGGTGAAGAAGGCGAGCAGCACTGGGCCGAGTGGCACGATCCATGGCCCAAGCCGTCCTATCTGTTCGCGCTGGTTGCCGGCGATCTGGTGGCGCGGACCGACAGCTTCATTACCATGGGCGGGCGCGAGGTCGAACTGAATGTCTACGTCCGAGATGGAGACCTGGAGCGCACCGCGCACGCCATGGAGAGCCTCAAGCGCTCGATGAAATGGGATGAGGAGGTCTTCGGTCGGGAATACGACCTCGACCTGTTCAACATCGTCGCAGTGAGCGATTTCAACATGGGTGCGATGGAGAACAAGGGCCTCAACGTCTTCAACACGAAATACGTCCTCGCCGATCCGGAGACCGCGACCGACGGCGATTTCGACGGCATCGAAGGCGTCATCGGCCACGAGTATTTCCACAACTGGTCGGGCAATCGCATCACCTGCCGCGACTGGTTCCAGCTGAGCCTGAAGGAAGGTTTCACCGTCCTGCGCGACCAGCTGTTCAGCGCCGATATGGGCAGCGCGCCGGTCAAGCGGATCGAGGATGTGCGCGTTCTGCGCAGCGTGCAGTTTCCCGAGGATTCCGGCCCGCTGGCCCACCCGATCCGCCCCGACTCCTATCGCGAGATCAACAACTTCTATACGTCGACCATCTACAACAAGGGCGCCGAGGTCATCCGCATGATGCGGACGATGGCCGGCGAGGAGCGCTTCCGGCAGGGCACCGACCTCTATTTCGAGCGCCACGACGGCGAGGCCGCGACTTGCGAAGATTTCGTGAGCTCGATTGAGGAAGGGGCCGGTCTCGATCTCGAACAGTTCCGCCTGTGGTATTCGCAGGCAGGTACTCCCAAGGTGACGGCCGGGCTTCAGCATGAAGGGCAGACGGCAAGGCTCACGCTTTCGCAGGTTGTGCCGGCTACACCCGGCCAGCCGGACAAACAGCCCATGCCGATCCCGCTCAAGATCGCGCTGTTCGACCGCGAGACGGGCACGCAATCGGGCGAGGAGCTGGTCGTGCTCGATTCGGCGAAGGCGCAGTTCGAGTTCGAAGGTTTCGAGCACAAGCCGGTGCTTTCGATCAACCGCACATTCTCGGCGCCGGTGACGATCGAGCGCGACATCTCGCGCGAAGATCTCGTCTTCCTAGCCGCTCATGACGACGACCCCTTCGCTCGCTACGAGGCTATGCAGGAGTTGATGACCGGCCATCTGGTCGCGGCAGCGGGCGGCGGACTGGAGGAGCAAGAGCGCGAAGAAGCGGTCGGCGATATCGCCGAAGCGATGCGCGCCGTTCTGGTGGACGAAAGGCTCGACGACCTGATGCGGGGCGAGCTGATGCTGCTGCCGAGCCAGACCTATCTCGCCGAGCAAATGCTGGTTGCCGATCCGGCTCGCATCCATGCAGAGCGCGAAGAGCTCAAGCGCGAGCTGGGACAGCGGCTGAAAAGCGAAATGCACCGTCTGTACGAGCGGGCGGAGCAGCTGCCTTACTCGCTCGATCTGGCGGCGAGAGGCGCGCGCAAGGTCAAGACCCAGGTGCTGACCTATGCCGCTGCCAGCGATCCGGTGAAAGCCGTCGAACTCGCGGCGCACCAATACGACCGCGCCGACAACATGACTGACCGGCAGGGCGCGCTGATGGTGCTGGCCGGGACCGACAGCGCCGAGCGCACTGCGCGGCTGCTCGATTTCTACAACCGCTTCCAGGGCAATGCGCTGGTGATCGACAAATGGTTCGCACTGCAGGCCTCGTCGCTCCACCCGAACGCGATCGAGCACGTGAAGTCGCTGGCCGACCATCCCGATTTGACCCTGAAGAACCCCAACCGCGTCCGCTCGCTCTACATGGCGTTCGCAGCCAATCCACATGCCTTCCACGCCGAAAATGGCGAGGGCTATCGCATCATCGCCGACCTGATCCTCGCGCTCGACCCGATCAATCCGCAGACGGCGGCACGCTTCGTGCCGCCGCTTGGCCGTTGGCGGCGGATCGAGCCCCGACGCGCCGCGCTGATGCGCGAGCAGCTAGAGCGCATTGCCGCTGCATCCCAGTTGTCGCGGGACACATACGAGCAGGTGAGCCGCTCACTTGGCTGAGGCCCTTCGATCGAACTTGCTGAAGGAGATCCCGCACGCCTTTTCGGCACGCGCGCCGCTCGATTTGCAGGAGACTCTGCGGGACGGCGTGCTCGTGCGTGTAAAGCAAGTCCATTCGCCGGAAGTGGTGTTCGCAACGGAGGCCATGGCGGCGCCTCTCGAGGCCGATGCATTGGTCACCGACCGGCCGGGCTTACTGCTCGGCATCGTCACCGCCGATTGTGCGCCGGTCTTGCTGGTGGACGAAGAGGCAGGCGTCGTCGGGGCTGCTCATGCGGGCTGGCGCGGTGCAGTGTCCGGCGTACTCGAGAATACGGTAGCGGCGATGGCGCGATTGGGAAGCGATCCGGCCGATATCCGCGCTGCGATAGGGCCGACGATCGCGCAGGCCAGCTATGAGGTAGATGAAGCGTTCCGGGCGAACTTCACGGAGGCCGACGACCGATTCTTCGAGTCCGGGCGCAAGGGCCATTGGCAATTCGATCTGCCCGGTTTTGCTGCCCATCGGCTCGTTTTGGCAGGAGTCACGCAGGTGCATGACCTGCAGGAAGACACCTACTGCCAGCCCGGTCGCTTCCACTCGTTCCGCCGGGCCAGCCATAGGGGTGAGAATACGACAGGCCGACAGCTCAGTGTCATCGGCCTGCCACACTGATTGCGCCCCATGCCACGAAGCTTGCCAAAATCTCGGTTGGCAAGGCAGCGCTGACCCGCTAGAGGCCCCTCCAAACCGGCTTGCCGGGGGCTTTCGTGCAGGTATCTCTCAGACGAGCCGATCGAGCTCTCCGCAGCGCCGGAAACAATCGCAAACGCGCTGTGCGGGTGACCCGCCGGTGCATCGACAAGGCAGGCAAGGCATAGCGCTGATGGCAGACACGGCTGCAACCGCAACACCCGAAACCGCAGGTGAAACCGGCGACGGCATCCGCCGCCGCGATTTTATCGACATCGCTGCCGTGAGCGCCGCCGGCGTCGGCGGCTTGGCGGTGCTCTATCCGCTGATCAGCCAGATGGCGCCGTCGAAGGACGTGCTCGCCGCGAGCACGACCGAGGTCGATGTCTCGGCGATCCAGCCGGGGCAGGCGATCAAGGCCGTGTTCCGAAAGCAGCCGTTGTTCGTGCGCCGCCTGACGCCCGCCGAAGTCCAGGAAGCGAACGCCACGCCCGTCGGTGCCCTGCGTGATCCGCAGACGCTCGCCGAGCGTACGCAGGAAGGGCATCAGGACATGCTGGTGACCATGGGTGTCTGCACCCACCTCGGCTGCGTCCCGCTGGGTGCTGCCGAAGGCGAGGTCAAAGGCGAGTTCGGCGGATATTTCTGCCCCTGCCACGGGTCGCACTACGATACCGCCGGACGCATCCGCAAGGGACCGGCGCCGACCAACCTCGAAGTGCCGGAATATACCTTCACCTCCGACACCACCATCCAGGTCGGTTGAGCCAAGAGACGAGAGATACGATCATGAGCTTTCCCTGGGCCAAGGAATATACGCCGGCCAACGGCTTCACCAAGTTCCTCGACGAAAAGCTGCCATTGCCGCGCCTCGTCTACAATGCCGTCGGTGCCGGCTATCCGGTGCCGCGCAACCTCAGCTACTTCTGGAATTTCGGCGTTCTCGCCGGCTTCTTCCTCGTGCTGCAGATCGTCACCGGCATCATCCTCGCGATGCATTATGCCGCGAACGCCCAGGTTGCCTTCGCCACGACCGAGCACATCATGCGCAACGTCAACTGGGGCTGGCTGATGCGCTACGCCCACGCGAACGGGGCGAGCTTCTTCTTCATCGTCGTCTACCTGCATATCTTCCGCGGCTTCTACTACAGTTCGTACAAGGCCCCGCGCGAGATGATCTGGCTGCTCGGCGTCACGATCTTCCTGCTGATGATGGCGACCGCCTTTATGGGCTACGTCCTGCCCTGGGGGCAAATGAGCTTCTGGGGAGCCAAGGTCATCACCGGCTTGTTCGGCGCAATCCCGCTGGTCGGCGAACCGATACAGATCTGGCTGCTCGGCGGCTACGCGCCCGACAATGCCGCGCTGAACCGCTTCTTCAGCCTTCACTTCCTGCTGCCCTTCGTGATTGCGGGCTGTGTCATCCTGCACATCTGGGCGCTGCATATCCCGGGCTCCTCAAACCCCACGGGCGTAGAGATCAAGAGCGAAAGCGACACGCTGCCCTTCCACCCGTATTATACGGTGAAGGACGGCTTTGGCCTCGGCGTCGCCCTGATCCTGTTCATGACCATGGTCTTCTTCCTCCCGAACGCGCTCGGTCACCCGGACAACTATATCGAGGCGAACCCGCTTTCGACGCCGGCGCATATCGTTCCGGAGTGGTACTTTTGGCCCTTCTACGCGATCCTGCGCGCCTTTACGGTCGACTTCCTGTTCATTCCGGCGAAGCTGCTGGGCGTGATCGCGATGTTCGGCTCGATCCTGTTGTGGTTCATCCTGCCGTGGCTCGACCGGTCGCCGGTTCGCAGCGGCCACTATCGCCCGCTGTTCCGCAAGTTCTTCTGGTTCGGCCTGATCCCGGCAATGATCGTCCTGTTTATCTGCGGCGGCGCGCCGGCGGAAGAGCCGTATGTCATGCTCAGCCAGTTGGCGACGGCATACTATTTCCTTCATTTCCTCGTGATCCTGCCGATCGTCGGCCAGATCGAGAAGCCCGAACCGCTGCCCTATTCCATCACGGAAGCCGTGCTGGGATCGGACAAGAAGGCAGTGCTCGGCGAAAACGCTTCGCCGGCCGTCTAAGCGAGTAACGAGAAAAGACATGACCAAGCTTCTCAGCATCCGCCTCGTTGCCATTCTCGCAGGGCTCGGCTTTGCACTCGTCGCGCTCTATTCCTTCGTCGTCGGCGCTTTCGCCTTCCTGACCGAAGAGACGGCCCCGCACCTTCCGTACGAGGAACCGCGCGACTTCGCCTTCTCCTTCGACGGTCCTGCCGGCAAGTGGGACGTGCAGCAGCTGCAGCGCGGCCTGAAGGTCTATGACGAGGTCTGTTCGGCCTGCCACAGCCTCAAATACGTCGCCTTCCGCAATCTTTCGCAGATCGGTTACGATGAAGGCCAGGTCAAAGCCTATGCCGCCTCCAAGCAGGTCCCGGGCATCGATCCGAACACCGGCGAAGCCACGACGCGCCCGGGTCTGCCGACCGACTATTTCCCGTCGCCCTATCCCAATGCGGTCGCGGCTGCCGCGGCGAACAACAATGCGATCCCGCCCGATCTATCGTTGATCACCAAGGCGCGCGGTGATGGCACGAACTACGTCGCTTCGCTGCTTGCGGGATATCAGGAACCGAGCGCAGAGCTTCTGGCCGAACATCCGGAGGCTGCACCCGGCCCGGGCCTCTACCACAATCCCTACTTCCCGAATCTCAACCTGGCGATGGCTCCGCCTCTGACGTCGACCGGACAGGTGACCTATGACGACGGCACCGAAGCGACCATCGAGCAGATGTCGATCGACGTTGCCGCCTTCCTGACCTGGACGGCCGAGCCGACCCTGGTGCAGCGCAAGCAGACCGGCTGGCCGGTGCTGCTCTTCCTGCTGTTCGCCACCGTACTGGCCTATCTGTCGAAGAAGCAGATCTGGGCAGCGGTGAAGCCGAAGAAGAAGTAGGCCGACCGATCATCGCAAATATCGCAAAGCGGGCGCCCCTCCATCCAGCCGGATGCGAGGGGCGCTTTCGATTGCGGGAGAAAGAAAATGACCCCGGCTGAGTTGAAAGCGCTGGTGCGCACCATTCCGGATTTTCCCAAGCAGGGCATCCAGTTCCGCGACATCACGACCCTCATCGGGCACGGGCGGGGCTTCTGCGCTGCGGTCGACTGGCTCGCAGAGCAGGTGGAGGGAAGCGAGGCGGTCGCCGGCATGGAGGCGCGAGGCTTTATCTTCGGAGCGGCGGTGGCAGCGCGCCTCGGCCTGCCGTTCCTGCCGATCCGAAAGCCCGGAAAGCTCCCGTGCCAAGTCATCGGTGTCGATTACGAACTCGAATACGGCATGGACCGGCTCGAACTCGATCCCCAATCGGTGAGCGACGGGCAATCTGTCGCGATTGTGGATGACCTCTTGGCGACGGGAGGGACTGCGCGGGCCGCGACGAAGCTGTTGCGCGCGGCCGGGGCTACGGTCACCACCGCGACATTCGTGATCGACCTTCCCGATCTGGGCGGCAGCAGCAAACTTCAGGCAGAAAACGTAGCCGTCCGCGCCCTGATGGATTTCGAAGGGGAATGATCCTAGCTGGAAATTTGGAAATATCCTCGGCTTAAGCCATTGACGTACGGACGCACCTGCAAAGTGGTTTTGCAGGCTCAGCCATAAATGCGAGGGGCATGGAACAAACACTAGTCATTGCGATGGTCGGCATACTGGGCATTGGCGCCCAATGGCTTGCCTGGCGAACCGGCTGGCCGGCGATCGTCCTCATGCTCGCCGCAGGTTTTCTCGCCGGACCGGTGCTGGGGGTATTCGATCCAGAACATGCCTTCGGCAGCCTGCTTGAACCGATGGTCGCTATCGGCGTCGCCCTCATCTTGTTCGAAGGTGGGCTGAGCCTCGATTTCCGAGAGCTCCGCCATACCGGCAGAGCCGTCATGCGCCTTGCGACAGTCGGCGTCATTCTCGGCTGGCTCTTCGGCGCCCTCGCCGGGATCTATATCGCCGGTCTCGCCCCCGAAGTCGCGATCCTGTTCGGCGGCATTCTGGTGGTTACCGGCCCGACCGTGGTCATTCCGCTGCTCCGGCAAAGTTCGGTCAAGTCGCGCCCCGCATCGATCCTCAAATGGGAGGCGATCGTCAACGATCCCACGGGCGCGCTCTGCGCCGTGATCGCTTACGAATACTTCCGCAAGGTCGCCGAATCGCCGGGTGCCAGCCTCTTCGAAGTCGTCCCGCCGCTCATCATCGCAGCCATCATCGCCGGCCTCATCGGCTACGTCGCCGCCGTGGCTATCGCCTGGGCGTTTCCGCGCGGGGCCGTGCCGGAATACCTCAAGGTCCCCGTGCTCCTGACCACGGTGATCTGCGTCTTCGTGATCTCGAACCTGATCGAGCATGAGGCCGGCCTCGTCGCCGTTACTGTCATGGGCGTTGCCCTGGCAAATATGAACGTCTCCAGCCTACGCAGCATTCATCCCTTCAAGGAGAATGTCGCGGTCCTGCTGGTGTCGGGCATATTCATCCTGCTCTCGGCCTCGCTGGAGCCGGCCGATGTCCGCTATTTCAACTGGTCGATCGCTGCATTCCTGCTGGCGCTGCTCTTCGTCGTGCGGCCGGCGACCATCATCCTGAGCCTGCTGGGCAGCTCGATCCCCTGGAACGAGCGACTCTTTCTCGCTTGGATTGCGCCGCGCGGTATCGTGTTGGTCGCCATTTCCGGCCTGTTCGCGCTGCGCCTGTCTGAACTGGGCTTCAGCGACGGCAATCTGCTGATCGGGCTGAGCTTCGCCGTCGTCGTGGTGACCATCGTGGCCCATGGATTCACAGTCGACCTCGTTGCGCGATGGCTCGGCGTGAAGGGAGCCAGCCGCCCCGGCATCCTGTTCGTCGGCAGCACGCCCTGGACGATTGCCTTGGCCGAACAGATCCGTGACCTCAAGGCGCCGGTACTGGTCGTCGATGCCAGTTGGCAGCGCCTCGGCCTTGCGCGCCAGAAGGGCCTGCCGTTCTATCACGGCGAGATACTCAACGAGGCGACCGAGCACAATCTCGAACTGGCGCCGTACCAGAACCTCGTCGCGGCAACCGAAAACGAGGCATACAATACGCTCGTTTGCAATGAATTCGCGCATGAAATCGGGCGCGACAAGGTCTTTCAGCTCGGCGAATCCGCCGACGAGGACGACAAGCATGCGCTTCCGATCGGCCTGCGCGGGCGTGCGCTCTTCGAGTCCGGTTTCGGCGTCGAGGATGTCAACGAACGGCAGGCGCAAGGCTGGGTCTTCCGCAAGACCAAATTGTCCGACGAATTCGATTTCGAGGCAGCTCAGGAGCGGTTGCCCGAAGCGGCCAACATGCTGCTGTTGATGCGGGAGAACGGGACGATCCGTTTCTTCACCCATGCCGCGCGCCCCGAACCGCGCGCTGGCGATACTATCATCAGTTTCTCGCCGCCGCAGGAGCGCAGCCCCGAGGGCGTGGCGGCAAAACGTGCAAGCAAGAAGAAGCCGCGTGAAGGTGGCAAGGAGGCACCGGCGTGAGGCCGATCATTACTCTTAAAGCAATGTTCTCGCTGGCCGCCGGATCGGCTCTGCTTGTCGCGTGCGGCGACCGTGAAAGCGAACCGCCCCCGCCGCCGCAACCGAGCGAAGAACCGCGCTCCATCTTTACCGATGGCGAAACCGGCGAGGGTGCCGAGTCAGCGCCGCTCATCGCCCCGCTCGAGACGACGATCGCCTTCTCGGACGGAGCCGAGCTGACCGAAGCGGCCCGGGCCGAGCTCGCGACCATCCTGCGCTCGCCCCAGATCGCGCAAGGCGGGGAGATCGTCCTGCGCGGGCATTCGGACGCAGATGGCAGCGACGAGGCGAACATGACTGCTTCGCAGGAACGAGCCGAAGCGATTGCGGCGTTCCTGATCGATGGTGGTGTGGCTGAAGACCGGATCGAGATTATCGCGTTCGGCGAGCAGAATCCCGTAGCTCCGAACGCGCTGCCGGATGGAACTCCTAACGAAGAGGGGCGTCGCCGAAACCGGCGCGTCGAAATTTACGTCGCCGCGCCCGAGGGCCAGGACACGTCTGCCGCACCGGAAGAGCCGACTATTGCGGAAACGCTGGCCGGTGAACTGGAAGCCGAGACCGCCGAGGCGGACGATTCTCCGCAATAGCAGTCCGACGAAGAAGCCTTGTTGACGAAAGGGCCGAAGCAGTGGCAAGGGCGCTGCTGTCGCACAGGTCATGCGCGCCGAGATCGGGCGGGTATAGCATAGTGGTAATGCTCCAGCCTTCCAAGCTGGCTAGAGGGGTTCGATTCCCCTTACCCGCTCCATCCTCTCCTCATTCCACCGCCATATTGTCGATCAGCCGTGTGCCGCCGATACGGGCCGCGACGAACAGTCGGGCATTCCCGTTGTCGTAACCGAGCGGGGCCAGGCTGTCCGCATCGCGCAGCTCAGCATAGTCGACTGAGTCGAAGCCCGAAACGACCAGCACCTCGCGCAGATGGCCGAGCGGTCTTTCAGCATCCCCACCCTCCGCCAAGACGGTAATCGCGTCTCGCATCGCTCTGGGCAGGGCCGCAGCGGCCGCCCGCTGTTCCGCGGAAAGATAGGCATTGCGGCTGCTCATCGCGAGCCCGTCTTTCTCGCGGACGATGGCAACGCCATGGATCGCTTGGACATGCGGGCGAACGAGGTCGAGGTCGCGCGCCATTCGCCGGATCACGGCCAGTTGCTGCCAATCCTTTTCGCCGAAAAAGGCCATGTCGGGCCGGGTCTGGTTGAACAGCTTGCACACCACGGTCGCCACGCCGTCGAAATGGCCCGGGCGGTTGCCGCCGCACAGCCCCTCGCTCACGCCGGCCACCGAGATATTGGTCGCATAGCCCGGCGGGTAGACCTCTGCCGGTGGTGGCGCCCACAGCAGCGCTACCCCCTCGCGTTCGAGCAGCTCGGAATCGCGGGCGAGCTGGCGCGGATAGGCATCCAGATCCTCGCCCTCGCCGAACTGCCGCGGATTGACGAAAATCGAGACCGCCACATGGTCCGCCGCCGCTTTCGCCGCTCGCACCAGCGTCAGGTGCCCCTCATGCAGCGCACCCATAGTCGGCACCAGCGCCAGCGTACCCGCGCGTCGCAGCCCATCGGTCGCAGGGCGCAGCTCGGCGAGCTTCGTGATGGTATCCAAGGCAATCTCTCCTGCGGACAGAAAAAGGGCGATGCGACCGTAGCCGCACCGCCCCTCTACCTTGTGTTTGCCTGGTGGACTAGCGGGCCTCCGGCGCCGCCGCGGCCGCGTCCTCCGGCAATCCGCCCAGCTGATAGACCAGGTCGCTGTAGGCATTGAGATAGGCAAGGACGATGATCTGTCCGATCGCCGTATTTTCGTAGCTTCCGAAACCGCCAGCAGCTCCGCCGCCACCGCCGAACAGGCCGCCACCGGCCGCCCAGCCGAGGTCCTTCTTGCGGAAATAGCCTTCGACCAGCGCTTCCTCCACCGTGGTGCGCGCATTGACGATCGAGAGCGTAACATTGGCCTCGCCTTTCTTGACCCGGATCCCACCGGCCAGCGCGCCTGCGGTGCGGCCGAACAGGCCGCCGACCACGCCGCCAAGGACGCCGCCGCCACCGCCGGAGTTCGAATTGGCCGAGACTATGTCGGGCTGGAGGAAGTAATCCGCTGCCTTCACCTGGCCGCGGCCGAGGTTCGAGCCTTCCTGCAACTCGCCCTGGTCGGCCAGCGCCCTCTCCATCGCGCGGCTCTGCATGGACCGACCGCGATTGACGAGCGTGAAGCAGCCAGATCGCTGCACGAATACGCGGATAATCGCTTCGGGGCTGCCGAGATTGAACTCGCGCCACCATTGGTTGTCCGGCTCGACGATCGCGACAGTGCCCAGGTTGCGTGTGCAACGCGGAATTTCCATCGTGGCGCGATCCTGCGCCTTGCGCCCGGACGAGCGGCCCTGCGCATTGACCGGCTCGGCTGCCATGCTGAAGGACGCGACCACGGCCAGCGCCGCCACTGCGAATTTGTTCATTGTAAGGTATCCCCCATTCCAATCTTACAGCAGCCGGCTTTTGCCGCGACCACCGATCCATTGCGCCCCTGATGTTCGAGATACGCCAGTCTTATGCAGAAGGCTAGTATAGCAACGCCAAATCCCGATTATTCCTCGTGCGACCAGCTTCGGTGCGTTGCGACCCGGCGGCGGGTTGGATAGGGGAAAGGCCGACAACTCGTTTTACAGGTATTCTCGCTCGATGACGTCCGCCCCCCACCGTATTGTTTTCGCCAATGAAAAGGGCGGTACGGGAAAGTCGACGACCGCCGTCCATGTGGCTGTCGCTCTGGCGTTTCGCGGCGCCCGCGTGGTCGCTTTCGACCTCGACCACCGTCAGCGCACCATGTGCCGCTATTTCGAAAACCGCGCCGATACGATGGCACGACGAGGCATCGAGTTGCCTACCGCCGAATGTCACGTCGCCGAAGGGATGGACGAGAGCCAGTTCGAGGCTTTCGTCGGCGAGCATTCCGACGTCGCCGACATCGTCGTTATCGACACGCCGGGGCGCGACGATCCGCTGGCGCGCCACGCCGCCACTACGGCCGACACGCTCGTCACCCCGATGAACGACAGCTTCGTCGATTTCGACCTCATCGGCCAGGTCGAGGGCGAGAGCTTCAAGGTGAAAAAACTGTCTTTCTACGCCGAGCTGATCTGGGAGGCGCGGATCAAACGCAGCCGCGCGGGGCTTGAACAGAACCGGCGCGAGATGGACTGGGTCGTCGTGCGCAACCGCACCGGCTATACCGAGGCGCGCAACATGGCGCGCATCGAACAGGCTCTGTCAGAGATGTCGAAACGCGTGGGCTTCCGCGTCGCGAAGGGACTGTCCGAGCGTGTGATCTATCGCGAGCTGTTCCCCTCGGGCCTGACGTTGCTGGACAAGGGGCACCTGGGCGATCTCGGCACCAGCCACCTCGTCGCACGGCAGGAACTGCGCACGCTCATCGCTAATCTCCGCTTGCCCGGTGCGCCGGGTGCCCAGCCCGCCGAAAGCGCCGCCTGATGCTTCGCCTGATCGCCCTGGCCGTGCTGCTGTCGGTCGCCTGCCGGTGGATTTTCGGGCGCTGGCCATGGGAATATCTTCGCGCCCCGGACACCCGCTCACAAGCGCTGTTCAAGGCACGCAAATTGCTGGGCGTGGGCAAGCGCGCCGATGCGCGGGAAATCCGTGACGCCCATAGAAGAATGACCGCCATGATCCATCCGGATCGCGGCGGAACGAATGCCGCTATGCAGGACCTCAACGCCGCGCGCGACCTGCTTCTGGGCGACTTGCCCCACGAACCACCGGAGCGACCCGAATGAGCCATGAATTCGACCCCACCGTGCTGCGCGAATACGACATTCGCGGTATCATCGGCGAAACCCTTAGCCCGGACGATGCGCGCGCCATCGGGCGGACCTTCGGATCGATGCTGCGCGAAGCGGGCGGCTCGCGCGTCGCGGTCGGTTACGACGGGCGCGTATCCTCTCCGATCCTCGAACACGCTCTCGTCGAAGGGCTGACGGCGGCGGGCTGCGATGCAGTCCGCGTTGGCATGGGACCGACGCCTATGCTATATTATGCCGAGGCATCGGATGATGGGATCGACGGCGGCATCCAGATAACCGGCAGCCATAACCCCGCCAATTACAATGGCTTCAAGATGGTATTCCAGGGGCGTCCGTTCTTCGGCGCGGACATTCAGGAGCTTGGCCGACGGTCTGCTGCCGGCGAATGGGCCGACGGGAGAGGCGGCGTAGAAACCCGCGACGTAATGGACGCCTATATCGCCAAGATGGTCAACGCGCTGGCCGATATCGACGGCACGACGCTCGAACAGCTGCGCGTCGGGTGGGACGCTGGCAATGGCGCTGCCGGACCCGCTCTGGAGCAGCTCGTCGAGCGGCTGCCGGGCGAGCATCACCTGCTGTTTACCGAAGTCGACGGCAATTTCCCCAATCATCATCCCGATCCGACCGTGGAGGCCAATCTCGAAGACCTGCGCGCGCTTGTCGCCGACAAGTCGCTCGATTTCGGGGTCGCTTTCGACGGTGACGGAGACCGGATCGGCGCGATCGACGGGCAGGGGCGGGTCATCTGGGGCGACCAGCTGCTGATGATCTATGCCGAGGACTTGCTGGCCCGGCGCGAGGATTCGCCAGTGATCATTGCCGATGTGAAGGCCAGCCGCGCGCTTTACGATCACGTCGCCGCCTGCGGCGGCAAGCCGCTGATGTGGAAGACCGGCCACTCGCTCATTAAATCCAAAATGAAGGAAACGGGTTCGCCGCTGGCGGGCGAGATGAGCGGCCACGTGTTCTTCGCCGACGAATATTACGGCTTCGACGACGCGCTTTATGCTGGGGTTCGGTTGCTTGCGGCATCGGCGCGGCTGGGCAAGTCGGTCACCGATCTGCGCAGCGCGATGCCGGACATGATCAACACGCCCGAAATGCGCTTCCAGGTCGATGAAAGCCGCAAGTTCGCCGCCATCGAGGAGGTCAAGGAGCGGCTGAAGGACAGTTCGGACGAGGTCGACGGGACCGACGGCGTGCGCGTGACCAATGACGATGGCTGGTGGCTGCTACGCGCTTCGAACACGCAGGACGTGCTCGTCGCCCGCGCGGAAAGCGAGACGCAGGCAGGGTTGACCCGCTTGATGGCACAGATCGACGAGCAACTCGCGCTGAGCGGGCTGGAACGCGGCGAAAGCGTGGGGCACTAAAATTCAACTAGGGGATCGACGATGCGCAAAGTTCTGAAAACGGCAAGCTTCAGCCTGGCTCTTGCCATGACGACACCGGCGTGGGCCCAGGACGAAGTCGAGGCCACGACCGAGATTCCGGCTGGCGATGAGATGGCCGATTTCGCCGATATTATGGGCGGTATTTTCCAGACCGAGCCGCTGACTGCCGAGCAGGAGGCGCGGCTGCCGCAGGCCGAGGCGCTGGTTGGCACGATGATGCCGGAAGGGTTCTACGGCACCATGATGAGCGACATGATGGACAAGATGATGCGTCCGATGATGTCGATGTTCACCCAGCCGAAGTTCGTCCTAGCGGGCCGCTTGGAGATCGACGAAGAGCGGATCGATGCGCTGGATGAGGAACGGCGCGCCGAGCTCGCCGGCCTGCTCGATCCAGGTTATGCCGAACGCGCCGATGCAATCATCACCGTCATGACCGACAAGATGGGCGGCGCCTTTTCGGTAATGGAAAAACCGATGCGGGAAGGTTTGTCGAAGGCCTATGCGGTGCGTTTCGACGAGAACCAGCTGGCGGACATCGCCGCCTTCTTCGCGACCCCGACGGGCGAAATCTATGCGCGCGAGCAAATGGCGCTGTTCGCCGATCCGCAAGTCATGCAATCGAGCATGCAGGCCCTGCCTGCGATCATGGGCAGTTTCGGCGACATGGAGACCGCGATGACGGAGGCCATGGCCAAATTGCCGGCCGAGCGTAGCTACGCCGATCTCAGCGAAGCACAGCGAGCGAGGATGGCCGAGCTCCTGGGCGTCGATGCAGCGGCATTGGAAGACGTGGTCAAGCCACCCAAACCGATGGACGAAACCGACGGCGAACTGAAAGAAATGTAGGGGCACGGTGTCCGGGAAGCGCCGGAGGGCTTTGACAGGCCGTGGCTGACTGGCCCGGTTCGGTTCTCCTATCATTAGACTTTGTCTCGCCTGGCTGCGTGCAGCGCGCGATTCGGACAAAGGCCGTTGCCGTGAGGTGCTCGGTCGCAGTATGTCCGAAGTCATGCCGGAGTTGTCGCGCGAGCTAGCTCAGCGCGAGCGGCAGACTGCGCGAGACTTAATAGATCGACGATGGCTGCTATCAGAGTTGTCGGCTGAGGACGGCTACACGATACCGAGAGACATTGCGGACGTCGCAATCGCCAAGACCGGTCTGAGCGAGACCGGAATCGCAACGGCTCTCGGCGACGACACCCATCCTGCCACCTGCGACGCGCGCATCGCAGTCGTCGAAGCCGTGCTGGCCGATCCGGAGGCGGTCCCAGCCGATCTGCTCCGCGCCATCTGTCGGGAACGCTCGCCTCGCGCCTGCGCTCTATCCTGATGAAGCCCGGTGCCGTCCCTCCCGAGATCGCCGAATGGTTTGCGGCGCGCGACTGGCGCGTTCGGCGACACCAGGCGGAGATGCTGGACGCGAGCGAGGCGGGCAGGCACGCATTGCTCGTGGCCGATACCGGCGCGGGCAAGACGCTGGCGGGCTTCTTACCCACTCTCGCCGATTTCGCGCCTTCGCGTCTCGATGGCACCGCGACTCCCGATGGGATTCATACGCTTTACGTCTCGCCGCTCAAGGCACTGGCGCATGACGTTCAGCGAAATTTGCTGACGCCGATCGAGGAAATCGGCCTGCCCATCCGCGTCGAGACCCGCAGCGGCGATACACCCTCCGATCGCAAGAAGCGCCAGCGAACGAAACCGCCGCACGTGTTGCTGACCACGCCGGAAAGCCTGTCGCTGCTGCTCAGCTACCCCGACAGTTTCGACCTGTTCGCCGGCCTCAAACGCATTGTCATCGACGAGGTGCATGCCTTCGCCACCGGCAAGCGCGGCGATCTTCTGGCGCTCGCCCTGTCGCGCTTGCAGGGAATTGCGCCGGACCTCCAGCGGGCCGCGTTATCGGCCACCGTGGCCGAGCCGGAGAAGTTTCGCGAATGGCTGTCGCCCTGGGGCGACATCGACACGGTCGAACTGGTCGAGGGCGAGGCCGGCGCGCCCGCCGAGGTCGAAATCCTGCTGCCCGACGAGGAGCGCGTCCCTTGGGGTGGGCACGCCGCGACCTGGGCGATCCCGCAACTCTACGAGCAGATCAAGACCAACCGCACCTCGCTGATCTTCACCAACACCCGGTTCCTTGCGGAATACATCTTCCAGCGCTTGTGGGACGTGAACGAGGACAACCTCCCCATCGGCGTCCATCACGGCTCCCTTTCCAAAGAGGCGCGGCGCAAGGTCGAGGGCGCGATGGCGCGCGGCGAATTGCGCGCGCTGGTGGCGACTGCCAGTTTGGATCTCGGCGTCGATTGGGGCGACATCGACCTGGTCGTGCAGATGGGCGCGCCGAAGGGGTCGAGCCGCTTGCTCCAGCGCATCGGACGCGCCAATCACCGGCTCGACCAGCCCAGCCGCGCGCTGCTGGTGCCGGGCAACCGCTTCGAGTTCCTCGAGGCGACGGCAGCGCGCGAGGCGGTGGATGAGGGACAGCGAGACGGCGAGGACTTCCGCCCCGGCGGGCTCGATGTGCTGGCTCAGCATGTGATGGCGTGCGCCTGTGCGGCACCCTTTCAGGAAGACGAACTGCTCGCCGAAATCCGCTCGAGTCTCGCCTATGCATGGGTCGATGCAGTGGTGTGGCAGCGGGTGCTATCCTTCGTCGAGACCGGCGGCTACTCGCTCAAGGCTTACGATAAGTTCAAGCGGATCGTGCGCGACAAGCAGGGCGTGTGGCGGCTCACCCATCCCGAGCAGGCCCAGCGGCACCGGATGAATGCCGGGATCATCATCGACAGCGAGATGCTGGAGGTGCGGATCAATTCGGGGCGCGGGCGGGGCGGGCGCAGCCTCGGCAAGATCGAAGAGCGGTTCGCCGCCTCGCTGTCACCCGGCGACAGTTTCGCCTTTGCCGGGATGAGCCTGGAGGTCGTCAAGCTGCAGGACATGGAAGTGCTGGTGAAGGCCGCGACGTCCAATGCGATGATACCGAGCTATGGCGGCCAGCGCATGCCGCTCACGACCCACCTCGCCGAACGGGTGCGCGAACTGTTGGTCGATCGCGCTGGCTGGGCGCGTTTCCCGGACGATGTGCGCGAATGGCTGGAGGTGCAGGACTGGCGCAGTCGGATGCCCGGGCCGGGCCAGCTGCTGGTCGAAAGCTTCCCGCACGCGAAACGGCATTACAGCGTCTATTACACCTTCGAAGGCTGGAACGCGAACCAGAGTCTCGGCATGCTGATCACCCGGCGGATGGAAGACATGGGACTGATGCCGGGCGGTTTCGTGGCCAATGATTATTCGCTGGCGGTATGGGGCCTGAAACCTGTGACCGACCCGGCGCCGCTGCTGTCGCCCGATATCTTGCAAGACGAATTTATCGAATGGGTGCAGAACTCGCACCTGCTGCGCCGGGCGTTCCGCGAAGTTGCGGTGATCGGCGGCCTGGTCGAGCGGCAGCATCCGGGCAAGCGCAAAACAGGCAAGCAGGTAACTTTCTCGACCGACCTCATCTACGACGTGCTGCGAAAGTATGAACCCGATCATGTTCTGCTGGAAGCCGCTTGGGCCGACGCGCGCACGCGGATGACCGATGTAGGGCGGCTGGGAGACTTGCTCGACCGCTCGGCCGAGCAACTGGTGCATGTAGAGCTCGACCGCGTCAGTCCTCTCGCGGTTCCGGTGATGGTCATGATCGGCCGCGAGGCAACACCGCAGGGGGCGGTCGACGATGAACTCTTACTGGAGGCGGAGAGCCTGGCAGGCGCGGCGATGCGGGTGGATGAACCACTTCACTCGTAAAAGGGAAGGCATTCGACCGTCTCGGGAGGGACCAAGTTGGCGAAGGTTTGCGGCCTGTCGTATCGCGCAAAGCGCGCATTGCCGGAAAAGCGGAAGCAGCGGTCGTTCAGCCCTGCGGCGGTGATCAGGCGCAAGATTTCGAGGACGCGTGGATAGGGAGTCAGGGCTTCCGGTGTAAGCAACAAGCCGTGCCGCTTTGGACGTCTGGCGGACTGGTTCAGGATCGCGCTAAGCTGCTCATCGGTTACCGGAACCGAGTTCCAGCGAGCAGTACCGTTCGCGTCGATCACGATCCGATCATAGCTAGGCGTCAACACGTCGGAATATCCGGGGCTATATGGTGCTGGCAGGTCCACTTTCAGAATGTGCGTGGCGCGCGGCGACAATGCGAGCAATGCTGCGATAAGGGTGAAAACGAATAGCAGGATCGGCAGACTATCGGGCCTGCCGATCGGCTCGCCGTGGCTGTAGTGACGCCGCGAGTTATTGAGCCTATTAGTCGGCACCGAAAACGCGATGCCGTTCATTGCCGACGAAGGTGAACTTCTCGATACCCGAATCCTTGATGAGCGCGATAGTGCGTGCGCTGCGGTCGTAGCTGGGTCGGGGAACGGGATCGAAGCGAATCTGGGGTTGGGCTGTGAGGGCCGCGGCTCCGGCAAGCTGATTGAGCAGCTGCTGCCCGTCGAGCGACTGCCCGTTCCAGTACAACCGGTCGCGCGCATCGATATGGGCCGTATTGATGGCTTCAGTTCTGAAGATGCCTTTGCCGTTGGGCAATGGAACGGCCAGCGCATGCGTTGCGATCGGGATCACGATGATGAACGTGATCAAGAGGACGAGCATGACACCGATCAGAGGTGTGATGTTCATTGCGCACATCGGCTCGCCGACTGCGGTGCGGGAGGAGTGAGGGTGCGGCACGACAGCTCTCCTTCTTGGCGATGTTAGAACATCACAAGTTGGAAAAATTGGCAAGCGCGGATCAGTCCGTTTGGGGGCGCCTACAGGTGCCACGCGACGATCGCAGGCGGGCGAACTGGCATTCGTGTGTCCAGTGAGGGCCCTGGCGGGCCACACACCGATCGCTGCGCTTAGAAAAAAGGGGCGGATTGCTCCGCCCCTCTCAGGAATATCGATGATGGTCCGGGTTAACCGGCGGAGCCGAAGGTCCGGTATCGTTCGTTGCCGACGAAGCCGAACTTCGTCACGCCGCTGGCCTTGATGATCTGCAGCACCCGCGCTGCAAGATCGTAACTGGCGAGCGCTTCGGGCTCGAACTGCAGTTCGGGCTCTACGGCCATCTGCGTCGACTGGGCCAGGAGCGTGCGCAACTGGCCGTCGTTGATCGTATTGCCGTTCCACAGAATCTCGTCGGTTGCGGTGAGGACGAGCTTGTTCTTTTCCGGCTCGACGATCACGTCGGGCGGGGTCGGGCTCGGCGCCGGGAGGTCGATATTGACCGCATGGGTCGCAACCGGGATCGTGATGATGAACATGATGAGGAGCACGAGCAGGACGTCGATCAACGGCGTCATGTTCATTTCCATCATCGGGGCGCCATCATCCTTGCCGCCTGACATTGCCATAGTGGGTTACTCCTAGTTCTTCTCTGCCGGACCCGGTTTTACGCGTTCGGGTCGACCGGGTTCGAGATGAAGCCGACGGTCGGATAACCGGCCGCCTGGACGTTGTAGATGGCACCGGCCACGCAGGACCAAGGCGCATTGACATCACCACGGATATGGACCTGCGGGATAGCGTCCGGATCGTCCATGATCGCTTCCGGGCCGCCTGCACGCTGCACAATCGCATCGAGACGTTCGAACGCCTGATCGTAGAGCTCTTCGGAAGTCACCGGTGAGATATTGTTGAAATACACGCGGCATTCGCCGTTGCGCGAGGCACCTTCGAAACCAGGTTCCCCAGCACTGCGGCCGGCACTATCGGTAGTGCTGACGGTCAGAAGCAGATTCTCGACCTTGTCTTTCGATTCCACCGATTCGAAAACCGGGATCTCGAGCTTTTCGATCGTCTGGATCGCGACCGGGACCGCGATGAGGAAGATGATGAGAAGCACCAGCATCACGTCCACGAGCGGCGTGGTGTTGATGTCCGACATCGGCGTATTAGCGCCCCCTCCTGTCGAAATCGCCATGGTTTAAATCCTATCGTTCTAGCTTGGGTTCACTCGGCGGATGGGCGGAAACGCTCAGCGCTCCCGCCCGATACCGAATTACTTCTTGATCGCGCCGGTGGTGCCCGGGTTGGTCGTGGCAGGCTTAGCGCCAGTAGTCGTGGTCGTCTTGGTTGCCGAGGCAGCCTTGGCCGTTGCAGGGCGAGCCGCAGCAGTCGTCGTCACCGGCTTGACGGTTCCGTTCGAGTTGATGTTCGCCAGCAGGTCGGTCGAGAAGCCGTTGAGCATCTCGGCGATCCGGCGGTTGCGGCTCTGCAGCCAGTTGTAGGCGAACACGGCGGGAACCGCGACCAGCAGGCCGATGGCGGTCATGATCAGCGCTTCACCGACGGGGCCGGCAACCTTGTCGATCGAGGCCGAGCCGGCGATGCCGATGTTGATCAGCGCGCGGTAGATCCCGATCACCGTGCCGAGCAGGCCGACGAACGGCGCAGTCGCGCCGACGGTCGCGAGGAACGGCAGGCCGCTTGCGAGCTTCGCGTTGATCGCATCTTCCGAACGCGCGAGCGAGCCGTGCATCCAGTCGTGCGCTTCAAGCTTGTCGGTCATCTTCGAGTGCTGGTCTTCGGCCATGAGGGCATCGTCGACGAGCTGGCGCCATGCGCTGTTCTTTTCCAGCTTGGTCGCGCCTTCCTTGAGGCTGTTCTGCTTCCAGAACTGGTTACGGACGGCGCCGTACTGGCTCATCACCTTGCGCTGTTCGAACAGCTTGGTGAACAGGATGTAGAACGAGCCGACCGACATGATGACCATGACGCCGAGGATGAACCAGGCGACGAAGCCGCCCTGTTCCATTGCTTCGAGGAAGCCGAAGGAGTTCTGCGGGGCCGCTTCGCCGGCGGCAGCAAGGAATTGAAAGGTCATAGCGAGTAGTCCTTTTAAGTAATTGGGTTCCGCCGTGGACGACGGGAAAGCCTAGTTGAGCTGGTAGACGATCGTCGTCCGGTAGGTATCCGTAATCGGGTTGCCCGCCCGGTCTAGTGCCGGATCGAACCGCGCATAGCGGGTCATCCCGTCGCACGCAGCCGAGTCGAGATCGCTCGAACCGCTCGAACTCGTGACCGTGCAGCCGGCGACGCGGCCGTCCGTACCGACGGTAACCGAGACGCCGACATTGCCCTCGGTGCCTTCACGTTCGGCACGGCGGGGGTAATTCGACTGGATCCTGCGGGCCCAGCCAGCCTGACCTTTGGGCGATGCACCCTTGGCCTTGGACGGGGCCGGCGGCGGAGCCGGAGGCGGCGGCGGCGGAGCCGGCGGCGCAGGCGGCGGAATGCGCAGCGCAGGCGGTGCCGGCGGCGGAATCGTCGTCTGCGTACGGATCGGCGGCGGTGCCGGCGCGATACTGATCGGCGGCGGCGGTGCCACCGGCGGCGGCGGGGCCGTGTCGGGTTCAGGCGGCGGCGGAGGCTCGTCCTCCGGCTCGGGCGGCGGCGGCTCTTCAATATCGATCGTCGTCACGCGTTCCACCACCTGCTGCACCGCATTGTATGCGAGGCCGGTGATGAGAGCGTAACCGAGAGCGATATGGATGAGAGCAACGATGATAATCGCGACAATGCGATTGCCGCTCATCTCCTGGTCAGCATATGCCATTCGGTCGCTTCACTCCATCGGTCATCCCGGTGCGAGGCCGGGATTGAGAGGCTTCATGCGGGGGTGCAAGATGCATGCGACCCGCTGCCTCGTTTTTCATTCAGAACATCGTGTTAACCCTGAGGCCGACAGCGATGCAGAAGACCCGAAGTTCCCGAAAGAACCCCAAGACCTCTCCCCCAAGCAACAATGTATCATCGCTTGGGCCCCCCCATCCCTTACCCACGATGCCCGCACACCGCAAACCCTTTGTCGGTTAAGGACCGATTCAGTGCGCTACCCGGAAACCTGCCGGGGAACCTCGAGGCCTCGCCCGCCATTGACCGAGTCGCCCGCACGAGCAATTGGCGTCTGCCCAGCTGGAAGCATTATGATCCAATCGACCTTATTCGCCCCGATAACGCTCGCTGTCGCTCTGGCAGCCACGCCGCTTGCCGCGCAGGAGGCGGTTGCCCAGCCGCAGATGACCTACGCCGACATCGTCGATCTCGCCGACAAGTCGCCCTTGGTCCTTCGTGCCAGGATCCGCGATCAGGCGACGGTCGAGCCGGAGCGTTCCCCCGGCCTCGCACCGGGCCATGTCCGTCTCTATGTCGAAGCGGAAACGACGGCCCTGATCGCCGGCAATGCCCCGGTCGGCGAATCGCTCCGGTACCTGGTAGATCTTCCACTCGATGCGAAGGGTAAGGCGCCAAAGCTGAAAAAGCAGAACGTTGTCCTGTTCGCGCGCACGGTGCCCGGACGCCCGGCGGAAATCCAGCTTGTCGAGGCCGATGCACAGTTCCCCTATAGTGACGCGTTTGCCGACAGCCTGCGATCGGTCCTGGCTTCGTTGCTTGCGCCAAGCGCCCCGCCGCGTGTCACCGGAGTGCGCGATGCGCTCGCAGTCGAAGGCACGCTCGTTGGCGAATCCGAAACCCAGCTGTTCCTCGATACCGAGAACGACGGACCGGTTTCCGTGACAGTCGTGCGGCGGCCCAACCAGGCACCGCACTGGGGCGTTTCCTGGACCGAAATCGTCGACCAGGCCGCCCGTCCGCCGCGCCCGAACACGCTCGAATGGTATCGCCTTGCCTGCTTCCTGCCATCGGGGCTGCCGGGAGAGGCAAATATTTCGAGAGATCCCCGCGCCCGCACTTTGGCGGAACGGGACTATGCGTTGGTGATCGAGCAATTGGGCGCCTGCCCACGGGCCCGCTCGCCCAGCTGAGGGGCGACAGCTTCGCCTTGGCGCGGGGCAAGACAAACTGGTTCCAAAGCTCCGGGGTGCTGCGCTAGTCGGCAGCGCATGAACATCCATTCCAATCCCCCGCTCCCGATCGTGGCGCGCTCGACCAATGGCTGAACCGCTGCGCCTTGCAATCGCCGGTCTCGGTACGGTCGGCACCGGCGTCATCCGCCTGCTCGAAACCAATCGCGACGTCGTGGAACGCCGCGCCGGGCGAGCGATCGAAGTTGTCGCAGTCAATGCGCGCGAGCGCGGCAAGGATCGCGGCGTCGATCTGTCTCGCTTCGCCTGGGTCGACGACATGCAGGCCATGGCGGCCCGCGCCGATGTCGATGTCGTGGTCGAACTGGTCGGCGGGTCGGACGGGCCCGCGCTGACGCTCGCCCGCGCTGCGCTGGATGCGGGCAAGGGCTTCGTCACGGCGAACAAAGCGATGGTGGCGCATCACGGGATGGAGCTGGCCGAGCTGGCCGCAATCAAGTCCGCGCCTTTCGCTTTCGAAGCGGCGGTCGCGGGCGGCATTCCGGTGGTGAAGGGCCTGCGCGAAGGTACGGCCGCCAATGCGCTGACCCGGATCTACGGCATCCTCAATGGCACCTGCAATTACATCCTCTCCGAGATGGAGCGGACCGGTGCCGATTTCGGCGAGATGCTAAGCGCAGCGCAAGAGAAAGGTTACGCCGAGGCCGATCCGACCTTCGACATCGAGGGCGTGGACGCTGCCCACAAGCTGGCGATCCTTGCGGCGATCGGCTTCGGCACACGCATCGATTTCGAAGCGGTCCGGTGCAGCGGCATCACGCAAGTCAGCGCGACCGATATCGCGCAGGCCGATGCGCTCGGTTACGTCGTCAGACTCGTCGGGATCGCCAGCATGGAGAACGGCGACGAGGCGACCGGACGGCTGCTGCAGCGCGTGCGCCCCTGCCTCGTCCCCTTCCGCCACCCGCTTGCAGCGGTGACCGGACCGACCAATGCCGTCGTTGCGGAAGGCGATTTCTCAGGGCGCCTGCTGTTTCAGGGCGCAGGCGCGGGCGACAAGCCGACGGCCAGCGCCGTCGTGGCCGACTTGATCGACATCGCCCGCGGGCAGGCCGGCGCGCCGTTCTCGGTGCCGGTGAACCAGCTGGTAACGGCAGAGCAGGGCGATTCCGGCGAGCGCGTCGGGCGCGACTACATCCGCTTCACCGTGGCCGACCGGCCGGGCGTGCTCGCGGAAATCACGGCGGCGATGCGCGATGCGGGCGTCTCGATCGAAAGCCTCATCCAGCGCGGCCGCGACCACGACGGCGGCGAGGTACAGGTCGCGATGGTGACGCACGAAGGGCCGGAGCGCTGCGTGACCGCCGCGCTCGAATTGCTCGAAGGGTCGCCTAGCCTTGCGGCTGCTCCGCTGGTGATGCCGATTCTGGGGGACTGACCTCGCCAGTCCCCGGCTCCGGAAGACCGAGTTGCTCTGCGCGAGCTCTCGCTCCTGCTTCGGGCGTCGCGACGTCGCGGCCCAGTGGCGGCAACCCCCGCGCGATGCGATCGGCGTCGGACCCCGGAGGCGCGTCCGGCAGGCTATCGAAATCGATGATATAGGCCGGGGGTGGCGGGCATTTCTGCAGACCCGGGATGCACAGGTTGCCCACCGTTGCCGGGCCCCTGAAAATCCCGCAATTGGGCCCGCAGGGATCGGGCGTTTGCGGATTGCCCTTGTTCATCGTCTCGCGAGCGTAGCGGCGTTCGGCCCGCTCTTTGTCGTAGCCATACTCATCAAGGTCGCTGCGGCGGCGGCAGACGATGATCTCGCCGGAGAGAAGTGCAGCTTCCTGTTCCTCGCTACAGTCTTCGAGGCGCTGGTCCGCCTCGCGCGCCGCTGCCAGCAGATCGATCCGCTCCGGCGGCGATCCTTGCTGCGGTTGGAGCGGCTCTCCGGTGTACTGCGCCGCAAGCGGTGTGGCTAGAAGAAGCGCAAGTGCCGTGGTGATACGCAAGCACCTCATTGCGGTATTTCCCCTTTTGCGATCCGGTCCGCGTCCGATCCTTCCGGCGCTTCGGGCAGGGAGTCGAAATCGACGAGGACCGGGCGTTCTCCTGCGCCACCGAGTTCGGGGCACAACGTCAAGAGGCTCGGTCGGCAGGGAGGTGGTTTGAAATCGGGGGCCAGGCCGAGGCCGCGATCCATGGTCTCTTCTGCATAGCGTTTGCGCGCCTCGCCGGGCGGGCTGAGCCGAAATCGGTCGCTGTCGGTCCGGTCGCCGCAGACCACGATTTCGCCGGAGATCAGTGCCGCTTCCTGTTTGCGCTGGCACGCACGCTCGTCGGCGGAAAGCTCTTCGGAAGTCGAACCCTGCGCCTGCGCGGTTCCGGAAGCGAATACGATAAGGACCGGGATCAACACGACCAGTCGTCTCGACAATGCATGGCTCCCTGTCTATCGGGCGCTCGCGCATACGATTGCATGATCGAAGCTCCACCCGACTTCCGGGCCCGATACATCTACTAGGGACTGAACCGCTTATGAATTCGCCTGCCGACAACCCGCTCGACCGCATCCTCGTGCTTGAAATGGTCCGCGTTACCGAAGCGGCTGCGGTCGCGGCTTCCAAGCTGATCGGTCGCGGCGACGAGAAGGCCGCCGACGCCGCCGCCGTCGAGGCGATGCGCAAGGCGTTCGACACGCTCTATATGGACGGCACCGTCGTGATCGGCGAGGGCGAACGCGACGAAGCGCCGATGCTGTATATCGGTGAAAAGGTCGGCGGCGCGCCGGGCAAGGGCCCGAAGATCGACATCGCGCTCGATCCGCTCGAAGGCACGACGATTACGGCCAAGGCCGGCCCGAATTCGCTGGCCGTGCTGGCTGCCAGTGCTGAGGGCTGCCTGCTGAACGCGCCGGACGTCTACATGGACAAGATTGCGGTCGGGCCGGGCTATCCCGATGGCATTATCGACCTCGCCAAGACCGCGACCGAGAACGTCACGGCAGTGGCCGACGCCAAGGGGGTGAGGCCTGCCGACATCATCGTCTGCGTGCTCGACCGACCGCGCCATGCGGAGCTGATCGCCGAATTGCGCGGGATCGGCTGCGGAGTCGTGCTGATTGGCGATGGCGACGTGGCGGGCGTGATCGCCGTGACCGACGAGGACACCACGATAGACATGTACATGGGCCAGGGCGGCGCGCCCGAGGGCGTACTGGCAGCGGCCGCGCTGCGCTGCGTCGGCGGGCAGTTCAACGGTCGCCTCGCCTTCCGCAACGAGGACGAGAAGGCTCGCGCCCGCAAATGGGGCATCCAGGATTTCGACCGCATCTATACGCGCGACGATCTGGTGAAGGGCGACTGCATCTTCGCCGCAACCGGCGTGACCAGCGGCAGCCTGCTCGAAGGCGTGAAATACCGCCGGGGCGGCACGATGACGACCGAAAGCGTTGTCATGCGCGCCAGCAGCGGCACGGTGCGCTGGATCAAGGGCGAGCACAAGGTGGGCTAGTTTTGTCGGAGGCGGTCAGGACATCCGTCCTGACCTTGCTGTTCCGTCCCACTCCCCCTCCCGACCACCCACGGCACGGTATTTTATGGGTGGTCGGGAGGGGGAGTGGGATGGAACAGCACAAGCATTCGACGGACGTCGGATGCGCACTAAACAAATACAAAACCCCGCACACATCCAACCCGCTCCTCTTCAAAACCCTCCTTCCCATGTTGCAATCCCATGACGGGCCGCTAGGCGAGTGGCACTGCCAGCCGACGGGGATTCGCCAGCAATGAAGATCATGGCCGCCAACTCGAACCTGCCGCTCGCGCGTGCGATCGCAGCCTATCTCGAGATGCCGCTCGTCGATGCGCAAGTGCGCCGCTTTGCGGACGAGGAAATCTTCGTCGAAATTCACGAGAACGTGCGCGGCGAGGATGTCTTCGTCGTCCAGTCGACCAGCTATCCAGCGAACGACAATCTCATGGAATTGCTGATCTGCATCGATGCGCTGAAGCGCGCCTCGGCGCGGCGGATCACGGCGGTGGTGCCCTATTTCGGCTATGCGCGGCAGGACCGCAAGCCCGGCCCCCGCACGCCGATTTCTGCCAAGCTGGTCGCGAATCTCATCACCGAAGCCGGCGCCGATCGCGTCCTGTCGGTCGACCTGCACGCAGGGCAGATCCAGGGTTTTTTCGATATTCCGACCGACAACCTCTACGCCGCGCCCGTCATGGCTGCCGATATTCAGGCCCGCTACGGCGACCAGGCGCTGATGGTGGTCTCTCCCGACGTTGGCGGCGTGGTGCGCGCCCGGGCGCTCGCCAAGCGGCTCGACAATGCGCCGCTCGCCATCGTCGACAAGCGCCGCGATCGCCCCGGCGAGAGCGAGGTGATGAACATCATCGGCGACGTTAAGGGCAATCACTGCATCCTGATCGACGACATTATCGATTCGGGCGGCACGCTCTGCAACGCTGCGCAGGCTCTGCTCGATCAGGGCGCAAGCTCGGTCGCGGCCTATATCACGCACGGCGTCCTTTCGGGCGGGGCCGTTGCGCGCGTCGATGGTTCGGCGCTGAAGGAACTGGTCATCACCGACACCATCCGCGCGACCGACGCGGCGCAGGATTCCAGCCGCATTCGAATTCTGACCATCGCGCCGCTGATCGGCGAAGCGGTGCGCCGCATCGCCGACGAAAGCTCGGTCAGCTCACTGTTCGACTGACGCCGAACGCGCTGCTTGACCGCCGTGGCGGGCATTGCGAAGGCGCGGCATGGACATGCAAGAAGACATAACGCTAGCGCAGCGTCTCGCCGACGCCGCCGGGGACGCGATCCGGCCCCTGTTCCGCGGCGACTGGCAGGCGGAGCAGAAGGAAGATCACTCCGCCGTTACCGAAGCGGACCGCGCCGCCGAGGCCGCCATGCGTTCCCTGCTGGAAGCCGAACGCGCGGATGACGGCATTATCGGCGAGGAATACGGCAGCGTGCGCGAAGGCTCCGTCCGGCAGTGGGTGCTCGACCCGATCGACGGCACGCAGAGCTTCGTCGCCGGACGTCCAATCTTCGGGACGCTGATTGCGCTGTTGCAGGATGGTTGGCCGGTTCTCGGGATTATCGACCAGCCGATTTTGGGGGAACGCTGGGTCGGGGCCATCGGACAGCCGACGACGCTCAATGGCAAGGCTGTGAGCACGCGCCGATGCCGCTCCCTCGAAGGCGCGTCGATCGCCACGACAAGCCCGCACGCCTTCGCAGAGGACGACGTCGATGCCTATCTGCGGGTCGTGGCGAAAGCCTATCCGCAGCGTCCGTGGCCGGTCTATGGAGGGGACTGCTACAATTACGGCCTGCTCGCAGCGGGCCATCTCGATATCGTCATCGAGAGCGGTCTCAAACTGTACGACTTCGCTGCACTGGTACCGGTGGTCGAGGGGGCGGGCGGCACGATGAGTGACTGGCAGGGCAACCCGCTCGACGCGAACAGCGACGGCCGCGTGCTGGCGTTGGGCGAACCCGCCCGCCTGGAGGATGTGCTCGAAGCGATGGGCGGGATCGACAGCGACCATCAACATCACGACGGGCACTGAGCGAGGCGCGGCACGTTCCGCCAAAATGAAGACGATTTGCGTAACCGGAGCGGGCGCGGGTATCGGCCGGGCAACCCTGATGCATTTTCACGGCGCCGGCTGGCGCGTCATCGGCGTCGACAAGGATGCCGAAGCGCTGGCCGAACTGCGGTCAGCCCTGCCACGCGATACTGCATTGTTGTTGACGTGCGATGTCGGCAGTGAAGCCGATGTGACGCGAAGCTTCGCGCGGATCGAGGAATGGCTCGACGGCGCTGCGCTCGACTGCCTCGTCAACAATGCCGGGATCGCCGATCCCTATTGCGGACCGCTGGAAGATCTTGCGCTCTCCGACTGGCAGGCCTGGATTGATGCGAGCCTGACCGCTGCCTTCCTGTGCAGCCGCGCGGCCGTGCCGCTGCTCCGTCGCGCCGAAAGCGGGGCGAGCATCGCCAATATCTCCAGCACGCGCGCCGTGATGAGCGAGCCCGAATGCTTCGCCTATGCCTCTGCCAAGGGCGGGCTCGACGCACTGACTCATGCAATGGCAGTTTCGCTCGGCCCCGATATTCGCGTCAACGCCATCCGCCCCGGCTGGATCGAGACGGGACCATGGCAGAAGACCGGCGAAGGACGCGAAGCGAACCACCGCGACAAGGACTGCGACCAGCATCCCGCCGGACGTGTCGGCACGCCGCAGGACATCGCCGACGCCATCGAATACCTTCATGGCGCAAGCTTCGTCACCGGCCAACACATTAATGTCGATGGTGGCATGACCTGCAAGATGATCTACGAAGGCTGACATGGATTTGGAGGGCAGACTTCGCGGCAGGGTCGCGCTGGTAACCGGCGCGGCGCGCGGCATGGGGCTGGAGATCGCGCGGCGATTGGCAGCCGAAGGTGCGGCCGTCTGGCTCGGTGGGAGGGATGCAGAATCGCTCGCCGATGCAGTCGCGCATATCGACGGAGATGCCCGACCGCTGGTGTTCGACATCGACGATGAAGCCGGCTGCATCGCCGCTCTGGCAGAGATCGAGGAAACCACCGGCCTCGACATCCTCGTCAACAATGCCGGAGCACGCGACCGGCGCGGGTTCGCCGAGATCGAGCGCGCCGACATGGAGCGGTTGCTCCGCACCAATCTCGTCGCGCCCTTCGATCTTGCGAGGCGCGTGGTGCCGCTGATGCGCGACCGAAGATATGGGCGCATCGTCAATATCACCTCCATCGCCAGCGAGATTGCGCGCGGCGATGCGTCCTATACGGCGAGCAAGGCGGGATTGGACGGCGTGACCCGCTCGCTCGCGGCGGAGGTCGGGCCGGACGGCATAACGGTAAACGCGGTCGCCCCGGGCTTCGTGCTGACCGAGGCGAATGCGGAATGGTTCGAAGGATCGCGCGACATCGCCGATCACCTCGCGCGCCGCACGTCGCTCGGCCGTTGGGCCAAGCCCGAAGAGATTGCCGGGGCAGTGGCATTCCTGGCTTCGGAGGACGGATCCTATGTCACGGGCCACACGCTGATTGTCGACGGCGGTTACGTTACCCACTTCTGACTGCGCTTGCATTTCCGCCTGGAATCGCTATTTGCGCGCCCTTCACCGACACGTGAATCACCGCCGGTCTGGCCGAAAGGGCTGCCAGGGCTGGTCGGACGTGTCTCTGCAAAGGAGATGAAAATGCCCAAGTTGAAGACCAAGAGCGGTGTGAAGAAGCGCTTCAAGATCACCGCGACCGGCAAGGTAAAGCACGGCGTGGCCGGCAAGCGCCACCGCCTGATGAGCCACAATGCCAAGTACATCCGCCAGAATCGTGGCACCACCGTCCTGTCCGAAAACGACTGGAAAGCGGTGAAGAAGTGGGCCCCTTACGGCCTCGACTAAAGCCCGTCTGCGTTTTTTAGGAGTACAACAGCATGCCACGTATCAAGCGCGGGGTTACCACCCGCACCAAGCACAAGCGGCTTCTGGACCAGGCCAAGGGCTATCGCGGTCGCCGCAAGAACACCATCCGCGTCGCGCGCCAGGCCGTCGAAAAGGCCGGCCAGTATGCCTATCGCGACCGCAAGGTTAAGAAGCGCAACTTCCGCGCCCTGTGGATCCAGCGTATCAACGCTGCGGTCCGCGCCGAAGGCCTGACTTATTCGCAGTTCATGCACGGCACCAAGCTGGCCGGCATCGAGCTGGACCGCAAAGTCATGGCCGATCTCGCCATGAACGAAGGCGCGGCCTTCAAGGCGATCATCGAACAAGCGAAGAAGGCACTGCCGGCTTAATTCTTCGTTAGGCAGACGATTTTAAGAAAAAGGGCGTCCGATTGGGGCGCCCTTTTTTGTGCGTGACTTGTCGGATGCTCTCATGGCGCTACACTGGCCCTCGAAGGGGAGTGTCGAGTGGCCGACGGTAGCCCGATCGACGTGAGGTTTTTCACCGCGCCTGCGGACCTCGCTCCGTGTTTTACGACTATCTATCACATGACCGTCGATCTTCCGCGCGGCGAACGAATGGTCGATATGCTGCTGCCCGAGTGGGCGAACATGCGCTTCTTCAGCGATATGGCTGCGGGACCGGACACGGCTTCGCTGCTGACCGCCGGGGCGCAGCGCTTCCAAGCGACCGGGCCGAGCGCGCAGCCCACCCGCTTCGAGATCGGGCAGAGCCGCATGTGGGGCATGGGCCTCAGCCCGCTTGGCTGGGCGCGCTTCGTAGGCGAAGAGGCGGCGAATTATGTAAATGTGGTTTTCGACGGAGAGGCGGAGGAGGCGTTTGCTGGCCTCACCAGGCTTTGCGAGAAGCTATGCCAAAACGAAGCCGATCTCGACCGCCAATTCGAGTCTGCCATTGCGGAGTTGCGTGAGGCAGCCCCCATGCCGAAGGACGCTGACAGGATCGTCGCTGTCCAGAATGCGATGGGCGACCCCTACCTCACCCATGTCGAAGATTTTGCTAGCAGGCTGGCCCTTTCGAAGCGCACGCTGGAGCGGTTGTGCAAGCGCCATTTCGGCTTCAGCCCCAGTGTCCTCCTGCGGCGCCAGCGCTTGGTGCGCACTTTGGGCGCCTTTCTCACCGAACCCGGAAGCTGGACCTCGGTGATTGATCGGCATTATCACGACCAAGCGCATTTCGTTCATGAATTCAGATCGTTCATGGGCATGAGCCCCAGCGAGTATGCTGCCATGCCGCACCCCGTACTCGGTGCCTTTGCTGCAGAAAGACGCAGGGTCTGGGGATCGCCAGTCCAAACCCTGGACAGGCAGGGATAGTTACTCGCAAATCGAGCTTTTGTAATTCATCTCAACGATGCGAGTTCTGAACTCACGTTCTGCAGATCGACGCCAGCAGTTGTGCGGGCCCAATCGCTCAGCCTGAGCGTTGATCCCTCAAGTCGCTTCAATCGACTTACCGGACCGAAAGGACTTTATGTCGCGACCGCCGCTACCGATCGCCGAATACAATTCGGAAAAGCTGCGCTTGCGGCTGGTCGCGCCGGCCAGCGATCTTGCGCCGTATCTCTCGGGCTATTACCGAACCGAAGTGGCAGAGGGTGCCACGGTCGAAGACTGGCTGCCTCCCGAAGAAGCCAATCTGCGGACAGGCGAGGCGGAGCATTATCAGGCCGCCATCGGAAACGAGCTCATGCGCGACGTGCCGCCGGCGATCATCTCGGGGCCGACGGACCGGGTCACTCGGTTGCGGATCACCCATGGCAAGTTCTGGGGCATTGGCCTCACGCCCGCAGGCTGGTCGCGGCTGATCGGCTTACCTGCAAACGAATCTGCCAACCGCTTCATCGATATCGGTGTTTCGGGCGCGCCTGCTTCCTTGGAGCCCATGCTTCACGAGCTACGGGAAATAGGCGACGACCTCGAAAGCGCAGCGAACTTGATCAACGCAACCTTGCGCAGCGTCCTGGAACCCGACGCCGCGAACGAGCAGACCATCCAGGCCGTGCATCGCGAGCTGGTTTCCGAAGACCATTACGCAGTGGCTCCGCTGGCCGAGGCAGCAGGCATGAACCCGCGCACGTTGGCCCGCTTCTGCCAGCGCCATTTCGGTTTCGTCCCGCGTAGCCTGCTCAGGCGGCAGCGCTTCCTGCGCAGTCTCGCCCAATACATGCTCGACCCTTCCATGCGCTGGATCAATTCGCTGGACTCGTATTATTGGGACCAGGCCCACTTCATTCGCGATTTCCGGGCGACCATGGGCATGACGCCGAGCGAATATGCCAGGCGCCCGCATCCGATCGTCAAAGCAGCAGTAACGGTCATTCATCAAGGCGGCGGCGTGGCGATGCAGGCGCTCTATCACCCGGACCATGCGCAGGCGGCACAAACTGGGCTTTAGCATTCGGACGGTTGCCGCTAGAGGCTGCGCGCAGGACACAGCCGAGGAACCAATGACCGATTTGGCAACTATGCGCGACACTGCGCTCGCGCGTATCGAAGACGCTGGCGATGCCGCCGCACTCGAGGCTTTGCGCGTGGAATTCCTCGGCAAGCAAGGATCGATCTCGGGCCTGATGAAGACGCTCGGCAAGATGACGCCGGAAGAGCGCCAGACCGAAGCGCCGAAGATACAGGGCCTCCGCGGCGACGTGGCCGATGCGATCGCTGCCAAGAAAGAGCAGCTCGACGAGGCCGAGCTGGAAGCGCGGCTGGCGAGTGAGGTGCTCGATCTGACGCTGCCTGGACCCGCAACGCCTAGGGGTTCGGTCCACCCCGTAAGCCAGGTGATGGACGAGCTGGCGGAGATTTTTGCGGACCTCGGCTTTACCGTCGCGACCGGGCCGGAGATCGAAGACGACTGGCACAATTTCACCGCGCTCAACATGGCGGAAACGCACCCCGCGCGCGCGATGCATGATACCTTCTATTTCCCGGATGTGGACAGCGAGGGTCGCCGTATGCTGCTCCGGACTCACACGAGCCCGGTCCAGATCCGCTCCATGGCCGAGCAGGGCGCGCCGATCCGCATCATCGCGCCCGGCCGCGTCTATCGCAGCGACAGCGACGCGACGCACACGCCTATGTTCCATCAGGTGGAAGGCCTCGTGATCGACAAGGGCATCCACCTCGGCCATTTGAAATGGACGCTGGAGACGTTCCTTGGGGCCTTCTTCGAGCGCGACGATATCGTGCTCCGTCTGCGCCCGAGCTATTTCCCCTTCACCGAACCTTCGGTCGAGGTCGATGTAGGGTGGCAGGACGTGAACGGCCGCCGCGTTCTGGGCGGTGACGGCGATGCGCCCGGCCACGGCTGGATGGAGCTGCTCGGCAGCGGCATGGTCAATCGCCGTGTGCTGGAGTTCGCAGGCGTCGATCCGGACGTCTATTCGGGCTTCGCCTGGGGCCTCGGCGTGGACCGCCTCGCGATGCTCAAATACGGCATGGACGATCTGCGCGCCTTCTTCGACGGCGATTATCGCTGGGCGGAGCATTACGGCTTCTCGCCCTTCGATCAGCCCACCCTGTCTGCCGGCGTAGGAGCGCGCGCATGAAGTTCTCGCTCGAATGGCTGAAGCATTTCCTCGACACCGATGCCTCGGTGGCGGAGATCGCGGCTGCGCTGAACCGGATCGGCCACGAGGTCGAGGGGATCGAGGACCCGGCGGACAGGCTCGTCGGCTTTCGCGTTGCGAAGGTGCTGACGGCCAAAAAGCATCCCGACGCCGACAAGCTGCAGGTGCTCAGCGTCGACACCGGAGACGGCCAGCCGCTCCAGGTCGTATGCGGGGCGCCCAATGCGCGTGCGGGCATGAAGGGTGTGCTCGGCCTGCCCGGCGCGGTGGTCCCCGCGAACGGCATGGAATTGCGCAAGAGCGCGATCCGCGGCGTCGAAAGCAACGGCATGATGTGCTCGGTGCGCGAACTCGAACTCGGCGACGAGCATGACGGGATCATCGAACTGCCAGAGGACGCGCCGGTCGGGGAGAGCTTCGCCGACTATAGCGACGCCTCGCCGGTGTTCGACGTGGCGATCACCCCCAACCGCCCCGATTGCATGGGTGTGATGGGCATCGCACGCGATCTGGCGGCGGCGGGACTCGGCAAGTTCAAGCCGGTCGAGGTGCCGAGTATTGCTGGCGAGGACGTGTGCCCGGTCGACATGCGCACTGACGATCCGGAAGGCTGCCCGGCGTTCTATGGCCGCGTAATCCGCGGCGTCGACAACACCAAACCATCGCCGCAATGGATGCAGCGTCGCCTGAAGGCCGCGGGTCAGCGACCAATCAGCGCGCTGGTCGACTGCACGAACTACCTCATGCTCGCCTGCGGGCGTCCCGCGCACGTTTACGATGTCGCCAAGCTGTCAGGTCCTGTCGTCGCGCGCCGCGCGCAGGATGGCGAGACGATAGAGGCGCTGAACGAGAAGACCTACACGCTCGACGACAGCATGACCGTGATTGCCGACGATGCCGGGGTCCACGACATCGGCGGGATCATGGGCGGCGAGCATTCGGGCGCGAGCGAAGGCACGACCGACGTATTGCTCGAGATCGCCTATTTCGATCCCGAGCGCATCGGCGTGACGGGTCGCAAACTGGGCCTCGCGTCGGACGCGCGTACGCGGTTCGAGCGCGGCGTCGATCCCACGTTTCTGGATGAGGGTCTTGCACTGCTGACCGACCTGATCGTGCAGACCTGCGGCGGCACGCCGACCGAGGTGATCCGCGCCGGAAAGCCGCCGGTGGAGCCGATGGTCGTGCCGTTCGATCCCGCACTGACTCTGCGACTGGGTGGTGTCGAGGTGGCCGAGGACGAGCAGCGCCGCATTCTGACCGAACTCGACTTCGCGGTGGGCCCCGACTGGCAGGTCACCTGCCCGCCGCGCCGCCACGACATCGAAGGCCCTGCCGATCTGATCGAGGAAGTGGTGCGCATCCACGGGCTCGACAAAGTTGAGAGCGTGGCCCTGCCGCGTGCCGACGGGGTTGCACAACCGACCGCTTCGCCGCAGCAGAAGCTTGAGCGCAAGCTGCGCCGCGCGGCTGCTGCGCGCGGACTGAACGAGGCGGTGACCTGGTCCTTCCTTCCCACCGCCGACGCCGAGCATTTCGCGGACGGAGCGCAGTTGTGGGTGCTCGACAATCCGATCAGCGAGGACATGAAAGCCATGCGTCCCTCGCTCATCCCCGGCCTTCTCGCTGCGGCCAAGCGCAATGCCGATCGCGGCGCGCCGGGCACGCGCCTGTTCGAAATCGGCCGTCGCTATTTCCGCAGCAAGGGCGGCGCGAGCGACGAAAGGCCGACGCTTGGCGTAGTGCTCGCGGGCGAGAAGACCCCGCGCGGCTGGGCGCAGGGCAAGGCTACCGACTTCGACGCCTACAACGCCAAGGCCGAAGCGCTCGCCCTGCTGGAAGCTGCCGGTGCGCCGGTCGACAATCTGATGGTCATGGGTGAGGCTGGCGACCAGTTCCACCCCGGCCAGTCCGCCACGCTGCGGCTCGGCCCGAAAAACGTGCTGGCTCGTTTCGGCGCGCTGCATCCGAAGACGCTCAAGGCCTTCGACGTCGACGGCCCGGTCGTCGCGGTCGAGATTTTCCTCGATTCGATCCCGGCGAAGAAGGGCGGAAGCGGTTTCGCGCGGCCGACCTATACGCCGCCCGCACTACAGGCGATCACGCGCGACTTCGCGTTCCTCGTCCCCGCCGATCTCGCCGCCGCCGACTTGGTGCGCGCGGTGAAGGGTGCCGATAAACAAGCGATCGTTTCGGCCCGCGTGTTCGACGTCTTCGCCGGGCAGGGTGTCCCCGAAGGCAAGAAGTCGGTGGCGGTCGAAATCGTGCTCCAGCCGGGCGAGAAGAGCTTTACCGACGAGGAGATCAAGGCGATCTCGGACAAGGTAGTGGCCGCTGCCGCCAAGCAGGGCGCGGAGTTGCGCGGATGAGCAAGACTGCTTTCGTTACCGGGGCTACCGCAGGAATTGGCAAGGCGACCGTTCGTGCGCTGGTCGACAAGGGCTGGCGCTGCGTGGCGACGGGACGCCGCAAGGAACGGCTCGATGCGCTGGTAGCGGAACTGGGGGCGGACAAGGTCCATCCCTGCGTCTTCGATGTGCGCGACGAGGCGGCGATGGATGCCGCCATTGCTGGCCTGCCCGAGGACTTCGCCGGCATCGACCTGCTCGTAAACAATGCCGGTCTCGCGCAGGGCCTCTCTCCCGCGCACGAGGCGGACCTCGACGACTGGCAGACCATGATCGACACCAATGTGACGGCCATGGTCAAGCTGACGCGCAAGTTGCTGCCCGTTCTGATCGAGCGCAAGGGCGCGATCATCGCGATCGGCTCGGTCGCCGGGAGCTATGTCTATCCGGGCGGCAATGTCTATGCAGGCTCCAAGGCCTTCGCCAACCATTTCACGCTGGCCCTGCGCGCCGACCTTCACGGCACGGGCGTGCGCGTGACCAGCATCGAGCCGGGCATGGTCGAGACCGAGTTCACGCTCGTGCGCACCGGCAGCCAGCAGGCGAGCGACGATCTCTATCGAGGGTCCGACCCGATGACCGGCGAAGACATCGCCAGCACCATCCTGTGGGTCGCCGAACTGCCGCCGCACCTCAATATCAACCGTATCGAACTGATGCCGGTGAGCCAGGATTTTGCCGGCTTCCGCGTTGCCCGCGACTGAGTATTCCATGATTTCCAATCGCCGTACATTTGCGATCATTTCGCACCCCGACGCGGGTAAGACGACGCTCACCGAAAAGCTGCTGCTGCAGGGCGGGGCGATCCACCTTGCGGGCGAGGTGAAGGCGCGCGGTGCGGCGCGGCGGGCGCGGTCGGACTGGATGAAGATCGAGCAGCAGCGCGGCATCTCGGTCACGTCCAGCGTGATGACCTTCGAGAAGGAGATCGACGGCGAAACGATCACCTTCAACCTGCTCGACACGCCGGGGCACGAGGATTTCTCGGAAGATACCTACCGCACACTGACCGCAGTCGATTCCGCCGTCATGGTGATCGACGTCGCCAAGGGGATCGAGAGCCAGACGCGCAAGCTGTTCGAGGTCTGCCGCCTGCGCAACGTGCCGATCATAACCTTCGTCAACAAGGTCGACCGCGAGGGGCGGCCGCTGTTCGAGATTCTCGACGAGGTGGCCGATGCGCTGGCGCTCGACGTCAGCCCGCAGAACGCGCCGCTCGGCATGGGCGGGCTGTTCACCGGGGTGCTCGATTTCGCCACCGACACGGTGACGCGGCCCGAAGGCGGGAGCAAGGAGTTCCTCGGCAAGCGCGAGCCGCTGGGCGATCTGCCCGACGAGCTGGAGGAAGAGATCGAGCTCACCAAAATCGGCTATCCCGAGTTCGACCTCGAAGCCTATCGCAATGGCGACCTCACGCCGGTCTTCTTCGGCTCCGCGCTCAAGAATTTCGGGGTCGAGGAGCTCATCGAGGCAATCGCCAAATGGGCCCCGCCGCCGCGCCCGCAGCCCGCCGGCGAAGAGCAGATCAGCCCGGAGCGCGAAGAGGTCACCGGCTTCATCTTCAAGGTGCAGGCCAATATGGACCCCAACCACCGCGACCGGATCGCCTTCATGCGACAAGTCTCGGGCACCTTCAAGCGCGGGATGAAGCTGACACCGAGCGGGCTCGGCAAGCCCATCGCGGTTCACTCACCGATCCTGTTCTTCGCGCAGGACCGGGAAATTGCCGACACGGCCTTCGCGGGCGACATAATCGGCATCCCCAACCACGGCACGCTGCGGGTCGGCGATACGCTATCGGAAAAGAACGATGTGCGCTTCACCGGTCTGCCGAACTTCGCGCCCGAGATCCTGCGCCGTGTCGTGCTGGCCGATCCGACCAAGACGAAGCAGCTGCGCAAGGCCCTCGACGATTTATCCGAGGAAGGCGTTATCCAGGTCTTCTACCCCGAGCTCGGCGCGCAGCACATCGTCGGCGTGGTCGGCCAGTTGCAGCTGGAAGTGCTGATTTCGCGCATGGAGGCGGAGTACAAGGTGAAGGCCAATCTCGAGCCTTCGCCTTTCGCTACGGCACGCTGGGTCAAAGGCGACGAGAAGGCTATGGATGAATTCGAGAAGTTCAACCGCGCCAATCTCGCCCGCGACCGCGATGGCGATCTGGTCTTCATGGCCAAGAGCCCGTGGGACGTGAACTATCAGGAAGAGAAGAACCCGGACCTGACCTTCTCCGCCACGAAGGAGCGTTGAGGTTGAAACTGTGCGGGGCTTGTCGCAAAGCCCGCACATGACCATTCCCGGCCCGACCTCCCAGACCTTCATTTCGCAGCGCCTGCGCCTCAACTATCTCGACTGGGGCAATCGCGGAAAGCCGCCGCTCGTGCTGGTCCACGGCGGCCGCGACCATGCGCGCAGCTGGGACTGGGTGGCGGAAGAACTATGCAAGGACTGGCACGTCGTCGCGATGGACCACCGCGGCCATGGCGATTCCGACTGGGTTTCGGACGGCAACTACTCCGCCAGCGACATGGTTTACGACCTTGCGCAGCTGGTCCACCAGCTCGGCGTCGGGCCTGTGACCATCGTCAGCCACTCGATGGGCGGGAACGTCTCGCTGCGCTATGCGGGTACCTTTCCCGACATGGTCACAAAGATCGTCGCCATCGAAGGACTCGGCCCCAGCCCCAAGCGGCAGGAGGAGATGCGCAGCAAGCCTTATCCAGAGCGCCTGAACGAATGGATCGGCAAGAAGCGCGCTGCGTCCGGACGCTCCCCGCGCAAATACGAAAGTATCGAAGCCGCCTTCGCGCGGATGATCGAGGAAAACAGCTACCTCACCGAGAGCCAGGCGCGGCACCTCACCATCCACGGCGTCAACCGCAACGAGGATGGCACCTATAGCTGGAAGTTCGACCCGCACCTCAATGTCTGGCCGGTCGAGGACATCGCCGACGAGTTCCTCCACCAAACCTGGGCTGCAATCACTGCACCCACCCTGCTGCTTTATGGTGCCGACAGCTGGGCCTCGAACCCCGAAGGCGATGGGCGATTGGACCACTTCGCCAATGCCGAGGTGATCGAGTTCGAGAATGCGGGGCACTGGCTCCACCACGACCAGTTCGACCGGTTCATGGCGACCCTCAAGGATTTCCTCTGACGATGGCACCATCGCAGCACCGTTTGCGTTGATCGATGGTGCACCTCACTTTCGCCAGCTACAATATCCATAAAGCGGTCGGCCTCGATCGCAGGCGCGATCCCGAGCGCATCCTGTCAGTCCTGCACGAGATCGACGCCGATATCATCGCATTGCAGGAAGCGGACCGGCGGATCGGCGACCGGGCGACGGTGCTACCGCGCGCGGCACTCGACGATACCAAGTGGCGTGTCGTCGAGGTTGCGCGGCGGCCGCGCAGCATCGGCTGGCACGGCAATGCGCTGCTGGTCAGGCGGGATGTGGAGATCGTCGCAAGCCATGCGCTCGATATTCCGACGCTCGAGCCGCGCGGTGCGGCGTGCGGCGAAATCGCTGTGGACGGCAAATTGCTGCGTGTAATCGGCACGCATCTCGATCTTTCCGGCCTGCGTCGCCGCGACCAGATCCGCTCGCTCCTCACCTATGTCGGGTCTTGCAAGCGCGATTTGCCCTCGGTCATCCTCGGCGATTTCAACCAGTGGGGGCGCCATACAGGGGCCATGCGGGAATTCGGCAAGGAGTGGCAATTGGTCACGCCGGGCCGCAGCTATCCGAGCCGCCAGCCGATCGCGACGCTCGACCGGATCGCCGCCACGCGCCACTGGGAATGCGTCGACACGAAGGTCCATCATACACCCCTCGCCGCCATCGCATCGGATCACCTCCCGATCGTCGCGCGACTTAAGCTGCACACAAAATAAACAGCCGATTATAAATTAGGCAATCGTGGCATTCTTTGGCCGCGAACCACCTGTGGGCACCTCCATGAGTCACTTTGGCACGCTTCATGCTGCACCTGCGAGAGCCGGCATCGGGGCCGGCGGATAGCCAGCAGGGGGTGAACGCGTGAAATTCATCATCGCCGTCATCAAGCCATACAAGCTCGACGAAGTGCGTGAAGCGCTCGGCGCAGTGGGTGTGGCCGGAATGACCGTGTCCGAAGTCAAGGGCTTCGGACGCCAGAAGGGGCAGACCGAGATTTATCGCGGCGCCGAATATTCGACCAACATGCTGCCCAAGGTGAAGCTGGAGATCGCGACCAGCGACGATCTCGCGCCGCAAGTGGTCGAAACCATCCAGCAAACCGCCAGCAGCGAGGCAATCGGCGACGGGAAAATCTTCGTCTTCGACCTCGCTAGCGCCACCCGCATCCGCACCGGCGAAACCGGCGATACCGCGCTGTGACGACGATGAAGGAACCAACCATGCTTCGCACTCTTTCCCGCGTGAGCGCCTTCGGCCTCGCGCTCCTCGCGCCGGTTGCGGCATTCGCGCAAGATCCGGGACTTCAGGCGCCCGTCGCGGTCGCGGAGGCCGCGGCAGCCGTGCCCAATCCGGGCAACAATGCCTGGATGATGACGGCGACCGTGCTGGTTATGCTCATGATCCTGCCCGGCCTCGCGCTGTTCTACGGCGGCCTCACCCGCTCCAAGAACATGCTCTCCACCATGACCCAGATCGGCGCGACCGCCTCGCTGGCGATGCTCGTCTGGGTGATGTGGGGCTATTCCACCGCCTTCGGTCCGGAAGGCAATGCGTTCTTCAGCTGGGGCAATCTCTTCCTGGCGCAGACCGACGCATCGAGCACGGCCGCGACTTTCACCGACGAGGTGATCAGCGAGTTCGTGTTCATCAGTTTCCAGATGACCTTCGCGGCCATCACCGCGGCGCTCATCCTGGGCGCGACGGCAGAGCGGATGAAGTTCAGTGCCGTCATGCTGTTCGTGCCGCTGTGGCTGACGATCGTCTATTTCCCCATCGCCCACATGGTCTGGGCCGGTGGCGGGCTGCTGTTCGAAGACGGCGCGCTCGACTTTGCGGGCGGTACCGTGGTGCACATTAACGCTGGCGTTTCGGGTCTGGTGCTCGCTTACCTTCTCGGCAAGCGTCGCGGCTATCCGGCAGAACCGATGCCCCCGCACAGCCTGACGCTGACCATGGTCGGCACGGGCCTGCTGTGGGTCGGCTGGTTCGGCTTCAACGCCGGCTCGGCACTCGAGGCGGATGCTTCGGCCGGTCTTGCCATGATCAACACCTTCGTCGCGACCGCGGCAGGCGCGCTCACCTGGATGGTGATCGAGAAGCTGGCGGGGCACAAGGGCTCGGCTCTCGGCTTCTGCTCGGGCGTCATCGCCGGCCTCGTCGCCGTGACGCCTGCAGCGGGTAACAGCGGTCCTTTCGGCGCGATCCTGCTCGGTATCGTCAGCTCGGCTGTCTGTTACGTCTTCGTGGCGAAGATCAAGGCCAAACTCGGTTACGACGACAGCCTCGACGCCTTCGGCATCCACGGCATCGGCGGCATCGTCGGCGCGATCGGCACGGCTGTGGTCTACCAGCCGTTCCTTGCCGGTCCCGGCGACGGCTCGACCGCTCTCGGCGCCCAGCTCTGGGTCCAGATCTACAGCGTCCTCGTGACGATTGCGTGGGCCGGTATCGGCACCCTCATCGTCGGACTGGTCGTCAAGATGCTGCTCGGTCTCAGGGTCTCCGAGGAAGCCGAAGTCGACGGCCTCGACATCTCCGAACACGGAGAGCGGGCCTACAATTGATACCGAGTTAGGCGGGGCCGCCTCTTCTCTCTCCTCTCCTCTCGGAGGTGGCCCCGCCAAACGATGTTCCTCCTGCGAACATGAGCCTTCGAGGGCCGGAGATCATTCTCCGGCCCCTTTTTTGCGCGCCACGCCGATGTGACTCGATCGCTACGCATTATTTGTGAAATGGATGCTAACACATTATAACTATTGAAAATTCTCTATCCCGGATTCATCCCGCTTGTTGTTGCAGGGCCGAAAACGCCCGCACGCTGCGGCCTCGTCGCTATTGCGAGCCCGGCGACCGCACAGGTCGCGGAGCAAGTGGAAGGCGACGAAGACGTCATCATGGTGAGCGCGACGAAGCGTGATTCGACGATCCAGGACGTCCCGTTCTCGATCAATACGCAGACGCAGGAAGACATCCAGAAATCGGGCGCGGGCAATCTGGAAGATCTGTCGCGCCATGTGGCCGGCCTTTCGGTCCAGAACCTCGGACCGGGCCAGAGCCAGGTTTCGGTGCGCGGCGTTTCCGCCGGACAGGACGTGCGCGACCAGCCGGGCGTAAAGGAGCAGGTCGGCGTCTATCTCGACGAGAGCGTGATTTCGCTCTCGCTGTTCACGCCGGAACTCGACTTGTTCGACCTCAATCGCGTCGAAACGCTGCGCGGTCCGCAAGGCACGCTGTTCGGCTCGGGCAGCGTCGGCGGCACGATCCGTTACATCACCAACCAGCCGCTGGTCGGCGTGACCGAAGGCCTTGTCGAGAGCAATGTGAACCTCGTCGACGGGGACGACCTCGGCTGGCACGCCAAGGGGATGGTCAACCTCCCGCTCGGCGAGCGCGCGGCCATCCGCGCCGTCGGCTATTACACCCAGTACGGCGGCTTCATCAATGCGATCGGCCCGGCGGGCGGCGAGGACATCAATGGCGGCGAGCGCTATGGCGGCCGGCTTGCGCTGACCATCGACACGGGCGAAGGCTTCAGCATCACCCCGCGCTTCATCTACCAGAAGATCACTGCCGACGGCTTCAACCGGCAGGAGATCTGGAACCTCTACGCCAACCCCGACCAAGCCGATCCGACCGTCTTCGACGAGCGGGAGCAGTATCTGAAGCTGCGCGAGGCGTTCGAGGACGAAACACTGATCGCCGACCTCGTGGTCGAGGCGGAACTCGGCGCGGTCACGTTGACCTCGGTCAGCTCGTACACCAATCGCGATATCCTGGTGAGCCGCGATGCCAGCGCGCTGAACGGATCGGTTTCGGTCGATCTCGGCTATCCCACCGCTGCGATCAACCTGCCGTCGAACTTGCGCGATACGACCGATGTGAACGCCATCACGCAGGACTGCGGCTGTCGTCCAATGGCAGCGGGCCGTTCCAGTGGGTTGTCGGCGGGTTCTATTCGAGCACCGATCGCTTCTACCGCCAGCGCCTGCCGACACCGGGCTACGCGGCGGCGACCGATGCGACGCTGGGCGCGGGAACTTCCGCGGCGGCCGCCAATGGCTTCCCCAACCTCGATTCGCCCTACAATACCGATATCCCCTATGAGCTGGAGCAGATCGCCATTTTCGGGGAAGCGACCTACGCTATCACCGATGCTTTCGATGTGACGGTCGGTGCGCGGTATTACGATTTCGAGGAAAGCCGTCGCTTCGTCTCGGGCGGCCTGTTCGCCAATGGCGACAATGCGGCAGATACGACGAAATCGGACGGTGTAAGCCCGCGCGTTCTGCTCAGCTACGACGTCAACGACACGCTGACGCTGAACGCACAGGCATCGAAGGGCTTTCGCCTCGGTGGGGTCAACGATCCGCTCAACGTGACGCTCTGTTCGCCGGACGACGAAGCGCTATTCGGCTCCTTCCAGAGCTATGACGACGAGAGCCTGTGGAACTACGAAGTCGGCGCGAAGGCGCAGGGTCGCGGGTTCTATGCCAATGTCGCGGGCTTCTATAACGACATCAGCGATTTGCAGGTAACGCTCGATGCGGGTAGCTGCTCTTCGCGCGTGGTGTTCAACGTGCCGGATGCCCACTCGATGGGTGTGGAGGCGGAAGTCGGCTTATCACACACTCCGGGCCTGGACTTCGTCTTCTCAGGCAGCCTGATCGAAGCGGAATTCGATTCGACCCTGCCCGAGCCGCTGGCCACCGCCACCGGTATTCGGGAGGGCAATCGCCTGCCATCGGTGCCGGAATTCCAGCTTTCGGTCTCGGGCAGCTACGAATTCCCGGTCTCGGCCACGGCGGATGCTTATGTCGCGGCATCCTACAGCCATGTCGGCAATCGCTACACCCAGCCGGCGGACCAGGAAAACAATCCGCGCACTTTCGTGCATGGCTTGCCGTTCCTTGGAGCACCGGCAGACGCATCGACAACGGTCGATCTGCTGTTGCCGTCCTACGATCTGGTGAATCTCAACGCTGGCGTCGATTTCGACTCCGGCTTCTCGCTGGTTGTCTATGTGAACAACCTGCTCGACGAGAATGCACTGCTCAGCTTCGATCGCGAGCGAGGTGGCCGGGCGCGTCTCGGCTATCGGGTCGGCACGCCGCGGACCTTCGGCATAACGGCGCACCAGTCGTTTTAAGAGGCGCGAGTAAACTAGAGCGGGGCGGGCTTCGATCCCGCCCCTTTTCTTTTTGCTATGCAGCCAGCGCGTCCTTCACAAAGTCGGCGCAACGTTCGCCGATCATGATGCTCGGCGCGTTGGTGTTGCCGCTGACGAGGCGCGGCATGATGCTGGCATCGGCGATGTACAGCCCGTCGATCCCGCGCGCTTTCAGCGTCGGATCGACTACCGCATCCGCATCTGCGCCCATGCGGCACGTGCCGACCGGGTGATAGACCGTGTCGGCGCGGCTGCGGATCAGCTCGTCGAGTTGCGCATCGTCGTCTAGGTCGATGGCGTAACGGTCCTTCGGCTCGTAGCGCGCAAGGCTCGGTGAGGACGCGATCCGGTGCGACAGCCGCACGCCTTCGCGCAAGGTCGCCATATCGCGGTCGTCGTCGAGAAAATTCGGATCGATGCGCGGGGCATGGCTCGCTTGGCGGCTGTCGAGCTGCACGGTACCGCGGCTCTCGGGCCGCAGGACGCAGGCGTGCAGTGAGAAGCCGTGGCCTTTCACCTTCTCGCGCCCGTGATCCTCCAGCATGGCCGGGACGAAGTGCCACTGGATATCGGGCGCAGGTGCATCGGGCATGACCTTCCAGAACCCGCCGGCTTCGGCATAGGGCGTGGTCATGATGCCGGTACGCCGGCGCCGGTGCTCGACGATCGCCTTGGCCATGCGCACGGTGCCCGCCAGGCTGTCGCCGATGAAGTCCTTGCTCTGCGTTTCCCAGCTGGAGACGTAGTCGATATGGTCCTGCAGGTCCGATCCGACGGCGGGCTTGTCCAGTTTCACCTCGATCCCGTGCTCGCGCAGGTGTGCCGCCGGGCCGATGCCGGACAGCATCAGGATCTGCGGCGAGTTGAACGCTCCGGCGGAGAGCACCACGGCTCCGCGCGCCGAGACCATACGCTCCTTGCCGCCGACCGAATAGGTAACCCCGGTGACACGGCCGTCGGTGATTTCCAGTCGCTGGACGATAACGCCGATACGGATGTCGAGGTTTTTCGATTTACGCTTCGGCTCGACATAGGCGCGCGCAGCGGACCAGCGTTCGCCATCCTTCTGCGTCACTTGGTAGAGCCCGAAGCCCGCTTGCGTGGCTCCGTTGAAGTCGTTGTTGCGCGGCAGCTGCAGCTGCGCTGCGGCCTCGACGAATGCCAGGCTGCCCGGGTTGGGCCATTTCTGGTCGCTCACCCACAGCGGGCCGTCGTCGCCGTGAAATTCGTCCTCGCCCCGCACATTGTGTTCGGCGCGTTTGAAATAGGGGAGCACATTGTCGTAGCTCCAGCCGGAGCAGCCGAGCGCGGCCCAATTGTCGTAATCCCAGCTATTGCCGCGGATATAGACCATGGCATTGATCGCCGAGGATCCGCCGAGCCCGCGCCCGCGCGGTTGGTAGCCAGTGCGACCGTTCAGCCCTTTCTGCGGCACCGTCTCGTAGCGGTAATTCGATTTGTCGGTGAGGAAGGGCATGAAGCCGGGCGTCTTGATCAGGGCAGTATTGTTGCGCCCCCCGGCCTCCAGCAGGCACACCAGCTTGCCGGCTTCTGCCAGCCGGCCCGCGACCGCGCTGCCTCCGCTACCGCCGCCGACGACGACCACGTCGAATTCATCCATGATATCTCCTCTCGATTCGAGAGGTTAAGCAGCCTCGGCCTCGCCCGCAATCGGGTTTTCGGATGAAACGGGTTTAGCGTCCGATGCCTGCCGTGCCAGCCAGGCGGCGCGGATCTGGTCGCTGGTCTCGCGGCTGCCGTCGTGCGTCCAGCCAGGTTCGCGCAGCAGATAGCCGAGCTTGCTGCCCCATGGCGCGCGCCACATGTCCTGCGCGATGCCGATCCATTCGTGGAACACCGCCCACAGCAGGTTGAAGCTGCCGAGTTGCTTGACGATCCCGTAGCGGATTTTCTCGTCTTTCACTTCGGGTTCGAACGTGCCGAACAGCCTGTCCCAGACGATGAAGACGCCTGCGTAATTGCGGTCGAGATAGCGAGGGTTTGTGGCGTGATGCACCCGGTGGTGGCTCGGCGTGTTCATCACCGCTTCGAACCAGCGCGGCATCCTGTCGATCGCCTCGGTGTGGATCCAGAACTGGTAGATGAGGTTGAACCCGCTCGCGAGCGCGATCATGCCCGGATGGAAGCCAAGCAGCACCAGCGGCAGGGCGAAGGCGAAGCCCAGCGTCATGAAGCCGGTCCAGGTCTGCCTGAGAGCGGTGCTGAGATTGTAGTGCTGGCTGGAATGGTGGTTCACATGGCTCGCCCAGAACCAGCGCACGCGGTGGCCGAAGCGGTGGACCCAGTAATATTTGAGATCGTCGAGCACGAAGCACATCGCGAAAGCCCACCAGTTCCAGCCGATGTCGAACAGGCGGAACTGCCACACCCACAGGAACAGTGCGAAGAACAGCCCGCCGAAGATAAGTCCGCTGACCGTGCTGCCGAGGCCGAATGCCAGGCTGGTCAGCGTGTCGCGCGGCTCATAGGCCTCGCGCCGCTTGCGCCAGGCCCAGATCATTTCGATCAGGACCAGCGCGACGAAACCGGGCACGGCGAGTTCGGTGGGCGAGAAATCGGGCATGACTAGTGGCTCTTTATCGCCTCGATCGCCTGCATCCAAGCTGGAGCGTCGGCAAGTTCTAGCCGGGCGGAGCCATAACGCTTCTCCGCCGTGTCGACGAGAAGCACGCCATCCTCGATCCGTGCGTCTGCCCGATCGCTCAGCAGGCGACCGGCGAAATGGGAGCCATGCGGTCGCAACAGGAGGACCCGGCCTGCGGCATCGCGCAACAGGGCGCCGCGGCCCTCCGTGTCCAGTCCGATTGCGACAGGTTCGAAGCCGCTGACGGCCTCGTCTGCGGCCCGCCGCGCGGCATTCTCATCGTCCAGCCTTGGCTCGGGGCCGAGCTTCAGTCGCCACGCGATTGCGGCCAGCACGAGGATTGCGGCGAGCGAACCGAGAAACTGCAGGAGGGCGGGGGGCAGGGTCATGCAAATGCCGATTTGGCATGGCGCGGATTTTGCGGCAAGCATGCGCTGACCAGGGAGATACTCCGCATGAAATTCGCCGTCCTACTCGCCGCCACCGCCATGACGCTCGCGCTGCCCGCAGCCGCGCAACAGACCGATCCCATCGCCGCAGTCGAGGCCGAGCGCGAACGCACCAGCCGCGTCGCGCGCCAAATCTGGGAGCTGGCAGAACTCGGATATCTCGAGACGCAGTCGAGCGGGCTGCTGGTGGATGAATTGCAACGGGAAGGGTTCTCCATCCAGCCGGGCGTTGCCGGCATACCGACGGCCTTCGTGGCCGAATGGGGCAGCGGCGGGCCGGTCATCGGACTGCTCGCGGAATTCGACGCTCTGCCGGGGATCAACCAGTCGACCTCGCCCAATCGCGATCCGGTCGAGGGCAAGCATGCGGGGCACGCCTGCGGGCATAACCTTTTTGGCGCAGGCTCGCTCACTGCGGCGATCGCAATCAAGAACTGGCTGAAGGCGACCGGCACGCCGGGCCGTGTCAGGCTCTATGGTACTCCGGCGGAAGAAGGCGGATCGGGCAAAGTCTACATGACCCGCGCCGGCCTGTTCGACGATGCCGATTTCGTGATCGACTGGCACCCGGCGGACCGCAATTCTGCTGCCTCGCGCATGAGCCTCGCCAACCGCTCCGGCAAGTTCCGCTTCCGCGGTGTGTCCGCCCATGCTGCCGGAGCGCCGGAGCGCGGGCGTAGCGCGCTCGACGGGGTCGAGGCGATGAACATGATGGTCAACATGATGCGCGAGCACACGAGCATGGATACGCGCATCCATTACGTCATCACCGAAGGCGGTGCAGCCCCGAACGTGGTCCCCGACTTCGCCGAAGTGTTCTATTACGTGCGCCATTCCGATGCCGACGAAGTCCGCGCGTTGTGGCCACGGCTGGAGGCGGCGGCCAAGGGTGCGGCGATGGGCACCGGCACGGATGTCGACTGGGAGATCATCCACGGCAACAATCCCACGCTGCCGCTCGAATCGCTACAGCGCATGATGACCGAGAAACTCAACCAGCTCGAACCGATCGAATATACTGCCGAAGAACTCGCCTGGGCGCACGAGATCCGCGAATCCTTCGGCGAGGATGCCCCCGAGCTGTCGCAGGCGCGCGAGGTGGAGGAATTCGAGGTGAAGACTGGTTACGGTTCGACCGACGTGGGCGACGTATCGCGTGCAGTGCCGACGGTCAGCGTCCGCACCGCCACATGGGTGCCGGGGACTGCCGCTCACAGCTGGCAGGCGGTTGCCGCGAGCGGCCATAGCTATGGTGCGAAAGGCACGCAGCATGCGGCCAAGGCCATGATCCTCGCGGCGGTCGAACTCTATACCAATCCGCAGCTGCGCGAGCAGGCGAAAGCGGAGTTCATCGCGGAGCGGGGCGAAGGGTATGAATACCAGTCGCTCCTCGGCGACCGCGACCCGCCGCTCGACTACCGCCGCTGATCAGTCGCTGGATTTGCCCGCCAGCATGTCCACCGTCGGGCGGACGGGATCGATCGAATAGCCACCGGCTTCCGCCGCCGCGGCGATCTCGTCCGGATCGCGGCCTTGCTTTGCCTGGGCGAGCGACCAGAGCAGGGTCGAGCGCGTACCGGAGCGGCAGAAGCCGAGCACGGGACGGTCGGCCTTGGCGAGAACTTCCGACATAGCGTCGACCTGCGGCATGCTGAAACCCGAGTGGCCGATCGGGATCGCGACATAGTTCAGACCGGCCGCTTTCGTGGCTGCTTCGATGTCGCTTCCTGCAGGCTGGTCGTCAGACTCGGCTTCCGGACGGTTGTTCACGATGGTGCCGATGCCCATGGCCGCCGCTTGCGACACATCGGCCACGGAAATCTGCGGGCTGGCGAAGAAGCCATCGTCGATCTTGCGAAAGTCGGTCATGCGGCTTCTCCCTTCGCTGCGGCCCGCTGCCCGGTACGGCGACGGCGCTGGACGATGTTGAGGATCTCCACGCCGACCGAGAAACCCATGGCGGCGTAGATATAGCCCTTGGGCACATGGAAGCCGAAGCCGTCGGCAATCAGCACCAGGCCGATCATCACGAGGAAGGCCAGGGCCAGCATGACCAGCGTCGGATTGCTCTCGATGAATTTCGCCAGCGGATCGGCGGCCACCATCATGATGCCGACCGTGATGACCACCGCGGCGACCATGATCGGAATGTCGTCGGTCATGCCGACCGCGGTCAGGATCGAATCGACCGAGAAGACCATGTCGATCGCGATGATCTGAACGATCACCGCACCGAAGGTGGCAGTGGCGGCCGCCGCGACGCCGGGTGTCTTGTCCAGCAGGTCGCCCGAATCGTCCTCCGGCTCCATCGAGTGATGGATTTCCTTGGTCGCCTTCCACAGCAGGAAGAGGCCGCCTGCGAGCAGGATGAGATCGCGCCCGGAGAAGGCCGTTTCGAAGCTGGCCTTGTTCGTGCCCTCGACCGGCGGCCCGACGATGCCGAGATCGAAGATCGGCGTCTGCAGCGTAACGAGCCAGCCGATCAGCATAAGCATGCCGATCCGCAGGATCAGCGCGAGCGCGAGGCCGATGCGGCGCGCCTTCTGTTGCTGGTGCTCGGGCAGTTTGTTCGAGAGAATCGCGATGAAGATGAGATTGTCGATACCCAGCACGACTTCCAGCGCGATAAGGGTCAGGAGCGCAAGCCATGCAGCGGGGTCGGACAGGAGGGCCATGATTTCCATGGCGCCGCAATGCCAAGCCCGCCGCGGGCACGCAAGCGAAACGAGATGACGGCAGGCTATGCGAAAATGTCACATTTTTGCGCGAGACGGCGTCTGTACGCTAAATCATTCGCAACACGCGCGGATTCGCGCTATGCGTGTCGAAATGTGCGGTGGGCTGGCCTGCGGGCGCACCCTCCGCGGTCCGGCGTGGCAAGGCAGCCGACGCGCCGGGGATTGAGGAACACTGGCTGTACGAAGGTACTGTTCGAATTATGGGTTACGATAAAGGGCGCCGTCGCGGACGGGATAAGCGCGATGGTTTTGGGGAGGATAGCTTCGATCCGTTCGGCGGCCCGCCGGCGGACTTTGCTCCACACGATTCTTTTCGCGACAATCGCGGCGGTGGCGATCGCTTCGGTAGCGGCGGCGGAGGCGGCGGTGACCGCTTCGGTGGCGGCAATCGCGGCGGCGGTGGCGGCGGCTTCGGCGGCGGCAACCGTGGCGGCGGTGGCGGTGGCGGCGGTTTCAACCGCATGCCCGCCCAGGTTGTCGGCACCGGCAAAGGCACCGTGAAGTTCTTCAACAGCCAGAAGGGCTTCGGCTTCATCCAGCAGGAAACCGGTGGCGAAGACGTCTTCGTCCACATCAGCGCTGTCGAGCGTGCGGGCCTCGAAGGCCTTGCCGAGGGGCAGGAGCTGGAATTCAACCTCGTCGATCGCGGCGGGAAGGTTTCCGCGCAGGACCTTCAGGTCGTCGGCGATGTCATCGCTGTCGAGCAGAAGAGCGCTGCTCCGCGGCGCGAGCTGACCGGCGAGAAGGCGACGGGTACGGTCAAGTTCTTCAACTCGATGAAGGGCTTCGGTTTCCTGACCCGCGACGATGGTCAGCCGGATGCCTTCGTGCATATCAGCGCTGTCGAGCGTTCGGGCCTGTCGGGTATCGACGAGGGCGAGCGCTACGAGTTCGATCTCGAAGTCGACCGACGCGGCAAATATTCGGCGGTCAATCTCGTCCCGGTCCAGGAATAGGGGCGGGATTGAGGAATGCCGACCGCGATCCGGTTTGACCCGGACCGCGCAAGGCAATAGGTCGCTGGCAAACACGCAGATGGCGGTTCCGCAAGGGCCGCCATTTGTCTTTCGATTCCCGCCATGCCCGCTGGAGGCCCCATGTCGATTACCCCGCTGATGCCCGTCTATCCCCGCTGCGGCGTTCGCCCCGTTCGCGGCGAGCATTGCCATTTGATCGACGAAGACGGCACGCGCTATCTCGACTTTGCCAGCGGTATCGCAGTCAATCTGCTCGGGCACAGCCATGAAGGGCTGATCGGTGCCATCCAGCAGCAGGCAGCCACGCTGATGCATGTCTCCAATCTCTACGGCAGCCCGCAAGGCGAAGCGCTGGCGCAGCGGCTTGTCGAGAAGACTTTCGCGGACACCGTGTTCTTCACTAACTCGGGCGCCGAGGCTGTCGAGGCCGCGATCAAGACGGCGCGCGCCTATCACCAGCACGATGAAGGCGATGCGAACCGCACCGAGCTGATCACCTTCACCAACGCCTTCCACGGACGCACGATGGCGACGATCAGCGCTTCGAACCAGGCGAAGATGCACAAGGGCTTCCTGCCTCTCCTCGCCGGTTTTCAGTATGCGGAATTCGACGATCTGGAGTGCGCGAAGGCGCTGGTGAGCGACAAGACCGCCGGCTTCCTCGTCGAACCGATTCAGGGCGAGGGCGGCATCCGTCCCGCGTCTCAGGAATTTATCAGCGGCCTGCGCGCCTTGTGTGACGAGCACGATCTCATGCTGGTCTTCGATGAGGTGCAGTGCGGCGTCGCGCGTACCGGCAAGCTCTATGCCTATGAGCACTACGGCGTGGAGCCGGACATCATGGCGACTGCCAAGGGCATCGGCGGCGGCTTCCCGCTGGGCGCCTGCCTGGCGACGGAGAAGGCAGCGCGCGGCATGGGCTTCGGCACGCACGGTTCTACCTATGGCGGCAATCCGCTAGCGATGGCGGCGGGCACGGCGGTGATGGATGCCGTCGCGAACGATGAATTCCTCGCCGAAGTGACCGAAAAGGGCGAACGCCTGCGCACACGCCTTGAGCAGTTCATTGGCAATTATCCCGACCTGTTCGAACTGGTGCGCGGCAAGGGGCTGATGCTCGGCATCAAGATGAAGGTCGAGAGCCGGCCGTTCTTCGTCCACCTGCGCGATCATCACCAGCTGCTGACCGTGGCCGCGGGCGACAACACCCTGCGCGTCCTGCCGCCGCTGGTGGCGGGCGATGAGGAATTCGATGAATTCCTCGACAAGCTCTCGGCCGGTGCGGCGAGCTATCAGGTGCCCGAGGCCGCCTGATGGCCGAACCGATCGCAGCTCCGCGCGACTTCCTCGACCTGTCCGATGCGGGCGGTGATGCGATCGCCGCCATGCTTGCCGATGCCCAAGACCGCAAGGCCGCCCGGCGCGAATGGCCAAAGGGCAGGGCGGATGCAGACGCGCCGCTGACAGGCCATGTGCTCGGCATGATCTTCGAGAAGAATTCGACGCGGACGCGGGTGAGTTTCGATGTCGGCATGCGCCAGCTCGGCGGCACCTCGCTGATTCTCGACTCGGGCACTACGCAGCTTGGGCGTGGTGAAAGCATCGCCGATACGGCGCGGGTGCTAAGCCGCATGGTCGATGCGATCATGATCCGCACCGACGATCATGCGAAGGCTGAGGAACTTGCGCACCACGCCAGTGTGCCGGTCATCAATGGCCTCACCGACCGTTCGCATCCCTGCCAGATCGTCGCCGATTTGCTGACGATTGTGGAGCAGGGCAAAGCGCTACCCGGCCTCGAACTCGCATGGCTTGGCGATGGTAATAATGTGCTCCACTCGATCCTCGAGGCAGCGGCGCTGTTCAAATTCAACGTCCGCGTAGGCACGCCGCAGGGCTATGAGCCCGAGGCGGAATTCGTCGAAATGGCACGAGCCGCGGGGTCGCAGGTGATGCTGACGCAGGATGCAGCGGAAGCGGCGCGCGGTGCGGACATCGTGGTCACCGATACCTGGGTCTCGATGGGTCAGGAGCATGTCCACAACAAGCTCGCGGCAATGGCGCCTTTCCAGGTCGATGCGGCCTTGATGGCGCATGCCAAGCCGGATGCCCGTTTCCTCCACTGCCTCCCTGCCCATGTTGGCGACGAGGTGAGCGAGGAGGTTTTCGAGGGCGATCAGTCGGTAGCTTTCGACGAGGCGGAAAACCGCATCCACGCGCAGAAATCCATCCTGCTCTGGTGTTTCGGGCGGCTTTGACACACCTCTGTTAATCCCTGTCGCGCCACCCATATGGGCGCGATGGACCAGATCACCCCCCAACCCGACGAAACCCACGCCGGGCAACTACTCGGCTTCACGATCCCGTCGCGCAGCGCGCGGGGTCGCGTCGTTCGCCTCGACTCGGTGCTCGACGAGATCCTGTCGGCGCACGACTACCCTGCGCCGATCACTCATCTCCTCGCGGAAGCACTGGTGCTTGCCAGCCTGATGGGCGGCCTGCTGAAGGATGATGGATCGCAAGTAACGATGCAGGCCCAGACAGAGGCGGGCGCGGTCAATCTCCTGGTCTGCGACTTCAAGGACGGCAATTTGCGCGGCTATGTCGATTACGACGAAACTCGGTTGGCCGAACTGGGCGCAAACCCGTCCCTATTCGCGCTCTTCGGCAAGGGCTATCTCGCGATCACCTTCGACATGGCCGCTGGACGCGGGCGTTACCAGGGGATCGTCCCGCTTGAAGGCGACAATCTGTCTGAAGCCTGCGAGAACTACTTCTTCCAGTCGGAACAGGTGCCGACAATGATCCGCTGTGCGGTACGCGGTGATGGCGGGTCGTGCTCGGCAGCCGGACTCCTCGTCCAGCATTTGCCCGATGGCGAGGAGGGGCGCGAACGTTTGCATGCGCGTCTTGATCACCCGGAGTGGGAACATGTCGCCGTGATGGCGAGGTCGATCAGGCACGATGAGCTCCTCGACCCGGCGCTTTCTCTGGAAGCGATCGTGTGGCGCCTTTTCCATGAGGAAGAGGAAGTTCGCATTCAGCTTGGTGCGCACATAGCGCGCGGCTGCCGTTGCTCGGTCGCGCATTACGAGGAAGTGATTGCGCGTTTTCCGGAAGCAGACCGGGCAGAAATGCGCGACGATCGAGGGCTGATCCTGATCGATTGCGCGTTCTGCTCGAAGCAGTTCGCCATCGCGGCATGACGTGTGTCGATACTATACAACGCTTTGGCGCAGTTTCGGTGTATGCTTCGCGAATCACAGGCGCGTTTGTCTCTTCCGACACGCGAAAGGAATGTCGTGGCTAAGGTGAATGGATTGATGCTCGCGCTCGGCGCGTCGCTCGCGGTCGTCGCGGCACCGGCGCTCGCCCAAGCTTCACTCGCCATGCTGGACTCGCTCGACAAGGGAGGCTGGGAGCTGCGCTTTCGTGATGGCAGCACCGCGCGCAAAGTGTGCGTCCGTAGCGGCCGCGAATTCATCCAGCTGCGTCATCGCGGATCGGGCTGCAATCGCTTCGTCGTAGAAGATGGCGCGCGCGAAGTGACGATCCAGTATACTTGTCGCGGCAATGGATACGGCCGGACGAGCATCCGCAAGGAAACCGGCAGCCTGGTCCAGATCGACAGCCAGGGCATTGCCGATGGCAAGCCCTTCGAATTCTCTGCCGAGGCGCGGCGTACCGGAGGGTGCAGCTGACGGTTGCCGCCACCGCTGAAGCGTCCTAGCGGCTTGGCGCATGACGACATCTGCAAGCGATCGCGGGAAGAGCCCCGCCGTGGTTCTGCTTTCGGGCGGGCTGGACTCCATGGTGACTGCAGCACTGGCCGCCGAAAGCGGGCATGAAGTCCATGCGCTGACGATCGACTACGGCCAGCGACATGTGCGCGAGTTGCAGTCGGCAAAAGCGATCGCCGGGAAGCTGGGCGTGGCCCGCCATGTCGAACTGCCCCTGGATTTGCGCAAATTCGGCGGCTCTGCGCTGACCGACGACATAGCGGTTCCGAAATCGGGTGTCGGAGAAGATATCCCGGTCACCTACGTCCCCGCACGCAATCTCGTCTTTCTCGCGCTGACGACGGCCTTCGCGGAGACATCGGCGTCGCGCGACATTTTCATCGGAGTGAATGCGCTCGACTATTCGGGTTATCCCGACTGTCGCCCCGAATTCATCGCGAGCTTTGCCGAAACGGCGCGGCTCGGCACGAAGCAGGGGGTCGAAGGCGCTCCCTTCACCATCCATGCGCCGCTTCAGGAAATGTCGAAAGCCGACATCGCGCGCGAGTGCGACCGGCTTGGGCTGGATCCGGCGTGGAGCTGGTCCTGCTACGATCCGACGCCGACGGGCGAGGCCTGCGGTGCATGCGACTCGTGCCGTTTGCGCCGAAAGGGCTTTGCCGAAGCGGGGCTAGTCGATACCACCGTCTATGCAGAGGATGCCCCTCGCGTGACGGAGTAGGAATTTGACCGAGAATACCGCAGCTTCCGAAGGCCAGGCCCAGACCGCAAGCGAGGCGACCCGCAAGGTCCCCGCCTACAGCTGGTACGCGCTCGGCGTATTGGTAATCGTCTATGTCCTGAATTTCGTCGATCGGAACATCATTTCGATCCTCGCAGAAGACATCAAGGCCGACCTTGGCTTGCGGGACGACCAGATCGGCTTCCTCTACGGCACGGCGTTCGGCGTTTTCTACGCGCTTTTCGGCATCCCCTTGGGCAAGCTGGCCGATAGCTGGCATCGCGTAAGGCTCATGACGGCCGGCCTCGCGATCTGGTCCGCGTTTACCGCTCTTTCGGGTTTCGCCAAAAACTTCACGACGCTTAGCATCGCACGGATCGGCGTGGGTGTCGGCGAAGCCACTGCCAGCCCTAGCGCCTACTCGCTGATCTCGGACTGGTTTCCGAAGAGAATGCGCGCCACCGCGCTCGCGATCTACTCCTCTGGTCTGTACATCGGCGGCGGCATATCACTGCTGATCGGCGGCGCGATCGTGGAGAACTGGAACGAGGCGTATCCAGTCGATGCGCCGCTCGGCCTCGCCGGTTGGCAGGCGGCCTTCATCATCGTCGGCCTCCCGGGGCTGTTGCTTGCTCTCCTCGTTTTCACCTTGCGGGAGCCGGTGCGCGGACAGAGCGAAGGGATCGTCACCCCGCCCTCGAAGGATCCTTTCCGTGGCTTTTTCAGGGAACTCGTTGCGGTCATTCCGCCGTTCACTTTGATCGGAGCTGCGCAGGGCGGCGCCAAAGGCATAATGGTCAATCTGCTCGGCGCTGCGGTTATCGGCGGCATAGCTTTCGCGATGGCGGATTTTACCGGTAATGCGCAGCAATGGGGCGCGGTCGGGATCGGCTATTACGCGATCTTTTCCTGGGCTTCGACTTTGAAACGCCGTGACGAGCCGACCTTCTCGCTCATCTGGGGAACCCCTGCGTTTCTCACGACCATCCTCGGCTACGGCATGGTCGCTTTCATGTCCTATGCCGCGAGTTTCTGGGCTGCACCTTACGCGATCCGGATCCTCGGCGAAGCACCTTCGACCGCCGGTTGGTGGATCGGCGGACCCGGGGCAGTCGCAGGCTTCCTTGGTGTCATTCTCGGAGGCCGGCTTGCCGATTGGCTGAGGGAGCGTCTGCCCGCCGGAAGGCTCATCGTGGTTGCATTCGGTCTCGCCGCAGCCTCGCCGTTCCTGTATCTGATGTTCACGACGCAGGACCCGACGCTGTTCTACATCGCTGCCTTCATGCAGTCGCTGTTCGGCAGTTCGGCGCTGGGCGGGGCGGCGGCCACGACGCAGGATCTGGTCCTGCCACGTATGCGCGGGACGGCGACCGCTACGTTCTTCCTCGCGACGACATTGGTCGGTCTTGCTCTTGGACCGTACATGGCTGGGCAGGTTTCCAGCATGTCGGGAAGCCTGTCGATCGGAGGCCTCAGCCTGCTTGTCGCGCTGCCTGTCGGCCTGATCCTGCTTGCGATCGCGTACCGCACGGTGCCCACCGCTGAGCGAACCGTGCTCGATCGCGCTCGCGCCGCTGGCGAACCGATTTGAGGCGCTTTGACCCTGACCTGAGCGGGGCGAGCAGACCGGAATCTGCTCGCCCCGCACATGTGTAGCTTTCTAGCGAGCGAGCTCAGGCCCGCTCGATTACACCGCATGCGACTCGCGAGCCTGCATCTCCTGCCGGATCGCTGATGTAGTCGTCGGGGCCGGCATGGATAACGACGGCCGTGCCATCGGCATCGAAAATGTCGTCGAGGACCTGCGTGGCATTCCCTGCCAGATCGACTTGCGCGCTGGCCGTGCGATTGGTGCCAACGACGAGGTTGGGAAGGTCGCCAAGGTGCTTGCCGCCGTCGGATAGCGAACCATGCGTGTTGTTGCCCGGATTGAGGTGGCCGCCCGCGCTGGTGAAATCGGGAGCGTTACAGGTGCCGGTGGTATGCAGGTGAAAGCCATGTTCGCCCGGTGTCATGCCGACCGCTGCGATGGCGACTGAGACAGTGTTCCCGTTCCTGAGCAATTGCACTGTCCCGGCCGGGAGGCCCTGGGCGGTCTGCAAGGTTGCCGAACCGACACGCTGTTCGGGAATGGAATCGACCGTGCTGCATGCGCCGAGAAGCGCGGCGGTGCCGATGGCAATCATTGTGTTACGTGCGATCATCGCTGTCCTCCAAGTATCAAGACTTCGAAGACCCAACGAAAAAGGGGCCGGATTGCTCCGACCCCTTGTTCATTTCCGCTTGGAAAGCGAACCTTACATGCCCGAACCCGGACCGTAGGTGATTTCCACGCGACGGTTCTGCAGCTCGCGGACACCGTCGGCGGTGGGAACGCGGAGCTGGCTTTCGCCGAAGGCTTCGCTGGTGATCCGTCCGCCCGGTACGCCGCGGCTGGTCAGATAGTCGCGAACCGACGAGTTACGACGTTCGGCGAGGCCCACGTTGTAGGCGGTCGAACCCGAGGTGTCGGTGTGACCGGCCAGCATGACCGCTGCCGTACCGCAGTTGGCATAAGCCGAGACTGCGTTGTCGAGAATCGTCGCTGCTTCCGGAGTGATGTCCGATTCGTCCCAATTGAAGAAGACGATGTACGGACCCTGCTCGCAAACCGGAGCCGGCGGCGGCGGCGGCGGCGGAGGCGGCGGAGGCGGCGGGGGAGGCGGCGGCGGCGGGGGCGGCGGCGGCGGTGCCACGCCGAAGTTGTAGGTCAGCGTACCCATGAGCGAGTGCGTGCTAACCTTGTCGTCGAGGCTGTTGCCGGCCAGGTCGACGAGGTCGACGCCCGTCGCGTTGAAGTAACGATAGCGCAGGCCGACGTCCCAATTGTCGCTCAGCGGAGCGCGCACACCAGCCAGGGCCTGCCAGGCGAAGCCGCTGTCCGAATCGTCGAGAGCGGTAAAGCCGCCACCGCCAACGTCGACGCTGGTGCGAGCCACACCGGCACCACCGCCGACATAGCCCTGAAGGCCGTCGTCGGGACCGAAGTCGATCAGGCCGTTGAGCATGAACGAAAGAATGCTGGTCGAGCCACCGGTTTCATACTGGCCGGCCGGCACCAAACTGCCGTCACTCAGCAGACCGCCGAGTGCACCGACAGTGATGGTGTCGAGATCGGCTTCGCGATAGCTGACTTCGGCTTCGGCACGGAACGCACCGAAATCGTAGCCAACGAAACCGCCGAAGTCGTAACCAGCGTCGTGATCGAGCGTGACGACATCGCTGTTTGCCACGCCGTCGCGATCGAAATCGACATCCTCGACGATCATTGCGCCCCCTTCGAGGCCGACGTACCAGGCGTCGTCCTTGGCGAGGGCAGGCGATGCAAGGGCCGTAGAGGCCATCGCCATGCCTATGACGAATTTCCGCATTATAGTTTCCCCTTTTTGCGAATAAGAGCCACCGAGTGCAATATCTCTAACTTTTCACCCGAAAGGTGGCAAGCGGGCAATGCCCGCAAACTGTTGCATTTATGCCGCTCTTACGAACTGCGCCGTGCAAATTTACAGAAGATGATCCCTCCATGCGCCCCGAAACGCCGAAAGGGGCATCGGGTTCCCGGCATTATTCAGACGATCAGGCCGGCCCACCGGACGGCTGTAAGCAATGAGTCGATCGCGGCGCGGGCTTCGCTGTCGATCACCGATCCGCCGTTCGGGGAATCGACCACCGGCGCGCTTGTCCAGCTTCCGGTAAAATGGCGTTTCGCACCGGTCGAAAGATCATGGACGGCAAGCCCGTTCGCGGGGCTCGCGAAGGTCCATTGCGCGCCGTCCCAGCCGGCGATCGCGTCGTCCTGCCCATCCCATGCATCGACGGCTCCGGCCTCGACGATCCAGCACTCTCCTGTTGCCGGCGAACCGGGCGGAGTTGCCGCCGCGCCCATCACTACCGGGTGCATCAGCATATCGATGAGCGCGAGGCTTTCGTTCACGAACAGCTCTTTTTGTGCTTGTCCCGCAACGAGATACGGCATGGCATGCCTGGGTGTTTTGGCATCGAATACGATCGGTTGGATCATGGGTCGCTCCTGTCAGGAAAGGGGTGGTAGGGTGCCGAGCCGGAGGGCGGCGGATTTTGAGAAACTGCCCTGCTGCCGGACCCAGACTGCCGCGCCGCCGAACCGGTTCTGCAAGTCCATCGTGACGGTCGCGTCCAGGGCGAAGCCGGGCTGTTTCGAAGTGTAGATGCGATGCGGCGCGTCGACCGGGCCGATGCCGACCTCGTAACTTTCCTGCTGTTCGATCAGCGGGACTTCCGCATCGTCCAGCCATGTCCACCCGCCACGCGCGCGGCGTGTCCAGCCGCAGGAAAGCGCGCCGTCTGCAAAGCGCAGCCAGCCATGGCAAGGGAACGGCGGGCGCCTGCTGCTGCCCGCGTTTTCGAGGTCCGCAAAGACAGGCGCAGCGTCGGCGAGGCCGATGGCAGCACAGCTGCCGGTGTCGGCCTTCACCAGCGCATTTTCCTCCAGCGGGAACAGCCGCTCGTCGAGTAGTGTAATAGGCGTTTCGGCGGGCTGGCCTAGGTCCGCATGGTTCTCGGTTGCTCCGCGACCTCGCAGCAAACCGGAGACGCGCCACAATCCGTCGCCGAGCGGTTCGACCCTTGCGAACTGGATGATTTCCGAACCGACCAGCAGCCGATTGGTGCCGCGCGCAATTGCCTCGGGTGTCGCCGATGCGAGACGCGCTTCTGTATTGTCCAGCTGCACGAGGGCACTGGCCCCTGGATCCAATCGAAAGGGCGACCCGGGCGGGAGAGCTTGCGCCAGCTTGCCGCTGATGGCGCGCCGCTGCGGAGCCTCTCCGACAGGCTCCAGCGCTGTCCCCTGTTGCGCGTAAAGTGCCGCACCCGACCATGGCCCGCTCGGCGCACCGACGGCAGCAAACGCGCGCACGCGATCGGGCGATCCGATCCCGTCCCACGGCACTTCGAACACGCGCAGATGGCTCGGCTGCGGCGGCAGGTCGCGCGGATGCCAGCCCGAACCGGGGTCGGAAGGCAGCGATTCGCTCGGCAGGTCGAGCGAGCGGACGAGCTGCAACTCGATCCCTGCCTCGCGCCATTCCCACGAAGCGATGCGCCATTCGCCCGGCACGCCCGGGGTGCGCACCAGCGAACCTGGCTGAAGCGTCGGATCGAGTTCGGCCACCCGCCACGAAAGTGTTTCCTGTGCGATCGACTCTCGTGCCGCTGCATCGCGCAGCAGGCCGCGAGCGTTCTCGGCCGAGAGCACGCCGGGAAATTCGACTTGCTCTCGCCGCCCGGTGGGCGAGGCGCTTTCCGAGCGTTGGAGGCCCGGCTGGTAATCGCGCGCCGCGTCGTAATACCGCAGGGCCGAAAGTGCCGCGCCGCCAGCCGATCGTCGTGCCTGCGCGACACCGTCCTCGCGCCCGAAGTCGCCATCGCTCCACCGCGCGGCGGCAGGCAGTGTGGGGATGGTTTCGTCTGCGCGTATGGTCGGCAGAACCGCCACTCCCGCGTCCGACAGTTTTGGCGCAAGAGGGTTGAAGCGATCGATCAGCGAGAGGACTTGCGCAACTGATCCTCCATCGTGAACGAAGCCTTCGAGCGCGGGCATGGGAGCCGCGCTGGCGGTTTCGGAGATGTCCTCCAACAGCGCCTCGACCAGCGAACTGCCCGAGCCCGCCAGCACCTCGAAGCTCAGCGCCGGAATGCGATTGCCGAAATCGGCCAGTTGCAAGTCTTCGAAGACTGCATAGGCGCAGCCACGATGGGCGGGGCATTCGGCCCCGAGAGCGGCTACCAGCAGCGGGTCGCAGTCCTGGTCTGCATGGCCCTTGTAGACCCGCAGAGTGCCGCCGGATTTCATGTCGCCTGCCGCGCCGCGCAGCAGATTACCGTCTGCCCAGATCCGGCCGATGCCGTCGATCGGGCGGCTGGAGACCGCCACTGCGAACGAAACGCTATAGCTGTATTCGGTGGTCTTGGGTCTGCCCTTGCCGCCGCCCTGGGTTTCCGAACTTTCGACCAGGTCGGTCGCCCAGATGATCGTGCCCGGTGCGCGCACCCGCCCGTAATGGCGGGCGATCGGCTGTCCGTAGCTCGAGGTCGAGACTGCGAGTTCCTTGAGGCGTGGGCCTTCCAGCTTGGGGCTGCCGGCGATCGCCCCGTCGATCTGCCGACCGAGCAGCGCGCCGACCGCGCCGCCCAGCGGGCCGCCGATAAGCGTGCCGATGCCACCGATGATTAGCGTTGCCATGATGTCTGTCCTGTCAGGAGGCGCGCAGGCGCCAGTGATGCCCGATCGGCCAGCCGAGCGGGCCGCGGTGGGCCGCGACGCGCCGCAGCCCGGCGTGGCCGTGCACGAAACGATCCGGGCCTAGCGCTATAAGGAGGTGGCTTTGGCCGGGACCGGGAGCGACGAGAAGCAGATCGCCTCGCGCAGCTTTGACTGCGCCGACCTCGCTTACAGCTTCGAATCCATTGCTGTGAGCAAGCACAAGAAAGCGCGAGATGCTCGCATTCCGCAGACCATAGCCCTCGGGAATGCGCGGTACGTCGCCACCGGCCTCCAGCGCGCAGGCGACAAGGCCTACGCAATCCAGCCCATGCTGCGGGCTGCGCCCATGAAGCGCGAAGGGGGTTCCGATGAGCTCCTCCGCCGCGTCGGCGAAGGCGTCGGCGCGGTCAGTCATCGCGGTTGCGGGTATTGGGCGAGCAGATCGTTGCCCGGGAGAAAAGGTTCGCCCCGGAAATTGGCGGCGTTGTCGAAGCGCGCGGAGCAGGTCGCGATGGTGCGATCGCAGCCCTCGCGAATGCGAACGCGCAGGCCGATGGCGGTGCTTGGATCGAGCGGGCGGTCGAGCGTGATGCCATCGGCCGACGCTGCGATGATCCGCATCGTCACGCCGGTCTGCGGCCCTTCCATCGTGCGGAGTTCGCCAAACGCGTAGGCCCGATGATCAGCGATATCGAGCGTCAGGCGATTCCGACCTGGATCGACGACCTGGACATGGACCTCCTGCTCGAACGCGATGGGCGAAAGCGCGCAGCCGGGTCCGCAAAACCGCGCGCGGCAGGTGGGGCTTGAAACCGGCACCGGATCGACATCCAGATCGGCCTTGGCTGAGCGCAGCTGCGCACTGAACCCTCCTGACTCCTGTACGATGGATCCGATCGAGCCGCCATAGAGCTGCGCGCGTTCCAGCGTCTCCCAATCCACAATCCCGCTGACCACACGCGCCTCGTCGAACAGGCCGGCGGCAAGATCCTCTGCCCGGATGCTGTCGTGGGTGAGCGCCCCCTCGACCTCGCTCTCGTCGTCCTCGAAGCCGATGCTGCGGCGCACGGCACTGGGCAGCATGCCGGGGGCAGCGCGGTGCAGCAGGCCGTCGAACCACAAGTCGCGGTTGTGCGTGGTGAAGCCGAGCGCGACCCCGTCTGTGCGATAGACCCGCCACCAGGCCGCCGCCGTATCGAGATCGCCGGCGAAAAAGACCCTGCTCATGCGTCCTCGCGGATTTCGATCAGGGGCACGGATGGTGCTTCGCCCGCTGCAAAAGCAGCGCCGCTCACATCAAGGCGATCTTCGGCGAAGCGTACGGGCACGTCGAATTCGAATCCTGCGCGCAATTCCGCGCCGTCGGGCGGGGCAGTGTCGAAGCGGATCCAGCCCTTGCTTTCGTGCGCCCATGCGCTCGTCTCGGCGCCGTCCACACTGATGCGGATCGTCGCCTCGCGCGGACGCGTGATGGTGCGCCGCTGCTCGTCGTAGAGCTTGGCCAGCTGGAACCGCGTGGTCGCGCCATCGCCGGTGCCGAGCGGCTGGTCCGCTGCGCCCGGCACGTCGGTCATGCCGCTGGAGCTGTAGTCGTAGGGGTCGCGGAAGCGAAAGCCGCGCGCAGGGCCGTGCCGGGCGCGGAAGAAGGCGAGCAGAGAGGCCAGCTCCTTTTCCGAGCGGACGCCCGGCCCGACATCGTAGCGGAGTCGCGCGTCGGACCACAGGGCATTGCGCCGCTCGTGGCCCGATGCCGTCACTGCGACTGTGGTGGAGAATTCGGGGCTGACCGTTGCATCGCGGCCCAGCGCGAGCGGGTAGGCGACATCGTCGAAAGGTTGCACATCGTCCTCCATTGTAGGCAGTCTGGTGTATCCGTCGCGCGCGACCTGCGGCAGCGCCCATATGAAGCGCTGCGAAATGCCGCGCTCCCGCGCCTCGTCGAGCGCGCGGTCGATGATCGGCCAGTAGCTTTCCGCATTCTCGGGCAGCAGGACGAAGCCGGACATGTAATCGGTGGCCTCCACCGGATAGCCGAGATGCTCATCGACGAAGGCGTAAGCATCGCGCCGCGCGCCCTCATGGCCGTCGGTCAGCCAGTCGTAATCCTCCAGCTGCAGCCGGTCGAAGGCGGGCCAGGCCCAGCCGACGGGCATGTTCGCCCGCCACGCTTCCGGGCTGCGCGGATCGAGCACGGTTGGAGTAAAGGTGAGAAGCAGGATTTCCGCCGGGCCGCTGGCGACCGAGCGCACGTGCTCGCCCAGCGCCTGCGTCGATTCCGACAGCAGGCGTCCGGCATGGTCGAGCAATGCTTTCTGGTCGGCGTCGAGCGGCTGCCACAAGCTCTCGATTATCGGGGGGTCGCCGCCATAAGCCGCCACGGCCTCCGCATCGTAGATGCACGGCGCGCCGGTGTCAGGGAGGGTCCACCACCACGGCTCGCCGATCTGGAACAGCACCTCGCACCCGGCTTCTTCCAGCAATGTCACGAAATTCGCCGCGACGGCCTTGAGGAAGTCCATGGGTTCGGCGCTCGCTGGCGAGAGCAGGGCGGAAGGCGGGTCCCATCCCGTGCGCCCCTTGGTCCCGTCATGCGCGACCTGCTGCCACGGAGTAAAACAGTGTGCGGCGAACAATTCGTAGGATAGCGACGCGATCGGGGCGAGATTCGCTGCATGCGCCCGCGCGAAATAGTCCGCGTGCCAGCGCCAGGTCGGCCCGTTGAGCGATCCGTCTTTGGCCACGCGGAGATACTTTCCGCCGTAAAGCCACAGCCGGTAATAGTGGCTCATCCCGACATAATGGACCACGCGCCCGCGATAACCGAGGCCGATGATCGAGCGCACCAGCCGCGCCGGGGTCTGGTTGAAGCTGTCGTCGTATGCGGTCGCCATCTGCTCGCCGTGCGGGGGCAGCAGCACGTCGCCGATCGCCAGCATCGCGCGTTCGCCCTGGCAATCGATGTCGATGATCTCGGCCCAACCGTCGACGCGCGCGGGCAAGAGCGCACTGCTGCCCTCGACATAGCCCTGCGGTACGAGGCTGATGAACATGCGGTCGACATCGCCGGGATGGATCCGCTCGCCGGGCAGGCCGTACCCGGATTCGAGCTCCGAGAAGCGCAGTTCGATCCGCGCATCGGTCGGCGTGCCGCTAGCATAGTTCCACAGCCGGACATACCAGCTGCGCGGATTGCCCGTGGCATCGCGGCCCTCGATGGTCAGCGTCGGTCCGTGCGGCACGTCGAGCGGCAATATGCCGTCGCTGCGCCAGCGGAACCGCAGCACGCAATGCGAATAGTCGCGACGGGTCTCGTAGGCGAGCAGCGGATGGTCGAGCGTGTCCTCGCTGTCCCAGATCAGTCCGGCAAGCTCGCCCTTGTGATGAAACTCGCAGTCGATGCGCATCGCGTCATGCGAAGTGCTGACCACGCTGGCCATCATCGGGCGCGGAAAATTGACGGTCCAGAAGCGCGGGTCGAAGCGTGTGATCCAGTCACTATGCTGTCCGTGGCGCTGACGAGCGAGCCAGAATGGCATAAGATTTCCTTTTTGTTGGCCTCAAGCGCCGGCGGCTGCATCCGCAGCCTTGGCTATCCTCGCTCATGCGACCTGCGGTCGCGTCGCTGCGGGCGGCCGGTCGGCCTTGCCTCGCCTACGGCTCGGTGGTCTGGGAGGGGTAAGGCAAGCGCTGGATCTGGGCCGGTGGAGGCTCGGCAAGGGCGACCGCCCGCCCGCAGCGGGTGCAGCTTGCTGCACGCATAGCGAGGACGCGCCCGCGGATGCGGGTGCGCAAAACAAAGACTCCGCTTGAGGCTAAACAGATAACGCCCGCCGTACCGCCGCCGCCACCTGGCGCGAGCTGCGCTGCATGGCGACTGGCGCGCTGGTGCCGCGGGGGGACGAGAGGTTGATGGCGACGCGCACATCCGTGCTTTTCACGCCATTGCCGGTGTTCGGTTCCACGCGGCCTGCGCTGGTGGGCACGAACAGTTCGGGCCCGCGCTCGCCGACGAGGTAGGGCTTGTCGGGGCCGACGAGGCCGCCGGTCGCGCGGCCGGGGAGGCCGAACAGAGCGCCGAGTGCGTCCTGGAACAGACCGCCGAGGCCGCCCTTGCCACCGAACAGCGAGTCCAGCCCCAATTGCAGCGCCTGCGCGGCGATCTGGTCGAGCGCAGCGGTGGCCGTGCGCTTCAGATCGTTGAAGCCGAGGCTGCCCTTGCGGATCGCACTCAGCAGTCCGCGTTCGATCACCGTCCCGGCTTTTTCGAAGCCGTCCATCAGCGTCCCGTCGAAGGTCCCGCGCATCTGTTGCATGTCGGCGGCGAAGGCCTGCGTATCGGCCCGCACCGAGACGATCAGCTCGTCGATATCCTCATCCATGGTGGTCCCTTTCGATCATACGCGCGATCTGGTCGCGGCTGGGTGGGGTCGTGCGATCTCGTGGCAATGCGAGGCTGGCGAGCAGCTCCGCCGGGGTCGCGTTCCAGAAGGTGTCGGGCGTCCAGCTTAGCGCGCTCGCGGCCAGCCCTGCACAGCGCAGCGCCATGTCCGCGAAGCGCTCGCTCATCCCGAGCCTTTCAGGATTTCGCCGAGCAGCACGCGCAGCGGCTTGGCGCTGGCGGCGAGGCCCTGCGCCATGACCGCCTCGCCCACCGCTTCGCGCCCGATGCGTTCGCGATCCGCAAGGCAATGCCAGAACAGCGCGACGATCTCGGCGAGGCGCAGCTTCCCCTCGCCCGCCCGCTCGACCAGCGCAAACAAAGGGCCGAGTTCTTCCTCGGCGCGCACCAGCGCATCGAAGCTGGGGCGAAGAAGGTGCGACCGGCCTGCAATGAGCAGCGTCGCTTCGCCGCGAGTCCTGTTTGCGCTACCGCCTTCGGCTACTTGAGCGACATTGCTCATACCGGCACCACCTGGCCCGAACTTTCGAGCTGCACCGAATATGTCCGCTCGCCGTTGAAATCTCCCGCGTAGTCGAGCCGCTGGACGAGGAACTGGCCGCGCATCTTCGCGCCGTCCTCGAACGACAGCTCATAGGCATCGAGCGTTCCGGCAAGCGCATTGGCGCGCACCCGGTCCTCGGCATCGGAGCCGAGGAAAATCCCGCTCGCCGAGACCGAGACCGAGCGTGTGCCTGCACCCGACAGCAGCTCGCGCCAGCCGCCCGATTCCTTGGTGGTGACGACGACGGTATCGCCATTGATCGACATCTGCGTGGTGCGCAGGCCGGCGACGGTTTCGTAGGTCTGTGGCGATCCGCCGTCCCCGATCTTGAGGAGGAAGGCGGCGCCTTTCTGGGCTGTCATGGCGAATTACTCCGTTGCGAAAATGAGGAAGCGGTATTCGAGCAGCACCGCGCGGGCGCGGCGGGCGCGGCGTTCGACGCGGCTGCGCAGGAATTGCGTGGTCGCCACGCGAAAGCCGGCCTGGCCGGGGGCGAGCGTGGCAATGCGATGTTCGATCTGCGCCGCAATGGCGTCGGTTGCGGCCGGATCGTCGGTCCGGTCGATCAATTCGAAGGCGATCCGGACCTCGCGGCCCGCACCGGTCTTGTGGCTGCGATCCGCCGCCGCCGAAGCGACGATGGCGAGCGAAGGCGGGCTGGCGGCGACCGGCCCTTCCTCCTCGACGGCATTGAGCATTCCGGCGAGCGTGCTGTCGGCGCGCAGCCAGTCGACCAGCGCGCGGCGCAGGGCGCTTTCCATCATGAGGATGCTCATTCGGGCCTCCGGGTGAAGTCGGGCCACAGCAGGCGCGGCTGGCGCCAGCGGGCGGGATCGCTGCGGTGTCGCAGTTCGGCGCGCGCCTGTGCGATGCGCGCCGCGCGGCGGGTGAGGGCGCGGGTCATGTCGGCGAAGCTCACAGCTTCATCCTGCGCCACGGCCTCCAGAGCGCCGCCACGGCGCTGGGCAGAGCAGTATCGCCGCCCTGGTCGCGCTCGCGGTAGGCATGGGCGGCGAAGCGGACGATGCCATGGCGCAGGCCGGAATCGAGCGCGGCCCAGTCCTCGGCGAGACCGGCCGTGTAACTGACGTCGAGAGAATGTTCGGCGATGCTTCCGGTGATCCGGATGCGCGTGGTATCCGCCTCGCTGCCGATCTCGAACTCGGACGGATCGAGCAGCCGCGATGTACCGCCCGAGCCGACGGCTTCGACCGTTCCGATGCCGATGAAGGGCCGCGTATGCAGTGCTTGCCATTCGCGCGAGGCAGGCAAACGCTCGCGCACGGTCATCTTGAGCGGGGCAAGCCCGGTGAAATGTTCGCACATCGTCCCCGCAGCATCGAGCAGGGTTGCAAGAACGGCATCGTCCCGCGCCCCCCCGATTGCCAGCCAGGTCTTGAGTTCGGCAAGCGGGAGCTGGGTGAACTCGGCCTGCGTCACGATTTGGCGCATGGAATTGGTGTCCTTTGTTTGGGCCTCAAGCGCCGGCGGCTGCATCCGCAGCCTTGGCTATCCTCGCTCATGCGGACTGCGTCCGCGTCGCTGCGGGCGCGCGGTCGCGCTTGCCTCGCTTCGCTCGGTGCTCTGGGAGAGGAGATGTTCGCGCTGGTTCCGGGCCGGCGGAGGCCCGGCAAGGCCAAGCGGCCGCCCCGCAGCGGGTGCGGCTTGCCGCACGTCTAGCGAGGACGAACCCGCGGATGCGGGTTCGCAAGACAAAAACACGGGCGGAGAAGGGGTAACTCCGCCCGTGTTCTGCGACCTACAGCTCGATCTTCAGGAGCTTGATCGCATTGCTGTCCAGCACCTGGCCGCCGACGCGCTTGGTGGCGTAGAAGTGGACGAAGGGCTTGTTGGTGAAGGGATCGCGCAGCACCTGCGTCGCGCTGCGTTCGGCGATCAGATAGCCGTGGCGGAAATTGCCGAAGGCGATCGGGAAGGTGCCCGCCGCGATGTCGGGCATGTCCTCCGCCTCGACCACCGGATAGCCGAGCAGGCGATCGGGCTGCCCCTCGACCAGGCCCGGCTGCCACAGGAACGCGCCATCGGCGGTCTTGAGCTTGCGGACCTCGGCCAGCGTCGCCGAATTCATAACGAAGCTCGCGCCCTGGCGGTGGCCGGCCTTGAGCGTGTGGACGAGGTCGATCAGCTTGGCATCGGGGTTGGTGTCGAAGCCGTCCGCATCGCCGCTGCCGACATATTGCAGCGCGCCGAAATTGCGGCTGCCGTCGGCCTGGGTGGAAACCGGCGCGTTGAGGAAACCCTCGGGCTGGTTGAAGCCGGTGCCTTTGACGAAAGCCGCCCCTTCGGCGCGGGCGAACTCCATCGCAATTTCGCTCGCGAGCCAGCTTTCGAGGTCGAAGCCCGCATCGTCGAGCATGGCCTGCGATGCCGCCGGATTGGCATAAAGCTCGCCCGTCGGCGGCGCGATCTCGCTGAAGCTCGGCGTATCGGTTTCCGGGCGGCCGGCGGTTTCGCTGACCCAGCCCGAGGCGGTGCCACCGGTGGAGACGAGCTTGCGATACCCTGCGCTGCCGGTCTGAACGACCTGCGCAATGGCGCGGATCGGGCTGATCTCGGTCAGTTCGCGAGCGATCATCGCGTCGATCTGGCGCGGCACGGCATAGCCGCCCTCCGACGGCACCGCCCCGCTGATCGACTTGTATTCGGCAGTGGCGCCGCGGCGCAGGTAACTGTCGACGAAGCCCTTCACTTCGGGCGCGGCCTGCTCAATGCCACCGATGACGGGGCGGGCGGGTCGCGTTGCGGCCTGTGCGATCTTGTCGACGCGGGCCTTCACCTCGTCCACATCGGAGCGCAGGGCAGAGACGTCGGCCTCGGTCTTGTCCTGGCGCGCGACGATGTCGAAGCTCGCCTCGGCCTGGCTCACAGCCGGATCGGTCGCCACGGTCGTCGCGGCGGGGGTGACGGTAATATCCATAGGTATTCCTCTTTCTTCAGGGGGCATGGTTTGTGTTTGCGAGCCCGCATCCGCGGACTCGTCCTCGCTAGGCGTGCAGCAAGCTGCACCCGCTGCGGGCGCACACTTGTGCTTGCCGGGCCTCCACCGGCCCGGTGCTCTAGGAGAGGTAAAGGTGTGCGATCGGGCGTGCGCTTGCTTCTCCCAGAGAACCGAGCGCAGCGAGGCAAGGGCGGAAGCGAAGTCGAAGACGCAGCTGGCCAAAAGCCACCTGCATGCCCGCCCGCAGCGATGCGACCGTAAGGTCGCGTGAGCGAGGATAGCCTAAGGGGCCGGACGGCCCCGCCGGCGCTTGAGGCTAAAAAGAAAAATGGATGCGAGCGGCGTTCTGCAGCGGGTGCGTCACCACGCTCACTTCGAACAATTCGATGTCGGCCAGCTCGCGTCCTGCCTCGGTGTGGCGATAGGCGCGCGCCCGGTAGCCGAAGCTGAGGCCGTTCACCGCGCGCTCGCGGAGCAGTTTCGCAGCGCGGCCATCGGGGTTGTCTATCTGGGCGACGATGCGCAACCCCCGCTCGTCCTCGCCCGCGGTCTCCACCCAGCCGATGCGCTGGTCGGGGCGGTGCTGCCAATAGAGCGGGAAGGGCGCGCGCCGCTCGGAGAGCGTCCGGCGAAAAGCACCGGGGCGGATCGTATCGCGCACGCCATCGGCGCGGTCGAACAGCGCTGCGTAGCCCGCAATCCTGAGAGTCACGAGAGCATCTCCCCGACGCCCAGCCGCACTGCGATGCCGACCAGCAGCAGCGCCAGCACGCCGCGCACCAGCCATTCGACGGCTGCCTTCCACGCGCTCGCCTTGGCATCGCGCCATGCGGAGAGCAGCTCGCGCAGCTCGTCGATATCGTCCTGCGCCCGCGCGTCCGACAGGCCGAGCCGGTCGAGCACGCGCTTCGCACCGAGCTCGCTCGCCTCCTCCACGATAGCGCGAAGCGTGATGAGCTCGCCCCCCTCGGTCGCCGCCTGCGCAATCAGGCGGGCGAGCATGTCTTCTCTGGTCATGATTGGTTGTCCCGATTAGGTCGGTAGGTGATGATTAAGCGTATTTTGATCGGCGGAGCGGTATTGGCGGCCCTTCTGGTCGCTCTCGTCGCATTTTGGGCCTGGACGAGCGATCCGATCGATCGGTGTCTCGATCACGGCGGGAGCTGGGATTACGACGGAGAGGTCTGCGATTTCGAGCGCAACCATCCCGGGCCAAACGGCTAGGGTTTGATGCCCAGCATCGCGCGTTTCTCTTCGGCGCTAAGGAAATCGGCGGCGCTGACCTGGCTCCACAGCTTCTCTCGGTCCTCCGCCAGCGCGGGCACGCGGTCGAGATCGATGCTTGGCGCGCTGGCAAACCAGTCGCTCATCCTGGCGTGGAGGCCGTTCAGGATCTTGCCCGCCAGCGGCAGCAGCGTGAGCCGCCACAGCGCGCGGCTCGCCTCGCGGTAATTGGCGTAGGTATTGTCGCCCGGCAGGCCGAGCAGCATGGGCGGCACGCCGAAGGCCAGCGCAATGTCGCGCGCCGCGGCGGCCTTGAGCGTGGCGAAATCCATGTCCGCGGGGCTGAGGCTCATGGCCTTCCAGTCGAGCCCGCCTTCGAGCAGCATCGGCCGCCCGGCATTGGCATGTCCCTGGAAGGCACTCTGCAATTCGGCCTTGAGCCGGTCGAACTGGTCGGCTGTCAGCCCCGCCGCATCGCCGCCGTCATAAACCAGCGCACCGCTCGGCCGCGCCGCATTGGCGAGCAGCGCGCGATTCCATTCGCTCGCTGCATTGTGGATTGCGACAGCAGGAGCGGCGGCAGCGAGACAGCCCGCGCCATAATGATCGTCCGCCGGGTGGAAGCCCTTGAGGTGGATGACATTCGGCCATCCATCCTCGTCCTCCAGCGGGATCGTCAGCGTGCGATCGGCGAGGACATAGCGATAGGCGCTCGGCCAGCCATCCTCGCCCGCCACCACCTGCACCCGCTCGGGCCGCAGCGGATAGAGCTCGATCGGCACGCCCGCGCCGTCCTTGACGATCTGGACATAGGCATTGCCGTGCAGCGTCAGCTGCGCTGCCAGCACCTCGAGCAGCGGCTGCGACCCGCAGGAACAGGCGAGCAGCTGCGCGAGCCGCTCGTCCTCGCAGGCGATGGGCGCACCGCCGACCCCCTCGGCCACGATCCTGACGGAGCGCTGCGCGATCGGATTGGCGAGATACCCCTCGCGCACCGCGCTGGCATAATCGAACGGCGCCGGCCCGGCATCGAGCGCGGTCGCCCAGGGCGAGATGAAGCCACGCGAAACAGGCACGCGCGGGCTGCCCCCGCCCTTGAAGGCGGAGGCGATACTGGTGAGGAAAGACATGGGAATTCTTTCTCGAGACGCTGTCTCGTAATGAGCAGGAAGATGCAAAAAGGGCCCCGCAGTTTCCTGCGGAGCCCTTTGAAATCTAGTGTTACAGGCGGTTATCCGCCGACCATACCTTCTCTAGCCATGACATTGTCTCCTAGCTTGGCTTACAAGATAACCCTTACAGGTTAATTGTCAAACAACGCCTGAACGGGGGGTGAGTGTGACTCACAGAGATTTCGAAGAACGCCGCGCCATCATAAAAACGATGATAGGCGGAAATGAGGCGGAAATCACGTCCCTCAGCTTAACTGACAGTGAAGATAATTTCTACAGATCACGGGCCCATCGGGCGCTGGATGAGGCCGCGCGAGCTGCGAGCAACTTCAAAGCCTATTACTCCTTGCCGACCGCGAAGCCGTTCCTTTCCGTTGTCATCCCTTCAGCCTTCATCGTCATAGCCTCAAGCATATTCGCCCTCCTTATTTACAGCGCGACTGATGATCCAAGCAAAGCGGCACCCATCTTCGCAGCGTGTCTGACCATTACAGTCATTGCTCTGGGATGGGTCTTCGTTGGCTGGAACAGTCATAACAACACGGTCAGGCAAAACACAAATAACTTGCTCTTCGCGCGTTTCGCGCACTCACCTTTCAGCGAAGCGATCCACCGATTTCACTCTACTTTTGGGATTGATAAAAAGGTTCCTATCTCTTGGGAAGAGTTTGAAAAAATGAGGTTAGCTGAATCGGAAGAGGATCGCCGAGCGGCTGAGTCTTTGATTTATATCCTGAATTATTACGAATTTATCGCATCCGGTGTGGTGAGAGGGGATTTAGACAAAAAGGTTGTTCGAGATAACATACGGGGAAATATCGAATTTTATCACGACAAATGCTTTTCTATCATAAGAACTGCACGCAAAACCAATCCTCGAACATTCGAATATCTCTCGAAAATCCGTGCGCATTATCGAGAGACTTAAAGATACTGAACGTCCAGCTCAAACCGTCCGCACCCGCGGCCGTCCCCGCCGCCCCAGCATCAGTTCGCTCAGCGCCCAGACCAGCGCGTCCGCCCTGTCCGGACTTCGCCCCGGTCCCTCGTAGCCGCCGCCGGTCATCAGCCCGCACAGCTGGTCTTCCAGCTTCGCGAACAGGCCGGCGTGCCGGACGCGGCCGCTTTCGTAGAGCGCGGCGATCGGCTCGGCGCGGGCGACCTTGCCGCGGCTGGCGTGGACCAGTGTCAGCGGCAGGGCGAGGTCGGCGGCGCGCAGGACGCTGCCGACCATCTGGCCGCCCTGGTTCGCCTCGGCCACCACGCGGTCGGCCTGCCAGGCGTTCGCCGCCTCGGCCACCGCGCGGGCCCAGCGTTCGGGCGAGGGCTTCGCGAGCGAGCAATCGGCCAGCACCTGCGCCACGCCGTTCTCGCCCACGCCGCACACAACGATGCCGCATTCGTCGCCGCGCTCGCTGGCTGGCGGATCGACGCCCACCACCACGCGCGCCATCGGCATGGGGCTGTCCGTATCGCGGCACCGCTCGATCAGCGAGCGTGACCACAGCGCGCCTTCGATATCCTCCAGCAGCTCTCCGCCAAGTTCCTGCCGCCCGAGTGCGCTGTCACCATATTCCGCGGCCATCGTCGCAAGGAACTTGGCGGGCAGATTGGCGGCATTGTCGTGCGTCGTGCCGCGGGTCAGCGTAAGTCCCTGCGTCCGGCCGGGATCGAGCAAGCGGCGGATCAGCGCGACCACGCGCGGCGTCGTCGTCGCCGTGATGCGCGGGTCTTCGCCAAGGCGCATGCCCATCAGGAGATTGTCCCAGGTGCGCATGGCGCGGTCGTGACTGGATGGCCATTTCGCAATCTCGTCGCACCATGCATGGCTGTGCTGCGGGCCTCGCAGGCCCTCCGGTTCGGCTGCGGTGTACAGCGTGGCCTGCGCTCCGTTCGGCCAGGTCAGTCGCCTCAGCGAAGGTTCGAATACCGGCGCACCGCCCGGCGCTTCGGCGCAGCAGGCCAGCAGCCCGCTTTCGCCTTCGACCATTACGGCCCGGCCTTCGCCCAGATTGGCAGCCACCAGCGCGATGCGCGCTTCGGGGTTTTTCTCCGCGACGAAGCGTACCCACTCCGCCCCGGCACGGGTCTTGCCGAAGCCGCGCCCGGCCATGATCAGCCACACGAACCACGTATCGTCGCGCGGCAGCTGGCCTGCATGCGCGTGATTGCGGAAGTCGCCGTGGAAGGCGTTGCGTTCTTCCTCGGTCATGCCGTGGATGAAGGCTTCGCGCTCCACCGGGGTAAGGCGCGCCCATATCCCCGGGCGCGAAACGATATCGTTCATGCCGGTGCGATGTCCCGGCCAGCCACCTTCCTGCGCAATTCCTCGACCTTGCGATCGATGGTTTCGCGGATCTGCGCGGCGCTGACATTGGCGCGCTGGGCCCGCTCCTTCGCGATGGTTTCCTTGTGTGCGGCAAGCAGGCGCAGCGCCACGGCGACGTCCATCTTGCGCTCGGGAGACGGATTGCGCAGGTACCCCAGCACTTCCATTTCCAGATTGGCATAGCCTTCGAACAGGGCTTCGCGCCACGCAGCGGCAAAACCGCGATCCGCGCGGCGGGTGCGATAGACCTCGCCCGGCTTGACGTCGGCTGCTGCGGCAGAGGCAGAGACGTTGGAGGTGGCCGCCAGTTCTTCGAGAAACACGGTCTTCCACCGGTCCGCCTTGCGCTGGGCCGCGCTGTGCGTGTTCGCCTTGCGCCCGCTGAGGGCAAAGACTTCCAGCGCTTCGTCCCAGGCCCGGCTGAAGCTGCGGCACGCCTTCTTGCGGGTATAGGGGCCGGCGTTGGTGATGCCGGCGGCCCTGGCGGCGGCGGTCACCTTGCCGAACTGCTTGAGCCCTTCGATGAAGCTATCCTCCCACCAAGGCCGCTCGCCCGCACTTTCGTTTGTCATCCGTCCCTCCCGGAAAATGGCCGATTGTCGATGGCGGAACGCAAAAGCGGCCCGCCGACCGATGGGGTCGGGGCCGCAAGCTCCGGCCGGGTGGCCGGTGTATCACACTATCGCGATGTTCCAGTTATGTACCCAAACAGCGTGACGATGTCAATATAAAAGTGCCAAATAGGTTCGCTTATCCGCGTTTCCAACCAAGTCGTTCCGAACCGAAGGTGAGGCAAGGGCGACCGCCCGCCCGCAGCGGGTACGGCTTGCCGTACATCTAGCGAGGACGCACCCGCGGATGCGGGGGCGAAAAACAAGGAATCCTCCGTTGCCCATGGCCCGACCTTGCCCTACCTCGCAAAGTCTTCAACGCCTGGGGTCCTGCCAACATCATGCTCATGAAACCGCTGCGCGGTCTGTACGAATGGACCATGGAAAAGGCTTCGCACCCCCATGCGGAATGGTGGCTGGCGTTTTTCTGCTTCGTCGAATCGAGTTTCTTCCCGATCCCGCCGCACCCGCTGCTCGGCCTGATGTGCCTGGCGGAGCCGAACAAGGCGATCCGCTTCTCGGTGATCGCCACGCTGTCGTCGGTCGCAGGCGCGCTGCTGGGCTATGCGATCGGCTGGGGACTTTACGATACGGTCGGCGTGTGGCTGATCGGCACGCTCGGCCTGACCGAGGCCTTCCCTGTCGCCGCCTGCCATCTGCGCGAATACGATTTCGAGGCGATCCTGATCGCCGGCGCGACGCCGGTGCCGTTCAAGCTGCTGACGATCACCGCCGGCTTCGTCGGCATGAATCTCGTCACCTTCGTGCTCTCCAGCCTCTTCGCCCGCGCGCTGATCTTCATGACCGTGGGCATATTGTTCCGCGTCTTCGGCGCACCGATCAAGCGGGTGATCGACAAATACCTCGGCACGGTGACCACGGTGTTCGTGCTGCTGGTGGTCGGCGGCATCCTGGTGCTGACCCAGCTCGGCGGAAGCGAGGACGCGGACGGCGGGCCGTGCGCGAATGTGACCGAGGTAAATCCGGCGGCAGCAGAGAGCTAGGGAGCCTGCTGAAAATCGCGTCCGGTAAGACGTGAAGGAAGCTGCGTTGGATCGATGCCTGCCCGGCGAGCTTCCATCGGCGTTAATCCGATCGAACCTCGGCTTCTATCGAGCCATTCCAATCGCTCTTCAATACCTCCCGTTACGGGATCATCGGTCAACTGAATCGTAATCCGCCGCAGAGCGAAACCCTCTCCGAAACTGGCGGCAAAATTTTCCGAATCGACCCGCTCGACGCTTGTCGGATCGGCGAGATCGCGGAAGGTCACCAACATCGGCTGCGCGGACGCCTCGCTGCTGGAGATGAACGCGGCAAGATCGGGCGGCAACTCCACCGCCTCCTCGCGCGCCAGCATGCACTCGAAGGTCGCCTGAAATTTGTCCTCCGCCTCCACCGCATAGGGCGTCGTCAGGAAAAGGATTTGCGCAGGCCAGTCGAGCGAGTCCTCCGAGCGGAGCAGCGCAAACAGCACGCGGCCTTCGCCCAGATCCACCGCCGCCGCCTCCCCGCGCACTCGATATCTCCGTCCTCGCGCCTGCGGGTTCCAGTTCGTCTGGTCGCGATGCGTATCGACCTCGATCACGCTCGATCCGGTCTTCAGCCCCTGGGGCGTATCCACCTCCACCGTCAGGCGATAGCGATAGGTCGGCGTCTCGTCGATCAGCCCGCAGGCCGTCAGTAGCGCCGCGAGCAGCAGGGTCCCGACGATGCGCCCGTATCCAGTCAGCGCGTCTGAAACTCTACATGCGGGCAACGTCATGCGTAGGGCGATAGCTGCAAGGCGTTACGAAGCCGATAAGGCGATCTATTCCAGCGCAAACAGCGCCACTGCCGCACGGTCCGGGATCGCGATGCTGACCCAGCCCGGCGCCAGCGAGGACGAAGACGGCGGGCACTACGCGAACGTGACCGAGGTCAATCCGGCGGCGCTGTCTTAATTTCGAGTGCTCGCTATACCCAATTACCTGCGTTGAAAGTCGCCATGACGGAGAATAGCTGCCGTAGTGAAATCTCTCGGTGAATGGTTAGGTTTGAGGCTCGGTTCAGGGTATTCGCCGAGCCACGTCAGTCGATCTTCGATCCCCTCCGTCACTGGATCATCGGTCAACTGGACCGTGATCCGCCGCAGCGCGAAGCCGTCGCCGACGCTATCTTCCAAGCCCTCCGGGTCCACCTGCTCGACGCTTGTCGGATCGGCGAGATCGCGGAAGGTCACCAACATCGGCTGCGCGGACGCCTCGCTGCTGGAGATGAACGCGGCAAGATCGGGCGGCAACTCCACCGCCTCCTCGCGCGCCAGCATCCGATCGTAGGTGGCGATATACCTGTCCTCACCCTCCACCGCATAGGGCGTTGTCCAGAAAAGGATGTTCGCCGCCCAATCGACCGAATCTTCCGAGCGGAGCAGCGCAAACAGCACGCGTCCCTCGCCGAGATCAACCGCGGCCGCCTCCCCACGGACCTTGTGCCAAAGCCCGCGCGCTTGGGGGTTCCAACTAGTCTGGTCGCGATGCGTATCGACCTCGATCACGCTCGATCCGGTCTTCAGTCCCTGCGGCGTATCGACCTCTACCGTCAGGCGATAGCGATAGGTCGGCGTCTCGTCGATCAGCCCGCAGGCCGTCAGTAGCGCCGCGAGCAGCAGGGTCCCGACGATGCGCCCGTATCCAGTCAGCGCGTCTGAAACTCTACCTGCGGGCAACGTCATGCGTAGGGCGATAGCTGCAAGGCGTTACGAAGCCGATAAGGCGATCTAATCCAGCGCGAACAGCGCCAGCGCCGCGCGATCGGGGACCGCGATGCTGCCGTAGCCGCGCGTCACCAGCTTGCGTTTCTGCAATTCGCCCAGCGCCGCATTGGCGGTGGGGCGGGTGATGCCGAGCAGTTCGGCGAGTTCCTGCTGGGTGATGGCGACGCTCGCAGGTCCGTCGCCCGGACCGGCCATATTGGCGAGCAGCCCCGCCATGCGCGCCGGGTTGGTGCCGCGCCGCATCCCGGCCAGCTGGCCGAGCGTGTCCTGCAACTGCTCCGACAGCGCCGGCAACGGCATCTGCGCGAATATGAGCGACGTGCGGACCGGAGGCCGAGGCGCTGGCGATGTCCCTGCCGCCCGCTATGCCGTGGCGGATAGCCGTGATAGCTCGGTGCTCTCATTCCCCTGTCGCCCAACGGAGTCCGCCAATGAACATTTTCGACCGCCTCGATATGACCACCCTCGGGCGCATCTTCGTGGCGATCGGTCTTCTGCTGGCACTGGCCAAGTGGTTTCTGGACATGGACCGGATCGGGAACTGGACGCTGGTGTTCCTGATCCCCGGCGTGATCCTGACCTTTCTGGGCAACCGGCGCACGGCGCAAAGTCCTGACGATTAGGCTGTCGTAGCCTCGCAGCATCACGCTTGACTCCTGAGTAACCCCAAGGTTACATGTAACCTGTGAGTTACAAGGAGCAGGCGATGAACGACGATTTCGAAAAAGCGGAGCGGTTTTCGCAAGGCCGTGCTCTGGCGGCGCCCTTCCTCGGCCTGCTGGTGCTGCTGGCGCAGCAGGGCACGCTCTATGTCTTCGACTGGGGCAGCGATTCGCTGGTGCAGATTTTCGTGTGGCTGGGTTTCGCCATCGTCATGCTGGCCCTGCTGCTGACCGGCGGGGCGTGGATCCTGCCCGCCCGCGTGCGGCGCATCGCCGATGACGAAGTTTCGCGCGCCAATCGCCAGGTCGCGATCGTCACGGGCTATATCGTCGCGATGGTGGTCTGCCTGCTGGTCTGGGCCATTTCTCCCTTTGAGCCGCTTCACCCCCAGCGCGCGGCGAACATGATCGTTTCCACCAGCCTCGGCACCGCATTCATTGCCTATGGTCTCAGGGAAGCGCTCGGCAATGCCGCTGGAGATTGAGAACAGCATCCGCCGCTATCGCGAGGAAGCGGGGCTGACCCAGGCCGAACTGGCGGCACGCATGGCAGTCAGCCGCAAGACGGTGAACACGGTCGAAAACGGAGTATTCCAGCCCTCCGTGGCAGTTGCGCTGAAATTTGCAGCGGTGCTGGGCCAGCCGGTCGAGGCGCTTTTTGCGCTGCTGGAGGAGGAAGCGCAGCGCTGACGTTGCGCGAGGCGAAGCTGGCGATTTAATCAAGCGCAAACAGCGCCAGCGCCGCGCGGTCGGGGATCGCGATGTTGCCGTAGCCGCGCGTCACCAGCTTGCGTTTCTGCAATTCGCCCAGCGCCGCATTGGCGGTGGCGCGGGTGATGCCGAGCAGCTCGGCGAGTTCCAGCTGGGTGATGGCGACGCTCGCAGGCCCGTCGCCCGGACCGGCCATATTGGCGAGCAGCCCCGCCATGCGCGCCGGATTGGTCCCGCGCCGCATACCGGCCAGCTGGCCGAGCGTGTCCTGCAACTGCTCCGCCAGCGCGCCGAGCAGCGCGCGCATCGAGGCGGGGTAATTGCCCAGCGCATCGAGGAAAGGTTTCGCGCCGATCAGCCGCAAGCGGCTTTCCCCGCGCGACACCGCATCGACGATCCGCGGTCGCTGCGCGAAGACTGCCAGCTCGCCATAGGAATCGCCCGGGCCGAGCAGGGCGACGGCGCGAAAGTCGCCGTCGCGCCCGAACTGGCCGACCATGACCGCGCCCTCCTCGATCAGCCAGAACCCGTCGGCCACCTGCCCGCGCTGCTGGATGATCTGTCCGTCGGCGAATTGCCGCAGCCGCGCCCCGCGCTTCAGATGCGCCTGAAGACCGGTGTCGAGGCTGGCGAACAGCATCGGCGCAGCCAGCGATCGCCGAGTCGCGGAAGATTGTAAAAATTCCGACATTCTTTCGCTTCGGTAAAGGCTATCCCGGGAATCGACAAGCACACGCAATTTTGTCGGAGTCCCGCAATGCCCACCTCCACGCTGGCGATCGTCGCGATCTATTTCGGCTATGCCGCGCTCGAACTGTGGCACTCCAACCTGTTCGGCAAGGCGGTGCAGACCCGCGACGACGCGATCGTCGAGGCGGTCAGCATGACCATGCTGCTGGCGGCGACTCAGCCCGCGGTATTGTTTACGGCAGGCGCTATCGCCGGCGCGGTCGCTCCGCAGTATGCCGGTGCGCTGTCGGGACTGAATGTTTTCGCCGCAATCGCGCTGTTTCTCGTCGCGGACGACATGCTCCAATACTGGTGGCACCGCGCGAGCCATTCGACGCACTGGCTCTACAACCTCCACCGCGCGCATCACAACGCGCGCTACATGAGCGTGCGGCTCGTCTACCGGAACAACGTGATCTATTACGTCCTGATGCCGAGCCTGTGGATGTCGGGCGTGCTGATCTGGCTGGGGCTGGGCTGGGTCTATGCAGGCTATATCGTGGTGAAGCTGCTGGTGATCACCGGCGCGCATTCGGACGTCGCCTGGGACAAGCTACTCTACCGGATCGGCTGGCTCTCGCCCGTCATGTGGGTGGTGGAGCGGACGATCTCGACCCCCGCCACGCACCATGCCCACCACGGTCGCCATGCGGACGATCCGGCGGTGCAGTACAAGGGGAACTACGGAAACCTGCTGTTTTTCTGGGACGTGCTGTTCGGCACTGCGAAGATCACGCGCACCTACCCGCAGAGCTACGGGGTGGAGACCCTCGCCCCGGCGACGCTGGGCCAGCAACTGCTGTGGCCGATCTTCCCCGAGAACAAGGGCGAGACTTGCGAACCTGTTGGAGAGGAGGCAGCGACCACCGCTGCCTGATCTAAGGCCCGGCAGGACATCGCGCCTGGCCGGGCCACACGGCAATCAGCCTTCGAATTTGGTCTCCACCGTGATCTCGGCATTCAGCAGCTTCGAGATCGGGCAATTCGCCTTGGCATCGGCAGCGAGCTCCTCGAACTTCGCCTGATCCATTCCGGGCACCTTGCCCTTGGTGGACAGCGCCGATTTGGTCACCGTGAACCCATCGCCGTCCTTCTCCAGGCTGACTGCGGCGCTGGTGGTGACGCTGCCGTCGGTATGGCCGGCTTCCGCCAGCTTGAACGAGAGGGCCATGGTAAAGCAGCTGGCATGGGCCGCCGCGATCAATTCCTCGGGATTGGTCCCGGCCTTGTCCTCGAAGCGGGTCTGGAAACCGTAGGGCTGTGCGGCGAGCGCGCCGGAGCCGGTCGAGACGTGACCCTTGCCGTCCTTGCCGAGGCCTTCGTAAGTGGCGCTGCCGTGTTTCGTGATGGTCATGATTGGGAAACTCCTTTCGCCCTTCCTAGCGAGCGGCAGGCGAGAGGGTTCCGCCAATCCCCACGTCGTAATTCGCACGCTTACTCTTCAAGTTAACGAATTCACCAAAAGAAAAAGGCGACCGCGATGGCCACCCTCTTGCGTTGTACGATCAATCGTCGTCGCGTCGCCGATCCCTGCGCCTCTCGCGCCGGTCGCGGCGCTGGTCCCTGCGCGCTTCTTGCCGGCGATCGCGCCGGGCTTCGCGCCTGGCATCCTGTCGGCGTTCCTGCCGAGCCTCGCGCCGGGCTTCCTGACGAGCACGCTGTCGGGCCTGTTGGCGAGCTTGCTGACGCTCCTGCTGGCGGACACGTTGCCGCGCTTCCTGGCGTGCCTCGCGGCGGCGTTCCGCGCGTTGCTGCTGGCGATAATCCCTGCGTGCTTCCTGACGGCGTTCGCGGCGGACTTCGCGGCGACGTTCGGCTCTGCGCTCCTGCCGGTAATCGCGCCTGCGCTCTGCACGACGTTCGGCGCGGCGTTCCCACCGGTCCCAATTGCTGCGCAGGCGACGCTGGTCGCGCATCTCCGCTCGACGGGCGAGCCAGTAGCGTTGCTGGCGCGCATTCCAGCGATGGCGACGGCGGTCCCGGTCGTACACGTAATAGCCGGTGCCCGGATAGTAGAAGTCGTCGTACCAGCCGTAGTAGCCGTCGTTGTAATAACGGTCGTCGTAATAGCCGTCGCCGTAATATCCGGCGCTACCGACCGACAAGCCGCCGTAGGACCCGACGCTGCAGGCGCCGAGCAACGTGGTGCCGGCGGCAACCGCCAGCGCTGTTCGTTTGGATAGTCCCATCCCGTAATCTCCTGAATTCGTTGGAGACGGTCTAGGGGGTGGGCATTGAACGCGTTGTGAACCCGCGGTCAGGCGGGGTTCATGCGGGCCGAACGGCTCAGATTATGCCGACCTGCTTGCCTGCTTTCTCGAAGATCGAGAGGATCTCTCCGACCTCCTCCTCGCTATGTTCGGCGCAGAGCGAGCAGCGCAGCAGCGTCATATTAGCGGGCGTCGCCGGAGGCCTGGCGAGGTTCACATAGAGCCCGCCCTGGATCAGCGCTTCCCACATCGCCGCGCCCTGCTGAAGGTCGGGCATGATCACCGCGATGATCGCGCTCTGCGGTTCTTCGGTGCCCAGTTTGAAGCCGAGGTCCTTCAGCCCCTTGTGCAGCGCCTTGGAATTCTCCCACAGATGCGCGCGCTTGTTCGATCCGTGCATCAGCTTGCGGATCGAGGTGCAGGCGGTCGCCACCACGCTGGGCGGCAGCGAGGCGGTAAAGACATAGGGACGGCAGACGAGGCGCATGATTTCGAACTTGGGGTGGTTCGAGACGCAGAAACCGCCGACCGTTCCGACGCTCTTGGAGAAGGTGCCGATGATGAAATCGACATCGTCGATCACGCCCGCATCCTCGACCACGCCGCGGCCGTTGTCGCCGATGAAGCCCATCGAATGCGCTTCGTCGACCAGCACCATGGCGCCGTATTTCTTGGCGACCGCGACCATTTCCTTCAGCGGCGCGACATCGCCGAGCATCGAGTAAACGCCCTCCAGGATCACCAGCTTGCCCGCGCCTTCGGGGATGCGCTTGAGGCGCTTTTCCATCGCCTCGATATCATTGTGCTTGAACGGCACGACTTCGGCTTGGCCCAGCGCGCAGCCGTCCCAGATGCTGGCATGGCTGTCGATGTCGAGGACGATGTAGTCGCCCTTGCCCGCAATCGTGCTGATGATCCCGAGATTGGCCTGGTAGCCGGTCGAGAAGACCATCGCGTGGTCCATCTCGTAGAAGTCCATCAGCGCCTGCTCGACTTCCTTGTGGCCTTGATAGGTCCCGTTCAGCACGCGGCTGCCGGTGGTCCCGGTGCCGAAATCGGCAAGCGCCTGCTTGCCTGCCTCGACCACGTCGGGGTCGAAGGTCATCCCCATGTAATTGTAAGTGCCGAGCAGGATGGTGTCGCGCCCGTTGCAGATCGCGCGGGTGGGCGACAGGACCTTTTCCATGACCAGGTTGAACGGGTCTTCCTGCCCGCTGGATAGGAGACCTTCGCGCAGGGCGATGACGTCGTCGAACTTCGAAAACAGGTCCTTGCCTTCGCCCTCGATTGCCTGCGGCTGGTCCGGCTGGCTGATACCTTCGCTCATCAGTCGGCCTGCAGCTTGGTCACGGCATCGACCAGCTGGCCGTAATTCTCGATCTCGGCCTGCTGGTTCATCGAGATGATAATGTCGAATTCGTCCTCGATCTCGGCCACGAAATCCATCACCGTCAGGCTGTCGAATTCGAGATCGTTCTGGAAGGTCGTCTCGTCCTTGATCGCGACGCCCTTCTTGTTGAACGGCTCGATCAGCGAGCGGATCTTGGTGTCGACTTCGGCGCGGTCCATGCTGGTGGTCCAATTCTGTTGGTGGGCAGCGTAAATGCTGCACGATAGTCGCGCGGCAAAGCGGTCTAACGGGGTCTTTGTCAAGGTTTCGCGCGCGTCGGGGGGCGGCGATCAGTCCGCAATAAGCCCGCGAACCTTGGCCATGAACGGCGTGATCGAGACCGGTTTGGCAAGGTAATCCGCCGCACCCGCCTCGCGAATACGTTCCTCATCGCCCTTGCCCGCATAGGCGGTGACGGCGAGCACCGGGACCTCCGCCATCGCCGTGTCGCGTTTCAGCTGGGCGATCAGGTCGACCCCGCTGACATTCGGCAGCTGGATGTCCATGATGACGAGATGGGGGGTGAATTTCTTCGCCGTCGCCACCACGTTGGAGCCGTCGGCGACGGGAACGACTTCATAGCCGTTGGCTTTAAGGACATCGCAGAACAACTTGCGATTGAGATCGTTGTCCTCGACAACCAGAATTCTCTTAGCCACGCGGCGATGCCTCCTTGCCTTGGGGCTGCGCCATATGGAAAACGACAGGACGTGACAATCATTCGCGAGACATCGAGCAGACACGGCGAAACCCGGGCCCCCGAAGTGCTGGCGCTGGAAGCGCTCGGCTGGGCGCTGGCGGACGAAGCACGGGCGGACCGGCTGCTTTCCCTGACCGGTCTCACGCCGGAGCATTTGCGCCACGGGATCGAAGACCGCGCCGTGCAGGCCGCCGTGCTGGAATTTCTCGCCAATCACGAACCCGACCTCGTGCTTGCAGCGGACAATCTGCAGACCACGCCCGAAGCCCTTATCGCCGCACACAGGGAGCTGTCCGCATGAGCCGCCCGCTGATAATCTCCGACTGCGACGAAGTCCTTCTCTACATGGTCTCGCCCTTCCGCGACTGGCTTGCCGAAACGCAGGGGGTCGAATTCCGCATGGAGGGCAACGACTTCGGCAGCGCGCTGCGCTGGCAGGACAGCGGCGAAGTGCTCCCGCAAGAAGAAATCTGGCGCAAGCTGGGCGGGTTCTTCGATACCGAGATGCACCGCCAGACGGCCATCCCCGGCGCGATCGAGGGCCTCAACGCACTGGCCGACCACGCCGATGTCGTGGTGCTCACCAATCTGGTCGACAAGCGACAGGAGATGCGCCGCGAGCAGCTCGCCGATCATGGTCTGGAAGCGCGGGTATACACCAACCAGGGGCCGAAGGGGCCGGCGCTTCAGGCGATCCTCGACGAATACCGGCCGAGCAAGGCGATTTTCATCGACGATCTGGCGCAGCATCACCGCTCGGCGCGCGAAACGCTGGACGACATCACGACCCTCCATCTCTGCGGCGAGCCGACGATCGCCCCGCATATCGATTGTGCGCACAAATCGGGCCATGCCGACGCGCGGATCGATACGTGGGACCATGCGCTGCCGTGGCTGATGGAACGACTGGAAAAGGAACCTGCATGAGCATTGCCGAACGCCTCGAGGAACTGAAGATCGTCCTGCCCGAAGCTGCGGCCCCGGTGGCCAGCTACAAGCCGCTCGTCGTGCATGGCGGCGTGGCTTACGTGTCGGGCCAGCTGCCGTTCGTTGCCGGGCAGATCGTTACCGGCAAGCTTGGCGCGGATGTCGATCTGGAGAAGGGCCGCGAGGCGGCGCGCGCCTGCGGGCTTATGATCCTCGCCCAGTTGAACGAAGCCGATTTGCTCGAGAAGGTGGAGCGGGTGGTGAAGCTCGGCGGGTTCGTTGCCAGCACACCCGATTTCACCCAGCAGCCGCAGGTGGTAAACGGCGCCAGCGACCTGATGTACGAAGTCTTCGGCGATTGCGGCCGCCATGCCCGTGCCGCCGTCGGCGTGCCGGTTCTCCCGCTCGACGCCGCAGTCGAGGTCGATGCGATCATTGCTCTCAAGGCTTGATAAGCGCTTCGTTCCGCAGCCGGACCCGGCACGGGTCGGCTGGCTGGGCGAATGGACCTATGCCCATCGCGGGCTGCATGGCGCGGGCCGCATCGAGAATTCCGCCAGCGCCTTCCGCGCCGCAATCGCAGCGGGCTTCGGCATCGAATGCGACATCCAGCGCAGCGCCGACGATGTCGCCATGGTATTCCACGATTGGGACTTCATGCGCCTGATCGGGCGGCCGGAGAAATCCGCAAGCCTCACCGCCGCCGAATGGAAGACGCTGAGTTATCTGGAGCACGAAGAGCCACCGATCGCTCTTGCCGACCTGCTCGAACTGGTAGCCGGAAGCGTCCCCATTCTCATCGAGATCAAGTCGAAGCGCGGTTACGATGTCGAGCGGAGCTGCGAGGCGGTCGCCAAATGCCTCGAGAGCTATGACGGCCTGCATGCCGTGATGAGCTTCGACCCCCGCGTCTCGCGCTGGTTGCGGAAGAACAGCCCACAGACGGTGCAGGGGCTGGTGATGCGAGAGGATGAAAAGGGCTATACGCAGAAAGCCTGGCAGCGGCACTTGGCGCTATGGGCGGCAAAGCCCGAATTTCTCGCCTATCATGTCGAAGCGCTCCCGAATCCGATGGTCGCTGCATTGCGCGGAGCGGGGCTGCCGATAGCGACATGGACCGTCGCCACTCCGGAATTGGCAAAGCGCGCGCAAGCCCATGCCGACGCGCTGATCGCAGAAGGCGAGGGGATCGGGTGACCGATCGCGATACCGAGCTTGCCGCCCGTGTCGCGGGATCAGTCGGAGCGTTCGACAAGGCGGAATGGAACGCTCTGGCAGGCGACAATCCTTTCGTCAGCTACGAATTCCTGACCGCGCTGGAAGATTCGGGCAGCGTCGGTTCGGGCACCGGCTGGCAGAGCGCGCCCATCGTCGTTTCGGCGGAAGGCGGTCCGTTGCTGGCTGCAATGCCCGCCTATCTGAAAAGCCACAGCCAGGGCGAATATGTCTTCGACCATAGCTGGGCCGATGACTACGAGCGGGCAGGCGGCAGCTATTATCCCAAGCTCCAGATCGCCGCGCCATTCACGCCCGCGACCGGGCCCCGTCTGCTCTTGGCTGACGACGCGCTTGCGGCGCCGTTACTGTCGGCCGCCGAGCAACTCTGCCTCCAGAACGGCTTCTCCTCCGCCCATGCGACCTTCATCGAGCCGGACCAACATGCTTTCTTCGAGGACGCCGGCTGGATGCTGCGATCGGATATCCAGTTCCACTGGCACAACCGCGGCTTCAACGATTTCGACGACTTCCTCGCCAGCCTCGCCTCGCGCAAGCGCAAGGATATGCGCAAGGAACGCGCTGCGGCGCAAGACGAGGTGGAGATCGTTCGCTTACGCGGCGAGGAGATCGCTCCCGAGCATTGGGACGCCTTCTGGTATTTTTATCAGGATACCGGCGCGCGCAAATGGGGGCGACCCTATCTGACACGCGAAGCCTTCGATCTTTTCTCCGCGCGAATGGGGGACCGGCTTTTGCTTGTGCTGGCTCTGCTGGAAGGCCAGCCGGTCGCCGGCGCGCTGAATTTCATCGGGGGTGATGCGCTCTACGGCCGCTACTGGGGCTGCTCGCGCGATATCCGCTTCCTGCATTTCGAGCTGTGCTATTATCAGGCGATCGACGCGGCGATCGAGCTGGGCCTCTCGCGAGTGGAGGCCGGTGCACAGGGTGGGCACAAGCTGGCGCGGGGTTACGAACCGGTCGAGACCATTTCAGCCCACTGGATCGCCGATCCGGGATTCCGCGAGGCGGTCGCCGATTTCCTCGAGCGGGAGCGGGCGGGCGTCGCGGCCGACCGCAACTATCTCCAGGCCCGCACGCCCTTCAGGAAAGGCTGAGCGTCAGGCGACCTTGCGCTGGCCGTCTGCCAGCCATTCGCGGGCGCGGCGCTGCGCTTCGGCGATTCCGCGTGCGGTCATCTCGTCGGACACGTCGGCGCGGCACCAGGCGGCCTCCTCATGGCCCTTGGAAGCGGCGATGTTGAACCATTTGTGCGCTTCGATCATGTCACAGCTGCAACCGTGGCTGCCGGTCGAGAAGGCCACCCCCAGCGCATAGAGCGCATCGATGTTTCCGTTTGCATAGGCGTTCAGCGAGCGGGCGATCAGGCTCGTCGCCTCCGCGCCCTGTTCGATCCTGCCAGCGCCACCTTCGATTCCGATCAGTGCCATCGTCATTCCCCCAATTCCTTGTCCGGCCCCCTGCCGGTCTCCATGTGTTCGCGAATTATGGTCAATAAAAGGTTAACGCGGCGTCGAATAATCGCGCGCTGCCGACCCGCACGTGCGCTTTTGCATCGTCGCAAGAGCGAACGGCGGACAGGTCGGGATTGCCGCTTGTGTGCTTAGGGGCGCTTGCCTATAGGCCGCGCCCATCGGGACGACGAGGCACTGAAAACATCCGGGCCTGCAGGACGGCGGCGATCCGAGAGCAGAATTTGGGTGAGAAAGCGAATGGCCTCACAGGCTAAAAGCGACACGGAAAAACGGCTGGCGGAGGCCAAGGCCGCGATCGGCGAAAACTACGCGCCGAGCGAAGACGAAGAGTATATGTCCGAGCGTCAGCTCGACTATTTCCGAGTGTTGCTGCTCGACTGGAAGAAATCGATCCACGATGCTGCCGGCCAGACCTTGCAATCGCTGCAGGACGGCCCGATCCGCGAACCCGACTTGAACGACCGTGCCTCTTCGGAAACCGATTGGGGGATCGAGCTCAGGACCCGCGATCGCCAGCGCAAGCTGATCTCAAAAATCGATTCCGCGCTCCGTTTGATCGACGCAGGCGAATACGGCTATTGCGCGGTGACCGGCGATCCGATCGGCCTGAAAAGGCTGATCGCGCGTCCGGTGGCGACCATGACCGTCGAAGCGCAGGAAGCGCATGAACGGCGCGAAAAAATCTCCCGCGACGACTGATTTTTCCGGCGCAATTCTTTGCCGACTGTTAACCGTTAGCGCTTATCCGCTTTCGACCGGCATCAACTGTCGGCAACACGAAAAGAAAAGTCGGAGTCGAGCACGGACATGCAATCGGTGGAAACCAGGAATGTCACCCGTGATAGCCTGTTCCTTTTTGCGGAACTGGAGTTCGAGGGGCAGACCGATCCGGTCCGCGTGAAGGTACGCAACCTCTCTGCCGGGGGCATGATGGCCGAAGCGGCGATCGTCACCGGCCGCGGCGAACGGCTCAGCATCAAGTTGCGCAATCTCGAGGCGGTTAAGGGCACCGTCGTTTGGGTGCAGGGGGACCGTTTCGGCGTGTCTTTCGATACCGAGATCGATCCTCGCGTCGCCCGCGCTCAGGTCGGCAGCAACGATGGCGCCAGCGCGCCGCGCTTCACCAGGCCGATGGCTGCCGCTCCCAAGCATGGAGACGGCGCCCTGCGCATCGTCTGAGCCCGGCTGGAGTTCGGGAGTCCGCTGCGCGAAACTCGCGGCTGACGCGTGCTCGTCTCCCTGCTAGGCGGAAGCCATGCGCCTCGCCTTCGCTCTCCTTGCGACGATTCTGGTCGCTGCCTGTTCGAGCGGGATCGACGATGGTGTCGTCGATGTCGCTTTCATTTCGAACGAGGGCGAACTTGAAGCCGAAGGGCTGAGGTTAGGGCCTGCCGCGCAGCATGTGCGCGCGGCGCAATCGCAGGGGCTGGTCGCCCTGTCCGCCAATGGGGCGGTCGTTCCGGCGATAGCCGAACGCTGGATCGTCACCGACGACGGATCGAGCTACATCTTCCGCATTCGCGAGTTCGACCTGCCCGACGGGAGCCGTCTGACCGCGCAGACAGTGCGCGATAATCTCGTCTCGACCCTGCGCCGGCTGGAGGGCACATCGCTCGGGCTCGACCTCGCAAAGATACGCGAGGTACGGGCGATGACCGGACGGGTGATCGAAATCCGACTTCGTGGTTCGATGCCGGATCTGTTGCAACTCCTCGCCCAGCCGGAACTGGGATTGGTGCTGGAGGGGGCACAAGCGGGGCCGATGATGGCGCGCAGCGAGGACGGCCGGGTGTTGCTAGAGGCCTTGCCCCCCGAAAGTCGCGGCTTGCCTCGTCAGCCGCAATGGGGCGAGGGCCTCGCGGCGGTGAAAATTTCTGCCGTCGATGCCCGGACGGCAACGCAAGGCTTTGCCGATGGGCAATACGAACTTGTGCTGGGCGGGCATCTTGCATCGCTGCCCCTGGCAGATGTCGGACCGCTCAGTCGCGGCACGATAAGGCTCGACGCGGCGCTCGGCCTGTTCGGCCTCGATGTCCAGCGTCGCAACGGTTTCCTCGCCGAGGCCGACAATCGCGAAGCTTTGGCCATGGCAATCGACCGGTCTACCCTGATGAGCGCTTTCAATATCGGCGGTTGGATTCCCACGACGCGGATCGTATCGCCGGGCCTGCCGGGCGATACGGGGACGGTGCCGGAACGCTGGGAAGGCCAGTCCATCGACGAACGCCGCGGAACGGCCTCCGTCCGCGTCCAGCGATGGCGCGCAGGTGAAGCAAACGCGCCGACAGTGTCGATCTGGCTGCCGGAAGGCCCCGGTTCCGACCTGCTGTTCGAGGCGCTGGCGCGGGATTTTGCGACGATCGGAGTGTCCAGTTCGCGCAGCGCCAATCGGCGCGAGGCGGATCTGGCGCTACGCGACCGGGTTGCCCGCTATGGCGCAGCGCGCTGGTTCCTCAACCAGTTCAATTGCCGGATTTCCGCCTCGGTATGCCTGGAGGATGCGGACTACCTCGTCGGGCTGGGGGTCGATGCGCGCGATCTTGCCGAGGAAGAGTCCTATCTCGCCGAAGCCGAGACGGCGTTGCTCGCGGCCAACACCTACATTCCCCTCGGTGCGCCGATCCGGTGGTCGCTGGTGCGAGGCGAGGTCGACGGATTTCTGGAAAACCGCTGGAACGTCCATCCCTTGTTCCCGCTGACGCGTGCTCCCATTTAGACCGAATGACCGAACGTCCCAAGACGCTACGCCCGATGGGCATCGAACTGCCGACCGGCTCCGATCCGGTTTCGATCCGCAAGCGTATCGAGGCGATGGAGCACCTGCTCGAACGCAGCTTCACCATCCCGGGGACGAAATATCCGGTCGGCTTCGATTCGATCATTGGCCTCATCCCGGTGGTCGGCGATGCGATCGCCGCTGCGCTTGCGGGCTATATCGTGTGGGAGGCGAAGAACCTCGGCCTGCCGCGCTGGAAGTTGTGGCGAATGATCGGCCATGTCGCCTTTGATAGCGCCGTGGGTGCGGTGCCGATTGCAGGGGATGCCTTCGACCTGTTTTACAAGTCCAACTCGCGGAACCTGCGGATCGTCAAGAAGCATCTCGACAAGCACCATCCGCATACCATGGTGATCGACCAGTAGTTTCGCCGCGATAGTTTCGCCCCGCAGTTTCGCACGCCGCGAATGCGCGCTAGGGCGGCGGCATGGCGCAAGACGTTACCTATTCCGGCTATCTCGATCTGGAGCGTATTCTCGCGGCGCAGCACCCCGCTTCGGACGCGCATGACGAGATGCTCTTCATCATTGTCCACCAGGCCAGCGAACTGTGGCTGAAGCTATGCCTGCACGAGCTCGAGGAAGCGCGCGCCTGCATCATCGCAGACCGGCTGCGTCCGGCTTTCAAGATGCTCGCCCGCGTGGCGCGCGCGCAGGGGCAATTGATCCAGAGCTGGGACGTTCTCAGCACGATGACGCCGCATGATTATTCGACCATCCGCCCGCATCTCGGCAGTTCGAGCGGCTTCCAGAGCGCGCAGTACCGGATGATGGAATTCATGCTCGGTGGCCGGAAGCCCGACATGGTGACGATGCACGAGGCGACACCGGAGGTCGCGGCGGAACTGCGCGAAGAACTGGCGCGCAAGAGCATCTATGCCGAAACGGTGGCCCTGCTCGCGCGGCGCGGCTTCGCCATACCGCAGGAAGTACTCGACCGGCCGGTGGACGAGGCGTGGGACCATTCTCGCGAGGTCGAAGCCGCGTGGGCCGAAATATATCGCGATCCGCAGGAGCACTGGGATCTCTACGAACTGGCCGAAAAGCTGGTCGATCTCGAATATCATTTCCAGCGCTGGCGCTTCGGCCATCTGAAGACGGTGGAGCGCATCATCGGCTTCAAGAAAGGGACCGGCGGGACGCCCGGCGTGCCCTATCTGGCAGGCGTGCTGAAGGCTGCCTTCTTCCCGGAACTGCTCAGTGTGAGGACGGCGATATGAGCTCTTGGCGCAGCAAGCGGCGGATCTGGGATATTTCGCAAACGCTCCGCCGGGGATTGCCCGTCTGGCCCGGCGACACCGATTTTACGTTCGAGCGGACGTGGAAGATGGAGGACGGATCGCCGGTCAATGTCGGGCGGATGACCATGAGCACCCATTCGGGCACCCACGGCGATGCGCCGCTGCATTATGCTGCCGACGCGCCGGATATCGCGAGCGTGGAACTCGACCCCTATATTGGCGAGTGCCTGATCGTGGACGCGACCGGCGTGACCGGAGGACAAGTCGATGTCGGCGACCTGCCGCATATCGAGAGTGCCGACCGTGTGCTGTTCCGCACCTTCGAGCGTTTCCCGCACGACGAGTGGGACAGCAGCTTCACGGCGATTGCCGCCGAAACGATCGAATGGCTCGCGCTGCAAGGCGTCAAGTTGATCGGTACCGACGCGCCGAGCGTCGATCCGCAGGACAGCAAGACAATGGCGGCGCACAAGGCGGTTCTGGAGCATGACATGCGCATCCTCGAAGGGCTGGTGCTGGATGACGTGCCGGAGGGGCGTTACGAGCTGGTCGCGCTGCCGCTCAAAGTAGCGGGTGGCGATGCGGGCCTGTGCCGCGCGATCCTGCGGGAGCTGACAGAATGATCGAGCGCGCGCGCATCCTCGACGCCGGCGACCCGCTAGCCCAGTACCGCGAACGGTTCCACGTGCCCGAGGGCGTGATCTATCTCGATGGCAATTCGCTCGGCTGCCTGCCGAAAGCGACGCCCGGCCGGCTGGCCAAGGTCGTGCAGGATGAGTGGGGCGAGGGGCTGATCCGCAGCTGGAACGCCGCCGGCTGGATAGACCTGCCCCAGCGCGTCGGCGCGAAGATCGCTCCGCTGATCGGCGCGACGCCGCATGAGGTGATCGTTGCCGACAGCGTTTCGGTGAACCTGTTCAAGCTGATCAGCGCGGCGCTGATGATGCGCCCCGGTCGCAAGGTCGTGCTGAGCGAGCCGGGCAATTTCCCGACCGACATCTACATGATCGAAGGGTTGGAGGCGCAGGGCCTCGCGGAGCGGCGGCTGGCCTCACGCCAGAGCCTGATCGATGCGCTCGACGACGATGTCGCGCTGCTGCTGCTGACCCATGCCCATTACAAGACTGGCGAGTTGTTCGACATGGCCGCGCTGACCGAGGCGGCGCATCAGGCGGGTGCGCTGGTGTTGTGGGACCTGTCGCATTCCGGGGGCGCGCTCCCGGTCGACCTGAATGCTTCCGAAGCGGATTTCGCCGTCGGGTGCGGTTACAAATACTTCAACGGCGGCCCCGGAGCACCGGCCTATGCCTTCATCGCCGAGCGGCATCATGGCGATACACGCCAACCCCTGAGCGGATGGATGGGGCATGCCCGTCCGTTTGCCTTCAGTGACGATTACGAGCCCGCACCGGGGGTCGATTGCCTGCTCTGCGGCACACCCGGCATCCTCGGCCTCGCGGCGCTGGAAGTCGGAGTAGATTTAATCGCCGAGATCGGCATCGAGCGGCTCCATGCGAAATCGCAGGCATTGTCCGAGTTCTTCCGGCAATGCCTTGCAGAAGCGGAGCTCGATCTGGACCTCGTGAGCCCGACAGATCCTGCGGAACGGGGCAGCCAGCTCTCGTTCCGCCATCCGGAAGCCTACGCGATTTGCCAAGCGCTGATCGCGCGCGGAGTGATCGGCGATTTTCGCGATCCCGACATCCTGCGGTTCGGCTTCGCGCCCGCCTATCTCCGGTTTGCGGACATGGCCGACGCAGTGCGGCATTTGGCCGAAGTGCTCGAGACCGGCGAATGGCAGCGCGCGGAATTTCGCGAGCGAACCGCGGTCACCTGAACGCCCCGACATCGTTTCGTCGCAATCGCGCATTTCGGATTTGACCGGCCTCCTTATTTTCGCCACAATTGATCCACCTGCCACATTTGGCAGAATCAAGGGGATACCTCATGAAATTCAACCACATTACTCTCGTCGCTTCGGCTTTCGCATTCGCAGCACTCGGTGCCTGCGCCGAAAGCGAGCAGGAAGCTCAGGAAGATCTGGTCGAACAGCAGGCCGAATCGCAGGAAGACCTGCTTGAAGAACAGGCCGACCTCGCCGAAGCACAGGGCGACGAAGCGGCTGAAGAAGCTCTCGACGCCGAAGCCGATGCCATGGGCGAAATGGGCGACGAAGCAGAAGACGCCGTCGACGAAGGCGCGATGGACGAAACCGGCATGTAATCGGTTGGCCTGCTGGAATATTACCAGCGGGAATTCAGGCGGCGCCAGTCTCCGGACCGGTGCCGCCTTCTTTTTGGCTCAGGTATGATCGTGCAAGTCGTGGGCGGACCTACTTATCCAAGCTGGAGAGATATTCCTCGACAGTCATGGCATCTTCATAGCCTTCATCGCCCGGGCGCAGGCACTCGCCCGATCCGACGACAGAACCGAAGATGCCGCCTTTCAGTTCGGGTTCCTTGACCCGCACGCGAACGTCGTCGCCGTAGGACGCGCATTGCTGAGCGATCTCACGGCTGAGGTCTTTTTTCGTCGCGCCGACGCAGCTGCTCACGGCTGCCGCCGTCACGAAACAGGCAAATATCGAAAATTTGTGCATGTCGTTGGCTTCCAGGCATCAGGTTCGATGCACGGCGACAAATAATCGGTGTAAGTTGGCGAAACCAGCCGGAAAACTAAGCGCGAACCTGGAGTTCCACGATTTTTCTGTCTTGTTGCCGGGGCGCTACTCTTCCAGCTCGATGTCCCAATAGAGCCAGTCGCGCCAGGTTTCGTGCAAGTAGTTCGGCGGGAATTGCTTGCCGTGCTGTTGCAATTGCCAGTGGGTCGGCCGGATCGGCTTGGCATAGAGTTGCATGTTCGCCTGCTTCGGCGTGCGGCCGCCCTTCTTCAGGTTGCACGGCGCGCAGGCGGTGGCGATGTTCTCCCACGTGGTCTTGCCACCGAGGCGGCGGGGGATCACGTGGTCGAAGGTCAGATTGCCCATCTCGCCGCAGAACTGGCAGCTGAAGCGATCGCGCAGGAAAACGTTGAAGCGCGTGAAGGCGGGAAACTCGCTCGGCTTCACATATTGCTTCAGCGCGATCACGCTGGGAATCTTCATGTCGAGATTGGGCGAATGGACTTCGCGCTCGTAGCTGGCGATCACATCGACCCGGTCGAGGAAGATCGCCTTGATCGCGGTTTGCCAGGGCCACAGGCTGAGCGGGTAGTAGGATAGCGGTGTGTAGTCGGCATTCAGGACGAGGGACGGACACGACTGCAAATTGCGCGTCGGATCCTCGGCACTACTTCGAAACCTTGCGGCTCTCTCCAGCAGTTCGGCCCTGAACATGCGACACGCTCCTCCCGATGGATCTGAAAATGCACTTGCATCGAGAAGCGTCAAGACTGTTACAGACAGGCTATCCACAAACTTGTCCCGAGGATCGCCGCTTTGGCCGTCACCCGCTTCGCCCCCAGTCCCAATGGTCCACTGCATCTCGGCCATGCCTATTCGGCGATTATCGCGTATGATCTGGCGAAGGAGAGGGGCGGGCAATTCCTGCTGAGGATAGAGGATATCGATGGCGCGCGATCGCGCCCTGAACTCGGCGACGAGTTCCGCCGCGACCTCGAGTGGCTCGGGCTCGAATGGGATGAAGTGCCCGCGCAATCGACCCGCCTGGAAAGCTATGACGAGGCTGCTCGAGAACTGCTGGAGGCAGGACTGCTCTATCCATGCACCTGCACACGGGCTGAAATCGAAGCCTTGAAACCACGGCTGGGACCGGAAGGCCTCGTGTATCCGGGCACCTGCAAGGGCCGCCTGCTCGATCCCGCGAAACCGGCGGCGCTGCGCCTCGATGTCGATCGCGCAACGGCGCAGGCAGGCGATCTCGACTGGGACGACGAACTGGCCGGGCGCATGACGGCCGACCCGCGCGAAGCCGGCGATGTAGTGATCGTACGCAAGGATGCACCCGCCAGTTACCACCTTGCCGCCACGCTGGACGATGCGGCGGACGGCGTGACGCTGGTTACGCGCGGTCAGGACCTGTTTCCCGCGACCCATGTCCACCGCCTGCTCCAGGCGCTGCTCGGCCTGCCCGTGCCGCGCTGGCATCACCATGGGCTGCTAATAGACGAGAGTGGCAAGAAGCTCGCCAAGCGGCGCGGGTCGCCGTCTCTCGCGGAGCGCAGAAACAGTGGCGAGGATGGACTGTTGCTTGCCGAGCAAATGCGCTTGCACCGTTTTCCGGCTGGTATTTCGCTCGCCAGCACCTAAATCGGGGGCATCATGAACACATTCCTCGCCATCGTCCTCGTCGTCCTCATGATCCTCGTCGTCGTCAGCCTCGTGCGCGGCATCGTGGCGTTCCTGAAAAGCACGAAAGTCGATCTCGAAAGCGGCGAGCAGGTCGATGCGACCGAGATGCAGCTGGCGCAGAACCGCGCGATGTTCGCCCGCGTGAAATACCAGGCACTGGCCATCGTTGTGGTCGCGATCATACTTGCCATCGCGAACTGAGCCCGACCAGGGCCTCGCGACATGGTCAAGCTAAACAAGATCTACACCCGCACCGGCGACGACGGCACGACCGGCCTTGTCGACGGATCGCGCCTGCCCAAGCACGATGCACGCATGGTGGCGATCGGTGTCGTGGACGAAGCCAATAGCGCGCTCGGCCATGCAGCCGTAGCGCTGGCGCAGAGCGGCCATGCCGACGATCTGTTTCGTATCCAGAACGATTTGTTCGACGTCGGCGCGGATCTGGCGACGCCTGCCGCGGATGGCGACGATTTCGCGCCTTCAGAAATGGTGCTGCGGATCGTTGCCAAGCAGGTCGATTGGCTGGAACAGGCGATCGACGCTGCAAACGAACGGCTGGAACCTCTGACGAGCTTCGTCCTGCCGGGCGGCAGCGAAGGCGCGGCGCGGTTGCATATCGCGCGAGCCGCGGTCCGCCGCGCGGAACGGGCGATGACCGCGATGGCGGCAGATGTGCGCACCAATCCTCGAGCGCTCGCCTATATCAATCGCCTGTCGGACTACCTCTTCGTCCTCGCCCGCGTTGCCAATCGCGACGGGGCGGACGACGTCAAATGGGTGCCCGGCCAAAACCGCTGAAACGCGGCTAGCCAGCCCCTGTCGCCTTCGCTAGTGCAAGCGTTTTGCTGCAAGTGCGAAGGAATTTTCGATGAGCAAGACGATCGGCATTATCGGCGCCGGACAGATGGGGTCGGGCATCGCCCAGACGGTGGCCGCGCATGGCATGCAGGTGCTGCTGGCCGACGTCGGCCTCGAAGTCGCCGAGAAAGCCCATGCCGGGATCGACAAAGCACTCGGCAAGCTGGTCGGCAAGGGCAAGATCGAGATTGCCGATGCCGAAGCGACGCTGAAGCGGATCAAGCCGGTCGGCGTCTATGCGCCGATGTCCGACGCAGACATCATCATCGAGGCAGCGACCGAGAAGGAAGAAATCAAGCAAGCCATCTTCGAAAAGGCGGGCGAAGTGCTGGCGCCGGACGCGATTATGGCCTCGAACACCAGCTCGATCCCCATCACGCGCATGGCGAACTACTCGCCCGATCCGGCGCGGTTTATCGGGCTGCACTTCTTCAATCCCGTCCCGGTGATGGGCCTGATCGAGGTCATTCCCGGCCTCGCCACAGCGCAGACGACCACCGATCGCATCACCGCCTTCGCCGAAGGACTGGGCAAGCAGGTGGTGCTGAGCCAGGACGAGCCCGGCTTCGTAGTCAACCGCATCCTGTTGCCGATGATCAACGAAGCGGTCTTCGTGCTCGGCCAGTCGACGGCGGGGATCGAGGATATCGACAAGGGCTGCCGGCTCGGCCTCAACCACCCGATGGGGCCGCTGCAACTGGCCGATTTCGTCGGGCTGGACACCTGCCTCGACATCATCATGGTGCTCTACAAGACGACGCGCGACGCGAAATACCGTCCTGCCCCGTTGTTGGTGAAATATGTCGAAGCCGGCTGGCTCGGCCGCAAGACCGGGCGCGGGTTTTACGACTACTCGGGCGACGAGCCTGTCGCGACGAGGTGATTTTTGTTTGCGTGCGGTCGGGACATTCTTCCCGATCTTGCGGCGGCACCAGCCCGCTCCCCCACTCGGCCACCCACGGCACTATACTGATTGGGTGGCCGGGTGGGGGAGTGGGCTAGTGCCGCAAGCCTTCGACGGATGTCGATGGCGCACCCAACAAAAACTCCGGGTGGGGGTGAGGGCTGGTGCCGTAGGGGCGGACGGATGTCCGGCCCGCACCCAACAAACCACGGAACCCCCGCCCCCGCCACGCCGTTGACCCTGCAAAGGAGATCACCCGCGATGAGCGATACCACCAAGACCAACACCCCCGTCGGCGAAAGCAAGGAGGCGCGCATGGCTAATCTGGCGCCCGAGATGCACAACGACGAGCAGGACGACCACCGTAATCAAGCGCAGGAAGTTGCCGAGGAAGCGCAGTCGACCACTACCGAGACCACCTCGCCCACTGAAAGCGTCAAGGGTGACAACAAGTCAGGCCTGATGGGCGATTCGACGCAGGACACGATCGATCATATGCGCGACATGGAAAGCTCGGGCCGGATCGACATGGGCGCCTATAAGGGCGAGCCGAACCATGACGACAATGTCGATAAATACGGCAAGGATAAGAAGCCGGATGGCCTTCGGGGCGACGGCACCTAACCGTTGTCGGTCATCACCCAAAGGCCGATGCTGAGGACAACCGAGCCAGTTGCCACGACATAGGCCATCGCGCGGAAGTTCACGGTCGAAATGGCCTCGAATTCATGCGTATCCAGGCGGGCCAGCGTTTTGCATGCCCGCCTTTCTGCTTTTACCGCAAGCCACCCACCGCCGAGAATGAACACTGTCGCGATGAGCTTGGGCAACCATGAGGGGTCCCAAGCGCCGAACAGCGCCCTGAAACCGAGCCCGATCCCGATCGCGGCGAACGCCGTCCGCATCCAGCCAGCAAAAGTGCGCTCCATCGCCATGATGTTGCGATCTTCGGCGAGGTCCGTGCGGAATTCTGCCCACTCGGTGCTCTTGTCGGGTTTTTCTGGGGGGTCGTCCTGCGCCATGTGGCTATAAGCGATGGACGCGAGGCTAGGTTCCGCTAGCGGATTTCGGGCGCGGCACTGACCAGAGGTTGCGTATCGTTGATCAGATGGCTCTCGTCGACCGGCGAGGGTTCGACAAGTGCTGGCACTTGCGGCTCGGATTGCAGGGCGGCTTCACCCGGCGCGTCCGAAGAAGCATACCAGGCTTCAAGAGCGGCATCGTCCTGCCTGCTCCGACGAGCGGCAGGCGGCGGACCCTGGGTCACTTTCATCGCGCTTTGCTGAGCGGGCTCGAAGGCGGCGGTGGTCGCCATGCCGTTGTCAGATGCTTCCACCTGCTGCGCGATGATGCCAGGATCGTCCTCGCCGCCGATCAGCACGGCAACGAACCACAAGAACAGGCCGACCATCAAGAGCTTCTTGCCGTGTGTAGTGAGGACACCGTCTTCCATGGTGCGCAATACTACCGCTCAGGAAGTTAAGGCTTGGTTGAAAATCCCAGGGACTTGAGTTCGTACAGCTTGTCCAAGGCTTCGCGCGGGCTGAGGGCGTCGATGTCGAGCGCCTCTAGCGCATTGCGAAGCGCGTCGTCCGGCTCGTCTTCGGCCTGCATACTCGCAGCGAACAGCGGCAATTCACCCAGACCTGCAGCGAGGCCGCCGGTTTCGGCCCGGCCCTTCTCCAGCTTGGCGAGGACCGCCTTGGCGCGCTTCAGCACGGGTTGGGGCACACCCGCCAGACGTGCGACATCAAGGCCGTAGCTACGGTCGGCAGCGCCGCTGGCGAGTTCGTGCAGCAGCACCAGTTCGCGCTTCCACTCGCGCGCCCGGACATGGTGCAGACTAAGGGCATCGCAGCTGTCGGCGAGGCGACTGAGTTCGTGATAATGCGTCGCGAAAAGGCAGCGGCAGCGCAATTGCTCGTGCACCGCTTCCACCACCGCCCAGGCGAGCGCCATGCCGTCATAGGTTGACGTGCCCCGCCCGACTTCGTCGAGGATGACGAAGCTGCGGTCCGTCGCCTGCGAAAGGATCGCCGCCGTCTCGACCATTTCGACCATGAAGGTGGAGCGGCCCCGCGCAAGATTGTCGCTCGCGCCGACGCGGCTGAAGAGGCGGTCGGCAAGGCCGATGCGCGCCGAAATCGCCGGGACGTAACTGCCCGCTTGCGCCAGCAACAGGATCAGCGCGTTCTGGCGCAGGAAGGTCGACTTGCCGCCCATGTTCGGGCCGCCGATCAGCCAGAGCCGGTCGTCCTTGCCGAGGGAGCAATCGTTGGCGACGAAACGTTCGCCGGATTTCGCCAGCGCCTGCTCTACCACCGGGTGGCGTCCACCGATGACTTCGAGGCAGGGTGCGTCGAGCATTTCGGGGCGGGCCCAATCGCCCTCGACCGCGCGTTCCGCAAGCCCTGCGGCAACATCGATCCGGGCGAGCGCGGCAGCAGTGGCTGCGATCGCCTCGCGCGCCTTCACGACCTCTCCGACCAGCTCCTCGAAATGCGCGTCCTCCGCGGCCAGCGCATGCGCACCGGCCTCGGCGATCCGGGTCGCTTCCTCGTGCAGGCCGATGGAGTTGAACCGCACTGCGCCCGCCATGGTCTGGCGATGGGTGAAGCCGCTGTCCGCCGCCATCAGCTTGTCGCCGTGCTTGGCAGGCACTTCGATGAAATAGCCGAGCACCTTGTTGTGCTTGATCTTGAGCGAGGCGGTATCGGTTTCCTCGCGATATCTGGCTTCCAGCGCGGCGATCGCCTTGCGCGCATTGCCGCTGGTCTCGCGCAGCGCATCGAGCGCGTGGTCGTAGCCGCTGGCGATGTAGCCGCCCTGCTGGCGCTCCGTCGGCGGCGAGGGGACGAGGGCGCGGTCGAGGTGGTCGATCAGCGTCGAATGGCCGCCCAAGGCCGTCAGTGCGTGCTGGAGCAGGGCAGGCAGATCCGCGCTCGCTTCCAGCATCCCCCGCACGCGCCGCGCTTCGGACAGGCCATCGCGGATCTGGCCGAGATCGCGCGGGCTGCCCCGGCCCGCGACCAGCCTTCCCAGAGCGCGGCCGATATCGGGTGCCTGCCTTAGTAAGGCTCGCAGATCGGCTCGCAGCAGCGGGTCGATATGGAAATGATGGATGGCGGCGTGCCGCGCCTCGATTTGTCCGCGATCCGCCAGCGGTGCAGCCAGATCCTCCGCCAGCTGCCGCGCCCCCGCGCCAGTCACGCAGCGATCGATACAGGCGATGAGGCTGCCTGCGCGCCCGCCACCCTGCGCCTCGAGGATTTCGAGGCTCGCGCGGGTTGCCGCGTCCATCGCCAGATGCGCACCGGTTCCGCGCGCCACGGGCGGGAGCAGGAAGGGCAGGTCGCCGCGGCCTGCATGGTCGAGATACGCTATGAGGCCGGCAGCGGCAGCCAGCATCGGGCGCGTGAAGTCTCCGAGCCCGTCGAGTGTCGCGATCCCGTGAATGTCCTTGAGCCGCGCTTCGCCATCCTCGCTGCGAAAGTCGGCGCGCGGGCGGGCGATCACGCCTTCGGTGCCGTCTTCCCAATCCTCCGGCGCAACCACTTCGCTCGCACCCAGCCGCGCCAGAGCGGCATCGAGCGCATTGGCTTCGCACTCTTCCAGCTCCATGCGACCGGTCGAGATGTCGCAGCTTGCCAGCCCCACGCCGTCGCGCACCGGAGCAACCGCGACCAACAAGTTCGCGCGACGGGGTTCGAGCAGTGCTTCTTCGGTCAGCGTGCCGGCCGTCACGAAGCGCACGATATCGCGCGCGACCAGCGCCTTGGACGTCGGCGTTCCTTCACGCTTGGCGCGGACCTTGGCCTCGTCGGGCGTTTCGGTCTGCTCGGCGATGGCGACGCGGCAGCCACCCTTGATCAGCCGCGCGAGGTATCCTTCCGCCGAATGCACCGGCACGCCGCACATCGGCACCGGCTCTCCGGCATGCTCGCCCCGACTTGTCAGCGCGATGTCGAGGATGCCGGCCGCCACCTTCGCATCCTCGAAGAACAGCTCGAAGAAATCGCCCATGCGATAGAACAGCAGCGCATCGCCCGCCTCGCGCTTGAGCGCGAGATATTGCTGCATCATCGGGGTCGGCTGGCCGGACATGCCCCATGCCGTAGCTTGTGCGCTTCCGATTCGGGAAGCGGCGGACCGGCAGGTTTCCCCTACCGCTGGGCGGACAAGCAGGTTAGGGGCGGGGCAACTGGCAACGAGGTCCGCATGTCCGAAGACGATACGAGCGCATTCAAGCGGCGCGAAGCGCTGTTCTACCACGAGACGATCCGCCCCGGTAAGATCGAGATCATCGCCAGCAAGCCGATGGCGACGCAGCGCGACCTCTCCCTCGCCTATTCGCCGGGCGTCGCCGCGCCGGTGGAAGCGATCGCGGAGAATCCGAAGGACGCCGCGCGCTACACGGCCCGCTCCAACCTCGTTGCGGTGATTTCCAACGGCACCGCCATCCTCGGCCTCGGCAATCTCGGCGCGCTGGCGTCGAAGCCGGTGATGGAGGGCAAGGCAGTGCTGTTCAAGCGCTTCGCCGATGTCGATTCGATCGATCTCGAACTCGATACCGAGGATCCGGAAAAGTTCATCGAGGCGGTCGCGCTGATGGAGCCGAGTTTCGGCGGCATCAATCTGGAAGACATCGCCGCGCCCGAATGCTTCATCATCGAGCAGGCCTTGCGCGAGCGGATGAATATCCCGGTCATGCATGACGACCAGCACGGCACGGCGATCATTTCTGCGGCCGGGCTGATCAACGCCTGCCACCTCACGGGACGCAAGCTCAAGGATGTGAAGATGGTGGTGAACGGCGCGGGCGCTTCTGCACTAGCCTGCACCGCGCTGATCAAGTCCGTCGGCGTGCGGCCGGAGAACGTCATCGTCTGCGACCGGTCGGGCCCGATCTATCCGGGCCGCGAGGGCGTGGACCAGTGGAAGAGCGCCCACGCGACCGAGACCGAAGCCCGCAGCCTGGAAGAAGCGCTGGAGGGAGCGGATGTCTTCCTCGGCCTGTCGGCCGCCGGTGCGCTCAAACCCGAGTGGGTCGAGAAGATGGCCGAGCGCCCGATCATTTTCGCCATGGCCAATCCGGTGCCGGAGGTCATGCCGGAGGATGCCAAGGCCGTGCGCCCAGATGCAATCATCGCTACGGGCCGGTCCGACTATCCGAACCAGGTCAACAATGTGCTCGGCTTCCCCTTCATCTTCCGCGGTGCGCTCGACGTGCAGGCGACCGCTATCAACGAGGAAATGAAAGTCGCCGCCGCCCGCGCCATCGCCGAGCTTGCCCGCGAACGCGTGCCCGAGGAAGTCGCGGCGGCTTATGGCGTCACGCACCAGTTCGGCGAGGAGTACATTATCCCCGCGCCCTTCGATCCGCGTCTTATGGAAGTCGTGTCGAGCGCCGTCGCGAAGGCAGCCATGGACAGCGGTGTCGCGCAGGCGCCGATCGAGGATTTCGAGGCTTACCGCCACCAGTTGAAGGCACGCCTCAATCCGACCACGGGCGCGCTCACCAATATCTATGCGCAGGCCAAGGCCAATCCCAAACGCATGGTGTTTGCCGAAGCCGAGGAAGACGTCGCCCTGCGCGCGGCGATCCAGTATCGCGAATTCGGCTATGGCGAACCCATCCTCGTCGGGCGGACCGAGAAGGTGCTCGAAAAGCTGCGCGAATTGGCGGTGGACGATCCGGACGACTGGATCATCGAGAACTCCGCCGTGTCGGACAAGGTGCCGGCGATGGTCGACTTCCTCTACAAGCGCCTGCAACGCCGCGGCTATACCGAGCGCGACGTGGGCCGGATGGTCAACCAGGAGCGTAATGTCTTTGCCGCGCTGCTGGTGGCGCTCGGCCACGGCGATGCAATGATCTCGGGCCTTACGCGCACATTCGCGCAGACCGCGCGCGAGGTGGGCCGGGTGCTCGAGCCCAAGCCGGGCGCGGTACCCTTCGGCATCCACATGATGATCGGCAAAAATTCGACTGTGTTCCTCGCCGATACGACCATCAACGAGCGCCCGACGTCGGAGCAGCTGGCGCATATCGCCAGGGAAACCGCAGCCGTCGCGCGGCGCATGGGCCATGAGCCGCGCGTCGCCTTCCTGTCCTATTCGACCTTCGGCAACCCGTCGGGCCAGTGGCTCGACAATATCCGCGATGCAGTGGCGATCCTCGACGCCGAGGAACCGGGCTTTGAATACGAGGGCGAAATGGCGCCCGACGCCGCGCTCAACCCGACGGTGATGAAGCTTTATCCCTTCAGCCGCCTGTCCGGCCCTGCCAATGTGCTGATCATGCCCGGCCTGCAATCGGCCAATCTCTCGGCCAAGCTGCTGCGCGAGCTGGCGGGCGAGACGACCGTCGGACCGATGATGATCGGGATGGAGAAACCGGTCCAGATTGCGCCGATGACTTCCATTGCGCCCGATGTGCTGACACTGGCCGTGCTGGCAAGCGCGGGTGTGGTCGGCTGATCCGGTGATCGCTTCGCAGCGCCATCACTTCAGCATCCCCGACGAGGTCCATTACCTCAACTGCGCCTATATGGCGCCGCTCTCGCATGAGGTGAGCGAGGCGATGGTGGCGGCGGTGCGGCTGAAAGAGCAGCCGTGGAATTTCCGCCCGGCGCATTTCTTCAGCGTGGCCGAAGACTTTCGCTCCGATGCCGCCGGGCTGGCGGGCGTGCCGGTGGACGATATCGCGATCGTCCCTTCGGTCAGCTACGGCCTTGCCGTTGCCGCAAAGAACCTGCCGGTCGCGAAGGGCCAGCAGATTGTCACGCTGGCCGACCAGTTTCCGTCCAACGTCTACGTATGGCAGGACCTCGCCAGCAGGACCGGCGCGGAGGTCACCGCCGTAAAGCGAGATTCCCAATCCTCCTGGACCGAGGCGGTGCTGGACGCGATCGGACCGGACACGGCCATCGTCGCCGTGCCGAATTGCCACTGGGCCGACGGGCGGGTGGTCGATCTTGTCGCAGTCGGCGAGAAATGCCGCGAGCATGGCGCTGCGCTGGTGCTCGATCTCACCCAGTCGCTTGGCGCCATGCCGCTCGACTTCGCGAAGGTGCAGCCCGACTTCGCGGTTGCCGCCTGCTATAAATGGATGATGGGGCCCTACGGGATCGGCATGCTTTATGTCGCGCCGAAGCACCATGGGGGGCAGCCGATCGAGCACAACTGGATGAATCGCGGCGGGTCGGAGGATTTTTCCCGTCTGGTCGACTACCGGAGCGATTTCCAGCCCGGCGCGCGGCGCTTCGACATGGGCGAAAAATCCAACCCACCGCTGCTACGCGGTGCGCGTGCCGGGATCGATTTCCTCATGGAATTCGGCGTCGACCGCATCGCCGAGGCGCTGGCGGAGCGGACGACCTCGATTGCCGAAGACGCTGCGAAGCTCGGCCTCACCTCTGCCGCTATCGGCACCCGCGCACCACATTTCCTGTCGCTCGAATTTCCGCACGGCGTACCCGAAGGCCTGACCGAGCGGTTGGCGGAGAACAACGTGCATGTATCGCTACGCGGAGCATCGCTCCGGGTGACCCCGCATCTCTACAATTCGCAAGCCGACCACGACGCACTGCTGGCGACGCTGGCGGAGTGCCTCGGCTAGAACGCCAGTTCTTTTCCGCTGTAATCGACATAGCGGAAACCGCCGCCACCCGCGCCCTCGATCACATCGGCCAGGCCGCGCACGCTTTCATCAATCGTGAGCGTCGCATTGGGTCCGCCCATGTCCGTCTGGACCCACCCGGGGTGCAGCGCGAGCACTTCGATATTGCGCGGCCCCGCATCCTGTTCGGCGATGCCTTTCGCCAACATGTTGAGCGCGGTTTTGCTGGTGCGGTACAGTTCGTAGCCGCCCGAACTGTCGTCGATCGAACCCATCAGCGAGGACATGAAAGCCAACGCGCCGCCATCGGCGATCTTCGGCAGCAGCACCTTCGCCAGATGCGAGGGGCCGAAAGCGTTGGTCATCATCACGTCCGCAACTTCGTCGCGGGTCGCCTGCGCGCTGTCCTGATGCTTCGCTCCGGTGATGCCGGCATTGATGATAACTGCGTCGAAGGACCCGTCGACACTATCGAAGGTGGAGGGATCGGTTACGTCCAGCGTGGCAATCTCGACGCCCTCTACGCCATGAAGCCCGTCGCTTTTCGATCGTTCGGTCGCCACCACGGTCCATCCCCGCGAGGTGAACTCCTCGGCGAGGCCGAGGCCGATGCCGCGCGATGCGCCGACAATGAGGATGGTCTTGCTCATTTTGTCTCTCCTAAGCCGGGTGGACCAGCGTCTTGAGGTTCATGAATTCGTGCAGGCCGAACTCGGCCAATTCGCGCCCGTGACCCGACCGCTTGATGCCCCCGAACGGCGCTTCGATCTTCGAGCCGTTGACTGCGTTGAAGGTCGTCATGCCTGCCTCGATGGCATTGGCGAAATGCTCTTTCTCGTCGTCGTCGTTCGTGAACACCGCAGAGCCGAGGCCGAAGGGAATGGCATTGGCAATGCTCGTCGCCTCATCGATGTCCTTCGCCTTGTAGAGCTGGCCGACTGGACCGAAGATTTCGTCGGTTCCGGTTTCGCTGGCGAGCGGCACGTCGGTCAGCAGACCGGCAGTCATCCACGCGCCGGGCCGGTCGAGCTTCTCCGCGCCGAACAGCAAGGTGCAGCCATCCTGCTTCGCCTTGGCGACCTGCTCCAGCACCGTGTCGCGTTGACCCTCGCTCGACAGCGGGCCGAGATCGGTGTCCTCCTCCATCGGATCGCCAAGCTTCGCGTCTTTCAGCGCCGCAACGAAGCGATCCGCAAAATCATCGTAGATATCGGCGTGAACGATGGTCCGCTTGCCGCAGATGCAGGACTGGCCATTGTTCTGGATGCGGGCGGTCACGGCGTCTTCTACCGCCTTGTCCATGTCGGCAGAGGGCATGACAATGAAGGGATCGCTGCCGCCCAGTTCCAGCACGACCTTCTTCAGGTTCTTGCCTGCACGCTCGGCCACGGCACTGCCTGCGCCTTCGCTCCCGGTCAGAGTTGCGGCGACGATCCGGTCGTCGTCGATCACCGAGCCGATCGGGTCGGAGGATACGCACAGATTCTGGAACAGCCCTTCGGGTCCGCCGGCTTCCAGCACTAGCTCCTCCATGCGTGCAGCAACGCCCTGCACGATGCTCGCATGCTTCAGCACACCGACATTCCCGGCAAGGATCGTCGGCGCGAGGAACCGGATGACCTGCCAATAGGGGAAGTTCCACGGCATCACGGCGAGAACGGGACCCTGCGGCAGCCAGCGGCCTTCAGCGCGCCCGCCGTCAGACAGGTCCCAGAATTTCGACTCCAGCATCGGCGGGCCATGCTCGGCATAGTAATGCAACAGGCTCGCGCATTTCTCGACCTCGGCGCGTGCCTGGGTGATCGGCTTGCCCATCTCGGTTACGGCGAGCTTCGCCAGCTCTTCCGTGTTGGCCTTGTACAGATCGCCGAGTTTCGAAAGGACTGCAGTCCGCTTGTCGAGCGAGCTCGTACGCCAGTCGCGATATGTACGGGCAGCGGCTTCGAGCTTCGCGTCGATACCGTTTTCGTCGAGCGTTTCATATTCGGCGATGGTCTCGCCGGTTGCGGGGTTCTTGGTCGTAATCAAGTGATTTGCTCCGATAGGTCTTGCCCTATCAATTGCCTCGCCCGCGCCGCGTTCCGCTGGGCCTGGCTTGGTTCAGCTGTAATCGAGCTTGTCGATCCATGGCCTGAGGACCGGCATTACGGGCTCGAGCCATTCGGCATAGGGAGTCCGTTGGCCCGAGCCACCGTAGAGACCTTTGCGCACCTGCCCCGAACTCGCACAGCGCCTTGGTCGTCGGATCGCTTCCTCGCAAGCCAGTACCGCATCCCGCATCCGGCCTTCCACACGGTAAATAATCGCGCGGCCAGCCAATATGGAGGGGTTTCGAGGCTCCAGCGCGAGACCGCGGTCGATCAGCGTGCCCGCGCTGGCGATGTCGCCTGCGCGCGCCTTGGCGAGGCCGGCATGGAGCAGGTCCATCGCCGAAGGCTCACTGCCGCTGCTACCGCTTCCGGTCATTCGCTACCTGCAGCGGTCCGTCGGAAGCGGAAATACCAGACCTCGTGGCCATAGACCGTGCGGGCTTTTTGCTCGTAGCGTGTCTCGGGCCAGCCGGAGGGGCGGTTCTGCCAGCTGCCTGGGCCTTCCACGACCCATTCGAACTCGTCGGTGAAGCGGCGCATGACCATCAGGGCATGACGCAGGTATACCGGATGATCGGTGCCAAAGCGGAACTCGCCGCCCGGCTTCAGCTTGTCGGCGAACATGCGCACCGGACCGTCGTTCATCATCCGGCGCTTGGCATGTTTGTTCTTGGGCCAGGGATCGGGGTGCAGCAAATAGAGCATGGTCAGCGCACCGTCGGGCACGCGGGCCAGCACCTCCAGTGCATCGCCGTGATGGATGCGCACGTTAGCGAGCGTTCGCTCGCGTACATGGGTCAGGGCTTGCGCCACGCCGTTGAGGAACGGCTCCGCCCCGATGAAGCCATGATCGGGGAGCAAGTCGGCACGCTCGGCCATATGCTCTCCGCCGCCGAAACCGATTTCGAAATGCAGCGGGCGGTCGAAGCCGAACAGCGCCTCGGACGTGACCGGGCCTTCCGCCGGCGGACTGATCTGCGGGAGCAGCCTGTCCACCAACTCCTGCTGGCTGGCGCGGAGCGGCTTGCCCTGGCTGCGTCCATAGAGCCGGTTCAGCGTGGTCGGATCGCCTTCCTTGAATGCCGACATGGCAGGTGCCTTATTTTCCGGTGACGATCAGCGACTTCGTAAAGAGAAGGAGGAACCGCTCGCGCTTCATGTCCGCCTTCGGGAAGAATTCGCGCAGCATCCGCGCAGAGATCATGCGGCAGTGCTCGATACGGCCGATGAGTGCGGTGCCGTACTCGGTGCGCTGGTACATCGCGAGCCGCATCTTGCTGTTCAGGTAGGCGCGCATGGCATCGGGGAACCAGTGGAGGAAGGGAACTCCGTTGTGCGGATCGATCGGAAACCAGAAGTTCGGCGTCTGCACGTAATAGACCTGCCCCACCCTGCGCACTTCGGAGGCGAAGCGAAACATGTTGGAATAGCTGCCGACATGCTCGATCACGCTGTTCGAATGCACCATGTCGAAACTGTCGTCGGCATATTGCGGCATGTTGCAGGCATCGCCCGCGACCAGCTCGACCGTCAGGCCGTCGCGCTCGATATGCCGATCGCCTTCGACCGACTCTTCGAGATTGAGAATGGTGATATGCACGCGCTGGCGCAATTCGGCAGGCAGCATCCGCCAATAAGCGACTACGCCGCCCGCATCGAGGATGGAAATACTGTCCTTCTCTGCCAGCTGACCTTCGATCATCGTCAACACGGTGCGAAAGCGACGCTCGCGAAACTTGTGCTGGAGGGATTGCACCCACCGGCTTTTCCTACTGAACACTGATTCCCTCCGGAAGTCCTGAAGCGCACCCGGTAAGGGCAGGGCCTATGCTTGTCCAGAATAGCGCCGCGCCGGGCGACGTGGCCTGTTTCAACTAGACGAAGAACGCCCAGATAGCGAAGGATGTCGCTATGCCAACTCCGATATTCATGGGCACGCCGATCTTCAGAAAGTCTGCAAAACGATAATTCGCCGCGCCATAGACCAGCGTGTTGGTCTGGTAACCGATCGGGGTTGCGAAGCTGGCGCTGGCGCCGAACATGACCGCCACGATCAGCGCGCGCGCATCCATTCCGGCACTGGTCGCGAGGCCGATGGCGATCGGGGTCATGATGACCGCTATCGCGTTGTTGGTCACGACTTCGGTCAGGATACTGGTCAGCGCATAGACGATGAGGATCAGGACGAGGGGCGAGCTAGCGCCGAGGAAGGGTTCGAGCGCGGCGACCATCAGCTCGACCGATCCGGCATTCTCCAGCCCTTTGCCGAAAGCCAGCATGGCGAAGATCAGCACCAGCGTATTGCCGTCCAGACTGCCCCACGCGTCGCTCGGCTCGACGCAGCGGGTGAGGAGGACGACGGCCACGCCGCACACGGCCAGCGCCTCGATCGGCAGGCCGAATACTGCCGCGCCAACAACCACCGCGGCGAGAGTGGCGATCGCGATGGGAGCTTTGTCGCGCCTGAACGAGCGTGCGCTGGTGGCACCTACATGGGTGAGCTGCATATTGCCCTGCAGTGCCTGGGCGGCATCGCTGCCGGCGGCTATCAGGAGCCGGTCGCCGGCGCGCACCCTTGCTTCCGCCAGCGTCGGGCCGGGAATATGGCGCGGGCGCGACAGGCCGAGCACGCGTACGCGCAAGCGCGACAGGAGCGGGATATCCGCAAGCCGTTTGCCGACGATGGGATGCGATGACGAGATAACGGCTTCGACGATGCGGAGGTCGGCTGGGCGGTCGGTACGGGACGTCGCGACGCCGCCCCCCACGCCGACAAGGCCCGTGCGGAAATCGGGAGCTTCGGCGAGGGAATTGATTTCCTCCGGACTGGCGCTGACGATCAGATGGTCCTCGGCCTGAAGCACGTGTTCATCGAGATTGTGGCGCCGCATTTCGGAGCCGCGCCGAATGCCGACGATCTTGACCTGGGGCCGACGGCCGATGTCGGTTTCTGCCAGCTGCCGTCCGACATAGCGGCTCTTGCCCTCCAGAATGAGGTGGGTGAGGTAGAGGTCGCTTTCCCGCTCGTCGTCCTCGATCCGCTTTCCGCGATTGGGGAGCAGGAACGGGCCGAGCACCAACAGGATGGCAAGACCGGAAAGCAGCGCCACCGCACCGACTGCCGAAATCTCGAATATGCCGAAGGGGCGCTGGCCTGCCTCCTGTGCGACGCCATCGACCAGCAGGTTCGTCGAGGTGCCGATCAGCGTCATCGTACCGCCCAGGATGGTGATGTAGGACAGCGGAATGAGCAGCCGCGTGGCGGCCACCTTCAGCACCTGCGCCAGCTTGCGCACCACGGGGATCATGACGATCACGACCGGGGTGTTGTTCATGAAGGCCGAGGCGAGCACGGTTCCGGCGCCGATTTCCGCCACTGCCGTCTTCGGGCTGCGCGAAGTGCGGCGGATGACCCAGCCGGAGACCCATTCCAGCGTCCCAGTGCGCAGGAGCGCGCCCGATAGGATGAACATGGCCGCGATGGTGATCGGCGCGGAATTGGCGAAGGTGCCGAGCATGTCCTTCGCCGGCAGATAGCCCAGCGCAATCATCAGCGCGGCCGAGGCGATGGCGATGACGACCGGCGGCTGGCGCTCGAGCAGGAAGGCGATAAAGGTAGCGGCCAGCAGCAAGCAGCCGATCTGGGCCGAGTAATCCGAGAGAATCGCCATACAGCCCAGGGAGCCTTCAGATGTTGTCGGCGTCAAATCGCAGACAACATTTTCGCTGCCAAGATAGATTGCGCAGCAGCACCGATACGAAAAAGCCCGGCGGCCAGTGGCTGCCGGGCGTCCTCGCTATTCCCGTCCAGGATTAATCTTCGTTTCCGATCGCTCGCGATCGGCAAGGCCGACTGGCCGTCGCGCCTGCTGGCGCGGTAGCCTAAGGGGCCGGATGGCCCCGTCGGCGCTTGAGGCTTATCAAATTAAGCCGCTTCCGCCTCTTCGTTCGGATCGCGCAGCACATAGCCGCGGCCCCATACGGTTTCGATGTAGTTCTCGCCGCCGCACGCATGGCTCAATTTCTTGCGCAGCTTGCAGATGAAGACGTCGATGATCTTGAGTTCGGGTTCGTCCATCCCGCCATAGAGGTGGTTGAGGAACATTTCCTTGGTCAGCGTGGTGCCCTTGCGGAGCGAAAGCAGCTCCAGCATCGCATATTCCTTGCCGGTCAGGTGGACCCGGGCGCCGTCGACTTCGACGGTCTTGGCATCGAGGTTCACAGCCAGCTTGCCGGTGCGGATGACCGACTGGCTGTGGCCCTTCGAGCGGCGCACCACGGCGTGGATGCGAGCAACCAGCTCTTCGCGGTGGAAGGGCTTGGTCACGTAATCGTCGGCACCGAAGCCAAAGCTGCGAATCTTGCTGTCCATCTCGGCGATGCCGGACAGGATCAGGACCGGGGTCTGCACCTTGGCGACGCGCAGCTTCTTGAGCACGTCGTAACCATGCATGTCGGGCAGGTTCAAATCGAGCAGGATGATATCGTAATCATACAGCTTGCCCAGATCGAGGCCTTCTTCGCCAAGATCGGTCGAATAGACATTGAAGCCTTCGGTCGTGAGCATGAGCTCGATCGCCTTGGCGGTGGTCGGTTCGTCTTCGATCAGCAGTACACGCATGGGAAATCCCCCGTTGGTCCCTAGTGTCCGGTAACCCCTCGCTAAGAGGTGTTGACCTGTATTAACCACACAAGGTCTGAAGGGAAAAGGTTAACAGCGGGTAAAGCGCGTTAACTTTTTTGGCTGTGGCATTAACGCGTCACAGATTATTAAGCTTTTTTTCCCGACGTCGTTGAGCGCTCGAGCCGATCCCTATGGCTTCGCGGTATTTGGCGACCGTGCGCCGGGCGAGGTCGAAGCCTTCTTCGTTGAGCGTGTCGGCGAGCTTCTGGTCGGACAGGACCTTCTTCGGGTCTTCCCCATCGCACAGCGCCTTGATGCGGGCCTTGATCGCTTCGCTGCTGGCGCCTTCGCCATCGGCCGCAGCCACCCCGCTGGAGAAGAAATACTTCAGTTCGAAGGTCCCGCGCGGGCAGGCGAGATACTTGTTGCTGGTCACGCGGCTGACCGTGCTTTCGTGCATCTCGATTTCTTCGGCGACCTCGCGCAAGGTCAGCGGGCGCATGGCGGTGACGCCCTCGCGAAAGAAGCCTTCCTGCCGCTTCACAATCTCCGCCGCGGTCTTCAGGATCGTCCGCTGACGCTGGTCGAGGGCGCGGATCAGCCAGTCGGCTTCGCCCAGCTGCTCGTTGAGCCATGCGGTCGAGGCCTTGTCGCGTGCGCCGGCCTTGAGCTCGAGATAATAGTCGCGGTTCACGACGAGGCGCGGCAGGCTCGCCTCGTTGAGCCTGATGTCCCACCCGTCGCCTTTCGAATTGAGGAGCACATCCGGGACGATCGTAGCCTCGCGCACACCCCCATAGCGGCAGCCGGGCTTGGGATCGTAAGATCGCAGTTCGGCCAGCATGTCGGCGAAATCTTCGTCGTCGACTCCGCACAGGCGTTTGAGGCGCGCCACCTCGCCCGCTGCCAGCCGATCGAGATTTTCGATCAGCGCCGCCATGCAGGGGTCGTAGCGATCGGCTTCCTTCGCTTGCAGCGTCAGGCATTCCGCCAGGCTGCGTGCGCCGACTCCGGTCGGGTCGAGCGACTGGACGAGCAGCAGCGCATCTTCGACTTCCTCTTCGCTTGCGCCGAGTTCCTGCGCGATCTTGCCCAGATCGGTGTGGAGATATCCTGCCTCGTCGAGCTCGCCGATGATCCGCAAGGCGATCAGTGCTTCGGCCTGTGAATAGGACGCTGCGCCGACCTGGTCCGAAAGGTGCTCGGCCAGCGTCGGGCCGTCGGAAGAGCGGTTCTCGAGGTCCGGCAGCTCGTCGCCGGAAATTCCTCCGGCGCTGGCAGCGCGGCCCCAGTCACCGCCGTCGCCGGGACCGGCTTCGGGATCGAGCGCGCGGTCGGAGACATCGAGCGCCTCGGTGCCGCCCATGTCCGGTACGCTGTCGTGCTCGTCCGGACGCTGGGAAGCCTCCTCACCCGCCTCGCGCCGCACTTCGCCCATCTCGAGCAGGGGATTGGACTCCAGCGCCTCCCCGACGAAGGTCTCGATTTCGAGGTTCGACAGCGCCAGCAGCTTGATTGCCTGCTGCAATCGCGGCGTCATTACCAGCGACTGGGTTTGCCGGAGGTCGAGGCGAGGGGTCAGCGCCACGAGATGTTTTCTGTCGAAAGCGGAAAGCGCATCCTCGCTTTCCTTGCGGCTCCGGCCCACGTCCCCACCCGGCCACCCGTGGCACTATACTGTTCGGGTGGCCGGGTGGGGGCGTGGGCCGGTGCCGAAGCGGCGGTCCAAGGGGCGCAGATCAGCGACATTTCTCCAAATCGCCGCAAATCATAGCGTAAAATTCTCGCCCAGATACAGCCGCTTCACGTTCTCGTCGGCCACAAGCGCCTGCGGTGTGCCCGCAAATAGGACCTGGCCGCCATAGATGATGCAGGCCCGGTCAACGATCTCCAGCGTCTCGCGTACATTGTGGTCGGTGATCAGCACGCCGATCCCGCGCGTCTTCAGATCCTTCACCAGGTCGCGGATATCGCTGATCGAGAGCGGGTCGATGCCGGCGAAGGGCTCGTCGAGCAGCATGATCGACGGCTTGGCGGCCAGTGCTCGGGCGATCTCGCAGCGGCGCCGCTCACCGCCGGACAGGGCCATGGCCGGGCTGGTGCGCAACCGCGTCAGCCCGAATTCGTCGAGCAGGCGTTCGAGTTCGGCACCGCGTGCATCGCCATCCGGCTCGACCATTTCGAGCACGCAGTTGATGTTCTGCTCCACCGTCATGCCGCGAAAGATGCTGGTTTCCTGCGGCAGGTAGCCGAGGCCCAGGATCGCGCGGCGATACATCGGTAGATTGGTGACGTCCTGCCCGTCCATCATGATGCGCCCGGCATCGGGGCGCACGAGGCCCATGATCGAATAGAAGCAGGTGGTCTTGCCGGCCCCATTCGGACCGAGCAGGCCGAGCACCTCGCCCTTTCCGACGCTCAGCGAGATGTCGGTCAGCACGGCACGCTTGTCATAGCTCTTCGCAATGGAAACGACTTCGAGGCCGCCCTGCGGAATCGGCGGGGCGGCGTCGTGAACCGGGTCGGCAACGGTGGCGGGATCGATATCGGCCATGCTGCGCGCCATACGCAGACAGAACGCAGGTGAAAACCCTCGGACACGGGTTCTTCGACGAATTGGCAGGAATCCTGCATGGACGACTTCCATGCCGATATGGGACGCATTTGCGCACGTTCGTTGCGTGCGCTTGCCAGCCCGCAGTAAATTTGGAACAATGCGACTCGGGTAGAGACATTCGGGGAGAGTGCCGTGAACAAGGCGCTACACGACCATCACGACGCACACACCCGCCGCCGCGCATATCTGCGGGACTGGCGCAAATCGATGAGCGACAACGTCGCCCTCGCCCTGCTAGTCTACACCGGTCTCCAGATTTTCGTGACCGTTCATGCGATGAAGCAGGGCATGAGCTCGATCGCGCCTTACCTCCTCCTCGTCGCCCTCGTGGTCGGCATCATTCCTTTCTGCCGCAAGTTCGAGCATCGCTGGACGCGCCTTACGGACGAGGACGCGCACGATCCGGCGCTGTCCGGCGCCTTTCGCCGCGACCAGATCGCGCTGTGGGCGCTGGCAATCGTCACGCCGCTGGCGCTGACCGCTTTCTTCCGGCTCATTTTCGGCTGAGCGAGGCAATCGCTCCGCGCGGGCTGGCAGTTGCCACGTCATGCGCACATGCCTACCTGCAAACGGATGACCATTATCCGTAAGCTTTCGCAATGATCGACAGCGCCGCCGCCGTTGCGCGCTGCCAGGAACTCGTCGACCTCGCCCGGGCACGCGGTGCCGATGCTGCCGACGCCGCCTGTCGCGCCGGAGCATCGGAAAGCGTATCAGTCCGGCTGGGAGAACTGGAAGAAGTCGAGCGCTCCGAAAGCGAGGAGATCAGCCTGCGGGTCTTCGTCGGAAGGCGATCATCCTCCATCCAGACCAGCGACTTCGCGCCCGAAGGCCTCGCCATCCTTGCCGGGCGTGCGGTGGAAATGGCGCGGCTGGCTCCGGAGGATCCCTATGGCGGACTCGCCCCGGAAGACCGGCTGTTCAGCGGCGAGGCACCCGATCTCGAGCTGCTCGATCCGGACGATCCGTCGCCCGAAGAGTTGCGCGCTGCCGCGCTGGCAGCGGAAGATGCGGCCCGCGCGGTGAACGGCGTAACCAATTCTAACGGTGGCAGTGCCGGTGCCTCGCGCAGCGTATTCGGCCTCGCCACTTCGAACGGCTTTGCGCGCGGCTCTGCCAGTGGATCGCACACGCTGTCCGCAAGCGTCGTCGCGGGCGAGGGCGGCGGCATGGAAACCGATTACGCCTACCGCACGCAGCGCTTTCGCTCCGACCTGCCCGGGGCGGAGGAAATCGGCCGCGAGGCGGGGGAGCGGGCGGTGCGCAAGACAGGCTCGACCACCATGCCCTCGCGCAAGATGCCGGTCGTGTTCGAGCCGCGCGTCGGCAATGGCGTGCTCGGTCACTTGCTCGCCGCGATGAGCGGACCTGCGATCGCGCGCAAATCCAGCTTCCTGATCGGGCGCGAAGACGAGCAATTGTTCGACAGCGCCATCCATGTGCGCGAGGAACCGTTTCGCAAGCGCGGCCTGCGCTCGCGCTGTTTCGATGGTGAAGGCGTGCCTTGCAGCGAGCGCATGCTAGTCGAAGGTGGGCGCATCGGCGGCTGGCTGACCAATGTCGCATCCGCCAACCAGCTCGATCTCGGCCTCACAGGCCATGCCGGGCGCGGCGGCGGCGGGGCGCCGGGCGTATCGGCCAGCAATGTCGTGCTCGATCCTGGCACGGTCTCGGTCGAAGAGCTTATCGCCGATATCGAGGACGGTCTTTATGTCACCGGCCTGTTCGGCCAGGGGGTCAACCTCGTGACCGGCGATTACAGCCGGGGGGCGAGCGGCTTTCGCATACGGGGCGGGGAGATCGACGGTCCTGTATCGGAGATCACGATTGCCGGTACACTGCCGGAGATGTTCCGCGCGCTGACCCCCGCAAACGACCTCGAACTGCAACGCGGCATAGATGTGCCGACCTTCCGCATCGACGGCATGGCGGTCGCGGGAGAATGATCGTGCGGATTCTCTTCCTTCTCGCGTTGCTCATTGCCACTCCGCTGTCCGCGCAACTCGTCGAACCCGCGCCGAGCGAGGAGCCGCAACCCACGCCGACGCAAACGATCGCTGCGACGCAAGGGGCGGGCGACGACGAGCGTATCGCGAGCCGTATCGCCGGCATCTTCGCCGCGCTGCCCGCATTCGAGCAGGTGTCGGTCGAGGTGAACGAAGGTGTCGTTTCTCTGGCGGGTACTGTTCCTGCAGAAGATGATGTCACCCGCGCGGAAGAAATTGCGTCGCGTGTCGCGGGCGTGGTGACTGTCGAGAATGGGCTGGAGCGCGACGTTTCTCTCGCAGCAGGCACGGCGGGGCTGACCAGCCTTGCCGACCGGTGGAGCGATCTGGTCAGGATGCTGCCGCTGATTGCCGTCGCGCTGCTGGTGTGGGCGGGGATCGTGTTGCTCGGCTATCTGATCGCGGGGCTCGGTTCGCTCTGGCACCGGATCGCGCCCAACGGCTTCCTTGCCGAACTGATCGCAAGCGCCATCCGCTTCATCGCCGTCGTCGGCGGGCTGGTGATCGCGCTTGACATGATCGGGGCGACTGCGCTGCTCGGCGCGGTTCTGGGCGGTGCGGGCGTCATCGGCCTCGCATTGGGTTTCGCCATGCGCGAGACGGTCGAGAACTACGTCGCCTCGCTGATGCTGAGCCTGCGCCAGCCGTTCCGCGCCAACGACCACGTGCTGATCGACGATCTCGAGGGCCGCGTCATCCGCCTGACCAGCCGGGCAACGGTTCTGATGACGCTCGACGGCAATCACCTGCGCATTCCGAACGGTCAGGTATTCAAGGCGGTCATCACCAACTACACCCGCAATCCGCAGCGCCGCTTCGAGTTCGACCTTGGCGTAGATGCGGACGATGATGCACGGGCCGCGCGAAAGCTCGGCCGTGATACGCTGGCGGGGCTGGACTTCGTGCTCGCCGACCCACCGCCCGAAGCGCGGATCATCGAAGTGGGCGATTCTAACGTGGTCATCCGCCTTCTCGGCTGGATAGACCAAAGCCGGACGGATTGGTGGAAAGCGAAGACCAAAGCCATCCCGGCGGTCAAGACGGCGCTCGAAGATGCCGGATTCGGCCTCCCCGAGCCGATCTATCGCCTCCGCTTCGACCCGCGCTCTGCCAGCGTACCATTCGAAAGTGGCACGGCGTTGGCCGAGGCGAAGCCGCCCGACGAGCAGCCCAGCCAGCCCGTCCGGCAGATCACAGTTACCGAAGAGGACGAGGATGTCCGGCCGACCGACGAGATCGCGCAGATGGTCGATGCGGAGCGGCGCCAGGGCGGGACCGAGCAGGAAAAAGACCTGCTCGATCACAGCCGCCCGGTCGAGTAGCGCCTACTTTTCGTTTTCGTAACGCTCGATGCTTTCGAGCACGATTCGGCGCGCTTCGGCGGCATCGCCCCAGGCACCGACGCGGACCCACTTCTCTTTTTCGAGATCCTTGTAGTGGGTGAAGAAGTGCTCGATCTGCTGGAAGATGATGCTCGGCAGGTCCTTGGTCTCGGCGATGTCCGAGTAATAAGGGAAGGTCGTGTCGACCGGGACGCACACCAGCTTCTCGTCGCCGCCATGCTCGTCTTCCAGGTTCAGCACGCCGATCGGCCGGGCGCGTACCACGCAGCCGGGGATGAAGGGCGAACGGGCGATCACCAGCGCATCCAGCGGGTCGCCATCGGGGCTGAGCGTGTGGGGGACGAAGCCGTAATTCGCCGGATAGCGCATCGGCGTGTGCAGAATGCGGTCGACGAACAATGCGCCGCTGCTTTTGTCGAACTCGTACTTTACCGGCTCGCCGCCGGTCGGCACTTCGATGATGACATTGAGGCTTTCGGGCGGATTGTCGCCCACGGGGATCATGTCGATGCGCATTGATGCTCTCGTTATTTACAGGTTGCCGCACCGGCCCTCTCCCCCGCCCGGCCACCCACGGCACGATGCTGATCGGGTGGCCGGGCGGGGGAGAGGGCCGGTGCCGTCCCGCCGTTAAGCGGAAAGACTAATCGCCCCTCTCCCCAGAAAGACTTCGCGGGGGCCTCTAGCCTCGTGTGTATATTGCGGCAACAGTCTGTTTACTGCGTGCTGTTTTCTGCGTGCGTGAAGCGCATCCGCACTTCCCGTGACTGTTCCATCCCGCTCCCCCTCCCGACCACCCACGAAAGTAAGCTCAATGGGTGGCCGGGAGGGGGCGCGGGATGGAACAGTGCGAGCCAGCAGCTTGCTGCTCGCGGCCAACGCACCTAAAGGCGCGCCATGTCGAAAACACCCCAAGCCATCCGCGGTACGCAGGACATCTTCGGCCCCGATGCCGAAGCCTTCGCCTTCGTCGTCGAGACCTTCGAGCGCGTGCGCAAGCTCTATCGCTTTCGCCGGGTGGAGATGCCGGTGTTCGAGAAGACCGAGGTGTTCAGCCGCGCGATCGGCGAGACGACCGATGTTGTGTCGAAGGAAATGTACAGCTTCGAGGATCGCGGCGGCGACAGCCTGACACTGCGCCCCGAGTTCACCGCCGGGATCGCGCGGGCCTACCTCTCGAACGGCTGGCAGCAGCACGCGCCGCTCAAGGTCGCGACGCACGGCCCGTTGTTCCGCTACGAGCGGCCGCAGAAGGGCCGCTATCGCCAGTTCCACCAGATCGACGCTGAAATCATCGGCGCAGCCGAGCCGCAAGCGGATGTGGAGCTGCTCGCCATGGCCGACCAGCTGCTGAAGGAACTCGGCATCGAGGGCGTGACGCTGCATCTCAACACGTTGGGCGACGGCGACAGCCGCGACGCTTGGCGCGGCGCGCTGGTCGAGCACTTCCGTGCTGTAAAGAACGAGTTGAGCGAGGACAGCCAAGAGCGGCTCGAAAAGAACCCGCTGCGTATCCTCGACAGCAAAGATCGCCGCGACCAGCGGTTCGTGGCGGATGCGCCGAAAATCGATCAATTCCTGTCCGACGATGCGCGGGCGTTTTTCGATGCATTGACGAGCGGCCTCGATGCGGCGGGCGTGAAGTGGACGCGGGCCGAAAGCCTTGTGCGGGGACTCGACTATTACCGGCACACCGCCTTCGAATTCATTCCCGAAGAGGGGAGTGAGGCTGCTTCAAAGCTGGGTTCGCAGAGCACCATTCTGGGCGGCGGCCGCTACGACGGGCTGATGGAAAGCCTCGGCGGCGCGGCGACGCCCGCGGTGGGCTGGGCTGCCGGGATCGAGCGGCTGGCGATGCTGGTGGGAGACCGGATCGAGCCCAATGCGGACGTGATCGTCGTGGTAGAGAACGATGAGCTGATCGACCGTGCCATCGCAGCCATCGCCAAAATCAGGGCGGGCGGGCATTCCGCTGAGCTCATGGCAACCGGCAGTCCGCGCAAGCGGTTCGACAAAGCCGTAAAGGCCGGGGCGGACAAGATCGTCGCATTCGACATGCGCGACGGTACAGAGCATGTCCGGATGAAGGCTGATGACGAAGCGACGGCGTCACTCGAAATGCTGCTTGGCTGAGACATGACCATCCCAGCCGAACGCCTCGATCAGATCGCCAATCGCTTCGCTGAGCTCGAGGCGCGCATGGCTTCGGGCCAGCTGGAGGGCGAGGCCTTCGTCCAGGCGAGCCGCGACTATGCCGAGCTGGAGCCGGTGGCGAAGGTCGCGGCCGAGGTGAAAGCCGCGCGCGAGGAGATTGCGAGCCTCGAGGAAATGCTCGCCGATCCCGAGATGAAGGCGATGGCGGAGGAGGAACTCGGCAGCCTGCGCAAGCGCCTGCCCGAGGCGGAGCGCGAACTGGCCGTCGCCATGTTGCCGCGCGATTCGGCCGACAACAAGCCCGCCATGCTTGAAATCCGCGCCGGCACCGGCGGGGATGAGGCGGCGCTCTTCGCAGGCGATCTTTTCCGCATGTACGAACGCTTCGCTGCCGAGCAGGGCTGGAAGGTGGAGCCGGTCAGCATGAGTGCCAGCGAGGTCGGCGGCTTCAAGGAAATCGTCGCCAATGTCACCGGCAGCGGCGTTTTCGCCAAGCTCAAGTTCGAAAGCGGCGTCCACCGCGTCCAGCGCGTGCCCGAGACCGAGAGCGGCGGGCGAATCCACACCTCGGCGGCCACCGTAGCGGTGCTGCCGGAGCCGGACGAGGTCGACGTGCAGATCGATCCGGGCGATCTCAAGATCGACACCTATCGCGCCAGCGGGGCCGGCGGCCAGCACGTCAACACCACCGATTCAGCGATCCGCATCACGCACGAGCCCACCGGCCTGGTGGTCACCTGCCAGGACGGACGCAGCCAGCACAAGAACAAGGAAAAGGCGATGCAGGTCCTTCGCGCGCGGCTCTACGAGCAGCAGCGCGAGGCGACGCAGGGTGCCGAGGCCGAGGCGCGCAAGGCCATGGTCGGCAGTGGCGACCGCTCAGAACGCATCCGCACCTACAACTTCCCTCAGGGGCGCGTGACCGACCACCGCATCGGCCTGACGCTGCAGAAGCTGCCGCAGATCATCGCCGGGCCTGGTCTTGGCGAATTGATCGACGCGCTGATCGCCGAGGACGAGGCCAAACGCCTCGCGGCGATGGCGGAGTGAGCGTGTTTCCGGCGGCTGCGCGTGGCCTTCGACAGGCTCAGGCTGCGCGGGTGGAGGCAAAATTGCGAACCATTTCCGCTCGTCCTGAGCTTGTCGAAGGACAGAAACCGGGTATGCGGAGTTGAACGTCCAACAGGCAATCCGCGAAGCCGCACAGCGCCTCTCCGCCACCAGCGACACCGCGCGGCTGGATGCCGAACTGCTCATGGCGCATGCGCTCCGTACATCGCGTTCGGACCTGCTGATGAAGCATATGCGGGACGGGGCACCCGCCAGCTTCGATGCTTACGTCGAGCGGAGGTCGGCAAATGAACCCGTTGCTCATATTCTCGGGCGGCAGGAGTTCTTCGGGCTCGAATTCGCCGTTACGAAGGACACGCTGATCCCGCGTGGCGACAGCGAGACCATCGTGCAGGCCGCTCTCGATCATGCGAGGCTTGATGCGCGGGTGCTGGACATGGGCACCGGGAGCGGCGCGTTGCTGCTGGCCTTCCTCGCCGAGCGCGCCGATGCGACGGGGATCGGGATCGATCTATCGCCGGCGGCGCTGGCCGTGGCGCAAGGGAACAGCGAAGCGCTCGGCCTCGCCGATCGAGCGGACTTCCGCGTCGCAAGCTGGCTGGACGATGGCTGGGCCGACGATCTCGGCAAGTTCGACCTGATCCTGTGCAACCCGCCCTATGTCGAGAACGATGCCGAGCTCGATCCTGACGTGCGCGACTTTGAACCCGCCTCCGCCTTGTTCGCCGGCCCCGAGGGGCTTGACGACTATCGCGCGATCGTCCCGCAGCTTGGCAAGCTTCTTTTTTCGGCGGGGATCGCGATCCTCGAAATCGGCTGGAAACAGGCGGACATGGTCTCGGCTATCGCCCGCGAATCGGGATTCGAAACCGAGCTGCGCAGGGACCTCGCGGGCCGCCCACGTGCACTGATTCTCAGATAGGGGTTGGCAAAGCCGATTCGACCCTTTACCTCTGGCCACAGGCCAGTGGTGCGCGGCATGTCCGACCCGGTGGCCTAAGCCCCGACATATGCAGTTCCGGTGCGCGGCCCTTCAAGCCTCGCATACCATGCAGGAAAACGGGGCACGCGCCATGCGACAAGCGCGGGCGCGCAAGGGGCAAGCGGCCATAGGCGGACCGGGGGTCCGCGCCGCGCCATGAATGAGGATTACCTACCCTTGAACAACAATCGCAATAACCGTCGTCGCGGTCGCAACAACCGTAACCAGGGCGGCGGCAACTCGGCCAATAGGATCGACAGTCGCGCGCGGGGCAATGCGCCCCAGCTGCTCGACAAGTACAAGAAGCTTGCCCAGGACGCCCAGCACAATGGCGACCGGGTGCAGGCGGAATATTATCTCCAGTTCGCCGATCACTATTTCCGCGTGATTGCCGACAACAAGGCGCGGCAGGATGAGCAGAAGGCCAAGCGCCAGGACGATCGCGGCGAGAACCAGTCGGAGGACGACGATGGCGACGATAATGACGATCGCCGCGACAACAATCGTCGCCAGCGCTTGCGCCGTGACGATCAGGACGAGGGTGGGCGCAAGGATCGCGGGGACAGTCGCGGTGACAAGGCTCCCAAGCGTTCGCGGAAGAAGGACGCCGAGGGCGACTCCAACTCCTACGAGCCCGATGAGAACCCCTTCGTTCGCCGCGACGAAGAGGATCAGCCCAAGAAGCGCCGGGCTCCGCGCAAGGCTAAGAAAAACGAAGAAGGCCAGGCCGGTAGCGAAGGGGAAATTGACGCGACCGTTCTGCCGCCCTCGATCAGCGCCGCCGACGAGGGCGAGGCCAAGCCCGCCCCGCGTCGTCGCCGCAAGAAAGATGCCGACGAGGAGGCAAACGCCGCCTGATCGCGCTTGATCGGCGGGACCGATGGAATAGGGCGAGACCGATGGATACGCTTCTCGGTTTCGCCCGCCGTCATCCCAATGTGACGCTGCTGCTGCTCGGCGCGGTTGCCGCGCTCGGCTACCCTCCGCTCGGTCTGTGGCCAGTTGCGATCGCTGCCATGGGAGCCTTCGCGCTGATAGTGGCCGACAGCCCGACTATCGGCATCGCCGCAAAGCGCGGCTGGCTGTTCGGAGTCGCGCATTTTATTGTCACCAATAACTGGATCGCGACGGCGTTCACTTATCAGGCCGAAATGCCACCCGCGCTCGGGTGGCTCGCGGTGCCGCTGCTATCGCTTTACCTCGCGATTTACCCTGCGATTGCCGCGGGTCTGGCGAAGGCGCTGGTCCGCAATGGTTCGGGTCCGGCGTTCGCGCTGTCACTGGGGGCCAGCTGGATCCTCGGCGAATGGCTGCGGAGTTGGGTCTTCACCGGCTATTCCTGGGGGCCGTTCTCCCTTGCGCTGTTGGGCCCTTGGGACCGTCCGGGCCTGGGCGCGCTGCTGCCTTTCGCCGGGACCTACGCACTTTCGGGAATAGCGGTCTGCGCCGCCGCCCTGCTGGCTATGCTGGTGACTGCCAAACGCTGGCTTCCCCTTGCTGCGGCAGCCGCGGTACTGGTCGCAGGCATGTATTTGCCTGCCGGTGCAGAGCGCGATGGCTATCTTCCTTTAACGCTGGTCCAGCCCAACCTGCGGCAGGAAGAGATCGACGACGCGTCGAAATACGAAAGCCAGTTCCAGACCATCGCCGGTCTCAGCACTCCGCAGCGCCCGGTCAGCCGACGGCTTGTCCTGTGGCCCGAAAGCGGCGTTCCGGACTATCTGCGCGACGGCTATCCGCAACGCTACTACGACCGGATGACCGCCAGTGCGAACCCCGTGTTTGCGCGTGCGCGGATTGGGAGCACCATCGGCGAGGGCTCGCTGCTACTTACCGGCGCCCAGGATCTCGAACTCGAGGAGGTGGGCGGCCTGCGGCGGGCTACCGGTGCCTACAATGTCGTGCTGGCGATCGACGGACAGGGTGAGATACTCGACAGCGCGGCCAAATCGCACCTCGTACCCTACGGCGAATACCTCCCCATGCGCGCGCTGCTCGAACCGCTCGGAGCGAGCCGGCTGGTGGCAGGGACGATCGATTTCCTGCCCGGGCCGGGCCCGCAAAGCCTCGATCTCGGCAGCTTCGGCAAGGCCGGTATCCAGATCTGCTACGAGATTGTGTTTTCCGGCGAGGTCACGGATCGCGCAAACCGCCCCGACTATATCTTCAACCCGTCGAACGACGGCTGGTTCGGCGCCTGGGGCCCGCCCCAGCATCTCGGCCAGGCGCGGATGCGTGCGGCGGAGGAGGGGCTGCCCGTGCTACGCTCCACCACCACCGGGATCAGCGCGGTGATCGACGCACGCGGGGTGGTGCGCGAGCATATCGGGCGCAATATCGCGGCGCGGGTCGATACGCTGGTCCCCCCGGCGCACGCTCCGACATGGTTCGCGCGACTCGGCCATTGGCTGACCTTGATCTGGGGCGGCGTATTTTTGGCCGCTTCCCTGGTTGTAAAACGGCGCCGGGACGGCTAGTCCGCGCCGCACACATAAAGACTTCTTTATATCGGGATATCCATTTCCATGCGCACCAATTACATGTTTACCTCCGAGAGCGTCTCCGAAGGCCATCCCGACAAGGTGTCCGACCAGATTTCCGACGCGATCGTCGACCTGATGCTGGCCAAGGATCCCGAATCGCGGGTCGCCTGCGAAACAATGACGACGACGCAGCGCGTGATCCTGTCCGGCGAGATCCGCTGTGCGCCGATGTACGATCTGAACAATGCCGATTGGGCCGACAATGGCGGCTGGGCACCGGGGGCGAAGGACGAGATCGAGCAGGCCGTGCGCCAGACCGTCCGCGAAATCGGTTATGAGCAGGAGGGCTTCCACTGGAAGACCCTGACCTTCGAAAACCACCTCCACGGCCAGTCCTCGGAAATTGCCCAAGGCGTCGATTCCAGCGGCAACAAGGACGAGGGTGCGGGCGACCAGGGCATCATGTTCGGTTTCGCCTGCGACGAGACGCCCGATCTCATGCCGGCGACGCTCGACTACAGCCACAAGATTCTCGAACGCCTCGCAGCCGATCGCAAGAGCGGCGCGGCGCCTTTCCTCGAGCCCGATGCCAAGAGCCAGCTCTCGCTGCGCTATGAAAACGGGAAGCCGGTCGCCTGCACCGCCATCGTCGTCTCCACCCAGCACGGCAAGGGTTATCACGAGGGCGACAAGGAGGCCGAGCTCAAGGCCTATGTGCAGAAAGTCGTCACCGAGATCCTGCCCGATGGCTGGATTTCCGACGACACCGCATGGCACATCAACCCGACCGGTGCTTTCGAGATCGGCGGTCCCGATGGCGACGCAGGCCTCACCGGCCGCAAGATCATTGTCGATACCTATGGCGGCGCGGCCCCGCATGGCGGCGGCGCGTTCAGCGGCAAGGATCCGACCAAGGTCGATCGTTCGGCCGCCTATATTACACGCTACCTGGCCAAGAACATCGTCGCCGCCGGTCTTGCGACGCGCTGCACGATCCAGCTGAGCTATGCGATCGGCGTTTCGAAACCGCTATCGCTCTATGTCGACACTCATGGCACTGCTTCCGATGGCGTGTCCGACGAGAAGCTCGAGCAGGCAATTGCCGGGATAGAGAAGCTCGGCGGCCTGACCCCGCGCGGCATTCGCACACATCTTGGCCTCAACAAGCCGATCTACCGCGAAACCGCAGCCTACGGCCACTTCGGGCGGCAGACCGACGGCGACCGCTTCCCGTGGGAGCGCACCGACCTCGTAGAAGACCTCAAGGCAGCCTTCGCCTGAGACGAAAAGGGCGGCTCGAAAGAGCCGCCCTTTCTGTTTACAGCGTTCCGCAATGGGCGTCCTACAGGGGGGCAAGGTACGCCCCGCCTCAATCACCCTTTGCCGTGCTGCCCCTTGCGTGGGCTCGGCGCATCCAGGGCCAATTCAGCCTCGGAGAAGGTGAAGGGGCTGCGCACGCCCGGGATGCCGCCGAGCTCGATCTGCATCTGCCGCGCCTGCACCTGCGGGTCGGCGAAGACCGCATCGATGGCGTTGATCGGGCCAGCCGGAATGCCATCCTCCGCGCAATCGCTCAGCAATTCGGCGCTTTCCCACTTGGCCGTTTCCGCAGCGATGATTTCGTCGAGTTCCGTGCGATTGGCGAGCCGGGCTTCGTTCGTTGCGAAGCGCAAGTCACCCAGCAGGTCGTCCCGCCCGAGCAGGGTGAGCAGCTTGCGGAACAGTCCGTCGTTCGCAGGCGCGAGCACGACCTCGACATCGGCTGTCGGGAAAACCCCGTAAGCGCTCACTTGCGCATGTTCATTGCCCATCCGCGGCGGGTTTTTCCCGGTGCTGAGGAAATGCGTCGCCTGGCTGGCAAGCAGGCCGACCGAACAGTCGAGCAGAGCCATGTCGACATGCTGCCCGCGCCCCGTCCGCTCCCGCATTGCCAAGGCCGCCTGTATGCCGATCACCGAATAGAGCCCGCAGGTAAGGTCCGAGATCGAGATTCCCATCTTCATCGGCCGCCCCTGCGGCTCTCCGGTCAGCGACATGAAGCCGCTCATCGCCTGGATGACGAAATCGTATCCTGCTTCATGCGCGCGCGGGCCGGTCTGACCGAAGCCGGTTATGGAGCAGTAGACCAGCCGCGGATTGGCGCTGGCCAGCGTTTCGTAATCGAGCCCGAACTTGGCCAGCGCGCCGGTCTTAAAATTCTCCAGCACCACGTCGGCGCTTCCAGCCAATTCCCTGACCCGATCAAGATCGCCCTCGTCACGAAAATTCGCGACGATGCTGCGTTTGCCGCGATTGGTCGCGTGATAATAGGCCGCTTCGCGATCTCCATTGTCACGCTCGATCCACGGAGGACCCCATTTGCGGGTGCCGTCACCATCGGGGCTTTCCACCTTAATGACGTCCGCGCCGAGATCGGCAAGGACCTGTCCGGCCCATGGTCCTGCCAGCACGCGGGCGAGTTCGAGGACCTTCAGTCCGGCGAGCGGAGCCTTCGGATTGCGAGGGGTATCGAGCCACATGGGCGTCCCGTGCGGGGCTGCGCGCGCCCGGTCAAGTCACTCCATGCCGACGCTGGCAGCGAGCGAGCCGACGGCGTCGAGAAATTCCTCGCGGAAATCCTGCACCACCTGCCTGCTCGACCGCACTTGCTCGACGAGGCCGACGCCCTGTCCGACGAAGTAGCTGACGAGCTCTCGGGCTTCCGCATTCCCGGCGGCCGCCTCGCGCTCGATGCGGGCGAAGGCAGGTTCGGACACCATGCCCATCAGCGGCATCGGCAGCGGGCCGGGGCCGTCGCTCGCGTCCCAGGCATCGTGCCACGCGGTCTTGAGCTGGCGTGCGGGCTTGCCGGTGCGGCTGCGTGAGCGGACCGTGTCGCGGCTGCGTGCGGCGACCATCTTCTCGCGAAAGGCCTCGCTGGTTTCTGCTTCCGGCGTCGCCAGCCAGACCGAACCGGTCCACGCGCCCTGCGCGCCCGCCGCCATCATCCCGGCCATCTGCCCCCCGGTCATGATACCGCCAGCCGCCAGCACCGGGATATCGTGACCGGCCCGAGCAAGCGCGCGGACCACTTCAGGGATCAGCACCAGCGTCGAGACTTCACCGCAATGGCCACCGGCCTCGCCGCCCTGGGCGACGATAATATCGACGCCGGCCTCGGCCTGCCGGATCGCATGCTCCTTCGCACCTACCAGCGCCGCGACCGGCACGCCCCGCGCCTTGCCTTCCTCGATCATCGCTGGAGGAGCGATGCCGAGGGCATTGGCAATCAGCTTGATCGGATGCCGGAAGGCGACTTCCATCAGCGCCAGGCCGTTCTCGGGCGTGATCCCCATCCGCTCCTTCAGGATCGGCATTTCGGCCTCGGGCGCAATGCCGTATTGGCCAAGCATCTGGTTGACGAAGCCTTGGTAGGATGGATCGATCGCTGCCGCGCGGCTCTTGTTGTCCGCCAACTCGCGCACGCTGGCATCGACCACCTCCGGCACCAGCACGTCAACGCCGTAAAGTGCGCCATCGACATGCGCGTCGATCCAGGCGAGTTCTTCCTCCAGCTGGTCGGGGCTGAACCGCGTCGCGCCGAATACGCCGAATCCGCCCGCCTTGCTGACTGCCGCCACGACATCGCGGCAATGGCTGAAAGCGAACAGCGGAAACTCCGCCCCGGTCATTTCGCACACGCGGTTCATCGGCATATCTCTCTCCCTATTTCTCGGGAGCGAGTGTGCGAGATCGGGCCGGGGCTGGCAAGTCCCGTTGCGTTACGAAACGTATTCCGCCGTCGTCTTCGCCGCCACTTCGTCTGCTGTCACGCCCGGGGCGAGCTCGATCAGCTTGAAGGGGCTATCGTGATCGGGCCGCTGGAACACGGCGAGGTTGGTCACGATCATGTCGACAACATTCGTGCCGGTCAGCGGCAGGGTGCATTCGGGGATGAACTTCGGACTGCCGTCCTTTGCGGTGTGGTCCATCACCACGATGATCTTCTTCACGCCCGCGACGAGGTCCATCGCGCCGCCCATGCCCTTGATCATCTTGCCGGGGATCATCCAGTTAGCGATGTCGCCGTTCTGGGCCACTTCCATCGCGCCGAGCACGGTGAGGTCGATGTGGCCACCGCGGATCATGGCGAAGCTTGCCGCGCTGTCGAAATAGGCGCTGTGGTCGAGTTCGCTGATGGTCTGTTTGCCGGCATTGATGAGGTCGGCATCCTCTTCGCCCTCGTAGGGGAAAGGTCCGATGCCGAGCATGCCGTTCTCGCTCTGCAGCGTCACCTGCATGCCGTCGGGAATGTGGTTGGCGACCAGCGTCGGGATGCCGATGCCGAGATTGACGTAATAACCGTCTTCCAGCTCCTGCGCCGCGCGGGCGGCCATTTGGTTGCGGTCCCAGCCGATCTTTTCTGCGGTCTCGCTCATGCTTATTCGCTTTCGTTCATGATATTCGGTGCGCTGGACGCGTCGGACGGCATCCAGCGGGTTTCCGGTGGGAATACTTCGTCGATCGAGCCCTTTTGCCACGCGCCGTAGACAGGATTCGGCATCAGGAACCAGCCATTGCCCCACAGCTGCGCATATTCCCCGCGCGCGACCACGGCGCGGCGGGCCTGGATCTCATCTTCGTCGGCATTGAAGACGTCGGCGAAGTCGCCGAGATTGTCGCCTGCGAGCGCGATGACGCAGAACCGCTCGGCAATGGTCGCACGGCGGCCGTCCTTGCGGCCGCCCATGGCGTCGTCGCCGCGCAGGAAGAGGTTGTCGAGATGGACGGCAGGTCCGGCGCCGACGGCTTCGATCGCAGCGGCGGTCCCGGCTGCGTTTTCGCTATTGCGATTGGTGTTGAAGATCACCGTTATTCCGGCGTCGCGCAGGCGGCGCAGGCCGGTGACGGCACCCGGCACCGGCGCGGCGATCCCGGCACCGCCATCGGCCCATTGCGCCCATTCCTCGGGCACGAAGGGTTTGCCCGAATAGGCCGCCCAGTACTCGTAGCCATTGTTGAGCAGCACCGTTTCGTCGACATCGAACACGGCGGCGAAGGGTTTCGTCGTGCCATTGGCAGCGACGCAGGACGGGGCTCCGATGCCCCCTTGCACATCGGGCAGGCCCATCGGAACCGATTGCGGGACCTTGCGCTGGCGGCTGACGGCGATCGCATAGTCGGCCAGCTGGCGCCATGTCTGGATCGAGGCACCCGCCGCTTCGCCCGAGGCATAGAGCCAGCGCATGCCGTCGGGCGCGGCGCGCTCTCCGGGCGGGAGGGAAGGCGGGACATCCGCCGCAACTTGCGGCGTGACCGGGTCCGCGACCGTCGTGGCGCAGGCCGATAGCGCCAGCGCCGCGGCCGAGATCAGCAGGCTTCGCATCACGCCGTCTCCCGCTCGCGCGTGGTGACGAATTCGATCTTCTTGTCGTAGGGCGCGCCCACGATCATGCGCTGGACGTAGACGCCAGGCAAATGAATGCAGTCCGGGTCGAGGCTGCCGGTCGGCACGATTTCTTCGACTTCGACGACGCAGGCCTTGCCGCAGGTCGCGGCGGGCAAGTTGAAGTTGCGCGCGGTCTTGCGGAAGACGAGGTTGCCGGTCTCGTCCGCCTTCCAGGCCTTGACGATGGCGAGATCGGCAAAGATGCCGCGCTCGAGGATATACTCCTCCATCTGTCCGTCCCGGTTGGCGAATTCCTTAACCTCCTTGCCCTCGGCCACCTGCGTACCCACGCCGGTCTTGGTGTAGAAGCCGGGGATGCCCGCACCGCCGGCGCGCATGCGTTCGGCCAAGGTGCCCTGGGGGCAGAACTCGACTTCCAGCTCGCCGGAGAGGAATTGCCGCTCGAATTCCTTGTTCTCGCCGACATAGCTGGAGATCATCTTCTTCACCTGCTGCGTGCGCAGCAGCATGCCGATGCCTTCATTGTCGATGCCGGCATTGTTGCTGGCGAAGGTCAGGTTCTTCACGCCCGAATCGCGAATCGCCTCCAGCAATCGTTCGGGAATGCCGCAGAGGCCGAATCCCCCGCTGGCGATCAGCATGTCGTCCTTCAGGAGCCCGTCGAGGGCGGCGGCGGCGTCGGGATAGAGCTTGTTCATGGGCCGAGCGCTTAACCGCTTCGCGAAGCGCTGTCACCTGCATGCCGTAGGGTCGTTGATTGCGAGTAAGCTGATATTGAAGTTCGATCGAGACACCTGTTGCGATCCGCGCAACACAGCTTGTTCTTTTCGCATTTGCACAAATCGATGCTGCAGTGCACATAGAGCGTGCCTTTTAGGCATCCTCTCCCAAGACTTTCATAGCCCGGCTGGTTTTCCAGTCGGGCTTTTTTCTGTCTGCTGCGGACCTCTCGCAGGGGCTCGTTCATTGCATCGAAGAGGTCCAGTTCCCAGCTAGGCCTGGTTACGACAATGGACGAAGGGAAATCGCCCACATGGCAGATGCGGACGCCGCAGTAGCGGACAAGACGGTCAGGTTGCAGGTTGCAGCCGCGCGGAACGAGGAAAGCGGACAGGGCATCGCCCGCATGCCGCGCACCACTTTCCAGGCGCTCGGCATCACCGAGGGCGATGTCGTCGAGATCACCGGCAAACGGTCGACCGCAGCCGTCGCAATGCCTGCCTATGACGAGGACCAGAGCCTCGAGGTTATCCGCCTCGACGGGCTTCAGCGGGGCAATGCCGAAGTCGGCTCGGGCGAGCATGTGAAGGTTGCCGTGGCCGAATCGCGCCCTGCCACGCGCGTAGTCTTTGCGCCCGCGCAGCGCGAGATGCGGCTTCAGGGCCCGGCACAGGCGCTGAAGCGCAATTTCTTCCGTAAGCCGCTGGTCGCAGGCGATCTCGTCGCCACCACCGGCCAGCAGCCGGTGCAGAACATGCCGCAGGAAGTGCGCCGCATGTTCAACGCGCCCGCCTATGCGCTCACCCAGATCCGCCTGAGCGTCGTGTCGACCACGCCGAAGGGCATCGTCCATATCGACGAGAATACCGAAGTGGAGCTGCGCGCCGAATTCGAGCAGCCGCGCGATGCGCGCGCGATCATCAATTACGACGACGTCGGCGGCATGGGCGAGACGATCCAGCAGCTGCGCGAGATGGTCGAACTGCCGCTGCGCTATCCCGAGCTGTTCACGCGCCTCGGCGTCGATCCGCCCAAGGGCGTATTGCTGCATGGCCCGCCGGGCACCGGCAAGACGCGTTTGGCGCAGGCCGTCGCCAACGAAAGCGATGCGAACTTCTTCACTATCAACGGGCCCGAGATCATGGGCTCGGGCTATGGCGAGAGCGAAAAGGCGCTGCGCGAAGTTTTCGAGCAGGCGAGCAAGTCCGCGCCTGCCATCGTCTTCATCGACGAGATCGACTCCATTGCGCCCAAGCGCGACCGCGTGCCGGGCGAGGCGGAGAAGCGCCTCGTGGCGCAATTGCTCACGCTGATGGACGGGCTGGAGGCGCGCTCCAACCTCGTGGTGATCGCGGCGACCAACCGCCCCGACGCGATTGACGAAGCATTGCGCCGCCCCGGCCGCTTCGACCGCGAGATCATCATCGGCGTGCCCGACGAAAAGGGCCGCCGCGAGATCCTCGGCATCCACACGCGCGGCATGCCGCTGGGCGACAAGGTGGATCTCAACGAACTGGCCAAGGGCACCTATGGCTTCGTCGGCGCGGATATCGCTGCGCTGGCGCGTGAGGCTGCGATCGACGCCGTGCGCCGGATCATGCCCAAGATCGACCTCGACGAGCGGACCATTCCGCCCGAAGTGCTCGACGAGCTCTACGTCGGCCGCGAAGATTTCCTCTCCGCGCTGAAACGCATCCAGCCGTCCGCCATGCGCGAAGTGATGGTGCAGGTCCCCAATGTCGGCTGGTCCGATATCGGCGGCGTCGGCGAATCGATCGAGAAGCTGAAGGAAGGCATCGAGCTTCCGATGAAGAACCCGGATGCCTTCCACCGGCTCGGCATCCGACCGGCCAAGGGCTTCCTGCTCTATGGCCCGCCCGGGACCGGCAAGACCCTGCTGGCCAAGGCCGTCGCCAAGGAAGCGGAAGCGAACTTCATCTCGATGAAAAGCTCCGACCTGCTGAGCAAATGGTATGGCGAAAGCGAGCAGCAGATCGCCCGCATGTTCAAACGCGCGCGGGCCGTCGCGCCGTGCGTAGTTTTCATCGACGAGATCGACAGCCTCGTTCCCGCGCGCGGGTCGGGGCAGGGCGAACCGCAGGTCACCGGCCGCGTCGTCAACACCATCCTTGCCGAAATGGACGGGCTGGAAGAGCTGCAATCGGTCGTCGTCATCGGCGCGACCAACCGCCCGACGCTGGTCGATCCGGCGCTGCTACGCCCAGGCCGCTTCGACGAGCTCGTCTATGTCGGTACGCCGGACAAGGCGGGGCGCGAGCAGATCCTCGGCATCCATACGAAAGACATGCCGCTGGCAGACGACGTCAGCCTTGCCGCTGTCGCTGGCGAGACAGCGCGCTTCACCGGTGCCGATCTCGAAGATGTCGTCCGCCGTGCAGGCCTGAACGCGCTCCAGCGGGCGGGTGGGGACGTGCAAAACGTCACCGCGGCCGATTTCACCGAGGCACTGAAGGACAGCCGTGCGACCGTCACCAGCAAGATGGAAGCGGAGTACAAGAAGATGCGCGGCGAGCTGAAGAAGCGCGCCGCCGACATCCAGCCTATCGGCTTCATCCACGAAGGCATGGTCGAGCCGACGCGCGACCGGAAGCACGGCGTGGAGGTCGATGCCGACGGCGAAAGCGCGGCAGACTAGCCGCCCATGACGCGCTGGTTCGCCGCTTCGACTTCGAGCCGGTGGCGGATCAGCGCTTCGGGCTGGTTTTCCTTCAGCCAGCCGAGCATGTGCTCGCGTACGTCGCAGCGCAGCGTCCACAAGTCGCCGATCGTCGCCGAACTCATTGCCAGGCGCAACTCGATGCTTTCGGGGTAAGCTTCGGTCATCAGCAGGGCGAGATTGCGCCCGTCCCACAACGGATGATCCGTCACGAACCGCTCGAACTCGTCGCGGATTGGCGTGATGTCAGCAATCGGATCGAGATGCAGCATCACCGGAGCCGTGAGCTTTTCGCTCACGCGCGACCAGTTTTCGAAGCTCTGGTCGAGGAAGCGACTGGTGGGCACGACGAGGACGCGCTCGTCCCAGGTTCGCACGGTCACGAAACTCATGCGGATTTCTTCGACGCGGCCCGCCTGCCCGTCGACCTTCACGAGATCGCCGATCCGCAGCGGCTGGGTCAGCGCCATCTGCAGGCCGGCGATGAGCGATTTGAGCGCGGGCTGTGCGGCAGCACCGACGGCAAGGGCGGCAAGACCGGCGGAGGCCAGCATGGTCGTGCCAACGTCGCGCACACCGGGGATGTTCAGCATGATCAGCGAGATCGTGATGATGATGATCGCGACGCGCAGAGTGCGCGACAGGATCGCGATGCGCGTCATCCGCCCGCGCTGGGCAACCGGGTCCTCGCTTTCGAGCGACTGCTTTTCGTAGCCGAGCGCCGCACCCTTTACGGCTGCAAAGACCAGCCAGCCGACGAGTGCCGGAACGATGAAGGATGCGAAGATGTCCCAGCCGCGCCCGACCAGTGCATCGTTCTCCGCGGCGACGGAAATCGCGAAGCCGACCATCGCCCAGCGCAGGGGGCGGCGGACGGTATCGAAGACAATGTCATCCACCTGGCTCGAGGATTTGCGGACGATCCGGCGGAGTAGCGCGAAGACGACCCAGTGCACCAATAGCGCAATCGCCACCGACCCGCCGAGCACGATCAGATGCTCGAGAAGGGCCTCGTAGGAAATCGGCCAGTTTCGCGGGTCGAAGCGTTCAAGCATTGGGCGACCGCTTATGGCCCGCCGCGCGGGCTGACAACCCCGACCGGTCAGGCGTCGTCGAGTGGGAGGTCGATATCGACGACAAGCCCGTCGGCCCCGAACTCGCGCTCGACACTGCCGCCGAACTGGCGCGCAGCGCTGTTCATCAGCATGCTGCCGAAGCCGCGTCGGTCGGGCTCGCCTTCGATGGCCTTGCCCGTTTCCCGCCAGGTAATGAAGACGCGTCCGTCCCGCTCTTCCCAGCTGACCCGAACCGTCCCCTTGCCACTCCAAGCGCCGTATTTGACGGCATTGGTGGTAAGTTCGTGCAGCACCAGCCCGAGGGGGGTGACGTGCTTGGCCGGCAGCAGAACTTCGTCCCCCTCGATCTCGGCAATTTGCGACGACGAACGATAGGGGGCGAGCGAGGTTTCGACGAGCTGGTAAAGCGATGCTACCGGCCGCTCCAGCTCCCCCTGGCTTACTTCATGCGCGGTGAGCAGCGCGCGGATGCGCTGGGCGATGCTCTCGGTGACTTCTTTCGCCTCCGGCTTGTCGCGCGCGCTCATCTGCACGATGGCGAGGACCACTGCAAACAGGTTCTTGACCCGGTGATTGAGTTCGCGCGCCAGGAGATCGGCCCGGTCGCGCGCTTCGCCGATGGCGGCGGCCTGGGCAGCCTGGGCTTCGGCCAGGGCGGCGCGCGACACCACCCGCATGCCGAACAGGATGGCGACGAGAATCAACAAGATCAGCCCGGCAAGCAACGGCAGCACGCGGGCCTCCAGCCTTGCGGTGTCCGCAGCCTGTTCGCCGAGAATGCGCCGTTCGATCTCCCGCATCTCGTCGAGCGAACGGCGCAGGCGCTCCATCGCTTCCTGCCCCTCGTCGGACAGGACCGCGCGGCGAGCGTCCAGCAGGCGGCCTTCCTGCACCAGCCCGACCGTCTCTTCCATCTCGTCGAACTTCAGGCGGGCAAGCATGTCGATCTGGTCGACCAGCTCTTCCTGGCGCGGTGTGATCTCGGTGCCGAGCAGACGCCGCAATTCATCGAGCGCCGGATCGATTTCCTCGCTGCCTTCCTCGTAGGAAGATCGGTATCGCCGATCGAGCGTGATGATATAGCCGCGCTGTCCGGTTTCGGCGCGCAATGCGGCGCGGTCGATCTCTTCCAGAACCCGCACCACGGCGGCAGTCTGCGTCGCCTGCTCGCGTTGGCGGCGCTCCGCCTCCAAGGTCTGGTAGACGAGATAGATTAGCCCGACCATCGCCCCGAAGAGGACCAGGAGAATGATCGCATTGGGCCAGCGCCGCGTGCGCTTGAGGGTCTTGGCAAGCTGTCTCAATGCGCCGCGCCCCAGCTCTTGCCGGTGCCGATCTCGACGCCCAGCGGCACGGTGAGCTCAACCGCGGGCTGCGCAGCATCGGCCATCACGCGCTCGATCACCGGTCTGGCCTGCTCGACATCGCTTTCGGGCAGCTCGAAGACCAGTTCGTCATGCACCTGCAGCAGCATGCGGACATGGCCGAGGCCCGCTTCTTCCAGCGCGGGCATCATGCGGGCCATCGCGCGCTTGATGATATCGGCACTGGTCCCCTGGATGGGCGCGTTGATCGCTGCGCGTTCGCTGCCTTGCCGCTCGTTCGGGTTCTTGGAATTGATCCGCGGGAACCATGTCTTGCGGCCGAAGAGCGTCTCCGAATAGCCGCATTCGCGCACCCGCTCGGTGGTTTCGAGAATGTAGCGCTGGATCCCTGGGAAGCGCTGGAAATAGGTGTCGATCATCTCCTGCGCTTCGTCTGCCTCCACGCCCAGGCGCCCCGCAAGTCCCCAGCGGGAAATACCGTAGAGGATGGCGAAGTTGATCGTCTTGGCTCGGCCGCGCGTGTCGCGATTGACCTCGCCGAACATCTCCTTCGCCGTGCGCGAGTGGATGTCCTCGCCCTCTTCGAAAGCTTCCTTCAGGCTCGGCACGTCGGCCATGTGGGCAGCGAGGCGCAGTTCGATCTGCGAATAGTCGGCGGCAAGCAGGATGTTGCCCTCCTCGGCCACAAAGGCGTCGCGGATCTGGCGGCCGATCTCGGTGCGGATCGGGATGTTCTGGAGGTTCGGATCGGTCGAGGACAATCGCCCGGTCTGCGCGCCGACGAGGCTGTAGCTGGTGTGCACGCGGCTGGTTTCGGGGTTGATCGCTTCCTGTAGGGCGTCGGTATAGGTCGACTTGAGCTTCGCCAACTGGCGCCATTCGAGCACCTTGTCGGCGATCTCCGCCCCTTCGCCGGACAAGCGCTCCAGCACGCTTTGGTCGGTCGAGTATTGCCCGCTCTTGCCCTTCTTGGCGCCCTTGTAGCCGAGCGTATCGAACAGCACTTCGCCGAGCTGCTTGGGACTGCCGACGGTGAATTCCGTCCCGGCGATCTCGTGGATTTCGCCTTCGAGCCGCCCGATTTCCTTGGCGAATTCCTCGGACAGCTTGGCCAGCCGCGCACGGTCGACCTTGATCCCGTAGCGCTCCATCTGCGCGACGACCGGGACCAGCGGGCGATCGACCCGCTCGTAAACCCGCGTGCCGCCTTCGGTCGCCAGCCGCGGCTTGAGCATGGTGTGCAACCGCCAGGTCACGTCGGCATCCTCGGCGGCGTATTCCGTTGCCTTGTCGAGCGGGACTTCGCCGAAGGGGATCGCCTTCTTGCCGGTGCCGCACAGCTCCTTGAAGGTCAGGCATTTGTGGCCGAGGTGCCGTTCGGCCAGCTCGTCCATCCCGTGCCCGCCGCCGATCCCGTCGAGCGCGCGGCCGGCGTCGAGATCGAAGCTGATGACCATGGTGTCGTCGATCGGATGGACCGCCACGCCGTTTCGCGCGAGGACATTGAGGTCGTATTTCCCGTTGTGGAACACCTTCAGCACGGCATCGTCGGAGAGCAACGGGCGTAGGGCTTCCAGCGCTGCCGACACCTCGATCTGCTCCGGCTTGTCGGCGAACATGTCGCTCCCGCCGTGCCGCAGCGGGATATAAAAGGCATCGTTCGGACCGAGCGCCAGGCTGATGCCGACGAGATCGCATTGCATGCAGTCGAGCGAGCTTGTCTCGGTGTCCACTGCCACCAGCCGCGCAGCTTTGGCGCGCTCGATCCAGTGCTCCAGCCGCTCCATCGCCTGTACGCATTCGTAGGCGGACCGGTCGACCTCCGGCATGTCGGGCAGCGGCTGGCGGTTGCCGTCGCTGCTCGCTTCCGCGCCCTTCGTGTCCTGCTTCGCCGGATTGAGATCGTTAGCACGTGTCGGGCTGCCCGTGCCGGCCTCGAGGCGCTTAAGCAGGCTGGTGAAGCCATGCTTTTCGAGGAAAGCGGCGAGCGGTTCGCTCGGCACGCCGTCGAGTTTCATGTCGTCGAGCGCGACGGGCAGCTCGCAATCTTCCTTCAGTGTGACGAGCACCCGGCTGAGTTCTGCATCTCCGCGATGCTCGATCAGGCGCTCCTTCAGCTTGGACTTCTTCATGTGTTCGGCCGAATCGAGCGCAGCCGTGAGGTCGCCATGTTCCGCAATCAGCTTGCTCGCGGTCTTCGGCCCGACGCCGAAGATGCCGGGAATGTTGTCGACCGAATCGCCCATCAGCGCGAGGACATCGCCCACCTTCTCGGGCGGCACGCCGAATTTCTCCTCGACCTCCTCGATATAGATGCGCGCGCTCTTCATCGTGTCGAGCATGTCGATTTTCGCGCCGTCTTTCTCGCCGACGAGCTGCATCAAATCCTTGTCGGAACTGACGATGGTCACGTTCCAGCCCTGCTCCTGTGCGGCGCGGGCGTAGGAGGCGATCATGTCGTCCGCCTCGACATCCGACTCCTCGATGCAGGGCAGGGAGAAGGCACGTGTGGCATCGCGGATCAGCGGGAATTGCGGGACGAGGTCCTCCGGTGGATCGGGGCGATTGGCCTTGTACTGGTCGTAAATCTCGTTGCGGAAGGAATAACTCGATTTGTCGAGCACGACCGCGAGATGCGTCGGGCCGTCGGCCTTGTCGAGATCGTCGGCCAGCTTCCACAACATCGTCGTGTAGCCGTACACGGCGCCGACCGGAGTGCCTTCCGGGTCGGTCAGCGGCGGCAACCGATGGTAGGCGCGAAAGATATAGGCGGAGCCATCGACGAGATAGAGGTGCGGTTGAGCGGCCATCGGGGCGGCTTAGCAGTGACATTGCCGCATGGGGAGCGATTTTGAGGGCATTCAAATATGGCAGAAATCCGGCATTTTCGGCCAAATAAGGCAGAAAAAAGGCGAAATTCGTCGCTAATCGCTTGCGCTGCCACATTGTCGCCCTTATTTAGACATCGTGAGGCCTGATTTGGGACTCGCGCAAAGGGTCGGCCAACGGTCGCCCCGATGCTCCAAACTCGCTGTTTGAGGAATTGTATTATGCGTAAGATCGCTCTTGTTGCTGCTGCTTCGGCCGCTGCTCTCTCGCTCGCCGCTTGCTCGGAAGCTACCGAAGATTCGGCTGAAACCACCATGGATTCGGCTGCTGCCGACACCGAAGCCAACATGGAAGCCGCTGGCGACTCCATGGAAGCTGCTGGCGCCGAAATTGAAGCCGGTGCTGAAGAAATGGCTGCCGACGCCGACGCAGCTGCTGCCGAAGTCGAAGCTGAAGTCGAAGGCGAAACCGAAGCTGAAGCACAGGCCGACTAATCGCGCCAGCGCTTCGGAACGGTTTATCGTTTTGAAACAGGAAAGGGCGGTGCCGCGAGGCGCCGCCCTTTTCCTTTGTCATCGCACCTGATCGAAGAGACCCGGTGGCGTAGCCCGGCGTGGCTTATTCGCCACCATACTCCGCACTGGCCCACGCGCGGCCATCATTGGCGGCCCGCACGAACCCGCGATACAGCGCATCGGTGATCGTGGAGATACGCCCGTCGCGCAAGCGCCGCGCTTCCAGCTTCTGCGCCCGGCTGCCATTCTCGACGGCCATCGAAGGACTTTGCCCGGTCACATAGATCGCAGCCGCAATGGCGCGTCCATCGGGCGTATGGAATATCCCGATATCGCTCGCCGTGCGGCTGAGCGTTCCGGTCTTGTGGGCGAGCATGGCGCTCATCGGAAGAACCGAGCGCATGCGCCGCTTGCCGGTCGTCGTCTCCAGCATGGCATCGACCAGAATGCGGCGCGAGGTATCGCTGAGCCAGCGCCCTTGGTAAATCCCCGCCAGCAGTTGACCCATCGCACGGGGCGTGGCGCTGTCGCGGATGTCGATCGAAGATGCCGGATCGCTTCGTCCGTCTTCGCGGATCAGCGTCTTGATATCGCGCGAGAGCGTAAAGCCCTCGATCCCGGCCTTCTGCATCCACGCATTCACCGCGGCAGGGCCACCGACGGCATTGAGCATGGCGTCGGTGCAATCGTTGCAACTCTTGCTGATCATAAGGCTGATATGGCGGGATGCAGGCATGTAAGCACCGCCCGGACGTGGCAGCTGCCATTCGCTTGTCAGGCTCCATTTGCCCGCATCGACACCGGCAAGATAGGTCGCGGCGATCGCGACCTTGCTGGTGCTCGCCATCGGAAAGCGCTGGTCGGCAAGAACGCCCACTTCCTGCCCCGTCGTCAGGTCGATCGCGTAGACGCCGATGCGTCCGCGCGAACCTTCCGCGAGGCGGGCGATCTGCCGCTCGAAGTCGGTCTCGTAGCGCGCGACCATCGACGAAGGTTCGCGAACTTCGGTCCCGAGGGTCCTGTCGAAGGCTGATTCGAACGCCTGCGTATCGCTGTTGGCAATAGCGGGAGATGCCAAGGCAATGGCCCCCGCCGCAATAATCTTTCCGAAAAGTCCTGTCCGCATCCCGTCCTGTTACCCTTCACGTGGTTTACCGATGCTTAAGATGGCCCAAGCGCCGACAACAGGGTATAACGATAGAAAGTGGCGCGAATGCGACAAGCGATTCGCCACAACGGGAACAAACGGGATGCGGCGCGAACGTTAAGCGTCGGCGATGGCCTTTTCGATACGGTCGACAGGCTCCCCCGTCATCGTCTTGTCGATCTCGCCGACCAGCTTTTTCTCGAGCTCGCCGTGATAGTGGCGCCGCATTTCGCCCAAGGTCTTCGGGTCCGCAATTACGAGCACATCGCTGATCTCGCCGGAGATGGCCTTGGCGTTCAGCCATTCGGCGGCAGCCGCGCCGTGGGCGAGTTCTTCCAAATCTGTCCGGCCATGCTCCTGACCGATATCGTCCTGGTGCTTGACACCGGCGCTGTAGTTGGTCGCGGTAAGATCGGGTTTCTGGGCGTCCTCCAGCTTCGGTTCGAACATCTGCCCCGAATTGCGCATCACCGTGAAGTTCTCGCCGTCCACGATTGCGACATGCGCCTTGTTGGGAAGCTTCATCGAATTTTCTCCTGCTGTTTCTAGTTCTGCACCACCAACGAGCGAGGCCGGGGAGGGGTCCGGGCTTGAGCGGCGAAGCGTTTGCCTGCAAGCATGGGCGGCATGGGAACGGATGAGAGCCGAAGCGCGATCGAACGCGGCTTGAACGCGGCGCTCGCGCGGGCGGGCATGGGGGAGGCCAGCGGGCTCGCGCGCCTGACGGGCGGGGCAACGATGGAAAGCTGGCGTTTTGCTTGCGACCGGGAAGACTACGTCCTGCGCCGCGCGCCGAGCCTCGAATTCATGGAAGGCCGGCCCTATGGTCACGACAGCGAAGCGGCGATCATCGCTGCGGCGTTCGAAGCCGGGGTGACGGCGCCCGAAGTCGTCCTGGTGCTCGAGCCGGATGACGGGATCGGCAGCGGCTTCGTGATGCGGGCTCTCCCCGGTACGCCCGACCCGCGCGCCATCCTGGCGATGGACGATCCTGCGCAATTGCTGCGCGAGGTGGCCCGGGACCTCGCCCGCATTCACGCGCTCGATCCGGCGAAGCTCCCCGGCGACGTGCCCGAGATGGACTATGCCGAGGCTGTCGACGGGCTGGCAGAACAGTTCGAGGAGGCGGGCGGCGATCGGCCGATCATCGCGCTGGGCCTCAAATGGTTGCGCGACAATCTGCCCGATCGGGTCGGGCCCGTCCTCAATCATGGCGATTACAGGCTCGGAAATTTGCTGGCCGAGGATTCGCACCTCACCGGAGTGCTCGACTGGGAGCTCGCGCATTTCGGCGACCGGCACGAGGATCTCGCATTCGGCTGCATGGCCGTCTGGCGCTTCGCCCGCGTCGACCGCCCGGCGCTGGGTCTCGGCTCGCTCGAAGACTATGTCGAAGCCTATGAGGCGGAAAGCGGCGTGTCGCTGGACGCCGGCCGGTTCCGTTTCTGGCTGATCTACCGCACCGTCTGGTGGGCGCTCGGCTGCATCAGCATGGCCGGTTTCTGGCGTAGCGGCGAAGACCGGATGCTGGAGCGCGTCGTAATCTCGCGCCGGACGAGCGAGCAGGAGCTCGATCTGCTGCTGCTGCTGGAAGACGATGCGCCCGAGGAAGAGCAGGCGCGACCCCTGCCGCCAAGCGACGTGAAGCTCGAACCGCTCGGCGAGGCGAGCGTCGGCGAGATTGCCGAGGCAGTTTCCGAATGGCTCGCCACGATCAAGGACCGCATGGAGGGGCACGACCGCTTCCAGCTGGCGGTCGCCCGCAACGCGCTGGGCATGCTTTCGCGCGGCGACCGGGTCGATGTCGAATTCGCCGACGATCTGCTGGCGCAGGAGCTTTTGGACGGGGAACGCTCGCTGGCGACCCCCGGCCTGCTCGCGCTGCTGCGCCGCTCCGCGCTGGACAAGCTGGCAGCCGACGTGCCCAAATACCCGATGCTCGCGCTGGCCCGCGCCAAATGGACTGGAGAGGACTGATGGACTTCACGATCCCCGAGGATCTCGAAAAGTATTACGAGGAACTGGTCGGCTTCATCGAGACAGAGATCATCCCGCTCGAACAACAGGACGACAACATCCGCTTCTTCGACCACCGCCGCGAATATGCGCGCACCGATTTCGAGAAGGGCGGCCTGCCGCGCGAGGATTGGGAAGAACTGCTCCGCGAAGCCCGCAAGCGTGCCGATGCCGTCGGCCACTGGCGCTTCAGCGCGCCGAAGAAATACGGCGGCAAGGATGGCTCCAACCTCTGGATGGCAGTGATCCGCGATCGCTTCGCCCAGCGTGGGCTGGGCCTGCACAATGATCTGCAGAACGAGCACAGCATCGTCGGCAACTTCCCCTTCGTCGAAATGTTCGAACAATGGGGCACGGAGGAACAGAAGCAGGAATTCATCCTCGGCGGGTTCGAAGGCAAGCGCCGGGTCGCTTTCGGCCTCACCGAACCGCATCACGGTTCCGACGCCACGCATATGGAGACCAAGGCGGTGCGCGAGACGCGCGACGGGGGCGACGGCTGGCGGATCGACGGGGAGAAGATGTGGATCACGGGCATGCACGTCGCCACCCATTGCGCGATGTTCGCCCGCACCTCCGGCGAGGATGGCGATGCCAGCGGGATCACTTGCTTCCTCGTCCCCAACCCGACCGAGGGGCTGGAGATCGAGGAGTGGCTGTGGACCTTCAACATGCCCACCGACCACCCGCGCCTCAGCGTCAACAACGTCTGGGTGCCAGACAGCGCCATTCTCGGCGTCGAGGGCAGGGGCCTTTCGCTGGCACAGAGCTTCGTTCACCAGAACCGCATCCGCCAGGCCGCGAGCAGCTGCGGCGCGGCGCAATATTGTGTCGAGGAAAGCGTGAAATACGCGCGGGAGCGCAAGCCGTTCGGGCAGGAGCTGGCGCGCAACCAGGGTATCCAGTTCCCGCTGGTCGAGCTGGCGACCCAATGCGAGATGCTGCGCCTGCTGATCTACAAGACGGCCTGGGAAATGGACAACATGCCCCATGAGGAGATCGAGAAAACGATCTCCGACAAGGTCAGCATGTGCAATTACTGGGCGAACCGGCTGGTGTGCGAGGCGGCGGATCGCGCGATGCAGGTGCATGGCGGGATCGGCTATTCGCGGCACAAGCCGTTCGAGCATATCTACCGCCACCACCGCCGCTATCGCATCACCGAAGGAGCGGAAGAAATCCAGATGCGCAAGGTGGGCGCGTACCTGTTCGGCTATTTCGGCCCGCGGCGCGGCAAATTCGCATCCGGTTGATCCCAGACGGTTAATCAGGGCAAGAACGCCGTTCGCAGAACAATCGCTTGACCTTGCGCGCGCGCGAGGGGCTTATCCCACCTTCATACTTCGGGGACTGCACATCATGACACATTCGCTCCGCGCGCTTGCCGCCGGCCTGCTGCTTACGACCTCTACCGCCGCACTGGCCCAGGAGGTGCCGATCGTGCTGCCCGGCGCGCCGGGCGAGGCACCACGCGTCATCGGCGAGGACGAGGCAATCGCCTTGTCGAACACCGCCTATTCCCCGGCCGACGTCGCCTTCATGCAGGGCATGATCGTCCATCACCGGCAGGCCGTGGCCATGGCCGACCTCGTCGAAGGGCGCACGAACAATGACGCCATCGTCAAGATCGCCGAGCGGATCGATGCGAGCCAGAAGGACGAAATCGGGTTCATGACGACCTGGCTGGAAGAGCGCGGAGAGAAGCTCGAAGGTCCGCATTCAATGCACATGGGGCATGGCGCGCACAGCCTGATGAAGGGCATGGCGACGCCCAGCCAGATGCAGGCGCTCGCCGCGGCCAACGGCACCGAATTCGACCGCATGTTCCTCAAGCTGATGACGGCCCACCACCTCGGCGCGATCGATATGGTCGACGAACTACACAAGGCGCCTGGCAGCGCCTACGAGCCGGTGATGTTCGAGTTCACCAACGAGGTGGTGACCGACCAGCAGGTGGAGGTCGACCGGATGAACGCGGTCGCGGCGAACCTTTCGACCGATCCGCGCGCGACGCTCGCGGCCGGTTTCCGCGATGCCGAAGAGGCGATCCTGAACCTGCGGCTCGTCGCCGCGCAGCCCAAGCCTGCCGGTTTTTTCGATCCTGCCAACCCCGCCCAGCTCCAGCCGCTGATCGAGGATGACGAGGAGGAGGACGCTGCCGATACCAAGGTCGAGGAACCGACCGACAGTGCAGATGCCGACGCAGAGGAAGAAGAACCCCGCTTCGGCGAGCGCGGCTCGCTGCTGAGCTTCGCCAATACCGACATCGCCTTCTCCGGCGACATCATGGTCGCGGGCAATTACCACGGCTTCAACGCCTATCGCCTTGGCGCGGACGGCGTCCCGACTCTGGTCAGCTCGACCGTCTGCCCCGGCGGGCAAGGCGACGTCTCGATCGCGGGCGATATCCTCGTGATGAGCGTTCAGGACAGCCGCGCGCGGATCGACTGCGGCTTGCAGGGGGTCACCGGCAACGTCAGCGAAGAGCGCTTCCGCGGCATCCGCATCTTCGACATTTCCGACATCACCCGCCCGCGCCAGATCGGCCAGGTGCAGACCTGCCGCGGCAGCCACACCCACTCCATCGTCAGCGCCGACGACACGCGCCTGATCGTCTATAACTCGGGCACCAGCTATGTCCGCGATGCCGAGGAACTGCCCGGCTGTTTCGACACGGCCGGCGACGAGACCGCGCTGTTCAGCATCGACGTGATCGAAATCCCGCTGGCCGATCCCTCCAAGGCGCGCATCGTCGACAGTCCGCGCGTCTTCGCCAAGGACGGGCAGATCGCCGGCCTGTGGCGCGGCGGCGATCACGGCCTGAATCCCGACGGCAGCCGAACGCAGGAAACCAATGACACCAACCAGTGCCACGATATCACGGTGTTCCCGGCCAAGAGCCTCGCCGCCGGTGCGTGTTCGGGCAACGGCATCATCATGGACATCTCCGATCCGCTCAACCCGAAGCGGATCGACGACGTGACCGACAAGGGCTTTGCCTACTGGCACTCGGCCACGTTCAACAATGACGGCACCAAGGTGCTGTTCACCGACGAATGGGGCGGCGGGGGGCGGCCGCGCTGCCAGGCGGGCGACCCGATGAACTGGGGTGCCGACGCCTTCTATGCGATCGAGAACGGCAAGCTTGAGTATCGCGGCATGTACAAGCTGCCCGCGCCGCAGGGCGACAAGGAGAACTGCGTCGCGCACAACGGCTCGATCATCCCGGTCCCGGGCCGCGATATCTTCGTGCAGGCCTGGTATCAGGGCGGGTTGTCGATCATCGATTTCACCGATGCCACCAATCCCTTCGAGATCGCCTATTTCGACCGCGGTCCGGTGGACGAAGACCAGCTGGTCACCGGCGGCTACTGGTCGGCCTATTGGTACAAGGGCCGCATCTACGCGACCGAGATCAGTCGCGGGCTCGATGTCTTCGCGCTCGAGCCGAGCGAATTCCTGACCGCAGAGGAAATCGCCGCAGCAGAGGCAGCCGTCTATGAAGGCGACGTCTTCAACCCGCAGACGCAGACGCAGGTGACCTGGCCGGACGAAGTGGTCGCCGCTGCTGCAGCGAGCCGGATGGGCGGTTGACCCGCGTCCTGTAATGTCCTTGACGGAACGTGCAGGGGCCGCAACGGTATGACTGTTGCGGCTCTCATGCATGGGGCCGGGGGCAAAACAGGACCAAATCGATGGAAACGCGATCTATCGCGGGTAAGGCCGTTATCGGCCTCCTCGCTTTGCTGGCAGTCGCCGCAATCATTTCCTTATGGGGCACCAATCGCGGGGCCGTGCGCCTGCTGGACACGTTGCGCGAACCGTCGATCTATCTCGCGGCCATTCTGGTCGTGACTGGAGTTTTTCTCGCTCGCTCGAGAGCGGTCTGGGTCCTGGCCCTTGGAGCACTTGTGATCGGCATCAATCTGTGGCGCATTTGGCCTTACACCTTCCTCGCTCCCGCGCAGGTTCCGCTGCCCGAAGACGTCGATGGCATGAGCTGCGCCAGCGTGCTGTCGTTCAACGTGCTCCAGACCAATGATCGCTACGATGCGACGGCGCGGTTGATCGAGGCGGAACGACCCGACATCCTGCTGCTGATGGAGACGAACCAAGTGTGGCTCGATGCGCTGCAACCTCAGCTCGCACGCTATGGCTATACGCTGACCCGGCCGCTGGAGAACAAATACGGCATGGTCTTTGCAACCACGTTGCAGGTCGATCGCGCCGAGATAGTGGCAAATACCAGTTCGAACACGCCGACGCTCTACGCTACGCTGCGGATGGGCGACGGCGCGCGGTTCGAGCTGATCGGCCTGCACCCGCGCCCGCCCCTGCCGGGAGAGAGCACCGCACAGCGCGATGCCAATATCGCCCGCGCCGGGTCGCGCACGCCGGACATGCTGTCCAACGTGCTGGCGATCGGCGATTTCAACGATGTGCCGTGGTCGAGCACGACGCAACAATTCGTCCACGACGGCGGTTTCAGCGACCCGCGCGCCGGGCGTGGAAGTTTCGCGACATTCCCGGCGGACTACGCCTTTGCCGGCTGGCCACTGGACCAGATTTTCGTGAAAGATGGCGTGAACGTCGAAACGCTCGAAATCGGAAGCGATGTGGGCTCGGACCACCTGCCGCTTCTGGCCCGGGTCTGCGTCGATCCCATGTCGAAGGATGCGGATGTCGGCAGCTTGCTTCCGAGCGACAGCTAAAGACCTATGCTGTCCTAGGAGACTTCAGGATCAAGCAGCTTTTTCGCTCGCAACCGAGTGGTCGAGAAACTGTCTCACCAGCGCCTGCACAGGGGAAGAGACTGCCGAGAGGTCGGCTTCGGGAGCTCCCCCGTTCGCGATGCGCACGCGCTCCATCCGCCAACGCGGGAAGCTCCGCTCGGCGATGTCCTGGCGATGCAGGACTTTGATCGAGTGGTGCCTCGGATCGGCCTGCAAGCGCGCCATTAGGCCGTCGATCGCAGCGGTTTCGCCTTCGATGATTTGGAAGAACCGGTCGTTCGCAAAGATCAACATTCCTGTCAGATCGTCGCGCAGGTTGTTGCTAGCGGAAGTCTCGATGATCTCGAAAACCTCGCCGGATGCGAGGTTGCCTTGTGCGGCGCTGCTATAAGCCAGTTGGATCATCTGCGAACTTCCCCTTGTTTCATGGGTATATAGCCGTTCCGACTTACCGCCGGGTTAAGCATGGAAATCATCGCAGCTCATCGCCGCAGGGACGAAAAAGGCCCGGCGGATCGCGCCGGGCCTTCCTGTTTCGAGCCTGGAGGCTGGATGGCTGGTCTTAGAAGCCCATGCCGCCCATACCGCCCATGTCGGGCATGGCAGGCGCAGCGCCCTTGTCTTCCGGCTTGTCGACGATCGCGGCTTCCGTCGTGATCAGCAGACCGGCGACCGAAGCTGCGTTCTGCAGGGCAGTACGCACGACCTTGGTCGGATCGATCACGCCGGCCGACACCAGGTTTTCATACGTGTCGGTGGCTGCATTGAAGCCAAGGCTTTCGTCGTTGCCGTCGGTCAGCTTGCCTGCAACCACCGCGCCGTCATGGCCGGCGTTGCTGGCGATCTGGCGAATCGGAGCGGCCAGCGCCCGGCGCACGATATCGATGCCGCGGGTCTGGTCGTCGTTCACGCCGGTCAGGCCGTCGAGAGCCTTCGAAGCGTAGAGCAACGCAGTACCACCGCCCGGGACGATGCCTTCTTCGACAGCTGCGCGGGTTGCGTGCAGCGCATCGTCGACGCGGTCCTTGCGCTCCTTCACTTCGACTTCAGTCGCACCGCCGACCTTGATCACGGCAACGCCGCCAGCGAGCTTGGCAAGACGCTCTTGCAGCTTTTCGCGGTCGTAGTCGGACGAGGTGTTGTCGATCTGCGTGCGGATTTCCGAAACGCGGGCCTTGATGTCGCCTTCGTCACCGGCACCGTCGACGATGGTGGTGTTGTCCTTGTCGATGGTGACGCGCTTGGCTTCGCCGAGCATGCCGAGCGTGACGTTCTCGAGCTTGATGCCGAGATCCTCGCTGATCATCTCGCCCTTGGTGAGGATCGCGATGTCCTGCAGCATGGCCTTGCGACGATCGCCGAAGCCCGGCGCCTTGACCGCTGCAACCTTGAGGCCGCCGCGCAGCTTGTTGACCACGAGGGTCGCGAGCGCTTCGCCCTCGATGTCTTCCGCGATGATCAGCAGCGGACGGCCCGACTGGACAGCCGCTTCGAGCACCGGCAGCATCGACTGCAGGTTCGACAGCTTCTTCTCGTGGATCAGGATGTACGGGTTTTCGAGTTCGACCGTCATCCTGTCCGGGTTGGTGATGAAGTAGGGGCTCAGATAGCCGCGATCGAACTGCATGCCTTCGACGGTTTCGAGCTCGAATTCGAGGCCCTTGCTCTCATCGACGGTGATCACGCCTTCCTTGCCGACCTTTTCCATGGCTTCGGCGATCTTCTCGCCGACTTCACGGTCGCCATTGGCGGAGATGATTCCGACCTGGGCGATCTCGCCCGAGCCCGACACGTCCTTCGAACGGCCCTTGAGGTCTGCGACGACCTTCTCGACGGCGAGGTCGATGCCGCGCTTCAGGTCCATCGGGTTCATGCCCGCGGCGACCGACTTCATGCCTTCGGTCACGATCGACTGAGCGAGAACGGTGGCGGTGGTGGTGCCGTCACCGGCGGCGTCGTTCGACTTCGAAGCGACTTCCTTGAGCATTTGCGCGCCCATGTTCTCGAACTTGTCCTTGAGTTCGATTTCCTTGGCGACGGTGACGCCGTCCTTGGTGATGCGGGGTGCGCCGAAGCTCTTGTCGATCACCACGTTGCGGCCCTTCGGGCCCAGCGTGACCTTGACGGCATTGGCGAGGGTGTCGACGCCGCGCTGAATACCTTCGCGCGCGTCGCGGCTGAACTTTACGTCCTTGGCTGCCATTGGTGTTTCTCCTGGAGTGTGTTTCGGTTGGAAAAGCGTTCAGGGTCGGCGATCAGCCGATGATCCCCATGATGTCGCTTTCCTTCATGATCAGCAGGTCTTCGCCATCGATCTTGACTTCGGTGCCCGACCATTTGCCGAACAGCACGCGGTCGCCTGCGCTGACGTCGAGCGGGGTGACCTTGCCGTCGTCAGCCTTGGCCCCGTTGCCGACGGCGACGATTTCGCCTTCGCTCGGCTTTTCCTGGGCGCTGTCGGGAATGATGATCCCGCCGGCGGTCTTCTGATCGGCTTCGATGCGACGGACCAGTACGCGGTCGTGAAGCGGACGAAATGCCATGTGTGTGACCTCTTCTGTAGAGTTTGAAACAGGTGTTGGCACTCACTCGGCGAGAGTGCCAGCGCGGCGCATTTGGGGTTGCGCCATCGGGGAGTCAACGGGGGTTCATGTAAAAATTTCCGCTCGCCCGGACGAGCCGTGCCGGAGGGTGGCCAAACGGTCTCCGACTCCTTAATGGCCGCGCAAATCCGACGTTATTAGATGACGAGACCGACTTTCGATGACGACCGACCAGACCGTATCCGCCCTGACCGTACCCGAGCAGATCCTCTTGTGGCTGCGCCTCAACATGATGGACATCGCCGGGGCCTTCGCGGTTCTGGTCATCGGGCTGATGGTTGCCAAGCTGGTGTCGGGATGGGTCGAAAGGGCCCTGACGAAATCCCCGCGATTCGAACCCACGGTGGCGAACTTCCTCTCGAACCTCGTCAAATATGCGCTCTGGGCGCTGGTCCTCATTACCGTACTCAGCCAGTTCGGTGTGGAGACCACCAGTATCCTCGCAGCGCTGGGCGGCATGGCGTTGGCCATCGGCCTCGCCCTGCAGGGTACGCTGAGCAATGTCGCATCGGGCGTGATGATCCTGGTGCAGAAACCGTTCAAGGTGGGCGAGGCGATCAATGCCGGATCGATTACGGGAGTTGTCCAGCAGATCGGCCTGTTCACCACCGAACTCAAGCAGTTCGACGGCCTGTTCGTCATGGTGCCGAATTCGGAACTCTGGAACCAGGCTATCGTCAACTTCCACCGCCACCCGATCCGCCGGTTCGAGCTGGTGGTCGGCATCGGCTATGGCGACAGCATGGAGCAGGCGCGCGAGGAATTGCTCGCACTGGCAGCGGCGGACGAGCGTGTGCTTGACGATCCCGAACCGCAGGCCTTCGTCAATTCGCTCGATGATAGCTCGGTCGGCATCGGCCTGCGCGTGTGGTGCAGCACGGCCGATTTCGTCGCCGTGGGCTGGGACCTGACCGCCGCCGCCAAGGCGCGCTTCGACGATGTCGGTATCTCGATCCCGTTCCCGCAGCGCGAGATCACGCAGCGGGCGGCATAGACCGCACGCCAGCAGGCCTGACCGTCAGGCCCAGCGCATCGCGCCGATGCCAGCGCCAGCCGAGCAGCAGCGCGGCGACCGTAAGACCTGTCGCAAGTCCGATCCACACGCCCACGCCTTCGAGCGGTGTGGCGAAACCGAGCACCAGCGCCGTGCCGATCCCCGGCACCCAATAGGCAAAGGCGGCAATCCACATCGGGATGCGCGTGTCCTGCAGACCGCGCAGGGCACCCGCCGCGACCGCCTGCATGCCGTCGAACAGCTGGAAGGCCGCGGCGACCACGATGTAGGTGAGCGCGAAGCCGACCAGATCCGCATTGGCCGGGTCCCACGGGTCGATATAGATCGCCAACAGCGGCTTGGGGATCGCGACCATGGCAATCGCCGTCAGCAGCATGAAGCCGGTGCCGATCACGATCGCGCTCCACCCGGCGCGCTTCATACCCTCGGTGTCGCGCGCGCCATAGAAATAGCCGACGCGGATGGTCGCGGCCTGGCCCACCCCGAAGGGCACCTGGAAGGCGAGCGCCGCAATCTGCAGCGCGACCGTGTGCGCGGCGAGCTGGGTCGCGCCGATATTGCCCATCAGGAAGGCGGCCGCGCCGAAGATCCCGGCCTCCGCGGTGATCGTCAGCGCAATCGGCGTGCCAACACGCACGATCTGCATGAAGCGCGGCCAGTCCGGCGACCACCAGCGTCCGAAGATGCGATAGCGATGCAAGCGCGGGTCGAGGCGGATCGCGACCACATAGGCAAGCAGCGTCACCAGCGTGGTAATGATCGTCGCCACTGCGGCGCCGCGCAGGCCCAGCTCTGGCGCGCCCAGATTACCGAAGATGAAGGCGTAATTTGCCAGCGCGTTGACGAAGATGCCGCCCGCCGTGATCGCCGTCGCGAAGATCGGCCGGTCGAGCGTCGAGACGAAACTGCGCAGCACATTGTTGGTCAGGAACGGTGCCATCGAAATGACGAGGATGGTGTTGTACTCCAGCGCCAGCGCAATGATGCGCGGCTCCTGGCCCGTCACTCGCATCAGCGGCCCGAGCAGCAGGCACAGCCCGACACCGCCGAGGCCCGAGAAGACGGACAGCCACAAAGCCATACGAACCGTGCGCCGGACAGGCCGCAGTGCCGGAGCGCGCTCGCCAAGTTCCGCCGCCGCGACGGGTGCGACCGCTCCGGTAAGGCCGGACAGCGCCCACATAACGAGGCCGAAAAGAGCGATCGCCAAGGCCGAAGCCGCCAGCTGTTCCTCTCCCAGCCGCGCAATGAAGATCACGTCGATGGCGTAGGTGAGCATCTGGAGCAGATTGGCAGCCGCCAGCGGCCAGCTCAGCCGGAACGTCGCACGGATTTCGTCGCGCCAACCGTCGCTGCTGCTAGGCGGGGGAGTGAAAGAAAGCGCCCGAATCATGGGAAGCAAACCGGATTAGTTGCTGACCGGCGCGTGGCAATCGGTTCTTGCTTGGCGGGCGAAAGATGGGCGCATCTGCTGCTTAAATACAACGATTCCCGATATGCCTCAGGGCACCGGGATTATCTCGAGTTCTGGAGTACGCTTTCTAAAGGATTATGGTGTTGGACTGCTTCTGGGAGAAATCGATGTCACTGCCCACCAATGCTCAACCTCAAACGGTTCCTGACGACCAGCGTCGCAGCGCGCGTCGCCGGTTGCGTTTGCGAGCCTGCATTCGGGGCGTCGACCGGTGCTTCACGCTCGAGGTACTCGACATTTCGGAGCGCGGAATGCTGTTTCGCGGGACTGCCGCGCTGGAGGTGGGCGACGGGATCGAGATCGAATTAAACGGTCCGACCGAAAGAACCATTTCGGGGAAAGTCGTCTGGGCGCAAGGCAAGAGTTTCGGATGCTATCTCGAACGCGATTTGACGACGGCAGAAATGGCCCGCGCTCTGCTACGCGCCCGACCGCTTCCGACTGACGATACTCCGCCACCACTGGCCGACCTGCGAGCATTCGGCGAACGCGTACGGGAATTGCGCCAGCGTTCGCCCTATACGATGAAGGAACTGGCGGCGATCGTTCAGGTCTCGAAACCGACATTGTGGAAGTGGGAGACGGGCAAGGCGCGCCCGCGGGAAGTTGCCCTGCAGGCCCCGGCGCGCGCATTGGAAACGGATGCTGCCCACCTGCTGTACGGCATCGACCGCGTCGTCCCATCAATCAGCGAAAATCCTAGGGGGTACCGAAGTCGAACAGATCGCACATTTCCCCGACTTCATTGCGCACTGCAGGATGGCGATAGCCCGCCGGGCTCGGGTGGACGCCTCCAAGGTGACGATCACTATCGACTGGGATTAAAGCACGCACTCTTGAGAGGTGCGGACGCATCGACTTGCCTGAAACTTATGCCGCGATTACTCTGTTCTCCCGAAATACGGTTAAAAGGTTGCCTAAAAGGCAACATAGTGGCGCAATACCTCGCCCTGTAGCGTCCCAATTCTGTACAGTTTGGGGATTCAGCCGCCGACTGGAGAGTGACCGGCTGGCACAAATCACTATTGCAATAAGAAAGATATTTTCGTTTCTCACGAAATCTGAGCGAACGCATTTGGCCGATCGCGGTTTCAGCGTATGGACTTAGATGTGATTCACCAGCCTCCAGCGAGGAGGTGTGGTGGATGGCGGATTTCTTCTGGTTTTCGGATGAGCAGTGGGC
>CANMMR010000002.1 GCA_947499095.1 uncultured Erythrobacter sp.
CAATATCAAGACCTTCATGGCAACCATCGCCATCGCAGCCTTCGTCACGTGGTGGCTCTAATGAGTCCGGACCCTAGCGCGGCTGCCTAATTGATTTTCTACATCTCGGATGAAGAATGTCGGTCCTCGATTGAGCTAAAACATCTAAGGAGAATGTGATGAATATCGAACCCGTATGAATAGCGAAAATTCGCAGATTCAGGAAATCAGCATGACCGACGTGGATCAGGTCAACGGCGGCGTAATAAGTTTGATCAAAGGCGTCGTGTCGTATGCTGCGAAGAATCCGACTATTCGTAAAGTCCTTTTCGCCGAAGCCGCAACCAGCGAGCTGACCGGTTCCCCTCCGCAAGAGTGAGACTGGCAGCGGCTATTGGTTCCTGGAGATTGAATTTGGCTGTCGATCATGGTCGCAAAACAAGGTGGTTCATGGCCGCGATGGGGATCGTGTTGCTGGCGGTCCTCGTGGCCATGGCCAGCATAGCGATTGCCGACGGCAGGAGTCCGGTTATCTGGATCGGGATCTGTCTTTTGGCCCTTTCGATAATCGCAGGAGACTTTTTCAGGAAAAGGGGGTCGGGAGAGAAGGATTAGATTCCTCGGCTCTGCCGACATCATGCCGCCCTGGCGACTTAGGCATGTCCTTCGATTTACGTCAGCATGCACGCGGCCTATCGATGGATCATCCGCCGGAAGGCGGCCTGGCTTCTAACGGGCTAGGTCGTCTTCCATGCTGTTTCGGCGCAATTTCGAGGGCTTCCGAAATCATCGGCAAGACGGTGCAGAGATGTTTCCGCCAGGACGAAACTTTTAATACCGACACCGCACTAGGGTTCCTAACCCGCCCGCTCTGTTTCCGGGCCTCCGGGCCGCCAGCCATCGCTGCCGATGCCGGTCGAGAGACCGGCCCGCTTCCACAGGCGGACGGCCAGCCAGACGAGCAGGCCGAGCGGCAGCACGACGGTCAGCAGGATCATCAGCACGGCGATCATATTGCCGAGCAGCGATGCGAGCGATCCCCAGGCGCTGCGGATCGGTTCGGCAAAACCGCCTTCGACCGGGGCGCCCGCCTGATACTCGACGGTCATTGTGCTGAAAGCAACGCGGGCGCGCATTTCCGTGAGCCAGCTTCGCGCCTGATCGATCTCTTCGTTGACCTGCGCTACGCCGCGCTCTGCGGCGACGAGTTCTGATACTGACCCGCGGCGGTTGCGGAGCACGTCCATCAGCCGGTCGCGCAACACCGTGCGGGCCTGCAGCCGCGCTTCAGTATCGACGATGGACTTGGATAGATCCTCGCCTTCGATGGAGGAAGAGACCAGCTCGCCGTCCATCCGGCCGGTCGCGGCAGTCAGTGCCTTGCCGAAGGTGCGCGCCTCGCTGCTGCGCACGGCGATGGTCAGGCTGCCATAGGCATAGTCGCCCTCCTGCTCGCCCTGGTTCATCGAGACGATGCGGCAGGTTTGCGGGCCCTTGGCCTCGCACATGTCCGCATGACGTTCCTGCAACGGACGGATCGTATCGGCCGGTACGCGGAACCCGTAGGCAAAGCTGTACGCGACCTGCGGCATGCCGACGGCAATCGTACCGCCGGCATTGCCGATGGGCTCGCCTGTTTCGGCCTGACCGGCGCGGTTCATGGCGGGCGAGGGAGTAGGCGGGGGTGCGGCAGCCGGCGGCGGCGCATTCTGCGGCATCGGTTCCATGAAGCCGAAATCGGCCTGCGGAGCCTCGGCGGCGGCTTCGACATCGATCGTCGTCGCCCGCTCGCTCACGGAGCGCTGCCCCGAGTTTTCGCTGCAGCTCGCGAGTAACGCGACCGCTGAGACTGCGGTCAATAATTTCCTCTGCATTTCGCTCTCCACACTGCCCGCCTGAACTGCCTTATTTATGCCATAATATGAACACAATCTAAACGCGCTCATGATGTTACAACATAACTGATGTGCGGCAAGCGCGGGTTAGCCCGCGAAACAAAAGCCCCACCGCATAGCTGCGGCAGGGCCTTTTTTGTCCGAGATCGTTAGGTAGAGTTAGGCGGTTTCCATCTCGCGCTTTTCGGCGGTTTCGCCGAGCATCTCGATCAGGGCCTTGCTGAATGCCGGAATATCGTCCGGATTGCGGCTGGTAATCAGATTGCCATCGACGACGGCTTCCTTGTCGACCACATTGGCTCCGGCATTCTTGAGGTCCGTGCGGATCGAGGGCCACGACGTGACAGTCTTGCCCTTCACGATATCTGCTTCCGCGAGCAACCACGGTGCGTGGCAAATCGCCGCAATCGGCTTACCCGCCATGTCGAATTCGCGGACGATGGCGATGGCACGCTCATTCATGCGGAGAATATCGGGGTTCATCTGGCCTCCCGGCAGGAGCAGCGCATCGTAGCCCGAACAGTCGGAAATTTCGTCGACCGTCATCTCTACGGCAACGCTCTCGCCCCAATCCTTCTGGTCCCAACCCTTGATATCGCCCTTTTCGAGACTCACGACGGTGGTTTCGAAACCGGCGTTTTCGAGGTTAGCCTTCGGCTTCATCAGTTCGGACTGTTCGAAGCCATCGGTGGCGAGGATCATGATGCGTTTCGTCATAAGGTAGCTCCGTAATTGGTGTATGCCCATGCAACGTGTGGGGATGACGCACCGTTCCGTGCTGACAGGCGAAGCGTGGCTCTGGTAGGGCGGGCGTCATGGCCACTTCCGAACTGGACGATTCCGGCGCCGATCCCTTCGATGCCATCGTCGATGCACCCTTCGATTCCGCGCTGTCCGAGCGCTATCTCGTTTATGCGCTCAGCACGATTACGGCGCGGTCGCTACCCGACCTGCGTGACGGGCTGAAGCCGGTCCACCGGCGCCTCTTGTGGACGATGCGCCAGCTGAAGCTCGACCCGGCGAGCGGCTTCAAGAAATCGGCCCGCGTGGTCGGCGAGGTCATCGGCAAATACCACCCGCATGGCGACACTGCGGCTTACGATGCAATGGTCCGCCTCGCGCAGGATTTCGCCCTGCGGTATCCGCTGGTGGAAGGGCAGGGGAACTTCGGCAATATCGATGGCGATAATGCAGCGGCTTATCGCTATACCGAAGCGCGCCTGACCAGGACGGCCATGCGCCTGATGGAAGGCCTCGACGCGGGCACGGTCGATTTCATCCCGACCTACAATAACGAGGAAGAAGAGCCGGAAATCATGCCGGGCCTCTTCCCCAATTTGCTCGCCAATGGCGCCAGCGGGATCGCGGTGGGCATGGCGACGAATATCCCCAGCCACAATGTCGCCGAGATCGTCGATGCAACGCTGGAAGTGATCGACAACCCGCACGTCGAACACGCGCGGCTCATGGAACTGTTCAAGGGCCCGGACTTCGCCACCGGCGGCGTGGTGCCGGAAAGTGCGGATACAATTAGCCACGCATACGAGACCGGGCGCGGTTCATTCCGCGTGCGCGGCCGCTTCCACGCGGGCGAGGCGGACAAAGTCGAGGATCGCGAGGCAGGTATAGAGCGGCTGGGCGGCGGGCAATGGCAGCTGGTCGTCAGCGAGATTCCTTACCAAGTGCAGAAGGGCAAGCTGATCGAGCAGATCGCCCAGCTGATCGCCGACAGGAAGCTGCCGATCCTGGAGGATGTACGCGACGAGAGCGACGAGAACATCCGCCTCGTCCTCGTGCCGCGTAGCCGGAATGTCGATCCGGAACTGCTCAAGGAAAGCCTCTACAAGCTGACCGATCTGGAAACGCGCTTCGGCCTCAACCTCAACGTGCTCGACCGCACGCGCACGCCGATGGTGATGGGGCTGAAAGAGCTGCTGGACAACTGGATCGCCAGCCAGATCGACATCCTCCAGCGCCGCAGCCGCCACCGGCTCGACCAGATCGCCCGGCGGCTGGAGCTGGTCGAAGGCTATATCATCGCCTTCCTCAATCTCGACCGCGTGATCGAAATCATCCGCACCGAGGACGAGCCCAAGGCGGTGATGATGGAGGAGTTCAAGCTCACCGACCGGCAGGCCGAAGCGATACTCAACATGCGCCTGCGGTCCTTGCGCAAGCTGGAGGAGATGCAGCTGCGCGAAGAGCGCGACGATTTGCTGAAGGAGCAGGAGGAGCTCGAAAAGCTGCTCGGCTCGCCCGCCCGCCAGCGCACGCGGCTGAAGCGCGACCTCAATGCGCTGCGCAAGGAATATGCGGAGGATACCGATCTCGGCCGCCGCCGCACGACCATCGCCGAGGCCGCGCCCGCGGTCGAATTCAGCATGGATGCGATGATCGAGAAGGAGCCGGTCACGGTGATCCTGTCGCAGAAGGGCTGGATCCGCGCGGCCAAGGGCCATGTCGATCTGGAGCAGGACTTCAAGTTCAAGGAAGGCGACGGGCCGGCCTTCGTGCTGCACGCGCAGACGACCGACAAGCTGCTGCTGGCGGGCGACGATGGCCGCTTCTTCACGCTGGGTGCTGACAAGCTGCCTGGCGCGCGCGGTTTCGGCGAACCGGTTCGCAACACGCTCGACATCGATGCCGCGGCGCAGATCGTTTCGGTGATCGTGCACCGGCCCGGACAGCGCCTGCTGCTGGCGGCGACCACGGGCAAGGGCTTCGCTGCGACTACCGACGACATTCTCGCCGAAACGCGAAAAGGGCGCCAAGTCGTCAATCTGAAGGGCGATGCGAAACTCGCGGTCGCGCGGCCGATCCTCGAAGGGCACGATCACGTCGCGGTGGTCGGCGACAACCGCAAGCTGGTGGTGTTCAACCTTGAGGAACTGCCCGATCTCGCGAAGGGGCAGGGGGTCAAGCTGCAGAACTACCGCGATGGCGGATTGTCCGATGCGACTACCTTCAAGCTGGAGGACGGCCTCAGCTGGACGATGGGCGGCAAGGGCGACCGCACCCGGACCGAAACCGAGATGTGGCAATGGAAAGTCGCGCGCGGCGGCGCGGGCCGATTGCCGCCGCAGGGATTCCCGCGGGATAACAGGTTTTAGGAACGAACCTAATGAGCAGAATGATACTGGCTATGTGCTCCCTTACCGTTTGCGCCGCGCCGTCGGTCCTGATTGCACAAGATGGTTGGCTCATCGCCGGAGACGTAAAAGAAGCTACGGCTATGGAACTTGCTGACCAAGTTCTACCGAGTTCCATTCGGGCTGAAATTGTTAGCGGCGATAAACGTCAAAGATTCGTAGCGGGACCGAGCTTCTGGATCGGATACAATTCCGACCCATTCAAGTCCTACGTCTTCGCCGAGGATTTTGCACGCGCTGGAAATTCGAGGTCGAGTTAAATCCACGCCCACGTGAGACTCTTGAACAGTTTCTTGGCGAAGATGAAGATGGTCGACAATTGGCTATCTCATCTATTGAACGCAATGTAACCGTAGCCCTGCCCGTAGAGGGCGACGTCTCACTCGCGAACTGCCGAACGGCGGAAGGCTACCTCGTCGTGGAGCCTTATTCCCTCGCTGCCCTTACCAAAGGCTACAGGCAGCTAATCGGTGCAATCCGTCTAGCTCGCAGCGAAGAGCACGTTCCATTTGCAATCTCCTGCACCTTGAGGCCATTCGCGAGCGACAGAAAACGCGAATGCGAAAATGCCATTACCAGCCTCGCTGAACTTCCGATGGCGGCGCTCTATGACATTTCAGTCAATGACGACCCAGACGATGAATTCGACGAACTAAAGGGTTATGAGGCGAGCTTCGGCGCATCTGAGCCCGATGGCCTTTCGTGGCGTGTGTATTGGTCCATCGATGAAGCAGGTCAGGTTGCGGAACTGCGACTTCGCAAAATTGGAGTTGTTTATCATTAAGGGTAGGGGCCCTAACGCTTTCCGCACGCAAATCAGCCTCGAACTAAAAAAACCGGAAGCGCCCCCGCGCTTCCGGTTCTGTTTCTCGATCCCGAAAGGGTCGGTATTCGGCGTTACTCGCCGGTAGTGTCGCCCTCGGCAGACGCAGCGGCCTGCGACATGGCGGCATCGATCTGCGCGTTCGTCAGGCGGGCCATCAAGCCGTGGTCGGTCGCATCGAAATGCGAGCGCAGCAGCGTGACCTTATTGGCTTCGTCGCCGCCGCGGGCGATCACGACATTGTCGCCATCGACTTCGACCACGGTGCCGAGCGGCGCGTGATCCGCGGCCATGGCTTCGGCGCCAACCATCAGCGCGGCATCTCGCTTGGCAGCGGCTTCGGCAAGCTGCGCGTCGACCATCCCGTCGACCTGGGCCTTGGTGACCGTGATCGTCGGGCCGGTGTCGCCTTCGCCATACATGTTCACGGCGAGCGGAACCTTGTGCTTGCCGGTGTCGAGCACGGCCTGGCCGTTCTCTACGGTCACGATGGTGCCGACTTCGCCGCCCTGCGGGCCATAGACGGTGGCACCGGCAACGACCTGCTCGTTGGCGAGGGCAGGGGTGGCGGCAAGAGCGACGGCGGCAACGGCCAGCTTCGCGAATTTCATATAATCAACTCCAAGACTTGGTTTTCGAAACTTGCGGTTCCGCCACGCGCCGACGCGCATCGAAGCCGCTTAAAATGGAAAAGGGCGAGCAACCTTTCGCAGTTGCACAACCCGCCGAGCCCCTCCGGGACACGACTGCCTTATGGCACATTCGGCCAAAAGTGGCAAATGCAAGCCCTTTATGGTGCAGTGCAGCTTAAGCTAGGCTGAAGGCTTTTCGCGCCGTACCAGTTCTTCGGAAAGCAGCTCCTCCACGCGGTCGCGCTCGGGAAATTCCTCGCCAATCCAGCGGGTTTCGACGGCTCTCAGGATGCGAGCGACTTCCGGTCCTGCGCCGACACCCCGCGCGACGATCTCGCCGCCCTTGAGCGGTAATTCGGGTATCTCCCAGCCCGCCAACGCCTCGGTACCTGCTCCAGAAAGGAGCAGGCGATCGATCGCGCAGTCCGCACCTTCGCGATAAGCCAGTGCTCTCGGCGCATCGACGTCGGCGGGTTTGCGTTCGGCTGCACAGACCAGCCGGGCGCGTTGTGCTTTCGAGAGGCGGAGTCGGGCTGCGACCGCCTCCACGATGGTCGGGATCGGCGGGATCAATGCTGCAAGCCTTCTGATGCCCTCCGGAGGGTGACCCTGCGCAGCCTCGCTCGCGACCAGCGCGATCAGGCAGACGATTTCGTTGCGGCGCGCTTCCGGCAACACGACGCCGAGCACGCCCAGCTTCTCCATCAGTTGCACCGTCGCGACCGGATCGGGAAGCGAGAGGATGGCGAACAGTTCCATCGCCACCCGCTCGCGGCTGAGGCCCTTCAGCGTCGCAGCCAACTCCTCGCAAGCCGTCACTGCTTCCTCGTCCAGCGTATCCCCGAAGCGCGCCTGGAAGCGGAAATAGCGCAGGATCCGCAAATGGTCCTCGCGAATGCGTTCGCGCGCATCGCCGATGAAGCGGACGCGCCGCGCCGAAAGATCGGCCAGACCGCCGAAATAATCGTCCAGTTCCAGCGTTTTGGGGTGAGCGTAGAGCGCATTGATGGTGAAATCGCGCCTCGCGGCATCTTCACGCCAGTCATCGGCAAAGGCGACGGTCGCGCGGCGGCCATCGGTGGATACATCGCGGCGCAATGTGGTCACCTCGACCGGTCCGCCGTCGAGGATCGCGGTGATGGTGCCATGGTCGATGCCGGTCGGCACCGTGCGGATGCCCGCCGCGCGGCACTTGTCGATCACCGTGCCCGGGCGATGCGTGGTGGCGCAGTCGATATCGTGCGGTTCGATGCCCAGCATGGTGTCGCGCACGCAGCCGCCGACCCAGCGCATGCTGTCGGTACCCAGCGCTGCGACCAGTTGCGCGAGGTCGTCGCGTTTCGTCCAGTCGGCATCGGGAAGATGATCAGCCATGGCTGTCTTCCAGCCACGCGATCCGCCGGGACAGGTTCCAGCAGATTGCCGCGGTCACGCCCCAGATGCGATAGCCCGCGTGATCCATCTCGAGATATTCGCGCATCGCGCCTTTCCAGAACACTTCGTTACGGTCCCATTGCGACGCATCCATCAGCTTGTCGAGCGGGCATTCGAACCAGCTTTCGACCTCGCGCGGGTCGGGGCGGATGGGCAAATCGTGCGGCACCGTCGCCAGCACAGGCGTGATGTCGAACCCCGTGCCGGTCTGGTAGCGATCAGTCGTACCGATCAGCCGGACATGCTCGCGCGGGATGGCCAGTTCCTCCCACGCCTCGCGCAAGGCGGCCTCGACCGCATCCTCGCCCTCGTCCAGCTTGCCGCCGGGGAAGGCGACTTGGCCGGGATGGTCGCGCATGGTACGAGGTCGCTGGGTCAGCAGGACGGTGGGGTTCTCGCGCTCGGTCACGGCAATCAGCACGGCAGCATCGGCGGTGCGGTCCAGATCGGCGAAGCGCGCATCCGACATCAGCGGGCCGACATCTTGCGAATGCCCCTGCTCGAACAGGTGCACCAGACGATCGAAGATGGCGCTCATTCAGGCAGGAGAGAGAAGGTTTCGCTTCCGCTCGTCACGGTGAAGTCGCCACCTTCGTCGAGTGCAATCTGCGCCAGCTGCTCATAGGTCGAGCGGTTGAGCCGTGCCTCGCAACCGCGCCGGACGTGGACGTAGAGCGCAGGCTTCTCCGGGTCGCCCGCCGCGCGGATCGGGTTGTCGGCCCCGGCGACGACCACATCGTCGGTATTTGTACGGAACACGAGGTCGCCATCCTTGCGCGAGACGTCGGTCGCGATGAAGCAGGCATCCTCCACCTCGATCGACAGTTTTTGGTAGGGCACGACCAGCCAGTAGCTGCCGTCACCCTCGCGGTTCAACAGGCCGGAAAAGGCGCGGACCATGCCCGGGCGCCGGATCGGCGAGCCCTCGTGATACCACGTGCCGTCCGCCGCGATGCGCATGTGGCTGTCGTCGACATTGTCGGGCGACCATTGCTCGACCGGCGGCAGCTTACGATCCGCGACCGCCTGCGCGATTTCGGGGAGCGACATTCCGGCGAGTTCAGGGGGCGGGGTGTAGGGCATTGGAAGTGTGGTGGCAGAAGGCGGGGCGGGACTCAATGCAGGTTTTGGTTGCGTGCGGTCAGGACATCCGTCCCGACCTTGCTGTGCCGTCCCACGCCCCCACCCGGCCACCCACGGCACTATACTGTTTGGGTGGCCGGTTCGGGGCGTGGGACGGCACAGCCGGAAGGGAAGCGCGGATGCGCTTCACGCTCGAAAAAAACTAGTCACCCCACGGCCCCAGCATCCCCTCCGGCGGGAGGATCGCCGGATTGCCCGTTCGTGCCAGCAAGCGGTGCTTCTCGAACGGGCCGGGGCAATGCCAGCCGCCGGTGTGATCCGCCACGAAGCCCCAGCGGTCGTAATAATCGGGATCGCCGATCATCACCTGCGGCAGCGGAGCCGCGCCGTCGTCGAAGCCCGCGTCGATCGCACCGAGGCTCGCGGCCATCAAGGCCTTGCCGAAACCTTCGCCCTGCCGCCCTGGCATGACTGCGACAGGGCCGACCATGATCATCGGATGCGGGCGGCCCTGCGGGTCCGTGAGCGCGACCGGCCACAGTTGGATCGTGCCGGCAAGGTAGTCCTCGTCATCGAGCGCGGCGAAGCTCAGGCCGTCGAGCCACTCGACCCCTTCGCGGATGCGATAGGCGGTCCGCGCGTGGCGGCCTTCGCCGAACGCAGCGTCGAGCAGGTCTTCGACCAGTGCCGGGTCGATCGCGGACAGGGGGACGAGTGTCGCCATGGAGCGGGGCGCTTAGGCGCGCCATGCGTCTAAGTCGATCAAGTTTGGCTTAGGACCTTAGAAGTCACGCCGCCGACGATCAGGACGGGCGCAGCTCCAGCAACCGGCCACCTTCGCCGTCCTCCAGCACCCACAAAGCGCCATCGGGGCCGTAGACGACCTGGCGGATGCGATTGCCCATGTCGTAGCGGGCGACTTCGCGCGCCTCCTCGCCGTCGAAGGCGATCCGGATGAGTGCCTGCGTTTTCAAGCCGGCGACGATCAGATCGCCATCCATGCCTTCGAACAGATCGCCGTCATAGAACACCATGTTCCCCGGCGCGATCACGGGCGACCAGCTGATGACCGGCTTGGTGAAGCCGTCGTCCGCCGTGTGGTCCGGAATGTTGGAGCCATCGTAATTTTCGCCGTTGGAACGCACCGGCCAGCCGTAATTCGCCCCGCGCTGGACGAGGTTGAGTTCATCGCCACCGGCGGGACCGTGCTCGATTTCCCACAAGCGACCCGCGCTGTCGAAGTCCATGCTCAGGATGTTGCGATTGCCGTAGGTCCAGATCTGGTCGGTCGGGCTGCCCCGGTCGGCGAAGGGATTGCCGGCTGCCGCGCTGCCATCGAGATTGAGGCGCACGATGGTACCGAGCGTGTTCTCGGTATTCTGCGCGGGATCCTGCTTCTGGCGTTCGCCGCTCGAGACGAACATGTACTGCTCGTCCGGGCTCAAGACGATGCGGTGCGAATAATGGCCGCGGCCCGTAACCTTGGGAGACTGCCGCCAGATGACATCGAGATTGCTGACCGAGCAGGCAGTCGCACTGGCGCAATTCAGCTGACCGCGCCCGACAACGGCCCCGCGCGTGTCGTCTTCGCCGGCTTCCGCCCAGCTGAGATAGATGGTGCGCGTGCCGACGGCGGAGGCGCTTTCGGAGGGCAGGAAAGCAACATCGCCCAAGCCACCTTGGCCGCCGTAATCGACTTGCGGCAAACCGCTCACGGTGATCACGCGGTCCTCATCGGTGTTGTAAACCTTCGCAGTTCCGGGCTTTTCGGTGATGAACAGCATCGGCGTGCCGGGAATGAAGGCGGAAGCCCAGGGTTCGTCGAATTCGCCATGTGCTGTTGTCGCGAAGTCGCCATCGAATTCACCGTCCACGGTGGGCGAGGGCGTGGATGCGGTCTCTCCCCCATCGGTGGAATATGCGTTGCCGCAGCTTGCGAGCAGGGCGAGGGGCGATAGGGTGGCGAAAAGGATCGAAGGCTGCTTCGTCATTAAGTAAGGCTCCCGTGTCTCAGTATTGTGCAACACCCGAAGGCGGACTTGGTGCCGCGCCGTTGATCGTCGGCGTGGACGAGGCCGGGCGCGGCCCACTCGCAGGGCCGGTGGTCGCGGCTGCCTGCGTGCTGTGCTGCGAACCGCCGCAGGGGCTGGACGATTCCAAGAAGCTTTCCGCGAAGCGCCGCGCGGAGCTGGAGCCGGACATCCGCAAACGCTGCGCCTGGGGGGTCGCGGTCATCGAACCGGAGGAAATCGACCGGCTCAACATCTTCCAGGCCACGATGCTGGCGATGACGCTGGCGACGGCGCGGCTGGTCGAGGCGCTGCAGCTGGAGCCTGCCGAAGTACTGATCGACGGCAACATGACCCCGCACGGTCGGCGCGAGGAGTGGCGCTGGGCGCAGGCGCGCGCGATCGTGGGTGGCGACGGCAAGGAGGCCTGCATTTCCGCTGCCTCCATCATTGCCAAGGAGCATCGCGACCGGATCATGCGAGATGCGGCCACGGCGCATCCCCATTATGGGTGGGAGCGGAACATGGGTTACGGAACGGCCGAGCATCTCGAAGCATTGCGAACATACGGACCGACGCCGCTGCACCGCCGCAGCTTCGCGCCGGTATCGCAGATGGAGATGTTCGCGTGAGCTTTGCCTATTCCGACGTACCCGACCAGCGCGGCAAGACCGCCATCGTCACCGGCGCTAATACCGGCATCGGGCTGGAGATCGCTCGCGGGCTGGCGCGCAAGGGTGCCCGCGTGATCCTCGCCTGCCGCGACGCCGACAAGGCGACTGCCGCGATCAAGGAGATCGCCAGCGGGCCGGAACAGGCCGATCTCGATTTCCTCCCGCTCGACCTGTCGAACATGGCTTCGATCCGCGAGGCGGCCAATCTGGCGAAGAAAGAGCCGAAGATCGACCTGCTGATCAACAATGCCGGGATCATGATCCCGCCGCTGGGCCATGCGATCGGCGGGGCGGAACAGCAGTTCGCCGTCAACCATTTGGGCCATTTCGCGCTCACTGGCCTGCTGCTCGACAAACTGGCCGACAATGGCGGTGCGCGCGTGGTCAGCCAGGCGTCGATCGCGCACAAGGGTGCGAAGATCGACTTCGACAATCTCGACGCCTCGCAAGGCTATTCACGCACGAAGTTCTACGGGCAGAGCAAGCTCGCGAACCTGCTGTTCGCTTTCGAACTCGACCGTCGCCTACGTGCCGCGAACTCTCCCGTCACGTCTATCGCCTGCCATCCCGGCGTCGCCCAGACAGAAATTACCCGCCACCTCGGCGTGTTCGGCAAGGTCTTCGGCCCCACTGTCGGCTTCTTCCTCAACACAGCCGAAAACGGGGCCGTGCCCGCCTTGCAGGCCGCGACCGATCCGGAGGCCGAGGGCGGCGAGTACTATGGAAGCTGGGGCCTGCGAGAAATGAGCGGGGCTACGTCCGGAAAGGCCTATGCGACCAAGACCGCCCGCGACCCGCTGCTCGCCGCGCGGGTGTGGGCGAAGTCGGTCGAGCTGACCGGCGTCGATCCGGGGCTTGCACCCGCGTAATTTCCGTCGTCAGTCAGTCGGCGAAAGCCTTGGCGCGCAGCGCCTCGATATACGACCTGCCGAAGCTCTCGGCTGCATCTTCATCCTTCGCCATTCCGCCCTCCTGTTCGTTCGCAGCCGTTATCTCGTCGCGGCTGTTGACGCGCGGGAAACGTTCCGGCGGCACCGGCACGTTCAAGAACTGGCACAGCGGCTCCCATCCCTGCTTGGGACGGAACACCAGTAGCCGCTCTTCCGGCATCGCATCGATGATGACGGCGTTGCGATCCTCGAACCATCGGGTCATGAATGCCCGGTCGCGTATGTCGCCGCCATGGAAATGGTCGAAGATCGCGCCCTTCATCATGTCTCCGGTCGGGGTGCCGACCAGATGGGCCTGCATGTCGTCCGAGAAGATCGTCTCGCTGATGGATTCGAACCAGCTGTCCGCATCACGGACCGTCAGCAGCACTTTCGCGTGTGGGTAATATGCGGCAAGTTCGTGCCAGTATGAGGCCGACGGATAATCGACGGTCGAGTGAAATCCCCGGAAGATTTCGTCCCAATCCGGCCTGCCCGCAACCGCGTCTAGCCACAGCGGAACCTGCCGCCGCGCATCTGCGAACAGTTCCGCCATGTGGAAGCACGGGCCGAAGCCAAGATGCTCCAGTGCGAATTTCATGGTGAAGGTCGCTGTTCGCCCGACGCCTGCTCCGATAACCTTTAATGTCACGAGATCCTCCCGGTTGAGGCGACCCGGGCTGTCTGGAAGCGCCATCATTGCAGGATTTCACGGCGAGTCGAGTCTTCCCGGTCACACCCCCACATATCGAGTCGTCAGAATCCACGCAGACTCAACATCTTGTGGGGAACTCCTTTCGTTCTCCCTCATCTCCGCAGCATCGCGCGCGATAGGCAACCCACAAGCTGCTTGACGGCGGACTCGTTTGGACTCACCCAGTGGATAACTAACGCCAAGGGGACGGACAGATGGGGGTCATCGAGACCACGAAAACGCGCGCGCAGCGCGTCGAGAAGGCGGTCGAGCTGCCGCTTGAGCAGCCGGGCTTGCTACCGCTGGGCCGCATTCTCGACGGCGATTGCGTGGAAGCCATGCGCTCCATCCCGAGCGCCAGCATCGACCTCGTCTTTGCCGATCCGCCCTACAACCTCCAGCTCGGCGGCGATCTCAACCGGCCCGACGGCAGCCATGTCGATGCCGTCACCGACGACTGGGACAAGTTCGATACCTTCAAGGCCTATGACGATTTCACGCGCGCGTGGCTGATCGAGGCCAAGCGCATCCTCAAGCCCGACGGCGGGCTGTGGGTGATCGGCAGCTATCACAACATCTACCGCGTCGGTGCGATCCTGCAGGACCTCGGCTTCTGGATCCTGAACGACATCGTCTGGCGCAAGTCCAACCCGATGCCCAATTTTCGCGGCACCCGCTTCACCAATGCGCATGAGACGCTGCTGTGGTGCAGCCAGGGCGAGAAGGCGAAGTACCAGTTCAACTACCGCGCGATGAAGACGCTAAACGACGAGCTCCAGATGCGTAGCGACTGGGTCCTGCCGATCTGCAACGGGGCGGAGCGGCTGAAGGAGGGCGGGCACAAGGTCCACCCGACGCAGAAGCCCGAAAGCCTGCTCTACCGCGTGCTGCTCGCCACCACCGAGAAGGGCGACGTGGTGCTCGATCCCTTCTTCGGCACAGGCACCACCGGCGCGGTCGCCAAGCGGCTCGGCCGCCAGTGGATCGGCTGCGAGCGCGAGGGCGTCTATCGCGAGGCGGCGCGGAAGCGGATCGAAAAGGAACTCCCGCTCGACGAAAGCGCGCTCACCACCATGCAGGCCGGCCGCAGCGCCCCCAAGGTGGCCTTCGGCGCGCTGGTGGAAAACGGCTATCTGAAGCCGGGAACCGAGCTGTTCGACAAGAAGCGCCGCTGGGTCGCGACGGTACGCGCAGACGGATCGCTGTCATGTGGCAAGCAGACCGGCAGCATCCACGGCCTCGGCAAGGAGCTACAGGGCGCGCCCAGCTGCAACGGCTGGACCTTCTGGCACTACGAGTACGGCGGCGAAGTGAAGCCCATCGACGCCGCGCGGCAGCTGTATCTGCTGGCCTTGGAAGATTAGCCGGTCCGCTTGTGTGGCGGAAAAGTCGCACTCACAGGTGCAAAATCGCGCAAGGGAGGTTTTTCGACCAACGTCCTTGCCTCGCACACGCGTTTTGGCTGTTAGCGCCCTCATTCGAACTGTCCGAATAATAAAACCGAGGGTGACATATGAAGTTTACATCGATTGCCATGGGCAAGCGCTCGATGCTGGCAAGCGCAGCCGTTCTGGCGCTGGTCGCACCGATGAGCGTTCAGGCACAGGAAGCTGCGGAAGACGAAACCTGCATCGACGAAGATGCCGACGGCGATTGCGACGATGTTGCCGGAGCGGTCGAGCAGAACGCCATTGTCGTTTCAGGCACGCGCATCCGCACCAACGAATACGATTTTGCAAACCCGGTCGTCGCTATCGACGATACGGCCATCCAGAACAGCGGTGTCACCAACCTGACCGACTTCCTCACGGAAGCACCGGCCCTTACCGGTTCCTATACATCGAACGATGGTTCGGGTGCCAATGCCGGTATCGGCGGGGTCGGCCTCAACCTCCTCGACCTGCGCAACCTCGGTACGCAGCGCACTCTGTTGCTGATCGACGGCCGGCGCCATGTCGCTTCCGTGCCGGGTTCGTCCTCGGTCGATACCAACACGATCCCGATCGACCTGATCGAGCGCGTCGATATCGTCACCGGTGGTGCCTCCGCCATCTACGGTGCCGACGCTGTTACGGGCGTGGTGAACTTCGTCACCAAGCGCGATTTCGAAGGCTATACGGTTCGCGCGCAGAGCGGCATCAGCGAGGAAGGCGATGGCTACACCGGCTTCATCTCGGCAACCGTCGGTACGAACTTCGCCGGTGGGCGCGGCAACATCGCCGCGAACTTCGAATACGGGCACGACGACAATCTGCTGCTGTCGGACCGCCGCGAATTCGGACCCAGCTTCCGCTCGTTCTACGACAATCTCGACGACCAGGCTGCGGGTGACGATCCGAACGTACCGGACCTGATCCTGGCATCGGACGTGAATTATCTGGATTCCAGCCCGATCGGTGCGATCGACGTGGATGGTGACTTCCTGCCCGATTTTCTCGGCGATGGTCGCCCCTACATTCCCGGCACCTTCCTGGGCGACTTCTTCGAAAGCGGTGGTTCGGGCACTCCCGTGTCGACCTACAGCGGGGAAATCCTGCCGAAGATCGATCGGTACATCGGCAATCTGCTTTTCAGCTACGAGCTGACCGACAGCATCCGCTTCTTCGCGGAAGGCAAATATGCTCGGGTCGATTCGGAATCCTTCGGCCAGCCGACTTTCGATTTTTTCATCGGCGTGCCCACCGACAACCCCTTCATCCCGGATAACATCAACGATCCTGCAGTGAACGTCTTTGACGGTTTCGGCATCGTTCTTGTCACTGGTCGCGACAACCTGGATCTCGGCCGCCGTGGCGAAACCAACCGCCGCGAAACTTATCGCGGTGTCGCCGGAATCGAAGCCGACGTCACCGACACGATCCGGTTCGATGCCTCCTATGTCTATGGCCAGTCGGATGCCACGGTCCGCCAGACGAACACCCGCTTCAACGACCGGTTCTATGCCGCGCTCGACGCAGTGGACGAGGGCGAGTTCCTGACCGGCACGCCCAACGGCAACATCGTCTGCCGCTCGAACCTCACCGGCGATGCGACCAGCTCGAACCAGAACGTTACCGGCGCATTCTTCTTCGACGATTTCGACCAGTTGTCGTTTACGCCCGGCGCGAACAGCGGCTGCGTACCGTTCAACATCTTCTCGAACGCTCAGGACCCGGCGTCGCTGGCCTTCATCAACACGACCGCGGTCGATACCAGCACGGTCAAGCAGCATGTCGCCACGGCGGCATTCAGTGGCGATTTCGGTGACGGCTTCGCGCTGTGGGGCGATCCGATCGGCTTCGCGCTCGGCGGTGAATATCGCAAGGAAATCAGCGAAAGCATTCCGGATCCGGTCAACACGACCGGCCTGACCTTCGGCAACGCGCTGTTCCCGGAAACGGGGTCCTTCGACGTCTATGAAGGCTTCGTGGAAGTTCGCGTGCCGATCGTTCAGGATCGTCCGGGCTTCTACGATCTTACCGCGAACGGCGCTGCCCGTGTTTCGGAATATTCGACTGTCGGGACCACCTTCACCTATCAGGGCGGCCTGGTCTATGCTCCGGTTCCCGATTTCCGGATCCGCGGCACGTACGCCCAGGCGGTTCGCGCACCGAACATCGGTGAGCTGTTTGCTCCGTCCAACCAGACGTTCGCATTCATCGACGATCCGTGTGCCTTCGACAATATCGACAACGGCAGTGCAACGCGCGAAGCGAACTGTACCGCGCTTCTTACCAATCTCGGCCTGACTCCGGCCCAGATCGCAGGCTTTACCGGCAGTGCCGGCACCAGCCTGCCCGGCCTCAGCACCGGCAACGTCGATCTGAGCGAGGAAACTGCCAAGACCATCACCGTCGGTGCCATCTTCCAGCCCAGCTTCATTCCGGGCCTGGTCATGTCGGTCGACTATTACGACGTGGAAATCGAGGATGCGATTTCCACCCCGACAGCCAACACTCTGCTCGAACTCTGCGTCGATGCCGATACGCTGGACAACGAATTCTGCGACAATATCGACCGCACCCCGGTCGGCGCCGGATTCGACCCCAACGATGCAGGCGTGGTCCGGGACTTCACCCTGCGCCCGCAGAACGTCGCGGCTTTCTCCACCAAGGGCGTCGACTTCTCGGTACGCTACCGCCAGCCGACCGACAATTTGGGGACGTTCAACTTCAGCGTGATCGGCAACCATCTGATCGAGCTTAAGACGCAGGGCACCCCCGGCGCGGACATTGTTGAGGAAGCAGGCGTCCGCGGCGCGCCGGAATGGCAGGTCAACTTCGACTTCAACTGGACGCTCGACAACTTCAACCTGAATTACGGCATCAATTACTGGGACGAAACGCTTCGCTTCGCACGTGCGGATATCGAAGCCGACCCCGATATCGTTGCGCCGGAATATCTGAAGATCGATGCGAAATTCGTCCACGACATGCAGCTGCGCTGGACGACGGACGACGACATGAGCTTTTATGTCGGGGTGAACAACATCTTCGACCAGGAACCCGATGTCGGCTTGACCTTCTACCCGGTCAGCGCACTCGGCCGGTTCTTCTACGCCGGCGTACGGATTTCGGGCGACCAGCTCGGTTTCTGATCGATCAGCCCTTACGGATAAGAAAAAGGCCCCGGTTTGCGCCGGGGCCTTTTTTGTAGATCTTGGTGATGCCTACGCAGCTTTCCTACAACCCATTCGCGAGGTAGTCACAAGCCGATGACGTCTCCAAACTCGCCAATCCGTTTTCTCGCCCTGGACCGTGTAACATGCGGTCCATGTCGCGGTGCTTGCCCCGAGGGTTCCCAACAATGATCCAACACGCCTACATCCGCCCCTTCGGCTTCGTCCCCGGTCCGCAGGCCGAGCATGGCAATGCCATCCGGCTGGCAGGCGGGATGGTCTATGCCAGCCGCTTTGCGGTGATCCTGCGACAAGCCAAGGAGCAGGGGGGCGAGGTGGTCGATCGCTGGCTCGCCGCGCCTGACACGATGGCGCAGGTATTGGGGCAGCTGCCAGACGATGTGGCGGGCGATGCGGAGGCGCAGTGGACCAACCTCACGCTCGCGCATCCGGCGCTGGAGCTGGGCGCGCGCACGATCCGGCTCGACCAGCCGCAGGTGACGGGCATTCTCAACGTCACGCCCGACAGCTTCAGCGATGGTGGTTCGTTCGACAGCGCCGATGCCGCGCGCGAACATGCTGCCGCAATGGTGGAGGCAGGGGCCAGCATCATCGATGTGGGCGGGGAAAGCACGCGGCCCGGTGCCAAGCCCGTGTGGGAGGGCGACGAGATCGCGCGCGTCGTCCCGGCGATCGAGGCCTGCGCGGCGATGGGCGCGGCGGTCAGCGTGGACACGCGCAAGGCGGCGGTGATGGAGGCAGCGATCGAGGCGGGCGCAGCGTTGGTGAACGACGTCAGCGGCCTGACCCACGATTCGCGCGCAGCCGAGGTTGTCGCACGCGCCGGGGTGCCGGTGGTGCTGATGCACGCGCCCGGCAGCGGCGAGGACCTGCATGAAGGCGGGGATTATGCCAATGTCGTGTTCGACGTGTTCGACACGCTGCGCGCCCGCCGCGATGCGGCGCTTGAGGCGGGGATCGAGGCGCGCAACATCCTGCTCGACCCCGGCATCGGCTTCGGCAAGTCGCTCGCCGAGAACCTTGCGCTGATCAACGCGCTGCCGCTGTTTCATGCGCTCGGCCACCCGCTGCTGCTCGGCGCAAGCCGCAAGCGGATGATCGGTGCATTGTCCAATGAAGCGGAGGCGAATGCGCGTCTCGGCGGGAGCGTGACGCTGGCAGTGAAGGGCATGGACGCCGGCGTCCAGCTACACCGCGTCCACGACGTGCCGGAGACGGTGCAGGCGCGAAACGTATGGCGCGGCCTGCGCGATGCAGCGCTGACCGACTTTGGGGACCTGCCGGATTAGCCGGGCGAGGCGGCGCTGCCTGCCAGCAGCCCGTCGTCGAGTGTGAGTTCGGCGCCGGTCATGTAGCCGCTCTCGGCGCTGGCGAGGTAGACGCAGAGTGCGGCGACCTCCGCGACCGTGCCGAAGCGCTTAAGCGGCGTGTCGGCGACCAGTGCGGCCATCTTCGCGTCGCGGTCCGGCCCGCCGCCCAGCATCGGCTCCCAGATGTCGGTGAGGATCGCGGCGGGGTGGACGGAGTTGCAGCGGATCGCGAGGCCCTGCTGCGCGGCATAGAGTGCGACCGATTTGGTGTGGTTGCGGATCGCCGCCTTGCTCGCGGCATAGGCCGCCGCGCCGGGAATGCCGACAAGACCGGAGCGCGAGGACATATTGATGATCGAGCCCGCGCCCTTCGTCCGCATGGCGCGCAGGGCATAGCGGCAGCCGAGAAAGCAGCCGTCGGTGTTGACCGCGTGGACTCGGTGCCACTCGGCGAGCGTTGCGTGCTCGGGATCGTGCGCGGCGGGGCCGTCCTCGAAGCCGGTGATCCCGGCGTTGTTGACGAGGACGTCGATGGCGGGGAAGGCCTGGGCAAGCGCATCCCACTCCGCCTCGCTCGCCACATCGAGCCGGTGGAAGGTGCAGCCGAGATCATCGGCGGCTTTCCTACCCTCCGCTTCGTCGATATCGGTGAGCACGACTCGCGCGCCTTCGGCCAGGAAAGCTTCGCACACCGCCTTGCCAATGCCTCGCGCACCGCCGGTTACCACGCAGAGCGTGTCGTTCAGTTTTTTCATGAAATTACCTCGGGAAATTCAGATTTGATCCGGCTGCTTTGCAACGGCATGAGCAGAGCTTCCGCCTCAGCAATGTCCCTGGTTCATCTGAATTAGTCCCGTTGGGTTCGACCCCATTCCTAGCAGATGGAGAAGTGTTGTCGATTCCGAGCGCGGATAGCTTGCAAGCGCGCCTCGAGTGGCCATCAACGTTTGATGCGGTAGAACGTCATCTCTTGCGGGCCGCCTTCGCCGCCGAGCAATCTGAGGATGATCTCCACTTGCTCCTTGGTGAAGCTACAGCTGGCGTCACCCTCGTATTCGCGCCCCGGCGACATCGTAAACATGTAGTCACCCTCGCAGTCGAATCCCTCTGGTTCGAATGCCCCCCTGACGACTTCCTTCCCGAAGCGAGCCTCGAACATTCCTCTTCCATCCCAATGACGGTATATCGCGTATATCGATGCGTTTGCGATCATGCTGGAGTTCTTGAAGCTGCAGCCTCCGCCCCAAAAGCTTCCCGTCTCCACTTCCGGCGCGTCGGGGTAGGGCTGGGCAACAGGCAGCGTCAGATCGACAAACTCGGCGTCGTAGCGGCGCTTCTCTTCCGCTTTCCGTTTGGCAAGCTCCGCCTCTTTCGCCAATTCTTCGGCCCTGCGCTGCTCTCGCCATCGAGCGTCTTCTACGGCGTTTTCTGCCCTTTGCTTCGCTGCGTCCTCGAAAAATTTCCGGCGCCTGTCCGGATTGGCCAATGTAAACGCCATGGTCCCCGCCCAGACGGCACCTGCCGCCAAAAGGATGCCGACCACCTTGGGATCGTCGATGGGTTTCTTTGGGCCGCCCGTCATGCCGCGTTGTCAATGCCGAGTTCGCTTAGCTTGCGGTAGAGGGTCGAGCGGCCGATGCCGAGGCGGCGGGCGACTTCGGTCATCCGCCCGCGGTAGTGGCCGATGGCGAGGCGGATGATGTCGGCCTCGATCTCTTCGAGGGGGCGAAGATTGCCGTCCTCCTCGTAAAGCAGCACGCCCAGCCCGCGCGCCCGGCTCTCGCCGCGGTCGGGATTGTCGCCGAGCAGTTCGGCTAGCTGCGGGAAGCTGTGCGCGGTCAGCGCCTCGCGCTGTTCGTGTACGCAGGCGCGGTAGAGCACGGATTGCAGCTGGCGGACGTTGCCGGGCCAGTCATAGGCTTCGAGCAGGGTCAGCCCACTGTCGGCGATCGAGTGGTGGCTGAAGCCCGGCTGCTGGCCGATCTTGGCGAGGAAATGGCGGGTGAGGGCGGGGATGTCTCCCATCCGCTCGCGCAGGGCAGGAAGATGGATGCGCGTGGTGCCCAGCGCGTCGTAAAGCCGCTGCGAGAACGCGCCCGATGCCGCCAGCTCTTCGAGCGGCACGTCGCTCGACGCGAACACACGGACGTCGATCTTGAAGCCGTGCGCTGCGCCGGTGGGGCGCACGATACCGCTTTCGAGGACATCGGCGAGGCGGTCCTGCTGCGGCAGGTCCATCCGGTCGATATCGTCGAGGATCAACGTGCCGCCGTCGCAATGCTCGAGCAGGCCGGTCTGGCGATCGAAGGCCCCCGCAAACGCGCCCTTCTCGTGCCCGAAGATGAACGATTCCAGCGAGGTGGCGGGCATGGAGCCGCAACCGACCAGCTTCATTACCGCCTTGGCGCGGGTGGATGCGGCATGCATCGCGCGCATCAGCATTTCCTTGCCGGTACCGCTGTCGCCTTCGACCAGCACGTTGCCATGCCCGCGCGCCGCCGTGGCCGCCTTAGCCAAAGCGGTGCGGAACGGGGCGGCGGTGCCGACCATGGCGTCGAAATCGAGCTCGGCGGGCAGCTTCTCGGTCATCGGCTGCAATTCGTCGCGCGGCCCTTCATCGCGGGTCGCGCTGCGCAGGGCGGCCATCAGGCGATCTGGCCCGACCGGCTTGATGAGGTAATCGGTCGCGCCCGCGCGCATCGCCTCGACCGCCAGCAGGGGCGAGGTGCTCGCCGTGAGCATCAGCAGCGGCACGTCGGGCCGGGCAGCACGGATGTCGCGGATCAGTTCGCAGGCGGCATCGCCGGGCACCCACTGGTCCAGCAGGACAGCGCACACATCCGCGCCCTCTTCCGTCCCCAGCGCCTCGAGTGCCTCCTCGCTCGATCCCACGACCAGCGTTCGCCACCCTTCGCGCGCGGCAAGCGCCGTGACGAGGCGGCTCTGCGCCGGTTCGTCATCGATCAGCATCAGCAGACGTGTTGTCTCGCTCGCCATGCGCCTGTGGCACTCCCTTGATTGGTGGCCAATGTCCGGCCGATATCATCGCGCTATAGCCGGCTTGGGTAAAGACCCGATTAAGCCTGTTATCCCGTGGGGTCCGCGACGAAGGGCTTGAGCAGGCCGCACGGTCGCGATAGACCGGCCGCCAGTCAAAATTCCAGATTAGGGGTACCGCCATGGAATCCGCCAACGACCACAAGGCACACAACAGCACCTATTCCTCGTTCATCGCCAACCTCAAATGGTCGGTTCCGCTGATCGCGGTGATCGCGCTGCTCGTCGTCATCATGATCGCCGAGTAAGCGGCGCTTGATGCGCATAGCGGTGCTGAAAGAGCGTGCGCCCGGCGAAAACCGGGTCGCGCTGACCCCCGAAACGGCGAAGAAATTCATCGCCCTCGGGGCCACCGTCGCGGTCGAGGAAGGTGCCGGATCCGGTGCCGCCATTCCCGACGCCGACTATGCGCAGGCCGGGGCCGAGGTCGTCCCCGCGGCGAATGCCGTGAAAGACGCCGATATCGTAATGGGCGTGCAGGCGCCCGATGTCGCCTTGCTGCAAGGTGCCAAGCCAGGCGCGTGGGTCGCCGCGACCTTCGATCCGTTCCGCAATCGCGAACTGGTCGAGGCCTATGCCGCCGCCGGTTATGAAGCGCTGAGCATGGAGTTCATGCCGCGCATCACCCGGGCGCAGAGCATGGATGTGCTCTCCAGCCAGTCGAACCTCGCCGGCTACAAGGCGGTGATTACGGCGGCGAACGAATACGGCCGCGCCTTCCCAATGATGATGACCGCCGCCGGCACGGTGCAGGCGGCAAAGGTGTTCGTGATGGGTGTGGGTGTGGCAGGGCTGCAGGCGATCGCGACGGCCAAGCGCCTCGGCGCGCAGGTAAGCGCGACCGATGTGCGCTCGGCGACCAAGGAACAGATCCAGTCGCTCGGCGCGAAGGCCGTGTTCGTCGAGGACGTCAAAGGGATCGAGGGCGAAGGTTCCGGCGGCTATGCCACCGAGATGAGCGAGGAATACCAGAGGGCGCAGGCCGAGCTGGTAAGCTCGCACATCGCCAAGCAGGACATCGTCATCACCACCGCGCTGATCCCGGGCAAACCCGCGCCGCGGCTGATCTCCGACACGCAGATCGCGACGATGAAGCCGGGCAGCGTGATCTTCGACCTTGCCGTCGCGCAGGGCGGGAATGTGGAGGGCTCTTCGCCTGACCAAGCGGTCGAGAGGCACGGTGTGAAGATCGTCGGCTATTCGAACACCGCCGGGCATCTGGCGGCGGATGCCAGCGCCCTGTTCGCGCGCAACCTCTATAACTTTCTCTCGGCTTTCTGGAACGAGGAGGCGGGAAAGCCGGTGCTTGACGAGGAGATTGGCGATGCCGTGCGGCTGACGCAGGGCGGCAAGGTCGTGAACGAGAGGCTTCAGGCTACGTAATCCGAGCCCGGGGAGGGGCCGCACATGGACTTCATTTCGATCCTGTCGATCTTCGTGCTGGCGTGTTTCGTCGGCTATTACGTGGTCTGGTCGGTCACGCCCGCGCTGCATACGCCGCTGATGGCGGTGACCAATGCGATTTCCAGCGTGATCATCGTCGGCGCGCTGATTGCGGCGGCGGCGGCGAGTGTGCCTGCGGCCAAGTGGTTGGGGCTGCTCGGCATCGTACTTGCCAGCGTGAATATCTTCGGAGGGTTTGCGGTGACGGCGCGAATGCTGGCGATGTATAAAAAGAAGGAGAAGAAGTGATGCTCTTCTCCCTTTCAACCGCCGCTGCATATGTACAAGGCGTTGAAGTCGGCAGGGCCGAAGCTGCTGCAGAAGCTGCCGCTGCGCACAGCACTGTAAACCCGTGGGTGGCGCTCGCCTATCTCGTGTCGGGCGTGTTCTTCATCCTCGCGCTGCGCGGCCTGTCCTCGCCCGCGACGAGCCGGACGGGCAACCGCTTTGGCATGGTCGGTATGCTGATCGCCGTGGTGACGACGCTGGTGGTTCACCGGCCTACGCAAAAGGTTGGCTGCGCTGATGTCTCTGGCCCATCCGATCTGAGTTTTTGCTACGAAACTGCGATCGATTGGGCTTCCAGTCTCGAAATTCTGGCGGCCATCGCCTTAGGCGCGGTCATCGGCATCACCATCGCTCGCCGTATCGCCATGACCGCCATGCCCGAGCTGGTCGCGGCCTTCCACTCGCTCGTCGGCCTTGCCGCCGTCTTGGTGGGCTGGGCGGCCTATCTCAATCCGGGCGCGTTCGGCCTGCTGGTCGACGGCGGTATCGGCGCTGTTTCCAAAATCGAGATGGGTCTCGGTATCGCCATCGGGGCAATCACTTTCTCTGGCTCGGTCATTGCCTTTGCCAAGCTTTCGGGCCGCATGAGCGGTTCGCCGATCCTGCTGCCCGCGCGCCATGTGATCAATCTCGGTACGCTTGCGGCTATCCTTGTCCTCACCGCTCTCTTTGCGATGGCGGGTCCGACCGAAACGATGCCGCTGATCGTGGCGCTGACGGTTCTCGCATTCATCATCGGCTTCCTGCTCATCATCCCCATCGGCGGGGCGGACATGCCGGTCGTGGTCTCGATGCTGAACAGCTATTCGGGCTGGGCCGCGGCGGCGATGGGCTTCACGCTCGGCAATACGGCGATGATCATCACCGGCGCGCTGGTCGGCTCTTCGGGTGCGATCCTCAGCTACATCATGTGCCGCGCGATGAACCGCAGCTTCATTTCCGTGATCGCGGGCGGCTTCGGCGCGGACGACAGCGGCGCAGGCGGAGGCGAGGCGAAGGAGCAGCGCCCTTACAAGCAGGGCAGCGCGGCCGATGCGGCCTTCATGCTCGAACAGGCGGAAAAGGTCATCATCATCCCCGGCTACGGCATGGCGGTGGCACAGGCCCAGCACGCGCTGCGCGAAATGGCCGACATCCTCGAGGAAAAGGGCGTGGAGGTGAAATACGCCATCCACCCCGTTGCGGGCCGGATGCCAGGCCACATGAACGTGCTGCTCGCCGAAGCGCAGGTGCCTTACGAGAATGTCTTCGAGCTGGAAGATATCAACTCCGAATTCGCGCAGGCCGACGTTGCCTTCATCATCGGCGCGAACGACGTGGTGAACCCGGCGGCCAAGACCGACAAGAGCTCGCCGATCTACGGTATGCCCGTGTTCGACGTGGACAAGGCCAAGCAGGTCTTCTTCATCAAGCGCAGCATGGGCGGCGTAGGCTATGCAGGCGTCGACAACGATGTCTTCTACATGGACCAGACCATGATGTTGCTGTCCGATGCCAAGAAGATGGTCGAGGAAATCGTGAAGGCGCTGGACTAGGGACATGCGCAAGGTGGTGATCATCCTGGCCCTGCTCGCCATCGGCGTCGGCGCGCTGGTGTTCTACCTCAATCTCGACAGCTGGACCGAGGACCGCATCGTCACCGAACTGACCACTCGCGGCGTGCCCGAACCGATGGCCGACTGCATGGCCACCCGCATGGTCGAACGCCTGTCCCCCCGCCAGCTGGCCAAGCTGGAGCGGTTGCGCCCGCAGGATGGCGAGGCCGACGTGCCGGTCTCCATCGCCGAACTGCTCGAGCGGTTGCGGCGGGTGGACGATCCCGAAGTCGTCGAGGTCACCGGCAGCGCCGCGGCGGTCTGCGCCTTTTCCATCTGACTTGCATTCCCGAACCCTTGCGGCACAATGGGTTGCAAGGGAGAGACTCATGATCCGACTGACCATCGCTGCCGCCTTGCTGGCCAGCGCATCGCCGCTGCTCGCCGAAACGCACACCGTCTCGCCGGGGGAGGGCGCGCAGGCGCGGTTGCAGGAGGCGCTGATCTTTGCCAAGCCGGGCGACGAGATCGTGCTGGAGGCAGGCCGCTATGCACTGACCGACGGGCTCAGCCTCGATGTCGACAATGTCACCGTCCGCGGTGCAGGCATGGACGGGACTGTGCTCGACTTCACCGCGCAACAGGGTGCGGGCGAGGGATTCCTGATCACCAGCGATAATGTGACCGTGCGGGACTTCGCGCTGGAAAATCCCAAGGGAGACGGGATCAAGTCGAAAGGCGCGGACAATATCGTCTATCATCGCATCCGCGTCACCTGGACGCGCGGGCCGCATGAGGAAAACGGCGCTTACGGCATATATCCGGTCGAAAGCACCGGCGTGCTGGTCGATGGCGTGAAGGTCACTGGCGCCAGCGATGCGGGCATCTACGTGGGCCAGTCGAACGGCATCACCGTGCGCAATTCGATCGCGGAGGCAAATGTCGCAGGGATCGAGATCGAGAACAGCCGCAACGCGCTGGTCGAGCACAATGTGGCCACGCGCAACACGGGCGGCATCCTGGTGTTCGACCTGCCCGGCCTGCCGGTGATGGGCGGGGGCAATGTGATCGTGGCGAACAATCTCGTCGTTGCCAACGATACGCCGAATTTCGCGCCCGCCGGCAATATCGTCGCTAGCGTGAGGCGCGGCACCGGTATCATGGTCATGGCCAACGACAAGGTGCTGGTGGAGAACAACATCCTCTCAGGCAATCCCACAGCACCGGTGATGGTGATCGCCTATACGCAGCCCTACGAAGACGAGCGCTACAACCCGCTGCCGCGCGAGGTGACGATCGGCGAGAACACCTACGACGGCGGCGGCTACGATCCGCAGCTCGACGGGGCGGAGATGCTGCTGGCGGCCTTCGGCGGCGAGCTGCCGCCGGTTCTCTGGGATGGTCTCGGTTCGGTCGCTGCCGTGGAAGGCACGGCGGGCTGGAGCCTCAATCTGACCGAGGCGGGCAAGGGTCTCGGTGGCGCGCAACCCGGGCCGCTGAGCGTGTCCGAACCGACGGGCGAGTTCGACCGCAGCGGCATCGGCGCTCCGGCTGCGCTAGAGGCACGGCTGGCGGGATGAGGCACGGCGCGATCCTCGCTGCAGCGGCGCTCGCATTTGCGGGCGCGCTTGCCGTGCAGGCTACGCCGCCGCCACCGCAATATGTGAACGACGAGGCGATCGCTGGCACAGGGATGCCGCGCCTGCTGTCGGACTATGGTTTCTTCGCCGACCTCGGCGGGCAGGTTCCGGTGCCGCACGTCTACCCCTACCGGCTCAACACCCCGCTTTATTCGGAGGGCGCGGACAAGCTGCGCTTCGTCTATCGCGCTGCCGGCACACAGTTTCGCGCCGATGGCGAGGGGCTGATCGACATGCCGGTCGGCGCGGCGCTGATAAAGACTTTCGCGTTCGGCGAAGGCGAGAACCGGCGGCTGATCGAGACGCGCGTGTTGTTGCACCGCGCCGACGGCTGGGTGGCGCTGCCCTATCTCTGGAACGAGGAGCAGACCGATGCGAAGCTGGCGGTCGCGGGTGCGCGCGTCGATCTGACCACGCCAAAGGGCGAGGCGATCAGCTATCGCGTGCCAAACAAGAACCAGTGCAAGGAATGTCACGGGCTGGACGATGCGGTGGTCCCCATCGGTCCCAAGGCGCGCAATCTTTCGGGCGAGTGGCTGGCGCAGATGGTTGCAGCCGGACATCTCGACCGCGTGCCCGAGGGCGCGGACCAGCTGCCGCTGTGGGAGGCACGCGAAAGTGCAAGCGTGAACGCGGCGGCGCGCGCCTATCTCGACGTCAATTGCGCGCATTGCCACCGCCCCGGATCGACCGCGTCGAACAGCGGACTCGACCTGCGTTGGGAACAACAGGACCGGCATGCGCTCGGTATCGGCAAGCGCCCGGTCGCTGCGGGGCGCGGCGCGGGCGGGCATCTGTTCGACATCGTGCCGGGGGCGCCGGAGAAGTCGATCCTGACCTACCGCATGGCCAGCCCCGAGCCCGGAGTCGCCATGCCGGAAATCGGCAAGGAAACAGTCGATGAAGACGGATTGGACGTGGTCCGCCGCTGGATCGGTGAGATGACGCCGTGAAATGGGCGCTACGCATTATGGGCGCACTGGCGGCCATCATCGTGGTCGCCTTCCTGATTTTCCGCGTCCCCGATACCGACGCGGACGAGATGTGGGCGAAATACGGCGGCGAGCCTTCGCAAAGGCTGCCGTTGGCCGATGGCCGCACTGTGCATCTGCGTGACGAAGGGCCGCGCGATGCTCCGGCAATCGTGTTGCTCCACGGCTCCAATGCCGACCTGATGACGTGGCAGCCATGGGCCGAGAACCTGCGCGACAGCTTTCGCGTCATCCGCTATGACCAGCGCGGTCATGGGCTGACCGGGCCCGCCCCCGATGGCGCCTACTCCCGCGACGCATTCGTGGACGATCTGGACCTGGTTGCCGATGCACTCGATCTCGACCGCTTCGTGCTGGCAGGCAATTCGATGGGCGGCAGCATCGCGATGGGCTACGCCATCGCCCATCCCGAGCGGCTCGCAGGGCTGGTGCTGGTCGACGCTTCGGGCGCGCCGATCGAGCGGGAAGGCGGCGGCAATCTCGCCTTCACGCTCGCTGCAATGCCGGGCGTCGGCACGGCGCTCAGCCAGGTCATGCCGCGTAGCCTGATTGAGCGCAGCCTGTCGCAGAGCGTTTCCAACCAAGCCGTGGTCACCCCGGAGGCTGTCGATCGCTACTGGGAAATGGCCCGCTATCCGGGCAATCGCGCGGCCACGCGTGAGCGTTTCGGCACCGAGCGCGTGCCGTTTACTGCCGAGGCAGTCGGCTCAGTCGACGTGCCGACGCTCGTCATGTGGGGCGAAGAGGACGCGCTCGTACCGTTTGCGGAGGCCACTTGGTTCATGGAGTATCTGCCGAGAGCCACGCTCGTCAGCTATCCGGACATCGGCCATATTCCGATGGAAGAGGCACCTGACGGGTCCGTTCAAGACCTGCGCGACTGGCTTTCATCGCAAGGGATCGCCGAACAGGCCGCCGAGCGAGGAACCGGCACCTGACCCGTCCGTTCTAAGCCCCTGAAACGCAGACCGGTTCGCCAAGGGCCTGCTGCATCAGGGTAAAAGGGGCTTAATATTGCGCAAACTCGGGCTGATCGGCGGCATGAGCTGGATCTCGACCCGCGCCTATTACGAGCGCATCAACAAATTCGTGCAGAAGCAGGCGCCGCCTATGGCGAGCGCGCCGATGCTGATCGAGAGCCTCGATTATTCGAAGGTGTACGAGGCCAAGCAGCGCGAAGATTGGGACGCGGTGGCGGGTATCCTCGTCGACTCTGCCCGACGCCTGGAAAGCGCGGGCGCGCAAGGCTTAATTATCGCCGCCAACACTATGCATCGGGTCTACGACCAAGTGGCGGAAGCCGTGTCCATCCCGCTCCTGCATATTGCCGACGCGGTTGGTGATGCAATGCAGGCTGCCGAATGCGAGAGCGCCGCTATTCTCGGTACGCGCACCGTGATGACCGAGAGCTTCTACCGCCAGCGTTTGATCGCCCATGGCGTGGACCTGCTCCCGCCTAATCCCGAGGATGTCGAGATGGTGGACGGGATCATTTACAAGGAATTGATGCTGGGCCGCGTCACGCGCGATGCGGAGCGCGCCTTGAAGACGCTCATCACGTCGAAGGACAAGGAAGGCGCGGACGCGATCGTGCTCGCTTGTACCGAACTCGAACTGGTCGTCGACACGCGCGCCAATGTGCTGCCAGTGTTCGATTCCACTGATATCCACTGCCGTGCGGCAGCCGACTGGATCATCAATTGATATAGCGGCGCTTGGGAATGCGTCTTTGCGGCTACACCGCGCAGATTTTCGGTCGAAATTAACCATCGCAATATTGATTGCGATGGGATCGCCGTCATGCTGCCTTTCCCTATCTGAGGGAAGGGACTGACAACATGAAAATTACGTACGGTCGCATTGCGGCCGCTAGCCTCGTTGCGCTTGCGGCTGCCGGCATGGCCAATTCGGGCAATGCCCAATCGACGCCTGCCAAGGGCGCGAAAATCGAAAATTCCTATATCTGCGTCTTCAACCCCGGCCTCGTTGCCAAGGGCAACGTGAAGGCAGAAGCCAACCGCTCGGCCAACGCTGCCGGCGGCAATGTGAAATTCACTTACAAGAACACCATCCGTGGCTTCGCAGTAAATGCGTCGGCACAGGGCGTCTCCAAGATGCAGGCAAATAATCCGCGCATCGCCTATTGCGAACAAGACCAGGTGATGGCGACGGCGCAGCGCGGCAAGCCTAGCGGCGGCGGCACTACGCAGCCGAGTGAGAGCACGCCTTGGGGTGTGACGCGCGTCGGCGGCGGCCTGAGCGGCGCTGCGGGCCGCGCGCTCGTCATCGACACCGGTGTCGATCTCGACCACCCGGACCTCAACGTCGATGTTGCTCTTTCGAGCGCTTTCAATGCCACGCGCGACAAGAACGCGGATGACGGCAACGGCCACGGCACGCACGTCGCGGGCACGATCGCTGCAATCAAGGGCAACGGCATCGGCGTCGTCGGCGTTGCGCCCGGCACGAGCGTCGTGGGCATCAAGGTGCTCGACCGCCGTGGTTCGGGCTCGAACAGCGGTGTTATCGCCGGGGTCGAATATGCCGCCAGCATCGCCAATGGCAACGACGTCGCCAACATGTCGCTCGGCGGCGGGTTCAGTCAAGCGCTGAACGATGCGGTGATTGCAGCGGCGCAGGGCGGGCTTCGCTTCGCGGTTGCGGCCGGCAACGAAAGCACGAGCGCGACCACCAAGTCGCCTGCATCGGCCAACCACCCGAACATCTACACGATCAGCTCGTTCACGCAGAACAACGACAGCTGGTCGAGCTTCTCGAACTACGGCAATCCGCCGGTAGACTTCGCAGAGCCGGGTTCGGCCATTCCGTCCACCTACAAGGATGGCGGCTACGCCACGCTTTCGGGCACCTCGATGGCCAGTCCGCACGCTGCCGGCCTGCTGCTGCTCGGAAGCATCCGCTCGGGCGGAACCGTGAATGGCGACCCGGACGGCAATCCGGACACGATCGGCATCAACTGATCGCAGCTGAATGACAGAAAGGGCCGCGCGGCACTGGTCGCGCGGCCCTTTCCTTTCGGCTAATTGGGTGGCTTTTTGGCTGATAAGGTCGCGGGTTCGCCCTCTGTTCACGTTGTCCGCGTCCCTGCGCTGGCTTAACCCCGCCCGCGATGACGAGAGCACCCTACGCTGCCGATCCCGCCAAATCACGGGGCCGCGAGTTCGCCGAAGAGCGCGAAGGCACGCGCGGTCCGCGCAGCGAATTCCAGCGCGATCGCGACCGCATCGTCCATTCCATCGCCTTCCGCCGCCTGCGTTCGAAAACGCAGGTGTTCATCGCTCCCGACGGCGATCATTACCGCACCCGCCTGACGCACAGCATCGAAGTAGCGCAGATCGGCCGCGTCATCGCGCGCGAACTGGGGCTGGACGAGGACCTGACCGAAGCGCTCAGCCTGGGTCACGACATCGGCCATCCACCTTTCGGCCATGCCGGGGAGACCGCGCTGGAAGAGGCGATGGTGCAGGCCGGGGGCTACGATCACAACGCGCAGGGCATCCGCACGCTGGCGCGGCTGGAAAGCCCCTATTGCGACCACGATGGGCTGAACCTGACGTGGGAGACGCTGGAGGGGCTCGCCAAGCACAACGGCCCGGTTGCGGCTCCGAACTGGGCCCTGGCGGAGATCGATGCGGCCTTTCCGCTAGAGCTGGGTACATGGCCATCGTTGGAGGCGCAGGTGGCCGCGCTCGCCGACGACATCGCCTACGACAATCACGATATCGACGATGGCCTGCGCGCTGGTTTTCTCGAACTCGATGACTTGCTGACGCTCGACCTGCTGGCCGACCAGTGGCGCGCGGTGGAGACACGATTCCCGCACGCCCCGCACGAGCGCAAGCTGCGTGAACTGATCCGCACGCAGATCGGCCTGATGGTCAACGATCTGCTGACCGAAACCCGATCGCGCGTCGACGGTGTGGGCAGCATCGACGAAGTGCGTGGTGCGGGCAAGCCGTTCGCGGCCTTCTCTGCCGGAATGGCGGAGCAGGAACGGCGGCTGAAGAAATTCATGTACGACCGGCTGTATTATCACCCCGAGCAGCTTGCGACGGCAGAGCGCGCGCGCGATGTAATCTCTCGGCTCTATGCGGCGTACAGCCAGGATCCCTCGACCATGCCCGACGACTGGCTGGCGAAGCACCCGCAGGGCGAGCCGCAGCGTAGCCGCCACATCGCCGACTTCATCGCAGGCATGACCGACCGCTTCGCCATCGAACAGGTCCGCCGCATCTATGGCCGCGCTCCCGAAGGGCTGAGCAATGTCTGAAGCGCTGCGGATCGTGCTGGTCGGTGCGACCGGGCTCATCGGCGGCAAGGTGATGGAGGCCTGCGTCGGGCGAGAGGACGTGCGGCTTTCGGCAATCGCCCGGCGCGAAGCCCGACTGCCGAAGGGGATCAGGATGGAGCTGTTCGTGGCCGAGCCTGCAAAATGGGGCGAGGTCGTCGAGGCGATCAGGCCCAGGGCGATGATCTGCGCGCTCGGCACCACATGGAAGAAATCGGGCGAGGACGAAGCGGCATTCCGGGCGGTGGACCAAGATCTCGTGCTCAGCGTGGCCGAGGCTGCGAAGGCGCAAGGGGTGGAGCGCTTCGTCCACGTCAGCTCGGTCGGTGCAGCAATCGGGTCGAAGAGCTTCTATTTGCGCGTCAAGGGGGAGGTCGAACGCGATCTCACCAAATTGCGCTTCGACCGGCTCGATATCTTGCGGCCCGGCCTGCTGCGCGGCAAGCGGGACAACGATCGCCGCACGGGCGAGCGGATCGGCATTGCGGCGGCGCCTGTCGTCAATCTTATGCTGCATGGCGGTTTCCGCCAGTATCGTGCGATCAGGGCGGAAACGGTCGCAGATGCGGCGCTGGCCCTGGCGCGCCGCGCGGCACGTGGTCGCTTCATCCACGATAACGATGCTATCATGCGCGCGGCGAAGACGCTGCCGCGACTGGACGAGGGATAAAGCCGCCATGTGGGAGACGCTTTTCGGACTGGCAAACGGCCTCGCTTTAGTGATGTGGATCGGGCTGATCGCCTTGCCACGATGGCCCGCTTTGCTGGCCGCAATTCTCTATTTGGGCGTGGGGCTGCTCTGCCTCACCTATGCAGTCTGCGTGATCGGACTGATAAGCAGCCTGCTCGACGGCGGCGGAAGCGGCGCCGCGCCCGACTTTACCACGCTCGAAGGCGTTCGGACGATATTCGCGACCGAGGCGGGCGTGACCGTGGGCTGGGTGCACTACCTGGCTTTCGATCTCTTCGTCGGCCTGTGGATCGCGCGCGATGCCGATGCCAAGGGCTTCTCTCGCATCGTGCAGGCACCGATCCTGCTCGCGACCTTTCTTGCAGGGCCGCTCGGGCTGTTCCTATGGCTGGCGATCCGGGAGCGGAGCGCGCGCAGGCAGGGGCCATGGCAATAGCAGGTTGCTCCATGCAACCGATGTGGCATGATGCGCCTCACAGCTGAAAACAGCGGAGAGGACCTATGTCGGCAACGGAAAAACTCACATTCGATGAATTGATGCGGCATTGGGCGGTCGAGAAGCCCGATACCGTTGCGCTGGAGCAGGATGGCAACGCGCTGACCTTCAGCGAGCTCGAACTGCGCTCGCGCAAGATCGTCGCGATGCTGGGCGCACATGGCGTCGCCAAGGGCGACCGGATCGCCTGGCTCGGCAAGAACGCGCGCCATTATTTCGAGCTGTTCTATTCCGCTGCCCGGCTGGGTGCGGTGATGGTCCCGATCGGTTGGCGTCTCGCCGCGCCGGAGATCGCCTATATCCTCGGCGACACGGGCGCGAAGGTGCTCTTCATCGACAACGGGTTCGACGAGCTTGCTGCCAAGGCTTGCGGCCAGATGGAAAGCGCGCCCGAGGTGGTGGACACGCCCAGCGCGCTTGCGGAAATCGAAGCCGCCGAACCGGCTGAGTTCGAGGCGGCCGGCCCCGACGATGCCATCCTCCAGCTCTATACCTCCGGCACCACCGGCAACCCGAAAGGCGCGGTGCTGACGAATGCCAACCTCTTCTCGCTGCGCATTCCGGCAGAGGAGGCGGCGCAGCCGTGGTCGAGCTGGGATGACGACGAGGCAATCCTCGTCTGCATGCCCTGCGCACATATCGGCGGGACGGGCCTCGGCATCATGGCGATGGCGGCGGGCATCCGCGCCATCGTGCAAGCCGAATTCACGCCCGACGGCGTGCTCGACGGGTTCGAGCAGGGCATCACCCGCCTCTTCATCGTGCCGGCCGCGTTGCAGATGGTGATCCAGCATCCGCGCGCAAAGGATACCGACATGTCCGGCGTCAAATACGTCATGTACGGCGCGGCGCCGATCCCGCTCGACCTGCTGCGCGAGGCGGTGCAGACGATCCCCGATGCAGGCTTCCTGCAATGCTACGGCATGACGGAGACGACCGGCACCATCGCCATGTTGCCGCCGGAGGATCACAGCCTCGAAGGCAACCAGCGGATGAAATCGGCGGGGAAGGCCGTGCCTGGGGCCGAGCTCAAGATCGTCGGCGAGGATGGCGAGGAACTGCCCCGCGGCGAGGTCGGCGAGCTGATCTGCAAAAGCCCGTCGAACATGGCAGGCTATTGGAACCTGCCGGAAGCGACGTCGTCCTCGCTGATCGACGGCTGGATGCACACCGGCGATGCGGCATACATGGACGAGGACGGCTATGTCTTCATCCAGGATCGCATCAAGGACATGATCATCTCCGGCGGAGAAAACGTCTATCCGGCGCAGGTCGAAAGCGCGATCTACGGCCATCCGGCAGTCGCGGAAGTCGCCGTGGTCGGGGTGCCCGACGATACCTGGGGCGAGGCGGTGAAGGCCTGCGTGGTGCCGAAGCCCGGCAGCGAGGTGGATCCGGCCGACATCATCGCCTTCACGCGCGAGAGGTTGGCAGGCTTCAAGGTGCCCAAGACGGTCGATGTGATCGAGATGATGCCGCGCAATGCAAGTGGCAAGATCCTGCGCCGCGAGCTGCGTGCACCCTATTGGGAAGGGCGCGATCGGGCGGTAAATTGAAGCGCTATGCGCCTGCAGCGGGGCGCAACGTCCTGCCCATCGGCGATGTTCTGGCGGAGGAACTGCCCGATAGCGGACTTGTGCTCGAAATTGCGAGCGGATCCGGCGAACATGCGCTGGCCTTTGCGCAGCGCTTTCCGGCGCTCGACTGGCAGCCGAGCGATCCCGACCCCGAAGCGATCGCATCGATCGCGGCGTGGCGAGAGGAGGATGGGCCGGACAATCTGCAGTCGCCGGTGAAGCTGGACGCAGGAGCAGAGGCCTGGCCCGTGGCGAGCGCGGCGACCGTGCTCTGCATCAATATGGTCCATATCAGCCCATGGAACGCTACCGAGGGTCTGGTAAGGCAGGCGGCTGAAGTGCTCGATGCTGGGAATCCGCTGATACTCTACGGCCCTTTCATCGAGGATGACGTGGAAACCGCGCCATCGAATATCGCCTTCGACGAGAGCCTGAAAGCGCGCAATCCCGCTTGGGGTCTACGAGACTTGTCCGCTGTGGATCGGCTCGCCCGAGCGAGTGGCTTCCAACGAACCAAACGCTATCCGATGCCAGCGAACAATCTCACCGTGGTCTACCGCCAGCAGCGCTAATCCGTTCCGTAAACGAAAACGCCCGCCGGTGAGGGCGGGCGTCTTGAAAACTCTGCGATAGGGGGCGGGTCAGATGACCTCGTCACCAGCATCGCCGACCGACTGAATGTCCTGTCCGACACCGCGCACGGTGTTGCAGGCCGTGACGGTCAGAGCCATCGTGGTAATTCCAAATGCTAGCAGGATCTTCTTCAGCATGTCCTGTCCTTTCCCGAAGGGCTCAACAGCGAGCTTGGAGATCATAACGGCTGTTTCCCGAAGCGGTTCCCGGAGCAGTTGCGCGGCTTGTGTGCCCCCACCATATGGCGCGCGATGACCGAGCCCGATTTTCTCCTGTTCGCCAGCGATGCGGAAATACTCGCCCTATGGGGCGTAGCCATGCTGGTCGTCGCCGGTATCTGCTCACTCATGGAACGTCGGCGGCTGAAACGAACGCAGATCAACCATGTCGGCTGGGTTCCCTGGACCGGGCTGTTCGTGATGTTTGCAGTGCTCGGCGGCGGAATGCTGGCCGTGTCGGTCCCGGCGATAATGCAAGGCTAGACGCTTATAGGCAGGCTTCCAGATAGGCTTGGTCGAAGCCGAACTGGCGCGCCTTTTCCAGCGTGTAGGGACGCAGGCCCGAGGAACGGAACTCGCCGAGGATCTTCCCGTCGTCGCTTTCGTCCAGATATTCGAACTTGAACAGGTTCTGGGTGACGATCACGTCGCCTTCCATGCCGATCACCTCGGTGATGTCCGTGGTGCGGCGCGAACCGTCTCGCAGGCGCTTCACCTGCACAATCAGGTCGACCGATTCGGCGATCTGACGACTGATGGCTTCCTTCGGGATCTTGATGTCGCCCATCAGGATCATGTTTTCCATACGGCCGAGGCATTCGCGCGGGCTGTTGGCGTGGAGCGTACACATCGAACCGTCGTGGCCCGTGTTCATGGCGGCGAGAAGGTCGAAACATTCCGCTCCACGAATTTCGCCGAGGATGATGCGGTCGGGGCGCATACGCAGGGCGTTCTTCACGAGGTCGCCGATGGTGATGGCGCCCTGGCCCTCGAGGTTCGGCGGGCGGGTTTCCAGCGGCAGCCAGTGCGGCTGCTGCAGGCGAAGTTCGGCCGCGTCCTCGATGGTCAGCACGCGCTCGCCCGGGTCGATCATCTTCGACAGGGCGTTGAGCATGGTCGTCTTACCCGAACCCGTACCGCCCGAGATGACGATGTTCATCCGGCAAGCGCCGGCGATCTTGAGCGCGGTACACATCTTCTCGCTCATCGAACCGAAGTCCTTGAGCATATCCAGTGTGATCGGTTTCTCGGAGAACTTACGGATCGAGATTGCCGTGCCCTTGAGGCTGAGCGGCGGGACGATCACGTTCACACGGCTGCCGTCCTTGAGGCGGGCGTCGGCCAGCGGTGTGGTCTGGTCGACGCGGCGGCCGACCTGGTTCACGATACGCTGGGCGATCTGGAAAAGGTGCTGTTCGTCGCGGAACTTGATCGGCGCGATCGTCAGCTTGCCCTTCTTTTCGATATAGGTCTGGTCGGGCCCGTTGACCATGATGTCGGTCACGTCGGGATCGTTCAGCAGTTCCTCGAGCGGACCGAAGCCGAGCAGTTCGTCGACCAGCACCTTCTCGAGGGCAAACTGCTCGCGGCGGTTCAGCGTGACCTTGAGCTCGGCCAGCACTTCCATAATGATTGGACGAAATTCCTCCGAGAGTTCGTCCTTGGTGAGCGTAGCTGCCGCTTCCGGATCGACGCGCTCGAGCAGGCGCGGTAGCACCTGTTCCTTGATCTTGTGGACGCTGGCTTCGAATCCGCCGACTTCGGACTGGTTCGAATGCTGTGCATTCATGCGCTCCGAAAGGCGCGCCATAGCATCGTCGTTCGGACCGCTCTCTGCCGGCAGGGGCGGAAACTGCTCGCCGCCGCTAACGTCGGTCTTGCTGTCGCTCGACGAAGGGGCAGGGGCTCCGCCTTGCATCGGGCGGGCACTGCCGAATTTCGGACGCGCACCGGAGGCCATGCCTGCCTGCCCGTTCTTCCGTCCGAATGCGCTCATTGCCTAAACCCCCGAAAACCCTGGTCGTTCGCGATACAGCCCATCGATCGCAGGATCGCCGGGACTGCCTTTCTCGTCGTGGTGAATAAGTTGGAAACCTTGATTTTTCCCTAATGGACTAGTGCGGCAGAGGCTTTTCGACCGGCTGATCCACGCCTTGTGCAGACGATCTCTGGACGAGGGAAAGTTAACGGCTGGTCACCGACCGGCACATTGTCTAGCGGCGATGCTGTTCAACCGGCGGGGCCGATCATGCAAGACGACGAGAGACGCGGGATCCTGCTGGCGACGGCCGGTTTCGCGACGCTGTCCGTCGGCGATGCGGTCATCAAGACGATGGCGGGCGAATGGTCGCCTCTGGCGGTTGCGACCCTGCGCTTCACGATCGGAGCGGTGGCCCTGTCGGCGCTGCTCTTGCGCAGTGAGGGTCCGGCGGGGTTCAGGCCAAGCCACCCCTGGTTGCAGGTAGCGCGCGGGTTCTGCCTTGCAGCGGCATCGCTGTGCTTCTTTTCGGCGATCTATGTCATGCCGCTCGCCTCGGCGATGGCGCTGGCCTTCGTTTCCCCCGTGTTCGTCGCGCTCTTGAGCGGGCCTCTGCTGAAAGAAAAAGTGCGGCCGGCCGTATGGGTCGCCTCGCTTGTCGCATTGGCGGGCGTCGCCTTGGTGCTGCGACCAAACCTCGCCGTGCTCGGCTGGGTCGCGCTGTTGCCGCTCGCCTCGGCCAGCTTCTTCGCGCTCATGGTCGTCGCCAACCGGGCAAGTGCCGGGCAGGGGAGCGCGCTGTCGATGCAGGCCTTCATCGCGACCGCCGCGATGCCGTGGCTAGTGCTGGCGATGCTCGGCGGCCACTGGTCCGGCGTGGACGAACTGCGCGTCACGATGCCCGACTGGACGGTCGTCGCGCGCTGCACGGTCGTCGCAGTGACGGCCAGCACGGCCCACTGGCTGACGTATCTCGGCACGATGCGCGCTGGCGCGGCCACAATCGCGCCCACCACTTATATCCAGATGCTGGTCGCGACCCTCCTAGGCTGGTGGTGGTTCGGTGACATTCCCGATCTGGCGACGCTGGCCGGTGCGGGCATCATCATCGCAGCAGGGCTCTTGCTCTGGCGCTCCACGCCTGGGGCGCGGCCAGTGGTAGCGAAGGGCAAAGACGATTGAATGCGGGGCGAGAACCGCTAAGTCACACGCCATGCCAAAGCGGGGACAGTAAGTAATGTGCGGAATTATCGGAATTGTCGGCAAGGAAGCGGTGGCCGACCGGCTCGTCGACGGGCTCAAGCGCATGGAATATCGCGGCTATGACAGCGCCGGGATCTGCACGGTCGATGGCGGCGAACTGATCCGGCGGAGGGCGGAAGGCAAGCTCGCCAATCTGGTCGACGTTCTCGCCGGCAATCCCGCGCCGGGCGATATCGGCATCGCGCACACCCGCTGGGCCACCCATGGGGCGCCGACCGCGACCAATGCCCACCCGCATGCCACCGAGCATCTCGCGCTGGTGCACAATGGCATCATCGAGAACTACAAGGAACTGCGCGCGGAACTCACTGGGCAGGGCCGCAAGCTGGAAAGCGACACCGACAGCGAAATCGTCGCACATCTTGTGTCCGCCCGTGTCGAAGATGGCGACAGCCCGCAGGAAGCGATCGCCAATGTTCTTCCGCGGCTTCGCGGTGCCTTTGCGCTCGCCATTGCGTTTCGCGAACATCCGGACATGCTGATCGGCGCACGCCGTGGTTCGCCGCTTGTCGTTGGCCATGGCGAGGGGGAAACCTATCTGGGTTCGGATGCGCTCGCACTGGCCCCGCTGACACAGCAGATCGCCTATCTCGAAGAGGGTGACTGGGTGGTGATCACACGCGAGGGGGCGGAGATCCACGACGAAACCGGCGCTGTGGTCGAACGCGAAATCCGCACCTCCGGCGCATCGGCCGCTGCGGTGGAGAAGGGCAATTACCGCCACTTCATGCAGAAGGAGATTTTCGAGCAGCCGACCGTGGTCGCGCAGACGCTCGGTTCCTACCTGCGCCAGTCCGACAATTCGGTCGCGCTTCCGCAATTCGATTTCGACATTTCCAGCATCCGCCGCGTGACGATCGTCGCCTGCGGGACCTCATATTATGCCGGGATGGTCGCGAAATACTGGTTCGAACAGTTCGCGCGTGTCCCGGTGGACATCGATGTGGCATCGGAATTCCGCTACCGCGAACCGGTATTCGAGGAGGGCGGCCTGTCGCTCTTTATCTCGCAAAGCGGCGAAACGGCCGACACGCTGGCCGCGCTGCGCCACTGCAAGGACGCAGGTCAGACCATCGCCGCGGTCGTCAATGTGCCGACCAGTTCGATGGCGCGGGAGGCCGACCTGCTCTTGCCGACCCATGCCGGCCCTGAAATCGGCGTCGCATCCACCAAGGCATTTACCTGCCAGCTCGCCGTGCTGGCCGCGCTGGCCGCGCATATGGCGGTGAAGAAGGGCTTCATGAGCCGTGATGATGAGCAGGAAGTGGTCGCCCACCTGCTGGAGGCTCCGGCCTGCCTCAATGCGGCGCTAGATCATGACGAGGACATCGCGGCGATGGCCCCGCTGATCGCCCCGGCGCGTGACGTGCTTTATTTGGGTCGCGGTCCCGACTTCCCGATGGCGCTGGAAGGTGCGCTGAAACTCAAGGAAATCAGTTACATTCACGCCGAGGGCTATGCCAGTGGCGAGATGAAGCATGGCCCGATCGCGCTGATCGACGAGGATGTGCCCGTCATCGTCCTCGCTCCCTCGGGTCCTTTATTCGAAAAGACCGTCTCCAACATGGAGGAAGTGCGCGCCCGCGGAGGGCAGGTTGTGTTGATTTCGGATCGGGAAGGTCTGGAACAGGCTGGCGAAGGCTGCTTGGCGACGATCGAGATGCCCAAGGTACATCCGCTCATCGCACCGCTGGTTTATGCCGTGCCCGTTCAGTTGCTCGCTTATCATGTCGCCTGCGTAAAGGGCACCGACGTCGACCAGCCCCGCAATCTGGCGAAATCCGTTACGGTCGAGTGAGTTTCTCGCTGGAATCGCTGCGGAAAATCGGGTTGCGCTAACATAAGGTAATTCAATGGAAATCGCACAGTTCTTTACCTGCGGCTAAGGATTGCGCGTTAACCGTCTCCCGGTGAGCGACGAAGAGAAGTCATTCGCGAACGGGATCGCACCCATGTCTACACGGGAAGCTATCGGGCTATCGACGCCCGGGGGCACCGAGTGGTCGCGCATTCATGGCTATCAATACACCCAGCTGAGCAAACGCATGATGGCCCGCGCCATCTCCCATGCGATCGGCTTCGCGTTGGTAGCGCTTATCCTGTGGGACGAGGTCGAGCTTGCGCTGATCGGAACATGGGGTCTTGCGCTGTTTTTCGCTGTCCTGCTTGCGGCCAATGAAGATCGGGCCGCGCGCTTTGCCGACACGGTTCATTATGGCGTCTGGGAAATGCGCCGTCATGCCGTGGCGAGTGCCGCCAAGGGTGTGGTGTGGGGGATCGGGCTCATGCTCTTCGCTCACGCCGGCGGAGCCAACCAGCTTGCGATCGTCTGGAGCATTCCCGCGGTATTGATCCTTGCCAATGCGGCAAGTCGCTTCAGCGCGCCTCTGGGATCGATGGCCTTCACGATCGCAGCGGGGACGGGCGGCCTGTTTGCCGCGCTGCTGGGGGGCGACTGGCTGCTGATCATGGTTATCGGCTTCACAATGCTTTTCGCCGTCTTCGGCACGATCGAGAATGCGCGCGTTGCCGTGACCGGGCGGCTCAACGAAACCGCCGTAATGGAAAAGAGCGAAGTCGTTTCGATGCTCCTGCGCGAATTCGAGGAAAACCAGGCAGACTGGCTCTGGCAAATCGATCCGCGCCGCCGCCTGAAGTCGGTCTCTCCGCGTTTCGCGTATGCGTTGGGATGCAGAGCCGAGGAAGCAGAGGGCATGCTGTTCTTCGACCTCATTTCGGATCGCGACCTGGATAGGGCCGCCGGTTCCGACGGGCTACGCGAATTTGCCGAGAAACTGAAACGCAAGGAGCCGTTTTCGGAGCTCGTCGTCCGCGTGAATATCCGTGGTGCTGAGCGCTGGTGGGAAATCTCCGGCACCCCCATGCTCGACGAAGCGGGCAAATTCATCGGCTTCCGCGGGGTCGGCTCCGACGTGACCGAACAGCGCGAATCTTCCGACAAGATCGCTTTCCTGGCGCGCTACGATACGCTTACGCAGCTGCCGAACCGCCTCTTGCTCAATGAGACGCTGGGTGAAGCGTTGGAATACGCCGCGCATTGGCGCACGCGCTGTGCGTTCCTGATGATCGATCTCGATCGATTCAAGTCGGTCAACGACTCCCTCGGTCATCTCGTCGGAGACCAGCTGCTGGCGCAGGTTGCCGGCCGCCTGAAAAGCCTGATGGGTGAAGGCGAGATATGTGGTCGCCTGGGCGGGGACGAATTCGCCATCATCATCCGCGATGCGTCCGATCGCAAACGTATCGACCGTTTGGCTCGCGCCGTCATCGAACAGTTGTCCGAACCGTACCAGATCGAGAACCAGATCCTCTATGTCGGCGCCAGCGTCGGCTCGGCCGTGGGTCCGCGCGATGGCAAGACGGTCGAGGAATTGCTGCGCAATGCCGATCTCGCGCTTTATCGGGCGAAGGACGCAGGCGGCAACGAGCATTGTGATTACGAGCCTTCGCTCCATGCCAATGCCGAAGAGAAGCGCCAGCTGGAATTCTCGCTGCGCAAGGCGCTGGAACGCGGGGAAATGCTGCTGCACTACCAGCCGGTGGTCGATGCCAAGACCGAGAAGGTCGTCAGCTTCGAGGCTCTGGTTCGCTGGAACAGCAGCGAGCATGGCTTCGTCAGCCCCGGCAAATTCATCCCGCTGGCGGAAGACACGCGGCTGATCGTGCCGATCGGCACCTGGGTGATGCAGGAAGCCTGCAAGGAAGCGGCCGGTAACTGGCCTTCTCACGTGAAGGTCAACATCAACGTCTCGCCGGAGCAGCTGCTGGAGCCCGACTTCGCCGCGACCGTGGTGCAGGCGCTATCCCACAGCGGCCTCGACCCGAAACGGCTCGAGATCGAAGTGACCGAGAGCATCTTCCTGCGCGACGCGAGCGTGGCTCGCAAGGCGCTGGAGCAGTGTATGGCGCTCGGCTGCTCGGTCGCGCTGGACGATTTCGGGACCGGCTATTCCTCGCTCGGCTACCTGCGCAAGCTCAGGTTCTCGACCATCAAGGTCGATCGCAGCTTCGTTCAAGGGGCAGCGCAGCAGAGCCGGGAATCGCTTGCCATCATCCGCGCCGTGGTCGCGATGGCGGAGAGCCTTGGCATGACCACCACGGCCGAGGGCGTGGAGAATGAGGAAGAAGCCGAGATGATCCGCAGCCTGCGCTGCAACAAGATCCAGGGCTATCACTTCGGCCGGCCTATGCCTGCCACCGATGTGCGGATGCTGTTCGTGCGAAGCAATGCGGAGTCTATCCGCAAGCGGGCCTAGAGCGTCAGGCGAGAGCCTTGAGCGCCGCTTCGAATAGCTTGCGCCCGTCGGTTCCGCCATGGGCAGGCTCGATGGCGCGCTCGGGATGCGGCATCATGCCGAGGACGTTGCCCGCCGCGTTGAGGACGCCGGCGATATCGCGGCGCGATCCGTTGCAATTCTCGGCATAGCGGAAGGCCACGCGGCCTTCGCCCTCGATGCGGTCGAGCGCTTCGTCGTCGGCGAAGTAATTGCCGTCGTGATGCGCGACTGGGATGTTGATCGTCTCGCCCGCCTCGTAGCCGCTCGTGAACAGCGATTGCGCGTTCTCGACCTTGAGCGGGACGGTGCGGCAAATGAAATGCTGGCTGGCATTGCGCATCAGCGCGCCGGGCAGCAGACCAGCCTCGGTCAGCACCTGGAAACCATTGCATACGCCGAGGACCGGGACGCCGCGCTCTGCAGCGGCCTTGACCGAGCGCATGACAGGGCTGTTCGCCGCCATCGCGCCCGACCGCAGGTAATCGCCATAGGAAAAGCCGCCGGGCAGGGCGATGAAATCGAGCCCGTCTGGCAGGTCCGCATCGCCATGCCAGACGCGCAGCGGCGCGCTGCCGGACACCTGCTCGATCGCCACCGCCATGTCGCGGTCGCAGTTGGATCCGGGAAAGGTGATGACGGCGGCGCGAAAGGACATCAGCCGACCTTCTCGATACGGTAATTCTCGATCACCGTATTGGCCAGCAGCTTGCGGCACATCTCGTCCAGCGCTTCGTCGCTGGTGCCGTCTGCCACGTCGAGTTCGACCGTGCGACCGATGCGGACATCTTCAACGCCTTCGAAGCCGAGCCCTTCCAGCGCGTGATGCACGGCGCGGCCCTGCGGGTCGAGCACGCCGGGCTTGAGACTGACGAGAACGCGGATTTTCATGAGCTGCCTTTCGCTAGCGCGAGTGTGCGCGCGCCTATGCCGCGAAGCGCGCGGCACTTCAAGATGACGGGAAGGCTTTTGCCGTATCGCGACGTTGTTCCGGCGACATACTCTGTAGCCGCGATGCAACATAGGTGACAGACTGGTGACGCATCTCGCAGTTGCAGCACGCGGATGGCCGGTGACTCGGCTATGGAGTGGCAGGTCGCATTCGACCTTTCCCTCCAAACGCCTCGCGAGGATCGCGCGGGGATCAAGCAGGACCTTTCCATGACCCATCGCATTCGTGCCCGCCGCCTGCTCGGTATAAGCCTGGTGGCGCTCGCCGCCGCCGCTTCGCAGCCCGCTTTCGCGCAGGACGAGCCGACCGGCGCCGAACAGCAGGGCGATGGCCAGCTCAACACCATCGTCGTCACCGCCAACCGACGCGAGGAAAACCTGCAGGACGTGCCGGTCTCCGCCGCTACGCTCGATGCAGACACGGTGAAGACCATCTTCGACGCCGGTGCCGAAGTCACCGCGCTCGCCGCACGCGTGCCCGGCCTATTCGTCGAAAGCTCGAACGGGCGTGCTGCCCCGCGCTTCTACATTCGCGGCCTCGGCAATACCGATTTCGACCTTGCCGCGTCGCAGCCGGTCTCGGTCGTGATGGACGATGTCGTGCTCGAGAACGTGACCCTCAAGAGCTTCCCGATCTTCGATATCGAGCGCATCGAAGTGCTGCGCGGCCCGCAGGGCACGCTGTTCGGCCGGAACACACCGGCCGGGATCGTAAAGATCGACACCGTACGCCCCGGCGAGACTTTCGAGGCGCAGGGTTCGGTCAGCTATGGCAGTTTCGATTCCATCTCGCTCGATGCAGGCATCACCGTGCCGCTGGCGGATATCGCCTCGGTCCGCGTGTCGGGCCTGTGGCAGAGCCGCGGCGACTACATCGACAATGGCTTCACCGGCGAAGATGATGCCTATGGCGCCTATGACGAACTCGCAGGTCGCATCCAGCTGCTGCTGACGCCGACCGACCGGTTGAGCATCCTGGGTTCGTACCAGTTGCGCGACCTCGAAGGCACCTCGACGCTGTTCCGCGCCAATATCCTTAGACCGGGCGATAACGAGCTGAACGAGAATTACGACCGCAAGACCGTGTTCTACGACGCGGGCGCGGGCAATCAGGCGCAATACGAGGCCGACATCGCGACCATCCGGGTCGATTACGACGCCGATTTCGCCACCGTCACCAGCATCACCTCCTGGACCAACAGCGAAGGCTCCAGCCGAGGCGATATCGATGGCGGCTTCGGCGCGGCCTTCCTGCCGGTCAGCGGTCCGGGTTTCATCCCGTTCCCCTCCGACACGCAGGATTCGATCGAGCTCGACCAGTTCACTCACGAGGTACGGCTGGCCTCCGACACCGGCGGCACACTGGACTGGCAGGTCGGGATGTTCGTGTTCGAGAGCGATTTCAACGTGACCACCTTCGGCTTCGACTTCCCGCCTTCGGTGACGGTCCGCCACACAAACGATAGCTGGGCGGTGTTCGGCGAGCTATCGGCGCAGGTGACCGACGTGCTCAAGCTCACCGGCGGCCTGCGCTGGACCGATGACGAGAAACAGTTCGGCGTGACCTCGCCGTCCTTCATCTCCGGCCCCGGCCTGCAATATCGCGAAGTCGAGGACTCGCGCCTTAGCTGGGACCTTGCCGCCTTCCTTGACGTGAGCAACGATGCCAGCGTCTTCGCGCGCGTCGCCAATGGCTTCCGTGCGCCGACCATCCAGGGGCGCGATGTCGCCTTCGGCGCGCCGCCCTCGATCGCCCTGTCGGAGAAGATCACCAGCTACGAAGTCGGCTTCAAGTCGGAGCTGGCCGACCGCCGCGTGCGCCTGAACGGCGCGGTCTATTACTACACGATCGAGGATCCGCAGTTCTCCGCCGTCGGCGGCGCGGGCAACCTCGTGCAGCTGGTCAATGCGGAGAAGGGCCGCGGCCTCGGCTTCGAACTCGACAGCGCCTTCCAAGTGACGCCCGATTTCCTGATCACCGCCGGCCTCAGCTGGAACGACACCAGGGTCCAGGACGAAAATCTCGCCGTAGGCATCTGCGCGCAGTGTACCGTCATCGATCCGACCGTCGTCCTGTCCGGCACCACGCGCGCGCTGGTGGACGGCAACCCGTTCCCCAATGCGCCCGAATGGATCGCGGACGTAACTGCGCGTTACGGTGTCCCGATCGGCAATGGCGGCGAAATCTTCGCCTTCACCGACTGGGCTTACCAGGGCGCGACGAACTTCTTCCTCTACAAAAGCGAGGAATTCAACGCGAACAACCAGATCGAAGGCGGCCTGCGCGTCGGCTATGCCCGCACCGACGGCAGCCTCGAAGTCGCGGCGTTCGTGCGCAACATCACCGATGCCGACAATGTGAAGGGCGGCATCGATTTCAACAACAACACCGGTTTCGTGAACGACCCGCGCGTGTTCGGCGTGTCGGCCCGCGTCCGCTACTGATCCCGATCGTCACGGGGGAAAGAGCCGGGAGGGTGAATCCTTCCCGGGCTTTTTGCTGTCTGTCGGAATTATTCGCCGCTGTCTTCCGGGACCACGGCGATGCGTAGCACGCCGTCGGCGGTCAGGTAGCGCTGAGCAAAAGCCTGTATGTCCGCGGTCGTAATCTCGCGCAGCAGCGGCTCGTAGCGGCGGATGCGGTCGAGCCGATCGGCGCTCAGTTGTGCGCTTTCGAGCGCGCCGACCCAATAGCTGTTCTCGCGCCGCTGCTTGGCGATACGCTCCACCAGTGGATTGCGGGCGCGGGCCAGCAGGTCGTCGTCCACCGCCGTCTCGCGCATCTCGTCGGCGATTTCGTCTATGGCCTCGAAGACCAGCGCCTGCTTCGAAGGTTCGACGATTGCCAGCGCGCCGAGATAGCCGAAGCCGTCGAACACACTCGACATGCTCGAATAGGCTTCGGGTGAATAGGTCGCGCCGAGTTCCTCGCGCAGCTTTTCCGTCAGTCTCAGGCTGATGACCGCTGCGGCAAGCTGGCCGGTAATCTCTTCCTTGTGATCGTCGTCGTCATCGGTCGGCCATGCGACGTGGACGAGGCCTTGGTCGGCCTCACCCTTGTGGTAGAGCGTGCGCAGGCTGCGGTCCTCGGGGAAGGAAACTTGCCGCGCTTCGGGGTAGTCGCGGAGCGCCTCGGGCCGCTCCGGCAAGGCCCCGAAGGTGCGCGCGACGGCGTCGATCACCTGTTGCTCTTCGAAATCGCCGACCACAGCGATCTCGATCGCACCCTGTTCGAGCCCCGGCGCGACGGCGGCGCGCAGGTCTTCGAGCGTCAGGCCGAGCAGCTCCTGCTCATCCAGCGTACCGAAGCGTTCGTCCCCTGCGGCGATCACGCGGCGAACCTCGTTGCGAAACACATTGATCGGCGAGGCATCCGTTTGCGCGATGAAAGGCGGGATAATCGCATTCCACCGGGCTTCGGCTTCGGCGCGATAGCCGGGAGCCGTGAGATAGGCCGCGGTGACTTCCATCTGGCGCTCGAAATCCGCCGCCTTGGTGGTGCTTGCGGCATGGAAGTGATCGGTTGCGGAGGCGATTCCCAGGCTCACGTTCCGCCCCGCCAGGATGCGGCGCAGTTCCTCGAAATCGTGCTGTTCCAGTCCGGCGAGGCCGTAGACCGAATTCAGCATCATCGTCGCGCCAGGCTGGTCCAGCCCGTAGCCGAGCTCGCCTGCGCCGATGCGGACGTGGAAGCGGACTTCGTTGTCCTTGAAATCGGTCGGCTTGAGATTGAGGCGCACGTTGTTGTCGAAGGTGAGGGCGCGGAAGCCGAGATCTTCGATCCGCTCGTCCACCACGACAGTGCCGGGCGTGCCGAAATCGGTGTAGGCGAAGGCGGCGGTTGCCTCCTCGACGGGCGCCGTCACCGCGACTTCTTGCGCCGCTTCATAGGCCGCGAGTATCGCGTCCTCGCCCCCCTCGACTGGCGCCTTCGACGCTACGAGAATGAGCGGGCCCGAGCCGGTGAACGCTTCCCTGAAGGTCGCATGGACCGCATCCGCCGTCAGTTCCGGACGGATTTGCTGGAACACCTCGTACCGGGTTGCCGGCGTGACGAAGGGGCGCTCGTTGGACAGCGTTGCCACGAGGCCGTCTGCCAACGTCGCACTGGGACGTGTGGCCTGGCGGTCGGCACCGTTCTTCAGCGCCGTGTCGAGATTGGTCAGCGCTTCCGTGATCTCGCTATCGGTGAAGCCGAATTCGAGCGCACGGCGGATCTCCTGCTCCCCGACCGCGAGCGCTTCGTCCCAGCGATCCTCGCGGACGTAGACGGTGACGCCTGCGTGCGTGGCCACATCCTGGAAATCGGCAATCCGCATCCCCGCGCGCAAGACCGGTGATTCGGGCGAGAGAGCCAGCTTCTGCAAACGGCGGTTGATGACTTGCGAGGCGACGCCGATCTGGAACGCCCGGCGAGCCTCGGCAACGGTCGTGGGCCGCTCGACGTAAGGCGACTGGCGGGTGATCTCGACGATATAGTCGATCGAGGGATCAACGAAATTGGTTGCTGCGGGTGCGCGCTCGAAATCGATTGCGCCGACATCGGTTACGAACAGCGACTCCTCCGGCTTCTCCCAGTCGGCGAAGCGCTCCTGGATCTTGGCCTCGATCATGTCGGGATCGACATCGCCTACGATCACCAGCGTGGCATTGTCCGGCCGGTAATAGCGCTCGTACATCGCGCGCAATTGCTCGGCGGTTACCGTGGCGGTGGGGCCGGCGCCATCGGGACCGGGATAGCGCGTGGCATAAAGCGTATCCGGCGCGAGCAATTCGAAAGAGGTACGGGCGTTGCGCGCCTGATAGCTGTTCCGGGTCTGGATTTCCGATTGCAGGATGCCGCGCTCGCGATCGACCGCGCCTTGCGTGATCGTCAGCTCCGAACCGATCTCGCGCATCAGCATCAGGCCGGTGTCGATCAGGCTTTCGTCATTGCGGGGCAAAGCCAGCTTGTAGATCGTCTCATCGAAACCGGTCGAGGCATTGGTGTCGGCGCCGAATTTCAGCCCTTCGCGCTCGAGCAGCTTGATCATTTCGCCCTCGGGAACGTTGGCCGACCCATTGAAGGCCATGTGCTCGATGAAGTGCGCGGCGTTCAGCTCGCCGTCGAGTTCGTCGATGAAGCCGACATCGTAGCGCATGCGCAGCACCACTTCGTTCTGCGGCGTGGCATTGCGCATGATCGCGTATTTCATGCCGTTGTCGAGCGTGCCGAAGCGCACGGCGGGGTCGGCGGGGATGTCGTAAACGGGGAAGTTCCAGCCGGTGACGGTGCTCGGTTCGACTTGCGCCTCGGCGGTCTGTTCCGTTTCCTGCGCAGCCGAATGAATAGGCATGAAGCAGGCCGCGGCTGCCAGAGCGAGCAGGGGCAGACCGGCAATGCGCCGGCGCGGAGTGAGGCTGGTCATGAAATGCGTCCCGATTGCGCCGCAACAGCGGCAAGTACGGACGTCAGCCTAAGGCAAAATCGCCGCGCCGCAAGCGCAGCGCGCGGCAATAGTGCGTGCGCCCTACGCCTATTTCTTCGGCTTGACCGGTGAGCGCAAGCGGCTGCGATGCGCGCTCATGTCGAGCACTTCGCCGGGACCGTTGTCGTCGTCCTGGAGCAGCTTCAGGCGGCGGGCGACTTCCTGGTAGGCTTCGCTTTCCCCGCCGAGGTCGCGGCGGAAGCGGTCCTTGTCGAGCTTTTCGCCGGTGTTGATATCCCACAGGCGGCAGCCGTCGGGGCTGATCTCGTCCGCCAGGATTACGCGGCTGTAGTCGCCGTCCCAGATGCGGCCGAACTCCAGCTTGAAATCGACCAGCTTAATGTCGATCGCCGCGAACATTCCGGACAGGAAGTCGTTGATACGGATCGCCATGCTGGCCATGTCCTGCAGCTCTTCGTGGCTGCACCAGTTGAAGCAGGCGATCTCCTCTTCGGACACCAGCGGATCGCCAAGGCTGTCGTCCTTGTAGCAGTATTCGAGCAGCGTGTGCGGCAACAGCTCGCCTTCCTCGATGCCGAGGCGCTTGCTGAGCGAGCCCGCCGCGACATTGCGCACGATCACTTCGAGCGGGATGATCTCGACCTGGCGGATCAGCTGCTCGCGCATGTTGAGGCGGCGGATGAAATGGGTCGGGATGCCGATGTGGCTGAGGCGGGTGAACACGAACTCGCTGATGCGGTTGTTGATCACGCCCTTGCCGTTGATCGTGCCCTTCTTCTGGGCATTGAAGGCGGTCGCATCATCCTTGAAATACTGGATCAGCGTGCCGGGTTCGGGACCCTCGTAGAGGATCTTGGCTTTGCCTTCGTAGATCTGGCGGCGACGTGCCATGCAGCTGTTCCTTCGCGCTTCAAAAGCCTGCGCCCCGGTGGCGGAATCGGATGCGACCGCTGCCCGGGGCGTTCGGCAAGCCGCATACAGAAGCGGCCCGGCTAAAGCAATCAGTGGACCGTAGGGGCGCTATCCTCGACCGCGGGGGCGTGGTCGCGCTTCAGCTTCTCGATCAACCGGCCAAGCGTCGCACGCTGGACGAGGACGCTGAACAACACTGCGGCGAAAGTCGCGGCGAGGATCAGATCGCGCGTCTCGCCGGGCGGAAGAGATAGTGCGAGCGCGATGGAGATGCCGCCGCGCAAGCCGCCCCACCACAGCACGCGTCCTGCGCCCTTGTCTTGCAATCGCGCGGCGGGAATGGCCTTGGTCGAGACGAGGATACCGATCGCCCGCGCTGCCAGCGTGATCGGAATTGCGACTAGCGCCAGCGCCGCCTCGTCGAAGCCGACGGTCAGCACGATCATTTCCAACCCGATCAGCAGGAACAGGACCGAATTGAGCAGCTCGTCCACCAGCTCCCAGAACTTCACGACATAGTCGCGGGTCACGTCGCTCATCGCGTAGGTAACTCCCTGGTTGCCGATCAGCAGGCCGGCCACCGCCATCGCCAGCGGGCCGGAGATGTGGAGATAGGAGCACAGCGCATAGCCGCCCATTACCACTGCCAGCGTGATCAGCACCTCGAGCGTATATTCGTCCATGCTGGCGAGCGCGCGATAGCCGATCCAGCCGAACAGCAGCCCCACCGCGATGCCGCCGCCCGCCTCGATCGCGAACAGCCGTGCACCTTCGGACAGCGAGAAATCGGTGCCGCTCACCGCCGCGCCCAGCAGGATGATGAAAACCACGATGCCGACGCCATCGTTGAACAGGCTCTCGCCTGCGACCGCGCTCTGGAGCGAAGCGGGGACGTTTTCTTCCTTCAGCACGCCCAGCACCGACACGGGATCGGTCGGGGCAATCAGCGCGCCGAAAACGAAATACCAGATTGGCGCAATCGGTAGGGCGAGCAGCATTCCGACGCCCCACATGGACAGACCGACCAGCACGGTCGAAATCAGCACGCCCACGGTGGACAGCAGCAGGACCGGCAGCCAGGCGACTTTCAAGCGGTCGAGATCGACATGCAAGGCGCCTGCGAACAGCAGGAAGCTCAGCATCCCCTGCAACAGCGTCTCGGTGAAATTCAGCTGTCTGAGAGTCTCGGTCACCCAGTCGTCCAGCGTGATGCCGGGCACCACCGCATCGACCGCCGTCAGCACGATCGCCGCCAGCGCACCCATGACGGTCAGGCCAATGACATGGGGCAGCTTGATGAAATGATGGTTGAGCCAACCCAGCAGGGCCGAGGCGACCACCAGGATCGCGGCGAGTTCGAAAGCGGATAGCGCGCTGCTGGCTGTCTCGTGCATCCCGAAGGGGTTAGCGCGCCATTACGCCAGCACAACCCTCAGCCGCAAAGTTTCGCCGCAGTGTTCGCAACGCGTTTTCCGAGATAGCGCGCGCCATCGAGTTCGACCTTGCTCGGCTGGCGCGATCCGTCGCCATCGGCGATCGTGGTGGCACCATAGGGCGCGCCGCCCTTGACCTCGTCGACGCCGACCAGCCCTTCGAACCCGTAGTCGAGACCGACCACCGTCATGCCCATGTGGAGCAGATTGTTGAGGATCGACCATAGCGTCGTCTCCTGCCCGCCATGCTGGCTTGCTGTTGAGGTGAAAGCGGCGCCGACCTTCCCGATCAGCGCGCCCTTTTGCCAAAGCCCGCCGGTCTGGTCCCAGAAAGCTGCCATCTGACTGGACATCCGGCCATAGCGGGTCGGGCTGCCGACGATGATGCCGTCGTATTCCGCCAGTTCGTCCGGCCCGCCGATGCAGCTGTGGTCTTCCATCTGCTGGAAACCGGCGCTTTCCACCACTTCCTGCGGAGCGGTTTCGGGCACGTGACGCACCTCCGCCTCGGCGCCCGCCTCGCGCACGCCTTCGGCAATTGCGTCTGCCATCTTGGCAGTGTGGCCGTAGGACGAATAATAGAGCACGAGGATACGGGTCATGGGGGGATTCCTTTTTGTTCGGTTCGATGGTCAAAGCGTGTGGGCCAGGCGGGAGTTCCGCATGATGGGAAGTCCTGTCCTGCCGTGGCGCTATCGCCATTCCGGCCTGCTCGTCGGCTCGCAGATCGAGCTCGAGGCGTGGGAAGCCTTTCGGATTGATGGCGGGGGCGAGCCGGACGTCGCCATCTCCCTGTCCGACGATCCTTGCCCCGACTGCCCGAGCGACGGTCGCACCGGCATCGGCGAACACGGCGTGCGGTTCGCCGTGGACGGGGTCGGCGGATGGCAGGTTCAGGAGGGACGGTACATCCTGCTGCATCCCTCGCTGAGCGCCGATCCGCGCGAATTGCAGCTGTTCACGCTCGGCAGCGCGTGGGGCCTGCTCGGTTACCAGCGCGGGCAAGCGATGTGGCATGGCAGCGCGGTCGAATCGGGCGGCCGCTGCGTGCTTTTCTGCGGCGAGGCGGGAGAGGGTAAGAGCACCATGGCATCGGCGATGATCGCCAGCGGAGCGACGCTGGTAGCGGACGATCTCAGCCGCGCTGCACCGGGCGAGAATGCCGCGCATCTTTTTCCATCGAGCAGCCGGTTGAAGCTATGGAGCCAAGCGATCGATCATCTCGGCTGGCAGGACCGGATCATCGTGCGGGACTGGGTGCGCGACGACAAGTTCCATTGCCGGGTCCTGGCGCACCATGCGGGCGGGGGCGCCATGCCGCTCGACGCGATCGTGGTGCTCCAAAGTGGAAGCGAACTCGCGCTGGATCGGCTGACCGGCGGCGCGGCGCTGGCGGCGGTACTCGCCGGGACGATCTACCGGCCCGAAGCGCTCGAGGAGATGGGGTTATGGGCCCAGCAGGGGGCCATCGCGGCGCGGATCGCGGCGCAGGTCCCGGTCTATCGCCTGACCCGTCCGCGCGATCTGCCAGCGCTGAGCAACAGCGTCGACGCAGTCACTGAAATGCTGGGATCGCTCGGGTAGCGAAGTGGTGCCCAGGGGCGGAGTCGAACCACCGACACGACGATTTTCAATCGTCTGCTCTACCACTGAGCTACCCGGGCACACTGCTTCGGCAAGTGGGGCGAACAAGGCCCCGCGAGCGATGAGAGCGCGCCTATGGCGAAGCTGGCGCGCCTTGGCAAGGGGGCATTTCAGTCTTCCTGCGCGCCCGTCACCTCTGCAGCGATTTCTTCGGGCTGGGCGGGGCGACCGGCTACACTATAACCGTCGCCGAACCATTTCGACAGGTCGCGGTCGCGGCAGCGGCTGGAGCAGAAAGGGCTGAATTCCTCGCTGCGCGCTTTCTTGCAGATCGGGCAGGGTTTGGCAGGCTTAGTCATGCGGCACGATCTGGGCCTGCGCCGCCTCGATCGCAAGGCCGGGATCGGTTTCGACGCGCGTCGGGCGACCGGTGCGGCGTTCGAGCTCCGCGATCCATTCCGGCTTGAGCTTGGCTTTCAGCGCGGGATGGACCGTCAGCAGGGTCTTACCCGGCCCCTCGACCATCTCGGCCCGGCGCAGCGCCGTGCGCGCGGCCATGCCGATGCGCGAAGTGGCAAAGCGGTGTAGCAGCGAGGGGCCTTCGAGCCGCGCGACGATCTGGACGAAGCCGAAGCCGTTCATGGCGGTGCGCTCGTGGGGCCAGTCCGCGAGCGCGTGTTCCAATGCTGCGTCCACCACTTTGCGGTCCGCCCTGGCTTCGAGGGTGGGGAAGTCGATCCCGATAGACCCGCCGAGGTCCAACAGCGGTAGCCAACGCGCGATCTCGGGCACGGCGGCAAGCGCAAGCTCGCGTGGGGACAGGTCTCCGTCGATGTCGATCAGGATCATCGCCGGCGTTACGGCAAAGAGCAGCGAACCGCCCGAGAATTCGACTTCGCCGGAAGACGCGGCGTGCCAGATGTCCTCCCACGTGCTGTCGGGGAAACTGCGGACGGGTTTTGCGTCATCTATCGGACTGTCCGCCGAGGCGGATGTCGCCGCCGTCAGGCGAGCAGCCGCCAGCTTGAAGCGACCGCGTTCTGTCATGGCGGTGCGCGTGATTGTAAGAGGGATGGTCGCGCCCTCGCTCGCATTACGCGGCAAGCGATCGACAAGCACCTCTCGGCCCGACGGATGTAATGCTACTCCGCGCGATCCAGACTTGCGAAGAAGCTTCCCATCGAAGGTCTCGCCGGGGGTCAGTTCGCCCGGCCAGAGCAATTTCGCTGCGACGGGTTTGTCGCCATCCATCGACAATGCGCGCGTCTCCCCGATGCCATGCTCGACGAGCCACTCCGGCCCGGTCTCAGGCAATGTCGAACCCCGCCGCTTTCAGCAATGCACGTGTTTCGTAGAGAGGCAGCCCGACCACGCCAGAATGGCTTCCCTGGATGCGGCTGATCAGGCCCTCCGCGATGCCTTGAATTGCGTAGCCTCCCGCCTTGCCGTCCCATTCGCCGCTGGCGAGGTAGGCGTCGATCTCTTCTGCAGAGAGGCGCTTGAACAGCACCACCGTCTCGCTCGATCGCTCGCGCATGGTGCCGTCGGAAGCGCGCAGGGCGATGGCTGAGAGGACGCGGTGGCGCCGGCCGGAAAGCAATTCGAGACATCGGCGCGCAGTCGCCTCGTCTTCGGCCTTGGGCAGGATGCGGCGGCCGGCAGCGACGACCGTGTCGCCCGCCAGCACGAAGCCCTCGTCGGATGCGGCAGCCTCGGCCTTCTCGCGCGCCATGCGCCTGGCATAGTCGCGCGGCAGTTCGGCCTTATGCGGCGTCTCGTCGATATCGGCAGGAGCGACGGCATCCGGCGTCACGCCGAGGCGCGCGATCAGTTCGCGCCTGCGGGGACTTGCCGATGCGAGGATGAGCCGTGGCGAGCTCATGCAGGTTTACTGCGGACCGGGGCCCTGGCCCGGGCCACCACGGCCGGGCATGAAGCGATAGGTGATGCGCGCCTTCGTTAGGTCATAGGGCGTCAGTTCGCACAGCACTTCGTCACCCACCAGCACGCGGATGCGGTTCTTGCGCATCTTGCCGGCAGTGTGCCCAAGCACCTCATGGCCGTTTTCGAGCTCTACCCGGAACATCGCGTTCGGCAGCAGCTCGACTACCTTGCCGCGCATTTCGAGGAGTTCTTCTTTGGCCATGCAGTCTGTCTGTCCGTATCTGAGTGAAGTTTCGTGGTCGCGCCCTGTAGCGGCAAGCCTGCGAAAAGGGAAGCCTCGGCGCTCGTCGCCGCGCCACGGGTCGCTGTCCGACCAAGGTGGGATGCATTTCGACCGGTTACAATCCGATACGTCATCACCTGTTGTAACGGTGACAAGTTTCCTACACTGACGGAGGCGAGGGGCGGTTACATCAAAATACGAAAGCTGATCCCTTGAAGCATTGTCTTGCAATTACCGTCTCGATCGCCGCGCTTGTTTCGGCGAGTACTGGCCTCGCGCAAGAAGCGGCGGAGATAGCGCAGGAGCCCGCTACCGACGCGCAGGAGGCCGAGGAGCCGGAGTACGACGGCGACACGATCGTCGTCACCAGCACGCGCATTCGCGGCCAGCTGATCGTGGATCAGCCGCCTATCGCCGAATATGACGAGGAAGACATCGCGGCTTTCGGCGGCGGTTCGATCGCCGACATCATCGAGGCCATCCAGCCTGCCACCAGTAGCGGGGCACGTGGCAGCCGCGGGGGCGGGCGTCCGGTTTTCCTGATCAACGGGATTCGGGTGTCGAGCTGGCGCGAATTCCGCTCCTATCCGCCCGAGTCCGTTGCCAAGATCGAGGTGTTTCCGGAAGAAGTGGCCCAGCGCTTCGGCTACTCCCCCGACCAGCGGGTGGTGAACATCATCCTGAAGCCGAATTTCCAGAGCGTCACCGCTGAGGTCGAATACGAGCAGCCTTCGCGCGGCGGCTATTCCTATAACGAGCAGGAACTCACCTATCTGCGCATTGGCGAGAAAGCTCGCGTCAACTTCAATGCCGAAGTCGAGGACCGCAGCCTGCTCACCGAGGCGGAGCGCGGCCTCGCCATCGGAGGGCGCGAAGACGAAGCCCCTTTCCGTTCGCTGGTGTCCGACACCTGGAACGGTGAGCTGACGGCGAACTACGCGCGCGCCTTCATGGAGAGCGGCGATTCCGTCAGCTTGAACGCCACCCTCAACCGCGACCAGAGCCGTAGCCTGTCGGGGCTGGCGAACGACGGTCTGACACCGCTCGAACGGCGTAGCGAAACCGATACGATCTCGCTGGGCGGGACCTTCAACTCCGCGCTCGGGGACTGGAAGGCCAATTTTACGTCCGACGCCGTGTTTACGGATGGCGAAACGCAGATCGACCGCTTCGATGCGTCCGGTTTCGATGTCGCCGACAGCAAAACCTACAGCATCACCAACAATGCCACCCTGACCGGCTATCCCGTCACGCTCCCGGCCGGCGACGTGGCCGTGACGCTGGATGCGGGGCTCGACTGGAAGCGGATCGAGAGCGCCGATACCCGCTCCGACACTGATCTGTCGCTCACCCGCAGGCGGGTCAACGGCGGCGTCAATCTCGCCGTACCCATCGCCGAACGCGACGGAGCGCTGGGCGCGATCGGCGATCTCAGCCTGAACCTGTCCGCGGGGATCGACGAACTGTCCGACTTCGGCGTGCTGACCGACTGGACGGCTGGCGCAACCTGGCGGCCGTTCGAGAACCTGTCGCTTGGCGCGACCTATTTCCGCCGCGAAGTCGCGCCGAGCCTGACCGATCTCGGCAGCCCGCGGATCGACGAGTTCAACGTGCCCGTGTTCGACTATGCCAGCGGGGCGACCGAGCTGGTCACCCTTTTCACCGGCGGCAATCCGAACCTTGTTGCGGAGACGCAGTCGGACTGGAAGTTTTCCGGCAATTGGCGCCTGCCGTTCTGGGAAGATGCGCGGCTGAATGTCGAATACGGGATCAATCGCTCGAACGATGTCACTTCGACGCCCGGATTCAGCGCGGCATTCGAGGAGGCCTTTCCCGACCGCGTGACGCGCGACAGCGGCGGCGACCTGCTGGCGATCGATCGCCGGCCGATTACCTTGTTCGAAACGCGCAGCCGTATTCTGTCGATCGGGTTCAATGCGCGCGGGCAGATCGGCAAGGCGCCCGAGCGGGGTGAGCCTTCCGGGCGCGGATCAGGGCGTGACGCGCAGCAGGGCGGGGCAGGCGCGCGTGGCGGCTTCGATCCTGCGCGCATGGAAGCCATGCGCAAGGCCTTCTGCGAAGGACCGCAAGGCGAAATGCCGGACTTGTCGCAGATCCCCGAACAGTTCCGAGCACGTTTGCTGGACGACAGTGGCAATCCGGATCCCGAAAAGATTGCCGCTGCGCGTGAGCGTTTCTGCGGAGAGGGCGCCGAGCAGCGCGGTGAACGGTTCGCCGCCATGCGCACGGCCATTTGCACCGATCCGCCCCAGCTTGATGGCTTGCCGGAGACGATGCTGGCCCGCCTAAGGAACGAGGATGGAGAAATCGACCCCGAGCGGCTCAAGGCACTGCGCGAGCGTATGTGTTCTGCCGAAGGTGCACAGGCGGAAGGTCAAGACCGCGGGCGTGGCGGACGGCGCGGGGGGATGAACCCTTTCAGCCGCGGCGGCGACGATGAGGACAAGCGGCCGCGCTATTTCTTCAGTGTCAATTTCGATCGCGCGCTGGAAAACGAGATCTTGCTGGCAGACGGCGGGCCGCTGTTCGACCAGCTCGCCGGCGATGTGCTGGGCGGCGGCGCAATCGCCGCGAATTCCGCGCGGTTTGAGGGCGGCCTGTTCTGGCAGGGCTACGGCTTGCGGTTGTCGGGTCAATATACCGGAAAGGGACGGCTCAACGGCAGCGGTCTCCCCGGATCGAGCGACCTGTTCTTCGACGATCTCGCCACGCTCGACCTGCGCATTTTTGCCGACCTCGGCGAGGTGTTCGACAAGGAAGAGGGCTGGCTCAATGGCCTGCGGGTCTCGCTGAAAGCCGACAACATCTTCGATGCGCGCCGCCGCGTGGTGGACGAGGACGGGGTGGTGCCAGATGCCTACGACCCGCTACGCATCGATCCCACGGGGCGCTATCTCGGCATCGACGTCCGGAAGGCGTTCTAGCGCGTCAGTGCAACCGCGAGCGCGGGAAGGCGATGTTGGCGAAGCCGCTCGGGCTGAACTTGTGCCACTTGCCTTCCGGCTGGGCGAGGCGGTCGGCGATGGCATAGACCACCGCCGGATTGACGCCGAGGCCGATATGGCTGGCGATCACCTCGATATTCTCGCAGCACTCGTGATCGGCCGCCTGGACCGATCCGCGCCAGTGGACCACGCCGTCGCCCTTGGTCAGGATCGAGGTGGTGGGCACCGGCGGCGCCTTGGCGAGATCGCGGAAATTGCCGGTCTGCATCGGTTCGGGTTCGCGTCCGTTGAGGAGTTCGAACAGCCGCCGCGCATTGGTGTGATTGCGATCGTCGCTGATCGGGCTGCCAAGGCTGATGACCATGCGGACCTTTTCGGGCGCCAGCTTGGCCAGCTCGCGGGCGAAGACCCCGCCGAGGCTCCAGCCGACGATGGAAATCTTGTCGCCGGTGCGGTCGTGGATTTCGTCGACGCAGGCCATCATCGCTTCGATCCGGGCATTGTCGACCCGCAGATTGCGTCCGAGGTTCCAGCCGACCGCATCGTAGCCGAGCCGTTCCAGCATTGCCCGCAGGGGCCGCGTCGAGGCGTCCGATGCCATGAAGCCGGGCAGCACGAGCACACCGTGCCCGTCGCCTTTCGGCAGCCGCTTGAGCAGCGGGCGCAGCGCCAGGAAGCTGGCGAATTCGCCCATGGCGCGGGTCGGCTCGGTCAATGCGAGCAGCGTGTGCGGCGGGCGCGCTTCGGTTATCGTTTCGGCGGTGGCGTTAGTCATGATGTTTGCGATCCTTTCCCTTTACGGGTGGCCGTCGAACGGCTGGTGGCCCGTTTCGTGCCGGTTTTCTTCGGCTTGGCAGGTGTTTTCGTTGCACCCTGCTTCTTCGCGGCGGACTTTTTGGTCGTGGTCGCGCCTTTCTTCGGCGCAGATTTCCTGGGAGCGGGCTGCTTCGCCGGTGCTTCCGCTGCCGCTTTCGCCGCATCGCGCAGTTCCTCGAAACTTTCGACGATGCACTCGATGTAGAAATCGGGATCGGGCAGCAGTTCGCGGCAGGCGGTGAAGCTGATCGTCGCCTCGTCCGTATAACTTTGGACGACGTGGCCGAGGCCCATGCCGTCGGTCAGGCAGACGAGCCCCATCTGGCTCTCCAGCCGCGCGCCGCAGAAATAGATCGGTACCGGCGGACCGGGGACATTGGTAACGACGGTCGAGAAGATCGGCCCGACCCCGCGATTGGCAAGGCCGAGGCGGGTGTACAGCTGCGCGCCGAGGCTCATCCACAGGGCCGGGCTGACCTTGCTCGCCTCGGTCATATTGCGCGCGCCCATCGCCTCGGTCATCGCTTTCGAATTCTTCGTGCGGTCGTGGCAATATTGCAGCCGGTCCAGCGGATCTTCGATATGCGTGCCCAGCGGGGCGACCATGGCGGCGACCTGGTTCCCCATGTCGCCCTTCTCGTCCGTGGTGCGGACCGAGATCGGGGCCATGGCGGTCAGCGTCTTTTTGGGCAGCTCATCCTTGGCGATAAGGTATTTCCGCATCGCGCCGCCGACGATGGCGAGAAACACGTCGTTGACCTTCGCGCCATCGACCGCCTGCCGGATCATCTTGATATCGGCGAGCGGCACACTGCGCCCCTCGACCACGCGATGGCCCGAAATCTTGCGGTTGAAGCGCGTCTTGGGTGCGATCATCTCTCGCGAGAGGTCGAATTCCTTGGCAACCATGCCCTTGAGCGCTTTTGCGAGGCCGGGTGCAGCCTTGGCCGCGACTTCCAGCTGCTTCATCGGGTTGGTGATCGCGTTGAAATAGCTTTTGCCGAGCAGTTCGACGGGATTGGGTACCTTCTCCGGCTGCCAGTCATCGGGGCTGTTCGGCGGCGGTTCGTTCGGATCGAGCGTGTGCATCGCCTCCAGCAGATCGACCCCGCTCATCCCGTCGATTGCGGCGTGATGGACCTTAGTCACCATGGCGTAGCTGCCTTTCGCAACGCCTTCGATGTTATCCAGCCCTTCGACGATGGTGAACTCCCAAGGCGGTCGCTTGAGATCGAGCGGGCGCGAAAAGATGCGTGCGGCCTGGATGCAAAGCTGCCGCCAGTCGCCCGGCTTGGGCAGGGCGATGTGGCGGACGTGATATTCCAGGTCGAAGTCAGGGTCCTCGATCCAGTAGGGATAGTCGAGGTCGAAGGGCACGCGCACCAGCCGCTGGCGGATCGTGCGGCTGAGTTGCATGCGGCTCTCGAAGAAGGCGAGTATGTCCTTGAACCGGACGAAGCCGCCGGGCGCGGTCTCCGGGTTGTAGATCAGGATCGAGCCGATGTGCATCGGCGAATTGCGCGTTTCCAGCGCGACGAAGCTCGCATCCATGCCCTGAAGTTGGCGCATATATTGCCTTTCTGCGCTACCGCTTCGCTACTTGAGCGCGCGATGTTCCTTTCTGCGCCACCATCCATCGAAGAATGTGCGGCGGCATCCCCTGCGCGGCCCGTGTTTTCACGGGTCCGTAACATAAGAAGCTAGCGAATCTGCGGTTCCGGTCAACTTGCCGCGCCCGTCAACGCCTTCCCTAACGGCGGGACCTTACAGAGCCTCCCCAGCCGCGACCCCGCTCGCCCAGGCCCATTGGAAATTGTAGCCGCCCAGCCAGCCGGTGACGTCGACCGCTTCGCCGATGGCGTAGAGGCCGGGAATTCGCTTTGCTTCCATGGTTTTGCTGGAAAGTTCGGCGGTCGAAATCCCGCCGACGGTGGCCTCCGCCTTGGCGAAGCCCTCGGTGCCGTTGGGTCGAAACTCCCAGCGGCGCAACCGCTCTTCCGCGGCCCGCAGTGTCTTATCGGGCGCATTGCCCAGCTCGGTCGCTATGCCCAGCTTTTCGGCGAGAATGTCGGCCAGCCGGTCGGGCAGGGCATCGCGCAGCAATGATTTGAGCGTGGCGCGCGGCGTTTCGCGCTTGGCTTCGAGCAGCCAGCCATCGGCGTGGTCGGGCAGGAAGTTCACCACCACCGGCTCGCCCGGCGACCAGTAGCTGCTCGCTTGCAGGATCGACGGGCCGGACAGACCGCGATGGGTGAACAGGGCGGCTTCGGGGAAGCTGGCCTTGCCTGCGCTCGCGACGACCAACGCGGAAACGCCTGAAATTTCGCGAAACAGCACCTCTTCGCCGCCGAGTGTCAGCGGGACGAGGGCAGGGCGCGGCTCGACCACCTTGAGCCCGAATTGCCGAGCGAGATCATAGGCGAAGCCTGTTGCGCCCATTTTGGGGATAGAGGGACCGCCGGTGGCAATCACGAGGGCTGGTGCGGTGTATGTCGCGGTTTGCGTGGTGACGGTGAAGACGCCGTCATGCTCGACCGAGGCGACCTCCTCGCCGCAGCGCACATCCACCTCGCCTTTCACGCATTCCTCCAGCAGCATTGCCACGATCTGCGTGGCCGACCCGTCGCAAAATAGCTGGCCCAGCGTCTTCTCGTGCCAAGCGATCCCGTAACTCTCGACCAGCGCCAGGAAATCACGCGCCGTGTACCGCGCCAGCGCGCTCTTCGCGAAATGCGGGTTTTGCGAGAGATAATTCGCCGGACCCGCGCCGATATTGGTGAAATTGCACCGCCCGCCACCGGAGATGAGGATCTTCTTCCCCGGCTTCTCCGCGCGTTCGAGCACCAGCACGCGCTTGCCCCGTTGGCCCGCGCGCGCCGCGCACATCAGCCCGGCGGCCCCTGCGCCCAGCACGATCGCATCGTAACGTTCCGCCATGTCAGGCCTCGTCGAGCGCGTAATCCGGCTGCTGACGCGCGGCGACGAAATACAGCACCGCGCCGACCACCAGGATACCGCCGAGCACCATCCAGGCCTGCAGCGCCGTCTGGCTGGCGATAAAGAGCGAGCTGCCGACCGCGAAGATCACGCAGGCGAGATGTAGCGGCACGATCCGTCCCTCGCGATGCTCCAGCACGGGCAGGGCGCAGCTGGTCACGATATAGGTCACCAAGCGGATCAGCGTGCCCGCCACGGCCAGTACGGTAAAGCCCTCCCACAGCCCGAACAGGATGGCCGCCACACCATAGAACAGGATGGCGTTGAACGGCGTGAGGAAGCGCGGGTGCACATAGGCGAACCAGCTCGGCAGCATGCCGCGCCGCGCCATTCCGTACATCAGCCGCGGCTGGGCGACGCCGCTGGCGAAATTGTTCGCCCCGATGCTGAAGCTGGCGGCGATCACGATGGCGAGCGACCCGATCTGGCCCATCGCCGCTTCGGCAGAGCCGGCCAGCGCATTGTTCTCGCCCGCGAATTCGGGACCGATCAGGATGAAGGCCCAGATCACCGCCATGTAGATCAGCGTGACCCCGCTCACCATGGTGACGATCGACAGCGGCACGTCGCGCTTGGGGTTCTTGAATTCGCCCGCCGCCTCGATCACGCCTTCGAAGCCGATGAAGGCGTAGAAGGTGAGCAGAATGACCGTCTCGACCTGGCTGAACTGCGGTAGGGCGATTGCGCCCAATTCGCCCCCTGCGAAAAAGGCCGAGACGACCAACGCGGCGAGCGGCACCAGCTTGATTGCGGTCATGATCCCCAGCGTCCCGACCGAGGCGCGCATGCCGTAAAGATTGATTGCGGTAATGATCGCCAGCCCGACCGCCACTGCGACGGGCGCGGCAATCGGCCCGTCCAGTCCCGGGAACAGGACCGCAAGGTAAGCGACCATCACATGCATATTCGCCGCCGCTGTTACGATCGCGCTGACATAGCGCGCCCAGCCCGCCTGGAAGCCGACGAAGCGCCCGAACGCCGCCTCGCCATAGAGCACCGATCCGCCGCTATGTTCGAACCGCGCGCTCATCCAGGCATAGCACAGCGCCAGCGGCAGGAAGAGCACACCGCCCACCAGCATCATCCACGGCGCGAAATTGCCGACCGCCGCCACCAGCACGGCGGGCAGGGCGAAGATGCCGGCCCCGATCATCCCGTTGAGCGGGAACAGCGCCGTCCCCCAGAAGCCGACCGTGCGCGGCGGTGCGATGTCTTTCCCGTCCATGGCGGGTGGGGATGACGCGAAACGCGACTTTGCACAAGCGGAGTGCGCGCACTATCTGCGACCCATGTCGCGCACGAAAGCCGGTTCCCCCCACGACCCGAGAGGCAAGGAGCGTTTCCACGAGGAACGCGCGACCTATACCGTCGCCAGCGCGCAGCCCGATCTGGACGCCGGCCTCACCGCAATCCGCGAGACAGTGAAGACGCTGAAACCCCGCCCCGGCGTCTACCGCATGCTCGATGCGCGAGGCGACGTGCTCTACGTCGGCAAGGCGCGCAGCCTCAAGGCGCGGGTCGCCAATTACACGCAGGTGAAAGCGCTGACCAACCGGTTGCAGCGCATGGTCAGCCAGTGCCGCCGGATGGAGATCGTGGTCACCAATTCGGAAGCCGAGGCGCTGTTGCTCGAAGCGCAGCTGATCAAGCGCTATCGCCCGCCGTTCAACGTGCTGCTGCGCGACGACAAGAGCTTCCCTTTCATCCTGCTGCGCGCCGATCACGCTTTCCCGCGCATCCAGAAGCATCGCGGCGCGCGGCGGGCCAAGGGCAATTACTACGGCCCCTTCGCCAGCGCGGGCAGCGTGAACAAGACGCTGAACGCCCTGCAGAAACTGTTCCTGCTGAGGAGCTGCACGGACAGCTTCTTCAACAATCGCGACCGGCCCTGCCTGCTCTACCAGATCAAACGCTGCTCCGCCCCCTGCGTCGGGCGGATCGACGAGGCGGGCTATGCATCGCTGGTGCGCGAGGCGAAGGATTTCCTCGGCGGCAAGTCCAGCGCGGTGCAGTCCGATCTCGAAAAGCAGATGGCGAAGGCGGCGGAGGATTTGGACTTCGAAACCGCCGCCATCCTTCGCGACCGCCTGCGCGCGGCGACGTTCATCCAGGGCAGCCAGGCGATCAACGCCAGCGGCGTCGGCGATGCGGATGTCTTCGCGCTGGCGGCCAAGGGCGGGCACATGGGCGTGCAGGCCTTTTTCATCCGCGGCGGGCAGAACTGGGGCCACCGCGCCATCTTCCCGCGCAATACGGGCGACGTGGAGGAGGCGGAAGTGCTCGCAGACGTGCTGCTGCAATTTTACGAAGAGGTGCCGCCGCCCAAGACCATCCTCGTCGATCGCGAACTGCCCGAACAGGAGTTGATTGCAGAGGCGCTGTGCGAGAAGGCCGGGCACGCGGTCGCCATCTCGATCCCCCAGCGCGGCACGCGGCGCAAGCTGATGCAGCAGGCGACGCGCAACGCGGTGGAGGCGCTGGAGCGGCGGCAGGCGGAAAGCGGAGCCAAGGCCAAGATCCAGCGCGAGCTTGCCGAATTCCTCGAACTGGAGGACCTGCCGCAGCGCATCGAGGTCTACGACAACAGCCATATCCAAGGCGACAAGGCTCTGGGCGCGATGGTCGTCGCGGGGCCGGAAGGCTTCGAGAAGGGCCAGTACCGCAAGTTCAACATCAGGACCGCGCAGACCAACGACGATTTCGGCATGATGCGCGAGGTGATGAGCCGCCGCTTCCGCAACCTCGCCGAAAACCCGGATGCCGAGGGGGGCAAGAAAAACAGCCACGAAACCGTCTGGCCCGACCTCGTCCTGATCGACGGCGGCAAGGGCCAGATGTCGAGCGTGCGCGATATGCTGGCGGAAATGGGGATCGAGGACCTGCCCCTGATCGCCATCGCCAAGGGATCGCACCACGGCCGCGAGGGGCGCGAGGTGTTCCACTTCCCCGACGGGCGGGAGAAGACGCTGCCGGTCAACTCGCCGCTGCTATTCTATCTCCAGACCCTGCGCGACGAGGTTCACCGCTACGCCATCGGCGCCCACCGCGCCAAACGCAGCCGCGCCATCACCGCCAGCCCGCTGGACGAAATTCCCGGCATCGGCCCCACCCGCAAACGCGCACTGCTGCTGCATTTCGGCACGGCAGGGAAGGTGCGTGCGGCGGCGCTCGACGATTTGAAACGCGCACCTGGCATCAGCGAGGCGGTCGCTCAGAAGATCTACGACTTCTACCACGCGGGTGGCTGAAGAGCGGGCCTTTGTGACACGGCTGACACATTTCGGAAGTGAATTGTAATGGCCGCGCAACCTGCGCGACGCCAAGCGGTCACAGAGCGGTCCTAAGGCGCCCTCCGACACGGAGGGCAATTCGATGCAACTCAAGACACGCTTGTACGTCGGCGCGGCACTGGCCGCCGCCACAATCTCCACCCCCGCATTGGCCGGCGACATCAACGGCAATGTCTCCGATGCGAGCGAGACGATCGCGCTGCGCAGCGCACAGGTCCGTATCGTGGAACTCGACCGGGGCACGACTACCGATCGTGACGGCTCCTTCGCCTTCACCGGCGTTCCGGCGGGCGAATACACGCTCGAGATTTCCTACGTCGGCGCGGAAACGGCGCGGCAGACGATCAGCGTCCCGGCGACCGGCACCGTGCGCGCCGATGTCGCCCTCAGCGGGTTCGGCGACAATGAGATCCTCGTGATCGGACAGGCGGCCAATCTCTCCAGCGCCCTGTCGCGCAAGCGCCAGAACGACACGGTCTCGGATGTGCTGACCCGCGATGGCATCGGCCAGTTTCCCGACCAGAACGTGGCCGAAAGCCTGCGTCGCCTGCCCGGCATCAATGTGCTGAACGACCAGGGGGAGGGCCGCTTCGTCTCGATCCGCGGTCTCAGCCCGAGCCTCAACGCCACCTCGCTCAACGGCGTGCGGCTGCCGTCGCCGGAGAACGATATTCGCGCCGTGGCGCTCGATGTGGTGTCGTCCGACATCATTGAATCGATCGAGGTGAAGAAATCGCTCACCCCCGACATGGATGCCGACACCATAGGCGCTTCGGTCGAGATCGAGACGACCAGCGCATTCGACCGCAAGCGCGACCTGCTGACCGTAAAGCTGGAAGGCAGCTACAACGAGTTCGCCGACGAGGTTAGCCCGAAGGGCAGCGTGGACTTCTCCGCGCGCCTCGGCGACAATTTCGGCGTGTCGGGCGGCCTGTCGTATTACAAGCGGACGTTCGAAACCGACAATATCGAGGCGGACGACTGGGAGCTCGATGACGGCTTCGTCTATGCCGAGGAGTTCCAGTATCGCGACTACGACGTAGAGCGCGAACGGATCAGCGCCACACTGGGCCTCGACTTCCGCGCCGGCGACAGCACGAACCTCTATGTTCGCGGCATCTACAGCCAGTTCGACGATCAGGAATTCCGCCGTCGGCTGACTTTCGACCTCGGCGACGCGGGCGTCTCCGGCACGAGCGACCAGCTGGTCTATGACGATGACGAGGCCATCGTGGTCGAGCGCGACGTCAAGGACCGGTTCGAGAGCCAGAAGATCCGCAGCGTGGTGTTCGGCGGCGAAAGCGATTGGGGCGACTGGTTCGCCGAGTATGCGGCCAGTTGGGCAAAATCGAGCGAGCGCGAGAACGGCAGTATCGACCCGGCGAATTTCGAGCGCGAATACGAGGGTGAGGGGTTGCAGATCGGTCTCGACCGCAGCGATCCGCGCGTACCGCTCTATTCCATCATCGCCAATCCGGCCGGCGATTTCTTCGATGCCTCGGCCTACGAACTCAACGATGTCGAATTTGTCGCCCTATCGGCTTCTGAAGACGAGGAATACTCCGCCAAATTCGACATCGGTCGCCGCTTTGCCGGCGAAAGCGCGGAGTTCACCGTGCAAGCCGGCGCAAAAGGTCGCTGGCGGGAAAAGCGTTTCGACGGAACGGTAGAGTTTTACGAGAACGACGACCTCACATTAGCTGACGTCATCGGCGAACGGCAGACCTATCGACTTACCAATATCGGGCCAGTGCCCGGCTTCGGCCAGGCGCGCGACGTCTTTACGCGCAATTTCGACAGCTTCGAATTGCAGGAAATTGACAGCGCCTTCGACAGTGCGGTCGAGGATTTCGTGGTCGAGGAAGATATCCTCGCAGGCTATCTGCTCGGCCGCTGGGACAGCGCCACGCTGACGGTGATCGGGGGCGTGCGCTACGAGAACACGTCCAACACGCTCAGCGGCAACGACGTGCTGCTGGTGGAGGAAGACGGCACGCTGCCCGATGGCACGACCGCTACCGACGACATCGTGCTGGTGAGCCCGGTATCGATCGACAAGGATTACGATCACTGGCTCCCCAGCCTCAACCTGCGCTTCGAAGCTGCGCCGGACCTGATTTTACGGGCCGCCGGCTACCGCTCTATCGTGCGGCCCGGCCCCTTCCAGCAGGCACCGCGCGTGGCCGTGGAGGAAGCTGACGACGGCGAACGCGAGGGCGAGTTCGGCAATCCCGGGCTGCTTCCCGCAGAAGCGTGGAACCTGGACGCTGCGGTCGAATATTACATGACCGACAATGGCGCGATCTACGCCTCCGCCTTCTACAAGAATATCGAAGATTTCTTCGTCGAGACCGTGTTCGAGGCGGACGATGCACCGTTCAATGGCAGTTTCCGCGGTGTGCCCTTCGATGAAGCAACCATCTGGTTCAATGGCGACGAGGCGGATGTCTTCGGCTTCGAACTGGGCTTCGCGCAAGCCTTCACCGGCGCGCTCGACGGCTTCCTCGTACAGGCGAATTACACCTATACCGATGCGGACGGTTCGGTGACGCTCGTAGCGGCCGACGGCCCACGCGACATTCCGCTGCCCTCGACCAGCAAGCACACCGGCAATATCTCGGTCGGTTACGACAAAGGACTGGTCGATATCCGCCTGTCGGGCACCTATCGCGACAAGTATCTCGACGAGCTTGGCAGCGAGCCTGCGCTCGACCGTTATGTCGACGATCACTTCCAGCTCGATCTGTCGGCAAAATATCGCGTCGCGGACGGCCTGCAGCTGTTCTACGAATGGGTGAACATCACCGACGCCAAATATTTCGCTTACAACACGCTCGGCGGACGGCGGAATATCTACCAATACGAGGAGTACAACTGGACTATGAAAGCCGGTGTAAGGATGACCTTCTGATGCGTAGCGGCTTCAAGGTTTTAGCTTTGTCCACCCTCACGGTCGCCGCTGCCTGCGCGACGATTCCCGTCACGGGCGATCCTGCCCTGCCGGTCTATGCGGTCGCCGAGACCGAGCCGGTGGGCACGGCCAATGAAGACGCCGCCGACGACCCGGCGATCTGGCGCAATGCAGCCTCGCCCGCGGATAGCCTGATCGTCGCGACCGACAAGAAGGGCGGGCTCTACGTCTACGGCCTCGACGGCGCGATCCGCAGTTTCCATGCGCAGCCGGCTCTCAACAATGTCGACCTGGTCGATATGGGCGAGGAGGGCATCATCGTCTTCGCCAGCGACCGCTCGGACCTTGCGAACGGCAAGATCGCGCTGTTCCGGCTCGATACCGCAACCTCGAAACTGAACCCCATCGGATCGGTCGCCGCAGGACCCGGCGAGGCTTACGGCATATGCGGCTATCGTGCGGCGAGCGGGGAGCTGACGATCTACACCGCGCCCAAAGAGGGTAACATCGGCGAGTGGGCGGTCACGCTGGGAACGCAACCCTCGATCCGTCAGCTTCGCGAAATGCGCGTGCCGAGCCAGCCCGAAGGTTGTGCCGTCGACGGGCGCAATGGCACGCTTTATATCGGCGAGGAGGCAGGCGGCGTCTGGCGCTTCGCCGCCGGTCAGACGGCAGGCGAATTAGTGGCGCGCGTGGACAATCGCAATCTCGTGGCCGATCTCGAAGGGCTCGCCTTGGTGCCAGAAGGCGACACCGGCGGCTGGCTTTACGCATCGAGCCAGGGCGACAACGCCTACATGCGCTATTCGCTGCCGGGTATGCAGCCCGCTGGGCGCTTCCGGATTGCGGAAGGACAATTCGGCGGCACCGAAGAGACGGACGGCATCGAGGTAATGCGCGGCGATTTCGGCCCGACCTATCCGGGCGGGCTGTTCGTGGCCCAGGATGGCATCAACGAGTCCGGCGCGCAGAACTTCAAACTGGTTCCGCTCGGCGCCATCGAGGCTACGCTGGGCGGCTAGTACCGGCTCGCGCAGCGGGGGTCACGGGGCGTCGAAAGCCCCGTCGCTCCAGCCGATCTTGGTGTGCGTCCCGTCGCAGAACGGCTTGTTGCCGCTCTTGCCGCAGCGGCACAGATACATGGTGGGCTTGCTTTCGAACTCGCTGGTCTGCGACCATTCGAGCGATTCCCCGGCCTCGTTCACAGCGATACTTTGCTCGATGAAAGGGACCCGGCCCTTGACCTCGTAAGGTCCGTCCGTCGTCACGGTGATGACGGGTTCGCTGCTTTTGCTTTCTGCCACGGCAGATCAATCCCTCTGCAGACCCGACGATTCCGCGCGCCGGATTTGCGCCAGATCAGTTAACGAGGAGCGGATCGTGTATAGTGTTGCCCCGGAAACCACTCGCAGAGGAGATGCACTATGAAATCCATCCTGTTCAACGCCACCGGCGACGACGGCTTTTCGAAGCGCCTCGACGCGGTGCTCGACATTACTCGCGCCTTCGACGCGCATCTCACGCTGTTGCACGCGATCCCCTACGAGGCCGCGGGCGCAGTCGATCCCTATGGCGCCGCCTTTGCCGCGATGGTTCCGGTCTGGCGCGAGCAGGCAGCCGCGCTGAAGGAAGCGACGCAGAAGGACATGGCCAACGAGGGCGTCGCGTGGGACTGGGTCGATGCCGCCGGGCCAACGGCCCTCGCGCTGCTGCACGCATCGTCGCTCAACGATCTCGTCGTAGTCGGCGCGCAGGAACCGCGCACCAATGCGAAAGGCGCGTCGTTCACTGCCGGGGAGCTGGCGGTAACCGCTGACTGCCCGGTGCTGGTGCTGCCGGCGGATTGCCAGCGTTTCGAAGTGGGCGCACCGGTGCTGGTCGCCTGGGACGGTTCGGCGGAAGCGAGCCATGCACTAAAGGCCGCCGTGCCCTTCCTGCGCCAGGCGAGCCAGGTCTATCTGGCAACCGCAAAGGAGAAGTCGCGCAAGGGACGTGCGGGCAACTTGCCGGACTTGCCGCCGGTCGCCGGAGCGGACTACCTCTCGCGCCACGGCATCGCTTGCGAGATGGTCGAAATCGGCGAGGACGAGGACGGTGTCGACGCCGCGCTGCGCAAGGCCGCAGAAGCGCGCAAGGTCGGGCTGATCGTGATGGGCGCCTATGGCCGCACCCGGCTTGCCGAGCGGATCTTCGGCGGAACGACCCGCGCCATGCTGGGCGATGTGACGGTGCCGCTGCTGCTCACGCACTGAGCGCGTGCGGTCAGCTTAGCCCTTCGCAGGCTTGCGCTTCCCCTTGAAGGGTTTGCCGCCGCCCGGCTTGCCCTTCTTGAAGGGAGGCTTGCCGCCGGGGCGCTTGCCCGGACCGCCGTGATCCCGCTTACCCATCGGGCGGGCGTGGACCTTCGCTCCGCCGTGCTTGCGGTTCTGGCGCGCCTCGACGCGCGGTCCCTCCGGCGATTCGACGATGGCGATGGCATCCTGCTCGTCGTCGGGCGAGGCGGTGCGGGCCACGGCGTCGGCGAACTTGCCAGCGACGGCACGCGGCACCTGGAACCAGCTTTCGTGCTGGCCGATGCGGATCGCGCCGATCTCGTTGCGGGTGATATGCCCGCGGCGGCAGATCAGCGGGAGAATCCAGCGTGGCTCGGCATTGTGGCGACGGCCGATGTCCATTTTGAACCACACCACATCCTCGAAGCCTGGACGGTGCTTTTCGGCCTTGGCCTTCTCGCGCGCCTCGGGTGTGTTGGCGAGCAGCTCTTCGGGCGCAGGCAGATCCGAGCGGTGGGCATGGACAAGTGCGGCGGCGATGTCCTCCGGGCTCATGCGGCTCATGATGTCAGCGGCGATCTCGCGGTCGTCGTCCTCGAACTCGCGCGGCTCGGTGATTGCCTGGATCAGGCGCGTGCGGTCCTTCTTGCGGATCGCCTGCGGGGTCGGCGCGTCCATCCATTGCGCGTCGATCCCGGCACCGCGGAGCATGCCTTCGACCCGGCGGCGGCGGTTGTACGGCACTACGATCGCCGCGGTCCCCTTGCGCCCGGCGCGCCCCGTCCGGCCCGAGCGGTGCTGGAGTGTTTCCGCATCGCGCGGGATCTCGACATGGATCACGAGGCTTAGCGACGGCAGGTCGATCCCGCGCGCCGCAACGTCGGTCGCGACGCACACCCGCGCGCGACCGTCTCGCAGGGCTTGCAGCGCGCTGTTGCGCTCGCTCTGCGAATGCTCGCCCGACAGCGCCACCACGCCGAAACCGCGATTCTGCAGCGTGGCGTGGAGCCGCCGCACGCTCTCGCGGGTGGCGCAGAAAGCGATGGCCGTCTCCGCCTCGTGGAAGCGCAGCAGGTTCACCACCGCATTCTCGATTTCCGACGGGCCCACGGTGATCGCCTGGTAGGCAATGTCGCCATGCCCGCGATCCTCGCCCACGAGGGAGAGGCGCAGTGCATCGCGCTGGTAGCGTTCGGCCAACCGCTCTATCTGGCGCGGCATGGTGGCGGAGAACAGCAGCGTGCGCCGCGCATCGGGCGTCGCGTCGAGGATCTCTTCCAGGTCTTCGCGAAAGCCCATGTCGAGCATTTCGTCCGCCTCGTCGAGCACGACGCCGATCAGGCCGGAGAGGTCCAGCGACCCGCGCTCGATATGGTCGCGCAGGCGCCCCGGCGTACCGACGACGATCGCCGGGCCGCCGCGCAGATTGCGCCGCTCCTTGCTCGCATCCATCCCGCCGACGCAGGTAGCGATACGCAGCCCCGCGCCTGCATAGAGCCAGCCGAGTTCGCGGCTGACCTGCAGCGCCAGTTCGCGCGTGGGGGCAATGACGAGGGCGAGGGGCTTTTCGGCGAGCGGCGTACCGCCAAGCTCAGCCAGCAGCTCGTCTGCCAGCGCGAGGCCGAAGGCGACGGTCTTGCCGCTGCCGGTCTGCGCCGACACGATGAGGTCCCGGCCCTTGGCCTCGGGTTCGATAACGGCCGCCTGGACGGAAGTGGGCGCATCATAGCCGCGTGCGGCGAGCGCATCGCCGATGACCGGCGGAAGGGTTTCGAAGGACATGGAATCTCGTGTGTTGTCCGGCGCTGCGGTGCATGGGGCACGGCTCTGGGCGCGCGGGTAGTGCAGACCCTATAACGCAAAGCGACGCGTTTGGCTCGTGGTTTTTTGTGCAAGTGCGAAGGCTTGCTTCAGTTGTTGACAAAGCCCTTGAACTCAAACAGTTTCCGCCGGAACAGGGGAGCCAGCCTCATCGACAGGCGCGCACAATTGCTGGATGCCATGTCGGGGGTTGCCAGGGGCGACCGGCCCGCGCTGCATACCGTCTACGAAATGACGTCCGCCAAGCTGTTCGCGACGATTGTGCGGATCGTGCGGGAGCGTGAGCGCGCCGAAGACCTGCTGCAGGACGTTTACGTCAAGGTCTGGAAACGCGCAGCCCGCTTCGACCCGGGCAAGGGCAGCCCCATCACCTGGCTTTGCACGATTGCCCGCAACACGGCGCTCAACGATCTGCGCCGGACTGCCCGCGGCGAGGAACTGGCGGGCGACACGCTGCCAGAGGTCGAGGACGACGACATCAAGCCCGCCGACGAATGGCTGTGCGACATGGAGGACAATCGCGCGCTGGCGCGATGTCTCGAGGAATTGCAGGGCGACCATCGCCGGTCGATCAAGCTGGCGTTTTTCGAAGGCTATTCGCACTCGGAACTGGCGGAGAAGGTCAACGTGCCGTTGGGCACCATGAAGAGCTGGATCAGGCGCGGTCTTGCCGGGCTGAAAGGGTGCCTCGGTGGCTGACGATCCCGCTATCCCGGAAGACGATCCCTTCGTCCGCGCCGGCGAATACGCTCTCGGCGTACTCGAGGGAGACGAGCGTAGCGCAGCGCAGCGCTCCATGCTGAGCGATGCAAGCTTCGCCGACGCCGTAGTGTGGTGGGAACGCCGACTGGGTGCGATGTGTGAGGCCGCCGGTCGGATGCTGCCGTCGCCGTCCGTCTGGACCGGGATCGAAGCGCGGCTCGATGCGGAAAGGCAGACGGAAGTTGCGACCATGCCGGAAGGTTCGCGCGGACCGTCGGGCTGGAGCATCGCGACGGCGATTGCGGGGCTGGGGGCGGCGGCTGCCGCACTCGTCCTGTTCCTCTCCACGCCCGAGACGGTCGAGACGCTGCCGCCAGGCGTGGCGCTCGCACCGAGCGAGCAGTTCGTTGCGCAACTGCAGGACGAGGAGGCCGGCCGCAGGCTTGCAGGTGTGGTCGATCCGCAGAACCGGCGCCTCTCGCTGTCGATCGACGGCTTTACGGCGGGCGAAGGCCAGGCGCCCGAACTCTGGGTCATTCCCGAAGGCGGCGCACCGGTCTCGCTTGGATCGATTCCGCAAAGCGGCAGCTTTGCACGCGGTCTCTCGGCACGCGAGGCCGAGCTTCTGGTGGCGGGTTCGACGCTTGCGGTCACGTTCGAAGAGGACACGGGCGTTCCGCATGAAGCTCCGACACCGCCGATCCTTGTTGCCGGCGCGCTCGACAGGGTCTGACGCTGCAGGTTCTTTCTTTTAGAAACAACACCTTACCGTTTAGCTGAAAACTTTATTCATCAGCGGTGCATCCGATCGGGCACCGTCCGGGTAGCTGCGCGCGCTGTCCCGGTCGGGACGGCAGCCGAGACCCGCAGGTCTTCGCGCAGCCCGGATGGCGATCGTCATCCGCTGTGGGAGGGGATGACCCGCGCAGATCGGCTTTCTGGTCCGAATAGGAAGAAAGCATATGATCAAGACAACCAACACCCGCCTGGCAGCCGCGCTGCTCGCCGGCACTGCCATGTTCGCTATGGCGACGTCCGCGCAGGCCGACGGCACGCCCGAATGCAACGACGCGAACACCAACTCGACCGAGTGCGGCACCGATGCGACCACGACCGGCGACGGCGGCGTCGCCGTCGGCACCGGCGCGATTGCGGACGGCACCGATGCCGTCGCAGTCGGCAGCGACGACGAGGGTACCGCGCCTGCTACAGCACGCGGCCCGTCGACCACTGCGATCGGCGGCGAAGCTTTTGCCGAAGGTCCGGGTGCCAGCGCCATCGGTTGGCGTTCGGCAGCGACCGGCGAGCGCGCCACCGCGGTCGGTCACCTCGCCACCGCACAGGGCGAGCGTTCGACCGCAGTCGGCGAGAATGCCGATGCGCAGTCCGATTTCAGCACCGCGATCGGCAATGAGTCCGTGGCGAATGGCGTCGATGCCCTTGCAGTCGGCGACAGCGCCATGGCGATGGGCAACTCGACCTCGGCCGTCGGCGGCGAGAGCGTTGCCACTGGTCCGGGCGCGAGCGCCTTCGGCTGGCGCGCAGAAGCTACGGCAGAGCGCGCCACCGCGCTGGGCCACCTTGCCACGGCACAGGGCGAACGCTCCACCGCCATCGGCGAGAATGCCGACGCACAGACCGACTTCAGCACCGCCATCGGGAATGAATCGATTGCCAACGGCATCGACGCGCTGGCAGTGGGCGACACCGCCATGGCGATGGGCAACTCCACGACTGCTGTAGGCGGCGAGAGCGTCGCGACCGGTCCGGGTGCCTCGGCTTATGGCTGGCAGGCCCGCGCCAATGCGGAACGCTCGACCGCGCTCGGCCACCTCGCCACTTCCGACGGTTTCGCTTCGGTAGCCGTGGGTGAAGCAGCAGCGGCCCAGGGGCGCGGCGGCATCGCCATCGGCGGCAACACCGACGGCGGCGCATTCGGCGCACTGGCGACCGACGATGCCGGCATCGCCATCGGCGGCGATGCAGAAGCGCGCGGCGTCGGAGCGATTTCCATCGGTAGCGACGGCGACGGCGACGGCGACGGTTCTGTAGCCGACGGTGTCGACGCACTGGCGCTGGGCGCCGATGCGATGGCAACGGGTAACTCGACCTCGGCCATCGGCGGCGAGAGTGTTGCTACCGGTCCGGGCGCGAGCGCTTTTGGCTGGCAGTCGGTTGCCGGCGCAGAACGTGCCACGGCCGTCGGCCATCTCGCCACGGCGCAGGGTGTGCGCTCGGTAGCGGTCGGCGAGAATGCCGATGCGCAGACCGACTTCAGCACTGCCATCGGTAACGAAGCGGTCGCCAACGGCGTCGACGCACTGGCCATCGGTGATACCGCCACGGCGATGGGCAACTCGACCACCGCAGTCGGCGGCGAGAGCGTAGCGACCGGTCCGGGGGCAACCGCCTATGGCTGGCAGTCGAGCGCCGGGGCCGAACGCGCCACCGCGCTGGGCCACCTCGCCAATGCATCGGGCGTCCGCTCGGTCGCGGTCGGTGAAGCAGCCGCAGCCAGCGGCGACGGCGCAGTCGCCATGGGCAACGAGGCAGTCGCCTCGGGTGCGAACTCGGTCGCCATCGGTAACGGTGCTACCGCCACGAACGACGGCCAGGTCGTCGTCGCCTCGCTCGGCGCGAGCAGCGGTTCGCAGGTCGGCCCGATCGCCTTCGTCACCGCAGATGCCAATGGCACGCTCGGCGTCAGCAGCTCCAACGGCTTGAGCAATCTTGCCAGCTTCAGCGATGTGCAGGCCAATTCGGCGGCGATCATGACCAATTCCATGCTGATCGCCAACAACACCGGTGCCATCGCGGCCAATTCGGCAGCGATCTCGGACCTCCAGAACCAGACGAGCATCCTTTTCGACCTGGCGGACGAGAACAACACCCAGGCCCGCCGCGCCAATGAAGGCGTCGCGCTGGCTCTGGCCATGGAATCGCCGATCATCATGCCGGGCAAGACCTTCGGCGTGGCCGGCGGCTTCGGCTACTTCAACGAGCGCGTCGCGGGTTCGGCCAGCTTTGGCTACCGCATCAGCGACAGCACGGTGTTCACCGGCGGCGTCGGCGTAGGCTTCGACTCCGGCGAGGTAGGCGCCCGGGCCGGCTTCCAGGCTTCCTGGTAAGCGCCAGGTCCGGTCCGCAAGCTTCCCTGCGGACCAGCAGGGAGGGGCGGGGCGCAAAAAGCGCTCCGCCCCTTTTTCGTTTGTGAGATAGATGGAGCGCAGGGCGCTCAAACGGTAAATTCGTTGACCGCACCCAGATTGTCGAAGCTGGCCATGCCGGCATCGGTCGTGTGGTAGAAGACGATCTGGTCCACCAGCGCATCGACATCCGCGCCATCCTGCCCCTGAAAAACCATGTCCCAGACATTGGCGAGGGTGATCTTCGCGCCCTTGTTGAACATCAGCGTTAGATCGAGCGTGCCGTCGTTGTCGTAATCCTCGAGCCACCAGGACTTGAGGCCCAGATCGTCACGGTCGTGGATCATGTCTTCATGAATATCGAAATCCGTGACGAAGTCGTGGCCTCCGGCCTTCTCGACAACGAAGATATCCGAACCCTCGCCGCCTGTCAGGATGTCGTTGCCGTGGCCACCCTCCAGCCAGTCGTCGCCGCCGTAGCCGATCAGCGTGTCGGTGCCGTTGCCGCCGTAGAGAAAATCGTCGCCTTCGCTGCCGTGCAGCACGTCGTTGCCGTTCCCGCCATACAGGGTCACGCCATCCACCGCGCCATCGACGGTGATCGTCACCCGTGCGGTATGGGTCGCGCCATTCGCGTCGACAACGGTATAGGTGAAAGTGTCGAGCAGGCTTTCGCCCTGAGCAAGCTCATCGATCACCCCGCCTCGCGCGAAATAGCGCAGGCTTTGGGTCTCGGGATCGAATTCCACCCGGCCGGTCGTTCCGTCGGTATCGACCGACAGAATACGCAAGGAACCGCCATCCGGATCCGCATCATTGCCGAGCAGAAGTGCGGCGAGATCGTTCGCGACTCCGCCCTCGACGATCGAAAGGCTATCGGCAGCTGCGACCGGTGTCTCGTTGGCGTCGAGTACCGACACGGTGAAGCTGCCCGAGGTGCTCAAACCTGCCGTGTCCGTCACGCGGCCTTCGAGGCTGTACTGCGCCAGCTCTTCGAAATTCAACGGAGCGGTAGTCGTGATAACGCCGGTGGCGGCGTTGATCGCGAACAGGCCCCCGGCATCGTCGAGCAATTCGTAAGTCAGGCGATCGCCGAGCGTGTCGTCGGCCACGAGCCGTCCGACCACCGTACCAGCGGCTGCGTTCTCTACCACGCTGCTGCCGGCGAGGCGCAGGTCATCCGGCGCATTCGGAATATAGAAGCGCGTGACTTGCGGATCGTTGGCCGAATTACGGCCCAGACCGGCGAATTCCGAGTTGAGATGGACGATATCGTACTCGGCGCGTGAGAGCAGCCCACCGCTCAGCAGCGTGTGGTGCAATTGCTGCGTATTGCCATCGACGATGGAGGTATAGCGGTCGCCCGCGTCGAGCCAGTTCGTGAGATTGGTCAGCAGCCCGTCGTCCGTCAGCTGTCGCTGCGCTGCTTCCCACGTATAACCACCGAAACTACCGGTGAGCATGACGTTGGCGTCCGGATCGTGAGCCAGCATCGCTTCGATATAGTCGTCCACCGCAGCAATCTGGTTGGTCCGCATGATCGTGCCCGCATGATACGGGTCCTGCACCGCGCCCCACAGCGGGTCGCTGCCGTATCGCGTGGTGAAGTGGACGTTGATCGTGGTCACTTCCTGGCCATTGAAGCTCCAGGTCGCCACCAGCGGGCTGCGGGTGCCGTCGAAGATGGCGTGGTCGATGACCTGCAGGCTCCCTTCGACCAGTTCTACGCGGTCAGGGCGATAGAGATAGCCGTTGCGGACATTGCCGTTTTCCTGCCCGGCGGTCGAATTGATCTCGTCCGGCGCGATCTCGACATAGACGTATCGCACGCCGGTCTGCTGGAAGATCGCTTCGATCAGGCGATCGGCTGTCGCATGGCCCGACAGATCGGCTCCGTTGCCCTGGCCGTCGGCGTCCTGCACGCGCTGAACGGCGATGACATCGGGGGACTGGAGCCGACCGACGATGTCGTTGGCGACCGAAGCGAAGCGTGCATCGTAAGGGTCGAGGTTCGACAGATCGTAGGTCGCGACGGTCAGGTGATTGGCATCGCCCCCGAAATCGGCGGTTTCGCGAGTGAGTGCGGCATCGCGCGTGATTACGGCGCGCTCGGTCGCGACCAGCTCGTAGTGATTGTAGCCATAACCGAGGATGCCGGTGACGCTGGCGAGCTGGTCGCCGACGGTCAGGAATGGCTGGTCGTAGAGCCGGTCGTCGAGCTGGATTTGCTCGGGGTTCCAGTCGCCCTCGCCGATGGCAAGCCCGCCGCGATTGGTCATGCCGGTCGCGCCGACCCCATGCGAAGCGACGAGATAGGTTTCGCCGTAGCTGTTGGTGTTGGAAATCGCCTGCGGCGTTTCCAGCGTCACGCGCATGCCTTCGAGCGATTCCCAGAAATCCAGGCCATCGGTCTCTGGATCGTAGGAACCGAGCGAGTCGTCCTCGATAACCGAGGTCGGCGGCAGAATGCCATTCGCCCCGATCAGCACGGCTTCGGGGAGAGCGTTGCCGTGACTGTGCACGCTGACCGACTGCGCGGTGATCTGCGTAATGGTGAGGCCCGGTCCACGGCCCTCTTCGCCGACCGTTCCAGTGACCGTGATCGCATCGCCCACGGCGACGCCGGCGACGGAATGGCGAACGAAGATTGCGTCCGAGGTCGCGCTGTCGCCATCGCCCGCGGCCGATTGTAGCCAGAAGCCGCCGCGATCGATGGCGGTGATGATACCTTGGGTCGCCACCGTTGCACCGACATGAGCGGACACGTGCCCCGCGCCCTGGATCTCGTAGATTTCCAACGAAGGGAGCGCCGGGACCTGAAGGCTGGGCGACTGCTTGCCAAGCACCGCGGCAGCGTCGACCAGATCGTAGCCACCCCATGTAGCGGGGGCGTCGGGCTCGATCGACGAGGTTCGATAGGCCGAAGTGGTGCGTTCGAGATAGGTGAAACGCGAAGCTACGATTTCCGACATGGACGGGGCCCGGATAGTTGATCAGGCCTGTCGCTCTACGATCCAAAGGTAAACGAAGGACTACGCAAAAAGCCCCGGAATCAAGGGATTTCGCGGTTTGATCGTTAAGATTTTAGGCGCGAGTGTGGTTATTTTTTCGCACCTGCACGTGGGCGCTCGATGGTCCGTTTTCCTACACACCGGCGGGGTGCTATCCCTGCGCCGCTCTTTCCCATCGTCGACACGCCTTTCGCGCACCCCGAGGTTTTTCCGCCCTGGACCGTGTAACATGCGGTCCATGTCGGGGTACTCGCTTTCGGGTAGCCCAACAATCGTCCTACACGGGGTTCAGGCGTCCTTCTTCACCCGCTTCCGCATCATTCCCTCCTGCGCCACGCTGGCGACCAGCTCGCCGGCGCGGTTGAAGATGCGGCCGCGGTTGTAGCCGCGGCCCGATCCGCTCCACGGGGCGTCGGTGGCGTAGAGGAGCCATTCGTCGGCGCGGGCCGGGCGATGGAACCAGATCGCGTGGTCTAGGCTGGCGCCGACCAGCTCGCCGCGCATCCAGCTCAGGCCATGGGGCAGGGCGCTGGTGCCGAGCAGCGTGTAGTCGCTAGCATAGGCGATCACCGCGCGGTGGAGCGCGGCATCGTCGGGCAAGGGCGCGCAGGTGCGGAACCAGCTGTGCGCGCGCGGCGGGCGCGGTTCGCTGTTCATCCAGTGGAGCTTGTCGTTGGTGCGCATGTCGATCGGGCGGGGGCGCAGGACGAACTTGCGCTGGTCCTCGCTCATGCGGTCGCCCATCCGCTCCACCATGGCGCGGCGCTGCTCCATGTCGGGCTTGAGCTCTTCGGGCGGCAGCACGTCAGGCATGGTGGTGTCATCATGCGATAGGCCGTCCTCGGGCCGCTGGAAGCTGGCGGTCAGGTTGAGGATGGGCTTGCCCTCTTGGCTTGCGACCACGCGGCGATTGGCGAAGCTGCGCCCGTCGAAGTCGCGCGCGGTCGCATAGCCGATGTCGACGCCTTCCTTGCCGCCGCGCAGGAAGTAGGCGTGGAGCGAGTGGGCCTCCAACCCCTCGGGCGCGGTGGCCTGGGCGGCCTGCAGCGCCTGGGCGATGACCTGGCCGCCGAACACACGGCCGACGCCGCCGGGCTGCTGCGGTGCGCTGAACGCGTCCTCGCCATCGCGGGTGACGGTGAGCAGGCGGACGAGGCCTGCGACGAGTTGCTCGGGGGTCTGGGTGTCGTTCACCCGAGCGGCTTTGCGTGGACCTTACGCTCGCGTCAAGCGGCGGATGATGCGCCAGCCGGTCGACTTGGCGCGGTTGGCGGCGGGCCACCGCCCGGGCGCGCGGGGGCTGAGGCCGATGCGGCGCAGCGCGGCATTAAAGCAGCGCGCCTCGGCCTCGGCATAGCTCCAGGCGCTGCGCCAGGTGATGGAGAGCGAGATCGAGCTCGCCGGCCCGTTGCGGACGAAATGCGGGGCCATGACGGGGATGTAGACCGCCTCGCCGCGGTTGATGGCGAAGGGGGTTCCGCCGGTCAGCAGCTCGTCGGACCACGGCAGCTCGCGCGCGCCGCCGCGGTGGTAGCTCTCGTGGCAGGTGTCGGGCGCGAAACGGGGGTCGCCGGCGGGGAACTGGGTCATGGTCTTGGAGCCGGTCAGCTGGAGCAGGATGTTGTGCTCCGGGTCGTAGTGATAGGGCGTGACGGCATCGGGGCTGGAGATGAAGACGAAGGCCTGCGGGGTCAGCATGGGGCCGGTCGTCGCCTCGATGGCAGGGCGCAGCTCTTCAAGCAGGTCGAGGAGCAGCGCGCGATAGGCGGGCACCTGCTCGATGTTCTTGAGCACCGCCCAGCTGACGCTGGTGGCGATGCGGCGGATGGTCTCCTCGATAGTGAGACCGTTGCTACCGGGCTTGCCGTCTACGCCGACGGGAAGGTTGCCGCGGTTGTACTCGATGCTGGCGTCGGGGAGCTGTGTGGCCAGCTTAGCCAGCGCGTCGAGCGTCAGCCGCTCGTCGAGCTGAAGGTGGTGGGCGAGGATGTGCGGGACCTCGGGATAATTGGCCGAAAAGGTCGCCAGCGTGCGTTGCGGGAAAACCTGCATGGTGCGGTCTAGGGCGAGATCGGGATCGTGGAACGTCATCGCCGCTGCTCCATCAGCCATGCTTCGATCCGCGCCCACAACTTGCCCACGTGCCGCCGCCAGCCGCGGCCGGCCTCGACCGTGATCGAAACCATCTCGCGCTTGTCGCGCCAGATGCGCTCGATCATCGGGTGATTTGGCGCCGCGCAGCTGTCGCACCAGGCGAGGTCCCGATCGTCCAGCAGGGCCAGGTTCTCGATCTGCAGCTGCATACCCGGAGAAAAGCGTCGATAATCCTCGTCGAACGCGGTCTTGAAGGAGAAGCTGCCGGGATGCGCGAGGAAAGTCGCCAGCATGGCAATTGGCTTACCGTCGAGAGTCAGTGACAGGCGTTCTAGCCGCCCCAGCTCTGCAGAACTAGAAAGCGCCTGGATGAAGAGCGCGGTCGTGTGCGTGTCCGAGGCCAGCGAAGAACCGCTCTCCCCTTTCCAGCCCCTCGTCTCGAGCAGCAAAAAATCCTCGATCCAGCGCTGCAGGCCTTCTTGCGAGCGCGACCGCACGATCTCGACGGTGCCGAGCTCTTCAAGGCGCCTTCGCTGGCGACGGAGCTCTTTGCGGCCCTTGGGTGTCATGGAACTTGCAAGATGGGCGTCTGGCGTCCTCCCATCATTGAGAACTGCCCGGGATTCGCGGTGCACGATCTGCATTTGGCGATGTTGCGAAAGGCAGACCGTTCGGAGTGCGCGGGTGACAGCGCAGTCGGCAGGAAGGCGCGAGAAATGCGCGAACCGCGAGGTTCTAGCTTGTTGGTCGCAATTGGCTAGATAGGCGGTCCAGAACGCCTCCTCATAGCCACGTTCGATAAGCGGGATGCCGCAAAACATGTTGGCGTGTAGCCAGCTTGCGGAATGCGGTAGTCGGCGACCGTGATAGTACCCCTTGTGAATGTGAGGCATCACCGCGCGAAGCTGTCCGCCTTCTACCAGCAGGGCAAGCGAAACCGCTCCCTCCGGGTCGAAGATTGAGAGCGATGGCACCAGAAATCCCGCTTCGAAGAACGCGTTGGGGGTGGAGGCACAGTTGGCAAGGCGGAGCCAGTCGGCCCGGAGTCTGTCCAGATCGAGGGTTTTCCAACCGCGCAGCCGAAGGCCGTCAGGGAGATTGCACGCCGCGGGTCTCGGCGTAACGCCGAGCTTGCTCGCCTGTGCGAGGCCGCCCCTGTGCATCAAATTTGCCTCCCTCGACATGCATGCGACCGCTTGTCGATGGACGGTTCATATCAGGGCAGGGGTTAAGATACAGCTTGCGAGCTCGAAGCGTACCGCAACGGGGCAAACTCAATGGAGAATATGAAAGCCCCGCCCGGATCGCTCCGGACGGGGCTGCAAGGATTATCGATTTTCCGGATCAGTCGAAGTTGACGAGCGCTGGCGCGCTATCTCCGTCGGAGGGGATGTAGGCCGGATTGTACTTCTCAAGCCAGGCGTAGGCCTCTTCGATCCACTGGATATGCACATCGTCGTAGGGGAGATTGTGGGTCCCCTGTTCCTGAACGATGTAGCGGAAATCCCGGCCTTCGACCTTGCCCGACTTCTTCAGATTGTCGACGAGAGTGTCGGACTGTTCCATCGGGATACGCGCATCACGCTTGGCCGCCACGATCAGGATCGGGGCCCAGGGGCCGTCGGTATTGCGTGCGGACGAAATGCCCTCTGGGTCCTCGGACGTCGCCTGGAAGCCGCTGTTGAAGCGGCCCAGATTCCGCGCGTCCCACTTGTTCATGAGAGGCATGTCGTAAACGCCGGCTCCAGCGATCGCGCATTTCCAGACATTCGGATCGCGCTGGGCGCCGCGAGCGGCAGCGTAGCCGCCATAGGACCATCCCATGATGCATGCGCGGTTCGGATCGATCACGCCCTTTTCGCCAAACGCAGTGAGGATGTCGTTGAGATCGTCCTGCATGCGTTTGCCGTAGCCGCCCGGCTCACGGCCCATCTCCTCGAAAGCACGGCCATAGCCACCCGAGCCGCGATAGTTCGGCTCGATGACCACGTAGCCTTGCTCGGCGAGCGGCTGGTTCCATGGCGTTGAGCTGTTGGTGGCCGTGAGCACCCCAAACGGTCCGCCATGCGGCAGGACAACAACGGGGAGATTCTTTTCGCCCAGGCGGTGTCTCGGATAGGTCACGATTGCCTGGATCCGGGTGCCGTCGCTGGCGGTATACCATTCAGCCTTGACCGGATTGAGAGGCGCGTCCTTGAGCGCGGTCCGCGTCCAGTTCAACAGTCGCAACGAACCCGATTGGGTGTCGTAGAGGTAATAACCCCCTTCGCGCCGGGCCCCGCCACCGTAGACGATGACCTTGCGGAAATCGTCCGTGTAATCGACGATGACCGCTTCATCCCGTCCGAAGACTTCTTCCAGCCCGTCCTTTATCGCTTTCAGGGTAGGATCGGTGAAGACGCGACGCATAGTGCCGTCGAAGGTGTAATAGCCGACGACTTTTGTGTCGTCCTGATTGGTGATGATGCCTTGCAGGTCGTAGCCTTCGACTTCGAAGATCGGTTCGCCGAGCTGCATGGTGTTCATGTTCATGCGGTAGAGCTTGTCATAGCCGTCCTCGCGACTGATGACATAGGCATCGTCCGTGCCGGGAATGAACATGCGCGGGCTGGGCAGTGTGCCGGTAAAGGTCGCATCCGCCTCGTTGTAGACCGTCTTGAAATTCGACTCATTTTCCGAGCGGTAGAGCATCCGCACCTTGCCGTTCTTGCTGTCCCTGTTGAAGCCGGCGCGGACCATGCCATTGCCGTCTGCCACCCAGCCCCTGACCACCGGGTTGGTTCGCTGGACGGTTTTGTAGCTGCCATCGGACACATCGACTTCGACGACTTCCGGGATGCCCCAGCGCTCTGTGCTGGTGGCCACGCTGTCGCGCTGGAGCAGGTAGGTGCCGTCATCATGATTGATGTTCAGTATCTGGCCGGCATCGAAGCCGGCATCGCGCCAGGCCTGCTGCACCATCTCGCCGCTATTGATATCGTAAGCGACCAGGCGGCGGAAATCGGCCAACTGACCGTTCATGTTTTCGCGGCTGATGACCGTCATGACGACGTGATCGTTGCCGACCCAGCGGAAGCCCGTCATAGTCCGTTCGCCGGCCTCGCGCGCTTCCTCGGAGGCAAGGATCAGTTTGGGCGCGCTGGTAAGGTTTTCGAGGTCGAGAAGGACAAGCACTTCGCGTCCGCCCTGTCCGGTACGATAGGCAAGATGGCCGCCGTCGGGCGAAATGCGCGTCCCGCTCATATTGGCCTGCTTGACGAACTCGGCGACCGGAATGCGGCCGTCGACGAGTTCGGGCACCTGCGGCGCGGCTTCCTGAGCGGCGGCCTGCGGTGCGACCGCGATGGAACTGGTGGCGAGCGCGAGCGCTACGGCGCTCGACGCGCGCAGAGCGAGCTTGGCAATAATCATGATGAAGTCCTGCGTCCCTAAGTGAGTCCCACGGACAGAAATCCTGAGCAAACCCCTCGCTCGATCATGCAATGACCGCCCCTGTCCACGATCCATAATGCAACTTGGGGGCTGAACTTCAAGTGAAAACCCCGCCCGGATCGCTCCGGACGGGGTCTTTCTCCACAAAGGTGGAGGGCGATCAGCCTGCCGCGAGCGCTGCCAGCAGCAGCAAAGCGACGATGTTGGTGATCTTGATCATCGGGTTCACGGCCGGGCCCGCGGTGTCCTTGTAAGGATCCCCCACGGTATCGCCGGTCACCGCAGCCTTGTGGGCTTCGGAGCCCTTGCCGCCATGATTGCCGTCCTCGATGTATTTCTTCGCATTGTCCCAAGCCCCGCCGCCGGCGGTCATGGACAGCGCGACGAAGATACCGCCGATGATCACGCCGAGGAGCAGGGCCCCGACGGCGGCAAAGGCGTTTTCCTGGCCTGCAAGGAACAGGATCGCGAAATAAACCACGATCGGTGCCAGCAAAGGCAGCATCGAAGGCAGGATCATTTCCTTGATCGCGGCCTTGGTCACGAGGTCCACCGTGCGGGCGTAGTCCGGCTTGCTGGTGCCGGCCATGATGCCCTTGTCGTTGGCGAATTGCTCGCGCACGTCGACCACCACGTCACCGGCGGCGCGGCCCACGGCGGTCATCCCCATCGCACCGAACAAATACGGCAGCAGCGCGCCGAGCAGCAGGCCGACGATGACGTAGGGGTTTTCGAGGCTGAAATCGACGTCCGCCTCTGGGAACAGCTTCGCCAAATCGGTCGTGTAGGCGGCGAACAGCACCAGCGCGCCGAGGCCCGCCGAACCGATCGCATAGCCCTTGGTCACAGCCTTGGTGGTGTTGCCGACCGCGTCGAGCATGTCGGTCTTCTCGCGAACGCTGTCGTCGAGACCCGCCATTTCGGCGATGCCACCCGCATTGTCCGTCACCGGGCCATAGGCGTCCAGCGCCACGACCATGCCCGCCAGCGCCAGCATGGCGGTGGCCGCATAGGCGATTCCCATGAGGCCTGCGAGCTGGAAGGTGGCGATGATGCCCGCCACGATCACGAGCGTGGGCAAGGCAGTCGATTCAAGGCTGATGGCGAGACCCTGGATTACGTTGGTGCCATGGCCCGTTTCGGAGCTCTTGGCGATGGAGCGCACCGGGCGATAATTGGTGCCGGTGTAATACTCGGTGATCCAGATGATGAGGCCGGTGATGGCAAGGCCGATTACCGAGCACCAGAACAGGTCCCAGCCGCTGAAGCCGACGACCTGTTCGGCCGTGCCTTCCTCCGCCAACGGGGCGCCGGGATCGACGCCCGCGGCCGCGCCGCCGATTTCCGTACCCATGCCGCCCAGCGCGAAGCTGATGACGACCCAGATCAGCGGGATCGCCAGAACGGCGGAAACGATGAAACCCTTGTACATCGCGCCCATGACATTCGTGCCGCCCTTGGAAAGTTTCACGAAATAGGTGCCGATGATGCTGGTGACGATGCAAGCGCCGCCGATCAGCAGCGGCAGCGCCATCATCGGCAGCAGCAGGTCGCCCAACACATCGCTGAACAGCAGCGCGGTGAGGACCATGGTCACACCGACGGTGACGACGTAGGTCTCGAACAGGTCGGCAGCCATGCCGGCACAGTCGCCGACATTGTCGCCCACATTGTCCGCGATCACGGCGGGGTTGCGTGGGTCGTCTTCGGGAATGCCCGCCTCGACCTTGCCGACGAGGTCGGCACCGACGTCGGCAGCCTTGGTGAAGATGCCGCCGCCAAGGCGCGCGAAGATCGAAATGAGCGAGGCCCCGAATGCCAGGCCGACGAGGCCGTAGACCACTTCGTCGCTATCGGGAGCGAAGCCTGCCGGGCCGACGAGATACCAGAAGAAAACCGCGATCGAGAGCAGGGCGAGGCCTGCCACGAGCATGCCGGTAATCGCACCTGCGCGAAACGCCAGCGTCAGCCCCTGTTGCAGGCCGCTTTGCGCGGCAGCCGCAGTGCGAACGTTGGAGCGCACCGAGATGTTCATCCCGATAAAGCCTGCAACACCCGACAGCAAAGCACCGATGACGAAGCCGATGGCCGGCATGAGGCCGAGGAATACGAAGACCAGCACGGCGACGACCACACCGACTATGCCGATGGTGGTGTACTGGCGCTTCAGGTAAGCTTGCGCACCTTCCTGGATGGCTCCGGCGATTTCCTGCATTTTTTCATTGCCGGCTCCCGAATTGAGCACCTGGCGGCTGGTAACGAAGCCGTAAATGACGGCCAGCAGCCCCAACCCGATGGATATGAGAACTAGGTCCACGGAAAATACCCCCTCCCGATTGTTTATGTCTTACGACGCCCGTCGTTTGGAATGCGGGCGGTTGTGGGGGAGAGGTATACGGACCATGTCTTGCGTGACAAGGCCGAAAAGCGCAGCGATCCGCGCTTATCGACCGCTCTTCGCGCAAGTCTCTAATGCTGGTAGCCGAGCGGCCTGTTTGCGGCGGGCGAAGCACCGTCGAGCAGGAGTGGCGTTGGACCTTTGTCCAAAACCGACCCGATCCGCGTAGCGACGATGGGCAATGTGGTTTCGGGCGCCGCGGTGAAGAGCAATTGGTAATCATCGCCCCAGCGGACACAGTCATCGAAACGAGCCTTGTCTTCGACCGGGATACGAGCACTTTGCAGAGCGAATGTCATGCAGCTTGCGCGCGCCATCCTGTCGGCGTCCAGCAATAAGCCATCGCTGATGTCCATCATGGCGTTGATATGCGGTGCCAAGGCGATGCCTTCGCTCAGCAACGGCTCTGGGCGCAGGTAGGCCTCTTCGAACTCTCCGACGCCTTCGAAGCCGAGCATTGCCGCGCCGACAACACCGGTGACGTAGATCGCATCCCCCGATCTCGCGCCACGCCTGTCCGGTACCGGGCTGCTTGTCGCGCGACCGATGGCGGTACATCCCCAGGCACGCCGACCCTCGGCAGATACCGTGTCTCCGCCGAGCAGGGGGACATCGTAACGGTCGAGAATTTCACCGAGCCCCGCAATGAAGCGTTCGTCACCGTCGCCAAGCATATGCGACACGAGCACGCCAATCGGCTCTGCGCCCTTGGCGGCGAGATCGGAGAGATTAACCGCGACGAGCTTCCATGCGATGTCGGCGAGATCGTCGCCCTCGCGCACATGGATGCCTTCGACGATGGTATCATGCGTAAGAACGAGCGTTTCGCTGCCGAATTGGAGAATTGCCGCGTCGTCTTCCAGCCCGCGCGCGGCTGGCGCGGTCGCGAGCGCTTTCAGCGCCTCGATGAAGGCGCTCTCGTTCAGCGCCCGACCTCTTTCGCGACCGCATCGAGGATGCCGTTCACGAACTTCGCTTCGCGGTCGTCGAAGAAGGCTTTGGCGACGTCGACATATTCGCTGATCGACACAGCTTTGCCGACGTCCTGCCGAGCGAGCAGTTCGTAGGTCCCGGCGCGCAGGATCTGGAGCATGGTCTTGTCGAGCCGCGCCAGCGTCCACCCTTGCGCGAGGCGGGCGGCCAGCAGCCCGTCGATCTCGTCGCGACGCGCATCCACGCCGGCGACGATATCGTCGAAGAAATCGACGTCCGCCTCGGCATATTCGTCGTCTTCGATCACGCGACCGAGGCGGTGCTGGTGAAACTCGTCGAGCAGCTTGGCGAGCTTCGTGCCCTCCATCTGCTGCTGGTAGAGGGCTTGTACGGCGCCGAGGCGGGCGGCACTGCGGGCCTGGCTGCGTTTGGTCTGGGTCACTTGTTCAGTCTCACGGAAATCGAAAGGGCGTGCGCGGGAAGGCCCTCGGCCTCGGCCAGTTTGACGGCGGCCGGGCCGATGGTGGCCAAGGCGGCGTCGGACGCATCGATGAAGCTCGTGCGCTTCATGAAATCGAGCACCGACAGCCCGCTGGCAAAGCGCGCGCGGCGCCCGGTGGGAAGGACGTGGTTGGGGCCGGCGACATAATCGCCGACCGCTTCGGGTGTGTGCTTGCCGAGGAAGACACTTCCGGCATGGCGCAGCTTGTCGAACATCGCCTGCGGATCGGCGACCATGAGTTCGGCATGCTCGGCAGCGAGGCGATCGGCGAGGGCAGGGGCCTGGTTGAGGCTGTCGACGATTACGATGAGGCCATGCGCGTCCCAGCTGGCGCGCGCCGTCTTGCCGGTAGGCAGCGACAGGAGCGCGCGGTCGATACTGTCGCGAACCATGCCTGCGAGTGGCGCGTCGTCGGTAATGAGGATCGACTGACTCGTCGGATCGTGCTCCGCCTGGCTCAGCAAATCAGCGGCGATCCAGTCCGGGTCGTTGTCCTTGTCGGCGATCACGAGAATCTCGCTGGGACCTGCGACCATGTCGATGCCGACGACGCCGTAGAGCTGGCGCTTGGCTTCCGCGACCCAGGCATTGCCGGGGCCGGTAATGACATCGACCTTGCCGATGCGTTGCGTGCCGTAGGCGAGGGCGCCCACGGCCTGCGCGCCGCCGACACGCCAGATTTCGTCGACACCCGCGATATGGGCTGCGGCAAGAACAAGCGTATTGCTCTCGCCCTTGGGTGTCGGCGTGACGACCACGAGCCGCTCCACTCCCGCGACCTTCGCGGGAACGGCGTTCATCAGCAGCGAAGAGGGATAAGCCGCGCGGCCCCCCGGCACGTAAAGCCCCGCTGCATCCACCGGAAGCCAGCGCGCGCCGAGGCGCATGCCGATATCGTCGGTATAATCGCGGTCTTCGGGAAGCTGGCTCTCGTGATAGGCACGAATGCGGTTGGCCGCGAGTTCGAGCGCGTCGCGCAGCTCGCCATCGAGCGCATCGTAGGCCGCCTTGCAATCCTCGGCGGAAATGCGCCAGTCGCTGTCGCTGGTCAGCCGGTGCTGGTCGAAGCGTGCGGTGTAATCCACCAGCGCCGCATCGCCGCGCTCTTTCACTTCGTTGAGGATATTCGCGACATCGCGGGCGACGTTACTGTCGCTCTCGCGCCGGTCGCGCACGACTTTGTCGAACTTCGTCTCGAAATCGGCGTCGGAGGTGCGGAGCAACTGCATCAGGCGGCCTTGCGCTCGGTCGCGTCGCGGCGAAATGCCTCGACCAGAGCGGCGACCCGCGGGTCGGTCTTCAGCGCGGCGCGATTGACGATCAGGCGGGCGGTGATGTCGATGATGTAGCCGGTTTCGACCAGCCCGTTTTCCTTGAGCGTCTGGCCCGACGAAACGAGGTCGACGATCCGCCCGCACAGGCCGAGCGAGGGTGCAATCTCCATCGCGCCGTTGAGCTTGACGCATTCGGCCTGCACGCCCTGCCGCTCGAAAAAGCGACGGGTAAGGTTGGGATACTTCGTCGCGACCCTTACGTGGCTGGCCCCGTCCACGCTGGCCGCGCCTTCCTTCGGCTCGGCAACCGCGAGGTGGCAGTGCCCGATGTCGAGATCGACCGGCGCATAGAGATCGGCATAGTCGAATTCCTCGATCACGTCGGAGCCGACGATGCCCATCTGCGCCGCGCCATGCGCCACAAAGGTCGCCACATCGAAGGCGCGCACACGGATCAGGCGCATGTCCTCACGCGTGGTACCGAAGGTAAGCGAGCGGTTGGCCTTGTCGTGGAACGCCTGTTCGGGCACCACGCCGGCGCGCGCCATGACGGGCAGGGCCTCGTCGAGGATGCGCCCTTTGGGCACGGCAAAGGTCAGGCTGTCGCTCATGGCCGCGCAGATAGGCAGCGAAGGGACAAAGGGCAACACGAATGGCAGAGCAGGCGGTCATGGATATTGTTTCGGTTCCGCAAGCGATTGCGTGGCAGGCCGAACATGCCGAAAAGAACGGCGCGCCCGGAACGGCGCGGATCGTCCGCGCCCTGCTCGCGCTGGAAGATAGCCAGGCTGCGACCGCGCGCCGTATTAATGGCTGGCAAGGACTGAGCCTGCGCGATGCCATGCCGTTGCGGATTGCGGGCGGCATTCACAACCTCCTGGTGACGGGCGAGGAGCCCCGGCTGGAGGACGTCTATGCCGGACGCATGAGCGACCAGGGTCAGGTCGATGCGCTGGTGCGCGAACTGGTCGAGACTTACGATGCGCGCCTGATGCCGTGGCTCGACGGGCCGCCGCAGACCAACGAAGCGGGTCGCTCGGCCAGCCTGATGACGGGGCTGCTGTGGCTGGCGGATGGCCGGGTCGCGCCGCAATTCGAGCTGCTGGAGATCGGCGCGAGCGCGGGCATCAACACCATGATGGGGCGCTATCGCTACGAACTCGGCGGTGTTCGGGTGGGGCCTTCGGCGAGCCGGATGGTCATCGAGCCGGACTGGCGCGGATCGCCGCCGCCGGAGAGTGAGCCTGCATTCGTCGATGCGCGCGGCAGCGATATCGCTCCAGTCGATCTGACCGACGAGGCGCAGGCGCTGCGGCTCAAGAGCTACGTCTGGCCCGAAGCCTTCCAGCGCATGGCACGGATCGATGCCTCCATCGCTTTGGCCGAACGGATGCCACCGGAGATCGAGCGGATGGATGGAGGCGACTGGGTGGAACAGGAGCTCGCCAAACCGCAGGACGAAGGCGTCACGCGCGTGCTGATGCATTCGATCATGTGGCAGTATCTTCCCGCTTTCACGCAAGAGCGGATTACTGCTGCGATGGAGAAGGCGGGCGAGGCCGCTGACACCGACCGCCCGCTCGCTTGGCTGTCGCTCGAAACCAATCGCGAGACTTTCGCGCATGAATTGCATGTGCGCTACTGGCCCGGTGGCGAGGAGGCAGTGCATCTCGCCAATGCCCATGCGCATGGCGAATGGGTGGAGTGGCTCGGCTAATCGGTCCGTTCGAGAAAATCGGCCAGCGCGGCGTTATAGGCCTCTGGCGCTTCCCACTGCACGAAATGGCCGCAGTCCGGAATGCGGACGATCTCGGGATTTTCGATGACGGTATCGAGGTCGTCGAGATTGGCAGGCGGCAGCGCCTGATCGTCCATCGCCCAGATCACCAGCGTAGGGATCGTCAGCTTGGGCAGGGGGAAGGGCTGGTAGTCCTCCGGTAGCTTGTAAGGCGCATCGAGCGGCAGGACTTCCATCGGGCTGGCGCGGTAGTAGTTGAGCATGCCGATGGCCGCATCGGGATCGGACCAGTCCTGCAGCAGCCGGGCCTGCTCTTCGGGTTCCATGGTGGAGGCGACCTCGCGCCCTTCGAAAGCTTTCATCAGGACGGGGAGGAGGCCATGCTCGCGGATCAGCGGATCGTTGCCTGTGTCGCGGAAGGTCGAGAAATACTGGCTAGCCTCCCGCTGTGCCCGGTTGCTGTAAAGCAGTTTCGGAAACAGCACCGGATGGGGAGCATTGGCGATGGCCGCTCGCGTCACGCGGCCGTTCACCATGCCCGCATAGGCCACACCCCAAGCGATCGCGCCGCCCCAGTCGTGGCCGACGATGGTGAAGTGGTCGATCTCCAGCGCATCGGCGAGCGCGAAGACGTCGCCGATCAGCTTGTCCGGCGTATAGGCCTCGACTTCCTGCGGTTTGGACGAACCGCGATAACCGCGCTGGTCGGGCGCGATGCAGCGATAGCGGTCGGAGAATTCCGGGATCTGGTTGCGCCAGGTGCGATGGCTTTCGGGAAAGCCGTGAAGGAAGATCAGCGCCGGGGCGTCGCGCGGCCCCTCGTCGACGACATCCAGCTCGATGCCGTTGGCGAGCGAAACCCGCTTCTGCTCCAGTCCGGCCATCACCCGTCAGCCTTCATTTTCTCCATGTAGCCGCTCGCAACCATTGCCGCGACCTGATCGAGCAACTGCTCGGGGGTGCGGCGCGCCTCTCCCATCGCCTGTTCCATTCCTTGCGCCACAATAACTTCGCGCTCGCCCTTGGCCACGGCATCGACGATCCACTTTGCGACCTCGCCCGGTGGGATGCCGGTGTCGATCACTGAATCCGAACGACCGCGCTTGCTACCGTCGGAAGTGAGGGCATTGCGGCTGACGTCGGTGGCGACCGAGCCGGGATAGATGACATGGACCTGCACATCGCTCTGCGACAGTTCGGCGCGAAGCGCGTCCGCATAGCCCGCGAGCCCGAACTTTGCCGCGCAATAGGCCGTTCGCATCGGCACGCCGACCTTGCCCGCGATGGAACTGATGAACAGCAAGTGCCCGCTGCCGCGTTTGGTCACATGCGGCAGCAGCGCCTGTGTCGCGGCGATCTGCGCCGTGAGATCGATGTCGATGATGTCGCGATAGACCTGCATGTCGGTGTCGACTGCCGCGCTGCGCTGGGACACTCCGGCATTGGCAACGAAGATATCGACGCCGTGCCACGCGACGGCTTTGTCGGTCGCGTGCTTCATGGTGTCATAGTCGCGCACGTCGAAGGGCAGGATGAGCGTCTCGGTAGAGATGCTGTCCGCGACCTCGGCCAGCCGCGCCTCGTCGCGACCCGAGAGAATGATCCGCGCGCCCCTGTTGCCCCACTCGCGCGCCAGTGCTGCGCCGATGCCGCTGCTTGCGCCCGTGATCCAGGCGGTCTTGCCTTCGAAGCTCATATGGTCCCCCTCAAGGATAGGTTACGGTTTTCGGTGCGCCATCGGGCAGCGGAATTCGCTCCTCGCTGTCGCCTGGTACGTCGGCGAAGCGCCCTTCGCGCCAGTCTTCCTTGGCCTGCTGGATGCGATCGCGGCTGGAGCTGACGAAGTTCCACCAGGCGTGACGTTGCGTCTCGAACGCCTCGCCGCCGAGTAGCATGACCCGCCCGCCGGACTTGCTTTCCAGCGTCATGTCGCGCCCCGGCTGCAAGACATTGAGCGCAAACTTCTCGAGCTTGTGCCCGTCTAGCTCCGCTTCGCCGCCCACCAGCATAACGGCACGCTCATCGGCCTCGTCCTCGATGGGAATCGCACCGCCAGCTTCGAGCATGATTTCGGCGTAGATCGTGTCGGCATAGGTCGTGGTCGCAGCGCGTTCGCCCCACAATTCGCCCATGATCACCACGGCCTTCGCGCGGCCGTCCTCGATCACGGGAAGCTCCTTCACGGCTTCGAAAGCCGGGTCGATCTCTTCGCGTCCGTCGGGCAGGGCGAGCCAGGTCTGCATGCCGTAGAGCTTCGGTCCTGTGCGGCGTTCCTCTTCGGGCGAGCGTTCCGAATGCACAATCCCCTTGCCCGCCGTCATCAGGTTTACCTGACCCGGCCGGATGGTCGAGAAACTACCGAGACTGTCGCGGTGGTCGATCGCGCCTTCGAACAACCAGGTCACGGTCGCGAGGTTGATATGCGGATGCGGCCGCACGTCCATGCCGCCGCCGAGATCGAGCTGCGCCGGCCCGAACTGGTCGACGAAAATGAAAGGGCCGACCATCGATCGTGCCTTCGCCGGAAGCACGCGGCGCACCTGGAACTGGCCGAGATCGTGGGTGGTTGGGGTCAGCGTCTCGGTGATTTGGCTCATGCGGCGTCCAGCTCCTCGTAATGGCGGAAGATGCCATCCTCATTGAAGGGGATACGCGCCTCGCTGTCCAGATAGCTCGCGACGCCTTCGATTTCTGCCACCGCGTCGCGGCAGGCGATGAGCTTTGGGTAGTCGTAGCTGACGGCGCCCATCCGGAGCGGGAAAGCATAGCGCAGACCTTCGACCAGCTGGAACAGCGAGGTGTCGACGTGGCTCCATTTTGCGCCCGCCATGAAAGGTTCCGGTTTGACGGACAGGGCCGCTTCGAAATGATCGAAGTGTTTCGGAATGCGCTCTTCGCGAAATGCCTTGGCGGCACGCTTTGCCGCATCCTTCTGGTCGTCGAAATACAGGCCGCTAGCCACCGGGTGATGGGTGTCGTGCACCTCGGCGACGATATCCGTGATCGTGAGCTGCAACTGGATCAGGTGGAGATCGGTCGCCGGATCGCCGGAGCCCAGATCGTACTTGTCGGTCAGCCAGACGAGAATATGCGCGACCTGACCGATCGCGAAGCCGCTCTCCCGCTCGACCAGATAGGGCGGCGCATAGGGCGCGAACTGGCCGCTCTTTTCGCGCGCCTCCATATCCTCGACCAGCGCCTGCGCATCGCCGGTTCGCGCCCGATCGCGGTAATTGATCCCGGCGGCTGCCATGAACAGGCGCACGAATTCGCCGCGTCCCTGGATCGATGGCCAATACCAGAGATCGTAGGCGGGCGACGTCATGGCGTCGGCGCCGATGCCTGGATGGCCAGCGCATGAACCCGCTCACCCGGAATGTCGCCGAGCGCCTTGTTGACCATGCGCTGGCGTTCGAGCCGGGACTTCTCGGCAAAGGCCGCAGCCTCGATCACGATGGTAAAGTGCGATTCGCCGCTGCCGTCGTCTCCCGAATGCCCGTGGTGCTTTGCGCTGTCGTTGATCACTTCCAGCCGTGTGGGCTCGAAAGCCTCCGTCAGAAGCGCTTCCATTTCCTGCTGTACTTTTCCGGCCATCGGGCAATTTCTCCTCTTGCGGGGTTTGCATGGCGAGCATCGCTCCCCATTCTACAACGAATGCGCCAGACGAGGTTCCACGGACGATACGAAGATACCGGCAGGGTCTGCGCCCACCCCACTTGCGAGGAGCCCGGCGAATTTCGCGCGCCCGGCGGCCGCGGGCACGGCTTCGACGGACCGGGCGAGTGGCAATGGCTGTGCCTCGACCATGTGCGCGAATTCAATGCAGGCTACGACTGGTTCGAAGGCATGAGCGCGGAGGAAATCTACCACGCCCAGGCTCCCGGCGCGGGCTGGCGGACGGAGCAACCGGCCTATCGTCCGACCGCTGGTGTCGACTGCATGCCGCGCTGGGCCGATTACGACGACCCGCTGGACGCAATCTCAGCGCGGGCCGCAGGCATCCGCAGCCGCGCGCGGCGCGAAGCGGAAATAGCGATGGACGGGCGCTTCAGCCGCGAGGAGGCCGAGGCGCTGGAGACCATGGGCCTCGGCACGAATATCGACCGCCAGCGGCTGCGCCGCCGCTATTCCGAACTGGTGCGCCGTTATCACCCCGATCGCAACGGCGGAGACCGACGTCACGAAGCGCGATTGGGGCGCGTGGTGGAAGCCTACCAGCTACTCAGGAAATCGCGCGCAATCGCCTGATCAGTCCGCTTCGCACAGCGCTTTGAGCTGGTCCGCGCAGGCACCCCAGCCTTCCTCGAAGCCCATGTCCGCATGCTGCTTCATCGCGGCTTCCGTCCAATGGCGGGCGCGGGCGGTGTAACGGGTGCCATCGCCATCCGCTTCGATCTCCCAGATGCCGATCATGAAGGGATCGGAGGGGGCGAAGTCGGCTGTCACGGCGTCGGTCGTCACGAAGCGGCGGCCCTCGTCCCATGCGAGGAAAATGCCCTCCTGCGGCATTTCCTCACCGTCGGGGCCGCGCATGATCATCGCGCTGCGCCCTCCGGGCCGTCTCTCCTGCGCGACCATTTCGACCGTCCATGGTTTGGGGCACCACCATTCCTCCTGCCGGTTGGCAAGGACGTCCCACACCTTCTCGGAGGCGGCGTGAATGCTGCGGGTGATCGAAAGTTCGTGCATCGCAAATCTCTTTGGAATCAATCGTTCGCTTGCGATTGCGCGATAAAGTCGATGTCATTGGCATAGGCTTCGCGTCGCGCGATTTGCGTGGGCCTCATCGGGACTGGCACAGCAAACGTGAGCGGCATTCGCTCACGTTCCCATCGTAGCCGCGGAAAAAATCGTTTCGAACCCGCCGAAGATCATGCGCTTGCCGTCGAACGGCATGTCGAGCTTTTGCCAGCGCTCGTCCGTTTCCATCGTGGCGAAACAGGCGTCGGCCGTCGCCTTGTCGGGCCAGACGATCCAGCTGAAGACCACGCTTTCTCCTTCGTCGAGAGAGACGGCCCGGCGAAGGTCTGTCTGCTTTCCCTTGGGAACATCGTCGCCCCAGTTTTCCATCATCGACAAGGCGCCGTACTCCTCGAAGAGCACCCAGCCGGCCTCGGCCGCAGCGATGTACGCCTTTCGGTTGCTGTCGGGCACTGGCTGCACGAAGCCGCTGACATAGGTCATTCAAAACTCTCCTCATCCAACAAGCGAGCCGACTGCGACTCGCCATTTGCCAGACATCCTCCTTTGAGTTACAAAAAGCAACAATGAAGTTACCAAAAGAAACTAGGCAGGGTCGGGGCGTTCATGGTCGCTGGTATGACGATGCTTGCGGGACGGCCTTCGCGATGGAACTCATCGGTGAGCGCTGGTCGCTGCTCATCATCCGTGAACTGATGTTTGGCTCGCGGCGCTTCTCGGATCTGCGTGCCAGCCTGCCCGGCGTATCTGCCAAGGTTCTGACCGAGCGGCTGGCTGGCCTGTCAGATGCGGGGGTCCTGAAACGGCGCAAGCTGCCGCCACCCGTTTCCGCTCAGGTCTACGAACTTTCCGAATGGGGATATGCGGCCGAGCCGCTTATACAGGAACTCGGTCGATGGGCCGCAATGTCCGCGCAGCACGATCCGACGCTGCCGCTGTCGCCGGTCTCGCTGATGCTATCGATGCGCACCATGTTCGATCGGGAGAAGGCGCACGGCGTCAATACGGAGATCGGTTTCGACATCGCGGGCGAGCAATTCAATGCGACGCTGCGTAAGGGCGCGCTTCGCATTTCGCGGGGCGAGCTGCGAGAGGCGGATGCGGTTTTTCGCGCTCCTGCTGCACCGGTCATGGCCGCTATGCTGTACGCCGGGGTTTCGGTCTCGCAGCTCGAGGACGAGGCGGGACTTGTCATTGAGGGGGATCGCGAGCGCGCGCTCGCCTATGCCGATATCTTCGAGCTGCCGGACAAGCTGGCCTAGCCCTGCCGGAACGCCCAGCGCAATGTCCGGCCCATGCCCCAGGTCGCCGCACGGGCGGGGATGCTGGCGAGGCCGGGGCGCTCGAGACCGAGCATCGAGCGGGCGAAGGGCGGCAGGAGCGCGACTGCTTCTGCACCCAGCATCGCCTGAACCGCAGGCGGCGAGCCCTCCGGCTTTTGCGTCAGTACCAGTTGGGCCACTTCGCGCGCCGCTGGCGAGGTCTGCAGCTCGCCGCGCAATTCGCGGAAGAGCGTCTCCGCCTCGCGCCGGTCGTGAGGCACCGGATCGGCTCCTAGCGCGCGAGCGATGACGGCGAACTGGCGATAGTATTCGTCCTGCTCGCTACCCGGCATGTCGGGGCGAACATGGCGAAGATAGCCTGCGAGGAAGCTGGTTGCCTCGGCCACATGGACCCAGGCGAGTGTGCGCGGATTGGTCGCCTCATAAGGCGTGTCGTCGGGCAGCGTACCGCCGACCTTTGCGTGGATTCGATTGACCCGCTCGATCGCAGCCATGGCATCGTCGCGGTGGCCGAAGGTGGTGACGGCGATAAATCGCGCGGTGCGGCGCAGGCGCCCGTGCATGTCGGCTCGGAAATTGGAATGGTCGAGCACGCCCTGCAGCGCGTGGGGGTGCAGCATCTGCAGCAGAAGCCCGCGAATGCCGCCCACCATCATGCCGACGATGTCCGCATGGACCCGGCGGATCGGCGAATCCTTTTCGAATAGAGCCTCGTCCGAAACCGGTACCGGCTGCTCGCCGCCCTCGACATCGTTGAACACGCCGCGCACCCGCTCGACCAGCTTGAGGCGGAGCTTCTCTGAAAGGGGGTCTTGCGGCATCGCCAGCCAATATAGGCTTGGCGCAGCGGATATAAATGCCTAGGTCGCGCAGGCGATGAACGACATGACCGACAAGAGCTTCGATGCCGCCGCCAAGACGGTGCTTTCCGCGCCCGACACCGAAGTCGATGTGCGCGAAACCTTCGGGATCGACATCGACTGGAAAGTCCCGGCTTTCTCGAAACCGGACGAGCGTACTCCGGACCTCGATGAGAATTACGTGTTCGACCCGGACACGACGCTCGCCATCCTGGCCGGCTTCGCGCACGATCGCCGCGTTATGGTTCAGGGCTATCACGGCACCGGAAAATCCACGCATATCGAACAGGTCGCCGCGCGCCTCAACTGGCCCTGCATTCGCATCAATCTCGACGCGCATATCAGCCGTATCGACCTTGTCGGGCGCGATGCGATCGTCCTGCGCGACGGCTTGCAGGTGACCGAATTCCGCGAAGGCCTGCTGCCCTGGGCCTTGCAGCATCCGGTGGCGCTGGTGTTCGACGAATACGACGCCGGCCGTCCGGACGTGATGTTCGTGATCCAGCGCGTGCTGGAGCAGCAGGGCAAGCTCACCCTGCTCGACCAGAACCGCGTGATCCGCCCCGATGCCAACTTCCGCCTGTTCGCCACCGCGAATACGGTCGGCCTGGGCGATACGAGCGGGCTTTATCACGGCACACAGCAGATCAACCAAGGCCAGATGGACCGCTGGAACATCGTCGTCGGTCTCAATTACCTGCCTGCCGAAACCGAACAGAATATCGTCGAGGCGAAGAACCCGGATATCGACCCCAAGATTCTGGCCGACATGATCAAGGTCGCGGACCTCTCGCGGCAAGGGTTCATCAACGGCGATATCTCGACCGTCATGAGCCCGCGTACCGTGATCACCTGGGCGCAGAATTATGCGATCTTCAAGGACGTCGGCTTTTCCTTCCGCCTCTCCTTCCTCAACAAGTGCGACGAGGAAGAGCGGATGCTGGTCGCGGAATATTACCAGCGAGTTTTCGGCGAGGACCTGCCGGAAAGCGTCGTTGGCAAGGGTTAAGCCTGCACCCTCTATCTATGACTGTGTTGTTGGTTTAACACAGTAGGCGATGGGCGTTTTCGATTCCTTCAGACGCAAGCCGCAGGCCGAGCCGTCGGGCCATAACGGCTATTATGCAACGCATGACGCGTTCGATTACGACCAGTCGCCCTACGACGACTGGGACGACCGGCTCTCCAGTCTCGATCATGCGCTCGAAGCCGAAGAACGCCGCCGGCTGCGCTGGTGGCAAAGGGACTATTGGCTCGGCCGCCGCAAGCGCTGGTGGGCGGGGCGCATCGTACTGGGTGCGCTCGCCCTGTTCGTCCTGCTGGTCGGCTGGCTGGCGATCACCGCGCCACTCTCTAAGTCCCTCGAACCGATCGCACCGCCACAGATCACGCTGCTGGCGGCCGACGGCACGCCGATCGCCCGCAACGGGGCGATCGTGGACGAGCCGGTGGATGTGGACACGCTGCCACCGCATGTGGTGGAGGCCTTCCTCGCGATTGAGGACCGGCGCTTCTACGATCACTGGGGCGTCGATCCGCGCGGGATCGGGCGGGCGATCTTTACCGGCACCGGCGGCGGCAGCACGATCACGCAACAGCTGGCGAAGTTCACCTTCCTGACGCCCGAACGCACGCTGACCCGCAAGGCGCGCGAGGCGCTGATTGCCTTCTGGCTCGAAAGCTGGCTGACCAAGGACGAGATCCTCGAACGCTACCTTTCGAACGCCTATTTCGGCGACAATGTCTACGGCCTGCGCGCGGCCAGCATGCACTATTTCTACCGCAAGCCGGAAAACCTGAAGCCCAACCAGGCGGCCATGCTGGCGGGCCTGCTCCAGGCACCGTCCCGCTATGCCCCGACCAAGCATTACGACCGCGCCGAACAGCGCATGGGCCTGGTGGTGAAATCGATGGTGGCGGCGGGATACATCACCGAGGCCGAGGCGCGTGGGATGACGCCCCCATCGCTCGATGTGCGGCTCAAGAGCGACTTGCCGACCGGCACTTATTTCGCCGACTGGGCGCTGCCCGAGGCGCGCAAGGAGGCCGACGGGGGCTATGCCCGGCAGACGCTGACCACCACGCTCGACAGCCGCTTGCAGTCCATCGCGCGCGATGTGACGAGCCGGGCGCCCCTCGGTTCTGCGCAGGTGGCACTCGTCGCGATGCGGCCGAATGGTGAAGTCGTGGCGATGATCGGCGGCAAGGATTACGAGAAATCGCCGTTCAATCGCGCGACGCAGGCCAAGCGCCAACCGGGATCGACCTTCAAGCTGTTCGTTTATCTTGCTGCCTTGCGGGCCGGTTGGGACCCCGACGATCGCATCGCGAATACCCCCTTCACCCAGGGCAGCTATCGCCCCAAGAATTCTCGCGAGCGCTATTCGGCAAGCCTGACGCTGGAAGAGGCGTTCGCGCAGTCGAGCAATGTCGCCGCGGTGCGCCTGTTCGAAGAGGTCGGCAGCGAGAAGGTCATCCAGCTGGCACGCGACCTGGGTGTCACCTCGCCGCTCGCCAAGGGCGATCCCAGTTTGGCGCTCGGTACCAATACCATGAGCCTTCTGGAGCTCACATCCGCCTATGCTGCCGTGGCCGGCAATGCCTATCCGGCAGAGGCCCATGCTTTCGCGAAGCCCGAGCGCGGGTTCTTCGAGAACCTCTGGGACGGGCCGTCGAGTTTCTCGTCATCGACGCGCGACGAGATGCAGCGGATGCTGCGGGCCGCGATCAACGAGGGGACCGGCCGTGCGGCCATGTTGAGCGGTCCGAACTTCGGCAAGACCGGCACGACGCAGGACAATCGCGACGCGCTGTTCGTCGGCTATGCGGGCGATCTGGTGGTCGGCGTGTGGATCGGCAACGACGACAATTCGCCGCTCGCCGGAAATATCTCGGGCGGTGGCCTGCCGGCGCGCATCTGGCGCGACTTCATGAACCGCGCGCTGGGCGTTCAGGCGACGGGCCAGCCTGCGCCGCGCGAGCAGCGCGACCCGGGCACACCCGTAGAGCCGCTCGACGTGCCCGATATCGGCGATATCCCCGTGGGCGACGGCGATTCGCGCATCCGCATCCGCGACGGGGAGGCGGTGTTCTCGACCGAAGTCGACGGCATCCCGGTCGATATCCGGATCGGCGAAGACGGGATCGGAATCGACGACCAGGCGATCGAGGAAGCGCGACGCCGCGCAGAAGAACGCCAGATCGAGGCCGAGGAGCGTTACGAGGAAATCAGGCGCCAGCGCGACGAACGCCTGCGCGATTTGGAGAGTGCTCGCTTCTAGCCTTGCGGCTCCGCCATCAGCACATTCATGACCGCTGTGGCAATCGGTCGCGATGGATCGTCCTGCCACGCTTCCACAGTAATATTTGCACTGCGCCGACCGAGCTTGGTGATGCGGGCCTTGGCATAGGTCGCCTGGCTCTTGCCCGCCGCGAGATACTGCACCGTGATATTGATCGGCTTGAGAACGGCGGACCGATCCCGGCGCTCCAGCTCCGCCCTCAGCAACGCATAGCCTGCGGTCTCCAGCAATCCGCCGGTCGCCCCGCCGTGATAATGCCCGGGCCGCCCCTCGACCGTCTCGTCGAACTCCACCCGCATCACGGGCGTGCCGTCGTCCTCCCGGCGCTCCAGACGGATGCCGAGCGATCGTGCATAGGGCGTCAGCGCATCCATATCGGTCGGCTCAGCCATTCGGCACCGCTGGGCCTTGCGGCGCAATTTTCATGAAGACGGCCTGGATATGCGCGACCGGATCGCCCGCGTCGCCATCATGGGCGAGGCCGCGGACGAAAGCCGCGCTGCGGGTCAGGCGATAGCATTGCGAGCGGCCGAACACGCTGGCCCCTTCGCGCGCCGGGCGCACGTAGTCCACTCTGAGGTCGAGCGTGGCGATGGCGCTGAATTCGTCCATCGTGCGCCAGATCGCCATGCCGCTGGCCATATCCATCAGGCTGAGGATCGGGCCGGAGGCGAGCACCCGCTGCCCCTCTTCGCCGAGCAGGTCTCCGCGCCACGGCAGCTCCAGCTCCACCCAGTCGTCGCCATGGTCGGAATAGGTGAGGCCCAGCCAGCCCGAATGCCCGCGCGCGGTAAAGAACTTGGTGGCCTCCGCAGGATCGAATTTGCGCGCTTCGCCGGTCATGGCGGTGCCCGATAGCGCGGGGTTCCGCCGCCTTACAATCTTTTAATTTCAAGCGCGGCGGATGGCTTGGCACGCTTGGGGATGCCGGGCCGGGACAAGGGGTCGAATGGTCGGCATCAAGGAGTAAAACCTAATGAAACTTCCCACTGTCGATATCGCGAGCCTTCCAGGCCTCGACCAGGTCACCGGCCTGTTCGGCAGCGTCCTCGCTTCAGGTCCTGCGACTGACGATACGCTGATCGTGATCATGGTCTACGTCTACGACGTGACCCAGCAGGTGCCGAGCTAAGGTTCCCCGAGGTGCAGATAGACAAGAGAATTGCGGCGCTGTGCGGAAATCCGTCCGCGCAGCGCCGCGCGCAGTTGCGGACCGAACAAGCTCGCGAAGAATGGCTCGCCAGCAAGGCGGTCGCCGATGTGTTGGCAGAGCTGGCTGACTATAGCGCGGGGGCTGGCTTCGAAAATTGCAGCCATCTCGCACAGGCCGCCGCGACGCTCGATGGCGCATCGGCGCTGATCGAGCCGTTGATCGAAGGAGTGGGCAGGGCGCTGAGCGATGAGCCTCTCGCGCATGTGCCCTTTCGCCATCAGAAGAACGGCGGAACCTCGATCCTCCAGCTCGCCACGCGCGGCCGCGCGGCGCTGGTCTTGCTGGCCTATGACGAGACCACGGCAGACCCGTCGCCTGAGACAGTCACATTCTCCGATGTCGAGCGGCAGGAGATCGTGCTGGCGGGTGGAGCCGACTTGCGAATTGCGACGCTGGTACAAGAATGGCCGGATCGAGCCACGATCGATTGCGAAAATCGCCGCGTCGTCGCGGGGGAAACGTTGCACCTCGCTCCGAACGAGGCGCGCCTGTCGCGCGCGGTGCATGGACGAATGGTCATCTTGCGGGTCGCCCGCACACCATCGGCGCCAGCACCATCACGCGTTTATAGCCTCGCTGATGGACGCCTCCTTCACGGGGCCAGCGGCGACCGGCAGGAGAGCCAGCGAGAGATGTCCATGGCATTGCTCGGCCGAATGGGGCGGAGCGACGCCGCGCCCGCGCTGGCGATGCAGGCGCGCAGCGGAAGCGATCACCTGCGCTGGCAGGCTTTGCGCGAATGCCTCGCGCTCGACACTGCGACAGTTTTTGCCGAATTGCTGCGTATCGCCCAAGCGCCCGAGGATCCATTGGCCGAGCCCGCACAGGCGCTGCACGCGCAGTTGATCGAGGCCTATCCGCAACTCAAGCATCAGGTGGCCGCCTGATGCCCCGCGTCATCGACAATACCGACACCGAAAGCGCTACCCTTGGTGAGGTCGTCGATGCGCTCGGCGACGGCTTCGATCCTCGCGACGAGGAGAGCACGCTGGCGGCTGCGGGCCTACTCGCCCGCCTCGGACGCAACGAGCATTTCCTCGGCGATCTGTTGATCGAGCAGTTGAAAGCGGCACCGCGCGACGATGGCGATGCGGGCGGCTACGGCCCGCAGGCCATCGTGCTGTCACCCTTGCGTGGCACGGCGTTCATGCGGGCCAACATCTGGCCCGCCGAGAGCGAGCCATGCTTCGCAGCCAGCGGCGCGAAGACCTTCGTTTACGGCATCCCGCACGACCACAATTTCGATTTCCTGACTGTCGGATATTTCGGACCTGGTTATCGCAGCGACTATTACGAATACGATTATGAGAGGGTCGCGGGCATAAAAGGCGAGAACACGGAGTTGCGGTTCGTCGAGCGAAGCGCACTCGCGACGGGTCGGCTGATGCACTACCGCGCGCATAGGGATATTCATTCCCAACTACCTCCGGAAGCGACTTCGGTGTCGCTCAATATCCTGCATATCGCGGCAGGGGGGGGCTGGCTTGACCAATACGGCTTCGATTTCGACAACAATGCAGTGACGGGCACGCTCAATCCGATATCGACCGAGGTGTTCCTGCGTTGTGCAATCAGCATGGGGACCGAAGCTGCGCTCGATCTGGCAGAGGTTGTCGGGCGAAGCCATCCGAGCGACCGGCTGCGGCTGGCAAGCTTCGAGGCGCGCGAGGGATTGCTGGATGATGTCGGAGAACGTGAAGCCTTGTGGCGCGAGGCTGAGGTCAGCGGCAGCCGCCTTCTCGCAGGTGAGGCAGCGATACGCCGGGCAGCGCTCGCCGCCTAGAACCCGCCGCCCGCCAGCGTGTCGATCGCGCCTTGCAGGATGATGGCGGCGGCGTGGCTGTCGATGCGCTCGGCGCGTTTGGCGCGGCTCATGTCTTGCGCGATCATCGCGCCCTCGGCGCTGGCGGTCGACCAGCGTTCGTCCCACAGCAGCACCGGCAGGCCGAGCGCCAGCGCGACGTTGCGGGCATAGGCGCGGCTCGCCTGCGCGCGCGGGCCTTCGCTGCCGTCCATGTTGCGCGGCAGGCCGATGACGACGCCCTTGATGCCGCGCTCGCTCGCCAGCGCGCGCAGGCTCTCGCTATCCTTGCCGAACTTGCCGCGCTGCAGCGTCTTCCCCGCCGTCGCAAAGCGCCACTCGTTGCCGCAGGTGGCAATGCCGACAGTCTTGGTGCCGACGTCGAGGCCCAGCAAGGCACCGCCATCGGGCAGCGCGTCGCCGAATTCCAGCGCGTTATCGGTTACGATTGCGCGGGCGTCCATGCCGTCACCCGCCGCACCACGTCTTCCTGCAGATTCTTCCAGAACAGCGGGATGTCGTAGACGTGATAATTGCCGCCCGGCAGCACGCCCTGGCCCAGTTCGGGCGGATCGCCGATGTAGAGAATGCCGTTCTCGCCGCAACGCGCGCCGACGGCCCCTGAGACAAGCTCCGCCGTGGCTAGGCTGTCTTCCGGCACCAGCGTGCCGAGATTGTCGCTGGCAGGGGCGGAGCCGCCGGTCATGCCGGTTAGCGGATTGACGCAGAGCACCGGGTCCTCGGTCCCGCGCGGCTGGCCATCGAGGCCTGGCATCTGGCTGTAACGCGTGAGTAGCTGGCCCGGATCGCCGTCGTCCGCGAAGCTGAGGTAGCTGACAACGCAGGCGGACTGGCCGGGCGATGCACAGGCGGGCAGCGGCAAGGCCGGAAGGTCGTGCGCCAGCGAGATCGGCCAGCCGGGCGCGTAGACGGCCGCGATCCGTGGCTCCAGCTCGGTTCCAGCGACAACGTCACGCAGCAAGCGCAACACATGGGCCGCGCCCTGGCTATGGCCGGCGAGCACGATCGGTTTGTCCGGACCCACGCTCTCAACGAAATAGCGGAATGCCTGCTCGACATCGGCATAGGCCGCATCGATGGCGCGCGTCGCTTCCTTGCGATCAGTCAGGAACGCACCGACCGCCGCCTGACGGTACTTCGGCGCCCAGACCTCGTCGGCGCGGTTGAACGGGCTCGCGAGGCCGCGCAGGAATACCCGCGCAAGCTGGTCGGTATCGGCGTCATTCAGCGGCGCGTTCCAGTCACCCAAAGCGCCCTTGGTGTAGCTGGTAGGGGGTACGAAGAAGACCGCGAAATCTGGCAACTCACGTGGGTTTGCGACCTCGCCGGGCTGTGAATTGACGCCCACCTGAGGCGCGCCGCGGTCGAGACTTTGCTCTGCGGCGGGCGCATCGGGGGATGGCGCGCGCTCCGCCGGATCGGGAGAAGTCTCCGCGACCGCCGGCTGATAGCGTGCCGGATCGTTCGCGCCGAGGCCGGGGCGCGAATACCACATCGCAGGGTCCTGGTAGGCGTTCTGGTCCAGCGGCTCCTGCTCGACGAAATCGCCGCGCGGCACGAAGGCGATCTCGGTCGCCTCGCGCGACCAGATCGACAGCGCAATGCCGCCGACGATCACCAGCACGATCAGGAACGAGACGATGTAGAGAAACTTGCGGACCATGCGTTCAGGCGTCCTTCGGTTCGAATGTCTTCACGTCGTTCGCGTTTTCCATCCGCGCAGACCGGCGCTGCAGCGCGGTCTTGATCATCGCCAGCAGGGGATCGGCAAGTGCGAGACCAAGGATCCCGAACAGCACTCCGAAGATCAGCTGCGCCGACAGGACGAGCGCGGGGGCAAGGTCCACGGTCTTCTTGGCGATCATCGGGACAAGGACGTATCCGTCGAAGTTCTGGACCAGGAAATAGACGAAGATCGTATAAAGTCCCATGTCGGTGCCGCCGGAAAAGCCGACCAGCACCATCAGCACGCCGGAAACGATCGCCCCGATATTGGGGATGAAGGCAAGCAGGCCCGTCAGCAGGCCGAGCAGCGCGGCCATCGGCACCGGATCGATACCGATCAGCATCCCGCCGAACGCCAGCATGATCCATGTGAAGAACCCTTCGAACAACATTCCCAGCAACCGTCCGGCCAGCAGGCGACGCAGGGTTTTCGCCATGTGGCTGAAGGTGTCGTAAAAGGCGTCGCGATGGCGTGCGGGAATCATCCAGGCCGCCCCGCGCTCGTAGATGTCGGGATCGACGGCGAAATAGATGCCGATGATCATGATGAGGAACAGTGTCGTGAGGCCGCCGACGACGCCGCCGATGGCCTGCGTTACCGTGCCCACACCACTCGCCAGCGAACCGGCGAAGCTGCGAATATCGCCGGATTCGATCGCAAAGCCCTTCGACTGCAGCCAACCGATCGTGCGGCCGATTTGCTCGGTGACGATACTGGGGAACTGCGCCGCCTGCTGCGAAATCTGCGAGCCCGCGAAATAGCCGAGCCAGATGAGAAATGCTGCGGTCAGCAACAACACGATGGCGATGCGGAAACCGCGAGCGATCGGCAGGATGCGCGCCAAGAGGCGCGCTCCGCCATCGATCAGCGCGCCGAATACCATGGCACCGAAGATCACGAGCAGCGATTGCGAAATGTAAACCGCCAGCACCAGCAGGCCGATCACGATCCCCCAGGTAAAGGCCTTCCCGATTTCGAGGCGCAGCGTCTTGCTGTCGATCCGGGTCGGGCTCCTGCCGAGGTCGCCGCGTTCGCTGTCAGACATCTTGTTTGATCCCCTGTTCGAAGGGGTCAACTCGCCGCAGCGCTTCGGCGTTCCACCACTGCGGGCCGCAGCGTCGACCAGGCCCGCCCTTCGCGCAGGCTGGTCCACCAGGTCAGCGGGTGGAGCGTGGTCGTTCCGTCGAGCGAGAAGGTGATGAACTCCGCGCGGCCACCGATGTTCTCGAGCGGGATCGGCCCGAGCAGGCCGCGCGAACTTGCGAGCTCGCGGCTGTCGGAGGAGTGATCGCGATTGTCGCCCATCACGAAGACCTCGCCATCGGGCACGGTGATCTCGGGAAAATTGTCGAGCGCGCTGCGGGTATGGTCGATCACCAGATAGGTCGCGCCATTAGGCAAAGTCTCGCGCATCACCGGCACCCGGCAGACCAGCTTTCCGGCATCGTTGCGGGCGCGGAAATTGTCGAGATTGAAGCCATCGCAGCGCGAATTGGCATCGAGCGGAAGGTCGAGCGCAGGCTCCACCCGCTGTTCGACCGGCGTCCCGTTCAGGATGATCTGGCCGCCGCGCACCGCGATCCGGTCGCCGGGCAGGGCGACCACGCGCTTGATGTAGTCCTCGTCGCGCTCCGGGTGCACGGGGATGACGATGTCGCCGTATTCGGGTGTGTCGCCCATTACCCGCCAGTCGCCGCGCGGGGCAAGGTGGAAACTGATCGAGGACCAGTTCCAGCCATAGGGATACTTGCTGACGATCAGCCGGTCACCGACCAAGAGGTTCGGCATCATCGATTCCGACGGGATGTAGAACGGCTTGGCAATAAAGCTGTGAAACGCGAAGACGGCCAGCAGCATCAGCGCAAGGCCGCGGATCTCCGCGAGCCAGTCGACCTTTTCGTCTTTGGTGTCGGAAGACTTGGCGATGTCGTTCATTGCCGGGGTGCCGGTACTCATGCGGGAAGGGCCTCGATGATCACATAGGCCTGCGCCCATGGGTGATCGTCCGTGAGGGTAAGATGAATGCGGGCCTCATGGCCCTCCGGCACCATTTCCGCAAGAACGATTGCGGCCCCGCCGGTAAGGGCCAGCGTCGGCGCCCCGGACCTGGCGTTGACGACTCCGATGTCCTTCATGAAGACGCCGCGCCGGAAGCCCGTGCCGACGGCCTTGGAGAAGGCCTCCTTGGCCGCGAACCGCTTGGCATAGGTGCCCGCGATGGTGAACGGCCGCCGCCGCGCCTTGGTGCGTTCGATTTCGGTAAAGACGCGGTTCTCGAACCGCTCTCCAAAACGGTCGAGAGAGTTCTGGATCCGCTCGATATTGCAGAGGTCGGAGCCGAGGCCGATGATCATATGCGAGACTCATCCATCAACCTGCGCATCCGGCGTACAGCCTCTTCCAGACCGACGAACACCGCTTCGCCAACGAGGTAGTGCCCGATATTCAGCTCGGCGAGCTCCGGAATGGCCGCGATCGGCTTCACGTTCTCATAGGTCAACCCGTGCCCCGCATGCGGTTCGATACCGACACTGCGCGCGGCGGCGGACATCTTTGCAATGCGCTCCAGCTCGCGCTCCTCGCGCTCGGCATCGCCGTCGAGCGCGGCATGGGCGTATTCGCCGGTGTGAAATTCGACCACCGGCACGCCGAGGCGCTCGGCGGCGTCCAGCTGCCGCTCGTCCGCCTCGATGAACAGCGAGACGCGGATGCCGTTGTCCTTCAACTTCCACACGATCGGCGTCAGAATGTTGTGCAGCCCGGCTGCATCCAGCCCGCCTTCGGTCGTCCGCTCCTCGCGCTTTTCGGGCACGATGCAGGCCGCATGCGGTTTGTGGGCAAGAGCGATATCGAGCATCTCCTCGGTCGCCGCCATTTCCAGGTTTAGCGGCAGGTCGGTGGCCTGCTGGATGCGCCGAAGGTCCGCATCGCGGATATGCCGCCGGTCTTCCCTGAGATGCGCCGTGATCCCGTCACCGCCAACGCTGGCGACGATCTCCGCAGCGCGCACCGGATCGGGGTGGTCGCCGCCGCGCGCATTGCGGATTGTGGCGACGTGATCGATATTCACGCCGAGGCGGAGTTTACCGAGGTCCGAGCCTCCATTCATGTCGCGTCTCCACAGGCGGCGGCAGACAGGATGTCGAACGAACGCCCCTGCTGCTGCCATAGCTCGCCGAAATGGAAACTCTCGTCCTTTACTGCAAGCACAAGCGCCATCTCGGCCTCGGGAAGGATGAAATTCCGAAGCTGGTAGCCGCCGATGGCGCCGCGCCGTTCGACGATGCGGACCGCGCCATGGCAGCCGGAAAGCGGCACGTCATATACCCACTGGCCAAGCGCCATGTAGCCCAATGCCGGGTCGCTCTCCCACATTTCGGCCTTCGCTTCGGGTGACAGTAGCCTGCCGTCGAGAAGGGCTCGGTCGAACGCGAGGATGTCGTTCACCGACCCGACGATCCCTGCCGAAGCACCGTAGCGAGAGATATCGAAAGGAAATTCCGCGCCGCTACGCGCGAGGCTGCGCGGTCGTCGGGCAGCGAGCATTGGGCCAGGGACTCCGGCAGCACGAAGGCGCTCGCCGACCAAGGCGCTTACCGGCCTGCCGGTCACCGATTCCAGCACCGCGCCGAGCACGATGTAGTCGCAATTGTTGTAGCTCCAGCCCCCGGCGAGAGGCGCGCTGCGCCCGGCAAGGCACCATTCGACTCCGCTCGGTCCGGTCGAATAGAAATCGGGAACGCCGTTCGCATCCTTCGGGCTGTCGTCCGGATTGCGGAGCCCCGATTGGTGTCGGAGCAATGCGCGGACCGAGGGCGCGGCGAGATCTCCGGCTGGCGGGAACGGTAGATAGCCTGTCGCCGGGGCATCCAGCACCAGCGTACCGCGCTCGGCCTCCTGCATCACCAGAACGGCCACGACCTGCTTGGTAATCGAGGCCCACGGCCAGGTCGCGTTTTCGCAGTCCGGCGCGCTGCGGACCCAATAGGTCAAGCCGTTGCGATACAGCTGAACCTCGCCGGGAAAATCCTCACCGATCGCCGCATCGAGGCCAGCGTAGAAGGGTGGGCGGGCAGGCTCGGCAGCTCCGTCGCCGAGCATCGACACGGGCTGCAACGCGCACGCCATCGCCGGGCCGGCGAGGCTCGACCAGACAAGCGCCAGCAGGCCGGCGACAAACCGAATCAAGCGGCGCGGCTCCCCGGCTTCGTCACGGGTATGGCGGCAAGTTCGTCTGGCACCTCGTCTTCCGCATAGCTCGGGAAGGTTATGTCGATCAGTGGGAAGAAAGGCACGCCCAGATCGGCAGACCCGTTGCTGCGGTCGACCAGCGCGCATTCGGCGATCACCTCGCCGCCCTCGCGCGCCACTGCAGCAATCGCCTCGCGGCTGGAAAGGCCGGTGGTAACTACATCCTCGACCATCAGCACCTTGGCACCCGGATCGAGGCGGAAGCCGCGGCGCAGGTGAAACTCGCCGTCTGGCCGCTCGAGGAACATCGCATCCTTGCCGAGAGCGCGGCCCATTTCGTGGCCGATTATCAGGCCGCCCATTGCCGGGCTGACCACCACGTCGACCTCGTTGCGGATCTCGCGAGGGATTTTCTGCGCCAGCGCCCGGGCGAGGTTTCCTGCACGTTCCGGGTTCATCAGCACTCTGGCGCATTGGAGATAATGGCCGCTATGCCGCCCGCTGCTAAGCTTGAAGTGGCCTTCGAGCAGGGCTTCGCTGGCGCGGAATTCGGAGAGGATTTCGTCTTCTGTCATACCGCCCCGGCTCAAAGCGTTTTGCGCACGATTGCGCAAGAGACAAAGGGTAATGCATAATTTTGTCTGCTCGGCGCTTGAGGCGCGGGCGATCCCTGCCTATAGGGCAGCCCAAATCCCGCCCATTTCCGGGTCGTTGTACGATGGGCGGCCGATTCTCGATGGTCCTTCCAACGATCACCGGGCCGAGCTGAAAACGAAATACGAAAGTGCGTCCAGACGATGAATTTTCCTGGCTTCTTCAAGGGTTTGAACCGCACCATGGCCGGTCTGGCGATAGCCAGCATGCTGGCCGTGGCTCCGCAGTCGGGGCTGGCGCAGGAAGGTCTGACGCAGGACGATCTCGTCGCGCCGGCTCCCGAGCAGACCCCCGCGTCGGCGCTCGAAGGCGTCGATCCGGCAGAAGCTGCGGACGTCGCCGATCCGGAGGCGGTCTCGGAAGGCAGCGATGCCTACACGCCGATGGACCCTGTCGAAGGCAAGGGCATGCCCGTCGCAGGCGGTTGGGATGTGCAGCCGCAGTTCTCGCCCACCGGCGAATACGCCAGCGGGCTGCATGTCGGCTTGATCTGGGTGATGGTCGCGATCAGTCTCTTCGTGCTGGCGCTGATGGTGTATGTCGTCGTGCGGTTCCGCAAGGGCGCCAATCCCGTCCCCTCGAAGACGAGCCACAACACCACGATCGAAGTGATCTGGACCGTAGTCCCGGCTCTCATCCTGCTCGGCATCGCGATCCCCTCGATCACGCTGATCGCCAAGCAGTACGAAACCCCGCCCAAGGATGCGATTACCGTCAAGGCGATCGGCTACCAGTGGTACTGGGGTTACGCCTATCCCGATAACGGCGATTTCGAGATCGTCTCCAACATGCTTGACGACGCCGAAGCGCGCGAGCGGGGCGAACCCTACCAGTTGGCCGTCGACAATCGCATGGTACTGCCGGTCGGCGTGCCGATCCGCCTGCAGACCACGGCTGCCGACGTGATCCACTCCTTCGCCGTGCCGAGCCTGTGGTTCAAGCTCGACGCCGTGCCGGGCCGTCTCAACGAGAAAATGCTCACCATCAACGAGCCGGGCGTGTATTATGGCCAGTGTTCGGAACTGTGCGGCGCGCGCCATGGCTATATGCCGATCGCGATCGAGGCGCTGCCGCTGGACCAGTTCAATGCCTGGGTCCGTGCGCAGGGCGGCACCGTGGCCGGTGAGGAAGAAGCAGGGGTCGAAGCCGATCCCTCGCTGCCACCGGTGCAGGAACCCGAAAGTGCCGAACCGGGCGCGCCGGGCGCCGGCGCACCGCCGGTCGAAGACGTAACTACGTAAGCCAGACTTGAAGATAGACTCGAGAGATTAGCACGATGGCCACTACCGCCGACAGCTTCCAGGCTCATACCGACGACCACGCGCACGATCACGCCGATCACAAGCCCGGCTTTTTCGCGCGCTGGTTCATGTCCACCAACCACAAGGACATCGGTACACTCTACCTGATTTTCGCGATTATCGCGGGTATCGTGGGTGGCGGCATCTCGGGCATCATGCGCGCAGAGCTGGCCGAACCGGGTATCCAGTACCTCCAGTTCTGGGCTGAGTTCATGGGCGGCAGCGCGGACTTCGATACTTCGCTGCACATGTGGAACGTGTTCATCACCGCCCACGGCCTGATCATGGTGTTCTTCATGGTCATGCCGGCGATGATCGGCGGCTTCGGCAACTGGTTCGTGCCGCTGATGATCGGCGCGCCCGACATGGCCTTCCCGCGCATGAACAACATCTCGTTCTGGCTGACCGTGGCCGGCTTCGTTTCGCTGCTGTTCTCGCTCTTCGTGCCTGGTGGTACGGGGCCGGGTGCAGGCGTGGGTTGGACAGTCTATGCCCCGCTTTCGACCTCCGGCTCGCAAGGCCCGGCGGTCGACTTCGCGATCTTCTCGCTCCACCTTGCCGGTGCCGGTTCGATCCTTGGTGCGACCAACTTCATCACCACCATTTTCAACATGCGCGCGCCGGGCATGACCCTGCACAAGATGCCGCTGTTCGTTTGGTCGGTGCTGGTCACCGCCTTCCTCCTGCTGCTGGCCCTGCCAGTGCTTGCAGCGGCCATCACCATGCTGATCACCGACCGTAACTTCGGCACGACCTTCTTCGACCCGGCAGGCGGCGGTGACCCGATCCTCTACCAGCATCTGTTCTGGTTCTTCGGTCACCCCGAAGTCTACATCATGATCCTGCCGGGCTTCGGTATGGTTTCGCAGATCGTCGCAACCTTCAGCCGCAAGCCGGTGTTCGGCTATCTCGGTATGGCCTACGCCATGGTTGCGATCGGCGTCGTCGGCTTCGTCGTGTGGGCGCACCACATGTACACCGTCGGCCTCGACGTGAACACGAAGATGTATTTCACTGCGGCGACCATGGTTATCGCGGTCCCGACCGGCGTGAAGATCTTCAGCTGGATCGCCACGATGTGGGGCGGCTCGATCGAGTTCAAGAGCCCGATGGTCTGGGCGCTGGGCTTCATCTTCCTGTTTACCGTCGGCGGTGTGACCGGCGTCTACCTTGCCAATGGCGGTGTGGACGACGTGGTGCACGATACCTACTTCGTGGTCGCGCACTTCCACTACGTGCTGTCGATGGGCGCGGTGTTCTCGCTCTTCGCCGGTTTCTACTACTGGTTCCCGAAGATGAGCGGCCGGATGCATTCCGAACTGCTTGCGCACCTGCACTTCTGGGGCTTCTTCATCGGCGTGAACGTGATCTTCTTCCCGCAGCACTTCCTGGGCTGGCAGGGCATGCCGCGCCGCTATCCGGACTATGCGGAGGCCTATACCTACTGGAACGAGATAAGCTCGTTCGGCTATCACATCATGGCCGCATCGATGGTCCTGTTCTTCGTGAATATCGCCTATGCTTTCGTCGCCGGTCGCAAGGTTGGGGCGAACTACTGGGGCGAAGGCGCGACGACGCTCGAATGGACGCTGTCGAGCCCGCCGCCGTTCCACCAGTTCAGCGAGCTGCCGGTGATCGAGGACCACCACGACCACCACAACCATATGCCCATCGGCGACCAGAAGCCCGCCTCGGCGTAAAGCCGAGTCCCTTAGGCAAAGCAGCGGCCGGCCCCCAACGGGTCGGCCGTTCGCATATCCGGCGAAAGGACTTTCGATGCCAGAAATGCGCACCATCGATGTCGGCGAGGTCTCGCTGCGCTGTGCGATCGAGGGGCCCGAGCCGGGTAACGCGCCGCTTGCCATCATGGTCCACGGCTTTCCGGAAAGCTGGTACAGCTGGCGCCACCAGCTCCGCCCGGTCGCCGATGCTGGTTTCACCGCCTGCGCGATCGATGTGCGGGGCTATGGCGGTTCGGACAAGCCGCAGCCGGTCGAAGCCTATGCGATGGAGCGGATCGTCGGCGACCTCGTTGGCCTGCGGCAGGCACTTTCTCCCGATGCGCCCGCCGTACTGATCGGCCACGACTGGGGCGCGCCGATCGTCTGGAACAGCGCGCTGACCCACCCCGAGCACTTTCGGGCGGTGGCTGGCATGTCCGTCCCTTTCGCAGGCGTGCCCAGCCGCCCCTTTACCGAGGTCTTCCACGAACATTTCACCAGCCAGGGCAAGTTCTTCTACCAAGAATATTTCCAGGCCGAAGGCGTCGCCGAAGCCGAGGCCGAGGCGGACCCGCGCGATTTCGTCCAGCGCATGATGTATTCGATCAGCGGTGACGTGCCGCCGGGCGATTACTGGTCCAAGCCCTGTAGCGCGACCTTCCTCGAGGGCTTACCCGATCCCGAGCCTGTCGGCTGGCTGACCGATGCCGACCTCGATTTCTACGAGGCGGAGTTCAAGGCCTCGGGCTTCCGCGGGCCGCTCAATCGCTATCGCAACCACGTGGCTGATTACGAATGGCTGCGAGGTTGGAACGGTAAGCGCATCGAGCAGCCTGCGCTCTTCATCGGCGGCACGCGGGACCCGGCGACCTTCCTGTTCGGAGCGGTCGAGGATCCGGTGGCGCTGATGCGCCTGTTCGCGCCCAAGGTCGATGGACACATCCTCGACGGTATCGGCCACTGGACCCAGCAGGAGGCGCCCGATGCGGTGAACCGCCTACTGATCGACTGGCTAAAACGGCTCTGAGCCCCTATATGCCCGACCATCCGATGAACCAGGCAACCACCACCCAGCTCCCCGCGGAATGGCGCGATTTCTTTGCGCTGACGAAGCCGCGTGTGATGACTCTGGTAATCTTCACCGGTCTGTGCGGCCTGCTCGCGGCGCCGGGCAGTATCAATCCGATACTCGGCTTCACCGCAATCCTGTGCATCGCGATGGGGGCGGGCGGTTCGGCCGTGCTCAATCAGTGGTGGGAAGCGGACATCGACGGCGGGATGAAGCGCACCGCTAAGCGTCCCTTGCCGACCGGCCGGATGCGGCGCGAGGATGCGCGCGACTTCGGCATCGTGATGTCGGTTGCGTCGGTCCTCATCATGGGCGTCGCGATCCATTGGCTGGCCGCAATCATTCTTGCCGTGGCGATCGTCTATTACGCGGTCATCTACACCATGTGGCTGAAACCGCGCACGCCGCAGAACATCGTGATCGGCGGAGGGGCAGGGGCCTTCCCCCCGATGATCGGCTGGGTCGCAGTGACCGGCGACATCACGCCGATGCCGGTCCTGCTGTTCGCGATCATCTTCATGTGGACGCCGCCGCATTTCTGGGCGCTCGCGCTGTTCGTGAAGACCGATTACGAGAATGTCGGCATCCCGATGATGCCCAATGTCCGCGGTGAAAAATCGACCCGGCGCCAGATCCTTGTCTATTCGGTGCTGCTCGTTCCGCTCGCCGCTACGCCGTGGTTCATCGGCGGAACCGGGCCGATCTACGGCGTTGCAGCGCTCGCGCTGTCGCTTGCATTCCTTGCGCTTTCGATCCCGGTCGCATTCCGCGAAAAGCAGGCCGAAGACACGATGAAACCGGAAAAGCGCCTCTTCGCGTTTTCCATCGTCTACCTTTTCGCGCTGTTCGCAGTGCTCGTGGTGGACAGAGTACTCGCCTATAACGGATTGCCGACATGACCCCCGAAGAAGAAGCCGAATTCAAGCGTCGCCAGAAGAGCCGGAACCTCGTGCTCGGCGGGATTCTGCTGTTCATGGCCTTCCTGTTCTATTTCATCACCATCGCCCGGATGTGAGGATATCGTGACCACCGCCACGCTCGAAACCCGCAAGACCCGTACGGCGCTGCTGGCATTCGGCGGCGCGCTGGCCATGCTCGGCCTCGGCTATGCCGCCGTGCCGCTGTACGAGCTGTTCTGCCAAGTGACTGGTTTCGGCGGCACGACCCAGCGCGCCAGCGAAAGCGAGGCCGCCACTGCGGAGCGCCTCGGTGCGGCGGCTGGCGGGCGGACGATCTCGATCCGGTTCGACGGTTCGACCGCGCGCGACGTGCCGTGGAGCTTCCGACCGGAGCAATCGACCGACATGGTGACGATCGGCCAGCGCGACATGGCGATCTATCTCGCCACCAACAATTCGGACCAGCCGATCACCGGCACCGCGACCTTCAACGTCGAACCTGAGCAGGCCGGGGCCTATTTCAACAAGATCCAGTGCTTCTGCTTTACCGAGCAGACCTTGCAGCCCGGGGAGCAAGTGCGCATGCCCGTGCTATATTTCGTCGATCCGAAGGCGCTGGACGATCCCAATATGGACGGGGTGGAGCAGATCACCCTGTCATACACTTTCCACCGGGCGATAGAATCTGCCGACTAGGGCCTAGACCCGTGCGCCTCGGCGCTTTAAGGGCAGGCGCGCATAGCGAATACAGGACCAGGGAAACATGGCTGGCAACGTCAATCACGAATATCACATTCTCGAACCCGACATCTGGCCCTTCCTCGGCTCGCTGTCGGCGCTCACCTTCACCAGCGGCATGGTGCTCTACATGCACGAAATGGCCAGCGCGCACCTCGTGCTCGGCCTCGGTATCGCTGGCTTGATCGCGACCTTCTTCGCGTGGTTCGGCAATATCGTGAAGGAAGCGGAGCGCGGCGATCACACGCCGGTCGTGCAGCTCCACATGCGTTACGGCATGATCCTGTTCATCGCTTCGGAGGTGATGTTCTTCGTCGGCTGGTTCTGGAGCTGGTTCGATTTCGCCCTGTTCCCCTCGGAGATTTCCGAAGTCATCGGCGGGACGTTCCCGCCTGCCGCGATCGAATATGTCATCGATCCGTTCAGCCTGCCTCTGCTCAACACGCTGATCCTGCTGTGCTCCGGCACCACGGTGACCTGGGCGCACCACTCGCTGATCAACGGCGATCGCGATGGCCTCAAGACGGGACTGTGGGCGACGATCCTGCTTGGCGCAGTCTTCACCGCCATCCAGGCTTACGAGTATGCGGCGGCTCCGTTCGAATTCGGCGGCAACACCTACAGCTCAGCCTTCTACATGGCGACCGGCTTCCACGGCTTCCACGTGCTGGTCGGCACGATCTTCCTGATCGTCTGCCTCGTGCGCACCTACAAGGGCCACTTCACCCCGCGCCAGCACTTCGGTTTCGAAGCGGCTGCATGGTACTGGCACTTCGTCGACGTGGTGTGGCTGTTCCTCTTCGTCGTCGTCTACGTCTGGGGCGGCTGGGGCGCTGCCGTCCACTGATGCCTTCCGGCAGGACCGAAACAAGCAAAGGGCAGCCCGGCCATGCCGCGGCTGCCCTTCTCGCGTCGGACGAATGAGATGACGACCAAGGGCGTCCCGATCATTCCGACAATCGTGGTCGCGGTGGCTATCGCGACGATGAGCGCGCTCGGCTTCTGGCAGCTCGACCGCGCGGCAGAGCGGGATCAGCTGAAGCAGTCGATGATCGACCGCCCGTCCATGCCGGTCGCGGACTATCCCTTTGCCGACCCGCAGAGCGAAACTTTGCTCTATCGCCGGCTGAGCGCGACATGTGCCGAGGTTGTCGACATGCAGGTGGCAGGCGGCCGGGATGCTTCGGGGCGGACTGGCTGGAAACAGATCGCTACCTGCCGGTCGTCTTCGGGGCGCCCATTCCAGGCCCAGATCGGGGTGGCCGAAAGGCCTGACACGGTGGCGCAATGGTCGGGCGGAGAGGTCGAAGGCGTCGCCGTGCTCGCGCCGGACGAACGCGGGTTTTGGGAGCGGCTGACCTTTCAAAGTCCCGAGCGGCCGCTGATGATCGTCGCTGATGAGCCGAAAGCGGGGCTGCTCCCGTCGCAGCCGTCGCGGCCCGAGGAGTATGAGAACACATCCTGGGGCTACGCGGGCCAGTGGTTCTTCTTCGCGCTGACGGCGCTGGTCATCTACATTCTCGTTCTGCGACGCCGGGGCAGGGACGCTAAGGCCGGCTAAAGCCCGCCTTGCTTGCCCGACCGCACCGCCCCCGCTAACCGCGTGAGCCGATGAAATACGTCTCCACCCGTGGCAGCGCTCCTGCGCTCGACTTTGCCGAGGTCACTCTGGCCGGGCTCGCGTCCGATGGCGGCCTTTATGTGCCGGAAAGCTGGCCGCAATTCGGCATGGACGAGATCCGCGAGATGCGCGGTCTGCCCTATGCCGAACTCGCCGCGCGGGTAATGGCGCCCTTCGTCGGCGACAGCCTCACTCCGGGTCGCCTGCGCGAATTGACCGGGGAGGCGTACAGCCGCTTCGCCCACACCGCCGTTACGCCGCTCGTCCAGCTCGACGAGAAACAGTGGCTGCTCGAGCTGTTCCACGGCCCGACTCTGGCGTTCAAGGATGTCGCGCTCCAATTGCTCGGACTGCTGTTCGAGGAGTTTCTCGCCCGTGAGGACAGCCGCCTGACCATCGTCGGCGCGACCAGCGGTGACACCGGGAGCGCCGCGATCGATGCCATTGCAGGCCGCGACAATGTCGAAATCTTCATGCTCCACCCCAAGGGCCGGGTGAGCGATGTCCAACGGCGCCAGATGACCACGGTGCGCGCACCGAACGTGCACAATATCGCCATCGAAGGCAGCTTCGACGATGCGCAGGCGATGGTAAAGCGCATCTTCGCCGACGAGAGCGTCACCGCGCGGCACTGCATCGGGGCAGTCAATTCGATCAATTGGGCGCGGCTTATGGCGCAGGTGGTCTATTACTTCGCCGCCTCGCTGCAACTGGGCGGTCCCGACCGCAAGCTCGCTTTCAGCGTGCCGACCGGAAATTTCGGCGATGTCTTCGCCGGCCATGTCGCCGCGCGTATGGGCCTGCCGATCGAGCGGCTGATCGTCGCCACCAATGTCAACGACATCCTCCACCGCGCGCTCAGCAACGGGGACTATTCCGCAGGCAGCGTCACCCCAACCGCCGCGCCGAGCATGGACATCCAGGTGAGCTCCAATTTCGAGCGCCTGCTCTTCGATGTCGGCGGGCGCGACGGGATTTCCTTGGGAGACCAGATGCGCGGGTTCGAAGGCAGCCGCGCGATGATGCTCAGTAACGCCCAGCGCGAGGGTGCAGCGGGCCTGTTTGCAAGCGCTCGCGTAGACGAGGGCGAAACGGCGGCATCGATCCGCCATGCCTACGAAAACTGGGGCGAGATCATCGATCCGCACACCGCCATCGGCCTTCACGCCGCGCGTCACGCCGAACTCCCGCCGCAGGTTCCGGTGGTAACGCTGGCAACGGCCCATCCGGCGAAGTTCCGCGACGCGGTCGAACGTGCGACCGGCATTCGTCCCGCGCTCCCCAACCGCGTCGGCGACCTGTTTGCCCGCGAGGAAGCCTACACGGAGCTTCCGGGCACTTACGAAGCGGTGCGCGACCACATCCTCGCGCACGCCGCCTGATGGCCGAGCTGCGCCGCGATCCCGTGTTGATGGTGGGCGAGGGCTGGGATGCCTACCGCCTGCTCGACAGCGGCCATGGTCGCAAGTTCGAGGAATACGGCCCCTACCGCTTCATCCGCCCCGAACCGCAGGCGATGTGGAGACCGCGTCTCGACCACTGGGACGCGCATGGCGAATTCGTCCCCGGCAGCGACGAGGACGGCGGCGGCCGCTGGCAGTATGCGAAGGTAGTGCCGGAGAACGGCTGGGAATTGGGCTGGTGCGAGGAGGCGCGCTTCACCGCGCAATGCACGCCTTTCCGTCATCTCGGCTTCTTCCCCGACATGGCACCGGTGTGGGACTGGATGGGAGAGCAACTCGGCGAGGCACGCGATGCCGAGACGATGAACCTGTTCGGCTACACCGGCGTCGGCACGCAGGCGCTGAGCAAATACGGCCGTGTCACTCATGTCGATGCGAGCAAGAAGTCCGTCGCCCAGGCGCGTGAGAACGCGGCGCTGGCTGGACTGGATGATCGCCCGATCCGCTGGCTAGTCGAAGACGCCATGAAATACACCGCGCGCGAAGTTCGACGCGGAAGGCGCTACGACGGGATCATCCTCGATCCGCCCAAGTTCGGGCGCGGACCCGATGGCGAGGTGTGGCGGCTGGAACAGGGCCTGCCCGATCTCGTTTCCGATTGCCGCCAATTGCTGGATGGCGACAGCAGCTTTCTTTTCCTCACCGTCTACGCCGTGCGCATGAGCAGCCTCGCGCTCGGCGGGCTGCTGGAGGAAGTCTTCGCAGACCTTCCCGGCATGATCGAGCATGGCGACCTTGCCGTGCAGGAAGATACGTCCGGCCGCCTCCTGCCCACCGCGATCTTCGCGCGCTGGTCCAATCCAAGCTAGAGAACAAGGCATGGACGATTCGTTGATTCTCGAAGTGGCCGATTTCGAGCACGACGTGCTTACCGGCATCTATTCAGAAGAGACGGGCAAGCCCCAGCCGCTGCGTTTTACCATCCAGGTTCGTATGAAGCCGCTGCGCCACTACGATGCAGATACTTCGCTTGACGACTCGAAAAACTACATGGATCTGAAGTTCGCTGCGTCCGAAGCGCTGCCCGAGGGCGTGCACTTCAAACTGATCGAGGCGGTTGCGGACCATGTCTGCGAAACGCTGTTCCTGCAGGACAAGCGCGTGGAGGCGGTGACGGTCAAGATCGTGAAGCTGGCCATCGCCGAGGCGGGCGAGAAGATCGGCATCACGTTGCACCGCGAGCGACGCGAATGAAGCGCATCGCGGTGGACGATTTGCCCGACGATGCGCTCGCTGCTGCGGGCCTGTTTCACCAGCACTGGCTCAGCCATATCGAGCAGCAGCTAGATGACGATCTCGATGTGGTTATCACGGTACCGGCGGCTGACCATACACACCGCGAATGGCGCCGGGCCATCATCGCCGGTCTCGCGCGCAAGCACACGCCGCGCCGGGTGAACATGGTCGCCGGCAAAGGCGCTGCGCTCGACGCTACCGTCGTTTATCTCGCCGAGGCGCCGGGCGTTACCGGGCAATATCTGGAGACCTGAGGCATGGCGGTGACGATCCTCTTTCTCGGCCCCCTACGCGATCTGGCCGGACAGCAGACGATGGAAGTCGAGGCGCCGCTAAACTGGTCAGGCCTGCTTGAAGCGGTGAGGCCAGAGGTGGCCGGACAACTGGGCGAACAGCGCGTCAATGTGGCTTGCGCAGGCAAGGTCCTTGCCGACAAGACCGAGCTGCAAGCCGAGGATGGCGACGAGGTCGCTCTGCTGCCGCCGGTGAGCGGTGGCTAGGCTTACCATCGACATGCCGCTCGATGTCCGGCTGCTCGACAAGGGGCTGTCGGTCGGAGAGGCGCTGGCCGCGTTCAACTCCGCACATGGCGCGGCGGGCGGCGTCGTGTCGTTTCTCGGCAAGGTCAGGCCCGATGGCGACGTCCGCGCGCTCGAGCTGTCGCATTACGAACCGCTGACCCTGCCGGCAATGCGGGAGCTGGCGAAAACAGCCCGCGACCGATTCGCACTCGACGGAGCCTTGGTCTGGCACCGCATCGGCGTCATGACGCCGGGCGAGGCCATCGTGCTGGTCGCCACCGCCGCCCGCCATCGGCGCGATGCCTTTGGCGCTGCCGACTATCTGATGGACCACCTGAAAAGCGCAGCATGGCTTTGGAAGCGCGAAAGGCGCGCCGACGGCTGGCACTGGATCGAGCCGCGCGGGCAAGACCGCGAGGATATCGCGCGCTGGGATTAATTCGCGTGATTTGATCTCGATCGAGGAAGCGATCGCCGGCTCCGACCACAAGGTCTCCAACAAGGAGACCGAACATGTCCAAGCATCTTACTCGCGAACTCGTCGCCCGGCAGGCCGTCATCGTTCCTGCGCCGAAATTACGCCACGAGGTTGATCGTACGTTCGAACTGCCCAAGGGGCTCTATGCTGCGACCGTTGCGCTTTACCTCGGGTTCCTCGGCGTGATGGCGGCGGGGCTATCGACGCCCGGCCTCATCATTCCGATGGCCATCTTCACGTTGTTCGTCGTGGCCGGCTTCGGCGTCCCGGCGATCTGGACCAGGCTGGCACCCGGTACCGCCTCGCGCCCGATGAGCTACGCCAAGCTGCGCCGCGATGGCATCGCCACGCTGACCGGACGGCTCACGGCCAGGGATGCGAGCGTCCAGATGCTGATCCTGCCGGTCATCATTTTCTGCTGGGGCGTAACGACGGTGACGATTGCGGCCCTGGTCCGCTGATCGAACTCAGGTATCGGGGAGGAGCGCGGGGTCGAGCAATTCGATCCCGCGTTTTCCGTCGCGCCGGATCGCCCCGGCGCGTTCGAAGCGGGTGAGCGTCCGGCTGACGGTCTCGATCGTCAGTCCCAGCATGTCGGCAAGCTCGCTTCGTGAAAGCGGCAGGTCGAAACGCCGCGCCGGATGACAAGGCGAACCGCTCGCCGATCGGGCCAGCGACAGGATCGCGCCCGCCACGCGGCGTTCGGCCGAGGCATTGCCAGTCAGCGAGAGCAATTCGCGGCTAGCATAGAGATCTTCCTGCGCGCGCCGCAAAAGCGCCGTGCCGAGCCGCGGGTAGCGTTCGATCGCCCGCTCGAAAGCGGGACCGGAGAACAGGCATACCTCGCTTTCGCCCAGCGCCACGACATCGTGCTGGACGTAGGACCCGAACATTTCGCCGACAAAGCCGCTGGGGTGCACGAGCGACAGGATGCGCTCGCGGCCCTCGCTGTCCGTCGAAGTGATCTTCATTGCACCGCTGACCAGCGTGGCGCAGGCGGCATCGCTCAGGCCTGCCGAAAACAGAGTTTCGCCCTTTGCCAGCCTGCGCATGCGCCCGGCTTTTGCCAGCTCGTCCCGTTCGGCCTCGTCGAGTACGGCGCAAGCCGCGCGGTCGCGCACCGGACATGTCGCGCAGGCGAGGTTCATCGAACGCGCGCGCGCAGTCGCTCCAGCGCAGCGTCCTCTTCCGCGACCAGCGCGATGACCTGCGAGCGCGCGGCCTCGATCGCTGCCGTGTCCTCCGCCTGCACCGATGCTGCGGCATACAATATGTCGAGATCGCCGAGCGGCACCGAGGCCAGGCTCCTACTCGAATCAAGATCGGCGAGGGCGACCTGTGCGGCGGCCCAGCTATCGCTGCCGATCGCGGCGCCCGCAGCTGCCGCCACCCGGCGCTCGGCTGTCGGCAGGGCGCTCGTGAAAGCGCGATGGGCTTCGGTCGCCCTAGCGACCAAGGTAGCAAGCTGTTCGGGGAGCGGGCCGCTGAGCGGTGTCTCCACTGCGGGCACATCGATCGTCTGCGGCGGGCCGACATCGAACTGTCCCTCGGCCCGCTCGATGTCCCGGACGGCCAGCGACGGGTAGTCGCTATCGGCCGGAGTCGCGCATCCGACCAGCAGGAGCGCAGGGCAGGCGGCGAGAGAGAGCTTGCGATACGTCATCGCGCTCTCCATATCATGCAGGCCGAAAGTCGCCAGCGAGGATGCAAAAATCCTCGCTCTGGCCGTTGACTTGGGCCCGCCATTCGCCTAACGGCACGCTTCTTTCCGGGGCTGCCAATCGGCGGCCTGACGGGTGCGCCGTATATTCGCAAGGATGCGGCAAAGCTAATTGATTGAGAGATAACCACCATGTTCGCAGTAGTGCGCACGGGCGGCAAGCAATACCGGGTTGCCGCCGGAGACAAGATCGCCGTTGAAAAGCTGGCTGGCGAAGCCGGTGATACCATCACGCTGGGCGACGTCCTGCTCGCCGGTGAAGGCGAGAAGCTCGAAGACGCCGGCAAGGTGACCGTATCCGCGGAAATCATTGCCCAGGCGAAGAGCGAGAAGGTGATCGTCTTCAAGAAGCGCCGCCGCCACAATTATCGCCGCAAGAACGGCCATCGCCAGCAGATGACCCTGCTGCGCATCACCGCCGTCGGCGATTCGAAGGCCGAGAAGAAGGCTGCGCCGAAGAAGGAAGCGGCTCCCAAGCCCGAAGCCAAAACGGACGACGCGCCGAAGGCCGAGAAGAAGGCAGACGCCAAGAAGGCTGCTCCCAAGAAGGGTGCCGTCGAGGAAAAGACTCCGGCCAAGAAGGCAGCGCCGAAGAAGGCTGCCGCCAAGAAGACCGAAGACAAGAAGTAAGGATTACGGACGATGGCACATAAAAAAGCAGGCGGTTCATCGCGCAACGGTCGCGACTCAGCCGGTCGTCGCCTCGGTGTGAAGAAGTTCGGCAGCGAGAACGTCGTCGCCGGCAACATCATCGTGCGCCAGCGCGGCACCAAGTTCTATCCGGGCACCAATGTCGGCATGGGCAAGGACCACACGCTGTTCGCCCTTGCCGACGGTATTGTGCGCTTCCACAAGGGCAAGCTCGACCGCAAATTCGTCTCGGTCGACATGCTGGCGGAAGCCGCCGAATAATCGGACGCTCCGATAACGGGATCGTCCAGACGGGACGGTCCCAGCCGGGATAACCACCGGCAACCGAAGAGGGAGATGGGGCCGACCCGTCTCCCTCTTGTCGTTTCTCCCTCTCAGTCTGGCGAAATATCCTTTCGCCGCCACGCAACTGTCACGCGTCCGGCCTAGGAGCCCGGAGCGTGGATATGGGGAGAATACCGATGTTCCATGTTACCCAGAGGCTGCTGTTGCGGCCTGCCTGGCCCGAAGATGCAGAAGCGCTGTTTGGCGGAATCGCCGACGAGGGCGTCGTCCGCAACCTCGCGCGCGCACCGTGGCCCTATCTCCCCGAACACGCCCGCCAGTTCGTCATGCGCGAACAAGATAGCAAAGTACCGAGCTTCCTGCTGACGCTACCCGGCAGTCACGGGTCGGTAATCATCGGTGGTGCCGGTCTCGGCGAGACGGAAAGCGGCGTCGAACTCGGCTACTGGATCGCCCGTCCGTACTGGGGGCGGGGCTTTGCGACGGAAGCCGCGCGCGGAGTGATCGAAGTGGCGAAGTCGCTCGGTTACGAGCGGCTGGAAGCAGGACATTTCACCGACAATCCCGCGTCCGGTCGGGTCCTTCGCAAAATCGGTTTCCGTCCCACCGGCAAGGTGGCGCCGCGACACAGCTGCGCGCGCGGCGAGGATGTCGAATGCGTGCTTTTCACGCTCGATCTCGCAGAGGACGAGGTCGCAGCCCCAAAAGCGGCGTGACCCAAACGAAAGGCCCCGCAATCGCTTGCGGGGCCTCTTCTTTTTTCCTTCTTGAGACTTATTCGGCAGGCATCAGTGCCGCTTCGAACTCGCCCTCGTATTTGCCGATCAGATGGCGATCGTCGTGATCCCACGGGTGGAAGCCCGGCTTGAAGTAGCTCAGCCACGCGGGGAAAATGCGGCGCACGACGCCCGGCTTCACGGTCAGGTACTTGAACAGGCCCCATTTGGCCTTCCAGCCGGTGATGCCGTCCTGCCCCAGCAGTTCCAGCGTGTCGGTCCAGCGATTGCGGAAAAAGTTGAAGCTGACGATCAGCATCATCAGGCTGCGCAGTTTCCAGCGACGGAACGGCGTCCAGTCGCGGGTCGCGTGGTTCCAGGTGTCGAAGGCAACGCCCTTGTGCTCGATCTCCTCGACCGCATGCCATTCCCACATTGCACGCACTTCCGGATCGGCATCCTTGAAGTGCTGCGGATTGGCGAGGAATTCCTGCGCCATCATCGCGGTGTAGTGCTCCAGCGCCATGGTCGCCGCAAGGTTCACGATGACCGGGCGATCCTTGGTCAGCGCGAGCATCTCGCCCACGCGCTTGTCGATCGCCTTGATGTCGTAACCGTGATCTTCGGCAAGGCGGTTGAACGCAATGTGTTCGCGGGTGTGGTTGATTTCCTGCTTCACGAAGGCGCGGATTTCTTCCGCGAGCTTCGGATCGGCCCCTTCGCGATGCGCCTTGACGGCTTCGATGAAGAAGGCCTCGCCGCGCGGGAAGGTGGCCGACAGCGCGTTGTGCCACGCCGTACCGAACGCATCGCCCGCCCACCAGCGGCGCGGCTTGGTGTCGCGATTGAAACGCTCGTCGCGCACGGTGAGGGTAAGGTCCTCCGGCGTCGGGGCGGATTTGCGAGTATCGATTTCGATTGAGGCAGGGGCGTTCATAGGAAGGCTCCGAGGTTAACTGACATTGATGTAAGTAGCGCTTGCTTACATCGATGTCAATAACGAGCCGTAAACGGCTTTGCGCGCTTACCGCTTTGAGTTAACGCTTCATCGCATGGCCACGCGCAAGAGACTTTCCCCCGAAGAATCGCGCCTCGCCGCACTCGAAGCGGCAAGGGCGTTGTTGATCGAGGCGGGGCCGCAAGCGGTAACGCTAAAGGCGGTCGCTGCGCGAATCGGACGCACGCATGCGAACCTCTTGCATCACTTCGGCTCTGCGGCAGGACTGCAAAAGGCGCTTGCGGGGTATCTTGCCGGCACGGTTTGCGACACGATAATCGACGCGGTGCGCGCGACCAGGGCAGGACTTGGATCCCCGCGCGAAGTGGTCGATCTCGCTTTCGATGCTTTCGATAAGGAAGGGGCGGGAGCGCTCGCCAGCTGGATGATCCTGACCGGCAACGAAGACGCCCTCACACCCATCGTCGAGACGATCCACAACCTGGTCGACGAGATTGCGCCGGAGGAGGCCGAGCATGGCGGCCACCCGATGCAGGTTCACGAAGAGACGCTGGCGCTGGTCCTGATGGCGATGGGCGACGCGCTGATCGGCAGCGCGCTCTCGCGCTCGCTGGGTTTGCCCGAGACTGCCGCACGCGACCGGGCGGAGCGGATGCTGGTCAACTCGATCGCCGCGCTCAATCTGCCGGAGTAAGCCCCGGCTTCATCCAGTCGGGAGCGCGATCTGTGTCGATCGCGTCCAGACGCAGGTGATCGACCGCGAGTCCGAGGTCTTCGTGCGCAACCTTCCGACGCTTTTCCGCCGATGACCCTAGCGGCACCACGACCAGTCGGCGATTCACCTTGCTGCGCCAGTTCATCCGCGCGGTATTCTCCTGACCGATATAGCAGCCCTTGTTGAAGCTCACGCCGTGTAGTTCGACCGCATTGGTTTCGAGCCAGAGGATGTCACCCAGTTCCGCGCGCCCCTCCGGAACGCCGAGCGAGAGCCGGTGCGCGCGCCACGCGTAGTCGGCGGCATTGTCGTCATCGTCGACAGGCGAAAGCCAGCGCTGGCCTAGCGCACCAAGCCGTGGGTCGGCCGCGCCGCCGTCACCCATCTCGCGCTGCCAATATACGCCGACCACCGGATCGACCTCGACGTCGATCGCGCGGCGCAGGCGGTAGAGCGACAAACGTTTCGCAAGCTCCTCAGCCGCCTCGGCCTCGCAATCGATTAGCAGCTCGCCTTTCGAGCCGGGCCAGACGAGGAAATCGAACATCGTCTTGCCCTGCGGTGTCAACAAGCCAGCATAGACTGGCAAACGGCCTGCCACATCGTTGGTGACCAGGCCCTGCAGGAAGCCGACAACATCCTCTTCGGCATTGCGGGGCGAAAGGCGGACCACCGCCCGCTCGAACAATCGTGTCGCAGTCATGGGTGACAGATAGGATGCGACCGCCCATAGGCAAAGCGATGTTCAGCGATATCGAGCAATTGGTGTTCTCCGGTGGTGGCATCCGCTGCTTCTGGCATGGCGGTTTCCTGTCCGGATTGGGCGACAAGGCGGATCTAGCCCCCAAGCGCGTCAGTGGCGCGTCGGGCGGCGCACTGAGCGCTGCTGCGTGGATTGGCGGCCGCGAGCGGGATCTCAAGATGCTGATGACGGAGGCGTTCCGCATCAACGATGCGAATTACGACCGCAGGCGCAGCAATTTCACCCCGCATCAGGAAATCTACCGCGCCGTAGTCGAAACGACCCTGGACGAAGCCGCGATCGAGGCGATTGCCGAAGGGCCCGAATACGAAGTTTCGCTGTCATGCCCGCCCAAACATATGTCGGCCCGCTTGAGCGCGGTTTTCTACGGGATCCTGTACAAGCTCGACCAGGCTCTCCGATCGACCCCGCACCTGATACTGCCGCGCCGTGCAGGACTGGGCGAAGTTTGCGTCGATGCGCGCCAGGCCGCACGCGACGGCAAACTCGTCGATCTGATCTGCGCCGCTGCGACCATCCCGCCCGTCTTCGACGTGCCGGAATGGGAGGGGGACCGGGTGCTCGATGGCGGCTTGCTGGACAAGGCGCCTTTGCCGAAAGACGACCACGGGAAAACGCTCGTGCTGATGACCAGCATCTACGAAAATCTCCCGCAGTCCGATCGCTGTACCTATATCCAGCCCACCCGCGAGGTCGCGGCGGACAAGATCGATTTTTCCGACGCCAGCAAGGTAACCCGCACCTGGGAGCAGGGCGAAGCGGACGCGCGGCAATGGCTGGCAGATCGCGGGGAGGGCGGCTAAGGCGCGCGCGATGACCCAGACGCTCACCATCCGCCGCCCCGACGACTGGCACCTGCATTTTCGCGATGGCGAGACGATGCGCGCCGTTGTACCGCACACCGCGCGGCAGTTCGCCCGCGCCATCGCGATGCCGAATCTGTCGCCGCCGGTGACCACCAGCGCTCTCGCCGCCGCCTACCGCGAGCGGATCGCGGACGCCGTCCCGGAAGGCGTCGGGTTCACACCGCTGATGACCGCCTATCTTACCGACGAGAGCGATGCCGACGATCTTGCGGCTGGCTTCGCCGACGGTGTGCTAACGGCTGCCAAACTTTACCCCGCCGGGGCCACGACCAATTCCGCGCATGGCGTTACCGATGTCGCCAACATCAGCGGCGTTCTGGAGCGTATGGCCGACATCGGCATGCCGCTTTGCGTTCATGGCGAAATAACCCATACGGAAATCGATATCTTCGACCGCGAGGCGGTGTTTATCGAGCGGGTGTTGCAACCGCTGGCCGAGCGACTGCCCCAGCTCAAGGTCATTTTCGAACACATCACGACGCGGCAGGCGGTCGAATTCGTCAGCGCTTCAGGGCCAAATATCGCGGCGACGATCACGCCGCAGCATCTGCACATCAATCGTAACGATATCCTCGTCGGCGGGATCAGGCCGCATATGTATTGCCTGCCTGTCGCCAAGCGCGAGGAGCACCGGTTGGCCTTGCGCAAGGCCGCGACTGGCGGTTCGGGAAAATACTTCCTTGGCACCGATAGTGCCCCGCACCATCGCCATGACAAGGAAAGCGATTGCGGCTGCGCAGGCATTTTCAACGCGCCGCATGCCCTGGAAAGCTACGTTACGGTGTTCGACCAGGAGGGCGCGCTCGACCGCTTCGAGGCTTTCGCGTCGGAGAACGGACCGCGCTTCTACGGCCTGCCGCTCAACGAAGGCACGGTAACGCTCGAGAAGATCGCACAGGAAGTTCCGGCAACGGTCGCTGGCGGTGCGGCGGAAATCGTGCCGTTCCACGCCGGCGAAACGCTCAGTTGGCGGCTGGCTTCCTAGAGCGCGACCACAGGTCCCAGATGAAGATCGCCGCCGCTGCCCAGATGCAGGCGAAGCAGGCCGCCTGGGCGTAGTTCAGCTCTTCGCCGAATACCGTCAGGCCCAGAATGAAGACGATGCTCGGTGCCAGGAACTGGATGAAGCCGAGCGTCGAATAGGGCAGTTTGCGCGCCGCGATGGCGAACAGCAGCAGCGGGAATGCCGTCAGAGCGCCGCCCAGCATGATCGCAAGGCTGAGGCCGATGTCCTGCACGAATGACGAACCCGCCGGGCTCTGCGCATAATACCAGGCGACGCCGAGAGCCGGAACCAGCAGGATCGCCGACTCGATGGTGAGACCGGGCAGCGAGCCGACCGGCACTTGCTTGCGGATAAGGCCGTAGGTTCCGAAACTCATGGCCAGCGTCAGGCTGATCCAGAGGGTCGTCAGCGCACCTGCCAGCAGCAGCGAAACGCCGATCCCGGCGATTGCCACTGCAACCCACTGCGGGCGCGACAAACGCTCGCCGAGCAGCAGCGTGCCCAGCAGCACGTTGACGAGCGGGTTGATGTAATAGCCGAGGCTGGCGGCGTAGACCTGTCCGTTCTGAATTGCCCAGACATAGACCACCCAGTTGATCGCGATCAGCGTCGCGCTGAGCAGGAGCAGGGCGAGGGTCTGGCGATCCGCCAAGGCGCGGCGAACTTCGCCGCCCTGCTTGCGAAAAGCGACGATCAGCAAGCACAATGGCAGCGTCCAGATAATGCGCCAGCCGACGAATTCGAACGGCGGCACGCTGCTGACGAGAATCAGATAGAGCGGTAGGAAGCCCCAGATGACATAGGCGCCGACGGCTGCGCCGAGGCCCGTCCTGTCTGTCTGTGAAGCCGCCTCAGTCATCCTGCAGCGGCGCTAGGCGCGCAAAATCAGCGCTGCAAGCTTCATCTCGCCGACGCGAGATAGTCGGTTCGTCGCAAATTTCGAATCTGACGGCGCGGTTGCATTCGGTTCAGGTTGGCGGGCTTAAAGCTGAACATCACAGGGCCAATACAAGATCGCAAAAGGGACGAATACGATGGCAAATATGTTCAAGCTTCCAGCAATAGCCATGGCCGCAGCGGGCCTCACTCTGGCTGTTCCGGCCTCCGCAGCGCCGGCCGCCCATGCTGCTCCGACAGCACATGCTTCGGTCTACTACGACGGGCCTGCTTCGACGGTTTATGAGCACGGCAAGAAGAAGCGCAAGCATTGGAAGCGCTATCGCGATCGCGCCTATTACAGCGATCGCAGCTATTACGACGATCGCCGGGACTATCGTGATTACCGCGATTACCGCCAGTCCCGTCCCTACTACATGGGTTATGACCGCAATTATGGCGAGCCAGTTCGCCGCGACACCCGCATCTGGCGTGGTCGTGACAACCGATACTACTGCCGCCGCGAGAATGGCACCACCGGCCTGCTGGTCGGTGCCGGGGTCGGTGCGCTGATCGGCCATGAAGTTGCCGGTCGCGGCGATCGCACGCTCGGCGCGATCCTCGGCGGTGCTGCCGGCGCGCTGCTCGGCCGGACCATCGATCGCTCGAACACGCGCTGCGGCTGATCCGGAATACCAGCTTTCGTCCGTGCCCACCCACGGGCGAAGGGCGGCACCCAAGATAACAATCACGGGCCGCCAAGGGCGTCTCCTCTTTCCTTCGGGAGAGGGGAGGCGCCCTTATCGTTTCGCGTTAAGCCTTTCGCAGGCCAGGTGTCCCGCTATGATGCAGCGCGCTGCAAGCGGCTGGAAACCGCCAGCGCCAGACAGCAGAAACCCACACCTATCTGCCGGAGGCCCCTGATGAAATTCCGTCCCTTAGCTGCGCTTGCCCCTGTCGTCCTCCTGGCTGCTTGCGGCGGTAATGCGGATGAGGCGCAGGATGCCGATGCGGTCGATCCGGCGAGCGAACAGGCGCTCAACGATGGATTGATGAGCGAGCCCGACCTGGCCGGTCAGAACGAGGCGAATGCGGCGCTGTCCGGCACGGGCAGCCAGGCGATCCCCGAAATCGATAAAAGCCCCCGCGCCGTCGAGGCTGCGCGCAATCGCGCGGCGCAGATGGTCGGCGGTTCGTCCAATCTGAAAGCGGCCCCGGCAGCCAAGCAGCTGGCGGCAAATGCGCCCGATACCGCGGCGATGGTGGCCGCTGCCCGTGCCGCGGTGAAACCCGACGGGCCGAATTGTGCCGCGAGCGCCGAATACGGCTCGGCCTGGGCGGCCAAGCTCCCGACTGCTTTCCCCGTCTATCCGCGCGGCAATACGCAAGAGGCCGCCGGCACGGACGAGGGCGACTGTGCGTTGAGGATCGTCTCCTTCTACACGCCGGTCGCACTCGATGACGTGCTGTCGTTTTACAGCACCCGCGCCCGCGACGCCGGCTTCAATGTCGAGCATACGATGAAGGACGGGGACAATATCCTCAGCGGCACCAAGGGCCAGTCGGCATACGTCGTATACGGCCGCCGCCTCGATCAGGGCGTGACCCAGATCGATCTTGTCACCAGTAACTGACGGGTCCGCCCCGCCGGGCGGGCGTCAGGATTTGAGGCCGACGCCGATGGTTGCGCGGGGCTGTTCCATCTCGGTGCTCGCCACCGGATAGGCGCAGTAATCCGCCGCGTAGAACGCTGCCGGACGATGGTTGCCCGATAGGCCGATCCCGCCGAAGGGCGCGGCCGAGGATGCTCCGTTGGTAGGCCGGTTCCAGTTGACGATACCGGCGCGAATCTCGCTCCAGAACTGCTCGAAATCGCTCGGACTTCCTCCGACGAGCGAAGCGGACAGGCCATATCGCGTGTTATTCGCCTCGGCGATGGCGGCATCGAGATCGGCCACGCGGATCACCTGGAGCAGCGGGCCGAACAGCTCGATATCCGGCCGCTCGGCGATGTCCGTCGCATCGAGGATCGACGGTGACAGGAAGGGCAGGCTCTCGTCTTTGCGCTTCATGTGTACGATCGGCTTCCCGCCGCGCGACATCAGCGCGACGAAGCTCTCGGAAAGCAGATCCGCGGTCTGATTGTCGATCACGCACCCCATGAACGGCTGGGGATCGGCGAAGGGTTCGTCGACGATCAGCCGCTCGGTCAACGCCTTCACTTCCGCAACGAGCTGATCGAACATCGAGTCGACCACGATAAGCCGGCGCGCGGCGGTGCAGCGCTGGCCTGCAGTCGTGAATGCGGACTGAATGATCGTCGCGGCGGCATCGGCCAGCTTGGGCGTGTCGGTGACCACGATCGGGTTGTTGCCGCCCATCTCCAGCGCGACGATCTTCCCGGGGTTCGAGGCGAGCTTGCGATTGATCGCAATTCCCGCACGCGCCGATCCGGTGAAGAGTACGCCGTCGACATCGGCATGCTCGACCAGCGCCTTGCCCGCGTCCGGGCCGCCGTGGATGCACTGCACCACGCCTTCGGCAATGCCGGCTTCGTGAAAGCAGCGGGTCAGGAATTCGCCGACTGCGGGCACTTTCTCGCTCGGCTTGAAGATCACGGCATTGCCCGCGATCAGCGCGGGGACGATATGGCCGTTGGGCAGGTGGGCGGGGAAATTATAGGGCCCGAGCACGACCATCAGGCCATGCGGCTTGTGGCGCAGTGCGGCGGTGCCCTGCAGCGCGCTGTCGAGCTTCTTCTGACCGGTGCGTTCAGCATAGGCGGTGACGGAGATATCAACCTTGCCGATGACGGCCTGGACTTCCGTCCGGGCTTCCCACAGCGGCTTGCCGGTTTCGCGTGCGATCAGTTCGGCAAAGGGTTCGGCATGCTTGCGCACGGCATTGGCGAAGCGGCGGAGCAGTTCGACGCGCTGACCCAGCGGAGTCCGCGCCCAGTTGCGCATCGCCTCGCACCCGCGGGCGATCGTCTGCTCGACATCGCCCGCCGTGCCGCGCCAGATTTCCGCGCCGGTGGCAGGTTCGGTAGAAACCAGTTCCATATCAGACAATCGAGACCTTCCCGCGACCTTCTTCGTTCTTGTGCGCGCCTATGTGATAGCTGGGTGAGTGCGTCAAACGGCAAATGTCGACGGCATCACGCATGGCCCGCCGGGGTCGGGACCGGTCCGTGTGCCTCGCCCATGCGCCGCAGCGCCGCGACCTTGTCGGCCAGCGGTTGCCAGTCGTCGTTTTCGGCAATCGCCGACCAAATGCTCTCGACTTCGTCTATGAGCATCGATTGCGGTGCTCCGTCGCTCCAGTAGGGGTGATTACTCGGTAGAGGGCGATAGTTTGCCATCGCGTCAGCCAGCGCACCCTCCGCCTCTCGCTTGCCCCGATGCCGGAAGAAGAACTCGTCCGGCTGGGTCCCGCTTTCGCGCAACTGCGCTTCGCTCGCCGCAACCAGCGCCGCGTCCGCCTCCGCGCCGCGACTTTCGAGGCCGAGGCGCCAGCACCAGCGCCGCCCGATCGCCTCCATGTAAAGCGGTCCGAAGCGATCCATCGCGGCAATCAGCGGCGGTGCGTCTGTCAGCTGGCGCAAGGCAATGGCAAACTGGCCGCAGTTCCAGTGCAGCGCTTCCGGCTGGCGACCGAAGGCATAGAGCCCCTGGTGGTCGAAATAGGCCGCGGTGAAGGCCGGATCCCACTTGGGCAGGAATCGCCAGGGGCCGTAATCGAAGCTCTCGCCCGAAATGTTCATGTTGTCGGTGTTGAGCACCCCGTGAACGAAGCCCGCGACCATCCAGCTCGCAGCGAGATCGGCCAATCGCTCGACCACAAGGTGCATCAGCCGCACCGCAGGATCGTCGCGTCCGGGCGCATCCTCCGGCGGGGGTGGGCCGGGAAACTGTTCAAGGCAATAGTCGACCAGTTGTGCCATATGCTCGCGCTCTTCCAGTGCGAGGAGCCGCTGGAAGGTGCCGATGCGGATGTGCCCGTGGCTCAGCCGCGTCATCACAGCCGAGCGCGTGGGGGATGGTTCGTCGCCGCGCCACAGCGATTCGCCCGTCTCGACCACGCTGAAGGTCTTGGAGGTGTAGACGCCAAGCGCTTCCAGCATCTCGGTCGCGAAGATTTCGCGTACTGCGCCCTTCAGGGTCAGGCGCCCATCGCCGTCGCGGCTCCACGGCGTCTGGCCCGACCCCTTGGTGCCGAGGTCGAGCAGTCGGCCTGCGCCATCGCGCAGCTGCCCGAACAGGAACCCGCGCCCGTCGCCGATCTCCGGATTGTACACGCGGAACTGGTGGCCGTGATAGCGCAGGGCGAGCGGCTGGGGCAGGTTGTCGGGCAGGGCTTCGAAGCGGCCGAAATGGCGGAGCCAGTCCTCATCCGAGAGATTGTCCAGCCCCACTGTGGCTGCATGGCGATCGTTGCGGAAGCGCAATGTCGTCTCGGGAAAATCGCCCGGCGCGACCGGGTCGCCGATCCATTCGGCGAGAGCGGCGATCTGCGTTTCGGGGCGATAGCTCGCGGCTTGCGGTTCGTCGCGCATGCAGCGATAGTGGGGACGAAGCCCGCCCGCAGCAAGGGCGACACCGAAATCGGCACGGGACACACTCCTTCGACCATGGACACGAGCTACACCGACCGCAGTTGGCAAAGCGCCGACGGCCTCACCCTGCATTTCCGCGACTATGGCGAGGCGAACGACCGGCCGCCGGTGATCTGTCTGCACGGCCTCACTCGCAACGCCCGCGACTTCGAGGATCTGGCGTCGCATATCGCGGCACAGGGCTGGCGCGTGATCGTGCCCGACATTCGCGGGCGCGGCGACAGCGAATATGCCAGCGACACGGCGAGCTATGCCGTGCCGACCTACGTCGGCGATGTCCTCGCACTGCTGGAGCAGGAAGGGATCGAGCGCTTCGTTTCCGTCGGAACCTCGATGGGCGGGCTTATCACGATGGTTCTCGCCACCGTCCGGCCCGATGCGCTGGCGGGCGTCGTCCTCAACGATATCGGTCCGGCGCTGGAGATGGCGGGGCTGGACGCGATCAAGGGGTATGTCGGGCAGGGGCGCAGCTTTCCGACCTGGATGCACGCCGCCCGAGCATTGGAAGAGGTGCAGGGGGCGAACTTCCCGCGTTTCGAGATGCAGGACTGGATCCGCATGGCCAAACGCGGGATGACGCTGGCCAGCAGCGGGCGGATCGTCTTCGATTACGACATGAAGATCGCCGAGCCGATCCTTGCGGCGGACGAAGCCGCCGTACCACCCGACCTGTGGCCGGCTTTCGAGGCGCTCGGCGGACGTCCTGTGCTGCTGTTGCGCGGCGAAGTATCGCCCCTCCTGTCGAAGGAAGGCTTCGCCGAAATGCAGCAGCGGCTTCCTGAGGCCACTGCCGTCACCATTCCGCAGATCGGCCATGCGCCGACATTGGACGAGGCGGAGGCACGCGCGGCCATCGACGCACTGCTCGGGCGCGTGGCATGAGCGCCGGTCGCCCGCACTTCCTGCACCTGCATTCCACCTTCGCCGCCGGGGGCAAGGAACGGCGCAGCGTGCAACTGATCAACGCCTTCGGTGCGAAGGCGAGGCACACCATTGTCTCGGCAGAGCCCGACCGGCTGGGCGCCGCCGACGGCATCGCGAAGAGCATCGACGCGATGGTGCAGCCGGAATTTCCCAGCCTGAAGGGCGTGCCGCTCCCCGGTCGCCTGCAGCGGCTCGCCAAGGCGATGAAGCCTTACGATCTCATCCTCACCTATAATTGGGGCGCGATGGACGCGGTGATGGCGCATACGCTGTTCAAGGATGTCCACGGCCTTCCGCCCCTGATCCATCACGAGGATGGCTTCGACGAAAGCGAGCTTCATCGGCTCAAGAAACGCCGCACTTGGTACCGGCGGATCGCGCTGGGGCGGTCTTCCGGGCTCGTCGTCCCGTCCGAACGGCTGGAGGAGATCGCGCTGGTCGACTGGCAGCAACCGCTCGGTCGGGTGAAGCGCATTCCCAACGGGATCGACACCAAGGCCTTTGGCATGCGGCCCAAGAAGGACGCGCTGCGGCTGATCAAGCGCCCGGGCGAATACTGGGTCGGCACGCTGGCCGGCTTGCGTACGATCAAGAACCTGCCCCGGCTGGTGCGCGCCTTTGCGCCGCTGCCGGAAGAATGGCAGCTGGTCATCGTCGGCGAGGGCGAAGCGCGAGATGGGATCCTTGCCGAGGTCGATCGCCTGAAGATAAACCACCGAGTCCACCTGCCGGGAGCAGTGACCGATCCGGCGCGGGTCATTGGCCTGTTCGACATCTTCGCCCTGTCGAGCGATTCAGAACAGTTTCCCCTCTCGGTGGCGGAGGCTATGGCTGCAGGCCTGCCGATCGCAGCTCCGGCGGTAGGCGATATCGCCGCGATGGTGGCCGAGGCCAACGAACCCTACATAACGTCCCCCGGCAGCGAAGGCGGACTTCAGGATGTGCTGGCCGCGCTGGCGCAGTCGAAGGACCTGCGCCGCCAGGTCGGCGAGGCCAATCGCGCCAAGGCCGTGGCCGAGTTCGACGAGGTAAAAATGGTGGCGACCTACCGCCGCCTTTATTCCAGCGCGATGCGACGGGAGTTGTAGCGGGGGCGTCGCTGCGTTTTCATCGTCCGTTCACCCGGATGGGGACAGGCTTCGACGACCATTGCCCTTGGCGGGCGCACTGCCTAAAGACGCGCAAACATTTTTCGACGAGACAAAGCGGAGCCCGCCACACGTGGCCCTCACACCCAAGAAAGAACTCAGCCGCGAGGAGAAACTCGCAAAACGTGACGCCGCCGAGCAGGAAGCCCTGTTGCGGGAGGTCGACGACGCGGTGCGCCAAGGCGATACCGAGGAATTCTTCACGAAATACGGCAAGCCCTTGCTCGCCGTGCTCATCCTCGGCCTGGTCGGTTTCGGTGGCTATTTGTTCTGGGATAGTCGCCAGGAACAGGCGATGGAGGCCGATTCCGAAGTTCTCGTGGGCGCGCTCGACCAGGTTGAAGCGGGCAATCTGCAGACTGGATACGACCAGCTCGAAGCACTGGCCGGTGAAGACCGGGGCGGGGCTTCCGCCGTTGCCGGGCTCATGCGCGCCGGGATCGCTGCCGAGCAGGGCAGGCCCGATGAAGCCGCGCGCCTTTTCGCCGCCGTCGCCACAAATGATAGCGCGCCGCAGGCTTTGCGCGACCTCGCCAAGCTGCGCGAAGTCGCCACGCGGTACGACAGCCTGTCGAGCGGCGAGGTGATTACACAGCTCAAGCCGCTCGCCGTGCCCGGAAATCCCTTCTTCGCCAGCGCCGGCGAGCTTGTTGCCCATGCTTATATGGACCAGGGCAAGGAAGCCGAAGCGGGCGCGCTGTTTGCGCAGATCGCGAAGGCCGACGATGCGCCCGAGGGGCTGCGCTCGCGCGCCCGGCAGATGGCCGGCGTGCTTGGCGTGGATGCGATCGAGGACGTAGACGCTCTGCTCGAAGAACAGGGCGTGGACACTCAGGCTGCGGACGGCGAAGCCGCCGCGCAAATCCAGTAAGGGGCCCGTTCGGGCCGGAATGGAAGAACCGACTATGGATCGTAAGGGCCGCAAGCCTTCGAAAGCTTTCTCACGCAACGTTTTGGCACGCGGCGTTTTGGCCGCAGCGCTGGTCGCCAGTCTTGGCGCCTGCAGCGGCGGCCTGTTCGGCGGCGGCGATGAGAAGGCTACGCCGACGATCGGCAATCGCGAGCCGATCCTCTCGCGCATCGAAGCCGGTGCCGAAGTCGATCCTGCGCTGGCCGGTGTTGCGGTGGTTCTCCCTCCCGCGCAAGCCAATGATAGCTGGGCGCAAGCCGGCGGAACGGCCAGCAAGTCCTATGGACATCTTGCACTCTCCGCCACGCCGACGCGGGCGTTTACCGCCGCAGTCGCGGGCGGCTCCAACCGCGAGCGTCTGGGCGCTGCGCCGGTCGTGGGTGGCGGTATGCTGTTCGCGGTCGGTAGTGACGGCGAACTCGATGCTTTCGACGCGCAGACCGGTGCCAAACGCTGGGCATTTGCCCCCAACTTGACTGGTGACACGCGCGCTTCCGCGTTTGGCGGCGGTGCCAGCTATGCCGATGGCAAGGTCTACATGACCACCGGTGCGGGCGACGTCATCGCCCTCGATGCCAACACCGGCGCGCAGCTGTGGCAGGTAAAGCCCGCCGGTCCGTTGCGCGGTTCGCCAACGATCGCCTTCGGTTCGCTGTTCGTAATGACGCAGGACAACCAGATCTATGCGCTCGACCTGACCGACGGCGCGGTCCAGTGGCAGCAATCCGGCTCGGCCACGCAGGCCGGCGTCTTCGGCGTGGCGGCGCCTGCTGCAGGGCAGGGTACGGTCATCGCAGGCTACAGCTCTGGCGAGCTCATCGCGCACCGTTACGAAAACGGCCGCACGCTGTGGGCCGATGCGCTGGCGCGGACTTCGATCTCGACCTCGGTCAGTTCGTTGACCGATATCGACGCCGATCCGATCATCGACAACGGCCGCATCTATGCGCTGGGCCAAGGCGGCCGCATGGCGGCGTATGAACTGGTCACGGGGCAACGCATCTGGGAGCTTAGCCTCGCAGGGATCTCCACTCCGGCTATCGCAGGCGAATGGATCTTCACCCTGACCGACGATGCCCGCCTGCTGGCCATCGCGCGCAGCACCGGCAAGGTCCGCTGGATCACGCAGCTGGCGCAATATCGCGACCAGGAGGACAAGAAAGGCCCGATCTTCTGGACCGGACCGGTGCTCGCCGGGAACAACCTCTGGGTCGCCAGCAGCGAAGGCGAAGTCTATCGCGTGAGCACGGCCGAGGGTTCCGCCAGCCTGTTCTACGACCTAGACGAACCGGTCAGCCTGGCTCCGGTCGTGGCGAACAACACGCTCTACATCCTCGACGACAGCGGCACGATTACCGCCTTCCGCTAGGCTTTGCGCTATTCTCTGCCGGGTGTTAACCATTCGGGTGTAGGACGGCGGGGAAATGGATACGCGTGAATCGATCCCGATAGCGCGGCCGAAGAGCGATGTTTCTGCGGCTGTCGGGCTGGTCGGCCTGGCCGGGCTGTTCGCCTGGGTCCTGTTCGCGCGCGCCTATCCCGCTATTTCCACCAGCCTCGACCTGCCCGGCCCGCGCGAGGTCATGTCGGGTCCGCACGCCGCACTGGTCGCCCTGCTCGCCGCGGCGCTGCCGATGGCGCTTTGGTCGGTGGTGGTGGAGAAAGTGCATCGTCGGCCGAGTACCGGGCTCGACTGGTCGCTCGGCCGCACGCGCCAGCCCGATCGTGCGGATACGCTGATCAAGCTCATCGGTTTGTGGGCGACCTGGGCGATCATCGCTGCGCTCTATTGCCTGTGCCGCTGGTACTGGAGCGGCAACTACCTCTTCTCGATGCGGGTGCTGGGTTATGCGGCAATTCCGCTCATGGTGATGTCGGTCCCCTATGTGTTCTGGATCGATCGCTACATGGTGACCCCGCGCGACCATGCCTGGCACTTCGGGGCACTGCTCGTTCGCAAGACCGGGTGGCAGGTTGATGAAGTCAAGGCGCATTGGCGCAGCTGGATCATCAAGGCTTTCTTCACCGCCTTCATGATCTCCATCATCCCGTTTGCCTTCCGCAATGTCGTGGAAGCCGATTTCGGCCTGCTCGCCCAGCGCCCCGAGCAGCTCGCGCTGATGATGATCGAGGGCATGTTCATGGTCGATGTGATGATCGGCACGGTCGGCTATATCGTCACCATGCGCCCGCTCGACGCGCACATTCGCAGCGGCAATCCCTTCCTGGCAGGCTGGGTGGCGGCACTGATCTGTTACCCGCCGATCGTCTGGGGCATTCTGGGCGAGGGCAAGGCAATCAATTACGAGCTCGGTACGCCGGGATGGATTTTCTGGCTGGAGGGCAACGATCTCGCGCTGGCTGCGTGGGGCGCGCTGCTGGTGGTGCTGACCGCGTTCTATGCCTGGGCGACCTTCGCTTTCGGCCTGCGCTTTTCGAACCTCACCTATCGCGGCGTGCTCACGAACGGGCCATACCGCTTCACGCGCCATCCGGCCTATGTATCGAAGAACCTGTTCTGGTGGTGCGCGACGCTGCCCTTCTTGGTGCAGGACGGATCATGGGTGGAGACCATCCGCAATTGCTTCTTCCTGCTGGTGGTCAATGCAATCTACTTCTGGCGGGCCAAGACAGAGGAAGCGCATCTGCTGCGCGAGGACGCGAAATATCGCGAGTACCACGCCTATATGGCGCAACACGGCCTGCTGACCGCGCCCCTTGAGCGTCTGCAACGTCGGGTCTGGAAGCCGGGCGGAGCCTTGGCGCCGCAGCCGGCGGAGTAATCAGCCGAGCGGACTGCCCTGGTCCGTCTCGTAAATGCGGATATCGCGCGAAGCGGGTGGATTGTCCGCCATCACCTTCTGGAATTCCGCCATGTGCGCGGATTTGCCATGCGCATCCAGCGCAGCCTGGTCGCGCCAGCGCTCGAACAAGACCAGCGTGTCGGGATCGGCCAGATCGGTGGCGAAGGCATAGTCGAGGCAGCCGTCTTCCGCACGGCTGGCACGGACCATTTCGACGATCGCCTTGCGCGTCGCGGCATCGATCGTGCGGCCCAGCTTGATGGTGCCATTGATCTGGATCATCGTTTCTTCCCTTCGCTCAGAAGCTATATTTGTAGACGCGCTTTATATCGCCGCCCCATTCGCCGTGATAGCGATCGAGCAGGACTTGCGCAGGCACTTTCCCGCTGGCGACGATCTCGTCGAGCGTTTCGAGGAACCCTGTCTCATTGTCGCCGGACGAATTGAGGCGCGCGCGAGAAGCGAGACCGGCGCGGGCGATAACCAGCACCTCTTTCGCAAGGTCGCGCAAGGTGCCGCCACCGGGAATCGGAGCGGCAAGCGCCTGCTTCGGCACGGCATTGCGAAGCGCCTCGCGCTCCTCCATCGTCCAGTGCTTGACCAGATCCCATGCGCCATCGAGCGCGCCTTGGTCATAGAGCAGGCCGACCCAGAAGGCGGGCAGGGCGCAAATCCGGCTCCAAGGGCCCCCGTCGGCGCCGCGCATTTCGAGGAAGCTTTTCAGGCGGACTTCGGGGAAAGCGGTGGAGAGGTGGTCCCACCAGTCGCTCTCGGTCGGCTTCTCGCCCGGCAGGACTTCGAGTTCGCCCTTGAGGAAATCGCGGAAGCTGTGCCCCGCCGCGTCGATGTATTTTCCGTCGCGGAAGACGAAATACATCGGCACGTCGAGCATGTAATCCACCCAGCGTTCGTAGCCGAACCCGTCCTCGAACACGAAGGGCAGCATGCCGGTGCGGTGCGGGTCGGTGTCGCTCCAGATGTGGCTACGGTAGGAAAGGTAACCGTTCGGTTTCCCTTCGGTGAAGGGTGAGTTGGCGAACAGCGCGGTGGCGAGCGGCTGGAGCGCGAGGCCGGTGCGGAATTTCTGCGCCATGTCCGCTTCGCTGGAATAGTCGAGGTTCACCTGGATGGTGCAGGTGCGCAGCATCATATCGAGGCCCAGCGTGCCGACGCGGGGCATGTGCCGTTTCATGATTTCGTAGCGGCCCTTGGGCATCATCGGCAGTTCGTCGCGGGTCTTGTCGGGCCACATGCCGAGGCCGAGGAAGCCGACGCCGCAATCCTCGCCGACGCGCTTCACCTGGTCGAGATGCCGACCGGTCTCCGCGCAGGTCTGGTGCAGGTTTTCCAAAGGCGCGCCCGACAGTTCGAGCTGGCCAGCTGGTTCGAGGCTGACGGTGCCATCCTCCCCGCGCATGGCGATGACCTTGCCGCCTTCCTCGACCGGCTCCCAGCCGAACTGGCGCAGGCTCATCAATATGTCGCGGATGCCGCCTTTCTCGTCGTAGGACGGCGCGCGAAAATCGCTGCGGTGGAAGACGAGCTTTTCGTGCTCGGTCCCGATGCGCCACTGGTCGTTGGGCTTCTCCCCGCGCTGCATCGGGGCGACCAGCTGGTCGCGGGATTCGATGACGGGATCGGCGTTGCCGGAGGTCTCGCGCGTGCTCATGGTCGGTGGCGTTAGAAAACCGAACCTTCCGAGGAAAGCGTTTTATTCTTCGTCCAGCCAGTCGCCCGCTTCCGCCATCCACACGGCGGTCCCGGCGATGGCCGCCGTCTCGCCGCGCAAGATCCGCGGGCCGAGGCTGATCGCGACCGAAGCGGCATGCGCGCGGATCGCGGCCCGCTCGGCATCGTCGAAGCCGCCTTCGGGGCCGACCAGCAGCGCGGCCGGGCCCTCGGCGTAGCAGAACGCATCGGCAGCCGGTTCGCCGCCTTCCTCGTCGGCGAAGAACAGGTGACGGTCCTGCGGCCAGTCGCGCAGCAACGCGTCGAGTTTTGCGACCGGTGCGATCTCGGGCAAAGCGGTGCGCGCGCATTGCTCGGCTGCCTCGGTCACGATCGTGTCGGCGCGTTCGGGGTTGAGCTTGTCCGCCACGCAGCGCCGGGTGACGACCGGCGCGATGCGCGCAACGCCGAGCTCGGTTGCTTTCTCGAGCACGAGATCGAAGCGATCTTTCTTGAGCAACGCGGGGCACAGCCAGAAATCCGGGACCGGCTCGCGCGGGCGAAGGTGCTGTCCGACCTCGAGTTCGACGCGGCGCTTGTCGACCTGCGTGACCCGCGTGGCCCATTCTCCGGTGAGATCGTCGCACAGGATCACCGCATCGCCTTCGGTAACGCGCATGACCCGGGCGAGGTAATTCGCCTGATTATCTTCGACGGCGATTGTCCGGCCGGTGCCGAGTTCGTCCTCGACGAACAGGCGCGGTGCACTTTTGGGCGGCCATGCGGGTGTTGCGGGCATGGCTTTGCAGGTGGCACGTCGGAGGTTAGGGAGCAAGCGATGAGCGAAACCGGCAATCCCGACGTCGTGCCCGACAGTGAACATAAAGGCCTCGTCGCGCGGCTGCCGCAACTGCCGCGCGATCTCGCCATGCTGGCGCGTTTCGACCGGCCGATCGGCTGGTGGCTGCTGTTCTGGCCTTGCGCCTGGGGCGTCTGGCTGGCGGGCGCGGGGTGGCAATTTGCATTGCTCGGCTGGCTGTTGCTCGGCAGTATCGCGATGCGCGGCGCGGGCTGCGTCTACAACGATATCGTCGATGCCAAGCTCGACCGGAAAGTGGCCCGCACTGCCAGCCGGCCCGTTGCCAGCGGACGTGTCTCCAAGAAAACCGCTTGGGGTTGGTTGCTGGCACTCTGCCTGATCGGCCTGCTCGTGCTTGTCCAGCTGCGCCCGCTAGCCCAAGGTGTGGCGTTGGCGAGCATCGCTCTTGTCGCTGCCTACCCCTTCATGAAGCGTCTCACCTGGTGGCCGCAGGCCTGGCTCGGCATGGTGTTCACCTGGGGCCTGCTGGTCGGCTGGACGCAATTGCGCGCCGACAATTGGGACGCTCTGGCTTCAATGTACGCAGGCGCGGCGCTGTGGGTCATCGGCTACGACACGATCTACGCACTGCAGGATCGCGAGGACGATGCGCTGGTCGGCATCCGCTCCAGCGCGCTGCGGCTCGGCGGCCATGTGACCGGCGGCGTGGCGCTGTTCTATGCAGGCGCGGTGGCGCTCTGGGCGCTCGCCTTCTGGCTCTACCGTGCGGACTGGATCGCGCTGCTCGCGCTGCTCCCCGCCGCAGCACATCTCGCGTGGCAGGTCGCGACGCTGGACGCGGAGGACCCGGCAAACCCGCTCGACCGTTTCCGCTCCAATCGCTGGACCGGCGCGCTGGTCGCCGCCGCGTGCTTCGTGGTGGGGAACGCCTGATGTGCAATCTCTACCGCATGACCAAGACCACCGACGAGGTCGCCAAATGGTTCGACGCGATCAATTCACTCGGCGGGGCCAACTTCGCCGAGGAAGTGTTTCCCGGCTATCCTGGGGCCGTGGTCGCTGAAGGCCAGCTCCAGCAGATGACCTGGGGTTTCCCGCTGGTGATGAAGGGCAAGAACGGCCAGCCGCTGAAGCCCAAACCGGTCAATAACGCCCGCACCGACAAGCTCGACAGCTTCTTCTGGCGCTACAGCTTCGAGGAGCGCCGCTGCATCATCCCGGTGACGGCCTGGGCGGAGGCCGAAGGGCCTAAGGGCGGCAAGACGCGCAGCTGGATGTCGCGGCCCGACGCAGAGGTCTTCGCCGTCGCCGGTGTCTGGCGCGATTCGGACGAATGGGGCCGCTGCTATTCGATGGTCATGACCGATGCGGACGGGCTGGCGGCAGAGGTCCATTCGCGCATGCCGGTGCTGCTAAGAGATGCGGATATCGGCGTCTGGACCGGCGGCTCACCAAACGATGCGCGCACTCTGTGCAAGCCTTGGCAAGGTGACCTGACCCTCGACCGCACGGGCGTGCCGTGGTCCGGCCGTGGACAAGTCTCCCTGCTCTGACCCCGCAAACTTGAGCGACTCGGCGCGGTTTGCCTAGCCTTGCTGCATGACGGACACATTCGTCGCCCTTTCCGATCCCACGCGCCGGCTCCTGCTGGACCGGCTGAGCGAGCAGGGCGGGCTCACGCTCTCCGATCTCAGCGCTGAACTGCCGATGACGCGGCAGGCGGTGGCCAAGCATCTCGCCGTGCTGGAGGCGGCGGAGCTGGTCGCGAGCGAGCGCGACGGGCGGTGCAAGCGGCACTACCTCAACCCGATGCCACTGGCGAAGATGGCGCGGCGCTGGCTGGGCCGGTTCGAGGACGTGCCGATGACCGCGCTGGCGGGATATCACGGGTCCGACCAACATCCGGGCTTCGCTCCACGGATGTAGCGGGTCCCGGCGTTTGGCGAGGGCGGGCGAACAGCGGCTCGCGCGGCATGATCTCATTCATAGCTTACCACCTCGAACTCGATGCCGTCCCAGTCGAAGAAATAGAAGCTGCGCGGGCCAGGCTCGTATTTGCCGTGATTGAAGGTTTCGAGGCCGTGTTCGACCACGACCGCCTCGGCGGCGTCGAGATCGTCGACCGCGATGCCGATGTGGTTCATCCGCACGCTCTTGGCGAAACCACCGGCAATCCGCGGGCTGGTGTGGATGGCGACATAGGCGTGGTCGTCGCCGAGACGGATGGAGCGTCCGTTGTGCAGCGAGGGGCCTTCCCAGCGGCGCTGCCAGCCGGTCAGCTGTTCGAGCAGCCTAGCGCTGCGTTCACCGTCGGTGACAGAGAAATTGACGTGTTCGAGTCGTGCAATGGCCATGGAGATTCTCCTGTTCGAATGGCGATGCACGCAGTGATGCAACCTCAAGCTAAGTTGAGGTCAAGGTCCAATTGCGCTATCAGTCTGATCGATGAAAGCGAACGATCTGCTCAGCATTGGCGAACTCGCCCGCCGCACCGGCCTCAGTGTGTCGGCGATCCGGTTCTACGAGGACAAGGGCCTGGTCGAGCCGATGCGCACCGGCGGCAACCAGCGCCGCTTCCTGCGCAGCGACATTCGGCGGCTCAGCTTCATCCTGATCGCGCAGAATCTCGGCCTGTCACTGGCGGAGATCGAGGAGTCGATGAAGGGCTTGCCCCATGGCCGCACGCCCAACGCAGCCGACTGGAGGCGGATCAGCGGAGCCATCTCCCGGCGCATCGACGAGCAGATCGCGCGGCTTGAGAAGGTGCGCGAAGACCTCGACGGCTGCATCGGCTGCGGCTGCCTGAGCCTGAAGAAATGCGCGCTGTACAATGCGAACGACAAATGGGGTGAGAGCGGAAAGGGGCCGCGTGTCTTGCGCTAGAAGGCGAGGTTTGCGCGCACGCCGATCATGTCGATCCCGGGGTTCTGCTGTGAGTTGAACAATCGGGCATTGCTGATGTGCACCCAGCTCGCCTCGACCGAGACGCGCTCCGAAACCGGCAGGCCGATCGCGATCTCCGGCTCGAACAGCACGCGGCTGCCGAGGTCGGTGCGGATGCGGGTCTCGGGGTCCAGCCTGAATGCAGGCGCGTCATGCAGGGCGAGGCCGACACCGGGGCGAAGGTAGACCGGACCCAGGTCGATCTTCCAACTCACTCCCGCCGCTACAAAGTTCGTGTCCCCGGCCGTATTGATCGACCCGAAGGCATAAAGCGACGGCTTGCCCACGAACGACAGTGCCTCGATCGGTTCGCTGCGAACGCCGGCCTGGAGGTCGATGCCTTCCTCTTTCGTCTCGAAAGTGAAGGGCGTATCGACACCATGCGCCAGGACGCCGCCGTAGACTTCGCCCGCTTGGGCCGAGGTCGCCGCGGCTGAGACGAGGCAGGCACCGAGGATGGGGAAAAGGCGTTTCATTCGAAGGCTTTCGCTGGAGTGAAAGCCATGACTAACCGCGCTTTCCTTGCTGCAGCCTCACACTCAGTATTCCGGCCCCAGCTCCTCGTCGAGGTCGCGCGGGCGGGCGAAATGCACCAGCTTGCCGCAGCCATCGCGCAAATCGGACCAGCTGTCGATATCGAGCTCGTAGACCGCATAGGCGGCGGTCGGGAATTTGACCTTGGCCTCGTCGAAGAGATCGTTCTCGTTTTTCGGGGCGACGAGTTCGAACAGCATGTCGCCGAGGCCGGGGTTGTGGCCCGACAGCAGTACCGCCTCCGCATCGCCGCCGCATTCGCGCAGCACGTCCATGATCGTGTCGGTCCCGGCGAGGTAGAGCCGCTGGTCCCATTCAGGCTCGAGATCGGGCAGGGCGTCGGCCAGCGTCAGCTTCACGCGCTCGGCCGGGCTGGCGAGCACTGTGTCCCACTTTACGCCGTGCCTGGCAATATGCTCGCCGATGACCTTCGCGCCCCGATGGCCGCGATCGTTCAGGCCCCGGTCGAAATCGCGCTTGTCGCTTTCGCCCCAATCGGACTTGGCGTGGCGCAGGAGACCGAGGATTTTCACGAGGCGTCATTCTCCGCTGCGACTTGGGGCTCGGCTGTTCCAACACCCTTCGCAACGCGCTGTAAAGCCTCTTCGAGTGTCAGGCGGATGACGGGCGTGCCTTCGGGGAAGGCGGACAGCAACCGGCTGGGGAAGGCGCTGGAGAGGACGATGAAATGGCCCGAATCGTCGCGGCTCCGGATGAGGCGGCCGAAGGCCTGCGCCAGCCGCGCGCGGATGATGCGGTCGTCGTAACGCTTGGCGCCGCCCTCCTGCTCGGCAGCGGCGGCGCGGCGGGCGCGGTGGAGGATGGTCGGGCGCGGCCAGGGCACGCTTTCGAGGACGACGCAGCGCAGGCTCTCGCCCGGCACGTCCACCCCGTCGCGCAGGGCATCGGTGCCGAGCAGGCTGGCGCGCGGATCGTCGCGAAAGATGTCGGTCAGCGTCCCGGTATCGATCGGGTCGACGTGTTGTGCGTAGAGCGGCAGGCCGGCCCGGGCGAGCCGATCGGCGATGCGGCCATAGGCCGCGCGCATCCTCCGGATCGCGGTGAAGAGGCCGAGGACCCCGCCGCCGCTCGCCTCGATCAGCCGCGCATAGGCGCCCGCCATCGCGGGGATGTCGCCCTTTCGGATGTCGGTGACGATCAGCACTTCGGCGCGGTTGGCATAGTCGAACGGGCTGTCGGCCTGCGCGGTTCGGGGGTTGAGTTCCAGATGCGGCGCGCCGCTGGCGGCAATGGCGTGCGGCCAGTCCGGCCCGCTCTCGTCGCGGTCGGTCAGCGTGGCGCTGGTCATCATCAGTCCGTGCGCCGGTTCCATGACCACGCGGGCGAAAGGCTTCATCGGATCGAGCCAGTGGCGATAGAGGCCGACGTCGAACTCGCGTGCATCGTTGCGGTCGACTTGCAGCCAGTCGACGAATTCCGGGTCCGCCGGCCCGCCCAGCCGCCCGAGCAGCGCTTCCCAGGCCGCGATCAGGTCGATCCGCCAGGCGAGCGAATGCCGCGCTCCCTCGATCCGGGCACGCCCCTGTCCGTCGAGCCAGTCGGGTGCGTCTTCCAATACCGCCTCCAGTCGCCCGGCCAGCTTCAGCAGCGGTACGCGAATGCCAGCCAGCGCCTGCGCCGCCGTACCCGCGGCCTCGACCAGCTCGCCGGGCATCTGCGCGGTCTCGGTCTCGATGCCGTAGCCTGCCTCCAGCCCGCTTTCGTCGCGCGCGAAGGTGGTCGCACGGACCCGCGCCAGCAATTCCTCGACCGGCCCGATAGGCGCGCCTTCCGCCAGCCGTCCCAGCCAGCCTTCGGAGGGGAGGGCATGCGCTGCCTCGACCGCCGCTTCCACCGCCTCGCCGCCGGCATCGTCATAGCTCGCCACGTCGGCCAGCCGCGCCGCCAGCCCGCGCCGCCGCCCGCGCGAATTCTTCTCCGGCCCGACGATCCAGCGCCTGAGTTCGATCGTCTCCTGCCCGGTCAGCGCGGCGGAGAAGGTCGAGTCCGCCGCATCGAACACGTGATGCCCCTCGTCGAAAACGATCCGCGTCGGCCGCCCGCCCTGATCGCGCCCGCGCGCCGCATTGACCATCACTAGCGCGTGGTTGGCGATCACCAGATCGGCCTGCGCGGCATTCCTCGCGCTGCGCTCGATGAAGCATTTCCGGTAATGCGGGCACCCGGCATAGACGCATTCGCCGCGCTGGTCGGTCAGCGCCGCGATACCGCGCTTCCGGAACAGCGTGCCGAGCCAGCCGGGCAGGTCCCCGCCGATCATGTCGCCATCCTGCGTATAGGCCGCCCAGCGCGCTACCAGATGCGCGAGGATCGCGGGCCGTCCCACAAATCCGCCCTGCAATGCGTCCTCCAGGTTCAGCAGGCAGAGATAATTCTCCCGCCCCTTGCGCACCACGACCGGCGGCGATCCGTCCTCGCGCGTCGCGGGCCAGGCGCGCGCGCTTTCGCGGCGCAGCTGGCGCTGGAGGTTCTTGGTATAGGTGCTCACCCACACCGTGCCGCCCGACAGCTTCGCCCAGAGCGAGGCGGGGGCGAGGTAGCCGAGCGTCTTGCCGATCCCCGTGCCCGCCTGCGCCAGCAACACGTGCGGGCGCTTCTGCCGGTCGCGCGGGGCGAAGACGCTGCCCGCATTGCGCGAGAACAGGCGCTGCCCCTCGCGCCGCTCGGCCCCTTCGCCGGTCAGCCGTTCGAGATGCGCCTCGATCTCCGGCTCCTCGATCAGCACCTGCGCTGGTTGCGGACGCTCGGGCGCCTCCTCCCATTCGGGCAGGCGGCTGAAGAGCCATTTCTCGGCCCGTTCGGGCTTCTTCACATGCGGCGCAAGCATGCCCGCCCACGGCCAGCGCAGTCGCGCCAGCGATTGCAGCGTCGACCACGCGCCCTCGCGCTGCGCCCACTCCGCGCTCTCGCAGGTCGCCACCAGCGCCCCCGCGGCTTTCTGCAGCAGCAGCGGCACCTCGGCATCGTCGCCCGGCTCCTCCAGCCCCAGCGCATGGGCGAGGCCCTTGGGCGTCGGCACGCAGAATTGCGCGGGATGGACGAAGGCGAAAAGCTCCAGCAGGTCGAGGCCGTTGAGGTCCGGATAGCCTAGCCGGTTCGCCACCAGCGGGGCGTTCATCATCAGCAGCGGCGTATCGGCCGCCGCCATCACCGCCTCTCCCTTGGAACACCCGCGCGTGGCGCCGTTGGCATCGCGCAGCCAGGTTCCGGCATGGCTGGCATGAAGGGCAGGGAGGGGGAGAGGCTGGCTCACACGTTGGCGTTAGAACACAAACGGAACGGGGGGCAAGCGGGGTGAGAAGATTGCTAGCAGGCGCAAAAATTTTTGTCGGGTGACACGCTAGCAGTCGATGTTTGATTGCAGATATCTATGAGCGATCACGCGCACTCGGCTAGCAAACTGAGCCTTTTCACGCAGACTCTATAGTAGGTTCAAATGAATTTTCTCTCCTAAAAACATCTCTGACCCCATGTGTAACTACTCTCTCTATGAGTAGCCGGGGCCAAACAATGCCGATTTGAGCGACAAGTTGATCATCGAGGCGGGGGTCATCTTCTGGATCAACCAAACGTCCCGAGTAGATGCCATAAAATTCATGGCCAGGAAGCAAGTTGCTAAACCTTCTATCTTCGCCTCGGAGATAATGTCCGTGTGCGACTTGGATTACAGGGCTCCCGGACATGCCCTCGCGAGAGGCACAATCAATCCAAACTTGGCGATGCCCCGGCTTATCAGAAAATAAGACCGGTTCCGTGGCAAAGGTCGCACGTTTCCAAATGGGAAGCCCATGCATGTGGAGGTTGCGTGGGAATCCGATCACGAACAAATTTTCGCCGACGAATGGCTCCAGATTTGCCCACTGGCCAGTATTTAGCGGGGTCGCAAGTAGTTGCGCCCCCATTTCGGGCCGCTCGGACTCATCGGGCAAACGGATAACAGCGATATCCACCTGCTCGCGCGCCGTTGGATGCACAGACCATAAAGGGTCGCCATTCTCGTCAAAAAGCGGAACATTATAGCCGAGTTTCCGTCCAAGCTGACTGCTAGGCAAAGCAACCCGGATTGAATTCGGCCGTGCTGCAAGCTTTCTCGAAAGAAATCGGCCCGAATATGGATTTACGCCAGTCAGTGAGTGCCAGTTAGTTACAAGAAAGTCCTCCCCCTCATATGTCCACAGGAAGCCAGTTGATCGGGAGATCTCTTGCTCATCGCACATGGCAATAACCATTGCCGTTGAGAGCGAAAGCCAATTCAGCGTGAAGGTAGGCGTAGATTCGGACATCATTTAAGCATGCCGTAACATCAGTGGTGAACCAAGCGATCGGCTCCATTCGCCGCCTTTTCTTTGTGTAAATGGTCTTTTGCTCAAGACGAGCTCTTTCTGTCGCGTAAGGTCGCCATCTGTCCTACACCCCGCAATCCCGCTAAATGCATGCCACATGCCACCCCGCCTTCTCCTCCCTCTCCACCCAAATCCCACCTCCCAAACCACCCCGCAGTTTTTTCCGCTCAGGACTGTGGTCCATGCGGTCCATGTAACTGGAGTGGCCGGCGCCGCTCCAACAGGCGTCCAACACTTCGCACTTGCGAAAGGGTCACGCAGCGGCAAAGGGTTCGCGCATGAGCATGACCGATCTGATCGCCGCCGCCCGCGTGTCCAAGGCCTGGCCGTTCCAGGAGGCGCAGCGGCTGCTCAAGCGCTATCCCGATGGCGCGAAACCCGATGGCAGCCCGGTGCTGTTCGAAACCGGCTACGGCCCCAGCGGCTTGCCGCATATCGGCACCTTCCAGGAGGTGCTGCGCACCACGCTGGTCCGCCGCGCGTTCGAGGCGATGATCGGGGCGAAGCCGGAGGACGGCAAGACGCGCCTCGTCGCCTTCAGCGACGATATGGACGGCCTGCGCAAGGTGCCGGACAATGTGCCTAACCAGGCGCTGTTGCAGGAGAACCTGCACCTGCCGCTGAGCCGCGTCGCCAATCCGTTCGACACCGATCACGATAGTTTCGCCGCGCACAACAATGCGCAGCTGCGCGCTTTCCTCGACCGCTTCGGCTTCCAGTACGAGTTCATCGCGGCGAGCGACATGTACAATGCGGGCAAGTTCGACGAGGCGCTGAAGCAGGTGCTGCGCAGGAACGAGGCGATCCTCGACATCATGTTGCCCACCCTGCGCGAGGAGCGGCGCAAGACCTACTCGCCCATCCTGCCGGTCTCGCCCGCCACGGGCCGCGTGTTGCAGGTGCCGGTGGAGGTGGTCGATGCCGAGGCCGGCACGATCCGCTTCACCGACGAGGATGGCAGTGCGGTGGAACAGTCCGCGCTGGGCGGCATGTCCAAGCTGCAATGGAAGGTCGACTGGGCGATGCGCTGGTATGCGCTGGGCGTCGATTACGAGATGTACGGCAAGGACCTGACCGACAGCGGCGTGCAGTCGGGCAAGATCGTGAAGGTGCTGGGCGGGCGCAAGCCGGAGGGGCTGATCTATGAGATGTTCCTCGACCAGAACGGCGAGAAGATCTCCAAGTCCAAGGGCAACGGCCTCTCGATCGAGGAATGGCTGCAATATGGCAGCGAGGAGAGCCTGGGCTTCTACATCTTCCCCAACCCGAAGAGCGCCAAGCAGCTGCATGTCGGCGTGATCCCCCGCGCGGTGGACGATTACTGGAGCTTCCGCGAGCGACTGGCAGAACAGGAGCTCGACAAGCAGCTCGGCAATCCGGTGTGGCACTTGGCGCGGGCGAATGGCGGGTTCGAGGGCAGCGAAGCGCCGGGTGCGGGCGACAGCCTGCCGGTGACCTATGGTCTGCTGCTCAACCTCGCGAGCGTGCTGGGAGCGGAGGCCACGGTGCCGAACCTGCGCGATTATCTGGAAAGCTACATCGGAGCAGGGCAGGTGACGCCCGAACTGGAAGTGCTGATCGAGACTGCGGTCAATTACACGCGCGACTACATCGCGCCCACGCTGGTCAAGCGCGCGCCCACGCCGAACGAGGCCGAGGCGCTGAAGGCGCTCGACGCCTATCTCGCCGATGTCCCTGCCGATGCGAGCGCGGAGGATCTGCAAACCGAGGTCTACGAGATCGGCAAGCGCGAGGAATACGGGTTCGAGAACCTGCGCGACTGGTTCAAGGCGCTTTACCAGACGCTGCTCGGCAGCGATCAGGGCCCGCGCATGGGCAGCTTCATCGCGCTCTACGGTGTGGAGAACAGCCGCAAGCTGATCGCGGAGGCGCTGGCGCGGTAAATGACGCTCAATCGTGCTTGCGGGCGCGGTACCATTTGGTCAGCACATATTTCGAACCCTTGATGACGGGGGTTCCGGCGTGCAGCGTGCCTTCGTTCGGCTCCCCCTCCGGCGTGGCGTTGTTCCAGACGAGCAGCACGCCGGGCTTGGGTTCGATCGACGCGCCAACCTCCACGAAATGCGTGTGCCCGCCTTCCTCGACGGTGTTGAGAAAGGCCATGGCGGTCCAGCAACGCTGCCCGCCGCGCTTGCGCTCGATCTGCCAGTATTCCTGATCGGTATAGAACCAATCGTTATGCGGCTTGAACTCCTGCCCCGGCAGGTAACGCTGCCCCTGGATGCGCTCTCCCTGGGCCGGCGACATTCCCAGCAGATCGTCGATTCGCCGCGAGATCATCTTCACGAACGGATCGTGCGGATCGAAATTGCCGGAATATGAGGTTCGGAACTTCGCGATATAGGCGGTCTCGTGAAGCTCGCTCGGCCGGGCGACCGCGTCGATCATGCCGATCAGCCGCTGGCATTCTTCGGCGCTGAAGAAATCGCCGATCGCGAAAATCTCCGCCTTGTCGGTCGGCACTTTGTAGGCTTGGGGATCTGCCTCGAGGCGCTTGCGCACTTGTGCGCCGATGCGTTTCAGCGCGCCCTGATCGGCAATGGTGGCTGTCTTGCTCATGCGCTTGTGTTAGCAAGCACAGCCGACGCTTCAAGTATTGCGCTTGCCCATAGGCGATCGGCCGCTAGGCTGTCGCGACAATCTTCGGGAGAGCAAAATGGTTGCTAGCACCGCACGGCGCTATTCGATCGGCGCGATGATCTTTCACTGGACCATCGCCGTCGCCGTCATCTGGAACTGGCGCTTGGCCGAAAACGCCCACCATACCGATGACCGGGCGCAAGCCATGGCGATCTTCGCCGATCACAAGGCGCTTGGCATAACGATCCTTGTGCTCACGGTCGGCCGTCTGCTCTGGCGTTGGACGCATCCGGTGCCGCCGCTTCCGTTCGACCTCGCCGGTTGGGAGAAGACGCTGGCGCGCACGGTGCATGTCATCTTCTACGTCCTGCTGATCGGCCTGCCGCTCGGCGGGTGGATCGCGAACTCGCTGAACGGGCGGGAGATCGATTTCTTCGGCCTGTTCACGATCCCCGCGCTGCCGATCGGCACGAACGAGGATCTCGGCGGAACCATCTTCGATCTGCATGCAACTGGGGGATCGATTTTCATCTACCTGATCGCGCTGCACATTCTTGGCGCCTTGAAGCACACGTTCTTCGACAGTAACGGCGGCATCCTCCGCATGCTGCCATTCGGCAAAGTGCCCGGCTGAAACTGCATACGAAAAAGCCCCCGCCGATCGCTCGGCGGGGGCTGCTGTGCCATCCGGACCACTCTCAAGCCGGCTGGCGAAGGTGACTTACCAGAAGAAGTCGTGGATCACATCGACCACTTCGCCACTGTAGATATCGACCAGCAGGACGTCGTCGTAATACCTCACCCAGCGATAGGGGCCGTAGACTTCCGGCAGGCGATAGCGCCAGGGATCGTTGATCCAGTAGCGACTGCCGAAGAACAGGCTGCCGAGGCGGAAGCCGATGTTCAGGCGGCGATAGCTGTAATCGCGATAGGGCGCATAGTAGCGGCCCAGCCGGTAGAGGCTGCGATTGTTGTACCGATAGCGATTCCAGTTGTAGCGATCATTATTGCGCCAGCGGCGGTGGTCCCAGCGATCGTAATCGTGCCAGCGGCGGCCGTCGTAGTAGCGCGCCCGGCGATCATAACGGCGTCCGTCACGGTAACCATCGCGATAGGCATTGCGACCCTCGTAGCGGCGCTGAGCGCGATAGGTTGTGTCGCGATCTGAACGATACGTCCGATTGCGCTCGTAGCGGTCTTCCCGGCGCTCGACACGTCGATCTGCGCGGCGCTCGCGCCGATCCTCGGCCACCCGACGCTCGACGCGCTGCTGGACTCGATCGTTGAAGTCTCCGCGCCGTTCAGACCGTGCGTCACGTCGGTTCTCGCGGCGCTCTTGCCGAGCCTCCCTACGATCGCCACGGCGCTCCTGGCGAGCCTCGACGCGATTGCCGCGGCGCTCTTGGCGCGCTTCGCGGCGCTCACCACGGGGGTCCTGGCGGCTCTGCTGCCGCTGTTGCTTGATCTCATTCGCCCGTTCGCGCCATTCCTGGGCTTGCGCGTCCGCCGGCAGGGCAGTCACCGCCATCGCGGCGGCGAGGGCGCTGAGAGCGCTGCCTTTCATCAATCTGGTAAGTGTCATGGAGCGTTCCTTCCGCTTTACCAGCCGCTCCACCACCTGCGGCTCGTTTCACTGTCACTGTTTGTATCAGTTCGGGCTGACCCCAATCTGAACCGGCCTGCCGACCTGCCGTTAATATTCGACCAAAATAAGATGAACAAGATCGAGCTTGGCACGTGGCGTGTAGCGGTGCAAGGCGGCAGCGATGCTTTCCACTCTCGACGCAATCCGGACCGATATTGCCGAGCGCCTGGCCGACGGTGCCGCTAACCGCAGGTCGGCGATGCACACGCCTGTCGTCGCGACGGCCGATGCCGATGCACGAGTGATGGTTCTGCGCGGCTTTGATGCGACGTGCTGGACGCTGCGCTTCCATACCGACGCCCGCTCGCCAAAAGTTGCCATTATCGGTCGCGATCCACGCATCGGGGTCCTCGCCTACGATAAGCAGTCTAAATTGCAGTTGCGACTGCGTGGGACCGGGCGGATCCTGCGGACTGGCGCGGAAGTCGAAAGTGCGTGGTCGCAGAGCGACAACTTTGCACGGCGCTGCTACCTCGGCAGCGGACCGGGCGAACAATCCGACCAGCCGACCAGCGGGTTACCATCGGCGTTCGAAGGCGTCGAACCGACCGACGATGAATTGGTGCCCGCGCGCGAAAACTTCGCGCTGCTGCTGGTTGAGATCGAGGAGGCGGACTGGTTCAGCCTCGCGCATACCGGTCATCGCCGTGCGTTGTTCGTCGGCGAGGAGGGGCGCTGGATAGCGCCATGATCCAGTCGCGAGACTGGTCTGCCCGTAACGCTTCGCCGCAGTTTGCACCCAAGCCATCCCCGCTGACCACTTCACGCCGCAGATCGTTCATGTGGCAGAAATGTGGCAGGCCGATTGCGGGCGCAGGCGATCACCCTCCAAGAGACCGCATATCGTCTGTCGACAAGAAACATCGGGGGTCGAGATAGCGGGCCGAGTCTCACAGGGGGAGGCGAGCGGAACATTCGCATTGGTCGAGGCACGCTGTCGCACGTTAAGGAGTACAAATATGACAAGTCGAACCAGCACGGCTTCGCGCCTTGCCCTCATCGCTTTCGTGACGCTGCCCGCTGCCGGCACGCTGTCGGCACAGGAAATCGAGCCCGCGCAGGACGGTGAGGTTCTCACCACGGTCTATGGCGCGACGCCGGTCGAAGGACCGGACATTGACGGCGTGATCACCGCCCGCCGCGGAGACCAGATCCAGGTCACCAGCGCCGATGGCACGAATTCCGTGATCACCGTTGAGCCGGACACCGAGATCCGCGGCACTGGCGGGTTTCTCGGCCTTGGCCGCACCTCGCTCACCGCGCGGGACCTGCTGAACGGCATCCCGGTCGAGGTCGAAACAATGCAGGCGGGCGAGATGCTGCTCGCCAGCGAGATCAAGTTGAAGAACGACGATCTCGAGACCGCGCAGATGATCCAGGCCGGCACCTCGCAGCGCTTCGCCGAACAGCGCGCCGATATCGACACCAACACCGCCGCCGCCGAGGCGCTGCGCGGGCGCATGGGCAATATCGACAACTACAATGTGAAGGGCGTCACCAACGTCTATTTCGACACCGGCAAGTGGGCCGTGGGGCAGGGCGACCGGGCGCAGCTGTGCCAGGCTGCCAGCCAGGCCGACAGCATGAGCAACGCTCTGCTGCTGGTCGTCGGTTACACGGATTCGGTCGGCGATCAGGATTACAACCAGACGCTGAGCGAGCGGCGCGCGGCGCGCGTGGTCAATATCCTCCAGCAGGAATGCGGCTGGAAGCCCTGGCGCATGCTGACCCCGACCGGTTTCGCCGAAGCCGATCCGGCAGCGGATAATTCGACCGCGGAAGGCCGTCGCCAGAACCGCCGCGTGTCCGTCAACATCCTCGTCAGCAAGGCGGCCGAGGAGGGCTGACAACAAACGTTCACCTAGTTGGACGGGCGGGTTCCGGCCTGCCCGTCCGCTATCTGATCGCATGTGTCCGAGAGGTCAGTGAGACAAGCTGCAGAGATCAGGCGTCGATCGCCTCATCGCTGTCGGCCGAATAGATGCTGCAGCGCGCACGGCCCGTCTCTTTCGCGTGGTACAGTGCGATATCCGCATTTTTGAGCAGTGTGGAATCATTCATGTCCGGCAAGAGTTCGGCAATGCCGACGCTGACGGTAAGACGTGCATCGTTATCGAACGGTAGCGCGGTCGAAGCCAGCTTTTGCCCGAGTTGCGAACAGCGGACGCTTATCTCCCCTGCGGTCGATCCCGGGAATAGTGCGAGGAATTCCTCGCCACCCATCCGGCCGACGCGCTCCCTCCCGGCAAGGTGGCTGCTCATCAACCGTGTAACCATCTTGAGAGTGTCGTCCCCTGCATCATGTCCGTAGCCATCGTTGATCGCCTTGAAATGGTCGATATCGAGCAAGGCGATGGTCAGGATTTCCTCGCGGGAACGGGCACGCAACACTAAATCGGCCAGATCGGCCAGGATCCGGCGACGGTTGGCAATCCCGGTAAGATGGTCTGTTTCCGCCAGCAGCCTGACTTCCGCCGCTTCCCGCTCGACCCTGCGATGCGCGAGTTGCAATTGCCGTAGAGCCTCCGCTCTTTCGCTAACGTCCATGATCGTGCCGAACAGGGCGCTCGCCACAGCATCGGCCGACATTTCGACCTCTCCCCGGCATTCGATATAAACCGGTGCGGATCCGTCGTCGTCGTCGATGCGCGCCTCGAACGCGAACGGTATGCCATTGGATTGCGACTGCCGGATCAGACCGCGCACCCGATCGCGATCGTCGGGCTGGAGCAAGTCTACCGTCTCGTCGAGATTTTCAGGCAACTTTCGATCGCCGATCATCCGCTGCGCTTCCCTGGACCAGTAGAGCGAACGGTTTTCGGCATCGTAGCGCCAATGACCGACTTTTGCGGCACGTTCGGCAGCTTCGAGCAGGCGCTTAATCGTTTCTGTTTCCTTCAGATCGCGCTGGCGCAAGGCCAGCACCAAAGCGACTGGCATGCCGGCCATGAGCAGGCTGAGCACATAAAGCTGGAAGAACACGACTCGTTCTTCGACAACCGATACGAAGACCGAAACCGGGCCGATGTCCGATACGGTCAGGACCGAGCCGATTACGACCACGACAAGAATGGCGAGAGAGGTGCCGCTCAGACCGAGAATGGCCGTGGCCACCGAAACCGCAACGATCGGCATGAACAAAAGAGGATAGTCGGACTGCGCGAATGCTCCTGCAGTGCACAGGCCGACCAGCAGCAGGGTCCAGAAAGTGCGAAGCGTCAGGAGACGCCGCAGGGCGATGGGATCCTGCGCCAGGAACAGGATGACAGGCGTGACTATCAGCATGCCTAGCGTGACGGTACTCGCCCAGGACCATAGGAACCTCGGGTCGGGATTTAGCGAAAGTATGCCCGCCATCACTGCGCTGAAGCCGCCAGCGACGATGGCGGCAGCGGCGAAACGCAGCAGGTTCGTCGGTTCGCGAAGAACGCGCGCGCCCGATCGCGCTCCGCCCATGAGGAAAAAAACCAGCCAGCCTTCAAGCAGGTTCGCAGCGGTAAACCCGAGACTGGAGACAAGGCCCACGCCGCTCGAAAGGTTAGCTGTCAGGCTCGCGACGGCGATGCCGATGGTCGTTAGTACGCGGCCTTCGCGTCCAAGATGCAGCAAAGCGGCAGCAAAGATCCCGCTGGCCGGCCAGACGGCGGCTATACCGTCTGCACCCTGGGTCAGGCGCAGAGCGATTTCGGCACAGACCAGCCAGCCCAATGCATAGGCGGTCGACGATGCCACGTCGCGCAACCGGATATCCTGCCAGGCTATCAATGCCCACCCCTTCGTGAAACAGGCGTCCAACCTTCGGAAGGACGCCTGAACGCTGGGTCTACTAATCCTGCAATTTGCAGCGAAAGCAACCCTGTCGCCAGATCTCGCAGGATGTGGCGGACGATTTTACTGCGAACGGCCTGCTTGTCAGGCGGCCTGCTTGATGTCGCGCAGGGTGAGGTCGAAAGTCACGTCCTCGCCGGCGAGTGGGTGGTTGCCGTCGGCCTTCACCTGCTCGTCGCCCACCTCGAGGATGTAAAGCGTCATCGGCTGGCCCTCGGGCGTCTGCGCCTGCATGGCCATGCCCGGCTGCGGGGCGGGCTCTGCGGGCAGATTTGCGCGCGGGATGTTGATCACCAGCTCCTCGCGGCGCGGGCCGAAGGCATTGTCGCTGGCGATGGAGACTGTCTGGCTGTCGCCGACTTCCATGCCGGTCAGCGCTTCTTCGATCGCCGGGAAGATCTGGCCTGCGCCAAGCTGGACCGTCTGGGGGCCGACTTCGGACGTATTGCCGATTTCCTGCCCGTCGCCGCGCTTGAGGACGTAGTCGATGGTCACGGTGTCACCGTTGCTGGGTGTCGTCATGGTATTCCTTTGAATTTCGTGTTCGCGGCGCGAGGGATGCGCCGCCGGGAATGCGCCCGCGTTTCGGGCACGTTGTGTGCTATTGTGTCAAACCGTGGTGGGGGGTGTCAAACGCGGCGGAGCGAGTTCGGAGAGCGGGGCGAAAGCGACACAGAGGCGACATAGGCGACATAGGCGACACTATGTCGCTTCACGGAGTGAGAGAAAAATCTTTTGATAGCAGCCTATTGAGTCATTAAATGGTAGAATATTCGTCCCTTACGTCCCCCTTCCTTCAGGGGCGACGCTTCTGAGCTGCAACTCATAAGAAGCAGCTTATCTGTATCGATCAAGTACGACGTAGGAATATGACAATGGTTCTCTGAGTGTGTCTTGGAAACTATTAATAAAACAGTAGTCGTCATAATGCACTTGGCCGGATTCAGACAACAGACAAGAGAGGCGGACTTTTATATGGGCTCTTCCACGTCCCCCTGAGCGGGAATGTTGCCCATCGCGTGACGGTAGGAGGAACAGTTTTCCCCACAAATCTGCGACCAAACTGTTGCTGAAATGTTCTCGTTACTGTATCCGTATTGTCCGGCCTGAGCTGGAGCGCTAGCCAAGGCGCCCACCAGCCTTGACCGAGAGGCAGGTGGGCCATTTTCAAGCCATCCACTCATTTACGAGTGCCCTTGAAAGACCCACGCGGCAAACTGCTAGACCGAAACAAACGCGTGTGTGGAGGTCAACCTCGAAGCCACTGACGGAGGTTAATCCGAAACGTGGTCGCGATTTCTCCAACCCTTGGGTCGGAGGCGCCCCGACCTGGGAGAACGGCGATGAGCCGCAGAGTCCAGATCGAGGTGAAGGTCGACATCAAAGCTAATCTTGGACTGATCGCACATGCGATCGTCCTAGTACTTTATTTGTTGGTCTGATCCGAGGGGCGGGGAAACCCGCCCCTTTTTCAATCAGCGCGTCAGCTTCTTATACGCCAACCGCGTCGGCCGATCCGCCGCATCGCCGAGCCTGCGACGCTTGTCCTCTTCGTAAGCCTCGAAGTTGCCTTCGAACCACTCCACATGGCTGTTGCCTTCGAAGGCGAGGATGTGGGTCGCGAGGCGGTCGAGGAAGAAGCGGTCATGGCTTATGACCACGGCGCAACCGGCGAAGTTCTCGATCGCCTCTTCCAGCGCGCCCAGCGTTTCCACGTCGAGGTCGTTGGTCGGCTCGTCCAGCAGCAGCACGTTGCCGCCCTGCTTGAGCATCTTGGCCATGTGCACGCGGTTGCGTTCGCCGCCCGACAGCTTGCCGACGTTCTTCTGCTGGTCCGCGCCCTTGAAATTGAACGCGCCCACATAGGCCCGCGTGGAGGTGTCGTGGCCGTTGACCTTCATGTAATCGAGGCCGTCGGAGATTTCCTCCCACACGTTGTTCTTCGGGTTCAGGTCGTCGCGGCTCTGGTCGACATAGCCGAGGTGGACGGTGCTGCCGATCTCGATGGTGCCGCTGTCGGGCTCTTCCTGCCCGGTGATGATCTTGAACAGGGTGGACTTGCCCGCGCCGTTCGGCCCGATCACGCCGACGATGCCGCCCGGGGGCAGCATGAAGTCGAGGTTTTCGAAAAGCAGCTTGTCGCCGTAGGACTTGGTCAGGCCCTTGGCTTCGATCACCTTGCCGCCGAGCCGTTCGGGCACCTGGATGACGATCTGCGCCTTGCCCGGCTTGCGGTCTTTCTGGCTTTCCTGGAGTTCCTCGAACTTGCGGATACGGGCCTTCGACTTGGTCTGGCGCGCGCTCGGCGTCTGCCGGATCCATTCGAGCTCGCGGCTGAGCGACTTCTGCCGCCCGCTTTCCTCGCGGCTTTCCTGCTCGAGGCGCTTGGCCTTCTTCTCGAGATAGGTCGAGTAATTGCCCTCGTACGGATAGTAGCTGCCCCGGTCGAGTTCGAGGATCCATTCCACCACATTGTCGAGGAAGTAGCGGTCGTGGGTGATCATCAGCACGGCCCCTGCATATTCCTTGAGGTGGTTTTCCAGCCACTCGACGCTTTCGGCATCGAGGTGGTTGGTCGGCTCGTCCAGCAGCAGGATGTCGGGCTTCTGGATCAGCAGGCGGGTGAGGGCGACACGGCGCTTTTCGCCGCCGGAAAGGTCGGTGACGGGGCTGTCGCCCGGCGGGCAGCGCAGGGCCTCCATTGCGATTTCGAGCTGGTTGTCGAGCGTCCAGCCGTCGACCGCGTCGATCTCGGTCTGCAGCGCGGCCATCTTGTCACCCAGCGCTTCGAAATCGGCATCGGGTTCGGCCATCTGCGCGGCGATCGCGTTGTATTCATCGACCTTGTCGGCGATGTCGCGGGCACCGTCCTTGACGTTTTCGAGCACGGTCTTGCTCTCGTCCAGCTCGGGCTCCTGCTCGAGATAGCCGACGGTGATGTTCTCGCCCGGCCAAGCCTCGCCCGAAATATCGGTGTCGATGCCGGCCATGATCTTGATCAGCGTGGACTTGCCCGCGCCGTTCGGCCCGACGATGCCGATCTTCGCCCCGCGATAGAATTGCAGGTTGATATTGCTCAGCACCGGCTTTTGCGCGCCGGGGAAAGTCTTGGTCATGTCCTTCATGACGAATGCGTATTGCGCGGCCATCGGGCGGGTCCTTCGTGATCGGATTGGGATAAGCGGGCGGCGCGCGCCCGGCAGGTATGGTGGGCCAGATAATGGGCGCAGGGCGTAGGGGCAAGCGCGGTGTGCGGGGAGGCAACTTTTCATCGCGCCCGACGGAACGTTCACATGGTCGCCGCTACCGTCATGGAGCCGCCATTTGCTGTTTCTCTTCGAAAAATCTGCACAAAACCAAGAAAAAAGTGAGGAATTATTAAGTAACAGTCTCTAGGACTGCGGCAGGGGGTTATTACGCGAAATCATGCGCGAGCAGATACTCGGACTTATTACACCTGCCATGGCATTGATTTTCATGGCGATGTTTCTCGTGCTGTGGAAGCGCGGGAACATGGGGTCCTATGTGCTCGGCTTCGCGGCCGCCTATTTCTGCCTCGGCTTCGGTTTCCTGGTCACCCATCTCGTGCCCGATCCGGGTGCTTTCTACGTCTTTCACGCAACGCAGGTGCTCTACACGCTGGGGACGGGCGCTTTGATCTGGGCAGCGGCGAAGCGGGTAGGGCAGCATGTCTCGATCCGGGCGCTGGCCGTGGTCTACGCGATCTCCGCCCTCACGCTGGCCGCCGCTATATTCCTGTCGAACGATACGGGGCCGCGCCTCTACATCATCAATACGGGCTATGGCGTGATGATGGTCATCGGAACGATGGCGCTGTTCAACGTGCAGCGCCGCAATGCGATCGACACGCTGATCGCCGTGCTGTTCGCGCTGGCGGCCGTCAATTTTCTCATCCGGCCGGTGCTGACGCTGATCATCGCGGGCGGATCTGACGCATCTGCCTATCGCGAATCCATTTACTACTCGGTGCTGAGCGTAGCGGTGACGGTCGCCTCGCTGATGACCGGCGTGGCCCTGATCGGAGCCTGCGCATGGGACATGGTGATGGCCGAGCGCGAGCGCGGGGAACGCGACATGCTCACCGGCCTGCGCGCGCGCCGGGCCTTCGAACAGGACGCAATCGCCATCATCGAACGGGCCAAGCAGGAAGGCGTGCCGGTGGGGCTGGTGGTCGCCGATATCGATCACTTCAAGGCGGTGAACGACGTCTATGGCCACCAGGTCGGCGACAAGGCGATCGCGGCGTTCGGCGGCGTCATTGCCGACATGATCCGCAACAGCGACATCGCCGGGCGCATCGGCGGCGAGGAGTTCTGCATCCTCGCATGGAATTGCGATGATGAACGGGCGGAGGCGATGGCCGAGCGCATCCGCCGGCGTTTCTCGGAGACAGCGGTGTCGGGCATGCCGAGCAACAACCGCCTGTCTGCCAGCTTCGGCGTTGCGGCGCGCGAGGCGGGCGAGGGCTATGGCAAGCTGTTCGCACGCGCCGATGCCCAGCTTTACCGTGCCAAGGAAGGCGGCCGCAATCGCGTCTGCCGCGAGGAGACGGCGAACGTCGTGACCGAGTTCAGGTCGAAGGACGCCCAGCGCGCATGAGCCGCGGGATCAGGGCAAGCTGCAGCATCGCTCTGAGCACTAGAAACGCCACGAAAGACAGCCACAAGCCGTCATTGCCCAGCGGCCAGGTAACCCACAGCAATAGTGCATAGCCCACGGACGCTCCTGCCATGCTGAGCAGCAGGGAGCGCGTCCAGCTGGCCCCGACGAATACGCCATCGAGCACGAACCCGGCGACGCCCGCAAACGGTATGACCACCAGCCATGGCACGAGAGCGCGGGCCTCGACAGCCACCGCCTCGGTCGCTGCAAAGGACTCGAGGATCCAGCCGCCAGCCAGAGCGAAGACTCCGGCGAGGATCGCTGCAACGCCTAGCCCGCGCAGCAGGATAGCGCGCATGTAGGCGAGGAAGCCGTCGCGGTCTTCCTCCCCATGCCGCTCACCATTGAGTACCTGTGCCGCATTCTCGAACCCGTCGAGCAACAGCGCGGAGAACACGAACAGCTGATAGAGGATACCATTGGCGGCCAGCATCACTGCACCGCGCTCTGCGCCGAGCCGCGTGAGGGCCGAGATTGCGACCATCAGGATCACGGTCCGCAGGAACAGGTCGCGGTTGACCGAGAGAAAGGGCTTTAGCGTTTTAAGCGAGATTGAAGCTCGGTCACGCACTTCGTCACGAAGGTCCGATCCGGCGAGTGCGACGACGATGGCGACACAGGCAACCAGCTTGGCGAATTCCGCGATGAAGCTCGACCAGCCGATTCCGGCAATGCCCCAGTCGAGCCTCAGTGCCAGCGACAGTCCGAGCGCGATGTTTAGGAGGTTGTAGGCGACTTCAATCGCCAAAACCGTCTTCATACGTCGCCGCCCGACGAGGAAGCCGACCAGGGCGAAATTGGCGAGCACCGCAGGTGCGCTCCAGTAGCGGATGTCGGCATAAATCACGGCAGCAGTGCGAACCTCCCCTTGCGCGCCCAGCGCGTCGAGCAGCGCAGGCAGCAGGATCGGCTTGGCCAGAAGCAGCAGTGCGGCGATTGCGAGGCCGACCACCAATCCGCGGATCAGCACGGCGACCTGTTCCGCCGGACCCGACCGCGTGCCGGCTTGCGCGACGAGGCCAGTCGTGCCGGTCTTGAGGAAATTCATGACTGTGAACAGCGCGGCAAACAGCTTGGCCCCGACATCGACCGCACCTTGTGTGGGGGCATCGCCGAGCTGGCCGACGATCCACATGTCGCCGATACCGATCAGGGCAGTCGCGACATTCGTGACCATCGCGGGCAGGGCGATGGCCCAGATCGCCAGGATCGCCGTGCGATCGAGTTTGGCAGGTGTCGAAGTCGCGCTCACCTGAACTTGAGACAGGAGCGGGCCATTGAACGCAAGACCACCGAAACCCGAGGACGATAATATGCCCACCCATTACACGATGCCCGGCACCTGTGCCCTTGCCACCAATATCGCGATTGCGTGGCTGGATGCGCCCGTCGAGGTCGAGACCATGGCCTATGGCGATCACAAGAAGGAGGAATATCTCGCGATCAATCCCAAGGGCAAGGTGCCTGCCGTCGCGTTCGAAGACGGCGACGTCCTGACCGAAGCCGCCGCGATCCTGAGCTGGCTCGGCGCGGAACACGGGACCGAGGGCTATGCGCGCGACAAGGTGCTGGGGCGCAAGGAAGCCGAGGCGCTATCTTACCTGACGAGCGAAGTTCACCCCGATTTCGGTCCGCATTTCGCTGCCGAGACCTACGCCGAAAGCGAAAGCGCTCAGGACGAGGTGAAAGCAGCGGCCTATGACAAGCTGCGTAAGCATTTCGATCGGCTGGAAGACAATTTCAAGGAAACCGACGGCGGTTGGTATCTGTCCGAGCGCAGTTTTGCCGATGCCTATCTCTATGTCGTCACGCGGTGGATCGAGCAGACCCCGCTGTCGATCGACGACTACCCGACCCTGCGGGCATTCCGCAATCGCGTGCAGGAGGACGGAGGCGTGAAGCAGGCTCTCGCCCGGCAGGACATGAAGCCCGTCTAGGCGTCCGCTTCTGCTCGGGCAGAGCGAAGTAAGAGACAAAATGGTCGGGGAGACTGGATTCGAACCAGCGACCCCTTGTACCCAAAACAAGTGCGCTACCAGGCTGCGCCACTCCCCGACCGGATGTCCCGCGATGCTCGTAGATGGTGGGCCCGGCAGGACTCGAACCCGCGACCTAGCCGTTATGAGCGGCCAGCTCTAACCAACTGAGCTACAGGCCCCCATGCACCGCATGCGGAGGCAAGCGCCTAGCCGCACGGCGCCGGACTGGCAAGCCGCTAGACGACGACGGAATCGATGATTTCCGCAACCGTCGTCGGGCGTACGTCACGCTGGCCGAGATAGGCATAAACTGTCCGCAACCAGTCGTAAAAGCGGTCGAGATCGTCTTCGCTGCGCACATAGGGTGTGTGGCCGGGTGATAATGAAGGGCTGTGGAAGCTGACTGTAAGCACCGGCAGCCCGTCGTCGAGTGCGATGTCCACCGCCTTGAGCGCTTCCTCCGCCGAGGTGCCTTCGGGCGTCAGCGCAATGCGTTCCAGCAGGCCAAGGCGCGAAAAAAGGCTCGTAAGCACTGCGGAGTTGCGGGCAAGCGGAAACAGCGCGTCGCCCTGCTTGCGCAGCATGCCCCAGTAAACTGTGGTCAGCGGCAGCTCGAGCAATTTGCGCTGAGCGTCGGTCCAGTAGGGCGTGCAGGGATGGCCGCGGAAGTCCGGCCCGCCTTCCGCGCTGTAATCGAAGCGGCAGCGCACCGAACTGTCGATGGCGATGCCGGTTTCCGAAAGGATCGCGGCGGTCGCAGGTCCGACGCCGTAACGCCCTGCACGGTAGATACGGGGGACCGCTCCGAACTTCTCTTCGATAAGGTCGCGCAGGGCGCGGAACTTGGCGCGCTCTAGATCGGGCGGAAGATTCCCCGAGAAGCTGGCATGCCGGGTAAGATCTTCGTCGAAAGGTGGATTGACCCACGGATGCAACTGGACGCCGACTTCGGCTTCCCCTCTGGCGACGGCGCTACCGATGATATCTTGCGCAATCGGCGACTGCGCAATGGGCCAGTCCATGAGATAAACCGGCGAGATGCCGAGCGTACCGCAGAATTGCTGAAATTTCGCAATCCTGGGCACATGGTCGAGCGTGTAGCCTTGGCGCGAAAAATTGCTGGCCCAGTCGAACTCCTCCTCTGCATCGACGGTCAGGATCACCCGCTGCCCGAAATCGGGCGCAAAGCGGACGGCCTGATCGCGCGAAGGCGGATGGAGAAGATTCGCGTGTTGAATGTGCCCTGCCCCCCGGCATGTCCTATTGGCAGGTGATCATCCCGCCGCGCGACCCGGCGTATCGGCAGGGCTATGCAGCGCCTCTTCCCCGGTCAAGAGCGGCAGCGATAGGATCAACCACTGGTCGTCGCGCGACAATTCGCCGCCCGCTGCGCGCGCCTCCGCTCGGGCAAGGCGGAGCGAGAAGCCCGCACCGAAAATCCCGGCGCTAACTGCTCCGGCACCGCTGCGCGCCTCGTGCGAAAATACGTCGTCTGCGGCGGAAAGGGTCGCAGGCAGCTGGGCGCGCAGGGTAGCTTGTCCATCCTCAGTACGCAGGGAGAGCTTGATCGTCTCGCCCGCACCGGTCGCGCCTGCGATCGTGGCGAGCACGCGCCAGGCGAGCATCTCCGCATCGCCGCTCGTTATCGGCAGGAGCGCGGCGTCGGCTTCCAGCTGCGTGGCAAAGCTGGCGACGCGCGGTTTCAGGACCGATTGCAACTGGTCGATCTGCGCATGGGCGATGGCGGCGAAATCTGCCGTGCCGGGCTCCAGATCCAGCGTGCCGGTTTCGAGCCGTGCCAGCCGGTCGAGCTCGTCGAAACCGGCGAGGATGCGTGCGCTGTCCCCAGCAATCGACGCCGCGAGCGCGCGATATTCGTGCGGCGTGGGGCCGAAGACCTGCTGCTGGATGACCTCGGCATTGCCCTGCATGGCGTTGACCGGCGTACGCAGCTCGTGGAGCAGCTGGCGCAGGCGGTCGGCGCTGTCATGGCGGCGATCGTCGTTTGCCCCGACGGCCCGACGGAAGCGCCCGACATAGCCGTAGAACCGACCTTCGCCGCGCGTGAAGCGGGGCGCGGCATCGACTGTCCATTCGCCCGCGATGGCCTCGCCGCCGCGCAGCGTCAGCATGGCGCCCCGTACAGGCCTGCGATTGAGGAAAGCGGCAGCGAACTCGTCTCCGCCCGCGCCATCCCCACGCCGCTGAGCGAGTGCGGTACCCACCACCATGGGCGCGATCCCGTCTTCTGCCCAGTCGATCCGGCCTTCGGCATCGGTGCCGAACAGGAAGGTCACGACAGGCTTGCGCTGCACCGCCGGCTCCGGTTCACCCAGCGGCAGGGGTGGGGCCTCGCCGCCGGTGCTTCCGCGATTGCGTTTGTAAGCCTCGATCCGGTCGACGAGGGCGCGGATGCCGCCGGTCTTGTCGGGAAAGGGGGCGGGAGCTGCGGCGGGAACATCCTCTACAGGCTCGCCATTCGGCAGGATATCGGGGTTCATGTCGTCGCCATCGTTCGCTGCCGAGAGCACCAGCGGCGCTGGCTCTGTGGGCAGATCGGCCTCGATCGCTTCGGTCGGCTCCGCCTCGTTTAGCAGCTCCAGCATGTCGGGTAGGGGCAATGCCCGGTCCTGCACGCCCAGCCGGTCGAGCACGCGCACGGCAGCTTCGGGCAGGTCGCGGCGGTGCCGCAGGAAGCCGCGCGCGCGGATCGGCAGGCGGGGAATTAGGTTCTCCCATTCCTCGCCCGTCAGATGCGCGCGGTAGAGCGCGGCTGCGGCAATTTTCGGATGCGCCTCGCCGAACCATTTCACCAGTTCCGGATTGCGGAAGCGCCAGCCGTTCTCGCCCACGATCCTGGCGCGCTCGTCGACCGGAATCATTTCCGCCAGAGCGATCAGCCGCAAATAGGCCGCCGCCTTCAGGGCCGGATCGCCCGCCTGTGGCCGCTCGCCCAATAGGTCGATCAGCTGGCGGAACTGCGTCTTGCCCGCACGCTCGCCCGTCGCGCGATGGCGCAACACTGTGGCAAGGCGGTCGTCAAAATGCATGGATACTCCGGTGCAGCATCAAGGTTTGCGAATGGTAAACCATGACACCGGTCCGCTTTCTATCCGTGTAAGGTTTACGATGAACGGAAAGTTGCCTTCGCGTTGCAAAGCGGGACAATTGCTGGCAAAGATAATAATGTTAGCCAAGAGGCTCCAGATGCGTTGTTAACATTTCGCGATGCATCCCGGACCGGGATAACGGACAAACGCATTTTGGGGGCATGATGGTCATGGCCAATCTCGACGAAATCGATCGCAAGCTGCTGGGCGAATTGCAGGCCGAAGGGCGCATTACCAATGTCGAGCTGGCCCATCGGGTCGGCCTGACTGCCCCGCCGTGCCTGCGCCGCGTCCGCGCGCTCGAGGACGAGGGCGTTATCAAGGGTTATCACGCCGATCTCGATCCGGGCAAGCTGGGCTTCTCGATCACGGTTTTCGCCATGGTAAGCCTGAAGAGCCAGGCCGAGGACGCGCTGCGCGAATTCGAAGAAGCCATGCGGGATCTGCCGGAGGTGCGCGAGGTCCACATGCTCAATGGCGAGATCGATTTCATCATCAAGATCGTCAGCAAGGACCTGCAAAGTTTCCAGGAATTCCTCACCAGCAAGCTGACCCCGGCGCCGAATGTGGCGAGCGTGAAGACATCGCTGACGATCCGCACCAGCAAGAGCGAGCCGGGCGTACCGCTGGGTAAATAGGGAGGCAGTGCGATGACCGACGCTATGCTGGGCCAGTGCCTGTGCGGCGCAGTGCGGATCACCCTCGAAACACCCGCTCACGAAATCGAAATCTGCCAATGCAGCATGTGCCGCCGCTGGAGCGGGGCGATTTATACTGCCCAGACCGGTAAATCGGTCACGATCGAGGGCGAGGATAAGGCTAGCGTGTACCGCTCGAGCGAATGGGCAGAGCGTGCCTTCTGCGGCACGTGCGGCAGCCATTTGTGGTTCCGCTTCCTGCCGACCGGCAATCGCAGTTTCTCTGCCGGTCTGTTCGATGCTGCCTCCTCGCACACGATCGAAAAGGAAATCTTCGTCGATGAGGCTGCGGACTGGTGCCGCATCCAGGGCGACCATCCGCGCCAGACCGGCGCCGAGGCCTAGGCGGCGGGCTTCACCTTCGACTGAACTCGGCTGGCTAGCCACGATTAACGCTTGCGTGACGCTCCGGTGTTTGTCTCGCTCCATGATCTTGAGCCAACTCCTCTTCTGGTTCGGAGCGATCGTTGCAGGCCTGCAATATGCCTATGCCTGCGCGGTGGACGAGATCCTTCCCGCCCGCACCAAATTGCCCTTCTGGGGCCGGCATGGACCCGACATGATCGATCGCGCCGCAGCGCTCTATATCTATGTCTGGCTTCAGGCCGGGCTCAACGTCATGGTCGTGCTCACGACCGCATCCGACCAAACACCCGGCGCGCAGGACATCACCATCGGCAAACTTGCGATTTTCGGGGCGATTTATGCGCTGCTGCCGCTCGCGCACATGATCCAAATGGCACGGCTGATACGTTGGGCAAGCGACGGCGAACGGCATTTCGAGCGACCGGCAATCTACAAGATCCTGCATCAGCCCAAGCTGATTATAGGCTTCATTGCCTTGTGCTTCGTAGTCGGCTTTTACGCCGCCTGACGAACGATCAATCGATAGCGAACAAGTCCGCGAGGATCGTGCCGTCTTGGAGGTCCAGCCGGCCGGGTTTAGGGCTGTCGTAGAAGACGACCAGCCGCCGCACGCCGTCCTCCTCGGTCATGAACTCGATGCCCTCCGGGTGGTCGGCGTGAAGCTTCACCGGAAGGTCGAACAATCGCTCGGACCGGTGGAGGCGAACGGTGTCTTCGTGCTCGGGTCCTTCATTGGCCCAGTTAGTCCAGCGGTAGATCGCGCAGCGCCCGTCGAGGTCCTGCGTCGGACCGGCAAGGATCAGCAGGTCGTCGCCATCGGCCAGCAGGTCGCGCATGCCGAGCCCGCCGAGGTCGACCAGCCGTTGGTGCGGTTTGCCGGGCAGGTGAAGCTTGCCCGATCCCTTCGGTTCGATTTGCGTTTCGAGCAGTACGGCGAAGGTCTGGATCACCAGGCCGCGCAGGCCGAGGGCCACGCGCGTCGGGCCACAGGCCGCGATGCCCTCGATGTCCAGCCCGCCTTCCTTCGCCGCCATCCGCATCGACGGGCCGATCAGCGGATCCTTGGCGAGATAGCGGCCAAGCTTGCTGCCGTGGTCCTGTTTCTGCGCGACCAGCCCCGCCTTGCGAGCGCCATGCTGCTTGATCGGCACCGCATGGCCATCCTTGTCATAGAGCAGCGGGATGCGCGCCAGCACGCAGCGCGGGCGGGTATCCTTGAGGTCGGCGAGTTTCTCGAGATCGATGCAATCGGGCTCCGCTCCATCGTCGCGCGGATCATGGCGCGTGCGTGAGTGGCTGCCGGTGACCCACAGCCAATCGTCGTGGATCGCCAGCCCCTCGATGTCGATCTCTTGGTCGGGGTCCTTGAGGTCGATGAAGTCCTTCAGCGGATAGCGCGTATGGTTCTCGAACCAGCCGTACTTGCCGGGTGTCAGCCGCTCGACGCCGTGCGCCTCGTCACCGGCGACGAACAGCGCATCGCGCGCGAAAGCGTAGGCGGAGATGTCGTGGATCGGATGCTCGTCGTCCTCGGCGTCGCCATCGAACAGCAGCTTGATATTACCGACGGGTTCGCGCGGCGTCGGCAAGTCTTCGGTGCGGGTGAAAGCTTGCGGTTTCAGGGTCATGCCTATCGAATCGCCGGCTCGCGGAAATGTTCACGGAAGGTTTGGATTTGAGCCGGGCGGCGCCGACGTGTACGGTGCGCACAAAGCTACATCCGGAGAGAGACCCATGGCCACCGTACTCGAAACCAAATCCGTCAATGACGACAGCCACATTCGCGGCTCGGTCAGCGAAGAGGAATGGGCGGTCCGCGTCGATCTCGCGGCGGCCTACCGGCTGGTGGCGCTCTATGGCTGGGACGATCTCATCTTCACCCACCTGTCCGCGCGCGTGCCGGGGCCGGAGCATCACTTCCTGATTAACCCTTACGACATGATGTTCGAGGAGATCACCGCCTCCAGCCTCGTCAAGATCGACACCGAGGGCCAGCCGGTGATCGAGACCTCGCATCCGGTCAATCCGGCCGGTTTCACGATCCATTCCGCGCTGCACATGAATTGCGACGACGCCCATGCCGTGATGCACCTCCACACGCCCGATGGGCAGGCGGTCAGCGCCATGTCCGAAGGGCTGATGGAGCACACGCAGACCGGCATGATCGCGCGCCATGACATCGCCTATCACGAGTACGAAGGCATCGCGACCGATCTCGAGGAGCGCGAGCGCTTGGTCGAGGACATGGGCGACAAGCACGCCATGATCCTGCGCAATCACGGCACGCTGGCGATCGGCAAGACGGTGGCCCAGTGTTTCCTTCGCCTCTATTTCATCGAGCGCGCCTGCACCGCGCAGGTCCGCATGCTGAGCGCGGGCCGCGAGAACCTCAACAATCCCCCGCAGGGCACGCCGCAAAAGGTGGAGAGCCAGACGCCCGCCGCCGGCATGGGCATGGTTGCAGACGGGCTCGCCTGGCCCGCATTGCTGCGCAAGCTCGATCGGATCGATCCGAGTTTCAGGGATTAGGGCGGAGCCTGATCTAGTCGAGCTGCCACTCCAGCGGTGCCGGTAGGTTGCTGGCGCTGTAATCGATTTGATGCACTCTGCGACGTGTCGGTTGAACTGCGCGCTCCGAGGCGTGCAGGATGGCAGCGGCGTAGAGCCAGACGTCACCCGCTTCCGCTTGGCAGGAACGGATTTCGCTGGCTTCGACGACTTCGCCGATAGCCATTTCGCGGATCAGCCGGCGCCGGTGAGAGCGCGCAGCGATGAGCAGAGGCGCGTTGTCGTGGTCCACCGGGTCCAAGTGGATACGCACCGTAGCCATCGCCTCGGTGACTGAAAACGGCGGCTGTACATGCTGCAATCCCTGTTCCGTCGTCCAAGGTTCGAAGCCTGGCACATCCGCCCGCCGCTTGACGCAGATTGTCCTGTCCTGATGCCAGCCGAGGGCCCAGTTGGTCTCTGCGCTCTTGTCGAAGGCGATAACGCGAACGGGACGCGCCCCGGCTCCGATCTTCGCCGAGGCGATCTGTGCCAGCTTGCTCCCTTTACCAATGAGCTCGTCGAGAGCGGTGACATCATCGAAACGAATTCCGGCGTTACCGGGTTCGGACGGGAAGGCCGAAGCGAGCAATTCGAGCTGGTCGAGGACGAGCGCGAGGTAATGTTCGGCCCCGTCCTTGGTGAACGAAAGGGAACTCAGTCCTCGCGCTCCTTCAGCCAGTCCTCGAGCCACTTGATCGTGTAGTCGCCGGTCCGGACATCGTCTTGCAGCAGCAGCTCCTGGTGCAGCGGGATGTTCGTTTTCACGCCCTCGACCACCATTTCCTCCAGCGCGCGCTTCAGGCGCATCATGCAGCGGTCGCGGTCGCGGCCAAAGACGATCAGCTTGGCGATCATGCTGTCGTAGTAGGGCGGGATCGAATAGCCGGCGTAAAGCCCGCTATCGACGCGCACATGCATGCCGCCGGCCGGGTGGTAATGCGTGACCTTGCCGGGGCTGGGCGCGAAGGTGAACGGGTCTTCCGCATTGATGCGGCACTCGATCGCATGGCCCTTGAACTCGATCTCGTCCTGCGTGACCGAAAGGGACTTGCCCGCCGCGATGCGGATCTGTTCGCGCACCAGATCGACGCCGGTGATGGCCTCGGTCACGGGGTGCTCCACCTGCAGGCGGGTGTTCATCTCGATGAAGTAGAACTCGCCGTTCTCCCACAGGAACTCGATCGTGCCCGCGCCGCGATAGCCCATGTCGCGCATCGCCTTCGCGCAGACCTCGCCCATGCGCATGCGCTCTTCATGGGTGATGACGGGGGAGGGCGCTTCCTCCAGCACCTTCTGGTGCCGCCGTTGGAGCGAGCAGTCGCGCTCGCCCAGGTGGATCGCATTGCCTTCGCCGTCGCCGAACACCTGGAACTCGATGTGGCGCGGATTGCCGAGGTATTTTTCGATATAGACGGTGGCATCGCCGAAGGCGGCCTTCGCTTCGCTACCGGCCTGCTGCATCAGCGTTTCGAGCTGGTCCTCGCTCTCGCAGACCTTCATCCCGCGCCCGCCGCCTCCGCTGGCGGCCTTGATAATGACTGGATAGCCGATCTCTTCGGCGATCTCGCGCGCTTCGGCGATGTCGGACACCGCGCCTGCCGAGCCGGGCACCAGCGGCAGGCCAAGGTCGCCCGCGCTTTTCTTGGCCGCAACCTTGTCACCCATGGTACGGATGTGTTCGGGCTTGGGGCCGATCCACTTGATGTCGTGCGCCTCGACGATCTCGGCGAACTTGGCGTTTTCGGAGAGGAAGCCGTAGCCCGGGTGGATCGCATCCGCCTCGGCGATTTCCGCAGCCGAGATGATGTTGGCGATGTTGAGATAGCTGTCGGTGGCGCTCGGCGGGCCGATGCAGATCGCATGGTCGGCGAGGCGGACGTGCATGGCATCGGCGTCTGCGGTGGAGTGCACCGCGACCGTCTCGATGCCCATTTCATGCGCTGCACGGTGAATACGCAGCGCGATTTCGCCGCGATTGGCAATGAGGATACGTTTGATGTCGGACACGGGAATTCCTCAGCCGATGACGACGAGCGGCTGGTCGAACTCGACCGGCTGGGCGTTCTCGACGAGGATCGCCTTGACCGTGCCGGCCTTGTCGGCAGTGATCGGGTTCATCACCTTCATCGCCTCGACGATGACGAGGGTCTGGCCTTCCTTCACGCTATCGCCAACCTTGATGAAGTCCGACGCTCCCGGCTCGGGCGCGAGGTAGACGGTGCCGACCATGGGCGATTTGATCGCACCGGCGTGGTCCGCAACGGGTGCCGCTTCGGGGGTGGGGGCGGCAGCCGCGGGGGCCGGAGCGGTTGCGGGCGCTGCTGCCGGAGCGGCCACCTGCGCCGGGGCCGTCGCCACGCCGCCGCCGCGCGAGACGCGGATCATGCGGTCGCCGTCTTCCACCTCGATCTCGGTGAGGCCGGTATCGGCCAGCATTTCCGCCAGTTCGCGGACCATTGCGATGTCGATGTTCATACCGGACTTGCCGGCGCTGCCCTTGTGATCGGCCATGGTTACCCTTGTTGTAGCTTTGCAGCGCCTATGCGCCGCACCGGCGCGCAAGACAAGGGGTGGCGGTTTGGTTTCAGAGCGCCGCGGCCTTTTCCAACGCTACGGCATAGCCGCGCGGGCCCAGGCCTTTGACCTCGTCCACCGCGCCCATGCCGACATAGGAAATATGGCGGAATTCCTCGCGTTTTGCGGGATCGGAGAGGTGGACTTCGATTACCGGCACGCCGATCGCCTTGATTGCATCGAGCAGCGCGATGGAGGTGTGGGTATAGGCGCCTGCATTGAGCAGGACCGCCTTGGCCCCGACCTCGCGCGCTTCATGCAGCCAGTCGACCAGCACGCCCTCGTGATTGGTCTGCCGCATGTCGATGGCGAGGCTGAGCTCTTGTGCCTTGGTGTCGAGCATCCGCCCGATATCGTCGAGCGTGTCCGAGCCGTAAATCTCCGGCTCGCGTGTGCCGAGGAGGTTCAGGTTGGGGCCGTTGAGGACAAAGATGGTGGGGGTCATGGGAGAGGGTTAGCGGGAGATGGCGCGGGTGAGAAGGTGGGCAGCCAGCTTAAGAGGCAAATGAAGACGTTAGCACTAGTCTCGCTGTTGCCCCTCAAACGATGATGCGTGGCCTTCGACAAGCTCAGGCTGAGCGAGATCAGGCGACTAACTTCGGTATCGTGTCGCCCGACGACACGATAGTTGCCGTTCGCACCGCGATTACATATCCGTCCCCTTCACCTTCCCCCACTGCCGCGCCGCCGTGTAACCCAGATACCCCGTACCGAACAGCGCGTAGAGCGCATCCGGCAGCGCCGCGAGGTAACGGGTCATGCCGGTGCCGATATCGTGCGCGGCTCGCGCGTCGAAGGCGGCGATCACGCCCATCGGCACGCTGAACAGGATCAGAGCATACATTACATAAAGGAAGCTGGGCCGCGCGCGGCTGGTCCAGGGATCGGCACTCTGCGCCTCGGCGACTATCGCGGAGAGACGGGCTTCGATGGCCTTCAGCTCTTGCGTGCCCTCCAGCGCGATCAGCTCGAGCTTGGCCTTGGCGCGCGCATCCTTGTCCGGGATCACCTTGTCGATGATCGAGGCGATGGGGCCGATGAGCGAATCGATGAGGGGCATGGCGCGGTCTCCGTCGGTTAGGAACGACGCACTAGCTAACCAGATAGGTTCGTGTAGGAAAGAGGGCCTAGGCCTGTTAATATCTTTGGACGGGGGTCAGTCGACAATAACCTGAAAGGTAAATGCGACCGATGCGCCCGCGGCAAGGCTGGAGGTCGTGGTGCGAACTTCACCAGAGACGAACTGCGCTCCGCGCGGATCGGACTCGTCGGCCCCCGCGCCGTCGTCGTCTTCGACCGTCGTCGCATTGGCGCAGCCCGTTCCCGACCTGATCGACCCGGAGACGAAAGAAGTTTCGGGCGGGATCGCATCGGTCATCGAGACATTCGATGCGGCAGTATCACCAGTATTCGATGCAAGAAGGCAGTATTCGATCAAAGCGCCGGGTATGTTGAATTCTGCCGAACCGACCGGGATCATGTCGTTGATCACGCGGCTTGTCTTGCTGAGCGCGATGGTGGTGTCAGGGCGGCAGAAAGTGATGTCGTGAAGCGCAATGCCTTGCTGGCCGGGATCGACCGGAGCCGCGGCATGGTTGCCATAGCTAATGATAATCCTATCGATCGGCTGGCTGAAAGTGACCACGACATTGCCGAAGCTGGAATCATTGTCTGAAGCCCCGTCACCGTATGCGCTATTGCCGATCACGTAGTTTGCGCTGCCGTTCGTGAGCGTCGGGGTAACATTTGCCCCCTGATAGCGCCCTTCGACGGTCACAAGATCCGCAAACTGCCCCGGGTTGCTATCGACATCGAATATCGTGAACTGCGCACCGCGCATGATTGCAGGCAAGGTGATCGTGGTGACGGCACGCCCGGCCCTCGAGGGCTGGTCTGCCACCTGCCCAAGCGAGAACTGGCTTGAGGATAGTCCTCCCGTGAACACGTTTTGCCGCGCTGGCGATTGTCCGCCGAATGTCGCGTTATTGAGCCAGGCTCCGTCGGTCGTCAGGTTGAACCCGATATTTCCGAGTGTCCCGAGCGCATAGGTGTTGCTCGTCGAGCCCGCCGTCCAGGCGACAGCATCCCAATCGAAGACGATCGTCTGGTTGGGGCAGGTGAGCGCTGGTGCGACCCCGGCCTGGCGAGCCAAAGTCAGATACAGATCCGACCGCACGAATGTCCCGTTGTCCGCCGTCGGGAAGAGATCGCAAATTTCCAGGCGCCATGTGCCCGCGGCGCTCTGCCCGTTGAAAGCCGAAAGGGCCGCCCGGGGACGAAAGGTGTTCTGGTAAGGCGGGGCGGAGGTTGAATGGTTGCCCGCCGCGCTGTCGCTGTTGACCAGCTGCGTCGCCGCATCATCGAGCAGGACATTGAAGTTATGGCCACTAACGTTGTTCGTATCGCCGTTTGTCATGCGGACGCGCGTCCCGGAGGGGGATTGCAGGGTGAACTGCAGGTCGCCGCGCCAGGTATGTGTGGCGAGAATGCCGATATTGATGTCCGCCACCGTTCCAGTGGACGTCACGATGAAGTTGCGAACGAGAGGATTGGTGCAGACGGTCGTACTATTGATTGCACCGTTCGTTGTATTGGAAAAAGTCGAAGACGTCTGAGCCGCCGCCGGTGTAGCGTTCAACACCATCGCGAGGCCAAGAACCAGCAGTGCGATGCAGTATCCGGCCACGCCGCGCACCCGCTCCAGCAGTGAAGCGCCGAACGTCTGTGGTTGGCAATTGATCGTCGCGTTTATGCTCATCGGCCCAAACCCAGGAATCCGAAGCTGTCGGCATCGAACTTCAGGCGGAAGCTGGCGTAAAGACCCTCGTCGGTGTTGCGCGCGGCGCTGAAGTCCTCGTCGCGGAAGCCGGACACGTTGTAGCCGACGCTCAGCAGCATGTTGTCTGCCGGGACGAAGCCGATTTCAGGGCCGAATGCGAAGCTGGTGTAGCCATCGGTGATGCCGCTGCGCACAGTCGCGCGCCCGCCGACCTCGAAGCGCTCGCCGATGCCGATACGGGCATCCAGTCCGCCAAGCAGCGTCCAGCCCGACGCGTCGTAGCCTTCGAAGTTGTCGAAATTGTATCGCGTGCCGAAGAACACGCCGATTTCGGTGCGCTGGAAGAGTCCGCCATCGTCTTCGTCGTAGCCGCGCGGCGACCAGTTCGTCGAGAGGCTGCCGATGAGACGGCGCGATTTGGCCTCGCCATCCACAGTCAGGGCCGTGCGTCCGGCAGGCCCGGTCTCTCCGGCGACGGCGCCGCGAACTTCGTCGCTGCGATATTCGATCTTGGCAAGGAAAGCGAAAGGCGACTCGTCCGGGCGGTGGGCGATCGCGATGGCGCCGTCCATGATCTCGCTCATCGCACCGAAATCGTCTTCGGCATTGGTCCAGGTAAAGCCGGAGCCGACCACGCTGCCTTCACCGAGCTGACGGATCGCGCCGAAGGTCACGCCCTTGCGATCGGCCTGTTCGCCATCGCGGTATTCGCCTCGGAAGTTGGCTGCCCAGCGATCCTTGCGCCAGGTCGCGCCGGCAGTGATGGCGACAAAGTCCTCGAACAGCTGGCCATCCTGGCCAAGATGACCGCCACTGGCGACCGGGTGGAGCGGGTTGATAACCTTGCTGGGATCGACGCCGCCGATCTGCCGGTTTCCGTCAACCGTGAAATCGACCGTGAGGTTGCTGGTCACAGGCAGGCTCTGCGCCAGACCGAAGGCAGCGAAAGAGCGCGGGCCGTATTCGGAGATCGTCTGCTGGCCCAAGGTGCCGGTAACGCGTGCGCCGGTCCACGGGGCGAGCTCGATGCCGCCCTGCACCGTTCGTGCATCGATCGCGTCGCCTTCGGCAATCTCGTAACTACCGATCAGGCGGATGGCATTCGTCACGGCATAGCGCGCGCCGAAGCGGTGGCGGGTCGGAAGATCGATGGAGTCCGTGTTCTCCAGCGCGATGCTGGTGCTGGCGTTCAATTCCAGGCGATTATCGAGCAAGCGCTGGCTGGCACCTGCTTCGAGCACAGTCGATGAGCCGGTCGTACCGTCCTGGAACCGGTCGGAGAAATGGGCGATGCCGAGACGCAGGTCGGTCGCCTGCGAACGCCAGGCCGCCTGCACCTGCACTGCATTACGGCGTGCCGCATCGGTCAGGCTGTCGTCGCGCCAGGCACTGCCGGTCACGCTGAGATCCTCGGAAATCGAATAGCGTGCGTCGACACCCACCTTGGTGCGGCCGCGCTCGACGGCGTTCTGCTGTTCGACGCCGTACCCTTCCTCGATGCTGCGGGCATATGCCAGAACATCGAGCTTGCCGGTATGGTGTTCGGCCTCCACCTGCCAGGCGGCTTTTGTCTCTCCTTCGCTCCGGCTGGCCCCGATCTCGGCACGAACTTCCGTTGCAGCGCCGATCCGTGCGCGCACATCGGCGGCGACGATCTCGGTGCGCGGTCCGTCACCCTTGTCGGTGATGGCGCTGGCGCCGATACGCAGGCTGCCGTCCGCAACGGTGACGTCGGCGCGAACGCCGGCGTTGAGTTCGCCCGACGAGGTCAGCTGGTCGATTTCGTAATTGATGACGATGAATTGCGGGTTGAGATCGAAATCGCGGCTCAGGACCGGCTGGGTAAAGGTGATCGTGCCCGAGAGGATGTCGATGTCATAATCGACGAACCGCTCGAGTTCGCGGCGCTCGACGATGACTTCGGAACGGAAGCGGTCACGGGTCTCGATGGCGACACGTTCGGAATTGATGACGATCGCGCGGCTGGACAGGCGGTAGGGGCCCGACAGACCGTTGCCCTGGATCTCGTCGCGGCGGAAGCGGGTTTCGGTTTCGGCTGCGAAGCCCTGGACGTGCAGCTTGCCAAACCGGCCTTCCGCTTTCACGCCGGTCGCGGCGCGGTCATAACGGGCGAGGTCGGTCTGGTCGAAACCGGTGCGGAAGTCGCCGTAGATTGCGTAGAAGGTCTCGGTCTCGACGCGGACATACAGCTTGCCGCGGCTGGCGGCATCGAAGCGGCGCGTGGAGCCATCGCCGTATACAGTGTAATAGGCGTTGGGATCGATCGTGCCTTCGAGGCGCTGCTCTTCACGCTGCTTGGCACTGTCGTATGCGGCGGTGACGAGGAACTTACCGAGCACGCGGCCCTTCGCATAAAGTGCAACGCGGGCCTTATCGCCAAGATCGCTGTCGAAGCGCCCGGTGCGCTGCATATTGTCCGCGACGGTTCGCGCGCCCGCGGAGCCTTCGGCCAAGCCGACGACCGTCCAGGGTTGGTCGCCCGGCACCATCCAGCCTTCGATTTCCTGAGTGCGAGTGATCTGGCGATCGGTAAAGCTGAACTGCAGATGCAGCGGGCCGCTAACCATCGTCGGCGCCAGCTCGATCAGTGCTACGCCGTCGTCGCCCTCGACTGTCCAGGTCGGCGATGCGCCGCCGAGGCCGGTCAACTGGCGCAGCTGCATTGCTTCGATCGCCTGCGCGCTTTCGTAAGGCGCGTTGATGGCCACGCTGCCGCTGACGCCGCTGCGGACCGGGCGGCCCTTGCGGTCGGTGATACGCACCGCAATCACCGGCTTGTTCTCGCCGTCGGCGACCAGACGCGAGCGAGCGTCGATGAGTTCGGCCTTGGCGGGAGCGGCGGCGAAATTGACGTTACGCTCCAGCGCGGCAATTTCTTCGCCGTTCGCGGACAAGACGCGCGCGGTCAGGCTCGTGAGCTCGGATTTCAGGGCAACGCCGCGCCAGACGCTCACCGCATAACTGCCATCGGCAGACTTCTTCACGCCGTCGAAAGCCAACGGATCGACGCGCTCTCCATTGGCCGACAGCTCGACCTTCTCGCCGACTTCGTGTCGGATCGCCACGCGGACCGCAGGAGCGCGCGGATTGTGGCCGACTTCCGGGAAAAGGAATTCGGTCGGGCCATCACCGACCGCGGCCCAATCGATGTCCGCGCCGGCCGCGGCCGCGTCCTCGAGCGGGGCTTCTGCACTTTCGGGTGAGGGGGGAGCCCAATCCGCAGGCAGTGTCGCATGAAAATCCGCGACCACCAGGCTGCCACCCTGACCACGCACGAAGCGCGAGTTCGTCGCACCAGCATTGGCCGTCGAACGGCTGCAATCCACGAATGCGCCGCCATCGGGCAGGGTCTGCTCTTGCGCCTGGACCACATGCGTGCCGGGCATCAGCCCTTCGAAATGGTAGCGGCCGTCGCGGTCGGTGATGGCAAAGCTGCCGTCCTCGAGCATCACGCGCACGCCCGGAATACCGCGGCGTGCATCTTTCAGCAGGCAGTCGCCCTCGGTGATCCGTCCGATCAGGGTCATGCGATCGGCAATGATGTCGCGTTCGACCCGCAGGCTGGCTGTGGCCGTTGTCACGTCTCCGCGGCTGTCGACGATGTCGGCCCGGTTCTCGATCACACCGGGAGGTGCATCGGCGCGAATGGTCATGGCATAGGTCGCGCGGCGGCTCTGTCCGGCGGGGATATCGCCGAAAGCAATTTTCAGTTCGCGGCCATCCGGGCTGACGGTGACCCGATCGTCAGCCTCTTCGCCGTCGATGCGGATGCTGTCACGGCGCAGGCGCAACCAGGGGGAGGGTGTATCGGTGACGACCACATCGCGCTTTGCGCCGATCGTATCCGGATTGGAGACCGTGACCACGTAAAACACGACGTCGCCCGGCGCGGCAATCTGACGCGACGCGGTCTTGGTGATGCCGAGTGTGAACAGCGGACGATCAAGCGGGATATCGAACTCTATCGGACCGCCGTCGGCCAGGGTAAAGGCGTTCGAATAGGAACCGTCCGTGATGATATAGCTCTCGCCATCGGGACGATTGAAGGGCGCGAGTTCCGCCGGTGTCGCTTCGGACGGGGCGGTGTAGGGCGCAGGCGGCTGGATCAGCAGACGATAGGTTCCGGCCGAGAGCACCGGGAAGCGGTACTCACCGGGCGCCAGCTGGAAGGTACTGCCATCGGCAAGGGGAATGGCGCTGCCACTGACAACCGTCGAGGGCCAGGGCGTCACGCCATCGTCGGCGTAGACGGTCGCGGGCTGGCCGGTCGCGGTGTCGATAATCGTCACGCGTGCCCCATTCACCAGGTTTCCGTCTTGGCTGTCAAAAACATAACCAAAAGGGTTCGAAATCGCAGCGACGATGGTCGAAACGATCGGATTGCCGGTCGGGCCGGGATAGGAGATCGTGATGTCGTCGCCGGAGCGCAGGGAAAGGACGCAATCGCCCTGGACTGGTGCTGGCGGAACGAAAGTCGTGGGAACTGCACCGACGAACTCGCCTGTGTTCTCGCCGGTTTCGAAGATCGTCAATCGCTCTTCGTCGCCGGACTGCGCCGAAATCACGACTTCGATGGAGTCCATGGATGAGCTGTCGCGGTTGGCTCTGCGGGCATCTATGCTGAAAAACAGCGTCTGACCGATGCGAATTTCATTCGTGGCATCGAGCGCAACCGGCTCGGTGCCCGCCGATCCGCCCGTCATGAACGACATGTCGATCGGCGCCCCGCCGCAAAGCGACGGAGATAGCGGATACTGCACACCTCCGGTGGGCGACGGCACGAAAGTGCCGATTGTCACCGGGGTATCGTCAATTTCCAGAGTGACTTCATTGGAAGTCGTCGCACCCGGAAGGTCGCCGCTGCGCCAGCTGGCTTCGGCGATATTGGTGATCACCCGGACAGCGTCGGTGGTCTGGGCATAGGCCGGAACCAGCACGACAAGCAGCAGCATCCCGAGGAATGCTGCTGCCATGCGTGAGAGGTTCCGACCCAGGGTCATGCTTGTCGGCCCGTCAGTCGATGACGGCCTGGAAGATCAGCGTCCGGGTTTCGCCCGCCGCAATGTCGGTGAGCGTACCGGACACTGTCGGATCCGCATAGGAACCGGTGCCGGTGGCGCCCGCAACGTCGCAGCTGGTGCTGTCCGTGCTGACCGGGAAGTTTGCATCCGTATAGGTGAGGCCGACCGGCACATCGTCGGTCACGGTCACGCCGGTGGCAGTGGCACTACCCGCGGCGTTGGTTACCGAGATGCAATACTGGATGATGGCACCGGGGATAGCCTTGGGATTGGTCGTCCCGCTGACCGGATCCTCGATTACCGAGCTGATTTTGGTCACGGTCAGCGCGGCTGCCGACACGACGTAATCGTCCGCCGCCGAGAACGCGCCATCGTATTGTGTGTCGGTTTCACCGGCGCCATCGGCCAGCACCGTATCGACCGCGTCGACGGTGTTGGTTGCCGAAGTGGTGAGCAATGCGCCCTGCGATCCTGCGGTGCCGCCGGCATACGCCGTAGCCGTGAGGATCACGGTTGCGACATCGCCGGTAACCTGATCGATCGGAACGTCCGAAACGACGAAGACCGTGCGGGTCTCGTCTGGCGCGAGCTCGTCGATATAAGTGACTGCAACTTCGTCCGTCCAGTCGCCGTCGCCGTCGGTGTCGACGTAGATCAGCGTGTTGGTCGTATCGAAATTATCGGTCCCGCCGAATGCGCCGGCGCCGCCAGCCTGTTGATCAGCAGTCAGGCCGAAGTCTGCCGTGTCGTTCGACAGGTTGGTCACCTGGAAGGTGGTAACCTGCTGCGTCGAGCCGGGGGAGACGACAGTCTGCGTGCCGCCGACTTCGGCGACCGTCAGGTCGATCTTCCGGTCGACGACAAACTCGTCGGTCGCCTCCTGGTCATTCTGCGCGACGCCGCCGACCTGATAGGACACCGAAACGGTGTTCTGGATGGTCGTTCCGGCATCGGTCCCCGCGGCCAGGGCCGGGGAGGCGCCGAGTGCGATGAGCGGTACTATGCTCACCGCGCCCAGCAATCTGCTGGTGCGAATCATGGTCTCGAACCCTCTGTTGTAATGGCCGCGCATGTCCCGCGCCCGCGACCTTCGGCGCAGTCATCCCCGCGGTTAGCGGACGATTCCGTAATAGCTGAGCGTGCCGCTCTCGCCCTGCGCGACGCGCGCGAGGACCCAGCGGATATGCGTGACGTCGCCGAGCTCCGCCGGGCGGTTGCCGACCTCGGGATCGGCAATGCTCAGCGTATCAAGCGCAGCGAAAGTCTTGCCGCCATCGACCGAAACCTCGAAGCTGTCATCGCTCTCTGCGAGTGCGACTGCCGAAGGCAGCGGGTTGGTGACGACGAAGTTCTCCGCAGGCGCGCTGCCGCCATTGGCATAGCTGGTGGTGAAGAGGAGACGGTCGCCCGGAACCACACCTTCCGGTGCAGCCAGAATCGTACGCGACTGACCGTTTTTCACGGTGGTTCGCTCCACTTTGACATCGCTCGAAAGGGCGACATCGTTCTGTGCCTGGACAGGGCCCGACAGGCCGAACGCGGTGACGGCCAGACCGAAGGCAAGTGCGACTTTCTTTTTCATAATCATGTCCTTGCAATCAGTTGACGATAACATCGAAAGTGACCGTGTAGTCGTTGCCCGAAGTGACCGTGCCGACATCGACGCTGATCCCGGTCGCGCTGGCTTCGCCCGCATCGGCGTCGGCGGCGTCGGTCAGTGTTGCGCCGTCGAGCGTGAGTGTGCCGGCTTCGTAGGAAGTGAAGGTCGGGAAATCGTCGGTGATGACGAAGTTGTCGAATGACCCGGTGCCGGTAACTTCCGCCACAATCGTAAAGGTGACGATCGCGCCCGGCACCGCTTCGGTGCCGCCGAAGGGATCGGCGACGGTGGCCGACTTCACGAGCGAGACCTGGGCTACGCGAGCGATGAGCGAACCGTCTGCATCGGCATCGGCATTGGTGAGACCGACAACGGCATCGCTGCCGCCTTCGCCCTGGCCTGCGAACGTCGTACCCGGTGCGCCGGTGCCGGTGACGGCTTCGGCGAGCAGATTGACGTCGCTCGTCTGCCCGTCGGTCACGCCGCCGGGGGACGAAACGAGGACGAAGACCGTCAATGCTTCGTCGGCATCGAGCACGGGCGAAGCCTCGCCTGCACCCAGCACGACATCGACTCCTTCGTCGTAAACGCCGTTTCCGTTCGTATCGTAAGCGATGCCATCGATGGTGACATCGAAATCGTTTCCTGTGCGACCGGGGTCGGCAGTCAGATTGAATGCTTCCGGACCGTTGCCGGTGTTGGTAACTTCATAAGTGAGGACCGCCGAGCCACTGCCGATCGGCACCGCGCTGCCATCCTGCCACGTGGTCGTGACATTCAGCAGTTCGTCCACCTGGACTTCGACCGGGTTCGACACGACGGTGCGCGGCGTCACCCCGCCGTCGTCGTAGGTCGCCGTCGCGATGTTCTCGATGATGGAGCCTGCAGGCACGCCATCGGCAAGCGCGGGTGAAGCAGCGAGGAGGGTTGCAAGGGCCAGCGTGCTGGCGGCGAGCTGATGGCGTCGGTTATTCATGCCGCATACATTGCACGACGATGGTAAACGAACCGTTAGGAACTACGCATTTTTACGTAGGTGGAAGTTAATTGGTCTTAAAGATTCTGGCGCAGCCCGACGCGATCCAGCCGATTACCTCCGCGCAGCAATGTTCACCCGCTTGCAAACGCCTCCGCCTCCCATCGAACAGCCGTATCACATGCAGGTTTAGGCAAATTAAAGCATGGGCAGCGCCTGGGATTGCAACGAACTTAACACTAGCCATCGTGCCGCAGCCTATCGCGGCCTTCGATTGCAGGGGTGTTCGCTCAGGGCATCGTGACTGAGCCGATGCGCGCAAAAATGCGGAAACCACTGGTCGGGATGACTGGATTCGAACCAGCGACCCCCACACCCCCAGTATGGTGCGCTACCAGGCTGCGCTACATCCCGAAACCAGTGGAGGCGGCCCTATAGGCGGCAGGTCGGCACATGGCAAGCGCCAGTCTGACTCAAGCTCCCACGGAAGTTTGCGCGCGTCTTTGCGTCCAATTCGTTGCTAGTGCCCGGCATTGCTGCTAACCGCGCCCGCACTTCGGACGTGAGGGTGCGGGGCGGGCTTGAAGGGCCTGCATTCGCCGCCCATCTGCGACCGGTCGTTCATTCATTTCGACAGGTATATTTCAATGCTCGATCTTCTCGCCGCCGCCGGTTCCGCTGGAAGCGCGCCTCCTGCATGGACCGGCTGGATCCTGCCGCTCGGCATGTTGTTGATCCTCTGGTTCCTGATCATCCGGCCGCAGATGCGCCAGCAGAAACAGCATCGCGAGCGCGTCGCCAGCCTCCAGAAAGGCGATGAAGTCGTCACGCAGGGCGGCCTCGTCGGCAAGATCACCAAGGTCGAGGATCACTTCGTCCATGTCGAACTCGCCAAGGGCATGATCGTGAAGGCGGTCCGCACCACCATCGGCGAAGTGCTGTCCTCGCGCGGTAAGCCCGCTGCGAACGACTGAGCCGGGGACGCAAGCCGACATGCTCGATTTTCCCACCTGGCGTAAGGTCTGGCTGTGGTCGATCGCGATCATCGCCATGCTCGCCGCGCTGCCTTCGCTGCTGTCGGCGACTAGCGTTCGCTGGCCCGCTGCGCTGCCGCAGCCGATGGTCAACCTCGGCCTCGACCTTGCCGGCGGTAGCCACATCCTGCTCGAAGCCGATCCCGCCGATGTTGCGGCGCAGCGGCTCGAGAACATGGAAGAGAACGTCCGCAGCCTGATGCGCAATGCCGAGCCGCGCATCCGCATCGGCGACGTTTCGACCCGTGGCGGGCAACTGAGCTTCATCCTCGACGATCCTTCGCAGATGGACCGGGCGCGCGAGGTCATGCTGCCGTCGATCAACGGTACCGGCCTCGTGCGCGAGTGGGACCTGACGATGGAGGACGGCAATCGCATGATCCTCTCGCCCACCGCCGACGGCACCGACACTGCGGTAAACGACGCGATGGAAAGCGCGATCGAAGTCATCCGCAAGCGTATCGACGAGCTCGGCACGCGCGAGCCGACGATCATCCGCCAGGGCGACACGCGCATCGTGGTGCAGGTTCCGGGTCTCGAAGATCCCGAACAGTTGAAGGCGCTGCTGGGCGAAACGGCCGAGCTGGAATTCAAGCTGGTCGACCAGAACGCCCTGCCAAGCGATGTGGCCGAGGGCCGCGCTCCTCCGGGGAGCGAGATTTATCCATACGCCGCGACATCCGACTTTGCCGGACAGAACCTCGCCGTGCGTCGCCTCGGTGGCATCCGCGGTGACAATCTCACCGGCGCGCAGCAAAGCTTCGATCCGCAGACAAACGAGCCTGTGGTTACGATCCAGTTCGATAGCGACGGCGGCCGTCGCTTTGCCAAGCTGACGACCGAAAACGTCGGCAAGCCCTTCGCCATCATCCTAGATGGCCAGGTCTTGTCAGCCCCCAATATCAACGAACCGATCCGTGGCGGGACCGCGCAGATTTCCGGTGGATTCAGCGTCGAAACGGCTAACCGCCTCGCCATCTCGCTGCGCTCCGGCGCACTGCCGGTGGAACTGGCGGTGGTCGAGGAACGCACCGTCGGACCCGATCTCGGCGCCGACTCGATCCGCAGCGGGATGCTGGCGATGGCCATCGGTTCGCTGCTGGTCATCGCGTTGATGATCGCGAGCTACGGCCGTTTCGGAGTCTATGCCACGATAGCTCTGGTCATCAATATATTGATGTTGCTCGGGATCATGGCGGGCCTCGGCACGACGCTGACCCTGCCGGGCATCGCCGGCTTCGTGCTGACGATCGGTGCGGCAGTGGACGCCAACGTGTTGATCAACGAGCGCATTCGTGAAGAGCGCGCTCGTGGTCGCCGCGTGGTCGCTGCGGTCGAAACGGGCTATGCCGAGGCCAGCCGCGCGATCTACGATGCGAATATCACCAACTTTATCGCCGGTGTGTTGCTGTTCCTGTTCGGCTCCGGCCCGATCCGCGGCTTTGCGGTGGTGCTGGTGATCGGTCTGTTCACCAGCGTCTTCACCGCGGTGACGCTCACCCGAATGTGGGTCGCCGCGTGGCTGCGCAAGGCGCGGCCCAGCGATCTGAACCTTTAAGAGGAGGCGAGAAATGCGACTTCTGAAACTCGTCCCCGACAATACGAACATCAAGTTCCTCAAATGGCGCATTCCGTTCTTCGTGGTCAGCATCCTGCTGATCGCGGCAAGTTGGGCGCTGGTGATGACCAAGGGCCTCAATTACGGCGTCGATTTCGCCGGCGGTCTGGAAGTGCGCGCAACCTTCACGCAGAGCGCGGAGGCGCCGGTGACGGATCTGCGCGAGGACGTGGAGGCGCTCGGCTACGGCTCGCCGGTCGTCCAGCGTTTCGGCGAGGATAACCAGGTGTCGATCCGCGTGCGTCTGCCCGACGACGTGGCCGCGAACCAGGAGGCAGCGCAGGAAGCAGCCAACGAGGTGGTTCGGACCCTCCAGGCGGAATATCCTGACTTCCGGCTCGACGGGAACGACAACGTCTCCGGCAAGGTGTCGGGCGAGTTCCGGCAGACAGCAGTCTACGCGCTGCTTGCCGCCATGGCTGCGATCGCGCTCTACATCTGGATCCGGTTCGAATGGCAATTCGGCGTCGGCGCGCTGTTCGCGCTGTTCCACGATGTCAGCCTGACGCTCGGAATGTTCGCGTTGTTCCAGCTGGAATTCAGCCTCCAGATCATCGCCGCGATCCTGGCCATCATCGGCTATTCGCTGAATGACACCATCGTCATCTACGACCGGATCCGCGAAAATTTGAAGAAATACCGCAAGATGCCGCTGCCGGAGCTACTGGATCTGTCGATCAACGAGACGCTGGCGCGCACTGTGATGACCTCGCTAACCCTGCTCGTCGCGCTGCTGCCGCTGCTCTTGTTCGGACCCGCCAGCCTGTTCGGCATGGTGGCCGGGATCACGTTGGGCCTGTTTGTCGGCACGTACAGTTCGGTCTATTCCGCGGCGCCGATCCTTGTGTGGTTGGGTGTGACCAGCGACAGCTTCGTGCCTGAAGAAACGGTGGCGGACGTGCAGGAGAAGAAAGCGCGCGGCGTCGTTTAGGGTGTGAGACTAAACCAGCGTATCGTAATAGGCGGCCAAGGCTTCGCCATTGGCCTCCCAGCTGAAATTCTCGACCGTCTGCGCGACTTTTTGCGGATCGCGCGGCCGATCGAGAACGCGATAGATGCCTTCGCGCACGGCACGGGGTGTGCGGGCGACGATCACCCCCGCATCGGGCGATTGAACCACTTCGCGCGCGCCTCCGGCATCGGTGATGACCAGCGGCGTGCCGCAGGCGAGCGCCTCGATCCAGGCGTTGGCCAGTCCCTCGCTGCTCGACGGCAGCACCATGGCGTCCGCTGCCGACAGGATCGGCGGCAGGCTCGACGGCGGCTGGCTGCCGAGGAAATGCACCCGGTCGGCAATGCCGAGCTCGCCCGCGAGCTTTCGCAGGCAGTTTTCCTCCTCGCCCTTGCCGACCAGCAGGAGCCGCGCGCCGGGCAGATCGCCCAGCGCTTTCATGACTATGCCTTGACCCTTGCGCTCGATCAGCGCGCCGACGGCGACTAGCAGCCGCTCCTTCGGATCGTAGGGGTAGCCGTAAGTCTCGGCGATCGTGCGCCGCAACCCCGTATGGTCCAGCGGGCGAAACAGATCGCGGTCGAGACCCGTGTAGTGGATGGCAATCGTTTCGCGCTGCATGCCCAGCGACGCCATATCGTCGGCCAGCGCCTCGCACACCGCGAGCAGGCCTGTTGCGCGCTTTCCGGTCTCGAGCAGCGCCTTGCGCCCGTAATTGCGCGAGCCCCAGTAATGGATGTCCGCCCCGCGCGCCTTCACGGTGAAGGGCAGGCCCAAGGCTTCGGCAATTGCCATCGCCGCCGGCCCGTCGGGATAGAAGAATTGCGCATCGACCAGATCGAACGGATTTTCGCGATGGAGCCGCTCTACTAGCGGCAACACGGCGCGGGCGATGCTTGCGGGGTTGAGCCGCCCGCCGACCTTGGGGATGAGCCGGAAGGTCGGGCGATGCACGGGTAGGCCGAACTCTTGGCTGTCGACGGCTGCGGCGCGCAGCGCGCGGTAATGGCCGAACACGATCGGCGGCAGTCCGATCGGATTGACGAGCGTGACGTCCCAATGCGTGTCGCGCTGCAGGGCCTCGAGCGACTTCGCGACAAAGATGCCGAAGCGGGGTTGGGTGGCATTGGGAAACAGCGTCGAAAGCGAGAGAAGCCGGCGGGTCTTGGAGACGCTCACAGCTTGCGGACCAGCATTTCGGCCACGGCAATCCAGGGGGCGTCCTTAATAACGTCCTGCTTTTGGCCCTGTCCCGGGGGAAGCACGCCGAGCAGATCTCCCTGCCGGTCAATCAGCCGACCGAACGCGAAACGTCCGCCTTTCTTCGGCACCAGCACGTCGCGATTGATCGCGCGGGAGGCCTCGGACGGGTCGAGCTGGCGCAGCCAGAGCTGGTCGCCAGGGCGGTACTCGCCATGGGGATAGGCAATGTCGAGCACCATGAGCGCCCCTTCGCTGCCCAGATCGGTAGCGAGGATTGCGTCGCGCGGTGAAGCGAGCGCTTCGGGTCCGGCTTTCTCGAGCGACGCCACGATCTGGGGCTGCGCTGCCTTTTCGGAGCGGACCAGCAGTTCGGGATCGACATCGAGAGCGGCGGCGATGCGGTCCATCCATTTGATCGAAAGGTTGCGCATGCCCGTTTCTAGCCGCCCGACGGTTTGGGGGGTCGTCGGCGGATCGCAGGCTGCTGCGAGGTCGGCGAGGGTCATGCCCTTCTGCTTGCGAATGTCGCGTATGCGGTTGATCATCGCTCGTCCTAATAACCGATTTGGTTTTTCGTCTTTCCTACACGAACCTGTCCGACGCAAGTGGTTTCTCCAACCACAGGAGAAACCGATGCCCCGCAAATTCGTCGAACGCGAACTGACTCCCGAAGGACCGCGCCGTGCAGGCAGCGCCCGCCCCCGCCGCCGAAGTGTCACCGTGAACCTCGCCGAATCGCCGCTGACATGGCTTCATTCGCGCGGCCATCTGTCCGACCGGCAGTTCGATGCCGGCGAGCGCCTTCGCGCGGATTACGAGCGCGCGCAACTCTCGCCGTCGGTGACCATGCGCTGGGACCCGGTCCGCGTGGATGGCGGCGGTGGTGACGGGTTGACGCCATCGGAGCGCCAATTGTCGGCCAAGTCGCGCTTCGACGGCGCGATGGCGGAGGCGGGGCCGGGGCTGAAGGATATTCTGTGGCGCGTCGCCTGCGCCTGCGAGGGGCTGCCCTATGCGGAAAAGGCGCTCGAATGGCCCGCGCGTAGCGGCAAGCTGGTGCTCAAGCTCGCGCTCGATAGGGTGGCGGATTTCTACCGGATCCGCTGAGCGACTTCCCGGCGTAGTGCGGGCAGCACCTTCGCCTCGAACCATGGATGGTCGCGCATGAACAGCGTGCTGCGCCAGGCAGGGTGGGGGAGGGGCAGGAAGTGCGGTAGGAAGTCTCGCCAGTGCCGGATGCGCCGGGCCATCGTCCAGCTTTTCGTCTCCGGCAGATAGGCGCGTTGGGCGTAGGTGCCGACGAGCAGGGTCAGGCGGTCGGCGGGCAGTGCGGCCAGAATCCGCTCGTGCCATGTCGGCGCGCATTCGGGGCGGGGCGGCTTGTCGCCACCACTTGCCTTGCCGGGGTAGCAGAAACCCATCGGGACGAGCGCGACCCGGTCGGGATCGTACATCTGCGTCTTGGTCAGCCCGGTCCATTCCCGCAGCCGGTCGCCACTGGCATCATCCCATGGAATGCCGCTGGCGTGCACCTTCGATCCGGGGGCCTGACCGATGATAAGCAAGCGAGACGCCGATGAGAAGCTCAACACCGGGCGAACGCCAAGCGGCAGGTGCTCCGCGCACAGTGTGCAGTCGCGGATTTCGCGTTTCAGCGCTTTTGCGCTCATATCGCCTCGACCTGCTCGGCCAACGCCAGCCAGCGCTCTTCCGCCGCATCCTTCTCGGCCCGCGCATTTTCGATGCCTTGCGAAATCGTGGCAAAACGCTGCGGGTCGGAGGTGTAGAGGTCGGGGTCGGAGAGGATCGTCTCGCCCTTCGCGATCGCGGCTTCCAACTCCTCGATCCGCGCGGGCAATTGCTCGAAGTCGCGCTGGTCCTTGTAGCTGAGTTTGGTCGGTTTCTGCGGCGGTGGGGGAGGGGGCGGCGCGTTCTCCGACTTGTCGGATTTTGTCTTGCCCTCGACCGGCTTCTGTCGCTTGGCCTGCCAGTCCTCGTAACCGCCCGCGACCACATCGACGCGGCCCGTGCCGTCGAGGCCGAGCGTCACAGTGACCGTGCGATCGAGGAAGTCGCGGTCGTGGCTGACGATCAGCACCGTGCCCTCGTAATCGGCGATCACTTCCTGCAGCAGATCGAGCGTTTCGAGGTCGAGATCGTTGGTCGGCTCGTCCAGCACCAGCAGGTTCGATGCCTTGGCGAATTCGCGCGCCAGCAAGAGACGGCTGCGTTCGCCGCCCGACAGCACCGCGACCTTCATGTCGACGATCTTGGGATCGAACAGGAACTCTTTGAGATAGCCCTGCACATGCTTGCGATTGCCGCGCACCTCGATCCAGTCGCCGCCTTCGGCCAGCACTTGCCGCACCGTCTTGTCGGCAGTGAGCAGCTGGCGCTGCTGGTCGATCATCACGCCGGTCAACGTCTTGGCGATCTCCACTGTGCCGCTGTCGGGCTCCAGTTCGCCGGTGAGCATCTTGAGCAGCGTTGTCTTGCCCGCGCCATTCGCGCCGACGATGCCGATCCGGTCGCCGCGCTGGATGCGCAGGCTGAAAGGCTTGATGATCGTGCGATCGTCATAGCTCTTAGTGATATTTTCCGCGACGATGACCGACTTCGACTTGAAGTCCTCCTCCGTCGCCAGCTTCAGCTTGGCCGTGCCGCCCGCCGAAATCATGGAAGCCCGCTGCGCACGCATCTGCCACAGCTTCTCCAGCCGCCCTTGGTTGCGCTTGCGCCGCGCGGTCACTCCGCGCTCTAGCCAGTGCGCCTCCAGCTTCAGCTTGGCATCGAGCTTTTCCGCCGCGCGCGCTTCTTCGGCATAGACCTGTTCTTCCCAAGCCTCGTAGCCGCCGAAGCCGACTTCTTTGCGGCGCAGGCTGCCGCGGTCGAGCCAGATGCTCGCGCGGGTCAGGCGCTTCAGGAAGGTCCGGTCGTGGCTGATGACGACGAAGGCGCCCTTGTAGCGGTCGAGCCAGCCTTCGAGCCAGTCGATCGCGCCGAGGTCGAGGTGGTTCGTCGGCTCGTCCATCAGCAGCAGGTCGGGGTCCTGCGCCAGCGCGCGGGCGATCGCGGCGCGGCGCTTTTCGCCGCCGCTGGCACCCTTCGTTTCGCGGCTCATATCGATGCCGAGCTGACCCGCGATGGCCTCCACCTCGTGTTCCTGCGGCGCGTGCGTGCCGTCGAGCGCCCAGTCCATCAGGGTGGCATGGCCGGTGAGGTCCGGGTCCTGGTCCAGCAGCACGATGCGCGTGCCGGGTTTGATCTTGCGCTCCCCCGCATCGGTCTCGATCTGGCCGTCGATCATGCGGAACAGCGTCGTCTTGCCGACGCCGTTGCGGCCGATCAGCGCAAGCCGGTCGCGCGGGCCGATGTGGAGGTCGAGCGCGTCGTGGTCGGGACCGCCGAACAGCCATTTGCCGCCCTGCTGCAGGGCCATGCCTTCGAGGCTGAGGATCGGGGGTTGTGCCATAGGCCGCGCGAGGTAGGCGTGCGGCCACGATGCTGCAAGCGGTTAGCGCGCCGCCTTCTGCGCCTCGACCATCGCGGCAACGCTTTCGAGCAGCCTGGGCGCGTCGTAGACGATGCCGTCCTTGACGGTCCAGCGCACCCCGCCGACCTGTTCGATCGCGCCGGTCTCGTAATTCAACCGCGTATGGCCGGTGCCGTACAGCACCTTGAGATTGGCGAGCGGGTTTTCCGGCGCGATCACGAGATCGGCCAGCTGACCGACCGCGATACGCCCCATCGGCGGCTCGACCCCGCGCGGCTCGTAGATTTCGCGCGCACCGTCCAGCGTCGCGGCACGGATTACCTCCAGCGGCGCAAGCCCCGCCTCGCGCAGCATTTCCAGCTCGCCGATATAAGCAAAGCCCCAGGTCTGGTAGATATAGCCGGGGTCCGAGCCGGCGGTGACGCGGCCGCCCTTGCGGTGGAAGTCTTTCGTCAGCCGGAACCACTTGTCATAGAAATTGCGCCAGGCGACCTCGTCCTCCGTGGTCCAGTCCTTGTAATAGCTGCCGTGGTTGGTGGCGCTGGGGGCGTAGAAGTCCATCAGCGACGGCAGGCTGTAGCGCGAATGCCAGTCGCGATTCTTCGCTGCCATCACATCGCGGCTGGCGGAGTAGATGTTGAAGGTGGGGCTCAGCGTCACGCCGCTTTCGACCAGCGCATCGACGTAAGCGTCCCATTCCTCGCTGCCCGGTTCGACCGCCTGCGGGGCCAGCCGTGCGACCCAGCCGAAGCGCGATTGCTCGTCGAAATAATTGTAGTCTTCGGGGTAATAGGGAAGCGCGCCGTCCTTCAGCAGGCTTTCGAAATGGCCGTAGAAATGCGTGACCCCGTCGAGGCCGAGATCGACTGCCTCGGCAGTGTGCATTTCGGCGACACCGGTTTGCGCGAGGTGGGCGACGGTGCCCATCTGCTGCGTCTCCGCCTCGTCCAGCGCAGCTTCCAGCACATCCGGCGTGGCGGAGTTGAAGAACTTGATCCCCCAATAGCCTTGCGCCTTGGCCCAGCGGACCCACTCGCGGGCCTTGGCGGGCGTGTCGGGCGCGCCGCGCGACCATTTATCGCCGAACACGGCATAGGGTATCAGCCGCGGGGCGGTGATCGTGTTGGCTGCGCTACGGGCAGTGTCGGTCAGATCGGGCTGGTTCGGGCCGAAATAGAAACTGACCCCGCGCACGGTCGTCACTCCGTGGGCCAGCCACAGCTTGTAGCCGTAGGACGGCTGGTTGGCCTTGGCCGGATCGCCATTGTGGCCATGCGTATCGACGAAGCCGGGCAGCACATACATGCCTCCCGCCTCGACAACCTTGCTGGCCGAGCTGCGGACATTGGCAGGCGCGCCGCCAGGATAGAGGGCGGCGATCCGGTTGTTCTCGACGAGAATGTCGATCGGTCCGGCGGGCGGCGCACCGCTGCCTTCGATTACTGTAGCACCCGCGATCAGCAAGCGCGGGAAGGGACCTTCGCCTTCGCCGGCCGCGCGGTCGGGCACGGCGTCCATCTGCTGCGCGTAAAGAGCTGCCGGGGCGAGCGCGAGCAGCGCCGCGAGTGCCAGTTTGCGGAATGTCATCGAATTCTCCCTGCCTCCCTTGCGCCCTAGATCAGGAGAAGGACGCTGTGAAGCTAGCGCCGATATGCAGCGGGGAACCGCTCGTTCACTCAGCTGTAACAAGGGCGGGCCGACCATGTGCGCTCAAACAGGAGATCCGCCGATGAAACGTCTTGCCATAGCCTTGCTCGCCGCAACAGCCACCACCGTCGCCGCTCCGGCGCAGGCTGCGGAGGTGCAGATCACCACGCAGAACCCGGTCATCGAATTGTCGGTGTTCGAGCAGATCGAGGTCGAGCCGGACGTGGCGACGATCTCTACCGGCGTGCAGACCGACGCGGACACGGCGGTCGAGGCGCTACGCCGCAATTCGGCGGAAATGGAGCGGGTGGTCGCGCTGATCCGCGCGCTGGGCATTCCCGCACGCGATATCCAGACGGCGAGCATCAATCTGAACCCGCGTTACGACTACAACAATCGCGGCGATCAGCCGCCGCGTTTCCTGGGGTATCAGGCCAGTAACCAGGTTACGGTGAAGTTGCGCAATCTCGACCGGGTCGGGGAAGTACTCGATGCCATGGTCGAAGCCGGTGCGACAAACATCAACGGTCCGCATTTCTCCATCGAGGACGATGAGGCTGCCAAGGTGCAGGCGCGTAGCAATGCGCTGGATCGCGGCCGTGGGCAGGCAGAAGAATATGCGCGGCTGGCCGGATATTCGGGCGTTCGCTTGCTGCAAGTTGCCGAAGCCATACGCGGGTCGAGCGGCTCGATGGCGAAGGACGAGGCGATCCTGGTGTCTGGCTCGCGCATGGCTGCCGCACCACCGCCGCCGGTCGCACCTGGCGTCGTCTCGACTGGAGTCGGCATCGCATTGACCTATGAAATGACCCGCTGATCCAGCCTGAACTCGGGTGAGAGCGAACATTCACACCTTGTTCAATGGGATAGGCTTAGGCAGGACGGCATCATGAAACGCATCCTAGCCTCGATCCTCGCCGCCTGCCTCGTCGCCGGTCCGATCGCCTCTGCGCCTGCCTTCGCGCAGCGTAGCGAGCAGGGCGAGGCACGCCGAGAGATGAGCGCGGGCAATGCAATGAAGCTGCGCGACATCGAACAGCGCGTGGTGCCGATCATGGGCGATGCCGAATATCTCGGCCCGGCCTACGATCCGACGGCCAAGGCCTATCGCCTCAAGTTCATCAAGAAGGGCCGTGTGATCTTCGTCGATGTCGATGCGCGCACCGGCCGCATCCTGCGTCGCAGTCGCTGATCCCGGCGCCGCTTTTCATGCGCAGAAACCCCGTTCAGGTTGACGCGTTCATCTACATGAACGACACGCGTCGCAACGAAACAGGGACAAAGCCTTCATGAGAATCCTGATTGTCGAAGACGAGCCCACGCTCGGCCAGCAGTTGAAATCGACGCTGGAGCAGAACGGTTACGCCGTCGACCTCTCGGCCGATGGCGAGGACGGCCATTTCCTCGGCAGCACCGAGGATTACGACGCGGTGATCCTCGATCTCGGCCTGCCGGAGATCGACGGGCTGACCGTGCTCGGCATGTGGCGCAAGGAAGGGCGCGATTTTCCCGTCCTGGTGCTCACCGCGCGCGACAGCTGGAGCGACAAGGTTGCCGGCCTCGATGCCGGAGCCGACGATTACCTCGCCAAGCCGTTCCAGACCGAAGAGCTTATCGCCCGCCTGCGCGCGCTCATCCGCCGCGCCTCGGGCAATACCTCGTCCGAGCTGACGGCGGGCGACGTCCGCCTCGACACCCGGTCGGGCCGGGTCACGCTGGCGGGGGAGCCGGTCAAGCTGACCGCGCAGGAATACAAGCTGCTGAGCTACCTCATGCACCACAAGGGCAAGGTGGTCAGCCGCACCGAACTGATCGAACATATCTACGATCAGGATTTCGACCGCGATTCGAACACGATCGAGGTCTTCGTCACCCGCATCCGCAAGAAGCTGGGTGCGGAAGTCATCACGACCATCCGTGGACTCGGTTACAGCCTCGACGACCCCGCCGACCAGCCGCGCGCCTGACGCCGACGCTTCTTCGGGAAGCGAGGCGCATGCCGCGCGGGCTGGCGAGCCTGCGGATGCGCCCGTCACGATAGACACGCCCAAGCCTGCGCGCCGCAGCCTTGCCGCGCGCATGATGGCGATTGCCGCGTTGTGGATCGGCGTGCTGCTGCTCGGCGGCGGCTTCGCACTCGATCGCACGCTGACGCGCATGGTGGAGCGCAATTTCGACGAACAGCTCGAATATCTGCTCAACGCGATGATCGTCACGGCGGAGATCGGCCCGGACGGCGAGGTCTACTTCAATCGTCCTTTGGGCGAGCCGCGATTCCTGGAGCCCAATAGCGGCCTCTACTGGCAGATCAGCGGGGCTGGGCAGCTCGACACACCGTCGCGCTCGCTATGGGACACGCAGCTCGAACTGCAGGCCGACCATCTCGACATGGAGCCGCATTTCTACGATTCCGCCCAGTTCGACGCCGAACCGCTCCGCATCGTGGAGCGCACCGTACTGCTGCCCGACAGCGATACGCGCTGGACCTTCGCCGTCGCATCGGCTCGCGAGGAACTGGATTTCCAGATCAGCCGCATCCGCTCGATCCTGATCTGGAGCTTTGCCCTCCTCGCACTCGGCCTGATGGCGATGGCGATGGTGCAGAGCTATTACGGCCTTTCGCCCTTGCGCAGGGTGCGCGCCGCGATCCAGTCCATGCGCAGCCAGGGCAGCAATCGCATCACCGAACCGCTGCCGCTCGAAGTCGAACCGCTGGTCGAGGAAATCAATGCGCTGCTGGCCCATACCGAAAGACAGGCTGAGGAAGCCCGCATGCACGCCGGCAATCTCGCCCATGCGCTCAAGACGCCGTTGACCGTGCTGACCAATGCGGCGACGGCCCGCGATCCCAAGCTCGCCAGCCTCGTGTTCCGCGAAACGAAGACAATGCAGCGCCATGTCGAGCACCATCTGGCCCGAGCCCGCGCCGTCGGCCGCCGCGCCTCGGGGCATAGCCGTGCCGACGTCTGGCCAAGCGCCGAAAGCGTCCTGCGCGCCGTCACGCGCATTTACGAAGACACCCGCTTCGATCTCGACGGCAACAAGCTCGCCGCTGTCTCGATCGAGCGACAGGACCTCGACGAAATCCTCGGCAATCTGATCGAGAACGCCGCCAAATACGGTGGCGGCAGCGTGTTCGTCACCATCGATGCAGAACCCGAAGCGGAGTGCTGCACCATCTGGGTCGAGGACGACGGCAGGGGCATTCCGGCAAGCGAACGCACCCGGATCTTCGACCGAGGCGCGCGGCTGGACACGGGCAAGCCGGGCACCGGCCTCGGCCTCGCCATCGTGCGCGATGTCGCGGAAATCTACGGCGGCTCGGTCGAACTGGACGAGAGCGAGGATCTGGGAGGCCTGCTGGTCAAGCTTACCCTGCCGCGTGCCGGAATTTAGCTTTCTCGCGCCCGCTCGTGGTGGCGGATAACCTCGTCGATGATAAAGCGCAGGAATTTCTCGCTGAACTCGGGATCGAGCTCGCTTTCCTCGGCTAGCCGCCGTAGCCGCGCGATCTGTTCCTTCTCGCGGCCCGGATCGGCAGGCGGCAGGGCGGTCTTCGCCTTGTATTCGCCCACGGCCTGCGTGATGCGGAACCGTTCGGCGAGCATGTGGACCAGCGCGGCATCGATATTATCGATGCTCTTGCGGAAGCCCGCCAGCGTCGCGTCTTCCGATCCCGATTGTTGCACGTCCTGCGTCATCTTTTGCCAGATTAACGCCAATCGCTCTCTTGCCAAGAAAGCATAGCAAGAGCATGGCCAAGCCGAAATGACAGCCGACGTCGTACAATTGCCGCGCAGACAGCCCGAGGGCTCGATCGAACCCATGCTCGCGCTGACCGCGCAAGGCATGAACCAGGTCAACCAGGTCATCCTCGACCGGATGCAGAGCGAAGTGCCGCTGATCCCGGCGCTGGCGGGGCATCTGATCTCGGGTGGCGGCAAGCGCCTGCGTCCCATGCTGACGCTCGCCGGGGCCGAGCTGGTGGGGTACAGCGGCACGCGCCATCACAAGCTCGCCGCGGCAGTCGAATTCATTCACACGGCGACGCTATTGCACGACGATGTGGTCGATGGCAGCGATCTCAGGCGCGGAAAGGCGGCAGCCAACATCATCTTCGGCAATCCCGCGACGGTGCTCGTCGGCGATTTCCTGTTCAGCCGTTCGTTCGAGCTGATGACGGAAGACGGCAGCCTGAAGGTACTGAAAATTCTGTCCGGCGCTTCGGCGATCATTGCCGAGGGCGAGGTCGACCAGCTGACCGCCCAGCGCAAGATCGACACGAGCGAGGAACGCTACCTCCACATCATCCGCGCCAAGACTGCCGCGCTGTTCGCCGCCGCCAGCCGTATCGCCGCCGTGGTGGCGGAATGCAGCGAGGAGCAGGAGCAGGCGCTCGACGAATACGGCCGCAATCTCGGTGTCGCTTTCCAGCTGGTCGACGACGCGCTCGATTACGATTCCAACGCCGCTGCTATGGGCAAGGACCGCGGCGACGACTTTCGCGAAGGCAAGATGACGCTGCCGGTGATCCTCGCTTATGCGCGTGGCGACGAGGAAGAGCGCGCCTTCTGGAAGCAGGCGATCGGCGGCTTCAAAACATCGGACGAGGATCTCGACCATGCCATCGCGCTGATCGACAAGCATGATGCGGTTGCCGACACCAAGCTGCGCGCCCGCCATTTCGCGCAGCGCGCGATCGATGCGCTCTCGATCTTTCCCGACAGCCAGGCCCGCCGCGCGATGACCGAGGCCGCGCTGTTCGCGGTAGCGCGGGGATACTGACGCAAGACTTTCCTACGTGCCGCGCGGTGTGGCAGATGCCGCCCATGTCCCGTCTACCGTTCACTTCTGGCGAGGCCGATCCGACGCTCGCTGTCGGCTTCGCGAAAGGTGACACATCGCGACCGGAGAGAAGCCCGTTTACGGATGGGGCGGGCCCTTTTCGAGTTTTTCAAGACATGGCTGTCAGTGGTCCATGAAGATGAGCGAATTGCCCATCCATTCTGTCCTGCCAGAAGTCCTCGCTGCACTCTGTGAGAGCACTTCCGCGGTGCTCGTCGCGCCGCCGGGGGCTGGCAAGACTACTGCGGTTGCCCCGGCTTTGATCGACCAAACGTGGTGCAGCGGCACCGTCATCCTGACCTCACCCCGCCGTGTGGCAGCGCGCGCAGCGGCCGAGCGAATGGCGGAAGCCCTCGGCGAGAAACCGGGCGAGACCATCGGCTATGTCACCCGCCTCGACAGCAAGCGTTCGGCGAAAACCCGCGTGCTGGTGGTGACCGAGGCGATTTTCGTGAACATGATCCTGGCCGATGCGGAGCTGGACGGCATCTCCGCCGTGCTGTTCGACGAGGCGCATGAACGGCATCTCGACAGCGACCTCGGCCTGGCGCTGGCGCTCGAAAGCCGGGCGGTTCTGCGCGAAGATCTTCGCGTGCTGGTGATGTCCGCCACCATCGATGGGGCGCGCTTCGCGGACCTGCTCGGCAGCGATGCGCCGGTGATCGAGAGCGAGGGCCGGGCGCACCCGCTCGATATCCGCTGGCTTGGCTCGTCCCCACAGGCGCGGATCGAAGACGCCATGACGGCAGCGATCGCGACGGCCTGGCGCGAGGAGGAGGGCGACATTCTCGCCTTCCTGCCCGGCGTCGGCGAGATCGAGCGGACCCGCGAGCGGCTGGAAGAGCGATTGCCGAGCGCGCTGGTCCTGCCGCTGCACGGTCAGGTCCAGCCGGCCGACCAGCGCGCCGCCATCCGCCGCGATTCCGATGGGCGCAGGCGCATCGTGCTGGCGACGGCGATTGCGGAAACATCGCTCACGCTGGACGGCGTCTCGGTCGTCGTCGATTCCGGCCTCTCGCGCCGCGCCGAGTTCGACCGGGCCGCAGGGACGACGCATCTCGTCACCCACCGCGCCAGTCAGGCTGCCGCTACGCAGCGGGCGGGGCGGGCTGCGCGGCAGGGCCCGGGCGTGGCCTACCGATTGTGGGAGCAAGGCGGCCATGCCGGGCGACCAGCCTACGATCCGCCGGAGATCACGACCAGCGATCTCGCGCCGCTGATGCTCGGCTTGGCGCGCTGGGGGACGACCGATCCAGGGACGCTCGCGTGGCTCGACAGCCCGCCGGAGCCGTCGGTGGCCGCGGCGCGCGAAACGCTCATGGCGCTCGGCGCGCTCGACGAGGAGGGGCGCATCACGCCGCAGGGCGAGCGGCTGGCACAGCTTCCGCTCGATCCGCAGAGTGCGGCCATGGTCCTTTTCGGGGCGCGGCATGGTGCGGCTGAGACGGCAGCGCGGATTGCCCTGCTGTTGCAGGAACGCGGACTTGGCGGACGCGGCGAGGATGTCGAAGCGCGGCTGTCTCGCTGGAACGGGGATCGCGGTCAGCGCGCGCAGGCGAGTCGCAAACTTGCCGAGCGTTGGGCGAACACGGCACGCAAGCTGGTGAAAGAGGAAAACGGGGGCGAACCTTCGGCAGGCGTCATCCTCGCCGCAGGTCGGCCCCAGTTTCTCGCGAAACGGCGCGATACATCGGGCGAGCAATGGATTGCGGCGGGTGGACGCGGCTTCCAGCTCGATCCGGCATCGCCGCTTGCCCGCGCCGAATTCCTCGCCATCGGCGATGCGCAGGGTCAGGCCAAGGGCGCGCGGATCACATCTGCTGCGCCGCTCGACATTGCAGAGGTGGAGGAGTGGTTCGCCGACCGGATCGAGCGGCGCACGGTCCTGCGCTGGACGGGCCAGCGGGTCGAGGCGCTGAGCGAGCGGCGGCTGGGGGCGATCCTCCTCTCGAAAGGGCCGGATCCCGAGCCCGCCGAGGGCGCGATCTTGGACATGCTTGTGGAAAAGGCTCTGGAAAACCCGGCACAACTCATTCCGCAGGAGCTGGTGGCGCGGGCGGACTACGCCGGGATCGATGCACTGGCACCGGAGCGGCTGGCCGAAACCGCCGAGCTCTGCCTCGCGTCTTTGCTGGCTGGGAGGCGCGATCTCGCGGTTCCGAAAGGCAAGGCGGTCGATGCGCTTCTCGGCCAGCTAGACTGGGATGCGCGGCAGGCGCTCGACCGGCTGGCTCCGCGCGAGTTCGTGTCGCCTGCGGGCACGCACCACGCAATCGACTACACCGGCGACGACGCGCCGTGCGTCGAGGTGCGGGTGCAGGCCCTGTTCGGCCTCGAACGTCATCCCATGATCGGCGAGACGCCGCTGCTGCTCAAGCTGACCAGCCCCGCCGGCCGCCCGATCCAGGCGACGCGCGACCTGCCCGGCTTCTGGCGCGGCAGCTGGGCCGATGTGCGCAAGGATATGAAAGGCCGCTATCCGAAGCACCGCTGGCCCGAGGAACCTTGGACCGAAAAGCCGAGTTTGAAGACCAAGAACGCCTTCCAAAAATCGGGCGGCTGAATTAAGGGACGGCCACTATGGCAGCACGTATCTACCAGCGACCCAAGAGCGCAATGCAGTCCGGCAAGGCCCGGGTGGACGAATGGGTGCTCGAATTCGAGCAGTCCGAGGCGCGCCGCCCCGATCCGCTCATGGGCTGGACCGGCAGCGGAGATACGCAGGCGCAGGTCCAGCTGACCTTCCCGAGCAAAGATGCGGCAAAGGCCTATGCCGAAAAATACGGCATCACCGCCCGCGTCCACGCCACACCTCCCAAGAGCCTCAAGCTGCAAGCCTACGCGGACAATTTCCGTTGATGCGTTGACCGGTCATCGTGGCGGATGACCTCGCGCGGTGCCAGGCTGGAACCGTGGCCAGCCGGAGGGCTGGACAAAACCCATCGAGGACTCCATATGGCGCCCCGGGAGTCGGGTGGACGTTTGCGTTCGCTCACCGGGTCAGGTCCGGAAGGAAGCAGCCCAGGTGAATTGCGGCGGGTCGCCCGGCTCCTTCTCTTGAGGGGCTACGATCGGAACCGCTCCCATTCACCCACATGTTGGATGAGATGTCTGCATGACATTCGGCGCGTCAGTGCCTACCTAACACCGCATGGGTGATTCACCGGACAATCCCGACTCGCTGCCATGGGAAAGCGAGGCCGAAGAGGCCGCGCCGAGCGCTGCCGAACTGGAGGCCGCGGGGCAGAATTCGATGTTCGGTGACGCGGTAGCGGATCCGGCCCCTCCCGCAGAGGTGGCGGCCGCTCCCGCGCCGGTCGCGCCGCCCGCTCCCGCCGAAACTCGCGCCGCGTCTCCCGCCACCACCGCGCAGCAGCCTTATCGCGTGCTTGCTCGCAAGTACCGTCCGCAGACCTTCGCCGAATTGATCGGGCAGGATGCCATGGTCCGCACGCTGGCCAATGCCATTGCGCGCGACCGACTGGCGCATGCCTTCCTGATGACCGGCGTGCGGGGGGTGGGGAAGACCTCGACCGCCCGCTTGATCGCCAAGGCGCTCAACTGCATCGGTTCCGACGGGCAGGGCGGGCCGACCATCAGCCCGTGCGGCGAATGCGAGCCGTGCCGCGCAATTGCGGAAGGCCGCCATATCGATGTGATCGAGATGGATGCCGCTAGCCACACCGGCGTCGACGACGTGCGCGAGATCATCGAAGCGGTGCGCTATGCGGCAGTGTCTGCGCGCTACAAGATTTACATCATCGACGAAGTCCACATGCTGTCGCGAAATGCTTTCAACGCTTTGCTCAAGACACTTGAGGAACCGCCCGCCCATGTGAAGTTCCTCTTCGCGACCACCGAAGTCGAGAAGCTTCCCATTACCGTCCTCAGCCGCACCCAGCGCTTCGACCTGCGCCGCATTCCGGCCGAGCTGCTCCAGTCGCACTTCGCCGAGATCTGCCGCAAGGAAGGCGTGGAAGCCGACGAGGAGGCGCTGCACATCATCGCCGGCGCGGCGGAAGGCTCTGTGCGAGACGGGCTGTCGATCCTCGACCAGGCGATCGCCCACGCCGATCTGGACACCGAAGGCAAGGTCTCTGCCGGTCGCGTGCGCGACATGCTCGGGCTCGCCGACAAATCCGCCCAGCGCCGCCTGTTCGGGCACATGCTTGAAGGCGATGGCTCTGCGCTGCTTGCGGCCATCGACGAACAATACGCGCTGGGCGTCGAGCCGCTGGCGCTCATGCGCGCGCAAATGGATATCGCACACCGGATTGCCTTGGCGCAGGTGTCGGGCGGGGATGCCGAGGGCGCGTCGCAGGACGAGCGCGAGGCGCTGGGCGAATGGGCCACCCGGCTCGATGTCGGACAAGTGCACCGGCTGTGGCAGTTGCTGCTGAAAGGGCATGAGGAAGTCCGCCTTGCGCCGGATCCGCTGGTATCTCTGCGGATGGCTCTACTGCGCGTGCTCCATGCCGGACAGATGCCGGATCCCGGCAAGCTCGCTAAGAAGCTCGAGACGCTGGCGGAGCGCGCGCCGGCAACGACTTCGACGCCTTCCTCGGCGTCCGAGCAAACTGCGCCCAGCGCCGAGGCCAGGCCGGACTGGCGTGCGCTGGTCGAGGCGATCGACGCCAGCGGCATGATGCAGGAAGCCAATGTGCTGCGCCTGCAGGTCCGCGTGGTGGAGCTGGGCGCCGGTATGCTACGCTATGGCCGCGATGCGAAATTCGGCGTCGAAATCCTGCCGATCGTCAAAGACACGCTATTCCGCCACACCGGCAAGCGCTGGGACGTCGAGGAAGTGCCAGGCGGAGAGGGAACTCCTTCGCTGGTCGAACAGGAAATCGCACAGCGCGATGCGGACGCGGCTGCACTTCGCGCGCATCCGCTGGTAAAGGCCGCATTCGAGGCATTTCCCGATGCCGAACTGATCGAAGACGGCGCCGCTCCCCCTTCGCGGCGCGAAATACCCTGGAGTAGGAACGCGTAAGATGGATATGGAAGAAATGCTGGCTCAGGCGCAGAAGGCCGCCGAGACGATCCAGAAGCAGATGAACGAAACGCAGGCTAAGCTCGACGAAATCGAAGTCGAGGGCGCGGCCGGCGGGGGTCTCGTCAAGGTTCGCGCCACTGCCCGCGGCCGCATTATCGGTGTGGCGATCGACGAAAGCATGATGAAGCCGGAAGAAAAGCAGATGGTCGAGGACCTCGTGGCCGCAGCATTCAATGATGCGCGCGACAAGGCGGACCGCGTTTCCGGTGAGGAAATGGCCAAGGTCCAGCAGGGCATGGGCCTTCCGCCGGGCATGAAGCTACCGGGAATGTAATTCGGCGCGGCGGAGCCTGCGCACGGCGGGCTCTGCCGTCCACACACTTCTGCCCGCGCTGCGTTGCGAAAGGGCAGTAGCGTCACCATATTCCCTCGGAACGGCTTCGGCCACATGACGGAATATTTCTATGAGCAACGCATTTCCCCTCCTTCCCCTGCGCGACATCGTGGTGTTTCCCGGTATGGTCGTGCCGCTGTTCGTCGGCCGCGACAAATCAGTGGCCGCGCTCGAAGTGGCGATGGAGGGTTCGAAGGACATCTTCCTACTCGCGCAGCTCGATCCGGGCTGCGACGATCCCGAACGCAGCGATCTCTACGAGGTCGGCGTGGTGGCGCAGGTGCTGCAATTGCTGAAGCTGCCGGACGGCACGGTGCGGGTCCTTGTCGAGGGTACGCGCCGGGCGACACTCGAGGCGCTAGTCGAGCAGGACGATCACGTGATCGCCGAGGTTTCCTCGCGCGATCCGATGACGGCTTCGGGCAGCGAAGTTATGGCGATGATGCGCCAAGTGGTCGAACAGTTCGGCGAATACGCTAAGCTCAACAAGAAGATCGGTGAGGACGCAGCCGACCAGCTGGCCGATATCGACGACGCCGGCGAACTGGCCGATACGATCGCTGCCGCCGTCAACGCCAAGGTCTCCGACAAGCAGGCCCTCCTTGTCGAGCACGATCCGCTGAAACGCCTCGAAATGGTGATGTCCTTCATGGAAGGCGAGCTGTCGGTGCTGCAGGTGGAGCGGCGCATCCGCGGCCGCGTGAAGCGCCAGATGGAGAAGACCCAGCGCGAATATTACCTCAACGAACAGCTCAAAGCGATCCAGAACGAGCTGGGCGATGGCGACGAGGACGGCGGCAACGAGATCGCCGAGCTGACCGAGAAGATCGGCAAGACCAAACTGTCGAAGGAAGCGCGCGAGAAGGCCGAGAGCGAGCTCAAGAAGCTCAAGAGCATGCAGCCGATGAGCGCGGAAGCGACCGTGATCCGCAATTATCTCGACGTGCTGCTTGGCCTGCCCTGGGGCAAGAAAAGCAAGGTCAAGAAGGATATCGGCGAGGCGCAGAAGGTCCTCGATGCCGATCACTACGGCCTCGAGAAGGTCAAGGACCGGATCATCGAATATCTTGCCGTGCAGGCGCGTACGCGAAAGCTGAAGGGGCCGATCCTGTGCCTCGTCGGCCCGCCTGGTGTCGGCAAAACCAGTCTCGGCAAGTCGATCGCCAAGGCGACGGGGCGCGAATTCGTGCGCCAGTCATTGGGCGGCGTTCGCGACGAAGCGGAAATCCGCGGGCATCGGCGCACCTATATCGGCTCGCTGCCGGGCAAGATCGTCAGCAATCTCAAGAAGGCCGGGAAGATCAACCCGCTGTTCCTGCTCGACGAGATCGACAAGCTCGGTCAGGACTTCCGCGGGGACCCGGCTTCGGCGCTGCTCGAAGTGCTCGACCCGGAACAGAACAGCAAGTTCCAGGATCACTATCTGGAGCTCGATCTGGACCTGTCGGACATCATGTTCGTGACCACGGCGAACAGCCTGAATCTGCCGCAGCCGCTGCTCGACCGGATGGAGATCATCCGGCTGGAGGGCTACACCGAGGATGAGAAGGTGGAGATCGCCATGCGCCACCTCCTGCCCAAGCAGATCAAGGACCACGGGCTCAAGGATGACGAGTTCGAGCTGACCGAAGACGGCCTGCGCGATCTCATCCGCTATTACACCCGCGAGGCCGGCGTTCGCACGCTCGAACGCGAATTGGCGCGGCTGGCCCGCAAAAGCCTGCGTAAGATCCTCGAAGGCAAGGCGAACAGCGTCACGATCACGCCGGACAATCTCAGCGACTTCGCCGGGGTGCGCAAGTTCAAACACGGCATGAGCGAAGACGAGCCGCAGGTCGGCGCCGTCACCGGTCTGGCGTGGACCGAAGTCGGCGGCGAGCTGCTGACCATCGAGAGCGTCACCACGCCGGGCAAGGGCGAGGTCAAGACGACCGGCAAGCTGGGTGACGTGATGAACGAGAGCGTTGCTGCAGCCTTCAGTTTCGTGAAGGCAAGGGCGCCGCATTACGGCATCCGCCCGAGCCTGTTCCAGCGCCGCAACATCCACATCCACTTGCCCGAAGGCGCGGTGCCGAAGGACGGGCCAAGCGCCGGTGTCGGCATGGTCACCTCAATCGTCTCGACGCTGTCGGGCATTCCCGTGCGCGCGGATGTCGCGATGACGGGCGAGGTCACGCTGCGCGGTCGGGTGCTCGCCATCGGTGGCCTCAAGGAGAAGCTGCTCGCAGCACTCCGCGGCGGGATCAAGAAAGTGTTGATTCCGGAAGAGAATGTGAAGGACCTCGCGGAAATTCCCGATAATGTGAAGGAAGGTCTCGAGATCGTTCCGGTGAGCCATGTCGACGAGGTCCTTGCACACGCTCTTTGCGAGCTGCCCGAGCCGATCGAATGGTCCGAAGCCGACGATCTCGCCAGCCAGCCCGACCATGGTCAGAACGGCGGCCCTTCCGCGACAGCACACTAACAAAAGATATATTGCGTCGCAGCGACTCGTCGGTTCCGAGTGCGATCATTTTGAGTTGCAAATCAGGACTGCGTCACCGCTGCGAGCGGTGAATGCGCCTTTAACCGTGTTCGCGGTGAATTTCGCCCCGAAAATCGCGCATTTTGGCCATATTTGCCTTTGACAGAGCCCAGAAAACTCTCTCAATTCGTGCGCCTTCGGAGAGGCGATTCACCGAACAGTTTTCAAAAGTATATTGAGGGGGTTCCCAGAATGAACAAGAACGACCTGATCAGCGCGGTTGCCGATGCGAGCGGCCTTTCCAAGAGCGATGCATCGAGCGCCGTCGAAGGCGTTTTCGATTCGATTACCAAGGCACTGTCGAGCGGCGACGAAGTTCGCCTCGTCGGCTTCGGCACCTTTTCGGTTGCCAAGCGCAAGGCTTCGACCGGCCGCAATCCCCGCACCGGCGAACCGATGACCATCAAGGCATCGAACCAGCCGAAGTTCAAGGCCGGCAAGGGCCTCAAGGACGCGGTCAACTAGACGATCCAAGATCTGTCCGGACCTGCCAACGCCTCGGCAGCGGCCGGAGATGCAAATTACGCCGCGCCTCTCAAAGGGCGCGGCGTTTTTGTATTGGTCTAGGGTTGCCGCGTAGCGATCGCATAAAGCGCGATCGCGGCGGCGTTCGAGACGTTGAGGCTTTCGACTGCATCGCCGATCGGGAGGCGAGCCAGCGCGTCGCAATGCCCCTCTATATTATGGCGCATGCCCGGACCCTCCGCGCCGAGGACCAGCGCCACCGGCCTTGTCGGCAAAGCTTCGGCCAGTGTGGCGTCCGCCGCTCCGGTTAGCCCGATCCGCCAGTACCCCGCATCGGCCGCCTGCTCGAGCGCGCGAGCGAGATTTACCACGCGAACCCATGGCACGGTTTCGAGCGTACCCGAGGCGGACTTGGCAACTACACCGCCTTCCGGCGGAGCGTGGCGATCCTGGGTGACGATCGCTGCAGCACCAAAAGCGGCCGCCGAGCGCATGATCGCACCGACGTTGTGCGGATCGGTCACCTGGTCGAGGAAGACCAGCGGAGCATTCGCTTCGGCGCCGAGGACTTCGTCGAGATGGACATCCTCCAGCGCCGCGCATTCGAGCACCAGGCCCTGATGCGGGGCATCCTTGGCCACAAGCCGCGCCAGGTCCGAGACATCGGCATATTCGACCGGGAAATCCGCGGGCAGCTCGCCGTCGAGGGTCTCGATTCCCTCACGCGTGGCCCACAGCTTGCGGTGCACCCGGTCCGGGTTCTTCAATGCGGCTTCGACCGCATGGCGACCCCACAGGCGCACATGCCCGGTGCTGGCCCGGCCACTGCCGCGCCCGCCCTTCATCCTGCCTGCCCGCCCGCGCAGGGCCCTTTTCCGTTCGCCTTTGGCCATCATGTCCGTCCTGTGTGAAGCACTGGCTGCGGCTCCTGCCAGCGAGGGCATTGACAGGCAAGCGCGGCTTCGCCAAAGGGGCGCCTCTCGGCCGGGGAGCCATGCGGCTTCCCCAGCATTTCTCTCTCGATAGAGACTGAGCGAGCCCGTGTGGACAGGTGGCCGAGTGGTTAAAGGCAGCAGACTGTAAATCTGCCCGCGCAAGCGTACGCTGGTTCGAATCCAGCCCTGTCCACCACCGGCCCCTTCGCCAGCGTTCACCCCATACCGCCGAAAGCCACGGTTTTCTGCGAATAATCCGCCCGCTGGCCTCCGTCCGCGTTCATTGCCAGCCGCCTGAAACCTCGCTAAAGTGTGGGGGCAAAGTGTGGTGGACCTTCCCGGCGCTAGGCACATAGGCCGATATCCTCCCACACTTTTTGCAAGCGGCGGAAAGGGCAGGGCAATGGGCAAGCTTTCGGCAACGGCGGTTAAGGCGGCACTGGGCAAGCCGGGCACCTATCAGGACGGCGACGGCTTGTTCCTGAGGGTTGATAAGCGGGGCGGAGCTTCCTGGACCTTGCGGGTCCAACGCGACGGGAAGCGGAGCGATATCTCGCTTGGCAGCGCAAAGCTTGTGGGATTGGCGGAGGCGCGGAGCGCGGCGGTCAATGTTCGCCGGGCGGTGAAGGTCGAGGGGCGCGATATTGTCGCGGAGCGCCGCGCCAAAAAGGCGGAGGCGGTAACATTCCGCGAAGCCGCCGAACGATACTATGGCGAGAACAAGGGCGGCTGGAAGAGCAACGCCTATGCCGTGCAATGGCTATCGAGCCTAGAGCGTCACGCTTTTCCGAAATTCGGCAACCGCCCGGCGGGTGATATCGCGGCAGCGGATATCATCGCCGCGCTCGCCCCTATCTGGCAGGCATACCCAGAAACAGGCAGGCGGGTCCGCCATCGCATTTGCACTGTCCTGAACTTCGCTCACGCAAGGGGTTGGCGGGTAAGCGAAGCTCCGTCCACCACGGGAAGCCTTAAGGCCGGGAACGGATTGCCGAAGCAAACGGGCGAGCGCCAGCATCGCAAGGCCATGCCATACAAGGCGATCCCCGCGTTCATGACAGACCTTCGCGCGAAGCCTTCATTCGGGCGGCTGGCTCTTGAGTTTGTCGCGCTCACGGCGGCGCGAAGCCAAGAGGTTCGATTGGCGACTTGGGACGAATTCGACCTTGAGGAAAAGCTTTGGACGGTGCCAGCCGGGCACATGAAGCGGGGCAAGGCGCATATCGTCCCGCTGAGTGAGGCGGCAATGGCTGTGCTACGCAAGGCAGCCGCCTTGAAGCTGGCGGGGACGGAAATCGTCTTTCCCGGGGTGAGCGGCAAGGCAATGTCCGATATGACATTGCTCAAGGTGTTGCGCGATGCGGGCGAGCCGTTCCACGTGCACGGCTTCCGCTCGACCTTTACCGATTGGGCGGCGGACAAGACGAGCTTCGCTAATGCCGTGGTCGAGGCGGCGCTGGCCCACAAGACGCCGGACGCCACGCAAGCGGCCTATCGCAAGACAACCCACTTGGAAAAGCGGCGCGGCCTGATGGAAGCTTGGGGTGCCTATTGCGCGAGTGAGGCAGGCGGAAAGGTCATTGCCTTTCCGGCGGCAGGCGGGGCGGCAAAGTGAGCCGGGCGCGGCTGTGGGTCGAGCGGATTGAGCAATTCGAGGGGACAGGGGGCGTTTTCATGCTGTCATTGCAAAGCGGAGATGAGACGCTCCGCTTCGCCATGTCGCCGCACATAGCAGGGAAACTTTGCGCGTATGGCGCGAAGGCATTGCGGGATTGGGAGCGCGATCCGGCGCCCATAATCGCTTTTGCGAAGGGCGAGTAGTCAGCCGAATCGACTCAATGGACGCCCGACAATCGACCTCGCCTTGGAAATTGCCTGTGCACAAGTGGCAACAAAAGATGAAGAATTTCATATGCTTAAGCGCGCAAGGGTGTGGATAACTTAAAATCACCGCCTACCCTCTTTCGTGCGAGTCGCCACGGCAGTATTGTTCCGCTTGTGTTCCAAAGTGCTCGCACGGTGCGGCACGGAACCGAGGGAAATACAACATGGCTGACTTAGCTGTCGTTCTGTGTAGCGTTGCCGACGCTGCGCGAAGCTTGGGAATTGGCAAAACGAAAGCTTACGAGCTGATATCCGACTGCCAACTTGAAACCGTCACCATTGGCACGCGGCGGCTGGTCAAGGTGGCCAGCATCAATCGCTTGGTCGAGCGCGCCAACATGGGCGAGGCCGCATGATATGGCGGGCCGAACCTGTGGGCCGGAGGCCATAGAAAAAGCCCCGCTTTCGATTGCAGTCGAAAGCGAGGCGGGGGTTGTCGAAGCTTGTAACCTGACAACCCCACATACCGCGCCAGCCGCACATCGGCAAACGATTCCCTGCCTGATTGCGCTTCACCTTGGCGATCCTCTCCCGGCTGTCCTGGAAGGGGGTGGCCTTTGAAGCCGCTGTCATTGCGCGGGGCGATTGATGCCATGTGCCGCGAATGTGGTGCCGCCGATGCCGGGGTGAACTGGCGGGAGCTAATCGCCTGTTGTTCGGCAACGGATTGCCCGCTCTGGCGAGCGCGCCCCCTGTCCCGCAATGCTCCGCCATGGCTAACCAGCCGGGACATTGCCACGCTTCCGCCCGGCTGGCGCTCGCTTCCGCAAGAGGCGGCGCTGGCAACTATGCGGAACGTGGCCGATAGCGGCCCACGCGTAGCCGCCACAGTGTCTTGTGAGGCGAGGCCGGGCGTTCAAGGGGCAACAGGCCAGCCCCATGGCCGACGCGCCACGCGTGCCCTAGAGAGCGTCACGGAGGCATTGCCATGACGCTTTTCGAGCAAGAGCATCGCAATCACGTTTGGCGGCTTCAATCGACCGAATGGAACGGGAAGCCCCGCCTGAACGTGTGGCCTTGGTATCATGACAAGGCCAGCGGCGAACTTCGCCCCTGCGCGCAACGCTATGGCGGCGGCTTCACGATCCCGCTCGACCGGGTGCCGGAGCTAATCGAGGCATTGCAGGCGGCGCTGGCAAACGACGCCGGGAGCGGAAAGCCTGCCTGATAATACAGGCAATAACAGCGGGGGCGGGCATTAATGGCGCGTCCCCGCTTCGTTCCCGCTGGCGTTCACTTGAAAAACAAGATTGGTTGATGCCGATGCGAGGCAAGCTAGCTATCCAACGTCCGCAAAACACGGCGGATTTACAGGACTCGGCGGGCGCACCTCGCACAAGCGACCCGGAATCTCCCGACCCGATAGAAAACCACGCGATAACGGCGGCTTGCTCGACAAACGGTCCGGCTGGCACGCTCCATGCTAATTTACCTATACCTGTAGGGTGCGCGCCTTCCTCGCTCTCCGCATCCCGCTACAGGCATGGCGGTGCCCGCAATTCCGCCAGCCGCACGAGCGACGGCTTGACCCACAAGCAAGCGGAAAACCTGATACGCTCCGTGCGAAGGGCATCCGCGATGGGGAAACCGCTCAACCGCCATATCACGATCCATTGGGAGGCGGCTGGCCTTACCGATGGGGCGGCGATGCCCGCGACTACGGCTTTTCTCAAATACCTGCGCGAATGGGGCGGCGGGCAGGTCGCATACATTTGGGTGCGCGAGAACGGGGACGGGAAAGGCTCCCATGTTCACATCCTGGCCCACATCCCGGAGGCCAAAAAAATGAGCGGCGCGCGATCGAGGCGATGGGTCGAGCGGTGCACTTGCAAAGCGTATCGCGCGGGCGCGATCCAGTGCCGGAAGATAACCGGGTATGGCGGGGATGATGGGAAGCTTTACGACGCCAATCTATCAGCCGTGCTTGCCTACGTGCTTAAGGGCGCTCAACCCGATACGGCGGCGAGGCTTGGCATCGCGCACGAACATGGGGGTCGCGTTATCGGTAAGCGGTGTGGGACAAGCCGCAACCTTGGGGAAACGTCACAATGTTGACTGCCAGCGGCTTTCTTTCGTGGAACCGCGAAAGAGTTTTTCGGCACCTTTACGCGCGTGCGCGTAGATAGGGAGGTATGCGAAGCCAGCTCTTAACGGAGTCAGATTTTGCCAATCCTCAGCAATTTGCAGACGGTCAACAAACGACCCGAAAACGGACGTTCAAATGCGCCAGCTAAGGATATGGGTTATCGTTGGACGTTGACGGGTTCGAGCGAGATAATCTGGTCAACGATCATGAGGTGATTGTAGCTTGCGGTGTGGCCAAAGTTTCCAGGCACCTTGGTTCGTCTGCCGACAAACTCGATGCGATGGATACCATCAGGTAGGTTGTCATCCATCTCAATGTTTTCCGCAAACTCAAGCCAAATGCCGCGCTTAGCCATCCAGTCGCAAGTAATTGCTGGTTCAGGACAGAAGTTAGTCCATTCCCAGCCATGTTCCCAAAGCCCATTCCACCGCTGGGCTGGGAGCATCTCATAGCAGTCAGGGTCATTAGGGCGCCACTCAATGAAACCACCAAAGCGAACCTCGTCTAGACAGGCTTGGACCATGCCAGGATGAGATTCCCGGAACGCGATAAATTCATCATCCGAAATAGCAGGCTCAGGTTGCTCGCAACCGAGAAGTAGCGTCAGCGCAGGTAGTAAGAAGATAGCTTTCACCAAGCGACTATGAAACGCTTGGCTACCGATGACAATTAAACCCTCTGGCTTTGTCCGTTTTCCACCCATAATCAGACGATCGCACCTGGCTGCGCGCTCGGCAAAAGCCGACAGGCTGCTTTCACGCTTCGCGACCTAAAATCGGACTGTCTGCAAACGACCCGATTGCGGACATCGCATCTAGGCAATAACCACGCTCAATGATCCTAAAGCAATCCTCTCGACAGGCGTGATCTACCTAGCCCGTCTTGTCATCCTGTTGTCTTTGTACGCTGGCTCATTCCTATTGGCAGAGCGGACAGGCTATCTCGCAATTGCGGTTGTCGGGGGAGCCATCGCCGGAGTGCTCGAAGCCCTTATCCAGACGGGACGGATCTTCGTAGTAGCGAAACAGGTATCAACACTCGCGAGGACCTTGAGTGCGATTCCCTTCTTGGCAGCCATCATAGTTGTCGTCGCTTTCGGCATCTCTTGGCCCACCTTATTCGCGTACGCAGTGCCGTGGTTTTTAGGCACAGTGGCCGTGTTCACGCTCGATGCTTATGAACGCGGAGCCTGATGTCCGCTTTCCACCCCAAAATCGGACACTCGCAAGGCGACAGGTCGACCCACAAAGCAGCCTGTCTAGATTTTCGCGCAAGCTGAAAACTGAAGGCAACCGATGCCGTCAACGTTTATACAGCTTCTCGCCCGCGCGTGTGTGGAATGCGCGATTGCTAAAATAGAGAAAAATAGACGTCGATCTCCCCAATCCCGGAAGCGGCAGCTGGCTGGTAACGCGCAAGTTTTGTGGGTGATTTTGTGGGCGGAATTCCAGTCGCTTGGAAAACAATCAATAAAAATCAATGCTTAGTGGAGCGGTTCTAATCAAGCCCTGTCCACCACCTCGCTTCACATCCACAACCGCAGAAATCCGGCAGCGCGATTTGCATTCCGCGGCCCTTTTCCTATGCTGGCCAGCGAACCGCGGGGGGCTCTCCCTACGCATCAGCCGACAGCATGAACGCATGGGCGCCAGGAAAGCGAGCACGATTCCGCATATGAGCCGCACCAACGACGCACCGATCGATCCGCCGCTGGTCGATCTCCCAATCAGGACTGCCGACCGCGGGTTTTACGACGGGTTCAGCCGGGCGGTGACGATCCCTTCCAAGATCATCGTCTCGCTCATCATCATGTGGGCGATCTTCTTCCCGGTCAGCGCGAACGAGACGCTGACGGCGGCCAATTCCACGATCATCCGTTCCTTCGCCGGCTGGTACGTCTATCTTGTGGCCTTCCTGATGTTCGCATGCTTCATAGTGGCGGTCATCCCGCAGTCGGGCCGCCTGCGCATCGGCGCCCCGGACGAGAAGCCCGAGTTCGGGCGCTTCTCGTGGTTCGCGATGCTGTTCGGCGCGGGAATCGGCATCGGCATGCTGACCTATTCGACAGGCGAGCCGCTGGCGCATTTCACCAACAATCCCGACATTATCCGCGGGACGATCGAGCCGCTGTCGCAGGAGGCCGTTCGGCCGGCCTACATCTACACCTTTCTCCACTGGGGACTCGCCGCTTGGGGCACTTACGCGCTGGTTGGACTGGCGATCGGCTATGTGGCCTATCGGCGGGGCCTGCCGCTGACCATTCGGTCCGCCCTTGCGCCGTTGTTCGGGCGCGTCCTGTCCGGTTTCTCCGGTCATCTGGTCGATATCGTCGCAGTCGTGGCCACGATCCTCGGCGTGGCCGTGACCATGGGGTTCGGCGTCGAGCAGTTCATCGCCGGGCTGGCGCGGCTTGGTCTGGGGGACTGGCTGCTGGCGGAAGACGGCACGTCGTCGGTTATCGCCATCGTACTGGCGCTGGTGCTGCTGGTCGGCGCCTCGACGCTCAGCGCGCTTTCTGGCGTGGGTAAGGGCATCAAGTGGCTCTCCAACCTGAATATGGGCCTCTCTTTCGCTTTGCTGGCGCTGTTCGCCATCGTCGGGTCGGGCCTTTACGGGCTGCGCCTGCTGGGGACCGCGCTGTGGGACTATTTCGTCACCCTCGTGCCCAATTCGCTACGGTTGTTCCCGGATATCGAGGGCGAGACGGCGCAGGCGCTGCTGCAATGGCAGCTCGACTGGTCGGTATTCTACTGGGCTTGGTGGATCGCTTTCGCGCCTTTCGTCGGTATGTTCATTGCGCGTATCTCGCGCGGGCGCACGGTGCGCGAATACGTCTTCGGCGTGGTCCTTGTGCCGTCGCTGATGTGTTTCGTCTGGATGGCCATCGTCGGTGGGACGGCTATCGGCCTGGAGCTGAGCGGCGTCGCAGGCGGGACCATCGTCGAGACCGGCATATCCGACCAGCTCTACGCGACTTTTGCCGTGCTGCTGGACCCGGCCGTCGCCAGCCTGGTTTCGGGCCTCGTCGTGATCCTGCTGATGACCTATCTCATCACGTCTGCCGACAGCGCCATCCTGATCGTCAACACGATTAACGGGGCAGGCGAAACCGACGGGGAGCGGCGCCACCACATCCTGTTCTGGGGCGGGGCGTTGGCGTTCGTGGTCGGCAGCATGTTGATCCTTGGCGGGATCGACGCGATCCGCATTACCATGGTCATCGGCGCGCTGCCATTCTCGTTCGTAGTGGCGCTGATGGCCGTCGCAATCCTCAAGGCGATCGCATTCGATCTGGTCCGGAAGCGTCATGGCGTACCGACAACTGCGGAAGGTTGCGCTGATCTCGCCCGAGGAGGGTAGGAAAACAGTCTCGAGCCGAGCTAGCCTTCACCCATTCGAAGTGAAAAATTTCGATACTCAAGTTTTATTTTTGAAAGCGTTTTGAGAGAAGAAGATTACCCAAAGATAAGCTCGCGCCGTAATTTAAATTAGTCACACGGAATTGAAAATTATTCGATTAAATTTTTGGTGTGTGGACTCATTGCAACAGGCTGGATTGTATTCCGCAATTCTCCCCGGCGCCGGTGGCCTGAGCAATTTTCGATTGCTATCGCCCCCCATCGCTTTCGTTGATTTTCCGAAAGCGGGACTATTCTCATGCGATGCCGCCTCAGCTGCCGCGTCGCTGTCTCTGAATATAGTTGGCTAGGGGCTATCCACCATGAAGAAGTTTGTTAGCGGCGCATCGGCTGGTGCGCTGGCTGTGGCACTTGCAACTCCCGCGATGGCGCAGGATGCTGCGCCCGCAGCGCAGGAACGCCGCGGCGGCGTCGACGTGATCGTCGTGACCGCGCAGAAGCGCAGCGAGGATCTGCAGGACGTGCCCGTATCTGTCTAGGCACTGGGCGAAGACGGCCTCGAAGAGCTCAACATCGACACGTTCGAGGACTATCTCGACCAGCTGCCGACAGTCACCGCCGGCGGTAGCGGCCCGGGTCAGAGCACGATCTACATCCGCGGTCTTGCATCCACCACGCCGAACCTGACCACGGCGGGTGTCGCCGGCCTTGCGCCGAATGTCGCGCTCTATCACGACGAGCAGCCGCTGGCGCAGCCTGGCCGCAACCTCGACGTGTATGCCGCCGACCTCGAGCGCATCGAAGTGCTCTCGGGTCCGCAGGGCACGCTGTTCGGCGCAAGTTCGCAGGCAGGCGTCGTCCGCCTGATCACCAACAAGCCCGACCTTGGCGGATTCGACGCCGGGGCGAGCGCCGGCGTGTCCTTCACCAAGAGCGCCGAGACCAGCTACAAGGCGGAAGCCATGCTGAACGTGCCGGTAACCGACACCTTCGGCCTTCGCGGCGTCTTCTACCTCGACGACCAAGGAGGCTACATCGACAATGTGCAGGGCACGCAGAACCTGCGCGACAGTGCGCGCTTCCGCCCGGCCGACACCGTCCGTTCGACGGCGTGCCGGTTAGGCCGCTGCGCGCCGGCTTCCAGTCGACCGCCGATTTGAGCGATGTCACTTTCCTCGATGCCGACAATGTCAGCCTCGTCGAGGAAGATTTCAACGACACGCAATATTCCGGCTTCCGAGCCACCGCGCTCTGGGAAATCACGCCCGACTGGCGCGTGACGGTCGCCCATTCGCGGCAGAGCATCGAGAGCGGCGGCGTGTTCTTCGCCGATCCCGAACTCGGCGGTTTGGACGACCTCGAAATCCAGCGTTACGAGGAAGACCGGCTCGAAGACGATTTTTCGAACACCAGCTGGACGGTCGAAGGTCGCCTCGCGATGCTCGATATCGTCTACACCGGCGCCTACACCGATCGCGAGACGGAGCAGCGGGTCGATTACACCGACTACCTCTTCGTCGGTCAGTACCTGCCGTATTACATTTGCGACGGCTCGGTGAGCTATCCCGGCGCGGCAGATCCCAGCGGCACCTGCCAGGCACCGAACCTCTACGTGACGTCGGACAGCGAGACGACCGTGTTCACGCAGGAACTTCGCTTCAGCACGTCGGCTGAAAACCGCTGGCGCGTCACCGCGGGCGGGTTCTATTCCAACCTCGAGCTGAAGGAACGGAACGACTTTAACTATCCCGGGAATGTCGCAGCACAGCCCTTCGGTCCCTTCGCTCCGAACTTCCCGCAGGAAGGCTATACCAGCCAGCCCGGGCCGTTCCCCGCCGACACGATCTTCCGCAGCGATATTCGCTGCACGGACGAACAGTTCGGCATCTTCGGCGAAGCAGCGTTCGACATCCTGCCTGACCTGCTGACAGTCACGCTGGGCGCGCGCTATTACGACATCGAAGTGGATTTCGAAGGCAGCGCCAACGGCAGTTTCTGCAATAGCGGCGCGGCCGAGGATGCGAATGCTTTCGGTACGGATCTGAACGATCTGTACGATGGCGACGGTAGTTACACCTTCATCGGCTCGTGCAACGCGGACCTGCGCCAGACCTTCACACTGGACGACAGCCTGCAGGATATTCAGGGCGCCGGTCTGAGCGCTTCTCAGGCACAGCAGGTGTTCAACGCGGTGCGCGCACCGGACACGGCCTCGACCGATGGGTTCATCTACAAGGGCACGCTGACGCTGACCCCGACCGAAGACCTGCTGTTCTACGCGATCTATTCGGAAGGCTTCCGCCCTGGATTGCTGAATCGTCCGGGCGGCGCGACCAACGGCGCGGGTTTCACCGTCCCGTTCGAGCTCGAAAGCGACGAAGTGAAAAACTACGAGCTCGGATGGAAGATGGACCTGCTGGATGGTCAGTTCCGATTCAACGGCAGCGCCTTCTGCGTCGATATCAGCCGGTTGCAGACGACGATTCTCGATCCGTCGATCACGAACCTGTTCTTCTCGGCCAATGCAGCGGATGCGGAGATCAAGGGGCTGGAAGCGGACTTCACCGTCGCGCCTTATTCGGCTCCGGGCCTGACGGTCGCGGGTGCATTCTCGATCCTCGACACCGAGATCACCGACGTGCTGATCCCGACCGACGATGTCGTCGAGGGCTCCGATCTGGCGTTCGCTCCGTCCTTCCAGGGCAATATCCGCGTACGCTACGAATGGGACCTCAACGATACGCTGGGTGCCTACATCCAGCCGCAGGTCACCCATTCGGCTTCGAAGTTCACCGATGTGATCGAAATCAACAAGCTCAAGCTCGACGGCTACACGCTGTTCGATCTGGCCGCGGGTATCACCTCGGCGAATTGGAAGTTCGAGCTGTTCGGCGAAAACCTGTTCGACGAGCGTGCGCAGATCTCGGGTAACTTCGTCAACGACCGTGCGCGGATCGCCACCAACCGTCCGCTGACGGTCGGCCTCAGGGTCTCCTACGACTACTGATCGATCGCGAACGCGAAATCAGGGCGGCGGGGGTGAAGCAAGGCTTCGCCTCCGCCGTTCGCTTTGATAGGGGCGAGGGATGGCGTCACGGGAAGAGCAACTGGGTTCAGCGCAAAAGGCGTTGCAGGCGGGAGACTTTGCGCGTGGTCAGAGTGCCGAAGATTTGTTGCAAACCGATGCTGGCGATGGCGAGGCGCTCTACATCGTCGCAGTAGCTGCGCGGTATCTTGAACGATTCGAGCAGACCGAAGCGCATCTTGCGCGGCTCCACGCCGCCATGCCCGAATACGGAGGTGCGTGGCAGGAGACGGGCCATCTGGCGCGCGCACAAGGTGACACGGGTCGCGCCATTGCGGCCTACGCCAGAGCCACCCGCTTCAACCCCGCGCTGGATGCCAGCTGGCGTGCGTTGGCGGCGATCGAGACGGCGCGTGGTAACGGCGCGGAGGCGCAAGTGGCGCAGGCGCAAGTTCGCAGAATTGCGGCGCTCCCGCGCGAACTCGTTGCGGTCACCCATCACCTGCACGAAAGGCGCATTCTTCGCGCCGAAGAAATCTGCCGACATTTCCTGCGCGCCAATCCGCGTAATGTCGAAGGCATGCGCCTGCTCGCCCAGATCGGCATCAAGCTGGGCATACTGGACGATGCGGAGTTCCTGCTGGAAAGCGCGCGGGCCTTCGAGCCGGACAATATTCAGGTCCACCTCGACTATATCGATGTGCTGCGGCGACGCCAGAAGTTCGACCGCGCGCGCGAGGAAGCGGAAGCACTTCATGCGCGCGATCGGGCTAATCCGCTGTTCCAGTCGCATCTGGCTATCGAAAGCATGCAGACAGGCGATTACGACCGCGCGTTCGAACTCTTCGATGCGGTGCTCGATCGGCTACCCGGAGATATCGCCACGCTGACGAGCAAGGGACACGCGCTGAAGACCACGGGTGCGCAGGAGGAAGCAGTGGCGAGCTACCGCGCTGCCGTCGCTGCGAAGCCCGATCACGGCGATGCATGGTACGCGCTCGCCAACCTCAAGACCTATAGCTTCACCGACGACGAAATCGTAGTGATGCGCGAGCGAGCCACGCGCGAAGACCTGGCCTTCATGGACCGCGTTCACCTGAGCTTCGCGCTCGGCAAGGCTCTTGAGGACCGCAAGGGGTACGGCGACAGCTTCGGCTTCTACGAAACTGGCAATGCACTGAAGCGCGCCCAGACCCGCTACAGCCCAGATGCCATGTCGCAGGAACTTGCCCTGCAGAAAGAGGTCTGCACCCGAGAATTGTTCGCCAAGCTTGAGGGCGCAGGCGATCCGTCACCCGACCCGATCTTCATCCTGGGCCTGCCGCGTGCCGGATCGACGCTGCTCGAACAAATTCTTGCCAGCCACAGCCAGGTGGACGGTACGCTGGAACTGCCGAACATCCTTGCACTTGCCCACCGTCTGCGTGGCCGCAAGGCAGGCCAGTCGCGCTACCCCGAAGTACTGCATGAACTATCCGACGGGCAGCTGTCGAAGTTCGGCCGGCAGTTCATCGAGGATACCCGCATCCACCGGCAGGGTGCACCCTTCTTCATCGACAAGATGCCGAACAATTTCCGGCACATCGGGTTGATCCACCTGATCCTGCCGAACGCGAAGATCATCGACGCGCGCCGCGACCCGATGGATTGCTGTTTCTCCGGGTTCAAGCAGCTCTTCGCAGAGGGGCAGGAGTTCACTTACGGGCTGGCAGAGGTGGGCCGCTATTATGCGGATTACGTCGACCTGATGGACCACTGGGATGCGGTTCTTCCGGGCAAGGTTCTGCGCGTCCGGCATGAGGATGTCCTCGACGATCTGGATGGCCAAGTCCGGCGCATGCTCGATCATTGCGGGCTCGAGTTCGAAGACGCCTGCCTGGACTTCCACAAGACCGACCGCGCCGTAAGAACCGCGAGCAGCGAGCAGGTGCGTCAGCCGATCAACCGCAAGGGGCAGGGCGCGTGGAAGCCGTATGAGCCGTGGCTCGGCAACCTGAGAGACGCGCTCGGTCCGCTCGCGACCTAGCTCATTCGCGCGCCGTTAGGCACAGTCTCCCCCGGCGAGACGAGGACGATCCGTCCCTCGGCATCCGGGAAGCCCAGCACCAGTACTTCCGACATGAACGGCCCGATCTGGCGCGGCGGAAAATTGACCACCGCCATGACCTTGCGGCCGGGCAACGTAGCCGGATCATATAGCTCGGCGATTTGCGCGGAGGTCTTCCGCTCGCCAATCTCGGCGCCGAAGTCGATCCACAGCTTGATCGCGGGCTTGCGCGCCTCGGGAAAAGGCTCGGCGCGGATCACCGTCCCGCTGCGGATATCGACCTTGAGAAAGTCGGCGATGTCGATCTGGTCCATGGTCGCATGGGTATGGGGTCCAAGCGCCCGTGTCCATTGCCGCCGAGCCACAAAGATTGCGCGGCAAGATCGCGGTGCTAAGGGCGCGAGAATGATAGCGTCCGCCATCTCGGTCCGCACGATCCTCGCGGCAATCTTCATCCTTATGGCGGGGAGCGGTTTCCTGTCGACCCTGATTGCCATCCGTCTGGAACAGGGCGGCGCGAGTTCTCTGCTCATCGGTCTAGTGGCGACAGCCTATTTCGCCGGGCTGACAGTGGGCTCTGTCAGGGTCGCGGCCCTTATTTCGCGCATAGGCCACATCCGGGCGTTCGCCGCATTCGTCACCGTGTTCTCCGCCAGCAGCCTCGCTTATGCGATACTCGATCTGCCGGCACTCTGGATCGGCCTGCGTCTCATCGACGGGTTTGCGATGGCGGGCGTTTTCGTCTGTCTCGAAAGCTGGCTCAATCAGCAGGCGCAGCCGCACAATCGCAGCGGTATCCTCGCCGCATACATGATCGCTCTTTACCTGGGGCAGGCGGTCGGACAGTTCCTGCTAAACACCGCGGAGATTTCGCCCGACTTGCCCTTCATGCTGTCTGCGATCCTTCTTTCGATCGCATTGCTCCCCGTCCTGCTCACCCAGATGGAGCAGCCGCGGATCGAACGGGTGGTATCCTTCTCCATTAAACGCCTGTTTTCAGCTTCTCCGCTGGGGATGGTCGGCACGCTAGTCACGGGGGCCATACTCGGGGCCTTCTACGCGCTGGGTGCCGTCTATGTGCAAAGGACGGGCCTTGGCCTGTCGCAAGTCGCGCTGTTCACCTCGATGGTGATCGCGGGCGGCGTGGCCCTGCAATATCCGCTCGGCCAGTTGTCCGACCGCTTCGATCGCCGACGTGTGATTATTGCATGTTTGGCAGCCGTTGCGGCGATCTGCGCATTCCTGGCGTTCGCCCCGTTGTCCGCGTTCGGGATCATTGCCACCGGTGCGCTCTTCGGCGGGTTCGCCTTCGCGCTCTATCCGCTTTGCGTCGCCCATTCGAACGACCATCTGGGCGAAGACGAGCGGGTGGGGGCAAGCGGAGGCCTCGTGCTCACGTACTCGGCGGGGGCGATGACCGGGCCGATCGTCGGCTCAACCGGAATGAGCATCATGGGGCCATCCGGCCTGTTCGTCGTGATCGGAGTGCTCGCCTTGATCGGTGCCCTTTACGGCTTCTGGCGCATGGCACGCAGCGCGCCAGTGCCTTCCGCGGAGCAGCAAGCTTTCCAGAGCCTCCCGCGCACGACCCCCATGGCGGCCGTGCTCGAGGCCGAAGACGAGTAGCCTCAGCGCAGAACAATTCGGGTGGCTTGCCCAAGGCCGCCGGTCGGCCTAATCCCTCGCGCCATGACACAACAGACATCGATGACAGGTCGCCCCGTCATTTCCGCCACCGGCCTGTTTACTCCCGAGCAGAGCATCAGCAACGAAGAACTGGTCGCAAGCTTCAACGCTTTCGTCGAGCGATTCAACGCCCAGAACAGCGACGCCATCGCTGCTGGCGAGGTCGATGCGCTGCAACCGAGTTCGGTCGAATTCATCGAGAAGGCGAGCGGGATCAAGGCGCGCCACGTCTTGTCGAAAGCGCCGATCCTCGACCCCGCGATCATGGAGCCTCGCTTGGAAGAGCGCGGCAATGACGAGCTGTCGCAGATGGCCGAAATCGGTGTGGCAGCATGCCGCCAGGCGCTCGAACGAGCGGGGCGCGATGCCGCTGATGTCGACGCCGTGTTGTGCGCGGCCTCCAATATGGAGCGGCCCTATCCGGCCATGGCGATCGAAATCCAGCAGGCGCTGGGAATCGATGGATTCGGGTTCGACATGAACGTCGCATGCTCCTCGGCTACCTTCGGCATCCAGACCGCGGCAGATTATATCCGGGCCGGCAATGCGAAGAGCGTGCTCGTCGTCAGTCCGGAAATTACGAGCGGCCATTTGAACTGGCGCGACCGCGACAGCCATTTCATTTTCGGAGACGTGGCGACGGCCGTGCTGGTCGAGGGCGCGGCAATCGCTCCTTCGGAGCATTGGGATATTCTCGGCACCAAGCTGAAGACGGTCTTCTCGAACAACATCCGCAACAATTTCGGCTTCCTCAACCGGGCTTCGCCCGAAGGCATGGGTAAGACGGACAAGCTCTTCGTTCAGGAAGGCCGCAAGGTGTTCAGGGAAGTGGTGCCAATGGTAGCCGAAATGATCGTGAGCGAGTCGGATCGGCTCGGCATCGATCCGCAGGGCTTGCGCCGCCTGTGGCTGCACCAAGCTAATGCAGGCATGAACCGGCTGATCGCCCAACGCGTGCTGGGCCACGAAGCCGACGCCGACGAGAGCCCGACCGTGCTCGACACTTATGGCAATACCTCGAGCGCCGGGTCGATCATCGCCTTCCACCTCCACAGCGAGGATCTGGCGGAGGGCGATACGGGGCTGATCTGCAGCTTCGGAGCGGGGTACTCTGCGGGAACCGTGTTCGTGCGTAAGGCCGCGTGACGCCTTGTGACGCCGCCATGCGGCGCGTAGGCTTATCCGATGGCAGGTGACCTCCTCGACAATCAGGGCCGCGGCGACGTCCGTTGGTCGCTGCCGCCGATCCATCCCGAGGGGCGCAAATACGGCCTGATCGCTTTGGCGGTGAGCCTGATTTTCCTTGTCGGTCTCGACTGGGAGATCGTCGGCTGGCCGCTGCTTGCTCTCAGCGCAGGCATATTCGCCTTCTTTCGGGACCCCGAACGCGTCGTTCCGCAAGACGATTCCGCAATTCTCTCACCGGCCGACGGTCAGGTGACCATGATTGCCGAGGTCGAGCCGCCGCGCGAGCTGGTCACCGACGATGGCAGCGGTATCGGCGGATTGTCACCGGACACGGTGACGCGCGTCTCGATCTTCCTGTCGGTGTTCGACGTCCATATCAACCGCACGCCGATCGCAGGTACCGTGCAACGCGTCGTCTATATCCCCGGAAGTTTCGCCGATGCCAGTCTCGACAAGGCGAGCGAAGAAAACGAACGACAGCACATCCTTGTCGAGCGCAGTGACGGGACCAAGGTCGGCTTAACCCAGATCGCCGGATTGGTGGCGCGGCGGATCGTGCCGTTCGTGAAGCCCGGCGATACGCTCGGGGCCGGGCAGAGAGTCGGACTGATCCGGTTCGGCAGCCGGGTCGATGTCTATCTGCCAGCTGGTACCGGATCGGATGTGCTGCTTGGGCAGCGCGTCGTCGCGGGTGAGACGGTTATTGCACGCCTCGGCGCGCGCAAGCTTCTGGAAGGTGTGTCGCAATGAATTTCGAACCTCGCAACGGGACCGATCAGCCCGAGGAACGCGCTCGGCTGGGGCCGAAGGCGGCGGAGGACGAACGGCCCGTGCTCGGTTCGTCCGGTCGGGGCCTGTCATTGCGGGCGATGGCGCCGAACGCGATCACCGCAGCGGCACTCTGCTCCGGCCTGACCGGCATACGGTTTGCAATTTCCGAACAATGGGCGGCCGCCGCCGTGGCCATCATCATCGCAGGCATTCTAGACGGAATGGATGGGCGGATCGCGCGCCTGCTGAAGGCGCAATCGCGTTTCGGGGCGGAGCTGGACAGCCTTGCCGATTCGCTGAGCTTCGGCACGGCGCCTGCGATCATCCTTTATCTCTGGTCGCTACAAACCGAACCGCGCTGGGGCTGGTTCGCCGCACTCGCACTGGCAATTTGTTGCGCGCTTCGGCTCGCACGCTTCAACGCGCAGATCGACACCGAAGACCAGCCGCACAAATCGCTCGGCTTCCTGACGGGCGTGCCTGCACCCATGGGGGCAGGACTCGCCTTCATGCCGTTCTTCGTGTGGTCGGCGACAGGGATAGACTTCTTTCGCGACCCGGCCTTCGTCGCGCCCTGGCTGTTGGCAACCGCGCTGTTGATGATTTCGAGCATGGCCACCCCGAGCTGGACTTCGCTGCGTCCGCGCCGCGGCATTCGGTTGTGGGTACTAGCCTTCGTCGGCCTGCTCTTCGCTGCGCTACTCGTCGAGCCTTGGTGGACCCTGAGCGCTATTGGGATAGGTTACCTAGCCCTGCTACCCTTGTCGCTGTTGCGGTATTCGCGCCTCAAGCGGCGCGCGTAGCCGGGCGGACAACCACTTCAGGCCGCGAGGGCAAGCGGCCGAAAGCCGCACCGCCTTGAGCGATCCCTGCGCGAAATGCGGGGAGTTCGGCAATGACCGACGTTCGCTTTGTTTCGCGCTGCAACCGGCCGAAAGCGGACCACCAACGCAGTCCGCTATCGGCGAGTACGCCCATTGCGGCGACAGCCGTAAAGGTGACGAGAGCGACTAGGAACCATGCGAACATCTCTAATTCTCCTGCCCCTTACTGTTCAAATCACTGTTGACAGGCCGGGGATAACTAGTGGAAAACCCTGACTGCCCGCCGGACGTTCCGGCGATGAGAACAATGTTCTCTTTTTGTTCTCGCTAGTCAAGTGCCTTTCGAGCCGAAGCCGCATTTTTTTGCGGCGAATGGAGGGTGGATTTATCGCTCTTCACCGGCTAAAGGCGCGCGGTTCGCAGTAGATTCGGCCATTTCGGGCGTTTCATCAGGCGGGCAAATCCACATGGAAGGCGCACATACCGGTGCCCGCCGCGGGATTTCTCCGCATTCGGGTTCCAGCTTTCCAGAGGCATAACCGGAAAGGAATTACACTATGGCGGCTCCTACCGTCACGATGCAGCAATTGATCGAGGCCGGCGCGCATTTCGGCCACCAGACCCACCGTTGGAACCCGCGCATGAAGCCGTATATCTTCGGCGCGCGCAACGGCATCCACATCATCGACCTGTCGCAGTCCGTGCCGCTGTTCGCGCGCGCACTCGACTTCATCAGCCAGACTGCCCGTTCGGGCGGCAAGGTGCTGTTTGTCGGCACCAAGCGCCAGGCACAGGACGCGATCCGCGAAGCCGCACTCGCTTCGGGCCAGCATTTCGTCAACCACCGCTGGCTGGGCGGCATGCTCACCAACTGGAAGACAATCAGCGAGCGTATCAAGTACCTCAAAACGCTCGACGAGCGTCTTTCGGGCGACACGCAGGGCCTGACCAAGAAGGAAGTCCTCGACCTCACGCGCAAGCGCGACAAGCTCGAAATGAGCCTCGGTGGCATCCGCGACATGGGCGGCATTCCCGACGTGATGTTCGTGATCGATGCGAACATGGAAGACCTGGCCATCAAGGAGGCCAACGTTCTCGGCATCCCGGTCGTCGCCGTGCTCGACACCAATGTCGATCCGGAAGGCATCGCCTTCCCGATCCCGGGCAATGACGATGCCAGCCGCGCCATCAAGCTCTACTGCGATGCGGTTGCCGAAGCGGCTCGCACCGGCAAGGGCGAAGGCGTGCAGGACAGCGGTGCAGACGTCGGCGCGATGGAAAATCCGCCGGAAGAAGCCGCGGCTTAATGCCCAATTCGTGAGGCGGGAGCGCAATCCTCCCGTCACACAAGCGAATTATGCGCCGGGCCGCTGATACCAGCAGGCCCGGTGCCCCGCATTCAAGATACCAAGAAGGAAATCATCATGGCTGCATTCACTGCTGCTGACGTAAAGGCCCTGCGCGAGAAGACCGGCGCGGGCATGATGGACGCCAAGAAGGCGCTCGAAGCCAGCAATGGCGACATTGAAGCCGCGGTCGACGCACTCCGCGCCAAGGGTCTCGCCACTGCCCAGAAGAAATCGAGCCGCACTGCGGCCGAAGGACTCGTCGGGATCGCCGTAGAAGGCACCAAGGGCGTCGCCGTCGAAGTGAACTCGGAAACCGACTTCGTTGCCAAGAACGACCAGTTCCAGGATTTCGTGCGCAAGACCACGCAGGTCGCGCTAGGCACCGATGGCGACGATGTCGATACGCTGAAGGCCGCTGCCTATCCCGATGGCGGCACCGTGTCCGACAAGCTGACCGATAACGTCGCCACCATCGGCGAGAACCAGCAGATCCGCCGCATCAAGACCGTCTCGGTCACCAACGGCGTGATCGTGCCTTACATGCACAATGCGGTGGCGCCCGACCTCGGCAAGATCGGCGTGCTCGTCGCGCTCGAAAGCGAAGGCGACAAGGCCAAGCTGGAAGAGCTGGGCAAGAAGCTCGGCATGCACATCGCGGCTGCTTTCCCGCAGGCGCTGACCGCCGAGGGCCTCGACGCCGAAGTGATCGAGCGCGAGCGCGCGATCGCCAAGGAAAAGGCTGCCGAAAGCGGCAAGCCCGAGAACGTCCAGGAAAAGATGGTCGAAGGCGCGGTCAACAAATACGCCAAGGAAAACGCCCTGCTCAGCCAGGTCTATGTGATCGACAACAAGACCCCGATCGCGCAGGTCGTCGAGCAGGCGGGCAAGGATGTCGGCGCCAAGGTCGAGCTGGTGGACTATGTCCGCTTCCAGCTGGGCGAAGGCATCGAGAAGGAAGAAAGCGACTTCGCTGCAGAAGTGGCCGCTGCCGTCGGCGGCTGAGCCGAGCCCCGCATCCTACGGAATTGGGCCGCCGGAGTTCGCTTCGGCGGCCTTTTTCTTGCGCGACGAGGCGAGTCGAAAGCCGAACTTCGCAAAACTTACGCGAGTGAACGCTGCAACTCCGTCAAGATAGCCGAATCACGATTTGAAAGAACCGTTGCGAGGCTAACGGGCGATGATCGTGTAGGAAATCGGGCATTCACCCGCCGTTGCGGGCGACCAGTTCTATCAGCCAATTCTCGAGCTGCGTGAACAGGCGCATCGGCAGGATGCTGGTGCCATGACCGGCGAGCCACCTTTCCCCATCCAGGGCTTTCCCTTTGCGCGCGCCATGCATCATGGCTAAGGAGCCGCAGGCCTCTCACGCAACACGGATTCTTCGCCTCCATGCCCTTTTCCACGATGAAGCGCGTCCTGCTCAAGCTCTCGGGCGAGGTGCTCATGGGCGAGGGGCCGTTCGGCATCGACCCGGCTTTCGTCATGGAACTGGCCGAGGAAGTGAAGGCGGCGAAGGAAACCGGCCTCGAAATCTGCCTCGTCATCGGCGGCGGCAATATCTTTCGCGGCATGGCGGGCGCGGCGCAGGGGATGGACCGCGCGCAGGCCGATTACATGGGCATGCTGGCGACCGTCATGAATGCGCTGGCGATGCAGAACGCGCTGGAGCAGCTGGGCGTGCAGACCCGCGTGCAGAGCGCGGTGCAGATGGACCAGGTGTGCGAGCCGGTGATCCGTCGCCGCGCCGAACGTCATCTCGAAAAAGGTCGCGTAGTGATCTTCGCCGCCGGTGTCGGCGCCCCTTATTTCACAACCGACAGCGGCGCAGCCTTGCGCGCGGCGGAAATGAACTGCGACGCGCTGCTCAAGGGCACCAGCGTCGATGGGGTCTATGACAGTGACCCGAAAAAGAACGCCGAAGCGAAACGTTTCGACACCGTCACTTACAGCCGCGTGCTGGCAGACGACCTCAAGGTGATGGATGCCAGCGCCGTGGCCCTGTGCCGCGACAACAATATTCCGATCGTCGTGTTCTCGATCCGCGAGAAGGGCAATCTGGCCCGCGTTCTCAAGGGCGAGGGCGTGCAGACGGTCGTCACCAACGAAAAAAGCTAAGAGGAAGCGATCATGGCCAAATACGACAAAGCCGATATCGAGCGCCGCATGAAGGGCGCCGTCGAAAGCCTGAAGGGCGATCTTTCGGGCCTGCGCACCGGCCGCGCGAACACCAGCCTGCTCGATCCCGTGGTGGTCGAGGTCTATGGCTCGATGATGCCGCTCAGCCAGGTCGCGACGGTCAGCGCACCCGAACCGCGCATGCTGAGCGTGCAGGTATGGGACAAGGCCAATGTGAGCGCAGTGGAAAAGGGCATCGCCAAGGCCAATCTCGGCCTAAACCCGATGCAGGATGGCCAGACCATCCGCCTGCCGATGCCCGACCTGACCGAGGAACGCCGCAAGGACCTCGCCAAGCTGGCGGGCGAATACGGCGAGAAGGGCAAGATCGCCATCCGCAACGTCCGCCGGGACGGGATGGAAGCGCTTAAGGAAGACGAGAAGAAGAAGGAAATCTCCGAAGACGACCGCAAGCGGTCCGAAGACGAGGTCCAGAAGCTGACCGACAAATATGTCGCCGAGACGGACGAGGCGGTCGAGAAAAAGACGCAGGAAATCCTTACCCAGTAAGCGGGTGAGGATCGGGGAGCAGGAATGAGCGCGGAAGGGCAGCAAGCCCGCCATGTCGCCATCATCATGGATGGCAATGGTCGCTGGGCGAAGCGCCGGCACCTGCCGCGCGTAATGGGCCATCGCAAGGGCGTGGAGGCGGTGCGCGAGCTGGTGCGCAGCCTGAAGGACACGCGGGTCGAATGCCTGACGCTCTACGCCTTCAGCTCCGAAAACTGGAAGCGGCCGGAGGACGAGGTCGACGACCTGATGGACCTGATGCGCAAGTTCATCAAATCGGACCTGCCCGAATTCATCGCCAATGATGTGAAGCTGCATATCCTCGGCGACTGGCAGGCGCTCGCGCCCGATATCGTTGCCATGCTGGAGGATGCGCTGGAGCGGACCAGCAAGGGCTCGCGCACGCTGGCGGTAGCGCTGAACTACGGCGCGCAGGCGGAGATCGTGGCGGCTGCGCGCAAGGCTGCGGCTGTAGGGGAAATCACCGAAGAAAGCCTCGCCGAGCACCTTTATACCGCGCCGCTGCCGCCGCTCGACCTGCTGATCCGGACCAGTGGCGAAGTGCGGCTGTCGAATTTCCTCTTGTGGCAGGCGGCCTATGCGGAAATGATCTTCACCGACGTGCTATGGCCCGATTTCACGCCCGCGATGTTCAAGCAGGCGCTGGCGGATTTCGGCGACCGGGAGAGGCGCTTTGGTGGACGGTAGAGCAAGAGCGGCGCCCGCAAAGGTCAAGAACGCCGACCTTCCCGTGCGCGCGGCTTCCGCGTTGGTCATGGTGGCGGTGGCCGGGCTGGCCTTCTGGCTGGCGGGCATCTGGCTCGACCTGTTCATCGCAGGGGTCGCTCTCGCGACTCTCGTGGAGTTCGTCCTCCTCGTGCTGAAGGCGACGCAGCGGCAGGGTGCCCGGCTAACAGCCGTCACTGCCGGTGCGATCTACATTGGATTGGCAGGTTATGCCCTGATGAGCTTTCCTCTGGATGCCGTGATCGGGGTGATCGGAGCAGTCGTGTTCGTCGACACCTTTGCCTATTTCTTCGGACGGACGCTTGGCGGACCCAAGATCGCTCCGGCCATCAGTCCATCGAAAACCTGGGCGGGGCTGCTGGGAGGCACGGTCGGAGCGACGATCTGGGTCTTCGGGATCTTGTTCTTCGTCGCATCGATCGATGGCCCTGTCTGGAGCGGACGCTTGCATGCCTGGCTGCAACTGATCGGCATCGGGGCCGCAATCGCGGTGGCCGCGCAGGCAGGCGATTTTCTTGAAAGCTGGATCAAGCGCAAGGCCGGGGTGAAGGACAGCTCGAACCTCATCCCCGGTCACGGCGGTGTTTTCGACCGGACCGATGGGATAATTCCCGTCGCTCTGCTGGCAGCAGCGACTTTCGGAGCGGCTTTGTGATGCGCACCGTCTCCATCCTCGGCGCCACCGGCTCCGTCGGTACATCAACGCTCGACCTGATCCGCCGCGATGCGAAGGACTGGCGGGTGGTTGCGCTGACGGCCAATTGCAACGTCGCCGAGCTCGCCGCGCTCGCGAAGGAGTTCCGCGCAGAGATCGCCGTGGTCGCGGACGAGAGCTGTCTGGACGACCTGCGCGCTGCGCTCGCCGGCTCGGGGATCGAGGCGGCCGGCGGCAAGCAAGCGCTGTGCGAGGCTGCCGCGCGGCCTGTCGATATCACCGTCGCCGCGATCGTCGGCTGTGCGGGCCTCGGCCCGGTCATGGCGGCGATCGAGCAAGGCGGGATTATCGCGCTCGCCAACAAGGAAGCGCTTGTTTCAGCGGGCGAAGTGATGACCGCCGCGGTTGCCAAACACGGCGCGACGCTGCTCCCCGTCGATAGCGAGCACAATGCGATCTTCCAGTGCCTCGAAGGCGGGCGGATCGAGGATGTGCGCTGGATCACGCTCACCGCCAGCGGCGGCCCGCTACGCACCGTGGAGGATTTGTCTTCTGTCACTCCCGAGCAGGCGGTGGCGCATCCCAACTGGGACATGGGCGCGAAGATCAGCGTCGACAGCGCGACCATGTTCAACAAGGGGCTGGAGCTGATCGAGGCGCATCACCTCTTCCCGGTCGGCCTCGACCGCATCCGCATCGTGGTCCACCCGCAGAGCGTCATCCACTCGATGGTCGAGTATCGCGACGGCTCCACGCTGGCGCAGCTCGGCCCGTCCGACATGCGCGTGCCCATTGCCAGCTGCCTCGCCTGGCCGCAGCGCATGGATACGCCCTGCGAGCCGCTGGACCTGCCGATCATCGGCGAACTCAGTTTCTTCCAGCCCGACGAAGAGCGCTTTCCCGCGACCCGTCTGGCGCGCGAGGCGGCAGAAGCGGGCGGGGCGGCCCCCGCCGTGCTCAATGCCGCGAACGAAGTGGCGGTAGCCGCATTCCTCGACCGTAAGATACCATTCAGCCGCATTCCGCTATTGGTCGAGCGCGTGCTGACGGAAGGAAATGTGTCCGATGCTCCGCGTTCTCTGGACGAGGTGCTGATGGTCGACCACGCTTCCCGCAAGCGCGCCACCGAAATGCTGGAGCTCGCCTGACTTGGAAAACATGCTGCCCCTGTGGGTCTATTACGTCCTCGGCTTCCCGTTGTTGCTGGGGCCGCTGATCACCGTTCACGAGCTTGGTCATTATCTCGTCGGCCGCTGGTTCGGCGTGCAGGCGGAAGCCTTCTCGATCGGTTTCGGCAAGGAAATCTGGGGCTTCACCGACAAACGTGGCACGCGCTGGAAACTGAGTGCCCTGCCGCTCGGTGGCTATGTCCAATTCAAGGGCGACATGAACCCGGCGAGCATTCCGGATACCGCCGCCGCCGAACAGGCAAGCGCCGAGGAACGCGCCGGCAGCTTCCACCACGCAGCCTTGTGGAAGCGCGCGCTGATCGTATTCGCGGGGCCTGCGACCAACATCCTCGTGACGCTGGCGATCTTCGCAAGCTTCTTCGCCTTTTACGGCAAGCCCGTGCCTGCCGATGCCGACAGCCAGCTGACGATCGCAGAATTCGCCGAAACCTCTCCTGCGCGCGAGGCCGGCTTGCGCGCTGGCGACCGCATCATCTCGGTCGAAGGCGAGACGATGGAGAGCTTCCGCGACGTCCAGAACGCGATCATGATGTACCCGGGCCGCACGCTCGACATCACCGTTCTGCGCGACGGTGCGCGCGAAACCTTCGCCGTCACCACGGAGAGCCGCGAGGTCGAAGACGGTTTCGGTAACAAGTCCAAGATCGGTCTCGTCGGCATTCAGGCGGCAGAAGCGGAAATGACCTACGAGCCGCAAGGGATCATCGGCAGCCTCGGCCTTGCCGTCGATCATTCCATCGGCGTGGTCGACATGATGATTACCGGTGTCGCACAGATATTTACTGGAGAACGCTCGGTCCAGGAGCTCGGCGGTCCGGTCAAGATCGCCAAATTTTCGGGCGAACAGCTGAGCATGGGAGCGCTGGCCTTTACCAATTTCGTCGCCCTGATTTCGCTTAACTTGGCATTCATCAACCTCCTGCCAATTCCCGCGCTCGACGGCGGGCACCTGGCTTTCTACGCGGCAGAAGCAGTCCGCCGGAAACCCATCGGCCCCCGTGGAACGGAAGTGGCGTATCGCGCCGGCGTGGCCCTCGTGCTTGCGCTGATGGTATTCGTCACGATCAACGACCTGGCCGGTCTCCCGATCTTCGGGAATTAGCCGGGGAAAGCACAGCGCGGAGGCGGGCGTTCACGGTTGCAAAGCTTGATTGGCACAAGCGCTTAGGGCAGGGGACTTTCGGGCCGCTGCATAGACAGCGGCTTTTGCCGATGGGCACAGCATCCACCGGCTCCGTAGCATTTTAACGAGGACGGGATTTCCTTGTCGATGACTGATTTCGCACCCGCCGCCGCGCGCCGCAAAGCTTCGCCCGCACGGCTGGCCATGGGCCTCCTCGCCGGAACCATGCTCGCCGGCATCCCCCAGATCGCGCTCGCGCAGGACACCGAGGAGGCGGAAGCCGCCGCGCCGGCTCCCGCAGTCCAGCAGCAGACGGTGCAGACCATCGCGGTGAGCGGGGCCCAGCGCCTCGAGCCGCAGACGATCCTCTCCTACATCCGCCTGCGCCCGGGCGACGTCTGGACCCAGGCGGTCGGCGACCAGGTGCTGAAGGATCTCTACGCCACCGAATTGTTCGCCAATGCCAGCGTCGTCAACAACGGCGGCAATGTGGTGATCGAGGTGACCGAGAACCCGGTCATCAACCGCATCATCCTGGAGGGCAACAAGCGGATCAAGAACGACAAGATCCTGCCCGAGATCAAGCTCTCGCCGCGCCAGATCTTCACCCGGTCCAAGGTCCGCGCCGACGTTGCCCGCATCATCGAGCTCTACAAGCGCCAGGGCCGCTTCGCCGCCACGGTCGAGCCGAAGATGGTCCAGCTGAGCCAGAACCGCGTGGATGTGGTGTTCGAGATCAACGAAGGTCCGAAATCCAAGGTCCGCCAGATCAACATCATCGGCAACGAAGCATTTTCTGACGGCAAGCTGCGCGGCGAAATGCTGACCAAGCAGGCACGCCTCACCAGCTTCTTCAGCTCCAATACCAGCTACGATCCCGACCGTCTGGCGTTCGACCAGCAGAACCTCCGGCTGTTCTACCTGACCGAAGGTTATGCCGATTTCCGCGTCGTGTCCGCCGTGGCCGAGCTGACGCCCGACAAGCGCGACTTCATCATCACCTATGTCGTCGAAGAAGGCGAACGCCACAAGTTCGGCGAAGTGACCGTCGACAGCCAGATTCGCGACTTCGACAGCGATGCGCTGGCCGGCCGGCTGCCCATGAAGAGCGGCGACTGGTACAACGCCAAGCAGGTCGAAGACACGGTCGAACAGCTGACCGAACTTGCCGGCACCTTCGGCTATGCTTTTGCCGATGTGAACCCGGAAATTCGTCGCGACGCCGACGATCTGACGATGGACGTCAATTTCGTCCTGCGCGAGGCGCCCCGCGTTTACGTGGAGCGTATCGACGTGAACGGCAACACGCTGACGCAAGACAAGGTGATCCGCCGTGAATTCCGTATCGCCGAGGGTGACGCGTTCAATTCGCTGGCCGTGTCCCGCTCCACCGCGCGCATCAATTCGCTGGGCTATTTCCAGGAAAACTTCGAAATCAACCAGGTCGAAGGCAGTGCGCCCGACCGCATCGTGCTCGAAGCGAATGTGGAAGAGCAGGCGACCGGCGAACTGCAGCTATCGGCGGGCTTCAGCTCGCTCGAAAGCTTCATCCTCGCAGGCTCTATCCGCCAGCGCAATTTCCGTGGTCGCGGGCAGACTGTCGGCCTGAGCGTCAACTACTCTCGCTATTCCAAATCGGCGCAGATCAGCTTCAGCGAACCTTATGTTTTCGACCGCAATATCTCTGCGGGTGTCGACATCTATCGCCGCGATTTCAACAGCTTCAACTTCCGCAACAGCGAACGCAATACGACTTACGAGCAGTCGACGACGGGCTTCTCGCTGCGTGCGGGTGTGCCGCTGACCGAGTACCTCTCTGCCATCGGCAGCTACACGTTCAATTACGACGACGTGTCGCTGGGCGACGAGTTCTTCGAAAATGGCGAATGCCGCGCCACGCGCTTCCTGTGCGAAGCGATCGGCGAGCGTTCGAGCTCGATCCTCGGTCTTACGCTGAACTACAACACGCTTAACAGCAGGCTGCGGCCGAGCCGCGGCGAAACGATCAGCTGGACCAACGAGTTCGCCGGCCTCGGCGGATCGGAAAAGTACATCCGCTCGCGTGCCCGCATGGCGAAATACTGGTCGATCGGCAGCGGCTTTGTATTCTCGCTGGCGGGCGAAGGCGGATGGATCCGCGGGCTGGAGGACAGCGACGAGCCCGGGCGTGACAGCATTCGCCTGACCGACCGCTTCTTCCTCGGCGAGCCGCAAATGCGCGGTTTCGATATTCGCGGCATCGGCCCGCGCATCGTGCGTCTCAATTTCGTGACCGATCCCGACAATCCCGATGGCCCGCGCATTCCGACGTCGATCGAGGACGCGCTGTCGTCCGACCAGCGCTTCGACGATGCCATCGGCGGCAAGGCCTATTACCTTGGCCGTGCCGAGCTCGAGATCCCGCTTGGCAGCGGCGCGAGCGAATTGGGTCTGCGCCCGTCGGTCTGGGTCGATGTCGGGTCGTTGTTCTCGATTACGACCCCGACATTGGTGAACCAGCCTAATGGTCGTCAGGCTACGCAGGATGGGCAGCTGCTCTTCATCGATGAAGACGGACTGACCACGACCGACACGGTCGATGCCGACGGCAATCCGCTGCTCCCGTTTATCCCGGCGAGCTCGTTTTATCGCGAAGTTTTCGTTGGCGACACGGCTGCGCCGCGTATTTCGGCGGGTATCGGTGTCAACTGGAACTCGCCCTTCGGTCCGTTCAGGATCGATTTCGCCCAGATCATCAAGAAGGAAGTCGGAGACGACACCAAGACCTTCTCATTCAACGTAGGAACACAATTCTAATGACCAGCAAGACCAAGATTCTCGCTGCCGCGGCTCTTGCAGGCGCGGCTATCGCCAGCACTCCCGCCACCGCGCAGGTGACCGGCGCAATTGCCACCAGCAGCCCGGAAGCAGTGATCGTGCGCTCGCAGGCGCGCATTGCCGCCTACCAGCAGATCGAGCAGCAATACACTGCGCAGCTCGCTCAGATCCGCACGCTTCGCCAGGAAGCCGCGACGCTGCAGCAGAGTCTCGATACCAATAACGACGGTCAGCTGACCCAGGCCGAAGCGCAGGCCAACCCCTCGGTCGTGCAACAGGTCCAGCAGAAGGAACAGCAGATCCAGCAGGTTTCGCAGCCGATCGTGCTGGCGCAGACTTATGCCATCGAGCAGCTGATCAACGATTACAGCAACGTCCAGCAGCAGGTCGTGCAGCAGAAGAACATCCAACTCCTGCTCTCGCCGGATGCAGTCCAGTGGGCACCCGAAACGCTTAACGTGACGAACGATTTGGTCACCGTCATGAACCAGCGCGTGCCGAGCGTGCAGATCACGCCGCCGGCGAACTGGCGTCCGCGCCAGGAATCGCTGCAGACCCAGCAGACGGTCTCGCAGATCCTCGTCGGTGTCGCGCAGCAACAGGCCGCCCAGCAAGCCGCACAGCAGCAGGGCCAGCAGCCCGCGCCGCAGCAGCCGGCCGGCCGCTGATCCTGACGACGGGAGCAAGGAGATGAGCGAGGAAACCAGCGGTTTCGACGTAGTGCAGGTGCTGAAGCGCCTGCCGCATCGCTATCCCCTGCTCCTGGTCGACCGGGTGAAGGAACTGGTCGTCGACGAGCGCATCCACGCGATCAAGGCGGTCAGCTTCAACGAGGATTTCTTCCAGGGCCACTTCCCCGGATCGCCGATCATGCCCGGCGTGCTGCAGATCGAAGCACTCGCGCAGGCTGCGGGCGTACTCGCGGTCGAAAGCCTCGGCCTCGCGGGATCGGGAAAGCTCGTCTATTTCATGGCGATCGAGAACGCGAAGTTTCGCGCACCCGTGACACCGGGGGTGCTGCTCGACCTCAAGGCCGAATTTGTCCAGAAACGCGCGCGCGTCTGCAAGTTCGCTGGCGAAGCTTCGGTAGAGGGCAAGGTGACATGTGAGGTCAGTTTCACTGCGATGATCGCCGACGCACCCGATTAGGCGGCCTGCGCCTCTCCTAAGCCTTCGGTAACCCTGTCTCGCTATGTCCTGTGGCATGCGGGACGCACGCTACGCCACTCTCGACGCCATGCGCGGTATCGCGGCAATCGCCGTGATGATGTGGCACACGCCCGACGGCGCAAGGCTGGTGCCTGCCGGGCATCTGGCGGTCGATTTCTTTTTTGCGCTGAGCGGCTTCGTCATCTCTATGGCCTATCAGGACCGTATGCGGGCAGGACTATCGGCCGGCGTCTTCCTGCGCCTGCGCATCGCCCGCTTGTGGCCGATGCTCGCGCTCGCTGCGCTGCCTAGCGTGCTGGCGGGCGGATGGGCCGGCTCCCTGGTGCTCGTACCCGATATCCGCTCCACCTCGCTCTTTCCGCTGCTGCCGACTTACTGGTCGCTGCTGTTCGAGATGGCCGCATATGTGGCATTCGCTTTCGGTCTCTATCGGTTGACCACCCGGGTGTTGTGCCTTCTCCTTCTGGGCAGCTGCGTCGCCTATGTCAGCACAGCCTTCTCTTCCGGCATCCTTATGTACGAATATGGAGCATTTTGGTTTTCCATCCCGCACGGGCTAGTCCGGCTCGCCTTCCCCTTCCTGTTCGGGATGATCCTGTTTCGCGTGACCGGAAAGGGCCGGGCATACCGGACCACGCCGCTTGCTTGGCTGGCCCCGCTGGCGATGCTGGCACTGATGGCTTTCGTCCCGGGTGATGACAACCGGCTTGTGATCCTTGCTGTACTGCTCGGCATGCCTGCGATTGTCTGGCTGGCCGTGCGCTGGGAAGTGCCGCACTCCCGCCTTGCAGGATGGCTGAGCGACTTGTCCTATCCGCTTTATTGCATCCACATAACCGGGTTGCTCGTGCTCGATCAGTATGATGTGCCGGCACCGTTGGCGTGGTTGGCCTTGGCGGGTCTCGCGCTCTATCTCGACCGGATTTGGGACCGGCCTGTGCGGGCATGGCTACGCGATGTCCTGGCAAGCGGTCGATCGCGGCAAGTCACCGTGCGGCCCTCGTAAAGCGCCTTGCCATTCGTGCCGCTGGTCGCTATGCGCGCGCCTTTCCCAAACACAGCTGGACCGGTCGGAACCGCTCCGAAGCTTAAAGGACGACTACCATGAAGACCGAAGGCCACCCCGACTATCACATGATCACGGTCAAGATGACCGATGGTACCGAATTCCAGACGCGCTCGACCTGGGGCAGCGAAGGCGACACGCTGACGCTCGAAATCGACCCGACGAGCCACCCGGCGTGGACCGGTGGTAAGCAGCAGCTGCAGGAAGGCGGCCGCGTCGCAGCCTTCAACAAGCGCTTCGGCGGGCTCAGCCTCAAGAAGAACTGAGCGCACCGCGCCAGTCGCGAATGTTCAAAAGGGCGGTCCTGCGGGGCCGCCCTTTTTCGTTACCAACCCCACTCCTTCTCGCGATACCATTTCGTGATCACGTATTTCACGCCCTTGCGGACCTTCATGCCGTGGTGGATCGTGTTCGGATTCTCGCGGCCGTCGGGGCGGCGGTTGTTCCAGCCGAGCAGCTTGCCCGCTTCGGGCTGGAAGGTCTTGCCGATGGCTTTGAACCGCGTTGCGCCGCCAGCCTCCACATCGTTCAGATAGATCATGAACGTCCAGGACCGCTGGCCGGCGACCGAGCAGTATTTCTCCCAGTCCTGCCCGCCGGGATTGAAATAGTCGCAATGCGGCTTGAATTCCTGGCCGACATCGTAACGCTGGCCCTGCAGCGGCTCGCCATGGGCCGGGTCGATTCCGGTCAGCTTAGTGAGCTTGTCTTCCAGCACCCGCACCGCGGGCTCGTCAGCCGACAGGTCGCAGGTCTCGCTGGTGCGGAAATAATGGTCATCGCCCGCATCGGCTAGGGTGGAGGGACGGCGGTCCGTCTCGATCAGCGCGATCAGCTCGGCGCACAGCTCCGGCGGCACAAAACCCCGTAGCTGGAACAGCTCTGCCTTCGGGCTCGGCACGCGTTGCATGCCGTCTTGTGCGAGCAGTCGCTCTGCCGAAGATTCGCCCGACCCCGTCATACAGCGCAGACTAGCCAAGCCGAACCGACTGGCAAGTCACGACATAATGTTGCGCGTTGTGGCGTCGTTGCGCTTTTTCGCTTCCCATTTGCGGAGTGTTGTGCAACAGGCCCACGCCGCTGCACGGGACGGGTTGACGCGCCATCGTGCGGGCGTATCAGACCCCCTTCCCGGGCGGTTCCGGGGGGTTTGTGGCGATCGTAGCTCAGTTGGTTAGAGCGCCGGTTTGTGGTACCGGAGGTCGGGGGTTCGAGACCCCTCGATCGCCCCATTTCCCCCGAAATCATACCGCTCCGCACAGCTTGCAGGGGCATTTTGGCGATGACGGCTTTCTGGACCGAAACGGATTACGACGATCACGAACTCGTGCATTTCGTGCGTGATCGGAACAGCGGCCTGACGGCGATTATCGCGCTCCATTCCACCCATCTCGGCCCCGGCGCGGGCGGCACGCGTTTTTGGCACTATGCCGAACCCGGCGATGCCATGCGTGATGCGCTGCGGCTCTCGCGCGGGATGAGCTACAAGAACGCCATGGCCGGCCTGCCCATGGGCGGCGGCAAGGCGGTAATCCTCGCGCCCGAAGATAAGAGCAAGACGCCCGAAATGCTCGGCGCCTTCGCCGATGCCGTCGAAGGTCTGGGCGGCAAATATGTCACCGCCGAGGACGTCGGCATCTCCGAAGCCGACATGGCTGCCGTCGCCGAACGCACGCAATATGTCTCCGGCCTTCCGGTCGAGGGCGAGGACGCTGCCGGCGGCGATCCTGGACCGTTCACGGCACTGGGCATCTTCCTCGGCGTCAAGGCCGCGGTGCAGCACAAGCTTGGCAAGAACAGCGTCGAAGGCGTGCATGTCGCAATTCAGGGCACTGGCAGCGTCGGTGGCGGTGTCGCGCGGCTCCTCGCCAAGGAGGGTGCGAAGCTGACGCTGTCGGACGTAAACCTGGACCGCGCCGAATCGCTGGCCACGGAACTCGGAGCCGATACCGCCGCGCCCGACGCTATCATGTCGGTCGCCTGCGACGTTTTCAGCCCCAATGCCCTCGGCGCGGTGCTCGACGACGAGGGGATCGCGCGGCTCGACTGCAAGATCGTGGCAGGCGGCGCGAACAATCAGCTGCGTCGGCCCGAACACGGCCCGATGCTGGCAGAGCGCGGCATTCTCTACGCGCCCGACTACGTCATCAACGCTGGCGGCATCATCTCGGTGACGCTCGAATACCTTTGCCGCTGTGACAAGGCGCCGTGCGACATCAACGAGGTCCGCAAGCGCATTGCCCAGATTCCGGGTCGTCTCGAGCAGATCTGGACCGAGAGCGACGAAAGCGGCCTTTCTCCCGATCAGGTCGCCGATCGCATGGCCCAGCGCCTGATCGGGCGCGCCTGAGGCCCATCTTCACTTGCGGGTCAGGCGCGGGCCTGTAAAAGCGCCCGCACGGCTTACATCATGCACGGCTTCGCCAATCCCAAACGGTTCTTAACGCTCGCCAGCTGGCTGACGCCGCTGCTGCTCGTGGCCGGTCTCGTCCTGAGCGCAGGCGCGCTGTGGTGGGGGCTGACGCAGGTGTCGCCCGACCGGCTGATGGGCGAGACGGTCCGCATCCTGTTCCTCCACGTGCCCGCAGCCTGGCTTGGCATGGCGGGATGGACCGCAATTGCTATTTCGAGCCTTGTATACCTTGTCTGGCGGCACCCGCTCGCTGCGCTTGCCGCACGCGCGTCAGCAGTGCCGGGACTCGGCTTTACGCTCATCTGCCTTGTCACCGGCTCTATCTGGGGCCGGCCGACGTGGGGCACGTGGTGGGTATGGGACGGCCGACTGACCAGCATGCTGGTGCTGGCTTTCCTCTACGCCGCTTATATCGCGCTGGCGCAAGCCGCCGCTCGCGAAGGGGTGAGCGCTCGAATCCCTGCGATTTTCGGGCTGGTGGGTGCGATCAACATCCCGATCATCAATCGCAGCGTCGTCTGGTGGAACTCGCTCCACCAGCCGCCTAGCATCACGATGGGCAACAGTTCAATCGACGGCGAGTATCTCGCACCTTTACTGGTCGCAGTAGTCGGCTTCTCGCTGATCTTCGGCGGAATTGTGCTGGCGCGCATGCGGGCGCTGCTGGCCGACATCCAGGCCGAGGCGCGCCTCCGCCGTCGGGCGAGCGAGGCCGTCTGATGCGCGAAGCGCTCGACCAGTGGGATTTCGTGCTCGCTGCCTATGCGGTGGGCGTCGTCGGCACGCTGGCGATGATCGCCTGGGCGTGGGTAGACATGAAGCGGGCCGAACGGCGCCGCGCGGAAAGCCGGCGGAAATGAGCGCGCTCAAACCCAAGCATCAGCGGCTGATCCTCGTGGTCCTGGCTCTCGTGGCGCTAATCGGCGCGGGGCTGCTCGCGGCCTACGCGCTGCGCAATCAGGCGAACTATTTCTACTTGCCCGAGCAGATGCAGGCCGATCCGCCTGCCGTGGGCCAGGCCGTGAGGCTGGGCGGGATGGTCGAACAGGGTTCGCTCACGACGGATAACGACGGCGTGACCTTGCGCTTTGCCGTTACGGGTAACGATGGCTCGCGCATCCCGGTACGCTTTAGCGGTATTGCGCCCGACCTGTTCGTCGAAGGCTCCGGCGTGGTTGCCGAGGGTCGGCTCGCCCCCGACGGCACCTTCGTGGCCGACAATTTGCTAGCCAAGCATGACGAGAATTACGTGCCCAAGGAACTCGAGGGCATGAGCGAGATGCAGGCCGCGAAGATGGCCGAAGAGACGACGGTCGGCATCGAATGATCGCCGAACTCGGTCACGCCGCGCTGTGGCTCGCCGCCGCCCTTGCCGCGCTTCAGATGGCCGCCGGGTTCCTCGCCGTTCGCGCAGGCGAGGGGAGCGAGATCGCCAGGTTGGTGCGGCCGAGTGCGGTCGTGCAGGCCGCGCTCGCCAGCATCGCTTTCGCCATGCTGCTGTGGCTGTTCGCTATTACCGACTTATCGGTGAAGCTGGTCGCGGCCAATTCGCATTCATTGAAGCCGCTGGTGTTCAAGCTGTCGGGCGCATGGGGCAACCACGAAGGTTCGATGCTGCTGTGGGTGACGGTGATGTCGCTTTCCGGCGGGCTCATCGCGCTGGCCGAAAAGCGCCTGCCGGAGCGCACGATGCAGGCGACGCTGGCGGCGCAGGGGCTCGTCTCGCTGGGCTTTTATGCCTTCCTGATCCTGAGTTCCAATCCGTTCGAGCGACTGCCGGTGCCCGCGCCGGAGGGTCTGGGCCTCAATCCTCTGCTGCAGGACCTCGGGCTCGCCTTCCATCCGCCGACGCTTTACATGGGCTATGTCGGTCTCTCGGTCGCCTTCAGCTTCGCCGTCGGCGCGCTACTGACGCGGCAGGTAACCCCGGACTTCGCCAGCGCGATGCGGCCGTGGGTACTGGGGGCATGGGTGTTCCTGACGCTCGGCATCGTAGCCGGATCCTATTGGGCGTATTACGAACTCGGCTGGGGCGGGTACTGGTTCTGGGATCCGGTCGAGAATGCCTCGCTTATGCCTTGGCTCGCCGCGACGGCTTTGCTGCATTCGACCAGCGTCCTCGCCAGCCGCGATGCCTTGCGGGTATGGACGATCATGCTCGGCGTCGTCGCATTTTCCATGAGCATGGTAGGGACGTTCCTCGTGCGCTCCGGCATCCTTACCAGCGTCCACGCCTTCGCCGTCGATCCTGAACGGGGGAGCTTCATCCTCGTGCTGCTAGGCCTTTTCATCGGCGGCGCGCTGTTGCTGTTCGCCCTGCGCGCCAACACAATCAGCGAGGGCCAGCGGTTCACTGCGACCAGCCGCGAAGGCGCGCTGGTGTTCAACAATGTAATGCTGAGTGCCATCCTTGCGATCGTGCTGCTCGGCACGCTCTACCCGCTGCTGACCGAAGCCTTCGACGTGCGGGTGTCCGTCGGGCCGCCCTATTTCAATCCGGTCTCGGCGATTTTTGCCGTGCCGATGTTGGTAGTCATGGCCGTCGGACCGCTGCTGCGCTGGCGGCAAGACCGTCTGGAGCGCATTCGGCCAGAACTGGCGCTGTTCGCCGCTCTCGTGCTCGTATCGCTGATATTCTTCGGCCTCGTCACCGGTGTCGCGATCCTGCCCCTGCTGGGGCTGGCGCTCGGGATCGGACTTGGCGTGGCCAGCTTACTTCCGCTGCGCGGCCGCAATCTGAAGCGCGTGCCGCTGGCGACGTGGGGCATGATCGTCGCCCATTTCGGTATTGCGGTGGCCCTGATCGGCATGGCGAGCGAGAGCGCTTTCTCGAAGGAACGGCTTGCGGCAGTGGAAGCAGGGCAAAGCACGCAGGTCGGCCCCTGGACCGTGACGCTGAGCGAGGTGATGCCGGTGGCAGGCCCCAACTGGACGGCCATCGAAGGTCGCCTCAGCGCTAGCTATGACGGCGGCGAGCCGGTCATTCTTACTCCGCAGGCACGGCGGTTCTGGGCACCGCCGCAGGAAACGACCGAAAGCGCGCTGTCGACGCGGTGGAACGGCCAGCTTTACGCCGTCATCGGCGATCGCACGCCGGACGGGCGCTGGCAGCTGCGGTTGTGGTGGAAGCCGCTCGTCACGCTGATCTGGTACGGCGGGCTGCTGGTCGCGCTGGGCGGGGCGCTGGCGCTTGTCGGTCGCGTGATCGCCGATATTCGACGGCGACGCGTCGCGCGGCGGATCATCGAGCGGCGTGCGGAAATGGAGGCGATGGCATGAGCTGGCGCGTGTGGCTTCCGCTGTTCCTGTTTGCAGGATTCCTCGGTCTGGCAGCCTACCAGCTGACCCAGCCGAAAGATGATTTCGTGGGGAGCGGGATGATCGGCGAGGCGCTGCCCTATTTCGACTTGCCGGCCGCGACCGAGGGCGCGAGTGGTGCTGCGACTACCGATTTCAAGGACGGGACGCCCCGCTTGCTCAATATCTGGGCCAGCTGGTGCCTGCCGTGCATTGCCGAAGCACCGCAGCTTGAGCGGCTGAAGGAGGCGGGTGTGCCCATCGTCGGCATCGCGATCCGCGACCGGCCGGAGGATGTGGCGCGGTTCCTGGCGCAGCATGGCAATCCCTACACACGCATCGCGCGAGATGATCTGTCGGAAGTTCAGCTGGCCATCGGTTCGTCGGGTGTGCCCGAGACTTTCGTAATCGATGGCAGGGGCATCATCCGCTACCAGCACCTCGGCGACATTCGCGAAAGCGACGTGCCGACGCTGCTGGCCGAACTGGAGAAGGCGCGATGAGCCGGTTTGTGCTCTGCCTGCTCGCGTTGAGCCTTGCGCTGCCGCTCGCAGCGCAGAACAGCATGCCGCCCGCGCCCTTCGCTTATCGCCAGCTCGACGAACCGGCACAGGAGGCTGCCGCGCAGGACCTGATGGAGACGTTGCGCTGCCTCAAGTGCCAGTCGCAATCCATCGCCGATAGCGATGCGCCGATGGCGGGCGACATGCGGCACCAGGTCCGCATCCGGATTGCCGCTGGCGAAGACCCAGAGGCGGTGCGTGCGTGGCTGGTCCAGCGCTATGGCGATTATGTCAGCTATCGGCCCGAGGTAAGCGCGGTGACCTGGCCGCTGTTCGCGATCCCGGCGTTGCTGGTCCTGATCGCGGCGGCGGTGCTGGCGGGCCGCCTGCGGAGGCGCCAATCGTGAGTTGGTTGCCGATCCTCCTGCTGGCGCTGCTGACCTTCGTCGGGGCAGTCTTTCTGTTGAAGCTGCCGCGCAGCGTCTGGGCGCTGTTCGGGGCGGCGCTTCTTTTCGGCCTTGCCGGATATGCCATCCAGGGTTCGCCCGGGCAGGCGGGTGCGCCGCGTGCCGCGACCGAAGATGAAACCGCGCGGTCTGGTGAGGCGATGGTTGAGGCCCGGCGCGAATTTTATGCCGAGGGCGCGCTGCCCTCCCGCTTCGTGGTGACCGCCGATGCCTTCGCGCGCCGCGGCCAGTTCGACCAGTCGGCGCGTTTCCTCAGCAACGCCCTCGCCGAGAACCCGAACGACTCCGAAGCTTGGCTGGCGCTAGGCAACTCGCTGGTCGAGCATGCTGAGGGGCAGCTGACGCCCGCAGCCCTCAACGCCTACGAACGTGCCGACGCGGTCGGGCGTGGCAATCCGGCGCCGATCTATTTCCTCGGTCTCGCATGGCTGCGGGCCGGTGAACCGCAGCGCACGCGCGAACTCTGGGTGGAGCTGCTGGCGAATGCACCGGAGGACGCGAACTGGCGCCCGCTGCTCGCCGAGCGCATCGCGCGGTTGGACGGCCTGTTCGGCGTCCCATCCGCTGGCGCAGCAGCCGAAGCAGCCGAATGAGACAGCCACAACTGATCGTATTGCGGGCGGGCAGCCATGCTGCTAATCGGCGCGCCCTGCGCAGGGCAGTGCCCTGCCATTCAGGCGAATGACGCAATGCGGCCGGACATCTTTTCCTCATGAGCGATAGCGCAACCGTCCAGGACCCGGTGCCCGAGGGTGCTCCCTCCACCGGCGGCCACGGCAACGGCCACGGCGGCGCATCGCGCACGGCATTGGCGGTCGGTGCCATCGGTGTCGTCTTCGGCGATATCGGCACCAGCCCGCTCTACGCATTCCGCGAGACTTTCTCGGGGTCAGTGGGCATTGCCATCGACCGGATGCACGTGCTGGGCGTGGTCAGCCTGATCTTCTGGTCGATGACGGTTGTCGTGGCGATCCAGTATGTTACGATCCTGATGCGTGCGGACAACAAGGGGCAAGGGGGCAGCCTCGCCCTGATCGCGCTGATCAGTCGCCATATCGGGCAGACGAAATACGCCTGGCTGGTAGTGCTCCTCGGCGTATTCGCGACCTCGCTGTTCTACGGCGACAGCATGATCACGCCCGCAATCTCGGTCCTGTCGGCAGTCGAAGGCCTGACGGTGGTCGACAACCGGCTCGACCCCCTGGTGATTCCTATCGCGCTGGTGCTGCTGGTTGGACTGTTCCTGCTGCAGGCGCGTGGCACGGCCAAGGTCGGTGCTCTCTTTGCGCCGGTGATGATCGTCTATTTCGTGGTGATCGCCGGACTTGGGCTCAACCAGATCGTACAGAACCCGGACATCCTCTGGGCGCTGAATCCGTATTATGCAGTTATGTTCTTCGTGACCGACGGCGTAATCGCTTTCCTTGCGCTGGGCGCGGTCGTGCTGGCGGTGACCGGGGCCGAAGCGCTGTATTCGGACATGGGCCATTTCGGGCGCGGCCCGATGCGATTGAGCTGGTTCGGCTTCGTCATGCCGTGCCTGCTGCTCAACTATTTCGGGCAGGGCGCGATGATCGCAGGTCTGCCCCCGGAGCAGGCGGCCGAAGTCGTCCGCAACCCGTTCTTCCTGCTGGCGAGCGAAGAGTATCGCCTGCCGCTGGTGATCCTCGCCACCATGGCGACCTTCATCGCCAGCCAAGCCGTCATCTCCGGCGCATTCAGCATCACGCATCAGGCGATGCAGCTGGGCTTCATGCCGCGCCTCTCGATCCGCCACACCAGCGAGACCGAGGCGGGGCAGATCTACATACCGGTCATCAACTGGGCGCTGATGGTCGCGGTGATCGTACTGGTGCTAACCTTCCAGACCTCGTCCAACCTCGCCGCGGCCTACGGCATCGCAGTGACCGGCGCGGTGACCATCGATACGATCCTGATGGGCGTGCTGTTCGTCGGCGTGTGGAAATGGAAATGGTGGGTCGCGCTACCCATCGTGGTGTTCTTCCTGATCGTGGACGGGGCTTACTTTGCCGCAAACCTCGTGAAGGTGCCCGACGGAGGCTGGTTCCCGCTGGTCGTCGGCCTCGTCGCCTTCACGCTCCTCACCACTTGGGCGCGCGGGCGCAGGCTGATGCGCGAGCGGATGAGCGAGACGGCGCTGCCGATCGAAATCTTTGCCAAGAGCGCCAAAAACTCCGCCACCCGCGTACCCGGCACCGCCATCTTCATGGCCAGCCAGACCGCCGGCGTCCCCAGTGCGCTGCTGCACAATATCAAGCATAACAAGGTGCTGCACGAGCGGGTTATCATCCTGACCGTGCTGATCGCCGACAGTCCTTATGTCGAAAGCGACAAGCGCTGCGAAATCCACGACCTCGGCGACGGCTTCTACCGCGCGATCCTGCATTATGGCTTCATGCAGGAAACCAATGTGCCCGAAGGGCTGAAGGAAATGGAGCGTTGCGGCGGCAAGTTCGACATGATGCACACCAGCTTCTTCCTCAGCCGCCAGACCCTGCTCGCCAGCGACAAGCCAGGCATGCCGATCTGGCGCGAGAAGATATTCGCGTGGATGCTGCGGAATGCCGCAACCGCGATGGATTTCTTCCGCCTGCCGACCAATCGTGTGGTCGAATTGGGGAGTCAGGTCGAGATCTGACTCTCCGGCGAAAGCTGCCGTTTGACATCGGCGGTCGACCCGTGGACCATCGACCCCGTGGAGACGCTTCCCCGCCCGCAGATCGACGTTCGCCAGTTCGGTGCTGATCGGCAGCCGGTGGTTGTAATCGACGGCTTCAGCGGTATGGCCGACAGGCTGCGCGACCAAGCCACGAAAGCTGAATACCAGCCAGGCGGTGCGGCCTATCCGGGCATCCGCGCCTGGGCCGATCCCTCTTATCTCGACCGTCGCCGCGGCCTCATGTTCGAGGTTTTGCAAAAGGTTTTCGGAATCAGACGGGGTATCAAGCTCGAAGCTTCGACATTTTCGCTCGTCACGAAGCGTGCGGACGATCTCTCGCCCGGCCAACGCCGCCGCATTACGACGGCTCTGAAGCCGGACTGATCGCGGTGATGCACTATTTGCTCGGTCCCGAGAGCGGCGGCACCGCCTTTTATCGCCACCGCGCAACCGGCTTCGAGGCGATCACCCCCGATCGTCAGGCAAGATACGAGGACGCGGCGCAGGCCGAGGACCATTCGGGCGAACCGGGACCCGCCTATCATTATGGCGACAACGACCGATACGAAATGATCGGAGAGATCGAAGCGAAGCCCGACCGGTTCATTCTCTATCGCGGCTGGTCACTTCACTCCGGCGTCATTCCGACAAACGCCAATCTGTCCGCCGATCCAAGCGAGGGACGCCTGACCATCAACATGTTTCTCATGGGCGCGTAAGGCGGCAAACCAGAAGTCGACCCACGAACGTCGATGGAAAGGTAGGCCTTACGCCGTCGGCGGCTCGTCCTTGGCGACCTCGTCAGCGCCGTCAAGCGCAAGGCCGTGGCGCAGCAGCATCGGGATCTGGGTGAAGGTGAAGAGGAAGCTGAGCGGCATGAACACCCATAGCTTGGCCCAGAGCCAGCCCTCGAAGTCCATGACCCGCACCAGCACCTCGTTCAGCGCGGCGAGAGCGAAGAAGAAGAAGCCCCAATTGCGCGAAAGCTTGAGCCAGCCTTCTCGGTCGACGCCCTCGAAGGCCGCTTCGAGCAGGATCTGGAGCAACGCCTTGCCGCGCAGCCATCCGCCGACGAGCAGGACGCCGAAGAGCAAGTAGATCGCGGTCGGCTTGAACTGGATGAAACGCTCGTCCTGCAACCAGATGGTCAGGCCGCCGAAGCCCACGATCAGCGCGGTCGAGAGGATCAGCATCGGGCTGACGTGGCCGAACTTGAATTTGCTGAAGACCAGCGCGACGACCGCGGCGATCATGAAGGCGATGGTGCCGTAGATGACCGCCGCGATTTCGCCGAAGGTGGAATCGGCGGGCGGCTGGTAGAACTTGTAGACGCAGAGAAACACCAGCAACGGGCCATAGTCGACCAGGATGTTAAGCCAGCCGGACTTGGGCTTGGCCTTGGAATCGGCTTCGGTCATCACGCCACCCCTGCAATCACGCGAGCCACCAGATCCGGGTCGAAGGGGCGCAAATCGTCGATCTTCTCGCCGACACCGATAGCATGGATCGGCAGGCCATATTGTTCCGCCGCCTGCACCAGCACGCCGCCACGTGCCGTGCCGTCGAGCTTGGTCATAACGAGGCCGGTCACGCCCGCGACCTCCTTGAACACGTCGATCTGGCTGAGAGCGTTCTGGCCGTTGGTCGCGTCCAGCACCAGCACCACGTCATGCGGCGCTTCGGGATTGAGACGACCGAGAACTTTGCGGATCTTGGCCAGCTCGTCCATCAGTTCGCGCTTGTTCTGCAGGCGTCCTGCCGTGTCGACGATCAGCACGTCGGTGCCGATGTCGGTCGCCTGTTTGACCGCGTCGAACACGATCGAGGCGGGATCGCCGCCTTCGGGGCCGCGCACGATCGGCACGTCGATGCGATCGGCCCAGGTCTTCAGCTGACCGATCGCGGCGGCGCGGAAGGTGTCGCCTGCTGCCAGCATCACGGCATAGTCGTCTTCCTGGAACAGGTGGGCGAGCTTGGCGATGGTGGTGGTCTTGCCGCTGCCGTTGACGCCGATCACCAGCAGTACCTGCGGGCGCGGGAAGGCAGTGATCTCGAGCGGCTTAGCCACCGGGCGCAGGATCGCGGCAATTTCCTCGGCGACGGCTTCTTTGAGCTCCTGTTCGGAAATCTCGAGACCAAAGCGTTTCTCGCGCAGCTTTTCGCGGATGCGAGCGGCGGCGCTGGGGCCGAGGTCGGAGAGGATCAGCGCATCCTCGACATCGTCCAGCGTCGCATCGTCGAGCTTGGCGGTGCCCACCACTTCGGTGAGGTTGCTGGTCAGCTTTTCGGAAGTCTTGCGGAAGCCGCCGAACAGGCGCTCTGTCCAGCTGGGTTTGTCGCTCATAGCAGCAGGCCGTTCTCGTATCGGGTGGGCGTCACGGTGAGGATGTCACCGACGCAGGTGCCTTCGGGCACGGAAATTCTTGCGAAGTGCGGGGTGTAGCCCGTCCCGTCGCGCTCTGCGAGCACGCTGTGCGGCTTATCGACGAGCGACGCCAGCCACGCGTCGCGCGTCGTGCTGGCGGCGGCGCGCAGTTCGGCAGCGCGTCGCTTCACGATGGCGCGGTCGACTTGAGGCATGCGCGCAGCGGGTGTGCCGGGGCGGGGCGAGTAAGGGAAGATGTGGGCGTGGACGATGCCGAGTTCGCGGATGATGGCGAGGTTGGCTGCGTGGTGTTCCTCGGTCTCGGTCGGGAAACCGGCGATGAGATCCGCGCCGATGGCGATTGCGGGGCGTTTAGCCTTGAGGCGCTGGACGAGGTCCAGCGCATCGCCGCGCAGGTGCCGTCGCTTCATCCGCTTGAGGATGAGGTCGTGCCCGTGTTGCAGCGAGAGATGCAGGTGCGGCATCAGCCGCTCCTCGCTCGCGAACAGGTCGAACAGCAGCGGATCGATCTCGACCCCGTCGAGCGAGGACATGCGCAGGCGCTGGAGGTCGGGAAATGTGTCGAGCACCGCCTGCACCAGCGCGCCGAGCCGTGGCGTATCGGGCAGATCGTGGCCCCAGGAGGTCACATCCACGCCGGTTAGCACGATTTCCGGCGCGCCATGCGCCAGATGACGCTCCACCTCGGCCAGCACTTGGAGGATGGTCAGCGAGCGGCTCGGCCCGCGCCCCTGGGGAATGACGCAAAAGGTGCAGGCATGGTCGCAGCCGTTCTGGACTGCGATGAAGGCGCGGGTGCGATCCTGCGGGACTGGCGGCGTGTCGACCGGCACATTCCACGCCCGCGCATCGAGCTTGGCGATGTTGGCTACCAGTCCATCCACCTCGGGCATGGCGGCGAGTTGCTCGCGTTCGATATCGGCAGCACATCCCGTCACCAGCAAGCGCGCCTGCGGGTTGGCGCGGCGCGCGCGGCGGATCGCCTGTCGCGTCTGGCGGACGGCTTCGCTGGTCACGGCGCAGCTGTTGACGACCACGACGTCGCGTTCCTGGGCCAGCATGGCGCGGATCTGCTCGCTCTCGGAAATGTTGAGCCTGCAGCCGAGCGAGATGACTTGAGATTCGCTCACGCGAAATCACCCCATTCGAAACTGCCGCGAAAGCTTTCGGTCGCGGGGCCGGTCATGCGGATGCGATTGTCCTCGCCCCATGCGATCTCGAGATCGCCGCCGGGCAGGGTGACAGTCACCTCGCGCTCGACAAGGCCGCGCCGCATCGCGTGGACCGCCGTAGCACACGCGCCGGTGCCGCAAGCACGGGTCAAGCCTGCGCCGCGCTCCCACACGCGCAGGCGGATATGCGTACGGCTCTCGATGGTAGCCACGTTCGCGTTCACGCGTTCTGGAAACAGCGGATCGGTTTCGATCTCCGGTCCGATCCTGTCGAGCGGCACTGTGTCGGTATCCTCGACGAAGAAGATCACATGCGGATTGCCGACATTGACCGCGCCCGGCTGGTCGAGGCCGTCCCAGCCGACCGGCATTGCGGCCGTATCCATCGCGTATTCGAGAGGGATTGAGTTCCAATCGAAGCGGGGTTCGCCCATATCGACGCTGGCGCCATTTTCCGTCGGTTCCACCCTGATCGTGCCGCCAGACGTCTCGACGCTCGCCGCAGTGCCATGTAGCAGGGCCACCGCGCGGCTGGCATTGCCGCAGGCCCCGACCTCGCCGCCATCGTGATTGAAGATGCGCATGCGGAAGTCCGCAATCTCGCTCGGCTCCAGCACGATCAGCTGGTCGCAGCCGATCCCCGTACGCCGGTCCGCCAGCGCACGCGCGACATTGGTGTCGATGGCAGGCAAACTGACCACGCGCGCATCGAGCACGATGAAGTCGTTGCCGAGACCGTGCATCTTGGAGAATTCGACGCGCATGATGCCGCGCATCTATGCACTGGCAGCCGCAGCGTCCAGTGTGCAGCGCGGTTTAGCTGGCCCGTGCGTCGCTTTCACGAGGCGTAGGCCCATTGTCGCCGAAATCGACTGCGGTCACATTACCCGCCTTGTCCTCGGACAAGCGGCCCTCTCTCTGCAGGCGCTCGATCACCTTGTCGGCAGGTTCGGGGCGACCATAATGATAACCCTGGCCCTTGAGCTTGCCCATTGCCCTCAGCGCCTCGAGCACCTGCTCGTTCTCGACGCCCTCGGCCGTGATCGGCAGTTTGAGCCCTTCGCCCATCGAGATGATCGCATCGACCAGCTTGCCGCCATGCGCCTCGTCGGTGAGCTCCGAAATGAACGCGCGGTCGATCTTGAGCCGGTCGAAAGGCAGGGTGCGAAGCTGCGAGAGACTGGAGTAGCCGGTTCCGAAATCGTCCAGACTGACATGCACCCCCTGGTTGCGCAGCGAGGTGATGATCGAGCGGACCATGCCGATATTCTCGTGCAGGCAGCTTTCGGTGATCTCGATGTCCAGACGGTTGGGCGGGAAATTGTGCTTTACCATCAGCTTGAGCAGCTTCTGCGCGAACCACGGATCGCGAATCTGCACGGGCGAAATATTGACCGACAACGTCAGTTCCGGCGCCCACTGCTTGGCATCCTCGAACGCCTGCGAGATCAACCGTTCGCTCATCTCGCCGATGACGCCGATCTCCTCGGCAATGGGAATGAAGATGTCGGGGCCGATCACGCCGAGTTCGGGCGAGTCCCAGCGGGCCAGCATTTCGAAGCCCGTCAACTCGCCCGTTTCGAGGTCCACTTGCTGCTCGTAATAAGGGCGGAATTCCCCCTGCGCGATGCCGCGGCGAATGCCGGTTTCCAATTCGTTGCGGAAGCGCAGCTCGTTTTCCATCGGCGGCTCGAACCAGAAGAAGCGGTTTTTGCCCTGCTTCTTGGCGTGATACATGGCGATATCCGCCTTGTGCATAAGCTTCTGGGCCGAGACGGTGCCCTGACCGGTGAGCTCCAACTGGGTGCTCGATGCGATGCCGACCGAAATCGTGACGTCGATCGAATTACCTTCGTGATCGACCGGCACGGCGACGCTTTCGATCATGCGCGAGGCAAGCTGGTCGATCCGGTCCGGGACCTGAGGGTGGTAAGGGACGACGCACAGGAACTCGTCGCCGCCCAGGCGCGCGAGCAGGCCGCCCTCGGGCATAAGGCGCTGTATCCGGCGCGCGATCGCCTGCAGGACTTCGTCTCCGGCAAGGTGCCCGTTGAGATCGTTGATTTGCTTGAAATTATCGAGATCGACGGCGACAGCGGCCAGCGCGCGTTCGCGATTGGCTTTCTCAGCGAGCAGTTCGGCGAGGGCGACCGTCAGGCTGCGGCGGTTGAAGCAGCCCGTGAGGTGATCCATGTCGGCGAGGCGGCGCGCCTCTTCCTCCGAAGCGCAGCGGCGCATGAGTTCTGCGTTCAACGCCTTGTAGCGATTCCAGCCCAGCAGAATGAGTGCGATGTTGAGCAAAAGTGCATTTGTCAGCGCGATGTCGGGCGACGGGGCGCCGCCCTGGAAGGCGCGAATGAGGGTCGGCAGGACGACGCCGGCCGTACCGACGAAGAGGATGATCGCGGCAATCGCGATGCCGAGCGTGACGATATCGTGATCGCGGCGCGCGCGCGGTACAGGGCGACCGGCTCGCTCTGCCTTCGACGACGCTGACGATTGCTCAGACAATGAGGGCCCCCAAGATTCGATTTTCACGAATTATCGGGCGCGCCCTAAGAAGCAGTTAACCTCGCAGTTTCCGGCCGCGGGTCTGGCCACGGCAACCGCCAGAGGCTACGCCGCGCCCGCAAGACCCGGAACTCGAACAGGACGAAGCACGCGATGCGCTATTGGCTGATGAAATCGGAACCCTTCAAATATAGCTGGGATGACCTCGTCGCCGAGAAGGAAGGCACGTGGGACGGCGTCCGAAATCACCGCGCCAAGAACAATCTCGCTGCCATGGAAGTAGGCGATCAGGCCTTCTTCTACCATTCACGCGAAGGGCTTGAGATAGTTGGCATTTGCGAGGTGAGCGTGGCAGGGATCACCGATCCGACCGACCCGGAAGGCAAGTGGGCCGCCGTGAAGGTGAAGCCCAAGACCAAGCTGCCGAGCCCGGTTACGCTCAAGCAGATCAAGGCAGAGCCGCAACTGGCAGACTGCGAACTGGTGAAACTGTCGCGCCTGTCGGTCGCGGAGATCAAGCCGAAGGAATGGTCGGTCATTCTCGAGATGGCGGGCATCTGACGCGGCGAAGCAAAGGAACGGGGCCGCAGGGCACGTGGTTGGTGGGTTGAAGCAAATTCACTCACCAGGAGAACCCCGCGAACCGTTTCGAAAACAGGACTGTTCTGATTACCGGCGGCACCAGCGGCTTCTACCTCGAAGCCGCCAAGACGATCGCCAGCGAAGGCGGCCGTTTGGCCGTCACCGACCATAGCGACGACCATCTCGAGGATGCGCGCCAGGCATTGCCCGAAGGGTCGCTCGTGCTCAAGAACGATGCCTCCGATCCCGCCGCAGTTGCGGAGCTTGCAGAAGCGGTGCGCGAGAAGTGGGACGGCATTGACGGGCTGAGGCTCAATGCCGGTTATGGCAAATTCCGCCCGAACCAGAAAAACGACGCGGATTTCTTCGACCAGATGATGAACACTAAAGTTCGCGGGCCGGTCTTGCAGATGGCCGAGCTGATGGACGACCTCAAAGATGGTGGCGCGGTGCTGCTCAGCGCTTCGGTTGCGCCCTATCTCGGCCAGGCACAAGGCGCCGTCTACGCCGCGACCAAGGCTGCCTGCCTCTCGCCCACACGCAGCTGGGCCAGTGCGCTGGCCGAGCGGAACATCAGGGTGAATGCAGTGTCGCCCGGCCCGATCGAGACGAACTTCATCCAGCGCGCCGACATGGACGAGAAGCGCGAAGAGCAATTTCGCGAACAGGTGAAGTCGCAGGTCCCGCTCGGGCGGTTCGGAGATGCGGAAGAAGTCGCCAACGTCGCGCTGTTCCTGCTTTGCGATGCTGCGTCTTACGTAACGGGGTCGGAATATATGGTCGATGGCGGGATGACGAAGCGTTGAGTTCGGCTGGCCGCGCTGTCGTTTCGTACTGGCGCAACCAAGCGGAACCGCCGGAGTGAACCGCCGTTAATTGTTTGTAACAGCGCAGAAAATTGCGCTCCACAGCATAGGAGAGAACCCATGGGTGAACTTACCGAAAAGATCAAAGGCAATGCCAACGAAGCCGCCGGCAACGTGAAGCAGCAGTCGAATGATCCTGAGACCCGCGCCGAAGGCCGTCAGCAGGAAGCCAAGGGCGAAGCCCAGCAGTTCAAGGGCGAAGTCGAAGGCAAGCTTGGCAACGACATTTAAGGCTTTCTAACCGACGAGAAAGAAGGGCCGTTCCGGACTGCCGGGGCGGCCCTTCTTCGTACTTAGCTTTCGCGCAACCCGCTGACGCTTGCGCCGCTCGCTGCAAGTTGTTCGATATCGATGCGGCAATGGATCAGACGCAATCCGCTGCGGCGTTCGGCGGCCACAAGCGCGTCCTTGAACTGTTCCGTCGTCTCTGCGGTCGCGGACCAGCCGCCGAAGGCTTCGGCCATTTTCGCGAAATCGGGATTGGCGAGGCGCGTCGCGCTGATCCGATCCTCGCCCGGGAACTCGCGTTCCTGATGCATGCGGATCGTACCGTAAGCACCATTGTCGACGATGATCACGATCAGGTTTGCGCCGTGCTGAACGGCAGTCGCCAACTCCTGCCCGTTCATCAGGAAATCGCCATCGCCCGCTGCGGCCACAACCGTCCGCTCGGGAAAGCGCAGCGCGGCAGCCACGGCGGCAGGCACGCCATAGCCCATCGCACCGCAGGTCGGGGCAAGCTGGCTGGGGAAGCCGTTGTAGTGCCAGTATCGATGCCACCAGCCGGCGAAATTCCCCGCCCCGTTGCAAACGATCGTGTCGGTAGGGAGCGTATCGCGCATGAACTGGACAGCCTGCCCCATGTCGAGCGTGTGTCCGTTGGGATGGGCGGTGGCCCACTCTTCCCATTCGGCATGCGCCTCGGCACCGGCATCAAAATCAATCACCTCGCCCTCGTCCCACAGCGCGGCGCTTTCGGCGAATTCGTCCATGCTGGCGCAGATCGCGAGATCGGCGGGATAGACGCTGTTGAGCTCGTTCGCATCCGGGTGGATGTGGATCAGTGTGCGGTCCGGCGCGGTCAGCGGCGGGACGGTATAGCCGTCGGTCGTCGCCTCGCCGAGCCGAGCACCGACGGCCAGGATCAGGTCGGCATCTTTCGCCCGCTCGACCAGCTTCGGGTTGGGTCCGTAGCCGAGATTGCCGGCGTATACCGGGCTGGTCGGCGAAATCGCGTCCTGCCGGCGGAAAGCCGTCGCCACGGGTATGCCGAGCCGTTCGGCAAACAGCTGGAAGCGCTCGCGTGTCTTGGCGTTCCAGCCCGCACCGCCGACGATCGCGAGCGGCGCGGCGGCGTCGGCGATCAGCGCCATCATCGCCTGCATCGCATCGGGGCAGGGTGCCTGCGCCGGACGCTCGACTCTCGGGCGCGGCGTGGCATCGGTGTCGCGGCTCAGCATGTCCTCGGGCAGCGCCAGCACGACCGGGCCCGGCCGGCCCGAGATGGCGGTCGCATAAGCGCGGGCGACATATTCCGGAATGCGGTCCGCGCTGTCGATCCGCGCCGCCCATTTGGCGATCGGCGTGAAGAAGGCGGTAAAATCTACCTCCTGGAATCCTTCGCGGTCGCGCATCGAGCTGTCGACGTCGCCGACGAACAGGATCATCGGCTGCGAATCCTGCATCGCGACATGCACGCCGATGCTCGCATTGGTCGCGCCCGGGCCGCGGGTGACGAACGCCACGCCGGGCCTTCCTGTCATCGCCCCGTCGGAGCAGGCCATGAAGGCGACGCCGCCCTCCTGTCGGCAGGTGACGACATCGATCGCATCCTGCTGGCCCAGACCGTCGAGCACCTGGAGGAAGCTTTCGCCGGGGACGGTGAAGATCCGGTCGCATCCCTGCTCGATGAGGCAATCGACCAGCAGGCGGGCGGCGGCGGGGGTGTGGGTCTCTCTCATGCCAGCGCGACTACTCCGGCCCCCTTCGCCTGGCAATCGGCGAACATGGTTAATTTGCGCCGTTTCGTACCGTTTTGCGACAGTTGAAAGCCGGGGGGATACCAAACAGTTAAGAAAGCGTTAACTGCTCACTATGAGACGTGCACTTGTCCTTTCGAGCGAAGCCGCCCGGCACTGGTTCCGGGCAAGTCTGCCACAGCGCCGCCTGGCCTTTGCCGATATGCCGGCGAACGAGCCGGTCAGCTGGGCTCTTACCGCCAGCGATGTGCGCGGTGTTGCGACGACTTATTTCGCGACCGTCGCTGCCGTGCTCGCCTTCATCATCTAGGCCCCTGCTGCGGCCGCTGCTTCGGCTGCGGCATTCTCCGCTGCGACCAGTCGCTTGCCCAGCCATGCCGAGAACAGACACATCGCCGCGCACAGCAGCACCTGTTCGGTGATCGGCACGCCCGCTGCGCTCAGCGCCATGGCAGCCAGCGAGCCGGCCACCATCGCTCCCGAATTGACGATATTGTTTGCCGCGATCGTACGCGATGCGCGGTCGGGCGAGACACGGGTGGTGAGGAAGGCGTAAAGCGGCACTACGAACATACCCCCGGCGATAGAGATGCCCAGCAAGCACAGCAGCAGCACGGCCGCCATGGGCCACGCGATGAACTCGCTGACTGAGAGCAGTGTCTCCGGCTGGTCGGCCTGCCACATCTTCGCGACCACATAGAACGCGACGACGAACAGCCCCATGACGATCACCGAGATGGGGGAATAGCGCGCCGACACACGGCCTTTCAGCAATACATTGACCGCGACCGACCCGATGGCCACGCCGATGGAGAAGACCACGAGGAACAGGCTCGCTACCTCCGGGCTGGCCATGATCGTGTTTTTGGCGAGCGGCGGGAACTGGATGAACAGCACTGCACCGATGGTCCAGAAGAAGCTGATCGCCAGGATCGCGTAATAGACTTCCTTGTTGTGCATCGTGTCGCGCACCAGCTTCACCGATGCGCGCAGGATATGCCAGTCGAGCTTCTCGATCTCGCCCATCGGCGGGGCTGCAGGCACTTGCCGGCTGACGAGATAGCCGATGCAGGCGATGACGATAATGCCGATGGCCGCCCACCCGGTGTAGTCCACCGCGATCGGCCCGGCGAGGATCGTGCCCGCGAGGATCGCGACATAAGTCCCCGCCTCGACCAGTCCGGTGCCCGCCAGCACCTCGTCCTTCTTCAGATGCTGCGGCAGGATCGCGTATTTGATCGGGCCGAGGAAGGTCGACTGCACGCCCGTCAGGAACAGCGCCAGCAGCAGCAGCGGGATCGCCACCGTGTGCACCATGATGTCGTTGTAAGCGAGGTAGAGCCCGCTGGCGCCGATGATCATCAGCCCGATCTCGCACGCCTTCACCGTGCGGATGATCTTCGCCTTGTCGCGCATGTCGGCCAATTGCCCGGCCAGCGCGGACAGGAGGAAGAAGGGCAGGATGAACAGCCCCGATGCCAGCCCGCTGAAACTCGCCTCGGTCGCCGGATCGCTGTAGACCGCATAGACCACGAACAGGACCATGGTGGTCTTGTAGAGGTTGTCGTTGAAGGCGTTGAACAGCTGCGTGACGAAAAGCGGCAAGAACCGCCTCGTGCGCAGCAGATGCGTGGATGTAAGCATGACCCCCCGGGAATGGCCCCGTCTCTCGCGCCCTAGTAGAGGCGCAACGCCGTAGCGGACAAGGACAATCGGCGACTTTTGCGGCGAGCCGTAACTCGCTAGGGGAGGGGCGATGCTGACCTTGCCCAACATCCTGACGCTGACGCGCATATTCGCGATCCCGTTGCTGGCCTTCCTGCTGTGGTGGCCGGGGTGGGAGCAAGGCTATCTCGCCGCCTTCGTGCTCTACTGCGCGATGGGCATCACCGACTATTTCGACGGCTACCTCGCGCGCACCAGCGGGACGGTGTCGAAGCTCGGCATCTTCCTCGATCCGATCGCCGACAAGATCATGGTCGCCGCGGTGATCCTCGTGCTGGCGGCGCAGGGGGTGCTGCGCGGGCCTTATGTGGGCGACGCGCATGTGATCGCCGGGCTGATCATCCTGATGCGCGAGATCGCCGTGTCGGGCCTGCGCGAATTCCTCGGCCCGCTGCAAGTCTCGGTCCCGGTCAGCCGCCTGGCCAAGTGGAAGACGACCTTCCAGATGGTCGCGCTGGGATCGCTTATTCTTGGTCGAGCTTTGCCGAACTGGGAAGTGACGGTCGGCGGCGTCGCAGCCAACGTGCCGCATACCGTCGGCCTTGCGACCTTGTGGGCGGCGGCAGTGCTGACGGTCGTCACCGGCTGGGATTACCTGAGGGTCGGTCTGAAGCACATGGACTAGCGCCGGGCGACTTACAGGCTGAATTCAACCATCGTTTCGCGGAAGGTTCAGGAGCCCGTCGCCCATCAATCTGCGAAGGAGCCACTCTGACCCTGCCTGGCTAAGATGGTCGTCATCCTGGTAAAGAATAGTCTCGCCAAGTTGGACGACGCATTCTTTCGGACATAGGATATCCCCGGGGGCGATCGCCTGCGCCTGATGACGCGAAACCACGGCGTCGATAATTGCGTTCGTGTCGCGCGCACGGCGAAGGTAGTCGGTGCGATCTAGAACATTAAGCTCGTTGCCCGTCCACGCCTGACGTACCAGTGCCTTGGGGACATCATAGCCGAATTCGGGCGTCGGACGCATAACAATGACCCGCAGGCCTTCTTCCGTCAGTTCTCGCACAGTCGTATCCAGGCCACGGAACATCAAGGTTTCCGAAGATACGCCCTCAGCATTCTCGACCGGCGCCAAAACCGCCTCCGTTCCGGCTTCGCCTGCTGCGCGATCCCCTTCGGCCAGCAGCGCCCAGCGGCTGATAAGAAGAACGGTGGTATCCTCCGGAACTTGCCGAATTTCCCCAAGCACCCACTCATTGTGCGTAGCGCATTCTCGTCCGTCATGCTTGTCCGATCGAACCACGCCGATGAGGGACGCGCAGGCGGGCCGGACATAGGCAACGCCGGTCAAATCGCGTTCGTCCAGGACCTCGTCGAAGGCATTCAGCATGGCGAGGGAATGAGAATCCCCCCAAACGACTACATCCGGTTCGCCCTGTGCGTCCCACCGCTCCCCAATTTTGCATCCCGATCCCGCTGCGGACCGAGTTTCGCATTCGGCCGAAAGCGGGCCGCGATCCTTGGCCAGGCGGTAAGACATCTGCGTTTCCGGCGGCACCCGATGCGGAAATCCAGCGAAGGAAAAGGGCAACAGGGCTATAGCGGACGCGGCGGCGATGCCCGATGCGGACCACGCCAGCACTCTTTTCGAGCCAACTCTCGGCCTACCACCTCCAACCCGGAAAGGCTGCTCGATGTGGCGCCAGGACAGGGCGGCAAGAATGAGAGATGACAAGACACAGGCGAGGGCGACTTCAAGGGAAAGATCGGCAGTGGCTAGCCAGATCCGCGTGAAAACGATCAACGGCCAATGCCAGAGATAGAGGGAGTAAGAGATAAGGCCGATGGCAACGAACGGTCGCCATGCCAAGGCCTTTGCTATCGTGGTCGGCCGATCGCTGCCGCTCCAGATCAGGAGGCAGGTTCCCAGGCATGCAGGAAGCGCAAGCCATCCCGGGAAAGTCATCGTTTCCTCAATCAGCAAAATGCTGGCAACAACCAGGAAGAGGCCGAAAAAGGCTGACGCTTCTGCCGTCACTCGATTGCGCGCAGCGGGAATGACGCCCATAGCAAGAAGAGCACCAAAGCCCAATTCCCAGAATCGGGTTGGCAGGAGGTAGAACGTGGCTATCTGGTCGCGGGACACTCCATAGACAGACAGGGCGAAGGAAGCGACGCATAGACCGCTCAGTATCGCGAGCCGATAGCGGGATAATGGTCCCAACAGCACCAACAAAAGAGCGGGAAAGAAAAGGTAGAACTGTTCTTCAACTGCGAGCGACCAAGTGTGCAGCAGCGGATCGAAAGCGACCCCGGCTCCGAAATAGTCCGATCCTGCCACGAAAAACCTGATATTGGATACAAAGCCAATCGCCGCGATACTGGAAACACCAAGGGAAGAGTATTCATCGGGCAAAAGAATGAACCATCCCGTGACGAGGCAGGCGAGAATGACACTGAGGGCTGCCGGCAGGATTCGCCGCGCCCTGCGCTCGTAGAATCGGGCCAGCGAAAATGAGCCTCGATGGATATCAGCCAGCAGAATACCGGTGATGAGGTAGCCTGAGATGACGAAAAACACGTCGACGCCGATGAAACCGCCCGCAAACAGCGGAAATCCCGCGTGACACAGGACAACAGGCATGACCGCGAGACAGCGGATTCCATCGATATCGGGCCGGTGTTTCATGCCGTGATTTGAAGCCGCCGGAACGGCTGCGACAAGTTAATTGTGCGGCCCTATCCCAATGAACCCCGACGAATCACTTTAGTGGTATTTCGCCGATACTTCGGCTCGTCACAGGCTGGGTCGGTCTTGTCCAATATCGGGAGAAATTATCACCCCGCCCGCAATTCCGCGGCCAACAGCTCGAAATCGTCCCGGCGCGGAGAATTTTTCCGCCATATCAACGCGATCTCGCGGGTGGCGCTCTTGCTCTTGAGGGGGCGTGCGACGACTTTGGTGCCGTTCAATATGCCCGCATCGACGGCCATTTTCGGCAGCATGGTCAGGCCAAGGCCGTTGTCGACCATCTGCACCAGCGTGTGCAGGCTGGTGCCGATCATGGTGGTCGAACCGCGCAGTTCGGGGCGGTTGCAGGCGGCGAGCGCGTGGTCTTTCAGGCAGTGGCCGTCTTCCAGCAGCAGTAGGCGGCCATCGTCGATCATGCTCGGCGGCACGCTCTCGGGCGGATCGCGCGGGTCGTTTTCGGGGAAGGCGACGTAAAGCTCGTCGTCGGCGATATGCGCCGTCTCCACCTCGCCGGTCGGAAAGGGCAGGGCGAGCAGCACGCAATCGACCCGCCCGTGCTGCAGGGACTCGACCGCGTCGTGGCTTGTTTCCTCGCGCAGGAACAGTTCCAGATCGGGGCGCTCCTTGCGCAAGCGCGGCAGGAAGCGCGGCAGGAGGAAGGGCGCGATCGTCGGGATCACGCCCATGCGGAGCTGCCCCGCGAGCGGCTTGCCTGCGGCCTGTACCAGGTCCGCCAGATCCTCCGCCTCGCGCAGAATGCGGTGCGCCTTGTCCACCACCTGGTTGCCGAGCGCGGTGAAGCGCACGACCCGGCGGCTACGCTCGACCAGCGTCACGCCGAGCAGCGATTCAAGCTCGCGAATGCCGGCGGAGAGCGTCGACTGCGACACGAAGCTCGCCTCCGCCGCGCGGCCGAAATGGCCATGCTCGTGCAGCGCCACGAGGTATTGCAGCTGCTTGAGGGTGGGGAGGTAGGTGCTCACTCCGCCGCCTGCGTTTCGACCATCTCGCTTTGCATTTCGTCGATGTGGGTCATCAGCAGGCGGCCGTCGCGCACGGCGAAGGCCATGCGGCCCTCGACCAGTTCGAGCGCGTCCTTGCCGAACACCTCGTAGCGCCAACCCTGCAGGATCGGCAGGTCGCGCACGCCGGCGGCGAGGGCTTCCATCTCGTCCGCCTTGGTCAGCAGACGGGCGGCGACGTCGATTTCGCGGGCGCGGATCTTGAGCAGCAGCTTTAGGAGGTCCGCCACTAGCGCACCTTCCTTGCCCAGCGGCGCACCGCGCTTGGGCTTGTCGGGCATTTCGTCCTTGGGCAGCGGCTCCGCCTTTTCGAGCACTTTCATAAGACGCTTGCCGATGTCGTTGTCTTTCCACGCATTCGACAGGCCGCGTACCTTGGTGAGGTCGGGCTGCTTCTTGGGCGGGTGGCTGGCGATATCGGCCAGCGTCTCGTCGCGCATGATCCGGCCGCGCGGGATGTTCTTGTGCTGCGCCTCGCCTTCGCGCCAGGCGGCCAGCGCCTTCAACCGGCCGAGCACCTGCGGATTGCGGCCGGGCGAGCGGATGCGCTTCCACGCCTGGCCCGCATCGTTGGCGTAGTTCGCCGGATCGGCCAGCTTGTCCATCTCCGCATCGAGCCAGCCGCCGCGTTCGGTCTTGATCAGTTTCCTGAGGATCTTGGGGAAAATGGTCGACAGATGCGTAACGTCGCCGATGGCATATTCGATCTGCCGGTCGGTCAGCGGGCGGCGGCTCCAGTCGGTAAAACGCGCGCCCTTGTCGACCGTGATGCCGAGCCAGCTTTCGACGAGATTGGCATAGCCGATCTGTTCGGATTGGCTGATCGCCATCATCGCGATCTGCGTGTCGAAGATCGGATGCGGGGTTTTGCCGGTGAAGTTATAGACGATCTCGACGTCCTGCCCGCCCGCATGGAAAACCTTCAGTACGTCCTCATTGTCGCACATGAGGTCCCACAGGGGTGCAAGGTCGATGCCGTCGGCCAGCGGATCGATCGCCGCGGCCTCTTCCTCGTTTGCGATCTGCACCAGGCACAGTTCGGGCCAATAGGTGTTCTCGCGCATGAATTCGGTATCGACGGTGACGAAATCGCTTTTCGCCAGACGCTCGCACAGGTCGGCCAGCGCGTCGGAAGTGGTAATCAGATCGTGTATCTTCATCGTGTCTTTTCTGTCTGTCGGGCGGAGTACCGCCCTCGGCCGCTGCGAGCCTTGACAAAAAGCCGCAGGTGCCCTGTTAGCGCGCGCGTTTCCTGCTAGAGGAGCGCGTCGCCCCAAAGTCGGGACGCCCCTAGCGCCATAGCTCCGAAAATGGAAAGATTTTAGATGCACGCCTATCGTACCCACAATTGCGCACAGCTGACGAAGGACAATGTCGGCGATACCGTCCGCCTGTCGGGCTGGGTGCACAACAAGCGCGACCATGGCGGTGTGCTGTTCGTCGACCTGCGCGATCATTACGGCATCACCCAGATCGTGGCGGACGAGGATAGCGAGGCGCTGCCCATCCTCGACCGGATCAAGCTTGAATCGGTCGTCACCATCGACGGGACGGTGAAGGCGCGCGACGATGTGGCGGTGAACAAGAACTTGCCGACCGGCGAGATCGAAGTCTTCGCCCGCTCGGTCGAGGTGCAGAGCCGCGCCGAGGACCTGCCGCTGATCGTGAACAGCGCCGAGGATTATCCGGAGGAAACGCGCCTCAAGTACCGGTTCGTCGATTTGCGGCGCGAGCGGGTGCACAAGAACATAATGCTGCGCAACCAGGTGATCACCAGCCTGCGCCGCCGCATGACCGACCAGGGCTTCAGCGAGTTTCAGACCCCGATCCTGGGCGCCTCCAGTCCCGAAGGCGCGCGCGACTATCTCGTGCCCAGTCGCCTCCACCCGGGCCGCTTCTACGCGCTCCCGCAGGCGCCGCAGATGTTCAAGCAGCTGCTGATGGTCGCCGGTTTCGATCGCTATTTCCAGATCGCCCCTTGCTTCCGCGACGAGGACTTGCGCGCCGACCGCAGTCCGGAATTCTACCAGCTCGACTTCGAAATGAGCTTCGTCACGCAGGAAGACGTCTTCCAGGCGATCGAGCCGGTGCTCGCGGGTGTGTTCGAGGAATTCGCCGACGGCAAAAGCGTGACGCCCGCGGGCGAGTTCCCCCGCATCCCCTATGCCGAAGCGATGCTGAAATACGGCAGCGACAAGCCCGATTTGCGCAACCCGCTGATCATTTCGGACGTGACCGACCATTTCGAAAAAAGCGGGTTCGGCCTGTTCGAAAAAATCGTCGGCGGCGGTGGCCGGGTCCGCGTGATCCCTGCACCGAACACGCATGAGAAGAGCCGCAAGTTCTTCGACGAGATGAACGACTGGGCGCGCCGCGAAGGCTTTGCCGGGCTTGGGTACGTCACCCGCAAGGGCGGCGAGTTCGGCGGCCCGATCGCCAAGAATCATGGCGCGGAGGGCATGGAAAAACTTTATGTCGATCTGGGGCTGGGCGAGAATGACGGCCTGTTCTTCGCCGCGGGCAAGGAAAAGGATGCCGCCAAACTTGCCGGGGCCGCGCGCACCCGCGTCGCGGAAGAGCTCGGCCTGATCGAGGAGGGCTGCTTCAAGTTCTGCTGGATCGTCGACTTTCCGATGTTCGAATATGACGAGGACCAGAAGAAGATCGACTTCAGCCACAACCCCTTCTCCATGCCGCAGGGCGAAATGGAAGCGCTGGAGACCAAGGACCCGCTCGATATCTTGGCCTGGCAATACGACATCGTTTGCAACGGCTACGAATTGTCGAGCGGCGCAATCCGTAACCACCGCCCGGACATCATGTACAAAGCTTTCGAAATCGCCGGCTATACGCAGGAAGACGTCGATGCGAACTTCAGCGGCATGATCGAAGCGTTCAAGCTCGGCGCACCGCCGCACGGTGGCTCCGCGCCCGGCATCGACCGCATCGTGATGCTCCTCGCCGACGAGCCGAACATCCGCGAGGTGATCGCCTTCCCGCTCAACCAGAAGGCGCAAGACCTGATGATGGGCGCGCCGAGCGTGGTCGCACCCAGCCAGCTGCGCGATGTGCATATCCGCCTGGGCGGAGCAGCGCTGGAAGCGCAAAAAGCCGCCAGCGAGGCCGAGAAAACCGACATGAACAGCAACGCCACCCAGCGCGACGTACCCGAGCGCAGCGACGATACCTGACACGAAAAAGGGCGCGGATCGCTCCGCGCCCTTCCGTTCTGACTGATTGAGGGATCAGTCGTACTGTTTTTCGATCATGTCGCCGAACCGTTCGCCTTCACAGATCTCGTTGTAGCACTGCTGCACGATAGCCCGCTCCTGGGCTTCCAGCTGGTCGCTATCGAGGGCTTCCTGGAACTTGGTCTTGATATAGTCTTCGCCTTCCTCGATCCGCTCCGCGACGTTTTCGTCGCTATTGCCGAACATGCTGGTGATGCTCTGCCACATCTGGTGGACTTCGCCGGTGACGGTCCCCTTGGTGACGAGTTCGTCGCCCTGACGCTCGAGCTCGGCGTTCATCTGCCGAAGCGTTCCCTCGCGCTGCTGGAGGCGCCGGTTCAGTGCCTGCGTGAGCTGCGGACTGTCCGCTTTCTCGGCGGCTTGGCGATAGCCCTCGACTGAGTCGAACGTCGTGTCGGTAAGACTCTTGAATGTACTGCTGCTCATGGTGTGCTTCCCTTTTATAATAGGCTGATATCGAACCAACCCCTCACTCCGTAAATAGGTCCATGAGCAGCAGCAGTATGGCGCGCAATTCTATCGGTTCAGCCTGCTTCCTCGACGAAGACGTAATTATGCTGGGCATCCAGTAGCGTAAGCGTGCGTTTGCCGTCGCTTTCGCCGACTACCAGCGGGAAACCGAAGAAGCCCGGCGTCATCATGATGATCGATTGCGTACCGTCGTCGTTGGCCTTGGTGCCGATCGCGGTTTTGCCGGAGGTAACGGTGGCATAGGTCGTGCCGCCCTCGTTGCTGATGGTCAGCGGTCCCAGTTCGTCATTCACGTAGCGCGGGGCGAGGGCGGCCAGAACTTCGGCATCGCCCTTCTCGACGATCCCCTCGCGGCCCTTCTCGCGCGCTTCCGCCCCCAGCCTGACCGCTGCGGCAAGGTTTTCGTCCGCTTCCTCGTCGCCATCGTACAGCACTTCGAGCAGCTTGCGCTGGAACAGGCCGAGCAGGCCCTGGCCGGTGTCCGAATTGGTCAGCAGCACCGCCGCCACGCCGTCTTCGGGAATGAACCAGAAATTGCTCTTGAAGCCGATGAGGCTACCGCCGTGATAATAGATCGACTTGCCGAGGTTGGCGCTCTCCATCAGGCCCATGCCGTACCAGCTGTCTTCCCCGATCGGCACGTAACGCTCGCGGCGTTTGAGCAGGTTCTCCGCCGAAACGAGATCGGTCCCGTCGGACAGCGTACCTTCCCGCAGTTCGTTGAGCGCATAAAGCGCCATGTCGTGCGCGGTGGACCATACGCCGCCTGCGGGGCGATAGGGGTAGACCATCCAGTTCCACTGCATCGGCGCGGTTTCGACCGGGCCTGCGAAGCCGCGCGCATGCGGCCTTGCCCAATTATCGTCCATCGCCTTGACGTAGTCGAAGGTCGTGCGCGTCATGCCGAGCGGCCCGAAGATCCGCTCGTTCATGGCGCGGTCGAAGGCGGCGCCGATTTCCATATCGGGATAAATCAGGTGTCCGCCGATATAGCCCGCCGCACTGGCCATCAGGTTGTTGTACTGGAACACCTCGCCGAAGCCGCTGGTCGGTTCGGTCGCGGCGAGTTGGACGAAGGTGTCGCTCGCCGGCGTGTCGCGGCTGGTGTTCATCACCCACTGCATGTCCTTGCGGGGGAGGCCGGTGCAGGCGCAGATGAGGTGTTCGACCAATACGCTGTCGGTCGTCTCTGCACTGCCGAGGCGGAATTCGGGATAGATCTCGGTCACCTTTTGGTCCCAGGCGAGCCTGCCTTCGTCGACCAGCGTGGAGAGCAGCAGTGTGGCCATGCCTTTGGTGTTCGAGGCGACCATGAAGCTGGTGTCCTCGTCGACTTCCTGCGCGCCCCCGATCTCTGTCGTGCCGAGGCCGCCTTCCCACACGATCCGGTCGTTCTGCACCAGCGCCAGCCCGACTCCGGGTATCTCGAGCCCTTCCATCGCCTCGGTGAGATAGCCGGTCAGCTCCGCGATCCGCGCCGGCGTCAGTTCCTTGGCATCGCGGCCGGCGAAGCTCTCGCGCTCGAAATCCGTCGGTCGCAGGGATCCGAAGGCCTGATTGAGCTGTGCCCCCCGCTTGGCAATGGTCGCGATCGCGCCATTGATCAGCACCACGGTCCAGGTGTCGCCCTTGCGCAGACCGATGCCTTGTATGGCGAGCTGCTCGGCCGGAGACGTCTTATAGTTTACCACGGTGATCTGGTCCCAGCCTTCGCGGGCCGGGGGATCCTGTGCGATCAGCACCTCGCGATCGAAAGCCGGGTCCAGCTTCGCCCAGGCGGCGGCCACCGCAGCAGCGCCATCGGCAGCTTGGTCCACCCCGACGATCGCGGCAGTGGCATCGCCCTCGGGCGCGGTGAACACCGTCGCCTCGCCCCGCATCTCGCGGTTCCAGCCCGGGATCGGCGTCATCTGCGCGCCCGTGCCGGTATCGAGGATCGCGGCGCTTTCCTGCGGCGCGGCATCTTGCGCCAGAAGCGGGAGCGGCGAGACGGCGGCGAGCAGGGCGGATGCGGCAAAAGCGAGGCGTTTCATGACGATGGTCTCCTAGCGTATTGCGCGGATAATACGCTTAGCGTGTGACAGGTCAATTGCATGCGAGATGCGCCAGCCCCTTGCGCTCGCTCGCGGCGTTCATTAGGGCGAAAGCCAATCTCCAAACCCCCATGAATTCGAGAGGGATAAAAATGAGCGATACTGCCGACCGCGTGCAGAAGATTGTCGTCGAGCACCTCGGCGTCGAAGCCGACAAGGTGACCCAGGAAGCCAGCTTCATCGACGATCTCGGTGCAGACAGCCTCGACATCGTCGAGCTGGTCATGGCCTTCGAAGAAGAATTCGGCGTGGAAATCCCCGACGATGCAGCCGAGAAGATCTCGACCGTCGGCGATGCAACCAAGTACATCGAAGAGCACAAGGGCTAAGCCAAGGGGTTACGCTCGCCGCTTTTCGGCAAACCTGCTTCTTTGGCGGGAACGGACAGGCCCGACCCGATAAGGGCCGGGCCTGTTGTCTTTTATTCGGAGAAATACATGCGTCGTGTGGTCGTTACCGGTCTTGGCCTCGTCACCCCCCTGGGCGGCGATGTGGAAACCAGCTGGTCCAACCTGATCGCGGGCAAGAGCGGGGCGGGGCCGATCACCCGCTTCGACGCCAGCAACCAGAAGGCGCAAATCGCCTGCGAGGTGAAGCCCAAGGACCACGAATGGGGCTTCGATCCGGACAAGCGTGTCGATCCCAAGATCCAGCGGCAGGTCGATCCCTTCATCGTCTACGGCCTCGACGCTGCCGGGCAGGCGCTGGAAGATGCCGGGCTGACCGAGATGGACCAGGCAACCAAGGAACGCGCCGGCGTATCGATCGGCGCAGGCATCGGCGGCCTGCCAGGGATCGAGCAGGAGTCGGTCAATCTCCACGAACGCGGTCCGGGCCGGGTCAGCCCGCACTTCGTCCACGGCCGGATCATCAATCTCGTCAGCGGGCAGGTCTCCATCCGTTACGGCCTGATGGGGCCGAACCACGCCGTCGTGACTGCCTGTTCTACGGGGGCACACTCGATCGGCGATGCCGCGCGCATGATCCGCGACGACGATGCCGACATCATGTTGGCGGGCGGTTCCGAGTCGACCATCAATCCGCTCGGTATTGCCGGGTTCGCGCAGGCGCGCGCGCTCAACACCGGCTACAACGACCGGCCCGAGCAGGCCAGCCGACCCTATGACAAGAACCGCGAGGGCTTCGTGCTGGGCGAAGGCGCGGGCGTGGTGGTGCTGGAGGAATACGAGCATGCCAAGGCCCGCGGCGCGAAAATCTATGCCGAGGTGGTCGGTTACGGCCTGTCGGGCGATGCCTATCACGTCACCGCCCCGCACCCCGAAGGAAAAGGCGCCGAACTCGCCATGCGCATGGCGCTGAAGAAGGCGGGCATGGAGGCGAGCGATATCGACTACGTCAATGCCCACGGCACCTCGACCATGGCCGATACGATCGAACTCGGCGCGGTCAAGCGCGTGCTGGGCGACAATCTCGACGGCGCATCGATGAGCTCGACCAAGTCGGCCATCGGCCATCTGCTCGGCGGCGCCGGCGCGGTGGAAGCGATCTTCTGCATCCTTTCGATCCGCGACCAGGTCGTCCCGCCGACGCTCAATCTCGACGATCCGGACGAGGGCACCGAAGGCGTGGACCTCGTGCCGCACACTGCCAAAAAGCGGGAAGTGCATGCCGCGCTCAACAACAGTTTCGGTTTCGGCGGGACCAATGCCTCGCTGATCGTCAAGAAAGTCGACTGACGTGAAAAAGACCGGTGCGCTGATTATCGGCGCGATTGCCGCGCTCGTCCTGGCGATCGGCGCGATCTGGTTCGCCTCCGGCTGGTGGGGCGGCGCGGATGTCGAGGAGGATACGAACTTCATCGTCCCCTCCGGCGCGACGTTGACGTCGGTGGCGAACAAGCTGGAGGACGAGGGGCTTATCGGTTCCGCCGACGGCTTTCTGCTGCGCGCGAAGATTCTCGGTTCGGGCGATCCGATCAAGGCGGGCGAGTTCCTGCTGCCGTCGGGTGCCAGCCCGGCGCGCATTCTCGACACGTTCCAGCACGGCGAGGTGATCCGCCGTTTCGTGACCATTCCCGAAGGCCTGCCTTCGATCATGGTCTACGAGCGGCTGATGGCGGAAGATCTGCTGACCGGCGAGATCCCGGTCCCCGCAGAAGGATCGGTCCTGCCCGATACATACGACTTCGAGCGTGGCGAAAGCCGGGGCGAGGTGCTTGCGCGCATGCAGGCGGCGATGAAGAACTACCTCGCCGAAGCCTGGCCCAAGCGCGGCGACGACATCGCCGTCGACAGCATCGAGGAAGCGGTAATCCTCGCTTCGATCGTGGAGAAGGAAACCGGCGTTGCGCGCGAGCGCAAAATGGTGGCCGGCCTCTATTCCAATCGCGTCAAGGACGGCATGCTGCTGCAGGCGGACCCGACGATCATCTATCCGATCACTAAGGGCAAGCCGCTCGGCCGCCGGATCCGCCAGTCGGAAATCGCGGCGATTAACGACTACAATACCTACACCATGGTCGGCCTGCCCAAGGGGCCGATTACCAATCCGGGCCGCAAATCCATCGCGGCAGTACTGAACCCGGCGGAGACGACGGCGCGCTACATGGTGGCCGACGGAACCGGCGGGCATGCCTTTGCCGAGACGCTCGACGAGCACAACGCCAATGTCGCGAAGTGGTTCGAGATCCGCCGCCAGCGCGGTGAGATGTGAGCGAGGGCGATGCCCCGCTTATCCTGACGGCGCAGCTGCCCGATGACATGCACGCGCGCTACACCGCGCTGCGCAACGCGCATTTTCCGCCCGAGCGCAATTATCTCGAAGCGCATGTGACGCTGTTCCACGCGCTGCCGGGAATGTGCGAGGGCGAGGTGGTCACGGTGTGCGAGCGCATGGCGCGCGATTTCGCACCGGTGCCGGGCGAGGTGGTCGGCCTCATGTCGCTCGGTGGGGGGACGGCGATCAAGCTCGAGAGCCCGGCCCTGCTGCGCCTGCGCGACCTGCTCGCCGACGGTTTCCATGGCCTCCTCACCCAGCAGGACCAGCACCGCCCGCGCCTGCACGTCACCATCCAGAACAAGGTCAGCGGCAAGGAGGCCAAGGCCTTGCAAGCGCAGCTCGACGGCACGATCCTGCCCCGCAGTTTCCGTTTTCCAGGCCTCTCCCTCTTCCACTATCGCGGCGGCCCGTGGGAGCATGTGAAGACCTTCGCTTTCCGCGGCAAAGATACCGCGTAAACTTGCTCCGAAATAAAATTGCGTAGCCGTGAATTGCGCGGTTGACCCCATGCCCCCTGCGCCGTAAATGCGCCGCCTGCCGCGCGGGCCGAAAGCCCCGGCATGCCTCCCAAGGCAGACTTGGTGCGGCGGAGTAGCTCAGGTGGTTAGAGCAGCGGAATCATAATCCGCGTGTCGGGGGTTCGAGTCCCTCCTCCGCTACCATCCCTTCAAAGCGGTAACTGGAACACATTTCGGCATGTGGCGCTGTTTGCGAAGGCGAAAAATGCGGATCGCACCCCTTCACATTGCGCGCGGCTCGGCTATAGGGGCGCACGCCTGCTGGGGTGTAGCCAAGCGGTAAGGCACCGGTTTTTGGTACCGGCATGCGCAGGTTCGAATCCTGCCACCCCAGCCAGTTTTTTTCCGCGCGACACCAGCCCAGGATCGAACCTGCTCGCGAAGCGACCGGCAGGTTCGGAGGCGGAGCGCGGCACGCGCGGAGCTGGCCGAAGGTCAATCCTGCCACCCCAGCCAGTTTTTTTCCGCGCGACACCAGCCCAGGATCGAACCTGCTCGCGAAGTGAAGGCAGATTCGGAGGCGCAGCGCGGAGCTGACTGAAGGTCAATCCTGCCCGCGCAGCCGTCATCTCCCAGCTAAAGCGTCTTGCTCTCGAAGTCGGCGGCCGAATGCCGTTCGAGAAGCTGGGTGTCTTCGTCGCCCCACGCCTTGTTGACGATCCGCCCGCGTTTCACGGCGGGGCGCGCGGCTATCTGCTTCGCCCAGCGCTCTACGTTTGCGTACACGTGGATCGAGAGGAACTTGCGCGCTTCGTTATAGATGGTGCCCTCGACGAAGGGAATCATCCACGGTGCTGCTGCCATGTCGGCGATCGTGTAGTCGCTGCCGCCGAGATATTCCGATTGTGCAAGGCGCTGGTCCGCGACATCGAACAGGCGCTTGGTTTCCATGGCGTAGCGGTTGATCGGATATTCGAACTTTTCGGGCGCATAGGCATAGAAGTGGCCGAACCCGCCGCCGATGAAGGGCGCGCTGCCGATCTGCCAGAAGAGCCAGCTGAGCACCTCGGCGCGGGTGTGATCGGTCGGCACGAAAGCGCCGAATTTCTCGGCGAGGTGGAGCAGGATCGCGCCGCTCTCGAAAACCCGGACAGGTTTGTCGCCGCTGCGGTCGAGAAGCGCGGGGATCTTGCTGTTGGGATTGATGTCCACGAAGCCGCTGCTGAATTGCTGTGCTTCGCCGATATTGATCGTCCACGCGTCGTACTCCGCGCCGGAGTATCCCGCTTCGAGCAGCTCCTCGAACATCACGGTGGCCTTCACGCCATTGGGCGTAGCGAGGGAGTAGAGCTGGAAGTCGTGCTCGCCTACGGGGAGGTCCTTCTCTTCTCGAGCGCCAGCAGTCGGGCGATTGATATTGGCGAACTTTCCGCCGTTCTCGGCATCGTGGGTCCAGACTTCGGGCGGGGTATAGGTTGCATCGGCCATTTGTGGTCTCCTCTGGCACATGGGCTAGTTCGCCCTTTCATTCGTCGCAAGGTGGGGAACCGTGACAGCCCACCCACGGTTTATCGCTACGCCATGACGAAGCTCATCTATGTCGACGACGATCTGCCCGGTATCACCCGCAAGGGTGCAGGGAAGGGATGGGCCTATTACGATCCGAAAGGACGGCTGATTACCGACCGGGTTGAAAAACGGCGGCTCAATGCGATCGCCCTGCCACCGGCCTATGTCGATGAATGGTTCTGCCCTGCACCCAACGGCCATATTCTCGCCACCGGCATCGATGCCAAGGGCCGCAAGCAATATCGCTACCACCCCGATTTCCGCGCCGAGCGAGAGGGTGAGAAGTTTGACCGCTGCATCGCATTCGGAAACCTCCTGCCTCTGGTACGCAAGCAGGTCGAGGAGGATTTGAAAGGAAGCAAGCTGACGCGCGAGCGGGCGACTGCCAGCGTCATCCGCCTTCTCGATCTCGGTGCCGTACGCGTCGGCAACGAAGGATATGCAGAGCGCAACAAGAGTTACGGCGCAACGACCCTGCGGCGCAAGCATGCGGAGGTAACCGGCAAAACGCTCAAGCTGCGTTACAAGGGCAAGTCGGGCAAGATGCGCGAAGTCACTCTGACCGATGGTAGCCTCGCCCGCGCTGTGCGCAAGATGCAGGACCTGGCCGGCCAGAACGTCTTCAAATATATCGACGAAGATGGCGAGGTGCAGACTGTGGATTCCGGTGACGTGAACGAATACCTCGAAGCCTGCATGGGCGAGCGCTTCACCGCGAAGAACTTCCGCACCTGGCACGCCAGCGTGATGGGGTTCGAATGCCTGCGAGATGGTGAGGGCCGGATGCCGATGAAGGCGCTGCTCGACTGTGTAGCTGGGCAGTTAGGCAATACGCCGGCGGTTACCCGCAAGAGCTACATTCACCCGGCTGTCATCGACCTTGTCGATCGACAAGAGGAGTGGCGCAAGAACCTGGGTCTGCCGCGTGCAACGCGCTGGCTGACACGAGAAGAGCGTGGTCTAATCGAATTGTTGCAGCAAAGCCCCAGCGCGGCCGATTTGCTCGCCGCAGCTTGACCGGGCGCAAGAAGAGTCGACAGGTTGCAATAATCTCAATATAAGAACAAAGCCGATACCCCGGGGTGTTTCGGTGTTCCTGACTGCAGCACGCTGACGGAACTGGCTTCCCCGACGGGAGAGACGGGGTGCAGCGTCTCGCGGAATTCGATGTCAGTCGGCAATTCATTACTCGCCGCGGGAAGCTCGCGGCGCAGCTGACCTTTGGCTTCATATGTGCGGCGGCCATTATCGGGCTACGGTCGCTCTACGACATTTGGGCACCGGAATCAGGCCCTTTCGCAATGATCTATCCGACCGTCTTGCTTGCGACGTTCTATGGACACTGGCGGGCGGGGCTGGTGTCTTTCGTCGTCACCTTCTCCTGGGCGTGGTACTTCGTGCTGCCAGAGCAGTCGGCCTTCCTCTTCAGCAATCCGACTGATCCGGCTCGGGTTCTACTCAACGCGACTTGCTGTTTGATCGTCATCATATTCGCTGAGGCGTTCCGACGGGCAGCGCAAAGCACCATGAAGGAAATCCGCGATCGCGCGGACAAGCGGCTGACGCTGCTCGCCGAACTCGAGCATCGGACGAAGAACAGCTTCGCGCTGGTGGCCAGCCTGCTCGAAATCCAGAAGCGGCAGATGCCCGACCCCGCCCTGCATGGGGCGCTCGAGGATGCCGTCGGCCGCGTGCGGACCTTCGCTGATGCCTATTCCAGTTTGACGATGGACCACGGAGAAGGCGGCGATGTCGCGATGAAACCCTATCTCGATGTCCTGCTGGACCGGATCGAGCGCGCGGCCTTGACCGACAATATCCAAGTCTACCGCGAGATCGAGCCGATGAGGCTGCCGAGCGAAACGGCAGTGGCTATCGGTCTGTATCTGAACGAAGCGATTTCGAATTGTTCGAAGTACGCATTCCCTGGCGGACGCTACGGCAAGATCGGCGTGTTCCTCCAATTGGTGGATGGTGGGTGGCGACTGACCATCGAAGATGACGGGGTCGGCGAAGAGGCAATCAAGCTCAATCCCGGAGGTCTGGGCAACAATCTGATGCTTGCCTTTGCGCATCAGGCCGGTGCTTCGCATTCGGCAGGCCCGGTGCTCAACGGGTTCCGCAACGAGATGGCAGAGAAGCGCGACGCGCTTGCATAAGGTATCCCTAAAAGATACCGCCTGTGTCCATGCACCGTGCCGGAGCCAGAATTCGCGCCTTCAGGGAAGCCCATGATCCCCCGCTGACCGCCGCCGAATTCGGCGAGCGGTATGGTGAGCCGGAGCCATGGCCGAGCAGAACAGTTTATGGCTGGGAGGCCAAGGGCCGCATCGCCCGCGCGGCTGTCCAGCTCCGCTTAGCCGACCTTGGAATTTGCCGGCCGGCCGATTGGCTGGAGCCAGCGGCTGCCGATCCCGCACTCAAGGAAGAACCGAGACCGATGAGTCAAAGCAATACGCACCAGTTCTACGATCTGCACACGCATGGCTTCGTCCGGGTCGCCACTGCAACGCCGAGCACACGCACGGCCGATGTGGCGTTCAATGCTGCGGGTATCGTCGAGCAGGCGCGAATGGCGCATGATCGTCACGTCGACCTGCTACTCTATCCCGAACTCAGCCTCTCGTCCTACGCCATCGACGATCTGCATCTGCAAACAGCCCTGCTGGATGCTGTCGAGCGCCATCTTGGCGAAGTGTGCGAAGCGACTCGAGATCTCTCTCCGGTCCTCGTCATCGGCGCGCCGTTGCGGCGCAATGGCCGGATTTACAATTGCGCTGTCGTCCTTTCGCGTGGCGAAGTGCTGGGTGCCGTGCCCAAGAGCTTTCTGCCGAACTACCGTGAATTTTACGAAAAGCGCTGGTTCAGCCATGGCCGCGATTGTGTGGGGCTGGATATCGAACTCGGTGGCAAGGCGGTCCCCTTCGGCACCGATCTGCTGTTTTCCGCCAGCGACTTCCCCGGCTTCACCTTCGGGATCGAGATCTGCGAGGATTTCTGGTCGCCCAATCCGCCCGGCGCTCTGGCCGCGCTGGCGGGCGCGACGATCCTCTGTAACCTCTCGGCGTCCAACATAACCATCGGCAAATCGGACGAACGACACATGTTGTCCCGCGCCAGCTCGTCGCGCCTCGTTTGCGCCTATGCCTATTCGGCCAGCGGGCATGGCGAGAGCACGACCGATCTCGCATGGGACGGGCAGGGCATGGTTTACGAGCTGGGCGACCTGCTGGTCGAGAGCGTACGCTTCGACCTCGCGCCCGAACTCTGTGTGACCGATGTCGACACCAAGCGCGTGCTCGCCGAACGTATGCGCATGCAGACATGGGGCGATGCCGCCGATGCTGCGAGGCGGCCCGAAGACTGGTTCCGCCGGGTGGCGTTCGAGCATGCACCGACGCCCGGCGACAAGGGGCTGGAACGCCCGATCCGCCGCTTCCCCTTCGTGCCCAACCGCGCGCACAAGCTGGACGAGGATTGCTACGAGGCCTTCAATATCCAGGTTGATGCGCTGATGCGCAGGATCCAGGCGACCGGTGCGAAATCGCTCGTGATCGGTATCTCCGGTGGGCTCGACAGCACGCATGCCTTGCTGGTTGCAGCCAAGGCGATGGATCGACTCGGGCGCCCGCGCAGCGACATTCGCGGCTACACCATGCCCGGCTTTGCGACGTCGGACGACACCAAGTCGAACGCATGGAAGCTCATGAAAGCGTTCGAGATCACCGCGGAGGAAATCGACATCAAGCCGACCGCGCGGCAGATGTTGGAAGATATGGGCCACCCCTTCGCCGACGGTGAGCCGCATTACGATGTGACGTTCGAGAACGTGCAGGCCGGGCTGCGTACCGACTATCTCTTCCGCCTGGCGGGCCATCATTCGGGCTTCGTTATCGGCACGGGCGATCTATCGGAACTGGCGCTCGGCTGGTGCACTTATGGCGTGGGCGACCAGATGAGCCATTATGCAGTCAACGCAGGCGTTCCCAAGACGCTGATCCAGTACCTTATCCGCTGGACGACGACGACCAGCCAGTTCGACGAGCAGTGCGACGGAGTGCTGCTCGCCATTCTCGATACCGAGATCAGCCCGGAGCTGGTGCCTGCGGGTGAGGACGGCGCGATCCAGTCCACCCAGTCGATCATCGGGCCCTACGAGTTGAACGACTTCTTCCTCCACCACATTGTCCGCTGGGGACAGAGTCCGAGCCATGTCGCGTTCCTTGCGTGGCATGCGTGGAAGGATGCGAAGGACGGTCTGTGGCCGATCGACTTTCCCGAAGAGCGCAAGAACGAATACGACCTCGCCACGATCGCGAAGTGGCTCGAGAATTTCGTGAAGCGCTTCTTCGCCTTCAGCCAGTTCAAGCGCAGCGCCTTGCCCAATGGCCCGAAGGTAAGCGCAGGCGGGGCGCTCTCCCCGCGTGGCGACTGGCGCGCACCGAGCGATGCGGTGGCCGATCTGTGGCTCGACGACCTGAAACGAAACGTGCCGGAAAGCTGATCGAGCTTCCCGGCACGTCGCTGGCGCGTAAGGGAGGGGAGGGTCGGAGGATTACGCGGCCAGCCGTTCGACTTCCTGATGGGCCGCGACGATCTTCTCTTCGCCGCCTTCGCCCATGATGCCGTCCGCTGCGACTATCCTCACATCGGTCATGCCGAGGAAGCCGAGGAAGAACTTCAACCAGGGCGACATGAAATCGATATCGCTGCCGATCGCCGTTCCGCCGGTCGCCGCTGTGACATAAACCGTCTTGCCGGTGAGAAGGCCTTCCGGCCCGTTCTGCGTGTAGCGGAAGGTCCGCCCGGCGCGCGCGACGAGATCGGCCCAGGCCTTCAGCGTGGCGGGAATCGTGAAGTTGTAGACCGGTACGCTGAAGACGATCGTATCGGCCGCCTCGAGTTCGTCGATCAGCTCGTCGGCGATCTTCGCTAGACCATGCTGCACCTCTGAACGGTCGGCGTAGGGCGCAAGGTTGGCCGCATGCCGCTCGGCATCAATGAACGGGAGGTCGTTTTTGGCGAGGTCGCGCGTGACGACGTTCTTGCCGGCGAGCTTTTCGACCAGTCTGTTGCCGAGGCTGGTCGAAACGCTGTCATCGCCGCGGATGCTGCTGGTAATGTGAAGGATGTTCGTCATGGTTTTACTCCTGCTCAGGCCGCATCGACGAGGACGAGTTCGCTATCCTCGAGGGCGGTGATGGTGATGCTCTCTTCCTTGGTGATGGCGATGCCGTCGCGGGCCTGCGCCTCGATATCGCCCACGCGGATGCTGCCGGTGGCCGGCACGAGATAGAGGTGACGGTCGGCAGTGCGCGGCGTGTAGGTCACGCTTTCGCCCGCCTTGACGGTCGCGCCGAGCACGCGGGCATCGGTGCGGATGGGTAATGCGTCGTCGTCGTTCGCCACGCCGCTGGCGAGGGGCACGAATTGTCCGGCGCGATCGCCTTTCGGAAACTGTCGCGCGCCCCAGTCGGGATCGCCGCCGCGCTCTTCCGGGATGATCCAGATCTGGAACAGCGTGGTATCTTCGTCTTCCAGGTTGAATTCCGAATGCGCGACGCCGCGCCCGGCGCTCATGACCTGTACGTCGCCCGCTTCGGTGCGGCCTTCGTTGCCCATGCTGTCGCGATGGGTGATGGCCCCGGTGCGGACGTAGGTGATAATTTCCATGTCGTTATGCGGATGGGTAGGGAAGCCGCTCTTCGGCGCGATCTTGTCGTCGTTCCACACGCGCAGCGCGCCCCAGTTGACGCGCGAGGGGTTATGGTAACCGGCGAAGGAGAAGTGGTGGTTCGCATCCAGCCAGCCATGGTTGGCCTTGCCGAGACTGCTGAAGGGGCGGTGTTCGATCATATGCCTGCTCCTTTGAAGGAATGTGTCGTTGAACAAGCAGATAGACCTTGCCGCGTGTTCCAATAACTGCGATAAAATACGGCAAGATGTTCAGGAAATCCGAACAGTGAAGCTTGGGGGACCGAGCCTCGACCAGTTGCGCATCTTCCTCGCGGTGGCTGAAGAGGGAAGTTTCGGCGCAGCCGCGCGCAAGATGGGGCGAGCGGTATCTGCCGTCAGCTACGGCATTTCGCAAATGGAGGCTCAACTTGGCATCACCCTGTTCGAACGCGAAGGATCGCGCCGCCCGGTGCTGACCGAGGCTGGCAAGGGCCTGCTGGTCGAAGCCAAGGCGGTGGCCGACGGCATCGACACGCTCCTGGCGAAAACGCAGAGCCTCCACGCGGGCCTCGAGAGCGAGGTCTCGCTGGTCGTCGATGTGATGTTGCCAGGCGAAGTTACGGCGACTGTCCTGCGTCGATTCCGGACGATGTTCCCTACCACCGCGCTGCGGCTACAAGTCGAAGCATTGGGAGCAGTGGCCGCATGCCTGCTGGACGGCGCCGCCGACCTTGCCATCGGCGGCCCCGTGCTGGCCGGCCACGAGGAGCTCGAACGGCAGGCTATCGGCCGGGTCGAGCTGGTGCCGGTCGCCGCGCCGGATCATCCCTTGGCGCGATCAGGTGTGAAGCCAGGCGAAAGTCGCAAGCACCTGCAGCTTGTCCTGTCGGATCGTTCGCCACTGACCGAAGGGCGGGAGTTCTCCGTCCTGTCTCCGCAAAGCTGGCGGCTGGCCGATCTCGGCGCGAAGCATGCCCTGCTGAAAGAAGGGATCGGCTGGGGCAACATGCCGCGACACACTATCGCTGCCGATTTAGTGGAAGGGCGATTGTGCCAGCTCGATCTGCCGGAAAGACCAGGCGCCGATTACACGCTCAGCGCTTTGTGGCGGCGCGATGCCCGGCCGAGGACGGCCGCCAGCTGGCTGATCGATGCGATGCGCGATGCCTTGAAGGAATGCGCTGACTGATCAGCGATCGGCGCGCAGCCATTGCAGCGCTTCGGGTTTCGTGTCGAAGAACTCGACAATCACATCCGGCGCGACACGTTTGTACTGCATGCGCATCAGCACCGGGGCACCGTAGATCGCGGTCCGGTTAAGGCCGAATTGCTTGGCGGTGCGAAGATAGTCGCCGATTTTTTCCGCAGTATCGCGATCCTGGGGCACGGCAGTGGTGAAATCGCCGAGCGAATAGATCGCCTTGCGCTGCTTGACCAAGGGCAGGCAGGCCTCGTTGAGGCAGACGAACAACTCGTCAATCGATTGTACGTCCCACAAACCGCCGCAGCGGTAATGCAGTTCGTCATGCGCCTCGTCGAGATGGGCGGTTACGATACGGTCGGTCGTGCTCATCGCCCTTGTATAGCCCGCAGACCTTGAAGGAGCGTAAACTGCGCGTGGCAGGCGTCTTACAGCCGCATCACCCAGCCGTTCGTATCAGCGACGCGGCCCTTCTGGATGCCGACCAGTTTTTCCCGAACTTTGGTGGTTATTTGCCCAGTGCCGCCGCTGCCGATGGTGAATTCGCCATCCGGGCCGAGGACCGTGCCGACCGGTGTGACGACCGCAGCCGTTCCGCAAGCCATGGTCTCGAGCAGCTTGCCCGTAGTGGCGTCGGCGCGCCATTGATCGATGCTGTAGGGTTCCTCGCGCACCTGCAGGCCCTCTTCGCGTAGCAACTGGATCAGGCTGTCGCGCGTGATGCCGGGCAGGATCGTACCGGTGAGCGGCGGCGTTATCACTGTGCCGTCGTCGAAGACGAAGAACAGGTTCATGCCGCCCAGCTCCTCGATCCACTTCTTCTCGACCGCATCGAGGAAGACGACCTGGTCGCAACCGTTTTCGATGCCTTCCGCCTGCGGAACGAGGCTGGCGGCGTAATTGCCACCGGTCTTGGCTGCGCCCGTGCCGCCGGGGGCGGCGCGCGTGTAGTTGCGGCTGACCCAGATCTTCACCGGCTTGGCGCCGCCCTTGAAATATGGGCCGACGGGGCTGGCAATCAGGATATATTTGTACTGCCGGGCCGGGCGCACGCCGAGGAAGGCTTCGGAGGCGAACATGAAGGGGCGCAGGTAAAGCGAGCCGTCGGGATCGCTCGGCACCCAGTCGCGGTCCGCGCCGACCAGTTGCCGGATCGACTCGAGGAACAGCTCTTCCGGCAGCTCGGGCATCGCCATCCGTCGCGCGCTTTCGTTGAAGCGGCGCGCATTCCGCTCGGGGCGAAACAGGGCGAGGCCATCGTCCGGCTGCTTGTAGGCTTTCATGCCCTCGAAGATTTCCTGCGCATAGTGCAGGACGGCCGCTGCCGGATCGAGACTGATCGGCTCGCGCGGACCGAGCGTCGCCTTGTGCCATCCGCCCTTATCTGCATCGTAATCGATCACGACCATGTGGTCGGTGAAGAGCTTGCCGAAGCCCGGGTCCTGCAACGCCTGGTGGCGCGTTTCGCCGGGGACCGGGGCGGGGTGGGGAAGGTGCTCGAAATCCATGCTTGCGCGCGTAAGGCCAGCAGGGATTTTTCGCAAGATTTGGGAGAGAAGCTTTTGTCGCGTGGTGAGCACATCCGTGCTTCCCTACGGCACCGGCCCGCTCTCGATGCTTTTCTTGGTGCGCTATCGACATCCATCGATAGCTTGCTGTTCCATCCCGCTCCCCCACCCGACCACCCACGGCACGGTATTCTATGGGTGGCCGGGTGGGGGAGCGGGATGGAACAGCCCAAGGGCCGGACGGATGTCCAGCCCGCACGCTGCAGATAATGAGAAGGCCAGCCTCGCCCTAAGGAGAGACTGGCCTTCGCATGGTCAGCGGCCGGAAGCGCCGCTCACGTAGCCTTACTCGGCAGGAATGTTACCGAATATGCTCCGTAGGGATCTTCACCGACCTCGCTACTGAACCATGAGACATCGGATCACCTCCTTTCAAGCTTGTGAGCTACATCCCCGTTTCACCGGGAAAGAAGACCGCGTGCGCCGCTGATCTTGAATACAATTTGAGTCTTTTCGAGACCCAAAACAAGGCTTGTAAAAAAGTTTTCCCACGTCAGAATTGTCGCTTGTGGCCCGGCAGATTTGCGCGGGCCTTTTTGCTATCTGCGACAGTCCTCGACCACGCGCGTCACCTCCGCCCAGGCAGGGAGATAGAGCGCGGGTCGGCCCGGCACCTCCATGGCGAAACGACCACGGGTGAGCGCGATCGCGTCGAGCAATGGATCGCGTGCCTGAACCGTCGCCACCGTGGTCGGCTGCGCCGAGCCCGATGCTTGTGCGGCTAGCGTACGGCTCGCCGTTTCGGTGCGGATAGTGACCGTGGCCGATCCGTTTGCGCGACCGGCCCGCGCCAGACCCACCACCCGCTCTCCCACGCGGCACGAAAGGACCGCCTGGGCCTCACCCGCAGTATCCGTAAAAATCGCTAGCGTTTCGCCGGGTTCGCTGACGTAGCGCCAGTTACCCGCGGTCTGCGGGCGATCGATCCAGTTCGCCTCCACCGGCGGTGGCGGCAGGGTCGAGCTCGGCGTGGGAGTCGGAGTCGGAGTCGGTGTAGTTGTCGCAACCTGCTCGGGAGCTGGCGTCGAGTCTGGCGCCGGTACGCAGGCGGCGATGGTGAAACTCAGCGCGAGCGCGCCTGCGGCATGGGCATAGATCGGTTTCATATACCCTCAATGCCCGCTAGGCGCTTTCTTTCCGATGCCGACAAAGAAACGCCTCGATCAGATGCTGGTGGACCGCGGGCTGGTCGAAAGCCGCACCCGCGCGCAGGCGCTGGTGATGGCCGGGCTGGTATTCTCCGGCGAGCAGAAGCTTGCCAAGCCGGGCCAGCAACTGGCGGAGGATGCGCCGCTCGATGTGCGCGGGCGCGATCATCCCTGGGTGAGCCGCGGCGGCATCAAGCTCGCGCATGCGATCGAGCACTTCGGGCTCGATCCAAGCGGCGTAACGGCCATGGATATCGGCAGCTCGACTGGCGGCTTCACCGACGTTTTGCTGCAGGGCGGGGCGGAGCATGTTTTCGCAGTGGACAGCGGCACCAACCAGCTGGCCTGGAAACTGCGGCAGGACGAACGGGTCACCGTACTGGAGCAGACCAGCGCGCGCATCCTGACACCCGAGTTGATAGATCGTCCGGTCGGCTGGGTGGTTTGCGATGCGAGCTTCATCGGCCTCGCCAAGGTGCTGGAACGCCCGCTCGAACTGGCCGAACGCGACTGCCGCCTCGTCGCGCTGATCAAGCCGCAGTTCGAGGTCGGGCGCGAAGAAGTCGGCAAGAAGGGCGTGGTCAGCGATCCGGCCCTGCATAGCCGGGTCTGCGACGAGGTGCGCGACTGGGCCGAGGGCCTCGGCTTCGCGGTTCAGGGTATCGTCGAAAGTCCGATCACCGGGCCGGAGGGCAATGTCGAATTCCTGATAAGTGCGCTCCGACATTGACGCTTTGGCTCGCTCGGCTCTAGGCGCTTAGCTGAGAGATTTTACGGAGAGAGCATGTCCGCCAATATCGCCGAAATGGAACGTCGCCGCGAAGCAGCCGAGATGGGCGGCGGGCAGAAACGCATCGATGCGCAGCACGCCAAGGGCAAGCTGACCGCGCGCGAGCGGCTCGATGTGCTGCTGGACGAGGGCAGCTTCGAAGAGCTCGACCGCTATGTCGAGCACGACTGCGTCGATTTCGGCATGGAGGACCAGAAGATCCCCGGCGACGGGGTGGTTACCGGGTCGGGCACCATCAACGGTCGTCTGGTCTATGTCTTCTCGCAGGATTTCACCGTCTTCGGCGGATCTCTTTCCAAGCGACATGCAGAGAAGATCTGCAAGGTCATGGACACCGCGATGAAGGTCGGCGCGCCGGTCATCGGCCTCAACGACAGTGGCGGTGCACGCATTCAAGAAGGCGTGGCCAGCCTCGGCGGCTATGCCGAGGTGTTCCAGCGCAATGTTCTGGCCAGCGGCGTGGTGCCGCAGATCAGCCTGATCATGGGACCGTGCGCGGGCGGGGCGGTCTACAGCCCCGCGATGACCGACTTCATCTTCATGGTGGAAGACAGCAGCTACATGTTCGTCACCGGCCCCGATGTGGTCAAGACGGTGACCAACGAAGTCGTCACGCAGGAGGAACTGGGCGGGGCGCAGACGCATACGACCAAGACCTCGGTGGCCGACAATGCGTTCGAGAACGACATCGAAACCCTGCTCGCGACCCGCAATTTTGTCGATTACCTGCCGCTGTCGAACCGCGAAGAAGTGCCCGAGCGCCCGACAGCCGACGCGTGGGACCGCGAAGAGCCCAGCCTCGACACGTTGATCCCCGACAATGCCAACCAGCCTTACGACATGCACGAGGTCATCCGGAAGACGCTGGACGAGGGCGATTTCTTCGAGATTCAGACGAACCATGCGGCCAACATCATCTGTGGTTTCGGTCGGGTGGAGGGGCGCACGGTGGGCGTGGTGGCGAACCAGCCGATGGTGCTTGCCGGCGTGCTCGACATCGCATCGTCCAAGAAGGCCGCGCGCTTCGTGCGCTTCTGCGACGCCTTCGAGATTCCGATCCTGACTTTCGTCGATGTGCCCGGCTTCCTTCCCGGCACGGCGCAGGAGCATAACGGCATCATCAAGCACGGCGCGAAGCTGCTGTTCGCCTATGCCGAGGCGACCGTGCCCAAGATCACCGTTATCACCCGCAAGGCCTATGGCGGCGCCTACGACGTGATGGCCTCCAAGCACCTGCGCGGCGACTTGAACTACGCCTGGCCCACCGCCGAAATCGCCGTGATGGGCGCAAAGGGCGCGGTGGAGATCATCTTTCGCCAGGACCGCGACGATCCCGACAAGATCGCGGAGAAGACCAAGGAATACGAAGACCGCTTCGCCAACCCCTTCGTTGCAGCAAGCCGCGGCTATATCGACGAAGTGATCTACCCGCACTCCACGCGGCGACGGATCGCACTAGGGCTACGCAAGCTGCGGACGAAGCAGCTCGAGAACCCGTGGAAGAAGCATGACAATATCCCGTTGTGAGCGTAAGTCAGTCCACTCAGGCGCTTGAGGCGCGAGCAGTCGAAGCTGCGGAAGAATCAGTCATTCAAGCCGAAAGAGCAGTAGATGCATCTTTTTTGTCCATCGGACTAAGTGTTCTTGCATTCATCGCTCTTATGGTCACGATCTTCCAAGGGCGAAGCGCGCTTAAAAAAGCTGAAAGCGCAAATCAAATCGCGTCCGATTCCGCCGAGAAACAGCTTCGTGCATATCTTTCGGTCGAGCCAATGGGTGTTACGGTCCCAGAGGAAAACTGGATGGCGGTTCCTATAAATATCTTCAATCACGGTGCGACCCCAGCATAACAGATTGAAGTTGCCGGTGATGTTCTAGTGATTTCTGGGGACCCTCGAGAATTCAATCCGAAGGAAAGTGGTCGAATTACAGATCAATCGCTGAAATCGGAAAATATGATTGGTCCAAATTCAAACCGGTTCCACCATGCAAAGTTACCTGATCATTTTCTACAAGGGCACATGGAAGACATCCGAGATATGAATTCTGCAATCATCCATTATGGGTGGATTGGATACACCGATACTTTCGGCAAAAGGCACAGGACCAACTTTGCATTCTATCATTGGGGCGAGGAACTTAGTGCCGATGCAAGTAAGCGATGTCGCTTTGGCAACAATGCGACCTAGGGCTTCGGCGATTGGACGGGTCCGTGTGAAAGATATCTTCTCGTCGAATTCCCCAGTGAGAAGGCTTTGACGCTTGCAGCATTGCGCTAGAAGATGATCGTCGAGTCTCGTCGAATTGCAATTCTAGACTCCCCTCCCTCTCCACGATAGCCTCCCTCCCGAAATCAGGAGGAGGCATTTCGATGAAGAAGACCTTGCTGGCAGCCTCGGCGCTTGCCGCTTCGACCATGATGACGGGTGTCGGCCATGCCGAACATCACGCGCTGTCCGAATACGAACTGATCGACCGCAGCGAATTGTTCGGTAATCCAGTCGCCAGCCAGGGGCGGATCAGCCCGGATGGCGAGTGGGTCAGCTGGATCGCGCCGGACGACGGCGTGATGAATGTCTGGGTCGCGCCGGCCTCCGATCCTTCCAACGGGAAGGTCGTCACCGACGACCGCCATCGCGGGATTTCCAACCATCTCTGGTCGGTCGACAGCAAATATGTCTTGTTCGTGAAGGACAATGACGGGGACGAGAATTACCACGTCTATGCCACCGACCCGCGCACCGGCGAAACGCGCGACCTCACTCCGCTTGACGACGGTATCCGTGCGCAGCTGATGGGCGCCAGCCGCGACAGGCCGGGCGTGATCCTGGTCGGCACGAACGAGCGCAATCCGCAGCTGACCGATCTCTACGAATACAATATCGAGACCGGCGAGCGGAGGCTGATTGCCGAAAACCCCGGCTATGCGTCCTTCATCACCGACAACACCTACAAGCCGCGCATGGCGATGATCCCGCAACCCGACGGCGGGATGCAGGCGGTCTATCTCAACGAGGACCTGACGCCGGGCGAGGTGTTCGCGGACATTCCCAGCGAGGACATGTTGAACACCAACATCGTCCAGTTCTCGCGCGACAACAACACGGTCTACATGATCGACAGCCGCGACCGTAACCTCGCGGCGGGTGTCGCGGTCGACCTCACGACCGGCGAACGGCGCGTGATCGTGGAGCCGGAGCAGGCCGATCTGAGCGGCATTATGGTCGATAACGATACCTACGAGCCGATCGCCTATTCGACCAATTACCTGAAGAGCGAATGGACCGCTCTAAACGACGAGGCACAGGCCGAGCTCGACTTCCTCGACGCCAATCTGGAGGGCGAATTCTCGGTCACCTCGCGCTCGCAGGATGACAACATCTGGATCGTCTACGACGGCTCGGCACAGTCACCCGGCCAGTATTACGTCTATGACCGCACCGCCGATACGCTGACGCCGTGGTTCGCCACCCGGCCCGATCTTGCCGATGCGCCGCTGCAGCCGATGCATCCGCTGGAGCTGAAGTCCCGCGACGGCAAGACGCTGGTGTCCTACCTCACCCTGCCGCCGGGCAGCGATGCCGATGGCGACGGGCGGCCGGACGAGGCTGTGCCGATGCTGCTGTGGGTCCACGGCGGCCCGTGGGCGCGCGACGGCTATGGCTACAACACGATCCACCAATGGATGGCCAATCGCGGCTATGCGGTGTTGAGCGTCAACTACCGTGGCTCCACCGGCTTCGGGAAGGAATTCACCAATGCAGCGGTCGGCGAATTCTCCGGCAAGATGCATGACGACCTGATCGACGCGGTCGACTGGGCCGTGGGCGAGGGCATCGCGCAGCAAGACAAGGTCGCCATCGGCGGCGGCAGCTATGGTGGCTACGCAACGTTGATCGGCGTGACCTTCACGCCGGACAAGTTTGCCTGCGGAGTCGATATCGTCGGCCCGTCCAGCCTCGTCACGCTGATCGAGAGCTTCCCCGAATACTGGAAGCCATTCCTGGCCGGCACCTGGTATCGCTATGTCGGCGATCCGAGCGATCCTCAGGCCCGTGAGGACCTGCTGGCCCGCTCTGCCATCAGCCGGATCGACGATATCAAGGTGCCCCTGCTGGTCGGGCAGGGCGGCAACGATCCGCGCGTGACCAAGACCGAGGCCGACAACTTGGTCGCGGCGATGCAGGCGAAAAACCTGCCGGTGACCTACATCAACTATCCCGACGAAGGGCACGGCTTCCAGAAGCCGGAGAACCGCCAGAGCTTCTTCGCGGCGATGGAGGGTTTCCTCGGCACCTGCCTCGGCGGGCGCGTGCAGCCGATCGGCGACAGCTTCGAAGGCAGCTCGGCCGAAATCCTCGCGGGCGCGGAATATGTCGAAGGGCTGGGGGATATCTCCACTGGCGAATGATTTAACCCGCATAGGCATTGCATTGGGTGGCGCGGTTCCGTTAGCGGGATCGCGCCATTCGTTTTTGCAGGAGCAGGCGCATGAAACTCGGCCGTCTCAATCACATCGGCGTCGCCACGCCCTCGATCGAAGAATCGATCGCCTATTACCGCGACGTGATGGGCGCGACGAAGATCCGCGAGCCGTTCGATCTGGAAGAGCAGGGCGTGAAGGTCTGCTTCGTCGATACGCCCGGCGATACGACCGAGAGCGGCCCCAGCTTCGGCACACAGATCGAGCTTATCGAGCCGCTGTCCGATGCCTCCCCCATCGCCGGTTTCCTCGCCAAGAACCCCGCAGGCGGGCAGCACCATTTGTGTTACGAAGTCGAGGATATTGAGGAAGCGCGCAGCTGGTTCGAGGAGAAGGGCAAACGCATCCTCGGCCCCACGCGCATCGGCGCGCATGGCACGCCGATCTTCTTCCTCCACCCGAAGGACATGATGGGCCAGCTGACCGAGATCATGGAAACACCCAAGGACGACGCGCACTGGTCGAACTGACCGGCGCGGGAGAGAGGATCGCAATGCTATTCTACGACAGCCCGAACCCGGCGCCCAATCCGCGCCGCGTGCGCATCTTTGCAGCTGAGAAGGGCATCGAGCTGCCGATGCAGGAAGTCTCGATCCCCAAGCGAGAGCAGAAGGCTCCCGACTTCGTGGCCAAGAACCCGCGCGGGCAGACGCCGATCCTCGAGCTCGACGATGGCACGGTGATTGCCGAAAGCGTGGCGATCATGCGCTATCTCGAAGCGCTGCACCCTGAGCCGCCGCTGTTCGGCACTGAACCGCTCGAAATTGCGGAGATCGAAATGTGGAGCCGCCGGGTCGAAATGATCGCGATGCCACCCATTGCTGCGGTGTGGGTACACACCCATCCCTTCACCGCCGCGCTGCCCGGCCGCAATGCCGAGTGGGGCGAGGCAAACCGCCCGCGTGTCGTCGAAGCCTTCCGTTTCTTCGACCAGTCGCTGGCGGACCGCGACTTTCTCGCCGGATCGGCCTATAGCGCGGCCGACATCCTCCTGCTGACGACAGTCGATTTCGCCGAGTTCGTCGGTTGCGGCATGCCCGAAGAGTGCGAAAACCTGCGCGGCTGGCACGAACGCGTGTCCGCCCGCCCGAGTGCAAAAGCCTGAGTGCGATCATGACCCACAAGACCTCGACCTACGACGACTGGAAGCCCCTTGCCGACAAGGAGGTGAAGGGCCGCGACCTGACCTGGCACACGCCCGAGGGTATCGAGGTGAAGCCGCTGTACACCAGCGAGGACACTGCCGATGTCGATTCGGGCGTTCCCGGCATCGCGCCGTTCACGCGCGGGCCCTATGCCTCGATGTACACCGGCCGTCCGTGGACCATCCGCCAGTATGCGGGCTTCTCGACCGCCGAGGAATCGAACGCCTTCTATCGCCGCAACCTCGCGGCGGGGCAGAAGGGCCTTTCGGTCGCTTTCGACCTCGCCACCCACCGCGGCTATGACAGCGACCACCCGCGCGTGGTCGGCGATGTCGGCAAGGCGGGCGTCGCGATCGATACCGTACGCGACATGGAAATCCTGTTCGACCAGATCCCGCTCGACACCATGAGCGTGTCGATGACGATGAACGGCGCAGTGATCCCCGTGCTGGCCTTCTACATCGTTGCGGCAGAGCGGCAGGGGGTGAGCCAGGACAAGCTCGCCGGGACCATCCAGAACGACATCCTCAAGGAGTTCATGGTCCGCAATACCTATATCTACCCGCCCGAACCGAGCATGCGGATCGTTTCGGACATCATTGCCTATACCTCGGCCAACATGCCGAAATTCAACAGCATTTCGATTTCGGGCTATCATATGCACGAGGCCGGGGCGACCGCGGTACAGGAATTGGCCTTCACCATCGCCGATGGCAAGGAATACGCCAAGCGCGCCATGGAAGCGGGACTCGATATCGACGCGTTTGCGCCGCGCCTGTCCTTCTTCTGGGGCATCGGCATGAACTTCTTCATGGAGATCGCCAAGATGCGCGCCGCGCGGCATTTGTGGCACGATGTCATGGAAGGGCTGGGGGCGCAGAACCCCAAGTCGAAGATGCTGCGCACGCATTGCCAGACGTCCGGTGTCTCGCTGCAGGAGCAGGACCCCTACAACAACGTCATCCGCACCACGATCGAAGCGATGGCAGCGGTGCTGGGCGGAACGCAGTCGCTCCATACCAACGCGCTCGACGAGGCGATCGCGCTCCCCACCGACTTCTCCGCCCGCATCGCGCGCAACACGCAGCTGGTGATCCAGGAGGAGACCGGCATCACCAATGTCGCCGATCCGCTGGGCGGCAGCTATTACATCGAAAGTTTGACCGCCGCGCTGGTGGACGAGGCGAAGAAGATGCTCGACGAGGTCGAGGCGGCGGGCGGCATGACCGAATATGTCGCCAGCGGCAAACCCAAGGCGCAGATCGAGCAGGCGGCAGCCGCCAAGCAGGCCAGCGTCGACCGGGGCGAGACAGTGATCGTGGGCGTCAACAAGTATCGCCGCGACAAGGAAGACGAGATCGACACGCTCGATATCGACAACCATGCCGTGCGTCAGAGCCAGATTGCGCGCCTCGAACAGGTTCGCGCAGGCCGCGACGAATTCGCCTGCAAGGCCGCGCTCGACGCGCTGGCACGCGGCGCTGCGCAGCGAGAGGGCAATTTGCTCGAACTTGCGGTTGAGGCGGCGCGCCACGATGCAACGCTTGGCGAGATCAGCCAGGCGATGGAAGACGCCTATGGCCGCTACGACACCATGCCCAAGCCCGTGCGCGGGGTGTATTCCGAAGCCTATTCGGACGACGATCGTTACCGCCAAGTGGTTGAAGGGGTGAAGGCTGTCGAGCGCCGTCTTGGCCGCGCGCCCAAGCTGATGGTCGCCAAGATGGGCCAGGACGGCCACGACCGCGGGGCGAACGTCATCGCCAGCGCCTTTGCCGACATGGGCTTCGAGGTCGTCTCCGGCCCGCTGTTCCAGACCCCTGCGGAAACGCGCGACATGGCGCTGGAGAACGAGGTCGACGCCATCGGCGCGAGCAGCCTCGCGGCGGGGCACAAGACGCTGATCCCCGAACTGATCGGCCTGCTGAAGGATGCAGGCCGCAACGACATCAAGGTGATCGCCGGCGGCGTGATCCCGCAGAAGGACTACGATTTCCTGCGCGATGCCGGGGTGCAGGGAATTTATGGACCGGGCAGCAATGTGGTCGAATGCGCGGCGGACGTGCTGCGCCTGCTCGGCCACAACATGCCGCCCGCGGGCGAGGATCTGGACGAGGCGGCGGAGTGAACGAATGCATGTGACGATCGAAAATTTGTCAGTTTCTAAACACAGGGACACGCGTCTTTTTGAACAATGGATGCGTCAAGTTGGGCCTCTTATTTATGAGTTTTGGGAATGCGATAATTTCGACCCTATGGGGGAAGGGGAGCGGGCAGCCGTAAGTGTTTTGCTAGGAGCGGCTGCGCGGTGCGGTTTCACCCCCGCTGCCGAATCTAAGAACACAAAAACAACTGGTGGAGTGCATGGACCTGGATGGGCCGACCTCTGGTTCAATATCGGCCAAACCGCTCGATGTTTCGAGTTCAAGGATTGGCGGGGTCAAGCAAAAGGGCGAGACGATCTTGAGCACACAATGACCCTTGCCTTGGGGGATGCTGGGAAACTGGATGATCAGCCGGCAGATGAAACCTATGGCGGGGTTGTCGCACGAATCTCGAATCCACTTGGCTCGCAAGCTTGTCGCGATTTCGTCCCTAGCTGTGATTTCGCTTTCCGATTTGCCTTTGAAGATGGCTACGAGCTTTTTCTCTTCTTCCGCAACCTCGAAGGCTATCTATCCGAATGACCCAGATCCGCACCGACTGGTCCCGCGAGGAAATCGCGGAGATCTTCGACCTGCCCTTTACCGAGCTGCTCTTCCGAGCCGCCACGGTCCACCGCGAGTTCCATCCGCCCGAGCAGATCCAGCTCTGCACGCTGCTGTCGATCAAGACCGGCGGGTGTCCGGAGGATTGCGGTTATTGCTCGCAGTCGGTGAAGGCCGACAGCGGGGTCGAGGCGACCAAGCTGATGGAGGTGCAGTCTGTCCTCCAGCGCGCGGCGCAGGCGAAGGATCAAGGCTCCCAGCGCTTCTGCATGGGCGCGGCGTGGCGCAACCCCAAGGACCGCGACATGCCCGCTATTGTCGAGATCGTGAAGGGCGTGCGCGCGATGGGTCTGGAGACCTGCATGACGCTGGGCATGCTGACGCCCAAACAGGCGGATATGCTCAAGGAAGCGGGCCTCGATTACTACAACCACAATGTCGATACCGGGCCGGAATATTACGAGCGCGTGATCTCGACCCGCAATTACCAGGACCGGCTCGATACGCTCCAGAACGTGCGCGATGCGGGCATCAATGTGTGCAGCGGCGGGATCGTCGGCATGGGCGAGACGCGCGAGGATCGCGTCGGCTTCGTCCACACGCTCGCCACGCTCGAACGCCATCCCGAAAGCGTACCGGTCAACGCTCTGGTGCCGGTCAAAGGCACGGTTCTGGGCGACATGCTGGCCGATACGCCGCTCGCCAAGATCGACGACATCGAATTCGTCCGCACGGTGGCGGTGGCGCGCATCACCATGCCGATGAGCATGGTGCGCCTCTCCGCAGGCCGCGAGAGCATGAGCGAAGCCACGCAGGCGCTGTGCTTCCTCGCCGGCGCGAACTCGATCTTCACCGGCGACAAGCTGCTGACCGCGCCCAATGCGGGCGACGACAGCGACAGTGCGCTGCTGGCCAAGCTCGGCATGACGGCGCTGCAGCAGGAAGAACCGATGCGGGCCTGCAAGGTGGCGGAGCGCGAGCCGGCGGAGTGACACTACTCACCGTCATTGCGAGCGGCGAAGCCGCGCGGCAATCCATCTCCCGAGCTGTCCGCCGTCGCAGCGCGATGGATTGCCGCGTCGCCTGCAGCTCCTCGCAATCCGCGATGGATTGCCGCGTCGCCTACAGCGCCTCGCAATGACGAGGGAGAGATGACCCTAGGTTTCTCTGTCGACGAACTGCTGCCCCGCGCTCGGGGTGGAGGCGTGCTCAAGATGGGGCTTGCCAAAATGCGCGAGGGCGAGTGGCTCCAACCCGATCCCGACCTTGAAGCGCGTGCCGAAGGCTTTGCTACCTACCCCGAAGGTATCCAGCTCTCACCCGAAAGCGAGGCACCTGGGGCAGAACTCGCCATGATGCTCGGCCTGTCTGGCGGCCTGCCCGAAGCAGCGCGCGCGCATCACGAGGATATGTGCCTCCTCACCCTGCGTCCCGGCGAAGACCAATACCGCCTCGTCGGCGCGGCGGTCGCGTGGCCGTCCGACTGGACGCCGGCCGACAAGTTGGGGCTGCCCCTGCGCTCGCTCCACGCGCCCATCCACGGCTATCAGGAGCAGCTCGCCAGCGGGGTCGACAACTTTATGGCCAAGCTGAAACCCGGCACGATTTACGGCCGCTGCAACTGGTTCATCGCCGCTACCGGCAAAAAGCGCTGGGTCGCCGAGCCGCCTCGACAGGCGTTCGCCCATGTCACGCCCGAGAAAGCAGGTAATACGCTGTTCGTCCGCTCGGAACGCCAGACGTTGCGCCGCCTGCCGCAGACCGGCGCAATCCTCTTCACGATCGGCATCTACGTTGCGCCGTTCGGAGAGCTTTCGCAGCCGAACCGCCAGCGCCTCGCCGCAGCTATCGGAAGCCTTATCGAAGGCGAGGGCGACCGGCGCGGCGCGGGGGCTTACGCTGGCGCGTTAATCGGCTATGCGAACCGGCGAGAGGAAACGTCATGAGCCTAATCGCCGCTGCGCTGGTCATGGCCGCGCAGGCCGCCACAAAGCCCAATCCGCTGCCGCCCTGCGACCGCGCGCGGGCCGAGCGCGGGGTGCAAAGCGCAATGAATTTCTGTGCACACCATGACTATCTCAAGGCCGATCGCGCGCTGAACGTTCAATGGAAGAAGACCGCCGCGGCAATGCGCGCCATGGATCGGGGCGACTTTGTGCCGGATGACGGCAGGCCGACTTATTTCGATACGCTGCTGAAGTCCCAGCGCGCCTGGATCGCCTATCGCGACGCGCATTGCGCCAGCGCGGGCTATCAGGCACGGGGCGGCACCATGGAACCCATGTTGGTGAGCTTCTGCCTCACCGACCTCACTCAAGAACGCACGAAACAGTTGCGCGAACTGGCGGAGAGCCCCGAATAATGTTCTCGAAAATTCTGATTGCCAATCGCGGCGAGATCGCCTGCCGCGTCATCAAGACCGCCCGGCGGATGGGGATTGCCACCGTCGCCGTCTACTCGGATGCCGATGCGCGCGCGCCCTTCGTGCGGATGGCGGACGAAGCGGTGCATATCGGACCGGCGCAGGCGTCCGAAAGCTATCTCGTCGCGGACAAGATCATCGCCGCTTGCAAGCAGACCGGGGCCGAAGCGGTGCATCCGGGCTACGGCTTCCTGTCCGAGCGTGCGAGCTTCGTGGAAGCTCTGGCAGCCGAGAACATTGCCTTCATCGGCCCGCCCGCCGAAGCGATCGCCGCAATGGGCGACAAGATCGAATCCAAGAAGATCGCGCGCGAGGCGGGGGTGAACGTCGTCCCCGGCTTCGTCGGCGAAATCCGCGATACGGACCATGCGGTCGAGATCAGCGACGGCATCGGCTATCCGGTGATGATGAAGGCCAGCGCGGGCGGCGGGGGCAAGGGCATGCGTCTCGCCTATAGCGAGAAGGACGTGCGCGAAGGCTTCGAGGCGACCAAGCGCGAGGGCCTCAATTCCTTCGGCGACGACCGCGTTTTCATCGAGAAATTCATCGAGGATCCGCGCCACATCGAAATCCAGATCCTCGGCGACAAGCACGGCAACATCGTCTATCTCAACGAGCGCGAATGCAGCATCCAGCGCCGCCACCAGAAGGTGGTGGAAGAAGCGCCTTCGCCCTTCGTCACACCCAAGATGCGCAAGGCCATGGGCGAGCAGTGCGTGGCGCTGTCGAAGGCCGTCGGCTATCACAGCGCGGGCACCGTCGAACTGATTGTCAGCGGCGCGGACAAGACCGGCGAGAGCTTCTACTTCCTCGAAATGAACACCCGCCTGCAGGTGGAGCATCCGGTGACCGAGATGATCACCGGCGTGGACCTGGTCGAATGGATGATCCGCGTGGCAGCCGGCGAGAAGCTCGCCATGACGCAGGACGATGTGAAGATCGACGGCTGGGCGATCGAGAATCGCGTGTATGCGGAGGATCCCTATCGCGGCTTCCTGCCGAGCATCGGGCGACTAGTGCATTACCAGCCACCGGTCGAACCTTGGACCGACGATGGATCCGAGAACGGCCGCCGCGGTGTCGACGGCATTCGCGTCGACGATGGCGTTTACGAGGGCGGCGAAGTCTCGATTCACTACGACCCGATGATCGCCAAGCTGGTGACCTGGGGCGAGACACGCGACGAGGCGGCGGACCTGCAGGTCAAGGCGCTCGACGCCTTCCGGATCGAGGGGCTGGGCCACAATGTCGATTTCCTCAGCGCGATCATGCAGCATCCGCGCTTCCGCTCGGGAGAGCTGACGACCGGCTTTATCGCCAAGGAATATCCCGAGGGCTTCGAAGGCGCACCCGCCGATACGCAGCTTACGCGCGTTCTCGCGGCCGTCGGCGGTGTGATTGCCACCGCCGATGCCGACCGTGCGCGGCGGATCGACCAGCAGCTCGATAGCGACTTCTACGCCCCGGGCGATTGGAGTATCCGTATAGGCGAACGCGAGGAAGGTTCGACCACTCACGAGGTGAGACTGGTCGAGGAAGCGATTACCGTCGACGGCGAGCCGGTGGTGCTGGAGATGGAATACACGCCGGGCGAGACCATGGTCGAAGTCGCGCTTTTCGGAAAGGAATCTGCCGAGCCCGAAGCGACCTACACGCTGCAACTCTCGCCGACGCGCACCGGCTACGCCGTCACCACCCGCGGCGCGACGCATCAGCTGCGCATTCTGCAGAGCCGTATCGCCCATCTTGCCGGTCACATGATCGAGAAAGAGCCGCCCGATCTCTCCAAGATGCTCCTCTGTCCGATGCCGGGCCTGCTGGTGAAGCTGCATGTCGCTGAGGGCGATGAAGTCCAGCCGGGTCAACCGCTCGCCACCGTCGAAGCGATGAAGATGGAAAACATCCTGCGCGCCGAGAAAGAGGCCGTCGTCAGCAAGATCAACGCCGGAGAAGGCGATAGTCTCGCAGTCGATGAGGTCATTCTGGAGCTCGAATAAGGCAGCGTGGAAAGCTGAAGGCATCGGTGCGTAGCAACAATGTGGCCGAAAGGCGGTTTTTTGCGACTATTATGTCTCTGCACGAGGCAAATGGAGTGAACGCGCTTTGAACGACTCGGCCCATGACCGATACTGTGCGTCTTCGGATCGCTTCTGAGGCACCACGCACAGGAGTTACGCATGGCACACAGGGGAACAGGGTTCTTCGATACGCGGGGCAATTACCATAAGACCCCGGAGGACGCGACGATCGCGGACCTCGCAGGCATTCTCGGCAAAATCGGCGATGGCGACAGCCTCGCCTCCGGCATCGCGCAGATCCTGCTTCAACGGCGCAGCGAGATCGAGCGGTTGTTTGCCGAACACGACGCGATGATGGCGGATTACCAGCCGGTCGGCGCCGGGTCGAAGGTCACCCGGCTCGAGCCACGAGCCAGCTGATCAGTCGATTATCGCGACCGCGCGGATCCATCCCGCGCTGGCGCGTTCGATCTTGACCGGGAAGCAGCTCACGGTGAAGCCATGCGCGGGCAGTGCGGCGAGATTGGTGAGCTTTTCGATCTGGTAATAGGACCGGATGCGACCCGCTTTGTGACCTTCCCAGATGATCGCCGGATCGCGCTCCTGCGCCCATCGCTTCGCCGTGTGGCTGAAGGGCGCATCCCAGCTCCAGGCATCGGTGCCGACGACTTCGACGCCGCGTTCGGTCAGCCATAGGGTGGCCTCCGCACCGAGGCCGACGCCCTGGTCGGTGAAGTCCTCCGTGCCGTAGATCGCGCCGGACTGGACCAGCACGATGTCGAGCGGCTGAATTTTGTAATCGATCTTGGTGAACGCTTGCTCAACCTCGGCTCCGCTGACCACATGGCCGTGCGGAAGGTGGCTGAAATCGAGCTTCACACCGGGCCGCAGGAAACGGTCGAGCGGCGCTTCGTCGATGCTGGGAGCGGGGCTGGCACCGCTGTCCGTGGTGGAGTGATAGTGCCACGGCGCATCCATATGCGTGCCGTTGTGCGTCGAGAGCTCCAGCATCTCGACCGCCCAGCCTTCGCCATCCGGCAGGTCGTCCTGTTCCAGCCCGGGAAAGAACATCGCGATCTGCTCCCACGTGCTGTCGTGGGTCATGTACTGGATCTTCGGACGCATCACTTCGGGGTCGGAGACGACGTCGTTCGTAATGGGGATCGATAGGTCGATAAAGTGCGGCATGCTGCGCAGCATGGGCGCAGCATTTTCGCCCGTCAATGCGCCTGCAGTTGCGCGTCGAGGAACGCCCCGACGTCTGCCAGATCGACGTCTTTCGCGAGGTACGCCTCGCCGATACCACGCAGCAGGATGAAGGGCAGCGTGCCGCCCGCGTCCATCTTCTTGTCATGCAGCATGTGCGCCACCAGCGCGCTGCCGTCGCATTCGAGCTCCAGAGCGGCGATCTCTGCAGGCAGTCCAGCTTTGTCGATAGCGCGAGTCACGCGTACCGCATTGTCTTCGGAGATTTCGCCCCGCCGCGCCGAAAAGCGAGCGGCCAGCACCATGCCGAGCGCGACGCCTTCGCCGTGCAGCAGGCGATCGGAAAAGCTGGTCTCCGCTTCGAGCGCATGGCCGAAGGTATGGCCGAGATTGAGCAGCGCGCGGGTGCCGGTCGTCTCGCGCTCGTCCTCGGCAACGATGCGGGCTTTCGCGGCGACGCTGGTCGCGACGGCGTGTTCGAGCGGCGCATCTTCGAGTCCGAGCACCTTGTTGACATGCTCTTCCAGCCAGTCGAAAAAACCTGCATCGCCGAGAACCCCGTATTTCAACACCTCGGCATAACCTGCGCGCATCTCGCGATCGGGCAAAGTCGCCAACGCATCGAGATCGGCCAGCACCAGAGAGGGCTGGTGGAACGCGCCGACAAGATTTTTGCCCGCCGAGGTGTTTATGGCCGTCTTGCCGCCGACCGAACTGTCGACCTGGGCGAGGAGCGTCGTGGGCAATTGCACGAAGCCGCAGCCGCGCTTGACGATGGAGCAGGCGAAACCGGTGAGGTCGCCGACCACGCCGCCGCCGAAGGCGAAAACATGGTCGCCGCGCGTAATGCCGAGACCGAGCAGCCAGTCGACCAGATCCTGCAATCCTGCCCAGCTTTTAGCCGCTTCGCCCGGCTCGACGAGGTACCAGGCGATTTCAAAGCCGTCCGCTGCCAGCGAATGCGCGAGGCGCTCGCCATGGTGCTTCAATGCGTTGCGATCGGCTACGACCGGTACTTTGCGTCCATGGTAAGGCTCGATGAAAGCGCGTGCGAGCGAGAGCGCTTCGTCCAGCAGCCCCTTGCGCACATGCACTTCGTAGTTTCGGCCCGCGAGTTCGACCGGGATCACAGCCATGCGTCGATCGCCTCCAATATGCGCAGCGCGGTCTGGTGATGCGGCCCGTCGTCGGTCACCACATGCAACTGTGCCTGCGCGTACGCGCCGCTGCGCTGATCTTTCAGATTGGTGAGAATCTCTCTCGGGTCGCCCTTTTTCAGCAGGGGTCGGGTGTTGCGCCTGCCGGTGCGCTCGACCAGCGTGTCAATATCGCAATCGAGCCACACGGCGATGGCCTTGTCGACGATCAGCGCCCGGGTCTCGACGTCGATGAATGCCCCGCCGCCTGTCGCAATGACGCCATGGTCTTCCTCCATCAGCCGCGCGATCACGCGGCGTTCGCCTTCACGGAAATAGGCTTCCCCGTGCGCCTCGAAGATCTCGCCGATGCTGCGGTCCGCCGCGCGCTCTATCTCGTCGTCTGCATCGATAAAGTTTGTCTGCATCAACGCTGCCAGCCGCCGCCCGACCGTGGATTTGCCGACTCCCATCAAGCCGACCAGCACCACCGGCCGGTCGATCCGCCTGACGATCGCGGAAATGGCATCTTGTGTAATGGAAGGCGCTTCGGTCATTGCCGCCGTGCCTAGAGATGGGCTAGGGCGCGGGCAAGGTATCAGCACTTGAAGCGGGACGCGAAAAACTTGGCCATGGACAGCAAGCGGATCGGAGGCATCGCGGTGTTGATTATCGTCGCGCTCTGCATCCTGGCCTGGATCGATGGCGGCGAAGAACCGCTGCATCCGATCGAGCAGGAGATCACGTTGCCGGGAGCGGCGCGATGAAGGCTGCCTGGCTGGCTGGCGGCGCGGCATTGGCGCTATGTTCCTCGCTCGTGCTCGCGCAATCCGCGCCGACCGATCTGCTGCCGCCGGGCTTCGACGAACCTGCGCCGACACCCACCCCCACGCAGCGCCCGTCTCCTGCACCTTCGGCAACGCCGGGTTCCGGTGCAACGCCTTCAGGCGCCGGTCAATCCGGCGAGATCGTCCAGCCGATCCCCGATCAGCCCGCCGAAAGCCCAAGTTCCAATTCGAGCAGTCTCGACCTCTCGCGTCTGCCGACGCTGGAGCAGCTGGAAAATATGTCGACCGACGAACTCGACGAGCTGTTCGGCCTGAAACCCAAATTCGACATTCCGCCCGCCGCCCGGCGCTCGACCGAGCGTGCGGGAGTGATTTCGACGGCTGAGGGCGGCTTGCCCGGTGCATCGCTGGCGCGGCAGCCAGCCGCTCTCGTCCGCGCCGCACTGGGCGGGACGCAAGCGCCTCTGGTCTCGCGTTGGGGCCACATCCTGCTTCGCCGTGCGCTCGCCAGCCGTCTGGCCGCGCCCGACGGCATGGACCCGATCGAATTCGCCACGCTGCGTGTGCGAGCCCTGAACGCGATGGGCGAATATGCGGTCGCGCGCGCCCTCGTGCAGGATATCGACACGGCAAACTATTCGCCCGCGCTCGTCGATGCCGCGATTGAAGCCTACATCGGTACGGCCGACATTGTCGGGGCCTGTCCGGCAGTGCGCCTGGTCGACACCGACCGCGAGGATCCGCAATGGAACATGCTGGCGGGCATCTGCAATGCTTACGCCGGCGAAGCCACCCGCGCGCAGAACGACCTGCGCCGCCTGCAGTCCCGCGGGCAGGGCGAAACCATCGATGTCCTCTTTGCCCAAAGGTTTGCCGGGGCGGCAGGAGATGGTCGGCGCGCGGTGACCATCGAGTGGGATGGCGTGGAGCAGATCACGCCCTGGCGCTTCGCCATGGCCAACGCCCTGGGCGAGCCGATCCCCGAAGACCTCATGGAAGGGCTCGGGCCAGAGCTTTTGAAGAGCGCGGCGCTCACTCCCGCACTTGGCGCTGCCGAGCGTTCCGATGCAGCCGATATTGCGGCGCAGAGCGGCATCTTCTCGGCCAGTGCGATGGTCGATCTCTACAGCCAGATCTTCGCCGATGGGGGCGAGGACAGCGAAGCCTATCGCCGCGCCTCGCGCCTTCGCGAAGCCTATGTCGGCAGCGATGCTTCCACTCGCCTTGGCGCCATCCGCGACGTGTGGGGAGACGGCGGAGACTTCGGTTATGGACGCCGCGTGCTGACCGCCTATGCCACGGCGCGCTTGCCTGCGGACGATGCGCTGGAAGACGAAGCAGGCGAACTCATTGCTTCCATGCTTACCGCCGGCCTCGACCGTGACGCCATGCGCTGGTCAGGCGTCGTCGACGAGGGAAGCCTCGGCTGGGCCCTGCTGGCCCTGGCCGCGCCGACGCGTAGCGAAGCTGTCACCGATGGCGAACTCGACAGTTTCGTCGATGCCGATGAATCGGGCGGGCAACGCAAGTCGCGCATGTTTCTTGCCGGGCTTGCCGGGTTGGAACGTGTAGGATCGGGCGAGATCGACGAATACAGCGGTCGGCTTTCCATGAGCCTTGGCGGCCAAACGCGCTGGACCCGGGCTATCGAGGCGGCGGCGAACGCGGGCAATCCGGCGCTGGTGGCCATTCTCGCCGGCCTCGGCATGCAGGGCGATAGCTGGGGCCGCATGACGGCTCGGCACCTCTTCCATATCGTTTCCGCGCTGCGCCGCGTGGGACTGGAAGCCGAAGCTCGCATGATCGCCGCGGAGGCGGTTGCGCGGGCCTGAGGTCGGGCCGTGAGCGCCATCGACGATTTTCTGGCCATGCTCTCCGCAGAGCACGGAGCCGCTCGAAACACGATCCTCGCCTATGGCCGCGATCTCGATCAGGCGGAGGAAATGCTTGGCGGCGAGCTGGCGCAAGCGCAACCTGCGCAACTGGCGAAGCTGGCCCAAGGCTGGTCCGCTCTCGCCCCGTCGACGGTCGCGCGCAAGATGTCCGCGCTGAGGCAGTTCTTCGGCTTCCTTGTCGACGAAGGCATGCGGTCGGACGATCCTACCCACGCCCTGCCGCGTCCGACGACGCAAAGGCCGCTCCCCAAAATTCTCTCTCACGACGAGATCGAACGATTGTTCAGGACCGCGGAAGAGGAGGCCGCCGGCGATTCTCCTCAGGCGATCCGAATGCTCGTCATGTTGGAAATGCTTTACGGCTCGGGATTGCGGGCGACAGAGCTGGTCTCGCTACCGCTTGCTGCCGTCCCGCGCGACGCGCCGTTCCTGACGGTGACAGGAAAGGGCGGACAAGCGCGCATGGTGCCGGTCAGTCGCCGTGCCAAGGCTGCCCTGTCGTGCTGGCTGGCGGTCCGGCCAAATGGCTCGCCATGGCTGTTTCCGTCGCGCAGCAGGCATCTTTCGCGCGTTCGCCTGTTCCAGCTTGTCAAGGCATTGGCGGTTCGTGCCGGTCTGGCGCCCGAAAAGCTCAGCCCGCATGTGCTGCGCCATGCCTTTGCGACGCATCTGTTGGAGGGCGGAGCGGACTTGCGCGCGCTCCAGACCCTGCTGGGGCACGCCGATATTTCCACCACGCAGATCTACACGCATGTCGATGCCGCGCGGCTGGTCGAACTGGTCAACCAGCGCCACCCGCTTGCGAAAGCGCGCGCATCGGACTAGCGGAGCGCGATGATTTCCTACCTCGAATTCGAGAAGCCGGTCGCCGAGCTTGAACAGCGCATCGCCGAATTGCGCGCCGCCGCAGAAGGCGACGATGTCGATATCTCCAACGAGCTGCAGCGGCTCGAGCTGAAGAGCTCGGCGCTCCTCACCAGCACATACGAAACGCTGACCCCGTGGCAGAAGACGCAGGTCGCTCGCCATCCCTCGCGCCCGCATTTCCGCGATTACGTGGAGTATGCTTTCGACGAGTTCGTCCCGCTCGGCGGAGATCGGTCTTACGGCGAGGACGAGGCAATCCTTGGCGGTTTCGCCAAACTCGATGGGCGCAAGGTCGTCCTGATCGGTCACGAGAAAGGCAACGACACGGCCAGCCGCCTGCGCCACAATTTCGGCATGGGCAAGCCGGAAGGCTATCGCAAGGCGATCCGGCTGATGGAGCTGGCGGGGCGCTTCGATCTGCCGGTCGTTACGCTGGTCGACACTTCGGGCGCGTTTCCCGGCGTCGAGGCCGAGGAGCGCGGGCAGGCGGAAGCCATCGCCCGCTCGACCGAGGCGTGCCTCGCGCTACCGGTTCCCATGGTCGCAGCAATTGTGGGCGAGGGCGGGTCCGGCGGTGCCGTCGCTCTCGCGAGCGCCGAGCGCGTGCTCATGATGGAGCACGCGGTCTACTCGGTGATTTCCCCCGAAGGCTGCGCTTCGATCCTCTGGCGCACGGCCGAAAAAGCGCCCGATGCAGCCGAGGCGATGAAGGTGACAGCGCAAGATCTCGAAGGCCTCGGCGTGATCGATCGAATCGTCGCCGAACCCGTCGGTGGTGCTCATCGCGATCCGCGTGCAGCGGCAACTTCGCTGGGCGATGCGATTGCCGAAGAATTGGACAAGCTCGGTCGCCATTCGGCAGACGAGCTCAAACAGATGCGCGAAGAGCGTTTTCTCCGCATCGCAGGCTAGCGATGCATTCGCTCGGCGGGAACAAAGCGACCCGCCGCCATGTTCTCTCATGCGTACACGAACTTAGACCGCCAACCGGCGCTCGTTACGCAAGGGGAACACCTCATGTCGCGCTCCAAGTCCATACTCGCTGCAACAACCGCATCGCTGTCGCTCGCCCTGGCGGGATGCGCGGCCGTCGGGAGCGGACCGATCCCCGATTCGTCGGCTCCGATTACGCAGAGCGAGGCACAGATGGGTGCCGAGGCCCACCCGCAGCTCCTGAGCGAATTCGGCGGCGCCATGACCGGGTCGCAAGCGCAATACGTCGAGCAGGTCGGCCAGAATATCGCGGTGCAGTCGGGGCTGGGCAATGCTCGCAGCGCCTTTACGGTGTCGCTGCTCAACAGCTCGGTCAACAACGCTTTCGCTATCCCAGGCGGCTATGTCTACACGACGCGCCAGCTCGTTGCCCTGATGAACAACGAGGCCGAGCTTGCCGGTGTTCTCGGCCATGAAGTCGGCCACGTGGCCGCACGCCACTCGCAGCGCCGCCAACAGGCCGCGCAGCGCAACACTTTGCTCGGAGCAGCCGGCGCGATCCTGTCGGGAATCCTTCTCGGCAATTCCGGCCTCGGCCAGCAGGTCGGACAGACGCTGCTCCAAGGTTCGCAGCTTCTGACACTGCGCTTCTCGCGCTCGCAGGAATTGGAGGCCGATGAACTCGGCATTCGCTACCTCAACCAGGCCGGCTACGACCCGCGAGCGATGGCAACGGTGCTGAACAGTCTCGCCCAGCAGAATGCGCTCGACGCCCGTGTGCAGGGCCGCGATAATGCGACTGTACCGGAATGGGCATCGACTCACCCGGATCCCGCCAGCCGTGTCCAGACCGCGCTGTCCAAGGCTCAAGGAATGACCGGTGTCACCAATCGCGACACGTTCCTCAGCCGGATCGACGGTTTGCTCTATGGCGACGATCCCCAGCAAGGGGTGATCGAGGGGCGTGAATTCATTCACCCCGAACTCCGCCTCGCCTTCAGCGCACCGCAGGGTTTCTACATGGTCAACGGCACGCGGGCGGTAACCGTCAACGGGCAGAGCGGCCGCGCGCAATTTACGCTCGCGCCGTACCGTGGCGACCTTAATTCCTACGTCTCGACGGTATTTGCCAATCTAAGCTCGGAACAGAACCTGCGTCCGCAATCGATCCAGCGCACGACGGTGAATGGCTTGCCGGCAGCTTATGGCTCGGCTCGCGTGCAGTCGGGCAATGGCCAGGTCGACGTGACGGTGTTCGCATACGAGTTCGCCAACGATCGCGCTTATCACTTCACTGCGATCACACCTGCAGGCCAGGCGAGCGCGTTCAACGCGATGTTCTCGTCCATGCGACGCATCAGCGCGCAGCAGGCGGGCACTGTGATCCCGCGCGTCGTCGATGTGGTGACGGTGCGCAGCGGCGATTCGGTGGCATCGCTCGCACGCAACATGGCCTATGACGACAACCAGGTTGCGCGCTTCCGCGTGCTCAACGGCTTGTCCTCGAACGAGGAAGTCAGGGCCGGCCAGAAAGTGAAGGTCGTCGTCCGCGGCCGCTAATTCGAAGGCGCATCGACGATAGGCAAAGAAAAAGGCGGCGGGGAAATCCCCACCGCCTTTCTCTTTAGGTTCGACGGATTAGGCCGAGGTGTTCGCCGAAGCAAGCTCGGTGTCGACCTTGTTGAAGGTCGTCGAGAGTTCGTCGCCCAGGCTGTCCATTGCAGTGATGGCAGCAACTGCGATGAGCGCAGCAATCAGGCCGTATTCGATAGCGGTGGCGCCTTCTTCGTTACGGCGCAGCTTGTTGAAAAACTTCATGTGTCGTCTCCTGGTTCAGTCTTCATTCCCGGCCCTCTCCGAACAATCGGTTCGAGCGATCCTTGAATTGCCATCGACGTGTTGAAAAATTCCTAACACAATCGATTGCCTGTTTCCCTCACGCTCCCGTAACGGCCACAATCGCGGCCTCAACATTGTTCCACATCGTAATCGTCTGAGTGCCGAATGACTCTACAGCACCGATCATGGCGAGGAAGATGAGGGCGAGGATCAGCCCGTATTCGACGGCAGTCGCACCGCGTTCGTCGCGTCCCAGAACTTTCAGGAATTTGACCATTTGAACGATGCCTCTTTCGCCGCGTTGTCGAAGCTGACATCGGCGGGATACGAGTTGGACCGTTAAGAAAAAGTTGAGGAGCTTCTCCACTTTGCAAAAAATTCCGACATGGATCCCGGTGGTCGCTCTGGCTTTAAGGGATGGTCATGGGCGCTGGCTGATGCATCGCCGACCGGCAGGCAAACACCACGCCGGCCTGTGGGAATTTCCCGGCGGAAAGGTCGAGAACGGCGAGAATCCGTCACAGGCCCTGTGTCGCGAGATAGAGGAAGAGCTTGGGTACCGTCTCGAAAACGATGCGTTACAGCCGGCGGGTTTCGCGCAGGAGCGGACGTCGGACAGTAGCACGCAAATTGTAATTCTTCTTTACACTTTGGTGTGGGACGGGAGCGCAGTGTCGCCATTAGAGGGAGGTCAAGTCGGCTGGTTCCGGCCAGAGGAGATCGACATGCTGGACAAGCCGCCGCTCGACGTGGCGCTGGCTCGCGGTCTGTTCGAAAAAGCTTTGCATTAGGGATTGCCAAGGCATGGCGCCCCCCTTATGTGGCCCCCTCCAACGCGCCAGTAGCTCAGCTGGATAGAGTACCTGACTACGAATCAGGCGGTCGGAGGTTCGAATCCTTCCTGGCGCGCCAAAAAAGCCCATGACCTGTGAAGGTCGTGGGCTTTTTTGGTTCCGGCGTGTGGAAGGCTCGAAGGCCGGGCCGCGATCCAGCGAAGGCCAATCCAATCCGCAAACTGTCGAAGGCGCTCTGTCAGGCTTCGTCTTCGAGACGGTGCATGTCGTCGTCGCTGAAGCCGAAATGATGACCCGCCTCATGCACCACCACGTGGCGGACGAGATCGTGCATCTGCACGCCGGTCGCGCGCCATTCGGCGATCAGCGGCTCTCGGAACAGCCATATGCGGGCCGGCATGCGCCCACTGCTCCAGATCGACCGGTCGGGTAGCGCTTCGCCTTCGTACAGCCCGGTCAGCTCCCATTTGTCCGACAAGTCGACCGCCTCGAGTTGTTCGGGGGTAGCGAAATCTTCCACCTGCAGAACGATATCGCGTATTTTTTCGCGAAATTCGGCGGGGAGGGCACGGACGACCGCTTCGGCCATTTGTTGCATCTGTTGTGCGCAGGGGCCGGGGCGGTGGTGCATGGTGTTCCGGATATGGGAGCCGCAGGTGCCGCGCGCAAGCAAGCGGAACCCGTATCACCTTCGCCTGTTGAACAGGCAAAGGAGACAAGCCATGGCCACGAACACCGAAATATTCGACCGCCTCAAGCAGGATCACAACACCCATCGCGAGCTGCTCGACAAACTGCTGGAGACGAGCGGCGACAGCAGCGAACGCGAAGAGCTTTTCACCGAGCTTACCAAGGAGCTGAAAAGCCACGCTGCGGCGGAAGAACAGGCCCTGTACTCGACCATGCTCCGCAAGCCTCCCACGACCGACGAGACCCGTCATTCCGTTGCCGAACACCACGAGATCGACGAGGCTCTGAACGATCTTGCGGCGACCGACATGTCGTCCAGCGCTTGGCTGACGAAGTTCAAGGAATTCGACCACCAGTATCGCCATCACATCGACGAGGAAGAAGAGGACCATTTCCCGGACTTCGAAAATTACCTCGACGATAAGGACCGCGCGCACATGGAAAAGGTCTTCGACCGCCGCAAGGAAGAGGAAAAGGCCGAAGCCGAAGTGACGCCCGAGAAGAAAGAGGACGCGAAGGAATAGGCCGGCGTGGGGGGCATGGACACGCATGAGCAGGATCAAACGCAGATCACCCGGCTCGACGATGGTGTCGAGCCGGGTGTTTGGCGTTACGAAAAAGTCACCAGAGCGGCGGTGATCATCGATGCGGCGGATTATTTCGCCGCTATGCAGGCGGCGATGCTCAAGGCGAAGCACCGCATCTTTTTGGTCGGATGGGACTTCGACACTCGTATTCATCTCGCCGAAGGGCGCAGCTGGTGGGAGCGCGGCTACAAGGACAAATACCCGGCGCGTCTGGGCAGCTTCTTTTCTTGGTTGATGCGCAATCGACCGACGCTTGAAATCCGGATCCTGAAATGGAGCTTCGGGGTCTTCAAATTCGTCGTGCGCGGATCGATGTGGTGGGACCTGATGCGATGGGCGCGGCATCGCCGGATCGATTTCAAATTCGATAGCGCACATCCGGTCGGGTGCAGCCACCATCAGAAGATTGCCGTTCTCGACAATTCCCTCGCTGTGTGCGGCGGGATCGACATGACGGTCAAGCGGTGGGACACGCGCGACCATGCCGAGGACAATCCGCTGCGCAAAACACCGCGCGGTCAGGACTATGAGCCCTGGCACGATGCCTCGATGATGATGGAAGGCGATATCGCCGACGCGTTGAGCGAATTGGGCCGCGACCGCTGGATCCGCGCCGGCGGCACGCCATTGCTGCCGATCCAGAAAAGGGATGAGAGCCTTTGGCCCAAAGGGCTGGAGGCGACGTTCGAAGACGTCGAGATCGGCATCGCCCGCACGCGTGCCGAGTATCGCGACTGGGAGGAAGTCCGCGAGATCGAGACCCTGTTCGTCGAGCACATCAAGCGGGCGAAGAAATTCATCTACGCGGAAAGCCAGTATTTCGCGTCGCGCGCGATCGCCGAAGCGATATTGGAGCGGGTACAGGAAGACGATCCGCCGGAAATCGTGATCGTCCATCCCGCGCATGCCGATGGCTGGCTCGAGCAACAGGCAATGGACCATGCCCGTGCCAAACTAGTCAAATGCATCGAGGATAATGACAAGAAGGGCCGCTTCAGCATCTGGACCCCGGTCAGCGGTACCACGCACATCTACGTCCATGCCAAGATGATGATCGTCGACGACGAGATCTTCCGCATCGGTTCGGCCAATATGAACAACCGGTCGATGGGTCTGGACAGCGAATGCGACGTTTTCGTCGATTGCACGCGCGAAGGTAACGAGCACGCTTGCGAGGCGATCGCGAAAATTCGCTACTCGCTACTCGCCGAACACTGCGGGTTGAAGGAGGACGAAGTTCCCGAGCTTATCGAGCGACAGGGATCGATGACGGCGATGATCGATCATTCCATTACCGAGGACGGCCGTAATCTGATCCGGTACCATCCGCCCGAATTGAACGATGTGCAGGAAGAGGTCGCCGAGAGCGGCATGCTCGATCCAGAACGTCCGGACGATATGTTCGAGCCGTTTGCCAAAGGCGGCCTTTTCCGCAAAGGGAGCAGGCTCGAACGGGCTCGCAATCGAGGGAAAGGCAAGTGGCGTAAATGAGTAGCCTGGTTGGACCAGACGAAGACGATCCCCGCGGCAAGCCGCCGGTCCCCGAAAATGTGCAGGATGCGATCCGCACGCTGATCGAATGGACGGGTGACGATCCTTCGCGCGAGGGCTTGCTGGATACGCCTGCGCGCGTGGCGCGCGCGTGGAAGGAATATTGCCTAGGCTATACCGAAGATCCGGCGGTGCATCTCGATCGCGTATTCGAGGAAGTGGGCGGATATAACGAGATCGTCCTGCTCAAGGACATCCCGTTCCAGTCGCATTGCGAACACCACATGGCGCCGATCATCGGGAAGGCAGCGATCGCTTACCTCCCGAAGGACCGCGTTGTCGGCATTTCGAAGCTTGCGCGAGTCTTGCATGGCTTCGCACGCCGCTTGCAGGTCCAGGAACGGCTGACAGCCGAAGTCGCCGACTGCATCTGGGAGAATCTCGAGCCGGAAGGCGTCGCCGTCGTGATCGAGGCCTCGCACAGCTGTATGACCGCACGCGGTGTTCGCACGCCCGGGGTGGGCATGATCACCAGCCGCATGATGGGGACCTTCCTCGAAGACCAGCGCAGTCGCAAGGAAGTCCTTAGCCTGATGGGTTACGGCTGACCGCTCAATAGCCGATCAGCTTTTCCAGAAAGCCGCGAGACTTGCGCTTCGGCGCGGTTTCGCCGGCGAGACCGTACAGGTAGTTGCCGAGCTGCACGGCCTGCTTCCGCGTCAGGAAACAACGGAAATCGCGCACGTCGTCGGGCTGGTCAGGCGTTTTGCGGGCGCTCTGCATCAGCAACATGATACGCTGCCTCGCCGGACTCGAATCCCAGCCCAGCAGCACGCCGAAGTCCTTATCGGCGGATGGCTCGGTCGCTATTCCGGTTTCGCTCTTCTTCGCTCCCATGCGGAAAAGAATGCGCCCCGCCTTGCGATTCGGGCAAGGCGGGGCGCGCTATTGTCCGCAGCCGGGACGGCTTTCGTGATCAGAGCTGGCCGAGCATGTGCTCCGCGCTGGAAACCGAAAAATCGCCCGGCGCTTCGACGTTGAGTTCCTTCACGACACCGTCTTCGACGACCATCGAATAACGTTGTCCTCGCTTGCCCATGCCGAAGCCGGAGCCGTCCATTGTGAGACCGACCGCTTCCGCGAAGTCGCCATTGCCATCGGCCAGCATGGTAATGTCGTCACTGCCGGCAGACGATTTCCACGCCCCCATTACGAACGCATCGTTCACTGCCGTCGCCACGATCTCATCGACGCCCTTGGCTTTAAGCTCGTCGGCCTTGTCGACATAACCTGGGAGGTGGCGCGCCGAACAGGTCGGCGTGAAGGCACCCGGTACCGAGAACAGGGCTACAGTCTTGCCCTTGAAGTACTCGCCGGACTGAACCTGCTCAGGGCCGTTTTCCGTCGCCTTGACCAGTGTCACATCGGGCAGCTTGTCGCCCACAGAAATCGTCATCGCTGAATTCCTTGTCTGTCCCGTCCGCTGTCGAGGTAGGCCGCGTGCGCTGCCCATGCAACCGGCGCTAGATCTAAAACTGCCGCAATTTCGAGCGTGGTCTTCCCGTCTGCAGACGGAGGCGGGAGCGCCGGGTGCGGAGCATTGCTTTCGCCCGGCGGAGGGGCTAGGGGCGGCGCCAAACGGCGTCGCCCTTTCTGCGTGCGGAGCCATTCTCTTCCAAATATCTCTCGAGGACATGAGCGTGACCGCATTTTCCGACTACGTCATCAAGGACATTGCGCTGGCCGACTACGGCCGTGCCGAAATCAATATCGCCGAAACCGAAATGCCGGGCCTGATGGCTCTGCGTGAGGAATACGGCGAAGAGCAGCCCCTGAAGGGCGCGCGCATTACCGGATCGCTGCACATGACGATCCAGACCGCCGTGCTGATTGAAACGCTGGTCGCCCTAGGCGCCGATGTGCGCTGGGCAACGTGCAACATCTTCTCGACGCAGGATCATGCAGCCGCTGCCATTGCAGCACAGGACATCCCCGTGTTCGCGATCAAGGGTGAGAGCCTGGCCGATTACTGGGATTATGTCGGCAAGATTTTCGACTGGTCCACGGACGAGGACCCGGACCAGACCGCCAACATCATCCTCGACGATGGCGGCGATGCGACCATGTTCGCCCTGTGGGGTGCCCGCATCGAAGCCGGCGAGGAACTGCCCGAGCCGCAGAATGCCGAGGAAATCGAATTCCAGCGTGCGCTCAAGGCTTTCCTGAAGGATCGCCCCGGCTACCTGACCAATTCGGTGAAGAACATCGTCGGCGTTTCAGAAGAGACCACCACCGGCGTCCACCGCCTCTACCACCTCGCCAAGCAGGGCAAGCTGCCGTTCCCGGCGATCAACGTGAACGACAGCGTGACCAAGTCGAAGTTCGACAACCTCTACGGCTGCCGCGAATCGCTGGTCGATGCCATCCGCCGTGCGACGGACGTCATGCTGTCCGGTAAGGTCGCCTGCGTCGCCGGCTTCGGCGATGTCGGCAAGGGCTCGGCCCAGTCGCTCCGCAATGGCGGCGCCCGTGTGCTCGTGACCGAGATCGACCCGATCTGCGCGCTGCAGGCGGCGATGGACGGCTTCGAAGTCGTGACCATGGAAGAGGCCGTGAAGGTCGCGGACATCTTCTGTACAGCCACCGGCAACGAACACGTCATCACCGCCGAACACATGAAGGCGATGAAGGACAAGGCGATCGTCTGCAACATCGGCCATTTCGACAGCGAGATCCAGATTTCGGCACTCGACAATTACGAGTGGACCGAACTCAAGCCCGGCACCGACCTCGTCAAGTTCCCCGACGGCAAGGAAATCATCGTCCTGGGCCAGGGCCGTCTGGTGAACCTCGCCTGCGCGACCGGCCACCCGAGCTTCGTGATGAGCTTCAGCTTCACCAATCAGACGCTGGCGCAGATCGAGCTTTGGACCAAAGGCGACGAGTACAAGAACGACGTCTACGTCCTGCCCAAGCATCTCGACGAAAAGGTCGCTGCGCTGCATCTCGACAAGCTCGGCGTGAAGCTGACCGAGCTCAGCCAGAAGCAGGCCGACTACATCGGCGTTCCGGTCGAAGGGCCGTTCAAGCCCGAACATTATCGCTACTGATCGATGATCCTTTGCGGGGAGTTGCAATGGCTTGCCATTGCATCCCCGCGACAGGCGGCATAGCTGGCAGGTAATGGAAATCTCGCCTGCATTGCTGGCCCTTGTCGGGTTGTTGCTTGCGCTCTGGACCGCCGCGGCGGTCTGGGTGATGCTGCGCGCCAGCGGGCGGGAGCAGAAGTTCGCTTCCACCCGCAAGTCGGCGCTGCGCATGGCGCGGATGCTGGAGGAATCGCCTGCGGTTCCCTTGCTCGTGCGGGCCGATGGCCGGATCGAAGCGCCCGACCGTTTCGCGCGTTGGCTAGGCCTTTCGAAAGTGCCGGAGTTTCTCAGCGAGCTGACCGGAGCCGATGGCAACGGCCTTAGCGAGGAACAGGTCGAAGAGCTGACGAGCAAGGTTCGTCGCACGCAAAAGACGGCCAAGCCCTTCCGCATGTCGCTCGCTGTCCCGGGGTCGGAGCGTGCGCTGACGCTCAGCGGAACGCTGGCCGACCCAGCAGTTTCGCCGAACGGTGCAGCGCTGGTCTGGGTGTTCGACTATAGCGAAAGCCAGACCGAGCTGAGCCAGCTGCGCGAGGAAGCGGCCCGCGCCAAGGACGATTTCGGCGCGCTTGTCGGCCTGATTGAAGCGGCACCCATGCCCATGTGGTTTCGCGGCGGCGACATGAAGCTGCGCCTCGTCAACCGTGCCTATGTCGACGCTGTCGGGGCGCAGAGTGCGGACGAGGTGGTGACCAAGCAGGTCGAGCTGGTCGAGACCGTCGGCGGGCGCAGCGCATCGCAAGTCGCCCAACAGGCCGCCGACCGCCGCCAGCCGATCGAGCGCATCGTGTCCGCGACGATCAACGAAGCGCGGCGCACGATCCGCGTTACCGACCTGCCCCTCGTGGGCGAGGGCATCGCCGGTTACGCGGTCGATATCGAGGAAATGGAAGAGCAGGCCCGCGAATTCCGGGCTTTCCGCGAAGCGCAGCGCTCCATGCTCGACCAGCTCTCCATCGGCGTCGCGCAGTTTGATGCGCAGCACCGCATGACCTTTGCGAACCAGCCGTTCCACCGCGTTTTCGCCCTCCCGCCGGGCGTGGTGAACGACCGCACCACTTTCGAGCACATGTTGCTGATCGCGCGCGAAGCGGGGCGCATCCCCGAAGTCCGGGACTTCCCATCGTGGCGCAACGAGCTGGTTAACTGGTTCCAGCGCGACGAACCGCACGAAGAGGCATGGCCCCTTTCCGACAGCACGCATTTGCGCGTCGTCGCCCAGCCGCTGCCGGATGGCGGCCTGGTGATGATCGCCGAAGACCGGACCGAGCAACTCGCCCTGTCGGCCACCCGCGACACGCTGTTGCGGACGCGCACCGCGACATTCGACAGCCTGTTCGAGGCGCTCGCGGTGTTCGCGCCCGACGGCCACTTGGAGTTGTGGAACCGTAGCTTCCCCGGCGCATGGGGGCTGGAACCGGAAGTCGTCGATGGGCATCCGCAAGCCGAAGACCTGCTGGAAGCCATCGCGGGCAATCTCGCCGATCCCGGGGCTATCGACGTGGTCGGCAATACCATCCGCTCGGCCACGCTGGACCGCAAGAAGCGCACGGCGCGGGTCGAGCTGGCGGACGGGCGCACCCTCGATCTCGAAGGCGTGCCTCTGCCCGACGGCAATGGCCTGCTGACCGTGCTCGACGTGACGGCATCGCAGCAGGCCGAAGAGGCGCTGCGAGAGCGGAACCGGGCGCTCGAAGAGGCGGATGCCGTGATGACGCGTTTTCTCGCCAATATGAGCTATGAATTCCGCACGCCGCTGACGTCCATCGGCGGATTCGCCGAGCTTCTCTCCAGCGGCATCGCCGGCGAGCTGAGTCCGCAGGCGGTGGAGTATGTGCAGGCCATTTCGCTGTCGGTCGGCAAGCTGACCGAGCAGGTCGAGAACGTCCTCGACCTTTCGCAAAGCGAAGCGGGGCTGATGCCTCTCAACACCGCGAAGATCGAATTGCTGCCCTTCATCACGCAGGTGGTGCGCGCGGAGGAAAAGCGGATCGTCGACGGCGGCCTCACGCTCGATCTCAAGGGCGGGGCGGGCAAGGTGGTGACTGCTGATGCGCAGCAGCTCCGCCGCGCCATCGCGAACCTGCTCGACAATGCGATTTCGGCCACCCCGCAGGGTGGCCGGATACTCGTGGAGCTCGGCAAATCGCGCGGCGAGACGAAGATCGTAATCTCCGATAATGGCCGCGGCATGAACCAGCACGAACTGGCCCGCGCGCTCGAAGGCATTCGAATGTCGGCGGACGGCAAGGGGATCGAACGGCGCCATGGTCTCGGCATCCCGCTCGCCCGGCAGCTGATCGAAGCGCATGATGGCAAGCTGGAGATCGTCAGCCGGCCGAGCTCGGGCACGACCGCGACCATCACGCTGCCGTGACGATTGCCTTAACCGATCTCGCCGCGATGGAGGCCTTGGGCAAGCGAATTGCTCGCTTGCTCCGGCCGGGCGATGTCGTTGCGCTGACCGGCGATCTGGGCACCGGAAAGACGACGCTGGCGCGCGCCATCTTGAACGCACTCGGTCATCAAGGCGAAGTGCCGTCACCGACCTTCACCATCATCGAGACCTATGACGCATTGCACCCGCCCATAGTGCATGCCGATTTCTACCGCCTCCGCCATTCCGACGAAGTGTACGAGCTGGGCCTCGACGATTACCGCGAAGGCGCCGCGCTCATCGCGGAATGGCCCGATCATGCGGGCGGCTTCGCCCACGAGCCGGCCTGCCTTTCGGTAAGGCTCGAAAAAGTGGGCGAAGGGCGCGAAGCCGTTGTAACCGCAGGCGAGACTTGGCAAAGCCGCTGGCCATGAGCGCAACGCTACCCCACGGGCTTCATGCATTTCTCGGCGACACCGAATGGGAGGGGGCGGAAATCGCTCCGCTCGTCGGCGATGCCAGCTTCCGCCGCTATTTCCGCCTCCGCCTGGGTGAACGCAGTGCGATGCTGATGCACGCGCCGCCGCCGCAGGAAGATCCGAAACCGTTCCTGCATGTCGCCGATTGGCTCACGGCAAACGGGATGCGGGGGCCGGAAATCTACTTGCAGGATGCAGACGCCGGGTGGGTGCTCACGGAGGACTTCGGCGACCACCGTGTGCGCGAATGGATCGACGACCATCCCGGCGACGAGCACGATATCTATGCCGGTGCGATCGAGGCGCTGGTCAAGCTGCACACGCTGCCGCCGGGGCCGTTCCCGCCATACGATATGGCGACTTACTTGCGCGAAGTGGACCTCTTCACCGAGTGGTACTGCCCCGCCGCAGGTCTCGAGGTCGATCAGGAAGGCTGGACCGCAGCTTGGCGCGAGGTTCTGGACCCACTGCTGTTGCGGCAGGATCCGGGCGTTACCGTGCTGCGCGACTATCATGCGGAGAATATCATGCTGCTGGAACCGGGCAAACTCGGCGGCGAGCAGGGGCTGATCGATTTCCAGGACGCGCTGGTCGGACATCCGGCCTACGATCTCGTCAGCCTGCTGCAGGATGCGCGGCGCGATGTTTCGGAGCAACTGGAGCATGACATGCTGTGCCGCTACCGCGCCGCAGCCGATCCGGATGAGCATTTCGAGGCCGACTATGCCCGGCTCGGCGCGCAACGGAATGCGAAGATCGTCGGCATCTTCACTCGCCTCTACAAGCGCGACGGCAAGTCCCGCTATCTCGCGATGATCCCGCGCGTATGGCGCGCCATGGAACGCGACCTCGCGCATCCGGTCGCGGCGCCGCTCGCGGCGTGGTTCGCGGCGAACATCCCGGCCGAGCTTCGCGAGAATGGGGGCGGCGAAATCAAATGACCGCTCTTGTCTCCGATACCGCAATGCTGATGGCCGCCGGTCTCGGCAAGCGGATGCGCCCGCTGACGGCCACGACGCCCAAACCCCTGGTGCGGGTGGCAGGCAAGCCGCTGATCGACCGCGCGCTCGACCGCATCGAGGACGCGGGGATCGAGAAGGCGTTGGTCAACGTCCATTACCTCGCCGATGCGATCGAAGCCCACGTCGGACCGCGCAAGGCGCCGGCGATCAGCTTCTCCGACGAGCGCGAGCAATTGCTCGAAACCGGTGGCGGCATGGTCAAGGCGCAGGCCGCCGGCCAGCTGCCCGATCCCTTCTTCGCCTGCAATGCCGACAGCATCTGGCTCGACGGACCGCGCAACGCTTTCGCCGAACTCTCTGCGCGCTGGGACCCGGAGCGGATGGACGCGCTGTTGCTGGTCGTCAGCCACGTGCGCGCCTTCAACTTCGACGGCACGGGCGACTTCTACATGGACGCGGCCGGGCGATTGACCCGCAAGCAGCCGGAACGGATCGCGCCGTTCATCTACACCGGCATCCAGGTCGTGTCGCATCGGCTGCTCCGCGATGCGCCCGAGGGTAAGTTCTCGACCAATATCCTGTGGGACCGGGCGATCGGAGAAGGGCGCCTGTTCGGCCTCGCCTTCACCGGCGAATGGTACGAAGTCGGCACGCCGCAGCACATCGCGCCGACCGAGGAAGCGCTGCGGGGTGGCTGAGCGCCCCGAGCCCAGCATCTATTCCATCGCCGCCCACCGCGGGTTTGCCGACGCCCTCGTGGCCGGCCTCGTGCCGCGCTATCGCGAGCCGGACTTCGGCCTCGCGCGTCTTACGCTGCTGCTGCCGAGCAGCCGCGCGCGCCGCACTGTCTCGGAAGCGTTCATCCGCCGTGCGGGCGAGGCCGGCGAAAGCGGCCTGCTGATGCCGCGCATGGCGGTCGTCGGCGATCTCGATCTCGACGAGACGCTCGGCCCGCTGCTCGATCCGCTCGGCGCGAGCGACATCCCCCCGGCGATCGATCCGCAGCGGCGGCTGTTCCGACTGGCGCAGCTGATCGGTCAGGAACTGGGCGAGAAAGCACCAGGCGGCGCGGGTCTGTTGCGGCTTGCGCGCGAGGCGGCTTCGACGATGGACCGGCTGCTGGTCGAAGGCGTCGGTCCGGAGGAGCTGGTTGGCGACCAGGTGCTCGACCTGTTCGGGTCGCTCGCTTCGCATTGGCAGGACAGTCTACGTCTTTTCGCGACCGTCCAGGCCAAATGGCTCGCCGAGCTGGACGCGCTCGGCATGCTCGATCAGGCCGCGCGGCGGAACCGGCTGTTCGATCATGCAGCTGCGTTGTGGCGCAGGGAGACGCCCGCCACGCCGGTGATCGCGGCGGGTGTGACGAGCGCAGCGCCGTCGCTCGCGGACCTGCTGCGCGTGATCGCTTATATGCCGCAGGGGGCGGTGATCCTTCCCGATTTCGATCTGACGATGGATCAGGCGACCTGGGAGGAACTGGGCAGGGCTGGTGCCGCGCCCGAGCCGGGAGAGACGCCGTTCGCGAAGGATGATGCGGTTACCCACCCGCAATATCACCTCAAACTGCTGCTCAGTCGCATGGCGATCCGGCGCGAGGAGGTGCAGCCGTGGCACCGCAAGGGCATGACCGCCGCTCCGCCCGAGCGCAGCCATGCGATCGGCTCGCTCTTCCTGCCCCCGGAGGCGAGCAAGAGCTGGATCGACCTTCCGGCGGAAAGGCGACGCCTTTCTGGAGTGCGTCTGATGACGACGGCCAATCCGGAGGAAGAGGCGCAGGCGATCGCGCTACTGGTGCGCGAGGCTGTCGAGGAGCCGGAACAGCGTGTGGCGGTCGTGACGCCGGACCGTGGTCTGGCGCGGCGGGTCGTCCATCATCTGGAACGGTGGAACATCGTCGCCGACGATTCCGCGGGACGGCCGTTGTCGTCGACTGCGGCGGGCAGGCTGCTGCTACTGCTCGCCGAGGTAATGGCCGAGGATGCCGCGCCGGTTCCACTTATGGCGCTGCTGGGCCATCCGCTGGTTCGCGGCGACATGGAGCGCGGGACATGGCTGCGACAGCTGCGCCGGGTGGAGCGCGAACTGCGCGGACCCCGTATGATCGGCGGTCTCGAGCCGGTACGCAAGATCGTCGAGAGACTTTCGGATAGCCATCCCAAGGTCGCCGAGTGGTTCGCGCAAGTCGAGGCGGTGCTCGCACTATTGCTCGATTTGCCGGATGAGTTGCCGCTCGCCGATCTGCTCGACGCTCTGGTGCTCGCCGGAGAGGCGCTTTGCGGCGAGGCTCTATGGGCGCGCGAGGACGGGCGCTCGCTCGCCCAGTTCGTCGAAGATTTGAGGGCAAATGCACGAGAGTTGAACTTCACGCTGGCGCGCAAGGAGGCTTCCGTCGCCCTTCGCGATGCGATGGAACACGTCGCGGTGCGCGCACCCTATGGCGGCCACGCGCGTGTGCAGGTACTTGGCCTGCTCGAAAGCCGCATGAACCGCGCCGATCTCGTCATTTGCGGCGGCCTCAACGAAGGTAGCTGGCCGCCTCGCGGTAGCGTGGACTCCTTGCTGGCACCGCCATTGCTCCGCGCTCTCGGCGTTCCCGGAGGCGACTTCCGGCTCGGCCTGTCCGCACACGACCTCGCCGGGGCGCTCGGCGCGCCACAAGTGGTGCTGAGCCGGGCGGAGCGTGACGAAAGCGGCCCGACCATACCTTCGCGCTTCCTCCTCCGGGTCGAAGCGTTGCTCGGCAGCCTTGCGGAGGGTCATCGCGAACGTCGGATGGTAGAACTTGCGCGCGCGATGGGCCGCGCCAGGCCGATGGAGCCACACCCGAGGCCCGCGCCGGTGCCGACGGCGGAGCAGCGCGATGTCGACATCTCCGCCACAGCGCTCGACCGGTTGCTCGGCGATCCGTACCAATTCTACGCGCAGAAAATCCTGCAATTGTCTGACCTCGACGCGCTCGATGCCGAACCGGGGCCGCTGTGGCAGGGCAACGCCGCGCACCTGATCCTGCAGCGGTGGCACGAAGCCCGCGAGAGTGATCCGTCTGCCCCTCTCGCCCCCATCATGGACAGGGTGCTGGAAGAGGAGGGCGCCGACCCCGTGACGCGCGGGCTATGGCAACCGCGGCTGGAGGCCGCGCTGCGCTGGATAGAGGAGCAGGTCGATACTGCGCCTGAGCGAAAGGTGGTGGCAGTCGAGAAGAAGGGCGCGATGATCTACGACGATGTCCGTGTCCATGGCCGGGCGGACCGGATCGACAGACTGCCCGACGGTGGCCTCGCAATCGTGGACTACAAGACAGGGTCGCCACCCAGCGCTGCCATGGTCGAGCAGGGCTTCGCGCTGCAACTCGGCATCCTCGGCCTGATTGCGGAGCGCGGCGGGTTCGACGGCCTCGCGGGCGATCCGGAGAGCTACGAGTACTGGTCGCTCGGCAAGGCCAAGGGCGAGAACGCGCATGGCTTCGGCTATGTCGAGGTGCCGCTGAAGGTGGACAACAAGCGCAGCGGTGTGCCGCCAGAAGAGTTCCTGCCGCTGACCGCTGCCAAGCTGTCCGAAGCGATTGCGCGCTTCGTGAAGGGCTCAGATCCGTTCACGGCACGGGAGAACCCCGACTATCCGGCCTATGACACCTACGACCAGTTGATGCGCCTCGACGAGTGGATTGCGACGCAGGATGGGGGGGGCGCGGCATGAGCGGCATTGTCTATCCCCTGCAGGGCAAGCAGCGCCCGGCGGTCGAGCCGCAGGACAGCGTGTGGCTCTCGGCCAGCGCGGGCACCGGCAAAACGCAGGTTCTTTCGGCGCGTGTGCTTCGGCTACTGCTGGAGCCTGGAGCAGACCCTTCGCAGATATTGTGCTTGACCTTCACCAAGGCTGGCGCGGCGGAAATGGCGGTGCGCGTCAATTCGGTGCTGGCGCGCTGGGTGCGGATGGATGCGGTCAGGCTCGCCGAAGAGCTGGGCTATCTGGGCGCTCCGATCGATCCCGAGACCCAGTCCCGGGCCCGCGCGCTGTTCGCGCGGGTGCTCGATTGTCCGGGCGGCGGATTGCGGATCGATACGATCCATGCCTTTGCGCAATATCTGCTGGCGGCCTTTCCGGGGGAGGCGGGACTTTTGCCGGGATCACGCCCGATGGAAGACCGCGAGCGCGACCTGCTGAGCCGCGAGATGCTGCACGACCTGCTGCAGGAGGCCGATCCCCGCATCCTCGAAGCGGTCGGCGAGATGAGCCGGCGCAAGGGACCGGACGCCGTGCGCGGATGGCTGATGCGCTGCGCACGTCACATGGACTTGTGGGAAGGACCGGCAAGCTGGCAGCCGCCGATGCAGCCACGCGTGCGCCAGCTGCTCGGCATTCCGAGCGATGCCGACGAGGCGTGGATTGCCGACGCCTGCTCGAATGAAACATTTCCTGTGGGAGACCTGCTCGCTTGCAGCAGGGCCAATGCGGAATGGGGTACGGCGACTGGTCTGAAAAGTTCGGACTTTGCCGCATCCTGGTTGGCGGCTGGTCAAGACCAGCGGCTGGCGACCATCGACGGCTTCTTCGGCACCCTCCTGACGAAAAAGGGTGAGCCGAGCAGGCTGTCGAATCTCGAGAAGATCGATCCGGCTTATCCTGGGCTGATCGCCAGCATCGTCGACGGCGTCCGGCAGGTAAGCGAACGCAAGACGCTGCTCGAACTTGCGGCGTTTCTCGCGCCGCAGCTTGAAGCGGGCCGGGCGTTTGCCCTCAAATGGCAGGAGGCCAAGCAGCGCGAGGGGCTGGTCGATTTCGACGACCTGATTGCGCGGGCTGCCGAGCTTCTTTCTCGAAGCGATATGGCGGACTGGATCCGCTACAAGCTCGACCGCAGTTTCGACCATATCCTCGTCGACGAGGCGCAGGACACCAACAGCGCGCAATGGGCGATCATCAAGGCGCTGACGGACGACTACTTCTCCGGCGAAGGGGCTCGCGGCAACGCGGTGCGCACGATCTTCACGGTGGGCGACTACAAGCAGGCGATCTTCGGCTTCCAAGGCACCAGCCCGGAAAATTTCCGCAGCGCACGTGATTGGTTTCGCGACCGAATGGATGCGACGGCTGATGCGGCCGAAGCCCTGCGGGACGCGCCGCGCCCCCGGCGGCTCGAGGAATACGGGCTGGAACGCAGTTATCGGACCAATGCCGTGGTGCTCGATTTCGTCGACCGCGCGATCGATGCGATCGGCTATGACGGTCTCGGCCTCGATCGACGGGACGAGCCGCACGTTGGCAGCGACAAGCCCGGGCTGGTGACGCTGTGGAAGGACGTGCGCGTCGCAGAGGACGCTGCGGAGGATGCCGACGACGGCAACGGTTGGCTGGCCCGCCACGACCGGATGATGGCGGACAAGATCGCCCGCCAAGTTAAACAATGGCTGGACGAGGACGAACCGGGTTTTACCCTCTCCAAGGGTGAGCCGCGCCGCGCCACGGCGGGCGACATCATGATCCTCGTCCAGAAACGGCGTGAATTAGCCTCCCTGATTGTTGCGCGCCTCTATCGCCACGGCGTGCCAGTGGCGGGTGTTGACCGTTTGCGCTTGGGCAACCCGCTTGCAGTCAAGGATTTGATGGCCGCCATCCGTTTCGCAGCCCAGCCGCTCGACGACCTGACGCTCGCCTCGTTGCTGGTGTCGCCGCTGATCGGCTGGTCGCAGGAGGACCTGCTGGAGCACGGCTTCCGGCCGCCGAAGGTGCGCCTATGGGAGCATCTGCGCGACAGCGAGGCGCCGCTGGTGCAAGAAACTGTCGCGTCTCTGCGCGAAATCCTGCGCCGCGCCGACTTCGACAGCCCGCAGCAATTGCTCCACTGGATCCTCGTCGGACCAATGGATGGCCGCCGCAAGCTCGTCGCGAGGCTCGGGCGCGAAGCGAACGATCCGATCGACGAACTGCTCAACGCGGCGAATGCCTATACCAGCACGCAAGTCGCCAGTCTGCAGGGCTTCATCCGCTGGTTCGATGCGGGCGACGGCGAGTTGAAGCGCGAAGCAGGCGAGGGCGGGGACCAGGTTCGGGTGATGACGGTGCACGGCTCAAAGGGCCTGCAGGCACCGATCGTGATCCTCGCGGATGCTGCCATCCGCCCCGATGCGGCAGGGGAACTGGCGCTGGAGGACCGTCCGCTAGGTGCGGATGACGCCCGCGCCGTTCCGCTGCCCGGTCTAACGAAAGGCGAGAAGGTAGGGCCGGTCGCGGAGCTCGATGCGGCTGAAACGGCCAAGGCGATGCAGGAGCATTGGCGGTTGCTCTATGTCGCAATGACCCGGGCGGAGGAGGCGCTGTTCATCGGCGGGTCGCTCGGGCCGCGCGATGCGAAGAACGGGCCGCACGTGGATAGCTGGTATGCGCGGCTGCGCGACCTGTTCGAAGCGGATGAGGGGCTGGAGGACGAGATCTGGGGCGCTCGCTGGGAGATCGGTGCGCTTGCGCCATCGGTGCCGGCAATTGCGGAGGTCGAGACGAATGCCCTCCCGCAACTACCGGTCTGGGCAACCACGCCGGTCGGCCCCGAACCGCGCCCGCCACGCCCCCTTTCGCCCTCGGGCCTCGGCGAAGTGGAGGGAAGCGATCCGCCGCTGCCGCCCGATCATGCGGCACAAGCGGCGCGCCGAGGCACGCTGATCCACGCGCTGCTCGAACGAATGCCACAGGTCGCGCCCGACCAGCGCGCCGATCGTGCGCGCGAATGGCTCGCACGGCAGGGCGGCGACTTCGATGCCGAGGCGCGCGAGGAGATGCTCGATCGGGCACTGACGGTACTCGATCACCCTGACTTCGGCGCGATCTTCGGGCCCGAAGCGCTGGCCGAGATACCGTTGGCAGCAACGGTAGAAGGGCAGGTCGTCATGGGCACAGCCGACCGGCTGCTGGTGACAGCCGATTCGGTGACGGTCGTCGATTTCAAAACCGCGCGGCGGCCCCCTTTCACCATTGATGAGGTCCCCGACAGCACGATGCGCCAGATGGCCGCTTATGTCGCGGCGTTGGAGGTGATCTACCCAGGACGAAGGGTCGAAGCCGCCATACTCTATACCCAGACGCCGCAGCTGATCGCCTTGCCGCCAGCGCGGCTCGATGACTACAAGGGCGCGTTTGCAGCGCGGCAGGAAAGCTTTGCCCTGCCATCCGTTGAGTAATCGATGCCCGCCCCCAAATGGGCTCGCGACACAGAATCTCAGGAGATACCCCATGGCCACCACCGCCGTAACCGACGCCAGCTTCAAGTCCGACGTGCTGGAAAGCGACAAGCCCGTGCTGGTCGATTTCTGGGCCGACTGGTGTGGCCCGTGCAAGATGATCGCACCCGCGCTCGAAGAATTGAGCGAGGAACTGGGCGACAAGGTCACCATCGCCAAGATGGACATCATGGAAAACCCGGAAGTGCCGGGCGGCATGGGCGTCCAGTCGATCCCTTATCTGGTGCTGTTCAAGAACGGCGAGCCGGCCGCGCACATGCGCGGCGCGGCGCCCAAGGGCCAGCTCAAGCAGTGGCTCGAAGGCGAGCTCTAATCCAGTTTCGCATAACGTTCGGCCAGCTCGTCCCACAGGGCGGGGTTGGCCGCACCCAGCAGACCCGTTCGGCCCACCTCGTCCACGCGATACGGTGAGCCGTCGGGCCGCGCTGTTTTTCCGCCCGCCTCGTTGAGCCACAGCGCTCCGGCGGCGTGGTCCCAGGCCAGCGTCCGTTCGAAGATCGACACATCGTTCAGCCCCAGCGCCAGCCGCGGATACTGCTCCGCCGCGCAATAGGGGATGTCTACCAAGTCGTAATGCGGCGCGATATGCGCCTTTGTGGCTTCGCGCCGTGCTTCTTCCATGAAGACCAGCGAAATGGCTGCTACCGGACGATCCCCGCCAGTCGATCGCGCCGACACCTTCTGACCATCGATGAAAGCCCCTTTCCCGCGATGCGCGGTGCAGAGGCGACCTGTCAGGCAGTCGTAGAGCCAGCCGGTATGCGCCTCGCCGCCAGAGGCCATCGCGATCAGGATGCCGAAGGGCGGCTTTCCGGCTGCGAAGTTGCGGGTGCCGTCGATCGGGTCGACGATCCAGCAGTCGCCGGACAGGCGATCGAGAACAGTCGAATCGGCATGGGCGGCTTCCTCGCCGACTACGGCCAAGCCCGGAATAATCCTAGACAGGCCCTCGCTCAGCATGGCCTCGCTTTCGCGGTCGGCAATGGTGACCGGATCGTTGCCGCCCTTGTCCTCGATATCGCCGACCGCGAGATTGCGGTAAAGCGGGAGGATCGCCTTCTCGGTCGTTCTCCGCAGCAGTCGTTCAACCGCCGAATGCAGAGCGTCGATGCCGCTCATGAGCGATAGTCGGCGTTGATCGAGATGTATCCGTCCGTCAGATCGCAGGTCCACACAGTCGCGCGGCCTTCGCCGATCCCGAGATCGACGTCCATTCGAATTTCCTTTCCGGCGAGATGCTGTGCCACCGGGCCCTCGTCGTAATCGGGCAGAGGTTGCCCGTCCTTCGCCGCCCATGTCCCCCCGAACCCGATGGAAAGCCGGTCGCGATCTGCCGGCTCCCCGGCCTTGCCCACTGCCATTACGACGCGGCCCCAGTTCGCATCGCCGCCCGCGATAGCCGTCTTCACCAGAGGCGAATTGGCAATCGCGAGACCCACGCGACGCGCACTTTCATCGCTCTCCGCTCCCGATACCGCGATCTCGACAAATTTCTGTGCGCCTTCGCCATCCCGCACGACCAGTTGGGCCAGCGTCCGGCAGACCTCGAGCAGGGCGGCGTAGAAGGCGTCGGCCCCGGCATCGTCCCATCCTGCCAGCGTCGCATTCGCGGCTTTCCCGGTCGCAAAGACCAGCACCGTGTCGCTGGTCGACGTGTCGCCGTCGACGGTAATGCAGGAGAAGGTCGCGGCGTTCGCTTTATCCAGCATTTCCTGCAGGAAGGCGGGTTCCACCGCCGCGTCAGTGAAGACGTAACCGAGCATCGTCGCCATGTCGGGCGCGATCATGCCGCTGCCCTTGATGATCCCCGCCAGTTCGACCCGCGTTTCGCCGACGATAGCCGAAGCACCGGCACCCTTTGCAAAAGTGTCGGTCGTGCCGATGGCATCGGTCGCATCTCGCCAGCCGCAGGGTTGCGCATCGAGGGCCGCGGCGATCCCCGCTCGCGCCTTGTCCTTCGGCAGCGGAACTCCGATCACTCCGGTCGATGAGACGAACACGTCGCTCGGCTCGCAGCCTAGCGCGCCAGCCACTTGGGCCATGATCTGCTCGACCGCTTCGCGCCCGCGAAAGCCGGTGAAGGCATTGGAATTGCCAGCGTTGACGACCAGCGCGCGGGCCTGACCAAGCTTTACTTGCTCCCTGCCCAGTTCGACCTCGCTGGAAGCACACGCGCTCTTGGTGAATACGCCCGCGACGCTCGTGTCCGGAGCCAGCTCCACCAGCGTCAGATCGCAGCGGTCCCAATTCTTGTACCGTGCCCTTGCGACACGCAAAGTTACACCCTCGATGGCGGGCAGCTCGGGAAAGGAAACGGCGAGGGGGGAGCGGGCGAGGTCCATGCCTCGCGCGCTACCCCCCGATTTTCGCTTTGCCAAGCGTCAGGGGGTGCGGGCGGCCCCGCGCGGCACCAGCCATAAGGCAAGGCCGTAGAGCAGCAGCGTGGCGATCAGCAGGTTGTTGTACCCGCTGAACAGCGCGAGATACTCGAGGCAGCCGCCCACGATGGTCCCGATCAGGTTCAGCGCGAAGGCGCTCTGCGAATTGGACGATTCCCGGAAGCGCTTCGCGAAAGCGATATTCGCGAGATAGATCGGCAGAAAGGCCAGAACCGTTCCTGCGATCAGACGCGGCCAGAAGGACAGCGCGAGCAGCCATTCGGGCTTGATCACCCAAGCCGCGGCCAGCGACACCGCGATCGCGGCAAACACGACCTTCAGCGGCGGAGTCTTGAACTTGCGCTCGGTCTCGACCGCAGCGAGCACCACCACGAGTACGCCTGCGAAGACGAGCGCGTTCACGAACCAGGTGGTGCCGAACAGCAGCGCAAAGGTCGCAATGTTCTTCGTCTCGAGCAGCAGAAAGGCTGCGCCCATGAAGAACAGATCGGCATAGGGGCGCATTTCTTTCAGCGGCCCACCAAGCACGCGGACGGTCAGCACGGTGACGGCGAGGATGCCGAACAGCGTGATCGCATAGAGCGGCGGGAAGCCGTTACCGCGGAAATAGAGGAACGGCGCATCGTCGCTGACTGTGCCGATTTCCTCGGCGGAGGCGCCGGGTGTCCACGCAGTGCCGCAGGTCTGCGACGATTCTTGCTTGGCGACCGAGATGACGGCCTGCTGCCCGGCGAAGGTGTCGACACAGGGCGCATGACCGAAGGCCTTGGCGGCGGTACCGGCCAAGCGATCGATCAGCCAGTCCTCGCGGTAGTAATTGTACATGGCGAAAGCACCGTCCTCGGTCAGCACGCGGTTGACCGATTGCAGCGCTTCGTCGGTGAAGAGGAAGCTTTCGAGGCGGATCTGCGACGCGCCGCTCACCAGCGTCAGTGAGTCAGGCAGAGCAAAGAGCACCAGATCGTATTTCTTGTCGGTGTTCTGCAGGAATGCGCGGCCATCATCGACATGGCGTGTGACGCGCGGATCGTCATAGGGGCGGTCGATATTGTGCGCCGCGCCCAGTTCCATGATGACGGGATCGATATCGACCGCATCGACCGATTGCGCTCCTTTGGAGAGCGCGATGGCAACGTCCGAGCCGGACCCTGCGCCGATAATCAGAACATTGCCGAGATCGCCGACCGGTAGGCGGTTGTAAGGCATCTCGTAGATGTGTTCGCCCTGCTCGATCTTCCACTGGGCGGGAGCCATCAGCTGGTGCGGAACGCGGTTGGCGCGGATTTCCATGAAGCCCGGCATGCCTTCCTTGGCCGTGGTTTCGACCTTGTAATAGGGCGACCAGTAGATGTCGTCGCGCAGGCTCTCCTGACCCAGTGGCACCAGCAGGGCCACGCACCAGGCAAGGCTGACCAGGCGGCGCTTGGGATCGGTTAGAACCAGATAGGGTACGATGGCCATCAGGCCCCAGACGATTGAAGGCGCGCGCAGGAAGCTGAGCGCCGTAAAAGTCAGGATGCCGGCGAGCGAACCGATGAGGTCCCAGCGATAGGCGGTGAGCGGGGTCAGTTTGGCAAAGCAGCGTCCGACCAGCTCGGCTGGACCGGCGAGGATGGCAGCAACCGTCACGAAAACTAGGGGAAGCGCGAGCCACGCGGGCGGGCCGTAAACCTTGAGCGAGGAGAAATAGATGATGTCGGAGCCGCTCTGCTCGATCGTGACAGGGAACTTGACCACCGCGATGACCAGGATTGCCAGTAGCGGCAGCGAAAGCGGCCAGATCGACCAGCTCTTGCGGCTGATCAGGAAACCGGCGCCGATGCCGAGGAACGAGCCGAGCAGGACGAAATTCGAGAAATAGGACAGGTGCACGACATTGGCGCCCAGCCAGCGGATCAGTGCCAGCTCCACGAACAGCATCGTGAATGCGGCAAGGATCAGCCGGCGGACTACCGCCGGATTGTCGTCGATCGCTTTCTCCGCAGTCGTTTGAGTTCCATTGCCTCCAGCGAATGCGGCGTTGTCGGCAGTGATGTCGGTCAATTCATTTCCCCCCGGTGTCGGGCGTGTATCGCCCACCGTTTGCCGGGTGCTATCGGAAGTATGGTTACCAGCGGGTAAAGATGTCGCGCCGATGCGGCGAGCCTGTGGGCCGAAAGGGCGGACGGTAGACAATTCGGCCATTCACGCTATCTTGTGTCGAGTATGCTGAAGCGCCTGCTCACATTTCTGGCGATCATCACGGGCCTGACCGCGGTCGGTGCGCCAGTGTATGTGTCTGCGGCAGGAACGCTCGGCGTCGCGCTGGAGCAGAGCCAGCGGGCCGACCAGCCGGCCAAGGGCGACATCGCCACCTGCGAAGAGCGGGAGCGGCAGCGCAAGGCGCGCGGTGAGAAAACGCGTCCGTGTCGGGCGGCCAGTACCGTCACCGTGGTCATCCCGACCGTGATGTTCGGGCCCGACCGCGCCTTCGAATAAGGCCTCTACCGCGCCAGTATTCCAAGACCCGGCACCGCAGGCGTGCGCGGGCATTCCATCTATAGACACAGCCTACCAGATTCAGGGGCACCCCGTTCCATGTTCAATTCCGTGATGAAAGCCGTCTTCGGCTCGTCCAACGATCGTTACGTCAAATCACTCGGCAAGATCGTCGACCAGATAAACGCGCTCGAGCCGCAATTGCAGGCTCTTTCCGACGAAGAGCTGGCAGCCCAAACCGAGAAGTTCCGCGCGCAGCTGGCCGATGGCAAGACGCTGGACGACATTCTGCCCGAAGCCTTTGCCACCGTGCGCGAAGCTTCGGTCCGCGTGCTCGGCATGCGCCATTTCGATGTGCAAATGGTCGGCGGTATCGTGCTCCACCGCGGCGAGATCGCGGAGATGAAGACCGGCGAGGGCAAGACGCTGGTTTCGACTCTTGCGACCTATCTCAACGCCATCGAGGGCAAGGGCGTCCACGTCGTCACGGTCAACGATTACCTCGCTCGCCGCGACGCCGAATGGATGGGCTGCTTGCATCAGTTCCTCGGTCTCACGGTCGGGGTGATCGTTCCGAACCTCAACGAGTTCGAGCGGCGTGAAGCCTACAACTCCGACGTTACCTACTCGACCAATAACGAGCTCGGCTTCGATTACCTGCGCGACAATATGAAGCACGAGCGCAGCCAGATGGTGCAGCGCCCCTTTAATTTTGCGGTAATCGACGAAGTCGATTCGATCCTGATCGACGAAGCGCGCACCCCGCTGATCATCTCCGGTCCGACCGAGGACAAGTCCGACCTTTATATCTCGATCGACGAGGTGGTGAAGACCTTCCCCGAGGACTGGTACGAGAAGGACGAGAAGCAGCGCAGCATCCAGCTAACCGAAGAAGGCACCGAGGAGGTCGAGAAGCTCCTCATCGAGCGCGGCCTGCTCGAAACCGAGAACCTCTACGACGTGGAGAACACCCAGGTCGTGCACCATCTCGACCAGGCGCTGCGTGCCGTGCACATGTTCAAGAAAGACACCGACTACATCGTCAAGGATGACAAGGTCGTCATCATCGACGAGTTTACCGGCCGCATGATGGACGGCCGCCGTTGGTCGAACGGCCTGCACCAAGCAGTCGAGGCCAAGGAAGGCGTGAAGATCGAGCCGGAAAACCAGACGCTCGCCTCGATCACCTTCCAGAACTATTTTCGCATGTATCCCAAGCTCTCCGGCATGACCGGGACGGCAGCCACCGAAGCGGCGGAATTCTGGGACATTTACAAGATGAATGTGGTCGAGATTCCGACCAACGTTCCCGTCCAGCGCATCGACGAGGACGACGAGTTCTACAAGAACACGCAGGACAAGTTCCGCGCCATCGCCAAGGCGATACGCGAGAAGAACGAGATCGGCCAGCCGGTCTTGGTCGGCACGGTCTCGATCGAAAAGTCCGAACTGCTGAGCGAATTCCTCAACCAGGAAGGCGTGGAGCACGAGATCCTGAATGCCCGCCAGCACGAGCGTGAAGCGCATATCGTGGCCCAAGCGGGCCGCATCGGCGCCGTCACCATCGCAACCAACATGGCCGGTCGCGGTACCGACATCCAGCTCGGCGGCAACGTCGATTTCCGTATCGGCGACGAGCTGGCCGACATGCCGGACGGACCCGAAAAAGACGCGGCGATCGCGAAGATCAAGGACGAGGTTGCGGAGGAAAAGCAGCGCGTGCTCGATGCAGGCGGGCTGTTCGTGCTCGGCACCGAGCGCCATGAGAGCCGCCGGATCGACAACCAGTTGCGCGGCCGTTCGGGCCGCCAGGGCGATCCCGGCCTGAGCCGGTTCTACCTCTGTCTCGAAGACGACCTGCTCCGTATCTTCGGCCCGGATACGCTGTTCTCGAAGATGATGAACTCCAACCTCGAGGATGGCGAAGCCATCGGGTCCAAGTGGCTCTCCAAGGCCATCGAGACCGCTCAAAAGAAGGTCGAGGCGCGCAATTACGAGGTCCGCAAGCAGGTCGTCCAGTACGACGATGTGATGAACGACCAGCGCAAGGTCATCTATGAACAACGCGCCGAGATCATGGACAGCGAAGCGGTCGACGATGTGGTCGTCGATATGCGCCACGATGCTATCAATTCGCTGGTGTCCAATGCGTGCCCCCCGGGCTCCTATCCTGAACAGTGGGATATCGAAGGCCTCAAGCAACAGACCGAAGAGGTTCTCGGGATGAATTTCCCGCTGGACGAGTGGCTCCAGGAAGAGCAGGTCGAGCCGGAGATCATCGAAGAGCGCATCCGCGAGGCTGCCGACCAGGCGATGGACAGCAAGCTCGCTTCGGGCGATGCAGCCATGTGGCGCCGGATCGAGAAGAGCATCCTGCTGCAGGAACTCGACAGCGAGTGGAAGGATCACCTCGCCACGCTCGATGCGCTGCGGCAGGTCGTGGGCCTGCGTGCCCATGCGCAAAAGCAGCCGCTCAACGAGTACAAGCAGGAAGCCTTCACCCTGTTCGAAAGCATGCTCGACAAGCTGCGCGAAACGGTGACCAACAAGCTGCTGCGTATCGAACTTCGCGAGCCGGAGCCGCTGCCGCCGATCGACCTGCCCGAACTGCCGGACTTCCTGACCGGCCATATCGATCCCCTCACCGGCCTCGACAATTCGGACGACGGCGACGGATCGGAAAGTCGCAAGGCGCTCTTCGGCGCGTTGGCAGGTAGCTCGCAGGCAGCTGTCGGCCCCGGCGGTTCGGCGACGGAAAACCCCTATGCCGGTATGAACATCAGCCGCAACGCGCCGTGCCCGTGTGGCTCTGGCAACAAGTACAAGCATTGTCACGGTGCGATCGGAGCCGCCCCGCAGGTTTGAGAATGAGCAGCCCCGCTTCTAAGTGGTGCGGGGCTGCCTGACCATCGGAACGAGGGGCGGGGCGCCTTCTTCTGGAACGATCGGGTCGCCCATCTCCTCGAATCCGCAACTGGCGTAGAAACCGCGGTTGGCCGGGTTCGAATTTTCGAGATAGGCGATTGTCCCGGTGCGGTCGCAGGCATCAAGCACGGGCGTGATCAGCTTGCGCCCCAAGCCTTTGCCCCGCGCCGATTGCCGCACGCCGATGCTGAACAGGTAGGCGTGCTCGAAAACCGGATGGCGTGCTGCCATCGCTTGTCCGGTCCGCTTGCCTCGGGCGACTGCACTTCGGCCGGATTTGAAGATCGTGGGAATAGCGAAGGCTGCATAATCCATGCGTGTGAAGTTGCCGTCGCCTCCGGGCATCATCCACATGCACGCACCATCATCGCCGCTGATGTAGCAATAGCCTCGTGGAGCATAGATGCGGCGGGCCTGCATCCGGAATAGATGTTCGATGCCGGCGAAGTTGCCGAACATCCAATTGTTAAACGGGTCGTCGCGGAAAGCATCGGCGGTGATGTCGCCCAGTCGTCGCGCCTCGCCTGTTCCCGCTCGGCTCAGCCCATCGCCAAGGACAATATCGTCTGCTGTCATCGCAATTTCCCCCGATGGTAAGCTAGCGGGATGGGTCGGTGCGGTCTAGTCGGACGAAATACCGCTCTTGATCCTCGCCTTCTTCGTCACCGCGCTGCTCTACGCGAGCGTCGGATACGGTGGCGGCTCGACCTACACTGCGCTCTTGGCGCTGTCCGGCTTGGATTACCGGATCCTTCCGTTGCTTTCGCTCTCCTGCAACATCGTCGTAGTCGCCGGCAGCACCGCGCGGTTCGCGCGGGCCGGCGTTACGCCCTGGCGAGGCGCGGGGCTTCTCACAGCGCTCGCCGCTCCTGCGGCGCTTATGGGAGGATTGACTCCTATCTCCGAAACAGTCTTCCTCATGATCTTGGGCCTGAGCCTTCTGTTTGCCGGTGGAGCCTTGCTCCTGAAGCAGAACGTATCGTCTGCGGCGCCAGCCAAGGCTGCGCGCTTCATGCCGTTCCTAGCAATACCGCTCGGCTATCTGGCGGGACTGGTCGGGATCGGCGGCGGCATTTTCCTTGCGCCAATCCTGCATCTTGTACGCTGGAATTCGGCTAAAGCCGTGGCGGCGACCGCCAGCCTGTTCATCCTGGTGAATTCGATGTTGGGGCTCGTGGGTCAGACCATCAAGGGTGGCACGGGACGGATCGCCGCTGCCATCGACCCAGGCCTCCCGCTGCTGGTAGCCGTCGCGATGGGAGGGCAGATCGGCAGCCTTCTGGCGCTCAAATACGTACCGCAAGGCTGGATACGGCTTGGCACTGCGGCGCTGACCATCTGGGTCGGCGCACGCCTGCTACTGACAATGTAGAGAAAATGGCTCCGAGTTGGAATATAACCCGTTTTCACTAAATATCAGAAATCGCTGATATATATTCTATGTCATATGAGTAAAAAATGGAGCGTTCCCCCACTCGTTCCCCCACCGTGTGATGGAAGGCGGCGAACATGGGCGAGCCATAGGGCCGTGCAAATCGCTACATTGCATTGGTGTTGCGGTCGGCCAGTGAACTAAGAAGTGCCTTTGCAGCATCACCATCGAGCCAACCTGCTGCCCGCGCATTGCCAGAGATTTCATTGGCACTACGGGCGAAGATGACGTCTGTTCCAGAAACGCTGACAAGTGCGATTGCCATCTTGGCAGTTGACCGCCTGTCGTGCCCTTCAAGGAATGACATTGTGAAGGCAGCATTGCCCGGAAGACTGGAGAGCCGCTCTACGGCGTCGGTGAAACCGAAGCGGGTCGCTAAGTCCTCGACCTCTGAAACTCGATGGGCAGTAATCGTTGGCGTTGCGCCATCACCGTTGCAGGCGCTGTATGCCTCCCTCCATTGGGCTTTCAGCGTTGGGTCGACCGCTGCGGTTTGCGCAAGTTGAATAGAAATCCGCTCGTTCAACTGTCTCAGCTTTAGCAGATCGGGCGAGGCGTCCGTTGCCTCACCTTTTCGTCCTCCTCTGAGGTTCGACTTCGCGGTGCTAACATGGACTAAGGAGCTGCCTCCTAGATAACTATTTCTGCCCATTGCAAAATCCTCACGTTACCGCGTTGGCCCACGTCGCCATCAGTCGATTTCCAGCTTCGGCAGGCCGCGCACGATCTTCATCGTTTCAAGGCTGACGGTGATCACCCGCTGGAACAGCAGCAGGGGATAGGCCGGGTCGCCCACGGTTTCGGTGGCGTAGCGGTTGGCGTCGTTGACGATGCCGCTGGCCTTGTCGGTTTTGACGCACTGGCGTTCCATTACCCATTCGAGCGCGGGCTTGCCGTTCACCACGTAGTCGTAGGCCTCCAATGGGATGCCGGTTATGGTGATGTGCGGATTGTAGATCACGGTGGACTTGTCTTGCGTGGGGCGCTTGCCGCCAAACTTCATCTTCTCGACGCGGTAGAACTTTACCGGGTCGGGGATATGGGCCAGCCGCAGATCGCCTTGCGCGATGGTGACCGGGAACGGCTCGGCACTGTCGAAATCGCAATGCAGGTCGCCCAGCTTGCGCCCGGCCTCGACAAAGGCCCAAAAGTCCAACGCCTTCTTAACGGCTGGAATGCGGGGCAACTGCTTGGACAGGTTATCGGCGAAGCGGGCGCGGTAGTCCTCGCTGTGCAACAGGCCATAGACGTAGTGGAACAGGTCATCCTTGGTGATTGTCTCATCTGGATATGACGATTGGAAATGGGCTAGGCCTTCATCGGTGATGCCATTTTTTGACTGACGGTCATTACTGCCCAGTGCCAGTTCATGGTTCTTGGGTGCGGCATTTGCTTCGTAGAATGTCTGAGGGAAGCACTGCGCCTTTTCGATAAAATCAAAACAAGGGACGAACTCAGCCATCAAAGTTGAAAATGAGCTTGCTCCAACGCCAGCAAGGCAGATGACCTTATTTTTAGCATTGGCATCAGGAAACATTCTAGGAGTGAGGCTGACATCATTGTTCATCGCACGACTGAAATAAAGATTTTCCCTGAAGAATGGCCGATAGTCACTGATTTGAATGCACTCTTCATGATATTCGTGGGGCTTATTTCTGGCGGCATCATTCCGAAGGCTTCTGTTCCAACTAATTTTCGTAGAGTCAGTGTCTACAAAGTCTTCGATACTGGTTTTTCCGCCATTCTGTAGATGCTTTGCATATCGATCACGTTCCGCCTCATAAACGCTAATCATCCGATGCATGTTGCCACCAACGGCTGACCGGCTGGCATTGTAGCACCAAGCATCGCGGTTAGTTTTCACGCCACTGGAATAGGTTTCAAAGAGCGTCACTTTCTCAGTTCTGCTTTTGTCGCCGATTGCGATGAAATTATCGAATGCCTTGTCACGTTGGCCCAGCCAGTCTCCATGTTCATCGGGCGTGATGGTCTGCCAGCCGCCTGCGTTGGTTATGCCGCCGATGCTGCTGAACCGGGCAACAATGCCCAGCTTCTCCTCTCGGGTCAGGTAATCGCCGATGTCGTGGAAATGGATTTTCCCATGCTCTGCGGCATCGGGATTTTTCACCAGCAGGGCGATAGCTACCGGCGTGCGGCTGCCTGATCCGAATATCTTGCCCCCTTCGCGCCGGGAGCGTTCGCCAGAGGTGCGTTGATTCCCGCGCAAGTGAAACACGTGGATGCTGGCAAACTCGTCCGCCAAGCACTGTCGCAAGCCATCGGCGGTGTTCGCATCCAGCCATCCCGCGTTGGACACGTACGCCACGACGCCAGCATTTCCGATGCGGTCACTGGCCCAACGGATCGCGCGGATGTAGCTGTCGTAAAGCGCATTCTTGTTCGTCGCGCTGGAACGGGCCGCATAGGTTTCGCGGATGCGCCCATCCAGCCGGGGATAGGCGACGTTCGCGGCATTGTCGTTCGCGCTGCCCTGTCCCACCGAATAGGGCGGATTGCCGATGATGACGCGGATATCCAGCTCCCGCTGCCGGGTGCGGCGGTGGCTGTTGTCCGGCATAAGGTGGGCGATCAGGTCTTTGTCCTGTTCGTAAAGCTGGAACGTGTCGGTCAGGCAGATGCCGCCGAACGGCTGGTAATCACCGCCAGACATGGAGTGATAAACGGCTTCGATATTGATGGCCGCGATGTAATAGGCCAGCAGCACGAGCTCGTTGGCGTGGATTTCGTTCTGGTATTTCCACGCCAGTTCCTCGGGTTTGATCAGGCCGGACTGCAGCAACCGAGTGATGAAAGTGCCGGTGCCGGTGAAGGGGTCCATGATGTGAACCCCCTTGCTGCCCAGCGTCTGCCCGAACTCGCTTTGCAGAACCTCGTTCACCGAATGGATGATGAAATCCACCACCTCCACGGGCGTGTAGACGATGCCCAGCCGCTCGGTCATCTTGGGGAAGGCGTTGCGGAAGAACTTGTCGTAGAGTTCGACCACGATCTTCTGCTTGGCCTCGGCATTGTCGATGCCCGCCGCGCGCCGTTTCACGCTATCATAGAAGCGTTCCAGGCTTACCGCCTCCTTGCCAAGCCTGTGCTCGTCCAAAGCCTCCAGGACCGCTTCCAGCGCCTTGGAGACGGGATTGTTGCGGGCGAAATCGTAACCTTCGAACAGCGCATCAAAGACCGGGCGAGTGATCAGGTGTTGCGCCAGCATCTCGATGGCTTCGCCCTGCGAAATGCTGTCATTCAGATCGTCGCGGATTTCAGCAAGGAAGCCTTCAAAGGCTTCGCGTTCCGGCGTGCCCGGCTTTTCCACCAATGCGGTAATGCGGGTGATGTGGGTCTGGGCGATCTTGGCGATATCGCCCGCCCAATCCTCCCAATAATCGCGCCGCCCGCACTTCTTGACAATCTTGGCCATGATGGCGCGGGAAAACTCGTCAAAGACGAATGTGTCCTGAGTCTCACCGCCTCCGCGCGGGGTGCTGTCCCCGGCGTCGCGCTCATCGCCTACACCGCCTTCGCCAATGCCGACCTTGGTTTTCGCTGCCTTCTTGCCGCCGGGGAGGTCATGGACTGTGGCGGTGACCTCGATTTTGTCCGTGAGGGAAATGATCTCGATATGGTCGCTGATATCAACGCCAAGGTCAGCCTGATTGAGCCGGGCATCGAAACGCTCGTCATGGCTGCGAAGGGCATTGAGGATTTGCCATACCACGCGGTAACGCTCGTTATCGTCCAGCGCCTGTTCGGGGGTGACGCCAGCCGGAACGCCGATCGGCAGAATGACATAACCAAGCTGCTTGCCCGGCGCGCGGCGCATCACGCGGCCTACTGACTGCACCACGTCAATCTGGCTCTTGCGCGGGTGCATGAACAGGATGGCATCCAGCGCTGGCACGTCCACGCCTTCGGACAGGCAGCGGGCATTGGACAGGATGCGCGCAACGTCTTCGCCCGCGTCCTCTTTCAGCCAGTCCAGATGCACGCCGCGCTCCTTGGCGCCCATCGTGCCGTCAACGTGGCGCAGTTCGCATTCCAGGCGGGCGGTATCGCCCATGGCTTCCTGCCCTTCGTCCGATGCCAGATATTCGCTGACCACGTTGGCGAACTCGGTCCGCACCAGCTTGGACGATGCGATATCCTTGCAGAAGGCCAGCGCCCGATGCATCGGCTGGCCATCGGTCAGCAATTCATCCTTCAGGCCGGTCTTGGTCAGCGCCTTGTAACAGCCGATGATCTTGGTGGCATCGTCCAGCTTCAGTTCCGTGCCGCCGTCGGCAAGCCGGTGCTGCACGCCGCTGCTGACCATGCCTTCGTCAACCGCGAGCACGAGGACCTTGTAATCGGTCAGTAGCTGGTTCTCGACCGCCCATCCGAAACCGCGGGTGAACAGCGTTTTGCCGTAGAGGGTTTCGTCGTCCATGGACGCCAGTTCGGCCGATGCCTCGCTGGCCTTGGCCTTCACTGCCTCGCCATAAACGCGGGGCGTGGCGGTCATGTAGATGCGCTTCTTGCCTGCGATGAATGCCTGATTGTGGATTTTGACGAAATTGCTCTCGTCCTCTCCCGCCAGCGTCGCCCCGGTGGTGCGATGGGCCTCATCGCAGATGATCAGGTCGAACTCGGGAAAGCCATGCAACTTTTGCGCGTCGCTGATCACCTGAATGGACTGGTAGGTGGAGAACACCACCGTCATCCGGTCAGGCGCGGGACGGCTGGACCGGCTTGCCAGCTTGGCCGCGTTGGTGGTGGCGGGATAATCCAGATCGTGCAGTTCGACTTCGGCAACGTCATCGGCATCACGGCGGCGCTTGCCCACCTGCACGTCGGAACACACCGCATAGGATCGCAGAGGCGTGGCGCTGTCGATGGTCCATTCGCGGATGGTCTGGCTCATCAGCGCCAGCGACGGCACCAGCACCAGCACGGCCTTGCCCGGTCCTGCCATCGCCTCGGCAATCTTGAGGCCGGTGAAGGTCTTACCGGTGCCGCAAGCCATGATCAGCTTGCCCCGGTCGGCATCCGCCAATCCGTCTCGAATAGCCGTCAGCGCGTCTATCTGGTGGGGACGCAGGGACTTGGGGTCGGCAACCTTGATTTCGTCCCGCTGGAACCATGCGGCCCAATCAATCGGGCTTTCCTCCAGCCGGTCGAGTCCGATGCGGGTGACGTTCAAATCATCCAGCAGTGCCTCGGCATTGATGCTCCATGGCGCGCCGGTTGTGTCGAACACCAGCCCGCGCGAGAAATGCTTGGTGGCACTGCTGGCAAGGAAGCTGTCGATATCGCCTTTCTGGATGCGGTAGCCTTCCGCATAGAACTTGCACTGGATGGCGCAAAAGCTGTCCTCGCCACGGATTTTGGCCACCAGATCGATGCCGATATCCTTGCCGTCCAGCCGGTTGGCCTTGGCCCAATCGGTGAAGGTCCAAACGTCCTCATATTCTTGGGACATGCCCGGATCATGCTTGATGAACGCCAGCGCCAGCCGCTCGAAATACGTTCCCTTTTCACGTTCCGTTTTTGCCGCTGCACGGTATTGAGCGAGAAGTTGGCGAAGCGGCGTAGACATTTAACCCCCGGAACTAGATTCGCGGCACGCTAGACGGGGGAGGGCCAACCGCCAAGTCGTCCCATCATCACCATCATTTCCCGCGCGCATTCGTTGTCCAGTTCCCAATACCGCTCCATGTGTCGGTCAAAGGTCCGGTGCCACATACCCTTGGGGCGTCGCAGTCCTGCTTCCCAGCCTTGATCGCAGCCGAGCTTCTTTTGCAACCGGAACAGTCGTTCAAAAGGGCGGTCCCGGGCTGAATCTCGCTGGCACTGATAGCCCAGCCGCCATGCTTGTCGGGATGCGAAACGGTCCCCACCTGGCGGTAGATACAATTTGCCAACGCGATGGCCGCGATAAGGGCAAATCATCCACCAGCGCTTTCCCCCGTAATTGGGGACCGTGTGGGAAAGATATATCGATTGTAGAACTCGCTCAGCATCCTCTCCGCTGCCGCGCGTATAGTTCAGGACAAGCCGTTCCAAACCAAGTTCGCTCATTACAGCCCGGTAGCCGATCGATCCGCTTGGCGAACCGCCACACGTCCAGTGCAGCGATCCTGAAATGTCGCTGCCTTCCCGCGCCCGGCCTGTCCGCAAAAGCCAAGCCAGATCGATGCGCAGTGACGCATCTGTCGTTGGTCTGCCACCATACTGTCCTGAACCAAATCCGCCCATATCAGTCTCCAGCTGGTCCAGCCGCGCTGTCAGATTTTCCTAAATCATTAGGCTTCTTTACCCTCTCATGGGGTTTGCCCCTTTTTGTGCGCTTGCCATTGCGTGCTGATCGTCGCTTGCCCCTTACGGTGCGCGGCCCTGTCGAAAGCCCCCCGTGCAATTTGCAGCGCCCAGATCGATAGAGGTCGCGCCGCTTACAGGGTGTTCCCGCACGGGTGCGTGCCCCGCAGATCATTGATTGGCACGCGTGGGGGAAATCTCCTCCATAGTCGCACCAGTGCTGCCAAAGAGCGCGGCGTTCGGCGTCCGTCATGCAGCGATCCTCTTGTTGATGGCGTCGTCTAGCAAAGCGGCCAAGGTAACCGCATAAATGAGTGGAATGAGGGATCGGGTGGGATGGGGAGTCCACCAGAAGGTCGGAAGGATGACCGTCGCACTCTTTGCAGCATGATCGGGGGGTAGCCCCTGGTAACTATTATGTGTCCCCGATTTGCGGACAGCCGAACTTTGGCGCTTTTCCGCCAATTCTCTGGTTTCACTGTCCCCGTTTCGAGGACAGTTGAGGGGCGGATTTTGCCTCGCTGACCCTATTTCGGGGACTGCGTTGTCCGCATTTTGGGGACCGTGTTTTTTTGCAGGCCGCCACTTTTCATAGGCATGCGAAGGAGCGCGATGTTCGCTTCCCTTTGGCCCCCCTTGCCAAGTCAGGCCCCAGCAAGCAGCGTGAGGTGTCTTGCGCGAGAAGCCCCCCCTTGTTGCGCAGTAGATGAATCCCTTGTCCTGCAATTCGTGAAGCGCTCGATTGACCGCATTCTTGCCCAGGCCAGTTATCTCTGCCCCCTTCCGAGCAGATAGGAAGAACTCGCCGTTGTTGTCGCCCTTTTCAAGCGCGGCCAGCGCCAGCAAGACTTTGACCCCACTCCCTGACAAATGCCGCCAAGCGTCGGACTGCATCTGACGATGATAGATGCGAACATGGCGCGGCACCTTGGCCCGGCGGAACTTGTCAGCCATGGGTCACTCACGCCGCGCTTTTCGCCGTCGCGCCATCGGCCAGGCGCTTGATGCTCTCCACTTTCACCAGCCGTCGGGCATCAATGGTGATCGTTTCCAAGGCGCCCCGTTCGATTAGTTCATAGGTCTTAGTCTTGCCGATTCCCAGAGTGCGGGCTGCATCCGCAATGCTGCAAAGCACAGGTTCCATTTGTCGTATCCTTTCCGTTCAAGCCCGTTCACGGATGGGAACGGGTGCGAAACGGGGAATACCTGCGAACGTCCCCGGAAGTCGGCCAGCAAGGCCAATAGCGGGCCAGAAACCCTAGGACGCGACGTTACTGGCCTCGTCCCTTCGTCGCTGAAACTCCGCGAAGAGCCAGCGTGCGCGTTCCTTGAGTAAGCTATCTGAAGGATACTGATCTTGTTCGGCGAACCACGTGGAAAGGCGCTTCTTCACATCTGCCTGAAGTTCGGGGTGCCAAGACCCTTCGTCAGCCCACTGGAAAACAACGGCGGCGACAGCCTGCTCCCAGTCATACTTGAAAGGTGCGCCCCCTCGATTGCTCTTTGCATCGCTACTTTCTGGCGCTTCGATTTGGAACGAGCCGCAATCGGCCTCTGCTGGGCGAACTTCTATGTCGGTGGCGCTATAGGATTCCTCGAAGTATCCCTCATCCAGCCAATCACCTTCTGAAACTTGGGCGGTCGAAAAGCGGTCGTTTTGCCAACTCCAGTCCGCGCGGGGTTCCTTGTCTTCGTTCCAGTCTTCACCGATGAGGTGAAACACGACTTCGTTCGGTCGTAGGCCCGTATTGGCGTCGCAACCTTGTCGAAGCACTACCCAGCGGTGGGCTGGGATTGGGCCGTTTCCCTCTCTCGAAAAATGGCCATTAAGGTATTTCTTCCAACGGTAGTGACCGGTTGCTTGGACTTTGCCTTCCGCCAACAGCGTCAGCATGGCGGTAGCCGGATCGGAGTGCCCTTCCATGGCGAGGCGATTGATTGCTTCGCTAATCGGCACCATGACCGGCACATGAAACTCGAAACGAGGATCGGCGTGGTCCCAACCCCATCCTTTAATGATCGACAGCGCGTCAAACCTATCGGGCGTTGAAGCCATTCACAGATCCTCCATAGACACTAGCGCATACAAGCGAGTAAAGGCGAACACATGCGGAACATGCCTTCGTGGCCTGCGATGCACAAGATTAGTGCCTCAGGGATTGGGGGTTAGAAATCTGAAGGGCTGCGAATGTTGGCGGTCAGATGCAAGACATTCCCTCGCGAGCAAGCCTTCAATTTCGGGTATTCGCTCCAATGGGAACAATCTCCGCGCCACCGGTGCCCATCACGAAACCAGCCCAAGTGTTCATCAGTTCGCGTCGCTTGTCGAAGAAGTCGGTGCGGCGATATGCGGCTTCCACGGCCTTGGGAACGGTGTGGGCCAGGGCTGCTTCCGCAACCTCTCCGGGAAGGCTCGTTTGTTCGGCTGCCCAGTCGCGGAAAGTCGAGCGGAAGCCGTGCACTGTGCAGGGCACCTTCATATCGCGCAGGACCTTAGTTAGCGTCATGTTGCTCAACTCGTTTCCGTTGCCAGCCGGAAAGATCAGGTCGGTTCCGGCTTGGCTGATTGCTGCCATTTCGCGGAACAGCGCGAGGGCGGCTGGCGGAAGCGGGATACGATGCAGTTTGCGGGCTTTCATGCGGTCGGCAAGGATGGTCCACACAGCGGCGTCCAGATCGACCTCATTCCACGTTGCACCGCGCACTTCACCACTGCGTGTCGCGGTCAGGATCGCTGCGCGCAGCGCCAGCGCACCCATGCCACGCTTGTCCACCAGCCGCGCCATGAGGGCTGGCAGTTCGGAATAGGGCAGGGCCTCAAAGTTCCCGCGCTTCGGCTGCGCTGGCAATCGGTCGGCTACGGCTGGCCCAAGCGTCCCAATGAACAACGCGCCATCGGGGCGGGCAAAGCGCAAGGTGCGAATAATGAGGCTCCTCACCTTGCGAGCGGTTTCAGGCTTGCGGGTCCAGATCGGGCGCAGGCACCTGGCGATGGCGTCCGCATCGATGCTCTGCACCTGCAACTTGCCAAGGGCTGGAAAGGCATAAGACTTTAGCTGAGACAGGCTTTGACGTCGCTTTGCATCTGAAATCTTCGCATCGGCAGACTTCGCTGCAAGGAAGTCCAGTGCAGCCTCGCGAAATGTGCGGGTCATTTCCTTTGGTGGCCTCAGTGCCAGATGAGGGTCGCGGCCAGCAATCAGCGCCGCCTTCACCAATGATGCCTTTTCACGAGCCTCGCTCAAGCCCACAGCGCGCAGACTACCAAGACCAAACTCGCGGCGTTTGCCGTTATTCTGCACCCGTGCAACCCAGCTTGCCTGGCCGGAATCGCGCACGAACAGGATCAATCCGTCGCCATCGTGATGACGTCCCGGTTTGTTGAGGGCTGCCTTTACGTGTGCCTGGGTCAGCTTGCCCATACATGCCTCGCAGTTAGACTATGAGGTGTTCCCCCATTTAGTCCCCCACCAATAGCGCGAAACAGCACGCGCGGCAACGAATGCATGCGCGCGTCTGCGAACAAGTTTTCCTAGGAAATAAGAAGGTTTTCCGGTCGCGAGCGATTGGCTGCGAAATGGAAAATGGCTCCCCGAGTTGGATTCGAACCAACGACCAAGTGATTAACAGTCACCTACTCTACCGCTGAGCTATCGGGGAGCAGCCCGTTAGGCAGGCCGCGCGTATATGGGGGCGATTCCGGTTTTGCAAGCGGGCAATTGGCAAAAATTCGCAGCTCTCGCGAGCCGTGGCGCTCAGACTACGAATTGCTCCGCGACAATGCGTTCGTCGAGGGCGTGGCCGGGATCGAACAGCAGAGTCAATTCGCTGTCCTGAGCGATCTCCAGGCTGACTTCGGCGACGTCGCGCAGTTCTTTCTGATCGGCCACCGCACTAACCGGGCGCTTGTTGGGCTCGTTCACGCGAAAGGTCACCCGGCTACGGTCCGGTAGAATCGCGCCCTTCCAGCGCCTCGGCCGGAAGGCCGAGATCGGGGTCAGGGCGAGCAAGTGCGAATCCAGCGGCAGAATCGGGCCGTCGGCCGACAGGTTGTACGCGGTGGAGCCTGCTGGGGTCGCCAAAAGTACCCCGTCGCAGACCAGTTCCTTGATCCGCGCCTTGCCGTCCACGCTGACCTCGATCTTCGCGGTCTGGCGTGTTTCGCGCAGCAGCGAGACCTCGTTGATGGCACAAAAGCGGTGCTGCGTCCCGTCCTGTGTGGTGGCTTGCATCGACAGGGGAGAGATCGTGACCGGCTTGGCCCTGCCGATGCGAGCCAGCAATGTGTCGGGATTACGGTTGCGATTCATGAGAAAACCCACGGTGCCGACGTTCAGGCCATAGACCGGGATTACACGGTCACTGTCCAGCATCGCATGCAAGGTTTGCAGCATGAAGCCATCGCCCCCCAGCACGACGGCAGCGTCGGCCTCATCGATGGGAACCCAATCGGCGATACCGCGAAAACCGACGGCGGCCTCCTGCGCGCGCTCGGTGTCCGATACCAGCAAAGCCAGGCGGCGATATTCGGTCATGGTGCGGCGCGTGCTCCGTTCCGCAGGCATATCGCCCGGTTCGGCGCGCTACCTATGGCCGCCCGTCCCATTTGGCAACAGAGCCAAATGACTGGATTAAATCGAGAGCAAAGGGGATAGGAACGTTCCCATGGCGACGCTGCCCCAAGACGATACAAGAGAGTCCCGCGATAGCCTGACCGGCCTTGCCGATCTGGAGGAAGCACGCGCGACCATTGGACGGTGGCAGCGCGAGTGGCCGCGGGACACTATCCCGTGTCCGATCCATGCGATGATGATCACGCTCGGCCGGTTCGATACCGTCAACGTGGCTTTCGGCGAAAGCGCGGGCGACGGCGCGCTGGTCGAAGTGGCGCAGCGGATCAAGCATTTCGCGGCCGACGAACTCGACAGCATGGCGTGGCTGGCAGCGCGGATCAGTGGCGGGAGTTTCCTTCTACTGTCGCGCCAACAGTGCAGCCGTGAACGCTGGGAATGGCTCGCCGAAGCACTGGCCGATGCGATCGCCATGCCGATCGCCAGCCCGGGAGACGATGTCGGTAGCTTGCGCCTGTGGCCGCGCGTCGTCTTGTTGCGCGCAACGGAAGACGATTCTCCGGAGCGGATTTTCGATCGATTGTCCGAGATGGCGAACCGCATGCGGCAGGGGCAGGGGCGCAGGATAGACTGGTCGAGCGGAGAGATCGAACTGTCGGGCCGCTCGTTCCGCGATCTCGAGGCCGATTTGCTCGCTGCGATCGACAAGGACGAGATCGAGATACTCTTCCAGGCGCAGTATGCGCTGGCAGACGACAGGATAATCGGGGCCGAGGCGCTGGCGAGGTGGCACCATCCCACCATCGGGCGCGTCGGGGCGGGATCGCTGTTCCAGATTGCCGAGCGCGCGGATCATGTTGCGCATCTTTCGCGCCATATCGCACAGAGGGCGCTGGAGCAGGCGGTGCATTGGCCCGAGCATCTGCGGCTTTCGCTCAACATCACGCCAGCCGATCTTGCCGCCGACAGTTTCGCCATGGAGTTTGCCCGCTTGGCGGAGCGGATCGGCTTATCCATGTCGCGCATCACGCTGGAAATCATCGAGCAGGTCCTGCTCGCCGATCTCGACAGGGTCGGACACGTGCTCGACCAACTCAAGATTTTCGACATCCGCCTGGCGCTCGACGATTTCGGCGCGGGCTTCTGCAACTTCCGCTATCTCAAGGTGCTGCCGATCGACTGCATCAAGCTCGATCGCTCGATGATCGACGGTGTTCTGGAGGACGAACGCGACCTTGCGGTCTTTCGCGCCATCATCGCGATGGCCAGCGCGCTGGATCTCGCGGTCGTGGTGGAAGGCGTGGAGAAGGAAGAGCAGCGCGCCCTGATTGCCGCAGAGGGCTGCGAATATTACCAGGGCTTCCTGCGCGCCGAACCCATGACAGCGCAGGAATTTCTCAAGCTGGCAGCGGCTTAGGCCGCCTTCTTCTCGCGGCTTTGTGCTTTCCGCACGATCCCCGATAGCCCCTTCGTCAATTGGAACAGGCCATTAAGCCTGCTTTCCGGCGAGTTCCAGGCGCGGCTGATGACGAGCTTCATGTCGGGCCGGAGCTTGGCCGTGCCCTGCAAGCGGTCGACATAAGAGATGAGGCCGGGCCCGTCTGGGAAATCGTCATTGTGGAACGTCACCAGCGTGCCTTGCGCGCCGACGTCGATCTTGGCGATGTTCGCCTCGATGGCCTGATGCTTGATCTCTATCAGGCGGACGAGGTTTGCGGTCGCGGCAGGTAGGTCGCCGAAACGGTCGATCATCTCGGCGGCAAGCGCCTCGATTTCCGCCTTGTCCTCGGCATCGTTGAGGCGGCGGTAGAGCGCCATCCGGACGGCGAGGTCCGGCACGTAATCCTCCGGAATCATGATCGGGGCATCGACCGTGATTTGTGGACTGACCCGCTCCGGCTTGGCTTCAAGGCCCAGTTCCCCGGCCTTGGCTGCAAGGATCGCGTCCTCCAGCATCGACTGGTAAAGCTCGAAGCCAACCTCACGGATGTGGCCGGACTGTTCGTCGCCCAGGAGATTGCCTGCGCCGCGAATGTCGAGGTCGTGGCTCGCCAGCTGGAAGCCCGCGCCGAGGCTGTCGAGATCGCCCAGGACTTTCAGCCGTTTCTCGGCGACCTCGCTCAATTGTGTGTCGGCAGCATAGGTGAGGTAGGCATAGGCGCGCAGCTTCGAGCGGCCCACGCGGCCACGCAACTGATAGAGCTGGGCAAGGCCGAAGATGTCGGCGCGGTGGATGATAATCGTGTTCGCGCTCGGCAAATCGAGGCCGCTTTCGACAATCGTGGTCGCCAGCAACACATCGTATTTGCCGTCGTAGAAGGCGCTCATCCGCTCCTCGATTTCGCCCGCGTTCATCTGGCCGTGCGCGGCGACGAACTTTACCCCTGGCACGTTTTCATGGAGCCAGTCCGACACCTGCTCCATGTCGGAAATGCGCGGCACGACGATGAAGCTTTGGCCGCCGCGATGGTGTTCGCGCAGCAGCGCCTCGCGCATCACCATGTCATCCCATTCCATCACGTAAGTGCGGACGGCGAGACGGTCGACCGGCGGGGTCTGGATGGTGGAAAGTTCGCGCAGGCCTGTCATCGCCATCTGCAGCGTACGCGGGATCGGCGTGGCGGTCAGCGTCAGCATGTGCACATCGGCGCGCAGCTGTTTGAGCTTTTCCTTGTGGGTCACGCCAAAGCGCTGTTCTTCGTCCACGATCACGAGGCCGAGGTTCTTGAACTTCGTCTGCTTGGACAGGATCGCGTGCGTCCCGACAACAATGTCGACGTCGCCATTTTCCAGCCCCTCGCGTGTGTCCTTCGTTTCTTTCGAACCCACGAGCCGAGACAGCCGCCCGACCTTCAAGGGAAAGCCGCCAAAGCGCTGGCTGAAATTCTCGAAATGCTGGCGGGCGAGCAGGGTTGTGGGGGCTACCACGGCGACCTGCTGGCCGTTCATCGCGGCGACGAAGGCAGCGCGGAGGGCGACCTCGGTCTTGCCGAAGCCGACATCGCCGCACACCAGCCGGTCCATCGGCCTGCCGCTTTCGAGATCACGCAGCACGTCCTCGATCGCGCGCTCCTGATCGTCGGTTTCCTCGTATTGGAAGCGGTCGAGGAACTGGTTGTATGGGCCGTCCTCAACTTCCAGCACCGGCGCCTTCTTCAGCGCGCGCTGGGCGGCGACCTGCATCAGTTCGCCGGCAATCTCGCGGATGCGCTCCTTCAGGCGGGCGCGTCGCTTCTGCCATGCCTCTCCGCCGAGCTTGTCCAGTTGCACGGCCTCTTCGGAGGAGCCGTAGCGGCTGAGAACGTCGATATTCTCGACCGGGATGAACAGTTTGTCGCCGCCGCGATATTCCAGCTGGACGCAGTCATGCTTCGACTTGCCGACCGGGATAGGTTCGAGACCGAGATACTTGCCGATGCCATGCTCTGTGTGGACGATCAGATCGCCGACGCTGAGCGCCTGGAGCTCGGCGAGGAAGGCGTCGGCATCCTTGCGCTTGCGCTTGCGGCGCACCAGCCGATCGCCGAGAATGTCCTGCTCGGTCAGCAACTCCAGCTCGTCGTTGGCGAAACTTGCCTCGACGGGGAGGATCATCGCCGAGGGCTTACCCTTGGCCGACTGGCCGAGCGCTTCCTGCCAGCTGTCGGCCAATTGCACCGCAACTCCGGCTTCTCCGAGGATCGAGGCGATGCGCGAGCGGCTGCCCTTGGAATAGGTCGCCAGCAGCGGGCGCTTGCCGGCCTTGCCGATGGCTTTCAAATGGTCGGCCAGCACCGGATAGACATTGTCGCCGCGCGCGCGCTCGGGAGCGAAATCGCGGCCCGAGCGAAAGCCGAAGTCGATGACCTTGTCGCTTTCCGGTTCGCCGAAACTGGTCGCGCGGTGGGCGGGCGCATCGGCGAGGGCGGACTTGAATTCGTCTTCGGTGAGGTAGAGCGCGTCGGGTTTCAGCGGGCGGTAGTTGCCCTTCGCCTGACCGCTGATCGCGGTGCGCTGGTCATGATAGTCGCCGATATCCTTCAGCCGCTCTTCCGCTGCGGCAAGCGAGGCGTTGTCGATCACCACGACGTCATCCTTGCCGAGGTGATCGAACAGCGTGACCAGCTTGTCCTCGAACAGCGGCAGCCAGTGCTCCATGCCGGCGAGCCTGCGCCCCTCGCTGACCGCTTCGTATAGCGGGTCCTGCGTGGCATTGGCACCGAACATCTCGCGATAGCGGCTACGGAAGCGCTTGATGCTGTCCTCGTCCAGTAGCGCTTCGCTGGCCGGTAGCAGCAGATGGTTGGAGAGCCGCCCGGTGCTCATCTGGGTGGTTGGATCGAAGCTGCGCAGGCTTTCCAGTTCGTCCCCGAAGAAGTCGAGCCGCAGCGCCTCGTCCAGCCCGCTGGGGAAGACGTCGACGATCGATCCGCGGATGGCATAGTCGCCCTTGTCGATGACCGTATCGGTCCGGCTGTAGCCCTGCTTTTGCAGGAGCAGCGACAGGCTCTCGCGGCCGATCTCCGTGCCCGGCTTGAACTCCCGCACACTCTCGCGAATGCGGAAAGGGGTGAGCACGCGGTGGAGCACGGCGTTGGCTGTCGTCACGACCAGCTGTGCCTTCGCCTTGCCGGTCTGGAGCCGGTGAAGGGCAGCGAGGCGCCGCGCGCTGATCGACAGGGCGGGGCTGGCACGGTCGTAAGGCAGCGAGTCCCACGCCGGGAACTCGATCACTTCCAGCTCGGGTGCAAAGAAGGCCGCGGCGTCGACGATCCCGCGCATCGCGGCATCATCAGGCGCGATGAAGACCGCGCGCCCGGTGCTGGCCCGCGCCAAATCGGCCATCACCAAGGGCTGCGCGCCGCGCGCGACCTGCGCCAGCGTGAGCGGACTATCGGCTTTCAGGATACGGGAAAGGTCGGGCATCGGGATCCTGTCATCGGGGGGGCGCAGCCTCTCGCACACGCACGATTGCCCCCTGCCCGGTCGGGAAGGGGGTGCTTCAGTAATACGTCGAATGCGAGATAGTGCCCGCAGGCGGCCCGTCAACGCGGAATGTCGACGTAATCGAGTTCCTGCATCGCTTCCATCAACTCGCTCTGGAAGCGCGGCGGGGTCGGCTGGGTCTTGAGCGCCCAGGCCATGACATCCACATCGTCTTCCTCGAGCAGCATTTCGAACCAAGCGAGCTCTTCTTCGGACCAGTCCGCGCTGTAGCGATCGAAAAAGCCGCCGATCATGTAGTCGGCCTCGCGCGTGCCGCGGTGCCAGGCTCGAAACTTCGCGCGCTGCTTGCGGCCATCGAAGGTGAGCATTTCGGGCATGGGAAGCGATTAGGGCACGAATCGCGGCCTTTCAACAGTCATTGCGAGCGAAGCGAAGCAATCCATCGTCCGACGCCTGAGCTGTGGACAGCCTTAAAGATGGACTGCCGCGTCGCCTACGGCTCCTCGCAATGACGGGCGGAAATTGGTAGCGATCGGCCATGCGCCCCGAGGTCCTCAACCCCCTGTTTGCCGAAACGGAGACACTCGAAGGTGTCGGGCCGAAGCTGCAAAAGCCGCTCGGACGCCTTGGTCTCACGCGGATACGCGATCTCGATTATCACCTGCCCGAACGCTTCGTGACCCGCCGGGCGGTCGGCAATATCGACGAGGCGGGCGAGGGCGAACAGATCGTCGTCAGGCTGACCGTCACCGAACATCGCGTCAGCCGCAGTCCGCGCGCGCCCTATCGGGTGCTGGCGCAGGATGCGATCGGCAATATCCTGGCGCTGACCTATTTCGGACGCGCGTCCTACACTGCGAAAAAGCAGCTGCCGGTGGGCGAAACGCGCTGGGTGGCAGGCCGCTTGGAACGCTTCGGCGACATGCTGCAGATTGTCCATCCGGACCATGTGCTGGAAGAAGGCGGCGAAAGCCTCCAGCGACTGTGCGAGCCGGTCTATCGGCTTTCCGAAGGGCTGACGCAGCCGAAGGTGGCGGGGTTGGTCGAGCAAGCGCTTGAGCGTACGCCCGAACTGCCCGAGTGGATCGATTCCTTGCAGCTCGACAAGGAAGGCTGGCCAGCATGGCGCGATGCGCTGGTGCTGGCGCACAAGAGCGAGGACAAAACTGCGCGCGACCGGCTGGCCTATGACGAACTGCTCGCCAACAGCCTCGCGTTGATGCTGGTGCGCGCAGACAATCGCAAGCGCCGCGGCCAGGCGCTAAGAGGCGACGGCAGCTATCGCGGACGGCTCGAGCTGCCGTTCCCGCTGACCGGCGCGCAAAAGCGTTCGATTGCCGAGATCGAGGGCGACATGGCGCAGGAAGCGCCCATGCTGCGCCTGCTGCAAGGCGATGTCGGCGCGGGTAAGACAGTGGTCGCGCTGGAAGCCATGCTGATCGCGGTCGAGGCAAAGGCGCAGGCGGCTTTGCTCGCGCCGACCGAAATCCTTGCCCGCCAGCACTACGAGAGCCTTCGCCGCATGGCCGAACCGACCGGCGCGCATGTCGCGCTGTTGACTGGGCGCGACAAGGGCAGGGCGCGCGAGGCAACGCTGATGGGGCTGCTCGACGGCAGTGTGGACATCGTGGTCGGGACGCATGCGATTTTCCAGGACAAGGTCGCCTATCGCAATCTCGCGATGGTCGTGATTGACGAACAACACCGCTTCGGGGTCGGCCAGCGGCTCATGCTCGCCAGCAAGGGCAAACGCGCTCCGCATGTGCTGGCGATGACCGCCACGCCGATCCCGCGCACGCTGACGCTGGCGCAATATGGCGAGCTCGATGTGAGCAAGCTCGACGAGCTGCCACCAGGGCGGCAGGCGATCGACACCGTGGTGATGGGGCAGGACAAGATCGGCCCGCTGGTCGATCGTCTCGCCGCACAAATCGCGGAAGGGCGGCAGGCCTACTGGGTGTGCCCCATGGTCCGCGAACTGGACGGGCCGGAGGAGATCGCCGCCGCCGAAGCGCGCTATGCTGCGCTCAAGGAATGGTTCGGCAGCGATGTCGTCATGGTGCACGGCCAGCTCGCGCCGGAGGTCAAGGACGCGGCGATGGAGCGGTTCGCCAGCGGCGATGCGAAGCTGTTGGTGGCGACGACCGTTATCGAAGTCGGCGTCGACGTGCCCAACGCGACGCTGATGGTGATCGAACAGGCCGAGCGTTTCGGCCTCGCGCAGCTTCACCAGCTGCGTGGCCGCGTGGGGCGGGGCAACGAGAAGAGCTTCTGCGTCTTGCTGCATGGCGAAAACCTGTCCGAGTCCGCGCAGGAACGGCTGAAACTGATGCGCCAGACGCAGGACGGCTTCCTGCTCGCGGAAGAGGATCTTCGTCTGCGCGGCGGCGGAGAATTGCTCGGCACGCGGCAATCGGGTGATACGCCTTTCACCGTCGCCAGCCTCGACCAAATCACCCAGCTATTGCCGAAAGCCTATGACGATGCGCGGCTTCTCATGGAGCGGGACGGCGGTCTCGAAGGCAAGCGAGGCGAAGCGGCAAGAGTGCTGCTCTATCTGTTCGAACGGGACTACGGCGTGAAGACGCTTCGGGGCGGCTAGAAGCCCAGCAGATCGAGTTCGCGAATGACGGCGCTGCGATAGCTTGCGCCGAATAGCCGAACGTGGACCAGCCACATCCACAGGCGATAGATCGGCTGGCGCCTTTTCCACCCGTGCTCTAGCTGCAAAGCATCGAAGAACGCGGGTGGCGGACTGTCGAAAACCGTGAGTGAGGCCGCATCGACTTCGCGGTGGCCAATATAGGCACATGGATCGATCAGGACGGCGCGGCCATCGTTTGCGTGGACAATGTTGCCGCCCCACAAATCGCCGTGCACGAGAGCTATATCTGGTGCCGCCGGAAGCAGGTCTTCCATGCTCTCGGAAAGCGCTTCTACGCGTTTGGCCAGCTCCGGATCGAGATGCGGCAGGTGACAGAGCAACCGGTTGTCACGCCAGAAATGCGCCCAGTTGCCGGCACGAGAATTCGGCACCTCGACATGCTTGAGTGCGTAATCCTCATCCCAACCGAAAGCCTCGGCCTTTGTATAAGCCAGGCACAGCAGAGTCTTGGCAAGTGCAGGCCAGCGATCGCGAGTGTCGCTTGCGCCACTCACGATGTGTTGCATGACGAGGCAGTGCGATTGCCACCCGTAGACCGCCGGGATCGGCGCGCCGGTTTCTGCCATTGCGCGGAGCATGCGCCCTTCGGCGTCGACCATCGGACCGCGTTTGATCACGACCCTGCGGCCATCGGCGAGCGTGGCGAGACTCGCCCCGGAGATGTCGCCGCCAGGCAGGACGGTCTGTTCGGCGATTGCGCTGCCGGTGATGTCCTCGACCGGCTCTCGATCGATCGTCACGCTGTCCTCGCAAGCGTTGCCTCGACGATGCCGCGCACATCGACCCGCGCCTTGAGCCTTGCGCCAAGCAGAGCCGTGCCGCTGACCTTGCGCTGGACAAACAGCGTTTCCGCAGGCGGCAGATGCCAGCTTTCGCGATCCTGCGCGATCGGCATCACGGTTTCGCGAATTTCAGGCACGAAAGCGCGGTCGCCGAAATCGAGTTTGTCCTGCCTGGCGATCTCGGTCACGATTATGTCGATGGCCTTATCGATCCGGTCCGGATGCCGCTCGACTGCTCGCGGATTGACGAAACCCGCTGCGATCGCCTCCTTGCGTACTTGCTCGCGATCCTCGGCCAGACCGGCCATCAGCAGTCGCCTATAGGACAAGGCGATCGCCGGATCGATTGGCCGCGCCGCGCCGAAATCCAGCAGAACGATTTGCTGCGTATCCGCGCGGTAACGATAGTTGGCGAAATTCGGGTCGGTTTGCATCAGCCCGAATTCGAAAAGTTCGCTGGCGACCAGCTCGATCAGATAGCTGAAAACGCGATCGATGGTTTCCTGCGGTTCTTCTACGAGCGCTTCGATCGGCCGCCCCTCCTCGAAACTCATCGCTAGCACCCGGTCGCGGGTCAGCTCCGTGTCAAGCTCCGGAACGATAAAGCGGTCGTCATCACGCAGAAGACTGGCGTAAGCCTGCATCATTTCGCCTTCGCGCCGGTAATCGGCCTCTTCGTGCAACTGCTGCTTGGCCGCCACTAGGAGCTGGCCGATATCCAGCTCCTTCGGGAGCAGCCCAGCGATCTTGAGCAGTGACACAACGTTGTCCACGTCGGAATTGATGCTCTCGGCGATGCCGGGATACTGCACCTTGATGGCAAGCGTCCGGCGATCCGCCGTAAGAGCTAGATGGACCTGGCCTATCGACGCCGCAGCGATCGGGCGCGGCTCGAACCGGCGGAACTGCCGTCGCCAATCCTTGCCCCATTCCGCCCCAAGGACCTTGTCTAGTTGGCGGGGCGGCATGAAGTCGGCTCGGTCACGCAGACGAGCGAGAATATCGGCCAATTCCGGCGGCAGGAAGTCGCCCGCATCCATCGAGATCATCTGGCCCAACTTCATTGCCGCACCGCGCAAATGCGACAGGCGGTCAGCAAGCCGCATCGCATTGCCCGGTGTCAAAATCAGTTGGTCCATCCGGGGGCGCTCGCCCGCCGCGAGCCGCCGCGCGCCCTCGCTCAGCATGCCCCCGGCGACTCCTCCGGCGAGACGCGTGAAGCCGGCGAGGCGGCCCGCGCGCGACGAGGGCACCGAGCGATGACGGTCGCTCGGATCGTTGGTGTCGTCAGCCATTCCGGTCGATCAGCACAGCGACCAATGCGTTGGCTCCAGCTTGCACCTCGGCCCATGTCTGCCGGAACCCGTCGGCGCCCCCGTAGTAGGGATCGGCGACTTCCCTGCCGTTCTGGCCGGGCACGAGATCGAGCAGCATCGCCACCTTCGCCTTGCCATCGCCGGGATCGCGCTGCGCGATGTTCTGCATGTTCGACTTGTCCATGCCGAGGATGAAATCGAACTCGTGGAAGTCTTCCGCTGCCAGCTGGCGTCCGCGAAGGTCGCGAATGTCGGTGCCTTGGCGCTGGGCCTCCTCGATGCTGCGCGGATCGGGCGGCTCGCCGACATGGTAATCGGCGGTCCCGGCGCTATCGACTTCGACTTCGAGGCCCGCTTCCTCTGCAGCCTTGCGAAAAGCCGCTTCGGCGAGGGGGGATCGGCAGATGTTCCCGAGACAGACGAACAGGACTTTGGTTTTGGCCATCATGCAGACTTGGGCGTCCACACGGCCGCCTGCAAGTGCTCAGGCGGCGACGCGGACCTGGTTGCGGCCGCCGGTTTTGGCTTCGTAGAGCGCTTCATCGGCGCGGGCCATGATATGGTCGATGTCGTCGCCGGACTGGAATTCGGCTACGCCGACGCTGATCGTGAAGGGGATGATCGCGTCGCCATAGCGCACCGGTTTGCCGTCTATGGCAAGGCGCAAGCGCTCGCAGACCGTTTTCGCGCCTTCGATGTCCGCCTTCGGCAGGATGATTGCGAATTCCTCGCCACCGATTCGGCCCACGAAGTCGCGCGTTCGCAAGGAGTCGTGGGCGCGAACTCCGACTTCCCGGATAACCTCGTCTCCGGCCGGATGACCGAAGCGATCGTTCACCCGCTTGAAGTGATCGATATCGAAAATCGCGACGCATAACTTTCGTGAAGAATCGATTTGTGCGCGATCGAGCGCTCGACCGAGCGATCCCATGAAGCTTCGCCGGTTGGGCAAGCCGGTCAGTGCATCGGTGGCGGCAAATCGTTGAAGTTCGCGGCGCGCCTGCGCTTCGGCGTCGACGGCGCGGCGGACGTAGAACGTGGCAACCGCGGCAAGGACCAGCAAAAGGGCACCGGTCCCGGTCAGCCCGTATTGATAGAGCTCGTTCTCGCGTGCTCGACGCTGCGCCAGGGCAGTCTGTTCACGCAACAGCTTGCGCTCGGCCCGTTCGATCTCCGAAAGGCCGACGAGTATAGCCTCGATCGCCAGTCGATCCGCACCTTGACGGACATAGAAGATCGCTTCGGCGTTCCGGCCGGTTTCCTGTTGCTCGATCATGGCGGAGAATACCGCGTCCAGGCGCTCGAACTGCTCTTCCATCGCCGCAAGTCGCCTGGTCTGCGCAGGGTTCTCCGCAATGAGTTCGGCCAATCGCGTCCGCGCATCCTGCGCATCTCTCACCCCAGCACGATAAGGCTGCAGGAATGAAGGGTCGTCGGTCAGCAAATAGCCGCGCTCGCCGCGTATCTGTTGGAGCGCGGCGGTGCGGAGCCGGTCGGTTTCGAGCAGCACTTCCAGGGTTTGTGTCTGGCGGGCTTCGTTGGCCGAACGCTCGCTGGCCGAACGCTGGGCGCTCCAGCTTGCACCCGCCAATAACAGGGCGAGGATGGCAACGCATCCGATGAGGAAATAAGCGCGCCAGTCCGATCCGCGCGATCGCCGCGCGAAATGCTTGATCAGCCACATGATCGGTGAGCCCCACTCATCCGCGGAGCCCTAGCGACTAGAGGGTTAACGAGGCGATAAGTACGGCATGCGAAATCGCCCGCTCGCCAACCGCTCAGGTGACGCGGTCTCCGGCGTCTGCCACCGATTGAATATCCTGGCCAAGCCCGCGCACCGTATTGCAGGCCGATAGCGACATCGCACCTGCGGCGACCATGGCGAGTACGGCGAATTTGCGAAGCATCTCGAAGACATCCTTTGCTCTGACGCCCTCGGGCGCGGTCCACCGCGTCGTTACGAAAGGCGGGTTGATCGGCGATAAACAAAATTGGTCGGGGAGAGAGGATTCGAACCTCCGGCCCCTGCCTCCCGAAGACAGTGCTCTACCAGGCTGAGCTACTCCCCGACCGGATGCGTGGCGGGGCGGACCCCGCGAGGCAGAGGCGGCCCTATAGGTGTGGATTGCCGCACGCGCAAGCGGGCATTTGGCCGATTTTCGGGATAGAGCCGGTGGCGTGGAAAACGCGCATTACGAACAGCAATATCTCGATCTGATGCAGCGCATCTGGGGCGAAGGCGACGAGCGGCGCGATCGCACCGGTATCGGCACGAAATCCGTCTTTGGCGCAAGCCTGCGATTCGACATGACCGACGGCGCGATGCCGCTGCTGACCACCAAGCGGGTCTACTGGAAGACGGCCACCCGCGAGATGCTGTGGTTCCTCACCGGCGACACCAATATCCGCCCGCTGGTGCTGCAAGGCGTCAAGATCTGGAACGAATGGCCGCATGCGCGCTACGTCAAGGAGACCGGCGAGGACATCGCACTCGACGATTTCGTGCAACGGATCGCCGACGACGAGGCTTTCGCGCAGCGTTGGGGCGACCTCGGTCCCGTTTATGGCAAACAATGGGTCGACTGGCCGACCTATCGCTATCGCAAGGACGGGCTGTTCGAGCCGGTTGAGGGCATCAACCAAATCGCCGAAGTGGTCGAATCGCTCCGCACCAATCCCGGTAGCAGGCGCCACATCATCGAAGGCTGGAACGTCGCGGAGCTTGACCGGATGGCTCTGCCTCCGTGCCACAAGACCTACCAGTTCCATGTCGCGGGTGACCGGCTCAATTGCCTGCTTTATCAGCGCAGTTGCGATGTCGCGCTCGGCCTGCCGTTCAACCTCTGGTCGGCAGCATTGCTGGCGCGGATGATCGCCCAGCAGGTCGATCTCGAGCCTGGCGAGCTGGTGTGGATGGGCGGAGACACGCACCTCTATCTCAATCACGATCACCTCATCGAAGAGCAGCTATCGCGGGAACCTCGCGGGCATCCGACGCTTGCCATAGTGCGGCGTCCGCCGACGATCTTCGACTATCGCATTGAGGATTTCGAGGTTCGCGACTACACGCCGCACGGGCCCATCAAGGCGCCCGTCGCCGTGTGATCCGGACCGAGCGATCTCCATCCCTTGACCGTTTCGTGCGCGTGAAATAATATAACGCCTGCGCGTAAGATTGCGTCTGGGAGAGTTTTCTATGGCCGACAGGCCCTCAGGAGCCGGACAGGGCGATAATCGCCCCAAGCTGTCGCTCCACGTACCCGAACCCAAGTTCCGGCCCGGCGACGCGGTCGATTTCTCGCATCTGCAGGTACCCGAGGCGGGCACGGCGATACGTCCCGACGAAACGTGCGATCCGAAGGAGATGCACGAACTCGCCTACGGTCTCGTCCGCGTGCTGGGCGAGGATAACAAGGCACACGGTGCCTGGGATCCGAAGCTCGATCCCGAAACCTTGCGCAAGATGCTCGGCCACATGGCCATGACCCGCGCGTTCGACGAACGCATGTTCCGCGGTCAGCGGCAGGGCAAGACCAGCTTCTACATGAAATGCACCGGAGAAGAGGCGACCAGCGTGTCGGCTTCCATGGCGCTGGCTGCAGACGACATGGTCTTCCCAAGTTATCGCCAGCAGGGCATCCTGATCCAGCGCGGCTATCCGATGATCGAGATGATCAACCAGATCTACTCGAACAAAGGCGACAAGCTGAAGGGCCGCCAGCTCCCGATCATGTATTCCAGCCGAGAGCATAGCTTCTTCACCATCAGCGGCAATCTCGCCACGCAGACTCCGCAGGCCGTGGGCTGGGCGATGGCAAGCGCGATCAAAGGCGACAGCCGGATTGCCGCAACCTGGGTGGGCGAGGGCAGCACGGCGGAAGGCGATTTCCACTCGGCCTGCACCTTCGCGACCGTATATAACGCCCCGGTCATTCTCAACGTCATCAACAACCAGTGGGCGATCAGCAGCTTCAGCGGCTTTGCCGGAGCCGAGCGCACCACTTTCGCTGCGCGCGCGTTGGGCTATGGCTTGGCCGGACTGCGTGTCGACGGAAACGATGCGCTAGCCTGCTATGCCGCCGAGCAGTGGGCCGCAAACCGCGCCCGTGCCAATGCCGGACCGACGCTGATCGAGTTCTTCACCTACCGCGCGGAAGGCCATTCTACCTCCGACGATCCGACTGGCTATCGCAGCGCTCAGGAGCGGACCGAATGGCCGCTCGGCGATCCGGTAACGCGTCTCAAGGACCACCTCATCGCGCTCGGCGAGTGGGACGAGGAACGGCAGGAGAAGATGGACCTCGAAGCGGCCGAGCACGTCAAGAAAACGACGAAGGAAGCCGAAGCCAACGGCATTCTCGGCCACGGGCTCCACCACCCGTTCCGGACTATGTTCGAGGATGTATTCGAAGAGCTGCCCTGGCATCTCAAGGAGCAGGCCGCACAGGCGATCCACGAGCGCGAGACCAAGTTCCCCGAAGGACTCCCGAACAGAGGGAAGGGCGCATGAGCGAGACGCAGACCAAGGACGTGCCCGAAAAGGTGCAGGACGCGGAGCGCCGCCTCAACATGATCGAGGCGATCAACGATGCGCTCGATGTATCGATGGCAAAGGATCCCGATGTCGTCGTGATGGGCGAAGATGTCGGTTATTTTGGCGGGGTTTTCCGCTGCACCGCGGGATTGCAGGACAAATATGGCAAGACTCGCGTCTTCGACACCCCGATCTCCGAGTGCGGCATCATTGCAGTGGCGGTGGGCATGGGCGCTTATGGGTTGCGACCGGTACCGGAAATCCAGTTTGCCGACTATATCTATCCCGGCCTCGACCAACTGATCTCCGAGGCTGCGCGGCTGCGCTATCGCTCGGCAGGTGAATATGTCGCCCCGATGACCGTGCGCTCACCCTTCGGTGGCGGCATCTTCGGCGGCCAAACCCATAGCCAGAGCCCCGAAGCAATCTTCACCCATGTTTCGGGCCTCAAGACGGTTATTCCGTCCACGCCCTACGACGCCAAGGGCCTGCTGATCAGCGCGATCGAAGACAACGACCCGGTCATCTTCTTCGAGCCGAAGCGCATCTATAACGGGCCGTTCTCCGGCTATTACGACAAGCCGGCACAGCCGTGGAAGCGGTTCGACGAAAGCGTCGTGCCGGAGGGGCATTACAGCATCCCGCTCGGCAAGGCGCGGCGCGTGACCGAAGGCGATCGCGTCACGATCCTCGCCTATGGCACCATGGTCCATGTGGTCGAAGAAGTGTGCAAGCAGAAGGGCGTCGAAGCCGACATTCTCGACCTGCGCACGCTCGTCCCGCTCGACATCGAGGCGATCGAGGCATCGGTCGAGCGCACCGGTCGCTGCCTGATCGTCCATGAGGCCACTCGTACCAGCGGGTTCGGTGCGGAACTTTCCGCGCTGGTGACCGAACGGTGCTTCTACCACCTCGAAGCGCCGGTCGAGCGCGTGACCGGTTTCGACACCCCGTATCCCCACAGCCTCGAATGGGCATATTTCCCGGGCCCGATCCGTATCGGCGAGGCCCTCGACAAGATTCTGGCGGAGTAACCGCAATGGCGAAGTTCACATTCAATATGCCCGACATCGGCGAAGGCATCGCCGAAGCGGAAATCGTGCAATGGCACAAGCAGGTCGGCGACACGGTCCAGGAAGACGAAGAATTCGTCGACATGATGACCGACAAGGCGACCGTGCCGATGGAAAGTCCGGTCAACGGCAAGATCCTGGAGATCGCCGGCGGCGAAGGCGACATGGTCTCGATCGGCTCGATGCTGGTCGTAATCGAGGTCGAGGGTGAAGTGCCCGACGAGGTCGCCGAAGAAAACGAGGCGGCGGCCGAGGCCACGCCGGCACCTGCGCCGAAGGACGAAGAGGTCGAAGAGCGGATCGAGGTCGAGAACCCGGACCCCTCCGATGCAGACGATGCGATGGCGGCCGATCCGAGCCCACCGCCTGCTCCGTCGCCGACGCCCGCTCCTGCGCCGGAGGCCACAGCGGATACTAAGGTTCTCGCCACTCCCGCGGTGCGCAAGCGCGCCAAGGATCTCGGCGTCGATCTGGCGCAGGTGAAGCCTGCCGAAGACGGCCGCATTCGCCACGGCGATCTCGACCAGTTCCTGTCTTACAATTCGGGCTATGGCTCGGCTGCGCCCACGCGAGAGGACGAGGAAAAGAAGGTCATCGGCATGCGTCGCCGCATCGCCGAGAACATGGCTGCATCGAAGCGCAACATTCCGCACTTCTCCTATGTGGAGGAGGTCGACGTTACGGACCTCGAGGAGTTGCGCGCCCAGCTCAACGCCAATCGCGGCGACAAGCCGAAGCTGACGATCCTGCCGATGCTGATCACCGCGATCTGCAAGACGCTGCCCGACTTTCCGATGATCAATGCGCGGTATGACGACGAGGCCGGCGTAGTCACGCGTTACGGCGCCGTACACATGGGCATGGCCGCTCAGACCGACGCGGGTCTGATGGTGCCGGTCATCAAGAATGCGCAAGCCCAGAACCTGTGGCAGCTTGCAAACGAGATTTCCCGCCTCGCCGATGCAGCGCGGAACGGAACCGCCAAGAGCGAAGAAATGCAAGGCGGCACTTTGACCGTCACGTCGCTCGGTCCGCTCGGCGGCGTGGCCACGACACCGGTCATCAATCGCCCTGAGGTCGCGATCATCGGGCCGAACCGCATTATCGAACGGCCGATGTACGTCACCGGCAGCGATGGTGCGGAGCGGATCGAGAAGCGAAAGCTGATGAATATCTCAATCAGTTGCGATCACCGCGTCGTCGATGGTTGGGATGCGGCGAGCTTCGTCCAGGCCCTGAAGAAGCTGCTCGAAGCACCGGCCCTGATCCTCGTCAGCTAGGCGGCCTGCGCCTTATGGTGCCGTAACGGGCGGATAGGCCTGCGTGTGGATATCCAGCGCCGATTGCGCTGCCAGCGCCCCGCCTGCGAGCATGGTGAGCGGCACGACCAGAAACGCTGTTCTCAGCATTGCGAATCCCCGTTCCCCACGCGGATCACGATGGGGGGGCGATGGTCGCTGCGATTGGTTAATTTCGGGTAAAAACCGGTCACTTTCGGCAGCTGCAAAAAAAGGACAAAAAAGCGTGGCGATCTGCATTGACAGGAATCGGAGCCTGCCCTAACTGCGCGGCTCCCAAGTGGCTACGCGGGTGTAGCTCAGTTGGTTAGAGTGTCGGCCTGTCACGCCGAAGGTCGCGGGTTCGAGTCCCGTCACTCGCGCCACTTGGGGATTTCCTTACGATTGATGGCTCGTACAATAGTAGGCGGTTCGCCCGCCTACTTTGGCCGTCGCGATCTCGCCCCCGCAGCGTCGACATTCGGCGCCCTTGTCACGGTGCCGGATCAGCCATTTGCGCGGCAGTTGCGAATAGTGCGCTTCCGTATCGACGACGCCGTGCAGGATACGGCGCATCGCGGTGTGCATCGCGCCTAGAGTCGCGTCGTCGAGCGTATTGGCGCGCGTTTCCGGATTGATCTCGGTCTGGAACAGGATTTCGTCGGACCACAGATTTCCGATCCCGGCCATTCGCTCCTGCTTCATCAGCGCCGACTTGATCGCGCTGCGCGTGCTGCCGAACGCTTCGACGAACTCCCCCTTGGCGATGTCGAGCGCATCGGGGCCGAGCTTCTCGCGTGCGATATAGCTGTCCACGTCATCGATGATCCGGACATGGCCGAGCTTGCGGGGGCACCGAAAGGCGAGGCGGCGGTCGCCTTCGAAGGATATCACGAACTTCGTGTACTTCGGCGCCTCATCGGGTTCATCGAACGGCACGAGCTTGCCGGTCATGCCCAGATGCACCGCGACCCAGGGACCGGTCTTCGATCCGGCGAAGATGTTCTTTCCGTGGCGCCGGGTCTGCGTGAACTGATGGCCGACCAGTCGCTGGCGCGCGTTGTCGCCGGGAAGTTCGATGTAGTCGGTATCGCTCCCCAACTCGACGGCTTCAATCGTGCGGTTGAGACACTCGCGCTCGAGGGTGAGGCGTTGCGCTTCGTTCTCTGGTAGTTCCGGCATGGCAATCGAACGGGACCCCGACCGGACCGTTCCTCAGCCCCGCTCTGCCAGCTGGCGCAAGTTCGCCTCGTGCTCGGCACGGTCGATCTTGTAGCGTGAAATGCAATAGAGCCCTGCCAGCCACAGGACGAGCAGCGATGGCGCATAGCCTGCGCCTAATGCCCACAGGGTATCTTCGGACACACTGCTCGGCTCTGCACCTTCCGGGAAGGGGATAGCGGATAGGATGACGCCGGCAGCCAATACGCCGAGACCTTGTGTGGTCTTGCGGGTGAAGGTGATCGCTGCATAATAAACGCCCTCGCTGCGCCGACCGGTCTTCAGTTGGTTCGCCTCCACCAGATCGGCGATCATCGAGTAGGCGACGGCCGAAACCGCGATGATCAGCGCTAGGTCGATCACGTTGATGGCCAGCACCAGCGGAAAGAGCAGCGGATCGCCGTTTTCGGGCATGGCCCCGTTCAGTCGCAGCAACACGGGCGCGGGCTGGATCGTGAAGGCCAGCAGGCCCAACACGATCGTGGCTTTCTTCTTCCCCAATTTCCGGGTCGACCAAGGCGCAAGAAGGAAGCCGAACAGTGCGGAGAAAAAGACCGAGCAGGTCCAGAGGAAGATCTGGAACTCGCTGAAGCCCCAGAAATAATTCAGGATCAGGAAGGACAGCGATGCGGCCAAGCCGGTCGCCACGGAGAAGAACACCATCGCCAGGAAAAGCGCGATTAAGCTGCGTTCGCTCAAAGTTTCGATCATTTCGCGGAAGATGCGGCGGACGCTGTAGCGTTCGCCGGTAGCGACTGGGCGGTGGAGATGCGGAATGCGATGATGGGTGCCGAGAGCGGAGACCATGATGGCGAGGAAAATCGTGACGCTTCCAATGATGCCATAGGTCACGAAGGCCTCGGGATCGCGCATTCCAAGCGGCCCGGCGAGCAGCACGCCGAACATGATTACGCTCATGATATTGCCGCCCGCCCAGCCGAAGAACAGGCGGTAGGATTGCAGGCTGGTGCGCTCGTCGTAATCGGCTGCGAGTTCGGGGATTAGCGAGGTGCTGGGCGTCTCATAGAAGGTTATAAAAGTCCGGATAAGGATCGCGATGACCGTGAGGTAGAGGAACAATCCGGTCTGCCCCCAGTCGGGCGGGTTCCAGAGCAGGAAATAACTGAGCGCCACCGGAACGGCAGCGGCATACATAAACGGGTGGCGGCGACCCCAACGGCTACGGAAATTGTGCGACCAATAGCCTACCAGTGGATCGGACAGGGCATCGAACACCAGTGCGATGAGGATAGCTAGGCCGACCAGCCCAGGCTCCAGACCGATCACCGTGCCGTAGAACAGCAGCAGGAAATAATCGAAACCGTTGTTTTTGATCCCAAAAGCCGCCGCCCCGAACCCATGAGCGAGCTTCAGCCCGACCGACGGTTTCTCGGTTACGGGCAAGCCAGCGCCGCCACTTTGTGTTGCCATGTCTCTCCCGCAGGAGAGGCTAGGGCAGCGAATGATGCTTGGCAATCAGCCCCAGCGCCCGGTCTCCATCCAGATCAGGAAGCGCCGCAGCGGCAGCAGCCAGACGAGGCCGAGGAAGAGATACACCGCCGTCTGCGCCAGCGCGTGCCATCCGCCGATCAGCTGGGGCACATAGCGTGCAATGACGATGCCGTAGACCAACAGCGCGGCGAGCAGGCCCAGCAGGCCGACGGGTATCCGCCAGGTCGGTTCGTCTCTCATCGGTGAGCTCTCATGCGAACGGTCCGTAAAAGCGGGTGGGCGTGACCACGGCTTGCAGGCGCCTATCGTGTGCTTCCACCGGGAGCTGGTCGCACTTTTGGCAGTCCCAAGCCATTCCGATCGCGATTGTTTGCGGATGGGCTTCCAGCCAGCGATCGTAATGCCCGCCACCCTGTCCGAGCCGCTCGCCGCTATCGGTAAAACCGACAAGGGGAACCAGCAAAATATCAGGCTGCATTGAAGGTGCCTCTGGCGAAGGCTGCATCAGCCCGAAAGGGCCTTCTTCCAAGTCCTCCCCCTCGAAGGGATCGGCAAAGCGCGCGAACTCCATCGGTGCGCCGCCACCGGCTAAGCGGGGCAGGGCGAGCTCGTGACAGTGCTCGAGAAAGAACTTCGCGTAGGACGTAGCAGGCGCCTCATACGCATTCTCGCGGTACAGACCGATCACCGCGCCGCTAGGTACAAGCTCCAGCAGTGGAGTCGGCGGGCGGTGGAAGACGAGCGCGCGCATGCTGTCCGGCAACGCCTCGACATGCGCTTTGCGCGTGGCGCGGAGATCTTGGCGCAGGTCTTCCTTCGTTTGGAGTGTCACGCTTTGGAGGCTTCCTGTCTGCAATGGTGTGGCGGGACCACCATGGGTCGTTACCTTGAAATCCTCTGACGCCTAAAACGTCAGGTGGGCGCCGTATACCCCGGTCCCCGGGTTCCGTTCCGAAGAACGCAGTGGCCCGTGTTCCAGGGCAGGGACAGCTCCCTAGGATTGCTTATAGCCTCAGGGATATTCATGCGGCTCGTGCCGAGCAGCCCCGCCACCATGCTATTTAGGGCGCGCGCCGTCAGCTCTCAAGGGTGGTGGCCGCATTCTCCAGCGCGCTGGCGATGCGTTCGAGCTGGGTAGCGAGCCGGGCGCTGTCGAAATCCGGAGCTGCTGGCGGAGGAGGCGGCGGTGGAGGAGCGCTCTGCGCCTCATGCAGCTCGTCGGCCAAAAGAAGGGCCGCAAACAGGAGGTTTTTCGCTTCCTGGTTGGAAAGATTGGCACCCATCGTGCTCAGCTTGTTGTCGATCACTCCGGCAAGACGCTCGATATGCGCTTCCTGACCATCTTGGCAGGCGACGGTGTAATTACGCCCGCCGATTTTCAGCGTGACATCGCTCATTTCTCGAGGCTTTCGATCAGCGTATCGAGTTCGACAAGGCTGCTTCGGACCTGTTTGCGCAGGGCCTCGTGCCGCTGCGCGAGATCGCTATCGCCAGCATCGTCGTTCTCCGGCGCAGCGTTGCCGGAATGCCGCGAGAGCGCCGCCTGTGTTTCGATCCGGCTCAGCGCACGGTCGATCCGGTCCATTGCTTGGGTGATGCGTTCTGCCGACATGATGTCCCGAATTACCAAGATTGCCGATTATAGGCAAAGGCTTGCAGCGTCCTGTTGATAAGTTGGGTCAGTCTGGGGGCGATTGTGTATGGCCCGGTAGCCGCCTTGACCTGCCGCCTCCCCTCCGCGATGGCTTCCGCGCGTCGAATCGGCCCTTTTCCGGAGAGCATCAGCATGAGCCTTGAAACGTCCCGCATGGTCCAGATGGCCAACGCCATCCGGGCACTTTCGATGGATGCGGTGCAGGCGGCGAATTCGGGGCATCCCGGCATGCCGATGGGTATGGCCGATGTCGCCACCGTTCTGTGGGGCGAATATCTGAAGCACGATCCCAAAACCCCTGACTGGGCCGACCGCGACCGGTTTGTGCTGTCCGCCGGTCATGGGTCCATGCTTATTTACGCGCTGCTCCACCTGTCGGGCTACGACGCGCCGACCATCGAAGACATTCGCAATTTCCGCCAGCTCGGCAGCCCCTGTGCAGGCCACCCGGAAAACTTCCTTCTCGCCGGAGTAGAATGCACCACCGGTCCGCTGGGGCAGGGCCTCGCGATGGCGGTCGGCATGGCGATCGCCGAGCGCAAGCTGAATGCAGATTTCGGAGACGATCTGGTCGATCACCGCACTTGGGTGATCGCGGGCGACGGTTGCCTGATGGAGGGCATCAACCACGAGGCGATCGGGCTGGCGGGGCATCTCAAGCTCGGCCGGATGAATGTGCTGTGGGACGACAACAATATCACCATCGACGGGTCGACGGACCTTTCGACGAGCGAGAACATCAAGGCGCGCTACGAAGCGACCGGCTGGCACGTCGTAAGCTGCAACGGGCACGATTTCGATGACATCCGCCGTGCGATGGATGAGGCGGTGGCAGACGAACGTCCCTCGCTGATCGCCTGCAGCACCGTGATCGGCAAGGGTGCTCCGAACAAGCAGGGCACCAGCGCAACCCACGGCGCGCCGCTGGGCGACGACGAGATCGCCGCCGCGCGCGACCTGCTGGGTTGGGATGCGAAACCCTTCGAAATCCCCGACCAGGTGCTGGCCGACTGGCGCTCGACTTCCGAAAACGGGCAGAATGCCTATCGCAGCTGGCTCGATCGTCTTTCCAGCGATGGCCGTCGCGCGGAATTCGAGCGGCGCATGGCCGGCGATCTGCCCGAGAGCTTCAGCCTGGACGACTATATCGGCAAGCTCATCGCCGAGCCGCAGAAGGTCGCAACGCGCAAGGCCAGCGAGATGGCACTGGCGCAGATCAACGGTCAGCTGACCGAGACCATGGGCGGCAGTGCCGACCTGACCGGCTCGAACAACACCAAGGCCGGGGGCATCGGCCCTTTCACCGCGGACGATTATTTGGGTCGCTATATCTATTACGGCATCCGCGAATTCGGCATGGCCGCCGCGATGAACGGCATGGCGCTGCATGGCGGCGTCATCCCCTATGGCGGCACATTTCTGGTATTCACCGACTATTGTCGCGGGGCGATCCGGCTCTCGGCGCTTCAGGAAGCGCGCGTGATCTACGTGATGACGCACGACAGCATCGGCCTTGGCGAAGATGGCCCGACGCACCAACCGATCGAGCATGTCCAGTCGCTGCGGATGATCCCGAACCTTTTGGTCATGCGGCCTGCCGATGCGGTCGAAACGGCCGAATGCTGGGATATCGCCCTGCGCGAAAATGATCGGCCGACCGTGCTGGCGCTCAGCCGGCAGAACCTGCCGCAGGTTCGCAACACGCTGGACGAGACCGGCATGTGCTCGAAGGGCGCTTATCGCCTCAAACAGGCAAACGCAGGGCGGCGCGTAATCCTGATCGCAACCGGTTCCGAAGTGCATGTCGCGCTGGAATGCGCCGAACAGCTGGAACAGCAGGGCATCGGTGCTGACGTCGTCTCGATGGTCTGCACCGAACTGTTCGACGAGCAGGACGAAAGCTACAAGGCCGACCTTCTGCCGAATGTCGATCCCGGCGAGATCCTGCGGGTCAGCATCGAGGCCGGCACGACCTTCGGGTGGGAGCGCTACACCATGGCCAATGGCCTCAACATCGGTATCGACCGCTTCGGCGCCAGTGCGCCGGCGCCCGACCTGTTCGAGAAATTCGGCATCACCGCGGACGCGATCGTCCCGCAAATCATGAACAAATTGAACGGCTAAGCAGGAGTTTCTTTCATGGCGACGAAGGTTGCAATCAACGGTTTCGGACGTATCGGCCGCCTCGTGGCGCGCGCTATTCTGGAGCGTGACGATCACGATCTCGACTTGGTCAGTATCAACGACCTGGCCGACACCAAGGCCAATGCGCTGCTGTTCCAGTACGACAGCACGCACGGCCGCTTCCCCGGCACGGTCGAGACCGGCGACAATGCCATCATCGTCAACGGCAAGAGCATAACAGTCACCAGCGAACGTGAGCCCGGCAAGCTGCCGCATGGCGAGCAGGGGATCGACATCGTGCTCGAGTGCACCGGCTTCTTCCAGTCCGACGAAGCCTGCCGTCCGCATCTCGATGCGGGTGCCAAGCGCGTGTTGATCTCGGCCCCGGCCAAGAACGTTTCCGCGACCATCGTCTACGGCGTGAACCACGAGACGCTGACCGCCGAAGACCTGATCGTTTCCAACGCCAGCTGCACCACCAACTGCCTATCGCCGATGGCCAAGGTGCTGCACGATACGGTTGGGATCGAGCGTGGCTTCATGACCACCATCCATAGCTACACCAACGACCAGCGCATGCTCGACCAGATGCATGGCGACATGCGCCGGGCCCGCGGCGGGGCGCAGAACATGATCCCGACCACCACCGGCGCTGCCCGTGCGGTCGGCCTCGTCCTGCCCGAACTCGCCGGCAAGCTGGACGGCAGCTCGGTCCGCGTACCGACGCCGAATGTCAGCCTCGTGGATCTCGTCTTCACCCCCGGCCGCGACACCAGCGCCGATGAACTGAATGCCGCGCTGAAGGAAGCGGCGGAAGGCAAAATGAAGGGCGTGCTCGACTATACCGACCAGCCGCTCGTCAGCTCGGACTTCAACCACTATCCCGCCAGCTCGACCATCGACAGCCTTGAGACCAGCGTGATGGAAGGCAAGCTCGCCCGTGTCGTCAGCTGGTACGACAATGAATGGGGCTTCTCGAACCGCATGCTCGACACCGCCGGCGTGATGGCGAAGTTCCTGTAAGGACTATTCGATGAGCAATTTCAGGACCCTGGACGACCTTGGCGATATCACCGGCAAGGTCGCGCTGGTACGCGTCGATCTCAATCTTCCGATGAAGGACGGGTCGGCCACCGATGTCACGCGGGTAGAGGCGGTGAAACCCACGATCCTCGAACTCGCCGACAAGGGCGCCAAGGTCCTGTTGCTCGCGCATTACGGCCGTCCCGAGGGACAACGCCACTCGACTATGTCGACCAGCTTCGTGCAGGGCGATGTCGAGAAAGTACTCGGCAAGGAGATCATGTTCATCCCCGAGGTCATGGGCCCGGTGGTCGAACAGTCGATCGGCATTCTCGGCAATGGCGATATCGGCCTGCTCGACAACGTCCGCTTCTGGCCCGGCGAGGAAGCCAACGATCCGGACTTCGCCAAGGGCATCGCCGCTCATGGCGATTTCTACGTCAACGATGCCTTCTCCGCCGCGCACCGCGCCCATGCCTCGACCGAGGGGCTTGCGCACCATCTTCCATCTTACGCCGGTCGCGCGATGGAGAAGGAATTGAAGGCGCTCGATGCTGCGCTCGGCAATCCGGAACAGCCGGTGGCGGCTGTGGTCGGCGGGGCTAAGGTCTCGACCAAGCTGGACGTGCTCGAAAACCTCGTCGGCAAGGTGCAGCACCTGATTATCGGCGGCGGTATGGCGAACACGTTTCTCGCCGCGAAGGGCGTCGATGTCGGCAAATCGCTGTGCGAGCACGACCTCACCGATACGGCCAGCCGCATCATGGACGAGGCGGATCACGCCGGTTGCACGGTGCATCTGCCGTATGACGTCGTGGTCGCGAAGGAATTCGCCGCCAATCCATCCTCGCTGCGGACCTGCAACGTCCATGAAGTCGCCGAAGACGAGATGATTCTCGACGTCGGCCCGCTCGCGACGGAGGCGCTCGGCGATGTGCTGAAGACCTGCCGCACGCTGGTGTGGAACGGTCCGATGGGTGCCTTCGAGACCGAACCTTTCGACGCCGCCACGGTCGCCTTGGCTAAGACGGCAGCCGCTTTGACGCAGGACGGCTCGCTGATCTCCGTGGCTGGCGGGGGCGATACCGTCGCCGCGCTCGCGCATTCCGGGGTGAAGGACGACTTCACTTTCGTTTCGACCGCCGGGGGCGCCTTCCTCGAATGGATGGAAGGCAAGGACCTTCCCGGCGTCGCCGCGCTGAGCGCATGAGCGAGAATGAAGCTGTCGGATCGGGCGGCGGGCTGATCCCGGTCACCGAAGGCGAGTTCGCAGGTTGGTCCACCTGGAACAGCGACGCTTTCGAGCAGCGCGCAGGCCCATTCTACGAGCGCCGCGACGAGAATGGCGATTACGTCTCCGCTTTCCGCGCGGAAGATCGGCACATGAATGGTGCCGGCTTCATGCACGGCGGCTGCCTGATGACCTTTGCCGATAGCGCATTGTTTACCATCGCCACCGATGCTCTGGCGGAATCGCATGGGGTCACGATGCATCTTGCGGGCGATTTTCTCGATCCTGCTAGGGTCGGCCAGCTGATCGAGGCACGCGGCGAAGTCGTGCGGGCTGGCGGCAAGACGATCTACGTCGTCGGCAAGATCACCGCCGATGGCACTCCGGTGCTCAGCTTCAACGGAATCATCCGCAAGATCACCCGCAGGGACTGATCAGCGATACTCCGGATTGGGCGCGTCGAAGCGGTAGCCTTCCTTCCACAATTCCACCGTGTTGCCCCAATCCGGAATGCCGCCCGCATCTTTCAGCATGCGCGCGAAGTGCATCAGGTTCCAAGTCATGAAAGTGGTGTTCCGGCGGCTAAAGTCGTTGTCGAAGCCGACAGAGCCGCTCCCGTCTTCCTTTATGTCGCCATAGCTGGGGCCGGGGCCTGCTTCGCCGATCCACCCGGCGTCTGCCTGCGGGGGAATGGTGTAACCCACGTGCTGTAGCGAGTAGAGCACCCCCATGCCGACATGCTTGATGCCGTCCTCATTGCCGGTGACGATGCAACCGCCGACCTTGCCGTAGAAGGCATATTGTCCCTTGTCGTTGGTCTGGCCGGAATGCGCGTAAAGCCGCTCGATCAGGCGCTGGCACACGGAAGATTTCTCTCCCAGCCAGATCGGAGTTCCTACGAGGAGGATGTCGGCGGACTGCACCTTCTCCCAGATGGCGGGCCATCCATCCTTTTCTGCGCCGTGCTCGGTCATGTCCGGGTAGACACCCGGCGTGATGGTATGATCGACCATCCGGACCGTCTCCAGAACGACGTTTTTCTTCACGAGGATAGCTTCGGCAACGCCCAGCAGCTTGTCGGTATGCGACCCCTGCGGCGAGGGCTTCAGCGTGCAGTTGATCGTCAGCGCCTTCAGATCGGAAAAATCGGTCGTATTGTCTGTGCAAAGCTGCTCTTGCGTATCGTCCAGCATCCGTTTCTCCTCTGCTCTTCAACCAATACGTCCCGGCACGGCATAAGTTACGCGCGCTGTTGCAGGTGCGAAAACGCTTGGCTAAAGGGAGCGCATACGAATGCACAGGCACGAGGATTTCCCGATGACTTTCGATGAGATGAAGGCGCACGTCGCCACCGGCCAGGGCTTTATCGCGGCGCTCGACCAGTCGGGCGGCTCCACGCCCAAGGCGCTTAAGGGCTATGGCGTCGAGGACAGCGCCTGGACCACGGAAGACGAAATGTTCGGCCTCATCCACGAAATGCGCCAGCGCATTATCGAGGCACCGTGCTTCGGCAACGGCAAGGTCATCGGTGCCATCCTGTTCGAAAAAACCATGGATGGCGAAAGCGGCGGCAAGAGCGTGCCTGCACGCCTGAACGAACGTGGCATCGTCCCCTTCCTCAAGGTCGACAAAGGCTTGGAAGAGGAACGCGACGGGGCTCAGCTGATGAAGCCCAATCCGGGCCTCGAAGACATGTGCCGCCGCGCCAAGGGCCTCGGCGTGTTCGGCACCAAGATGCGTTCGGTCGTGAAGTCGGCCAATCCGGTCGGCATCAAGGAAGCGGTGCGTCAGCAATTCGCCGAAGGTGCGCGCATCCTGTCGACCGGTCTCGTACCCATGCTGGAGCCGGAATACGACATCACCGCCACCGACCGCGCGGAAGGCGAAGCCATCCTGCTTGAAGCGATCGAAGAGGGCCTCGATGCGCTGCCGGACGGTCAGCAGGTCATGCTGAAGCTCTCCATCCCGAAAACGGCAGGCCTCTATTCCGGTCTGACCAATCACCCCAAGGTGCTGCGCGTCGTCGCGCTCTCGGGTGGTTACTCGACCGACGAGGCTTGCGCCGAACTAGCAAAGAATCCCGGCATGATCGCCAGCTTCAGCCGCGGCCTGCTGCAGGATCTGCGGCACAACCAGAGCGACGAAGATTTCGACGGCACGCTCTCGGGCGCGATCGACCAGATTCACGCTGCGAGTGTTGCCTGACGCTCAGCGCCGTTCGAAGGTGAAGCGATATTCACGAACGGAGATTTCTCCGTTCGCGGTTTTCTCGGGCGTCGCCTCTATCAGGACGTAGGTTCGCCCAAGAACCTCGTATGGCTCGCCAAGCGTAAGAGGAGCAGTCTGCGCCCAGCTTGTCGCGGTGATCCGCGTGGAGACGGTCAGCCTGCCCGCCCAGGCGCATTGAACGCCGACCGGGCAGCGGCTGTCTTCGGTCACCGCCAGCGGCTTTAAAATGGTGTCGCCTGTCCAGACCGCCTCGCCGAGTGCAATTGGCGTGCCTTGCGTCGCGGCATCGCCGTTAACGCGGGGCGTGTCGGGGATAATCGCACAGGCGGACAGCGGCAGGGCGAGGGCGGCGGCAAAGGCAGTCTTCATCTGCGCATTAGCGGCCAGCGACGCTGTCGCTCATCTGAACGGGTGACGAATTGCGGCGAGCGCATTAGAGAACGCGGCCGATGACCGATTGCCAGCTGTATCTGATCTCGCCGCTCGATGTGTCGGGCACCTTTCCCGAGCGCCTCCAACGCGCTCTCGATGCGGGGAAGGGGGTCGCTACCGCTTTCCAGTTTCGGGTGAAGGGGCTGGACCAGCACGAGGCAGCGCGTCTTGCCGAGCCCCTGCAGGCGATCTGCGCCGCGCGCGATGTAGCCTTTATCGTCAATGACGACGTCGCCCTCGCCAAGCGTCTCGGGGCCGATGGCGTGCACCTAGGCCAGGGCGACGGCGATCCGCGCGAGGCCCGCGAAGAACTCGGCCGGGAAGCTCAGATCGGCGTAACCTGTCACGATTCGCGCCATCTCGCGCTGGAAGCGGGCGAGGCCGGGGCGGATTATGTGGCGTTCGGTGCGTTCTTTCCTAGCGAAACGAAGGACACCTCGCATCGAGCGGAAATCGAACTGCTCGAATGGTGGAGCGAGATGGTCGAGCTGCCCTCGGTGGCCATCGGCGGCATAACTCCGGCAAATTGCGCACCCTTGATCAAGGCGGGAGCCGACTTTCTCGCCGTGTCGGGCGCAATCTGGTCCGGCGACGAAGTGGCTGTTGTCAAAGCTTTTGTGGAGCAAATCGGCGAGGCGTGAGTTTGACATCCTGAAGGGACCGGTTGCGTCCCGATTTCAGGAGATTGCACAATGTCGTTCAAGCCCCATACCCTGGCACTCGCCGCATCGCTCCTGGCGCTTTCCGCTTGCGGATCGGGCGGGGCCGACAGTGCCGATCAGCCGCAGACCGACGCGACAAGCACCGCGCAGAACGATTACGGTTACGAGACCTATGGCGATGACAATCTCGCCGACACCATGGCTTCGAACGACGAGCGCTACATGAATGCGTCTGCCACGGATTCTGCCAATGACACGCAGTCCGCCGACATCCCGGACCCCGAAGACCGACCGATCATGCAGGCGCAGGTCGTGCTGGATCGCATCGGCTTCGGGCCGGGCGTAATCGACGGCAAGATGGGGATGAGCACCGAGAATGCGCTCAACGGCTTTCAGGAAGCCAACGACCTCGACGTGACGGGCGAGCTAGACGATGCAACGAGGGAAGCGCTGGCCGAGTGGGAGCGCATCCCGGCTACGCGCGTCGTGACCATCCCTGCCAGCTGGAGCGATGCCGAGTACACGGACATTCCCGAGGAAACGGAGGCCCAGGCCGAGCTCGAACGCATGGGCTACAAATCGCTCGACGAGCGGCTTGCAGAGCGTTTCCATACGACGGTCGATGTTCTCAAGCAGCTCAATCCGAACGGTCGGCCTGCTGGCGCAAGCGGCTCGGCCAGCGGAACGCCTAGCGGATCGCCCTCTGCGACTGGAAATTCGACGCCGACACCGACCCCGAGCGCAAGTTCTACGCGCACCGCTTCGAACGACACATCTTCCGGCGAGAGTTACTTCACGCCCGGCCAACAGATTCGCGTGCCGAATATCGGGGGTGACCGCATCGCCCCTGGCTCCATCGAGGATACGAGCTGGCAGCAGACGCTCGCCTCGCTCGGTGTCGGCAGCGATCAGCCCGAGGTCGATCGAATCGTTGTCAGCAAGGCCGGCAAGACGCTCAAGGCCTACCAGGGTGAAAAACTCGTAGCATTGTTCACAGTCAGCTCCGGCTCCAGCCAGTTCCCGCTGCCGCTCGGTGAATGGGACATCGTCGGTGAGGCATACAATCCGCCCTACAGCTACGATCCCGAGGTTTTGAGCGGCGGGGAAGAGGATGGCGAAACATTCCAGCTGCCACCCGGTCCGAATTCGCCGGTCGGCGTGGTGTGGATCGATCTCAGCAAGGAACATTACGGCATCCACGGTACGCCCGATCCCGAAACCATTGGTCGGGCGCAGAGCAGCGGCTGCGTGCGCCTCACCAATTGGGATGCAGCACGGCTCGCAGGGATGGTATCGCAATCGACAGAGGTGATTTTCGAGGCGTGAGCCGCTAGGGAGCTCTCATGAAGCTCGTCGACCGCATTCTTACCATCGTTATCACGGCCACGCTGACCAGCGCGGTCTGGATCGTCGTCGGTGGCAGCCTGATCGAAAACGCGACGAGTGAGGGCCAGCGTGACGGCACGCGGCCGGCAGAAGCCGCGCCGAGCCCGGATGCCACCGACACCGTGCCCGGCGGGGCAATGCCAGCTCCGGAAACGCCGGGGCCCGGGGCTGATCCACTCGACACCAATGTGGTTCGCGCACCTGCATCATCGGCGCCGGGAACCCTGCAAATTCCAGTGCTGAATATCCGGCCCGGTGATCTGACCGATACTTTCAGCGATTCGCGAAGCGGTGGCGATCGTCTTCATGAAGCCATCGATATCATGGCACCGAAAGGCACCAGCGTGGTCGCCGCCGCGCCGGGTCAGATCGAGCGCCTGTTCAAGTCCGAAGCAGGCGGCAACACGGTCTACGTCCGCTCCACCAACGGCGAGACGATTTATTATTACGCCCATCTCGACGAATACGCGGAAGGATTGAAGGAAGGTCAGCGCGTTCGCCGCGGTCAGCGTCTCGGCACGGTGGGCAGCAGCGGCAATGCGAGCGAAGATGCGCCGCATCTCCATTTCGCGATTATGCAGACGACGAAGGATGCGGAATGGTGGGAGCCGGCCAATGCTCTCAACCCATATACCCTGTTAACGCAGCGCTAAACGCTAGTCCCGGGCTCCGGTCCGGTGGCAGCGCAGGCGACCGAGCTTTCCGTCGCGGCCGATCTCTTGAAGCAGGCCCGAGCTCAACAGCATCAGCTTCACGCCGCGCATCGGGCCGCGGGTGAAGATGACCTGCCGGCCTTCCATGAGGTAGGTGCCACCGCCGCGCGGTGTGTCGTAACTCGATCCGCCTTCGATCGTAAACTCGCGACCCGCCTGTTCGACCCAGGCGCTGCCGGTCGCGTCGCCGGGGAGGGCGCAGACGTAGGTCCCGCGGTCGAGCAGAGCCAGCCGACCCTGCGCGGTCACGGGTGAAGTGACGAGGCCTGCAATGCATGCGAGCGCGATGCTGTGTGCTTTAAATCTCATACGATCCGTCCATGAGCTACATAGCACATATCGACTGAAACTCCACTCGCCTTGCCCGCGTGCGTCCACTCGGCTAAGGCGCGCGGCGCACGAGGTCATCGCAGCAATGGTGGCCGGCTCTTTTACAAGTCGAAGGTAGCTTCCCCATGAAGATCAGCGGCGTGGACATTCGTCCTGGCAACATCATCGAATACGAAGGCGGCATCTGGAAGGTCGCCAAGATCCAGCACACCCAGCCCGGCAAGGGCGGCGCCTACATGCAGGTGGAAATGAAAAACCTGCAGGACGGCCGCAAGACCAATGTCCGCTTCCGCAGCGCCGACACGGTCGAAAAAGTGCGGCTCGATACGCAGGACTACCAGTTCCTTTACGAGGACGGCGACATGCTCGTTTTCATGGACCAGAACACCTACGAGCAGATCAACCTGCCGAGCGACCTGCTGGGCGATGCCCGCCCGTTCCTGCAGGACGGCATGCAGGTGAAGCTGGAACTGTGGGAAGAAAAGCCGATCTCGGTTGAGCTGCCGCAGCAGGTCGAAGCCGAGATCGTCGAGGCCGACGCCGTGGTGAAAGGACAGACCGCCTCGTCCAGCTACAAGCCCGCCGTGCTCGACAACGGCGTTCGGATAATGGTGCCGCCGCATATCGAGAGTGGCACGCGCATCGTGGTCGACGTCTACGAACAGAGCTACGTCGGCAAAGCCAGCTAGGAAACGCGCGTCATGGGTAAATCCATTGCCAGCAGGTTCGAGAATATCGACATCGAGAAAAGCGTCCTTTTGGGCGTGATCATCAATGACGACGAGCTGGTGCTGGAGATGGATTTCTGCCTCGATCCCGCTCATGCGGACTACGAAGAGCCGGGCGAGGGCGAAGATTGCTGCTTCCATCCCGGAATGCTGAAATTCGCCGGGATTTCCAAGCTGACGCTCGATCGCCCCGAAAGCGGAGTCGACGGCAAGAAACGCTTCGATATCACCGAATTCAGCATCGAAGGCTCGCGCTTCGACATGCGCTCCGAATGGGGCGACATCCATCTCCAGGCGCGCTCGATCCGCGTCCTTACCGAATAAGAGAGTTACCATGGCCGCATTGTCGGGACTGATCCGCGTGATGGAAAAGGCCGCGCGCAAGGCGGGTGGCCGCCTGCGCCGCGACTTCGGTGAAATCGAGCATCTGCAGGTGAGCCGCAAAGGGCCTGCCGATTTCGTGTCCAAAGCCGATATTCGCGCAGAACGCACGCTGTACGACGAGCTCAAACAGGCGCGGCCCGACTGGGGTTTCGTTCTGGAGGAAGCCGGCACGATCGAAGGCGCGCCCGACCAGCCGCGCTGGATCATCGATCCGCTCGACGGCACCAGCAACTTCCTCCACGGAATCCCGCATTTCGCCATCTCGATCGCGGCGCAAGAGCCCAAGCTCGGCGGTGGAGGATGGGGCGATGTCACGGCAGCCGTCGTCTACCAGCCGATCACGGACGAGACCTTCTGGGCTGAAAAATCGCGCGGTGCGTGGCTGCACGATGGCCGGTTGCGGGTATCCTCCCGCCGGAACCTGTCCGACGCGTTAATCGCGACCGGCATCCCCTTCCAAGGCGTCGGCAATTTCGACGAATGGTCGCGCATCTATGGCGCGATCGGGCCGAACGTCGCAGGTATCCGGCGCTTCGGGGCCGCCTCGCTGGACCTCGCCTGGGTCGCCGCCGGCCGCTTCGACGGCTTCTGGGAGAGCAGCCTGAGCCCGTGGGACACAGCTGCCGGCGGCTTGCTGGTGCGTGAGGCTGGTGGGTTCATGACCGACTATCGCGGTCGCTCTAAGCCGGTACATGACGAGCAGATCCTCGCAGCGAACGATGCGTTGCATTCGAAGCTGCACAAATTGCTTGTCTCGGCGCTCAAGTAGCTTCCAGCCAGTACCGGTTCTCGGCAAGCGAGCGCTTTGCATCACTTTCAGATCGGGAACTAACCAAACCTGCCGAGCGTCCTTCCTTCATAAGGAAAGGTTGGTCGCAGGTGAAACTCGCTATCGGAATTGCGTTCTCGTGCGTGGCCTACGCCATTCCGGTTGCCGCCGATCCAGGTGAGCCCGCGCAGATCAAGAGTAAAGCCGAAAATCTTACGTTGGATTCGACGTTCGATCTTGCCGTACCTGATCGCGTGGGCGCTTGGCATGTTATGCAGGACGAACCGCTTCTCCCTAGAGGTACCGACACCCGCGTCATCGCTTGGGATCCGCCGGTTGTAACCTTGTCCCTGGCCAAAGACGGCCCGGTCCTGACTGCCGGCGCTCTCGGAAAACCCCGCAAAGGATTGCCGGGACTAGCCCATGTTGCGATCGGATGGGATTTCTGAACCAAGCGATTTCGGCGCTTGTATCGCCTGCGCCCCCAAGCTATCCGCCGCGCTCTTGCCCGCACAGTGCCCCTGTGGCGGAATTGGTAGACGCGCTCGACTCAAAATCGAGTTTCTTTGAAGTGCCGGTTCGAGTCCGGCCAGGGGTACCAGGCTTTCTGCGCGCTGCGGTGTAACCTTTCACACATCCTTTCGCATGCTTTCAGCGAATAGCAGTCAGGGCGGCATCGCGCCGCGGACCTCCGAAAGACCTGATCCCATGGTCGATACCGATCGCGCACCAATCCGTTTGCTGAGCATTGTCCTGTTTGTCGTCGAAAACCTGTCGGGCGCGGACGAGGCAAGCTTCTGACTTCGCGAAAATCCTTGTCATCCGGGCTTAGGGGTGGGATTGCCTCGGCCGGATGATCGGGATGCCTTCATACCATGCGATCGCGGCCATGGTCGTTACGATCTGGATGTTCGTCGCTTTCGCCCGCGGGCGGATGTCGGTCGAGATCATCTCGCTCCTGACCATCGCCGTTATTGCGGTCGGCCTGTACTTCTTCCCGCTCCCCGAGACCCAGCCGACCGACGGTCTGGCGCTCGCATTTTCGGGCTTCGGCCATTACGCACTGATAACGATCTGCGCGCTGATGATCATGGGCCGAGGGCTCGTGGTAACCGGCGCTCTGGAACCGGCAGCCCGCTTCCTCGAGCGGTTGTTCAAGGTCAATCTCCAGCTTGGCCTGCTGTTCTCGCTGGTCGTGACATTCCTGCTGTCGATGGGGGTCAACAACACCCCCGTCCTCGTCTTGCTTATGCCAATTTTCGTCCAGCTGGCGATGCGCGGCGCGATGGCGGCATCAAAGACGTTGATCCCGCTCAATGCCGCTTCGCTCATGGGCGGCATGGCGACAACCATCGGAACCTCGACGAACATTCTCGTAGTGTCGATCGCAGTCGATCTCGGCATGCCGGAGATGGGCGTCTTCCATTTCACGCCGATCGTGCTGATTGCTTCACTGGTCGCACTGCCCTTCGTGTGGATCGTGATGCCTCGCTTGCTCGGGGACAACCGCGTGGAGTCGGTCCATTCGCATCGCTTGTTCGAGACCCGGTTGCGGGTGACCGAAGACTCCGTGCTGAATGGTCGCGAACTATCCGAAGTGTCCTCCCGCCTTCCAGCGGGCATCGAGTTCCACGACGTTCCGGTGGGACTACTACGCCCGCAGCACCGCTTGCGGATGACCGGTACGCATGAGGCTATCGAGGAAGCGATGGCCACCTTGCGCGGCGATGCCGCCCCCAGCTGGGTGATCGACCGCATCCGGCGCCGTTCCAACGAAACCGGGATCGACATCGCCGTCGTGGAAATGATCGTGACGGCGGATTCGCGCCTGATCGGACGATCGCTGCCTAGCTCCGGGATCGCCGATCTATACGGGGTCGCTGTCATCGGAACTCACCGCCCGGACCGCATCGTCGGCGAGAAGGAGAAATTTTCCGAGGGCGGGGATCATCGTTTCGCCGAGGGCGACGTGCTGCTGGTCATGGGTCTACCCGACGACATGGAGCACTTCGCGCGCTCGGACAGCCTGCTGCAGCTCGAGGGGATACGGGAACTGCCCCGGCGCTCCAAGGCGACGCTGGCCGCAGGGATCATGGGGGGCTCTCTGGTGTTCGCCTCGATCGGACTTATTCCGATCGCGATCGCCGCGCTCGCCGGGGCGATCCTCATGTTCGTCACCGGCTGCGTGAAGTTCGACCGTGTCGGGCGCGGTCTGTCGGGCAGCGTCATCGTGCTGATTGCCGCCAGTATCGCTCTGGGCCGGATCATCCTCGACAGCGGGGCCGCCGACTGGATCGGCACGGTCATGGCGGTGGGGCTCGACTATCTCTCGCCCGCCGCGGCGCTGGCAGCGATCATGCTGGCTATGACGTTTCTCACGAATTTTGCATCCAATGCCACGGCAGCCACTGTCGGCACGCCCATCGCCTTCGCCATCGCAACCAAGCTTGGCCTGCCGGCGGAGCCGCTGGTGCTTGCCGTGCTCTTCGGCTGCAATCTCTGCTACGCAACGCCGATCGCCTACCAGACAAACATGCTGATCATGGCCGAGGGTTCCTACGAGTTTAAGGACTACGTTCGCACGGGCGTTCCGCTGGTTTTGATCATGGTAGCCGCCTTGTCGTTCATGCTTGTGCTGACGTACGGGCTTTAGGCCGATTGCAGACGCTTGGGCTGACCGCGGAAAAACGCATTTAGGGAGAAGATAGTGCGCAAATTCACCTCAGCATCGATTGCGGCTCTCGCGATCGCTGTCGCAAGTCCGGCGCAGGCCGACGATCTTCGCGCCGATTTGCAGGCCGATATGCCGCAGCTGATGGACCTCTACCGCGACTTGCACGCCAATCCCGAACTCAGCTTCGAGGAACACGAGACGGCGGCGAAACTGGCGAAGCGCATGAAGGCGCTCGGGTTCGAGGTCACGGAGGGCGTGGGCCGGACCGGCGTGGTTTCGGTCATCCGGAATGGCAAAGGTCCGACCGTCATGCTGCGCGCCGACATGGACGGGCTACCCGTCGTCGAACAGACCGGACTGCCTTACGCCAGCACGGTCACTGCCACTCCTGCAAGCGGCGTCACGACCGGCGTGATGCACGCCTGCGGTCATGACACGCATATGGCGGGCTTCATCGGCGCGGCGCAGCTTCTGGCCGAGCGCAAGGACGAATGGCAAGGCACGCTTGTGATGATCCTGCAACCGGCGGAAGAGCTGGGCCTGGGTGCACTGGCGATGATCGAAGACGGGCTCTACACCCGCTTCCCCAAGCCGGACTATGCACTGGCTTTCCACGATGCCGCCGCGCCCGCGCCTGCCGGCACGATCGGCTACACGCCCGGCTTCGCGCTCGCCAATGTCGACAGCGTCGATATCACGGTCAAGGGGATCGGCGGGCATGGCGCCTATCCGCACACGACGGTCGATCCGGTGGTGCTCGCCAGCGCGATCGTGATGAAATTGCAGACGGTGGTGAGCCGCAATTCCTCGCCGCTCGATCCAGCCGTCATCACCGTGGGCAGCTTCCACGCAGGCGCCAAGCACAACATTATTTCCGACGAAGCCAAGCTGCAGCTCACCGTTCGCAGCTATTCGGACGAGAGCCGCAAGCTGCTGCTCGACGGGATCCGCCGCGTTGTTCGCGGAGAGGCGATCACCGCCGGTCTGCCCGAAAATCTGATGCCCGACATCGCGGTCGAGGATACCTATACGCCCTCGACCTTCAACGATGTCGATTTCAGCAACGAGATGGCGGCTGCCTTCAAGGCGCGTTTCGGCGAGGAGCGGGTGATGGAATGGCCACCGGTCATGGGCGGCGAGGATTTCAGCCAATTCCGCCGCGCCGATCCGGAGAATGTCGACAGCATGATCTTCTGGATCAGCGGCACCCCGCAGCCGATGCTCGATGCGCTGGAACAGGACGGCACGCCGCTGCCTTCGCTGCATTCGCCCTTCTGGGCGCCCGATGCGGAGAAGGTGATCGCCACCGGCGCCGAAGCGTTGGCCAGTGCGGCGCTCGACCTGATGCCGCGCAACGGCGGCTAAGCCGATAGCTCCCGCAAAAAGTGTGGCCGCCGGAGCGTTTGGGGTCGCTCCGACGGCCGTATTCTCCTCCCCAGGAGAATCGATTGTCAGGTTAGGGCCTGTCAGCCATCGGACGGCACATAGGTGCCCAGCCGGTGATGCAGTGCGTTGATCTTTGCCAGCTCCTCGCGATCCTCGATCTGCCGGGCATAGGCCGTAAGCGCGGTGCGCAGCAGGCGAAAGTCGGCGGTCGAGAACAGGGCGCGGGCACGGCCGGGTTCCGTTTTGGGGGTGTCTTCGGTCATGGTCGTCATCCTCTCGCTCCTCAGGCAGCGGCAAACTGGTTCATGGTGTTGTCCTTGCCGCCGGCCTTCAGGGCTGCCTCGCCGGCAAAGTATTCCTTGTGGTCGTCCCCGATGTCGGATCCGGCCATGTTCTGGTGCTTGACGCAAGCGATACCCTGGCGGATTTCCTCGCGCTGTACGTTCTTGACGTATCCGAGCATCGCCTGTTCCCCGAAGTATTCCTTCGCGAGGTTGTCGGTGCTCAGCGCGGCGGTGTGATAGGTCGGCAGGGTGATGAGGTGGTGGAAGATGCCTGCGCGCTTCGCAGCATCGGCCTGGAAGGTGCGGATCTTCTCGTCGGCCTCGGCGGCCAGTTCGGTGCCGTCGTAATCGACGCTCATCAGCTTGTCGCGGTCGAACGCGCTGACATCCTTGCCGGCTTCTGCCCATGCATCATACACTTGCTGACGGAAGTTCAGCGTCCAGTTGAAGCTCGGCGAGTTGTTGTAGACCAGCTTGGCATTCGGGATTACTTCGCGCACCCGATCGACCATGCCGGCGATCTGCTCGACATGCGGCTTCTCGGTTTCGATCCACAAGAGGTCGGCGCCCGCTTCCAGAGCGGTGATGCAATCGAGCACGCAGCGATCTTCGCCGGTGCCCTGGCGGAACTGGTAGAGATTGCTAGGCAAACGCTTTGGAGCAAGCAGCTTGCCATCGCGGCTGATGAACACCTGGCCGTTCTTGATGTCGGCCGCGTCCACTTCGTCGCAATCGAGGAAGCTGTTATACTTGTCGCCAAGGTCGCCCGGCTCTTGCGAATAGGCAATCGATTTGGTGAGGCCAGCGCCGAGGCTGTCGGTACGGGCAACGATAATGCCTTCGGGAATGCCGAGCTCGAGGAAGGCATAGCGGATCGCACGGATTTTCTGATGAAATTCCTCATGCGGCACGGTGACCTTGCCATCCTGGTGGCCGCACTGCTTCTCGTCCGACACCTGGTTTTCGATCTGGAGCGCGCAGGCACCCGCTTCGATCATTTTCTTGGCGAGCAAATAGGTCGCCTCGGCATTGCCGAAACCGGCATCGATGTCGGCAATAATCGGCACGACATGGGTTTCATGGTCGTCGATCGCTTTCTGCAGGCGCTGGGCTTCGACTTCGTCACCGTTCTCGCGAGCGGTATCGAGATCGCGGAACATGCCGCCGAGTTCGCGGGCATCGGCCTGCTTGAGGAAGGTGTAGAGTTCCTCGATCAGGGCGGGCACGCTGGTCTTCTCGTGCATCGACTGGTCGGGCAGGGGACCGAAGTCGCTGCGCAGCGCGGCGACCATCCAGCCCGAGAGGTAGAGGTAACGGCGCTTGGTGCTGCCGAAATGCTTCTTGATCGAGATCATCTTCTGCTGGGCGATGAAACCGTGCCAGGTGCCGAGCGATTGCGTGTAATTCGCCGGATCGCGGTCATAGGCTTCCATGTCCTCGCGCATGATCTTCGCGGTGTATTTCGCGATATCGAGCCCGGTGCGGAAGCGGTTTTGCACGACCATGCGCGCAGCGCTCTCGGCGTCGATAGCGCCCCAGGGTGCGCCATTGGCAGCGATGGTTTCGTTCAGTTCCTTGATCCGGGCCTGGTAGGTCACGGGTGTTCTCCTAAGAATGCGTCTGGCGGGATCGCCTTGAGCACGAGATGGAGGAGACACGCTATCTGCGATAGGAAAATTTACAAACTTTCTTGTCTTATTCACAGTTTTGGGGCACGCTTCTGTGTAAACATGTAAAGAAAGTGACATCCGTGGCTGACGAGGCATTGTTCGCAGGTCCTGCCATACGACGGCTCCGCAAGCGGGAAGGGCTCACGCAAGCCGCCACCGCGGCCCGGCTCGACATCTCGCCGAGCTATCTGAACCTCATCGAGCGCAACCAGCGACCGGTCAGCGCGCGCGTGGTAATGCAGCTGGTCGAGCAGTTCGACTTCGACCCGCGCAATCTAAAAGAGGACGAGGCGATCGGCGGTCTCGATGGCTTGTCGCGCCGCTTTGCCGACGAGCGATTTGCCGATCTCGGGATAGACCGTGACGAGTTGCAGGAATTTCTCTCTGCTGCCCCGCAGGCGGCCGCTGCCTTCGCCCGGCTGTACGACAATGCTGGATCGGCAATCGCGACCGACGATGGTCCCCTGGTCGCTTCGCGTCGCGAGATCGAGAAATGGCGCAATCATTTCGCCGATCTCGATCTCGCAGCCGAGGAGCTTGCGGACGAAATGCGCCTCTCCCGCGGCGACATCGGCCTTGCCCTGACCGAGCGGCTGCGCGAGCGGCACCAGCTTTCGGTGCGTATCCTGCCGCGCGAGGTCATGCCGGACAGCCTTCGGAGGCTCGATCTCCATGCGCGGCAGGTGCAATTGTCGGAAATGCTCAGCCATGCGTCGCGCAATTTCCAGCTCGCCCTGCAACTCGCCCAGCTCGAATATCGCGAAGCGATCGATTCCATCGCGAAAGGCGCGAAGTTCGATGATGACGCGGCGCGAGCGCTCTTTTCACGGCACCTGACGGGCTATTTCGCAGCAGCGTTATTGATGCCTTACAGCCGCTTCCTGCGGGCGTGCGAGGCCACGGGGTACGACTTGCCCGTCCTCGAAAGGCGCTTCGGCGTTAGTTTCGAGCAGCTCGCGCATCGTCTGACGACGCTCCAGCGCGTCGGCCAGCGCGGCCTGCCCTTCTTCATGGTGAGGATCGATCGGGCTGGACAATTCTCGAAGACTTTCACCGGCGCGAGCACCGCGCGGTTCATAAATTCCGATACGAGTTGCCCGCTTTGGCATGCCCATCGCGCTTTCGAGCGCTCCGGAGAATTGCAGGTCCAATTCGTCGCCCTCGATGTTGCGGGTGAGCGGGAAGGCGGATGGCTCACACTGGCGCGCACTGTCGAGGGAAGCGGTGCGCCGGGCGAGGCACACTTCGTCATCGCTCTGGGTATCGAGGCCGTGCTTGCGGAGGAACTCGCACAGGCCAGGGGTATTTCTCTCCGCTCCCAGGATGCCCAGCGGATCGGGCCGGGGTGCGCCAATTGTCACAGGAAGCAATGCACCCAGCGATCCTTGCCTCCGCGGGGGCGAGCGCTGTCCTTCGACACGATCAGGCGCGGCGTCACCCCGTTCGAGTTTGCGAGCGATTAACCATCAAACTGCATCCCCTGCGGAACCGGATTTTGCGATGGAGCGTTCGGTCGCCAATGAAAGTCTCTCAGGGAGCATAAGCTCATGACCGAAGAACGTATCACCGAGACCACCACCCCCTCGGGCAATACCCATACGACTCACACTGTCGTCACCGACAATGAGCCGCGCAAGAGCGGCGGCGCAAGCTGGGGTCTGCTGATCCTGCTCGCCGTCGTGGCCATCGTAGGCGTGATCGTGTTCACACAGATGAGCGGTGCCGAAGTCGCCAAGGACAATGCGGTCGCCGATGCGGCCGGCGAGGTCGGCGAAGCTGCGGGCCAAGTCGGCGATGCCGCGCAGAACGCCGGCGACGCCGTTTCGGACGCCGTCCAGCAGTAACCTATCGACGCAATCCGGAAAGGCGGCGCGGCTTTCTCGCGCCGCCTTTTCTGTGTGCGCTCACTATTGTGTAAAGTTTACCGACGGTTCATCCCTCTCTGCTAGTCAAGATTTCCGACACCAGCAATTTCGCGAGCGCGACCGGATGATCCGCGTCTTCAAGCATTACTTTCCTTACAACGTGGTGCTACTGTGCCTCGTGGACCTGCTGCTGCTCGCGGCGGCGGGCGAAGCGGCGTGGCGTCTGCGCGTGAGCCAGATAGGATCGAGCAATGGTCCGCTATGGGACAGGCTGCCGGAATTGGGCGGTTTTGCCTTGGTTGTCTGGCTCGCGATCATCGCCGTCGGCGGCTACAGCCCCGAAGCGCTGCGCTCGATCCGGTTCGGCACGGCGCGATTGTTGGTGGCCGTAAGCCTGGGCGTGCTCGGCATCTCGCTCATCAATTTCTTCGTCCCGGGCGCCGCTTTCTGGCGCTCCGTACTGCTTTACGCGATGGCCATTGCGATGGTCGCGCTGGTGGGCAATCGCCTGCTTGCGACCGGCATGCTCGGATCCGAAACCTTTCGCCGCCGGATTCTAGTGCTTGGAGCGGGCGAACGGGCCGCACGTCTTCAGCGGCTTGCGCAGGCCGAGGGTTCCGGCTTCACACCCCTAAACTTCGTCGACATGGGGGACTGCCCACCGGTGGTCCGCGGGGCCGTAGAACGCTCGGCGATCGGTGACCTCGGGCATTTTGTCGAGCGGATCGGGGCGGGGGAAGTGGTTTTGGCCCTGCAGGAGCGGCGCAACGCGCTGCCCCTCAAGGACCTTCTCCGCGTCAAAACGAAAGGCGTGCCGATCAACGACTTCTCCAGCTTTCTGGAGCGCGAGACCGGCCGTGTGGATCTCGATACGCTCAATCCGAGCTGGCTCATCTTCTCCGACGGCTTCTCGGCCGGGCGGCGCATCTCCGCCGCGGGCAAGCGCGTTTTCGACATCGTGAGCAGCCTGCTGATCCTGATCGTCGGGCTGCCGCTGATCGCGATTTTCGGTCTGGCCGTGAAGCTGGACAGTGAGGGTCCGGTCTTCTTCCGCCAGGCCCGCGTAGGGCTGTACGGGCAGGAGTTCCAGATCGTGAAGCTGCGCTCAATGCGGACGGACGCTGAAGCGGGCGGCGCGAAGTGGGCCGAAGAGGACGATCCACGGATCACCCGCGTGGGTCGCATAATTCGCAAGCTCAGGATCGACGAACTGCCGCAGCTCTGGTCGGTCCTCAGGGGTCACATGAGCTTCGTCGGGCCGCGTCCCGAGGTGCCGACCTTTGTCGAGGAGCTCGAGCGCGAACTGCCATATTATGCAGAACGGCACGAGGTGAAGCCCGGCATCACGGGCTGGGCGCAGATCAACTTCCCCTATGGTGCGAGCATCGAGGATGCGCGGGAAAAGCTGGAATACGATCTTTATTACGCCAAGAACTACACGCCCTTCCTCGACCTGCTGATCCTGCTGCAAACGGCGCGGGTGATCATCTGGCCGCATGGTGCGCGCTGATGGCTTGGGCGAGCACCGCTTCCTACATCACCTACACGATCGGCGCGATCGTCTGCGCGATCTGTGCGATCTGGTTGGCAACCAAGGGCGACACCAGCCGTAACGACAGGACGCCCGCCATCGTAGCTTTGGCGCTGACCGCGAACTGGTGCTTCGCGGCAGCGAGTTTCGAACCCGACCGCGCGATCGTCGAACTCACCGAGATCGCACGCAATTTCGCCTGGCTGTTCGTCCTGTTCCGCCATTTCGCCAACGACGGCCGGGATGAAACCTTGCGCATCGTGCGTCCGGCGCTGGCCGCGCTGTGCTTCGTCGAAGCGTCACAGTTCGTCCTGCTGCTTATCGCGCATCGCTATGCGGTGACACCGCAGCTCGTCTCGCTCACCTTCGAAACTGCCACGCTGTTCCGCATCCTTGTTGCAGTGGGCGCGCTGGTGCTGGTGCACAATCTCTACGTCGGAGCCGCAGCCTCGTCCCGCCAACTCCTGCGATGGAACGCGGCCGCGCTGGCCGGCCTGTGGGCCTTCGATCTCAATTATTACACCGTCGCATATATTCTCGGATCGGTGCCGGTCGAGTTGTCCGCGCTGCGCGGTCTGGCGGCGGGGATTGTAGCCATACCATTTGCACTCGGGTTCGCTCGCGCCGCTGCCGGGCTGGAGTTCAGACCCTCGCGCGCGGTTGCGTTCCGCTTCCTCTCCCTGCTGGTCATCGGCGCCTATCTAACTCTGATGTTGGGCCTTGCCCGCTGGCTGGACATGCTCGCCGGCGACCTCGCCCGGCTTGTGCAGGTGGGCGTTTTAATCGCAGCGGGCGCGCTGGCAGTGATTTGGCTGCCTTCGGCACAGCTCAGGGGGTGGCTGCGGGTGACGGCGGTCAAGCACCTCTTCAAGCACCGTTACGACTACCGTAACGAGTGGATCAGGTTCACGAACACGATCGGTCGCACGGGTTTTGACGAGACCAGCCTTCCGGAGCGTGCGATCAAGGCGCTGGCCGATATTACCGACAGCCCTTCCGGAATGTTGTTTCTGACCGATGACGATGGCGCGCTGGAACTGGCGGCGGACTGGCGTTGGCGTGAGGACGAAATGCCGCCTCCGACGCTCCCCTCCACGCTCGCAGGATTGCTGGAGCAGAAGGAACTCATCGTCGATTTCGACGAAGTGCGCGCTGGAGTCGATCATTACGGCGAGCGCGACTTGATCCCCGACTGGCTGCGTGACGACCAGACGGCTTGGGCCGCGGTTCCGCTGCTGCACTTCGATCGCCTGGTCGGGCTCGCCATTCTCGCGCGGCCCCTCGTCACACGCAAGCTAGACTGGGAGGATTTCGACCTCCTGACCGTGGTGAGCCGTCAGTTGGCGAGCTATCTGGCGGAGCAGGCCGGGCAGGCAGCGTTGATCGAGGCGGGGCGATTCGACGAATTCAACCGCCGCATGGCTTTCGTGATGCATGACATCAAGAACCTGTCGAGCCAGATGTCGCTGCTCCTCCGCAATGCAGAAAAGCACGCGGACAAACCGGAATTCCGTGCCGACATGCTGGTCACGCTACGTAACAGCGCGGACAAGCTGAACACGCTGCTCGCGCGGCTCGGGCGTTACGGGACGAAGGACAAAGGCGCGCTTTCGCCCTTCGACTTGGCGTGTGCGGCGCGGCGCGTGGTCGATCGCTTTTCGACCATTCATTCCGTATCGCTTCTGCGGGCCGAAAGCGCCCTCGTGCTGGGCGACGAGGAGGGGCTCGAGCAAGCACTGGTCCATCTCGTACAGAATGCGATCGATGCCAGCGGCACCGAGAGTTCAGTCGTGCTCGAAGTCTACACCGACGGTGTCAGCGGCAAGCTGCACGTGATCGACCATGGCCGCGGCATGTCTCCGACGTTCCTGCGCAATGGGCTATTCAAGCCTTTCGTCTCGTCCAAGGAAGGCGGCTTCGGCATCGGCGCGTTCGAGGCGCGCGAGACGATCCGCGGAATGGGCGGGCGGCTCGATGCGGAATCCCGCGAAGGCATCGGCTCCCGCTTCACCGTCACCCTGCCGTTGCAGGCTACCAAACATCTGGTCGGGCAGGCACCTGACAAACCTAAATACGAGGACGCATGATGGCAGGCGACAAGCCCAAGCTGCTGATTGTCGAAGACGACGACGGGCTGCAGGCCCAGCTCAAATGGGCCTATGACGATTACGAGGTCGTGATCGCTGGAACGCGCGAAGCCGCTCTGGCCGCCATGCGAGCGGAGGAGCCGGAAGTCGTCACGCTGGACCTGGGACTCCCGCCCGATCCGGACGGCACCACCGAAGGCTTCGCCGTGCTCGATGCGATCATGGCGATGAAGCCCGACACCAAAGTGATCGTCGCGTCCGGTCATGGGGCACGGGAAAGCGCGCTTCAGGCGGTCGAGCGCGGGGCCTATGATTTCTACCAGAAGCCGGTCGATATCGACACGCTTGGCCTCATCGTTGATAGGGCTCTGCGCCTGCATCGCATCGAGCAGGAGAACCGGCGTCTGTCGGAGAAGGTCGGCGAGGACCGGACCGTGCTGGGCTCGCTGGTGACTGCTACGCCGGAAATGGCCAAGGTCGCCCGTACGATCGAGCGCGTTGCTCCGACGAACGTCTCCGTCATGCTGCTCGGCGCAAGCGGAACGGGCAAGGAGCTGTTAGCCAAGGCTGTGCACGAGACGAGCGATCGCAAGTCACGCGCGTTCATCGCCATCAATTGCGCGGCGATCCCGGAGAACCTGCTCGAAAGCGAGCTGTTCGGTCATGAGAAGGGCGCTTTCACCGGGGCGGTCAAGACGACCGAGGGAAAGATCGAGCTCGCCGACGGCGGGACGCTGTTCCTCGACGAGGTGGGCGATATTCCGCTGCCTCTGCAGGTGAAGCTGCTACGCTTCCTGCAGGAACGCACGATCGAGCGTATCGGCGGTCGCAAGCCGATCCCGGTCGATACGCGGATCGTGTGTGCAACCCATCAGGATCTCGAGGCGATGATCGGGGAGGGGACCTTCCGCGAGGATCTGTTCTATCGCCTTGCCGAGATCGTCGTCAAAGTCCCGACCTTGGCAGAGCGGCCGGGCGATGCGGTGCTGCTGTCGAAGACATTCCTTGCTCGGTTCGCTGCGGAAATGAACCCGCAGGTCAAGGGGTTCGCGCCCGATGCGTTGGCTGCAATCGATGGCTGGAACTGGCCCGGTAACGTCCGCGAACTGGAAAATCGTGTAAAACGCGCCGTCATCATGGCCGATGGCAAGCTGGTTGGCGCGGAAGATCTCGATCTCGGCAATACCGATGAAGGCGAGAGCGATCTTGCGCTGAACCTGAAATCGGCGCGCGAACAGGCCGATCGTCGGATGATCCGTAAGGCGTTGGCGCGCAGCGAGGGCAATATTTCGAATACGGCGAAATTGCTCGGCATCAGCCGGCCGACCTTGTACGACCTCCTGAAGCAGTATGATCTTCAGGCGTGACATCCTTCGGCCTGTTGCCGCCGTCTTGTTCTGTTTTCTCGGCTTGGCGGGATGCGAGGGTGGTCCGGACCGTCTAGACCCTGTCGAGAAGGCCAGATACGAGATATCGCGTGGCTTTCCCGAAGATGCGAGGATCATCCTCGAACGCCAGCTATCGGAGGGAACCGACCGTGCCGATGTCGCCGCATTGCTTGGCGAAGCTGCGCTCCAGTCGGGAGACCTGGAAAGCGCGGCGCGGTGGCTAGAACCCGGATCGTTCTCTGACGATACGGCAGCGCTTGGGTGGCGCATGCTCGGCAGGCTGGAGATGGCGCGTGGGGATCTAGCTGCGGCCGGGAAGGCGTTCGACCGATCCCACGCGGTCGCGCCGGACAACCCGGACCTCTGGGTAGATATCGGTCGCCTGCGCTTTCTGGGCGGCGAGCAGGTCGAGGCTGTGAAAGCTGCCGACAGGGCTTTGGCGCTTGCGCCCGAAAACAAGGCCGCCCTGCTGTTCCGCGGGCAGCTGATTCGGGAGGCATCGGGGATGGTGCCCGCGCTCGAGTGGTTCGAGCGCGCGCTCGATCTGCACCCGGACGACCTCGACCTGCGTCTCGAATATTCTGCCACTCTCGGCGATGCGGGCAGGGCGGCCGATGCGCTTGCCGTTCTGCGCGAAGGCGGCGAGGGGGCTGTCCTGTCCGAAACAGGGCTCTACCTCCAGGCGGTGATCGCGGCGCGTGGCGGCAAGTTCCTCTTGGCGCGCGAATTGCTGCAACGCTCCGGCCTGGAAACCGAGGGTGTGCCTGCCGCGCTGATGCTGTCGGCGATTGTCGATTTGCAGAATGCCAATCCGGCAAGCGCGGCCCAGACCCTTGATCGCCTGTTGCTCGACCAGCCCGACAATGTCCGCGCGGTGGAATTGCTGGCGGCGGCGCTCTTGCAAAGCGGGAGCGAGCGGGAACTGGTCTTTCGGTTTTCCGACCGCGCGCTGGGTCCCGCAGGGTCGCCGCATTTACGCCTTTTGGTCGGACGGGCTCACGAGGCTCTCGAGCAGCGAGCAAGGGCGGCGCAGTTCATCGACCTTGCGGCACTCGGTCCGGACGGATTTGCGCCCCTCCCGAGTGACACGCCTACCGAAACGCTCACCGCTACCGGAGGCGGTGGCGCGCAGACGCGGGATTTCGTGCGGTCGGTATTGTTCGGTCAGGCGCGCGGATCGGCAGTGGGGAGTGCAGAAGATTTCGTCAGGCGGTTTCCGGGATCGGCCGATGGCTATGCGATCCTCGGCGATGCCGAGCTTGCCAGCGGTGACCGCCGCGCGGCGAGAGACGCCTACGTGCGAGCCGCCGACATCAGGCAGCCCTGGCCGCTTACGCTAAGGCTGGCAGGAAGCCAGGCAACGCCCGAGGCAACTGCCGAACTGCTGGCGGAATATCTGCAAGCCAATCCGATGAACGGACAGGCGGCGGCGCTGCTGGCCGATGCCTATGCTGCGCAGGGCAAATGGCGGACGGCGGCGACACTGTTCGATCATGCAATGGCGCATGGCCAGTCCCGCGTGCCGTGGGTGCTTGCGTCGAGAGGGATCGTCGCCGGTCAGCTGGGCGATGCAGACGCGGCGCTGGACTTTGCGTTTCGAGCCCACGAACTGCAACCGCTCAATCCGCGCGCGATTGCCGCGCTGATCGCGACCCTTCCCCCGGAGCAGAATACAGCGCGCGCCGATCTGCAGGCGAAGTTGAACTCGCTCCTCGCGGCCTGAGGCCTCGACAAGACGGAGCGGTGGCGGCAGGGGCGGCGCATGGCGCTGCGCACGATCCTGACCGACCCGATGTTGCGCATGCTGGCGCTTGCTACCGCGCTTGCGGCGATCGTTCCGGTGACCGGCAGCGGCAGGGATATTGCGCAGATCGTCGCAAATTGCGCCGTGTTCCTGCTGTTCCTGCTGAACGGCCTGCGCATCGCGCGAAGCGAGATCGTGCGCGGCATCGCCCACTGGCGCTATCAGGCGGTGCTGGTGGTGTGGGTGTTCGGCGCGATGGCACTGGGCGGACTGGCGCTGTCGCTTGTCGGAGAGGCTTACCTGCCTGCCTTGATCGCCCTCGGCTTCCTCTACCTCGGCGTGCTCCCGTCGACCGTGCAATCGGCGACGTCCTACACCGCGCTGGCGGGCGGAGCGGTGGCCTTGGCCGTGGTCAGCGCCGCTCTCCTGAACATCCTCGGAGTGTTCGTATCCGTGCCGCTCTTCCTTGCGCTCGGCGGAAGTGGCGAGGGGGCGGTGGGCAGCGAGGTGCTGATCAAGATCCTCGGCATCCTCGTGCTGCCGTTTGCCTTGGGGCAGATATTCCAGAAACCCGCGGCGCCACTGATCGAGAGCATCAAAAGCAAGATCGCCTGGGTCGATCGCTTCGTGATCGCGATTGCTGTCTATGTCGCTTTCTCGGGTGCGGTCGAACAGGGCATCTGGAGCCGTGTCGATGGCGCGGGCTGGCTCATCCTGCTGGCTTTCGTCGCGCTATTTCTCGCCTTTGCCCATGGCGGCGCATACACGGCCGCCAAGCTGGCAGGCTTTGCGGGCGAGGACCGGATCGCCTTCCTGTTCTCCGGCGCGCAGAAGAGCGCCGCCGTCGGTGCCCCTCTTGCTACGATCCTGTTCCCGCCCGAAGCGGCGGGCTTCATCGTCCTGCCCCTGCTTCTCTATCACCTGTTCCAGCTGGTGCTGGCAGCGCCGCTCGCTAGTCGGCTGAGTGCATCGCGTCTTCCGGATGGCGACGGTTGTAGCGTACCGACCACCAGAAGCTGACGCCGATCAGCAAGGCGCCGATCAGGCCGGTGATCGTTTCGGGAATGTGATAGCGCGCCGACAGCAGCATGATGATGCCCAGGACGATGATTGCCCAGAAGGCGCCGTGTTCGAGATAGCGATATTGCGCCAAAGTGCCCTGCCGCACGAGGTGGATGGTCATCGAGCGGACGAACATCGCGCCCACGGAAAGCCCCAGCGCGATGATGATCATGTTGTTAGAGAGGGCAAACGCCCCGATCACGCCGTCGAAGCTGAAGCTCGCATCGAGCACTTCCAGATAGAGAAACCCGCCAAGGCCCGAGCGCACGATCTCGCCCGCAGCCTTCTTGCGCGCCTCCCGTTGCTCGATGATAGCGCCTAGCGCATGGACTGCGATATAGGTGACCAGTCCGAGGATAGCGGCGGTGAGGAAGGTGATCTTGTCGGCAGCAGGCAGGGCGGTCGAAACGAAATAGACGAGCGTCAGGACCAGGCCGATCTCCACCGCCGGCACATTGGAGAACTTGTTGATCGCCCGTTCTAGCACCCCAATCCAGTGCACGTCCTTGTCGTGATCGAAAAAGAAGGCGAGGCCGACCATCGCCAGGAACGCGCCTCCGAAACCGGCAATGCCGATGTGGGCCCCTTCAACGATCCGCTCGTATTCCTCCGGATCGTTGAGCGAGAGGCTGACCGCTTCGACCGGACCGACATTGGCGGCAATGGCCACGATAGCGATCGGGAACACGATGCGCATGCCGAACACCGCGATGAGGATGCCGATGGTTAGAAAGCGCTGCTGCCAAACCGGGTCCATCTCGCGCAGGACCGTGGCGTTGACGACGGCATTGTCGAAGCTGAGCGAAACTTCGAGGATCGACAGGACGATCACGATCCACAAGACCGACAGCATGCCGGTGATCGTGCCGGTGCTGGCATAGCCGTACCATGCCCCCAGTCCGAGGCAGACAGCCGTAAAGCCGAGCGAGAACGCGTAATAGCGAAGCAGGGTTTCCATCGAGGTTTCCGGTAATCAGCTCTTGGGCTGGTAGGTCTGGTCGGGACCGGGGAAGCTGCGTTCGCGCACTTCCTCGGCATATTGCGCCACGGTCTTTTCGATCACGTCGGCGATGGCTTCGTATTTCTTTACGAAGCGTGGCACACGCTCGAACATGCCGAGCATGTCTTCGGTCACGAGAACCTGTCCGTCGCACTGGGCCGATGCGCCGATGCCGATGGTGGGGCAGGAAACGGCCTTGGTGGCCTCGATCGCGATGGGTTCCACAACGCCTTCGATGACGATGGCGAAGGCACCTGCCTCGTCCAGCGCTTTCGCGTCGGTCACGATTTTGTCGGCTTCCGCATCGCTGCGCCCGCGCGCCATATAGCCGCCGAGCACGTTCACCGCCTGCGGGGTGAGGCCCACATGCCCCATCACAGGGATACCGCGCTGGTTGAGGAAGGCGACGGTCTCGGCCATCTGCTCACCGCCCTCCAGCTTTACCGCGGCCGCGCCGGACTGCTTGAGGAGATAGGCCGCGCTTTCGAAGGCCTGCTCCTTGGAAGATTCGTAAGAACCGAAGGGCATGTCGACCACGACGACCGCGTGATAGCTTCCACGCACGACGGCAGCCGCGTGGTTCGCCATCATGTCCAGCGTGACGGGAATTGTCGACGGCAACCCGTAAATCACCTGCGCCAGCGAGTCGCCGACCAGCAGAATATCGCAATGCGCATCGAGCAATTGCGCCTGCCGGGCGGTGTAGGCCGTCAGCATGACCAACGGCTCCTCCACCTTGCCGTCCTGCTTGTGCGCACGGATTTTCGGCACGGTGAGGCGCTTCATCGGCTGGGGCGTCGGATTGGCGCGGCTGGTCGAAGTGTCGAGCTGGAAAGTCGTGGACATGGGTTTGCCCCTAGCAAGCCGTGAAAGGAAGGCAAAGCGGCGCTTGGAATCGGTAGCGATAACGTGTCTAAGGGCGCCGACGGGAAAGTGCGGCTGAGGGGCCGCTCTTCAGAGAGGAATTCGACGACAATGGTCGCCACCACCACTTCGACCGGCGAAGGCTGGTCTTCGCGCACAGCTTTCATCCTTGCCGCAGTCGGGGCCGCAGTCGGTCTCGGCAATATCTGGCGGTTCCCGACCCTTGCGGGCGAAAGCGGGGGTGGGGCCTTCGTGTTCTTCTACATCGCCTGCGTCTTCCTGCTCGGCCTGCCGCTGGTACTGTCGGAAATCTTCATCGGGCGCGTGGGGCAGACCGATGCGGTGGGGTCCATCCGCAAGGTTGCAGCGCAATCGCAATCGTCGCCGAGCTGGGCGGTGTTCGGGGCGATCGGCGCGATTGCCGCGTTCCTGATCGTGTCCTTCTACTCGGTCGTTGCCGGCTGGGTGCTGTATTATGCCGGCGTGATGGGCGGTGACCTCATCGATGCCATCTTGGCGGGCGAGCCGTTCCGCGGCGCACTGGTGGGAGAGGACCAGGCACAGATCCAGCAACGGCTGGGCGACATGTTCGCCAGCCCCGGCCTGCTCCTCGCTATGCACTTCGCCTTCATGGGTGTGACGCTGTTCATCGTCGCGCGCGGGGTCAGCTCGGGCATCGAGAAGGCAGCGACCTATCTGATGCCGATGTTCTTCGTGCTGCTGGTGGGCCTGGTAATCTATGGCGCGATCGAGGGCGATATCGCCGAGACCGCGGCGTTCCTGTTCACGCCCGACTGGTCGAAGCTGACGCCGCAGGTGATGAACTCCGCGCTCGGGCAGGCGCTTTTCTCGCTATCGCTCGGCGTTGCGGGGCTGATTACGTATGGATCGTACATCAAGGAAGGCAGCGGCCTCGGCTCGACATCGGCCCTGATTGCAGTGGCCGATACTGCAGTCGCGCTGCTCGCCGGCTTCATGATCTTCCCGATCGTGTTTGCCGTCGGTCTCGACCCGGCGGCCGGCCCGACGCTCGTTTTCCAGACACTGCCCTTCGCTTTCCAGACGATGCCTGCCGGGGCGCTGTTCGGTTTTCTGTTCTTCGTCCTGATCTTGGTGGCGGCAGTCACAAGTTCGATCTCGCTGCTGGAGGTGCCGACTGCGTGGGGCATCGGAGAGCGCGGCTGGAGCCGCCAGAAGTCGGCGCTGATCTTCGGCGGCGGCGCGTTCCTGATCGGGATTGCCTGCCTGCTTGGCTACAACGTCTGGTCGGACGTCCGCCCGCTCGGCTTCTGGTCGCTGTTCGCGGAAACCGACATCCTCGATACGGTCGACGGGTTTACCGGCAAGGTGATGCTGCCGGTCGGGGCGCTGCTGACCTCGATCTTCATCGGCTGGAAAGCGGACACGAACCTGCTGCGGACCACGACTGGGCTTTCGCCCCTCGCATTCGGCATCTGGCGTTTCCTGATTGCCTGGCTCTGCCCGATCGCAGTGGCGATCATTCTGGTGACGGGGCTGTTCCCCAGCATTCTCGGCGCCTGATCACAATTGCGCTTTTCGGGCGCGATATTTGCGAGTAATCGAGGCGTTCCGGCTGGCGGAGCGGGGGTGTCCCGCGGCGGGCCGGTGGAGCCAGCTGGCCACATATGATCCTCGACAGGGTGAAGCCGCTCGACGCGATACTCGCGGCGGCAGAGAAGAAGTCACTGCATCGATCGCTCGGTGCGTGGCAATTGATGCTGTTCGGCATCGGATGCATCATCGGGACCGGAATATTCGTGCTCACCGCCGCCGGCGCGCAGAAGGCGGGGCCGGGCCTGATGCTGGCTTTCGTCATAGCCGGTGCCGTGTGCATCGTGGCCGCGCTTTGCTATGCGGAGATCGCCGCCATGATCCCGGTTGCAGGATCGGCCTATACCTACAGCTATGCGACGATGGGTGAACTGCTCGCCTGGACCGTGGGCTGGGCGCTGATCCTGGAATACGCCATCGCCGCATCGGCGGTGTCGGTCGGATGGTCCGGGTATTTCTCCGGCACCATCCTGAACGAGTTCCTCGGCATATCCCTTCCGCAATGGCTCTCCGCGGGTCCGCTTGCTCTAGGCGGGGAACCGGGCGGCTTCATCAACCTGCCGGCACTGGTAATCGCTTTGCTGGTTACCTGGCTATTGATGATCGGCACGAGCGAGAGCGCCAAGGTGAATGCGGCACTGGTCGCCATCAAGGTCACCGCGCTCACGGCGTTCATCGGCCTCACCCTGACGAGCGCCTATTTCGATCCGGACAAGTTCAATCCGTTCTTGCCGGCGGGGGTTTTCGGCGGGTTCGGGACGGGTGTGGGCGCGGTCGGCGCAGCCGCGACGATCTTCTTCGCCTATGTCGGGTTCGACGCGGTATCGACCGCTGCGGAAGAAACGAAGAACCCGCAGCGCAACGTTCCGATCGGGCTGGTCGGTTCGCTGGTCTTCTGCACCGTCTTCTACATTCTCGTCGCCGCCGGAGCGGTCGGGACGATCGGCGGTCAACCGATCATGGGGCCGGGCGGCGTGCCGTTTCCCGCAGGCTCGGAAGAGCTGGCCCGACAGTGCGCGCTTCCTGCTTATTCAAGCGCTCTCGTCTGCTCGGACGAGGCGCTGGCGCATGTGCTGCGGCAGATCGGATTTTCGAGTATCGGCAACTTGCTCGGCATTGCAGCCTTTCTCGCGCTTCCATCGGTGATCCTTGTATTGCTGTTCGCGCAGACCCGCATTTTCTTCGTGATGAGCCGCGACGGGCTGCTTCCGGCAGGCTTGTCGAGAGTGCATCCGCGCTGGAAGACGCCTCACGTCGTCACGCTCCTGACCGGTGCGATCGTGGCCGTGGGTGCCGCTTTCTTTCCGGTCGGGCAGTTGGCCGATATTGCCAATGCCGGAACGCTCTATGCCTTTGCGATGGTCGCGGTGGCCGTGATGGTTCTGCGGCGCACGGCTCCGGATCGGCCACGCGATTTCAGGACGCCCAGGCTATGGTTCGTCGGCCCTGCCACTATCGGAGGCTGTGCATTTCTCTTTCTCAACCTGCCGCTGGAAGCCATGCTCGTACTGCCGTTGTGGTCGGCGATAGGCCTGCTGGTCTATTTTGGATACAGCCGCAGGAAGAGCCATTTGGCGCATGGGATCGTAGAGGTCGTAGACGATATCGCGGGCGAGGAGAGGATGATCCCGATCGATCCTGCCTTACGGAGCGACTGAAAAACGAAAAAGGGCCGCCCAGTAAGGAGCGGCCCTTTGCGACTCTTTTTATCGTTATCGGTCGATCTTAGAGGTCGACCTTCTTGGCATGCTGTTCTTCGGCTTCGTCGTGGACGGTCATGCCGAGCGCCATCTTGGCGGTGTTGAGCATGCCCAGATCGCCGTTCCAGATTTCTGCGGTGCCGAGGTCCATGCGCAGGAACAGGATGTCCGGATCGTCCTTGCCGCCGTCGTACCAGGCTTCGACGAAATTGTTCCAGAAGTGGTCGAAACGCTCCTTGCTGGTTTCGACAGCAAGTGCGCCGCCGAAGCGCGCGAACATTTCATGGCCCTTGCCGGCAAAGGTCGCGGTGGCATTACCGAGCTTTGCGAAATCGCTGTGCTTGTGTGTGAAGAACCACACCGAGCTGTTCGCGTCCTTGTCGAGCTGTGCGGTCATCGGCACGGCAGTGTCGGGCTGGCCGTCGAGCTCGAGGAAGACGAAAGGCGAATCGGCCATTGCCTTCCAGAATTTGGTCTTGAGTTCGTCGGCATTGCCTTCGGCGTATTTCATATGGGGTCCTTTCGGTCGTTTGTCTGTCCAACGAGCGGCAAAGGCGATGCGTTCCGGGGGATGGCGAGAGGGTCGAACTAGCCGATTGCGAATCGATCTGTGTTGGAACATATTAGGAACAAATGAGTCGTTCCGTCATGCCTTTCGCCACCACCTCACTGCCGCTGGCCTCGCTCGTCGATGCCGGTGCCATTGCTGCGCGGAACAGTACCCGCTGGCGGCCGGGGCTGGCAGCCGCGGGCAAGGCGGCGCTGCATAGCGAGGTGTTTGCCTCGCCGAACGAAGCGGCTGGAGCGGGAACGGCGCTGGCCCTGGCACTCGACGATTGGCGAAACCTGCCTCGCGGCGATGCTCACGCCGGGACTCCCGCCGAGCCCGACGCCCGGCCTGTTCTGTGGGTGCAGACACGCGATGCGGCGCGGCTGTCCGGGCGTCCTTACCAGGCAGGTCTGCCCAAAGAAGTGCGCGACCGGTTGATCCATGTGCTCGCCGATACCGCACAGGATGCGCTCTTCGCGCTGGAAGAAGGCGTCCGCTGCCGGGACATCGCCTGGGTCATGGGCGAGATCGCGGGCAATCCGAAGGCGCTCGATTTCACTGCCTCGCGCCGCCTCACGCTGGCGAGCGAGAAATACGGCGTGCCGCTGTTCCTCGTCCGGCTCGATGCGGCGCGAGACCTGTCCTCTGCCCGGATGCGCTGGGATGTGACCTCTGCCGCTTCCGACGCGCCCCGGTGGAACGCGCAGGCTCCCGGTGCGCCGGTCTGGCGGGCCGAGCTGTTCCGGGCGCGCGGGCATGCGCCGGGCGAATGGCTGCTGCACGAGCAGGGCGGGACACTGAAAGCCCGGCGCGAACGGCAGGCGGACAATGATACCGGCGCGCTCAACTGGACTGCGGGGCTTCAGCGGCGGCGGCTGTCGCAGCAGGCATGAGCACGCGTTCCGGCGACCTTGGGTCGTCCCGCCGCATCCTCGCGATCTGGCTGCCCGCTTTCGCGATCGACCGCTGGCGGATCGTCACGCGGGAGGCCGGGGGCACGCTCGATAGCGGGCCGCTGGTGCTGATTGCCGACACCGCGCACGGCCCGCGGATTGAGGCTGCCAATCGCATCGCCACGGATGCCGGCGCGCGCCGGGGCATGATGCTGGCCGATGCCCGCACGCTGTGCCCGGAGATCGCCACTGCGCCCAGCGATCCGGCGGGCGATCTGGCGTTCCTCGAACAGCTTGCCGTCCGGGCCCGGCGCTGGGGGCCATGGTCGGCGATAGACGAACCCGACGGTCTGTTGGTGGACGTGACTGCCGTCGCGCACCTGTTCGGCGGGGAGGAGGCGCTGCTCGAGGACGTGCGTGCGGGGTTCGCTCGGCGCGATCTCGCCATCCGCACTGCCATCGCACCCACCGCAGGCGCGGCCTGGGCGCTGGCGCATTTCGGCCGCGCCGGGGCGATCGTGGACCGCGAACTGGAGCCTGCGCTGGCCGACCTGCCTGTCGCGGCGCTGCGGCTTGGCAGCGATGTGCTCACGGTCCTGCGCCGCCTTGGCCTTAAGCAGATCGGCGACATCACGACCATCGGGCGCGACGCGCTCCAGCGCCGGTTCCGCAAGCGCAAGGTGCCTGAGGCCAACCCGCTACTGCGCTTGGACCAGCTGCTCGGGCGGATTCCCGAACCGCTTCTCCCGGTAATCGAGCAACACGCGCCGTTCACCCAGCGGCGCCTGATGGAGCCGATCCGCCACCGCGCGCTGCTCGACCAGGTGGTGAGCGATCTTGCGGGCGACATGGCACAGCTTCTCGAGAGCAAGGGGCTGGGTGCGCGACGGTTGGAACTGGGCCTCTGGCGAGTCGATGGAGAGGTTGCGGTGCGCAGGCTGGAAATGTCCGCCGCCACGCGCGATCCCGCCCATATCTGCCGCCTGTTCGCCGCGCGGCTCGACGATATCGAGGCGGGCTTCGGCATCGAACTGCTGCGTGTGCGTGCCAGCTGGACGGAGCCGTTGGCGCTGGCGCAGGGCTATATCGAGGCACAGGCGGAAAGCCCCGGCACTTCGCTTGCGACTTGTATCGACCGGCTCACCGTGCGGCTCGGCCCCAAAGCGGTCAGCCGCCCGGTGCCTTTCGCCAGCCACATCCCGGAGCGCGCGCAGCGCTGGAAGCCGCCGCTGGAGCGCGAGCCGCCCACGCAGGGAATGCTGGAATTCCACGCCCGCCCGCTGAAGATGCTCGACACGCCGGAGCGGATCGCCGTGCTCTATGCTTCGCCCGACGGCTACCCCCAGCGCTTTCGCTGGCGCGGCCGCGTGCATGAAGTCGCGCGGGTCGAAGGGCCGGAGCGGATTGCACCCGAATGGTGGCGCGAGCGTGGTTCGGTCCGCCTACGCGATTACTACCGGATCGAGGACGAGCGCGGGCGGCGCTACTGGATCTATCGACAGGGCATCGCCGGAGACGGGCGGGGCGGAGCGCCGGACTGGTTCCTGCAGGGGCTGTGCGCCTAGCCTTCCGATACGAGAAACGCGCGGCGCGAGCGCCTCTGGCCGAGGGGTATGTTGCTGAAATTCGCCACCGGGCCGGTCTCGACTTCGACCGTCTGGACCGTGGCGTCCACGGCTGCTTGCGGAATGCTGCGTTCGAACACCAGCCCGCAGCTACCGGCGCGGCTCCATACCACCTTGCACCAGTGTTCTTGATCACCCCAGACGAGCAGCCCGGAAATGCCGCTGGCCGGCAAGTCCTCTGCCTCGAAACATGCGCCGTCGAGCGACAGATCGCGCAACCGACCGCATCGTTCGCCGCCAAGCAGGCGAAGCGACGCAGGGCAGTCGACGAAATGCCGCCGACTTGTGCGTCGTTCGGATTGGCTCGCGACCTGTTTTCTCTGGAATAGCGCCACGCGGTGCCCCCTTACCGAACGTCATCGGGGGGCTCTGGTTACTGCGACCTTTTTCGACACGGTAAATAAACTTTAGGATACCCGCCCGACGCCGGGCCGGGCGGGTCTCACGTTCACGGGCGATCGAAGAAGTCCACTCGCCCGTCGTCGAGATCGTAATAAGCGCCCACGACCTTCAGTTTCCCAGCTCGCTGTGGCTCGAGCAGGATGGGGTCGGTATGCTGTCGAAGTTGCCGTACGACGCGGCTGACGTTGGCGCGCACCGAATTGTCGAGCAGATCGCCGTCCTTGTCACGGACAGACAGGACCGCGGGGATGATCGGTTCGATCATGGGGCCGATGGAACCCGGGAATGTCGCGTTGTCCGTCACGACTTCGGTCGCCGCTTTTACGGCACCGCAACTCTCGTGTCCCATCACGACCACTAGGGGGACATTCAGCACCGCCACGGCATATTCGATCGACCCGAGGGCGACCGTGTCCACGGTATTCCCGGCATTGCGAATGATGAAAAGCTCCCCCAGTCCGCGACCGAACAGGAGTTCGGGCGGCACCCGGCTATCGGAGCATGTTACATAGGCAGCGAAAGGCTGTTGCCCGGCGGCGAGATCGAGCCGTCGTTGGGAACTGGTCAAGACGCTCGTACGGCCGCCGGTAAGGAACTGCTCGTTGCCTCGTCGCAATAGTTCGAGTGCCTGGTCGGGGGTGAGGTCGGAAGCCGGCGGCGCAGGTTCGGGCATTGCCGGATTATCCTGCGCCAAGGCAGAATTGCCGCCCAGCAAGGCGGCGGCGCTGGCAGCCCCCGTTGCTCCAAGCATAGATCGACGGGATATCATAACCACTCTCCTTTGGCGCCCGAAGACAAGAGTGGGTCGGGCGCTGGTTTGCTCTATCGCCAGGGGCGATCGCTCAACGTCCGACATCACGAGCGCATCGCGCTCGCCAGAGGGGCCCGGTCCGTGTTTTCACGCTATATTGGTGGCCGGATTTGCACAACGAGATTTTTGCTGTTGGAAAAATTCGAGAGAGAACATATAAAGAACGCATGGCGTCGCAAACCATCCTTCAAAAGCTCGAGATTCTCGCCGACGCGGCGAAATACGATGCGTCTTGCGCGTCGTCCGGCACGGCGAAGAAGAACAGTCTTGGCGGCAAGGGGATCGGTTCGACCGAGGGGATGGGCATCTGCCACGCCTATGCGCCCGATGGTCGCTGCATCAGCCTGCTCAAGATCCTGCTGACCAATCACTGCGTGTTCGACTGCCATTACTGCGTCAATCGCAAGAGCTCGAACGTGGCGCGTGCGCGCTTCACGCCGCAGGAAGTGGTGGACCTGACGCTGGCCTTCTACCGGCGCAATTATATCGAAGGGCTGTTCCTGTCGTCGGGCATCGTGAAGAGCTCGAACCACACGATGGAGCAGATCGTGGAAGTCGCCCGCATCTTGCGGGAAGAACACGATTTTCGCGGCTACATCCACCTGAAAACCATTCCCGAGGCCGATGCCGAGATCGTCCATCAGGCGGGGCTCTATGCCGATCGCGTCTCGATCAATGTCGAACTGCCGACCGACAGCGGCCTCACCCGCCTCGCGCCCGACAAGGATGCGCGCCAGATCGAAGGCGCGATGGGCAAGGTGAAGGCCGACCTCGTCGAGGCAAAGGATGCCCGCAAACGCTTCCGCCACGCGCCGCGTTTCGCGCCTGCGGGCCAATCGACGCAGATGATCGTCGGCGCCGATGCCGCGAGTGATGCCGATATCGTGGGCAAGGCGAGCCGGCTGTACGACAATTTCCGCCTGCGCCGGGTCTATTACAGCGCTTTCTCGCCGATCCCCGATGCCAGCGCGGTGTTGCCGCTGAAGCGCCCGCCGCTGATCCGCGAGCATCGGCTTTACCAGTCGGACTGGCTGATGCGTTTCTATGGCTACAAGCCGACCGAGGTGATGCAGGCGACCGAGGCGGACGGGAACTTGCCGCTCGATATAGATCCCAAGCTCGCGTGGGCTCTCAAGTTTCGCGAGCAGTTCCCGCTCGATGTGAACCGTGCCAGTCGCGAGCAATTGCTGCGCGTGCCGGGCCTCGGCGTAAAGGCGGTGAACAAGATCATCGCCAGTCGTCGCCATCGCAATCTGCGGCTCGACGATGTCGCGCTGCTGACGCAATCGATCACCAAGGTGCGGCCATTCATCTGTACGGTAGACTGGCGCCCGATCACGCTGACCGACCGCGCGGACCTGCGCAGCCTGCTCGCGCCGAAGACCGAGCAGCTGGAGCTGTTCGCGGCATGAGGTCCTCGCGCAGCCTCTCGGGCGTGAAGCTCGGCACTTATTACGTGGTGCACATGCCGGAGCCGGACGATTTCGACTTCTGGCGGGAGCGGGCGCGTGGGCTGATCCAGTGCGATGTCCCGCCCGACCGGATTGCCTGGGTCGAACCGGGCGGTAGCGGCGACCTGTTCGCGCATGGGAAGCGCCGCATGCCGGTGCCGCCGAAGGATGCCCCGCCGGTGCGCGCCAACCGCCGCTTCGTCAGCCTGGCTCGAAACGCTGCGCTCCATTCCGATCCCGAGCGCTTTGCGCTGCTCTACCGTTTGCTCTGGCGATTGCAGGCCAATCCGCGGATCATGGAGGACAAGGCGGACCTCGATGTCCGCAAGCTGGAGGAACTCGACAAGAGCGTCCGCCGCGACAGTCACAAGATGCATGCCTTCGTCCGCTTCCGACTGGTCGAGGACGCTGACGAAAACGGGGAGGGCGCCGAGCATTACGTCGCCTGGTTCGAACCCGATCATCACATACTGCGCGCCAATGCTGGCTTCTTCATGCGGCGCTTTTCCAACATGCGCTGGTCGATCCTGACGCCGCGCGGCTCGCTCCATTGGGACGGCGAGACAATGGCGGAAGGTCCGCCCGCCGATCGCAGCGACGCGCCGAGCGGCGATCCGACCGAGGATTTGTGGCGCAGCTATTACGCGTCCATCTTCAACCCTGCGCGTTTGAAGATCGGGGCGATGCTGAAGGAAATGCCCAAAAAATACTGGAAGAACATGCCGGAAGCCGCGCTCATCCCCGAACTGGTGGCGGGCGCGCAGAAGCGGGAAAGTGCGATGGTCGAGAAGGGAACGCTGGAATTCGAGGAGCGGCCCGAGACGCTGGCAGCGATCGACAAGGCAATCCACGCCTGTCGCAAGTGCCCGATCGGCCAGCTCGACAACCACGCCGTGATGGGAGAAGGGCCGCAGGATGCTGCCCTGATGATCGTCGGCGAACAGCCGGGCGATCAGGAGGACCAGCAGGGGCGGCCCTTCGTGGGGCCGGCGGGCCAGTTGCTCGACGCGCATCTGGAGAAGGTCGGGATCGACCGACGCGCGGCTTACGTCACCAATACGGTCAAGCATTTCAAATATGTCCAGCGCGGCAAGCGGCGGATCCACCAGTCGCCTGGCGCAAAGGAAATCGACACCTGCCGCTGGTGGATCGAGAGCGAGCGCGCAATCGTGCAACCGAAACTGATCCTCGCCATGGGGGCAAGTGCGGCGCGCGGCATGCTGGGCAAGACGGTCAGCATCACCAAGGTCCGCGGCGAACCGATTGCGCTGGAAGACGGCAGCGAACTGTGGGTGACGGCGCACCCTTCCTATCTCCTGCGGCTAGACGGGCCCGCGCGTGAGGAGCAGGCGCGCCTGTTCGATGCGGACCTTGCTGCAGTGAAGGAACGGCTCGAGGAATTGGCCGGGTGACGGTATGCCGGAGAACGACCACCAGATCCCGAAGCGCAGGATCGATGTCGATCCCGACCTCGTAAAGCCGCCGCAGCGCGCGCCTTTCGTCGAACTGGGGCTCGTTTCCTGCTTCAGCTTCCTGCGCGGCGCGTCCGATGCGGTCGATCTGGTCGAGCGGGCCTATGGGCTCGGTTACGATGCGATCGGAATTGCCGATGCCAATACCATGGCCGGTGTGGTGCGCATCCATAGCGAGGCGAAAACTCTTAAGTTGAAGCCGCTTATCGGCTGCAGGATAGAAACGGTCGAAGGTTTCGCCTTTCTCGCCTATCCCAAGGATCGCGCGGCTTACGGGCGTTTGTGCCAGCTGATTTCGCAAGGACGCATGGCCACGCTGGAAGGTGAGTGGCAGGCCAAGGGCGAGTGCCACATCTCGCTGGTCATGCTGGCTGCACAGAGCGAGGATGTGCAGCTGATCCTCGTGCCGCCGCGCGATCTTGGGCAGCACTTCACTATTGCGATCCCGAGCAATGTCGTGCCGTTTCGCCAGGCGGATGCAGGGGAGGAAGTCAAAACCCAGTGGACGCAGGTCGAGGGTGACTTGGTCGACATTCTCCCGCATCTTGCCCACCAGCTGCCGACACTGCGCCATATCGCAGCGAGCTACCTCTACACCGCAAGCGATATCGAACGGATCGAGCGGCTCGACCATCTCGCGCGCGCCAACGATTTATGCATCCTCGCCACCAACGACGTGCATTACGCCACGCCCGACAAGCGACCCTTGCAGGATGTGATGACGGCCATCCGCCACAAGGTCACGGTGGCCGAGGCCGGGCACCTGTTGTTCGGCAATGCCGAGCGGTACCTCAAGTCGCCTGCCGCCATGGTCCGCATGTTCGCCCGCTGGCCCCATGCCATCGCCGCCGCGCGCGAGGTGGCCGATGCCTGCGATTTCAGCCTCGACACGCTGAAATACGAATATCCCGAAGAGCTCTATCCCGGCGGCGTCGACCCGCAGGGCTATCTCGAAAGCGAAACCTGGAAGGGGGCCGCCTCGCGCTATCCGCAAGGCATTCCCGACAGCTTGCGGGAAACGCTGAACAAGGAACTCGCGCTGATCGGAAAGATGCAGCTTGCACGCTATTTCCTGACCATCAAGGATATCGTCGATTTCGCGCGCGAGAAAGTCGATCCGCCGATCCTGTGCCAGGGGCGGGGGAGCGCGGCCAATTCGGCGGTCTGCTATTGCCTCGGCATCACCAGCGTCGATCCGGAAAAGCACCAGCTCCTGTTCGACCGCTTCATCTCCGAAGACCGCAAGGAGCCGCCCGATATCGACGTCGATTTCGAACATGAGCGGCGCGAGGAGGTGATCCAGTATCTCTATCGCAAATACGGCCGCCATCGGGCCGGCTTGTGCGCCACGGTGATTCACTACCGACCGCGCATGGCAATCCGCGAAGTGGGCAAGGCGATGGGCCTGTCCGAGGACGTTACCGCCGTGCTGGCGCGCACCGTCTGGGGCGGGTGGGGCCGCACGATCGACGAGGGGCATGTCGAGAACGAAACCGGGCTCGACCTCACCGATCCGCATCTGCGCCGCGTGCTCAAGCTGACCGAGCAGATGATCGGCATGCCGCGCCATCTCAGCCAGCATGTCGGCGGCTTCATCCTCACCGACGGCCCGCTGACCGAGATGGTCCCGATCGGCAACGGTGCCATGCCCGACCGCAGCTTCATCGAGTGGGACAAGGACGACATCGACGATCTCGGCATCCTGAAGGTCGACGTGCTTGCCCTCGGCATGTTAACTTGTATCCGCAAGGGGCTGAAACTGCTCGAAGATCATCATGGCAAGAGCTACCAGCTCGCGACCATCCCGCGCGAGGACCCGGCGGTCTACGACATGCTGTGCACGGGCGACTCGCTCGGCGTGTTCCAGGTCGAAAGCCGGGCGCAGATGAACATGCTCCCGAGGCTCCGTCCGCGCGAATTCTACGATCTCGTCGTGCAGGTCGCCATCGTGCGGCCCGGGCCGATCCAGGGCGACATGGTTCACCCCTATCTCAAGCAGCGCCGGCGGGCTCGCGAGGGCAAGACCGATTTCTACCTGCCGTCGCCCGCGCCGGAGCACGGTCCGCCCGACGAACTCTCGTCGATCCTGAAGCGGACATACGGCGTTCCGATCTTCCAGGAACAGGCAATGAAGATCGCCATCGATGCGGCGAAGTTCAGCTCGAAGGAAGCGAACCGGCTGCGCAAGGCCATGGCGACCTTCCGCAGCCGCGGCATGGTGAACGAGCATCAGGACATGATGGTCGGCCGCATGATCGAACGCGGCTACGACCCCGAATTTTCCGCACGGTGCTTCGAGCAGATCAAGGGCTTCGGCGAATACGGCTTCCCGGAAAGCCACGCCGCCAGTTTTGCTCACCTCGTCTATGTGTCGAGCTGGATGAAGTGCCATTACCCGGCGGCCTTTGCCTGCGCGCTGCTCAATTCGCAGCCGATGGGCTTCTACGCCCCGGCGCAGATCGTGCGCGATGCGCGCGAGCATGGCGTCACGGTGCTGCCTGCCGACGTCAATCTGTCCGACTGGGACTGCACGCTGGAAGAGTGCGAGGGCGAGATCTCCTTGCGCCTCGGCCTCAGGCAGGTCGACGGCTTGCGGGAGGCCGTGGCGGCACGGCTGATCGGGGAGCGCGAGGAACGGGGGCCCTATGCCGACGTCACGGCGCTGCGGGATCGTGCCCGCATCGGTCCTTCGCATGTCGAGCGGCTCGCCAGCGCGGACTGCTTCGGTTCGATCGCGCTGTCGCGACGTCAGGCGCTGTGGGATGCACGCAGCCTGATCGCCGAACCCGACCTGCCGCTGTTCGCCGCTGCGGCCGAGCGGGAGGAGGGCGCCGAGACATCGGCCACGCAGCTACCCCACATGCCGCTGAGCGAGGAAGTCGTGGCGGATTACCAGACCACGCGGCTCAGCCTGAAGGCGCATCCGATGTCGTTCCTGCGCGAGGATCTGGACGCGCGCGGTTTCGTGCGCGCCTGCGACCTGCGTGAGCGCAAGTTCCGCTCCACCGTCAACGTGGCAGGCGTGGTGCTGATCCGCCAGCAACCGGGCAGCGCCAAGGGGGTGTGCTTCATCACGCTGGAGGATGAGACCGGCGTCGTGAACCTCGTCATCTGGCCCGATCTCAAGGCCCGCCAGCGTAAGGTGGTAATGGGTGCGCGATTGATGGAGGTGCGCGGGCGCGTGGAATATGACGACGAGGTCGTACATGTCATCGCCCAGCACATGACCGATGCGACGCAGGATCTCCACCGCCTGTCGGACGACCTGCTGGTCGCGCCGATCGCGCGGGCGGACCATGTGAACAGCCCGCTGCCGTCGCATTGCAAGGCGGGATGGGAGAACCCGGCCGGGAGCGCCGATGCTCCGGCTTCTGAAGCCACGGCGAAACCGCCGCCGAAGGACGACTGGCAGGACCCGCCGCCGGGAAATCGCGAGTGCGGATGGGGCGGCCGGCATCCGCGCGATGTGCGCGTGATCCCGAAATCGCGCGACTTCCATTGATGCGGGAGCGAACCGCGCCGCAAGCGGTTTGGTCGGGTATGCAGGTCGGCAGCACCTATCGATGAAAGTTGACATATCCCGCCGCATCGGCCGCTTTCGCGTCGACCGCCGTGTGGTCATCGCGCTCGTCTTGGTCGGTTTGGCACTCGCCGGCCGCGTTTGGCTGGCCGAGCATCCCGAGCATAGCCCCTGGGCACCGCTCGACCTGCGCGACCCCGTCGGTTGGGCAACGGAAGCAAAGCTGCTCGCACTGCGAGACGATCCCGCACAATGCCGCGCCGCGCTGGAGCGCAGCGAGATTGCCTTCACCGCGCTCGATCCCGCAGGCGAGGGAGCCTGCAGGCGCGAGGATCGAAACAGGCTCGATGGGTACCCCTTGTCGCCCTCGACACCAGCCATGACGTGTCCGACGACGGTGGCACTCTATCTGTGGGAACGCGACGTGCTCGAGCCTTTGGCTCGGGATTTATTCGATAGCGAAATCGAACAGATAGAACACCTTGGAGCATACTCCTGCCGGCGTCTCTACGGTCGTGACGAGGGGCCCTGGAGCGAGCATGCGACGGCCAACGCCATCGATATTGCCGGCATCCGGCTAACCGACGGAACGCGGATCGGCGTGCTCGAGGATTGGGATACGGACGGTCTGAAATCAGAATTCCTGCGCCGTGCCCGCGACGGCGCCTGCGACAGTTTCGCGACCGTCTTGAGCCCCGACTACAACGCCGCCCATGCGGATCACTTCCACCTCGATATGAGTGCCCGCTGGCGCGGCGTCTGCCGCTGATCAGCGTGGCGAGGCGCAGTCGACCACGCGCGTTTCCGAATGGTCGTCGCTCTGCTCGATGCTCTCGCAAGCAACCTTGCTCAGCAAGACACCGTAGCGGTCCGTCGACATGAAGATCGTGTCGTCATCGACCTTCTCCAGCCGCGGATCCGAATGCAGAACTTTCATTACGTCCCACTGCACGGGCATGTCGGCGTTGAAAGGCTCCTCGCTTAACGGTTCGCATTCGGTTGCCATTAACGGCAACGCCGGACCGTCGATCTTCTCAATCGCCCCGGCTTCCGTGTACCGATAGGCGATATTGTATTGCGGGCAGCGCGAATAGCCTGCCTCGATCCCGTCGAACACGATCCGTCCGGGGACTTCGGACAGTCCGCTACCTGCGTAGCCGCCTTGTTCCAGATAGTGCGTGACTTCGAGCATGCGCCATTCGCCAAGCAACTCCCGTGGCGCTGGGAGAAACGCGAGCCGCCGCCGCGCGGGCTTTTCCAAGAGCAACTGCGTGTCTCCGGCAGTCAGCAACAGTCGGCCATCCGGCAGGCGCTCTACGGTCGGATTCCTATCGAAGAACCCGAATAGCTTGGCGTCACGCGCTTCCCGCTCCTCGCCGCAGCCCATGGCCGTCTGGATGCGATCTCCGGGCCGCGATCTGAAATGCCCATCGCGCACAGAACCTGACGCTCCGGAATAATTGCATTCGATCCGCAGACTTACTCCGTCAGGGCGAAAATCGGCGAGAGCGGCGCGTGTCGAACCCAACAGGCGGCGCGGTTCATGGCCGTCGAAATTGACGATGTCCAACTCGCCGAGGATGTCCCGGCTGCTGGCAACCGGTTCGACTTGCACAGTGGCGCGGCGTGGGTCGACCGGCGTAGTCGTCACTGGCGCAGGCTCTCCCATCTGCTGCAGTGCAGGCACGCACGCAAAGAGCGTTGCAGTGGCGCAGGTGGCACTCAGCGCGCAGATGAAGCGCTCGGTCGGCGAGGATTGCTGCATCCTCTGAAGTTTGCACGCCGTGCCTTGTCGCAGGCTGAACGGTCAGGCTTCGAGGGAATATCCCGCGCTGCGGACCGTGCGTACCGGATCCTTCGCGCCGTCGATTTCGATGGCCTTGCGCAAGCGGCGGATATGGACGTCCACGGTCCGTAGCTCAATCTCGCTTTCGGTACCCCAGACGCCGTCGAGCAGCTGGCCGCGACTGAATACCCGGCCCGGGCTCTCCATGAAGAACTTGAGCAGCCGGTACTCGGTCGGTCCCAGCTGTACATCCTGTCCTCGGCGAGTGACCTTGTGCGCGACCGGGTCGAGCACGATGTCGCCGACCGCGATCGTCTCACCGGCCAGCACGGGCCGAATGCGCCGCATCACGGCCGCAACGCGTGCCAGAAGCTCGCGCGGGCTGAAGGGCTTGGTGAGGTAGTCGTCCGCGCCGGTGTCGAGGCCCCTGACCCGATCGTCCTCGGTCTCGCGCGCGGTGAGCATGATGATCGGGACATGCGCCGTCTCCTTGTCGCGGCGCAGGCGACGGCACACCTCGATCCCGCTGGTACCTTCGATCATCCAGTCGAGGATGACGAGGTCCGGCGTTTCCTCCGAAGCCATCAGCAACGCTTCATCGCCATCGGCGGTGGTGCGCACGTCGTAGCCTTCATTGGCGAAACGATATTCGAGCAGTTCGGAGAGGGCCGGATCGTCCTCTACCAGCAATAGCTTGGCCGCGTTCAAATCCTTGCCTTCCCGCGATGATTCCTTGTCGGGCATGGCAGTATGACCTTCGCGCTACAGAATTGTGTCAGTCGTCTTCGTCGGGCGGATATGTTCCGACTGCGGCGAAGTGGACCATCTCCGCGACATTGGTCGCGTGGTCGCCGATACGTTCGAGGTTGCGGGCGACGAAAAGAAGCTGCGCCGCGCTCGAGATGGTCGAAGGGTTCTCGACCATGTGGCTGACGAGATTGCGGAAAATCGAGTTGTAGAAGGCGTCTACCTTCTCGTCCGCTGCGATGACTTCGCACGCGAGTTCGGCATCGCGGGCGGCATAGGCGGTGAGCACGTCATGCACCATCTCGCTGGCCACTTCGGCCATGGCGGGAAGAAGAGTGAGCGGCTCGAACTGCTTGCGGTTTGAACCGATTTCCTTGCTCGCCTTCGCGATATTCTTGGAATAGTCGCCGATCCGCTCGACCACGCCGGCGATCTTCAGCGCGGCGATGACCTCGCGAAGGTCGTCCGCCATCGGCGCACGCAGAGCGATGATGCGGACGGCCAGCTTGTCGACCTCGCTCTCGAGCACGTCGATCTTCTTGTCGGCCTTGACGATCCGGTCGGAAAGCTCGTCGTCGCCTTTCACCAGCGCATTGATCGCCTGCTGGATCGCCGCCTCGGCGAGGCCGCCCATCTCGGCGATCAGACCGCGCAGGCGCGTGATGTCTTCGTCGAAGGCCTTGACGGTATGTTCTTGAATGGAATCCATGCTCTTATCCGTACCGTCCGGTAATGTAGTCTTGGGTCCGCTGCTCCAGCGGATTGGTGAATATGTCAGAAGTACGACCGTATTCCACCATCTTTCCCAAGTGGAAGAAAGCCGTGCGCTGACTGACGCGGGCGGCCTGCTGCATCGAGTGGGTCACGATCACGATGGCATAGCGGCCGTTGAGTTCCGCAATCAGCTCTTCGATCTTCGCCGTCGCGATCGGGTCGAGCGCCGAGCAGGGCTCGTCCATCAGGATGACTTCCGGATCGACCGCGATGGCGCGCGCAATGCACAGGCGCTGCTGCTGGCCGCCGGAAAGGGCCGTGCCGCTATCCTGCAGGCGGTCTTTCACCTCTTCCCACAGGCCGGCTCGCTTGAGCGAGCGTTCGACGATGGCGTCGAGTTCGTCCTTGCCCTCGGCAAGACCGTGGATCTTGGGGCCGTAAGCGATGTTCTCGTAGATCGACTTGGGGAAGGGGTTGGGCTTCTGGAACACCATCCCGACCCGGGCGCGAAGTTGCACCACGTCCATCTTGGAACGGTAGATGTCTTCGCCGTCCAGAGTGATATCGCCCTCGACCCGTGCCGAAGGAATGGTGTCGTTCATCCGGTTCAGCGTGCGGAGGAAGGTCGACTTGCCGCAGCCCGACGGGCCGATAAAGGCCGTCACATACTTGGTCGGAATTTCGATCGATACCTCGTCGATCGCCTTCTTGTCGCCGTAGAACACGGAGACGTCGCGCGCGCTCATCTTGGCGTCGGTCGCTTCAAGGTTTTCGTGTACTACGGTCACCAGCTTTTCTCGAATTTGTTGCGCAGGTAGATTGCGAGCCCGTTCATCAGGAGCAGGAACAGCAATAGCACGATAATCGCCGCGCTGGTGCGTTCCACAAAGCCGCGGCCGATTTCATCGGACCACAGAAAGATCTGCATCGGCAGGACCGTGGCCGGAGAAGTGAAACCGTCGGGCGGTGTCGCTACGAAAGCGCGCATGCCGATCATCAGCAGCGGAGCGGTCTCACCGAGGGCGCGAGCCATGCCGATGATCGTGCCGGTAAGGATGCCGGGCAGGGCGAGCGGTAGGACGTGATGAAACACGACTTGTACCGGGGAGGCGCCGACGGCCAGCGCGCCGTCGCGGATGCTCGGCGGGACGGCCTTGATCGCATTCCGGCCCGCGATGACGATCACCGGCATGGTCATCAGGGCCAGTGTCATGCCGCCGATCACCGGCGCAGAGCGCAGGTTCGGGAAGATCGTCAGGAATACGGCGAGCCCGAGCAGTCCGAAGATGATCGACGGGACCGCGGCGAGGTTGTTGATCGACAGCTCGACGATGTCGGTCCATTTGTTCTTCGGCGCGTATTCCTCGAGATAGAGCGCCGCCAGCACGCCGATCGGGAAAGCTAACAACAGCGTGACGACCATCGTCAGAATCGAGCCCTTGAGCGCGCCCCAGATGCCGACTTGCTGCGGATTGGTGGCGTCGGCGCGGGAGAGGAACCCCGGGTCGAAATTCTTGCCGATCCGGCCTTGCTCGTAGAGCGAATTTGCAAGCGCCTGCATCTCCGGCGAGCCTTCGCCCTCGTACCCGGAAGCCAGGTCGGCCGAGGCGGGCAGCGAGAAGGTCACTTGTTCGCGCAGGATGCCTGGATCGGCTGCAATTGCCGCCGCCACATCGCGCCACGCCTGACCGCCGAGCTGCTCGGCTGCCTCGTCGCCGAGTGCCTCGGTGGCGAAATACTGCACGACATCGGGCAGTCCTTGCGCTTCGAGAGACTGGACTGCTCCCGACTGCGCCATGGTCGAGGCATCGGCGGATATGCCGGCCTGCGTAAAATCGATCGGCACTTCCACTTCGACGCGCTGGAAGCCACCGATGCCGTTAATCGTCATCGTGCCGAGCAGGAAGACCAGCACGGCGACCGAGAACAGGATCGCGCCGAGGCCGATGGCCTTGAAGCGGCGTTCGGCGGCGTAGCGCTTCTTCAGCCGCGCTTCGAAGGCGGCGGTGCGCGTCGGGGCGCGCATGGTGGCGGCCTCTTCACTCATAAGCTTCGCGATACCGTTTGACGACGCGCAGGGCGACGAAATTGAGGCCAAGGGTGACCATGAAGAGCACGAAACCGAGCGCGAAGGCGCTCAGCGTGGCCGGATGATCGAAACTGCCTTCGCCGGTAAGCATGGCGACGATCTGCACGGTCACCGTGGTCATCGATTCGAGCGGATTACCGCTGAGGTTTGCAGCAGTCGAGGCTGCCATCACCACGATCATCGTCTCGCCGATCGCGCGGCTGATGGCCAGCATGACGCCTGCCACAATGCCGGGCAGTGCTGCCGGCACCAAGACACGGCGGATGGTTTCATTGGTGGTCGCACCCATCGCCAGGCTGCCGTCGCGCATGGATTGCGGGACCGCCGCGATGCTGTCGTCGGCCATCGAGCTGACGAAGGGAATGATCATCACGCCCATGACCAGGCCTGCCGCCAGTGCGCTCTCGCTGGATGGGTTTGAGGCGCCGAGGTCGATGGCGAGGTCGCGGATCGCAGGCGCGATGGTGAGTGCAGCGAAGTAGCCATAGACCACAGTCGGCACACCGGCGAGGATTTCGAGGGCAGGCTTCACCCACGAACGGACCTTCGGATTCGCATATTGCGTGAGATAGATCGCGCTCATCAGTCCAAGCGGGATCGCAACGATCATGGCGATGATCGCACCGATGAATAGCGTACCCCAGAACAGCGGGATGGCGCCATATCGCGAGGCGTCCGGATTGTCGGGATTGGCCATCGGGTCCGGTCCCCAATGGGTGCCGAACAGGAAATCGATGGGCGAAACCAAGCCGAAGAAGCGCACGGTTTCGAAGATGAGGCTGGCGAGGATACCGATGGTCGTCAGGATGGCGACCAGCGATGCGGCCAGCAGGATCGCCATCACGATCCGCTCCACCCGCGTGCGAGCGGCAAAATCCGGCTTGAGACGCAGGAAGGCCCACGTGCCCGCAAGGAACGCGATCAGCAGCGTCACGACGATGCCGATGGTGTTGTAATAGGACAGCGCGTCCCGGAACGGCTCGACCAGGTCGCGCGCCTGCGGATTGAAAACGGCAGGCGCGGCGCCGGTCGCCACTGCGCGAGCCTCGTTGAGGATCGTCTGACGCTGGAATCCGAATGCGGGCAGATCGGCTGCGGCGGGGCTGGACAGCACCGCCTGGCTGATAAGGCCCGGCGCGATCGCACTCCACAGGGCGATGAAGGCGAGAACGGGCAGCACGATCCAGAGCGCGACATACCACGCATGGTAGGTCGGCAGGCTCGACAGCCGCCCGTCAGCGCTTTCGCGGCGGAGCGTCCAGGCGCGCGCGCGGGCCGCCAACCATCCGGCGAGCCCGAGGCCGAGGGCCAGGAGAAGCAGGATGGTCGGTGACATACGCTAGTGTGCTTGCCTTACTTCAGCTGCGCGCCGTCGAGCGTGGTGTACTCGGTCGCCGCCTTGGTGTTGGCCGCCATAACGTCGTCAGGCGATGCGACAAGCCCGATCTTCGAGAGTTCCCCGCCTTTGCCCCACATGGTGGTCCACTGGGCAAGGTATTCGCGCAGGCCCGGAATGGCATCGAGGTGGGCCTTCTTCACATAGACGTAGAGCGGACGGGCACCGGGATAGTCGAAGTTGGCGATGTTCTCGTAGGTCGGCTCGACGCCGTTCATCGGCAAGCCCTGGACCTTGTCCGCATTCTCTTCGAGATAGCTGTAGCCGAAGACGCCGACGGCCTTGGGATTGCCTTCGATTTTCTGGACGATGAGGTTGTCCTGCTCGCCCTGGTCGACATAGGCCCCGTCCGAACGCACTTCGGTGCACAGCTGGGCGTGGCGATCTTCGTCGCTGTCCTTGAGGGCCTTCATTTCGGCATTGGTGTCGCAGCCTACTTCGAGGACCAGTTCCTTCAGTGCATCGCGCGTGCCCGAGGTGCTCGGCGGGCCGTAAACGAGGATCGGCTCGTTGGGGAGCGACGGGTCCACGTCGGACCAAGTTTCGTTGGTCTGCTCTTCGCCATAGGGATTTGCAGCAAGAGCTTCGTACACATGCTGCGGGGTCAAATTCATCATGATGCCGCCCTGCGCCGATGCGAAGGCGATACCGTCGAGGCCGACCTGGATTTCCGTGATTTCGTTGACGCCATTGGCCTGGCAGTCGGCAAATTCGCTGGCCTTCATGCGGCGCGAGGCATGGGTCATGTCCGGCGTATCGGCACCAACACCCGAGCAGAACAGGTTCATGCCGCCGCCGGTGCCGGTCGATTCGATGATCGGGCTCTTGTAGTCGGGGTTCGAGCGCGCGAAGGCTTCGGAGACGGCCTTGGCGAAGGGGAACACCGTCGAGGAGCCGACCGCACGGATCGAATCGCGCGAAGCGGAATCACCCGCACCGCCGCCGCAAGCGGCGAGAGCGGCAGCCGAGACTGCAGCGAAAATGAAGGATTTGGTCTTGGTCATGATAGATCCCTTACGTGTTAACTAGCGGCGCATAAGCGCTTCGATGTTACAGGGTTGCGACAGAAGTCTGACCGCGGATCAGAAGTCCACCTGGGCGCGCACGCCGAAGGCGTCCACAGAATAGGACGTATCACCGTCGGCGGTCGGGATGACGGCGTTGTCATATTCGAGCAGGCCGTAGTTGACGCCGAAAAGCACATAAGCGCTCGGCTTCCAGATCAGCGAGGCGAGGTAGCCGTTCTGGGTTCCACCGAGGATGCCTGCATCGTTTAGGTCGAGATAATCGTAGCGCAGGTTGAACTGGACCGATCCGATGCCGCCCTTGCCGACGGGGTTGGAAGGCTTCGTCCGATCGAACTTGCCACCCTTGTAGCCGCGCGTATCGCCTGCCGTCAGGTAGTAGCCAAGTTCGGCATAGGTGCCGAAGAAAGTCGGATCCTCCATCGCGCCGGGCATGTTGACGGTCTGCCAGAAACCTTCGGCGGCGGCATGAAACGGACCGGCGATCGCAGCGGCTTCCACGCCCAGTCCGAACTCGCTTTCAGCATCGAGATTGCCAGTGTTTACGAAACGCTCCGCGGTGAAATGCACCAGCGGGCGCTGGCGATAGCGCACGGTCGCGCCGACCTCATCGATGTCGTTGTAATGGACCGAGCCGCCGAAGTGCAGCTGGGCATCGGCCAGCTTGGGCATGATCACGAGACGACCGTCGACACCGCGGTTCTTGGTTTCGGTGTCGTCGAAATTGTCCGTGAAGATACCGGCCTGGGCGAGCACGATATCGGCTTCGTAGGTGACCGAGGCACCGATGCGACGCTCGAAGCCGAAGGCGTCGGTAAAGGCGGCGCGTTCGATGAAGGTCGTGTGCAGGCTGCTGGTAAGCTCTTCGAGCGATTGAAAGTTGTTGTGATGGCCGATTGCGATTTCGAGGGGTCCGTCCCCGTAAGTGAGGATCGCATCCGCAACGTCGATTTCGTTGCCCGCGAAGTCTAACTCGAACTTGTAGCCGAACCCGCCCGGAATGTCGCCCGAGGCACCGAGACGCGCGCGGCGGACTTCATTGCCGAAGCCGTCGGCGGCGCCAGTGGACTCCGGGGCGTTGGTGAAGCCAGCGTCATACATCAGGCGACCGCGTGGCTTGAAGCTCCAGCCATCGCTCTTGGCGAGCCTTTCAATGACCGGATCGGACGCCGACTCGTCAGCTGCAGAATTGGCAGCGATGACCTCGTCCTGAGCTGTGTTGACCTGCTTCGCCGCCGCGAGCTCGCTCTCGAGCCGGTCGATGCGGGCGTTCATCGCCTGGAGCTGCGCGCGCATTGCAGCCAGCTCGTCGGAAGACACCGTGACATCCTGCGCGAGTACGGGGGTGGCCATCGTGCAGCTGAGCGCTGCCGCTGCCACGGAGAGGCGAATCATGCGGTTCATTGGAGTTCCTCGGAGGGGAATGTTTCGATCCGGCGACGCCCTTATGACCGGCAAATTACACTATTGTGACAGCAAATGGACACGGTCCTGCTCGGCATTGGACAAGTTGTGGACCATCGATGAACTCTCGCTCGTTGAGAAGCGTCAGTCGCCCGACGCGTCGCTATCCAGCGGCAGCGTAACCGTGACGCGAGTGCCTTCGCCCACGGTGCTTTCCACATCGAGCCGTCCGCGGTGGCGCTCGACGATATGCTTGACGATGGCGAGGCCGAGTCCCGTTCCGCCCGAAGCACGGCTGCGACCTGGATCGGTGCGATAGAAGCGCCGCGTGAGGTGCGGAATGTGTTCGGCGGCTATACCATCGCCCCTGTCCGTAACCGTCAGCCGTACCCGATTGTCGCCGCGCGGATGCAGGCGGATCGTCACCGGCTCGTCAGAATGTCCGTATTTGAGAGCATTGTCGACGAGGTTGCGGACGAGTTGCTCGAGTTGCTGCGCATCGCCGCGAATGAAGAACTGGCCACTCGTCGCGACATCGAGGCGATCGAGCCGTTCGTTACCGGCACCGTCCCGCGCGGCCGATTCCACCAGGCCCGAAAGCTCGATGCGCGCGCTTGGCAGATCGTGCTTTTCCGCCTCGATCCGCGACAGGGACATTAGATCGCTCACTAGATTTTGCAGACGCTTCGCCTCGCGCTGGATCGTATTGAGGAACCGCTCGGCGGTCTTCGTCTCCAGATTGCTCGCATCCTCGCTCAGGGTTTCGACGTAACCGATGATGGCCGCGAGGGGCGTGCGAAGTTCATGGCTGGCATTCGCGACGAAATCCGTGTGCGCGCGCGCGATGTCGGCCTCGGCGGTCTTGTTGACAAACTCCACGACTGCCAGCTGATCGTCCAGCTTCTTGCGATTGATCCTCCAGATATCGTTCCGGCGGGACAGGCCGCGCACAATCGCGCTGCCGTCTGCGTCGCGATCGAGCAAACGCACCGCTTCTGGTTGGCGTAAAGCCATGCGGGCATCCTGGCCAAGAATATGCGAACCGAGCAGCCCACGCGCGCCGAGATTGGCGATCGTCACCCGGTCGCGTTCGGTAATGATGATGGGCGTTTCGGAATATTCGAACAGCTCTCCCATCGATTCCCGGGAGAAGCCTTTGCCATTCGTTTCGTGCTGAGGGGCAGGGGGCTCGGAATGCACCAGCCAGAGCGACCCGGCCCACACGAGAAGGATCGTGACCACGTACAGCAGGTCCACACCGGCGAAGGCGAGTATGATGCACGTCGCGAGCGCAAGCAAAAGTCCCGGAAGCGGAAGGCGGGGCGCAACCATCGACAAGCGCTTAGCGGCGCAACCAAGCGCGTGCCAACCACATTCGCTAAGTTGTCACATGTAAGGGAGTGGTGGTGACCCCTACGGGACTCGAACCCGTGTTTCAGCCGTGAAAGGGCCGCGTCCTAGACCGCTAGACGAAGGGGCCACATGCCGGAGCGACACCATTCGGATCGCCGGAATGCAAAACGCCACCGTGGTGACCCCTACGGGACTCGAACCCGTGTTTCAGCCGTGAAAGGGCCGCGTCCTAGACCGCTAGACGAAGGGGCC
>CANMMR010000003.1 GCA_947499095.1 uncultured Erythrobacter sp.
TGACCCCTACGGGACTCGAACCCGTGTTTCAGCCGTGAAAGGGCCGCGTCCTAGACCGCTAGACGAAGGGGCCACATCGGTGGCGTGGCGGCGCACTTAGGCGGGGTGGAGCGGGGCGTCAACCCTCCAATGCGGTGCTTCCGGTCGATGCGCGTGTCAATCTGCCCAAGCGGCATCCTCGAGGTGCAATTCCGCTTGCGGTCGGCTACCCCAATCATCGATCTTGGCGCGGCCGGCGAGCCAGAGCTTGCGCCCTTTCGAGCCGTGCAGCAGCGCCTGGCCCATGTCGCTATCCGCGGCGCGAAAAGCGATGCCCTTGAAGCTGCGGCCATCGTCTCCGGAGGCGATGATCCGCACGTGGTCGGCACCGACGATATCGCATTTCACCAGCCGCACCGGCCCCACGGCGACGCGCGGCCCGGGCCAGCCCACGCCGTAGGGTCCGCCTTCATCGAGCGAAGCTATGAGATCGGGCACCAGTCCGCCGGGAGCGACGGCGATGTCGAGCAGCATTTCCCGACTGGCCGACGCCCGCGAAACCTGTGCCTCCAGCGTCGCGTCGAGCCAGTCCGAGAGATCCTCGATCCGGGCTGCATCCACGGTCAGGCCGGCCGCCATGGCATGACCGCCGCCGGCGACCAGCAGACCTTCATGCTTCGCCCTGATGATGGCGGCACCGAGATCGACACCCGCGATCGAACGACCCGATCCCCTGCCCTGGCCCGTTTCCGCGTCGAGCGCGATGACGAGCGAGGGTTTCCCAGTTTTCTCCTTTATGCGCCCGGCGACGATGCCGATGACGCCCGGGTGCCACCCTTCGCCAGCGACCAGGTGAACGGCGCGATTGTGCTGGCCGGCTAGCTGTTGCTCGGCCTCTTCCTGCACGGCCGCCTCGATAGCCCGACGTTCGTCGTTTAGCGCCGAAAGCTGGGCCGCGATGTCTCGCGCCTCGTCCGGATCTCGCGTCGTGAGCAAACGCACGCCGAGGGTCGATTCGCCGACCCGTCCGCCGGCATTGATACGCGGGCCAAGTGCAAATCCGAGGTCTGAGCAGGCGGGGGCACGTTTCAGCCGGCTCGCATCGATCAGCGCCGACATGCCGATGTTCTCGCGCTTCGCCATCACCTTCAGGCCCTGCGACACGAACGCGCGATTGAGACCATGGAGCGCCGCGACATCGGCCACCGTGCCCAGCGCCACGAGGTCCAGCAAGGCCAGTATATTGGGCTCGGGCCGCTCGGCGAAATAGTCCCGCTCGCGCAAAGTGCGGACGAGCGCGACCCCCAGCAGGAATGCAACGCCCACTGCTGCCAAGTGCCCGTGGCTCGCAGCATCGTCGGCTTCGTCCAGCCGGTTGGGGTTCACCAGCGCGACCGTCTTCGGCAGCTCGGCCGCGCATTTGTGATGATCGACGACGATCACATCCACGCCCGCGTCATGTGCCATGGCGAGCGCGTCGTGCGCCATCGCGCCGCAGTCGACCGTGACGACGAGGCTGCTGCCACTTTCGCCCAGTTTCACAAGAGCCTCGCCCGAAGGACCATATCCTTCCAGCAGCCGGTCGGGGATGTAATAGTCGGCCTCGATGCCGAGCTCGCGCAGTAGCAGGATCAGCAGTGCGGAACTGGTTGCGCCATCGACATCGTAGTCGCCGTAGATCGTTATCCGCTCCTGCGCCAGGACGGCCTGTGCGAGGCGGTCCGCCGCTGTTTCCATGTCTTGGAAGATGGAGGGATCCGGCAGGAAATTACGCAAGGTGGGTTGACGATGCCGTTCGATATCCTCGGGTGCCACGCCGCGCGCAATCATCAGCTGATCGATGATGTCGCGTCCGGAACCGAAGCCCGCGCAAAGCTCCATATTGCCGCCGCGCCAGCGCCAAGCGCGTCCGGTGAGGGATTGCGAGACGCCAAATACATGTGAGAGAGCCTGCGATGCCATCGCACCATCTTAGACGAGCGCGTCGCGGCAGGGAACGGGATATCGTTGACAATCGACAGCCGCCAGCGAAGGTGCGTGGCATGTCGCCGTCACAAATTCTTATCGTCTGGCATAGCCGCACGGGCACGGCTGAGGCGCTTGCTGCCGCTGCCGCAAAGGGAGCAGGTGAAGCCGCGTTGCTTAAGCCTGCGTGCGATGTGCAACCGCAGGATCTATTGGATGCATCGGGCTATCTCTTCGCCTGCCCGGAAAATCTCGCGACGATGAGCGGGCAGATGAAAGAAATGTTCGATCGATGCTACTATCCGGTTCTCGGCAAGATCGAGGGGCGGCCCTATGCGAGCATCATCGCAGCAGGTAGCGATGGCGATGGCGCGCAGCGGCAGCTCGATCGCATCGCCAAGGGTTGGCGGCTGAAGCGGGTTGCCGATCCCTATATTGTCGTGACCAAGGCGCAATCGCAGGCGGAAATCGAGGCACCCAAGGATATAAATCGAGGCGATATTGAGCAAGCGGGGGCGCTGGGCGAGGCTCTCGCGCAGGGTCTCGATCTCGGCATCTTCTGAACGAAGCAACCGGATCGGACCTAATCGAACCTATCTGACTCGACAACGCCCGGCTAAATGGCAGAGTGGCCGCACGGGACTGGAGGGCGCGGCAATAGCTGGCAAAGACAAATCGATTGCGCGGCATGACGCGCAAGGGCGTGCTGGCGGTCTTGTTCTGCTAGTCGATGTCGGCGTTCGTCCCACCGCAGCGGACGTCCGGAATCTAATCGCCGAGTTTGACCGCACGTCGGTAAGTTTCGATCCCGAGAGAGAGGGCCGCGGCCCCGTCAAGGATGAAGAGGAGCACTGGCTCGAGTTACTTAGAGACGGCTTGACGTTCGACCTGCTCGGTTTGTCGCCGGGGCCGGGCGTGAACGCACCCGAGCCGCGCCACAGCTTCGGGTCGTCGACCAATTTCGATGACACCGCGCTCGTAGCGATCGGTCTCTTCCCCGGACCCCATCTGGCGGAGGGCGCCCACACCCTCCCGGTCGTTCGCACATTGCTCGCACTCGGTTCGCAACTGGCCCGCGCCCTTGAGGGCGTCCGGCAAGTCGTCTGGACACCGGCGGGCTGCGTTTTGGAGGCGAGCCTGTTCGAGCGACTGGTGAACGCCTGGCTTGACGGTGGCGCATTTCCGGCGCCCGGCCTGGTCGGTTTCGAACTTTCGGGCGATGGTTCGCTGAAGACCGACGGGCTGGCCTTTTTTCTGCAGCGCGAGCTTCTACTTGACCCGCAATGCTGCACTGACGAAGTCGCAGCGTCGCGCCTTGCGTCCCGGATAATTCACGAAGTCATCGGTCTTGCGGTGGCGGACATGCCGGAGGTGCTTGAAATACCCGGCGGTCCGGACGTCTCCCTTAAGGAGCAACCCGAGAGGGGTGTAATCTTAGCCGGTCCGGCCTAGGTGGCGATGACTTGGCCGTCCCCGACACAGCTATGGGAGAAGCGTCCCCGCTTGCCGTTTCGGGCAATCGCAGAGGCACACCGACTTACGATCCGGCGTTGCAGCGACATCATCTCTTGCCGTGCCAGTTACTGAGCTTCCCCTGCTTCACCCGGCTTTTCGATGCGCTCGGGCTCCGGCGGGTCGGCTTCGACGATTTCCGCCGCAACGGGCTCCTGCTGCCGGCCCGAGAGGAGGCGGCGGTGCGCTTGGGTATGCCGCTCCATCGGGGCCCGCATCGTGACTACAACGAGATGGTCATAGAGGAGGTCGGCCGGATAGAACAGCTCTGGTCCGGACGTCGACGCCGGAGCGACGATGCGCGCAACATCGACGCCCTCCACCGGCTTGCGCGCCTGCAGGACAGGTTGCGCCTCAACCTGCTCGACCAGCGCCGCGCGCCCCGTCACAGCAGCAAGAATCCCCGCAGCTCGGCTCCCGATTTCGCCAATCTCGATGCCTTGGCCGAGGATCTCTGGCGCGAAGCCTAGGCCGTCGCTTCGGCAAGCGCGCTCTTTGCAGCATCGTACTCGCGCTCCAGCCGCGCAACCGTGGCTTCCACCGGTGCGCTTTCCCTGACCGTACCGATGCCCTGGCCCGATCCCCAGATGTCCTTCCACGCTTTGGCCTTGGTATTGCCCCCACTGCCGAAGTTCATCTTGCTGGGGTCGCTTTCCGGCAAATTGTCCGGATCGAGGCCTGAGGCTTCGATGCTCGAACGCAGGTAGTTGCCGTGCACGCCGGTGAACAGGTTGGTATAGACGATCCCGCTCGCATCGCCCTCGACGATGCCCTTCTTGTAATTCTCGTCCGCATTGGCTTCGGTCGCGGCGATCCACGGCGAGCCGATATAGGCGAAGTCCGCGCCCAGTGCCTGCGCGGCCAGAATCGAGCGGCCGTGAGCGATCGAGCCGGAGAGCGCGACCAGCCCGTCGAACCAGCTGCGGATTTCCTGCATCAGCGCAAAGGGGCTGAGCGTGCCCGCATGGCCGCCCGCACCGGCAGCGACCGGTATCAGGCCGCTCGCGCCCTTTTCGATCGCCTTTCTCGCAAAGCGATCGTTGATGACATCGTGCATCGTGATGCCACCCCATTTGTCGACCGCCTGGAAGACCTCTTCGCGCGCGCCGAGCGAGGTGATGACCATGGGCACCTGCCATTTGGCGCAGGTCTGCATGTCGGCATCGAGCCGGTCGTTCGACTTGTGGACGATCTGATTGACCGCATAGGGCGCAGCCGGGTGGTCCGGATTGTCGCGATTATGCGCGGCGAGTTCCTCGGTGATCTGGTGCAGCCATTCGTCGACCTGGCTCTGCGGCCGCGCGTTCAGCGCCGGGAATGCGCCGACGATTCCCGCCTTGCATTGCGCGATGACCAGTTCCGGCCCCGAGACGATGAACAGCGGCGAGCCGATGACGGGGATGCGGAGCTTGTCGAACGGGGCGGGCAGGGGCATGCGGCAGGTCCTCTCAGGTCAGTTGCAGGTTGCGACCTATGGCGCGCAAGGAAGCTTGTCGAGATTGACGTTACGTAAGGATCAGGCGGCGGGCAGCACGTCCTCGATGCCGTAGATCCGCGCGGCGGTACCTGCGAACAGTGCATGCTTCTCGTCCGCGCTGTGGCCCTGTGCCAACCGTTTGAAAGCGTTCCACAGCACCGGATAGCTCGCGCCCCAGCGGTCGACGGGATAGTTGCTCTCGAACATAGCGCGATCCGGCCCGAACGCCTCGATGCAAGTCTCGATATAGGGTCGCCAGACGGCGGCCAGATGCTCCGATCCGTGCCCCTTGGCCGGGCCGTCTTCGGGCAGACCGCAGAATGCCATCGCGAGGCCTCCCAGTTTTACTGCGACATTCGGGCACTCGGCCAGCGCGTGGATGGAGTTGCGCCAGATGTCGAAGCGCTCGTGCAGCTTGCCACGATAGCACGCGATGTTGAGCGGCGTGCCGCAGTGGTCGAGCACGATCTGCTGGTCGGGAAACGCCTTCGCCAGTTCCAGCGCATCGCCCAGTTGCGGCTCCAGCAGCCAGGCATCGAAGGTCAGGCCGTAGTCGGCATAGGCTGCGAAACCAGCGCGGAAGGAGTCCGAACCGTAGAGCCCTTCCGGCGCATGGAAGGGCGGGCCGAGCACTTCGGGATCGGCATCCCAGGCGGCCGCATGGCGGATCCCGCGAAAGCGCCCGTTGCCTGCCGCGATCAATGCCTCGATTACCGGCTTCACCGCATCGCCCCGCGTCAAATCCGCATGACCGACGATCGCCGCGCACGGGCGGTAAGCGCCATAAAGCCCGCTCGCCCCCTGTGCGGCGACGCCGTTGACGAACTCGACCTCGCCGACCGGCTTCATCGCTTCGTCCCGGCTCACGTCGTAGAACGCGCCGCACTCCATGAAGACCGTGCCGACTACGTTGTGGCCCGAATGCGTGTCCGCGAAAAGCTCGTCGAAGGTGTAGTAACCCGCGCCTGCGATCGCCTCGATGAAGTCGTGCCGCGGTTCGGGAAATGACGGCACCAACGGTCGCAAATCCCAGAGGTGATGGTGCGGGTCGATGATCGGCAGATCGGGTTCGAGGATCTCTTCGGTCGCGGTCATATCATGCTCTCTCCTCTACGCGCCGGCGCTGTAGGACCCATGTTGGATAGCCCCCGTGCCAGTCCCATCACATGGACCACATGGACCACAGTCCTGGCAAGGAAAAGGGGGGGGGGCGCGCAGTGGGGGCTGGATAAGGCGTCGACGGAAGAAGTTCTGACGATCTGCATGGCGCCGCTCTAGGTCTTGCTAATCGAGTAGGAAAATCGACCTCCAAAAGTAGCCATAGACGCCATCTTCACGGTGCGTGTCGAATTATCGAAGACTTACCTCGTTGCGGATATGCTCGAGTATGGAGGGATAAAGCGGACTTTCGAATTTCAGGCCGACCATGTCGTCGGTTCGTCATCTGATCACCGCTCCGAGCGGGCCGATTGAGCCGATCTTGATAGTGACGCGCGAACCGGGCCTCGCAAGACTTCGATCCTCAACCCGGCACCCGTGGGCGGACAGGTCGAAGATCGTCGCCTCGCGGCTGCCGCCGTGGCCATAGACCCGGCCCACGATCGTCACCTCGTGTCTGGCCTCGATGCGCTCCGCTTGCTTGCGGGTTTCCGCCGGCGGAAGGGAGGGGCGATCATCGATTTGCGGCGCAGTTGCCATCGCTGTATCGGGTCGTTCCGGGGTTTCGGGATGCAGCTCGTCGTAAAGGTTTGCCGCCGCCGCCCAGAAGGCTTCCTCGTTGCCGAGATTGATTGCACCTCTCCCATCGGGCCAAAGGGCCCAGATGTCGCCATCCTTCGCGGACAGCGTAGGAGTGTTGGTGCCGGTCATCGATATGCGTACCCGAGCGGGCTCTTTGGCCCGTCGAGAATGTTAATAGCCGGAAAACCTTACTCTTTCATTTCGATTTTGCTGGGAAATCGCCTTAATCGATAGCCGAATTCGCTGCGCTCAACACCGCCCTCACGCTCGCGGTCGCGACGTCTTCGTCGATCCCGCAGCCCCAGATAGTGCGGCCGTCCGCGTCGCGGCATTCGAGGTAGGCGGCTGCGCGGCTGTCGCGGCCGGTGGTGAGGGCATGTTCGGTGTAGTCGACCACTTCCAGTGACAGGCCGAAGGCGTCCTCGATGGTCGAGAGAACGCTGGAGATCAGACCGTTGCCCCGGCCCGAGACGGATTGCTCCGCACCTTCGACGGCGATGGTGCCGCTGAACAGGCGCGTGCCGTCCGTCGCACGACGTTCTTCGTAATCGACCAGCTGGAAGTGCTTGTCCTCGGTCTGAACGTGATAGGCTTGCTGGAAAGCGCGCCAGATGTCGGCAGCGTTGAGCTCGCGGCCCAATTCGTCGGCCATGCGCTGAACATGCGGGCTGAAGTCGGCTTGCATTTTCTTTGGCAGTTTGAGGCCTTGGTGCTGCTCAAGCACCCAGGCGAACCCGCCCTTGCCGCTCTGCGAATTGACGCGGATCACTGCTTCGTAACTGCGGCCGAGGTCGGCGGGGTCGATGGGCAAATAGGGGACGCGCCATTGCGGTGAGTTCTGATTCTCGTGCGCAGCGAAACCCTTCTTGATCGCATCCTGGTGGCTGCCGGAAAAAGCGGTGTAGACCAGCTCGCCGCCATAGGGATGGCGCTGGTGGACGGGTAGTTCGTTGCAATACTCGACCGTCTCGATCACCCGGTCGATGTCGGAGAAATCGATCTGTGGATCGATGCCTTGCGTGTACATGTTGAGCGCCATGGTCACGAGGCAGCAATTGCCGGTGCGCTCGCCATTGCCGAACAGGCAGCCTTCCACCCGGTCCGCGCCCGCCATCAGCGCAAGCTCCGCCGCCGCGACCCCAGTGCCGCGATCGTTATGCGTGTGGAGGCTGATCACCGCGCTGTCGCGGTTCGGCAGATTGCGAATGAAATACTCGACCTGGTCGGCATAGATGTTCGGTGTCGCCGCCTCGACCGTGGCGGGCAGGTTGAGGATGATCGGATGCTCAGGCGTGGGTGCCAAGACTTTCATCACGGCCTCGCAAACTTCCAGGCTGAAATCGAGCTCGGCGGTGGAGAAGGTTTCGGGCGAGTACTGGAAATGCCAGTCGGTATCGGGCTGCTTGCCCGCCTCGTCGCGCATGACCTTGGCGCCGTGCACGGCGATGTCGCGCACCTGATCCATGCTCATGCCGAACACCAACTCGCGCCAGGCGGGGCTGATGGCGTTGTAGAGGTGGACGATGGCCTGGTTCGCCCCGGTCAGACTGGCGAAGCTCGTACGGATCAAATCCTCGCGGCTTTGCGTGAGGACCTGCACGATCACATCGTCTGGCACGCGGCCCGATTGCACGAGGCCGGAGATGAAGTCGAACTCGGTCGCGCCTGCGCTGGGAAAGCCGACCTCGATTTCCTTCACACCGATCTCGACCAGCAGGTCGAAGAAACGGTTCTTCTTGTGCGCATCCATCGGATCGACGATCGCCTGATTGCCATCGCGCAAATCGGTGCTGAGCCAGCGGGGCGGGGCGGTGATCCTGCGGCTCGGCCACTGGCGGTCGGCCAGCGGAACCTGCGGAAAAGCGGCATATTTGGCGCTCGGGTCTGAGAGCATGGGCATCGGGAAAGTCTCGGATTGTGCGAAGCGGGAAGTGGTCGGTCGGTCCCTTGGGCGCTCAGCGCACCCGGTCCGGCACGCCAGCTATCACGCCCAAGGGCGCGTAAGTCGCAGAAGCAGGCCGAGTGCAGTTTGCATGCGCCAAGCTATGCTGGGGTGGAACGGGGTTGTAAAGCAAAACAGTCTTGGGCATCCCATGAAATTATATTTCACGGTTGGGAGAACTGGGGCATGACCGAAGGGCATTCGCTATACGAGACGATGGGATTGGTCCGGATCGTCTCCACCGATCCGGAGGGCCGCGCGAGCCTCGAGTACATGGCGAAAGCGGAGCAGTGCCATTCGGGCGGGGTGGTGCAGGGCGGCTTCATCAGCGGGTGGATCGATGCCGCTATGGCCCATGCGGCGATGGCGAAGAACGGCAGCGGCATCGTGCCGATGACGCTGGAGCTCAAGGTCAGCTATTTTGCCCCGACGCGGCCCGGCCTGGTGGTCGCGGAGGCCTGGGTCGAGCGGCATGGTCGGCAGACCAGTTTCTACGAAGGTCACCTGCTCGACGGTAAAGGCACTGTGCTGGCCAAGGCGACGAGCACCATCCTGCTGGCCGATGTCGAACGCGTGATGGCGGCATCGAAGAAAGCTCGGGAGAGCGGGGGATGAGCGCGATCGAACCCTTCCTGCTCGACATCGCCGAAAATACGCTGGTGGATCTGGCGGATCGGCTCGACCGGACGCGCTGGCCGGAGGAAGAGACGGTCGATGACTGGTCGCAAGGGACAAAGCTGGCGGCACTCAGGGAGCTCGTTGCGTACTGGCGGATCGAATATGATTGGCGGCGCTGTGAGGGGCGGCTCAATTCCATCGGGCAGTTCACGACCGAGATCGACGGGCTGTCGATCCACTTCCTCCATCGCCGCAGTTCGCGCGAGGATGCACTCCCGCTCATCATTACGCATGGCTGGCCGGGATCGGTGGTCGAAGTCCTCGGTGTGATCGACGAGCTGGCGGAGCCTACGGACCCCGACCAACCGGCCTTTCACGTCGTCGCGCCGTCGCTGCCGGGCTACGGTTTCTCCGGCAAACCGACGGCTACGGGGTGGGGCGTCGAAAGAATCGCGCGCGCCTGGGCCGAGCTGATGCAGAGGCTAGGCTACACCGGATGGGTCGCGCAGGGTGGGGACTGGGGCGCAGCGGTAACGACCGCGATCGGCCAGCTTGCGCCGGAAGGGTGCAGGGGCATCCATCTCAACATGCCGATCGGGCGGCCCGGTCCGGAGGATATGCAGAGCAGCGATCCGAAGGTGAAGCGTGCGCTGCTGAAGCTCGGCTTCTACCGCGACTGGGACTCCGGCTATTCCAAACAGCAGAGCACGCGGCCGCAGACGATCGGCTATTCGCTGGTCGATTCTCCGGTCGGGCTTGCGGCATGGGTTCTCGAGAAAGTGTTCTACTGGACCGATAACGGCGGTTCGCCCTGGGATGCGCTGTCGATGGACCAGGTGCTCGACGACATTATGCTCTACTGGCTACCCGCGACGGGCGCGTCGGCGGCGCGACTTTATTGGGAGAGCTTCGGGTCGTTCGGGGAAGGGACGGTCGCAATACCAGCGGGTGCGAGCGCTTTTCCGGAGGAAATCCTGCCGGCCCCGCGCGAATGGGTGGAGCGCAGCCTGACCAGCCTCGTCTATTGGAACGAACTCGAAAAGGGCGGCCACTTTGCGGCGTGGGAGCAACCGGAGCTGTTCGTCGGCGAACTGCGGAACTGTTTCGGCCAGATGCTCTAGCGCCAGCGCAACCGGTTCGGGGTCAATTGGTCCACTGATGTTACGCCCATCAGCCGCATGCCGCGCTCGATCTCTTCCTTGAGAATCAGCAGCGCGCGTTCGACGCCCTCCTGTCCGGCAGCTGCCAGAGCATAGAGATAGAGCCGTCCACCGCTCGCCGCCGTGGCTCCGGCGGCAACGCTCTTCAGCGCATGTGTTCCCCGCCGGACGCCGCCGTCGAGGATGATCTCGATCTCGCCGCCGACCGCATCGACGATCTCCCGCAGCTGGTCGAACGGGGCGCGGCTGCCGTCGAGCTGGCGGCCACCGTGGTTCGATATCCAGATCGCATCCGCGCCGATCTCCACCGCGCGGCGGGCATCGGAGGCGCTCATCACGCCCTTGAGCGCTAACGTCCCGCCCCAGTCCTGCCGGATGCGCGCGGCGGTGTCCCAGTCCATGCCGGTGTCGAGCATGGTGTTGAAATAGTCCTGGATGCTGACCGCCTTGCCGCTGCCCTCCTGCACATGCCCATCGAGATTGGGCAGGCGGAATTCCGGTCCGAAAACGTAGTCCAGCGTCCAGCGCGGACGCGTCGCATAGCTCCATAGCGCGGACGGGGTGAAGCGCGGAGGTGTGGTGAAGCCCGAGCGAAGGCATCGCTCGCGCTTGCCGGAGACGATCGTATCGACTGTCAGAGCCAGCGCATCGAAGCCGGCCTGCTGGCAGCGTTCGATCATGCTGGCATTCAGGCCCTTGTCCTTGTGGACGTAGAGCTGGAACAGCTTCGGGCCTTCGGTAAGCTCGGCGATCTCCTCGATCGAATGTGTGGCGAGGCTGGATATCCCGAACCACACGCCGAACTTGTCCGCGGCCTTAGCCACGGCCCGCTCGCCATCGCGGTGGAAGGCGCGTTGCAGCGCAGTGGGGCTGAGCATGAGGGGGAGCGCGCTTTTGCGGCCCATGATGGTGCAACCGGTGTCGATCTCGCCTACGCCGGCCAGAACGTCGGGCACAAGGTCGACATCGTCGAAGGCGCTGGTGTTGCGCGCCTTGGTCAGCTCGTCGTCGGCCGCACCGTCGATATAGTCGAAAACCGGCCACGGCAGCCGCGCCTTGGCCAGTTTCCGGAAATCGTCGATATTATGGCAGTCGGACAAGCGCATCGCCTGCTTCGTGGCGTCTCGCGATGCGCTTGTCGAGTGGTTTACTGCAGCTCGAAGGCCGCGCTGATATCGAGGTCGACTTCGCTGCCGACCATCGGAGCCGCGTAATCGATGTCCCATTGCGTGCGGTCGATAGTGGCGCGGCCATGAAAGCCGACCGTCTGCGCCCCGCTCATCGGGTTCTGGCCCGCTCCGGTGAATTCGACCGCCATCGTCACGGGGCCGGTATTGCCATTCATCGTCAGCTGACCGGTCACTACGGCAGTCGTATCGCTCGTTTGCCGCACTGATGTAGAAACGAAACGCGCTGCATCCGGCTCAGGGCCAAAAAAGTCTGGCTCTGCACCATCCTTGCCGGGGCGGAGCAGGTGATCGCGCAGCCCTTCGCTTGGCACGGCCACGCTGGTGATGGGGATGGTGATGTCGAACTCGGTCGAGGCGATGTCGGCCGGATCGAGCGTCATGGTGCCTTCGATATCGCCGAACAGTCCGAAATAGTCGTTGAAGCCGAAATGGCTGACGCCCCATTGCACCAAGGTGTGCGCCGGATCGGTCTTGTAAGTGCCAGCTTCGACCTGGTTTACGTCCATCGTACCCGGGATTTGCGGGCTTTCTTGGGCAGAAATCGAGGTTACGGCAAGAGTTGCTCCCGCAGTCAGGGCTAGGGCTAAGATCGGTTTCTTCACGTTTGGTCTCCGGGTTGCTCTTACAAGGAAACCGCGAGCCAAGCTGACGTTCCGAGAGGCTTATGTGTCCAGTTGCGCGCGCTCTTCGCTGGTCAGCCGTCGCGGCGTGGCGATCGGTTGCAGCGTCGACGGATCGAATAGCGGGTTGCGCCGCCGGTCGCCGGAAAAAACGTCCTTCACCAGCCGCTTGAAGAAGCTGCGCAGCAGGGCGGCCATCGACATGGGTTTCAGCCCATCCGTATCGCCCGGCGCGTCGGCAAGGTGCAGGTGACCGCGTGGCTCGCCTAGCGTGGCGCGCTCGTGAGCGTCGCAATTTGCCGTTGGCCTAGGTGTTGGACAGCGGGGTGTCGCAGCAGCTCGCATACCAGCGCAATGTCGGCTTGTCGGTCATGTGCACGCCGGCCAGCCGGTCCTTGCCAGATTGGAACGACACGCGTGCGCAGCGGGTCTGATAGAGCGCAGTGCCGCCTGCCTGCTCGAGAATGCGCTGCTCCGCGCCAAGCAGTTTCGGAACCGCCTGGCACTCGGTACAGTGGCAATAGACATAGTCGCCATGGCTTGACCCGACATCGGCAATCGTGCCGGTGACGGTTCCGGAGGCGCAGGAGAAGGTCATGTCGGTCATGCGACGTTTCTTCTCCTGCTTCCGGCGAAGGTCATAGGTTTTTCGACTAGTTACGTTCCTTGTCGACCAGCTTGTTGGCGCCGATCCACGGCATCATGGCGCGCAGCTGCGCTCCGGTCTGCTCGATCGGATGGGCCGCTGCGGCCTTCCGGCTTGCCTTCAGCTCGGGCTGGCCAGCCTGGTTGTCGAGCACGAAATCCTTGACGAAGCGGCCCGACTGGATGTCCTTGAGGACGCGCTTCATTTCGGCCTTGGTCTCGTCCGTGATGATGCGCGGGCCGGTCTTGATGTCACCGTATTCGGCCGTGTTCGAGATCGAATAGCGCATGTTGGCGATCCCGCCTTCGTAGAGCAGGTCCACGATCAGTTTGGTTTCGTGCAGGCACTCGAAATAGGCCATTTCGGGCGCGTATCCCGCCTCGACCAGGGTCTCGAATCCTGCCTGGATGAGGTGGGTAATGCCTCCGCACAGCACCGCCTGTTCGCCGAAAAGATCGGTCTCGCACTCTTCCTTGAAGTCGGTTTCGATAATGCCCGACCGGCCGCCGCCAACCGCGCTGGCATAAGAGAGGGCGAGCTGCTTGGCGAAGCCGTTGCCGCCCGACTGGTTGCTCTCCTGGTGGACGGCGATGAGGCAGGGCACGCCTCCGCCCTTGATATATTCGCCGCGCACGGTGTGGCCGGGGCCCTTGGGGGCGATCATGATGACGTCGACGTCGCCCGGCGGGTCGATCAGGCCGAAGTGGATATTGAGCCCGTGGGCGAAAGCGAGGGCGGTGCCGGGGCGCATCTTGCCCGCAACTTCGTTCGCATAGATCGCAGCCTGGTGCTCGTCGGGTGCGAGGATCATGAGCACGTCGGCCCATTCGGCAGCTTCCGAAACGGTCTTGACGCTGAACCCCGCGCTTTCCGCTTTCTTCGCAGTCGCCGAGCCCTCGCGCAGCGCGATGACGACCTCGCCGACCCCGCTGTCACGCAGGTTCTGGGCGTGGGCATGGCCTTGGCTGCCATAGCCGACGATGGCGACCTTCTTGTCCTTGATCAGCTGCTGGTCGCAATCGGCATCGTAATAGACTTGCATATTTCCCTCACTCGTCATCCCAGCGAAGGCTGGGATCGGGTGTCTCTAGGTCTCACCCTGATTGATAGCGATCCCAGCTTCCGCTGGGACGACATTAGATTTTCTCCGCCCCGCGCATCATACCGACGATCCCCGAGCGGCCGACCTCGACCAGGCCGAGTTCGCGCATCAGGGCGATGAAGCTGTCGATCTTGTCCGGCGCGCCGGTCAGCTCGAAAACGAAACTGCTGGTAGTGGTGTCGACGACATTGGCTCGAAACAATTCGGCAATGCGCAGCGCCTCGACCCGGTTATCGCCCTTACCGGCGACCTTAACCAGCGCGAGTTCGCGCTCTACATGAGCGCCTTCCTCGGTCAAATCGATGACCTTGTGCACCGGGACCAGCCGCTCCAGCTGCGCGCGGATCTGGTCGATCACCGGTTCCGGGCCGCGCGTGACGATGGTGATGCGGCTGATCGCGTGGTCTTCCGAAATATCCGCCACGGTCAGGCTGTCGATATTATACCCGCGCGCGGTAAACATACCGGTGATCTTCGCGAGGATACCGGGCTCGTTGTCGACGATCACGTTGAGGACATGCCGCTCGGAGGCTTGCTCTGCGATCTTCATGTGCTGCGGCCTTCCCAAAAGGGTTCGAACATCCGCCCCGCGCCATCATACTCACGGAGAAAATCCCGACCGCGCCGAATGGCTTCGAAATTGTCGGTCTGGCGGCTGAGGTCCAAAGTCTCCAGCAAGAGCACCCAATTGCCGTCGTCCTGCTTTTGCGCGAGATCCATACCAAGGAAACGCTGCCCGCTATCCTCGATCCAGTCGAGCATTTGTTCGGCGTGCTGACGATCGAACCAGACGCGGCGCTCGGCTTGCTGTGCGAACTCCGATGGTATTTTTGCGTGCATACCCATCAGACCAGCGCCTTCGCTTCATCGTCCATAGTGCCGCCGACCTGGTCGCCATGGAGGAGCATGTCGGTATGCGCCGCGCCGCTGGGGATCATCGGGAAGCAGTTTGCTTCCTTGGCCACCATGCAATCCACAATCACCGGCCCATCATGCGCGAGCATGGCTTCGATGCCGTCGTCGAGCTGGCTCTCGTCCTCGATACGGATGCCTTTCCAGCCATAGGCTTCGGCCAGCTTCACGAAGTCCGGCAGGCTGTCGGAATAGCTGTTCGAATAGCGGCTTTCGTAGGTCAGTTCCTGCCATTGGCGGACCATGCCCATATATTCGTTGTTGAGGATGAACACCTTGACCGGTAGGCGATACTGGCTCGCCGTGCCGAGTTCCTGAATGTTCATCTGGATGCTGGCCTCACCCGCGATATCGATCACCAGCCTGTCCGGATTGCCGAGCTGCGCGCCGATCGCCGCGGGCAGGCCATAGCCCATCGTGCCGAGACCGCCGCTGGTCAGCCACTTGTTCGGACCCATGAAACCAAAATACTGCGCCGCCCACATCTGGTGCTGGCCGACTTCGGTGGTGATGATCGGGTCGCGGTCCTTCGTTAGCGCGAACAGGCGCTCCACGCTCCTTTGCGGCATGATGAGGTCGCCGCCCTTGTCGGGATAAGCGAGGCAGTCGCGTGCCTTCCAGCCGAGAATGCGCGCTTTCCACTCGCTCAGGTCGCGAGTCTTGCGGCCTTTCAGTCCTTCGAGCAGCTGCTCGAGCACATGGCCGCAGTCGCCGACGATGCCGAGATCGACGGGCACGATCTTGTTGATCTGCGCGCGGTCGATGTCGATGTGGATCTTCTTCGCTTGCGGTGCGAAGGCGTCGAGCCGCCCGGTCACGCGGTCATCGAAACGCGCGCCGACTGCGATGATCAGGTCCGCCTTGTTCATCGCCATATTGGCTTCGTAGGTGCCGTGCATACCCAGCATGCCGAGCCAGTCGGGATGATCAGCGGGAAAGGCGCCGAGACCCATCAGAGTGCTGGTCACAGGTGCGTTGGTGGCGGACTGCAGCTGGCGAAGCGTTTCAGACGCCTGCGGCCCGGCATTGATCACCCCGCCGCCGGTATAGAACACCGGGCGCTCTGCCTTGGCGATCATCTCGACCGCTTCGGCGATCTCGTCCGCCGCGCCGACCATGCGGGGCTGGTAGCGGTGCGAGGGCAGGGGCGTCTCGTCCTGCGCGCTCGCATCGGCCAGCGCGATCTGCACGTCCTTGGGAATGTCGACCACGACCGGGCCGGGGCGACCCGTAGTGGCGATGCGGAACGCTTCGTCGATAGTGGCGCGCAGCCGCTCTGGGTCTTTCACGAGATAGTTGTGCTTGGTGCAGTGACGCGTAAGCCCGACTGTGTCGGCTTCCTGAAAGGCGTCGGTGCCGATCAGCGCGGTGGGCACCTGGCCCGTGATCACTACCATCGGAATCGAGTCCATATAGGCATCGGCAATGCCGGTCACCGCATTGGTCGCGCCAGGTCCGCTGGTGACGAGGACCACGCCGGGTTTGCCGGTCGAGCGGGCATAACCTTCCGCCGCATGCGCCGCGCCAGCTTCGTGCCGCACGAGGATGTGACGGATATCCTCGTCCGCAAAAAGCTCGTCATAGATCGGCAGCACCGCACCGCCGGGATAGCCAAACACGAATTCGACTCCCTGCCGCTTGAGGCATTCGATCAATATGGCAGCACCGCTGCGCTCGTCCGTCACGTCATCCTCCGGGCCATATGGCTAGGTCCTAGGCACAAATCGGCCCGGTGCTGGGGTCTGAAGCACCGGGCCGACTGGAATCCTGTTACGCCCTTTGGCATTACGCGGTCAACCGCCTTCTTGAAATAAAGAAACAAAAAAATCGTATTCAGCGATAGTTTTGTTATCAGCGCGGGGCCAGTCCGGCGGTGGCTGATTGCGGAACCACGTGTACTGCCGCTTGGCATACTGGCGTGTGGCGGTCTGCCCAGCGGCGATAGCTTGGTCGCGCGATAGTTCGCCTTCGAGCATGGCCGCGATCTCCGGAACACCGATGGCGCGCATAACCGGGAGCGCCGGATCGAGCTTGCGGGCGAGAAGCGCTTCCACCTCTGCCAGCGCGCCGCCATCGAGCATGCGTTCGAACCGCAAATCGCAGCGGGGGTAGAGCCAATCGCGATCGGGCAGTAGCACCAGCGGATGCAGCGCGATTTCGGTGCCGATCCCGCCGGTCGGGCGATCCTGCCAATAGACCATCGGATGCCCGGTCGAGCGGACGACCTCCAACGCACGCGCCATGCGTTGCACGTCTCGTGGGCCGAGCCGGCCGGCCGCTTCGGGGTCTTCCTCTACCAACGCCTCCCGCAACTCATTGACCGGAAGCGCCCTCACAGCTTCGCGAATGCTCGGGTCGATAGCGGGAATTGGGGAGATGCCGTCAAGCAGCGTGCGCATGTAAAGACCCGTCCCGCCGCAAAGGATCGGGACGCCGCCATCGGCGTGGACCTGTTCGATCTCCTGCTTGGCGGCGGCGGCCCAGTCGGCTGCCGAACAGGCCTCTGCCCCGTCCCAGGTACCGAAGAGGCGATGATCGATGCCGCCCATCTCGTCCTCGGTCGGTCTTGCGGAGAGGATATGCAGGTCGCGATAGACTTGCTGGCTGTCGGCATTGATCACCGCGCTGCGCCGCCCGCTTGCCTTCAGCCGCTGCGCCAACCGCACCGCGAGATCGCTCTTGCCGCTCGCAGTCGGCCCTGCAATGAGCGCGACCGACGGTTTTTCAGGAGATTGCGCAGTGCTCATCGCCCGGCTGATAGCAGACCAGCAAGGCATCGAAACCCGTGTCGATGCGGCAACGAAAGCGCTCGCCGGTGCGGACATGCCGGTCGCGATGGCGGGCATGCTCGATTTCTGCGGCGATGTGCTGCAATTCGCGCTGCCGCACGGCGATCCCGCGCAGCTGACTGCACTGCTGGTCGAGCATTTCGGCGATGCCGACCTGCTCGTCGCGGATCACGAAATCGAAGTGCCACGCCTGTTCGTGTCGGACATGGATTCGACGATGATCGGGCAGGAATGCATCGACGAGCTGGCGGATTTCGCCGATTTGAAAGAGCGGGTCGCTGCCATCACCGAGCGTGCCATGCGCGGCGAACTCGACTTCGCCGACGCGCTGACCGAGCGAGTCAGCCTGCTCGAGGGGCTGGAGGAAACAGCCATCGACCGATGCTTGACCGAACGGATCGTGCCTGTCCCTGGCGCGCGGACGCTGGTGGCGACGCTGGCCGAGAAAGGATGCCGCACCGTCCTGGTCACCGGAGGCTTTCATCACTTCGCCGACCCGGTCGCGGAGCGATTGGGCTTCGAACGAGTCGTCGGCAATCGCCTTGGTGTGCACGACGGGAAGCTCACCGGTGAACTGGCCGGGCCGATCAGCGATGCCTCGACCAAGCTCGCAACGCTCGAGGAAGAGCGAGACCAGCTGGGCGAAGGGGCGAGGGTGCTGGCAACCGGCGACGGTGCGAACGATATCCCGATGATCGAGGCGGCAGATTATGGCATTGCCTATCGCGCCAAGCCCAAGGCGCGCGATGCGGCAAATGGCAGGATTGCGAGCGAGAACCTGACGTCTATCCTGAAATTGCTGGGCATCCCGCAATCCGAATGGGTCGAAGGTTAATATCCCGATGGCGCGCATTTCCAATCATGCGCCGCGGCTCTCAAATATGTAAGCCGGATAGAGGTTTGCATAATGAATGAACACATCAGCTTTACTGCCGCGAGGGACGCAGCCTCGGATGGCACGCCGCTGCGGCACCCGGATCGTCCCCAGCCGAAATACCGGCCGCTTGCCGCCATCAGGGGCTTTCGCGAGTTGTTAAAGGACAAGGAAAACACGGCGATCGTCTTCCAGATCTACGACGCGCTACCGTCGAAAAGCTTTGTGCCGCGGGTGCGCGATCTTACGCTTAGCCCGCGCGGCGAGGAATTGCGCGAGCGTGAGCCGTTTCTTCCTACATTACTCGACGATCACGACATGCTGCGAAAATACCCGCAAGGCAGCGTCGCGCATGCCTATTGCGATTTTATGGAGAGTGAGGGGCTGACGGCTGCGGGCCTGGTGGAAGAATCCGAGAAGGCCGGTCGTCCGACCTATCCAGATCTGGTCCAGTGGTTCGGCTTTCGCCAGCGCGACACGCATGATCTGATGCATGTCTTGACCGGATACGGCCGCGATGCGCTCGGCGAGCAGTGCGTGTTGCTGTTCACGCACGGCCAATCGCCGAGCCAGGGGCACTTGCTGCTCGGCTATGCGGGATCGCTCCATATCAAGAAGGTGCGGAGGGGCAGCCAAGCTCCCGTACTCAAGGCAACGCGCGAGGCGCATCGTACGGGCAAGGCCTGCCCGCCACTGGTCGGTCTGTCGATCAGGGATTTACTGGCGAGGGACCTCGGTGAAGCGCGGGCCGAGCTCGATATTCCCGAACCACGCTGGTATCGCGAATGCCACCGTATCTGGCGCGAGGAAGGGATCGATCCCTACGATCTGCTCGCCGCACCAAAAATGGACAACGCCACTGCCTGACGGTCAGAGCCAGCTGGCGATTTGCGACAGCGGCTTCTTCTCGGTCGCTTTCTTCGGGACGGTCGCATAGTCCGACGGCAAGCCTGCAACGACGATCATCAGCGGCTTTTCGTAGTCGGGCCGCCCGCAGATTTCGCGCAGGAAGCCCATCGGCGAGGGCATGTGGGTCAGGGTCGATAGCCCGGCCTCGTGCAAGGTCGCGATCAGCATGCCGCAAGCGATGCCGACGCTTTCGTTGACATAGTAATTCTGTGTCTGCCCGTCCTCCCCGATCCCGCCCTTGCCCTGTGCGAAGACCACGATCAGCCACGGAGCGGTCTCCAGAAAAGGCTTGTCAGCATCGGTACCGAGGGGGCCGAGCGCTTCCAGCCATTCGTCGCTCGCCTTGCCGCTGTAGAAGGCGCGCTCTTCCGCCTCGCGAATGACGCGCTTGGTTTCGGGTGATTAGACGACGGTGAAATGCCAGGGCTGGTGGTTTGCGCCATTGGGCGCGCTGCCTGCTGCCTCGATAGCCGCCTCGATCGCCTCGCGCGCGACCGGCGCGTCGGAAAAGTAGCGGCAACTGCGCCGTTCTTTCAGCCGGTCGCGCATGTTCCGCGCGCGGGCGATCCGCTCCTCATCGGAGAGGGCAGGCATGGAGTAAGGCAGACTATCGTGATCGCGCATGTCGAAGTTTTCAAGCTGGCAATTCAGCGCAGGTCCTTACGGATGACGAGTTTGAGGCCCGACCAGATCTCGTCCACCGCGCATTTCTTCGTGTCGACGAAGCCGATAGCAAGACCCGATTCGCGGACGACATGTTCGTCGATTTCGGTCTCGACACCGGCGCCCTGTTTGGGCCAGCTGACCCAGACCTGCCCGTCGGGCACGATGCTGTGGCGCAGTTCTGCGAGTTTCCGTTCGAGCAGGGCCTTTTCGGTCACGAAAATATGGGCGGCATCGGGCCGCTCGTCCAGGCTGGCGACAAAGGTAAGATCGAGAGCGTATTCGCCGATCTCGTCCTGCACGCTTTCCGGCATTTCGTAGAACCAGACTCGCTGGCCATCACGCAGCGAGAGCTTCTTGACAAGCGGGGTGTCGGAAGAGCCTGCGGTCATGTCAACTTCGTTCCATCGCCAGTTCGAACACCTGTAGCCGCTAGGCTTAGGCGTCCATCCACTCGCTGAAGAAGCTGCGATGGGCCGCGCGCATCTCGCCGATCGATTTGCCGAAGAGCGTGCTGCCGCTGGTCTTGCCGATGCGACGGAAGCCGATTGCGGCGGTCTCGTCGTTCTCCGTGCCCTTGGCGAGTGCTTCGTTAAGCGCCTGCGTATCGGGAACGGTCACCACGTAGCGGCCCTGGTCTTCGCCGAACCACCACGCGGCCTGGCTGTATTCCTCGTTCCACTCGACTTCGGCGCCGATACCGCCCGCCATCGCCATTTCGGCAAGAGCGACTGCAAGACCGCCGTCGGAGACGTCATGCACGGCGCTCACCAGACCGTCGGCAATCAGCTGGAGAATAATCTTGCCCGCGTTTTTCTCGACTGTGAGGTCGGTCGGCGGGGTGCGGCCTTCGTCGCGGCCGTGGATTTCCGAAAGCCACAGCGACTTGCCGAGGTGCGAGCGTTCGGGGTCGGCGGTCGCCCATTCCTCGGCGTGGATGAGATAGATCGCCTCGCCCTCGGCCTTGAAGGGCATTGTCATCATGCGGTCGTAATCGTCGATCAGGCCGACACCGCCGATGGCCGGGGTGGGCAGGATGGCGCTGCCGCCGCCGGTCGCCTTGCTCTCGTTGTAGAGGCTGACATTGCCGCTGACGATCGGGAAATCGAGCACGCGGCAGGCGCGGCCCATGCCTTCGAGCGCGTGGACAAACTGGCTCATGATTTCGGGGCGCTGCGGGTTGGCGAAGTTGAGGCAGTTGGTCACCGCCAGCGGACGCGCGCCCACTGCGCAGAGGTTGCGATAAGCCTCGGCAATCGCCTGCTTGCCGCCTTCATAGGGATCGGCATGGACATAGCGCGGCGTGCAGTCGGTGCTGATCGCCAGTGCCTTCTTCGTGCCGTGGACGCGGACCACGCCGGCATCGCCGCCGGTCTGCAGCGTGTCTGCACCGACCTGGCTGTCGTACTGCTCGGAGATCCACTTGCGCGAAGACAGGTTGGGCGAGGCAAGCAGCTTCATCAGGTCGCCGCCGACATCGTCCGTATCCGGGCGCTCGGTCATCGGCTTGATGCCGGCCCAGGCCGTGTAGTCTTCCTTCGAGAGGTAAGGGCGGTCGTATTCGGGCGCGTCGGCAGCAAGCGGCCCGAGGGGAATGTCGCACACCACTTCGCCACCGAATTCGAGCACCATGTGCTGCGTATCGGTGACTTCGCCGATGACGGCGAAATCGAGCTCCCACTTCTCGAAGATGGCTGCCGCCATCGCTTCCTTGCCCGGCTTCAGCACCATGAGCATGCGCTCCTGGCTTTCGCTCAGCATCATCTCGTAGGGGGTCATGCCCTCTTCACGGCAGGGCACCTTGTCCATGTCGAGCCGGATGCCGGCCTTGCCGTTAGTTGCCATTTCGACGCTGGAGGACGTGAGGCCGGCTGCCCCCATGTCCTGGATTGCGACGATCGCGTCGGTCGCCATCAGTTCGAGGCAGGCTTCGATCAGCAGCTTCTCGGTGAAGGGGTCGCCCACCTGAACGGTGGGGCGCTTGGCGTCGGCGTCTTCCTCGAAATCCGCGCTGGCCATGGTCGCACCGTGAATGCCGTCGCGGCCGGTCTTCGAGCCGACATAGACGATCGGATTGCCCACGCCGGTCGCGGCCGAATAGAAGATCTTGTCCGCATCGGCGACGCCCACCGTCATCGCGTTGACGAGGATGTTCCCGTCATAGGCAGGGTGGAAATTGGTCTCGCCGCACACGGTCGGCACGCCCACGCAATTGCCATAACCGCCGATGCCCGCGACCACGCCTTGCACGAGGTGCTTCATCTTCGGATGGTCGGGCCGTCCGAAACGCAGAGCGTTGGCATTCGCCACTGGGCGTGCGCCCATGGTGAACACGTCGCGCAGGATGCCGCCGACGCCGGTCGCTGCACCTTGGTAGGGCTCGATGTAGCTGGGGTGGTTGTGGCTCTCCATCTTGAAGATCGCCGCCTGCCCATCACCGATATCGATCACGCCCGCATTCTCGCCCGGGCCGCAGATTACCCATGGCGCCTCGGTCGGCAGCTTCTTCAGGTGCAGGCGGCTGCTCTTGTAGGAGCAATGCTCGCTCCACATCACCGAGAAGATGCCGAGCTCCACAAGGTTCGGCTCGCGGCCTAGCGCGTGCAATACGCGATCGTATTCTTCCTCGCTCAGCCCGTGCTGTGCGACGACGTCGGGGGTGATAGCGGACTCGGGTGTGCTCATGGCCCGCGCCCTTAGCGGGGCGGGGTCGCGACCGCTAGTCCCACCTCGCTCTTATGCCACCGTGTAAGGCTGACCCAATAGGCCAGCGCGGTCAGCAGAGCGAACGCGAACAGCCCGGTCGCAAGGAAGGTAAAATCGGCAGCTTGTGGCTCCGGCCCGAACCAGTTGATGGCTTGCAATGCGAGCAAAGCGAAGAGCAATACCAGCGGCGGCACGATCGGGCCCTTGGTCCGCCGCATGTACCACCAGAAAGCGAGGCCGATAAGCCCGAGCTCCAGAGGCATTTCGATCAAGGGCTTGTTCCACAGCCCGAGGCCCAGTTTCGTCTCGCCGCCCGCAATGGTCAGGTCCGGGCGGTGCACCAGCAAGTCGAGCAGCCAATGCGAAATAACGACGATGCCCGCCCATGTGGCTGCGACGGCATTGCGAGACAGAAGGTAGATTAGAGCGGCGAAGCCGATCGCAAACCCGCTCGTGCCCACCAGGCTATGCGTGATCGGCATGTGGTAGAAATCCATCGGGTTCATTTCGGTGATGCCCGGTACCACGCGCATCTTCTCGATCCCGACCATGGCGAAGAGGAAGAAGGCCCAGTCCACCAGCTGGGCGGCGATGAACAACGTGCCGAGACGCGGTGCGTCCTTGGTGATCGCTTTCGCGGCTAGCGCAGGTGCAAAGTGGCCGATGAACACGTTTGGCTCAGACCAGCTTCGTCGCCGCGAATGTCGCGACACTCGCCGCGACCGCTGTTGCGAAGGCGCCCCAGCAGATGTCGGCGATGGTCACCGTCGTGGACCACTTCCGCAGCGTCGCCTGATTGGTGAGATCGTAAGTCGCGTAACACAGCGCCCCCAGCAGCGCGCCGTTCATTGCGGCCGTCCCGACTCCGCCAGTCAAACCGGGCCGCACCGCGAACCACACGATCCCGGCGATATAGGCGACGTAGAAGACCAGTGCCGGAGCCATGCGGAAACTGTCCGCCAGCATGTCGCCGAGGCGTGGGCGGTAGAAATTGTCGCCGGCCCAGCCGAGCCAGAGGGGGCGTCGAGCACGCCAAACGCGATGGCGACGACGACAAAGGCGACAATCCACGTCATATCGGCTCCCCGTTGTTTGGGTTTACTTGACCGCCCACGCCCGCGCGGTCAATGCTCCGCCGCGATGACAGAGCAAGACACTCCGATTGCAGATATGAGTTTCGAAGAGGCCCTGCGTGCGCTGGAAGGCGTGGTCCGAAGGCTAGAGAGCGGCGATGTACCCCTCGACGAGAGCATCGACCTCTACGAACGCGGCGAGGCGCTGCGCAAGGCGTGCCAGGCGCGGCTCGATGCAGCGCAGGCGCGGATCGAGAAGATCGTGCAGGGCGCCGACGGCAAGCCCGCCGGGACCGAACCGTTCGACGCAGGCAGCCCCGCGTGAACGCGATGACGGCCATGCCCGACATTCTAGCGACCGCATTCGAGCGCATCCAGGGCGAGATCGATAGCGCATTCGACGCCTTCCTGCCCGTCCCGGACGACAGCCGCGCGCCGCTGATCGAGGCGATGCGCTATGCCGCAATCGGTGGTGGCAAGCGCGTGCGCCCGCTCCTGCTGGCGGCAACAGCGGACCTCTATGGCGTCAATCGCAGCGCGGCGGTAAACGCTGGCTGTGCGGTCGAAGCGATCCACGCCTATTCGCTGATCCATGACGATCTGCCTTGCATGGACGACGACGATTTGCGGCATGGCAAGCCGACGCTGCATAAAGCGTTCGACGAGGCGACGGCGGTGCTGGCGGGCGATTGCCTCCACGCGCTCGCCTTCGACATCCTGACCCAGCCCGACACCAGCACCGATCCCTTCGTCCGCGCCGAACTCGTCGCGACGCTTTCGCGCGCCAGCGGACACGACGGCATGGCCGGCGGGCAGATGATGGATATCGCCTCCGAACAGCAGCAATACGATCTGCGCCAGATCACCCGGCTGCAACAGCTCAAGACCGGCGCGCTGCTGGCCGCGAGCGTCGAAATGGGCGCCGTGCTCGGTCGGGTTCCGCCGGAAGGACGCACGCACTTGCGCGCCTATGCCCGCGACATCGGCCTCGCCTTCCAGATCGCGGACGACCTGCTTGACGTCGAAGGCGACGAGGACAAGGCCGGCAAGGCCCTGCGCAAGGACGAAGGGCAGGGCAAGCAGACCTTCGTCACGCTGATGGGCGTGGACCAGGCCCGCGCGCAGGCGGAAATGCTGGTCGAGCAAGCGGGCAAGCATCTTAGCAGCCATGGCGAGGACGCGCGGCTGCTGGTCGAACTGGCACGCTTTATCGTGAAGAGGGATCATTGATGGCAGAGCGCATCGGCATCTACCCCGGTACATTCGATCCCATCACGCTGGGCCATGCGGATATTCTCCGGCGCGGTTCGAAGCTGGTCGACAAGCTCATCATCGGTGTGACGACCAACCCCTCCAAGAACCCGATGTTCTCGACCGAGGAACGCTTCGCCATGGTCGAGCGAGAGATTGCCGACATGGGGCTGACCAATGTCGAGGTGGTCGGTTTCAATGCCCTGCTGGTGAAATTCGCGCAGAAGATGGGCGCCAACGTGATCATCCGCGGCCTGCGCGCCGTGGCGGACTTCGAATACGAGTACCAGATGGCCGGCATGAACCAGCAGCTCGACGACGATGTCGAGACCGTATTCCTCATGGCCGATGTCTCGCTCCAGCCGATCGCCTCGCGGCTCGTCAAGGAAATCGCGATGTTCGGCGGCGACATCAGCCCCTTCGTCAGCAAAGCCGTATGCGACGAAGTGGTCGCGCGGGTTAAGCAAACCGGTCTCCGCGGCGATTATTGAGACACACCAATGCTATTCATTGAATGGACAGACCGCGCTCGTTAGACGGGCGGCAATCCAGACACATCGACGGGATACCCATGTTCAAGACTTCGCTTGCCCTTGCCGCCGCTGCACTCGCCGCGACCATGCCGATCGGTGCTATTGCGCAGGAGGCCGAAACGCCGGCTGCGGCGCAGGACACGCGCACATATGACCCGGTCAGCTTCGACATGGCGGTGGAGCCCGAGAATATCCTCCTGCTCGACCTTTCGAATGGCGAGCGTGTCGCGATCCGCCTGATGCCGGGCTGGGCACCGAACCATGTGGAGCGGATCAAGACGCTCACTCGCCAGGGTTTCTACGATGGTGTGATCTTCCATCGCGTGATCGACGGATTCATGGCACAGACTGGCGATCCGACCGGCACGGGGACTGGAGCATCGCAGCTGCCGGACATCAACGAGGAATTCAATCCGATGCCGCATGTCCGCGGCACGGTGGCCATGGCTCGTGCGGCGGACGAGAATAGCGCGAACAGCCAGTTCTTCATCGTCTTCTACCCGCGCTTCAGTCTCGACCAGAAATACACCAATTTCGGCCGCGTGATTTCGAACATGGCTGCAGTCGACGCGATCCAGCGCGGCGAGCCCCCGCAGAACCCGACGCGGATCCTGCAGGCTTCGATCGCCACCGATGGCAAGCCCGTGCCGGTCAACACCGCGCCGCGCGCTGCCGACGAAATCAGCGTCGACGACCTCAACGCGCCGATCCAGGAATAGCGTTTGCGCCTTCGGTGACGCGCGCCTAATCGGCGGCCGTTATGCAGGCCTTTCGACAAGTTCAGAACGATCGGAATCGACGCCGTGCGCGTTGACCTGTTCGATTTCGACCTTCCGCAAGAACTGATCGCGCTGCGTCCGGCGCGGCCGCGGGATGCTGCGCGCATGCTTGTCGTCCGCGGAGAAGAGCCTTTCGAAGATGCGGGCGTGAGCGATTTGCCGGGTCTGCTGAAGCGCGGCGATGTGCTGGTGTTCAATGACACCCGCGTCATTCCCGCTCAACTCGAGGGCCGGCGCGGCGAAGCGAAAATCGGTGCGACGCTGCACAAGAGGATCGACCTCAGGCGCTGGCAAGCCTTCATCCGCAATGCCAAGCGATTGCGTCCGGGCGAGCCAGTCGCGTTCGGCGGAGGCGTTTCGGCGACAGCGGAAGAGCGCCTTGCCGATGGGAGCTTCGTCCTCGTTTTTCACGGAGAAGAACCGGTCGAAGTCCTGCTCGAACGGGCAGGGCGCATGCCGTTACCACCCTATATCGCGGGCAAGCGTGCGACGGATGCGCAGGATCGCGAGGACTACCAGACCATGTTCGCGCGGGAGGACGGAGCCGTCGCCGCGCCGACTGCTGCGCTGCATTTTACGCCTCGCCTGATGGACGCGCTGGATGCGGTGGGTGTCACGCGCGAGACGCTGACGCTGCATGTCGGAGCGGGGACTTTCCTGCCGGTCAAGGCCGACGATACCGACGACCATGCGATGCATTCCGAATGGGGTCGGATCGAGCCCGAGACGGCCGAGCGCCTCAATGCGGCGCGTGCAGCTGGCGGGCGGGTCATCGCCGTCGGCACTACCAGTCTGCGCCTGCTCGAAAGCGCCACGCGCGAAGATGGCGTAATCCAAGCCTTCGCCGGTGATACCGACATTTTCATCACCCCGGGATATCGCTTCCGCGCGGTGGATGGGCTGATGACCAATTTCCACCTGCCTAAATCGACTCTGGTGATGCTAGTCAGCGCCCTGATGGGGCGGGAGCGGATGATGGCGGCTTACGATCATGCGATAGCGAACGACTACCGCTTCTACAGCTACGGGGACTCATCGCTGCTCTTGCCCTGAACCGGGAACAGGCTGCCGGTGTCGAGCAGGCGGTCGATCAGCGCGTCGTCTGCTGGAATCCGGCCATCAAGCATAAGCATAGCGATACCATGCGCGATCGACCAGGCTTGCAGGGCAAGGCGCTCCGCCTCCTCGCGTGTGGCTGACAATTTGCACGTAATGTCGGTCAGCAATTCGCGTGCGGGATCCGGGTCCTCATCGCCAAGCTCGACCGGCTCCCCCTGCGTAAACATCAGGCGAAACAGCACAGGGTGAGCGAGCGCGAAGCGGACGTAAGCTCGTCCCGTCAGAGCAAATTTGGTCGATAGATCGTGAGACGTGTCCGCGGCCTCTTTCTGAGCAATTCCAAGCAATTTGGAGCCCTCTCGGGCGAGAGCCCGGTTCAGGGCCTGCTTGTCCGGAAAATGACGATAGACGGCAGTGGCGGACACTCCCACTCGGCGGGCCAGTTCGCGCAACGACGGCTCCTTGCCCCCGTCGCCTTCCAGCGCTGCAATTCCCTCCGTCAAGAGCGCATCGCGCAAGCTGCCGTGGTGGTAAGTCTCAGCCGATGTTGACACTGTTATCATTGCCTCTATGTTGACGGTGTTCACTTTAGACAAGGCGATTCGCACATGGCAAGCGTCATTGAGAAAACCATCCGCAAGGCCGTTACCCCGGCAATACAGGCTGTGGCGGCCATCAATCGCACGCGTCTCTCCGAACCGTCGGAAAATCCGTTTCTCAAGGGCGTCCACACGCCGATGACGGAAGAGAAGACAATCGAGAACTTGGCGGTGACCGGCACGATCCCCGCCGAACTCGATGGTCGCTATGTACGGGTCGGCCCCAATCCATTTGGTGATGCGGGCAAGGGGCATCACTGGTTCATCGGCGATGGCATGGTCCACGGCGTGCGGCTGAAGGGTGGCAAGGCCGAATGGTACCGCAACCGGTTCATCCGCTCGCACGAGCTTCAAGCGAAAGGTGGCCCGAAAGGCGTCGGCGGTCCGCGTCGTGGGTATAGCGATACCGTCAATACCAATGTCATGGGAATCGGCGGTACGATCATGGCGCTGGTCGAAGCGAATTCCTATCCCGTCCAGCTGGACGAAAATCTAGAAAGCGTGGCTTACAGCGATTTCGGGGGAGGTCTTGCGGGATCCTTTACTGCCCATCCGCATCAGTGTCCGGTGACCGGAGAGCATCACGCAATTTGTTATCAGGCGGACAAGCCCAACCGGATCTGGCACGTCGCATTGAACGAGCAAGGCGGAGTTCTGCGCGAAATAGCAATTCCGGTCGTCAACGGCCCCTCCATCCATGATTGCGCTTTGACTGAGAACTACGTTGTCATCCTCGACCTGCCGGTGACCTTTTCGATGCGGGCACTCCTCGCAGGCCAGCGTTTTCCCTATCGCTGGAATCGCGGGCATCGGGCGCGCGTCGGACTGCTGCCGCGCAAGGGCGGCGCAGATGACATCGTGTGGTGCGATGTCGATCCCTGCTACGTGTTCCATGTCGGCAACAGTTTCGAGGCCGAGGGCAAGGTCGTGATCGACCTGTGCGCCTACGAGACCATTTTCGACGGTGAGATGCCGGGCCCTTATGGCAAGCCGCTAGGTCTAGAGCGCTGGACTGTCGATCCCGCGACACAATCGGTCGAGCGTGTGACGCTCGATGCCGCAGGGCAGGAGTTCCCCCGACCCGACGAACGCTATTTCACCAAGCCCTATCGCTATCTGTGGTCGGACGGGCTCGAAGGCGATCTCGATTTCGTCTCCGCCCTACCGATCTATCGCCACGACCTGCAGACCGGCGAGAAGATCGAACACGATTTCGGCGAAGGCCGTATCCCGGGCGAGTTCGTATTCGTGCCGCGCAGCGAGGATGCACCCGAGGGCGATGGCTGGATCATGGGCTATGTCATCCATCGCAACGAGGCCACCAGCACGCTCGAAATCCTCGAGGCCGTCACGCTCGAGCCGGTCGCGTCCGTGCATATTCCGCACCTTATCCCGTCGGGCTTTCACGGGAACTGGATTGCCGCTAGCCACGGCTGAGTGGAGCCGATTCTCGAACTCAGCGGCCTGACCAAGGTCTATCCCGGCGGGCTCAAGGCGCTCGACGATGTTGATCTCACCATCCGCAAGGGCGAGATTTTCGCGCTGCTCGGGCCAAACGGGGCGGGCAAGACCACGCTGATCGGCGCGGTTTGTGGACTGGTGCGGCCGAGCGGCGGCACGATCCGCGCCTTCGGCCACGATCTCGCGTCCGACTGGCGCAAGGCGCGCGCCCGTATCGGGCTCGTACCGCAGGAACTCAGCACAGACATGTTCGAGCCGGTGAAGCGGGCGGTCAGCTATTCGCGCGGTCTCTTCGGTCTCCCGCCCGATCCGGCTCGGATCGAGGAAATCCTGCGTAGCCTGAGCCTATGGGAAAAGCGCGACGAGCGGATCATGGCGCTGTCGGGCGGGATGAAGCGCCGCGTCCTTATCGCCAAGGCACTGGCGCACGAACCCGACCTGCTATTCCTGGACGAGCCCACGGCGGGCGTCGACGTCGAGCTGCGGAAGGGCATGTGGGCGATTATCGACCAGATGCGCGCGCGCGGCGTCACGATAATTCTCACGACCCACTATATCGAGGAAGCCGAGGAAATGGCGGACCGCGTCGGCGTGATCCGCAACGGCCAGATCATCGCGGTGGACGAGAAGGACGCTCTGATGGCAAAGCTGGGCCGCACCGAAGCGCATATCGCACTGGCCGAGTCGATGCAGACATTGCCACCAGCGATTGCGCAATTCCCGGTTGAGATAGAACAAGACGGTATGTCGCTCTGCTACCGCGGCGGAGACGGCACCGGCCGCGGCAAGGCCGAGGTTGCGGACCTCACCAAGGCGCTCACCCACGCCGGCATCGATTACGTCGGCATCGAAACGCGCGAGAGTAGTCTCGAGGATATCTTCGTTTCGCTGCTCGGGGAGGAGGCGCAATGATCGCGTGGCGCTCCACCTGGTCGATCTACAAGCGCGAATTGCTGCGTTTCCTGCGGACAGCCTTCCAGTCCGTCCTTGCCCCCGTGCTGACGACCACGCTTTATTTCATCGTCTTCGGCGCGGCCATCGGCGGGCGCATGCCCGACCTTGGCGGCGTGGGTTACGGAGCTTTCATCATCCCCGGCTTGCTGATGCTCACACTCTTGGGTGAAACAACCAGCAATTCTAGCTTCGGCATCTACATGCCGCGCTTCACCGGCACGATCTACGAATTGCTGAGCGCGCCCGTCGGTGTGGCCGAAACGCTGATCGGCTTCGTCGGGGCGGCGATGACCAAGAGCCTGATCCTTGCCGCCATCATCCTGGCGACCGCGCGTTTCTTCGTCGACTACAGCATCGCCTATCCGCTGCTCGCCGTGCTCTACATCATGCTGGTCGCGGCAGCTTTCAGCCTGTTCGGCTTCATCCTCGGCATATGGGCGGACAATTTCGAGAAGCTCGGCATCATCCCGATGCTGTTCCTCACCCCGCTCACCTTCCTCGGCGGCACATTCTACTCGATCGACATGCTCCCTGCGCCGTGGGACATGATCGCGCTGGCCAATCCCATCGTCTATCTCGTCAGCGGGTTGCGCTGGACCTTTTATGGCAGCAGCGACGTGGACATCTGGGTCAGCTTCGGCATCACGCTTGCGTTTCTCGCCGCATGCATTGCGGTGATCGCCTACATCTTCAAGACGGGTTGGCGCCTGCGGGCGTGATCTCCAAACCTTTCTGACAGGCTCTTTCCGCGTTCAGAATCCGGACAGCCGGTCGGGCGCAATTGCGCCGCTGCGCCACGGGAAACGGCGCTACAGATTCAAGGATAGAACATGAAGAAAATCGCATTCACCGCCGCCGCCGCCGCAGCAGCAGCCATCGCGCTGCCGAGCGCTGCGCAGGCGCAGGACGTGGTGCCGGGTAACGGCTTCATCGGCGTCCAGGCCGGTGTCCACGACCTCGGCCTCGACGACGAGTTGGAAGACATCGGCCCGGGCCTCGAACTCGACGATTCGAGCCCGATCTTCGGCGTCTTCGCCGGCTACGACGTCCCCGTCGGCCCCGCGCTCTTTATCGGCGCGGAAGCCAACTACAATTTCGGCACCGACGCGCTGGACGGCGATTACGGCGCGAATGCCCGTCTCGGCTTCAGCGTGCCGGGGGGCGCGAAGATCTATGGCCGTGCCGGCATTCAGGCGATCAAGGTCGATTACAGCGAGATCGTCAACGACGATTCGATCGATTTCGACGGCATCGACGATACCGAGAGTGATTATCTTGTCGGCATCGGCGCGGATGTTCCGGTCGGTCGGGCTTTCGTGCGCGGCAATCTCGACACGATCAGCTTCGACACGATGCGCGCAACGGTCGGCCTCGGCCTGCGCTTTTAATTGTACTTCTACCAAAGTCTTCGATGAGGCCGGTTTCCGCAAGGGAGCCGGCCTTGTTCCTATACAGGGTGGCGAGGTCGCGCCGAGCACGCTAGGCGCTCGCTCATGCCACGAATTCGCCTTTCCACCCTTGCCATCCTGACGGCGCTCGCCGCCGCGACACCAGTGAGCGCACAGCTGCCGGACGGCGCGCGCCAGATGATCGATGCCGCTCTTGCCAGCGGCGACGACGCCAAGATCGCTACCGTGCTCGAACTTGCCCGGACCACATGGCCCGACGAGGCTGACGACATCTCTGAAATCGAGAGCGAATGGCAGGCGGCCAGGACTGAACGTGCCGCTGCCGCCGCCAAGGCGGAAGAGGAAGCCATTCGCTCCGCAGGCTTGTTCGATCGCTGGAGCGGCGAGGGCGAGCTGGGCGGCTTCCAGTCGAGCGGCAATAGCGACACCGTCGGCCTGTCCGCCGGGTTGAAGCTCAAGCGCGAAGGGATCGACTGGTCGCATCGCCTGCGGGCACGTTTCGATTACCAGCGCCAGAACGGTGTCACCAGTCGCGAGCAATTGCTGGCAGCATACGAGCCGCGCTGGCAGTTCGGCGAGAACGTCTTCGCCTATGGACTCGCCCAATACGAACGCGACCAGATCCAGGGGGTCGATGCGCGCTATGCGCTCTCCGGGGGTCTTGGTTACAAGGTGGTCGACCGCGAGGGGCTCAGCCTGGCAATCAAGGCCGGGCCGGCCTATCGCGTGACGGAATACACTGATGGGCGTAGCGAAAGCCGCGTGGCGGGCCTCGCCGGCTTCGATTTCGATTGGCAGATATTCGAGCGCCTCACGCTGACGCAGGATGCGAATGCCGTGGCCGAAACCGGCGGCGAGGCGCTGGTCATAGTCGACGGATCTAACACCACGCTCAATCTGCTCACCGGGCTGGATGTCAAAGTCAGCGACAGCTTGCGCGCGCGGATGTCCTACCAGCTCGATTACGACAGCAATCCGCCAGTCGGGAAAGTGTCGACCGACACGCTGACCCGCGCCACGCTGATCTACGGTTTCTGATCATGTCCGAGCGGTTTGCCTTCACGATCCATGCGACCGACGGAGCGGCACGCACGGGTGTTATCGCGATGCAGCGCGGCGAAATCCGTACGCCGGCCTTCATGCCCGTGGGTACCGCAGCAACGGTCAAGGCAATGAAACCCGAGACGGTCCGCAAGACCGGGGCGGATATCATTCTCGGAAATACTTATCACCTGATGCTGCGGCCGGGTGCGGAGCGGGTCGCACGGCTCGGCGGGCTGCACAAGTTCATGAACTGGGAGCGCCCGATCCTGACCGACAGCGGCGGATATCAGGTTATGAGCCTGTCCGACCTGCGCAAGCTGACCGAAGAGGGCGTCGAATTTCGCAGTCATCTCGACGGGTCCAGACACATGCTGACGCCCGAGCGGTCGATGGAGATCCAGCGCCTGCTCGGAAGCGATATCGTCATGGCCTTCGACGAATGCCCGCGCGCCGATCGCCCGCGCGACGAGATTGCGGCGAGCATGGAAATGTCGATGCGCTGGGCGGGACGCAGTCGCGACGGCTTCGATGCTGGCGGCGAGCACGCCGCCCGCTCGGCCCTCTTCGGCATCCAGCAGGGCGCGCTGGACGAGGATTTGCGCAAAATAAGCGCGGAGAAACTCATCGAGATCGGCTTCGACGGGTATGCCATCGGCGGGCTCGCCGTGGGCGAGGGGCAGGAGGCGATGTTCGCAACGCTCGATTTCGCGCCGGGCCAGTTGCCGCCTGATCGCCCGCGCTACCTAATGGGCGTAGGCAAGCCCGACGACCTCGTCGGTGCGGTAGAGCGCGGCGTCGACATGTTCGATTGCGTGCTGCCGAGCCGGTCGGGCCGCAACGGGCAGGCCTTCACCTGGAACGGCCCGATCAACCTGCGCAACGCGCGCTTTGCGGAAGACCAGGGGCCGCTCGATGCTCGCTGCTCCTGCGACACCTGCGGTACGTATTCGCGGGCCTATATTCACCATCTCGTCCGCTCGCAGGAAATCCTCGGCGCGATGCTGATGACCGAGCATAATATCGCCTTTTACCAACAGCTGATGCAGGCGATGCGCGATGCCATCGGGCAAGGGCGCTTCGCTGCGTTCGCCAGCGACTTCCGGCGTGACTATCTGGTCGGCAATTCCTAGCTAGGCGGGATGGCCCTGTTCTCCCGGCGAAAACGACAATCGGCTCTTCCATCTGCGACGTGGTCGCTGCCACCAGCTAGAGTCGCTCCCCGGCAGGAGAGCTACTTGCTCGTGATCGCAATTATCACGGTGTTGTTGTGGCAGATGCCTTTCGGCCAACTGGTGCTCTACCCGTTCTCGCTGCTGGCCACCTGGTTTCACGAGATGGGCCATGGCCTGACCTCGATGGCACTGGGTGCGCGGTTCGACGAGCTGGTGATCTTCCCGAACGGGTCGGGCTATGCGCTGTCGTCCTGGCCGGGCGAGCCTTCGCGGCTGTCACGCGCGCTTACTGCAGCTGTCGGCCTGCTTGGGCCCTCGATTGCAGGATCGCTGCTAATTGTCGGTTCGCGCAGTCCCGCCGCTACTCGCTTTTTGCTCGCGGCGCTTGGACTAATCCTCGCCCTATCGACAATCATTTGGGTGAGATCGCTCGCCGGATGGATCGTTCTCCCAGCCTTCGCTGCGATTTGCGTCGGAGTCACCATCTGGGGTAGTCGAAAGTCCCAGCGCTTCGCGATCGAATTGCTGGGTGTGCAGGCGGCGATCAGCCTCTGGCGTGATCTGGGTTATCTGTTCAGCGACGGTGGATACGTCGGAGGCGAGTTTATCACCTCCGACACCGGCGCGATCGAGGAAGCGTTGCTTCTGCCCTATTGGGTGTGGGGCGGTCTGATTACAGCCTCCGCCATAGCAATCATCGTTGGTGCACTCCGGGTCGCGTCTCGCCGATGATCCCTCAAGCCGCAGACTTTTCGCGCATCTCGAGGATCGTGCCGCGATAGGGCACGAAACGGCCCGCCGCATCGAGAAAGCCGGCACCGATCGCATTGGCGAAAGACTGGGCGTCGCGCAGGCTATCGTACCATTTCCCACGCCGGTTCGGCGTCACGAAGCGATATTGTGTCATAGTATCATCGAAATTCGCACAGGGCAGGCCGTATCCGGCCAACCCTCTGAAAACGCGACGAATTGAAACGAAAAAGGGCGGCCCCGCAGGACCGCCCCATTCGTGACCAAACCGTCGTTTCTTAGCGCGAGTAGAACTCGACCACGAGGTTCGGTTCCATGGTGACCGGGTAGGGCACTTCATCGAGCTTCGGCACGCGGGTGAAGGTCACCTTGTCGGTGCCATCGGGCGCGACGTAGTCGGGAATTTCACGCTCGGGCAGGCTCTGCGCTTCGATCACCAGCGCCATGTCCTGAGCTTTTTTGCCGAGGCTGACGACGTCGCCGACCTTTACGCGGGCCGAGGCGACGTTGGTCTTCACGCCGTTCAGATAGATGTGGCCGTGGCTCACGATCTGGCGGGCAGCGAAGATGGTGGGCGCGAACTTGGCACGATAGACGACCATGTCGAGGCGCTGTTCGAGCAGGCCGATCAGGTTCTGACCGGTGTCGCCCTTCATCTTGGACGCTTCGGTGTAAGTGCGCTTGAACTGCTTCTCGGTCACGTCGCCGTAATAGCCCTTCAGCTTCTGCTTGGCGCGCAGCTGCAGGCCGAAATCGGACATCTTGCCCTTGCGGCGCTGGCCGTGCTGGCCGGGACCGTAGGAACGCTTGTTGACCGGAGAATTAGGGCGACCCCAGATGTTTTCACCCATCCGGCGGTCGAGTTTGTACTTGGCGCTCTTGCGCTTCGACATAAGTCTTTCCTTCGATTTGCTGAGCCATGCGTTTGATGGCCATCCAACCCGGCATCGCACCGTCGGACCACATGGGTCCGGCGCGGCCACCGCTTCACCGGGGTGCGGGGCCAATTAGCGAGGCGCGCGAATAGCAGTTTTGCGCCATTCGTCAAGCGGCGAGATAGGCGCTCGACAAAGCGCCGCGGGGAGGGCATCGCGCACCGCCATGGACGACACATTCAAGCTCCCCGAAGACTGCATCGACATGAGCGAAGTGCGGGTCGGGGTCGATACGACCGACCGGCAACTGATGGAGCTGCTCGACCGCCGCTTCGGTTATATGCGCGCTGCGGCCCGCATCAAGACCGACCGCAATATTGTGCGCGACGAAGCGAGAAAGGCGCAAGTCATTGGCAATGCTGTTACGGACGCCGAGGCACGCGGGCTTCCATCCGAGAAGATTGGCGAAATCTGGGAACTTCTGGTCGAAACCTCGATCGCTTACGAACTCGAGGAATGGGACCGGATCAGGGCTTAGGCTCGCGCTGGAGCGATGACAGCACACCGCGCAGGGTGCGAACCTCGAGGTGGTTCCAACCCGGCTTCGTGAGTACCCCGCGCAAGGTCCGCCGCGTGGCTTCCGCCCGGCTTTCGGGCAGGAAATAGCCCTTCGGTTCGAGCATACGGTCGAGATGGTCGATCAGACCTTCGAGATCGTCCTGCGGCGCGGGCGGGAGCAGAGCTTCCTGCGTCGGTTGCACCAGCGTTTCGTGTTTCGACCATTCGTAAGCGCACAGGATCACTGCTTGCGCAAGGTTCAGTGAGCCGAAATCGGGATTTATCGGCACGGTAAGGATCGCGCGGGCGAGGGCGACGTCGTCCGTTTCGAGGCCCGAGCGTTCGGGGCCGAACAGGAAGGCGCTGCGGCCGACATTTGCGGCCATCTCGCGCGCGGCTTCTTCCGGCGTTACGACCGGTTTGGTGACGCCGCGCTTGCGGACGGTGGTGGCGTAGACATGCGCACAATCGGCCACGGCTTCCGCTGTGGTAGCATAGACTTGCGCTCGTTCGAGCACGATATCGGCACCCGCAGCGGCCGGACCTGCCGAAGGATTCGGCCAACCATCGCGGGGCTCGACCAGACGTAGCTCCGTCAGCCCGAAGTTGAGCATCGCCCGCGCCGCCTTACCGATATTCTCGCCAAGCTGCGGCCGGACGAGCACGACCACCGGCTTGCGCGTGTCAGCTTCGCTCATTCGCCGCGTCCTGCACCGTGCTGGCAAACTCTTCGAAATCGCGGGCTTCGCTGAAGTCGCGATAGACGCTGGCGAAGCGGATATAGGCGACGCTGTCGATCTGGCGCAGGCCATCCATTACCATCTCGCCGATCCGCTGCGAGGCGATCTCGGCTTCGCCTGCGGTTTCGACCTGCCGCTGGATCCCGCTCGCCAACTGGTCGATGCGCTCCTGCGGAACATCGCGCTTGCGGCAGGCGAGGGTGATCGACTGCTCCAGCTTGGCGCGGTCGAAGGGCTGGCGGCGATCGCCTGATTTGACGACGGTCACTTCGCGCAACTGCACCCGCTCGAACGTGGTGAAGCGCGCGCCGCAGCTCGAACACTGGCGGCGACGGCGGATCGAGGTAGAATCCTCGGTCGGACGACTGTCCTTTACCTGGCTGTCGTCATGGGCACAGAAAGGGCAGCGCATTCAGGTGGTTACTTCTTGATCCTGTTGTAGAATGCGTATCCCGCTCCGGCTGCCAGGCCGATCGGCCAAGTGACCACCGGCAGCAGCGCCGCAGCGACGACGCCGACGGCCGCCCCGGTCAGGACCGGCTTGGTAGAAGGGTGGCTCATGCCTTCCTTGGCCATGGCCTTCGCCTCGATCCGGGCGCGCTCGCCCAGATCGTAACCCTTATCGTAATCGTCCTGGCTCATCGGTTTACCTTCCGGGATAGACGGGGAACTTAGCGCACAGCTCGCTCACGCGATTCCGCACGCTTTCTTCCACCTGCGCGTCGCCTTCGGGACCGTTATTCGACAAGCCGTCGACGACTTCCGTTATAAGCTTGCCGATCTGCTCGAATTCCGTCGGCCCGAAACCGCGCGTGGTCCCCGCCGGCGTGCCGAGGCGGACGCCACTTGTGACGAAGGGGCTACGCGTGTCGAACGGGATGCCGTTCTTGTTACAGGTCAGCCAGGCACGGTCGAGCCCGGCTTCAGCAGCCTTGCCGGTCACGTCCTTGGCGGTGAGGTCGACCAGCATGGAGTGGTTGTCCGTGCCGCCGGAAACTACCCGCAGGCCGTTCGCCTCGATACTCTTGGCCAGCGCGCGGGCGTTGTCGACCACGCGCTGGGCATAGTCCTTGAAGTCGGGCCGCAGCGCTTCGCCGAAAGCCACGGCTTTCGCAGCGACGACATGCATCAGCGGGCCGCCCTGCATGCCGGGAAAAACGGCCATGTTGATCGGCTTGGTATATTTCTCGTCATTCCACAGGATGACACCGGACCGCGGACCGCGCAGGCTCTTGTGCGTCGTCGTGGTCACGATATCGGCATGCGGGAAGGGCGAAGGGTGTGCGCCGCCCGCCACGAGGCCGGAGATATGGCTCATGTCCACCATCAGGTAGGCGCCGACTTCGTCCGCGACCTTGCGGAAGGCCTCCCAATCCCACACCCGCGAATATGCGGTGCCGCCGGCGATGATCAGTTTTGGCTTGTGCTCTTTCGCGGTGGCCATCACAGCATCCATGTCGATCAGCTCGTCGTCCTGCCGCACGCCATAGCTGACCGGATTGAACCACTTGCCGCTCATGTTGACCGGCGAACCATGGGTCAGGTGGCCGCCCGAGTTGAGGTCGAGCCCCATGAAGGTATCGCCCGGTTGCAGCAGGGCGAGGAAGACCGCCTGGTTCATCTGGCTGCCCGAATTGGGCTGCACATTGGCGAAATTGCAGCCGAACAGCTCTTTTGCACGCTCGATTGCTAGCTTCTCGACCACATCGGCATAGTCGCAGCCGCCGTAGTATCGCTTACCCGGATACCCCTCGGCGTATTTGTTGGTGAACACGCTGCCCGTCGCTTCGAGCACGGCACTCGAGGCGATGTTTTCGCTCGCGATCAGCTCGATCTTGTCCTGCTGTCGCGCCAGCTCCTTGCGGATCGCGCCGTAAATCTCGGGATCGGCTTCGGCGAGGCTGTCATGCCAGAAGCGGTCCATCGGGTCGCGGGAGGTGTCCTTGGGAAGAGTGGCCATGATCAGAATTCCGGGTTTGAGAGCTTGTCGATGCGGCGCTGGTGGCGGCCACCGCCAAACTCGGTTTCGAGGAAGGCGGTAAGGCACGCCTTGGCCATGTCGCTGCCGGTCAAGCGCGCGCCCATGGCGATGCAGTTCGCATCATTATGCTCGCGGGATAGGCTGGCAGAAAGCGGCTCCGCCACGAGCGCGCACCGTGCAGCGGGATTGCGGTTAACGCTCATCGAAATGCCGATACCCGATCCGCATAACGCTACACCGCGCTCCGCCGTGCCATCGGCGATCACGCTGGCGAGCTTGTAGCCGAAATCGGGATAATCGACGCTGTCGTTGGTGTCCGGGCCGAGGTCGGCGACCTCATGGCCCTGCTCGATCAACCAGTCGCGCAGTTCGGCCTTGAGGTCGATGGCGGCATGGTCGGAGGCAATGGCGATACGCATGTGGCGCACATAGGGAAGGAGGACGATTCGCGCGACCCCGATGGCGAAAGATTTCGCCGCAAACAGGAAAGCCCCGGCATCCGAAGATGTCGGGGCTCCTGAGGGTCGCTCCACGCGGAAGCGACATCATAATCAGATGACTTTTACATCCTCTGATATCTAACTTACGATCAAACCCAAGTCTGGTTCCCGCCCGGCGCGGTAATTCACTGATCCAGGAACGAGCGCATCTTGCGGCTGCGGCTCGGGTGCTTGAGCTTGCGCAGGGCCTTGGCCTCGATCTGGCGGATACGTTCGCGGGTCACCGAGAACTGCTGGCCGACTTCTTCCAGCGTGTGATCGGTATTCATGCCGATGCCGAAGCGCATGCGCAGCACGCGTTCTTCGCGCGGGGTTAGGCTGGCGAGGACGCGGGTGACCGTTTCCTTGAGGTTCGCCTGAATTGCCGCATCGACCGGAATGATCGCGTTCTTGTCCTCGATGAAATCGCCGAGATGCGAATCTTCCTCGTCGCCGATCGGCGTTTCGAGACTGATCGGTTCCTTGGCGATCTTCATCACCTTGCGCACCTTTTCGAGCGGCATGGAGAGCTTCTCCGCCATCTCTTCGGGTGTCGGCTCGCGGCCCTGGTCATGCAGGAACTGGCGGCTGCAGCGTACCAATTTGTTGATCGTCTCGATCATGTGGACCGGGATGCGGATCGTGCGGGCCTGGTCGGCGATCGAGCGGGTGATCGCCTGCCGGATCCACCAGGTTGCATAGGTGCTGAACTTGTAGCCGCGGCGGTATTCGAACTTATCGACCGCCTTCATCAGGCCGATGTTGCCTTCCTGGATCAGGTCGAGGAATTGCAGGCCGCGATTGGTGTATTTCTTCGCGATGGAGATGACGAGGCGCAGATTCGCCTCCACCATTTCCTTCTTGGCGATTCGCGCCTCCCGCTCGCCCTTCTGGACCATATTCACGATGCGGCGGAATTCCTCGAGCGCCATGCCGGTCTGGCTGGCGATGTCGGCGATTTCCGTGCGGATGCGATCGATCGCGTCGGCTTCCTTCTCGGCGAAGGCGGCCCATTTCTTGTCCTTCTTGACCCGGTCGTCCATCCAGGTGTCGTCGAGCTCGTTGCCGATATAGGCATCGAGGAAATCGACGCGCTTGACCTTGTGACGCTCCGCCAGGCGCAGCATCTGGCCGCCCAGCGCGGTCAGGCGGCGGTTGAAGGCATACAGGTTGTCGACCAGAAACTCGATTTTGGTCGCGTGGAACTGCACGCTTTCGACTTCGGCGGTCAGCTGCTCGCTCAGCGCCTCGTATTTCTTTTCCTTGGCTGCGGTGAAATTCTCACCTTTCGCCATCAGGTCGACGCGTTCCTTCTGCAGCTTCTCGAACTTGCCGAACAGGTCGGTAATGCGGGCGAAGCGCTCGATGGCATCGGGCTTCAGCGCGGCTTCCATCTGGGCGAGGGACATGGTGTTGTCCTCGTCCTCGTCGTCGTCCTTCTTGGACGAACCTTCCTCGCCGTCCTCGTCTTCGGAAGTCTCGTCGTTATCTTCGTCCTCGTCGTCGTCGCGGATGGTCGGGCCGGCGGTTTCCTCGGAGATTTCGCCGTCGTCGTCGTCATCTTCGGCGTCTTCGGCCATCTTGTCGGCCGGCGGTTCCTTGGAGAGCATAGCGTCGAGATCGAGGATCTCGCGCAGCTGCATTTCCTCGGCGTTGAGCGCTTCGGACCACTGGATGATGGCGTGGAAAGTGATCGGGCTCTGGCACAGGCCGATAATCATCATGTCGCGGCCGGCCTCGATGCGCTTGGCGATGGCAATTTCGCCTTCGCGGCTGAGCAGCTCCACGGCGCCCATTTCGCGCAAGTACATACGCACCGGGTCGTCCGTGCGTTCGCCGGCTGCCAGCTTCTTCGGGGCCGCGGCGGGCGTCTTCTTGGCGTCCTTCTTGTCGGCCTTGCCTTCGATCGAAATTTCTTCGACCTCGTTGGCCTCGTCCTCGGCGGCCTCGGCATCCTCGTCGCTTTCGACGATCTGCACGCCCATGTCCGACAGGGCCGACTGGATATCCTCGATCTGGTCGGAGCTCATCTCACCTTGCGGCAAAGCATCGTTGAGCTCGTCATAAGTGACGTAGCCCTTCTTCTTCGCCTTGGTGATCAGCTTCTTGATCGATGCCTCGTTGAGGTCGATCAGAGGTGCGTCGTCCTTGTCGGTGGACTTCGACTTGGTGGCCATAAGGTACGTCAACCCAATCTATCGTTACGCGCGGTGTGCACTTCCGCGGCACTTATTAATCCGAATCGTCCGGTCCCGCCGCTTTCCTGCGCCCGAACTGCTTCAATCGCTCGTTAAGGGCCAGCAAGCGCTCGCGCAATCGGGCCTGTTCGGCGATAGAACCTTCCGGGTCGCGTTCGAAACGCGCTGTTGCCTCCGCCAGAGCGGATTCCAGCGCCGGCCTTTCGACCAGCAGCGACACGGCCTCGGCCAGATCCTCGCGCGCTTCATCCGGATCGGTGCCCTCATCGAGGAAGGCGAAATTGGGTTTAGCCGGCAGGGCGGGAAGGCCTCGTTCGAGCGATATGGGCGATCCGCCCTGCAAATCAAGCGTTTCGGCAGTATCGAGCAGCAAATCGATCGCGGGGCCGACATTTTGGTCACGCCTGGCGAAAGTGGCCAGGGTTTCCTCGTGCCGAAAGATCTGGTCGGGAAAGCGCACCAGCCCGGCAATGACAGCGCGCGAGAAGAGATCGCGTGAGCCGCCCGCGATGGCGCGTTTAAGCTTGTCGGCGGTCTCGAGCGAGAGAGCGGGGACGGGTGCCTTCCAGCCCCCCTTTTTCCTTTCGCTCCGCGGTGTGAATTGGCGTTGCGGGCGCGGGGGAAAGGCAAAGGCGGAGAAACGCTCCAGCAGCTCGCGCTTGTAGAGGGCGCGGATGTCGGGATGCTGGATGGCCTCGACATGGTCGAGCAGACGCGCCTTGAGCCCCGCCTTGTCTTCGGGCGAAGCGAGGGGTGCCGCGGCCTTCTCGAACTCCCACAGCGTGTCGAGCAGGCTGGCGGGCTTTTCGAGCAAAGCTTCGATCGCGCCGACGCCTTTTTCGCGAATAAGATCGTCGGGGTCCATCCCGGCGGGCAGTCGCACGATCGACAGCGAGTGACCCGGGCGCAGCATGGGCAAGGCGCGAGAGATGGCCCGCATCGCGGCGCGCTGACCGGCATTGTCACCATCGAAACACAGGATCGGCCGCTCGACCTGCCGCCAAAGCAGTTCGATCTGGTTTTCTGTAAGCGCCGTTCCGAGCGGAGCTACTGCCTCGCGGATTCCCGCATTGGCTAGTGCAATGGCATCCATATAGCCTTCGACCACGATCATCCGCCCGCTCTGCCGCGCGGCGGGGGCGGCGCGGTGGAGGTTGTAAAGCGTGCGGCCCTTTTCGAAGAGCGGGGTATCCGGACTGTTGAGGTATTTCGGCGCCTTGAGATTGGCCTCGGCATCGAGGATGCGGCCACCGAAGGCGATGACCCGGCCGCGGTTATCGTGGATTGGCAGCATCAATCGGTCGCGGAACCGGTCGTACGGCTCCTTGTCCTCCACCGTGATACGCATGCCCGCGTCGATCAGCATGTCCTCGTCGAACTTGCCGAGCGCGCGCTTGAGCGCTTGCCGGTCCTCCGGCGCGTACCCGAAGCCGAATTCGCGCATGGTCGCTTCGGAGAAGCCACGCCTGCCGAGATCGCCGCGCGCCGCAGCCCCTTCGCTGCCGCGCAGATTGCTTTCGAACCACTCCTGCGCCGCCGCAGTCACATCATGCAGGCTGGCGCGCTTCTCGGCCCGTTTGGCGGCCTGCGGGTCGGGCGCGGGGACCTCCATCCCGGCCTCGGCCGCCAGCTCCTTCACCGCATCCATGAACGGCATGCCGCGCTGGTCGGTCAGCCAGCGGATCGCGTCGCCATGCGCTTCGCAGCCGAAGCAGTGGTAGAAGCCCTTCTCGTCATTCACGTAGAAGCTGGGCGTCTTCTCGTTGTGGAACGGGCAGCACGCCTTGAATTCGCGCCCGGCCTTGGTCAGCCGCGTGGTACGACCGATCACCGCGGACAGCGTGGTCCGCGCGCGCAATTCGTCGAGCCATTGGGGTGACAGGGCCATAGGGCGAAAATCCCTACAGCCGCGCCCGCCGAATCGCTAGTTGCTAGCGGCCCCGTCTGCCGGATTTTCCGGCTCGGAGGGGAACGGCCCGGTAGCACTCGCCTGGTTGCCGTCGACTTCGAGCAGGTAAGCGTCTGCCGGGCCTGCCGGGGGCAGGGTGGACTGCCACCAGAAGGTCAGCGTGGTGCCGGGCTGCCAGCCGGACCCGGCGACCACGCGCCAGATCAGGCTGCCGTTGTCGATGCTGATCGCGATCGCATCGGGATCGCCGAGGGCTTCCTCGACCTGTGCCAGGGCATAGCCGACCGACTGGTTGAAGCCGTGCGCCCGCTGGGTCATGCGAAACAGGGTGGGCGGCGTCTCGCGGACTTCCGGGCCTTCGGTGGGCTGGGCGTCCGCTGCATCCTCATCCGCCTCGGCCAGCGTGACCTGATGGACATAGGTGTAGACCGTGTCCTGCGGCATCTGGCCCGGCACGCATTCCTCGACACCCTCGGGACAAGCCACGTAGCTGACCATCGTGCCAAGCTGGCGACCGCCGGCGCTGAGCGTGGTTTCGACCTCAGGACCCTGCGGACCGACGATCTTCGCGCCCAGCGTCGTAAGGTCGAGATCGGCGCCGACCAGCGTGCGCGGTGCCGCGACGGTGGGCGTGGGGGTGGGCTCCGGCTCGGGAGCAGCCTCGCTGCAGGCGACCAGCGCGAACGGCAGCGCGATGAGTGCGAGCGACCTCACGAGAGCGATTCCTTCACCAGTCTGCTGGCGCGGCTCATGTCGAGCGAAGCGCCGTGGCGGGCCTTCAGTTCGCCCATCACGCGACCCATATCCTTCATGCCATCGGCACCCAGGTCCGCCTTGATTTGCGCGATGGCGGCGCGGGTTTCGTCCTCGCTCATCTGCTGGGGCAGGAATTCCTCGATCACGGCGAGTTCGGCCTTTTCCTTATCGGCCAGTTCCTGTCGGCCGCCGTCTTCGTACATCGCGATCGATTCGCGGCGCTGCTTGGCCATCTTCATCAGCACGTCTGTGACCAGTTCGTCGTCCCCGGGCTTCTTGTCGGTGGTCCGCAGCTCGATATCGCGATCCTTGATCTTGGCGCCGATCAGGCGCAGCGCGGCGGTGCGCTCCTTGTCCTTGGCCTTCATGGCGGTGACGGTTTCGGTCTGGATCGTGTCGCGGAGCATTGATGGTCCCGTTCGGTATCTGTGGATGATTGGCGCTTCATTTAGAACAAGCTGGCGCAAAGCCAAGTGTTCCGCTTGACGAGGGTCGCAACCGGCCTTAGCGGGTGGGGCTTAGCGACATCGCCGGAAAACCCCTGACTCGGAGAGCCCATGGCCCTGCCCGTATTTTCGCACGCGCAACCCAAAGATGCGACGGGCGTGCTCGTTCTCGCGGACGGCACCTGTATCTGGGGGAAGGGCTTCGGCGCGACCGGCTCGTCGGTCGGCGAGGTGTGCTTCAACACCGCCATGACCGGCTATCAGGAGGTGATGACCGATCCCTCTTACGACAGCCAGATCGTCACCTTCACCTTCCCGCATATCGGCAATGTCGGCGCGAACGAGGAAGACGTGGAGAGCCGCGGCCTCGGCGCGGTCGGGCTGGTGGTGCGGCAGGCGGTGACCCCGCATTCGAATTTCCGCGCGCAGAACGAGTTCGTCGAATGGTGCGTGAGCCACGGCAAGATCGGCCTGTCGGGCGTGGATACCCGCGCGCTGACCCGCCGCATCCGCCTGTCGGGCGCGCCCAACGCAGTGATCGCGCATAGCCCGCGCGGACAATTCGATGTGAAGGCACTGAAGCGCCAAGTGGCGGAATGGAGCGGGCTGGAAGGGCTCGATCTCGTGCCCGGCGTGACGCGCGGCGTGCTGGAGGACTGGCGCGGCGGATACTGGCAGCTTGGGACCGGCTATGGCGCGGCAGACAATGCGAAGCCGCATGTGGTCGCCATCGATTACGGCGCGAAGGACAATATCTTCCGCAATCTCGTGAAGGCGGGCGCGAAAGTGACGGTGGTGCCGGCGCGCACCTCGCTGGACGAGATCATGCGGCTGAAGCCCGATGGCGTGTTCCTCTCTAATGGTCCGGGCGATCCGGCGGCGACGGGTGAATATGCCGTGCCGGTGATCAAGGGGTTGCTGGATGCGGACGTGCCGCTGTTCGGCATTTGCCTCGGCCACCAGATGCTCGGGCTCGCGGCAGGGGCGAAGACCGCCAAGATGTTCCAGGGGCATCGCGGCGCCAACCACCCCGTCCAGCGCGTCGGTGATGGCTGGGGGACAAGCGAGGGCCTCGTCGAGATCACCAGCATGAACCACGGTTTCGCAGTCGATGGCGAGACGCTGCCGCCCGAGGTGGAGCAGACCCACGTCTCGCTGTTCGACGGCACCAATTGCGGGATCAGCATCAAGGGCAAGAAGGCGTTCGGCGTGCAATACCACCCCGAGGCAAGCCCCGGCCCGCAGGACAGCTTCTACCTGTTCGAGAAATTCGTGGGGATGTTGGGGTGAAGGGCGTCCTTGCGATTCTTGCTGCACTCGGTCTTTTTACGACTGCATCAGTAGCATCAGCCCAATCCGATGAGTGGTTCGTAGGAACACATCCGGAGTATCACGCTGCCTTAGTGCGAGATGTCGACGATGTGTTCGTTGCGATATTCGTTCCTAAAGAGCCTTCGATTTACGCGAGCCCGCTTCTCATGGAAACGATGGCACCGGCATGCGATACCAAACAGCCGGTAGGGCTTCATGCCACGATGGCGATCATGGCCTTCGGAGATTCCGCGGAGGAACGGCTCGCGGAAGTGCGCAGAACAGTCCAAGATTTCTATGATCGCAGCGTGAGGTCTTGTCCGCCTTCGGATGACTTCGAAGTCCGGTTCTTTCATCGTTTCGACGATGCCTACCTCGCTACTGACAAACTACTTGTTGAAGCCGGGATTTTCCCGCTCGATCCGATCGAGGGACTTGGTCGTGACGAGCAAGAGGACGTTTCTAACTAATGCCCAAACGCACTGACATCTCCTCGATCCTCGTCATTGGCGCCGGCCCGATCATCATCGGCCAGGCCTGCGAGTTCGACTATTCCGGCACGCAGGCGATCAAGGCGCTGAAGGAGGAGGGCTACCGGGTCATTCTGGTCAACTCCAACCCCGCCACGATCATGACCGATCCGGAACTGGTCGCGGGCGAAGGCGGAGGTCCGGACGGGGCGACCTATATCGAGCCGATCACGCCCGAGGTCGTTGCCAAGATCATCGAGAAGGAGCGGCCCGATGCGGTGCTGCCCACGATGGGCGGGCAGACGGCGCTGAACTGCGCGCTCAAGCTCGACGAGATGGGCGTCCTGGAGAAATACGGCGTCGAGATGATCGGGGCCAAGGCCGACGCCATCGACAAGGCCGAGAACCGCCAGCGCTTCCGCGAGGCGATGGACAAGATCGGCCTCGAAAGCGCGCGTAGTGGCGTGGCGCATACGGTGGACGAGGCCTATGCCGTGCTCGAACGCACCGGTCTGCCAGCCATCATCCGCCCCAGCTTCACGCTGGGCGGCACCGGCGGCGGCATCGCCTACAACAAGGCCGAGTTCGAGAAGATCGTGCGCGACGGCCTCGACGCATCGCCCACCACCGAAGTCCTGATCGAGGAATCGCTCCTCGGGTGGAAGGAATTCGAGATGGAGGTGGTGCGCGATGCCAAGGACAATTGCATCATCATCTGCGCGATCGAAAATATCGATCCGATGGGTGTGCATACAGGCGATTCCATCACCGTTGCCCCGGCGCTGACGCTGACCGACAAGGAATACCAGATCATGCGCACCGCCAGCATTAACGTGCTGCGCGAAATCGGAGTGGAAACAGGCGGTTCGAACGTCCAGTTCGCAGTCAATCCGAAGGACGGCCGCCTGATCGTGATCGAGATGAACCCGCGCGTCTCGCGCTCCTCGGCGCTGGCCTCCAAGGCCACCGGCTTCCCCATCGCGCGCGTTGCGGCGAAGCTGGCCGTGGGCTACACGCTGGACGAGATCCAGAACGAGATTACCGGCGCGACCCCGGCGTCGTTCGAGCCGACCATCGACTATGTCGTGACCAAGATCCCGCGCTTCGCTTTCGAGAAGTTCAAGGGATCGAAGCCCGACCTCTCGACCGCAATGAAGTCCGTCGGTGAGGTCATGGCCATCGGGCGCTGCTTTGCGGAATCGATGCAGAAGGCGCTGCGCGGCCTCGAAACCGGGCTCGACGGGTTCAATCGCATGCCCGAGCTGGAAGGCGTTTCGAAAGAGAAAATCACTGCCGCGCTCAGCCAGCGCCGCCCCGACCGCATCCTCAAGATCGCGCAGGCGTTCCGCGAAGAATTCACGGTCGAGGAAATCGCCCAGATCACCGGTTTCGACCCGTGGTTTCTGCGCCAGATCGAAGCAATCATCTACGAAGAGAAGATGATCGGCCACAACGGCCTGCCGAATGATGCGGCCGAATTGCGCCGCCTGAAAGCGATGGGCTTTTCGGACAAACGCCTCGCCACGCTGGCCGTGCGCTCGGTCGGCGTTGCCGGCGGGCTCGGAGAGACGCGGGCGAAGAGTTCGGGCCTGCTCCACGATGCCCTGCGCGCCATGGCTGGTGCCACGAGCGAGCAGGAGGTGCGCAAGCTGCGCGACAAGCTCGGCGTGCATCCCGTCTTCAAACGCATCGACAGCTGCGCCGCCGAGTTCGAGGCGGTGACGCCCTATATGTACTCGACCTACGAAGCGCCCACATTCGGGGAGCCGGAGGATGAGGCGGAGCCGAGCGACCGCAAGAAGATCATCATCCTTGGCGGCGGCCCGAACCGGATCGGGCAGGGCATCGAATTCGACTATTGCTGCGTCCACGCCTGCTTCGCGCTCGCCGAAGCCGGGTTCGAGACCATCATGGTCAACTGCAACCCCGAAACCGTCTCCACCGATTACGACACCTCCGACCGGTTGTATTTCGAGCCGCTGACGGAGGAAGACGTGCTCGAAATCCTCCGCGTCGAGATGTCGCGCGGCGAAGTCGTCGGCGTAATCGTGCAGTTCGGCGGGCAGACCCCGCTCAAGCTCGCCAATGCGCTGGAGCGGGAGGGCATCCCCATTCTCGGCACCAGCCCCGACGCGATCGACCTGGCCGAGGACCGCGAGCGGTTCGCCAAGCTGGTCAACAAGCTCAAGCTGATGCAGCCCGACAACGGCATCGCCCGCAGCCGGGACGAAGCCGCTGCCGTCGCCGCCCGCATCGGCTACCCGGTGCTGCTGCGCCCCAGCTATGTGCTCGGTGGCCGCGCGATGGAGATCGTGGACAGCGAAGCGCAGCTCGACGACTATATTGCCACGGCGGTGAACGTCAGTGGCGACAGCCCCGTGCTGGTCGATCAGTACCTGCGCGATGCGATCGAATGCGATGTCGATGTAGTTGCCGATGGCTTCGAAGTCCGCATTGCGGGCGTGATGCAGCATATCGAGGAGGCCGGCGTCCATTCGGGCGACAGCGCCTGCACCATCCCGCCCTACAGCCTGCCCGACGATATCATCGCCGAAATGGAGCGACAGGCCGAAGCGCTGGCCAAGGCGCTGCAGGTGCGCGGACTGATGAACGTCCAGTTCGCGGTGAAGGACGGTGAGGTCTACCTTATAGAGGTGAATCCGCGTGCGAGCCGCACGGTGCCCTTCGTCGCCAAGGCCATCGGCCGCCCGATCGCCAAGATCGCCGCGCGCGTTATGGCGGGCGAGAGGCTGCACGAATTCGAGCCTTTCGATATCCGCCCAAAGCATATGGCGGTGAAGGAAGCCGTCTTCCCCTTCGCGCGCTTTCCGGGCGCCGACCCTGTGCTCAGCCCGGAAATGAAGTCGACCGGCGAAGTGATGGGCATCGACACAGACTTCCCCGCGGCCTTCCTCAAATCGCAGCTGGGCGCAGGCATGATCCCGCCGCGCGAGGGCACGCTGTTCGTCTCGGTCAAGGATAGCGACAAGGAAGTGATCCTGCCCGCGGTGAAGACGCTGCTCGACCAGGGCTTCCGCGTGATCGCCACGGGCGGCACGCATCGCTTCCTTGCCGATAAAGGACTGGACGTCGAGCAGGTCAACAAAGTCGCAGAAGGGCGTCCGCATATCGTCGATGCGATCATCGACGGCGAAGTGGCGCTGATCTTCAACACCACCGAAGGCTGGCAATCGCTGCTCGACAGCCAGTCGATCCGCGAAGCCGCGCTGGAAAAGAAGCTGCCGTATTACACCACCGCCGCCGCCAGCCTCGCCGCTGCGCGCGCGATTGCGGAGGTTTCGCCGGAGCAGCTTGAAGTGCGTTCGCTGCAAGACTATTATAGCTGACAGATTAACGCGATTTCCTCCCGACATTCGAACCCGCTCGGCCCCGCAGAACGGCGGGCCGGGTTCGAATTGTCCGAACAGGGGAGGGGAGAACAGGAAGGACGCGCGCCATGGAAAAGGTGCCGATGCTGGCCGAAGGCTACGAAAAGATCACTGCCGATCTAAAGACGCTGCGTGCGGAACGCCCGCTGATCGTGGACGCGATCGAGGAAGCGCGCGCGCATGGTGATCTGTCGGAAAACGCGGAATACCACGCTGCCAAGGAACGACAGGGCCAGGTCGAGGCGCAGATCGCCGAGCTAGAAGACAAGGCCAGCCGCGCGCAGATCATCGATCCCTCGACTCTGTCGGGCGACAAGGTGATCTTTGGCGCGACCGTGACCCTGCTCGACGAGGACGACAAGCCGATCAAGTATCAGATCGTCGGCCAGACCGAAGCCGATGCCGCGAAGGGCCGGATCAGCTACAATTCGCCGATCGCCCGCGCGCTGATCGGCAAGCAGGTCGACGACGAGGTCGAGGTGACCGTGCCTTCTGGCGACAAGTTCTACCTGATCGAGAAGATCGAGTTCATCTGATCGACGCGTAAAGGCGTTGTCAGACCAGCGTTTTTTCCGTCACCCAGTTGTCGATCGGCACACCGTCGATTTCGAACTCCCGTTTGTGCGTGACTTCATAGCCGACCCGTTTGAAGGCGGGTCGGGCAAGGTCGCTCGCTTCCGTGTGTAGCCGCTTTATGTCCCAGTGGCGCGCAATTACTTCCGCTTCCTCGAGGAGCAGATCCGCGAGGCCGAGACGAGTGTGGTCGGGATGGCAGTAGGGGTGGTCCACGTGGCCGTCACGCTCCAGCAGGGCGTAGGCGACGGGCCGATTGTCCTCGTCGGCTGCAACCACGATCTGCGCACCGTTCGCGACGACATCACGATAGCGTTGCGGCCCGGGATGGCGCGCACACCATGCGGCAACCTGCTCGGCGGATTAGGCGCGCGGGCCGATCGCCTCTATGGCTGCAGCGCAGATTGCGGCGACTGCGTCGGCATCCTCGTTGCGGTAGGGGCGGATCGCATAGGCCATCCGCTGCTGTTCAGGCGCCGGGGTCGAGCAGCTTGTGGAGGTGGACCACAACGTATTTCATCTCGGCATCGTCGACTGTGCGCTGTGCATTGGCGCGCCACGCATCGACTGCCGCGTCGTAATTGCTGAACACACCGGCGACATGGATGCTCTCAGGATCGGCAAAGGTCTCGGAGCGCGGGTCGGTGACGCGACCGCCCATGACGAGGTAGAGCGTTTGCTTGGCTTCGGTTTCTTCCACGGGATGGCTTTCTCGATTGGGGAGGGAGAGTGCCCCGGCCCAATAACGAAAGCGGCGCGACAGGCAAGCCCGTCGCGCCGCTTCTGTTAGCTACGAATAATATCAGTAACCGAAACGGGTCTTCAGCGAGCGGGCACCACGCGATCCGGCGCGCTTCGCCTTGCGCGAGTTGGCGCGTAGGGCATCGCTGGCTACATCCATGCGATAAGCTGCATCGCGGCGCAGGCCGCGTGCAGTGGTAGCGGCGCTGTCACCGAAGTCTTCGAAGCGGTCGCCGGCGTATTCCGCGGCATTCGCTGCACCGTCGATTGCACGCGCGCCATAGGCCAGAACGCTATCCAGTGCGAGAGTGGCGAGCGCACCTCCGCGGCGACCGAGCCTGCGGCCAGGGCGAGTCATCGCGCCGATTGCGAGACCGACAGCGATTGCACCACCGACAACAGCAAACGGATGCTTCTTGGTGAATTCGACCGCGCTATCCGCGACATCCTTCGCCTGGTCGGCGAAGCTGCGCTCGGCATTGCGCTTCTCACCTGCTTCGATCTTCGCACGCAGTTGCTCGCGCTTCTGTTCGTCGGTCAGCTTGCTGTCCGCGCTGATAGGGGTGACGTTGTTGGTTTCTGCTGTCTCAGCCATGAAAATCTCCGAATGTGTGTTCGGATCTACAACGGCTGTGCGGGGCTTATCGTTCCGCCGGTCCAGCGTCATCCTCGCTCGCGTCGTCTTCCTCGCCGAGGCCGAACAGGTCGAGCAGAGGATTGCGGGCAAACCAAACGACGACCGCAGCAATCAGTGCAGCAAGCGCTCCCTTGTTATCTTTGGCAACGTCAATCGCTTCCTCGTAGAGATCGACGGCGCCATCCTTGACCGTGTCGAATGTGCGGGCGGCCAGACCTTTGCGTGCCAGGTCGGTTTTCACATGCTCGACATCGGCTTCAACCAAGGCTCTGGCCGAATCGCGGAGATAGCGATCTTCGAGCATTCGTTCACGGCGGGTCATTCTTCTACGCCCTCCGAAAAGGCATCGCGAATATCGTCAATACGACCTTTGAGCATACGCAGAAGCACGATGCCGACCACGATAAGGGCGAGCGTCACGACGGCTGTTGCGCCCCACGGGCCGATGAGCGGGACGAGGGCAATGACGAGACCCACGGCCCCCGCGATGAGGGCGAGGTGGAACACGCCGAACGCAGCGAGGCCAAAGGCGACTGCGCCCTTGACCCTGTTAGCTGTGTAGCCTGCGCGGCTTTTCTGAAAAGCGAGCTCGGCTTCGGCGTAGGTCTTGCCGTCCGACAATAGCGCGACGACATCGTCGACCAGCGAAGCTTCGCTGGATCCCTGCTTTTCATCGGCAGGTTCGTAATCGTCCGGTGCGTCGAGAGGACCGAGATAACTCTCGGTCCCGCGCTCAACTTCGTCATCCCTCATCGCAGACCCCCTGTCGCGTCGATCAACGGCGACCGCCCAACAGACGCGAAAGGAAGAAGCCGGCAACTGCGGCGATGCCAAGTGCCTTGCCGGGGCTGCGGCGAACGAATTCGCGGCCGTCGTCGACGAGGTCGTCGACGCTCTTCTGGTCGAGTTTGGCGGCATAGTCGTCGAGCGACTTCGATACGGTGCGGGCATAATCGCCGTATTTCGCGCCGAGCTTCTCATCGACCTGATAGGCGTTGTCGTTCACCATCCGGCTGAGCGAGCGCATACCTTCGCTGGCCTTCACCTTGCCTTCGGTGGCGAGCTCGCGGCCCTTGACCTTGGCATCGTCGCCATAAGCCTTGGCTTCGGCCACCCAATCGTCACCCTTGCCCTTGGCCTGAGTGCGATACGCCGCCGCGCGATCCTTGCCTTCCGCCTTCAGCGCGGCAGCGCCAGCCTTGGCTTCCTCGAGAGCGGCATTGAAGCGCGACTTGGCTTCGGTGCGGTTGTCGGTGGTGGTCGGTTCGACGGTGTTGATGGCAGTATTGGTCACGGGGGTGGTCTCCTTGGCTGCGGGCGTCTTCGCCACGGTTTTGCGCGGCTTGGCGGCAGTGGATTTCGTCTTGGCGGGTGTCTTGCGCTTTTTCGGTGCGCTGGGTCCGTCGGTGTCGGCCATTGCAGTCGTCCTTGCCCTCAATTGTTTTCATGCCCCCAACGCTTCTGATGCGAGGGGATTCAATTGTGCAACGCAACTTGCGCGCCGATGTTCCGGCGAATAGAGCGCGTGCCTGTCCCCATCTGGGGGTGTATTAGTGAATTGCAACACCTCAACTCCGGAGTGCCTCTGCCCATGACCGCGATCATCGACCTCCATGCCCGCGAAATTCTCGACTCGCGGGGCAACCCGACGGTCGAGGTCGATATTCTCCTGGAAGACGGCAGTTTTGGCCGGGCAGCCGTCCCGAGCGGCGCCTCGACAGGCGCGCATGAGGCAGTGGAACTTCGGGACGGCGACAAGGACCGGTACCTGGGCAAGGGCGTGATGCGGGCGGTCGATGCCGCCAATACCGAGATCGCCGAGGCCATCCTCGGCCTTGATGCGGAAGACCAGCGCGATATCGACGGCGCCATGATCGCGCTCGACGGGACGGACAACAAGGGGCGCATCGGAGCGAATGCGATCCTCGGTACGAGCATGGCGGTCGCCAAGGCGGCGGCCAATGCGCGCGGCCTGCCGCTTTATAGCTATATCGGCGGCGTGTCGGCGCACGTCCTGCCGGTGCCGATGATGAACATCATCAATGGCGGCGAGCATGCCGACAACCCGATCGACATCCAGGAATTCATGATCATGCCGGTCGGCGCCGACAGCCTTGCCGAGGCCGTCCGCTGGGGCGCGGAAGTGTTCCATACGCTTAAGACAAAGCTGCATGAGAAAGGTCTGGCGACCTCGGTCGGCGACGAGGGCGGTTTCGCGCCCGATCTTGCCAGCACCCGCGATGCGCTGGATTTTATTATGGCGTCGATCGAACAGGCCGGCTTCACGCCGGGCGAGGAGATGGCACTGGCGCTCGATTGCGCTTCGACCGAATTCTATCGAGACGGGAAATACCAGATTTCTGGCGAGAACCTCTCTCTCTCTGGCGAAGAGATGGCAGAATATCTCGACAAGCTGTGCCGCGACTATCCCATCCGCTCGATCGAAGACGGCATGGCCGAGGATGATTTCGAGGGCTGGAAAGCATTGACCGATCGTATCGGCAATACCGTCCAGCTGGTCGGAGACGATCTCTTCGTGACCAACCCGGCGCGCCTGTCGGACGGGATCGAGCGTGGGCTGGCGAATTCCCTGCTGGTGAAGGTCAACCAGATCGGCACGCTGTCCGAAACGCTGGACGCGGTCAGCATTGCCAACCGTGCCGGATACACCGCCGTCATGTCGCACCGTTCGGGCGAAACCGAGGATGCAACCATCGCCGACCTCGCGGTCGCAACCAATTGCGGGCAGATCAAGACGGGCTCGCTCGCCCGCTCGGACCGCCTTGCGAAATACAACCAGCTCATCCGGATCGAGGAAGAGCTTGGCGATAGCGCGGTCTATGCCGGTGCAGGCTGTTTCGGCAGGATCGGGGTTTAACGCGCCATCCGGCGAAACGATTGCCAGCCTAGGTCCTCTCGGTTAGCGTCGCCCCTTGCTCTTTGTGGGAGAGGAGCTTGGGACAATTTCCGGTCCATCCGGACGAGGTGACGGCCAGCTGGCTCGGCGGCGTGCTCGGTGCGCGGGTCGACAACGTGCGCTGGGAAGCCATCGGCACCGGCCAGGTCGGCGACAGTGTGCGATTCCATTGCGAGGGGCAGCGCGGCGCTTTCACGCTGGCCGGAAAGTTCAGCGCGGAAGACGAGGCCAGCAAGGCAACGGCCACATCCTTCGGCCTCTATCGCAAAGAGGTCGAGTTCTATCGCAGCACCGCACCGCATCTCGCCGTGCGCGTGCCAAAAGTGCATTTTGCCGAGGTCAATGATGAGGGCAGCGAATTTCTCCTCCTGTTCGAGGATCTCGGCCCGGCCGAGCAGGGCAACCAGATCGTCGGCTGCGGAATAGACAGGGCACGCGACGCGATCGTCCAGGCCGCAGCGATTCACGCGCCGAGCTGGAACAATACCCAGCTTCTCGAAGCGGAATGGATCCAGCCTCCACCGGAGCTCGGTGCGACCGTCGCCGCGATGTATCCGCAGGCCCAGGCCGTTTTCCGTGAGCGATACGCCGACCAGCTCGAGCCGGACTTCATGACATTGTGTGAGGTATTGGCGGAGCAGGCACCGGTCTACTTCCGGAGCGATCCCGACCGGCAATGCATCGTCCACGGCGATTTCCGCCTCGACAACATGCTGTTCGACATCAAGGGCGGGGCGGAGCCCGTCGCCATTCTGGACTGGCAGACCGTCACCGTCGGCAAGGCCATGACAGACGTCGGCTATTTCATGGGCTGCGGCATCGGCGAGGCGCTGTGGCGCGAGCACGAAGACGATTTGCTCGACGTCTGGCTGGAGGAGATGGCGAGACGCGGCGTCAGGCTGAGTCGTGATGATACCGAGAACGATTACCGGCGGGGTATCCTGCACGGCGTCTCCACCGCCGTTTTCAGCGCCGCTTTCGTCAAGCGCACCGAGCGGGGCGACGCGAATTTCCTGTCCATGGCGCGCGGCGCCTGCTCGCTGGCGCTGGCCCGCGACAGCCTTGCCGCTTTGAAAGAGGTAAGTTGATGGTCCTGTCCCGCGGCGATGAATATCCGATCCACCAGACGCCCGAGCCGGTCGCCTATTCCGGCACCGATCGCAATTTCTACGACCGCTATTTCTTCAACGGCTATGCCCCCGACGGCAGCGGTTTCTTCGCTCTGGCGCTGGGCGTCTATCCGCATCTCGACGTGATGGATGCGCATTTCAATGTGGTGCGCGACGGAGTGCAGCATTGTATCCACGCGAGCCGCGAGTTGAAGATGGAGCGCATGGACCTGATCGTCGGGCCGATCCGCATCGAGGTGATCGAACCGCTCCACAAGCTGCGCCTGATCGTGGACGAATGCGAGGGCGTTTCGGCAGACCTCACCTTCACCAGCCGCGCCTTCGCGATCGAGGAACCGCGCTTCACGCATCGCATCGGCCCGCGTGCATTCATGGACTACACGCGCATGACGCAGAACGGGCACTACGAAGGCTGGATTTCGGCCGATGGTGACCGGCGCGAGCTGGCGGCGGGCACAGCCGGCACGCGCGATCGCAGCTGGGGTGTGCGGCCCATCGGCGCCCGCGATCCGCAGCCCATGCCCGGTGCCCCGCTGCCCGGCTTCTTCTGGCAATGGACACCGATCAATTTTGCGGGCGGCAGCCTGTTCTTCCACGTCAACAATGACGAGCACGGCCGCGCCTGGAATACGCGCGCCGCCTGGGCACCCGACAATGCAGAGGCCAGCGACATCCGCGAAGGGCACGGCAGCATGCGGACGCGGCTCGCGCCCGGCACCCGCTGGCCGACCGGCGGAACGCTGTCGCTGGCCGTGCCCGGCGCGCCGGAGCAGGTGACGCTCGAACCGCTGTCACGCTTCCAGATGCGAGGGCTGGGGTACACCGATCCAGATTGGGGGCACGGGCTCCACCACGGGCCGCTCAAGGTGGCGCGCGAGGATATCGAGCTGGATCAGCTCGATCCGCTAGAGCCCCAGAACCTCCATGTGCAAATGCCGATGCGCGTTACCGGCAGCGCGGGCGAAGAGGGTATTGGCGTGTTCGAGCAGCTCATCATCGGGCCGTTCTCACCGCTCGGCCTGGGAGAATTCCTCGACGGTGCCAGCTAGCGCGAGAGCAACAGCACCGCCACGCCGCCGAAGATCACGATGCCGCCGCCGATCTTCAGCCGGTCGGGGCGTTCGCCGAGAAACAGCGTCGCGATCAGCAGCGCAAACAGGATCGAGCTCTCACGCAAGGGAGCGAGACGTGGCAATTCACCGACCGAATAGGCAAGCATTGCAAGGCCATAGCTGACCACGCCCGCCGCTCCGGCTGCGACGCAGCTCTTCCAGTTGCGGCGTGTGTAGTCGATGAAGGCGCGGCCACGCCAAGCTCCAAACGCCCCGCCGATCACAGCTCCCAGCACGAAGAAAGCCCATGCGATGTAGGAAAAGGGCGTAGGAGCGTTCCGGACGCCGCCCGCATCGAGTACGGTGTAGGTTGCAACGGCAAGGCCGGTAAGCAGCGAATAGCCCAGCGCCTCCCGCGTCAAGTTGCGCCCTATCGCGCTGAGAAGGATCCCGCTCGTGACCAGTCCCATACCGATTGCGACCGGGAGAGTAATCGCGTCGCCCAGGAACACTACTGCACCGAAGGCCGCGAAAACCGGCGCAGTGCCCCGCATGACGGGATAGGTCGCGCTCATGTCGGCAACCTCGAACGCCCGCACCAGCGCGAGGAAATAGACGGCATGGACGACCAGCGATCCGAGCAGCCAGCCCCAAGCGCCATGCGGCGGCGGGAACAAGAAGATCGCCGGCAGCACCAGCAAGCCACCACTCAGATCGATGAGCGCCCGGCTTGCGAGTTTGTCTTCGCCCGATTTGAGGACGGCGTTCACCACCGCATGGATCGCGCCGGACGCGATCATCATCAGGGCGGCGATTTCGAGCATTTACTCAGCGGGCGAAGCGCCCCTGCAGTTCGAGCAGCGCCAATGCAGCCTGCGCCGCCTCGCCGCCCTTGTTCTTCTGCTTCGGATCGGCGCGGACCAGCGCCTGGTCCTCGTTCTCGACCGTCAGGATTCCGTTGCCGATCGCGATGCCATCCATGGTCAGCGCCATGATCCCGCGCGCGCTTTCGCCCGCGACGATCTCGAAATGATAGGTCTCGCCGCGGATCACGACGCCGATGGCGACGAAGCCGTCGTACTGCCCGCTGTCGGCGGCCATCGAGATTGCACCGGGCACTTCCAGCGCGCCGGGCACGGTGAGCACTTCGGCCTCGTGACCCTGCGCTGCCAAAGCCTCGCGCGCGCCGTCGATCAGCATGTCGTTGAGGTGGTCGTAGAAACGCGCTTCGACGATCAGGAACTTGGCCATGGAATCACTCCGGAATGGGACGGTGGTCGACGATGTTGAGGCCATAGCCTTCGATCGCCACAACGTTGGGTTGCGAATTGCTGAGCAGGATCATGTCCTCGATGCCGAGGTCGGCGAGGATCTGGGAGCCGATACCGACATTGCGCTCGGCCTCGCTCTCGCCATAGCCGCTCGCCGGACGGCCGGTGATGATCACGATCACGCCCGAGCCATGATCTCCGACTGCCTGCATCGCCCGTTGCAAGGTGCGCTTGCGGCCACCCGGTTTGCCGAGCACGTCGTCGAAGATCGAGATCGGATGGACGCGGGCGAGGGTGGGTTCGCCGGGCCTCACCTCACCCTTCTGGAGCACATAGCTCTCGCTGCCGTCGACCGTGTTGCGATAGGTCATCATGCGCCATGCGCCGCCATAGTCGGACTCGAAATTGTCCTCGGCCACACGTTCGACGAGATGGTCGTTGCGCATGCGATATTCGATGAGATCGCGGATCGTGCCGATCTTCATCTCGTGCTTGCGTGCGAACGTGACGAGGTCGTCGAGGCGGGCCATGGTGCCGTCCTCGTTCATGATCTCGCAGATTACGCCAGCAGGATTGAGACCTGCGAGGCGCGAAATGTCGACTGCCGCTTCGGTATGACCGGCGCGCACGAGGACCCCGCCGTCACGCGCAGCCAGCGGGAAGACGTGGCCAGGAGTGACGATATCGTCCGGGCCCTTGCTGGCATCGATCGCCACTGACACGGTACGCGCGCGGTCTGCGGCGCTGATGCCGGTGGTGACTCCGGTCTTGGCCTCGATCGAGGTGGTGAAGGCTGTTTGCATGCTTTCACGATTGTCGCGGCTCATCGGTTCGAGACCGAGCGCCTCGACCCGCTTGCGGTCGAGCGAAAGGCAGATGAGCCCGCGGCCGTGGGTAGCCATGAAATTGATCGCATCGGGCGTTGCCATCTGAGCGGGGATGATGAGATCGCCCTCGTTCTCGCGATCCTCGTCGTCGACGAGAATGTACATCCGGCCATTACGGGCTTCGTTGATGATCTCCTCGGCACCGACGATCACAGGCGTTTCGTCGTTCGCTTCAAGGAACGCCTCGAGCTTTGCCAGCGTATCGGCAGTCGGGTTCCAGCCGTCCTCGGCGCAATCGCGCAGGGTATTGGCATGCAACCCGGCTGCGCGGGCGAGGCCAGCGCGGGTCATCAGACCCTGCGAGACGAGCGAGCGAACTTTGTCGATAGTGTTCATGGCCCGACCGACTATCACATCGAAATGTGATGTCAATCAACGCAATCACATTGCGTGTTGGGCGTGGTACATCCCGCCTGTGCCAGCGAAAATCGCGCAATGAAATTAAAGAGAAATGGTGGACGCACTAGGGCTCGAACCTAGGACCCGCTGATTAAGAGTCAGCTGCTCTACCAACTGAGCTATGCGTCCACACTGCGGCTTGCCGCTCGCCCATGGATGGGCGCCCCGAATCGGGGAGGCGCTCATATAGCTGGCTTGCTCGCGATTGAAAGGGGTTTTTCCGGTCGCTTGAGGTGCGTTCAGGAGATGAGGCCGGTGCGAGGGGCACGGCGGTTCCACCGCGCGACCATCATTAGCGATCCGATGCAGATCATGTTCGTCATCATCGAGCTGCCGCCATGGCTCATAAAGGGGAGGGGAATACCCACCACAGGCGCGAGCCCCATGACCATCATGAGATTGATCGCGACGTAGAAGAAGATCGTTGCCGTCATACCTGTGGCCAGCAATTTTCCGAAGCGGTCCTGACTTTCGCGCGCGGTTTTAAGGCCCCAGCCCAGTATCATCGCAAAGGCGCCGATCACGACTAGACCGCCGATGAAACCCCATTCTTCGGCCATGGTCGAGAAGATGAAGTCGGTCTGGGGTTCGGGCAAGTAGTTGAGGTGGCTCTGCGAGCCTTCGTTGAAGCCCTTGCCGCTCAGCCCGCCCGAACCGATGGCGATCTTGGACTGGGTGATGTGATAACCATCGCCCAGCGGATCGCTTTCCGGATCGAGGAAAGTAAAGACGCGGCGCTGTTGATAGGGCTGGAGGCCGAAGAAGAAGGCGATCGGTGCGAGGACAGCCGCTGCCGCTCCGGCAGCTAGGAACCAGCGTAGCGGCAGGCCTGCAACGAACATTACGACTGCACCGCCGAAAGCCAAGGCGAGAGATGTACCGAGGTCGGGCTGCAGCAGGACCAGTGCTACCGGAGCGCCGATCAGGGCGGCGGCGGGAACGACCGATCGCCAGGTCGGGATCAGCCCGATCGGAAGATTGGCGTAAAACCGCGCGAGGACGAGGACGAGCGCCGGTTTCATCAACTCCGATGGCTGCAATTGCATGAAGCCGAGATCGAGCCAGCGCTGGCTGCCTCCGCCCACGAAGCCGATCGCCTCGACCGCCATCAGCATGAGGATAATCACGATGTAGATGGGAAAGGCGAAGAATTGCGCCAACTCGCGGCTGAACATGCTGATGACGAAGGCCATCGGCAGGAAGACCAAAAAGCGGATCACGTGCGAGGAGGCATAGGGGTCCCACGACCCTCCTGCCGCCGAAAACAGAACGAGCGCGCCGAAGCCGATCAGGACAAACAGGGGGAAGAGCATCCGCCAGGGCTGGCGGGCTATCGGATCGGGTACAATTCCGCTCACTCGGGATCGTCCGCCGGGGTCGGCTGTGTGGTCGATCCGGGCGAAGTCGGCCTCGCCGAGCTGGTGTCTTCGGACACCTCTTCGGCAGAGCGGGTATCGACGCGGGACGGGCTGGCTTCTTCGGCAATGGCTTCGGGCTGCCGTGCGGCGACGCGCGCTTCGGCCTCCACTTGGTCGAAGATATCCTCGTCGCGCTCGGGCACGGGGGGCACCGCTTCTCCAGCCGCCGCCGCGTAGGCGCGGTATTTTTGATTGAGACGCTGTTGTGCGGTTCCGCCCCATTGCTCCTCGAGCGGGCGCAAAGCTTCCATGCCCTTTGCCGGATCGAACATGAAGGTCATCACGTCACGCGCAATGGGATAGGCCGAACCCGAGCCGCCACCGTGCTCGATCACCACGGCGCCGGCGTATTTCGGCTTGTCGAATGGGGCGAAGAACACGAACAGGCCGTGGTCGCGATACTTCCACGGACCGGTCCTGCCATCCGAAATGCTCAGCGAAACGACCTGAGCGGTGCCGGTCTTTCCGGCCATCAGGATGTCGTCGAACGGCAGGCGGGCGCGGCCGGCCGTGCCGGGACCGTTGACGGTGTCGCTCATCGCTTGGCGGACGTAACCGATCTCTTCAGGGCTGAAGTCGAAGTGCTCGAATCGGGGCTTGTCATCGGTCAGGCGCAGACGCGGCATTACCCGGTTGCCGGTCGCAAGACGCGCGCTCATCACCGCGAGCTGCAGCGGACTGGTGAGATAGTAGCCCTGCCCGATCGAGGAGTTGACCGTATCGTAGGGCTGCCAGTCCTGATCGAACTTCTTTTTCTTCCACGCCGGGTCGGGCACGGTGCCGTAGAATTGGCTGGTGACGGGAAGGGGGAATTCTTCGCCCAGACCCATCTTGTGCGCCCATTTCGCCACATGGTCGAAACCGACCTGCTGGGCGAAGTGGTAGAAGTAGCTGTCACAGCTCTGGTAAATCGCCTTGGCCATGTCCACCGAGCCGTGGTTGCTCCAGCAGTTGAAGAAGCGGTTGCCGATGCGCCGGCCGCCGCCACAGATAATCGTCTCTTCCGGCTTAACGCCCGCGTCGAGGAACGCCATGCAATGCATCGGCTTGACCGTCGAGCCTGGCGGATAAAGGCCCTTGAGCACCTTGTTGCGCAGCGGCACGCGCTCGTCATCGCGCAGCATGGCATATTCCACACGGCCGATGCCTTGCGAGAAACTGTTCGGATCGAAGCTCGGCATGGAGGACATGCAGAGGACGTCGCCGGTCTCGCAATCCATGACCACGCAGGACCCGCTTTCGAGGCCGATGCGCCGCGCGGCGTAGTCTTGCAAAGGGCCGTCGATGGTCAGGCGAACGGGATCGCCCTGGACGTCTTCGCGCGTTTCGAGGTCGCGAACGATCCGGCCCGATGCGGTCACCTCGACACGCCGCGCTCCGGGAATGCCCCGCAAATCAAGCTCGAACTGCTGCTCTAGCGCGTCCTTGCCGATCTTGTAGCCGGGGGTGATGAGCAGCGGGTTGCGGTCCTGCTCCTCGTACTCTTCGGCGTTGGCCGGACCGACATAGCCGATCAGGTGCCCGACCGATGGGCCGGTCGGATAGAACCGGGAGAAGCCGCGTTGCGGCACGACGCCGGGCAGGTCGGGCAGGCGCACGCTGACAGCGGCAAACTGATCGTACTTGAGGCCGGAAGCCACTTCGACGGGCTGGAAGCCGGGCGAGTCCTCGATCCGTTTCAGGACGTCGGCGGATTGGTTCTCGTCGAGCTCGAGAATGTCGGTGAGAACCGCGACCGTCCGGTCCGGATCGGGCGTGCGCTCCGGTATGATATCGACGCGGAAATCGGCCCGGTTGGAGGCCAGAGGGGCCCCATTGCGGTCGAGCAGCCAGCCACGCCGCGGCGGGATCAGCGACAGGTTGACGCGGTTGCTCTCGCTTTCGAGTTCGTACTTCTCGTTCTCGGCGATCGCGATATAGCCCATCCGTGCAGCGAGCAGCACGCCGAGCCCGCCCATCGCGGTGCCGATGGCGAAGGTACGGCGGTCGAAAGCGTTGTCGAGCGTCGTCTGGCTAACGATATCGCGGCGCTTATTCCGGTTGCGCAGACCCATCAGATCGTCCTCCAGCGATGCAGGCGGAAGCGATCGAGCCGAGCGATAATGCGCGAGAGGATGGGGAAGAGCAGGATGGAAAGCACAAGTTGCGGCACGAGGGCGATGAGCGAATGGATGTTCGGCGTGGCGCCGGAGAGCAGCCAGCCAACAATCAGATACACGCTTACGACTATACCAGCGGTGAACCAGTCCTGCCAGAAAGCGCGCCACGGCAACCTACCTTCGAGGATCTCGATCCCGATAAGTGCGAGCGACCAGGTCAGGATCGCAAAACCGAAGGGTTGTCCGCTGAACAGATCGTCGAAAAGGCCAAGCGGGATGCCTGCCCACACGGGCAGAAGGCCGGGGCGGACGAGCCGCCACCCAAGCAGCATGAGAAAGCCCAGCGGTGGCAGGAGCGGCAGTGCGGAAGCTATCGGGAACAGCGGCAGGATCGAGGCGAGGAGGATCGATCCCCACGGCACGACCGTCGCGAGGAAAGTCGAATGCGAGCGATTGATGCGATTGCCGTAAGCGTCGCTGCGAGCACGCGGGTCGATCCGCTCCATCAGTCGGACAGCTCGGTTTCGGTAGGTGTCTCGACTGCCAGGGCGGCTTGAGGCTCGAAGATCGGGTCGATGGACACGAAGTCGGTCGCCGCGGGATCGCTGACCATGCGGGCGAGACCGCCATCGTCGGTCTTTTCGACCAGGATCGCGACGGCAGCACCCGGGCGATAATATCCGCCTGCACCGCTCGTCACGAACAAATCGCCCTTTTCGAGCGGGTTGATGCCGAGATTGATGAGCCGGATCCGCAGCAGTCCGTCGCCGCGCCCCTCGGCGAACGCCACGACCTCATCGCTCGCGCGGCGGACAGGCAGGACGCTTTCGGTGTCCGTCAGCAACAGGATGCGGGCGCTATCGCTGCCTGTTTCGAGAACCCGCCCGACGACGCCGCGCGGTGAGCGGATCGGCATACCGACCTCGACACCCTGGTCGCTTCCCGCGCCGACATAGGCAAAGCGCCGCGTGCTGGATGCGGTCGAGCCCACAAGCCGAGTAACGGCCACCGGTTCGACGTCTTTTTCCTGCATGCCCAAGAGAGCCTTCAGCCGAAGGTTTTCCTGCTCGACCGCCTGCGCTTCGGCCAGGCGGATACGGGCGATTTCCATCTCGCGCTTGAGCTCGGCATTCTTGGATCCTGCACGGTAGTATCCGCTGATCGAATCCCAGATGCTCTTGCTGCCCGTCCGTACCGTGGCCGAAGTTTCAGTCGCCGGAGACACGCCATCGGCCGCCGCGCCGCGCAGCCCGTCGAACAGCTGGGGCTGGAAGAAGGACAGCAGCAGCAGCACGGCACCGATCAGGGCGCCGGTCCCAGCGATGATATAGCCGGTGAAGAGATTGTACTGCGCCCTTCGCGAATAGCCCGAGCGCCGTTGGCCTGTCGGCGCCATGTGCAGTCCCCCTTACGCCGTCATCAGGACGCCGCGATAGATCGGATCCTCCATCGCCCGGCCGGTGCCGAGGGCAACACAGGACAGCGGATCCTCGGCGATGGTCACCGGCAGGCCGGTTTCCTCGCGCAAATACTCGTCCAGCCCACCGATCAGCGCGCCGCCGCCAGTGAGCACGATGCCCTGATCGACGATATCGGCAGCCAGTTCCGGGGCGGTATTCTCAAGAGCGATCCGGACGCCTTCGACAATCGCACCGATAGGCTCGTTCAGCGCCTCTGCGACGTGGCCCTGGTTGATCGTGATCTCCTTCGGCACACCATTGACTAGATCGCGGCCCTTGATCGTGATGCTCTCTCCGATGCCGTCCTCTGGTGCGCGGGCGACGCCGTAATCCTTCTTGATCCGCTCGGCCGTGGCGTCACCGATCAGCAGGTTGTGATGTCGGCGGACATAAGAGACGATCGCTTCGTCCATCTTGTCGCCGCCCGTGCGCACCGAGGTGGTGTAGGCCAGCCCGCGCAAGGAGAGCACGGCAACTTCTGTCGTGCCGCCGCCGATATCGACGACCATGCTGCCGACCGGCTCGGTCACGGGCATGTCGGCACCGATCGCCGCGGCCATCGGCTCGAGGATCAGATAGACCTGGCTGGCGCCCGCATTCGATGCTGCGTCACGGATCGCGCGGCGCTCGACACTGGTCGAACCCGAGGGCACACAGATGGTGATCTCGGGATAGCGCATCAGGCTCTTGCGACCGTTCACCTTGCGGATGAAGTGCTTGATCATCTCTTCGGCGACATCGAGATCGGCAATCACGCCATCGCGCAGCGGGCGGATCGCTTCGATGCTGTCGGGCGTCTTGCCCATCATCATCTTCGCGTCGTCGCCGACGGCTTTCACGCGCTTCTGGCCATTGATCGTTTCCAGCGCGACCACGCTCGGCTCGTTCAGCACGATGCCCTGGTCCTGGACATAGACCAGCGTGTTGGCGGTGCCGAGGTCGATCGCCATGTTCTGCACGCCGAATTTGAAGAGGTTGTTCCAGAAGCCCATTTTAACTCGTTTTTCCGTTTGATCTTGGGTTGGTGCAGAGCGGCAAGCGAGTGCTGCATCGACCCGGAGGACAGGGATGGCGCGCTCTTTAGCGATACAATGCGCAAAAGGCCAAAAATTTCCGCGCGGTGAGCGGTGGAAACTCGCTCGCTCGATCTCGGATTCGCGCCCGTTCATCGCTACAAGCCGCAGATGCCGCAAATCCGCCGCCTTCCCGACGCTCTGGTCAATCGCATTGCTGCGGGCGAGGTCGTGGAGCGGCCGTCCTCCGCACTTAAGGAACTGGTCGAGAATGCTATCGATTCCGGTGCGAGCCGGATTGCGGTGAAACTGGTCGAAGGCGGGCTGGCAAGCCTCGAGGTCACCGACGATGGCTGCGGCATGACAGCTGACGAGATGAGTCTCGCGCTCGAACGGCACGCGACGTCTAAGCTGCCCGACGAGGCGATCGAGCAGGTGATGACGTTAGGCTTCCGAGGCGAAGCCTTGCCCAGCATCGCCAGCGTCGCGCGCTTCACGCTCGAAAGCCGGCCGCAGGGCGCGGACGCGGGCTGGAAGCGGGTCGTCGACCACGGCGAAACGACGGCCGAGGGGCCTGCTGCGCTTCCACCCGGCACGCGCGTGCGGGTCGAAAACCTGTTCGGCAAGGTACCTGCCCGGCGCAAGTTCCTGCGGACCCCGCGCAGCGAATACGCCGCCTGCAAGGATGTGGTACAGCGTCTGGCGATGGCCCGCCCGGACATTGCCTTCACGCTCGATCATGGCGACCGTCGTATCCTCGCGTTGCAGGGCGGAGAGACCCCGCAAGATCGTGTCGCCCAGATCGTCGCGCGCGAACTCAAGGACAATGGCGTGCTGCTCGATATGGAGCGGGGCGCAATGCGGCTGACCGGGGTTGCTGGCTTGCCGACTTATAATCGCGGCGTCGCCGATCATCAGTATCTGTTCGTCAATGGTCGTCCCGTAAAGGACCGGCTGCTGACCGGCGCGGTACGAGGGGCCTATGCCGATATGCTCGCGCGTGACCGCCATGCGGTACTGGCGCTATTTCTCGACGTGCCGGCGGAGGATGTCGACGTGAATGTCCACCCGGCCAAGACCGAGGTGCGTTTCCGGGATGCGCAGGGTGTGCGCGGCTTCATCGTATCGGGCTTGCGGCAGGCGCTCGCGACCGGCGACAAGCGCAGCGCGCAAAGCCCCGATGCCGCGGCCATGGCGCGCTGGCAGGCCGAACCCGAACACGACGAACCGTCGCCTGCCTTGCGATCCATCTTTTCAGGTCGCGACTGGACCGGCCTATCGCCCTCGCGCGTGTCCGAGCCGAATGCAGCTTGGCGAGGCATGGAGGCCGATGTGATGGCTGCCCCGCGAGGCCGCGCGGAAGAGGCGCAGCCGGTCGCGGAGGACGACAGGGACTACCCACTCGGCATCGCCCGGGGTCAGGTCGCCAACACCTATATCGTTGCCGAGGCGCAAGACGGGCTTGTGCTGGTCGACCAGCATGCGGCACATGAACGGCTCGTATTGGAACGGCTGCGCGCTGCGGGTGCCGACGATGCTGTGAAGCGCGAGCAGGCGCTGCTCATTCCCGAAGTGGTCGAGCTGGAGGAAACCGCCTGCGACCGGCTCGAGGACGCCGCGCCGAAGCTGGCCGAACTCGGCCTCGGTATCGAGCGCTTCGGGCCATCCGCCATGCTGGTACGATCGATGCCGCATGCCATCGCCCGGACCGATCCCGAGAAGCTGCTGCGTGATATCGACGACGATCTTGCGCTCAACGGCGAGGCGCTGCTGCTCGGCGAGAAGCTCGATCTCGTGCTCGCGACGATGGCCTGCCATGGCTCGGTGAGGGCGGGGCGCACCTTGCGGGTGGACGAGATGAACGCGCTCTTGCGAGAAATGGAGCGTACGCCGCGTTCAGGGCAATGCAACCACGGTCGACCGACATGGGTCAAACTATCGATGGAAGACGTCGAGAAACTTTTCGGGAGGCATTGATGCGAATAGCAATTCCGGTGGCTCTGCTGGCTCTGGCCGCCTGTTCGGCCGAGCCGAGCGAGGAAGAACGCCAGGCTGCGATTGCCGAAGTCGAGGCGAACCAGAACCCGGAGCCGGAAGAGCTGGCACTGGAGCCCATCGGTTATCCCGATATCGAGCAGAACGACCTCTATGGCGCCGGGTGCAACTTCGCTCCCGATGGCGGCGGGATGGGTGCCGTGGCGATCGCAATGGCGGAAGAAGGCTATCTCAAGCGCAAGGGCGAGATACTGACGTTCGCGGCAGACTCGGGAAGCAGGGAATTGCCCTATCTCGCCCGATCGAAGTACGACGGGAAGGCCTATTCCTTCTCGCTCGCCATCGACGAGGCTAGCGAAGCACCGACCGGGATGGAAACGAGCGACTACTCCGGGAAACTGACGGTCGAAGACCAGTATGGCGGCGTGGTCTATCAGGCATCCGGCATCGTCCAGTGCGGCGCCTGACCTAATCCTTTATCGGCGCGTCCTCGTCGCGCACTCGGATAAGGCCGTTGCTGATCATTTCGAGCACGGGTTCGTCATGCTGGTTGAAGGTCGTCGTCCGGCTTTTGAATATACCCATCTCACGCCGCGACTTGCTCCGGCGCTTTTCGAGGATCTCGCTTTCGCAGCGCAACGTGTCGCCGGGGTAGACGGGCTTTTTCCAGCGGAGCTGATCGACGCCGGGTGAACCGAGCCCGGCCTGTTTGTTGGCGGTCAAATTCTCGACCATCATCGCCATGGTCATGGCGCAGGTATGCCAGCCGCTGGCCGAAATCCGCCCGAAGTGGGTCTGCGCTGCGGCCTCGTCATCGAGGTGAAAAGGCTGCGGATCGTATTTGCCGGCGAATTCCAGCACCTCTTCGCGGGTGACTTCGTAACGGCCGAAAGATTGGCGGCTACCGACTTCGATGTCTTCGAAATAGATCATGCCGACGGGGATGGATCAGAGCGCGGGGCGAAGCAACATCCAAATCCCCATACCGATCATGGCGAGGTTCTCGCTGAGCGAAATGAAGCCCAGCGGCACATTGCCAGAGCCGCCCACGCAGGCGCATTTGATGTCGCGCTTCTGGATATAGACCGCGTAGAACACGCTGACCGCTCCGATCGTGCCGATAGTCAGCGCCACGGGTATGGAAATCCAGGGCAGAATGCGCCCGGCCATCAGAACCGCTGCCGTCGCCTCGAGGAAGGGGTAGGCATAGGCATAGGGCACCCACCGCTGGCCAAGCAGGTCGTAGCCGACGAACATAGTCGAGAATTGCTCGACATCCTGCAGCTTGAGCATCGCGAGCATCGCCATGGAAAAGGCGACAAACCATTCGGCAGTGCGGATGGTGAAAGGTGTCTGGTAGACGAACAGACTGAGGGCGACCGCGAGCGCCGCGCCGACCGCGAAGACGGCAAGGACGGGCGTATAGCTTGTCCCGCCATCGTCCTTCTTGTCATAGCCGAAGTGCTTGCGGAGATCGGTATAGCCCCCGAGCCGCTTGCCATCGATGAAGGTTTGTGGCGTGGTTTTGACGCCGTACTCTTCCTTGAAGGCATCGGTCTCTTCGCGGGTGGTGAGGTGGTGATCCTCGACCGCGAACCCCTCTCGCTCAAGTAGCCATTTCGACTTGGTGCCATAGGGACAGACATGCTTGTCCATCACCATGCGGTAGAGTTTCGCGGTCTTGGTCATCCTTTTCACATATACCCCCGGGGGGGTATCTTTCAACTCAGGCGCGGAACTTCGGCACGCCGACATCCGAGTCGAGATCGGGAATGATCCGATAGCGAGCCAGCACGAGGCTGAAGAGACCGAAGAGCAGCAGGCCGATCGCTGTCAGCGTGAAAATGAACCCTTCACCTGCCAAGCTGGCAACCGCGTCACCCAGCGTCTTGATCTGGTCCGCACCGCCCGACATGAAGCCGGCCTGGAACAGCGACCAGCCGATTACGGTGTAGACGACAGCGCGAGCGAGGAAGCCTGCTCCGCCGAGCCAGCGCGTGAAATCGGGCGCCTGGCCGCTGATGCGGTGCATGAAGCTGCCGGTGATACCCTTCTTAGCCTGGTGGAACGCTGCCACGAACAGCGCGATGCCGAGCAGGCCGAGCACGATGCCGCCGAATTCGAACCCGAGGACGCCGGACGCCGCTTCCTGCGCGCCGCCGCCGCTACTGCCGGACGAACCGCCAGTATCGCTGGTGGCGAATTTGAAAGCCGAATAAGCGAGCGCAAGGTGTGCGATGCCGCTACCGGCATGGCCGATACGCTTTCCCCAGCCCTTGGCGTCCGAGCCGTTGTTCTCGATATCGAAGAACAGCGAGCAGAAGCGGAATAGCGCGTAGGCAATTAGCCCGACGACCATGATCCACAGGATTACCGTGCCGAGCGGAAATTCCTGGATGGCGCGGAAGATACCATTGGTACCTTCGGCGATTTTCTGGGCGCTGGTGAGCGCGATGAGGCCAAGGACGAAATAGAGGATCGCGCGGCTGAAATAGCCCACGCGCACCAACCAATTGAATTTTTCTGATTTGTCGACCACGTCGAGGCTCCCTGTTGTTCAGGGTGCTAACGTGGCGCAGCCGCAATCCGTTCCATAGCTACCTGTCTAGGGCAGGCAGCAGGGGATCGAGCGACCCGTCGCTCCGGCCGCGGGCCGGCAGACCGATCAGCTCTCGCAGCAGCGGCTCCACCGATGTGTTCCGGAACGATGGCAGGGCGACCCCGGAGCGAAACGCCGGACCATGCGCAATAAAGAGCGATGCCATTTCCGGCGCGGCAGGATCGTAGCCGTGAGAGCCGCCTGTCCAGCTATTGTCTGAAGCGCTCGGCGCGATTGTCCAGCCCGTTTCTGCGAGGCAGAAATACGGCGGAATTCGGCGGTGGGTGCCGTAATTGAAACGCTCCGGCAACTCGTCCTTGCGCCAGCAATCCATGTGCTCGTGCTCGGCAAGGATCGCTTCCTCGAAAGCGGCGCGATTGCCTTCGGTCGGTTCGAAACTGGCGTAGGCGCCGCCCTCGACGAGGCGATAGAGCGACGGATCGACGATCGTGTTGAGCCCGATCATGCGCTCCGAACTGGTAGCGGCCATGCCGTGATCAGACACGATAACGAGATTTGCCGGCTGTCCTAGTTGCTTCAGGCCCGCGACCAGATCGGCGATGTGCTCTTCGATATCGCGCAGGGCGGCATCGAGTTCTTCGCTCTGCGGGCCGACATCGTGGCCTGCCGTATCGATAGTGTCGAAATAGAGTGTCACGAATTCCGGACGGATATCCGCCGGACGCCGCAGCCAGTCGAGCACGCTGTTGACGCGCTGCGTATTGCTGACCTGCATGCTGAAGGCCTGCCAGTCGCTCGGCAGCACGCCGTCGTCGACCGGGCCGAAGCGCTTGGCGGTGCCGCCCCATGGCACGGCCGAACCCGGCCAGAACATCGCCGCGCTGCGGATGCCGGCCGCTTCCGCATCGACCCAGATCGGGCGGGCATCGGCCCACCACCAGGGATCGACGTTCGACATGCCGAAGGTCTCGTCCGGCCGCTCGGGGTCTTCCATCCGGTTGGCGGTGATGCCGTGATGATCGGGAACCAGCCCCGTGACCAGCGTCCAGTGGTTGGGGAAGGTCTTGGTCGGGAAGGACGCTTGCATCGATGCTGTCACGCCGTTTTCGGCGAGACGGGACAGGGTCGGCGTGAGCCTGCGATCGAGATAGTCCGGGTGGAAGCCGTCGATCGATACGAGGATGGTCACCGGCTCGCGCTGCTCCACCTGCGCTGCTGCAACCGGCGGAGCATCGGCATAGGTCGCACAGCCACCCAGCGCAGCGGCGAAACATAACGCAAGTATGGCGGCAATCCGGTTCATGGGTTTCACCTCAGACGTTGAATTTGAAGAGCATCACGTCGCCATCCTGTACGACGTATTCCTTGCCTTCCTGGCGCAGCTTGCCGGCTTCCTTCGCGCCGCTTTCGCCGCCGAGCGAAACATAATCATCGTAGGCAATTGTTTCAGCGCGAATAAAGCCACGCTCGAAATCGGTGTGGATTTCGCCGGCCGCCTGCGGAGCCTTCGCGCCGTCGGGGAAGGTCCATGCGCGCGATTCCTTGGGACCAGCAGTGAAGAAGGTCTTGAGGCCAAGCAGCTTGTAGCCTGCAAGAATCACGCGACTCAGGCCGGACTCGTCCAAGCCCAACTCGGCGAGATATTCCGCGCGGTCTTCCTGCGGCATAGCCACCAGCTCGCTCTCGATGGCAGCGGAGACGACGACAGCTTCGGCGCCTTCTGCCTTGGCCTTTTCGAACACGAGGTCGGACAGGGCGTTGCCCTTAGCCGCATCCTCTTCGGCGACATTGCAGACATAAAGGATGGGCTTGGCAGTCAGCAGCTGCGCCTGGCGGAACATGCGCGCTTCTTCATCGTCCTTGGGCTCGGTAAGGCGCGCGGGCTTGCCGTCGCGCAGCAAATCGAGCGCCTGGCCGAGCACGCTGGCCATGATCTTCGCTTCCTTGTCGCCGCCAGTCGCACGCTTGGCAGCCGCCGGCACGCGCTTCTCCAGGCTCTCGAGGTCGGACAGCATCAGCTCCGTTTCGACCACTTCCGCATCGGCGATGGGGTCGACCTTGTTGGAGACGTGCTGGATGTCGTCGTCCTCGAAACAGCGCAGCACGTGAACGATCGCATCAACCTCACGGATATTGCCGAGGAACTGGTTACCCAGGCCTTCGCCCTGGCTCGCACCCTTAACAAGGCCGGCGATATCGACGAAGGCCAGCTGGGTCGGCACGACCTTGGCCGATTTCGCGATGCCCGCAATCTTGTCCAGCCGCTCGTCCGGGACGGCGACCTGGCCGACATTGGGCTCGATCGTGCAGAAGGGATAGTTCGCAGCCTGCGCGGCCTGCGTTTCGGTAAGGGCGTTGAAAAGGGTGGACTTGCCGACATTCGGCAGGCCGACGATCCCGCAGCGGAAACCCATCGATAACTCCGGAAAATGAGGTGTGGCTGCGCCCTTAGCGCCGCCGCCGCAGGAATGCCAGAGCGTCAGACGTTATGGACGGCCTTGATCCATGGGCCATAACCGCTCTCGCCCAACCAGCCGACCTGCACCTTGGCGGTGACCTCGTTGATCGGAATTTGAGGCTTCGGTCCGGGATGCACAGGCGTGCGGAGCGGGCGAGTGCCCGGCGGCATGGCGATAATCGCGGCGATGGCGTTGGGTACGTCCATCGGATCCGCGCTGCGGGTAGAGCCATCCTCTTCGCCCATCCGTGCGACAACCTGCGGATAGCCGCTGGTGTGAATGTCCTCGGCGCGTTCCTTGAGCTGGGCCGAATAGATGTTGCGGTTGACCCAGACTTCGGTCGGATAGCCGCCCGGTTCGATGATAGAGACGTCGATGCCATGCGGCACCAATTCATAGGCAAGCTGCTCGCTCATGGCCTCCAGCGCAAACTTCGTCGCGGAGTAGTGACCGGCATTGGGTACGATTACACGGCCGAGCTGGCTGGAAATCGGGACGATCAATCCCGAGCCGCGTTCGCGCATCCCGGGGAGGACGGCGCGTGCCATGCGGTGGCAGCCGAAGACATTGGTGTCGAAGATCAGCTGCGTCGCTTCCATGTCCTGCACCTCGACGGGTGAGGAAATTCCGATGCCCGCATTGTTGACCAGCACATCCATCGCGCCGCCCGCGATCCGCTCGGCCTCGGCGACGCCGGCGGCGACCTGCGCATCATCGGTCACGTCGATTTCGATGAGGTGGAGATCGAGATCGTCTGCTTCGGCCAGGGCGCGCAGTTCCGTTGCTTCGGGGCGCGGCAGATTGCGCATGGTGGCGAATACCTTGGCGCCCTTGCGTGCGTAGTCTTCGGCCATCAGCCTGCCGAAACCCGAAGAGCAGCCGGTGATGATGATACTCTTGCCCGCGAGACTGGTGGGGACCGGCGTGCTCTGGGCCAATGCGGCGCGCGCGCCTACAACGGCTACTCCCGTGGCGGCGGCTCCGGCGAGAAGGGTGCGGCGATTGATGCTCGGCATGGCTTTCTCCTCAATTCATGGCTCAGCCTAGCACCGACGCTGCGGATTGACAGGGTCTCTCCGATGCGAAAATTTCACGAAGATTTCAGGCAATTTTGCTAAGCGGCAAACCATGTTCAGCAAACGCCATTTTGCATCGACCCTCGTGCTGGCCGCGGCGCTTGCCGCGTGTTCGCCCGATCCCGCCACTCGCTTCGCCACTGCCGAGGAAGCCTTCGCGGCCAACGATTTCCGTGCAGCGCGCATTTCGCTGATCGCGGGGCTGAAGGAGCAGCCCGGCGACCATGAGATGCGGTTGCTGCTGGCGCGGGCGCAGCTGGCGCTGGGAGACGGGGAGGGGGCGGCCTCTTCACTCGACGCCCTGCCTGCGGAGTTCGCCTCGCAACCTCGCGTTGCCATCGTGCGGGCCGAATCGGATATTTTGCGGGCGCGTTTCGACGAAGCGCTCGCAGGCGTGGCGGAAATCGAAACAGGCGCCGCCGACCGCATTCGTGCGCTGGCCTATATCGGGCAGGACAAATTCGACGCGGCGGCGGAAGCCTTTGCCACAGGCGCCGCCCGCGATGAGGTCGATGCGCGGTTGCTGGCTGCATACGCGCGATATGAACTCGCACGGGGCGATCGAGGTAAAGCGGAATTGCTCTCCTCGCAGGCAATCGAGGCGGACCCGCAGCTGGTCGAAGGTCATCTGGTCCGCGGTCTGGTCAAAGAGCGGCAATATGAACTTTCGACCGCGCTGATGGCTTACGACCGCGCTCTGGAATTGCATCCCGACAATTTCGATGGTCGTCTGGGCAAGGCTCAAATGCTTGCGCGGCTTGACCGGTTCAAGGAAGCGTCCGCTATCGCCGACGATCTGACGCGCGAGGCGTCCGAAGATCGCTCGGTCGCTTTCCTGCAGGCGCGGATCGCCGCGGGGAAGGGCGAATGGCAGTCGGTGCGCAAGATCCTGCAGCCTTACGAGAACGATTTGCGGTCTGCTGGGGAACTTCCTGCGATCTACGGCGAATCGCTGATCGAGATCGACCAGCCAGCGCTGGCGCTCGGCGTATTGGAGCCGGAGCTGAGCCGACAGCCCAACTCGCGTCCGCTGCGCCGGCTCGTCGCGCGTGCGCAGCTGGCCGTTGGCGACGCGGGCGCTGCTCTCGGCACGATCAGGCCGCTGGCAAGCCGGGCCGACGCGACACCTACCGAACTGCGCCTCGCCGCCCGCGCCGCAGAACGGGCGGGGAGCGACTCTGCCGGAGAATTCGAACGGCGCGCCGAGATGCCCTCGGCAGAATGGGTCGGCGGCGAACTGGCCAAGGCGGACCGGGCGCTGCGCAACCGGCAATGGCGCGATGCCGAGACGCGGTACGAAAGCATCCTGTCGCGGACCCGATCGGACAATGCGATGCTACTCAACAACCTGGCCTTCGCCAAAGAGAAGCTCGGCAAGGAAGAGCAGGCGCTCGAGATCGCCCTGCGCGCGGCCAAACTGGAGCCTGACAACGCTTCGATCCTCGACACCGCTGGCTGGCTGCTGGTTCAGAACGGATCGCGGGCGCGGGGTCTCGAAATGCTGCGCCGGGCAGCGAAACTCGCTCCCGACAACCCGACGATCCAGCGGCATCTGACCGAGGCAACCAAGGGATAGAGCCCGTCCATTCGATTGATCGCGCCCATCTGGGCGCCAGACACGAAAACGGCGCGGGACCTATGGTCTCGCGCCGTTTCCGTCAGCTAGGAGGCTGGTTTATCAGGCGTAGGCAAGCCGGACCGGAGCCGCTGCCCGCGGGCGGCGACGGCGGGTGCCGATCGCAAGCCCGAGGATTGCAAGGCCGAAGAGCAGCATCATGCCCGGTTCCGGAACGTCGGTGCCGCTGGTGGTGCCACCACTGGTCGAGGTCTGGCGACCGCTGGCCGAACCGACACCGTGCACGCCGGTGACCGATTGGTAGCGAACGAAGAAGTCGTCGAGCGTCAGCGACGCAGGGGCGGTTCCGCCGAAATCGAGGCTCAGTGTGCCGCTGCCGCTATCGCCGTCGAACACACCGCCCGAACCGCCGCCCGCACAACTGCCGGTGCGCCGGGCCTGGAAGCAGACGTCGACCGTACCGATGCCGTTCGGAAAGTTCGAACCGGTGTTGGTATAACCGTAAGTGCCAGTGCTGGTGGCCGAATCGATGTCCGGATCGGTGTTGAAGGCAAAACCGGACACCCGCGAGCCGATGCCGTCGCCGTCCGCGCCGGTGTTAGTCATCGTATAGTCGAAGGTGTAGACGCCGTTCTCGATACCGGTCAGCGTTAGCGTTAGCTCGGAGCCGAGACCGTCGATCGAGGGGCCGCCGTCGACGAAACCGTCGAAACTGATGGTGAAGCTTTCGCCGACCGAGCCGGCATCAAGCAGGATCGGCTCTGCGGCTGCCGGTGCGGCGGTTGCCACGCCGACAATGGCAAGTGCCCTGAGGAAAAGTCGTTTCAAGTTCACGGTAGCCCCCGTCTCGGTGCCCAATTTATTGATGGTGTCGGAGTGTCAGGAGTGATGCGACAAAGCTAGCAAGACGAACCGCCTGTCTCATTAGGGAACACCCTGCAGGCGATTGGCTAACCTCGCTGGATCAGCCCTGCATTCGCATTGCGAAATCGCTCATGAAACGGGCATTGTCTCCCGCGGCCAGCCATCCTGCTTCCGCTGCGATTGCGGCGAGCATATCGGCGAGCGGGTCCATTTCGGCCTTGGCGTAATTGCCCAGCACATGACCGGTGACCCGCTCCTTGCTGCCGGGATGCCCGATGCCGATGCGAACCCGGCGGAAATCGGGGCCGAGATGCTGGTTAATCGAACGCAGCCCGTTATGGCCCGCCAGACCGCCACCGTCCCGCACCTTCACCTTGAATGGCGCCAGGTCCAGCTCGTCATGGAACACTGTGAGCGCATCGGGTTCCAGCTTGTAGAAACGCAGCGCCTCGCCCACCGCGCGGCCGCTTTCGTTCATGTATGTGGCCGGTTTGAGCAACAGGATCTTCTCGCCGCCGATCCGTCCTTCTTGCGTCCAGCCGGAGAACTTCTTCTGTACCGGCCCGAACCCATGGATTTCGGCCAGCACATCGCACACCATAAAACCGACATTGTGCCGGTGTAGGGCGTATTTGGGTCCGGGATTTCCAAGGCCTGTCCAGATCTGCATCAGCGCCCTCTAGCTTCGTGATCCCCAAAAGCAAAACGCCGGCCCATTGCTGGACCGGCGCTTCGTGTTTCGCAGCTGGGGGCGGAGCGGATTATTCGCTCTTCGCTTCCTGCTCGTCGGCGGCGTCGTCGGCTGGACCCTGCTCGGTAGCAGCAGTCTCGCCCGGCTCCATACCTTCGCCGGTCTGGTCTTCGCCTTCGGCGCCTTCGCTCTTCTTGAGAGCGGACGGGGCAACCAGCGTTGCGATGGTGAAGTCCCGATCGGTGATCGCGCTTTCGCTACCCTCGGGCAGCTGCACTTCGCTGATGTGGATCGAATCGCCGACTTCCTTGCCGGTGACGTCGATCTCGATCTCGCTGGGGATCTTGTCGTTGTCGCAGACCAGTTCGAGCTCGTGGCGAACCACGTTGAGCACGCCGCCCTTCTTGAGACCGGGCGATGCTTCTTCGTTCAGGAACACGACGGGCACGTTCACTTCGATCTTGCCGCCCGTGGCGAGGCGGAAAAAGTCAGCGTGCTCGGGACGGTCGTTGACCGGGTGCAGGGCGACGTCCTTGGGAAGCGTGCGGACCTTCTTGCCGTCGAGCTCGATCTCCACGATCGAGTTCATGAAGTGGCCGGTGCCGAGCTGGCGGACCAGCTCCTTCGCTTCCACGTGGATCAGGGTGGGTTCTTCCTTGCCGCCATAGATAACGGCGGGAACACGGCCTTCGCGGCGAAGTTGACGGGAGGCTCCCTTGCCAGCCCGTTCGCGCGCCTCGGCCGGCAGGGTCAGAGCGTCGCTCATTGCACATACCTTTCGAATGCATATTGAATGTTCGGTCCCACCACGCCTCCAGGGATGACCATGGTGCCGAAGGGCGCGCGCCTAGCAGGTCCCACGCCAAACGCAAGCGATTTGGCCGCGCGGCCTATTCGACCCGGGTCACGACATATCCGTTCGCCTGGAGCAGAGCAGGCAAGCCATCTTCGCCAAGCAGATGTCCTGCACCCACGGCGATCAGCGGCCGGTCGCGAGCGGACAGCAGGTTCTCGATGCGCGTGGCCCAGGCGGTGTTCCGGTCGATCAGCAGCGCTTGGCGCAGTTCCGGGTCGGCCAGCATCCCCCGCCGGGTGAGTTGCTCCAGCCCGTCCGTATCGCCGTCACGCCACAATCGGGCGAGGCGTCCGGAATCGCGACCGTGCGTGGCCGCCTCTTCCAAGACGGCATTCAACAGATCGCGTTGTTCTGCGCGCGGCAGGCTGTCGAAGATTGCCAGTTGCGAGCGGGCGCCCTCCAGCTCGATGAGGTCGCGCCCCTCGAACGCTTCGATCAGCGCGCGGTCCGCCCCGTTTTCGGGTTGCCCTTCCTGCGCCACCTGGGCGAGGGCAAGGGCGGCGGCCCAGCTCTCCATCGGATCGAAATAGCTGCGGCGCACCTTGGCTTTCACCAGCAGCTCGTCGAATTCGTCGCGCAGATCTTCGCGAATGCGTGCGCTGATCGGGCCTTCGGGTTGGTCGAAGGCCATGTCTTCGAACAGAGCGGACAGCTTGGCGCCGTCGTCGAGGTCACCGACTTCGACAACGAGCGTGTCGGCATCCTCGATCGCCTGCTCGAGCCGCGGAGAGCGCCACGCAAAATCGTCCGGCAAGGCATGGACCGTGCCGAACAGCCAGCCTTCGACCGCGCCGTCTTCGCGGGCGATTTCCCAAAGCGCTGGGTAGCTCGTCGGCTCGAGCGGCTGCGCAGCTTGGTCCCCGCACGCCGTCGCAAGCGAGAACGCGGCAAAGCTGAAGGCGAGACGTTTCAACATGGCGGTCTTCCAGCCGAAACTGCCGGACCGCGCAAGGGGCGTGCCGGTCATGCTCCTTGCACGGCGTAGCCTACTGGATCCGGGTTACCGCGATGTCGCGTCCGGCGAGATAATCCTGAACGCTCTTCTCACCGGCTAGATGGCCCGCACCGACGGCAATGAAGACCGTGCCCGGCGTGTCCATCCGCTCGTCGATCCACTCCGCCCAGTTGGCATTCCGATCGTAGAGCAAGGCCTTGGCGAGCGCAGGGTCGGTGAGGCTGCGGTTCATAAGTTCGGCCAGGCCATCGGCGTCGCCGGCGACCCATTCGGCGAGCATCTCATCCATCAGGGGGACGAGTTGGTCGATATTATCGATCGTGCTCATGAGGAATTCGATCTGCGTGTCCTGCGGCAGGTTGTCGAATACGCCGATCTGGTATTCGACCGTTTCCAGCGCATCGCGAGCGACCGCTTCTCCGGCATTGGTTTCGACCACATTCTCGACTCCGCTCTCTGCGGTCCAGCCGTTCTTGAGCAGCGGGAGCACTGCCATGGTCATACCGGCGAACCATGGCTCGAACCGGTCGAAGGCGTTGACGGGCAAGCCGAAGCCGGTCAGCGCAGCTTCGTATTTCGCCGATCGCGCTTCACCCAGGATGCCGCGCAGCGTCTCGCCTTCGGGCAACATGGCCTGCATCGCGATCGCCTGCTGCGAAGCGGGATCGCTGGTCGCATCGGCCGGGATTTCGGTCACGAGGGTGTCCGCGGAATCGAGCGCAGTCTCGATCGGACCCTTATACCATTCCACACCATCGGGCAGCGCATGGACCGTTCCGAAGAGGTAGATGGTCGTATCCTCATCGGCGACCTTCCACAGGGCAGGGCCTTCGCCGGTGCCCTGTTCGGCAGGAGCAACCGGTGCAGAGGCGACGGCGGTGTCGTCGGCATAGGTGGCACAGCCCTGGAGCATAAGCGCGAGCGGGGCGGCGGCCAGAAGGAGGTTTTTCATATCGGATATCTTTCAAGTGAAGGAAACTATCAGTTGGCCTTGCGATACAGCCAGACGATGCCCCAGACAGAAATGACAAGCAGGTAAACGATCATCGGTTCCTGCGGCGGGATCAGGGCGGCGCGTTCGAGCAGCCACCAGCATGGTGCGAGTGTCGAATAGACATACATCGCGATGATGGCGCCATCACCCGAAGCGCGTTTCTCGAACTCATCGACATTGGCGTACCAATAGAAGCTCAGAAGCGGCACGAGCAGCGCGATGGCGGCGACGACGATTATCGCGACGGTCGGCGAAAGCGGTCCGTTGCCGAAGACGCCGTTCTCACCGTTAGCCAGCCCGGCAATGGAAAGTGTCAGTCCGATAATGCCGCCGAGCGCGCCGCAGGCGACCAGCACCCAGTTCGCGCGTCTGGTTTTCGCCGATTGCGGTTCGCCGGTCAGAAACGCCGGCTTCAGCCTGACTATCCCCCAGGCGCACAAGGCGATCAAAACGATTGCGACTGCAAGGAGCATACCGCCGCGCATCGAAAACCCGCCTTTTTCGGCGGCGGACATCAGCACGCCTGTGACGAAACCGAGCAGGGCGATGAGGATGAACCCCAGCGTACCCACGCCCAGCCAACGGCGGAACGGAGAAGCTTGCTCGTTTTCAGGAGCATCGAAGTCAGTCGAGTTCGTCATCGAAGATCTCCTCGATAGGCATGTTGAAAAGGCGGGCGATGCGGAAGGCGAGGGGAAGCGAAGGATCGTGCTTGCCGGTCTCGATCGCGTTCACGGCCTGGCGCGATACGTCGAGATGCATGCCGAGCTCGGCCTGGCTCCAATCGCGTTCGGCGCGAAGGACCTTGAGGCGGTTCTTCATTCAGTCTGCTCCATTCATGCAGTCCCCCGGATACGGGCCCAGGCATTGCCTGCGAAGAAAGCTGCGACGTAAGAAGGCAGGTCGACCAGCGTCGCGAAATTGTGGCTGCGGGTTTGCTTATCGCGCTTGGTCTTAGGTGGGTTGGTCATGAGAACTCTCTTCGCAAGGTCGCCGGAGCGGCGCGTAGGGCACGCCGCCCCGGCGTTAGGTTTTCGCTCAGGCGTCGGGATCTACGTCGAGAGCTGCGAAGCGGTCTTCGCGGGCGGCGGCGATGGCGAGGCGGACTTCGACATTGGCAGCCTCGCGCAGTTCGGCGCGGCACTGCTTTTCCGCAGCCATCACCGTCAGACCCTTGCCGCCGACGGTGCAGGCCTTGCGGATGGCACGGTCGATGCGGCCTTCCAGGCGGTCCTGACCTTTCGCCGAGGCGAGGTCGAGATCGATCGTTTCGACGGCGATCGAAGGAATGGCGTTCGCGACGGCCTGCGCGGGCAGGAATGCGAGGGCGGCGGCAATCAAAACGGTCTTTTTCATGTGTCGTCTCCAAGTGGATATTCGGTCCAGTGGTAGGTCAACCTTCCGTTGTGTCAGGTTGTGCTGACTATATGTCGTGATTCGCTGACCATGTCAACATAACCTGACAAAAAGTTTTGCTGACCTGTCTTTTGCCGGGCGCGAGCCCTGCGCCATTGACGCGTTTTCGCCCTTGCGCCATTGCGCCGCTCCATGGACCGAGACCCGCGTAAATCCTTGCAGGACATGATCCTTGCGCTGCACGATTTCTGGAGCGCGCATGGCTGCCTCATCCTCCAGCCCTACGACATGCGCATGGGGGCGGGGACTTTCCACACGGCGACCACGCTGCGCGCGCTGGGGCCCGAGCCGTGGAATGCGGCCTTCGTCCAGCCCTGTCGCCGGCCCACCGACGGGCGCTATGGCGAGAACCCGAACCGGCTGCAGCATTACTACCAGTACCAGGTCATCCTGAAGCCGAGCCCGCCCGACATCCAGGACCTCTATCTCGAAAGCCTGCGCGTCATCGGCATCGATCCGCTGAAGCACGATATCCGCTTCGTCGAGGACGACTGGGAAAGCCCGACGCTGGGCGCTTGGGGCCTTGGCTGGGAAGTCTGGTGCGACGGGATGGAGGTCACCCAGTTCACCTATTTCCAGCAGATGGGCGGGTTCGACTGCAAGCCGGTCGCGGGTGAGCTAACCTACGGGCTCGAACGCCTCGCCATGTATATCCAGGGCGTGGACAACGTATACGACCTCGACTTCAACGGGCAGGGCGTCTCTTACGGCGACGTGTTCCTCGAAAACGAAAAGCAGATGTCGAAATGGAACTTCGAGGTCGCCGAGACCGATGCGCTGTTCGACCTGTTCAACAAGGCCGAGGCCGAGTGCAAGAACGCGCTCGCCAATGAAGTGCCCATCGCTGCCTACGAGCAGGCGGTGGAGGCCAGCCACATCTTCAACCTGCTGCAGGCGCGCGGCGTGATCAGCGTGCAGGAACGCGCCAGCTACATGGGCCGCGTCCGCGATCTCGCACGCGGGAGCTGCGAGGCGCATATGGCCAAGGAAGCGCCCGTGTGGGCCGAGAAATTTCCGGAGTGGTCGAAATGAGCGGCTCCGACTTCCTCCTCGAACTGCGCAGCGAAGAGATCCCCGCCCGGATGCAGGCAGGTGCGCGCGCCGAACTTGAAAAGCTGTTCCGCCGCGAAATGGATGCTGCCGGTGTCACCACGGGTGAGATCACCGTCTGGTCGACCCCGCGTCGCCTTGCACTGATCGCTCGCGGGCTTCCGGAAGCGACCGAAGCGGTCAGCGAGGAGCTGAAAGGCCCTCCGGTCGGCGCGCCAGACCAAGCGCTTGAGGGCTTTTGCCGGAAGGCGGGGGTCGAGAAGGGCGATCTCGAAGTCCGCGAGGTGAAGGGCCGCGAGACCTACTTCGCCGTGAAGAACATTCCAGGCCGCGCGACGAAGGACCAGCTCGCCGAAGCCATTCCGGCCATCATCCGCGATTTCAGCTGGCCCAAGTCGATGCGCTGGGGGGCTGCCTCGATCAGCACCGAGTCCTTGCGCTGGGTCCGCCCGCTGTCGGGCATCGTCGCGCTGCTGGGTGACGAGGTGGTCGAATGCGAGGTGCATGGTGTGACATCCGGCTCGGTCACGCTGGGCCACCGCTTCCACCATTCGGGTGACATCACCATCGGCAACGCCGACGACTACGCGATGAAGCTGCGCGCCGGCCATGTCATCGTCGACCATGAGGAGCGGCAGGATCTGATCCGCTCGGGCGCGGCCAAGGTGGCGAGTGAAGCCGGCCTCAAGCTGGTCGAGGACGAGGGGCTGGTGGTCGAGAACGCCGGGCTTACCGAATGGCCCGTTCCGCTGCTCGGCCGGTTCGAGGAGGATTTCCTCGAAGTGCCGCCGGAAACGATCCAGCTCACCGCGCGCGTGAACCAGAAGTATTTCGTCTGCGAAGATGCGCAGGGCGAACTCGCCAACGCCTTCATCTGCACCGCCAATATCGAGGCGGAAGACGGCGGCGCGCGGGTGGTGGATGGCAACCGCAAGGTCCTCGCCGCGCGCCTGTCCGACGCGCGCTTCTTCTGGGACGTCGACCGCAAGAAAACGCTCGCCGAGCACGCCAAGGGGCTGGAGCGCATCACCTTCCACGAAAAGCTGGGCACCGTCGCCGACAAGGTCGAGCGTGTGGCGAAGCTGGCGCGGTGGCTGGTCGAGGAGAATATCGTCGTCCCAGCGAAAGCTGGGACCGCTATCGGCCAAGGCGCTACCTCGACAGCGATCCCAGCTTCCGCTGGGATGACGAAACAGGAATTGGCGGACTTGGCCGAACAGGCCGCGCGTCTCGCCAAGGCCGATCTCGTCACCGAAATGGTCGGCGAGTTTCCCGAATTGCAGGGCCTGATGGGCGGCTATTACGCCCGCGCCGAGGGGCTGCCCGATGCGGTCGCCGACGCGATCCGCGATCACTACAAGCCGGTCGGGCAGGGCGACGACGTGCCGACTGCGCCTGTGACGGTCGCTGTGAGCTTGGCGGACAAGTTGGATACAGTGGTCAGCTTTTTCCTTATCGGAGATCGTCCAACCGGATCGAAAGACCCCTTTGCACTGCGTCGCTCTGCTCTTGGAATTATTTCACAAATTCAAGCAAATGAACTCCGTTTCGAGCTTGCAGGATCGGTACTACAATCTGCCGCAATCCTGCTTGAACAGGCAATGTCGCGATTTACTGACCCCCAAGTCGTTGAGGCGGCAAAGTATCTAGATCTGAGCAGTGCACACAGCGGCGGGGACAGGCTTGAATTTGCGAAGAGGGTCTCCCCTGTGTTTGAGGCTTTCGAACTCGCTAAAGCTCAAGGCGTCGGCAAGACTGCTGGCCAGCCTGAAGCGGAGAGTGCCCAACAGGTTGCTCGGGATGCGGCTGAGATTATTGTCTTTTTCATTGAACGCTTGATCGTCCAACAGCGCGGACACGGGATTTCAAGTGACTTGGTCGACGCAGTTTTTGATTTGGCTGATGACACCGATCTCGTCCGCCTGCTCGCCCGGGTGAAAGCGCTCCAGTCCTTCATGGAAACCGAAGACGGCGCCAACCTGCTCGCGGGTTACAAGCGCGCGGCCAATATCCTCAAGAAGGAAGACTGGCACGGCGCGGAGGGCGAGATCGCGAAGACCGGTGAGGAAGACCCGCTGGCGCTGGTTGACGATCCCGACATGAAGGCGGTGATCGACGCAAAAATGTCCGAGCGCCACGCGAAGGAGCTTTCCTACACGCCCGAACTGGCCGAAAAGGCGCTGATGGATGCGCTCGATACTTCGGAACCGGCCGCTTCGCAGGCCATTGCAGCGGAGGACTTCGGCGCGGCGATGGCGGCGCTTGCCAGTTTGCGCGGTCCGATCGACCGTTTCTTCGAAGAAGTGACGGTAAATGCGGATGAAGAAAACAAGCGGGCACACCGGCTCGACCTGCTTGCACGCTTCCGTGCTGCAGTGCACAAAGTTGCCGACTTCAGCCGGATCGAGGGCTAACCGGAAGGTGTCACCTCCAGATCTCGATCGGTCGGATATTTACTCGATTACAAGGACATGGCCATCCACCGCTGTTTTGCAAAACGCGCCGGTCGGTGGTCGATGCACAGGATGACGATATGACGGAAACAGTCTTCACCTTCGGCGGGAACGCCCCGCATACGAATGCACGGCAGAAGGACAAGACGATCACCGGCGGCAAGGGCGCGAACCTGGCCGAAATGGCTAGCATCGGCTTGCCGGTCCCTCCCGGCTTTACCATCGCGACCGAGGAATGCCTGAAGTATCTGGCGGGCGGCTCCGACTTCTCGCCGAAGCTACGCGAGGACGTTGCCGAGGCACTGAAGCATGTGGAAACCACCGTCGGCAAAGGCTTCGGCGATGCGACGGACCCGCTGCTAGTCTCGGTCCGCTCCGGCGCAGCCGTCTCGATGCCCGGTATGATGGACACGGTCCTCAATCTCGGCCTTAACGACGAGACGGTCGAAGGCCTCGCCAAGACCAGCGGCGACGAACGCTTCGCCTGGGACAGCTACCGCCGCTTTATCCAGATGTATGGCGACGTGGTGCTCGGCGTCGATCATGGCCTGTTCGAGGAAGCGCTCGAAATTGCCAAGGAAGACGCGGGCTACTACGCCGATACCGAGCTGAGCGCCGAAGAGTGGAAGACGCTCGTCGCCGAGTACAAGTCCATCGTGCAGCAGGAACTCGGCAAGCCGTTCCCGCAGGATCCGGTCGAACAGCTTTGGGGCGCGATCAGCGCCGTCTTCGACAGCTGGGATACCGAACGCGCCAAGATCTACCGCCGCCTCAACGACATCCCGCACGACATGGGCACCGCCGTCAACGTGCAGGCCATGGTGTTCGGCAATATGGGCGATACCAGCGCGACCGGCGTCGCCTTCACTCGCGACCCTTCGACCGGGGAGAAGGCCTATTACGGCGAATGGCTGGTCAATGCGCAGGGCGAGGATGTCGTCGCCGGCATCCGCACGCCGCAATACCTGACAAAGGCCCGCCGCGAGGCCGCCGGTGCCGACAAACCGAGCATGGAAGAAGCCATGCCCGACGCCTTCGGCGAACTCGCCCATGTCTTCGAACTGCTCGAGAAGCATTACAAGGACATGCAGGACATCGAATTCACCGTGCAGCAGGGCAAGCTCTGGCTGCTTCAGACCCGCAACGGCAAGCGCACCGCCAAGGCCGCGCTGAAGATGGCGGTCGACATGGTGGGCGAGGGGCTGATCGACGAGAAAACCGCTATCCTGCGCGTCGATCCCATGGCGCTCGACCAGCTGCTGCACCCGATGCTCGATCCGGATGCACCGCGCGATGTGCTGACCACCGGTCTACCGGCCTCACCCGGCGCGGCGAGCGGCAAGATCGTGCTCGATGCAGACACGGCGGAACTTTGGGCCAATCGCGGCGAGAAGGTGATCCTCGTCCGGGTCGAAACGTCGCCCGAGGACATTCACGGGATGCATGCCGCGACCGGCATCCTCACGGCGCGGGGCGGGATGACCAGTCACGCTGCCGTGGTCGCGCGCGGCATGGGGCGACCCTGCGTTTCCGGCGCTTCGCAAGTGTCGATCGCTCGTGGCGAACGCACGCTCGTGATCGGCAGTCGCGAACTCAGGGAAGGCGACGTCATCACCATCGACGGCGGCAACGGCCAAGTCATGGCAGGCGAGGTGGCGACCATCGAGCCGGAGCTCGCAGGCGACTTCGGCACGCTGATGGAGTGGGCCGACAAGCACCGCCGCATGCGCGTGCGAACCAATGCAGAGACCGAGACAGAGTGCAAGATGGCGCGCCAGTTCGGTGCGGAAGGCATCGGTCTGTGCCGGACGGAGCACATGTTCTTCGACGCGGGCCGGATCAGCGCCGTGCGTGAGATGATCCTCGCGGAAAACGAGACTGGCCGCCGCGCCGCGCTCGACAAGTTGCTGCCCGAACAGCGCGGCGACTTCGTCAAGATCTTCGAGGTGATGGCCGGACTGCCGTGCACGATCCGCCTGCTCGACCCGCCGCTGCACGAGTTCCTGCCGCATGGCGATACCGAGTTCGAGGAGCTGGCCGAGGCGACCGGCGTCGGCATCGACAAGCTGCGCCGCCGTGCGAACGAGCTGCACGAATTCAACCCGATGCTCGGCCATCGCGGCTGCCGCTTGGGAATCACCTATCCCGAAATCTACGAGATGCAGGCCCGCGCAATCTTCGAAGCAGCCTGCGAGGTAGCGAAGGCCAGCGGCGAGGCGCCGGTGCCCGAGGTGATGATCCCGCTAGTCGCCACCAGGCGCGAGCTGGAGCTGCTCAAGGACGTGGTGGACCGGGCCGCGCAGCAGGTGTTCGCGGATAAAGGCTGCACGGTCGACTATCTGGTCGGCACCATGATCGAGCTGCCGCGCGCCGCCCTGATGGCGGGCGACATCGCCGAAGCCGCCGAGTTCTTCAGCTTCGGCACCAACGACCTCACGCAGACCACGCTCGGTGTCAGCCGCGACGATGCGGGGCGGTTCCTGACGGCCTATGTCGACAAGGGCATCTTCGCGCGCGATCCCTTCGTCAGCCTCGACATCGACGGTGTCGGCCAGCTGGTCGAACTGGCGAGCGAACGCGGGCGGGCGACCCGCGATGGACTGAAGCTTGGCATCTGCGGTGAACATGGCGGCGATCCCGCCAGCATCGCGTTCTGCGAGCAGACCGGGCTCGACTACGTCAGCGCCTCACCCTATCGCGTGCCGATCGCGCGTCTGGCAGCGGCCCAAGCAAGCCTTCGCTAGTCCTTCCAAGCGGTTAGCGTCAGAATCTCGAAGGTTTCGACGACGCGGCCCTTGGCATTGGCGGAGCGCAGGAACGCTTCCCGCGCTCGCTCCAGTGCCGCCTTGCCGAGCGGCGGTGCCGGACTGACAAGCGAATTGCCGAGGCCTTGGTCGCGCAGGTCGGAGACCAGCCGGTCGAGGCTGCCATAGGACACGCTCAGCGAGCGTCCATCGACCACCTGGCGCCGGAACAGCGCGCGCTGGAGCAGGGCGGAGGCCGCGGCATTGTCGATCAGCGGGTGCATCCGCGCCGCCGGCCGGTCCGGCTCGCTGGCGATCATGGCGGTCCGCAGATTGGCGAGGCTTCCGGCCCCGACAACACTGGCGATCAGGATGCCGCCGTCACCCAGCGCGCTGCGAAGGTGGAGGAGGGCACCCGGCAGATCGTTCACCCGATCGAGCGAAGCAAGCGAAACGATGAGGTCGAATGGGCTACCCGGCAGGGGCTGCTCCTCGTCCAGCGTGGCGACATCGGCCTCCTCGACCTCGACGCCGAGCCCGCGCAGCGACAGCGCGAGCGTACCGGTCCAGTCGCCAGTCACGAGGGCGCGCACAGGCGACAAGCGCATGAACTCGAGCCGCTCGAGCACATCCTCGACCATATCCTGCAGGATGTAGCGCGCGGCATCGCGCTGCGACTGGCGGACCCGTGCTCGGCGCAATCCGGCGATGCGACGGCGGCGCGAAAAGATGCGGGGCGGGGGCGTGCTGGCCATGCCGCGTGCCCTGCCGTGCTTGCGGGAGGCGCGCAAGACGGGCATCAGGTTTCGATGTCGACAAGACGCTTCCTCTCCGAAAGCCTCGCTCCGGTGGTGGACTTCATCTACCCGCCCAGATGTCCGGCATGCGGCGACAGCGTGGGAGAACAGGGCGGCTTGTGCCACGCCTGCTGGGACGAGCTGGTCATCCCCTCAGAGCCCAATTGCCGCCTTTGCCAACGCCCGTTCGGCGAGAACGGGCCGGATCGTGGGGCCGTCTGCGCGCCGTGTCTCGCCGATCCCCCGATTCACGACGGTATCGCGGCCGGGACGCTCTACGGTGAGACGGCGAGAAAACTGATTCTGGCGCTGAAGCATGGGCGCCGGATCGCACTTGCGCCAATGCTTGCTCGCCTGATTGCTGCCCGCATTCCTGAGACCGGGGCGGGAGAGAAGCAAATCATCGTACCGGTGCCGCTTCATCGCCAGCGCTTGTGGCAGAGAGGATACAACCAGGCAGCACTGCTGGGTCGTGAGTTGGAGAAGCTCGGTCACGGCAAGCTGGTAGTCGATGCGCTGATGCGGACGATACCTACGCCCTCGCTCGGCGGGTTGGGGGCGAAGGCGCGAAAGAAGGTCCTTTCCGGAGCGATCGCGATCAACCCGAAGGCAAAGGCGGACCTCGATGGAGCAGGCGTCCTGCTGGTGGACGATGTTCTGACGAGCGGCGCGACTTCCTCGGCGTGCGTCAGGGTCATCAAGGGTGCCGGCGCCAAGACCGTTCGGATCGCGTGTTTCGCGCGGGTTCTGGAAGAAGCGAAAGATCTGTCGCGGCGCGCCGCCTAAACGAAACGCCCGGGTCCTTGCGAACCCGGGCGCCACGTGACGAATAATACCGGACCGGTCTCTCGACGGCGGTGCTGCCCCCCAGCAGGCACCTCGGTCCATCCCTCATCGTTGTCGGATGCGCCGCGAAAACCCTCAACGCGGCAGCGGATCCGAAACCCCCATGAACCTGGCACTCTAGCGGCACCGATGCTCCGGTTTGGCGGATCGTCGCGATCCACGAGAGGAATGTTCACCATGCAGGCCATCGATGGAACAGGCATTTTGAAAGCTGCTCGATTTTGAAATGGATTTGTGGTTATCGTGCAACAAGCCCGTCGCACTTTTACAAGCCCGAAAGGTCCAGCCGCGTGTCCGACAGCGATCAGCGTGAAACCAGTCGCACCCTCAATCCAAAATACGACGATCGCGGTCTGCTGAGTGCCGTGGTGGTGGATTCGTCGACCAAGGATGTCCTCATGATCGCCTTCATGAATGCCGAAGCCCTCGAGGCAACGCTCGAGAGTGGCGAGGCGCATTTTTATTCACGATCCCGCGACACACTCTGGAAGAAGGGCGAGACCTCCGGGAATATTCTGAAGATCGATGAAATCCAGGTGGATTGCGACCAGGATGCCTTTGTCCTTCACTGCAGCCCCGCCGGGCCCACGTGCCACACGGCCGCTCGCAGTTGCTTCTACAGGGTGGTGGAAGGTCGAACTCTCCAACCCGTCAAGACTTGACGCTTACGTAAACGTTGGGTAGGGAAATCGGCATGAACCAGCCGCTTCCCAAAGATGCTCCGCGCAGCGAGGGTGACCGTCGTCACGCCGGCGCGCACCTAGAACGCCCGGATGCCTTCGACCGTGAGCAGTTCTCGATTTCTGACCTGACCAGCGAATTCGGCTGTACTGCCCGCGCCCTGCGCTTTTACGAGGACGAGGGCCTGATCGCGCCGTCACGCGTCGGTCTGACCCGCATCTATTCGAAGCGCGACCGCGCACGGCTCGCCTGGATCATGCGGGCGAAGAACGTCGGCTTCTCCCTCACCGAAATTCGCGAGATGATCGATCTGTACGATCTCGGCGACGGGCGGGTCGAACAGCGCCGAGTCACGGTAGAAAAGTGCAAGGCACACGTCGCCAAGCTCAAGGAGCAGCGCGACGACATCGACAGCTCGATCAACGAACTGACCGATTTCATCGACCAGATCGAGACACTCGACCTCGACTGATTTCAGCTTCGATTACTCAGTTACATTCCAAGCAAGGACACGCAGATGCCCATTTATTCCGCCCCGACCCGCGACACGCGCTTCATCGTGAACGAAGTCCTCGACCTCGGCAGCTATGGCAATCTGCCCGGTTTCGAGATGGCGAGCGCAGACGTGACCGATGCTGTAATCAACGAAGGCGGGAAATTCTGTGCCGAAGTGCTCGCACCGCTCAACCAGTCGGGCGACCAGGAAGGCTGCACTCGGAACGAGGACGGCTCCGTCACAACGCCCAAGGGCTTCAAGGAAGCTTTCGACCAGTTCCGCGAGGCGGGCTGGGGCACGCTGGCGCATCCGGAAGAGTTCGGCGGGCAGGGGATGCCCCACGTACTCGGCTTTGTGATGGAAGAATTCATCTCGAGCGCGAACCAGGCTTTCGGCATGTATCCCGGCCTCACCAATGGCGCGATCTCGGCCTTGATTGCCAAGGGCTCGCAGGAACAGAAGGAAAAGTACCTGCCGAAGATGGTGTCCGGCGAATGGACCGGCACCATGAACCTGACCGAGCCGCATTGCGGCACCGACCTCGGCATGATCCGCACCAAGGCGGAGCCGCAGGCCGACGGCAGCTATGCCATCACCGGAACCAAGATCTTCATCTCGGCCGGCGAGCACGATATGAGCGACAACATCATTCACCTTGTCCTCGCCAAGCTTCCCGGCGCTCCGGACAGCACCAAGGGCATCTCGCTGTTCGTCGTGCCCAAGTTCATCGTCAACGAAGACGGTACGTCGGGCGAGCGTAATGGCGTGATGTGCGGTTCGATCGAGCACAAGATGGGCATTCACGCCAACTCCACCTGCGTGCTGAACTATGATGGAGCCAAGGGCTGGCTCGTCGGCGAAGAGAACAAGGGCCTCGCCGCCATGTTTATCATGATGAATGCCGCGCGTCTCGGTGTCGGCATCCAGGGCCTGAGCCAGGCCGAGGTGTCCTACCAGAACGCCGTTGCCTACGCGCTCGACCGTCGCCAAGGCCGCGCGCTGACCGGACCGGCCGATCCGGATGCGCAGGCGGACCCCATCTTCGTCCACCCCGACGTGCGCCGCATGCTGATGGATGCGAAGACCTTTACCGAAGGCATGCGCATGCTGTGCCTGTGGGGAGCACTCCAAGTCGATCTGACGCATAAGGCGCAGACCAAGGAAGAGCGCGAGGAAGCCGACATGATGATCGGCCTGCTGACGCCGGTCATCAAGGGTTACGGTACCGACAAGGGCTATGAAGTCGCGACCAACATGCAGCAGGTATTCGGTGGCCACGGCTATATCGAGGAATGGGGCATGAGCCAGTTCGTGCGCGATGCCCGCATTGCCCAGATCTATGAAGGCACGAATGGCGTGCAGGCGATGGACCTTTGCGGTCGCAAGCTGGCCCAGAAGGGCGGCGCGGCGATCCAGGCGTTCTTCAAGGTCGTCGGTGAAGACATCGCCGCGGCCAAGAACGATGAAGCTCTAGCACCGATGGCCGAAGCGCTCGAGAGGGCGCTCGGCCAGCAGCAGGCTGCGACCATGTGGTTCATGCAGAACGCGATGAAGAATCCGAATCACCTCGGCGCCGGTGCGCATCACTATATGCACATCATGGGCATCGTCTCGCTCGGCTGGATGTGGCTGCGCATGGCGAAGACTGCTGCGGCAGCTCTGGCCGGTGGCAGCGACGACAAGGCGTTCTACGAAGCGAAGCTCGCCAGTGCGCGCTATTACATGGACCGTTTCCTACCCGATGCCGGTGCCCTGCGCCGCAAGCTGGAAAGCGGTTCGGAAAGCATGATGGCGCTGGGCGAAGAGGCCTTCGCTACCGCTGCCTGAGGCGTGGACGATCTCTAAGAAAAAAGGGGGCGCATTTGCGCTCCCTTTTTTAAGCCGACAGCGGTGCCTGACGGGCGATGTCCCGCGATGTGCAGAGGATCGAAACGACAGGTCCGGCAGGAGCGATGAGAGGCTTCAGATCGACCAGCCATGCGCGGGACGATCCGTTGGCCGTCGGACATTCGGCGGTGAAGCGGCTCTCGCGTCCGGCGCGCGCCCTGTTGAAATGCGTGCGGACCTGCTCGCGGCCGTCTTCCGGCCAGAGGTCCCACCAGAACCTGTTCAGCACCTGATCCGCCGTATCCAATTCCAGAGCCCGCAGGCCGCCACAATTCACATATTCAAGCCGACCTTCGAGCGTCAGCAACTTGACGCAATCCTCGCTCTGCTCGAGCAGAGCCAAGGCGAGACTCGCGCCGCTCAGGCCCAGCGAGCAGGTAGCGCTGATTGCGTGAGATTCGGGCGAAACCGTTGGTTCGGCATATCGCAAGGTGGCAGTCTGCACCGGGTTATTTTCCTATCTTTCGATAGCAGGAAGGTGCCAGATACGACCCTGCCAATTGCCGGATCGCCGCTTGCGCAAAATTACTTAGCTAGCACTCCAACGTCTCGGCAAAGAAACCCAACATCGCCCGCCAGCTTTGGCGGTCGGCACTGGCGTCGAAGGCTGGATTGGGCGAGCCGTCGAGGCCAACCTTGGCGGTAAAGCCATGCCCGACATTGGCATAGCTGTGGAAGTGCCAGTCAGCCGCGACCTGATCCATCTCTTCCCAGAACGCGATGACATGCGAGCGCGGCACCAATTCATCGCGGTCGCCGTGGCAGACAAGCATGCGCGCCCTCGGTCGTACTTCTGCCGGAAGCCGCGTTTCGAGAAGGCCGTGGAAACTCGCCACGGCGAGCAAATCCTGCCCGTCGCGGGCCATCTCGAGGACGGCCATCCCGCCTAGGCAAAACCCGATCGCCAGATGCGGTAGGTCCGGTGCCAAATCGCGCAACAGATCGAGCGTCGCTCGCAGCCGCTGGCGCATGGCAGGCGGATCGTTACGAAGTTTCTCGAGGGCCGCGAAGGCTTCGTCGGGATTCGCGGGCGCGTCGGGCCCGTAAAAATCACCAATAAGAACTTCGTAACCTTCGTCGATCAGCGCCCGGGCCTTGACTTCGACACCGGTCGTCGAGTTCATGAAGGTCGGGAACACCGCCACTGCAGCTCGAGCCTGCCCCGCAGGTTTGCCGTGCAGAGCGACGAGCGGCGTACCCCCGTCGCTATAGTCGATACGCTGGAGATCGCTCATTCGGGCAGGAAGTCCGGCACCGACAGATAGCGCTCCCCGGTATCGTAATTGAAGCCCATCACGCGGCTGCCGGTGTGAAGGTCCGGCAGTTTCTTGGCGATGGCGGCAAGCGTCGCGCCGCTCGAAATGCCGACGAGAATACCTTCCTTCGCGGCGCATTGCCGGGCCATTTCCTTGGCGGCCTCGGCATCGACCTGGATCGAACCGTCAATCGATTGCGTGTGCAGATTGTCCGGCACGAACCCTGCGCCGATGCCCTGGATGGGGTGAGGGCCGGGCTGGCCTCCACTGATGACCGGGGATTGTGCAGGCTCGACGGCATAGGCTTTAAAACCGCTCCACTTCTCCTTGAGCGCTTCCGCGCAACCCGTGAGGTGTCCACCGGTGCCGACGCCGGTAATCATCACGTCGATGGGATTGTCGGCGAAATCCTCAAGGATCTCCTGCGCGGTCGTGCGTGCGTGGACTTTCCAGTTGCTCTCGTTGTCGAACTGGCTGGGCATCCAGGCGCCATCTGTCTCGGCGACCAGCTCCTGCGCGCGTTCGATCGCGCCCTTCATGCCCTTTTCCTTCGGCGTAAGGTCGAAGGTCGCGCCATAGGCCAACATCAGGCGACGCCGCTCGATACTCATGCTTTCGGGCATGACGAGGACCAGCTTGTAGCCCTTGACCGCGGCGGTCATCGCTAGGCCGATACCGGTATTGCCGCTGGTCGGCTCCACGATGGTTCCGCCCGGCTTGAGCTTGCCAGCCTTTTCGGCATCCTCGATCATGGCCAGGCCGATGCGGTCCTTGATGGAACCGCCGGGATTGTTCCGCTCGCTCTTCACCCAGACCTCGTGGTCGGGGAACAGGCGGGAGAGGCGGACGTGCGGTGTGCGCCCGATGGTGTCGAGAATGGAGTCGGCTTTCATGGCATCTGCTCCTTGAGCTTTTCTTCCGGTGTCGGTTCTAGCAATTCTTCAGGCCGGTCAAAGGTCCGGGTTGTCCGTAAGACCGGGAACAGCTTGCTCCACAGCGCCACCGTGAAGATGGCCCCCGCACCCCCGCCGACAACGGCGATCACCGGGCCGAACATGAATGCGAGCAACCCCGAAAAAAAATCGCCGAATTCGTTGGAGGCGCTGATCGTCAGCAAGCTAACCGAGGATACCCTGCCACGCTTGTCGTCCGGGGTGTGCAGCTGGATCAGCGACTGACGGATATAGACGCTGAACATGTCTGCCGCGCCGACGATGAACAGCATCGCGAGGCTGAGCGGCATATAGGTCGACAAGCCGAAAACGATGGTCGCCACACCGAAGATCGCCACCGCCCAGAGCATCTTCGGCCCGACGTTCGTCTTAAGCGGCCGGAATGAAAACAACAGCGCGGTTAATGCAGCGCCGACGGCCGGGGCCATGGCAAGCTGAGCCAAACCGGTCTCGCCGACTTCCAGAATGTCGCGCGCATAGACCGGGAACAGCGCAGTCGCCCCGGCCAGAAACACCGCGAACAAATCGAGCGTAATGGCACCCAGCACCATCTTGTTGCGCACGACATAGCGCAGCCCTTCGACCATCTGGTGGATCGGTCGCTTGTTCGCCTCGCGCGGGGGTTGCGGGACCTTGCCGACGAAGGAAATCGCAGTGATCGACACGGCGAACAGTCCGGCCGCCACAAGGTAGGGTAAGGCAGGGAGGATAGCATAGGTATAGCCGCCAATCGCGGGGCCGACGATCATGCCGACCTGCCACGCGATGCTCGACAGGGCGATGGCATTCGGGAGGATCGTCTTGGGCACGAGGTTCGGAGCCAGCGCCGACAGGGCGGGGCCGTTGAAGGCGCGCACCACACCGAGCACGATGGCAACGCCATAGAGCCAAGCGAGCGACAGGTCTCCGTGCCACGTCAGGAAAGCCAACGCCGCTGCGCATCCCAACTGGGCCAGCATCGTCAACCGCGCGATATTGCGCCGGTCGAAATGGTCGGCGGCCCAGCCCGAAAACGGCGTAAGCACGAACAGCGGGAGAAATTGAAGCAGACCGATCAGCGCAAGCTGGCCGGAGGACTCAGCCATGCTCATCCCGCCGTCGCGGGCGATATTGTAAGTCTGCCACCCGATGATCAGCATCATCGCATATTGCGCCAGCGTCATGCTCAGGCGCGACAGCCAGTAGGCGCGGAAATTCGCGATCCGGAAGGGCGAGCTATCGGGGGTGATTGCTTGGTCGGTCTGGCTCACGCCAGACGCATGGCAGGCGCGCCTCCCGTTGGGAAGGCGCGCCTGCTTTGCGTGTCAGAATTAGATCTTGGCGGTCAGCGCAGCTTGCGCAGACGCGGATTCGGCTGAAGCTCGTCGATCAGGGCGAGGAAATCGTCCATCCGGATGATCCGTTCGAACTGGAAACCGGCGCGATTGTCGCGGGTCCAGATCACGTATGATTCGATCCGTCCGATCACCGGCAGGCGGATGATCACCCGCTCGCCGCGGCTGAGCCCGTCGGCATTGTCGACCATGAAACCGTTTGCCGAGATATTGGCGATGTGGAGGCGCAGGTCACCCTTGCCGAAATGCTCGGCGATGACGGGGTGATCGACCGGATGGCGCGCCATGCGCCGCTGGTCGGTTACGCTCAATTGTGCTCCGGCACTCATCTGTTGCGATCCCTCCGATAAATTGATCGCAAACGACATGCACCGGCAAAGGCTGATATTTGGTAAACCCGTGCGAAGGAATTGGCGCTCGCGGAGCGGCGAATGCCAAGTTCACCGGCGCAAAATCGCGTGCTTTTTCTTCCCCAGGCTGAGCTTTATTTCGGAGTAGGCGTCAACGTTCACCAGGAAACCGGGATCGTCGACGACTTCGCCATCCAGCTTGACCGCGCCTTCCGCCAGCTTGCGCTTCGCCTCGCCATTGGAGGCCGTGAAGCCGAGCGCGGTAAGCGCGGCACCAATCCGCATGCCGTCGCTACCGACCGATAGCGAGGGCAGGTCTTCGCCCGAACCGCCGCCGGCGAAAGTGTCGCTGGCCGTCTGAGCCGCGGCGTTTGCGGCATCGCACCCGCGAACAAGTGCGGTAACTTCGTTGGCCAGCACCGTCTTCGCCTGATTGATCTCCGCACCCTCCAGCGCTTCCAGTCGGGCGATTTCGTCCAGCGGCAGATCGGTAAAGAGCCGCAAGAAGCGCCCGACGTCGCGATCATCGACATTGCGCCAGAACTGCCAGAATTCGTAGCTTGGCAGCTGCTCCTCATTGAGCCACACGGCGCCCGCTGCGGTCTTCCCCATCTTCTTGCCGTCCGCAGTCGTAAGCAAAGGAGTGGTGAGACCGAACACCTCCCGACCATCCATCCGGCGGTTCAGTTCTACCCCGTTGACGATGTTGCCCCATTGATCGCTACCGCCCATTTGCAAGCGGACACCCATCTCTTGGGAAAGGTGCCGATAATCATAGCCTTGCAGGATCATGTAATTGAATTCGAGAAAGGTCATCGGCTGCTCGCGTTCAAGCCGCAGGCGCACTGAGTCGAAGGAAAGCATGCGATTGACCGTAAAATGGGTCCCGACTTTTTGGAGCATTTCAATGTAACCAATGCTTCCAAGCCAGTCTTGATTGTTGACCATGACCCCATCGGTCGGGCCGTCGCCAAAGACCAGCACGCGATCGAATACCTTTCGGATGCCAGCGATATTTTCGTCGATCGCATCGTCGGTGAGCATCTTGCGGCTCTCGTCGCGACCGGTGGGATCGCCAATTCTTGTCGTCCCTCCTCCCATGAGGACGATCGGCTTGTGCCCGGCCTGCTGCAACCGGCGCAGCATCATGATCTGCACCAGGCTTCCCACGTGCAGCGATGGCGCGGTGGCATCGAAGCCGATATAGCCTGGCACCGTGCCCTTGGCGGCCAGCGCGTCCAGCGCTTCGCCATTGGTGATCTGGTGGATGTAGCCGCGCTCTTCGAGCGTGCGCAGGAGGTCGGAGGAAAAGCTGCTCATGATGGAGCGCGCGCTAGCAGGTAAGAACGCCCGTGCAAACGCATGAACTGGTGCCGCATCCGGCCTTTCCTCCGGCGAGCGTAAGCGCCGTCACGGCTCGGATCATCGGACGCGATGCCACTTGGCTGCGTATCCGGTGGCGCGTCCAGGGCGTGCAGGATCTTGTCGTACCGAAGTTTGCGGGGCGCGGCCGTGGGGACTGCCTTTGGCAGACCACCTGCTTCGAGATGTTCGTGAAACCGAGGGGCGGCACGTCTTACATCGAATTCAACCTGTCCCCGTCGGAGCGCTGGAATGTGTACGCCTTCAATGCGCCGCGCACCGGAATGCGAGAACTCCCGATGGATCGCGAGCCCGATTGCACCATTCGGCTCGGCGGCAGCTTTGCCATATTCGATGCGGCTATCCCTGCCGGTGTCATACCTTCGGTAAACTGCGATTACGCGTTGACCTGCGTCATCGAGGAGCAGGGCGCGACGAAAAGTTTTTGGGCCCTCTGCCATGCGGGGGAAGCGCCGGATTTCCATGAACCGGCTTGCTTCACGGGCGAGCTTGCGGCACCCACCGCGCCATGAAATTCGGCATCGACCGCCTTCTGACCGAAGACGAACTGCGCGCCCCGCTCGAGGGCAAACGCGTATCGCTTGTGGCGCATCCGGCCTCGGTCACTGCGCAACTGCAACATTCGCTCGACGCGCTGATCGAACGCGGGGTCAATGTGACCTCGGCTTTCGGACCGCAGCACGGGCTGAAGGGCGACAAGCAGGACAATATGGTGGAAACGGCGGACGAGACCGATCCGCGCCACAATATCCCGATCTTCAGCCTCTACGGCGAAGTCCGCCGGCCGACCGGGCAGATGATGTCGACGGCGGACGTATTCCTGTTCGACCTGCAGGATCTCGGGTGCCGCATATACACCTTCGTGACGACGCTGCTCTATTTGATGGAAGAGGCGGCGAAGGCGGGCAAATCGGTCTGGGTGCTCGACCGCCCCAATCCCGCTGGCGGCCCGGTGGAAGGCACGCTGCTGGTGCCCGGACAGGAAAGCTTCGTCGGCGCGGCGCCGATGCCGATGCGGCACGGTATGACGATGGGGGAGATGGGCCACTGGTTCAAAGCGCATTTCGACCTCGATCTCGACTACAAGGTGATCGAGATGGTCGGATGGAAGCCCGGTCATGCGCCCGGCTTTGGCTGGCCGGAAGACCGGGTATGGATCAATCCGAGCCCGAATGCCGCCAGCGTAAATATGGCGCGGGCCTATGCCGGTACCGTCATGCTGGAAGGAACGACTTTGAGCGAGGGTCGCGGGACGACCCGGCCGCTTGAGGTGCTGTTCGGCGCGCCCGATGTCGATGCAGGCGGCGTTATGACAGAGATGGAGCGACTTGCTCCCGCATGGCTTCGGGGTTGCGCCCTGCGCGAATGCTGGTTCGAGCCGACGTTTCACAAGCACTCCGGAAAGCTGTGCAATGCGTTGATGATCCACGCCGAAGGCCCGTTCTACGATCATTATGAATTCCGGCCTTGGCGTTTGCAGGCACTGGTCTTCAAGGCCATCCGCAGCCTCTATCCAGAATATGATCTGTGGCGCGATTTTCCCTACGAGTACGAGCTCGATCGCCTCGCCATCGACGTGATCAACGGCGGCCCGAGCCTGCGCGAATGGGTGGACGAGGGGCAAGCCGAACCCGGCGACCTGGATAGCCTCGCGGACGAAGACGAAACGGCATGGCGAGAGACAATCGCGCCGCACCTGCTGTACGGATGACGCAGGCCGCGCTAGATTTCGCCAGCCTTGTGGCCGAAGGCGATGCTCGCCTCGACGCTGGCGATCATCGGGCCGCTTCCGCTTACTATACTGCCGCCTTGAAGCAGGCCGAAGCAGGCGCGCCATATGATCGTCCCACGGCACAGCGAGCGTTGCGGCGCTTGCAGGATATCGAGCAGGGCTATGTGCGCCATCTCCATGCATCGCTGGAACGGCGAGGCTTCCCGCCATCGGAGTGGCACGCGAGATTTGCGAAGAGCATCGCAATCATGACCGGCCAGCTTCGGCGAGAGAACACCGGCGAGCAATATCTCCGGATGCCGACGACCTATTTCTATCCCGATCTGCCCTATGCGGAATACTACGATACCGCTGGCTGGCCCTGGGTAGAAGAACTAGAAGCGTATACCGAGCAGATCGTCTCGGAAGCGATAGCCCTTATGGATGGCGGGGATACCTTCGCTGCCTATATGAAGCGTACCGAAGATCGTCCGCAGGGCAATTCGCATGGGCTGCTCGAGAATGACGATTGGAGTACCTTCGATCTGATCGATTCGGAAAAGCCGATCGCGGACCGGGTGGAGCTTTGCCCACACACGTTTGGCGCGATTACCGACATCGCCCCCCAGTGCCGGATACCCAAGCGCGCACCGACGATCATGTTCTCCCTCCTGAAGGCTTGTGCGCACATTCCCCCGCATACCGGGATGCTGAACCCGCGTCTCATATGCCACCTCCCACTGGTCGTGCCCGGTGACGGGGCCCTTCGGGTGGGTTCGGCCACGCGAGTTTGGGAGAAGGGTAAACTGATGGTTTTCGACGACACGATCGAACATGAGGCCTGGAACCGCGCGCAGACCGACCGCTTGGTCCTCATCTTCGATATCTGGCATCCCGATCTCCATGAAATCGAGCAGGCGCAGATTGCGGCGCTGTTCCACGCGGTGGACTCGTATTAAGCCACCCCAGGCACCAAACCCGACTTTCGATCGGTCGAAGAACGCTTGACGAAAGCCAATAGATAGGGTTGCTTGACCGAAAGTGACGGGCATACCCGCGCTTCGGGAGAGATTTTCATGGCGACAGCGGCACCGACCGGCGCAGCGCAGAGTTCAGTGCGCGCCACCCTCTGGATTCTGTTGATCGTCTACATCTTCAATTTCATCGACCGGCAGATCGTCAACATCCTAGCCGAACCGATTGCGCAGGACCTTGGTCTAAGCGATACGCAGATCGGCTTGATGACGGGCCTCGCATTTGCGCTGTTTTACACCGTGCTCGGCCTGCCCATCGCGCGCTATTCCGATAGGCCGACAACGCATCGACCGCAGTTGATTGCATTGGCCCTGGCAACCTGGTCGGCGATGACCGCGCTGTGCGGCGTAGCGCAGAATTTCGTTCAACTGCTGCTCGCCCGCATCGGCGTCGGTGTAGGAGAGGCCGGTTGCACGCCGCCGGCGCATTCGCTGATTTCGGATCTCGTGCCGCCGGAAAAACGCAGCTCCGCGCTCGCGTTCTATGCGCTCGGCATCCCGATAGGAACGCTGCTCGGCATGCTCATCGGCGGCGTGCTCGCCGATTGGGTGGGTTGGCGCAGGGCGTTTTTGTTCGTGGGGATTCCCGGTGTGGTTCTCGCCCTGATTGTGTGGTTCGTCCTCAAGGAGCCGCGCCGTAAGGACAGCCTCGAGGTTCTACGCCAGAGGGGCACCGAAGACGTGGTCCCGTTCTTCAAGGCGATGGGCAGGGTCATGCGCTCGCGCGCCTTCGTCCTGCTCTTGTGCGCCGGATCGGCAGCGGCGTTTCTCGCCTATGGCAAGGTCACATGGACGACGATCTTTTTCCAGCGGACCCACGGTATGTCGCCGGGCGAGGTCGGCTTCTGGTTCGGTATCGTGAACGGCGCGGCAGGGATAGCGGGTACCGTTTTGGGGGGCTGGCTTGCAGACCGCTTCGGATCGCAAAACCGCCGCCATGTTCTCACCGCCCCTGCCATCGGCATGGCTGTTGCCGCGCCGATCGCGTTTGTCGCCTATCAGGCGCAAACTTGGCAGATGGGCCTGATCCTGCTGTTCATGCCGACGCTGCTGAATTCGCTCTATTACGGCCCGACTTACTCGGCGGCGCAGGGGCTCGTCCCCCTCCGATCGCGGGCCATCGCCGCTGCCGTCCTGCTGTTTTTCCAGAACCTGATCGGGCTAGGCCTCGGGCCGCTGTTCTTCGGCATGCTGTCAGATTGGCTTCGCCCCGAATATGGCGAGGAGAGCGTGCGCTACGTGCTCTACGGAGCGGCCTTTCTCGGCCTGATCCCGGCATTCTTCTTCTGGCGGTGCAGCTTGCTCCTCAACGACGAACTGGACAAGCAGGACTAACCAGCGGGGACCAGCTCGGCGCGATCCTCGGGTTCGGGAACAGGGCGCACATCCGATGTGTCGTTGTGCATGACCATGACACTGCAGCCATCGATCTGTTGGTCGACTGCCGCGATCATCTCGGCGTCTTCCGGTGCGGCTCCCTCTCGCCGCAGCGAAGGCTGGCCATTTGCATCGCGAACTTGCGTGATGGTCTGCTCGCACTCGTCGATGTCAATCGGCTTTTCAGGGCAGCCTTCGGGATTGAAAACAGACACGCTGTCATCGCAGGGTGTCGCTTCCGCTACCATTTCAATTTCGCCCGATTCCGCGCGATCCTCGTCTGGCTCCGCAGCAATGGCAACTCCTGTCAGGGCGAGGGCGGGTAGCACAAGATAGCGCATCGTGTTCTCCTTCGTTGCTCTCATGTCGGCTCGCGCACCGGGTGCACAAGGCTGACGAGGACGAAGCTGATCAGCATCAACAGGAACCAGCTTCCCAGTTTGGCGAGGCCGACCGGGTGCCAGCCGTCCTCCTGCCCCGGGTAGGTCCAGGCGCGAGCGAAGGTACCGATGTTCTCTGCACCCCAGATGAATAATGCGACCAGGAAAAATCCAAGCAGCAACGGCATCCAGCGATGCTCCAGCCAGTTGCGGAAGTGAATTCTCGTCCGCCAGAACAGCAGAATCGTGACCCCGAACAGCAGGTAGCGGATGTCCGCCAGCCAGTGATGGGCGAAGAAATTCACGTAGATCGCCGCCGCCAGCGCGTAGGTCGCCCAGCGTGCGGGGTAATGCGAATAGCGAAAATCGAAGATACGCCAGACGCGAGCGATATAGCTACCGACTGCCGCGTACATAAACCCTGAAAATAATGGCACGTCGCCAATCCGCAGCACGCTCGGCTCGGGGTATATCCATGATCCGGCTGCCGTCTTGAACAGCTCCATAACTGTACCGACGATATGGAAGGTGAGGATGACCTTGGCCTCCGACCACGTCTCTAACCGGAAGGCCAGCATCGCAGCCTGAATTGCAACGGCTGCCAAGGTGATGAAATCGTATCGGAGCAAGGACGCGTCTTCGGGATAATACAGATGCGTCGCCAGCAGTAGCGCCAGCATCAGTCCACCGAACAGGCAGGCCCAAGCCTGCTTGAAGCCGAATAGCAGGAATTCGTAGAGCCACAGCCGCCAGCCCGTGCCCGGATCGAACTGTTCGAGCCGGTAGCGGACCGCCTCGAAGCGGGTGTGCCGCAAAGTCGTCAGCCCTGTTTGCGGCTCAGTTCGCGCATCGCGTCGTCGAGGCCGTCCAGTGTCAGCGGATACATCCGGTCGTTGACGAGGTGTTTCATCACCTTGGTCGACTGCGAATATCCCCACTGCTTTTCGGGCACGGGATTGAGCCAGACGGTCGCGGGATAGGTGTTGGTGACTCGGCTCATCCAGGTGGCACCCGCTTCCTCGTTCATATGCTCGACGCTGCCGCCCGCATGGGTGATCTCATAGGGGCTCATGGCTGCGTCGCCGACGAACACGACCTTGTAGTCGTGGCCGTATTTGTGGAGGATATCCCAGGTCTTGGTCCGCTCCTGCCAGCGGCGGCGATTGTCCTTCCACACGCCTTCGTAGAGGCAATTGTGGAAGTAGAAAAATTCCAGGTTCTTGAACTCGCTGGTCGCGGCGCTGAACAGCTCTTCGGTGATCTTGATGAACGGGTCCATCGATCCGCCCACATCGAGGAACAGCAGCAGTTTCACCGCATTGCGCCGTTCCGGTCGCATATGGATATCGAGCCACCCCTGCTTCGCCGTGCCGTCGATAGTCGCGTCGATATCGAGCTGGTCCGCCGCGCCTTCCCGCGCGAAGCGGCGCAGGCGACGCAGCGCCATCTTGATGTTGCGGGTGCCCAGTTCCTTGGTGTTGTCGAGGTTCTTGAACTCGCGCTTGTCCCACACCTTGATCGCGCGCTTGTGCTTGCTTTCGCCGCCGATGCGCACGCCTTCGGGGTTATAGCCCGAATTGCCGAACGGGCTGGTGCCGCCGGTGCCGATCCACTTGTTGCCGCCCTGGTGGCGCTTCTCCTGCTCCTCGAGCCGCTTCTTCAGCGTCTCCATGATCTCGTCCCAGTCGCCGAGCGACTTGATCTTTTCCATCTCCTCGTCGGAGAGGAACTTCTCGGCGACGGCCTTCAGCCAGTCTTCCGGAATATCGACCGGGTTCTGGCCGTAATCGGACAGGATGCCCTTGAAGACCTTGGCAAAGACCTGGTCGAAGCGATCGATCAGACCTTCGTCTTTCACGAAGGTCGCGCGGGAGAGGTAGTAGAAGGCTTCCGGCGTCTGCTCGATCACATCCTTGTCGAGCGCCTCGAGCAGTGTGAGGTGTTCCTTGAAGCTTGCCGAAATTCCGGCAGCGCGCAGCTCGTCGACGAAATTGAAAAACATGACACGGGCTTAGCGCCCTCTACCGCGATGGCGAAGCGAAAATCGGCGAAGGCTGCTTAACCGGGCAATAACCATTCCCGGTTAACCCCTAAATCGGGTCTAGAAATACAGGGACGTGGCCAAGCATGGAAATGCGCGAAATCGCGATGACGGACAGCAAGGACTTGTCGGCAATTCCGGAGAGTTGCGGCAAGGTGACGGTCGGATGCTCCGATGTCGCGGGGATCGTGCAAGGCGTCATCGACTCGTTCGGCCACTTGCGCTCCGAATATGTCGAATTGCAGGGCACGGTCTCCGCACTCGACGAAGACCAGCGCATGGTGCTCGAAGCGACCGACGAAGCGCGTCTGCTGTCGCAGCGCGCCATCGAGCGGCTTTCCCAGGGTTCCGAACTTATCGGCAATTCGCTCGGTCAGATCGGTAATCTTCTGGGTCTAGTGGAAACGCTGACCGAGCATGTCACCGGCTTCGCTGCGGCAATGGACCAGGTCCGCCGCAGTTCGCAGGAAATCGACCAGATTGCCGAGACGACGAACATCCTCGCCCTCAACGCGACGATCGAGGCGATGCGTGCTGGCGAACAGGGCCGCACCTTCGCCGTCGTGGCCAACGAGGTGAAAACGCTCGCCAGCGAGACGCGTCGGGCCACCGAGGAAATCGGCCGGACGATCGACACGCTTGGCGAAGAAGCCGAACAGGTGATCGAGAAAATCCAAGTCGGCGCCACCGCCAGCGCCGAGGCCAAGAGTTCGGTCACTGCCATCGAACATACGCTTCAGGGCGTCACCGAACTGATCGGCGAGGTCGATCAGCAGCAGGACCAGATCGCCCGCAATACCGCGACCATTTCGGAACATGTTCACCGTGTCCAGGATACGCTTGGCGATTTCGACACCGCGGTCAGCGACAACGAGCAGAAGCTTGCCACTGCGCACGACCGCATGGAAGATCTCGAGCTGACCGCCAGCGACATGTTCGACAATCTGGTCAAAGCCGGACTTTCGCCCGACGACAGCCTGATGGTGGATAAGGCTCGAAGCTATGCCGAAGAAATAACCAAGCTTGCCGAGAACGCACTGGCCGCCGGCTCACTGACTATGGAGCAGCTGTTCGACCAGAATTACGTGCATGTCGCAGGCACCAATCCCAAGCAGTACAGGACATCCCTCTGCGCCTGGGCCGATGCCAACTGGCGCCCCGTAAACGACCGGGTGGTTGCCGAAGGCGGCGCGATCATGATGTGTTCGCAGGCCGACATGAACGGGTTCCTTCCCACGCATATCAGCGACCGTTGCCGCAAACCCACCGGAGACATCACGCACGACACGACCTACTGCAGGAACGGTCGCATCATGCTGTACGGTATCGACAAGAAGGCCAAACAGCAGAACGATGCATTCATGATGGCGGTCTATCGCCAGGAGGGGGACGGGAAAAACTACGTCGTCGTGCGGAATGTCTATGTGCCGATCGTAATCAATGGTCGCCGCTGGGGCGACTTCGAACTGGCCTACAGCTTCCGCTGAGAAACGGAGATCAGGGGCGAACCCGGCCCCGCTTCATGCACGGGCATTCCATCGGGAAAAGGTGCCCAAGACGGCGCGCTTCGGCCCCAGATGATATAGCTTGGCGGACAGATTTCTGGATCGTCGAGAGTTCCGGCCCGCACCCGCATCGGCTGCGCCGGCCCCACCACGGTCTTCGAATACATTTGCGATCCGCATTCGCTGCAAAAGCCGCGTTCCACGGTGTTTCCGCTGTCGGCGACGCGGCGTAGCACGGTCATCGCGCCGGAATAGGTAACGGTGTCGGCATCGAACAGGACATTGACCGTCGCCATGCCGCTGGCAATGCGCTGGCAATCGCGGCACCAGCAATAGCGCGCGCCTTGCGGCTCGCCACCGATGGTGAAGCGGACGCTCCCGCAAAAGCATCCGCCCTCGTGCATCAGCTCTGGCGCCGGGCCATGAACGCGAGACGTTCGAACATCATCACGTCCTGCTCGTTCTTGAGCAGCGCGCCGTGAAGCGGCGGGATCGCACTGTTGGGATTGGCGTCCTGCAGCGTCTCGAGCGGCATGTCTTCGTTCATCAGCAGCTTCAGCCAGTCGAGCAGCTCGCTGGTGCTGGGCTTCTTCTTGAGGCCCGGCACTTCGCGCAGCTCGTAGAAGATATCCATCGCCTTCTTGACCAGTGTTTTCTGGATGTCGGGATAATGGACGTCGATGATCTCCTGCATCGTCTCGCGATCAGGAAACTTGATGTAGTGGAAGAAGCAGCGGCGCAGGAAGGCGTCGGGCAATTCCTTCTCGTTGTTCGAGGTGATGACCACGATCGGCCGCTCCTTCGCCTCGATCCGCTCATGCGTTTCGTAGACGTCGAAGCTCATGCGATCGAGTTCCTGCAACAGGTCGTTGGGGAACTCGATATCGGCCTTGTCGATCTCGTCGATCAGCAGGACGGGCAACTGCTCGATGGTGAAGGCTTCCCACAGCTTGCCCTTCTTGATGTAATTCGAAATGTCGTGCACCCGCTCGTCGCCGAGCTGTCCATCGCGCAGGCGGGCGACCGCGTCGTATTCGTAAAGGCCCTGCTGCGCCTTGGTGGTGGACTTCACATTCCACTCGATCAGCGGCGCATCGAGCGCCTTCGAAATCTCGTGCGCGAGCACCGTCTTGCCCGTACCCGGCTCACCCTTCACCAGCAGCGGACGGCGCAGCGTTACTGCGGCATTGACCGCGACCTTGAGGTCTTCGGTGGCGATATAGGACTGGGTGCCTTCGAAACGGGTCTGGTCGGAAGTCTGGTCGGCCATCGGTTTTCCCTTGCAACTTGACGGGAGCGTTAGTGGGAGGGCACGCGAAGGGCAAGGGGGCGTTGTAACCTCCATGACCCGCCGGACGGACAGGAGAGCAAATGCCGACCGAACCAATAACGATCACGACCGAAGCGGGCCATGCGCTCGAAGGGTCCCTCGAACTTCCGACCGGGCTGGTGCGGGGCGCCGCGCTGTTCGCGCATTGCTTCACCTGCACGAAGAACAGCAAGGCCGCCGTCACCGTGGCGCGCGCGCTGGCGCAGGAGGGCATTGCGACGTTGCGGTTCGACTTTACCGGGCTGGGCGGTAGCGAGGGCGAGTTCGGACGCGCCGGCTTCGCGACGGACGTTGCGGATCTGGTCGATGCAGCGAAGGTATTGGTCGAGCGGTTCGGCGGCCCGCTCCTGCTGGTCGGGCATTCGCTGGGCGGGGCTGCCGTGCTGGCCGCTGCCGACGATCTGGGCCTGGAGCACGTCGCCGCCATCGCCACCATCGGCGCGCCCAGCGATGTGCCGCATGTGCTGGAGAATATCGACGGCGACCTCGATTCGATCCGCGCGGGGAAGGAAGCCCCCGTGACCATCGGCGGGCGCGAATTCAGCCTCAGCAAGGAATTCCTCGACAAGGTCGAAAGCGCCGACCTGCTGGCCGAGGTGGCCCGCATCCGCAAGCCGCTGATGTTCCTCCACTCGCCGACCGACCAGATCGTCGGCATCGAGCACGCGAGCGCGCTGTTCCAAGCGGCGAAACATCCCAAGAGCTTCGTCAGTCTCGAGGGGGCGGATCACCTGCTGGTCAAGGAAGCAGACGCGCACTTCGCCGCCACGGTCATCGCCGGATGGGCGCAGCGCTATCTGCCCCTGCGCGACGACTGGCCGATGCCGGAGGACGGCGTGGTCGTGAAAATGGGCCACGGCAAGTTCGGCACCGAGGTCCACACCAAGAACCACCGCTTCATCGCCGACGAACCGCGCAGCTATGGAGGCGACGATACCGGCCCTACGCCTTACGACCTGCTCAACGCCGCACTCGGCACCTGCACCGCAATGACCATGAAGATGTATGCGGATCGCAAGGAGTGGCCGCTGGAGGGCGTGACCGTCGCAGTACGCCACGAACGCCAGCACGCGGACGAATGCGACCACGTCGAAGCGATGGAGCAGGGCAAGCAGCTCCAGGCGCTCCACCGGACGATTACGATCGAGGGCATCGGGCTGGACGAGGACCAGCGCGCGAAGCTGATCGAGATTGCCGATAAGTGCCCGGTACACAAGACGCTCGAAGGCGAGCTGCATGTGCATACGGATTAGCACGACGAAACTAGCGCATCCTGACTATTGTTCCGCCCCCGCTCTTTGTTGAAAAACAATTGCGACAGGACCTCCCTGTCAGCAATATTTGGAGCGAAAAATGGAACATATGAAGATCGAAGGCGTGCGCGACCTCAGTTTGACGGAGATCGGTGACGTCAACGGTGCGGTTAGCTGGTACGCCGTCGGAAAAGCGATTGGTACCGCTGCACGTGTCGGAGCCATCGGTGGTGCCGGAGCCGCTATCGGAGCGGCCGGTGTGGTCGCTGTGGCATTGGCAGTCGATTACGCTCTCGACGGTGAGCTGGACCTGATCGACTAATTTCCTGCAGAGGAGTATTATATCATGATGGAACTGAATTTCGAAGAGATCGAGCAGATCGACGGCGGGGCATTTTTTATTCCGCTGATTGTGGCCGGAGTGAAGGCGGGCCTGACCGCTGGTGGCGGTGCAGCCGCGCTGAAAGCGGGCATCACCATCGGGGTCGCCGGCGCGACTGCGGCACTCGCAGCAGAAATCATCGATTGAGATGTTCTGGCGTGGCCTGAAAAATGGATGGAATGCAGACCGTGGTGATCGCGGAAGGCAGTTTCAAACCGGCGTCACTATGGGAGCCGCGATTGCGGTTATCGGCGTGATGGCAATGGCAGCGCTATAGGAGGCCGGAGGCGAACGCAGCTCGCACTCCGGCTCCTGCATGCGTTGTTTCGGCTAGATCACGCGTCGATCATCTCGCGATCGAACTCACCCGCATTGTTCTGGATAAAGTTGAAACGGTGCTCGGGATTGCGGCCCATGAGCTGGTCTACGAGTTCTTTCACCACCGCGCGCTGTTCGAATTCCGTGGGTAGCGTGATGCGGATCAGGCTGCGCGTGTCGGGGTTCATCGTCGTTTCACGCAGCTGGGCTGGGTTCATTTCGCCCAGGCCCTTGAAGCGGCCGACTTCCACCTTCTTGCCCTTGAACACCGTCTCTTCCAGCTCGGCGCGGTGCGCGTCGTCGCGGGCGTAGCGGCTCTCCTTGCCTGCGGTAAGCCGATAGAGCGGAGGCTGGGCGAGGTAGAGGTGCCCGCCGCGCACGACCTCCGGCATTTCCTGAAAGAAGAATGTCATCAGCAGCGTCGCGATATGTGCGCCGTCGACGTCGGCGTCGGTCATGATGATGATGCGGTCGTAGCGCAGGTTTTCCGGGTCGCAATCCTTGCGCGTGCCGCAGCCCATGGCGAGCGACAGATCGGCGATTTCGCTGTTCGCGCGAATCTTGTCTGCCGTGGCGCTGGCGACATTGAGGATCTTGCCGCGAATGGGGAGGATCGCCTGCGTCTTGCGGTCGCGCGCCTGCTTGGCGCTGCCACCAGCGGAATCGCCTTCGACGATGAAGAGTTCGGTCTCGCCATCGCCTTCGCCCGAACAATCGGTGAGCTTGCCCGGCAGGCGCAGCTTCTTCGCGTTGGTCGCGGTCTTGCGCTTGACCTCGCGCTCCTGCTTGCGGCGCAGGCGCTCGTCCATCCGCTCCATCACCTGACCGAGGAGCGCCTTGCCGCGGTCCATATTGTCGGTGAGGAAATGGTCGAAATGGTCGCGCACGGCATTCTCGACCAGCTTGGCGGCCTCGGGCGAGGTCAGGCGGTCCTTGGTCTGGCTCTGGAACTGCGGATCGCGGATGAAGACGCTGAGCATTACCTCGGCGCCAACCATCACGTCGTCGGCGGTCAGGTCTTTCGATTTCTTGACCCCGGTGAGGTCGCCAAAAGCGCGTAGGCCCTTGGTCAAAGCCGCCCGTAACCCTTGCTCATGCGTGCCGCCGTCGGGCGTCGGCACGGTGTTGCAATACCAGCTGGTCGATCCGTCGGAGAAGAGCGGCCAGGCGATCGCCCATTCGACGCGGCCCTGCTGACTGCCGTCTTCGCCCTCGGGAAAATCCTGGTTGCCGGCGAAAGGCTGGGAGGTAACGCACTCGCGCCCGTTGATCTGCTCAGCCAGATGGTCCGCGAGGCCACCGGGGAACTTGAAGACCGCCTCTTCCGGCACATCGTCCGAGACGAGGCTGTCCGCGCATTTCCAGCGGATCTCGACGCCCGCGAAGAGGTAGGCCTTGGAGCGGGCGAGCTTGAACAGACGCTTGGGATTGAACTTCCGGTCGCCGAAGATTTCGGTGTCGGGCACGAAACTGACGGTGGTCCCGCGCCGGTTCGGGGTTGGTCCCAGCTCCTGCAGCTTGCCGGTCGGGTGCCCCTTGGCGAATTCCTGCGCGTAGAGCGTCTTGTCGCGCGCGACCTCGACCCGCGTGTCGCTGCTCAGCGCGTTGACGACACTGACGCCGACCCCGTGCAGGCCGCCGCTGGTCGCATAGGCTTTGCCGGAGAACTTCCCGCCCGAGTGCAGCGTGGTGAGGATCACCTCGAGCGTGGACTTGCCCGGATATTTCGGATGCTCCGCGACGGGAATGCCGCGGCCATTGTCGGATACAGTGACCTTATTGCCTTCGTCGAGCCGGATTTCGATGCGGCTTGCATGGCCCGCCACCGCCTCGTCCATCGCATTGTCGAGCACTTCGGCAACGAGGTGATGGAGTGCGCGGTCGTCGGTGCCGCCGATATACATGCCCGGACGGCGGCGGACGGGCTCGAGCCCCTCCAGCACCTCGATCGAGGAAGCATCGTAATCGCCGCTGGATGTGGGCGTGTTCTCGAAAAGATCGTCGGACATGCGCCTAGCTATATCGTGCCGCAGCGGCGCGCTACAAGCGCATGGGCGAGGTTATCCGCCCCGCTCAGAAGCCGGAAGGGGCGTTGGCCACCACCACGACGCTGTCGCCGCGCACTTCGCGAACTTCCATGGCGCGCTCAACGATTCCGCTGGTCCCGAAACGAAACGCTCCGTCGAGACCGAGGAAACCGTCCGTACTGCGCAGGTCGCGAACCGGGAAGGGGCGACCGACTTGCCAGTCGCGCGCGACCCGCAACGTCAGCAGCACGGCGTCGTAGCCGAGTGTCGCGATCCGATAGGGCTGGCCACCGAACCGCGCTTCGTAGCTGTCGACGAAGCGCTTGTAACGATTGTCCGATACGGCGGAGAACAGTGCGCCGTTCATCGCGGAGGCGCGCGTAATCGACCCTTCACCGCTCCACAGCTCGGTGCCGAGCAGCCGGGCGGAACCGCCACCGGACTTGAGCGCACCGGCCGCCTGGATCGACAGCCGCGCGCCGTCGGCGATCAGCACGGTGTCGTAGCCGCCATGCGCCTTCAACCGCTCCGCCGCGCTGACGATCGAGGTGTTCCCGCGCGAATAGCGTTCGGTCCACACCACGCTGCCGCCATATGCCGCGGTCGCCCGTCGCATGGCTTCCTCGGCACGGACGCCATACGCACCGTCCGGTGCGATCACCGCGAAATTCTGCGCTCCGCGCTCTCGCGCATATTCGACCGTTCGCATGATCGACTGTTCGGGAATGTGGCCCATGATGAATACATTCGGGCCGACGGCATTGGTATCGTTGGAGAAAGAGATGACCGGGACGTCCGCCGACCGGGCGACCGAGAGAACCGACGGAATATTGCTGCCGAGCAGCGGGCCGAGGATCAGGCTGTTGCCTTCCGCCACCGCCTGCCGCGCTGCCGCTTCGGGGCCCTGCGCCGTATCGTAAGTCGTAATCCGCAGGTTTTCCGCGCTAGTATCGAGCAGTGCCATGGTCGTCGCATTGGCAATCGCCTGGCCGACGTTACCGTTCGACCCGGACATGGGCACCAAAAGCGCCACACGGTGTCGGGTCTGGTCTTCGGGCAGGGCAGTCGCGCTCGGTTCCGGCGTCGGCGTCGGATCGACCGGCGCCGGCCGCTCCGCCCCGCGCGGGATGACGGCGCAACCGGCCAGCAACGTGGCGAGCGCTGCGGTTGCCAGCGTTCTACGGTCGATAGTCCAGCGCATCATCTTGCCGCATCCCTTGCCAATGGTTCATGGGGAGGGGGTGAGTGATCCCGCACCTCCCGAAAAAAGCCTCGAGCCCGGGCTGTATATCGTGGCGACGCCAATCGGCAACCTCGGTGACATCACCCTGCGCGCCGTGGATGTGCTGCGCGCCTGCGACGGCGTGGCCTGCGAGGATACGCGGGTGACGGGCAAGCTGCTCAAGCACTTAGGCATCTCCAAGCCCCTTTGGCGCTACGACGACCATAGCGAGCATCGCGATCGCGGGCGGCTGGTCGAATCGATGCGGACGCGGGCGGTGGTGTTGGTCAGCGACGCTGGCACACCGCTGGTCAGCGATCCCGGATACCGGCTGGTCAATGATTGCCGCGCGGAGGGAATCCCCGTGACCGCGCTGCCAGGCGCCTGTGCAGCGGTGATGGGTCTGTCGCTGTCCGGCCTGCCGAACGACCGGTTCCTCTTTGCCGGGTTCCTGCCCGCCAAAGACAAGGCGCGCCGCGAGATGCTCAAAGAGCTTGGCGGGATCGATACGACGCTGGTGTTCTACGAAACCGCGCCCCGCCTGCTCAAGTCGCTCGACGCGATCGAACAGGTGCTCCCGCATCGCGAGGTTGCGGTCGCGAGGGAGCTGACGAAATTGCACGAGGAAGTCCACCGCGGCCTGCCGCACGGCCTGCGTGCCTATTTCGAGTCGCATCCTCCCAAGGGTGAGATCGTCCTGCTGGTCGGTCCGCCGATCCCCGTCGAACCGAGCGAGGCCGATGCCGACATCCTACTGCGCGACGCGCTGAAGGCTCTTAAGCCGTCTCAGGCCGCCGCCCGCGTGGCACGGGAAACCGGGCTGGAGCGCAAGGATCTCTATGCCCGCGCGCTGGAACTGCGCGCCGAATGAGGCGGCAGCTTGCCGAAAAGAGCGGCCGCGACGGCGAGGCGAGAGCGGCGTTCTGGCTGAAGGCCAAGGGCTGGCAAATCCTCGATACGCGAGTGAAGACTCCGGCGGGCGAGATCGACCTGGTCGCGAGGCGCAGCAATGTGGTCGCGTTCATCGAAGTCAAATGGCGGCGCAAGCGGGCCGATCTAGACTATGCGATCGACGAATATCGCCTGTCGCGCGTCGCGGCGGCGGTGGAGGCCGTCGCGCATCGCTATGCTGAGAACGGGGAGGACATACGGATCGACGTAATCCTGCTTGCGCCCGGCAGCTTCCCCCGCCACATCGCCAACGCCTGGCAACCCTGAGGAGCCGCCGATGAGTTTGCGTGTCGCCGTCCAGATGGACCCGCTGGAAAGCATCAACATTGCGGGCGACAGCTCTTTCGCGCTGATGCTGGCGGCGCAGGCGCGTGGGCACGAGTTGTGGCATTACGACGTCGCGACGCTGGCTTACGAAAGCGACGGCAGTCCTCGCGGCCGGATCACGGCGCATGTCGCGCCGGTCACGGTCCAGCGGATCGAGGGCAACTACTTCACGGCCGGCGAACGGCGCAGGGCAGATCTCGCGAAGGACATCGATGTCGTTCTGATGCGGCAGGATCCACCATTTCATCTTGGCTATATCAGCGCGGCCCTTTTGCTGGACCGGCTTAAGGGCACGACGCTCGTCGTAAACGAGCCGCGCGAAGTCGTGAATGCGCCGGAGAAGATGTTCGTGCTGGACTATGCGCAGTATATGCCGCCGACGCTGGTCGCCCGGCACCTCGACGATCTGCGCGATTTTCAGAAAAAGCACGGCTCGGTCGTGGTGAAGCCACTGCACGGCAATGGCGGCAAGGCGATCTTTCGGATCGACAAAGACGGGACGAATCTGTCGGCCCTGAGCGAGGTCTTCGACCAGACCTGGCCCGAGCCACATATGGTCCAGCCATTCCTCCCGGAAGTCAGCGAAGGTGACAAACGCATCGTGCTGGTCGATGGCGAATTCGCAGGCGCTATCAATCGCTTCCCGGGAGAAGGTGAGTTCCGCTCGAACCTGGCGCAGGGCGGTCACGCCGAAGCGGCGACGCTGACCGAACGCGAGGAAGAAATCTGCGCGGCAATGGGTCCGGAGCTCAAACGACGCGGGTTGGTGTTCGTCGGCATCGATGTGATCGGCGGCAAATGGCTGACAGAGATCAACGTGACCTCTCCGACCGGCATTGTCGCCATCGACAAGTTCAACGGCACCGACACCGCCGGGCTGATCTGGGACGCGATCGAGCGCCGTCACGCGGAGCAATAGCCCACCGGGCGCGTTGGTGCCTGCATGAACAGCTTCATTCTCAACACGATTGCCGGCGGCGGATATATCGGGATATTCATCCTGATGGCGCTGGAAAACATCTTTCCGCCGATGCCGTCCGAAATCATCATGGGCTACGGCGGCGTGCTGGTGGCGCAGGGGCGCATGACCTTCGCGCCGTTGCTCATCATCGGAACGCTGGGCACGGTCGCGGGAAATTATTTCTGGTACTGGCTCGGCTCGCGCTGGCGAGAGGAGGACCTCAAGCGCTTCATCGCCAAGCGCGGACGCTGGCTGACGTTCGAATGGGACGAATTCGAAAAATCCCGTCGCATCTTTCGTAAGCATGGCGACTGGATCGTTTTCCTGCTCCGCTTCTCGCCATTCCTTCGCACGATCATCTCGCTACCCGCCGGCTTGGCGAGGATGAAGCTCTGGCGTTTCCTGCTGTTCACATTCCTTGGATCGCTCGTCTGGAACGGTGCCCTGATCTGGGGAGGGCGATCCTTGGCGGGACTGATCGGCGAATACGAGACCTATGCCAGCTGGGCGGTCGGCGGTTTCATCGGACTTGGCGCTGTGTGGTATGCCTGGCGCGTGTGGAAGTGGAAGCCGTCGGAAAACGAGCCCTAATCCCGGTCGCGTGGATGGGCGGTGCGGTAGGTCTCGAGCAGTTTCGCAGCATCGACCTGCGTGTAGATTTGGGTCGATCCGAGACTGGCATGGCCCAGCAATTCCTGCAGGCTACGCAGATCGGCACCCGCGCCGAGCAGGTGGGTGGCGAAACTGTGCCGTAACGCATGGGGGGTTGCAGTCTCGGGCAAACCCAAGGCTTTGCGGGCCCGCGCCGTCGCTTTCTGCACCATGCCTTGCGACAGTGGGCCGCCTTTCGCCCCTCGGAACAGCGGATCGCCAGCGGACAGCGGCCATGGGCATTGGCGGGCATAGTCTTCCACTGCCTCGCTCACGACCGGCAGGATCGGGACGACGCGTTGCTTGCCGCCTTTTCCTGTGACGGTCAGCCGCTCGCCGAGCGGAAGGACATCCGCGGTCATTGATAGCGCTTCGGCTATTCGCATGCCTGCGCCATAGAGCAGCAAGAGCACTGCCCGATCGCGCGCACCCGTCCATGCCTCGCCAGCCAACGCCTCGACCGTCTCCGCGAGGGCAGTCGCGTCGTCGGGGGTTACGGGACGAGGCAGGCCCTTCTTAATGCGCGGCCCGCGCATCCGCGGCGGATCGGTGACGTCATGCCCGGCCTGCACGCGAGCGAAGGCAACGAAGCCCTTCAGCGCCGACAGTTCCCGCGCGGCCGATGTGTTCGCCAGTCCTTCGGCGCGTCGTGACGCCATATGGGTGCGAAGGCGGGTTGCCGTGAGTGTGGCGATATCCTGCCAGTCGGTCAGCTCTTGTCGCGTCAACAGCCGCTCGGCTGCCTTGTGGTAGGCGCGAACGGTGTGCGGCGACTTCCTTTGCCCGACAGCAAGATGATCGTGCCAGGCTTTCAGAAGGTCGGCCTTACTCACGACGTCACGAGGTCTGCGGACACCAGCTCGCCCAGCAGCGCATCGAGCAGCGGCATGCCTTGCGGCGTGACGCCAATGCGGCTGCCGCGCTGCCAGATCATGCCGAGGTTTGCGTAGAGCGCGAGCTTGTCCCGCTCCATCACCCGTTCGGCGTCGAGACCGAACCGAAGGGAGAGCGCCCTGACGTCGATGCCTTCGGCAAGGCGCAAGCCCATGAGCAGCGCTTCGGACAGTTGCTCGGCTGCATCGATATCGCATGCCTCCGCGATTCCGTGCGCCTGCCGCTCGACCGCCGCCAGAAAATTTTCCGGCTTGCGATGGCGTATCGTCGCGACGCCACCGCGCCGCCCATGCGCTCCGGGGCCGATCCCGGCATAGTCCTCGTAGCGCCAGTAGGTAAGGTTGTGGCGGCTCTCCTCGCCGGGTCTTGCATGATTGCTGATCTCATAAGCGGGCAAGCCGGCCACTGCTGCGATCTCCTGCGTCAGAGTATAGAGATCGGCTCCGCGATCGTCGTCCAGTGGGTCGAGTATCCCGCGCCGGACATCAGTGGCGAAGCGCGTCGCCGGCTCGATGGTCAACTGGTAGAGCGACATATGGCTCGTCCCCAGGGCCAATGCTTCGGACAGTTCTGTGCGCCACTCTTCATCGGTTTGCTTCGGCCGGGCATATATGAGGTCGATGGAAACGCGATCGAAGTGCTTTTGCGCTGTTTCGACGGCTTTCAGTGCCTCGTCCACGCCATGCAACCGACCGAGAAAACGCAACGCCTCGTCGCGAAGGCTTTGGATGCCGAGCGAGACGCGATTGATCCCTGCATTGGAAAGCGCCGCGAAATTGGCGGCTTCGACTGAGGACGGATTGGCTTCCAGCGTAATCTCGATGTCGCTCTCGAAACCCCACAGCCTTTTAGCCTCGCAGAGTAATTCCTCGACCAAGGCAGGGGGCATCAACGAGGGTGTTCCCCCGCCAAAAAAGATACCTGCAAGCTTTTCTTCAGATCGGATCGAGGCCGCTTCATGGCGCATGTCGGCGATCAGTGCCTGCTGCCACGCATTGTCGTCATGCGTTGCGCGCACGTGGCTGTTGAAATCGCAATAGGGGCATTTCGCGAGGCAGAACGGCCAGTGGATGTAGAGTGCGCGCGCCACGATCGCCTTCAGCTTATCTTAACCCTGCGGGCGAAAAAATGGCCTGCATGGACGGGTCGAAAAAATGGGTAGTGCCGGTGATCGGCGCTGTGAGCTTGCTATGTGCCACGGGGATCGGCGTCGCCGCAAGCGCGTCGTCGCGCAACGCTGCGTCGAGCGACGTACATACCGCCGCGCGCATCCTGCATCTTCATAATGCAGAGCGACAGCGCTTGCGATTGCCGGAGCTCAAGTGGAACGTCCATCTCGAGCGCGAAGCCGAACGGTGGGCGAACGAGCTATCGCGAAAGGGCCGACTCCAGCATGCCGATCGAGCGGTTCGCAACGGCACAGGCGAAAATCTGTGGATGGGCACCGCCGGATATTGGTCTGTAGATAATGCCGTCAACCTCTTCATCGAAGAGAAGAAGCACTACAGCCATGGCGATTTCCCGCATATCTCCCGCACAGGGAATTGGGCCGATGTTGCGCATTATACCCAGGTCGTGTGGCGCGATACGCAGGAGGTCGGCTGCGCGTGGATAACCGCGCGCGGAAATGACGTACTGGTCTGCCGGTACTGGCCTGCCGGAAACGTCTGGGGCCGCAAAGCCTATTGATCGTCAGCCGAACTGCTCGGCCACTAATTTCTTGAACGCGTCGGCCCGATGGCTGATGACGTGTTTCTCCTCCGGATCGAGCTCGGCGAAAGTCTGCTCGCGGCCGACCGGTACGAATACGGGATCGTAGCCGAAGCCCATCGTTCCGCGCGGCGGCCAGGTTAATGTGCCCGGTGCCTTCCCCTCGTAAACTGCGTATTCGCCATCGGGCCACGCGAGAGCGAGGACGCAGTGGAAGGCGCAGGAGCGAGGCGCATCGGCGCCCTTTTCCTGTAGCATCCCCTCGACCTTGCCCATGGCCATATACCAGTCGCGGCCCGGATCGCCTTCGAACCACTGCCGCTCCGCCCAATCCGCCGTATAGACGCCCGGACGGCCGTCCAGCGCATCGACCGAGAGGCCGCTGTCGTCGGCCAGCGCGGCAAGTCCTGATGCCTCCGCCGAGGCCCGCGCCTTGATCAGCGCATTCTGCACGAACGTAGTGCCGGTTTCGGCAGGCTCCGGCAGACCGAGCGAGCCTGCCGAGAGACATTTGACACCGTGCGGTTCCAGCAGCGCGGATATCTCCTTGAGCTTGCCCGCATTGTGCGTCGCAATCACGAGGCTGCCGGAACCGAGGCGGCGGGTCATTTGCGCGTCGCCTCGTCCTGAGCCTTGAATATCTGTGCACAGCCCATCTGGGCAAGCCGCAGGAGGCGCAGGAAAGCCTCTTCATCGTAAGGTGCGCCTTCCGCGGTCGCTTGCGCTTCGGCGATCTTGCCCCCTTCGATCAGGACGAAGTTGGCGTCCGCATCGGCATTGCTGTCCTCAGGGTAATCGAGGTCGAGCACCGGCGTGCCCTGATAGACGCCACAGGAAATTGCTGCGACCTTTGCAGTGATGGGATCCTGCGTAATCGCACCAGATTTCATCAGCCCGTCGACGGCGAGCCTGAGCGCAACCCACGCTCCGGAAATCGAAGCCGTTCGCGTGCCGCCATCAGCCTGGATCACATCGCAATCGAGCGTGATCTGACGCTCGCCAAGCTTCTTGTGATCCACCACGGCGCGCAAGGAACGACCGATAAGTCGCTGAATTTCCTGCGTCCGCCCGCTCTGCTTGCCTTTGGCGGCCTCGCGCTGGCCGCGGGTATGGGTGGCCCGCGGAAGCATCGAGTATTCGCCCGTAACCCAGCCTTCGCCTTTGCCGCGCAGCCACGGCGGGATGCGTTCTTCGACGCTGGCGGTGCACAGCACGCGCGTTTCGCCGAAGCTGATGAGGCAGCTGCCCTCGGCATGCTTGGTGTAGCCGGTCTCGATGGTAATGGCGCGCATTTCGTCGGGCGCGCGTCCTGAAGGTCGCATTCTCATTCTCCAATCCAGTCGAATCTCGCGAGTGCGTTTGGCGCAAGGGTCTTGAGGCCGCAAGGGGAGCGGCTAGATAGAGGGAATGAATTCCCCGCCACTCACCGACCTGTCCGACCGCGCGCGGGATATCTTTCGCCTCGTGGTCGAAGGCTATCTCGATAGCGGGGCGCCGGTCGGGTCGAAGGCGTTGGCGTCGGATGGCGGGCTGAACCTTTCGCCGGCCTCGATCCGTTCGGTACTGGCGGAGCTTGAGCAGCGCGGATTGCTGGCAGCCCCGCATACCAGTGCCGGACGCATGCCGACCGAGACCGGGCTGCGCCTGTTCGTCGATGCGATGATGCAGGTCGCCGAAGCGACGCAGGAGGAGCGTGCCGCCATCGAACAGCGCCTCGGCGAGCCCGGACCGATCGAGCGGGCGCTTGAGGAAACCTCTGCCCTTTTGTCCGACCTGTCGGGCGCGGCAGGCATGGTGATGGTCCCGACGCGCGAACCGAGGCTGGCGCAAGTCTCGCTGACCGCGCTAGACGCCAATCGCGTGCTCGCGGTGCTGGTGGGCGAGGACGGGCATATCGAGAACCGCGTGCTCGCGCTTCCGGCCGAGGCGTTGGGGACTTCCCTCGAACAGGCGAGCAACTACCTTACCGCCCGAACATCGGGCCGTACTTTGACCGAGGCCGCCAAGCTCGTCGAAGCCGAGATCGTTTCGGGCGAGTCGGCGCTCGACGAGGCCAGTCGCGATCTCGTGCAGCGCGGGATCGCGACGTGGAGCGAGGATGCGAGCCATCGCCCGGTGCTCATCGTGCGCGGTCAGGCGAACCTGCTCGACGACAGCGCGTTGTCCGATATCGAGCGGGTGCGATCGCTGCTCGACGACCTCGAAAGCAAGCAGTCGGTCTCCGCCCTGCTCGAACGCGCCCGCCGCGCCGAAGCCATGTGCATTTTCATCGGCAGCGAGAACCGGCTGTTCTCTTTGTCCGGCTCCTCCGTTATCGCCTCGCCCTATCGCGACCGCGAGGGCAAGGTCGTCGGCGTGCTGGGCGTGATTGGCCCAACTCGGTTGAATTACGCGCGCGTCGTCCCCATGGTGGATTTCACGGCCCGATCCTTGGGCAAACGTATAGGCTGACAGGGTTTACCAGTGACCGAAGAGAACAAGAACGAACCGCGGGACAAGGCGGTCGATGAAGAAGTGGCGCGCGAGATGGAAGGCGTGCCGGAACATATGCGCGATGACGGCGAGGCCGGCGAAGCGAGCGAAGAAAACCCGCTGGACGAGGCGCTCGCCAAGCTGAAAGCGGATCTCGAAGCCGCAATGCAGGACGTGCTCTATGCGCGCGCCGACACTCAGAACGTGCGCCGCCGCCTTGAAAAGGAGGTGCAGGACGCTCGCAATTACGCCGCGACCGGGTTCGCGCGCGACATACTGAGTGTTTCCGACAACCTCGCCCGCGCGCTCGACCATATTCCCGAGGAATTGCGCGAGAACGAGAAGTCAAAGCACTTCATCGCTGGGATCGAAGCCACCCAGCGCGAGCTGGAGAAGGTCTTCACCCAGAACGGCATCACGCGGATCGCCTCGACCGGCATGCCGCTCGACCCGAACCAGCACCAAGCGATGATGGAAGTGCCGACCGACGAGGCCGAACCGGGCACGATCGTTCAGGAAATGCAGGCCGGCTACATGATCAAGGACCGCCTGCTGCGCCCGGCCATGGTCGGCGTGGCCAAGAAGCCGGACTGACCTTTGGGATCGAGGGGATATACGATGAGGACTGCAATCTTCGGAGCGGCGGTCCTCGTCGCCTCGGCCTGGTCGTTGCCTGTTGTCGCGCAGGAGAATACCGATGAGCGCCTCTCGGCACTGACCGAGCAGTGGTACGACCAGCGCATCGAAGACGCCGGGCGCATCGTGTCTGAGACGGGCGCTACGTCGCCCGGTAGCACGCTCGCATCGGTCACGCCCGAAGCGCAATTGACCCGAGCCGAATACGCAGAGGCAATGCTGGCACGGCTCGAAGCGTTGGATGAAAGCCAACTCAGCGATGCGGGGCGGATCGACGCGGCGGTGTTCCGCCACCTGCTCGAAACCGAGATCGGCGATGCGCGCTTTCGCGAATGGGAAATGCCCTTCGACAGCGACAACAATTTCTGGAGTTATCTCGCCGCATCGCGTGGGTTCGCGACAGTCGAAGAGTATGAACGCTACATCGGCCGGATGCGCGACATCCCGCGCTTTTTCGCCGAGCACACCGCCAATGCCCGCGCGGGGCTGGCTCGCGGGTTCAGCGTGCCGCGCGTCACGCTTGAGGGCCGCGACCGCTCGCTGACGGCCTATGTCGTCGACGATCCCGAGCAGAGCCCGTTCTGGGGCGCCTTCGCGCAAATGCCCGAGCGCTTTTCCGCCGAAGACCGCGAGCGTCTGCGGGCCGAGGGCAGGGCCGCTATCAGGGACGCGGCAACGCCTGCCTATAGCGACCTGCTATCCTTTTTTCGCGAAGAGTATCTGCCGAACGCCCGCACCACGCTTGGCGCGCGCGAGTTTCCCAATGGTGCGGCTTATTACGCCCAGCAGATCAGGGAATATACGACCCTCGATCTGAGTGCCGAGGAAATCCACCGGATCGGCCTCGACGAAGTGGCGCGCATCACCGCGCAGATGGAGACTGTGAAGGCGGAAGCCGGATTCGACGGCACGCTGCCCGAGTTCGTCACCTTCCTGCGTACCGATCCCCAGTTCGTGGCCGACACGCCCGACGAGCTCATGGGTGTCGCCGCCTATGCCGCCAAGCGAGTCGACGACCGACTTGGCGAATACTTCGGCTTTCTGCCGCGCTATCGCCATGGCATCCGCCCGGTCGATCCGGCCATCGCCCCGTTCTACACCGCGGGCAGGGGCGGGCTAGAGTTCTGCCAGATCAACACCTACGACCTGCCCTCGCGCCCGGTCTATAATATTCCGGCGCTGACAATGCACGAATGCGCGCCCGGCCATTCCTTCCAGGCCGCGATCGCGCTGGAGCGGCAGGAAGCACCGCGCTTTCGCCGCCAGACCTATTTCTCCGGCTTCGGCGAGGGCTGGGGTCTCTATACCGAATATCTCGGCGACGAGATGGGGATTTACCGCACGCCCTACGAACAGTTCGGCCAGCTCAGCTACGAAATGTGGCGCGCGGTGCGGTTGGTGATCGATACGGGCATCCATCATTACGGCTGGAGCCGCGAGCGGGCGATGGACTATCTCGCCTCGCGTACCGCCCTGTCGGAGCATGAGGTCGGCACGGAGGTCGATCGCTACATCAGCTGGCCGGGTCAGGCGCTTGCCTACAAACTCGGCGAGATGAGCATCCGCCGCGTGCGCGCCAAAGCCGAGGCGGAGCTTGGCGAGAAGTTCGATATCCGCAAGTTCCACGATGTCGTGCTGGCGCTCGGTTCGGTTCCGCTGCCGGTGCTGGAAGAGCGGATCGATGCTTTCATTGCCGATGGTGGGCGAGGGCTGCCGGGCGTTATCTACGACTGATCCGGAACATGCGGCGCATCCCTCCGTAGTGTGTGCAACAGGGACGCAAGACGGAGAAAACTCATGAACAAGAAGCTAATGCTCGCGCCGGCGCTGGCGCTATCGAGCCTTTCGCTGGGCGCGTGCGCGCAGAACTACGGCGTCGAAGGTGCCGCGGCCGGGGCTGCAGCGGGTGCCGGATTGGGCGCAATCCTAGGCGAGGACATCAAGACCTACGCCCTCGCCGGAGCGGCCATCGGCGGCGTGGTCGGTTACGCCACCGACAAGAACGACCGCTGCGATGGCTACTATGGCAATGGCCGCTATGTGGACGACGATTGCCGTTACGACGATCGCTACGCGCGCTACTGGTAAGATTTACTGCTAAATCACCGCAAAAGCCGCATCTCTTCGCCGAGGTGCGGCTTGTTCCGTGTCATCGTCAGATGGCGTAAATGACGAGGTAGCGGGCGATGAGGAGTGCGAGCAGCACCAGATTGGCTTTCACCGAGCTGACAAATGCTACCGCAGCCATCAATGCGACAAGAAGCGCCGTCAACCCGATCGAAAGCGGACTCAACAAGCTGTCGCGCAAATCGGGGAGCGACAGGAAGTAGACCCATTGCACGAACACAAGGGCGATCAGGATGAGCATCACTACGCGCTTGACCCGCGCGTAGTGTGTATCGAGATCGGTGAACCGGTCTGGCTCGGAAGGAAATACGAGCCGCGCGGCGAGATAATAGGATGAGGCGAAGGCCATCACCGCGAGCAACGACAGTGCATCGACGGTGATCCGATCCTGCAATCGCCAGGCGAAAATCCAGAAGCTGAGCAGATCGAGCATAACGAAGATGGCCAGCGCGGGCGTCAACCACCCGATCGTAAACTTCGTCCCACCGGCATCGCTGGCGAATTTGAGCTCCAGCGCTCGACCGAGCCCGGCGAGCAACTCGATCAGCGAGAGGCCGAGCAGCAGGGCGTAGAGAATAAAGGCGAACTCGAAATCGGTCACGCCTGCGTGGCTCCCCGAAACCTGACGAGCAGGTCATAGGCCGAGACATCGGGTGCGCCTGCCACCCGCATGCCGTTTCGCAGCCAGAAGGCATGCTTCACGATCTCGGCCTGCTGTTCGATGCCATACCGCTCCAGCCCCCATCCGGGCTTCAGCGAATAGTCATAGCGCGCCCAAGGCATGCGCCGGGTGACGAGGTACCAGCGGCCCTTGGTCTGGACCTGCCAGACATGAACCAGTTCGTGAATGAACAAGCCCTGTTTGGTGAGGCTCGCGGTGCTGAAATCGTCGCAATAGGCTTCGCTATGCGGGTGAAAGTGCAGATGGCCGCGCGGGGCCATGGTGACCCGGCGCGGCTGGAATGGAAACCACTTGCGGCGCTTGATCGTGACCCGGTCGTAATCGATGGCATCGCCAAACACGGTGCGGGCCAGCGTGATTTCGCCGGGCGTGAGCGGGCGCTCGCCCCCGGCGGGACAGGTCGCCGCGCTCTCATCCGCATGGCTTTCCAGCCCAAGCGTGTCGGTCGGTCCGCTCAGCGATCAGCCCCGGCAGCGATGATCTCGACATCGGTAGTCATCGATTTGCCACCCGCGACCGTCAGCGTCATCGCCGTCCTGCCGCCTGCCTCGAGCGCAGGATCGAGATCGAAAGCCATCACATGCTTGCCGCCCGGTTCGAAACTCGCGCTGTCGCCGGCATTCAGTGTCAGCGGGCCCATCTCGCCCATGACCATCTCACCGCTCCATTCCGTCGTATCGTGGATCTGGGCACTGCCGGCCCCTTCCACCGATGCGCTGCGGATGGCGACACTTCGCTCGCCAGCATTGGTCACCTGGAAATAGATCGCCGCCGGATTGCCGGACACAGCGGGCAGCACGAGCCGCGCATCGGTGACCTCCAGGCCGGTGGGGTTTGCTTCTGCCTCTGCTTGCGAGGCATCTCCGCCATCGGAGCAGGCAGCGACCGAAAAGGCTGCGACGGCAATAGCATAAGGGGCGAAACGCGCGAAATTCATGGATTGGTCTCCGTGTCCGACAAGCTTCGAAAACTAGCTGCGCGGGTCCCTTGTGCCAAGCAAAACCGCTCCTATATCCCGTGCGTAACACACCTAACACACCACCACTCGAACGAGCCGCCGAGTGGTTCCGCCCGTAGCGGGGAACCGACAGAGCGGTGTCCAACGAAGCAATTGATGGGGAAACCATGGCTAAAGTAATCGGTATCGACCTCGGCACCACCAACTCCTGCGTCGCCGTGATGGACGGCGGCAAGCCCAAGGTCATCGAGAATTCGGAAGGTGCGCGTACGACGCCTTCGATCGTCGCCTTCACCAAGGATAACGAGCGCCTGATCGGCCAGCCTGCCAAGCGTCAGGCCGTTACCAACCCGGACAACACGCTGTTTGCGATCAAGCGCCTGATCGGCCGCCGGTTCGACGATCCGACCACCAAGAAGGACATGGATCTCGTCCCTTATGACGTCGTCAAGGGCAAGAACGGCGATGCGTGGGTCGAAGCGGGCGGCGAAGAATATTCGCCCAGCCAGGTTTCCGCCTTCATCCTCCAGAAGATGAAGGAAACCGCCGAAAGCTATCTCGGCGAAGACGTGAAGCAGGCGGTCATCACCGTCCCGGCCTACTTCAACGACGCCCAGCGCCAGGCGACCAAGGACGCCGGCCAGATCGCCGGCCTCGAAGTGCTGCGCATCATCAACGAGCCGACTGCGGCTGCGCTTGCCTATGGCATGGACAAGGAAGACGGCAAGACCATCGCCGTGTACGACCTCGGCGGCGGCACCTTCGACGTCTCGATCCTCGAGATCGGCGACGGCGTCTTCGAAGTGAAGTCGACCAATGGCGACACTTTCCTGGGCGGCGAGGACTTCGACAGCGCGATCGTCGAATATCTCGCGGAAGAGTTCAAGAAGAAGGAAAACATGGATCTGAAGACCGACAAGCTCGCTCTTCAGCGTCTCAAGGAAGCGGCGGAGAAGGCCAAGATCGAGCTGTCAAGCTCGGCCCAGACCGAAATCAACCTGCCCTTCATCACCGCACGCATGGAAGGCGGTGCGACCACCCCGCTGCATCTCGTCGAAACACTCACGCGTTCGAAGCTGGAGCAGCTGGTCGGCGACCTGATCAAGCGTACGCTGGAGCCGTGTAAGAAGGCGCTGGCCGATGCCGGCATCGACAAGGGCGGCGTGGACGAAGTCGTCCTCGTCGGCGGTATGACCCGCATGCCGAAGGTCCGCGAAGTGGTCGAGGAGTTCTTCGGCAAGAAGCCGCACACCGGCGTGAACCCCGATGAAGTCGTGGCCATGGGTGCAGCTATCCAAGCTGGCGTCCTGCAGGGCGACGTCAAGGACGTGCTGCTGCTCGACGTGACCCCGCTGTCGCTCGGCATCGAGACGCTCGGCGGCGTGTTCACCCGCATGATCGACCGCAACACCACGATCCCGACCAAGAAGACGCAGACCTACTCGACTGCCGAGGACAATCAGCAGGCCGTGACGATCCGCGTTTTCCAAGGCGAGCGCGAGATGGCGGCTGACAACAAGCTGCTCGGCCAGTTCGACCTTGTCGGCATTCCCGCCGCACCGCGCGGCGTGCCGCAGATCGAGGTGACGTTCGACATCGACGCCAACGGCATCGTTAACGTGTCCGCCAAGGACAAGGGCACGGGTAAGGAACAGCAGATCCGCATCCAGGCCTCGGGCGGTCTGTCGGACTCCGATATCGACCAGATGGTCCAGGATGCCGAAAAGTTCGCCGAAGAGGACAAGAAGCGCCGCGAGAGCGCGGAAGCGCGCAACCAGGCCGACAGTTTGGTTCACACGACCGAAAAGCAGCTCGAGGAGCATGGCGACAAGATCGATGCGTCGCTCAAGTCCGACGTCGAGGCCAAGCTGGCAGCGACCAAGACCGCGCTCGAGGGCGACGATCCGGCCGCCATCAATTCGGCAGCCGAGGAGCTGACCCAGGCCGCCATGAAGATGGGCCAGTCGATCTACGAGCAGGAACAGGCGAATGCCTCGGCTGCTCCGGAAGGCGACACGGCCGCGGACGCCGGCTCGGACGAGGAAGAGGTGGTCGACGCCGAATTCTCGGAAGTCGATGAAGACTCGAAGAACTGATCGCTGATGAAAATCGACCCGCCACCGGTGCTTGCACGCTCCGGTGGCGGTATGATTTTGGGTAGGGAAAACAATGTCAGCGACTGAAATCGATTTCTACGAACTGCTCGGCGTGTCCCGCGATGCGGACGGCGCAACGATCAAGAGCGCTTATCGCAAGCTCGCGATGAAGCATCACCCGGATCGCAATCCGGGCTGCACCGAGAGCGAGGCCAAATTCAAGGCCGTCAGCGCCGCTTACGACTGCCTCAAGGATCCGCAAAAGCGCGCGGCTTACGACCGCTTCGGCCATGCTGCCTTCCAGAACGGGGGCCCGGGCGGCGGGCATCCCGGCGCGGATTTCGGCGACATCGGCGATATTTTCGAGACGATCTTCGGCAGCGCCTTCGGCGGCGGCGGTCGCGCACAGGCACGGCGCGGGGCGGACCTTCGCTACGACATGCAGGTCGATCTCGAGGATGCTTTCCACGGCAAGTCGACCGAGCTGGAAATCGAAGTCTCGCAGAATTGCGACACCTGCCACGGTTCGGGCGCCACGCCCGGTACGCAGGCGCGCACATGCAACCTGTGCAACGGCCGCGGGCAGGTCCGCGCCAAACAGGGGTTCTTCGTGGTCGAGCGGCCATGCCCCAATTGCCACGGCAGCGGGCAGGTCATCACCTCGCCCTGCCGCGACTGCCGCGGGGAAGGGCGGGTCGACCGGGCGCAGAAGCTCGAGGTAGACATTCCGCCCGGTGTCGACACCGGCACACGCATCCGCCTGTCGGGCAAGGGTGAGGCAGGCCCGCGCGGTGCGCCTCCGGGCGATCTTTATATCTTCGTTCACGTGAAGCCGCATCCGATCTTCCAGCGCGAAGGCACGACGCTGGCCACTCGCGTGCCGATCAGCTTCACCAAGGCTGCGCTCGGCGGTTCGATCGAGATTCCGAACATCGATGGCGACGAGGTGACGATCGAAATTCCTGCAGGCATCCAGTCGGGCAAGCAGCTGCGCCAGCGCGGCGCGGGCATGCCGGTGTTGCAAGGTCGGGGTCGAGGCGATCTGGTCGTCGAAATTGCCGTCGAGACGCCCACGAAGCTCAGCAAGGAGCAGCGCGCGTTGCTCGAGGAATTCCGCGAAACCGAGACCGGCGACGAATGCCCCGAAAGCCGCGGCTTCTTCGACAAGCTCAAGACCGCACTCGGCGGCTAGCTCGACAGTTCTTCAGCTTCCCCTTACGAGGGACCCAAGGGAGACTGCCATGACCAAACTGTTCCCATTCGCTGCCGGTGCCATCGCGCTTGTGGCCGCGCCTTTGTCCGCCCAGCGCAATTTCGACGAGGTCGAGATGACCGCCGAGGAAGTGGCGCCCGGTATCGCCGTGCTGTTCGGCGCGGGCGGGAATATCGGCGTAAGTTATGGCGAGGACGGCACGGTCCTGATCGACGACCAGTTCGCCCCGCTGACCGCGAAGATCGAAGCGGCGATTGCGGCGCTCGGCGCGCAGCCGGTCGTTTCTGTGATCAACACGCACTGGCATGGCGACCACACGGGCGGGAACGAAAATCTCGGCGAAAAGGGCGCGCTCATCTTCGCCCATCACAATGTCCGCACACGCCTCGCCGACGGAAGGGAGGGCGACAATCAGATCGCTCCGGCCGCCAAGGCCGCCTTGCCGGTCGTCACCTATGGACAGGGCGTCAGCATGCATCTGAACGGCTATCGCACGGATGTGATGTTCGTCGGTGGCGGCCATACCGATGGCGACAGCGTCGTGATGTGGCATGGCGCCAATGTCGTTCACATGGGCGACCTCTATTTCAATATCCCGGGCTTCCCGTTCATCGACACGGCGTCGGGCGGCAACGTGATCGACGCAATGAACTCGCTCGATGCGGTGATCCGCATGATCGACGACCAGACGGTGGTGATTCCCGGCCACGGTCCGGTATCGAACAAGTCAGAACTCGTCGCCTACCGCACAATGATCGGGCAGGCAGTCGATCGGGTTCGCGCGCTAAAGGATGAGGGAATGAGCCTGGAACAGGCCGTCGCGACACAGCCGCTCGCAAGCTTCGACCGAGGCGAAGGGTTCATCGATGCGGACGGGTTCGCACGCGCGATATACCGCAGCCTGGAAGCGCGCGACTAGGGCGAAGATTTTAGCGTAGGCGCTCGCTCACTTCGCGGCGAAGCTGGTCGATCAGCCTGACCGAGCAGCGCCCGGCCTCGAGCTCCTCGTCGAGAATCGCGTGGAAAGCGTCGCGCTTGCATTCGCGGCATGCCTCGTCGGGCCTTGATTCTGGCATGGTCGAGCATAAAATGTCGATCATGCGCTCGGCCCCGTGCAAGCGGCCCCATAGGTAATCGTTTTCGCGATAGGCGCGGCTGAAGAAGGCACCGAAATTGTAGAATTCGATCCCGCGCAAGGTCGCTTGCGTGCCCCCATCGCGAATGCTGCGCGCATCGTCCGGACTGATCCGGTCGACCTTGACCACGTCGAACTCGGTCAGTCCCTCGTTGCGCGACAACGCAAGGGTCGCCGTGTCGTAGAAGGGGAAGCCGAGATAGGCGAAGAGCATCCATCGCCGCAGGTTCTTCGGCATTTGCTCCAGCGCTTCGGCCAGCATCACCTCCGCCCGGTCGTCGATTTCCGGCAACAGCCGCTTGGCATCGAGCATGTCCAGCAGCGTGCCGGGGTCGGCCAGCACCTGCTCGGCGACGCCTTCGAAGGCCGGTCCGAGCGCGGCGGTACCCTCCTTCTCGAAATACAGCGACAGGATCGCATAGACAGTGTCCCGGGCTTGCTGCAGCGCCTCGTCGGGGATCTCCGGATCGGCTTCCCAATCCCGCGCAAGGCGGCGCGCAAGTAAGCGCAGGCGGCGGATGCGAAAACCGATATCGTGCTCGCGGAAGAAGGCGATGGCCTGCGGCGTCGCACCGCCTCCGGGCAAGGAGAGCATGTCGAGCCCGCGCCGGTGCAATTCAGCTCGCAGGACCGCCTCGATCGGTCCGGTATCGTCGAGGCCCAGGCGCGGGGCAGCGGCCATCGTGAGGCGAGCGAGCCGCTGCACAATCCCGCTCAGCTTGGCCTGCGCGTAGGAATGGAACGCGTATCCCGCCTGCTCCACCGCCGCCTGCTGCGCCTTGCGCCGCCAGTTTCCGAGACGCGCAGGGGTAGGGCGGTCGAGGAACAGCGTGCGACCGAACAGTCTCTCGACGGCTGCCTCGACCTCGGGCCGGAGCGAAGAGACAATCCGTCCGATCCGCTCCGCCTCGCGCGTCTGGTCCTCCAGCTGCTCCAGATTGTCGCGGATGGGCTGCTCGCGCGGGATGGTGGAGAGCGAGCCGAAGATGGCGGAGAAGAAACCGACCGGCTCGTTTTTCCCGCCATCGGGCTTGCCGAACCTGTCGGGCCGCGGGTCGACATAGATGAACCGGCGATCCACCTCGCGCTGCGCCGGCCGCCCCCGCAGCGCGCCGATCGCGCCGGCGAAGGGCTTGTTGACCAGCACCGACCCGTCGATCAGCGAGACATGGTCGGTGGTTTTGCGCATGACATGCACCGGCATGATGCGTTCAAGAAAGGCATCCCGCCCCGGCCAGCTCCGCCCGCTCGCATCCGATAGCGCATCCATTTCGTCGAGGCGTAGCGGCGGGAAGGCTCCGGGAAAGCTGGCGGTCGCCCGCGCCGCGAACACAAGTTCCAGCGGATTGGCCAACCCCTCGCCGCCATGCTTGGGCGTCTTCTCTCGGAAAGAAATCGGCATGCGATGCTCGGTATCCTCGACCACCGGCGGACTGTTGAGGTGCAGCAACTCCATGTGTCCGTGAAAATCGGTCGCCGTGACATAGAGATCGAGCGGGTGGCCCGGCGGCAGCAGCGGCGCTTCGGCACGCGTTTGCTCCATCGCCGCGAAGGCCCGCTCCAGCAGCCGGGAAAAGCCCAGTCCTGAAAACGGCGGTTCGAACCAGCGGCCGCGGATCAGGTGCGATACCTTGCGCTCTACCTCCCGCCGGGTCTCCGGTGCGACCGTGTCCGCGATATCGCTCCCCGGCCTGCTGAGCAGCCAATTGGCGAAGGGCTGGGCCCATATCTTGGAGAGCCGCCAGTTCGGCTTGGCCTCCGGATCGACCAGCTGATCGACATCGGCCACCTCCAGCCACAGATCGGTCAGGGGTTCGAGCGACTGACCGGAATAGATCGCCTGCGCCAGGAACACGGCATTGATCCCGCCCGCACTCGCGCCGCTCATGATATCCGGCAGCACCCGCAGACGGAGGTCGTGGCGCTCCTCCATCCGCTCGAACAGGCGGCGATAGACCGCATCGACGCCGCTGCGCGGTGCATTCTCGCTATGGAAATCGCGGCTTGCCCGCGCCAGCTGCCACAGCTCACGCGTGACGCCGTGCATGTAGACCGCCAGGCTCACCCCGCCATAACAGACCAGCGCTATTCGTAATTCTTTCTGGCGCATCGCGTCCGGTTTGCACGGCTACATCGCAGATGGCAATTGCGTTCCGCAAATGTTCCGGTTAGCAAGCGGCCATGGCAAAGCCCAAGAAACGCTATGTCTGCCAAGCTTGTGGCAGCGTCTCCCACCGCTGGCAGGGCCAGTGCGCCGAGTGCGCCGAGTGGAACACGCTGACCGAGGATGCGCCCGCGACGGTGTTCTCGTTGAAGCACGACCTGTCGAGCGGCGGTCGCGCGGTGGAGTTCGTCGATCTCGACAAACCGGGTGCGCTTCCGACGCGCCAGCCCACTGGCCTCGCCGAGTTCGACCGGGCCCTTGGCGGCGGGTTGGTACCGGGTTCGGCGATCCTGATGGGCGGCGATCCCGGTATCGGCAAATCGACCCTCCTGCTGCAGGCGGCCGGGAAGATCGCGCGCGAGGGAAGGGGTGTCGTCTACGTCAGCGGCGAGGAGGCGACCGGGCAAGTCCGCATGCGCGCGGCGCGGCTCGGGCTGTCCGATGCGCCGGTCAAGCTCGCCGCGGCGACAGGTGTGCGCGATATCCTGACCACACTGGGTCAGATGGAAGCGCCGAGCTTTCTCGTGATCGATTCCATCCAGACCATGCATTCGGACACGATCGAAGGTGCGCCGGGCACGGTCAGCCAGGTGCGCGGCTGCGCGTTCGAGCTGATCCGCTACGCCAAGGAAAACAATGTCGCGCTGGTGCTGGTAGGCCACGTCACCAAGGACGGCAGTATAGCCGGCCCGCGCGTGCTCGAGCACATGGTCGACGTGGTCATGAGCTTCGAAGGCGAGCGCAGCCACCAGTACCGCATCCTCCGCGCACTGAAGAACCGCTTCGGCGCGGTGGACGAGATCGGCGTCTTCTCGATGGCGGGCGAGGGGCTGGAGGAAATTGCCAATCCCTCGATGCTGTTCCTTTCCGGGCGTGACGAGCCGATGGCGGGCAGCGCGGTGTTCCCGGCCATCGAAGGAACGCGGCCGGTGCTGCTGGAAATCCAGGCGCTGATCGTGCGTTTGCAATCGGGCGCAACACCGCGCCGCGCGGTCGTCGGCTGGGATAGCGGCCGTCTCGCCATGTTGCTCGCGGTGCTCGAATCGCGCTGCGGCCTCAATTTCAGCTCGGCGGAAGTTTATCTCAATGTAGCGGGCGGTTATCGCTTGTCCGATCCGGCGGCAGACCTTGCCGTGGCGGCGGCGCTGGTGAGCGCCCTTGCCGACAAGCCTTTGCCGGATCGCAGCGTCTGGCTCGGCGAAGTCTCGCTTGCCGGGGAAATTCGTGCCGTCGCGCATGGTGGTTTGCGCCTGCGAGAGGCGGCGAAACTCGGTTTCGAGCGCGGGTTCGGTCCGGTCGATACGAAGGGCAAGGATGCCACACTCGACTACAAGGGTTTGGGACAACTCGCCAACCTCGTTGACCGGGTGATGGGCAACGCATAATTCTAGCCCCGGTCATGACGGGTTTCGATTTCATAATTCTGTTTATCGTGGGCGTAGCGGCGGTCGGCGGATTCCTGCGCGGTTTCGTGCAGGAATTCTTCTCGCTGGCGGCGTGGGTGCTCGCTGTGTTTGCAATCAAGCAGCTCCACACCCCACTCACGCTCTTCATGCAGGATTACCTGGGGACCGGCATTACGACCACGCTGTTATCCTTCACTCTCCTGCTGCTCATTCCCTATGCAGCGATGAAGGTCATCGCCAATAATGCAAGCGCCGCATCCAGCGGGTCGGTTCTCGGGCCGATCGATCGCGTGCTTGGCTTCGGGTTCGGGGCGCTCAAGGGCATCGTCATCACAGTGATCGCCTTCTCCCTGCTCGTGCTGGGGTACGACGACATGTGGAGCTACAAAGGCCGGCCTGCATGGATCACTACGGCGCGCAGTTATGAGCTTGTCGATGCCGGTTCGCGTACCATGGTCGACGTGCTTGCAGAGCGGCGCGCCCGCCTGCGCGGGGAAGCGCGCGCCGATACCGAATGACGGCGCCGCCGCGCACCTCGCTCTATTCGCCGCAAATGCTCGCTCTTGCGATAGAGCTGGCGGACATTCCTCTCGATCCAGGCGCTCCTTTCTTCGGCGACGCGCGTTCGCGTACGTGCGGCAGTACGCTGGCGCTTGGCTGCGCGATCGATGGCGATGGGGCGATATCCGCTATCGGCATGAAGGTGAGTGCGTGCGCGGTTGGCCAAGCGGCAGCGGCGATCTTCGCAAAAAGCGCAATTGGCAGAGACCATGACGAGCTGAAGGCAGCTGAGCAAAGCATTGCCTCATGGTTGTCCGGCGGAGGCAAGCTACCGGACTGGCCACGCCTCGCGATGCTGGAACCGGCACTGCCGCACAGCGGTCGTCACGAAGCGATCCTCTTGCCGTGGAGAGCTGCGCTCGACGCGCTTTTCAAGGATGCACCCTCCCGCTAGACCCGCGCAAACAGCGCTGGGGCAATTGGGGAGCGACGCATGTCCGGGGGCACGACCGCCTTGCAAAGGGAACCGACCGACAAGGAAATCCGCCTCGTCATCGCGGCGAGTTCGGCGGGGACGATCTTCGAGTGGTATGATTTTTTCATCTACGGCACCCTCGCGGCACTGATCGGAGCCGCTTTTTTTCCTAGCGATAACGAGACGCTCGAAATCCTGCTTGTGTGGGCTGGCTTCGCCGTCGGCTTCGGCTTCCGACCGCTCGGCGCGATCCTGTTCGGCTTCCTCGGCGACAGGCTGGGGCGCAAGTACACTTTCCTCGTCACCGTGACGCTGATGGGCGTGGCCACCGCCGGCGTCGGGCTGATCCCCAGCGCGGCAAGCATCGGTATCGTTGCGCCGATCATCGTGATCGGCCTGCGTATCCTGCAGGGTCTTGCGCTGGGCGGAGAATATGGTGGCGCGGCGATCTACGTTGCGGAGCATGCCCCGCCGGAAAAGCGCGGCTTCTACACGAGCTTTATTCAGGCAAGTGTGGTCGGCGGGTTCGTGCTGTCGATCATCGTCGTCATCGGCTGCCGCGCATTCATCCCGGCAGATGACTTCGCTGCATGGGGCTGGCGCATCCCATTTCTGCTCTCGATCGTCCTGCTCGGGATATCGCTCTGGATGCGGCTGAAGCTTTCCGAAAGCCCGGTGTTTCAGGCGATGAAGGAGACAGGTGAAACCTCGGCGAACCCGTTCAGGGAAAGCCTGACTTATCCCGGCAACGGCAAGCGCATCTTCGTGGCGCTGTTCGGCATCACCGGCATACTCACGACGATCTGGTACACTGCCTTCTTCTCCGGCCTCTCGTTCCTGCGCGGCCCGATGCGCGTCGACGAGAATTTCGTCGAATGGATGCTCCTGATCGCCGGTTCCATTTCGATGGTCTTCTATCTCGTGGTCGGCAAATGGTCGGACAGGGTGGGGCGTAAGAAGCCTATCATCATCGGAGCCGTCCTTTCCCTGGTTCTGCTGTTCCCGGTGTTCTGGGGCATCGGTGCGCTCGCCAACCCGGGGCTCAATGCCAGCGCCCGCGCGGCGCCTGTGACAATCACCGGGGTAGGGTGCGAGCACGATCCTTTCGCCGAGGTCCAGGCCACTGCCTGCGGGCGGGTATTGCAAGACCTGACTGCGCTAGGAGTGCCCTATGATATCGACGGCGACATTGCACCGACCGAGCAACAACTCGTCGGGCTATTCATCGGCGATGCGGTGTACGACTACACAATATTGTCCGACGCCGACCGTCGCGCTTCGGTGCAGGGCTGGCTGGAAGAACAGGGCTACGATTTCGAGCGGCAGACCCCGCCTTTGACAAGCATCATCGGCATCATTGGGCTGCTGCTGGTTCTCGGCATGCTTTCTGCCCTGACTTACGGCTCGGTCGCGGCACTTCTGTGCGAAATGTTTCCGGCCAAGATCCGCTACAGTTCGATGTCCATCCCCTACCACATCGGCGCGGGCTATCTTGGCGGCTTCCTGCCGCTGATTGCAGGCTATATCGTGGCCATGACCGGCAATGTTTATTCCGGTCTGTGGTACACTATCGCGGTCGTCGCATTCGGCCTGCTGGTCGCGTGGTGGGGCATTCCCGACGGTCCGCCGAAAGACTTCGAAGACGCGCATGGCTGAGCTGCCTCCGCCGACCCTGCGGCTGCATATCGACAAGGATGCGCTCGCGCAGAACTGGCGCGCCCTCGACCGTCTGTCGGGACCGGCGCGGGCGGGTGCGGCGGTGAAAGCGAATTGCTATGGTCTCGGCGTAGACAACTGCGTACCGGTCCTGGGCGATGCGGGATGCCGGGATTTCTTCGTGGCACATTGGTCCGAAGTCCCTGCCGTGCTCGGCTATGTTCCGGCCGAGCAGCTATCGGTGCTGCACGGCGTCGGGTCCGCGGCAGAGGCGGAGTACGCGAGAGCAACCGGCGTGCGGCCTGTCATCGACAGCGTGCAGCAGGCGAAACTCTGGACCGAAAGCGGCGGCGGTCCCTGCCATCTGATGGTGGACACCGGCATCAATCGCCTCGGCATATCGCCGGATGAGGCGAGCGACATTGCTATCCAGGCCTTGTCGGTCGAAGTCCTGATGAGCCATCTCGCCTGTGCCGATGAGGACAGCGACAAGAACCCGGCCCAGCTCGGCGCATTTCGCGAGGTCATGAACAAGGTTCCGCATCGCGAGACCTCCTTGGCCAACAGCGCGGGCGTGGCGCTCGGAAGCGACTTCTCATTCGATCTGACGCGCCCCGGCCTTGCTCTTTACGGCGGGATCCCGCGACCGGAACTCGCCGATAGCATTCAGCAGGTTGCCTACCCGCAAGCGAGCATCATCCAGACGCGGCAGATCGAAGCGGGCGAAAGCGTCGGCTACAATGCGACCTTCACGGCTTCATCGGCGATGCGCGTCGGCGTCGTCTCGCTCGGCTATGCCGATGGGATCCTACGAAGCTGGGCCGGAGCCCATTTCGAGGCGGGCGGCAAGCGCCTTCCCATCCTCGGCAAAGTGTCGATGGACATGATCGTGCTGGACCTCACCGACGCTACCGAAATCGGCGAGGGAGATTGGGTCTCGCTACCCTATCACCTGCCCGATGCTGCGCGGCAAACCTCTCTGTCGCAATATGAATTGCTTACCGTTCTGGGACGCCGTTTCGGTTGACCTTCGCGTCATGTTGCGCTGCCGTTTTTGCACGTGCTAAGCATTCTCCTGCACTGCACAATCCGGGGAGCATGCAAGGATGGCCAAGCGTACCGCAGACGGCGAGCCGATCATCATCAAGAAATACGCCAACCGGCGGCTCTACAACACCGACACAAGCAGCTACATCACGCTCGACGATCTGGCGAAGATGGTCCGCGAAAATGTCGATTTTCAGGTGCTCGACGCGAAGAGCGGGGACGATATCACCCACACCATCCTGACGCAGATCATCGTCGAGGAAGAAAGCCACGGTACGCAGATGCTGCCGGTCAGCTTCCTGCGCGATCTCATCAGCATGTATGGCAATTCGATGCAGTCGATGATGCCGAGCTATCTCGAAGCGAGCATGGCGAACTTCCGCAAGAACCGCGAACAGCTGCAGGCAGCCTTCGCCAAGGGGATCGAGGCCAATCCGCTCGCGAAGATGGCAGAGGCCAATTTCAAGTTGATGCAGAATGCTGCGGAAGCCTTCATCCCCGGCACCCGCAAGACCGGCGCGAAAGACACCAAACCCGACCAGACCGACGAACTTGCCCAGATGCGCGAGCAGATGGCGGCCATGCAGAAGAAGCTGGACGAACTGTCCAAATAGCGGCATCGGCCCGCGCGCCTTTCCACCCATAGCTCCCAAGGAACGCCCGTGGCCCAGATCCGCCATGCCCTGAACACCAAGCGCGCCGACGATTTCGCAGCCTGGTACCAGGAAGTCATCTCTGCCGCCGAAATGGCCGAGGAATCCGGCGTGCGCGGGTGCATGGTCATCCGTCCGTGGGGCTACGGCATCTGGGAGCGGATGCAGCGCCTGCTCGACGACCGGATCAAGGCGACCGGGCACGACAATGCCTATTTCCCGATCTTCATCCCGCTGTCGAATTTCGAGCGTGAGGCGGAGCATGTCGAAGGGTTCGCCAAGGAAATGGCGGTGGTCACGCACCATCGCCTGATCGCAGGCCCGGATGGAGGACTGATCCCCGATCCCGAAGCAAAGCTGGAAGAGCCGCTCGTCGTGCGTCCGACGTCCGAAACCATCATCGGCGATGCGATGGCGCGCTGGGTGCAGAGCTGGCGTGACCTTCCGCTCAAGCTCAACCAGTGGGCCAATGTCGTGCGCTGGGAAATGCGCACCCGCATGTTCCTGCGCACCAGCGAATTCCTATGGCAGGAGGGCCACACCGCCCATGCCGACGAAGCGGAGGCGAAAGAGCACACGCTGCGGATGCTCGAAGTTTATCGGGCCTTCGCCGACGAAGATCTCGCTCTTGCCGTCGTGGCGGGAGAAAAGCCCGAGAACGAGCGCTTCCCCGGTGCGGTCGAGACCTGGTCGATCGAGGCGATGATGCAGGACGGCAAGGCGCTGCAGGCCGGCACCAGCCACTATCTCGGCACCAATTTCTCGCAGGCCTCCGGCATCAAGTTCCAGAACAGGGAGGGCGGCGAGAGCCTCTGCCACACGACCAGCTGGGGCGTTTCGACCCGCATGGTCGGCGGCGTCATCATGACGCATGGCGATGACGACGGCCTCTCCCTGCCGCCGAAAATCGCACCGCAGCAGGTCGTCATCCTACCGATGCTGCGCGATAAGCCCGAGGACGAAGCGCTGATCGACTATTGCGAGGCCCTGCGCGCAACGCTCGCCAGCCAGCACGTGCTGGGCGAGCCGCTGCGGGTCCTGCTCGACACCCGGCCTGGCAAGGCCGCAGCCAAGCGCTGGGACTATGTCCGCAAGGGCGCACCGGTGATCATCGAGGTCGGTGGCCGCGACATGGACAATGGCGTCGTGAGCCTGCTGCGCCGCGACCGCCTGTGGGACGCGGATAGCGGCAAGCCCGCGTTCCAGACGCCGACCCGCGAAGTCGCCGGTCAGACCGTTCCCGACATCCTCGCCGACATGCAGGCATCTCTGCTGACTGCGGCCGGCGAGCGGCGCGACGAGAACATTACCCGCGGCGTGACCGACTTCGCCGATGTCGAGCGGCATTTTGCAGCGTCGAAATATCCTGGCTGGGTCGAAGTCCAATGGTCCAAGCCGACCGACGAAGCGCTGGAAAAGGTCGTGGAGCGGCTCAAGGAGCACAAGCTGACGATCCGCAATGTGCCGATGGACGCCGCGCCGGTCGATGGCGCGTGCATCTTCACTGGCGAACCGGCTGTCGAGCGCGTCCTGCTGGCGAAGGCTTACTAGCTTGATTTGGCGGCGGCTTTGGCCGAGAGCTTCGGTCATGAGAAAGTTCGCCCTTATCGCCGCCCTCCTTGCCACCACTCCGCTCGCAGCACAGGAAGCCGATCCGGCGCTGGAGGTGTCGGAAGATCGCCTGCGCGCCGATATGGACACCATCGTCGGCTTCGGAACGCGGCATACCTTGTCCAGCCAGACCGATCCGGAACGCGGAATCGGAGCCGCGGTCGATTGGGCGCTCGACGAATTCCGCAGGATCGGCGCGAACTGCGGCAATTGCCTCGACGTGCAATCGGTCGAGCGGATCGTGGAAGCCGACGGGCGACGTATTCCCGAGCCGACGCTCGTTCGCAACGCGGTGGCCATCCAGCGCGGGACGGAACGGCCGGACGAGATCATTATCGTACAGGGCCATTACGACAGCCGCGTGACCGATCCGCTGAATGCCATCGACGATGCGCCGGGTGCGAACGACGATGGATCTGGCAGCGTCATGATCCTCGAAGCTGCGCGGATCCTCTCGCAGCGCGAATATCCTTCGACGATCGTCTATGCGCTGCTCACCGGAGAGGAACAGGGGCTCTACGGGGCGCAAATCCTCGCCGACTGGGTCGAGGCAGAGGGCCTGACCGTCAAGGCGGTGCTCAACAACGACATGATCGGCAATAGCTGCGGCTCCGACGGCGTGTGCGATGCCAAACACGTGCGCGTGTTCTCGGAGGGGTTGCGCGCGGACTCGACCGCGCGATTGCGCGCGCTCCAGCGTCGCTTCGGCGGCGAGAACGACAGCCCGGGCCGCAACCTATCGCGCTGGCTGGCGGAGCTCGCCGAAAAGCATCCCGACGGTATGCAGGTGCGGCAAATCTGGCGCACCGACCGGATGGGGCGCGGCGGCGATCAGATACCGTTCCTGGACAAGGGGTACCCGGCCGTTCGCATTACCGTGGCAGTCGAGGACTACGAGCACCAGCATCAGGACCTGCGTACCGAAGACGGCGTGACATATGGCGATACCGTTGACGAGCTGGATTTCGATTACCTGACCCGCGCATCGCAGCTGAATGTGCGGGCGCTGCATGCGCTGGCCAATGCGCCGATGCCGCCGGAACCGACGGCAGATGCCGCCGTGCGCGTCGATACCGAGATAACATGGCAGTCGGTGCCCGGTGCAGGAACCTATGCGGTCGCGAAACGTCGGACCGATGAATCCTATTGGCGCGACGATGCGGCCATCGTGTATCGCGACGGGCCTGTAAACGCCGAAGAGGATACTGAATACAGCTATACCGCCCCATTGCGCGGCGATGATTGGTTGTTCGGGGTCCGGGCCTGTGCATCCGGCAGCTATTGCTCGCCATACGCCAGCGCTGTTCCGGGCGGCGCTTTCCAACCTGTCGAGCAGCCAGAGGATGAAACCGAGTAAGCGCATCCCCATATGGCGCGCATGACAAAACAGAACAAACATCGGAAGGCACCACGACACGCTGGAGGCCTGCCGAGCAACGAACAGATACTCGAATTCATCCAGACCTCCGAAACGCCCGCCGGCAAGCGCGAGATCGCCAAGGCGTTCGGCCTCAAAGGGCAGGAAAAGATCGCGCTGAAGAAGCGCCTAAAGGACATGGCCGAAGAAGGCCTGATCGATGGCAAGCGCACCGCCTACCACCGCATGGGCGGCGTACCGAAGGTCACGGTGCTGAAGATCGTCGCCATCGAGGACGGGGAACCGGTTGCAGAACCAGAAAATTGGGCGCCCGACAGCAAGGAAAAGCCGCCGCGCCTGATGGTCAAGGAAAGCAAGAAGATGGCGGCGCTCAAGCGCGGCGATCGCATTCTTGCACGCAATGAGGAAACCGAACGCGGCTGGCGCGCGACGCCGATCAAGAAGCTGCCCGCCCGCACCGAAGGCCTGATGGGCGTGGTGGAGAAGGACGGCAGCGGCAATTACTGGCTCGCACCCGTCGACAAGAAGGTGCGCGATTCCTCGCCCATCGGCGATGTCGGCGACGCCGAGGTCGGCGAGCTCGTGCTGGCCGAGCGCATGGGCAAGTCCCCGCGCTCCAAGGTCAAGGTGGTCGAGGTCGTCGGCGATCCGCTGGCGCCCAAGGCCTTCAGCCTGATCGCCATCGCCAAGCACGGCATCCCGCATATCTTTCCGCGCGAAGTCATCGAAGAGGCAGAGCGCGCGGTCGATCTTCCGCTCAGCGAGGATCACCGCGAGGACCTGCGCGATGTGTCCATAGTCGCCATCGACCCCGCCGACGCGCGCGACCACGACGATGCCATCTGGGCCGAGCCGGACGGCAAGGGCGGCTACCGTGCGATCATCGCGATTGCCGACGTCAGCTATTACGTCCGCCCCGGCAGCCAGCTCGACCGCGAGGCGAGAAAGCGCGGCAATTCGGTCTATTTTCCCGACCGCGTCGTGCCGATGCTTCCGGAGGTGCTGAGCGCCGACGTTTGCAGCCTGAAGCAGGATGTCGATCGGGCGGCCATGGTCTGCCACATCCGCATCTCCCCCGAGGGCAAGGTCACCGACTGGCGCTTCACCCGCGCCATCGTGCGGCTGGCGAAGAACATCGCTTACGAGGACGCGCAGGCGGCCATCGATGCTGGCGACGCGCCGGACTACCTGCAGAACTTGTGGGGCGCATGGGAGCTGCTCTACAAGGCCCGCGAGGCGCGCGATCCGCTCGATCTCGATCTGCCCGAGCGGCAGGTAAAGCTGAACGACGAGGGCGTGATCGAGGAAATCGCCGTGCGCGAACGGCTCGATGCGCACCGCGTCGTCGAGGACTTCATGATCGCCGCCAATGTCGCCGCGGCCAAGGCACTGGAAGCGAAAAACGCGCTGGTCGTCTACCGCGTCCACGAAACGCCGAGCCGCGAGAAGTTGCTCGCGTTCAAGGAATATCTCGCCAGCCAGGGCCGCAAGTTCGCCATGGGTCAGGTCATTACGCCGGGCCTCTTCAATCGCATGATGAAGGACATTTCCGATCCGGCGGAAAAGGCGCTGATCATGGAAGCGGTGCTGCGCAGCCAGACGCAGGCCTATTACGGGCCGGCCAACGCGGGGCACTTCGGCCTGGCGCTGGGCAGCTATGCGCACTTTACCTCGCCGATCCGCCGCTATGCCGACCTGCTGGTCCACCGCGCGCTGGTGGATGCCTACAAGCTCGAGCAACCGAAGTCGAAGCCGAAGCTGGACCTGCCGGAAGGCTCGGGCCTGTCCGACCGCGACAAGACAGCGCTCAGCCAGATCACCGACGCCATCAGCCAGACCGAACGGCGCGCCATGGAGGCGGAGCGCGATACAATCGACCGCTACGTCGCGGCATGGCTATCGGGCCGCGTCGGCGAAACCTTCGACACACGAATTACCGGCGTCCAGGGCTTCGGCTTCTTCGCCACCATCGACAAGCTTGGGGGCGACGGGCTGGTCCCGGTCAGCACGCTGGGCCGAGAATATTTCACTTACGACGAGAAGGCCCAGAAGCTGGTCGGCGAGAAGAGCGGCACCGAATACGCCGTCGGCGACCGGCTGAAGCTGAAGCTGGCCGAGGCCAATGCGCTGACCGGCGCACTCAAGTTCGAAGTGCCCGACAGCGACGGGCAAGGCGTCGAAAGTCGCGGCAATCGTGCGGAACCGAAGAAGCGCTCGCACCAGCGCAAGGGTGCTCCCAAGAGCGGGCCCAAGAAAGGCAAGGGTGCACCCCGTCAGAAACACGCTCAGGGGAAGCGTGGGCGGCCCGGGAACATCCGCCATCAGGGCCGCAAGAAGTAGCTTCGGAACGGGCCGGGGCAGGGGTCATTGATGCTCTAAAGGCATCATGCCCCAGCTTATCCCCGGCCAGAAAGTGCCCGATCTGGACCTGCCGCTGACCATCGATGCCCGCTTCGAACTGTCGAAGCAGGAGCCCGAGAATTACACCATGCTGGTGTTCTATCGCGGCAAGCATTGTCCGATTTGCAAGAAGTACCTGACCGAGCTCGGCGGGCGATTGTCCGACTTCACCGACAAGGGCATCAACGTGTTCTCGGTCAGCATGGACAGCCCCGAGCGCGCCGCCGTGGCGCATGAGGATTGGGAGACCCACGACTTGCCTATCGCGCATTCACTCACCGAGGAAAAGGCCCGCGAATGGGGCCTCTACATCAGCGAAAAGCGCGACGGCAGCGAGGAGCCGGACGTGTTTTCCGAACCCGGCCTGTTCCTGGTGAAGCCCGACGGAACGTTGCATCTGGCCGTGGTCCAGAGCGCGCCGTTCACGCGGCCGGATCTCGACGATCTGCTCGAAGGCCTGACCTACTCGATCGAGAAGGGCTATCCGACGCGCGGCACGCTGACCTGAGCGGTCAGGCCAGCGCGTCCAGCTCGTCTTTCGAAATGCCACCGGGGATCAGGTAGAGCGGGCAGGGCAGATTGCCCGCAGTCGCCGCGAAATGGTTGACGAGCGGGCCGGAATTGCCCTCCGCACTCGTCGCCAGCACGAGCGCGGCGATATTGCCGTGCTCCTCGATATATTTGCGGATCACGTCGGCCGGTGGACCGGGACGCACGGCGATGGTCGGCATCTTGCCCATCTCGCCGAAGATATTGCCCGCGGCGGAATTGGCCATCACCTCCGCCCGGTCGCGCGCTTCCTGCTCGATCGTCGCCTGCACCCCGCCGAAGGCATTGAAGGTCTGCTGCGGGACCAGCGCCAGGATGTGGACGGTCCCCCCGGTCTTGTAGGCGCGCAGGCTGGCAAAGCGCAGTGCCCGCTTCGCCTCCTCCGTTTCGTCCATCACGACCAGATAGATACGCATCCAAAGTCCCCTCTCTCGCACGCGGGCCTATCTTGTAATTCGTATTCTGCGCAAGGACCTTGCTTGCCCGTGCCATTTTGGCCAGAGGTGCCAGCGAACTCTCTCCCCAGCGAGGACGTAACGTAAACATGCCCACGCCGATCAAGATGCCCGCCCTGTCGCCCACCATGGAGGAGGGCACGCTCGCCAAATGGCTGGTGAAGCCGGGCGACAAGGTGGAAGCCGGCGACATCATGGCCGAGATCGAAACCGACAAGGCGACGATGGAATTCGAAGCCGTGGACGAAGGCACCATCGCCTCGATCGCGGTAAACGAGGGCAGCGAGGGTGTGAAGGTCGGCACGGTGATCGCGATGCTTGCCGAAGAGGGTGAAGATCTGGACGAGGCAGCCGCGGCTGCTCCGGATGGGGATGCGGACAGCGAAGAATCGGATTCCGCCCCGGCTCAGAAGGAGTCCGAAAAGAAGGACGTCGTCCCAGCGAAAGCTGGGACCGCTAATGAAGCCGCGCAACAGAAAGCGACCCCAGCTTCCGCTGGGGTGACGAACGGCGAAAAGGCCCCCGCTGCGCCGAAAGACGATAGCGGCGAGCGCATCATCGCCTCGCCGCTTGCGCGCCGCATCGCCGAGCAGAAGGGCGTCGATCTCGCCAGCGTCACCGGCTCCGGCCCGCGCGGCCGCATCGTGAAGGCCGATGTCGAAGGCGCGGAAGGCGGCAAGGCAGCGGCTCCTGCAAAGCAGGACGCAACCGCCGAAATGGCCGAACCGCGAACCCCCAGCAAGACGCCGGCCGAAAGTGAATACGGTGCGCCTTACGAGGAAGAAAAGCTTACCAATGTCCGCAAGGTCATCGCGCGCCGCCTGACCGAGAGCAAGCAGCAGGTCCCGCATTACTACCTCGCCGTGGACGTGCGGCTCGATGCGATGCTCGACTTGCGCAAGCAGCTGAACGCGGGGCTGGAGGCAGACGGGGTCAAACTGTCGGTCAACGACCTGCTGATCAAGGCGCTGGCCCGCGCGCTAATGCGCGTGCCACAATGCAACGTCAGCTTCCAGGGCGACACGATCCATCGCTACAAGCGCGCCGATGTCTCCGTGGCCGTTGCCGCGCCGACCGGCCTCATCACCCCGATCATCACCGAAGCGGATACCAAGGGCCTCGCCGCGATCAGCACCTCGATGAAGGAGCTTGCGGAGAAAGCGCGCGAGGGCAAGCTGCAACCGCACGAATACCAGGGCGGCACGGCCAGCCTGTCCAACCTCGGCATGTTCGGCATCAAGCAATTCGACGCGGTCATCAACCCGCCGCAGGGCATGATCATGGCCGTCGGCGCGGGCGAGCAGCGTCCCTATGTGGTCGACGGCACCCTTCAGGTCGCGACCGTGATGACCGCCAGCGGCTCCTTCGACCACCGTGCAATCGACGGTGCGGATGGCGCGCAACTGATGGAGGCGTTCAAGCAGCTGTGCGAGAACCCGATGGGGCTCGTGGTTTGAGCACAATCTCGCATTGGTTGGTCCGTGCGGGTGCGCTTTTGGTCGGCGCGACTGGATTACTCTTTAGCTTGTCGTATGCTGTTTTCGCGCTCGTTATCGGGAGCATTGGCCTCCCTTGGTCGCTTAGTTTCCTGGCACTAGTTTCTGGATTGGTCGCAATGGTGGCGCTCTCGGTTGCTACAATCACTAGCGCGCTCATTTCGCCAAGGCCGTCGTTCCCTTTATTATGGGGCGTCGTTCTCTGCCTCTACTTCGTGGCTTTCCAATCGGTTGTTTTCGATGCCTGACCGCTCCCCTCTCATCCGCGTCACGGCGATGCCGACCGACCTCAACCCCTATGGCGGGGTGTTCGGCGGGTGGCTGATGAGCCAGATGGCGCTCGGCGCAGGTTCGCTCGCGAGCCGCGAGGGGCAGGGCAAGGCGGTGGTCGTCTCGGCCAGTAATTTCGCCTTCCCCGGCGCAATGGCCGTGGGCGACGAGCTGTCGGTCTATTGCGAGATCCTTGCTACCGGCAACACCTCGCTGACCATCGCCGCCGAAGCCATTGCCCGCGAGCGCAATGGCGAGGCCGAGACCAAGGTGGCGAGCGGCACCTTCAAATTCGTGATGCTGGGCGACGACGACAAACCGCGCCCGGTTCGCGCGGCTGGAGGCAAGTGGGCGTGAGCCTGTCCTACACAGGGCCGTTCATGGCAGACGGAGCGCATGATCGCCGCTCGCCCCTCCATGAAATCAGCCGAAATCACCCGCTCGCGATCCCGAAAAATTTTCCCGCCTGGACTGTGTAACACCCGGTCCATGTCTGAGACGAAACGAGAGATACCAGAGGCGAATCATGGCTGACACTCAATATGACGTAATCGTGCTCGGCAGCGGACCCGGCGGCTATGTCGCCGCGATCCGCTGCGCACAGCTGGGGCTAAAGACCGCCATCGTCGAACGCGAGCTGCTCGGCGGGATCTGCCTCAACTGGGGCTGCATCCCGACCAAGGCGCTGCTGCGTTCTGCCGAGATCAAGCACTTCATGGAGCATGCGGGCGATTACGGTCTGAAGGTTGCGGGCAAGATCGAAGCCGATCTCGAAGCGGTGGTGAAGCGCAGCCGCGGCGTCGCCAAGCAGCTCAACCAGGGCGTCACGCACCTGATGAAGAAGAACAAGATCGCCGTGCATATGGGGGAGGGCGCACTGACCGGCCCGACCAGCCTCACCGTCAAGGGCGAAAAGGGGGAGGAAAAGCTCACCGCGAAGCATGTCATCGTGGCGACCGGTGCCCGCGCCCGCGACCTGCCTTTCGCCAAGGCGGACGGCAAACGTGTGTGGACCTATCGCACCGCCATGACCCCGCCCGAAATGCCCAAGAAGCTGCTGGTGATCGGCAGCGGCGCGATCGGGATCGAGTTCGCCAGCTTCTACAACGACATGGGCGCGGACGTGACCGTGGTCGAAATGCTCGACCGGATCGTGCCGGTGGAAGACAAGGACGTCTCCGCCTTCCTCGAGAAGAACCTGACCAAGCAGGGCATGACCATCATGACCGATGCCGGCGTCGAGGACCTCAAGGTCTCCGACAAGGGCGTGACGGCGAAGATCAAGGATGCGAAGGGCAAGGTCGGCGAGACCGAGTTCAGCCACTGCATCGTGGCCATCGGTATCTTGCCGAACACGGAAGGCATCGGCCTCGACAAGCTGGTCGAAATGGACCGCGGCTTCATCCAGATCGACGGTATGGGGCGCACCAGGTCGAAGGGCCTGTGGGCCATCGGAGACTGCACCCCCGGTCCGTGGCTGGCGCACAAGGCGAGCCACGAGGGCGTGACCGCCGCCGAAGCCATCGCGACCGAGCTGGGCGTGAAAGGCCTCCACCCGCACGCGCTCGACCGGGCCAACATCCCGGGCTGCACCTATTGCCACCCGCAGATCGCCAGCGTCGGCCTGACCGAGGAGAAGGCAAAGGAAGCGGGCCACGAGGTCAAGGCGGGCACCTTCCCCTTCATCGGCAACGGCAAGGCGATCGCGCTGGGCGAGGCAGAGGGCTTCTGCAAGACGGTGTTCGACGCGAAGACAGGCGAGCTGCTGGGCGCGCACATGGTCGGCGCGGAAGTGACCGAGATGATCCAGGGCTTCGTCGTCGGCAAGACGCTGGAGACGACCGAGGCGGAGCTGATGCAGACGGTCTTCCCGCATCCTACGATCAGCGAGAGCATGCACGAGAGCGTGCTGGCGAGCTACGGCAGAGCGTTGCACATCTAGGGCGGGAAGCTAGGGGAAGGCGATGACCAGCTTCCTGATCCTCGCCTTCCTGCTCCTCGTCGCTGGCGTGGTGGCCGTCCCCTTGGCGAGCCGCTTCGGGCTCGGCTCTGTGCTCGGCTACCTGCTCGCCGGCATGGCGATCAGCCCGCTGCTTGGCGCGCTGAATGTCGATGTCGAGGCGCTGCAAGTCTTCGCCGAGTTCGGCGTGGTGATGATGCTGTTCATCATCGGCCTGGAGATGGAGCCGAAGCGCCTGTGGGACATGCGCGGCAAGCTTGTCGGGCTGGGCGGCGGACAGGTACTGCTGACGACCGGCGCGATCTTCGTGATCGGGCTGATCGCGGCGAACCCGTGGCAGACCGCGCTGGCAATCGCGCTCATCCTCGCGCTCTCCTCCACCGCGATCATCGTCCAGACGCTGACCGAGAAGAACCTGCTGCGCAGCGAAGGCGGCGAAGCCAGCTTTTCGGTGCTGCTGGTGCAGGACGTGGCGGTGATTCCGATCCTGGCACTGCTGCCGCTGCTGGCGATGCCGGAGCTCTACAGCGCTGCCTCGGCGGGGCACGGCGGGGAGGGCGCGCATGGCGGCATCGACCTGACCGAGCCGATGCCGGTCTGGCTCGCCGGCCTGTCGCGCGTCGCCGCAGTCGCGGCCGTCGTCGCCATCGGCATCTACGCCATCCGTCCGCTGTTCCGCTACATCGCTGCAGCCAATCTGCGCGAGCTCTTCACTGCGGCGGCGCTGGTCGTAGTGATCGGTATCGCCCTGCTGATGTCGCTCGTCGGCCTCTCACCGGCGCTGGGAGCATTCGTCGCCGGTGTCGTGCTGGCGACGAGCGAATACCGACACGAGCTCGAAAGCGACATCGATCCCTTCAAGGGCCTGCTCCTCGGCCTGTTCTTCATCACCGTCGGCGCCGGGATCGACTTCGGGCTCGCGGCCGGAGTGATCGGCGAAGTGGTGTTCTGGGCGGCGGTGACCATCCTCGCCAAGCTGGCAGTGCTCTTGCTGGTCGGCTACAGCTACGGACTGCGGCGACAGGCGCTCTGGCTATTCGCGCTCAGCCTGCCGCAAGCGGGAGAGTTCGCCTTCGTCCTGATCGCTTTCGCAGTCGGCAATGCCGTGTTCGACCAGGCGATGGCCGACCTCCTGCTGCTCGTCGTGGCGCTGACCATGCTGGTCACGCCACTGCTCTTCATCCTTTACGACAAGGTCGTGGCGCGCGCCAACTGCACTGGCCAGCAGGCGGAGGCAGACACGATCGAGGAGGAGAACCAGGTCATTATCGCCGGGCGCGGCCGGGTCGGCGGGATCGTCGATCGTATGTTGCAGGCCGCGGGTTACTCCACCACGGTGATCGACTACGACAGCAAGCAGCTCGAGATGGTCCGCAAGTTCGGCTTCCGCAGCTACTTCGGCGATGCGACGCGGCCCGACCTGCTGGCCTCGGCGGGTATCGACAAGACGAAGCTGCTCGTCGTCGCGCTCGACGAGAAGGAGCAGATCGACCGCCTGGTCAAATACGCGATCGCCAACTTCCCGAACCTGCACGTGACCGCGCGGGCGATCGACCGCAACCACGTCTACGAGCTGTGGGCCTATGGTTGCCGCGACATCATCCGCGAGACCTACGACAGCTCGCTGCGCATGGGGCGCTCGGCATTCGAGGCCCTGGGCATGGATCGCCAGCAAGCACGCGCGGCGACCGATGCGTTCGAGGAAATGGACCGCAGCTCGATGCGTGAAGTCGCCGATCTGTACGACATGGACATCCCCTTCGAGCAGAACGAGCCGCTGATCGCCAAAGTCAAGGAACTGCGCACCGAGTGGGATCCGATCCTGCGAGAGCAAATGGATGAAATCCTGAAGAGGGGCCACTGATGGACGCCGAAACCCGCGGAACACATCTCTACGTTGCCGACGAGCGCAACGAGAATGTCCTGATCGACATCAATGGCGAACACCACCGCCGCCCCGAGGCGAGGATCAGCGTCTTCGACAGCGGCTTCATGCTGGGGGACGGGGTGTGGGAGGGCATTCGCCTGCATCACGGTAGGCTCGCCTTCCTCGATCGCCACCTAGACCGTCTCTGGCGCGGGGCAAAAGCGATCCACATGGATATCGGCATTTCGCGCGTGGAAATGGAGCGCCGGCTCTACGCCGTGCTGGACGCGAACGGCATGGACGGGGAGGGCGTCCACATCCGGCTGATGGTCACACGCGGCATCCGCTCCACGCCCTATCAGGATCCCCGCGTGGTAGTGACCCCTGCGACCATCGTGATGATCCCGGAATGGAAGGAGCCCGCGCCGGAAACGGCGACGCGCATGCTGAAGCTGGCGACTGTGCATGTGCGTCGCGGCTATCCCGACGTGCAGGACCCGATGCTCAATTCGCACAGCAAGCTGAACTGCATCACCGCCTGCATCCAGGCCGCGCAAGCCGGGGCGGACGAGGGCCTGATGCTCGACCCGCACGGCTTTGTCGCGACCTGCAACTCGACGCACTTCTTCATCGTGCGCGATGGCGAGGTCTGGACCTCCAGCGGTGACTATTGCCTCGACGGGATCACCCGCAGCGTGGTGATCGAGATCGCCAGGGAGGCTGGCATGACGGTACGCGAACGCAACTTCTCGCTGACGCACGTCTACGGCGCTGCGGAAGCCTTCACTACCGGCACCTTCGCCGGTGTTGCCCCGGTGGGAACGATCGACGGTCGCGTGATCTCCGCACAGCGCGGGCCTGTCGTCGAGCACCTCCAGCAGATCTATCTCGACCGCTTGGCAGAGGATGTCGCAGCGAGGGACCGCCCATGACCATTCGTATCGCGATGTGGTCCGGACCCCGCAACATCTCGACCGCCATGATGCGCAGCTTCGGAGCGCGCGGCGACTGCGCAGTTTCCGACGAGCCTTTCTATGGCGCCTTTCTGAAGACAAGTGGGGAACATCATCCACTCGGACGCGAGACGATCGAGTCGATGGATTGCGACTGGCATTCGATCCTTAAGGCACAGTCCGGGCCCGCACCGGGCGACAAACCGATCTGGTATCAAAAGCATATGCCCCATCACATGGTCGGCCCGGTCTCGATCGAAGACATGCCGGAGCATCGCCATGCTTTCCTCATCCGCGCCCCCGAGAGGGTAGTGGCGAGCTATCGCAAGAAGAACGAATTGCGGCGCCCGGAGATGCTGGGGTTCGCACAGCTACGGCGCCATTTCGAGTTCGAGCGAGATCGCTCCGGCCACATCCCTCCGGTGGTGGATTCGGACGACATTCTCGCAGATCCGGCTCGCGTTCTTGGACGCCTGTGCAAAGCTCTCCAAATACCGTGGGACCCGGCCATGCTGTCTTGGGAAACCGGCCCTCACGCCGAAGACGGCGTCTGGGGTGCGCATTGGTACGACAAGGTCAACACATCCACCGGCTTCGGCTCAGCTCCCGATGAGACGCCGCAGCTCGACGGAGAATACGCCCAGGTCGCCGATGCCTGCCGCGATGATTACGAGGCGCTCTCACGACACCGGCTCTCGGTCGACTGAAACGCTGCAACCCACTGTCTTCTCATGCGTTACGGTACAGAGGAGCCGATCATGGAATATGAAATCGACGATCAGCCGCAGGGCGAGGAAGACGATCTAGAAGCACAGCGCGATGGGGGCATCGTTGAAGATCACATCGCTTTGAAAAATCAATCGAGCGTCGAGGCCGAGGATTATCCCGCCTCGCAGCGCGCCGATCAGTCTCTGGTTCGCGGTCCCCAAAAGAAGAAGGACTAGCTGGCGGACAGGGTGGGATTCGAACCCACGAAGGGCTTGCACCCTTGCCGGTTTTCAAGACCGGTGCATTCAACCGCTCTGCCACCTGTCCGCGAGCGAAAGGCTAGCTAGCGTCAAGCATCCTGCTTGTCACGACCGGTAAAGCTCCATTTCGTGAGGCCGCGCAAAATCCGACACTTGCCATTCATCTCGCGTCTGCGAGAATTGGGACATGACATTGAAGAAAATCCTCGCCCTCACCGCCGCATTTGCTCTGTCGCTACCTGCAACGTCCGCCGTAGCGCAGAGCGATTTGTCGTTCGACGCCTATATGCAATTGCTGATCGCCCGGGCGCGCGCTGAAGGCGTTTCCGAAGCCACCCTCAAGCGCATGACCGCCGGTCTCGAACCCAACCAGCGCGTAATCCAGCTCGACCAGTCGCAACCGGGGTCACCAACAAGCACCGGCTATCCGCCGCTGGCGCCATATATCGCCACGCATGTGGACAGTGCCCGCATCAATGGCGGTCAGCGAGCCTATGCGAATTACCGTTCGCGCCTGCGCGCCATCGAGAGCGAGTACGGAGTACCGGCCGAAATACTCGTGGCGATCTGGGGACACGAAACGGCATACGGCGCCGTAAAGGGCGGGTTCGATCTCTCGCAGGCTCTAGCAACCTTGGCATGGGAAGGGCGTCGCCGCGACCTTTTCGCCGGTGAATGGGTCGCCCTGATGAAGGTGGCCGACAAGGGCTATTCGCGCAGCGAGCTCAAGGGCAGCTGGGCCGGTGCCTTCGGTAACCCACAGTTCTTGCCCTCGGTCTATCTCCGCCTGGCTGCCGACGGTGATGGCGACGGGCGCGCCGACATCATGAACAATGGTACCGACGCCCTCGCTTCCATCGCGAACTACTTCCGCGATTCCGGCTGGCGCGCGGGGCAACCGTGGGGTGTTCGTGTGTCGGTCCCCAATGGGTTAGATGTCTCCGCCTATCGCACCACCATCGATGCGCCTGTATGTAACCGAGTGCATGAGCGGCACAGCGTGTACAAGACCGTCGCCGAATGGCGAGCGCTCGGCGTCCAGCCCCAACGTGCACTAGCGCCAGACACGCTGGTGACGCTGTTCCAGCCTGACGGCCCAGGCTCGCCTGCGTGGTTCTTAACCTCAAATTATCGCGCGATCCTCGAATATAACTGTTCGAATTATTATGCGATGAGTGTGGGGCTGCTGGCAGATGAAATTGCCCAATAGGTTCGGAGTTTTCTGTGTCGCGCTCTCGATGGGTGCGGCAGGGATGCCCCTCGCCGTTTACGCTCAGGGAGCGGCGGGTACACAGACAGGGCCAGCGGCTGACTACCCGATAGTTCTAGGTGATCCGTACTTGGTCGACGGCGAAACATTTACGCCCATCGATACGATGAATTACGACCGCGTCGGATATATCGCAGCCGATGGAGATGGCGGCAGCAAGATTACCGGGGCGCACAAGACCTTGCCTCTGCCGAGTTATGTCGAGGTGACCTCTTTGGACACCGGTCGGACGATCCTCGTTCGGCTCGAACGCCGGGGCCCGATGACGACAGATCGGCTTCTTGCGCTGTCACCCGGCGCTCTCGCGCAACTTGGTGCGATTGACGGCACTCCGATACGTATGCGGCGGGTCAATCCGCCCGAAGAGCATCGCGCGATGCTTCGACAGGGCGAGGAAGCGCCGCTTCGCATGGACACGCCCGCCAGTCTCGTCGAGGTACTCAAGCGGCGGCTGCCGGATGCCGGCTCCGCATCCTTGCGCGATCCACGGCAAGATGCAGTCAGCGGGAGAGAGCCAGATGCAGTCACCATCGCGGTCATCGATCCCAGTGCGGACTTGCCGGCTCCTGGCGAAAGCCCGGCCGTGGCAACGCAAACGAGCGCTGCGAATAATGGCGAAGAAGCGGATGCAGTTGAAATTGTCGAGCCGGACCCAGTACCTGCAGTGGACAATACGGAGCGGTCCCATCTCGCCCTCCCGGGGCCTTTAAATAGGGGCCGGTTCGTCGTACAACTAGGTGCGTTCTCAGTGCGCGGGAATGCAGAGCGCCTCGCCGAGAAGGTCGGGGGCTTCATCACGCCGAGCGGCTCGCTCAGCCTCGTTCGCGTCGGTCCGTTTTCGGGTAGGGAAAAGGCCGCGCAAGCGCTCGCAAAGCTGCAGGGCGAAGGCTATAGAGATACCTTGATCCAAACCGCAGAGTAGCCGGTCGGTCCGCATCCGGCCTGCAGGAGCCGCATGCGCAAATACCTGACTTTTCTTTCGGCACTGGCCCTTGCACTTCCGATGACGGCAGGAGCCCAGCAGTCTCAACCCAAAACAAAACCGGCGATCCCCAGCGTTGAAGCGGCACCGATTGCCTATCTGATGGATGCCAAGAGCGGCCAGGTGCTGTTCTCGCGCGAGGCCGACCGCCGGTTCATGCCCGCCTCGATTACGAAAACCATGACCACCTTCCTCGCTTTCGAGTGGATGGAGGAGGGCAGGCTCTTCCCACAACAGGTTTACACGATCCGCCCAGAAACATTCCGCAAATGGCACCGCGTCGGCTCGACCATGTTCCTGCCCGCCAATGCGCGGGTCACTGTGGACGACCTGCTGCACGGTATCACCACCATCTCTGCGAACGACGGGTCTATCGTTCTGGCCGAAGGTGCAGCGGGTACGCTGGAGGACTGGCTTGCTGCCATGAACCACAAGGCCAGCGAAATCGGTATGAAAGACAGTCGCTTCGGCACGCCAAACGGTTGGATGGACGAAGGCGGCACATTCACAACTGCGCGCGATCTGGCGCTGCTCGGCCAGACGATGATCGCGCGCCATCCGTCGAAATACGCGCATTTTTTCGGGGCGACGGGTTTCGAGTACAACGGAATCGCCCAGCGCAACCACGATCCTATTACCGGCGTCGTGCGCGGAGCCGACGGGATCAAGAGCGGCTTCACGAACCAGGCGGGCTATGGCTTTCTCGGTTCAGCTGAACGCGACGGCCAAAGGCTCATCATGGTCGTTGCAGGCAGTCCACGCGGCACCGTGCGGAACGAGGCTGCACGCAGCTTAATCGAATGGGGTTTCAATTCCTTCGATAGCAGGCTGCTCGCTTCGGCAGAGCAACGGATCGCGAACGCACGCGTGCAGGAAGGGTCAGCGCGATCAGTCGGCCTGCGTACCGGAGGTCCGGTCCGGATTGCCATTCCGCGCGGGAAAGATCCTCAGGTGACGCTTTCGGTTCGTTATGAAGGCCCCATCCGCGCGCCTGTCAGCGAAGGCGAGCGGATCGCGGATTTGGTCGTTGGCATCGAAGGCATGCCCGAGAGCCGCATCCCTCTCTATGCGGAGCAGGACGTCGAGGTTGCCGGCCCGGTCCAGCGCTTGGTCAATGGCTTTGCCGGTTGGGTATCGTGACGAGAGGACGCTTCATTGCTTTCGAGGGCGGGGAGGGCATGGGTAAGTCCACCCAAGCCCGCCTGCTTGCAGAGGCGCTCGAGGCGCAGGGTGTCGCGACCTGTCTTACGCGCGAGCCGGGTGGCACATCGGGCGCCGAAGCTATCAGGGGCTTGCTGCTCGACCCGCCGGGCGAGGGCTGGACGAAGAAAGCCGAAGCGCTGCTTTTCGCGGCCGCAAGGGCAGATCATGTTGCGCGGCTTATCCGGCCTGCACTGCAAGAAGGGCGTTGGGTCATCTGCGACCGGTTTGTGGATTCGAGCAGGGCATATCAGGGCGTGGCGGGAGAACTCGGAGACGAGATCGTGCGCGAACTGCACAATATCGGGAGCGACGGTCTCTTGCCCGACATGACGCTCGTCATTGATGCAGACGCGGCGGAGGTCGACCGACGCTTGACCGAACGGGACGGCGGATTGTCCGACGCCATCGGTGGAAGAGCGGCAGAATATCATGCGTCGGTCAATGCGGCATTTCGTGACTTCTCAGTACAGGAGCCCGACCGTTTCGCACTGATCTATGGTTCCGGTTCGAAGGAGGACGTTCACGCCCGCGTACTTGAAGCACTCTCGCCTCTGCTTGACGAAGGTCGCTGATGCTCCTCGGACATCAGGACGCGTGGCGAGAGTGGCGCGAAGCCGGTAGAGGCAGCCGGATGCATCACGCTTGGTTGCTCGCGGGCCGAAGGGGCGTGGGTAAAGCGAGCTTCGCGGCGGCGGCCGCGCGGGAACTGCTCGACGCGCCGGCTGGCCTGGAGCACCATCCCGATATCCTCTTGCTCACACATGACCCGAAGGACGAAAAGGAAGAACGCAAGCGCGCCGACGGCAAATCGTTCGAACTCGCGCGCAGCATCCGCATCGCCCAGGTGAGGAGGATGCAGCAGCGGCTGACCACTCGGCCGACGGCGGGCAACCGCCGGGTCATTATCATTGACCCGGCGGACGATCTCGAGCGCAATGCAGCCAATGCGTTGCTCAAGAGCTTGGAGGAGCCGCCCGAGGGCACGTACTTCCTTCTTGTCGCGCATAGCCCCGCGCGCCTGTTGCCGACCATTCGCTCGCGCTGCCGGGTCTTGCGTTTTCCGGTCGTCCCGGACGGGGCGATGGCTTCGCTGCTCGCCGAACTCGCACCAGAGGCCAACCAGTCGACGCGAGACGCAGCCATTGCCGCAGCGGCCGGCTCGCCCGGTGCCGCCCTGTCATTCGTCGAACTCGATCTGGGCAAGGCGGCCATGCTGATGGGGAAGATTCTCGAAACCGGTGACCCTGATTTCGCGTTGCGAGGCCAACTCGCCGGCGCGATCGGCGCGCGTCCGGATCGCGAGCGCTTGCAGGCCGTCCTCGACCTTGCGCGTTCGGCGCTGACCGACAGATTGGAATCGGAATCGGAATCTCCTCTCGCGTTTATCGACGCGCATAGCGAACTCGTCCGCCTCACCGGCGAACAGCCGACCTATAATTTCGATGCCGGACTGCTCGCCATGGAAATCGGCACCTTGCTAGCCAAGGCGGCTACGGCTAGCGAGCGGGCCAATGTCTGACCCTTATTATATAACCACTGCGATCCACTATCCGAATGGCAAGCCCCACATCGGACATGCCTACGAGACGATTGCTGCCGATGTGATGGCGCGTTTCCAGCGTCTGCGCGGGCGTGAAGTCCGTTTCCAGACCGGCACGGACGAACACGGCCTGAAAATGGCCCAGAAGGCTCGCGACCTCGGCCAGACTCCGCGCGAGCTGGCGGACGAAATGTCATCTGCCTTCAAGGATTTGTTCGACGTTCTGAATATCTCGTACGACCGCTTTATCCGGACGACCGACGCCGATCACCACAGCGCGAGCAAGGCGATCTGGGAAGCGATGGAGGCAAAGGGCGATCTCTACCTCGATCGTTACGAAGGTTGGTATTCGGTCCGCGACGAGGCATATTACGACGAGAAGGAATTGATCGAAGGGGAAGGGGGCGAAAAGCTGTCTCCCCAAGGGACGCCGGTCGAATGGACCGAGGAGGAAAGCTGGTTCTTCCGTTTGTCGAGCTATGCCGAGCCGCTGCTGGAATTGCTGCAGAAGCCGGGCTTCCTCGAGCCGACAAGCCGCCGCAATGAAATGATCGCCTTCATCGAGCGCGGATTGCAGGATCTTTCGGTCAGCCGCACGAGCTTCGACTGGGGTGTAAAGGTTCCCGGGGCCGACGGGCACGTGATGTATGTCTGGGTCGATGCGCTGACGAACTACATCACCGGTCTCGGCTATCCAGACGGCGGCGAGTTGTGGGACACATTCTGGCCTGCCGACCTCCACCTGATCGGCAAGGACATCGTTCGTTTCCACACGATCTATTGGCCCGCCTTCCTGATGAGCGCCGATCTGCCGCTACCGAAGAAGGTGTTTGGCCACGGTTTTCTGCTGAATCGCGGCGTCAAGGAATCGAAATCGGCCGGCAATGTCACCGATCCGATGGAATTGGCCGAGACTTTCGGTGTCGATGCTCTCCGCTACTTTTTGATGGCCGAGGTTACCTTCGGACAGGACGGTAGCTATTCCGCAGAAGCTCTTGTGACAAAAGTGAATGCCGAGCTCGCCAATAGCTTCGGCAATCTGGCGCAACGGACGCTGTCGATGGTTGCGAAGAACATGGACGGAAGGCTGGAAGCTTTCGCGCAATCAGGAGACGATAAGGCGCTGCTCGCAAAGGTTCACGAGGCTTGTGCCGTCACGTTGCCGCAGGAATTCGAGGCGCTGAATTTCTCGGTTGGGATCGACGCCTGGCTTCGCGCGGTCTTCGCCTGCAACCAGTATGTCGACGAACAGGCTCCTTGGGCGCTGAAGAAGACCGATCCGGAGCGTATGAAGGCTGTGCTCCAGACCTTGCTCATTGCGATCCGCGACCTTGCCGTCGCAATTCAGCCCGTCGTCCCAGAAAAAGCAGCGGCAGTTCTCGATCAGCTCGGCGTCCCCGTAGAGCAGCGAGATTACGACGCACTTGCCGACCAAAGCTGGTTCACGGCCAATGTGGCTTCCGGCCGACAGATCGAAAAGCCCACGCCAATTTTCCCTCGGCTCGAACTCCCCGAAGCGGAGGCCGCATAATGCTAGTCGATAGCCATTGCCATCTCGAATACGAAGGTTTGGTCGATGATCAGGCTGCCATCCTCGATCGCGCTCGCGACGCCGGGGTCGCGGCATTCCTCAATATCTCCACCAAGCGGTCTGAATGGGCGCAGGTCGTGGGGACGGCCGAGCAATCTCCCGAAATATTCGCCAGTGTAGGCATCCACCCGCACAATGCGGACGAGCATGTTGATCTCAAGCGGGAGGAACTGCTCAAGGCTACTATGAGCCGGAAAGTCGTCGGCATCGGCGAAACCGGTCTGGATTACTATTACGACCATTCGGACCGTTCTGCGCAACAGCGCCTGTTCCGCATGCACATCGACGTGGCACGCGAAACCGGGCTTCCGGTCATCATTCATACCCGCGACGCGGAGCACGACACGCTCGCAATTCTAGAAGACGAGCTGCGGAAGGGGGCCTTCCCCGCGCTGATCCATTGCTTCACCGCTTCGGCGGAGTTTGGCGCACGTGTGCTGGAAATGGGCCTCTCGATCTCGATCTCCGGCATCGTAACCTTCAAGAATGCCATGGACTTGCAGGAGGTTGCGAAGACCATTCCTCGCGATCGGCTGCTGGTCGAAACCGATAGTCCGTTTCTAGCTCCGGTCCCGCATCGCGGCAAATCCTGCGAGCCGGGCTATGTTCGTGACACTGCCGCATTCCTCGCGGATCTGCGCGGCGAAAGCCTGGAAGATCTCGCCGATTATACGACGCGGAATTTCTATAGCTTGTTCAGCAAGGCAGCGCAGTGAAGCTACTGATGCTCGGCTCGGGCACCTCGACCGGGGTGCCGCGGATCGGCAACGACTGGGGCGAATGCGATCCCGGCGAACCGCGGAACCGGCGTAGCCGTGTTTCGATCATCGTCCAGAACGATGCTGGTCAGCGAATCCTGATCGATACCTCGACCGATCTGCGGAGCCAACTGCTGGCGAACGATATCGACAAGGTCGATGCCGTTTTCTGGACCCATGATCACGCCGACCATTGCCACGGTATCGATGACTTGCGCGTTATGCGTTACGACCGCAGCAATCCGTTGCCTGGTTTTGCAAGCAAGGTGACCTGCGAGCGCCTGCGCCGCAGGTTCGATTACGTCTTCGAAGGACAGTTCGGGTACCCGACGCTCATTGGACTGAAAGAAATTAACGAAAAACCATTGGTTGCAGGCTTTTCTTTCGATTACGTCGAGATGCCGCACGGGCCAGTGACTAGTACCGGTTTCCGCTTCGAGGCGGACGGCCGTTCGCTCGTTTACGCGACCGATTTCAGCGAGATAACGAAGGAGATGCTCCGCTGTTTCCAGAACGCGGATTTGCTCGTGGTCGATTGCCTTCGCCGGAAAAAGCATCCGACGCATGCCAATCTGGAGATGGCGCTTGAACTTGGTCGAAAAACAAAGGCACGCAAAACCGTCCTGACGCATCTGGACAAAAGCATGGATTATCGGAGCTTGTGTGCCGAGGTGCCTGCTAACGTGCTGGTCGGTTACGATGGCTTGGAGCTGTCGGCATGAACGAATATCAGATCGTTTCGCTGATCTCTTTGACAGGCTTTCTCATCTTGATCGCCGCTGGATTTGCCAACCGCGACGTCAATTGGCGCAAGGGGTTGTTCATGGCGGGGGCATGGGCTGGCATTTTCGCAATCGTTATCCTCGTGATCGACATTGTCAGCTAACAAGCGACCACCTCAAGATTTTACATAATATATATTATCGTTCTATCTGATTCGTTCGGTGGAAGGCTTATGCTGCGGCTCTTCCACCAACAGAACCGTCGGGCTACTTCGTCTGCATGACCGCTCAACTCAATCGTCTCCTCGCAATTATGGCGCGACTGCGCGATCCGGAACGCGGCTGTGAGTGGGATACGGCCCAGACGTTCGCCACGATTGCGCCTTATACGATCGAAGAAGCTTACGAAGTCGCAGACGCCATAGAGCGTCAAGACATGGCGGACTTGCGCGGAGAACTCGGCGATCTGCTGTTCCAGGTCGTCTTCCATTCCCGGATGGCGGAAGAGCTCGGCCAGTTCACATTCGACGACGTCGCCAGGGATATTTCGGACAAAATGGAAGCCCGCCATCCGCACATCTTCGGGGACGAAGGCGGCGTGATGGAAGACAGTCGCTGGGAAGATTTGAAAGCCGCTGAGCGCGAAGCCGGTGGATCGACCAGCGCGATGGATGGCGTTGCCAATGCATTACCGGCGCTCCTCCGCTCTTACAAATTGCAGAAACGCGCGACACGTGCCGGATTCGACTGGCCCGAAACTGCCGGACCGATCGAGAAACTCCAGGAAGAACTCGGCGAACTTGATGAGGCGGAGAGCGATGATGAACGCCTGCTCGAAGCGGGCGACGTTCTATTCGTAGCGGTCAACATCGTGAGGAGATACGGAGTAGATCCCGAACAGGCCTTGCGGGCTTCGAATTCGAAATTCGAACGGCGCTTTCGCGACATGGAGCGCCTGACCCGTTCAAAGGGGCGCGAATTTTCTACTCTTACGCTCGATGAGCAGGAAGACGTCTGGCAAAAAGTGAAAGCGGTCGAGCGAAGCCCGAAAGCCTAGTCCTGCAAACGCAGAAAGCGTCCGTATTCCTTGTCGGACAGCTTAACGACCAGATTGCGCCGCCCGTGTTCACCATCCGGCTGGTCCGAGAGAACGTGACCGTGCTGGTGCAACCAGGCGAGAGCCTTGCCCTCGCCTGCCTCCAATGTGATCTCATGCTCGCGTGAGCCTGCCGTAAGGACAGCATCGACGCGGGACAGGTAGTCATCGACCCCTTCCCCCGTCAGCGCCGAAATCGCGACTACATCCTCGTCTGTGGCAGCAACTTCTTCGAGCTCCATTCGCTCGGCACCGGACAGCAGATCCAGCTTGTTCCAAACCTCCAGGATCGGGATTTCACTCCCCTCGCCCTGCTCCTCTGCTACGCCAAGATCGGCGAGAACCTGCAGCACCTGTTTCTTCTGCGCATCGCTCGACGGGTTGGACATATCGCGCACGTGGCAGATCACGTCCGCTGCAGTCACCTCCTCCAGCGTAGCGCGGAAGGCCGCCACCAGCTGCGTCGGGAGATCGGAGATGAACCCGACGGTATCCGACAGGATCGCCTTCTCCACGCCCGGCAAAGCGATTGCGCGCATCGTCGGATCCAGTGTGGCGAAGAGCAGGTCTTCGGCCATCACCTCAGCCCCGGTCAGGCGATTGAACAGCGTGGATTTGCCGGCATTGGTGTAGCCGACGAGAGCAATCACTGGCCACGGCGCACGTTCGCGCCGTTCACGATGGAGCCCGCGTGTCTTGCGGACCTGTTCCAGTTCCTTGCGCAACCGCCCCATCCGTTGCCGGATCATCCGGCGGTCGGCCTCGATCTGGGTCTCGCCAGGGCCGCCGAGGAACCCGAAACCACCGCGCTGGCGCTCTAGGTGGGTCCAGCTGCGAACGAGACGGCTCTGCTGATAGTCCAGATGCGCGAGCTCGACTTGAAGGCGACCTTCAGCGGTTGCCGCGCGTTCGCCGAAAATCTCTAGGATCAGGCCGGTGCGGTCGATGACCTTGCGCTCCAGCTTTTCTTCGAGATTGCGCTGTTGGATCGGGCTTAAGGCGCTATCGACCACCACCAGTTCCGCTTCTTCCTGTTCGCAGGCGATGCGGATGTTTTCTACCTGGCCTGCGCCGAACAGGAGATTCGGACGTACCTCCCTGACCGACAGCACGAAGCTTTCCGCCACGATAATTCCGATCGCGAGCGCGAGTCCCTCCGCCTCGGCCAGACGCGAACCGGCATCGAGATCGTAGGCCATGCCTCTGATGTCAGGGCACACGACGAGAGCCCGCGCACCGCGCGACACCTCACCCATCAGGTCGTCGTCGAAACTCAGCTGTCGTCCTCGTCCCATTCCTCGGTCAGATCGACCGGGGTGGCTGGCTGGATGGTGGATACCGCATGTTTATAGGCCAGCTGGACGTAACCGTCACGCTCCAGCAGCATGCAGAACAGGTCGTAGGCCGCGATCTTGCCTTGCAGCATCACGCCATTGACAAGGAACATAGTCACCTGCGCTTCAGCCTGGCGTACTCGAGTGAGGAAAACGTCCTGCAGCAAACGCTGCTTGGCGCTTGAATTGGTGCTCGCAAACTGCTCCGCATCGACGGGTTGCGCTGGCATGATCGTGCTGATCGCATGCTTGTAGACCAGCTGCGACTGCCCGTCGCGGCGAAGAAGAATCGAGAAATTGTCGAACCAGGTCACGATACCCTGAAGCTTGACCCCCTTTACGAGGAACATCGTGACCGGTGTCTTGTTCTTGCGCAGCAGGTTGAGGAAGGCATCCTGAAGATTGCCTTTGCGCTGTCCCCCGCTGTCGCTCGAAGGCTTTTCTGGGCGCGGACGCGCCGAGAGGGTTCGTTCGGACATATCTGTCTCTCCGTCGTTGGCCAACCCTCAGCGGGTCCGCAGTCTGGGGTGCCCACCACCCCCGATAATGCGCGCACCGAGCCGCGCCCTGTCAATGTGGCCCTTCATACGCATTTTCGCAATCTTTGTATTATCTTCCGCGCGCGATCGCAGGATTTGAGAAGGCTAGTCCTTGCCGGACGCCGGTTTCTTGTCCGCCATTCCTAGCAATTTGAGTTTCCGATGGAGGGCGGAGCGTTCCATGCCGATAAAGTTGGCGGTTTTGGAAATATTGCCGGAGAAGCGCCTGATCTGGATCGCCAGATATTCGCGCTCGAAATTCTCGCGCGCCTCGCGCAGCGGCGACCCCATCAGGGCTGCGACCCCGCCATTTCCGCCGAGCTTTCCGCCGAGAACTTCTTCGGGAAGCATTTCGGCTTCGATTTGTTCGAGCTGTTCGCGGGGGGTGAGGATGACGGTGCGCTCGACGACATTGCGAAGCTGGCGGACATTGCCGGGCCAGTCGTAAGCCTGAAGCGCCGCCATCGCTTCTTCACTGATGGTCGGAGGACGGATACCTTGTTCCGCCGCGTAATGGGTGAAGAATGTGTCTGACAGCGAGGGGATATCGTCGCGCCGCTCCGAGAGCGACGGCACCTCGACTGGAACGACATTCAACCGGTAGAACAGATCTTCGCGGAAGCGTTTCTCCGACATTTCCTTCTCGAGATCACGGGCCGTCGAGGAAACAACCCGCACATCAACACCGATCTGGCGCGTGCCACCTACCCTCACGAAGCTCTGTTCGGTCAGCACCCGAAGAATACGGGCTTGGGTCGAAAGCGGCATGTCCGCCACTTCGTCGAGATAGAGCGTCCCGCCATCGGCCATCTCGAGCAGTCCGGGTCGCACCAGCTTGCCGTCAGCTTCCTCCCCGAACAACTCCTCTTCGAACCGCTCAGGAGTTATGCGTGCCGAGTTCACGATGACGAACGCCTTGTCGGCGCGCGGGCTCCAACTGTGCAGCAAGCGCGCAGCCACCTCCTTTCCGGTACCGGCGGGACCGCTGATGAGTACGCGGCTGCCCGTGCTGGCAACACGCTTAAGAGTGGCTCTCACGGCATTGATCGCCGCCGAATTCCCGTTGAACTCGCCGTTCTGGACCATCCCTTCGCGCAACCTGCTGTTCTCGCGACGCAGGCGTTCGGTTTCGGTCGCCCTCCCGACGAGGTGCAAAAGCCTTTCGGCTTCGAACGGTTTCTCGATGAAGTCGACCGCCCCACGGCTCACTGCGCTTACTGCCGTATCGATATTGCCATGGCCGGAGAACACGATAACCGGCAGATCGGGTTCGCGCTTTTTAATCTCGTCCAGCACTTCGAGGCCATCCATGGGGCTCCCGTGGAGCCAGACGTCTAGCAGGACTAGGCTGGGCCGGCGTTCGTCGACCTGCGTGAGCGCGCTGGAACTGTCGCCGGCAGTCCGGCACTCGTAGCCTTCGTCGCTCAGCACGCCGGCTACAAGATCGCGAATGTCGCGTTCGTCGTCGACGATCAGGATGTCTAACGCCATTGGCTGCTACCCTTTGCTTAATATCATTGCGCGCCCTCTACGGGCGTCGTGAGGGGATCGCGCGCAAACCGCATCGCAACGCGCGTTCCGCCGCTGTAGAGCGAGGAGAAGGTCATCTCGCCGCCATGCTCCTCGACGATCTTGTTGACGATCGCTAGGCCAAGGCCGGTGCCCTTCTCGCGGTTCGTCACATACGGCTCGAGGATGCGATCACGGTCCTGCGGCAGACCGATGCCATTGTCCTCGATGGCGACGTGAAGCGCATCCTCGTCTTCTTCGACCACAACAACGATTTTGCCGCGATAATCCGGCTCCGCATTCTGGGCCTTGGCCTCGGTCGCTTCATAGGCGTTCTTTAGAATATTGGTAATCGCCTGTCCGAATTGGTGGCGATCGCACTGGATGCGGATCGGGCCTTCGCTGCCGGTAACAAGCGAATAATTCACTTCCTGATGGCCGACTTCTTGAAGAAAGAGCGACTGGCGTACGAGATCGAGCGCGTCCTCGGTTCGGAAGACGGGCTTGGGAAGCCGCGCGAAACTGGAAAATTCGTCGACCATTTTTCGCAGGCCACCGACCTGGCGAATGATTGTACTGGTGAGCTCGTCGAACAGCTCGCCATCATGCTCGATCTGCTTGCGATACCGGCGCTTCAGGCGCTCGGTAGCAAGCTGGATCGGGGTGAGCGGATTCTTGATCTCATGTGCAATCCGCCGCGCGACATCGGACCACGCAGCCTGCCGCTGGTCGAGCAGTTGCCGGGTGATATCCTCGAAGGTTATGACGTGCCCTTCGGCCTCTTCGCCAATTTTCACCGCCAGCGTCAGCAGTTCACCGCGACGCGAGTGGCTGACCACGCCCTGAGCAAGGCCTGCCTCCACCATAACTGCTATTTGAGGAGCCAGCTCACGTAATGTGGCGGGGCGCGGCCGCTCCACTGCGTCTTCCATCAGCATGGCCTGCGCCGGTGCGTTCATGAGCAAGACGTTCATTTTTCGATCGACGGAAATGACGCCCGCACTCACGGACTCGAGCACCGCTTCAATGAAGTTGCGCCGTTCTTCCAGCTCATCGTTGGCAGCGAGAAGCGCATCGGTCTGCTTTTCCAATTGCGCCGTCATCCGGTTGAATGCCCGGTTGAGGAGCCCTATCTCGTCGGCTCCGGTACGGCCCTCCACGCGAAGTGCGAAATTGCCCGCGCCAACCTTGCGAGCCGCTGCGATGAGATCGGTAAGCGGTTCGACCTGCCTGTCTGCAAAACGCAGCGCGAACCAGACCGCCAGCCCCACCAGCGCGAGGCTGACAAAGAAGAGCGCCAGGTTGAACCTCAGCTGGAGGGCCCGGGCGCGCCGGGTCAGCTCTTCATAGGCAGTCGAAATCGACCGGGCGCTCTCCCAGCTCCGGAAGCTGGTCGCCTCGGCATTGCGCGCGGTGTAGAGGTAGATGCCGGCTTGCTGATCGATCGGAGCGACCGCTTCGATCCGTTCGGGCGTGCCGCGAACGACGACCTGTTCGCCGCCACGGATCTCGCCGAGCGTCTCCTCCGCGAAAGGTACGGGATTGCTTTCTTCGGACAGGCCGTAGGCGACGGCTGTGCGCATCGATGCATCCGGCAACGCCTGCAGGATCGCGCTTTCGATTACGTCGCGCGGTTGCGCCTGGAATTGGTAGACCAGCGCGAAATTGGGATCGGTCACCGGAACCCGTTCGAGGATCGAGCGCATGTCCATCGCCATGGAAATGGTCTCGTTGGCGAGATCGAGCTGGTTCTCTTCGTAATAGCTTTCGGCCAGCTGGTTGGCATTCTCCATGAGGCCGCGAGAGTTGTCAGAGAACCAGAAATCCACGCCCGACTGGAACAGAAATGCCGCGAAGCCTGCCACCAACAATGTCGGGACCGCTGCGATCATTGAGAAGAAAAAGACAAGACGAACGTGAAGCCGCGCGGTGCTTCCTGCGGCGCGGCGCAGGGCCAGACGTCGCCCTGCCAGCACCAACAACGCCATCGCCGGGATAAGCGTGCCGATGAGCAGCCCGGCAACCTGTCGACTGGGCAACAGTTGTCCATTCGGCGGAGCGGTAGTGAAAGTCGCCCACGTACTCGCAACCATGACGAGGAATGCGACCGCGAAGAATATTTCGAGATAGCCGACGAGATTGGCCCTGCGCGACGTCACGACGAACCTGCGCCACCATCTCGGCGTAGTATTGGGAGGGACTGAAGCGGCGCTCGCCATAGTGGCAGTCTTACAACAGCGCTGTTGCAGGACTGCAAGTACAAATTCGACAAAGCGGCGGCTAGCGGCGGCGCGTGAAATCCTCGGGCGCAATATCGAGTTCGCTAAGCCGCTTGCGCAGGGTGTTGCGATTGATCCCGAGCAACTGCGCGGCGCGCAACTGATTGCCCTCGGTCAACCGCAGCGCGTGCTCGAACAGCGGCTTCTCGAATGACGTCAGAACGGCGTGGTAGAGCGTGCCATGGGATTGCCCGTTCTCCGCCAACCACTCGTCTATCGCTGCGCCGAAACCAGAGCCGATTGCGTGCTGCCCCGTCGTACTCTCGGCTCCGACGGTGTCCGCGATGCTATCGGCATCGATGACGTCGTCACGCGCGAGCAGGGCCAGACGAAAGACAACATTGCGGAGTTCGCGCACATTACCGGGCCAGCGCCGAGCCGCCAGCGCAGCTATGGCGTCATCGCTCACCTGCCGTCGCGGTAACCCCTCGCTGGCTGCCTGACCCAGAAAGTGTCTCACGAGGGCACCGATATCTTCGTGCCGCTCTCTCAGGGGAGGGAGCGGAATCGGCACGACATTGAGGCGGTAAAACAGATCCTCTCGGAATCGGCCGTCCTCGATCATGGGTGCCAAGTCCCGATTGGTCGCAGCAATTATGCGCACGTCGACACCGATTTCCTGCCGCCCACCGACCCGTCGGATGCGTCCCGATTGCAAGGCGCGCAGCAGCCGGGTCTGCGCATCAGGCGGCATGTCGCCGATTTCATCGAGGAACAGCGTGCCGCCATTCGCTTGCTCGAATTTGCCGATCTGCTGGCTGACTGCCCCGGTGAAGGCGCCGCGTTCGTGACCGAACAATTCGCTTTCGAGCAGGTCGTGTGGGATCGCCGCCATATTGACCGCGACGAAAGGCCCGGTCTTGCGCGCGCCAAGCTGGTGAATGGCTTCCGCGACCAGTTCCTTGCCGGTGCCGCTCTCGCCGGTGACCAGCACAGTCAGATCGTTACGCAAAACGCGTGTGATCATGCGGAACACGCCCTGCATCGCAGGGCTGCGGCCGATGAGCGGTAGCGCGCTGTCGTCCTCGTCCCCTGCCGCACTGACCGATGGCCGGTTGGCAACGGCCTGGCGCACGGCCTGGGTCAGTTCGTCGAGATCGAACGGCTTGGGGAAATACTCGAACGCGTGGCTGTCGCTTGCACGCACGGCGGTATCGAGCGTGTTCTGCGCCGAAAGGACGATGACCGGCATGTCCGGAGCCACATTGCGAACGTGGTCGATCGACGCCAACCCGTCGCCGTCTTCCAGCATGACGTCGGTCAGCATGACGTCGAACCGCCTCTCCCCGACAAGTTCGTCCCGCCTGGCGATACTTTCGCAGGGTGTGACGTCATAGCCCTCTTCCCGCAGAGCCTCCCTGATAACTGTTGCGATGGCGCGGTCGTCTTCGACCAGTAGAACCGTGTGGCCCATGATGTCCCTTTAACCCGCTACCGGCAGATTGATGCGAAAATGGGTCAGCCCGTTGCGCTCGTCGCGCTCGTGGCCGATGCGCCCACCCATGTCGCGAATGAGTTTCCGCACGAGTGCGAGGCCCAGCCCCTGCCCCTGCGGCTTGCTCGAAACGAATGGCTCGAACACGTGATCGCGGATCGCCTCGTCAATCCCTTCGCCCGCATCGGTCACCGTTATCTCAATTGGCAAACGCGTCGCTTTGCCGAGGCGGATCGCGCTGAAAACCAGGCCGCTCACGAACCGCGTGCGCACGGTGACCTGTGGAACATCCAGTTTGGCGCTCGCATCGCAGGCATTAGCGATGAGATTGATCAGAACCTGTTCGAGCGCGGCCTGGTCGGCCGCAACCGGGGGCAGCGACGGGTCGAATTCCTCGATCAACTCGCAATTTCCGGGCCGTCCGGCGCGAACCGTCGCCATCGCATTGCGGATCGCCTCGTGCAGGTTGCAGTCGCTCATGACGACGACGGGCTTGCTGCCGAGCTGCTGCATACGGTCGATCAGCTCGGCGATGCGGTCCACTTCTCCCAGGATCATGCGGGCGAGTGGCTTGTCCTTCCCCTCGACCCGCCGCGCCAGCAGCTGGCTGGCACCGCGGATAGCGGACAGCGGGTTTTTGATTTCATGCGCCAGCACGGCCGGAGCGCGAAGTTCCATGCGCTCGTCGTCTGCAGCGCGCGTATCGCCCTGCCCGACATCGGAAAGCGTCAACACACGCCATCCCGGATGGTTGTGCAGCGGGGAGCTGGTAAGATTGATCCGCCGGTCGCGGTATTTTGTGGCGAAGGACACACCGCGAGCGATCATCTGAACATCGGACCGGTCGAGGCTAGAGCGAACGCGTTGATCCGCGAGATCTATAACGTCGGTCAGCCGTTTGCCCATCAGGCGCTGCGCGCTGGAATCGAGCATATCTTCCGCCGCAGCATTCGCTTCGACGATCGTGCCGTTGGCATCGATCAACAGTACGGCGAAGAAGAGGCCTGCAATTTGCGCCGCTGCATCGGGAGCGGGCGAGGCTCCGCTCACGCGGCCTGCTGCCGGCGGAACGGCTCGTAAAACCGCTCGAGTTCGCCAAGCACTTGCGCGGGATCATCCACGAAGTTCACGTGGTTTCTGAACTCTGCTGAACCGCGCAATCCCTTGGTGTACCAGCCAAGATGCTTGCGGGCGATCTTCACTCCGGTGGTCGGCGTGTAGTGGTCGAGCATCATCCGGTAGTGCTCGGTGACCACGGCATATTGCTCGTCCATATCCGGATCGGCAAGAATTTCGCCGGTGCGCCACCAGTGCATCACCTGCGCCAGTAGCCAAGGCTTCCCGTAAGCGCCGCGCCCGATCATCAGCCCGTCCGCGCCGGACTGTTCAAGCGCTTTGGCAGCATCCTCTATCCAGCAGATGTCGCCGTTGACGATGACGGGAATATCGACCGCGTCCTTCACCTTACGGACGAAGGCCCAGTCGGCGCTGCCCCTGTACATCTGATTGCGCGTGCGGCCGTGGACGGTAATCATCTTGACGCCGAGGTCTTGCGCGATTTTCGCCAGTTCGGGCGCGTTGAGGTCAGAATGATCCCAGCCCATCCGCATTTTCACCGTCACCGGCACATCGACCGCCTCGACCGTCGCTTTCATCAGCCGCGTGGCCAGTTCGACCTCGCGCATGAGCGCCGAGCCGGCGAGCTGCCCCACAACTTTGCGCACAGGGCAGCCGAAGTTGATGTCGATAATCGCCGCGCCATTGCCTTCCTGCAATTTTGCAGCCTCTGCCATGCTATGGGGATCGCAGCCGACGAGCTGCATGGACACGGGTTCCTCGATCGGGTCCCACTCGGCCTTTTGCACGCTGATGCGCGTTTCGCGGATTGCGGCCTCGCTGGCGATCATCTCGGTCACATTGAGGCCGGACCCGTAGCGGCGCACGAGGCGGCGGAACGGCAGGTCCGTCACCCCCGTCATCGGCGCCAGCACCACGGGCGTGTCGATGGCTACCGGCCCGACATGGATCGGCTTCGGCGGGACCGGAGGGAGGGGAAGTGCGCTCATGCTGGTGCGTGCCTAAATATTGGGCAGCCACATAGTGCGTTGCAGCACAAACGGCAAGCCGCTAGCGGGCGGGGTCATGAGCGAAGCCCGCCCCCTCCCCCCGTTCGCCGCGATCGTGGTCGCTGCGGGCAAGGGCCTGCGCGCAGGACAGCCGCTGCCCAAGCAGTTCGCGCGGTGGCGAGGCAAGCCCGTCGTCAGGCATTCGGTCGAGAGCCTGCTCGGTGCCGGAGCAAGCCCGCTGGTCGTCGTGGTGCCGGAGAACGCCGAGGACGCTGTGGAAGAGGCACTCGCTGGCTTGTCCGGATACGAGGCCGTCACGGGCGGCGACACCCGCCAGCAGTCCGTGGCGAAGGGTCTGGAAGCCGTCGGGAGCGCGGATCGTGTGCTTATCCACGACGCCGCCCGCCCCGACCTCCCCCGCGCAGTCATCGAGCGGGTCCTGAATGCGCTGACCGACCATCCAGGGGCCATCCCGGCTCTTCCTGTGGCGGACAGTCTCGCGCAAGACTCAGATGGCGTAATGACCGGCTCTGCTCCGCGCGAACAACTCCGCCGGGTCCAGACGCCGCAAGCCTTTCGCTTCGCGGATATTTTCGCCGCACACCGCACCTGGACCGGCGCCCCCGATGCCGGCGACGACGCGCAGGTATTGCGCGCGGCAGGCGGCACCGTTGCGCTTGTCCCCGGCGACGAGCGCCTCGCCAAACTGACCTATGCGGAGGATTTCGTGAGCGACCAGCCAGCCATACGCACGGGAATGGGCTTCGACGTGCATAAACTCGCTGCTGGAGAAGAACTCTGGCTCGGCGGTGTAAGGATCGAGCACGACAAGGGGCTGGCAGGCCACAGCGATGCGGACGTCGCGCTGCATTCGATCGTGGACGCCCTGCTTGGCGCAATCGGCGATGGCGATATCGGCACGCATTTTCCTCCCAGCGACCCGCAGTGGAAAGGCGCGAGCAGCGATCGATTCCTTGCCCATGCGGCAAAATTGGTGAGCGAAGCCGGTTACAGCGTCGGGAATGTCGACCTCACCATCATATGCGAGGAGCCTAAGATCGGTCCGCATCGGCCCGCCATGCGACAACGCATCGCCGAATTGCTGGGCGTTGACATCGATCGCATATCGGTGAAGGCGACCACCACCGAGCGGCTGGGCTTCACCGGTCGCGGCGAAGGCATCGCCGCCCAGGCGATTGCCACAGTGATCCGCAACTGACGGAGGCAATATGGAGCAAGGCGCTCTCCTGCCCGAGGATATCGACGATCTTGCCAGGCGCGTGGTCGAGGAAAACCGCGCGAGCGGCCGCAAGGTCGTGCTCGCGGAAAGCTGCACCGGCGGCCTGGTTGCGGCAGCACTTACCGAAATTCCCGGTTCGTCCGCAGTTCTCGATCGCGGTTTCGTGACCTATTCCAACGAGGCCAAGATGGAGAGCCTCGGCGTGCCGCTCGACATCATCGAAACCTTCGGCGCCGTTTCGATCGCCTGCGTCTGGGCGATGGCCAAGGGTGCATTGCAGAACAGCAGTGCCGATGTCGCCGTTGCGATCAGTGGCGTGGCCGGCCCCGATGGCGGGACGACATTGAAGCCGGTCGGAACGGTAGTTTTCGCGCGGGTGGTTCGGGGCCAGGAAGGCGAGCCTGACGGCGAGCTCAAGCGCTTCGAACCCACCTCACGCGCCGATATCCGCCGTCAGGCGACGGTCTGCGCGCTCGAATTGCTGTTGCCGTAGAGCGCGTCGGCGCGCGCTTCGAACGCGCCCATCATCTTGCGGAACGCGCGGTCGAAATATTGGCCGGCCAACGCCTCGAACACCGCATTGCGGAATTCGAAGTCGACGCAAAAATCGACTTCGCAGCCGCCCGGGGCCGGGGTGAAGGTCCAGTTATTGTCGAGATCCTTGAGCGGGCCATCCACGTAGAAAACCTCGATATGCTCGGGACGGCGCTTCTCGACGCGGGATGTGAACCGTTCGCGGATGGCCTTGAAGCCGACCAGCATGTCCGCGACCATTTCAGTGTCACTATCCGAGCGGACGCGGGTGGCAATTACCCAGGGGAGAAATTCCGCATATCGTCCGACATCTGCGACCAGATCGAACATCTGCTCGCAAGTGTACGGAAGGAAACGTTTTTCGCGAATGCCGGGCATTAGCCGACCTGCTTCGCCAGCTTCGCCTCTCGAGCTGCGCGCATCTGCGCGAAATCGTCGCCCGCGTGATAGCTAGAGCGCGTCAGGGGGCTGGATGCGACTTGCAGGAAGCCCTTGGCGCGGGCGATCGAGCCATAGGCCGCGAATTGCTTCGGCGTCACGAATTCCTCGACCTTCGCGTGCTTCGGCGTCGGCTGGAGGTACTGGCCCATGGTGATGAAATCGATATCCGCACTGCGCATGTCGTCCATCACCTGATGGACTTCGAGCCGCCCTTCTCCGAGGCCGAGCATGATGCCCGACTTGGTGAAGATCAGCGGATTGTGGACCTTCACCTCCTCCAGCAGGCGCAGCGACGCATAGTAGCGCGCGCCCGGACGGATCGTCGGATAGAGGCGCGGCACCGTTTCCAGATTGTGGTTGAAAACGTCAGGACCCGCCTCGCAGATTTCCGCGATGGACTGCTTCATCCGGCCCTTGAAGTCGGGAGTCAGGATTTCGATTGTCGTGTTCGGCGTCTCGCGGCGCAGCGCGTTGATCACCTTCACGAACTGCCCTGCCCCGCGATCGGGCAGATCGTCGCGATCGACGCTGGTGATGACGATATGCTCCAGTCCCATCGCCGCCGCTGCAGTCGCGGTATGCTCGGGCTCCAGCGGATCGACCGGCATCGGCATCCCGGTCTTGATGTTGCAGAACCGGCAGGCGCGCGTGCAGGTGTCGCCCAGGATCATCACCGTGGCGTGCTTCTTGGTCCAGCATTCCCCGATATTGGGACAGGCCGCCTCCTCGCACACCGTGTGGAGGTTCAGCTCGCGCATCAGCTTGCGCGTTTCGTGATAGCCCTTGCTGACCGGCGCCTTGACGCGAATCCAATCGGGCTTGCGCTGGCGGGCCGGGCGGTCGCCTTCGGGTTGGGGAACTGTGGAAAGATCGTTCATGTCGCGGCCCATCTAGGCCCCCTCCCGCGTGCGGGCAAGGCGCATAGCTATTCGCGCCCTCTTGCCAGCCGCAAAATTTCGTTGCAGCGGGAAAGGCATGAAGACATTCGACGAGATGATCGAGGGCTACGCCCGTTTCCGTGCCGGCGACTGGAAAAAGCAGCATGGGCGCTGGAGCCAGCTGGCAGAGGGCCAATCCCCCCAGGTGATGGTGATCTCCTGCTCGGACAGCCGGGTCGATCCTGCGCAGATCCTCGACGTGGACCCGGGCGAAATCTTCGTGGTCCGCAATGTGGCTGCGCTGGTCCCGCCTTACGAAACGACGCCTGGACGCCACGGCGTTTCGGCAGCGCTCGAATTTGCAGTCCAGTTTCTCAAGGTGCGCGAAGTCGTCGTGATGGGACACGGCATGTGCGGGGGGTGCCAGGCTGCCCTTACGCAAGACCTTCACGGCAACGACATCGGCGAAGGCGGCTTCGTGGCGCACTGGATCGACATGCTCGACGAGGTTCGTGAGCCGATCGCCGCAGAGCACGGCACGAAGGGCCGGACCGCGGAGCAGGCGATGGAGCTTGCCGCGGTCAAGGTAAGCCTCGAAAACCTGCGCACCTTTCCTTACGTCGAGGCAAAGGAAGCGGCGGGCGACCTCAAGCTGCGCGGAGCCTATTTCGCGATCTCGGACGGCGTCCTTCACCTGCTCGACGAAAGCTCGGGGGAATTCTCGCCCGCCCAGTAAGTTCTTGAGTTCGGGCAGACCGCACGCCATTGGGTGCGCATGGCCGACACAGACCTCAAGAATATCGCCCTGCTGATCGATGCGGACAACACCACCCCCAAGGGGATCGACCCCGTCCTGACCGTCATGGCCGAGCTCGGCCAGGTCAACATCAAACGGGCCTATGGCAATTTCGCGAAGAACAATCTCTCCAAATGGGGAGAGATCACGCATAAATACGGTATCCAGCCGCAACAGCAATTCGATCTGACTGCGGGCAAGAACGCCACCGATATGGCGATGACGATCGATGCGATAGACCTGCTATACCAGGGCAAGGTCGATGGCTTCGGCATCATGAGTTCGGACAGCGACTTCACCCCGCTCGTCACCCGGCTGCGGCAGGATGGGCTGGTAGTCTACGGCTTCGGTAGCACGAGCAAGACACCCGCAGCCTTCAAGAGCGCCTGCACGCGCTTCATCGACATCGATGCGCTGATCAAGGGCGCCTCGGACGAGCCCGATGCCCCCAAGTCCAACAGTGGCAAAGGCAAGGCCGGGATCGACGACGAACTGGTCGAACTGCTCGGAACGGCGTGGAAGGCCGCTCACCGCGACGACGATGGCTTCGCGCAGATGGGCGAGGTCGGGCAGATCGCGGGCAACCGCTCCAGCTTCGACGTGCGTAATTACGGCTTCAAGAGGCTGTCTGACCTGTTCGAGGCGATCGAGCAATTCAAGTTGGAGCGACGGGATAACACCGTGTGGGTCAAGCGCCTCCGCTAATCGCGAGCTTCAGAGGACGCATTCAGAAAGGGCGCGAACTCCAGCAGGAATTCGCGCCCTTTTTCTTCGGATATGTTTGGCTAGATTCAGCCGCCCTGCTGGCCCGAATAGACGCCCCACAGGTTGGCGATCGCCTGACGCGCGCCTTCGACCCGGTTGAAGGTCGCTTGTGCTTCGGCATAGTTGCCCTGGTCGTATTGCGCGATGCCAAGGCGGGTCAGCGCCATCGGCGTGTCCGCACCAGCCATGGTGGAAGCCTTGAGGTAAAATTCCTCGGCCTCTGCAGGACGCCCCATGCTGAGCATGGCGTCGCCCGCTGCCATAACAGTGGCGAGCGTTGCGCCCGACTTGCGGGCATCGGTCAGCAAACCGTCCATGTCGGCACGGTCGGCCGCAGCGCGATCGGCAGCCTGCTTCCGGGTATCCACGAGATAAGCGTCGTTTTCCGAGAGGAAGCCCTTCGACTGACCTTCGTCGATGACGGAGACTACCTCTGCGGGCAGACGGCGATAGTCCGCCGCCTCGACATACTCGCCATAAAGACGCGCGTCATTCAGCGTACCGGCACGGCGACCCAGACGCAGAAGGTCGAGCGTTGCGGGCTTGTCGTACCCGCCCGTGTTCAGCAGGATCGCAATCGCATCGCGCCAGCTGGTCTCGCTCGGGAATTCCGAAACGTACATATTGGCGAACTTGATCGCTTCCGCCTTCATGTCGGCGCGATAGGCCACGGCCAAGCCGCGCTTGATCCAGTCTTCGTCGATCGTGTTTCCGGCGGCCTTGCGCGCTTCGAGAGCGTTGGAGAGGTAGGTAAGCCCTTCCGCATCGCGATTTTCGGCGAAATAGGTCTCGGCGATGATCGCTTCCGGATTGTTGTCCGTATAACCGGCTGCCATCGCAGCTTCGAGAGCCGAACGCGCGGCGGCGTAGTCCTTCGCGTTATAGGCAACCTGACCGATCATGAAATTATACGGACCGACCTGCTCGGGCGCGACCTTGCCGCTGGCAAGCATCAGTTCGAGACCCTGACGGGCAAGAGCATTGTCGTTGAACTTCTGGCCGGCATTCACGATTGCACCGCCAGCAGCGAACCGGTCGTCTTCATTCTCGATTGCAGCAACCACTGCCGGGATCGCAGCCTTCACAGCTGCGGGGTCGGGCGTTTCCGCGCCAAGCGCTTCCTGAAGCGGCGCATAAGCCGCGATAAAGCTCTTCGAATATTTCGGCTTTTTCTGAGCAAAGGCCGGCGCTTCGAGCGCAGTCGCGGTAACCGCAGCGCCGGTCGCCAGCGCGAGAGCCATTGCGAGCGTGGAAGCCGCACCATTGGCGCGGGCGAAACGAGTGAAAATCATAAATTTACTCCCAAGAGTGGTAAGGGGGGGCTGAGCGCGCGCGGCGCCAGTTTTATTTAACGAATTCGGCAATGCCGTGAGTGCGCTCTCATTGCAAATCGTTGTAGGCGAAGCGGGCTGAACGGGCTTTGAATACGGCCCTTGCCGCTCGTTCAGCATGCAATCTGGCATAAGCGCACCCATATGTGGAAAAAGCGCACGAAACCGCCCCGTGTTCCCTCCCCTCGGTGGCAACCTGCGTGGCTTTGGCGTAACCTCCGACCGACCAGAACATAAACAGTTCGCAGAACGGAAAAGCTGTCTTGTCAGACGATACCGAAGTCCTTGATCCCCCTCCCTACGACGGAGGCGATTACACCCGCATCGACATCGTCGATGAGATGAAAACGAGCTATCTCGATTACGCGATGAGCGTGATCGTCAGCCGCGCACTGCCCGATGTGCGTGACGGGTTGAAGCCGGTGCATCGCCGCATTCTTTTCGCCAGCCAGGAAGGCGGGTTTGTCGCCGGGCGGCCCTATCGCAAGAGCGCCAAGATCGTCGGCGACGTCATGGGCAACTATCACCCGCATGGCGACGCGGCGATCTACGACGCGCTGGCGCGCATGACGCAGGACTGGTCGCTGCGGGTGCCGCTGGTAGACGGTCAGGGCAACTTCGGTTCGATGGACCCCGACCCGCCGGCTTCGATGCGGTATACCGAAGCGCGGCTTGCGCGCGTGGCCAACGCCCTGCTCGATGATCTCGACAAGGACACGGTCGATTTCGCGGACAATTACGATCAGTCGCGGCGCGAACCGACTGTGCTCCCGGCGCGCTTCCCGAACCTTCTCGTCAATGGCGCGGGCGGGATCGCGGTCGGGATGGCAACGAATATCCCGCCGCACAATCTCGGCGAGGTGATCGACGGCTGCTTCGCCTTCATGGACAATCCCGCAATTACCAGCGAGGAATTGTTCGAGATCATCCCAGGGCCCGATTTCCCGACCGCCCCGCTGATCCTCGGCAAGTCGGGCGCCCGCGCGGCCTACACCACGGGCCGCGGCTCTATCCTGATGCGCGCTCGGCACGAGTTCGAGGAAAAGCGCGGCGACCGGCGGTCGATCGTGCTGACTTCGATCCCCTTCCAGGTCGGCAAGAGCTCGCTGGTCGAGAAGATCGCCGAAGCCGCAAAGGAAAAGCGGATCGAAGGCATCTCGGACATCCGTGACGAAAGCTCGCGCGAAGGCGTGCGCGTGGTCGTAGACCTCAAGCGCGATGCCTCGCCCGAAGTCGTGCTCAACCAGATCTGGCGCTATACGCCCGCGCAGGCGAGCTTCCCGGCGAACATGCTGGCGATCCGCGGTGGGCGGCCCGAAACGCTGACCCTGAGCGAGTTCATCCAGGCTTTCATCGGCTTCCGCGAGGAGGTTATTACCCGACGCACCAAGTTCGAGCTGAACAAGGCCCGCGAACGCGCGCATATCTTGCTCGGCCTGGTGGTTGCTGTGTCCAATCTCGACGAAGTCGTGGCGATGATCCGCGGTTCGTCCAATCCGGCCGACGCGCGCGCCAAGCTGCTCGCCAAGGAATGGCCGATCGGCGATATCGCGCAATATATCGCGCTGGTCGAAGCCATCGAGCCGAGCGACGAACAGACGGGCGGCACCTATCGCCTGTCGGAGCGGCAGGTGAAGGCCATCCTCGACCTGCGCCTCCACCGCCTCACTGCGCTTGGCCGCGACGAGATCGGCGACGAACTCAAGGAACTGAGTGTCGCGATCGAGGAATATCTCTCGATCCTCGGCGACCGCGTGAAGCTTTACGGCGTGATGCGCGAAGAGCTGGAAGAGATCAAAGCCAGCTATGCCACTCCGCGGATCACAGAAATCGCGCCCGCCTGGGATGGCCTCGAAGACGAGGACTTAATCGAGCGCGAAGAGATGGTCGTCACCGTCACCCACGGGGGCTACATCAAGCGGACCCCGTTGCAAGCCTTCCGCGCGCAAGCCCGCGGTGGCAAGGGCCGCAGCTCAATGGCGACTAAAGATGAAGATGCCGTCGTCGAAATGTTCGTAACTTCGACGCACAACCCTGTGTTATTCTTCACGAATACGGGCCGCGTTTATCGCCTGAAGGTGTGGAAACTGCCAGAAGGCGGGCCGACCACAAAGGGCCGCCCGATGGTGAACCTTCTGCCGCTGGGCGATGACGAGCGGGTAACCAATGTTCTGCCCCTGCCCGAAGACGAGAACGAGTGGAGTTCGCTCAACATAGTCTTCGCGACCGAACAGGGGATGGTCCGGCGCAATTCCATGGACGCCTTCACCAATGTCCCGTCCAACGGCAAATATGCGATGGGTTTCGTCGAGGATAGCGGCGACCGACTGATCGGCGTGGAATTACTCAGCGAAGACCAGGAAATCTTCCTCGCCTCGGATGCCGGAAAAGCCATCCGCTTTGCCGCAACCGATGCGCGTGAAACCAAGAGCCGCACCGGCATTGGCGTGCGCGGCATGACGTTGAAGGATGGCGCGAAAGTCGTCTCCATGGCGGTCCTTGACGCGTGCGAGCGCGACACCGATGTCCGCGACGCCTATCTGCGCGCCGCGGTCTGGAAGAATAACGAGGCCGATCCGACGCTCGATGCCGAAAAGGTCCAGCAGATGGAGGAGTGTGAGGAGTTCATCCTCACGCTGACCGAACGCGGATACGGCAAGATTTCCTCGGCCTACGAATACCGCACCATCGGTCGCGGCGGCCAGGGACTGACCAATATCGGCGAACCGTCGAGCAATCCGGACCGCAACGGGCCGGTGGTCGGCAGCTTCCCGGTCAAGCACGGCTCGCAGCTGATGCTGGTGACCGACCAGGCGAAACTTATCCGCCTGCCGATCGATTTCCGGCATTTGCTGGAGGATGGTTTCGAGAACCACGCGGGCTATTCCATCTCCGGGCGGACCTCTTCTGGTGTGAGCATTTTCAAGGTTGCAAAAGGCGAACGCATCGTCGGTGCGGCGTTGATCGACGAAACCGAAGAGCCGGAAAACGAGGCCGAGGCAAAGGTCGCGGACGAAATCGCGGCGCGCGGCGGTCTCGAGCAGACTACCCCGCACACGACCGCGCATTCGGACAAGAACATCGACGGTGAGCCGGGCGGATGAGGTCTTTCCGGTGCGTCTGAAGGTCGAGCCAAGCGGCCAGGCGTGCGGTGCACGCGTAAGCGGGCTCGACCTTTCCCGCCCGATCGGTCATGATCTGGCTGCGGAGATCCGGTCGGCCTGGCTCGAACATCGCGTCCTCGCTTTTCCCGGCCAATCGGCGAACGACGATACGCTCGAAGCCTTCACGCGCGCGATGGGTGGATTCGGCGACGATCCGTTCTTCGAACCTATCGAGGGGCGTCAGCACATTGCCGCGATCCTGCGCGAGGCCGACGAACGAGCGCCGCTCTTCGCCGAGAACTGGCACAGCGACTGGAGCTTTCTCGAGCATCCGCCCGCAGGGACCTGCCTAATGGCGTTCCAAGTGCCGCCCCGAGGCGGCGACACGCTCTTCGCAAACCAGGTCGCGGCATTCGATGCGTTGCCGGAGGCGAGGAAAGAGGAACTCCGTGCCCTGACTGCCATCCACAGCGCAAAACTCGCCTATGCGCCCGATGGAACCTATGGCGAAAAGGATCGCGCGGGCGATCGGTCTATGGCGATCCGAGCCAATGAAAGCGCGAACGCGACGCAGACCCACCCACTCGTCCACTACCACCCGGAAACGGGCGAGGAAGCCCTGTTCTCGACGCTCGGTTACATTATCGGCATCGAAGGTATGGCCCAAAGCGAGGCAATCGGGCTCCTTACCGAGCTTGCGCAGTGGCAGGCCCGGGACGAATTCATCTATCGTCACGTATGGGAACCCGACATGCTGATTGTGTGGGACAACCGCGCCGTGCTGCACAAGGCGACCGGAGGGTATGAAGGTCACCGGCGCGAGTTACATCGCACCACGATCGCGGCGTGGCGGCCTTAAACCTTTTTACCGCGCAGAGTTTGGACCACGCCCGTCACGATCAGGAATTGTGCGGCATAGTAGAGCGGCCAGACAAACCATTCGGTCATCTCGCCGGGAAGAGTTTGCGACTCGCGAGCGAAGATCAGCAGGTCGCTCGCCACGAACATTACTGCACCGATCCCGACGCGATAGCGGGGAAAGCGGCTCGTCCAGGCGGCAGCGGCCATCAGTCCGACCAACCCGCTATAGGCCGTCGCAAGCTCCCAATTCGGTAGAGGGCGCGTCATCAAGGCGGCGATGACAGTAGGCAGAACGATCAGAGCGAAAGCGGCAATCCGTTGGCTGAAGCTCGTCTGCGCTCGTCTATTCCGCAAATACAACGCGATCCCGACGATATGCGAAAGCGCGAAAAGCCCGCCACCCACAAGAAAGCTGATCTCCAGCGCTATGTCCGCACAGGCTGCGATGGCCATGACCGCAGCGATCAGCAGCCCGTCCCTGCGCTTCCCTCGCGCGGCAGCGTACACCGCTAGCAAACCGATCCCCGCGCCTTTCCAGATCATCAGCCACGCGCCGCCGATCTCGTCGTCCATGACGAAGAAATAGGTGACCGCCGCCAGCAGGCTCAGCAGCAACCAGGGGCGATGATCGGCAAGGGCCTTGTGCGCCATACCTTCCGCTAGGCCTTGATGCGGCGGGGGGGCAAGCCCTACAGGGCGTGCAATGACCCACGATATCCACATCATCGGTGGCGGGCTGGCCGGCAGCGAGGCCGCCTGGCAGCTCGCGCAGCGCGGTTTCACCGTACGTTTGTCCGAAATGCGGGGTGGCGGCGACATGACGCCAGCCCACCAGACCGACGGTCTGGCCGAGCTCGTCTGTTCGAACAGCTTCCGCTCCGACGATAGCGACAAGAACGCAGTCGGCCTGCTGCATCACGAGATGCGCGAGCTCGACAGCCTTGTCATGCGCGCAGGCGAGAAGGCGCGCGTGCCTGCGGGTTCTGCCATGGCGGTCGATCGCGATGTCTTTTCCGCCGAAGTTCAGCGGACGCTTCACGAGCATCCGAAGGTCACCGTTGTTCGTGAGCGGATCGACACCCTGCCCGATGAAGGCCCGGCTATCGTGGCGACGGGGCCGCTAACCGCGCAGGCGCTCGCCGAGAGCATCGTCAAGGCGACAGGGCAGGATCGCCTCGCCTTCTTCGACGCCATCGCGCCGATCGTTCATCGCGACAGCATCGATATGGACATCTGCTGGATCCAGTCGCGCTGGAACAAGCGCAACGAGGCCTCGAACGAGGACGGCGACTACATCAACTGCCCTATGACGAAGGAGCAGTATCTCGCCTTTCACCAAGGGTTGATGGACGGCGAGAAGACCGAGTTCCGCGAGTGGGAGAAGGACACTCCCTACTTCGAAGGCTGCATGCCGATCGAGGTGATGGCATCGCGCGGCGTCGACACGTTGCGCTTTGGCCCGATGAAGCCGGTTGGGCTGGACAATCCGCGCGACACAACGCCCGAATTTCCGCAGGGCCGCTGGCCTTACGCTGTCGTCCAGCTGCGGCAGGACAACAAGCTCGGCACGCTATGGAACATGGTCGGCTTCCAGACGAAGCTGAAATACGGCGCGCAGGTTGAGCTCTTCCGGACGATCCCGGGCCTGGAGAATGCCGAATTCGCGCGCCTGGGCGGTCTTCATCGCAACACCTTCCTCAATTCTCCCGTCGTGCTCGACCGGCAACTTCGCCTGAAAGGCGCAGAGCACATCCGCTTTGCCGGCCAGGTGACGGGATGCGAGGGCTATGTCGAAAGCTCGGCGGTGGGCCTCGTCGCTGGCATGATGGCGGCGGCCGAACTGGCCGGCCGCGAGTGGCAGGGGCCGCCGCGTACGACTGCGCTGGGCGCGCTGCTCGCGCATATAACCGGGGATGCGGAGGCCGAGAGCTACCAGCCCATGAACGTCAATTTCGGCCTGTTCCCGCCGCTCCACGATGTCGGCAAGAAGCAGCGCAAGGAGGCTTATACCTCACGCGCCAAGGCCGATCTCGCCGACTGGATCGCCCGCGGAACGCTGGTCGCGGCCTAACAGGCGCAGCGCGGCTTCTTGCGGGGCTTTGGTGCCGTAGTCGCGAATTCGCCCGGAGTCAGTTCGTTATCGCCATCGGCATCGGCGCCTTCGAACTTGTCGACCGTGGCCACTGCCCATTCCTCGAAGTCGAGCAGGTTGTTGCCGTCCTTGTCGAGCTTGCGGAACGCGTCGGAGCGAGTGGAGAGCATTTCCGTGCGGGTAATGCGCCAGTCGCGATTGCGGTCATAGCGGAAGAAGCGACGCTGTTCGCGCGTCAGTTCGGTTGCTTCGGGCGGTGCCGGTCCGATCGCTTCGCCGGGATCGACTGGCGGAACTTCGGGCAGCGGCGCCTCGCTTTCCACAGCCAAGGGAGGCGGTGCGCCCTCCTCTACCTGCGCCCTGCCCTGCCACCAGAACAGTCCGAGCCCGACCAGGGCCAGCGACGCGGTGCTGCCGAGAACCAACCCCCTCATGTCCCAGCCTCCTGATTGCTATGGGATTTTCAGCGACCGAAGAGCCCGGCACGCAACGCCACCATGGCGCTGCCGCGGCCGGCAAGCAAGGGCGTGCCACCAGCAGCCAGCGAGCGGCGGGCAAGCGCATCGAGAACGGCAAGGGGTCTCATCGCGCGGGGAAGCGAAGCAGGCTGGCCGAGCGATGCCTGTGCATCGGCTTTTATCCCAGGGTTGCGGTCCTCTTCCGGCAGACCCGAAATCAAGTCTGCGATTGCCCATCGGCCGGCGGCATGCAGGACGGCTGCTTCGTTCGCCTCAGTCTTGAGAGCATCCGCGAGCGCCAGCCAGCCTGCTTCCCGGCCGGCCTTCAAGGACTGTATTGCAGCCATGTCGATCGGCTCGGCCAACAGGACGGCCTCCCACCCATCGACCAACGCCCCCAGTTGCCGACGTTGCTCACCGAAGCCTTTTGCAAGTTCGTCCAGCAAAGGATTTCCGCGCGGAAGGGCCTCGGCGCTTGCTGCCAGCGCATCCCGCCACCAGGCGAGCCGCAGCTGCCCGACGATGGCCTCGCTGGCTCCGGCCACCGATCGCGCCAAATTGCGATCGAAGGCCAGCAGCGAAGCGAATGCACCGCGATGCTCGGGCAATGCGTAGCCGATGGCTACCTGCGCCTCGGGAGGCAGGTCATTGACAGTCATCGGCAGGCGTTGGCCATAGTCATGGCCAGCGCCTATGGCCGAGATCAGGCTTGGAGGTAAGCCCTGCGCGTCGAACGCACCGGGATCGATCCCAGATTCACGAAAATGAGGTTCACGTTATACGCGCCGGTTCCCTCGAGATCGACATAGTCCCGACCGTCGAGCGATGTGCCGTGCGTGACCGTCAGGTTCGCCGAACCGAAACTCTTCGCTGTGAAAAGAGATTCCTCGAAATTCGTCTGCAATTGCGCATCGTCGGGCGTTGGCCAGAGGATCGCCGAGCGCGCGGTTTCGTCGATCGCCGCTGCCATCGAATTGGTGAAATAGAGATAGATTCCGAAATTCATGCACCCGAGTATCAGCGTGAGCGCGACCGGAATGGCGAGGCCGAACTCAACCGCTGCCGCGCCGCGCCGATCTCGTGAAAGATTTTTGAATAGTCGCATCATTCCACCTGCAGAGTAACACTGCCCGTTGCCGTGAACGTGTCGACAAAATCGGCATATCCCTCGATGTCGAGGATCGGTTCGTAATCTTGATCGACTTCGATAGAAAGATACTGCGTGTAGTCGAAGCCAGCGTTGATACAGGCCGGCAAACTGTTTTTCTCTCCATCGCATTCGATCCACCGTTCCACGGTGATATCTCCGAGAGGCACACCGCTACCTTCGTGCACGCGGGCTTTTATCTCCACGTCGGTCGGCACCGTTTCCATCTCCGACATGACATAGTCCGCGCCGATCTGCGCATATTGCTGCACTTCCAGTTTATGGACATAGCCAAGGGACAAATCGATGCCGCCCAGCGCGAACATCAGGAGCACCGGCGTTGCGATCGCCAGCTCGATAGTCGCCGTACCCTTCTGGTCTGCGCGCACGCCACTGCTCTTTCGCATCATCATTTCCGCAACCTCAGGACCTGTGCGCCGGAAAACGAGACCACGCCGCGACCGGGCTGACAGGTGTTGGACACCGAAGTGTTGCCGGTGAAGGTGATGTACTGCGCCACGATCTGCAGGCAGTCGGTCGTCATGCTGCTGTTGCCGCTGAAGGTCACCTGGTTGCTGGGCGAGTAAATCGTGCCCTCGAACTCGGAATCATTATCGCCGGTTACAAAGAGGCGGTTCGCGTTCGACAGCGGAGTGCGGCTGTCCTGATGCATCAGGATGCCGGCGTAGTCTCCGGTGTCGGGCGCGGTAATCTGGACGTTCGATGTCCCCATTGCATCGAACGTGCCGACCTTGTTGGCGTTGAATGGAGAGCTGGTGTTGGTGAACACCAGTGTCACACCGTCGCCAATCACCTGAGCCTGACCGGCGACCTTGAACCCGCCTTCGCCGAGATAGTAAGTGCCGGGCTGCAAGGTCACGCGAGCCTTGCTGTTGATCGTGATTCCTTTGTAGCAGCCCGGATAAAGGACGTTTCCGTTACCGGAGACCGATGCGGTGTTCGAACAGACCTGGTTGGGATCCGAAATAAGGTCGGCATAGGGATCGGTTTCGGGTGCGACACCGCGGTTGATGCGCGTGTCTTCCGAAATATTGTTACCCTCGATGACAGAGCCGACTGCCGAAAGCGCGCCGGCCACGATGCTGTCGCTAGTCGTCGCGTCGAAATCGGAATTGGATTGAAGTCCGCAATTCATGTCGACCGAGGACGAACCCGTAATCGAAAGCGCAGTGCCCGTCGTCGCCAGCGCGATCATGCAGTTCGCGACTTCGCTCGACGCCTGAGCCACAGCTTCGACGCGGATCGTGGGTGCGGTCGTCATGAAGAAGCTGGAGAACGGCAGCTTGGTCGAAGTCGACAGGACTACGCGGACCATGCTGGCATCGCCGACGAACTCGCCGGCCGTCGGCGGCGTTTCTACCGCCTCGATGATGTAGGAATGCTGGGTGTTGCGGCCCAACACGTTGCGGACCACGGCATCGACCTCCTCCGCGTCGCCGCCGTTCTTGAGCTCCAGTCCGCCCGCCATAGCAGCGGAGTCAGCAGCACTGCGGAGATCGCGTTTCCAGCTGATCCATTGCGCGACGTCGACCGCGAGGCCAAGCGTCCCGACCAAAGGAATCATGGACAGGCCCATGAGGGTCAGCACGTTGCCGCTCTCATCCTTGCGGATATCGCGAACCAGATTTCTCATACGATCAATCATAAAACCACATCCAGGCTTTTGCAGAGCGTGCCTTGTGCCACGCTTGCATGAGAAGCCTCTAAAGCGGTGTGGTTAAGGAACGCTAAAACGCGGCCTCCGCTTAACCATCAATCCGGACAGAGATTCGTGAAATGGGCGCGAAAGCCGCCGAAGGCGTTTAACCATCGGAAGCGTCCGGCCAGAAAGGTTTTGCGATTTGATACTGGGCGACAGGAAGCAAAAGGCCCGCGCCAGCCAAGGGCACGGGCCTAAATGATTTCCACGCGATTTTCGCCCGGATCAGTCCCGGTAGCAGACCTTCTTCACCGCTTTCACAATGCGCGGCGTATCGATCAGGGCCATCTTCTCGAGGTTCGCCGCATAGGGCAGCGGCACGTCCTCGTCGCATACGCGCGTCACCGGCGCATCGAGATGGTCGAAGCCGTCTTCCATGCAGATCGCGATGATCTCCGAAGCGATCGAACAGGTCGGCCAGCCCTCTTCCGCGATAACGAGGCGGTTGGTCTTCGCCAGCGATGCGAGCACCGTCTCTCTGTCGAGTGGACGCAGGGTGCGCAGGTCGATAACTTCAGCATCGATCCCCTCGCCCGCCAGTTCCTGAGCGGCTTCGAGCGCGAGCCCGACCGCGATCGAGTAGGCGACGATCGTTACATCCGAGCCCTCGCGCATGATGCGAGCCTTGCCGATCGGCAGCATGTAATCGTCCATGTCGGGCACATCGAAGCTGCGCCCGTAGACCAGCTCGTTCTCTAGAAAGACGACCGGATCTTCGCTGCGGATGGCCGCCTTCATCAGGCCCTTCGCATCGGCACTGTCATAGGGCGCGATGACTATCAGGCCGGGGACGCTGGCGTACCAAGGTCCGTAGTTCTGGCTGTGCTGCGCACCGACCCGGCTAGCCGCGCCATTGGGCCCGCGGAATACGACCGGGCAGCGCATCTGGCCGCCGGACATGTAGTTGGTCTTGGCTGCCGAGTTGATGATGTGGTCGATCGCCTGCATGGCGAAGTTGAAGGTCATGAATTCGACGATCGGGCGCAGGCCGCCCATAGCCGCGCCGGTGCCGATACCAGCGAAGCCGTATTCGGTAATCGGCGTGTCGATCACCCTCTTCGGCCCGAATTCGTCGAGCAGGCCCTGCGTGACCTTATAAGCACCCTGATACTCGGCGACTTCCTCGCCCATCACGAAAACCCGCTCGTCGCGGCGCATTTCCTCGGCCATGGCGTCGCGCAGAGCCTCGCGGACGCTGGTCGAGGTGTAGCTTGTGCCTTCGGGAACATCCGGATCGCGAACGTCCGTCTTCGGCTTGGGCTTCGGCTTGGTGATCTCGGCCTCGCTTTCCTCGCGGCCGACGTCCTTGCCCTCGCCCTGCACGTCATCGACCTCGCCGGATTGTGCTGGAGCATCTATGTCGGACGCATCTTCGCCCTCGCCAGCAAGCATCGCGATCACGGTGCCGACTTTCACCCCTTCGGTGCCTTCCTCAATCATGATCTTGCCGAGCGTGCCTTCGTCGACCGCTTCGAATTCCATGGTTGCCTTGTCCGTTTCGATCTCGGCGATGATGTCGCCGGCGACGATCTCGTCACCTTCGGACTTCAGCCATTTCGCGAGGGTACCCTCCTCCATCGTGGGAGACAGCGCGGGCATCTTGAGTTCGATAGGCATGGCTCAATACTCCTCCACCAGAACGTCGGTGTAGAGTTCGGATGCCTCCGGTTCGGGCGAGTTCTCGGCGAAATCCGCCGCTTCGCTGACGACCTTGCGGATGTCCTTGTCGATCGCTTTCAGATCGTCTTCCTTGCTGCCGTTCTCGATCATGAACTTCTTCAGTCCTTCGATCGGGTCCTTGTGCTCGCGGATGTCCTGCACCTCCTCGCGCGTGCGGTACTTGGCCGGGTCGGACATGGAGTGGCCGCGGTAGCGATAGGTTTCGCATTCCATCAGCACCGGCCCCTTGCCTTCGCGCACATGCTTGAAAGCGATCTCTGCCGCCTGACGCACTTCGAGCACATCCATGCCGTTGACCTTCATGCCGGGGATGCGGAAGGCGGTGCCGCGGCGATAGAATTCGGTCTCTGCCGAGCTGCGTTTTACCGCCGTGCCCATGGCGTACTGGTTGTTCTCGACAACGAATACAATCGGCAGGTTCCACAACGCCGCCATGTTGAACGTCTCGTAGACCTGGCCCTGGTTCGCCGCGCCGTCGCCGAAATAGGCAAGGCACAAGCCACCATCGTCATTGTACTGATGCGCAAGAGCAAGTCCGCCGCCGAGCGAGACTTGCGCGCCGACAATGCCGTGGCCGCCGTAGAACTTATGCTCGGTGCTGAACATATGCATCGAGCCGCCCTTGCCCTTGGAGATGCCCGCTTCGCGTCCGGTGAGCTCGGCCATGATGACCTTGGGATCGATGCCATAGGCGAGCATGTGGCCATGGTCGCGATAGCCGGTAATCACGCTGTCGAGCCCCTCGGTCAGCGCCGATTGCAACCCGACGGCGACCGCTTCCTGGCCGATGTAGAGGTGGCAGAAGCCGCCGATGAGGCCGAGACCGTAGAGCTGGCCGGCGCGTTCCTCGAACCGGCGGATGAGCAGCATCTGCTCGTAGAAATGCTGCAGCTGCTCGCCGCTCGCCTTGTAGCGCTTGTCCTTTTCCAGCGCCTCCTGCAGCGAATGGAGGATAAAATCGGTATCCTCGGCGGGCGACTTTGCGGGGCTTTTCTTGCTCTTGGGGGCTTTAGCCAAGACATCCTATCCTTGTTCTTCCGGGGAGGAATATGTGCCGAGCCTATAGGCACAGCCGCGCCTGCCGCGCAACACGCGGTGCGCATGTGCATACGAAAACCCTTACGGAATGCAGCCGCTTGGCGCGGAACTCAGTCTTCCAGCTTGATGACGACCTCGTCCGGGTGGACGACGTTGAGCTGGCTGCGCAGCAGTTCGCCAACCATGTCCGGATCGGCATGGTCGTGATGCAGCAGCGCCACGCGGTTCTTCAGCGCCTTGCGCTCTTTCTCGATCTCGGCGAGTTGGGCCTGGCGCTGATCGAGCAGGCGCAGGTTCTCGCTCCAGGCTAGGAGCCCCGACGGACCCGCGATCGCAATTCCGCCCATTACGAGCAGCGCCGCCAGCGCGCCATGCTGGCTCGCCTTGCCCTTGCGGATCGCTGCGATGGAACCGGACCGTTTCATAGTGTCACAGAATCACAGTTGCGCGGCCTGCGCAAGCACTATTGCGACCGGCGGAACTGCCGCTGCCCCGAGCCGTTCGATCCTTGACAAGAAACGGTAACTTTTGTAACTAGTTTCCATTGCAACCAATCATATCACCGAGGACCGAAATGCCCGATCTCTTCGAAAACCCCATAGGCCTCGACGGTTTCGAATTCGTCGAATTCTGCGCTCCGGAAAAGGGCGCGATCGAGCCGGTGTTCGAAGCGATGGGTTTCACCCACGTCGCTACGCACCGCTCGAAGGACGTGCACCTGTGGCGCCAGGGCGGGATCAACCTGATCCTCAACTACGAACCGCGCAGCGCCGCATGGTTCTTTGCCCGCGAGCACGGAGCCTCGGCCTGCGGCATGGGTTTCCGCGTCCGCGACGCGAAGAAGGCCTATAACGAATTGCTCGCGCGGGGGGCGGAGCCAGTGCAGGTCGAGACCGGGCCGATGGAACTGCGCATTCCCGCGATCCGCGGGATCGGCGGCGCGATCGTCTATCTTATCGACCGCTATGCCGATGACGACGGCGAAGGCCTGTCGATCTACGACATCGATTTCGAATATTTGCCGGGCGTCGAGAAATTCCCCGTTGGCGCGGGTTTCAACGTTATCGATCACCTCACCCATAATGTCTACAACGGCCGTATGAAATACTGGGCGGACTATTACGAAACGCTCTTCAACTTCCGCGAAATTCGCTTCTTCGACATCAAAGGCGAATACACCGGCCTCACCTCCAAGGCGCTCACCGCGCCCGACGGTAAGATCCGCATCCCGCTCAACGAAGAGGGCGAAGGCGGCAAGGGCCAGATCGAAGAGTTCCTGCGCGAATTCAACGGGGAAGGTATCCAGCACATCGCGCTGATCTGCGACGATCTGGTCAAGTGCTGGGACAACCTCAAGGACCTCGGCGTGCCGTTCATGACCGCGCCGCCGGAAACCTATTACGAAATGCTGGAAGAACGGCTGCCGCACCACGGCGAGGACGTTAACGAGCTTAAGATGCGCGGCATCCTGCTCGACGGCACGACCGAAGGTGGAAGCCCGCGTCTGCTGCTCCAGATCTTTGCCGAAGCGCAGGTCGGCCCGGTGTTCTTCGAATTCATCCAGCGCAAGGGCGACGAAGGCTTCGGCGAAGGTAATTTCAAAGCCCTCTTCGAGAGCATGGAGCGCGACCAGATCAAGCGTGGCGTTCTAAGCGTGGAGGACGCGGAAACCGTCGAAACGGAGCCTGCGGAATGAACGAGACAGCCCCCCACCCAGTCAAGTTAGGCGGCGTCCACCACGCCGCCTACCGCTGCAAGGACGCCAAGGAAACCGTCGAATGGTACGGCAAGGTCCTCGGCATGGACTACACCACGGCCTTTGCAGAAGATCACGTCCCCTCGACCGGCGAATACGACCCTTACATGCACGTCTTCCTCGATGCAGGTAACGGCAACATCCTCGCCTTTTTCGAATTGCCCAACCAGAAGGATATGGGCCGCGATGAGAACACGCCGCAGTGGGTCCAGCATCTTGCCTTCAAGGTAGATAGCGAGGATGAACTGCTGGCTGCGAAGGAGCATGTCGAAAGCCTCGGCATCGATGTGCTGGGCCCGACGCATCACGGCATCTTCAAGTCGATCTACTTTTTCGATCCCAACGGCCACCGCGTCGAACTCGCAACCGATATCGGGACCGACGAGCAATATGCGGAACTCAAGCGCGTCGCGCCGATGATGCTGGAAGAATGGAGCCAGACGAAGAAGGCCCCCCGGCATGCCGACTGGCTGCATGAACTCGCACGCAAGGAGCACGCCGCCAAGTAACGGCGCTGTCCGGACCGGCTGAGTGCCGCCGGAACCCTTTGCAGCCATTCGGCGTTGCCCCGCAAAGGGAGTTCCATACACGTGAATTACATCGGCACGCTGCGCGACCAGCTGCAGGACATGGGAACCGGGTTTATCGAAGCCCTGCCCAGCATAGCCATTGCGCTCGTCATACTTTTCGTCACGTGGATCGTGGCTCGCTTCGCCGTGCGCATCTCGGACATGATCGTGGGCCGCACGGAAATCCGCGCGAGCCTGAAAAACCTGATCGACACGCTGGTTAAACTCGGCATCTGGCTAATCGGCCTATTCATCGCGGCGGTCGTGGTGATGCCCGACCTTACCCCCGCCAGCCTGCTCGCCGGGCTCGGCATCGGTGCCGTCGCGATCGGCTTTGCATTCCAGGATATTTTCGAGAATTTCCTCGCCGGTGTACTGATCATGGTGCGCGAGAAGATGCGCATCGGCGACATCATCGAATGCGAGGGCATTACGGGCAAGGTCGAGCACATCACCTTGCGCGAAACGCATGTGCGCAAGCTTTCCGGCGAACTGACAGTCGTCCCAAACTCCATCCTCTTCAAGAATCCGGTCGAGATTTTCACCGATGTCGATCAGCGCCGTCACGAGGTGGTGGTCGGCGTGTCTTACGATACGCAGCTCGATCATGCTGCTGATGTGATCCGCCGTGCGGTGGAAGACGTCGACGATGTGCTCGCCAGCAAAGGCGTCGATATCTTTGCGCAGGAGTTCAATTCCAGTTCGGTCGATTTCCTCGTGCGCTGGTGGGCGGGCTCGACACCGCGCGCCGGTTGGGAAAGCAAAGACAAGGTCGTCCGCGCGATCAAGGCCGCGCTCGACGAAGCGAGCATCGAGATCCCGTTCCCCTATGTCACGCATACTTTCAAGGAAACGGTGCCGGTCAGCCAGCTGGGTGACACGACGAAGAAGACGCCGTAAGGGTTTCGATGAAGGACTGATCGCGCGAGCTTCTTATCGTCGCGGCCTGCCCGGAGAGAGACACCCATGGAAATCCTGCGCACGCTGTCCGAACGTTTCACCGACATCCCCGACTACCCCTTCGCGGAGAACTGGTTCGAGGTGGATCTCGGCGATGGGCTGACCGCCCGCCAGCATTACGTCGACGAAGGGCCGAAGGACGCTCCGCCGGTCCTGCTTTTCCATGGCGAGCCGAGCTGGTCGTTTCTCTATCGCAAGATGATCCCGATCCTCGCCAATGCCGGGTTTCGGGTCCTCGCGCCGGACCTCATAGGCTTCGGAAAAAGCGACAAGCCGGACGATATCGACTTCTACACCTATGCGCGCCACGTCGATTGGCTGAAGCAATGGCGCAGCGCGGTCGAACCGCGGCCCGCCGCCTTGTTCGTGCAAGATTGGGGCGGACTGCTCGGCCTGCGCATGCTGGCGCACGATCCGGACCTCTTCGCTTGCGTGGTCGCCAGCAATACCTTCCTGCCTGCAGGAGGCACCCCCTCGCAAGCGTTCCTCGCGTGGCGCGAATTCTCCCGCAATTCGCCCGACTTCCGTATCGGTGCGCTGCTCGACCGCGCGACAGCGACCGCGCGAAGCGAGGCGGAGATCGCCGCTTACGATGCCCCCTTCCCGACCGAGGCCCATAAAGCCGGCGCGCGGGCCTTCCCCAGCCTTGTCCCGGTGAAAGATGGCATGCCGGGCGTCGAGGACAACAAGGCCGCTTGGCCCGCACTCGCAGCTTACGACAGGCCGTTCCTGACGCTGTTCGGCGAAGACGATCCCGTCACCAAGGGTAGCGAGAAGGCCCTTATCGATCGCATCGCCGGGGCCGAGGGACAGCCGCACCGGACCCTGCCGACCTGCGGCCATTTCTGTCAGGAAGACCAGCCCGAAGCGCTCGCCGAGGGCGTGATCGCCATGGCACGCAAGGCGGGCCACCTCGCTTGAACGAACTGTCGCGACTGACCCGCGCCCAGGAATTCTCCCTGTGCGTCGCCGTCGCAGTCGTGACGGCCAATGCTTATTATATTCACCCCATCATCGGAGACGTGGCCGACCATTTCGGCGTCAATCACGCACGCATCGGCTTGGTCCCGGCGCTCAACCAGCTTGCCTTGGCAGTGGGCATCTTCCTCCTGCTCCCGCTCGGCGATCGGATATCGAACCGGCGGCTGACGATCATGTTCGCTGCAGGTCAGACGGCCTCACTGGCGCTCATGACGCTGGCGGGAAGTTTCGCGCTCTTCGTCGCCGGTTCGACGCTTCTCGGCTTCTTCACCATCGCGCCCTATCTGCTGCCGGCATACGCCTCCAAGCGGGTCGCACCCGAGCGGCTCGGGCAGGTTATGGCCTTGCTCACTGCCGGTGTGATCCTCGGCATCCTGATCGCCCGGGTCGGAGCAGGCGTGATCGCGGAATATGTCGACTGGCGCGCGGTCTACTGGCTTGCGACCGGACTAATGCTGGCCGTGACCCTCGCCCTCCCACGGCTGATGGAAGGGGGGGAGCGCGATGCGACGGGGCGCGAAAGCTATGGCGCGCTGCTGCTGACAGTCTTTCCGTTGATCAGGGAATATCGCGAGATCGTAGTTTCAGGTGCAATCCAGGCACTCAACTTCGGTCAGTTCATCGCACTCTGGCTTGCGCTCGCTCTGTATCTGACCTCGCCCAAGATGGGCTATGGCACCGACACGGTTGGCTATCTCGCCGGTATCGCTGCAGTCAGCATATTTTCCACACCGCGGCTCGGCCGCTGGGCGGATGAGGTCGGCGCGCGCACAGCCCGCACGATCTTTGCCGCCGTCCAGCTATTCGGCGTGCTTTTGCTCTGGCCACTCGGCGGCGCGGTCATCACGCTGCTCATACCCTTGATCCTGGCAAACCTCGTCGGCCCGGGCATCGATGTAACGGGTCGCATGACATTCCTGACCCTACGACCCGATCTACGCACGCGCCTGACCACCATCTATGTCGTGCTTATGTTCATCGGGGGCGGCCTCGGCAGCTATGCCGGGACCGCAGCCTACGATGCGCTGGGGTGGGCCGGAACATGCATACTGCTCGCCATTTTCTCGAGCGTTCTGACCGCACTGGCGTTCTACGCGAAGCGCTATGACAAGTGAGGTGGTGCGCCCGGCATGGCAAAAATGGGCACTCACATCATTGGGAAATTTCGGTGGCGATGGCTGACGACATCGAGAATTACGATGATCGGCTGCGCCCACTGACCATTTAGTTAAGTGTGATGTCCCCAGAATTTCTGTCCACGTTCCGAAACGACCGCCGTAGTTTATCCGCCGCAGCCCTCTTTAGGCAAGCATCCGGCTCCTAACCCGATCTCTGAAGCAAGGATGACAGTTAGCCCATCCGAGCCCGACAATCTTTCGATACGCGTTACTCCACGAAGGTATTCGAAATCAAACTCGTTGATTAATTTATCCCCTTGGTAGGAGTGAATTTCGCATATACTAGAGAACCCCCCTTTATATTCTGTTTTTTTCTGACACGAAATATTGTCGCCGATAAAATTTCGCCCCTTGTGGATTGCTAGCATATCCTCAAAAACTAACGCTTCATTCTGTTCTTTGATTTCCATGTCATATGGTCTCAAAATTTGCCCCTTAGCGTCGACCCGCCCGACATTGATAATGTTCTGTGCCGCAGTTAATGTGTAAACAGTCTTATCCTGATCGATATATTTAGACGTTTTTTGACCGTTCGAGCAATTAATCTGCCCGCCTTCACCGCAGCTGGTCAAAATTAACGATACCCCTAATATTATAGAACTTTTCACACCTAGTTCCCTAATAATTTTCGAGCAGCATCGTCATATTCACGATCATGTGCCCCCCACCAATTGCGAACCCCTACAAAGACACTTTCGTTTGGTGCTGTGTGAATACTTTCATGAACCAAGGACTGCTGCCTTCGCAGGCTAAACGCAACCGCACTCTCACCGACCATGCGTTTCATTGCTGGCTCGTAGATGTTTAAATTAAAGCGCGTGCTCCCATCCCCGCGTGGTCGAAACGGCGTAGCCAACGGACTTTTTTCTGCCGAACGCATAGCTAGATCCCAATCCCCTCCACCCATTCTCGCGCTCACGTTTCCATCGTCATCGCTTCTGAAAGCCACATGTGACGCCATGAGCCCGTAAGAAAGAATTCGCGCATTTACAGTCAGGGTTTTATTTCCAACAGTGATATCGACATTTGTGTTTGGTTGATCGTTCAATTTTCGAACGGCCGCTGTCATATCCCGTTCAAATGCCTTAATTTGTTTATCAGAGAATCCGGCGTCTTTGAAGGACTGCTTGTCATCGACTTTACAATTGATTGTTCCGTCAAGTCTCGAACCCGACGATGTGCTGATCATTGAACACGATTTTCCGGTCGGATCCACCCCATTTACCGGATCATTCCCGGTGTAGGCATACATATTCATGCCGTCTTCGTATCCGATGGGATCGGTCTGCATGAACCGGCCGAGCAGCGGCGAGTAGATGCGCGCCTTGTAGTAATACATGCCGATCTCGGGCAGGTAGGCCTGCCCTGTGAACTGGAACCGCCCCAGATTGTTTGCGCCGGGTGTGCCCCATTCGTCATAGGTGTTGCGCCCGATCACCGCGCCCGAGCTGTCCGTGACCGCGATCACGCTGCCGCGCTCGTCGCGGTGGAGAAAGCGCTGCTTCGAGGGTGTGGTGTAAGTCCCGCTGCCCTCGAACCAGATCACCGGATCGTCGACGCCTGCCCCGTGCACATAGCGCCGCCGCACCGATCGGCGCGGACGCCAAGCGCAAGCGCGACATCGCCACGCTGCGCAATGAGCGCACCGCCGCCGAGATCGCCATCCAGCGGCTCTTCGAATCGATCGAGGCCGGTCTCGTCGACCCCAAGGATAAGGATCTCAAGAAGCGTCTCGCGGGCCACCAGTCGAGACGCGCCGCGCTCGATGAGGAGATCAATCTGCTAGAACGCCAGTGCGGCAACAAGCACAACCGCGTCGATAGGGACACACTCGCCGCGTTTTCCGCCGGTCTGAAGAAGAAGCTCACCGATTCCGAAAACCCGGCTCTGCGCAAGAATTACGTGCAGGCCTTCGTCAGTGAGGTCGTGATGTCAAAGGATCAGCTTACCGTTCGCGGCCCGGTGGCCAGCCTGGTTCAGGCGGTAAGCGCGCCCGGTGCCGTCTCGGCACCGGTGCGCACTTCCATGGTAAACTGGCGCGCCCGACAGGATTCGAACCTGTGGCCCCCAGATTAGGAATCTGGTGCTCTATCCGACTGAGCTACGGGCGCCCGGCGGTGCGTTTAGCAGACAGAAAGCGAGTGGCAATCAGTTGAGTTCGTCGGGCGGAGCGACCGGGAACAGCAATGGCGCCACGGTGATGCCTTCGGCGACCATCTCCTCTGCTTCGTCCTTTGTCGCCTTGCCGTGGATCGGAGCCTCGTCGGTCTCGCCGTAATGCATGGAGCGGGCCTTGTCGGCGAAACTGTCGCCGACCCAGGTGCTCTTTTCAAGCGCCTTGGCCTGGGCTTTCGCCAGGATTTCCAGAGCTTGCTTGACTTCCGCCGGCAGTTCGCCGCGGATCATCGGCCTTGTTTCGTCGCCCGTCGGGTTGGCGTCTCGCGGCGCCTCGGTGCGATTGCCCTTCGCCGAAACCGCCGGGGCCATGGGGGCTTTACCGACTTCTCCGCTGCCGCATTCTGGGCAATTAAGAATGCCGCGCTCGCGTTGGCTGTCGTAGTCGGCGGACGAGCCGAACCAGCCTTCGAAGCGATGGCCCTCGCTGCATGAGAGGTCATAAACGATCATGGTGGCAGCCTAAGAGGGTATCCGCCGACGATTTTCAAGGCTCGGGACCTGTCGGCGGATTTCGGGGATCCGGGCCATGTCGAGATCGGCGAACGCCAACCCGGCCTCTTGGCCGCCCATGTCGAGCATGATTTCGCCCCACGGATCGACCACAAGGCTGTGACCGTAGGTGCGGCGACCGTCGGCATGCTCGCCCACCTGCGCAGCAGCCACCACGAAGGCGCTCGCCTCGATGGCACGGGCGCGCTGCAGGACGTGCCAATGCGCCTCGCCGGTCGGAACGGTGAACGCCGCGGGGACCGCAATCGCATCGCAGCGGCGCTGGGCCAGGGCCTCGAACAGCGCAGGGAAGCGGATGTCGTAACACACGGTCAGACCTAGCCGTCCGAGCGGCGTCCCCTCGACCGTGACCACCTGATCTCCGGCGGCATAGGCTTTCGATTCCCGCCAGCTTTCTCCGGTCGAGAGGTTGACATCGAACATGTGTATCTTGTCGTAACGCGCCGCAATCGCGCCATCCGGGGCGATGACGAAGGCGCGATTGGCCCAGCGGCCGTCCCCGACGTCGACAGCCAGCGATCCGAGCGCAACCCACATGCCCGCCTTCGCTGTCGCGTTTTGCGCTGCGTCGAGCGCCGATGTCTTTGCCTCAGGCCTGATGTTCGCGGCTGCGCGTTTGCGGTCCCGGTCGAGCAGCCCCGACATCTCGGGCGTGAACAGCATTTCCGCGCCAGCATTACCCGCTTCGCGCACGGCTTCCGATATGCTGCGGGCGTTTTCATCCGGATCGATGCCGGATGTCATCTGAAGCAGGGCTATGCGCGTCATTCAGCCTTCCAGGAGCGCATCCAACTTGCCTTCGCGCTCGAGCGCGGCGAGCTCGTCGGAGCCGCCGACATGCGTGTCGCCGATGAAGATCTGCGGCACAGTGCGCGCATTGGGCGCTCGCTCGAGCATTTCGGCGCGCTTCGGGCCGCCCATGGTGATGTCGTGATCGGTGTAGTCGACTCCCTTCTCGTCGAGCAGGCGTTTGGCGCGAACGCAGTATCCGCAGCCGAATTTCGTATAGATGGTAACGTCGGGGTGGCTCATCGATGTCCTCGCAATCCGGCCCTGATCTAGCGCTCGCCCGGAAATCTTGAAAGCGCTTTCACCGAACCTATGTTGATCGTGTCGCCACGGATCGTGGCGGCGACGGGGTGCCAAGAAGGGCCCCGCCTATATGAATCGCTCAGAAGAGGATTTGTTCAAATGAATCGTATGGATATGACCCAGTATCGTCGTTCGACCGTCGGTTTCGACCGTCTTTTCGACCTGATGGAGCGCCAGGCACGCAATGCCGGCGGCGACAATTATCCTCCTTTCAACATCGAGCGTCGCGGCGAGGACGAATACCGCATTACTTTGGCGGTAGCCGGATTCCGGCCCGGCGATCTCGATATTACGGCTCAGCAAAATTTGCTCGTCGTTCAGGGCCGTAAGCGCGATGAGGAAGCCGACGGAGAAATGCTGCATGTCGGCATCGCCAATCGCGGTTTCGAACGTCGCTTCGAACTGGCCGATTATGTCCGCGTAGAGAACGCCGACCTGGCCGACGGCCTGCTGATCATCGATCTGCTGCGCGAAGTACCCGATGCGATGAAGCCGAAGAAGATCGCGATCGGCGGACAGAAGCCGCTCGAAATCGTCAAGGATGACGAGGACGATAGCGCCGCTGCCTGATCCGCGCTCAATTCTAAAAATTGCTGATCAAACGTTTAGGGGGCGGAACGAAAGTTCCGCCCCCGCGACGTTGAACGCCGCCTTACCTCGAAATCGGCCGTCCGGGTCGCAGAAGACAGCCGTCTTCGAGAAAAGCCCCACCGCATGGCGGCACCGCAAGTATCTCGAATTGCCGCGATATTCTCTGCGACAACGAATGTAGTCTGCACCAGATACATCAAAAGATAAACCCGAAATTCCGCAGAAATTCGAGGTTTGTCGCGTCTATACAAACATCGAAATTATCGGCGCAACGATTTCAACGACTTGCCGATTCGTATAGCGCGAAAAGTTTCAGACGAGCCGCGCCTGTTCTAGCGCAGCGCCGATAAATCCGGCGAAAAGCGGGTGCGGATCGAAGGGTTTGGACTTGAGCTCCGGGTGGAACTGCACGCCCACGAACCACGGATGGTCAGGACGCTCGACGATTTCGGGCAGCAGGCCATCGGGGGACATGCCGGAGAAGATCAATCCCTGCTTTTCGAGCGGCTCGATATAGGCTCCGTTGACCTCGTAACGGTGTCGGTGCCGCTCGGAGATGTCGCTCGCGCCGCCGTAGATAGTCGACACGTGACTATTCGCAGCAAGCTTGGCCTCATAAGCGCCCAGGCGCATGGTGCCGCCGAGATCGCCACCCGCTTCGCGAGTCTGGAGCCCCTCTTCGGTCATCCACTCGGTGATGATGCCGACGACCGGTTCGGATGTTTCGCCGAATTCGGTCGAGCTGGCCTCGCCGAAGCCCGCAGAGCGCGCACCTTCGATGCAGGCCATCTGCATGCCCAGGCATATCCCGAAGAACGGCACCTTTCGCTCACGCGCGAAGCGCACGCTCGCGATCTTGCCTTCCGACCCGCGCTCGCCGAATCCGCCGGGTACGAGAATGCCGTGCATCGGTTCGAGCTGCGCTGCGATGTCGCTGTCGCCCTGCTCGAAGACTTCCGCGTCGATCCACTTGATGTTGACCTTGACGCGATGCGCCATGCCGCCGTGGATCAGCGCTTCGTTGAGCGACTTGTAAGCGTCCTGCAGGCCGACATACTTGCCCACTACGCCGATCGTCACTTCGCCTTCGGGGTTCGAGTGGCGATCGACCACATCGTACCAGCGCGACAGGTCCGGGTCGGGCGCATCGGTGATACCGAAACCGCGCAGCACCTCTGTGTCGAGGCCTTCGCCATGGTATTGTAGCGGAACGGAATAGATCGACGGCGCATCCAGCGCCGGGATGACCGCTTCCTTGCGGACATTACAGAAATTGGCGATTTTCTGCCGCTCGCTGTCCGGGATCGGATGCTCGGCGCGGCAGAGCAACACGTCTGGCTTGATGCCGAGGCTGGCAAGTTCGCGCACAGAGTGCTGGGTGGGCTTGGTCTTCAGCTCACCTGCAGCGGCGATATAGGGGACGAGCGTCACATGGACACTGAGCGACTGCATCGGCTCCAGCTCGTTCCTGAGCTGGCGGATGGCTTCCATGAATGGCAGGCTCTCGATATCGCCTACTGTACCGCCGATCTCGCACAGGATGAAATCGTGGTCCCCCTGGTCGGCGAGCGCGAATTCCTTGATCGCATCGGTGACATGCGGGACCACCTGCACGGTCGCGCCGAGATAGTCCCCACGGCGCTCCTTGGCGATGATCTGCTGGTAGACGCGGCCCGAGGTGACATTGTCGCCCTGGTGCGCCGAAACGCCCGTGAAGCGCTCGTAATGTCCCAGGTCGAGGTCGGTCTCAGCCCCGTCGTCGGTCACATAGACCTCGCCATGCTGATACGGGCTCATCGTGCCCGGATCGACGTTGAGATAGGGATCGAACTTACGGATGCGGACCTTGTAGCCGCGCGCCTGCAAAAGGGCAGCAAGCGATGCTGCCATGAGACCTTTGCCGAGCGAGGAGACCACGCCGCCGGTGATGAAAATATACCGCGCCATGGGAGTCGGGCCTTAAGCTGAGGATCGGAGTCGGTGCAAGCGCAAAGCCGTGCGATTGCGCGGCTCGTACCGCGCAATCCACAATTTCACGATCTGGGTTTGTTTATTCGGTCGAGCTGGCCAGCGGATCGTCGCTGACAGGTGCAGCATCACCGGTCGTTGCCGGACCGAGCGGATCGGCGGGTACTGCGGGAGTGACATTGCGGTCAAGCGTCGATTCGAGGGAATCCGCGCTGGTCGTTTCGACGGCGACCGCCGCCAGTACGATCGACAGGACCACAAAGAGCACTGCAAGCCACTTGGTCGACCGGGTCAGGAAGTCCGCTGCACCGCGAGCACTGAGCATGCCGGAAGGGCTGCCCCCGATACCCAGCCCGCCCCCTTCGGAGCGTTGCATCAGGATCACGCCAACGAGCACGGCGGCAACGATGGCCTGGAGGACGGTGAGAAACAGGAACATGACTTCGGGTACTCTTCGGTAGAAATGTGCGGCCCGCATCTAGGCTCGCAGGCTGCAAACGGCAAGTGCGCCTGGTTCGCGCGGAGTTCAGGCGTCCTCGGTTTCCGACGCTGCCACGACGATGCCGAGGAAGCTTTCCGCGCTCAAGCTCGCGCCGCCGACGAGGGCCCCGCCCACTTCGGGCAGCGAGAGGATCTCCTTCGCGTTCTCGGGCTTCACCGAGCCACCGTAGAGAATGCGAACGTCTGCCGATGCTTCGGCCCCGTAAGTCTCGTCGAGCAGTCCGCGGATCGCCTTGTGCATCCCTTCGATATCCGCGGAGGTCGCCGTGCGACCGGTGCCGATCGCCCAGATCGGTTCGTAGGCGATCGTCAGGCGCTCGGCAGGATCCTCGAACGAACCGAGCGCAGACTTGATCTGGCCGAGGACGAAAGCTTCGGCATCGCCCGCATCACGGGTCTCGAGGGATTCGCCGCAACACAGGATCACGCGCAATCCGGCCTCGATCGCCGAATCGATCTTCGCGTTGATTAATTCGTTCGTCTCGCCGTGGTCCTGCCGCCGCTCGCTATGGCCGACGATCACGAACTTCGCCCCGGCATCGGCCACCATCGCGGCATTGATATCGCCCGTATGCGGACCCTCGGCTCCGGGATGACAGTCCTGCGCGCCGACGCCGATCTGCTCGGCCTCGCGATGAACCGCGTGAATCAGCGTGTATGGAGGTGCGACCGCGACCTCCACCTTCATGTAGCGTTGTGCGGCACGATCGATGGCGCGTGCTTCTGAAAGCATCGCCCGTGTGCCGAACATCTTCCAGTTTCCAACGATATAGGGCCGTTCGGCCATTGCGATTTCCTGCGAAGAGTGGATGATTGGCCGCTCGCTATAGGAGCGTTGTGTTGCGCCCCGCTAGACAAGCTTTCTTCGCGCGTCAAAACCCTTTGCAACCTGTTGCGGCGAGGTCGCAGGGGGGATAAAGGCTGCCGCCAAGGGCGACCGCTCGCTGCGGAAGCCATCGATCCACGTCTATTCGGGACCGCCCGCACACATGCTCACTTTCTTTCGCAATATCTTCAAGACCAAGATCGGCCTTGCCTTCGCGCTCGCCTTTCTCGGACTGATCGCGCTCGCCTTTGCCAGCGCGGACGTCTCGAGCACCGGCACCTTCGGCGGTGTCGCAGGGGGTGACCGAGTGGCCGTGGTGGGCAGCGAGAAGATCGGGACCGCCGATCTGGTGCAGGCTGCGAACAACGGCCTCGATCGCGTCAGGCAGGAAAATCCGACGCTGTCGATGGAAGGCTTTCTTGCGCAAAATGGCCTGGAACGCTCGCTCGATGCCCTGATCGATCGCTTCGCAATCCGTGCCTATGCCGAGAAATACGGTATCCGGGCGGGCGCCAATCTGGTGAACAGCGAAATCCGCATGCTCCCGGCATTCCGCGGAGCCGACGGCAATTTTAGCGAAGACGTTTATCGTCAGGCGCTCGCGCAGGCGCGTATTTCCGATGCTCAAGCGCGTGAGGATTTCGGCACTGGCCTGCTGTCGCAGCAACTCTTCGTACCGGCGACTTTCGGCGCGACCGTGCCGGACAAGCTTGCCTATCGCTACGCCCAGCTGCTGAAAGAGCGTCGGCAAGGTATGATCGCTTTGCTTCCGTCCGCCAGTTTCGCGCCGACCGGCGATCCTTCCGACGCGACGCTCAGGGCCTATTACGAATCCAACGGTGCCGACTTCATCCGGCCCGAACGCCGCGTCGTGCGGTTCGCAACGTTCGACAGCAGTGCGCTTGGCGATCGGATCGAACCGACCGAGGCAGAAATCGCCGAACGATATGAAGCCGACCGCGAACAGTATGCGGCGAGCGAAACGCGCGACGTCACTCAGCTCATCGTACCGACACAGGCCGCGGCCAATTCCTTGCGCGAGCGTATCGCGGGCGGTGCAAGCTTCGATGCCGTGGCGCGCGAGGCCGGGCTGCGTTCGACGCCATTGACCGGACTCGATCGCGAGGCACTGACCTCGCAAGCCTCCGAAGCCGTTGCCGCAGCATATTTCTCGGCCGGAGAGGGCGCGATCACGCAGCCGGCGCGAAGCCCACTTGGCTGGCACATCGCACGGATCGATAACGTCGAAACGCGAGCGGCACGGACGCTCGCACAGGTTCGCGACGAGGTTGCCGCGACCGTGCGCGAGGAGAAGCGCGTTCAGGGGCTCGCCGACCTCGCCAATGAAATCGACGATCAGCTGGCCGATGGTGCCACCTTGCGTGAGGTGAGCGAGGAGCTCGATCTCGAGCTGACGACCACGCGCCCCGCCATTGCCAATGGCCGCATCTACCAGACGCAGGAAACTCTTCCCGACGTGCTTGCGCCCGCTTTGCAGACCATCTTCCAGATGGACGAGGAAGAGCCCGAAATTGCTCCTCTCGAAGGCGGGCAGACCTACCTCGTTTACGAGGTGGCCCAGATCACAGCATCGGCCAAGGCCCCCCTCGCCGAGATAACGGATCGCGTCGAGGCGAACTGGCGCATTTCGGAAGGCCTGAAGCGCGCCCAAGCCGCTGCCGACCGGGTGACGAAGCGCGTTCGTGGGGGCGCATCGCTTGCCGCCGCCGTCGCGGAGGAAGAGACGAACCTGCCCGCACCCGAGAGCGTCGATCTGACGCGCGAGCAACTTGCCGCCCAGCGCGAACGCCGCATTCCGCCGCCGCTCGCCCTGCTCTTCAGCATGGCCGAAGGCACCACCAAGAAGCTCGAAGCTGCGCAGAAGATCGGATTCTTCGTCGTCAACCTGGAAGATATCAGCATGGACGATATCGCCGAGGACGATCCGATGATCGCACAGGCAAAGTCCCAGCTCGGCCCGGTGATCGGCGAAGAATATGCCGATCAGCTGCGGCTTGCGATGCGGGAAGAGCTCGGCGTAGAGCGCAACGACGACGCGATCGAAGCCGTACGTCGCCAGCTGCTTGGCACGAACTGAGACGCCCTTGTTCACCGCTCTCGAAGGCCTCGACCAGGCGCGCACCGAGCTGGGCGAGGGTCGCCCCGCGCTGGTCTGGCGCAGCATCGTAGCCGATACCGAAACGCCGGTCAGCGCGGCGCTCAAGCTGTTCGAGGAAGGGCGCGGCGATTTCGTACTCGAGTCGGTCGAGGGTGGCGAAACACGCGGGCGCTATAGCCTGATCGGTATCGCGCCAGATTTGGTGTTCCGCGCGCGTGGTGACGAGGCGGAAATCAACCGCGACTGGCAGACGGATCGCGACGCTTTCGTTCCGTGCGGGTGCGGCGCGCTGGATGCGCTGCGCGCGCTGGCTAAAAACTGCCAGTGCGCGACGCCCGCAGAACTTCCGCCCGCCCTCGCCTGCCTCGTCGGCTATTTCGGTTACGAGACAATCGGCCTGGTCGAGAAGCTCCCGCGTGCTCCGGAGAGCGACGTCAATTTGCCGGACATGCTCTTCGTCCGCCCCACAGTGATCCTCGTCTTCGACCGGCTCAGCGACACGTTGTTCTGTATTGCACCGGTCTGGCCTGACGGATCGCTCGACATGGCGCAAGAGCGGATCGACGAAGTTCTGCGCAAGCTGTCACTGCCTCTCACGAAGTCTGCCGACCGGTATCCCGACCATGTCGAACCACAGCTCACCTCGACTATCGAGGCGGACGATTACCAGGCAATGGTCTTGCGCGCGAAAGATTACATCGCGGCCGGCGACATATTCCAGGTCGTTCTCTCGCAACGCTTTACGTCGCCTTTCGAGCTGCCGCCCATGGCGCTCTATCGTTCGCTCCGGCGCATCAACCCGTCTCCCTTCCTCTACTTCCTCGACCTTCCCGGCTTCGCCGTGGTCGGCTCGAGCCCGGAAATCCTCGTGCGGGTGCGCGAAGGCGAGGTTACGATCCGACCGATCGCCGGCACCCGGCCGCGCGGCGCAACCCAGGAGGCGGATCGGCTCGCCGAGAAATCGCTTCTGGCCGACCCGAAGGAGCGCGCAGAACACTTGATGTTGCTCGATCTCGGGCGCAACGACGCAGGACGCGTGGCGGACGCCGGCAGCGTCGAGGTCACGGAGAGTTTTACGGTCGAACGGTACAGCCACGTCATGCATATCGTCAGCAACGTCGTCGCCCGCCTAACCGAGGGCAAGGACGCGCTAGATGCGCTGTTTGCCGGGTTTCCGGCAGGTACCGTCAGCGGTGCGCCCAAGGTGCGCGCCTGCGAGATTATCGCCGAGCTGGAACCTGCAACGCGCGGCCCCTATGCGGGCGGCGTCGGCTATTTCGCGCCGGACGGATCGGTCGACAGCTGCATTGTCCTGCGCACCGCCGTGGTGAAAGATGGGATCATGCATGTGCAGGCCGGGGCGGGCATCGTGGCGGATAGCGATCCAGCCTATGAACAGCGCGAATGCGAAGCCAAGGCCGGCGCCCTGCTCGCCGCGGCAAAGGACGCAGTGCGGCTCGCAAACGAAGCGGGATACGGCCAGTGAGAGTTGCAATTGCCCTGATCGCGCTCGGCAGCCTGGCAGCTTGCGAACAGCAACCTGCCGGCGAACCTGTCGCTCGTGCCAGGATTGACGGGCAGGCGCCATCGCCTTCACCTCAGCCCAGCGAGACGGCTACCGTCGCAAGCTCGGTGGAAAGCGCCTGCCGGTCCATCATCTTCGAGGACACACCCCTTACCCACTGCCTCGCCAATCCCGCCCGCCACCGGATCAGCATGGACCTGGGGCCGTCGGGCGAAGCGCCCTATCGCAGCCTGACAGCGTTCTCGCGCCAACGCGGCGAGAACGGTGTCGCCTTTGCGATGAACGCCGGCATGTATGACGACGAGGGCGAGCCGATCGGTTACTTCGTGGAAGGCTCGGAACGACTCAAGACTCTCAACACCGCCGATGGCGAAGGCAATTTCCACCTCAAGCCCAACGGCGTGTTCTACGGCACGGCGGGCGAATGGCACGTCCGCACGACCGAAGATTTCCTCACCAATGTGACCGAGCGGCCGGAGTTCGGCACGCAGTCCGGGCCGATGCTGGTGATCGACGGCAAGCTGCATCCTGAAATAACGCAGGACGGCCCCTCCCGGCTGGTCCGCAACGCAGTCGGCGTCGATGGGCGGGGCCGGGCCCATTTCGTGATTTCGAACGCGCCGATTTCCTTCGGCAAGCTCGCGCGCTTCTATCGCGATGAATTGAAGACGCCCAATGCTCTGTTCCTCGACGGGAACGTCTCGCAATTGTGGAACCCGGCGACCGACCGGCTCGATACCGGCGCGCCGATCGGCCCGATCGTGGTCGTCGAAAAGAAGGACAGCGAATGACCGAACAGCGCCGTGGCCTCTATCCGGAGATCGAACCCTACGAAACCGGGATGCTGGATGTCGGCGAGGGTCATTCGCTCTATTACGAACGGGTCGGCACGCCAGGCGCGAAACCTGCGGTTTTCCTGCATGGCGGCCCGGGCGGCGGAATGTCGCCCGATCACCGGCGCCAGTGGGATCCCGAACTCTACGACATCCTGCTGTTCGACCAGCGCGGATGCGGCAAGTCGCTGCCTTTCGCCGAGATCGAGCATAACGATACCTGGCGCATCGTCGCCGATGTCGAGCGGCTGCGCGAGATGTGCGGGCATGACCAGTGGCAGGTCTTCGGCGGTAGCTGGGGCGCGACGCTCGCCCTCGCGTACGCGGAGACCCATCCCGACCGCACGAGCGAGCTGGTGCTGCGCGGCGTATTTCTCGCGCGCCAGACCGAGAAAGACTGGCTCTACACATACGGCGCCAGCGAAATCATGGCCGAGCAGTGGGACCAGTTTACCGGCCTCATCCCCGAAGATGAGCGTGGCGATCTGGTGAAAGCCTATTACAAGCGCCTGACCAGCGATAATGAGGAAACACGCCTCACTGCCGCGCGCGAATGGTCGCTGTGGGAAGGCAACGTTGCCACGCTGTTGCCAGACCCTGCCCTGCTGGACACCTTCGCCGATCCGGCCAAGGCGGTGCCTTTCGCCCGGATTTGTGCGAAATTCTTCCTCGAGGACTTCTTTCTTGAGGAGGCGCAATTGTTGAAGAATGTCAGCGCGCTGGCAGGCATACCCGGAATTATCGTTCAGGGCCGCCACGACATTTGCACGCCGCCGACATCCGCTTGGGCGCTCAAGAAAGCCTGGCCGGAAGCGGATCTGTGGATCGTCGATGACGCGGGACACTCCGCAGCGGAACCGGGCATCATCGATGGTCTCGTGCGGGCGACCGACAAGCTGGCTGGCAAGCAGGCGTGACGTCGCGGGCAGCTTAACTTGCTTGAAAGCCCGAAGCCGTACCGCCATTGAGCGATCCGCAATGACCGACAGCCGCTCCATCCTCGTCATCGACAATTACGACAGCTTCACCTTCAACCTCGTCCATTACCTGATGGAAATGGGCGCCGAGGTGGAGGTGGTGCGCAATGACGCCATTTCAGCGGGCCAGGCGATGGGCAGCGGCGCGGCGGGTTTCCTGATCTCGCCCGGCCCCTGCACACCGAACGAAGCAGGTGTCAGTCTCGACCTTGTGGCGGCATGCGCGGATGCGGGCAAGCCGCTGCTCGGCGTGTGCCTCGGCCATCAGGCGATCGGCCAGCACTTTGGCGGCAAGGTCGTTCGCGGCGGGCTGATGCATGGCAAGACGTCACCCGTGAAACATGACGCCAGCGGCGTATTTGCCGGTCTGCCGTCACCTTTCACTGCTACCCGCTATCACTCGCTGATAGTCGACGACATTCCCGAGTGCCTTGCGGTCAACGCCACCAGCACGACGCCCGGCCTCGACGGCAGCAGCGTTATGGGTTTCCGTCATCGCGACTTGCCGATCCACGGCGTGCAATTCCACCCCGAAAGTATCGCCACCGAGCATGGTCATGCGCTGCTTGCGAATTTCCTCTCGCTGTGCGGAATCGACGCGAAGGTACCGGCATGAAGACGCTACCCGCAGCAGAACAGCATCTGGGCGAGCAGGAGGCCGAGGAGGTCTTCGGCTGGATACTGGATGGCGAGACGAGCGCCGAAGAAATCGCCCGGTTCCTGCGCGAGATGTCCACCCGCAGCGAGACGTCCGATGAAATCGCGGGCGCAGCGCGGGCCTTGCGGACGCGGCTGATCCCGATCGATGCGCCGGAAGGAACGGTCGATTGCTGCGGCACAGGTGGTGACGGGCATCACACGCTCAATGTTTCCACCGCAGTCAGCCTGCTGGTCGCGGCGTGCGGTGTTCCTGTGGCCAAGCACGGTAATCGGGCGGCGAGCAGCAAATCTGGCGCAGCAGACACACTCGAAGTGCTCGGCCTCGATATGGAGGCCGCAGGAAGAACCGCCGAGAAGTCACTGTCTGAATTGGGAATTTGCTTCCTTTTCGCGAAGAATCATCATCCTGCGATGGGGCGGATTCAGCCCATCCGCCAGCAACTCGGCGTGAGAACGATTTTCAACCTCATGGGGCCTCTCTCCAACCCGGCCGGCGTGAAGCGTCAACTCATCGGGATTGCGCGCCCGGCCTATGTACCGATCTACGCGGCGGCAAAAGCCAAGCTCGGCACGGAGCGTACCTTCATCGCTTCAGGCGACGAGGGGCTGGACGAGCTCAGCCTTGCCGGTGGCAACGAACTGGCCGACGTCACTGGCAATGAGTTCGAGATGCGGCGGGTGAACCCCGTTCAGGCGAACCTGCCACATGCGCCGGTCGAGGCGATCCGCGGGGGCGACCCATCGCATAACGCCAAGGCGCTGGAGACGCTGTTGCTCGGCGCGCCCGGGCCCTATCGCGACGCCGTGCTGTTCAATGCCGCCGCTACGCTGATCGTGGCAGGCAAAACCAAGGACTGGACCACAGGTACCGAAATGGCTGGCGAGGCAATCGACAGCGGTGCTGCCCGGCAACTGCTTGCGGACTGGATCGCGATCGCCAAATGAACAAGCTGGTCGAAATCTGTGAAATCAAGCGCAGCGAAGTGGCCGAGCGCAAGCAGAAGCATTCGCTCGATTCGCTCGATGTGCAAGCCATGAACCAAACTCCGCCGCGTGGCTTTCGCTCCGCGCTGGAACGCGCGCAGCAAAATGGCTTCGGCCTCATCGCAGAAATCAAGAAAGCTTCGCCGTCCAAGGGTCTGATCCGGGAGGACTTTCACCCCGCGCATCACGCACGTGACTACGCCGATGGCGGTGCGGCCTGTCTTTCCGTCCTGACCGATGCGCCGTACTTCCAGGGCCACGAGGACTACCTGGTCGAAGCTCGCGCTGCTTGCGATTTGCCGGCCCTGCGCAAGGACTTTATGGTCGACCCCTGGCAAGTCGCCGAGGCTCGCGCGCTCGGGGCAGACGCTATCCTAATCATCGTCGCAGCGTTGGACGACAGCGAAATGCGCGAGATCGAAGCGGCCGCGAGGGAGCGCAAGATGGACGTGCTGGTGGAAGTACACGACGAGCGCGAAATGGAACGCGCGCTGGCGCTTCAATCGCGACTCATCGGCGTAAACAATCGCGATCTGCGTACCTTCACCACCGATCTTGCGACCACCGAACGGCTCGCAGCCCTCGCCCCTGAAGACGCCCTTCTTGTCGGTGAAAGCGGCATCTCGACGCATGCCGATTGTCAGCGCCTTTCCCGTAGCGGGGTTCGCAGCTTTCTCGTCGGCGAGAGTCTGATGCGGCAAGCCGACCTCGCTACTGCGACACGCGCCTTGCTTCAGGCCTGACCCAGCACTCCGGCACGTATCGCGAACGCCTGTTCTCCACAAGAAAGGTCCGAATCGGCTGAATTGCTTGACTTGCCGATATTCGTTGCCTAATTGTTCCGCATTCGTTCACAGGGTTGTGAACAGGCGGCACGGGAGTTGCGCAGATATGCTGACAGCCAAGCAGCACGAATTGATCCGCTTCATCCAGCAACGGCTGGAGGAGACCGGCATTTCACCCAGTTTCGAGGAAATGAAGGAAGCGCTCGACCTCAAGAGCAAGTCCGGCGTCCATCGCCTGATTTCCGCGCTCGAAGAACGCGGCTTCATCCGTCGCCTGCCCAATCGGGCGCGCGCTCTCGAAGTCGTGAAACTGCCCGAAGATGCGGTGACAGGTGCGAGCCAGCCCAAGCCCGCGAACGACACTGGCGCAACCATGGCGGCTACGGTGACGGCGAAACCCGTCGCCCCGGAACCGGCGAACGACATCATCGATGTGCCGCTGCACGGTCGGATCGCGGCTGGCGCGCCGATCGAAGCGATCGAGGGTCAAGCGAGCATGCCTGTTCCTGCCGCGCTGCTCGGGCCGGGCGAGCATTACGCGCTCGAAGTGTCGGGCGACTCGATGGTCGAGGCAGGGATTTTCGACGGCGACTTCGCTCTGGTGCGCCGGTCCGACACCGCGCGCGACGGGGAGATCGTCGTGGCGCTTGTCGATGACGAAGAAGCTACGCTGAAATATCTGCGTCGCGATGGCGGGCGCATTCGCCTCGATCCTGCGAATGGGGCCTACGAACCGCAGGTTTATGAATCCCATCGAGTGAAGGTTCAAGGCAAGCTTGCCGGTTTGCTACGGCGCTACCACTGACGCTCGACGAGATAGGTTCGGTTTGGGAGAGGGGCGCGGCGTCGGCTGCGCCCTCTCTTCTTTCGTAGGTTGTTTTTATTGGGAGCCCGCGTTCCGCCGGACGCGAGGGCGGAACCAACCGTGCTCGCCCTGCCCTTCGGCCACGGTATCGATCCGCTCTTCGGCAAGGTAAATGGCGGTACCGCCTTCCCGCTCGAGAAATCGGCGATCGGCCTTGAGCCACCGAGGGTCGCACGAGCGTGGCAGGAAGCGGTCGGCGATGACGATGTCGGACCTGTCGCAGGCGGCGGCAAGCGCTCGCTCCTCGATCAACTCCCGGCTTCGCGCGACGAGCAAATTCCATTCTCGACCATCCCTCTCGAGGCGCAAGCCGCAAAAATCCCTGCTGCATCGAGCGCCCGGCCATTCGGCCAACGGTACAGGCTCGCCGTCAAGCGCAGCGACCTCTCGCAGGTTCTGCTGGGCGTAGCTGCCTTCGCTGTCTCGCAATACAAGGAGTGGGCCATCCGCGCTGGCAATACCCACATCGCGGCCATCCCGCGTGATTACGATGTCCGGAGCGGGTGTGGCCCACATCCAGATCGAGGCGACGGCGATAGGAAGCGCACCCCACAGGCGCGCTCTCCCATGCCATAAAGCCAACCAAAGGGCGCCGACAGCGAAGATCGCCATCGCCGCCATCGGCATCTTTGGGGCGAGCTTCACGGCACCCGGCTGAGCAGACACGAGATGCGCGATCCACAACAGAACATCTAGCGATTTGCCGACCAACCACCATGCCGGCGCTCCCAGCCCGACCACGTCCATCGCCAGCGCCAGCGCGACAAGTGGCATGGATACGAAGGTCACGAGCGGTATCGCGAACAGGTTTGCCACCGCCCCGTAAATCCCGGCACGATGGAAGTGGAACAGTACGATCGGCATCAGGGCGAGCTCGATGACAAAACCAGTGAGGAACAGCATCAGCGCGCGGCGGCCAAAACGGCGCATGCCGCTTTCCTCGCGCGGCGCGAGGAATTCGCGAAACGGTTTCGCATTGTGTAGCGCCACGATGGCGAGCACGGCGGCAAAACTCATCTGGAAGCTCGGTCCGACAAGCGATTCCGGCCATAAGAACAGCACTGCGATTGCTGCGACCGCGACTAGGCGCAAAGAGAGCGGCTCGCGCCCGAGCGCCAGAGCCGTCAGGACCAAAATTGCGCCGATGCAGCTGCGCACCGTCGGCACCTGAGCGCCGGTCAAAAGCGTGTAGGAGATACCGGCAATAGCAGCGATTGCCGCGGCGACAATTGGTAGCCTGACTCGCAGCGCAAGCCATGGCCACAGGGCCAGCAGCTTGAGTGCGATAAGATAGGTGGCGGCAATAATCGCGCTTACGTGCAGGCCGCTGATCGACAGCAAATGCGTGAGGCCGGCATCGCGCATGGCCACCTCGTCCGCTTCGGAAATCGCGCCGCGATCGCCGCTGGCGAGAGTCGCAGCGATCGCGCCGGGAGCACCGTAGAGACGTTCGCGAACATGGCCCGACAAGCGTCGCTGGACCTGCGCGATCCAGCCCTCGCCGCCCCCGCCGGCCTCTTCGACGATTTCTATATCGCCCACCACGCTGCCGGTGGCTGCATAGCCGTCGAACCACGCCCTTCGCGCGAAGTCGTAAGCGCCGGGGACGATGGGCGGCGATGGCGGCATGAGGCGCGCGGACAGCCTGACCCGTGCGCCCTCTCGCAACCCGCTATCGGCCTCGGCCAACGGCACGTTGACTCGATAGGCCCTAGCGATCCCGTCCTCGGCATCGCGGGCCGCCAGTACGAGCCGGATCCGGTCTCGCGCGGACTGGTCCTCGCGTTCGAGAATGCGGGCATCGAGCCGTTCGAACGTCGGTCGCTCGATCGGCTGTGCACCGATCAATTCGGAGCGCGCCCACACCAGCCCGATGCCCGCGGCGATGACAAGCGACGTGGCGACAGTCGCAGCGAGCAGATAGGCGCGCTCGTCACGATCGCGCCAGGCGGCGAGTGCTGCGAGGGCGACCAGCACCAACCCGACGATCGTCGCAGACCATTGCCATGGCGTGTCGAGCAGAAACCACAGCCCGATGCCGCCGCCGAAAGCCACCGCCAACCACGGTCCGCGGTCAAATCCTGCCCCGGCCAAGCCGGCCTCGCAACGGTCTGCAAATCTGGACATCGCGCCGCGCATGCGCCAAGGGCGCGGCACAGCCTGCACGGATCCCCCGTCCGTCCCCCCCATCGGTACCGAAGGCGTCCCGCGTGTCGCCATGCAAGTGTTTGAAAGGAAGCGAGAGCCAATGGCAAGCGATAGTGGAACGCCCGAAGGAAAGGTCGTAACCCGCTTTGCCCCTTCGCCCACCGGATATCTCCACATCGGCGGCGCGCGCACGGCACTGTTTAACTGGTTGTTCGCCCGGCACCACGGCGGCCGCACGCTCCTGCGGATCGAGGACACAGACCGCAAGCGCAGCACGCAGGACGCGATCGACAAGATCATCGAAGGGCTCGACTGGCTCGGCCTGGATTTCGACGATGCGCCGCTATTCCAGTCCGACCGCGCTGAACGCCATGCCGAAGTGGCGCGGCAGCTTCTTGCAGCAGGCCACGCGTACAAATGCTACGCCACGCCAGAGGAGCTCGAGCAGATGCGCGCCGACCAGCGCGCAGCAAAGCAACCGATGCGTTACGACCGTCGCTGGCGCGACCGCGACGAGAGCGAGGCTCCCGAAGGGGCGCCCTTCGTTATCCGTCTTAAAGTGCCGACCGAGGGCGAGACGACCATCGAAGATGCCGTCCAGGGTCCGGTGACCGTGAAGAACGCCGAGATCGACGATTACGTACTGCTCCGCGCCGACGGTACGCCGACCTATATGCTCGCGGTGGTCGTCGACGATCACGATATGGGTGTCACTCACGTTATCCGTGGCGACGATCACCTCAACAACGCCTTCCGCCAGCTCCCCGTGATCCGCGCGATGGACGCGATCGAGGGCGGCTGGCCCGATCCGGTCTATGCTCACGTGCCGCTGATCCACGGTCCGGACGGCGCAAAAATGTCGAAGCGCCACGGCGCCGTCGGTGTCGAAGGTTATCGCGACGAAGAAGGCGTGCTGCCGGAAGCGCTGTTCAACTACCTGCTGCGCCTCGGCTGGGGTCACGGCGATCGCGAGGAGATCAGCCGCGAGGAAGCGATCGAGCTGTTCGACCTCGACGGAGTCGGCAAGGGTCCTGCCAGGTTCGACATCAAGAAGCTGCAGAACCTCAACGGTCACTACATTCGGGAGGCCGATGATGGTCGCCTGGCTCGCATCGTGGCCGAGAGGCTGGACGGTGATGCAGATTTCGATTTGCTCGAGCAGGCGATGCCAGTACTTAAAACCCGTGCCAAGTCCGTCGACGAACTCGTTGAAGGGTCGCAATTTCTTTTCGCGAAGCGGCCTCTCGACATGACCGAAAAAGCGGCCGGCCTGCTCGACGATGAAGCGCGCCAGCGGCTCGCGGGCCTGTCGAAAATGCTGCATGTGCAAAATGACTGGACAATCGAGGCTCTCGAAGCCACTACGAAATCGTATGCCGAGCAGCTCGAACTGGGTCTCGGCAAGCTCGCGCAGCCCATGCGCGCGGCATTGACGGGGACGACAACGTCCCCCGGCATTTTCGATGTGCTGGTCCTCCTGGGCAAGGAAGAAGCGCTCGCGCGGATCGATGCGCAAGCCGCCGACGCCCCGGAGCCAGACGGAAACCGTTGAGGAGACACGCGTGGCCGACAACAAGGCAACTCTCGACCTGGGCGACCAGACCCAGGAATTCCCCGTACTTCAGGGCAGCGTCGGCCCCGATGTCATCGACATCCGCAAGCTGTACGGCGGCACCGGCAAGTTCACTTACGATCCCGGCTACAAGTCCACCGCCAGCTGCGAAAGCGCGCTGACCTATATCGACGGTGAAGAAGGCGTCCTGCTCCATCGTGGTTATCCCATCGGCCAACTGGCCGAACATTCGAGCTTCATGGAGGTCGCCTACCTGCTTCTAAACGGCGAACTGCCGGGCAAGGAAGAGCTGGACGATTTCGACTATACGATCACGCGGCACACCATGCTGCACGACCAGCTGCGCCAGTTCTACCAGGGTTTCCGCCGCGACGCGCACCCGATGGCGATCATGTGCGGCGTGGTGGGTGCCCTGTCGGCGTTCTATCACGACAGCACCGACATTTCCGATCCCGAACACCGCAAGATCAGCAGCCACCGCCTGATCGCCAAGATGCCGACAATCGCAGCCTGGGCCTACAAGTATGCCATCGGCCAGCCCTTCATGCAGCCGGACAACAATCTCAGCTACACCGGCAACTTCCTGCGCATGACCTTCGGCGTTCCGGCCGAGGAATACGAAATCCATCCGGCGATCGAGAAGGCAATGGACCGGATTTTCATCCTCCATGCCGATCACGAGCAGAACGCTTCGACCTCGACCGTGCGTCTTGCCGGTTCGTCAGGCGCGAACCCGTTCGCCTGCATCGCAGCGGGTATCGCCTGCCTTTGGGGGCCTGCGCATGGCGGCGCCAACGAAGCCGCGCTGAACATGCTGCAGGAGATCGGTACGCCCGACAAGATCCCGCATTATATCGAGCGGGCAAAGGACAAGAACGATCCGTTCCGCCTGATGGGCTTCGGCCATCGCGTCTACAAAAACTACGACCCGCGCGCGACGGTGATGCAGAAGACGCTCCGCGAAGTGTTCGAGGCACTGAATGTCAGCGATCCGGTGTTCGAGACCGCGCTGCGCCTTGAAGAGCTCGCGCTGAACGACGATTACTTCAAGGAAAAGAAGCTTTTCCCGAACGTCGACTTCTACTCGGGCATTATCCTGAATTCGATCGGCTTCCCGACGACCATGTTCACCGCGCTCTTCGCCCTCGCCCGCACCGTCGGTTGGGTGGCGCAGTGGAACGAGATGATCTCCGATCCCGGCCAGGTCATCGGCCGCCCGCGCCAGCTCTACACTGGCCCGACCGAGCGTGATTACGTGCAGATGGACAAGCGGTAAGCCCGGCTTCCGCACTTACAGATCAAAGGGGCGCTTCGGCGCCCCTTTTTCGTGTCAGACGTCCGTGTCGTTTTGCGGGATATCGCGCCCCGGACCGTCCCGCTTTTCCGCTCGCATCTCATCGGCGGCCGGAACGGAAAGTGTGAAGCGCGCGCCCTGCCCCGGCGCGCTCTCGACCGTGAGATCGCCGTCCATCGCGCGTGCGATCCGGCGTGAAATATAGAGCCCTAGGCCAGAGCCACCATCGCCGCTGCGCCCCAACCGCTCGAACTTCTCGAACACCCTCGCCTGTTGTTCCTCGTCGAGACCGTGACCCTGGTCTGCCACAGTGATGAGCGCGCGGCTGCCGATCCGGTCGAGCCGGATCCAGACCTGACTGTCTTCAGGCGCATAGCGTATGGCGTTACCGACGAGGTTGAGCAGGATCTGCAACACCCGCCGGAATTCGGCGATGGCCAGCTGGCTTTCGCCTTCTACGGGAGGCACCAGTGTGATGCCTTTCTCCTGCGCACGAACCCCGAGGATGCCGCAGGCCCGCCGCGCGACATCGGCAAGCTCGATGCGGTCCGGCGCGGTAACGAACTGGTCTGACTCGACGACTTCTAGGTCTGAGAGGTCGTCGATCAGCGCCAATAGATGCTGGGCCGCGGCAGCGATATCGGCCGCATAGGAACTGTATTCGTCAGCAATCGGCCCCGCTAGCTTCGTTCTGATCGTTTCGGCGTTGGCGATGATGCGATTGATCGGTTGGCGAAGGACCGGCGTGAGGTCGCGACCGAAGGATGCGCCTTCGATACCGGCACCATTCTCCGCAGCTTCTACGCCCGCAGCAGGCGTGTCAGCAGTCAGGTAGAGGGCGAAGCCTGCACTACCCGGCTCGCTCTTGCCGAGCGGTTCCAGATGCGCCGTCCATGCGCGCTTGGACCCGTCGATTTCGCAGCGCGAACCATCGAGCAAGCGCCAGTGGAGCGGCTGCTCGTGCGTGCTGCCTGGCAAATGGACGAAATCGGTCCAGGGCCGCCCAATCCCCGCGCGAGCAGCTTCTACGAACCCCGCAAGGTCGCGCGCCTCGGTCTCTACCGACAGTATGCCCTGCGATGGGCTCAGCCGCACGGTGCAATCCGCGAGATGCCGGTTTATCTCGATCCGGCGACGCGCTGCGTCAAGCTCGTTTTCCGGCGGCAGTTCCTCGCTGTGCCAGCTCACGACATCGATCGCGCTCTGCGAAATATTCCCGTCGTCATCGAACTTGGGAGTAATTTCCACCCAGGCGGTGATGCTGTTGTCGCCATCGATAGCGGTGAATTGCCGCGCAAGGCGAAGGCCGTAGGTGTTGGCCTTGTCGACCAGCGCCTGCAGTTCGGGAATGGCGATCGGACCTCCGATCTGTCCGCTGCAGGCTTCCTGCAAGCTCGCCAGCGGTTCGCCGGCTTCCACGAGCCGCCCTTCGCCATCGGCTTTTGCGGATGCGATATAGCTTGTGCCGACGCTGGCCATGGTCAGACGATCCCCATTGTGCCGGCTTCGACAAGCCATTTCTTCGCTTCGGCCGGCGTGATCCCATCGAGCCCGCCTGGCGGGCTGCTTTGTGGGTGTAGCCGCAGAAGCTGGGTATTTGCTTCCGCCGCGTCGAGACCGCAGCCGCGCAGCGCCAGCGCGAGCCGCGCGACCTGCTGTTCGTTCGTAGCAAGCACAGCAAGGTTGCGCGACTGGTTCGACCGCGCCGCCAGTGCTGTAATGAACAGCGCGACACCGGCCTGTTCCACGTCGAGCGCTTTCCGCACATCGTCACCAAGCCCCGCCACGAGCCGCGCGAGCAGCGACAGGCGGGCCGAGCTCTCGTCATAGGCGTTGCGCAGCTTCGCTTCTGCGCGGATCATGGCATCGGACCGGCGATCGCCCCCGAAATTGCGCCACCCCAGCAGCAGTTCGTGGAACAGGTCTCCAGGCAGTTCGGCAAGCGAAAGCTCCATGCGCCGCTGCGACTGAGCGAAGCGCGCCTGCGCCGCCAAAGCCCCCATCGCCGCGCTGGCCTGACCGCTGTCGGGCGAAGCGATCAATGTTTGAAGTAGCGGGGAAAGCACCGGGTCGATGCCGTATTGCGCTTCCATCCGCGTCGCCAATTGCCACTCAAGCGCGAGGGCATGGCAATGCGAGAGGATGCGCGGACTGGTGAACAAATGCTGCGCCAGCGCTTCGCCATGCTTGTCGGCAAAGGCTTCGCGACCTGCTTCCCCTGTCGCCTCCGCCTGCGCCCGAAGGATCTGCCAGGCAAGATCGTGGCACATCCCGCGAATCCGCGCGACGATCTCGTCGCTGAACAACGAATGGTCCGGTGTTGCGAGCAAATGCTCCAGTATCGGCGTAACCCGCGCAAGCACGGCATTCCCGCCAGCCAGGGAATCGCGCAATTCTCTTGCTTGGTCCGCTGAGGCAGCGTCAGGCACCGGAATCTCCATCTTCATGCCTTCGCGCTATCATGGACATGGTTAAGTCGACGTTAGTTGCCACGGTAAGGCACAAGGAAGAGCGAAGTCAGCACCAGCAGGGCCATGATCGCAGTGACCGGCTGGGTAATCCCTAGAAACGCGCACGGAACCAGCAATGCGCTGATTGCTATCCGGTCGCGGTAGGTCTCGCCCCAATTGTCGTCCCGCAGGCGAGCACCTAGCCGCAAGAGACCGAACAGCACCGCCGGAACGAACAGTCTCAGCCAACCGGTATCTTCGGGAGAGGCGGCCGCGATGAGGATCGCCAGCACCGGATCAGTCGACCAGTCCAGCGCTTTCGCCAGCGCCGATCTTCGCGCGCCGAATTGCCCCGCCCGCGCGATGCGCTCCACCGTCTCTCCCGCCGCGCCGAGCAGGGCCATGACCGTACCGAGCGCCAGTGCGGGTACCGGCATGCCGAGAGCCGCGGATGTCAAAGCGCCGATCCCGCTAACCGCTGCGCCCAGCGCTGGAAGTCTCGCGCCCTTTTTGCCCAATGTGTCGCGCGCAAGCCGGGCGCCGACCCGCTCTGCGACCGCAAGTCCGGGCGCCGTGAAGGGTGCTGGCGATGCATGGGTCTTGATCCAGCGTTCTTCCCTGTCGGCCAGGTCTTCGATGCTGGGGTCGATATGCCACTGACCGTCCTCGATCAGCCGCTTTTCCAACGGCAGGACCTTGACCCCGGATTGCAGCGACAGCCGCAGCAGGCTGGCAACCACGTCGCTATCAGGCGGCAATTCGGCGAGGCGTTCGACTACCGAACCGGGCGCGAGCAAAGCGCCCGACCACGCAAACTCGGGATCTATCCGCTCGTAGCCCCTCGGCACGGCGTCTTCGGCTGGAAAGGCCAGCACCGCCGGGCGAGCAACATTGCGGAGCACAGCAGCATCGGAAGGCAGGACGCCGGGAGCAAGCACGAACAACTCGTCCGCAGCAGTCACAAGACCCGAGAGCGCTCGCGGGTTCTGCATGGCGACGAAGCGGACGCCGGATTGTTCGGCACGTCTCTGAGCCTCCGCGACCTCGCGGCCGATCCCTTCGACGAGACAGGCAATGGTTTCACAGCCGGCCGCCAGCGCGAGATCGATCTGCCGGTCGATGATGCGTGCGCCCGCGAAATTGCGATAGGCCGCACGCACCGGTGCCGGGGTGATGGCATCATCGAGCGTGGAAAGTAGGGCGACGCGCAAAACGCTCTCCGGTTGGGCTGCTGCGCTGGCACTCTAGTTTTGCCCGGACGGCTAAGCCACCCCAGTCGGTGGATTTCCCTCAGTCCCGGAAAGCGAGTTCTTCGCTGAAGTTACGAATACGGACGACTATTCCCGGGTCGCCCGGTGCGCCCTCCAATGCTTCTCGGGCCAGCGCCGCTAATTCATGCGCGTGGAAGCTGGCAGCCAGTCCCTGGAGGCGTTCGGCAGCGACCAGCCAGTTTCCGTCGCACCGCGCTCTGCCCAGCAGATCGGCCTGCCGTGCCACGCTCTGTGCGAAAGCAGCCTTCAACTCGGCCTGCAGCGCCTCGTCGGCACCGGCAGCCGCTCCGATCGCGGCTTCGAAATCTGACGAATGATAGGCCATAGCGGGCTTGACCAGGCATAGATCAGTTAAAGTGGGTTTAAGCATGAACGAAACGTGGTAGATTCCGGCTTATGAGGAAGCGCTCCATGATCAAGGCGGTCTCCGACGAGACATCGGTCGAAGAAATCGAAATCGAGGGTTCTCAGAACCCTATCGAAGAAAGCTCGGACGAGTTCGAGGAATCCTACGATGCGGATGTGGAAGAGTACGAGGAATTCGTCGCCGAAGACGATGACCGCTCACTCCGTCGCCAGTGGGTCGCGCCGGCTCTTGCCCTGACTTTTATCGTCGCTTGGACCGCCTTCTTCGTGTGGGCGAACCGGAGCGAAATGCTCGTAGGCGGCACGGCGCAGCAATGGACCGGCTGGATCACCAGCTGGGCTATCCCGGTCCTACTGGTGGTGAGCTTGTGGATGCTGGCCGTCCGCAATTCCCGGCGGGAGGCGCGCAGGTTCGGCGAAGTTGCACGGTCGCTGTCGGAAGAGTCGGCGCGGCTCGAAGCCAAGCTGGCCGTGGTGAACCGAGAACTCAGCCTCGCGCGCGAATTTCTCGGCTCGCAGACGCGCGATCTGGAATATCTCGGCCGCTCGGCAAGCGAACGGATTTCCGAACATGCCGACCGGCTTCAATGCCTCATCCACGACAATGGCGAGCAGGTGGATGCGATCGCCCGCGTCAGCGACACGGCACTAGAAAACATGGACAAACTTCGGGACAATCTCCCGGTCATCGCCAATTCGGCCAAGGATGTCTCGAATCAGATCGGCAGCGCCGGGAGGACGGCGAAATCCCAGCTGGACGAGCTGGTCGCAGGCTTCCGCCGGCTCAACGAATTCGGCACTGCGAGCGAGCGGCAAGTCGCTTCCCTGCGCGAGCGCGTCGATGAGGCACTCGTTGCGTTCGAGGCGCAGACCGAGCAGCTGGGGACCATTGCAGAGCAGCGTTTCGCGGTCCTCCGAGAGGAGAGCGAAGCATTCCGCGGCGAACTGGACGGGCGGGAAGTCGATGCCCTCGCCGCCATGCGCGGTCGAGCCGAAACCCTGCGGACAGAACTTGCCGAAACCGGGCAGCAGACGTCGGCGGAGCATGAGGCTGCTGTCGCGCATTTGCGGGTCCAGCTCGACAGCTTGCGCGATGAAGCAGCGGCGATCGCTGCCGAGGTGCGGGACGGCGAAGCAACGGCTCTGGCGAGTTGGGGCAACCAGATTGACGCCATGCGCGAACGGCTTGAGCGGACCGTCGAAGAGATCAAGGCGATAGACCAGTCCGCGCTCGACTCCGCGAATGAGAAGCTGAAGGCCCTCTTCGCCGAAGCCCAAGCCGTCGACGCCCGAATCAGCGAACGCAACCGCCTGTTCGACGATCAAACGGCCCGGCGACAGGCGAATTTCGACGCTGCGGAGGAAGCGGCTCTGGCGACCATGCATGAGCGGCTCGAAGCGCTCGACGGCGCGCTGGCTGCCAAGCGTGCCGCTCAGCTGGAGCAGGCCGACGCGCTTGCTCGGGAAGGCGATGCGCTGGCGGAAAAGATCGGCCGTCTCGGTGAAGTATTCGATGCCGTCCACCGGCAGGGCCAGGAAGCCAGCGGCAGCGTTGCAGAGGGCGTCGACGCGCTCAACGCGAAGCTGGTCGAAAGCCGCGAAGCGCTCGACGGGACAGATATGGCCGTGGCAGCATTGACGGATGCGAGCGTGCGCCTGCTCGAACTCATCCAGGCGAGCGCCCAGCAGAGCCGCAACGACCTACCCAATGCGATGACGGCGAGCGAGGAACGGCTCGCAGCCATCGAGACCCGTGCCCGCGAAGTCCACTCGCTGCTCGACCAAGCCCGGCAGGCCGGTGAGCAGGCCAGCGCAAGCATGGACACCGCCGGGAACCAGGCCCGTGACGCCATGGAAGAGATCGACCGCTTCCAGGCCGATTTCGGGGAGACCACCGCAGCCCAAGTCGCCGGCATCGAACGGCTCCGCGCGAGCGTCGCAGCGCTCGGCTCCGAAAACGAGGCAGTGGCGGCGAAAGCGCAGGAAGCATTGCGCGAGGCGATCGAGGCGCTTCAAACCAGCGCACGCTCGGCCCTTGCAGCGATCGAAAGCGAGCAGGCCGACCGAATCGACAAGATTGCGGCGAAAGTCGGCGAAAAGAGCGCCGAATCGATCGAGAAGGCGCTGGCGGAACACACCGACGATGCGCTGGCGAAGCTGGAAGAGGCGACGACACGGTCCTCCGAAGCTGGACGTGAAGTTACGCGGCAGCTGCGCGACCAGCTCGCCAAGGTGAACGAACTGACCGGCAATCTGGAGAGCCGTATCGCCCATGCGCGCGAACGCGCGACCGAGGACGTCGATAACGACTTCTCACGGCGCGTCGCGCTGATCACCGAAAGCCTGAATTCCAATGCCATCGACATCGCTAAGGCCCTATCGACCGAGGTGACCGACACGTCCTGGGCAAGCTATTTGCGCGGCGACCGGGGCATTTTCACGCGCCGTGCCGTGCGTTTGCTGGACAACACCGAAGCGCGGGAGATCGCCGAACTCTACGATGCGGACCACGATTTCCGCGAGCACGTGAGCCGCTACATCCATGACTTCGAGGCAATGCTACGGACGATGCTCAGCACCCGCGACGGGCACGCCGTCAGCGTCACTTTGCTGTCGAGCGATATGGGCAAACTCTATGTGGTGCTGGCACAGGCCCTCGAACGCCTGCGGCAGTAGTCAGTCGGCGGAAGGTCCCCAGAAAATCAGGTCTTCAGGGCTGATCCAGCCATTGATGTAATTCGCGACGTAGAGCGTCGTCAGGATGGCAGCGAGTACGACTGCGCGCACCACGAGTCGCCCCGGACGGAATTCGACCGGAGCGCTATCGGCCTGCCCTGGCACCTTCTCCACGCCAGCCTCGTCATGCGTGCGAACGCCAAAGGGCAGCAGCACGAAGGCGCTGAACACCAGGAACAGGAAATAGATCGCTAGGACGCTGGTCCACTGCATGGGCCGACCTTAAAGATTGGGGAGGATGACGCGCACCTGCGGGCGCTTGCCCGACCAGCGCTGTGCAGCACGCCGGGCGGCAAGCCGAGCCGCTTCATGGACCAGTGCCGGGTCCTTGCGCGCATTGCCCTTGAGCTTGCCGATCGCCGCCGCGATATCGGCTTGCGCCTCCTCGACGAAGTCGGGATAATCCTCGTCCAGCGGCAGGCCCAGGCTGTCGAGCCGGGGATTGAAGTCGCCATCAAGCGCGACGATTACCACGCCCTCGCGCATGAGCCGGCGGCGCATGGTGATCGCATCGCCATCCGCGGGCGCGATGATATCGCCATCGAGCACGAGCCGCCCTGCCCTCACTTCGGCAATCTTGCCCGGAGCGCCGGGTGCGAGGCGAACGATATCGCCGTTCTGCTGCACGACATTCGAGGGAATCGCGTTGGTCGCGCCGAGCCGCGCCTGCTCCTGCATATGACGCATCTCGCCGTGGACCGGCACGAGGACATCCGGGCGGATCCAGCCATACAGCGCCTCGAGCTCGGGGCGGCCGGGATGGCCGGACACATGAATCATGCTCTGCCGGTCGGTCACCATCGTGATCCCGCGCGCTGCCAGCTTGTTCTGTACCGCCCCGATGCTGATCTCGTTGCCCGGGATCTGGCGGCTCGAGAACAGCACCACGTCACCGCGCACAAGTTCGAGCGGGTGGTTTTCGTCGGCGATCCGGGCCAGGGCCGCGCGTGGTTCGCCCTGCCCTCCGGTCGCGAGGATCAGCAAATCACCGCGTGGCAGGCCCATCGCCGTGTCGAAGTCGACCGGATCGGGGAAATCCGTGAGATAGCCATTCGCCTGGGATACTTCGATGATCCGGTCGAGCGAGCGCCCGGCCACGCAAATCTGACGCCCGGTCTCTCGCGCGACATCGCCGAGGGTCTGCAGTCTCGCGACATTGCTGGCGAAGGTCGTCACTAGCACGCGCTTGCCGCTGTGACGCTGGACCTCTTCGAGCAGGCCCTTGTAAACCGCCCCTTCTGAGCCGCTCGGCGCAGGATTGAAAACATTCGTACTGTCGCAAACAAGTGCCAGCACGCCATCGTCTCCGATCTCGGTCAGCTCTTCCTCGGTGGTCGGCTGGCCGATGATCGGATCTTCGTCCAGCTTCCAGTCGCCAGTGTGGAAAATGCGGCCATGCGGTGTGTCGATGAGGAGCGCGTTGCCCTCCGCGATGGAATGGGCGAGCGGAATGTAGGTGACCTCGAACGGCCCGACCGCGAAACTACCGTGATCGTCCTCGATAATGTTGAGTTCGATCTCGTTCTCGATACCCGCTTCCTGCAGCTTGCGCCGCACCAGCTCCGCCGTGAACGGCGTCGCATAGATCGGCACGCCGAGGTCGGCGGCGAAGTACGGGACAGCGCCGATGTGGTCCTCATGAGCATGGGTGATCACGATGGCTTCAAGCTGCTCTACGCGATCCTCGATAAATTCGAGATCGGCGAATACGAGATCCACACCGGGATACTGGTCGCCCGAAAAGGTCATACCCAGATCGACCATCAACCAGCGACCTTGGCAGCCGTAGAGATTGACATTCATGCCAATCTCGCCCGAGCCGCCGAGCGCTAGGAACAGCAGTTCGTCTTCCGGAGTAAAATCTTTCTTCACGCTGCGCGCTCCGCCAGCAAGGCCAGCCCTTCCAAGGTGAGGTCCGCATCGACCACGTCGAACAGGTCGGTGTGCTCGTCGAACAGGATGGCGAGCCCGCCGGTGGCGACCACCTTGGCCGGACGACCTACTTCCTTCTTCATGCGCGAGATCAATCCTTCGATAAGCGAGACGTAGCCCCAGAACACGCCGATCAGCATCTGGTCCTCGGTGTTGCGACCGATGACGCTATCGCTCTTCGGCTTATCGATTGCGATGCGCGGCAGCTTGGCCGTGTTGCCCACCAGTGCATCGAGCGACAGATTGATACCCGGGGCTATGACTCCGCCCTTATAGGTGCCGTTGAAGTCGATGGCGTCGAATGTCGTGGCCGTGCCGAAATCGACGACGATCAGATCGCCTTCGTATTTCTCATGCGCAGCCAGCGTGTTGAGTGCGCGGTCGGCGCCGAGCGAACTCGGCTGTTCGATGTCCAGCTCGAAACCCCAGTCGGCGTCGCCCTGTCCTGCGACGAGCGGTGTTTTGCCGAGGTACTTCTCTGACAGGACAGTAAGGTTGTGGATCGCCCGGGGGACGACCGATCCGATTATGACCTGCTCGATATCGCTCTTATCGAAGCCCTGAAGCTTCGCGAGCTGAAGCAGCCAGACGGCATATTCGTCGCCAGTGCGCCGCGGATCGGTGGCGATGCGCCAGCGCGCCTTGATGGTCCGCCCATCGAAGAGGGCGAAGACCACATTGGTGTTACCGACATCGGCAGCGAGCAGCATGGCTCATCCCTCCTGTTTGGCGAGCATCACGTCGCCAGCATGGATGACACGCCGCGCGCCATCCGCCAAGCGCAGCGAAAGCGCGCCCTCGGTTGTCAGTCCAGCGAATTCCGCGGTGATCGGTTCCTCACCGGGAGGGTGGACGGTGAGCCGGGCGCCGACAGGATGGGCAGCCTCTTCCCAGCGGCGCACGAGTGGTTCGAGTCCATAGGTCCGCCAGCGCTCGAGTTCGCGATCGAACGACGCAGCGAGCGCTTGGGCGAAATGGTCGCGATCGGGCGCCGGGCCGAGCGCGCTCAGGGCAACCGTCTCGCGATCCGGAAGATCGGGCGCAGCGGCGAGATTCACCCCGACGCCCACTACGATGGCGTCTCCCTCCCTCTCCAACAAGATTCCGGCGAGCTTGGCAGAGCCGAGCATGAGGTCGTTGGGCCACTTGAGCATCGGGACTTGCGGCGGCGACAACAGAAGAGCGACCGCCTCGTAGAGGGCAAGTCCGGTCATCAGGGCAAGGCTGGCGGGTTGCGGATCGCGCGGATGGGGCCGCACGATGGTTGAGCCCATGAAATTGCCGGATCCGTCGAACCAAGTCCGGCCCTGGCGACCGCGTCCGGCAATCTGCCGGTCGGCGACGAGCCAGTGCCCTTCGTGCACTGCCTCCCCGCGGCGAAGCTGCTCCGCCAGATCGCTATTGGTCGAGCCTGTTTCGGCGACGACGCGGATCACATCGCAGCGGCGAAGCTCGCCGCAGCAGCCGCACTCCAGTCGCCGAGCGGGATGGTCAGGAAATAGCCGAGCGGCGAGATAATCGCGACACTGAGGCCCAGAACGATCCAGTGGCCGATCGGGCTTTCTGTTTCCACTTCGCGCGTGGCATCGTCGAAGAACATCACCTTGACGAACTTGATGTAGTAGAAGGCACCGATGACGCTTGCGGCGATGCCGATGGCGGCCAGTGCGACCAGATCGGCCTGTACGGCTGCCTGGAAGACCACGAACTTGCCCCAGAAGCCGAACAGCGGCGGTATGCCTGCGAGGCTGAACATGAGCGCCAGCAGGCACCACGCCAGCGCGGGCCGCTTGGTGGAAAGCCCGGCGATGTCGTCGAAGGTTTCAAGGTTCTGCCCCATCGGGTCGCGCAGCATCAGCAGCGCAGTAAAGCTGCCGACCGTCATCGCGACGTAGATCGCCAGATAGGTCATCACGCCGGCGACCCCTGCAGGGGTCGCCGCGGCGAGCCCGATGAGGATGAAGCCGACATTGTTGATCGAGGAGTATGCGAGCAGGCGCTTGAGGTTCTGCTGCCCGATCGCGCCCAGCGCACCGACCACGATGGACGCGAGCGCGGCAAAGATGACGATCTGGCGCCACGCATCCACCTCGCCTGCAAACGGCTCCATCGCCATGCGGACGAGCATGGCCATGGCCGCCACCTTGGGTGCTGTCGCGAAGAAAGCGGTGACCGGTGTCGGCGCGCCTTCATAGACGTCGGGCGTCCACATGTGGAACGGCACGGCGCTGACCTTGAAGGCAAGGCCCGCCAGCACGAAGACGACGCCGAACAGCGCGCCGGCCGAGAACTCGACAGCGAACGCTGCGCGGATACCTTCGTAATTTGTGCTGCCGGTGAAGCCGTAGACAAGGCTCACACCGTAGAGGATGATGCCCGATGCGAGCGCACCGAGGACGAAGTACTTGAGGCCCGCTTCCGCCGAGCGAGTGTCGTTGCGCAGGAAGCTGGCAAGCACGTAGCTCGACAGGCTCGACATCTCGAGGCCGATGTAGAGCGTCATCAGATCGGTCGCAGAAGCCATCATGCCCATGCCGACGGCATTGAACAGCATCAGCACCGGATATTCCGGGCGATAGGCCCCGCGCTGGTCGAAGAAGCGCGGCGTGACCATCAGCACGGCGGTGGTCGCGAGATAGATGAGGATCTTCGCGAAGCTGCCAAAGGTATCGGCGCGATAGAGATCGCCGAACGCGCGACCTGCCGTCTCACTGGCGGCGAGATCGAACAGGTGCCCGCTGAACAGCGTTGCGCCAACCAGCGCCGAGACGGCGAGGATGGTGACCAGGCGCGCCGAGCGGGGGCCGCCCCAGGCCGATACGAGCAGCAGCACAAGGCCGACGATCGAGAGCCCGACCTCGGCGCCGGTGAAATAGAGGGAACTGGCGAGATTCATCAGTGCGCTCCCTCCGCATCATGTGCGGCTGCGACAAAATTGGCGTTGCGCTCCATCGGCTCGCCGACCCGGAGCTGGCTGTCGCCCTCCGACGCGGCGCGCGCCATACGCACCTCCAGAGCGGCGATATCCTGACGCATCGGGGCGAGAAAACTTTCCGGATAGACGCCCATCCACAGCGTTGCCGCAGCGATGGGTGCGAGCATCATCCACTCGCGTGCGTTGAGATCAGGCATGCGGGCAGCATCGGCATTGCGTTGCTCCCCGAAGGCCACTCGGCGGTAGAGGTAGAGCATGTAGGCAGCACCGAGGATGATGCCCGTGGTGCAGACCAGCGTAACCAGCGTCGAAACCTTGTAGAGGCCGGCCAGCGCGAGGAACTCGCCGACGAAGTTGCTGGTCCCCGGCAGGCCGATGCTGGCCATGGTGAACAGCAGGAAGAACAGAGCGTATTTCGGCATGTTGATGCTGAGCCCGCCATAGCGGTCGATCTCGCGCGTGTGCAGCCGGTCGTAGATCACGCCGACGCACAGGAACAGCGCGCCGGACACGAGGCCGTGGCCAAGCATGACCATCATCGCGCCCTCGATGCCCTGCACATTGAAGGCAAAGAGGCCCGCCGTAACGATCGCCATGTGCGCGACCGAGGAATAAGCGATCAGCTTTTTCATGTCATGCTGCACAAGCGCGACGAGCGAGGTGTAGATCACCGCGACCATCGACAGCGCGAATACCAGCCATGCGAACTGGGCGCTCGCTTCAGGGAACATTGGCAGGCTGAAGCGGATGAAGCCATACCCACCGAGCTTCAGCAACACGCCTGCCAGGATCACGGACCCTGCGGTCGGCGCCTGGACGTGCGCATCGGGCAGCCAGGTATGCACCGGCCACATCGGCATCTTCACCGCGAAGCTCGCGAAGAAGGCCAGCCAGAGCCAGGTCTGCGCCTGCGGGCTGAAGTCGTAATTGAGCAGCGTCGGGATATCGGTGGTGCCCGCTTCGTTCACCATCCACATCATCGCGATCAGCATCAGCACCGAGCCGAGCAGCGTGTAAAGGAAGAACTTGTAGCTCGCGTAAATGCGGTTGTCGCCGCCCCACACGCCGATGATCAGGTACATCGGAATGAGGCCTGCCTCGAAGAAGATGTAGAACAGGAACATGTCCTGCGCGGCGAACACGCCGATCATTAGCACTTCCATCAGCAGGAAGGCCGCCATGTATTCGCCCACGCGCTTGGTGATCGCGTCCCAGCTGGCAAGGATGCAGATCGGCATTAGGAAGACACTGAGCATGATGAGCATCAGGGCGATGCCGTCGATCCCGAGCGCGTAGCTGAAACCGGCGAAGACCTCCGCGCGCTCGACGAACTGCCACTGGGCGCCGCCGATATCGAAATTGAGCCACAGCAGCACGCCGAGCGCGAGATCGAACAGCGTTGCGAACAGTGCAACCATCCGGGCGCTCTGCGCACCAAGGAACAGGCAGGCGATGGCGGCAACGAGCGGCACCGCGAGCATCAGCGAGAGGATGGGGAATTCCATCAGAACAGCACCCAGGTGACAGCGGCGACGAGCCCGAGGAGCATCACCAGCGCATAGCTATAAAGATATCCGGTCTGGAATTTCTTCGCGCCGACCGAACCTTTCTCCACCACCCAGGCCACGCCATTGGGGCCGAAGCGGTCGATCGTGCCGACATCGCCGAGTTTCCAGAACTGGCGTCCGAGCCAGAAGGCAGGAACGATGAAGAGGTAGTGGTAGAGCTCGTCGAAATACCACTTGTTGTAGAAGAACCGGTAGATCGGGCCGAGCTGTTCGGCACCCTTGGCGGGGATCGTCGTGTCCTTGATATAGGCCAGCCAGGCAATGGCGAGGCCGATCAGCATGACGAAGGTCGCCGTCAGCTTCACCCAGTAAGGCACGTTGTGCAGCGCGTGGATCAGGTTCTCGTTGAAATAGATCGAGCCGTCCCAGAAATTCGCGCCGTCGATGAAGGCGTCCTTGAAGACGAAGCCGGCAAACACGGCACCGATCGAGAGGATGCCGAGCGGGATCAGCATGCTGAGCGGACTTTCATGCGGGTGGTAGCCGCCCGTTCCCGCCTCGTAGTTCGGCGACGGCACGGCGTGCGTAACATCGTGGCCGGCATCTTCCTGCACGGCGGGATTGTGATCTTCGGGTTCGTCATGGCCGTGGTGGACGGCATGCTGGATATGCTCGCTATCGGCCCAGCGCGGCTTGCCCCAGAAGGTCAGGAACATCAGGCGCCAGCTGTAGAAGCTGGTCAGCAGGGCCGCGATGGCACCCATCCAGAAGGCGAACATGCTCATTTCCGTGCCGCGCGCGAAGGCGGCTTCGAGAATGGCGTCCTTGGAATAGAAGCCTGCAAATCCGAACACGTAGAGCACGCCGACTCCGGTGATTGCGAGCGTACCCGCCATCATCGCCCAGAAGGTCAGCGGGATTTCCTTACGCAGCGCACCGTAATAGCGCATGTCCTGCTCGTGATGCATGGCGTGGATGACCGAACCTGCGCCAAGGAACAGCAGCGCCTTGAAGAAGGCGTGCGTGAACAGGTGGAACATCGCCGCGCCATAGGCACCGACACCCGCAGCAAAGAACATGTAGCCCAGCTGCGAACAGGTCGAATAGGCGATGACGCGCTTGATATCCCACTGCGTCGTACCGACGGTGGCGGCGAAGATGCAGGTAGCGGCACCGATAAAGGTCACCACGCCGAGCGCGACCGGCGCGGTCTCGAACATGGGCGACAGGCGGCAGACCATGAACACGCCAGCGGTCACCATGGTGGCGGCATGAATCAGTGCGGAGACCGGCGTCGGGCCTTCCATCGCATCCGGCAGCCAGGTGTGCAGGCCGAGCTGCGCCGACTTGCCCATCGCGCCGATGAACAGGAGGATGCAGAGCACGTCCATCGTCGCGACGCGGTAGCCGAGGAAGCCGATCGTCGCGCCGCTCATCGCAGGTGCAGCGTCGAGGATCTCGGGGATCGAAACCGTGCCGAACACCAGGAAGGTGCCGAAGATGCCGAGCATGAAGCCGAGGTCGCCGACGCGGTTGACGACGAAGGCCTTGATGGCCGCGGCGTTGGCGCTGGGCTTCTTGAACCAGAATCCGATGAGCAGGTAGCTGGCGAGGCCCACCCCTTCCCATCCAAAGAACATCTGGACGAGGTTGTCCGCCGTCACCAGCATCAGCATGGCGAAGGTGAAGAGCGAGAGATAGGCGAAGAACCGCGGCTGGTCCGGGTCCTCCTCCATATAGCCCCAGCTATAGAGGTGAACGAGCGCCGATACGGTAGTGATGACCACGAGCATGACGGCGGTCAGAGTATCGACGCGCAGGGCCCAGTCGAAAGCAAGATCGCCAGACTGCATCCATTGGAGCACCGGCACGACGGTGGCGGTGCTATCGCCCAGCCAGAAGCCGATGAAGACCGGCCAGCTGAGCGCGCAGCTGATGAATAGCGCACCCGTCGTGATCGACTTGGCAACGACGCTCGGCGCGGACTTGTTGATGAAGCCGCCGACGATCGCTGCCAAAAGGGGCAGGAAGACGATGAACAGGATGGGATGCACCGGTGCTTACCCCCTCAACCGGTCGACGTCGTCGACGGCAATCGTGCCGCGACCACGGAAATAGATGACGAGGATGGCAAGCCCGATGGCCGCCTCGCCCGCCGCGACTGTCAGGACGAACATGGCGAATATTTGCCCGACCAGATCGCCGAGGAAGGCGGAAAAGGCGACGAGGTTGATGTTCACCGCGAGCAGGATGAGCTCGATCGCCATCAGGATGACGATGATGTTCTTCCGGTTGAGGAAGATGCCGAGCACGCCCAGCACGAACAGGATCGCGCTGACAACAATGTAATGTTCGATGCCGATCACAGCTCAACCCCCTTGCCGATGCCCGGCTGCTTCATCACAGTCGCCTCTTCCGGGCGGCGGCGGTTCTGCTTGCCGATATCCTGCTGGCCGCGCGCATCAGCGGGGCCCTTGCGATGGGTCAGGACGATCGCGCCGACCATGGCCACCAGCAGGATGATGCCGGCCGCTTCGAACAGGAAAATGTAGTCGCGGTAAAGCAGCGCGCCGATGCTCTCGATGTTCGAGCGGTCGAGCAGCGGGGCCGACGTACCGTCCGGCGTGCCCAGCTCGATCGCGCCGACGCGATAGGCGCCGATGCCCAGCACGAGTTCGGCCAGCAATATGGCCGCAATGGCGATACCGAGGGGGAAATTCTTGATGAAGCCTGCGCGCAGTTCCGCAAAATCGATGTCCAGCATCATGACGACGAACAGGAACAGCACCGCGACCGCGCCTACGTAGACGATGACCAGCAGCATCGCGATGAACTCCGCGCCCACAAGCACCATGAGCCCCGCCGCATTGAAGAAGGCAAGGATCAGCCAGAGGACCGAATGCACCGGGTTGCGCGACATGATGACCATGACGGCGCTGGCGATCACCAGGACGGCGAACAGGTAAAAGGTGATGGTCTGAATCATGAGCCCCGTTTCTCGTTGGCGCGGCGGTTAGCGATAGGGCGCGTCGGCTTCAAGGTTTGCGGCAATCGCCCGCTCCCACTTGTCACCATTCGCGAGCAGCTTGGCCTTGTCGTAAAGCAACTCCTCGCGGGTTTCCGTTGCATATTCGAAGTTCGGGCCCTCGACCACGGCATCCACCGGGCAGGCTTCCTGGCAGAAGCCGCAATAGATGCACTTCGTCATGTCGATGTCGTAGCGCGTGGTGCGGCGGCTGCCGTCTTCACGCGGCTCGCTCTCGATCGTGATCGCCTGCGCCGGGCAGATCGCCTCGCACAACTTGCAGGCGATGCAGCGCTCTTCCCCGTTGGGATAGCGGCGCAGCGCGTGTTCGCCGCGAAAACGCGGGCTGATCGGGTTCTTCTCGAACGGGTAGTTGATCGTCACCTTGGGCTTGAAGAAATATTTCAGCGTGAGGGCGTGTGCCTTCACGATTTCCCACAGGGTGAACGACTTTACGAGATGCGTGATCGTGCTCATGCCGCGCCTCCGAAGTGACCGGTTGCCATCAGATAGCCCGAAATTACGACGATGAAGAACAGGCTGAGCGGGAGGAAGACCTTCCAGCCAAGCCGCATCAGCTGGTCGTAACGATAGCGCGGAACGGTTGCCATGACCCAGCTGAACATGAAGAAGAAGAAGAATGTCTTGAGAAGGAACCAGATGATGCCCGGAATGTCGAACCACGGGATCAGGTCGATATTCAAAGGCGGCAGCCATCCGCCGAAGAACAGCAGCGTGTTCAGAGAGCACATCAACAGGATGTTCGCATATTCGCCCAGCCAGAAGAGCGCGAAGCTCATCGACGAATATTCGGTCTGGTACCCGGCGACGAGTTCGCTTTCGGCCTCGGTCAGGTCGAACGGCACACGCTGCGTTTCCGCCAGACAGGAGATGAAGAACATCACCCAGATCGGGAAAATCAGCGGGTGGACGACAAAGGCGTTGATCAGGCCGAGCCCGAAAGCCTCCTGCCCCAGCACGATACCTGTCAGGTTGAAGGTCCCGGCGAACAGCACGATACAGACCAGGATGAAGCCGATCGAGACTTCGTAGGAGATCATCTGTGCCGCGGCGCGCATGGCCGAGAAGAACGGATATTTGGAGTTACTCGCCCAACCGCTCATCACGACGCCGTAAACAGACAAGGAACTGATCGCGAGGATGTAGAGCAAGCCCACATTGATGTTGGCGAGCACCACGCCTGCGTCGAACGGAATTACCGCCCAGGCTGCCAGAGCGACAGTAAACGTCACGATCGGCGCAAGGATGAAGATGCCCTTGTTCGCCGCGCTCGGAATGATGGTTTCCTGCAGGAAGACCTTAAGCCCGTCGGCAAAGCTTTGCAGAAGGCCGAACGGGCCGACCACATTGGGTCCGCGGCGCAAGTTGATCGCCGCCCAGACCTTGCGGTCGACATAGATGATCATGGCAACCGCAAGCATGAGTGGAAGCGCGATCAGAAGGACACCGGCGATCGTCGCGGTGAACCACGCGAACTCGTAATTCATGCCGAGGGATTGGAAGAATTCGGTCATTCCGCGGCCTCCGCCAGATTTTCGCCGTGGAGCAATTCTGCCGAGCAGCGCTGCATTACCTCGCTGGCGCGGGCGATCGGGTTGGTGAGGTAGAAGTCCTTGATGGGATAGGCACTGATCGTCCCTTCCGCCTTCACCTTGGCATCAGCCTTGGGCAGAGCGCCATAATCGGCGAGGCCTTCTTCGCCCAGTGCGGGCACTTCCGCGATCATGGCGGCCTGCAACTCGGCGAAGCTGTCGAAGCCGACCTCCACCTTCAGCGCATCGGCCAGCGCGCGCAGGATCGTCCAGTCCTCCCGAGCGTCACCGGGAGCGAAGACGGCCTTCTCGGCGAACTGCACGCGGCCTTCGGTGTTGACGTAGGTCCCGTCTTTCTCGGCATAGCTTGCCGCAGGCAGGATCACGTCCGCCGCATGCGCACCCTTGTCGCCGTGATGGCCGATATAGACCTTGAGAGCATCGGCAAACGGCTCGAAATCCATCTCGTCCGCGCCGAGGCTCAGGACCACCTTGGGCTTGGCATTCACGATATCAGCCATGCCGCCGCTCTGCGAGAATCCGAGCATCAAACCGCCCATGCGCGCCGCGCTGAAATGGAGGACATTGAACGCCGCACCGAACTTCTCGGCCAGCGCCAGCGCCTTGCCATGCGCGCCCTTGAGGCCAGCGCCACCGACGATAATCGCCGGGCTTTCGGCATCCTTCAGCGCATCGCCGAGGGCCTTGGGCAGCTTGTTGAGCACGCCGAGATCCTCGCCAAGGAATTCGGCCGGATAGGTCGTATCCCACCACGGGCCGACCACGAATACCTTCGCGCCGCGCTTCACCGCCTTGCGGATGCGGACATTCACGAGCGGCGCCTCCCAGCGCACATGGCTGCCCACGATCAGGATCGCATCAGCATTCTCGATACCGGCGAAGGTCGAGTTGAAATTGACCGCGGCGAGGTTGGACGTGTCGTAATCCATGCCGGTCTGACGGCCTTCGATCAGCGTCGAACCGCAGGCCTTCAGCAGAGCCTTGGCCGCGAACATGGTTTCGCAGTCAAGCATGTCGCCCGCAATGGCCGCGATGCTCTTGCCCGGCTTGGCCTTGGCGATGGCCTTGAAGGCTTCGTCCCAGGTCGCAGCCTGTAGCTTGCCGCCCTTGCGAATGTACGGCTTGTCAAGGCGGCGGCGCATCAGGCCGTCGACCTGGTAGCGGGCCTTGTCCGAGATCCACTCCTCGTTGACGTCGTCATTGATGCGCGGGAGCGCGCGCATGACTTCGCGGCCCTTGCTGTCGAGGCGGATGTTCGATCCGACCGCATCGGAGACATCGATGCTGAGCGTTTTCTTGAGCTCCCACGGCCGCGCCTCGAAAGCATAAGGACGGCTGGTGAGCGCCCCGACCGGGCACAGGTCGATCACATTGGCCGACAGCTCGTGCTCGGCCGCCTGCTCGAGATAGGTGGTGATCTGCATGTCCTCGCCGCGATAGAGCGCGCCGATTTCGTCCACCCCCGCGATCTCTTCGGAGAACCGCACGCAGCGGGTGCAGTGGATGCAGCGAGTCATGACCGTTTTGATCAGCGGGCCCATGTATTTCTCGGTCACCGCGCGCTTGTTCTCGTGATAGCGCGTCGCGCCGCGACCATAGGTCATCGACTGGTCCTGCAAGTCGCATTCGCCGCCCTGGTCGCAGATCGGGCAGTCGAGCGGATGGTTGATGAGCAGGAACTCCATCACCCCTTCGCGCGCGGTCTTGACCATCTCGGTGTCGGTGCGGATTTCCTGCCCGTCGGTGGCTGGAAGCGCACAACTCGCCTGCGGTTTGGGCGGGCCAGGCTTCACTTCGACGAGGCACATGCGGCAGTTGCCGGCGATCGACAGCCGCTCATGATAGCAGAAGCGCGGGATTTCCTTCCCCGCAAGCTCACACGCCTGCAGGACGGTAGCGCCGTCCGGAACCTCGAGTTCCTGTCCGTCTACGGTGACTTTAGGCATTACGACTTAGCCTTTTTCGACGCTTCCATGCCAGTCAGCGCCTTGTAAAGTGAATGGGCAAGCAGGGCACGGAGAGACGTTGCGTCGAAGGTGGCTTCGATCCCTTCAGTTAGGCATGGGCCGAGGAAAGGAACTATAGCCTGTATGGCGGCCGTCTCGTCATCGCTAGCTGGCGTACTTTCGAACAGGCGATAGAGTTCGGGGCCCGCCGCCTGCGCTGTGCACATTCCAATCATTTCGCTGCCATTGCGCGGAATAAGCGCGGGATCCTGCCAGTCTTCTCGCGGAAGGAGGCCGAGATCGGAAGCATCTTCGATGTCGAAATCACGGTCGATGAAAAATTCGGCAAAGCCACCGATAGCAGAGACGGGATCGTAGCGCATCTCCACGCCTCTGCCGCCAAGCCCAGAAAAACAGTCCTCGCGCCGGTCGACTGATTGCGAGAAACTTGGAACGACTCGTCCAATTTCTGCCGTCTGCTCCACGCTCATATACTCATGTTCGAGCACCTTCGCTGCCCCTGTCCGATCCAACGACGCCATGCAGCGAAAATAGGCATTGATTCCCGGACGAGGAGACTGATTGCGGCGTGTCGAATGTGCTCCAGTCAAACCCCCGGTTCCACGCTCGATGCGCGTACCAATCGGGGGATCGGCTGCAGCCGGAACTGCATGTACAAGAGTGGTGACAGTCAGCACCGCAGCCAATAGTGCCTTGCTATTCTTCATTCCGCAGCCTCTGCGAATTTCGCATTGTGTTCTTCGATCCGGCGTTCGAGCTCGGGGCGGAAGTGGCGGATGAGACCCTGGATCGGCCAGGCGGCCGCGTCGCCGAGCGCGCAAATCGTGTGGCCTTCGACCTGCTTGGTGACCTGCTGCAGCATGTCGATTTCCTCGATCGCCGCATCGCCCGTGCGCAGGCGTTCCATCATGCGCCACATCCAGCCCGTGCCTTCGCGGCAGGGGGTGCACTGGCCGCAGCTCTCGTGCTTGTAGAAATAGCTGATCCGGCTGATCGCGCGGACGATGTCGGTGGACTTGTCCATCACGATGATCCCGGCGGTGCCGAGGCCAGAGCCTAGTTCCTTGAGCCCGTCGAAATCCATGATCGCCTGACGCATCTGGTCGCCAGGGATCAGCGGAACCGAGGAGCCGCCCGGGATGACGGCCAGCAGATTGTCCCATCCGCCGACGATGCCGCCGCAATGGGTGTCGATGAGTTCCTCGAACGTGATGCTCATCGCTTCTTCCACGACGCAGGGCTTGTTCACATGGCCGCTGATCTGGAAGAGCTTGGTGCCCTTGTTGTTCTCGCGCCCGAAGCTGCTGAACCAGCTCGCGCCGCGGCGCAGGATCGTCGGGACGACGGCGATACTCTCGACGTTGTTGACCGTAGTCGGGCAACCATAGAGCCCCGCGCCTGCCGGAAACGGCGGCTTGAGGCGCGGCTGGCCCTTCTTGCCTTCAAGACTTTCGATCATCGCGGTCTCTTCGCCGCAGATGTAAGCACCCGCGCCGCGATGCAGGAAGACGTCGAAATCGTAGCCCGACTTGCTGGCGTTCTTGCCGATCAGGCCCGCATCATAGGCTTCGTCGATCGCTGCCTGAAGCGTCTCGGCCTCGCGGATATACTCGCCGCGGATGTAGATATACGCCGCGCGGGCCCGCATGGCGTAACCGGCAACCAGCGCGCCTTCGATCAGCTTGTGCGGGTCGTGGCGGATAATCTCGCGGTCCTTGCACGAACCGGGTTCGGATTCGTCGGCATTGATGACGAGGAAACTGGGGCGCCCGTCCTTGCTTTCCTTCGGCATGAAGGACCACTTGAGGCCGGTCGGGAAGCCTGCCCCGCCCCGCCCGCGCAGGCCGGACGCCTTCATTTCCTCGATGATATTGTCATGCCCGCGCGCGATCAGCGACTTGGTATCGTCCCAGTCGCCGCGCTGCTGCGCTGCCTTCAGGCCCCAGTCCTGAAAGCCGTAGACATTGGTGAAGATGCGGTCCTTATCGGCAAGCATCAGGCGAATCCTCCGAATACGAAGATGGCGGCGGCAATCAGGATCGCTGCGAGCACGACCGTCTTGACGATGCCCTTGAACACCTTCCACGCGATGACGATCAGGATCAGCGCGACGATGATGGAGATGATATTGCTATCCATCACCACTCGCTCCGGTAATCGTGATTGGCGTCCACCATTTCCGAAAGCGAGCTGAGCGCATTGGCAGGCTCGCTGGTGTGGCGGCCGGGCTCCTGGGTACCGGTCTTCGGCTGCTCGCCTGCGGCCAGCGCGTCGAGGATCGCATCGAGGCGCTCGGGCGTGAGATCCTCGTAATTGTCGTCGTTGATCTGGACCATCGGCGCGGTGGCGCAATTACCCATGCATTCGACCTCGGTCAGCGTCCAGAGGCCGTCGTCGGAAACGTGACCCTTGCTCATCCCCCGCTTTTTGCAGGTTTCGATCAGCCCATCCGAGCCGCGCAGCATGCAGGGCGTCGTGCCGCAGACCTGCACGTGGTACTTACCGACCGGCTTCATGTTGTACATGAAATAGAAAGTCGCAACCTCGAGCACGCGGATCACCGGCATGTCGAGATAGTCGGCGACATATTCGATCACCGGCAGCGGCAGCCAGCCCTGCGTGTTCGTCTCCTCGCCGACCTGTCGCTGGGCAAGATCGAGCAGCGGCATCACCGCCGAGCGCTGGCGCCCTTCGGGATAGCGCGCGATCGCCTTGTCGGCACGCGCGCGGTAGCTCTCGGTGAACTCGAAGCCACCCCAGCGGTCGCGCAGTTCGGGAGTGTCGGGTGCGGGGGAACGGTCAGCCATGCTTCCACCGGCGACGAATGGTCAGAAAACTCATTGGCAATCCAGTTGCGAAGGCGAGCCAAATGAAGGCTTCGTTTTTCGTTATGAAAAAGGCAGCCATTGCTACGACAAACGCGACGAGCAAGGCATTCTCGATTCGAACACTGCTCACCGGTCACACTCCCCGAACACGACGTCGATGGCACCAAGGATGGCGGTGGCGTCGGGCAGCATGTGGCCGCGGCTCATGAAGTCCATCGCCTGCAAATGCGAGAACGCAGTCGGGCGAATCTTGCAGCGATAGGGTTTGTTCGACCCGTCGCTGACGAGGTAGACGCCGAATTCGCCCTTGGGGCTTTCGGTGGCGACATAGACTTCGCCCGCAGGCACGTGGAAGCCCTCGGTATAGAGCTTGAAGTGGTGGATCAGCGCTTCCATCGACTGCTTCATTTCGGCGCGCTTGGGCGGCGCGACCTTGCGGTCGTCGCTGGCCACGGGGCCGGACGGCATGTCACGCAGGCACTGCTTTATGATCTTCGCGCTTTCGTAGACTTCCTTCACGCGCACCACGAAGCGGTCGTAGCAGTCCGAATTGGTGCCGACGGGAATGTCGAACTCCATCCGCTCGTACACGTCATAAGGCTGCGACTTGCGCAGGTCCCATGGGATGCCGGCAGCGCGGATCATCGGGCCGGAGAAGCCCCAGGCCACCGCATCGTCCTTGCTCACTACGGCGATATCGACATTGCGCTGCTTGAAGATGCGGTTGTCGAGCACGAGGCTCATCGCATCGCCGAACAGTTCGGGCAGGCGCGTGTCGAGCCATTCGCCGATATCGACCAGCAGCTTTTCCGGCACGTCCTGATGGACGCCGCCCGGACGGAACCAGGCCGCGTGCATGCGCGCGCCCGAAGCCCGTTCGAAGAAATTCATGCAGTCTTCGCGCAGTTCGAACACCCACAGGTTGGGCGTCATCGCGCCGACGTCCATCACATGCGCGCCGATGTTGAGCATGTGGTTGCAGATGCGCGTCAGCTCGGCGAACAGCACACGCAGGTACTGCGCCCGTTCCGGCACTTCGACGTTGAGCAGCTTCTCGATCGCGAGGACGTAGCTGTATTCCTGCGCCAGCGGACTGCAGTAATCGAGCCGGTCGAAATAGGGCAGCGCCTGCAGATAGGTCTTGTTCTCGATCAGCTTCTCGGTGCCGCGATGCAGCAGGCCGACATGCGGATCGATCCGCTCGATGATCTCGCCGTCGAGCTCCATCACCATGCGCAGCACGCCGTGCGCCGCGGGGTGCTGGGGCCCGAAGTTGATCGTGTAGTTCGTGATGACTTCGTCGCCGGTGGTGGGCGACTCTTCGAGCTGCATACTCATGCGCAAATCCAGTTGCCGGAGTAACTCTGCGATTTGCCCGCTGCATCGGTCACGGTGACATTCGCCGGGCGGGTCTGGCCCTCGCCGGCAGTGGGAGCGACCGAGACGGTGAAGCCCTCGCCTTCGAAATTCGTGCCGGACTTTACGGCATCGAGCCCGCCAGTGGCCGCATCGGTCATGACGAGCGCATCGCCAACTCGGACGACGGCCTTCCCGGGCAGCGACTTGTCGCGCATGCCGGCTGCGATGATCATTTCCTGCTCACCGACCATGAAGGTGCATCCACCCTCGCGCGGACCGAGATTGACCCCGCCGACATCGCCGAGCTGCTGGAGCGCGGTGACGTCTACCCGCGCAGGCGGCGCTTCGACAGCAACGTTCGGCGCATTGGGATCGGGCTGCGACGGATCGAGCGCCGCGCCCTCGCCCGAACCGCCGATGCGGCTGGCGAAATCGTCGGCGCTTTCCTGCTCGGCAGGCTCCTGCGAGGAGCAGGCGGCCAGAGCGAGCATAGCAAGGGGAAGAAACGCGCGCATCATTAGTCGTCCTTCTTCTTGGCCACAGGCTTACGCTTGGCGGGAGCCTTTTTCCTCTTCGTTTCGGTCGCCTTGGCGGTGTCGGTAGTCTTGCCTTTGCGCTTGGGTCGTGCCGCGCGGTCTTCGGTCGGCTCGGGCGGGTCGGTAGCCTCGCCGCCGTCCTTTTCGGCCGGAGCGCCCGCACTCACCTTGTCGGCGGCGTGCTTGTCGGTCTTGGCGCCCGCGCCGGTATCCGACGGTTTTTCCGTAACCTTGGGATCGTCGATCGGCGGCGTGTCCGCCTTCTCGTCGCCCGGCAGCACATAATCCGCGCCTTCCCACGGCGACATGAAGTCGAACTGGCGCAAATCCTGCGCAAGCTCGACGGGCTCGTAGACCACGCGCTTCTCGTCTTCGGAGTAGCGCAGTTCGGTATAGCCGGTCAGCGGGAAATCCTTGCGGAAAGGATGCCCTTCGAAGCCGTAATCGGTGAGGATGCGGCGCAAGTCGGTGTTCCCGGCGAAGAGCACGCCGTACATGTCGAACACCTCGCGCTCGAGCCAGCCCGCATTGGGCCACAGCGTAGTGACCGTCGGCACGGGCGTATCCTCGCTCGCGCGGCATTTCACCATGATCCGGCTGTTGGTTGTGAGCGAGAGCAGCATGTAAACAATCTCGAACCGCTCGACCCGCGAAGGATAGTCGGCTCCGGCGATTTCCATCAGCTGCTGATAGGCGTGATCGTCGCGCAGGATGCGAAGCACCTCTTCGATGCTGTCGCGCTTTACGTGCAGCAGCAGCTCGCCATGCTCTTCGTGGGCGTCGACCAGATGATCGCCCAGCGCAGTCGAAAGTGTGCCTTTCAGCCCGTCGATCAGCGTGAAGCGGGGCGCGGAATGTAGCGTTGCCATATCCTCGCCCCTACCTCTGGATCGTGCCCGATCGGCGGATCTTGCGCTGCAGCTGCATCACGCCATAGAGCAGCGCCTCGGCCGTCGGCGGGCAGCCGGGGACATAGATGTCGACCGGCACGATGCGGTCGCAGCCGCGCACCACCGAATAGCTGTAGTGGTAATAGCCGCCGCCATTGGCGCAGCTGCCCATGCTGATCACGTATTTCGGATCGGACATCTGGTCGTAGACCTTGCGCAGCGCCGGAGCCATCTTGTTGCACAGCGTGCCGGCGACAATCATCACGTCCGACTGGCGCGGGGACGCGCGCGGGGCGACGCCGAAACGCTCCATATCGTAACGCGGCATGTTCACATGGATCATCTCGACAGCGCAGCACGCGAGGCCGAAGGTCATCCACCACAGGCTGCCGGTGCGCGCCCAGTGGAACAGGTCCTCGGTGCTGGTAACGAGGAAACCCTTGTCGTTCACCTCGGTCTGCAGCGCGTTGAAATAGTCCGCATCGGGCTGGCGTACTTCGCCGCCCTTGGCGGTCGGCAGCGCGCTGTCGCGCATGCGCTGGCCGTCGAGCGCGGGGTTCAGCGAAGCGGTGCCGACGAGGGCGGGATCGGTGTTCGGGTTGCTCATTGCCAGTCCAGCGCCCCCATCTTCCATTCATAGGCGAGACCGATGGCGAGGATGCCGAGGAAGATCATCATCCCGGCCCAGCCCATCCAGCCGGTCACGTCGAGGCTCACCGCCCAGGGGAACAGGAACGAGGCCTCGAGATCGAACAGCAGGAAGCTGATCGCCACGAGGTAGAATTTCACATCGAACTGGCTGCGCGGGTCCTCAAAAGCGGGGAAGCCGCACTCATATTCGCTCAACTTCTCGGCATCGGGATTGTGCGCGCCGGTGAGGCGCGAGACACCCATCGGCAGGAACACGAAGGCTGCCGAAAGGATGACCGCGATGAACAGGAAGATGAGGATTGGCAGATATTGTTCGAGGTCGACCACGTAGAGTTCCTTGCCGCGGAGGCGATTCCGCTTGGGTACGGTTCGCGCACGCCTCTAGGCCCCTCGGCGGGCAGGTGCAAGGGTGCGGCACGCGCAAATCCCGCACAATCGATTGCGGGAACCGGGACCGGATGCTCCGCACCCGGCCGCGCATCCGGCGAGCCTATTTCAAGGCGGACTTGATCGCCTTGTCGGTCGCGGCACCATAGGGCGGCTTGAGACCGCCGAGCTTGGCGATGTCGATCTTTGGCTGGCTGTAAACGCTGCGGGCATGGCTGAATTCGCGGAAGCCCTCGACCCCGTGATAGCTGCCCATGCCGGAAGGCCCGGTGCCGCCGAACGGCAGATCGTCCATCGACACATGGAAGATCACGTCGTTCACCGTCACGCCGCCGCTGATGGTCTTGGTCAGCACCTTCTCGCGTTCGTCGCTGCTCTCACCGAAATAATAGAGGCCGAGCGGGCGATCGTTTTCGTTCACGTAATCGATCGCTTCCTCGACGCGGCTGTAGGTCTTGACCGGGAGGACCGGCCCGAAGATTTCCTCCTGCATCGCCTTCATATCGTCGGTGACGTTCTTGAGGATGGTCAGCGGCATCTTGCGCTGGTTGGCATTGCCGAAGTCCTCATTGCCCGGGTTGACCTCGATCACCTCGGCACCCTTTTCCTTCGCATCGGCAACGAGGCCCTTGAGGCGCTGGAAGTGATGGTCGCTGACGATGCTGGCGTAGTCCTCGTTCTCAAGCATGGTGGGATACATGTTCGCGGTGCCCTGCCAGACGCCGTGGATCGCTTCGTCCTGTCGGCTTTCCGGCACATAGAGATAGTCCGGGGCAAGGCATATCTGACCCGCATTGAGCATCTTGCCGAGCGCGATACGCTCGCCCGCCTTGACGAAGTCGGCGCTCTCGCCGAGGAAGACCGGGCTCTTGCCGCCTAGTTCCAATGTCACCGGGACGAGGTTCTTCGCCGCAGCTTCCATGACCTTTCGACCGGTTGCGGTGGAACCGGTGAAGACGAGATGGTCGAAGGGCAATTCGGAAAACGCCGCGGCGACTTCGGGCCCTCCGGTGAAGACCGCGCACTCGTCAGGGGTAAAATATTCCTCGACGAGTTCCCGCGTCAGCAGGCTGGTCTTCTCGGTAAACTCGCTCGGCTTGATCATCGCGCGATTGCCTGCAGCGAAGACCTGCATCAGCGGACCGAAGCTGAGATTGACCGGGAAATTCCACGGGCTGAGGATGCCGATGACGCCCTTCGGCTCGTACCGCACTTCCGCCTTCGCACCCATCAGGCCGAGCGGGAACTGAACGTGTCGCTTGTCCGGCCGCGCCCATTTATCCATGTTCTTGAGGCAGTATTTGCCGAAGTTCATCGTGCCGACGATATCGGTCATCATCGATTGCTGGGGCGAGCGGTTGCCGAAATCGGCGCTCATCACCTTGCACAGATCGTCGGCATGAGTCTTCAGCAGGTTGATGGCGCGCTCGATGCGATCCTTGCGCAGAGCCATCGGCTCTGGGCGGGTCTGTGTGTGTGCGGCGCGCTGTTTGCGCAGCACGTCTTCCATCTCGCTCTTCCGGTCGTCCGCCATCGCTCTCTCCATTTGATCTTGCTGCGGCGCAGCACTAGGTAGAAGCCAACCTTAATTAGGTCGCCATTGGCAACCGATATCACAGAACCAGAGGACCAGCACAAGCATGACCCAGTTCAGCGCAGCCGACCCCGTCGTCATCCTGTCGTACGCACGCACCCCGATGGGAGGCATGCAAGGCGCCCTCGCCGATGTTTCGGCGACCGATCTCGGCGCGACTGCCGTGAAGGCTGCTGTCGAGCGCTCGGGCGTGCCGGTCGACCAGTTCGACCGCACCTATATGGGCTGCGTCCTGCCTGCAGGCCTCGGCCAGGCACCTGCCCGCCAGGCCTCGATCAAGGCAGGTCTGCCGAAATCGGTTCAGGCGACCACGGTCAACAAAGTCTGTGGCAGCGGCATGCAGACGGTTATCATGGGCGCAGAAGCGCTGGCCACGGGCGATGTGAACTACATCGTCGCCGGCGGCATGGAGAGCATGACCAATGCGCCCTACCTGCTGAAGAAGCACCGCAGCGGGGCGCGACTGGGCCATGACACCACCTACGATCACATGTTCCTCGACGGGCTTGAGGATGCCTATGAGGAAGGGCGCGCCATGGGCACCTTCGCTCAGGACACCGCGAACGACTACCAGCTGACACGCGAACAGATGGACGAATATTCCATCGAGTCGCTGCGCCGCGCGAATGCCGCCATCGAAAGCGGCGCCTTTGCGGACGAAGTCGTCCCGGTCAGCTTCTCCACCCGCCGCGGCGACGTGACGGTCGAGCATGACGAGCAGCCCGGCAAGGGCAAACCCGACAAGATCCCGACCCTTCGTCCTGCTTTCGCCAAGGACGGTACCATCACGGCTGCGACCTCGTCCTCGATCTCCGACGGCGCGGCCGCCGTAGTGTTGACGCGCGAAAGCGTCGCCAGGGAAAACGGGCAGGAGCCGGTCGCGAAGATCGTCGCTATGGCTGCGCATGCGCAAGAGCCGAGCGAGTTCACCGTCGCCCCGGTGGGTGCCATCAACAAGGTCCTAGAAAAGGCCGGTTGGTCAGCGGAAGAGGTCGATTTGTGGGAAGTCAACGAAGCCTTCGCCTGTGTCGCTATGTTCGCCATGCGCGACATCGGCATTCCGCATGACAAGATCAACGTGAACGGCGGCGGCACCGCCCTCGGCCATCCCATCGGTGCCAGCGGCACGCGTATCATCGTGACGCTCCTCAATGCGCTCAAGCAGCAGGGCAAGAAGCGCGGCATTGCCTCGCTCTGCATCGGTGGCGGCGAAGCCACGGCAGTCGCAGTCGAACTGGTCTGACGTTTTCTGCGGCACTTCCCCCGGACCTGCGCGTTGGTGCGGCGAAAGGGGAAGTGCCATGAAGACCAAGCTTTTTGTTGCTGCCGCAACGGTAGCGCTCGCCGCCTGCGGATCCAACGAGGAACCCGCTCCCGAACCGATGGACACCGCAACGCCGGCCGAAACGACGCTCGGCAGTACGGCTACCGGCGACATGACCGGAACCTACGAGGTTCAGATGGCCGACGGCAGCGTCACCATGCAGCAGATCAATGCCGACGGCACCTATGTCGATACCACGCCGGACGGTACCGAGACCGAACGCGGCACCTGGCGCCAGGAAGGTTCGCAGATGTGCTTCGATCCCGAAGGCACCGAGCCTGAGGAATGCTACGCCGGTGGCGCGCCGGGCTCAGACGGTAGCTTCCAGATGCGCGATGCGGATGGCAACACCACCGCGACCGTGCGCAAGGTCGACGGCAATGGAGTCGCTGCCGAAACGACCTTGTAGAGTGTCAACCTGATAACGAAAAAGGCGGCTCGTACGGGCCGCCTTTTTCATGTCATGGTGTCCCTGCGCCCCACAACCGATCCTGCGCGATCCAGCCACGGCGGTTCGCGATAGTCACTTCGCACCAACCATCTTCGCAGTCGCCCAAAGCCGCGACGACGCCCGGCTCGACTCGCCACTTAAGCGCGGCATCTGCCGCCGGACCGGCGCGCATGTCGGCAGGCCCCTCGCCGACAACGATCGCGCCGTGATCCGGGCTCAGCAGACGGGCCACGACCCAACCCTTGTCGCCCGCAGGATCTTCTATCAGCCGCCAGCCTTCCATCACGCGAACGACCTTCACCGGCAAGCCGGGACGGCGATACACCCAGTCGATCTTGTAATCGGCGCTCGGCCCGACCCGCATGTTGAGCTCGCTTGCGCGGATGGTCGCCCAATAGGGCACCTCGCGCTCCTGCGCTGCCACAGAAGCGGGCAGACCGACGAGGCAGACGAGGGCGATGAGGAGGCGCGCGATCATGGCGAAACCCTTATAGGATTCTGCGCTCCCACGGCAACCGCGCTTGACCATCACCCCGCCCTCGCCCTAGCGCTTTTGACCAGCATGGAAAGCGCCACTGAACAGGTCGAGAAACGCCTCACCCGCACGCCGCGGGTGTTCGTCACCCGTCACCTCATGCCCACGGTCGAAGAGCGGATGGGCGAGTTGTTCGATGTGACACTCAATGGCGAGGACCGGCCGCTGACTCGCGACGAACTCGTCGCTGCCATGCAGAGCTGCGATGTCCTCGTGCCGACGGTCACCGATCGGATCGACTGCGACATGATCGCCGAAGCGGGCGAAGATCTCGGCCTCATCGCGAATTTCGGCGCGGGGACCGAACATCTCGACCTGAAGGCCGCGCATGATCGCGGAATCATGGTCACCAATACTCCCGGCGTCTTCACCGACGACACCGCAGACCTCGCCATGGCGGGCATCATCGGCGTGCCGCGCCGTATCCGCGAAGGCGTGCAGCTGATCCGCAGCGGAGAGTGGACGGGCTGGACGCCAACGGCACTGCTCGGGACCAAGCTGGCGGGCAAGGTGCTCGGCATCGTCGGCATGGGCCGCATCGGGCAGGCCGTCGCCCACCGCGCTCGCGCCTTCGGCCTGCGCATCGCCTATCACAATCGCAAGCGCCTGCCCGAAGCGGTCGAGCGCATGTTCGATGCCGTCTATGTAGAGAACCTCGACGATCTGGTGGCGCAGGCGGACATCCTCACCCTCCACTGCCCGGCGACGCCGGGAACGCACCGACTGATCGACGAGCGGCGCATCGGCCTGATGAAACCGGGCGCTAGCCTGATCAACACCGCGCGCGGCGATCTGGTCGATCAGGAAGCGCTGATCGCCGCGCTGGAGAACGGCCAGCTATCCGGCGCGGGGCTCGATGTCTATCCCGACGAACCCAACGTCGACGAACGCCTCATCCGCCACCCCAACGTGATGACCCTGCCCCACATCGGCAGCGCCACGCGCGAAGGCCGCGAGGAATCCGGCCTGAAAGTCATCGCCAATATCCGCATGTGGGCCGACGGGCATCGCCCGCCCGACCAGGTGCTGACCGGCCTCGGCTGACCATCACCGAAGTCCACTTGCCATCGACGGGCAAGCCTGTATCGCCGCGCCCCATGGACGAATTCTCAGCCAAGATCGAAGCGCTCGAACACCTCTGGATGCGCTCGTGGATGCAGCGCGATCGCAACCAGATGAAGTCGCTCGCCGCGCGGGATTTCATCTTCCTCCTGGGGTGTAGCAAGCCCGTGATCCTCGACCGCGCCAGCTGGCTGGAAGCCGCGACCACGCGCTTCCGCTGCACCGGCTATCGCTTCGACGAGGTCTATGTGCGCCGCCACGGAAACGTCGCCGTCTTCGCCACGCGCCTGGGGCTGGAAGCCTCCATCGAAGGCCGCGACTGGACCGGCGACAGCTGGGTCGTCGACCTGTGGCAGAAGGCGCGGGTGAGCCGCAAATGGAAGCTGATCGAACGCACGCTCTCAAGACCCGACACTGACGAAAAATTGCCGGACGCCATCAGGGCGATGCAGCTCTGGCGCTAAAGCCTCAATCCCCCGTCAGGATCCGCTCGACCAGTTCCTTCACCGTGGGGGTGAAGTTGTTCGAGTAAAACGGGTCCTGCTTGAAGCGGTAGGCCGCGTGCCCCGCGAAGGCGAGGTTTTCGTCAGGGTCGCCGCCGTGGGCGATGTCCTGCAGGGTCTTCTGGATGCAGAAGCTGCGCGGATCGGCGAGACGGCCGGTGGTGTGGTTGTCGTGATCCTTCCAGCTGGAAAACTGGCAGTGTGACAGGCAGCCCATGCATTCCTGCTGATCGGTGCGGATCTGCTCGGCACTTTCGGGTGTGGTGAAGACCACCGTGTCGTCAGGCGTCTTGAGCGCTTCGGTAAAGCCTTCGTGCATCCAGCTCTGCGCCTTGCGCTGGTCGCCGGGATGGACGTAAAAATACTTCGCCTTCCCGTGATCGGCGAGCGGGATGGTGCCCTCTTCCTCGTCGCGCTTGAAGATCGGGATCTGGCGTTCGCTGCGGTGCATCAAATCGTAGAGGAACGGCGTCTTCACCGCGCTGGAGTAGAAGCCCGTGGGGCTGAACTTGTGCAGCAGTACATCGCCCGGCTCGACCGTGCGCAGCATGTCCTTCCACACCTGCGGGATCGGGCTTTCATGGGTGAGCAGCGGGCGCGTGCCGAACTGGAAGGCGATCTTGCCTAGCTCGGGATTGTCGATCCAGTCGTTCCACTCGCGCAGGAACCAGACGCCCCCGGCCATGACGATTGCGGTATCCTCGCTGACGCCTTCGTTGCGCATGGTTTCGCGCAAGGCTTTCACGCGGGGATAGGGATCCTCGGGCTTGGTCGGGTCCTCGGCATTGGAGAGGCCGTTGTGGCCACCCGCCAGCCAGGGGTCTTCATAGACAACCGCCGCCAGCAGGTCCGGCACCTTGGAATAGCTCCGCTTCCACAAGGCACGGAACGCGCGCGCGGAAGAGACGATCGGCAGGTAATGCACGTTGTAACGCTGGGCGATCTCGGCCAGCTTGTAAGGCATGCCGGCCCCGCACGTGACTCCGTCGATCTTGTCCGCACAATTGTCGAGCACGCCTTCGAGCACCTGCTGCGCGCCGCCCTGTTCCCACAGGACGTTAATGTTGATCGCGCCCTTGCCGTCGGCGATCTCGTAGGCGCGGTTCACCTGTTCGGTGGCCCCGTCGATGGCGTAGCGGACCAGTTGCTCGAAACGCTCCTTGCGGGTCGCCTGCGGATAGACTTGCGGAATCGGGTTGCCGTCCTCGTCATAGCTGTCGGCATTGACCGCGCTGACCGTGCCGATGCCGCCCGCAGCGGCCCAGGCGCCCGAGCTCATGTGATTGGTGGCCGACACGCCCTTGCCGCCCTCGATCAGCGGCCAGACTTCCTTGCCGCCGTAAACGATGGGTTTGAGACCCTTGAAACTCATTATGCTTTCTCTCTCTTCGTCGGCCGCTCGATAGGCGGCGCCTCGTGCGCGACACTGTCGCCGCGGCACGGTTCGATCTCTCCGGGTTCGGGCCTCGTAGCGGCTGCTTTGAACTGTGCATAGTAGCCGAGCAATTCCGGCGCGTCCTTGAAGGCGACCAATTCATAGCCGACCCGCTCAAGCTCACAGGATAGCAGCAACGGGTCTATCCCGTGCTGGTCGGTCGGGCGATCCTTGTCGACCACGATGACTTGACCATCTTCTCGCAGCGACGGCCACAGCCGCCAGAGGAATTCGTAGGGCTGTTCGATCTCGTGATACATGTGGACCATGAACACGCGGTCGAAGCTGTTGGCGGGCAGGCGCGGATCGGCCGGTTCGCCGCGGCGGATCGAGACATTGTCGAGCCGCTGACGCTCCACCCGGCGGCCCAGGCGCGCCAGGGCATCCCCATCGATATCCTGCGCCAGTACGCGGCCGTTTTCGCCGACGCGTTTGGCGAGGCGGAGCGTGTAATAGCCATTGCCTGCGCCGATATCGGCCACGGTCATGCCGGGTTCGAGTTCGGCGAGGTCCATCACCGTCTGCGCCTCGCCGCGGCTGTCGCGCTGGTCTTCACTGTCGATGGAATAGGTGCCGATGCCGGACACAGGCCGATCGGGTGCTGGAAATTCGGCCGGCTCGTTTCCCGCGCTCAGCAGCCCGCCGTCGCAGGCGGCGAGACTGGCTGCGATGAGAGGGAGAAGAACGAGGCCGGGCCTCACTCCGCGTCCTCCACCTCGACCGTTTCGCCGGTCACCCGCTGCGCAAGTGCGGCGGAAATGAACGGATCGAGCGCGCCGTCGAGGACATCGTCGGGCGTGGGAGACTGAACGCCGGTCCGCAGATCCTTCACCATCTGGTACGGCTGGAGGACATAGCTGCGGATCTGGTGGCCCCAGCCGATGTCGCTCTTTTCCTGGTATTCGCCCGATGCCGCCGCTTCACGCTCGGCCATTTCGCGCTCGAACAAGCGCGCTTTCAGCATGTTCATCGCGGTGGCGCGGTTCTTGTGCTGGCTGCGGTCGTTCTGGCTGGCGACGACGATCCCGGTCGGCTGGTGAGTGATGCGAACCGCGGAGTCGGTCGTGTTGATGTGCTGTCCACCCGCACCGCTGGCGCGGTAGGTGTCGATCTTGAGGTCGGCGGGATTAATCTCGATATCGATGTCGTCGTCGATCACCGGATAGACCCAGACCGAGCTGAAGCTGGTGTGGCGCCGCGCGCTGCTGTCATAGGGGCTGATGCGGACGAGGCGGTGGACGCCGCTTTCGGTCTTCGCATAGCCATAGGCATTGTCGCCCTTTACCAACAACGTGGCGGACTTGATGCCCGCCTGGTCGCCCGCCTGGTATTCGACCGTCTCGACCTTGTAGCCGCGCTGTTCGGCCCAGCGGGCGTACATGCGGAAAAGCATTTCCGCCCAGTCCTGGCTTTCGGTTCCGCCAGCCCCTGCGTGGATTTCGATATAAGTGTCGTTGCCGTCGGCTTCGCCCGAAAGCAGCGCCTGCACCTTGTCGCGATCGGCCCGCTCGGCGAGGCCTTCCAGCGAGGAGAGCCCTTCGCCCACGACCTCGTCGTCGCCCTCGGCCTCGCCCATCTCGACGAATTCGATGGCGTCGGACATTTCGCTCTCGATTTCGCGCACGGTGGTAATCGCGGTTTCGAGACGCTTTTGCTCCTGCGTGATTGCCTGCGCCTGCTTGGGATCGTCCCACAGCGCCGGATCCTGCACGCGCGCGTCGAGTTCGTCGAGGCGGCGCAGAGCGCGCTCCCAGTCGAGCGACTGGCGGACGAGCGCAAGCGCGGCTTCGATCCTCTCGATATGGGCCTGCCCTTCGGCACGCATGGCGAATTCCTTTAAAACTTGCGGCAAATGACTTGCCACCGCCCCCTAACGCGCGGGGAGCGATTGTAAAGCTGGGGAGCCGGTGGCGGCTAGTAGATACCGCCCTGTTCCTCGACGAAATCGTCGGGGCGCTCCACTTGGCGAGTGGAAGCCGCACGTTGGCTCGGACCCTGCCTTGCACGGCGGATCAGTTCGAGGATCTCGTTGCGCTTGGCGGCGATCACATCGGAGCGGGTGGAGCGCGGCGGTTCGGTATCCGGCTTGAAAGCCTCCCAGATGATCGCCGCCTTCGGATCGTCGGACGGTGTGCCATCGAACACGCGCTTGCCCGTACGCCGGTCGACCTTGACCATGCGCACGCCGGGCGGGGCGACGAAATCTTCCGCATTCCAGCGCTCGCGCGTGGCCTCCACAAAACGCTTCATGATCGGCGCAGCGGTATTGCCGCCCTGCACCCAGCCACCCAAATTGCGCGGCTGGTCGAAGCCCACATACATGCCCGCAACGATGTCCGGCGTGCCGCCCACGAACCAGGCATTGGTCGGGCCATTGGTGGTTCCGGTCTTGCCGAACAGCGGCAGCTCGAGGCTGCGCAGGCGCACGGCGGTGCCGCGGGTCACGACGCCCTGCAGCATGTGCACGACCTGGAACGCGGTGCGCGGATCGAGGACCTGCTTTCCGCGGGGCTCGAAGCGCGGCATCGGCTGGCCGTCCCACTGCTCCATATTACAGCCGGTGCATTCGCGATTGTCGGAGCGGAAGATCACCTTGCCGCGGCGGTCCTGCACGTAATCGATGACAGAGCCATCGGTCTGCCGGCCCCAGTTGGCCAGCGCGGCGTAGCCGTTCACCATGCGTGCGACCGTCGTGTCTCCGGCGCCCAACGCGAAGGAGTAATACGGTTCGTAATCGCCGATCCCGACGCGCTTGATGGTCTTGACCACATTGTCCATGCCGGTCGTGTCGGCGATATGGATGGTCATCAGATTGCGGCTCTGTTCGAGCCCCCAGCGCATGGTGTGCACACCGCCGCCGCCGCCGCCGAAGTTGCGGAAGCATTTCTCGCCGAGGTTGGCGCCCTGCCAGACGCAGAAGGTCTGGTCTGGCACCTCGGTCGCCGGGGTCATGCCGTGGTCGAGCGCGGAAGCGTAGACGAAGGGCTTGATCGTCGAGCCGGGCTGGCGCTCGGCCTGCGTCGCGCGATTGAATGCGCCGAGGCGGCTATCGAACCCGCCCTGCATCGCAAGCACACGGCCCGTCTGCGGCGCCTGCGCCAGGAAACCGCCCGAAATCTCCGGCACGCCCCGCAGGCGGTAGCCATCGCCGGATTGTACTGCGGCTACCACATCGCCCAGCTTGAGCGAAGAGGGCGCGCCGATGAGAGGATAATCCGCGCCATCGGTAAAGCCGATCGTCGGCGACGAACCGGTCGCGGTGATCACGCCGATGCGCCAGTCTTCGTAATTGATCGAGAGATTGGACGAGGCGAGTTGCGAATGCAGGTCGCCGTTCTCGGGATTGAGCGTGGCGACAGGACCGGTAAATCCGCGATTGCCGTGATAGCTGATCAACTGCGCGCGCAGCGCATCGCGCGCGGCATCCTGCAGCTCCGTATCCAGCGAAGTCCGCACCCACAGCCCGCCAGCGTACACGCTGTTGCCGCCGTCATCGGCAGTTTCGCCGAAGCGGTCGATGAGCTGACGGCGGACTTCTTCGAGGAAATAGCCGGCATCCGCCGATCGCTCGCTGCGCTGCTGAACGAGGCCGAGCGGCTGTGCCTTGGCGCGGCTCGCCTCTGCCGCCGTCACAAAGCCGTTTGCCTGCATCTGGTCGAGCACGAAATCGCGCCGGACCAGCGCCAGTTCGCGATAGCGCTCGCGGCCGTAGCGTTCGGGCGCCTTCGGCAGGATCGCGAGGAATGCGGTCTCGTGCAGGTCGAGATCGCCGACGTCCTTGTCGAAATAGGCCCGCGCTGCAGCCTGCACACCGAAGCTTCGCCGACCAAGCGGGATCTCGTTGAGATAGAGCTCGAGGATTTCCTGCTTGGTCAGCACGCTCTCGATGCGCGTCGCCAGGATCATTTCCTTGAGCTTGCGAGTGATCGAATACTCGTCGCCCAGCAGCAGGTTCTTCGCGACCTGCTGCGTGATGGTCGATCCGCCGACAGCGCGCTCGTCCGAACCGAATTTCGTTGCGTAATCGACCACGGCGTTCAGCGTGCCCGTCAGGTCGACGCCGCCATGGCTGAAGAAGGTTTTGTCTTCGGCCGAGAGATAGGCCTCGATCATCTGCTCGGGGAAGTCGCCATATTGCAGCTGCACGCGCCGCTCGCGGGCGTAGGAATGGACGATCTCGCCATCGACTCCGCGCACCACGGTCGGCAGCGGCGTCTCGTAGTCGAGCAGGCTTTCCGCATCCGGCAGATTTCGCGCCAACGTCGCCCAGGCGAGCACCAGCAGAACGACGGCCACGCCGGCGGTATAGCTGACGACTCGCAGCTTGCGATTGGTGGCCCAATTGTCCTTGAACCAGACGATCAACCGCCGCGGATCGTCGGTCAGCCGGTGGCGATAATACTGGATTGGGGTAGCGTCGGACATATCTGGGTAGCGCCTTTAGCACGGGCTTTCTGCATATCGCCAGAACAAGAATGGCCCGATGATGCGATTATTGCTGCCGGGCGAAATAGATACGGATGGCCCGCGCCATGGTTTGGGCGAATTGCTCACGTCCCTCTGCCGAGCCGAGCCGTTCGGCCTCTGCGGCATTCGTGATGAATCCGCTCTCGAAAAGAACTGACGGAACGTCGGGCGCGCGCAGAACCTTCAGCGCCGCCGAGCGGATCGCCTGCGGATGGAAACGCAGCACGCCTTCGCCTTCGCGCCGGATCAGCCGGGCGAACTCTGCCGACTGCTCCTGCGTGCGACGCTGCGACAGTTCGACGAGGATCGTACTCACCGTATCGCTTTGGTCTGACAGATTGACGCCGTTGAGCCTGTCGGAGGCATTCTCGCGTTCGGCGAAGCGGGCGGCGGCGTGGCTCGATGCCTCGTTGGATAGCGTGTAGATGCTGGCGCCCTCCACCTCGCTTGCATCGCCTGCGCTGTCGGCGTGGATGGACAGAAACAGGTCGGCATTGAGCCGACGCGCGATCTCGAACCGTTCGGCATGGAGGAGATAGCGGTCGTCGTCGCGGGTCAGCGCGACCCGCACGCCGCCCTGCTCCTCAAGCTCATGCTTGAGCGCGAGCGCCAGCGACAGGACGAGCGATTTCTCCACCAGCCCCTGTCCCGACGCACCAGGGTCGTGTCCGCCATGGCCCGCATCGATCACCACCAGCGGCAGGGCTTCATCGCCCGAAACGTTCGGCAAATCGAGATCTTCGGAAGCGCTCGGCAAGGTCACGCGCTGGACATATGCGCGGCCAAGTTCGGAGACAGGAAAGCGCTGCGAAGTCAGCGCCAGTCCCACGACGAGGACCATCGGAATTGCAAGAAGCAGCAGGATTTGCGTGCGCGGTGCCATTTATGGTGAATCGTTAGGGCTTTCTTGCCGCTCCGCGCAATATGGTTGCCGTTGGAAACCCACGGTGCTAGCGATAGCGTATCGGCTGTCCGGTGCCTCCGATCGGCGCGAAACGCGCGACGAAGAGGGACATTCGGGCCTGCCGCCCACCGATCCGCAGCCGTTCGGCAATCAGGATCGCAACGAATACAGGTTGATGCAGGACATGCTCCGTTCCTCCCCGGCAAACGCAGAACTGGCCCCGCGCCGGGACGCGTTTGCGTCGGGCCGGACAGCGCTGGATACGCGCAGAGCAGTCTCCGCAGTCACGAATACCCGGCCCCGCGCACATCTGCATGACGGCCGGTCCATCAACGCCGCGGCTCCGGACTACGGACGCGGAAATCCCAACATGATGCGCCGCGCGGACGACGGGCCTGCCCCGCCCCGCTGCGGCTGGAGACAATTACATGGCAACGCGCATGCTTATCGATGCGCGCCACCAGGAAGAAACCCGGGTGGCGGTCCTCAAGGGAAACCGGATTGAGGAGTTCGATTTCGAATCTGCCGATCACAAGCAGATCAAGGGCAATATCTATCTCGCGAAAGTAACCAGGGTCGAACCGTCGCTTCAGGCGGCCTTCGTCGACTTCGGTGGCAATCGCCACGGATTCCTCGCTTTCAGCGAAATTCATCCCGACTATTACCAGATCCCGAAGGAAGATCGCGAGGCGCTGCTCGCCGCCGAGGCTGAGGCTGCCGAAGAAGAAGCCCGTCTGCGCGCCGAAGAGGAAGAGCGCGGCGAAATGCCCGGCGACGAATATGACGCCGAGGACGAAAGCGCCGAAGCTCTCGCCGAAGACCTCGCCGAGGACGGTCTCGAAGAAGTCGACACTTCCGACAAGGACAAGGTTTCCACCATCGAGGAAGGCCAACTCGACAGCGACGACGACGAGGATGACGACGACGATAGCGAAGAGGACGACGACGATTCCGGCAACCAGCGCCGCGGACGCGGTCGCAAGGGTCGTGGTCGCCGCCAGGGCAAGGGCGGCCGCAGCCGCGCCAAGGAAGTCGACGATGCGCGCGCCAAGCGCATGGCGCTGCGTCGCCGCTACAAGATCCAGGACGTCATCCAGCGCCGCCAGGTGCTGCTCGTGCAGGTCGTCAAGGAAGAACGCGGCAACAAGGGCGCGGCACTGACCACCTATCTCAGCCTCGCCGGACGTTACACCGTGCTGATGCCGAACAGCAGCCACGGCGGCGGCATCTCGCGCAAAATTTCCAGCGCGTCCGACCGCAAGCGCCTCAAGCAGGTCGTCAATGATCTCAGCCTGCCGAAAACCATGGGCCTGATCGTTCGCACTGCCGGCCTCAGTCGCACCAAGACCGAGATCAAGCGCGACTTCGACTATCTCGCCCGCCTGTGGGACGAGATCCGCGAACGCACCCTGTCTTCCGCCGCGCCGGCGCTGATCCATTCGGACAGCGACCTGATCAAACGCGCCATCCGCGACATCTACAATCGCGAGATCGAGGAAGTCGTCGTCGAGGGCGAGGACGGCTACAAGTCGGCCAAGGAATTCATGAAGCTGCTGATGCCCAGCCACGCGCGCCGGGTGAAGCAATATGCCGACCCCGTGCCGCTGTTCCAGCGCTACGGGGCGGAAGACCAGCTCAAGGCGATGTACGATCCTGTCGTGCAACTGAAGAGCGGCGGCTACCTCGTGATCAACCCGACCGAGGCGCTGGTGTCGATCGATATCAACTCGGGCCGCTCCACCAAGGAGCACAATATCGAGCAGACGGCGCTCCATACCAATCTGGAAGCTGCGCGCGAAATCGCCCGGCAGTTGCGCCTGCGCGACATGGCCGGCCTCGTCGTCATCGACTTCATCGACCAGGAGCATCACTCCAACACCCGCAAGGTCGAAAAGGCCATGAAGGAAGCGCTCAAGAACGACCGTGCGCGCATCCAGGTGGGCCGCATTTCGAGCTTCGGCCTGATGGAAATGAGCCGTCAGCGCCTGCGCACCGGTGTGCTTGAAGCGACCACGCGGGACTGCCCGCATTGCGACGGCACCGGCCTGGTGCGGACAGCATCCTCCGCTGGCCTTTCGGCCTTGCGTCTGATCGAAGACGAGGCCGCCAAGGGCAAGGGATCGATCATCACGCTGGCTGCCAGCACCGAAGCATCGGTCTATCTGCTCAACGAGAAGCGCGCCGATCTGATGGAGATCGAGGAGCGTTACGGCGTGACCGTCGTCGTCCGTCCGGAAGGCGAAGACGAAGGCGCGAAGATGAGCGTGTCGAGCTCCGGCCCTCGCCCAACCAACGTGCCCAAGTTCGAAACTCTCGTCGAGGACGATGAGGACGAGGTCGACACCGAGGCCTTCGACAATGACGATGAAGACCAGGACGAGGACGACAACGATCGTCCCCGCAAGAAGCGTCGCCGCCGTCGCGGTGGTCGTGGCCGCAACAAGCGCCGCGACGAAAACGGTGCAGACGACGACAGCGACGATAACGACGATGAGGAAGACGAGACTTCCGAGGATAACGGCGAAGACAAGCCCAAGAAGCGGCGCCGCCGTGGAGGACGCCGTCGTGGCGGTCGCGGTCGCGGAAACCGCAACGATGCTGGCGATGAGGCCGAAAACCTCGAACAGGTATCGGAACAGGTCGTAGACGACATGGCCGTGGTCGCCGGTCCGGAAGACAGCTCGGAAACCGCGGAAGCCGCTGCCGAGGACAATGCGCCGAAACCGAAGAAACGCACCCGCAAAGCGAAAAAGGCCGACGACGAGTCGACCGACGAAAGCGCAGCAACGGAGGAAAAGCCGAAGGCCAAGCGCACACGCAAGCCGAAGGCGGAGAAGCCCGAGGCGGAGAAGTCCGAGGCGGAAACCCCATCCGACGCCGATTCCGAGGACAAGCCGAAGCCCAAGCGTACTCGCGCGAAGAAAGCGGCGCCCAAGAAAGCGGATAGCAAGGCTTCCGACGAAGTGGCCGAACAGGTCACCGAAGACATGGCGGTCGTCGCCGGTCCGGAAGGCACTCCTGAAACTGCCGAGGCCGCTGCCGAAAAGAAACCCGCCCGCAAGCCGCGTGCGAGCAAGGCGAAGGCGAAGCCCAAGTCCGATGCCGACGCTGCGCCCGAGACGAGCGCTGCGCCGGAAGCGGAAGAGTTCGCCGGAATCGTCGAAACGGCCAAGCCCCGCAAGGGCTGGTGGCAACGGACCTTCGGCGACAGCTAAGCCCCGAGCAGATTGCCTGAACGAAAGCGCCCCGGCCCTGCAAAGGGTCCGGGGCGTTTGTTCAAAGGCTCGCCCGGATCACGCGCCTTCCTTGCGCGCGACGCCCCATTCCATCCAGCCCATCACCTTCGGCGCTTTCGGCAGATAGGCTTGCCCCAGCGGTTCGACCGCGAAGCCGGCCCCGCGCAGTGCCGACCCTATCGGCCGTGTGAGGTGGCACCCACCGGCCATCGGCTTCCAAACGGGTTCGATCCGCTCCTGCCATTTCGCCACGCCCGCATCTGGCGAACGCCCATGCTCGAGAAACAGCAAGCGGCCTCCCGGACGCAGGATGCGCCGCATTTCCGACAAGACCTTGGCCTGATCGTCCACCGAACACAGCGTGTAAGTGCACACGACCGTATCGAAACTGCTGTCCTGGAACGGTATGGCTTCGCCAACACCCTGCCGCAGATCGACCGCCCAGCCCTTGCGTTCGGCTTCGGCACGGGCACCGTCGAGCAGCTTGCCATGCGGATCGATCCCGCTGAAGGCCGTCACCTGCTCCGTATTGTAGAGTTTCTGGTTGAGGCCCCCGCCGCAGCCGAGCTCGAACACGTGCCCGCGAGCGAGCGGAACGACCATACGGCGACGGTCCTCGATTTCCGGCTGGCCGCAGGCATAGGTGATCAGCCGCGGCATGAGGTGCGCATCGTACCAGCTTTTCAGTCCCACCGCCGGCTCCTCTCCCGCGAAGTCGATAAAACAAGCTATCGCGTTTCCGGCGTGCGGCAAGCGGTTTCTCGCGCGCAGAAAACGGTAGCAGTGCCGGACTGCGCGGCGTATTGGCGGCGAAAATCATAGACGGGCACGACATGACCAAACCGATTTCCCCGCTTCGCATTCCCGAGGAAGCCAAGGACCGCATCCGCACGCTGTTCATGGCCAAGCACGCCCTGTTCGGCGGCGGGATGCACCCTGAAGACGGTAATCACGCCATCTATCATCACGAGGTCCGCACCACCCTGGAAGGGCTGGGCCTCAATCTCGAATTCGCCAATCACTACGAAGTGCTGTTCGAGAAGCCCGACGTGGACTTCGTGTTTCCGCTGCTCAATCGCGGCGGCTTCGTGAACAGCGAGATGCTGATTCCGATCCTGTGCAACAAGCACGCCATTCCCTATCTCGGCGCGATGCCCTTTCTGCGCGGACTGGGCGACGACAAATCGGTGTCGAAGCTCGTCTGCGAACATGCTGGCGTGCCGACGGCGCCCTGGTTCTGTTACCGCCGCGGCGCTCCCATCCGCGAGGGCGACCTTCCCGCGAAGGACGCCGGCCGCTGGGTGATCAAGCCCAATGCATCGTCCGCGAGTTGGGGCATCACCGACGCGAGCACTTGGGTCGAAGTGGCGAATGCGGTCTGGCACATCCACACCGAGGGTCACGATGCGATCGTCGAACCTTATCTCAACGGTTACGATGTCCAATGCGCCTTCATCACCATCGAGGACGAGCCGATCGCCCTCCCCATGTTGTGGTACGAGCGCGAGGATACCCAGCGCCTGTGGACCTATTACGAAAAGCGCGACCTGGTCGAGAACAAGGAGAAGGCGGCGCTCAAGCGCTTCGACGACCCCGACCTCGCGCCGAAGATCGAGGCCATGGCGCGCAAGGTCGCGCAGGAATTCGTGCCCTTCGATTACGGGCGGATCGAGTTCCGGCTCGATCTCGAAACCGGCGACATCAACTTCATCGAGATCAATCTCAACTGCAATCTGTGGTCGGAGAAGGTCATGGCCAAGGCTGCGGCGAAAGCCGGGTTCAGCCATTCAGATCTGCTCGAAACACTGCTCGCCGAATCGTGGCGGAGGAACGGACTCATCGCTGCTGGCTGAGTTGTGCGCAAATATCGCCGACGGATAGCACGTTCGTCATATTGCGCGGACACCCCCCGCGACTTCAGATATGTTGCCCGAACTGCGTGAAAAAGCGGTGAACGCCCTTGCCACCGCCTGACCGATGGTTAGGATGCGGTTACTTGGTGCTTGCTGCACCAAGGGGCGTATTTTCACATTTTGGGAGGGGTCCATGCCGCGCCATAACGTGCTGTCCGAAGGGGCAGACTATCTCTACACGCACACCTGCACAGACGCTTGCGATCACGGCAGCGAACTGCGCGAGCAGATCACGCTCGACACCTTGCTCGACTACGATACCGGCGCGCTGGCCGAGGACTTCAACCTCGACAATTTCGGCGGCTTCGGCTTCGGATACCGCGGCAAGCTGATTGCCGATCTCGATCAGGTCGTCGACCAGATCTTCTCGGGCAATTCGCACAACATCACCGGCAGCAACCGGATCACCTACACCTTCCTGCAGGGCGACAACCTCGTCGGCCTTTACAACAACCCGCAGTACGGTTTCGGTGCCAGCAATGGCGCTGCGCCTTTCACCGCTGCCCAGCAGGATGCCGCCCGCGCATCGATCGCCCTGTGGGACGATCTGATCGCGCCCGAATTCGTGGAGAGTAACGGCCGCGGTGCCGACATCCAGTTTGCGAACAGCTGGGATCCTGCGCAGGCTTACGCCTATTACCCCGAATACGGCTTCACGAACGCTCGCGGCTACAATTTCTTCGGTGATGTCTTTGTCGCCGATCCCCGCAGCTACTTCGACGCCGACGGCACGCTTCTCCACGAAGGGAATTACTCCAATGGCGACCTGAGTTTCGGTGGTTACGGCGCGACGACGCTTACCCACGAAATCGGTCATGCGATCGGCCTCAGCCACCCTGGGGCCTACAATGGTGCTGGCGCAACGACCTATCTCGACCAGGCCGAATATGCCCAGGATTCCGAGCAATATTCGATTATGTCGTATTGGGACGCATCGGAAACCGGTGCGCGCATCGTCAACTGGGGAACGTTCTTCTTCAGCAATCCGCAGACGCCGCTGCTGCATGATGTCTACACCATCCAGCAGGTCTACGGCGCCGATCCCACCACCCGCGCCGACGATACCACCTATGGCTTCAACTCGACCGCAGATCGTGCGGTGTTCGACTTCACGCAGAACGAGCATCCGTATCTCACGATCTACGACGCCGGCGGGATCGACACGATCGATCTGTCGGGCTTCGAAGCCAGCGTGCTGATCGATCTGCGCGACGGCCAGTTCTCCTCAGCCGGTCAAGGCAACATCACCACTGCCGACCAGGCAGAGGCTCTGGAATCGCTCAATGACGCGATCGAGGTCGCCTATGGCCTCGTGGACTACTACGCGCCTGCCGATCAAGCGACGATCGACAGCGTCACCAGCCGATACATGGGCCTCAATGCCCGCGACATCGCTGCCGATACCGGGCATGCCGGCGTCGAGGCGATGCAGTACCAGAACATCTCGATCGCCTACGGCACCGAAATCGAGAATGCGGTCGGCACCGACTATCGCGACGTCATCATCACCAACGAGCAGGACAATGTCCTGACCGGTAACGGCGGTGCTGACGTATTCGTGTTCGCGTCCGACGAGCGTCTGTTCACGGACAGCTTCACTAATGGCGGAACCGACATCATCACCGACTTCGAAGAGGGTATCGATACGGTCGACCTTTCGGGCCTCGGCATCACCGAAGCCTCGACCCTTACCGCAATCGACAATCGCCTGGAAATCGACATCGACAGCGATGGCGTGATCGACCAGACGATCATCTTCGAAGACCTCGATGCGATCCCGGTTGGCGATATCCTGTTCGGCTGACCCGAGACGAGTTGAACCTGCCCGAAATAAAACCGCCTCGCGCCACCCAGCGCGGGGCGGTTTTTCTATGCCGGGATCACCTCGCCAGCGTAGTCGAAAATCTTGCCGCTGTCCGAAGGCTCGAGCCTGGAGATGACTTCGAGCAGGTTCGCAGCAGCTTCACCCGGGGCAATCAGCTGCCCATCGGGCAGGTTCGACTGAAACGGCTCGGAAAGTCGCGTATCGACCGTGCCCGGATGAAGGCCGGCGACCACCGCTTGCTTGTGCGTGCGGGCCAGTTCGATGGCGAAATTCTGCAACAGCATGTCGAGCGCCGCCTTGCTGGCGCGATAGCTATGCCAACCGCCAAGACGATTGTCGGTAATCGAGCCGACGCGGGCCGAAAGAGCCGCAAACACGCAGCGCTCCTTCCGATCGAACAGCGGCAGCATGTGCTTGGCAACAATTGCCGGACCGATAGTGTTGAGCAGGAAAACCCGCTGCATAGCATCCTGGTCGAGGGAACGATAACTGCGCTCGGGCCCGGTGCCGTCGTCCAGTGTCAGCACGCCGCTGGCGACGATGACGAGGTCGGGCGGTGCGTCGCTCATGGCGTCCGCCGCCTCGGCGATGCTGGTTTCGTCGTCCAAATCGAAGGCAAAGGAGTGCGCCCCCGCAATTCCGGGATCGCCCGAACGACACCCTGCCCAGACCTCCGCGCCCTGCTCCACCAGCGCCTCTGCGAGTGCACGCCCGATGCCGCCGCTGGCTCCGAACACGGCGGCTCTGTGAATTTGCTTTCCTACGTCCATCCTATCGGACTAGACCGATCGCAAATGGGGATTGTTCCCTCGCCCCGCGCAGAATTCGGCCATTCTTGCAATCTCGCTTTTTTCGGCCCTGGACTGTGGTCCATGCGGTCCATGTCTTCGATCCTGTTGGACACAGTGTGCAGGAATTGCAGCATCCTCGGCCTTGCGCCACTCGCATGAACCGCTAGATGGGTGGCAGAAAGCAACAGGAACGATTGCGCAATGGCGACCTTCACCCTTCCCAAGAATTCGAGGATCACCGGCAAAGGCCGCGCCCACAGTGCTGACGGCGGTTCTCGCATCCGCAAGTTCAAGATCTACCGTTACGATCCCGACACCGGCGAAAACCCGCGTTACGACACGTTCGAGCTCGACCTCGACGATTGCGGACCCATGGTTCTCGACGCGCTGTTCAAGATCAAGAACGAAGTCGACCCGACGCTGACCTTCCGTCGCTCCTGCCGCGAAGGCATTTGCGGATCGTGCTCGATGAACATGAACGGTCGTAACGGCCTCGCCTGCACCACGGCGATCGAGGACCTCAAGGGCGAAATTCGCATCACCCCGCTGCCGAGCATGGACGTGATCAAGGACCTCGTGCCCGATTTCACGCATTTCTATGCGCAATATGCCAGCATCCGCCCCTGGCTGCAGACCGTCTCGACCACGCCGAGCGGCAAAGAACGGCTCCAGTCGCCCGAACAGCGCGAGCAGCTCGACGGGCTGTACGAGTGCATCCTGTGCGCCTGCTGCTCCACCGCCTGCCCCAGCTATTGGTGGAACAGCGACAAGTTCCTCGGCCCCGCGATCCTGCTGCAGGCCTATCGCTGGCTGGCCGACAGCCGCGACGAGATGACGGGCGAGCGGCTCGATCAGCTCGAAGACCCGTTCCGCCTCTATCGCTGCCACACGATCATGAACTGCGCGAACGTGTGCCCCAAGGGCCTCTCGCCCGCCAAGGCGATCGCCGAAACCAAGAAGATGATCGCCGAACGCGCGATCTGACGTGCTGCCGGACGAGGTCTTCGATCACGGGCCCGACCCTGACAATCCGGGCTGGCGGCACTGGAACCTGAAGGACCAGTCGCTGTTCAACGGCGCGGTGATGGGCAAGATGATCACCCGCGTCGATGACGATGGCAGAGCGCGACTGCGCATGTTTCCCGAGCGGCGACACGAGAACCTGCAGGGCATCATCCACGGCGCGGTCACGCTCTCGCTGATCGACATCAGCCTGTTCACGACCATGCACACGATCGGCAGCGGGAATGCCGGACCGTCGGTGACGGTCGAGCTCTCCTCCCAATTCGTCGGGGGTGGCCAGCCCGATCGCCCGCTCGATGCGGTGTGCGAGATCGTGCGCGAGACCGGCAGCATGGTGTTCGTGCGCGGTACCGTCGAGCAGGAGGACCACACCGTCGCCAGCTTCTCCGGCATCGTGAAGAAGATGCATCGCCGCCCGACCCCGCAATGAGCGGTATGCTCGCGCGTTACGAGCGGCTGGTCGAAGCCGGCGAGCTGCGCTCGGACCCGGACCAGCGCCGCGCGGCCGAGCGGCTCGATCGCCTGCAACGCGAATTGCAGGCGGAAACGCCCGGCGGCATCCTCTCGCAGCTTTTCCGGCCGAAGAAAACGCGGCCGCAGGGCGTCTACATGTGGGGCGGCGTCGGGCGCGGCAAGTCCATGCTGATGGACCTGTTCGTCGCAACGCTGGAGATCGAACAGAAGCGCCGCGTCCACTTCCACGAATTCATGCTCGAGGTCGACCGCCGCATGCGCGAGCGGCGCGAGACCGATCCGGGCGACCCCACCGGCAAGGTCGCGCGCGACATTGCCAAAGACGTCCGCTGCCTCGCTTTCGACGAGATGGTCGTCACCAACACGGCCGATGCCGCGATCATGAGCCGGTTGTTCACCGCGCTGATCTGCGACGAGGGGCTGGCTGTGGTCACAACCAGCAACCGCCCTCCCCGCGATCTCTACAAGGACGGCCTCAACCGCTCGCTCTTTCTGCCGTTCATCGACCTGGTCGAGGCGGAGTTCGACGTGCTGCCGCTCAACGGCCCGACGGACTACCGGCTCGACCGGCTCGGGGATATCGACACCTGGCACTCGCCGCTCGGCGACGAGGCGACCGCGCAGGTGCGCGAGGCGTTCTTCCGCCTCACCGATTACAAGCCCGAGGATGCTGCCTCGGTGCCGAGCGCGGAGCTGGACCTTGGCGGTGGGCGAACCCTCCACATCCCGCGCAGTTTCAAGGGCGTCGCCGTCTTCAGCTTCAAGCGGCTGTGCGGCGAAAACCGCGGGGCTGCCGACTACCTCGCCATCGCCCATGCCTATCACAGCGTGATCGTGGTCGGCATCCCGGCCATGTCGCCCGACAACCAGAACGAAGCGATCCGGTTCACCAAGCTGATCGACGCGCTGTACGAGAACAACGTCAAACTGTTCGCTACCGCCGCTGCCGAGCCGGAAGACCTTTATACGGCAGGCGAAGGGTCGTTTGAGTTCGAGCGCACGGTCAGCCGACTCAAGGAAATGCAAAGCGCCGAATACATGGCGCGCGGCCACGGCCTGGCCGACTGACCTGGCCTCAGCCGCTCGGCTTGAGGTGTCGCAGCGAGCGCTCCAGCATCAGCAATTGCCACAGCACCCGGCTATTGTCGGACCGGCCCGCAATATGCGCCTCCGCCAGTTGCGCGAGCTTCTTGCGAGCAAACCATCCGCTCCCGACCAGAAGCTCGCTCGATGCGACCGAGCGCGCCGCATCCGCAAGCGGCCCGCGAAACCACTCGGCGATGGGGGTGACGAAACCCTGCTTCGGCCGATAGAGGATGTCGTCCGGCAGGTAGCGCTCCATCGTGTGCTGCATCAACCACTTGCCCGTCATGCCACGGTAACGCTGGCGATGCGGCAGGCGTGCGGCGAATTCGATGAAGCGATGGTCGAGCAAGGGTTCGCGCGCCTCGAGGCCGACGGCCATGCTCGTACGTTCGGTCTTGGTCAGGATGTCGCCGGGCAGCCAGAATTTGAGATCGGCATATTGTGCCCTGTCCAGCCCATTACGCGCCGGAGCTTCGCGCATCAGTTTCTCGAACGGCTGCTCCGCGCGATACTCTCCGCGATCGCGGATCATAGCCTCGCCGTAGAGCGCAGTTCTTTGCTCGGGCGCGAGAATTGCGAGCGCGCGCGCGTAACCTGCCTCGCCGCTCTGAGCAAGCGACAGCAGTGTCGTCTTGGCCCTCAGCGGACGTGGCGCCCAGTCGGCTTTCGGCCAGATGCTTCCAAGTGCACCGAACACCGGCTCGCGTAGGAACTGCGGCAGGACCGCGCGTGCTTGCTCTTCGCGCGCATGAAACAGCTGGCGGCGGTATCCTGCCAGCGCTTCGTCCGCGCCGTCGCCGGACAGCGCCACCGTCACATGCTCTCGCGCCAGCTCACATACGCGCAGCGTCGGCAAAGCGCTCGCATCGGCAAACGGCTCGTCGAATATACCCGCGATGCGATCGATCTCGTCGAACTGGTCGGCCGATACGATCCGCTCGTGATGATCGGTGGCGAAGAGCTCCGCCACCTTGCGGGCATGCACCGTCTCGTCCACGCCCGCCACGTCGAACCCGATGGAGCAACTGGTGACCGGCTGGGCGCTCGCCTCACTCATCAACGCGACCACGGACGAGCTGTCCACGCCGCCCGAGAGGAACGCGCCCAGCGGCACGTCGGCGACCATCCGGCTTGTCACGCCTTCGCGCATCAAGTGAAGCAGCTCGGCGGAGTGCTCGTTCTGCGAACCCCTTGATCGCTCGGCGAAGCTGACGTCCCACCACTGCACCGGCACGCCGGGTGTGCGACCGTGCTCGAGCAGCTGGTAATGCCCCGCCGGAAGCTTGCGAACGCCGCGCAGGATCGCGCGGTGATCCGGCACATAGCCCCAGGTCATGAAATCCTCGATCGCCATCGGGTCGATCGTTCGCCTGAGCAGCGGATTGGCCAGCAGGCCCTTCAATTCACTTGCGAAGGCCAGCGCGCCTCCCGGCAGTTCCGCAATATAGAGCGGTTTAACCCCCAGCCGGTCGCGCGCCAGGAACAGCTGCCGTGTCTCGCAATCGTAGAGCGCGAAGGCGAACATGCCGTCGAGCCGTTCGAGGCATCTCGGCCCCCATTTCCGCCATGCGGCGAGGATCGTCTCGGTGTCGCCATCGGTGCGGAATTGTGCCCCGCCGTGCTCCAGCTCGCGGCGCAGCTCGCGGTAATTGTAGATCTCGCCGTTGAAGACGATGACCGCGCGCCCGTCCGCCGAATGCATCGGCTGGGGAGAACCGGCGAGATCGATGATCGAGAGCCGCCGATGGCCGAGGCCGATGCCCGGGGCGGTCCAGACACCCGCGCCGTCCGGGCCGCGATGCGCGAGCGCATTCGTCATCGCCTCGACCCGTTTGGGGTCGACCGGCTTCACCGTCTCGTAATGGAAAATACCCGCGATCCCGCACATGGGCCGGCGTCCTAGCCGAGGTGAGCGACGGCGGCAAAGGCGATTGCGACGGCGAGCATGATGGCGACGATGAAGCTCGCTGAAATCTTCTTTCGCTCGAACGCCGTGACGACAGGCATCGCCTCGATCTCGGCGAGCGACCAGCCGGCATCTTCGGGATCACGCTCGAACCAGCGCCAGGCCACGCCGAGGACGAGAGCGATAACGATGCCGAAAAAGAACCAGCCGTAAACGATATGATCGAAGCTCCCGGCGGCCTCCGCGCCCACGTACTGAGCAATGAAGATCGTCGCCCAGGCGCGGATCCCGTTGGCGATGATCGGCACGATGACGCAGGCGAGCATGAGCCACGCGCGCCGGGTCCAGCTTTCGAAGCAGGTAAACGCCACCAGCGTGCCGAGCGCCACCATTGCGATAAGGAATTTTACGCCCGAACAGGCTTCCGCCACGATGAAGAGGCCGGCGGGCGTGTCGATATAGATGCCGTCGGATATCATGGCGACGCCGCTCGCTTCCGTCAGCCGTGTCGCGAGATGCGCGGTGATGGTCTGCAGCTGCGGGATGATCTCGTCGCCGAAGGGCACGAGGAAGCACGAATAGGCGATAGGCAGCGCGAGGATAAGGCTCACCCGCAAACCCAACAGTGCGATGGCGGCCCCCTGAAACGTCATCACCGCGCCAGACTGCGCGAACAGGTTGATATCGAGCCCTCGGCCGCCGAGCCAGACGAGAAAGCCTGCCCCGAACCACGCCAGAGCCGGCCACCAGCCTTCGGGGACAAATGCAGCAAGGTCGTTACGCTTGATCCAGACAAGCCATGCGATGATCGCCGGGATCAGGAGGATATGGCTGTAGGTGTCGATATTCCACCACTGGTGGGCCATCTGCGCCCATTCTTCGAAGGTCACGACAAACAGCAGCAACCAGACCAGCCCGAGCTGAGCCAATCGATTGCTCCAGGCCTTTGCAGGCGCAGCATCCAGAGCGATTTCAGGCGGCATCCCGCCCTGCCTTCCCTGGAGCTAGGATCTGAGGAAGTTCGGCGTATATGCTTTCCCAGCTCATATTCTCGAACACGAACCGGCGCGCCGCCGCCCCCATACCGCGTGCCGCCGCGAGATCGGTCGCAAGCTGTTCGATCCGCTCCACCCACAGATCTGGATCGGGCTTGACGACCGCAAAATGCACATCGCTCTCCGCATCGATGCCGTTCGCCGCGCCCGGCGTCAGCAGCACCGGTCGCGCCATCGCCATGGCTTCGAGGACCTTGTTCTGGACGCCCCGCGCGATCATCAGCGGCGCCGCCACGACATCGGCGGCTTTCAGGAACGGGCGTACATCGGGCACTTCGCCCCACACACGCGTCCCCGATTCACCGTGGCGATCTTTCAAGGCAGCCGTCGGCGCCCGGCCGACGATATGGAAACGTGCGCGCGAGAAGCGCTGGCGGAGACGCGGCATCACCGCGTCGATCATCCACTCGGCTGCCGCGATATTCGGGGCGTAGTCCATCTGTCCGGTGAAGACGATCTGCGGGTCCTCGGCCTCGACCAGCTCCTCCTGACCGGCCACGCCGATCGGATCGAAGAAATCGGCGTCGATCCCGTTGCCGAGCGGGCGGATGTCCGTGCCGGACAGATTGTCGAGATTGACCGAGAGCAAATTTGCCTCAGCGCTGCTGATCAGCAGCAGGCGGTCGGCGCGATGGGCAAGGCGCGCCTCTTCGCGCGCCAGCAGCCGCGCCTCGCGACCGTTGAGCCACTTTCGCTCTCCAGCCTCGGCGTAGGCGGCAAATTTGGCGCTATCGACGTCGCACAGATCGATCACGACATGGCCGTGATAATCGTCAGGGATGTATTGCCCCATCTGCCCAGAGAATACGAAGATCGTATCGATGCGGTGATTTCCGAGTGTCTTGTGGACGTAGCGGCGCATGGCCTCATGCTCGAAGGCCGCGAGACTTACCGGCTTGCTGGCGAGCACCGCTTGGATTCCCGCCAGCGGCAGCGGCTTGTTGCGCTCGATCAGGGCATGGGTCTTTGCAATTTCGGCCAACGCACCCTTTTGCATTAGATCGGTCTCAGTCTCCGCAAACGTCCCGACATGCACCGGCCCGAGGCGCGCAAGCCCCTTCAAAAGATGGTGAGAGCGTATCTTGTCTCCACGATCGGGCGGGAACGGGACGCGGTGCGCTAGGAAGAGAATGTCGCCCATGGCCAGCGGTGCCCTTAGCCGAGACCGCGGGCGATCGGCGGGCCGATGCGATTGGCAAGCGCCAGCGGCATCCGCTTCCACAATTCGATCTTGGCGGAATAGCCCGCATCGGTCGGGTCGATATTGCGCGCTTCGCTGCCCGGCGCGCTCCAACTGCGATAGACCAGCGGTTCGGGCTCGAAGCCCCAGTTCTTCTTGAAATTAAATGGGCCGCTACCGGTCTTCGAGCGACCGAAATCGAAGCGCGTGCAGCCCTTGCGCCGCGCGTGGAGCATCAACTCGTAATACATGCGCTCGTTGCCACGCAGATTGCGCGCGGCGAAGGTCCCGCCGCCCCAGAACGGCATCACGGTGCCATCGTGATAGAGCGACAGCACGCTCGCGCTCGGTCTCCCGCCGTGACTCACGGTGAGGATGTCGGCATCGGCGCCGAAGCGGTCGAGCACCGCATCGAACAGGCTGCGCGGGAAGACCGGCGTGCCGAGATTGTGCACGCTTTCGGCATAAACGGCATAATGCGCTTCGCGAATCTGCTCGTTGCTGCCGACGGTTATGGTGAAATCGTTGGCGAGACCTTTGCGGACTTCCGCCCTCGCCTTGCGCGGGATGGCGAGAAGTTGCGCGTCATCGTCCTCGGCAAGATCGCGCGCAAAATTGGCGTGCTTGCCCTTGATCGTGTCCCAGTCGCCGGGCGCAACCGCCTCGCGCAATTCGATGCTCGGCACACACCGGCGCTGGGCGAGTTCGGTGGCTGCGTGGGCGAGGAGATCGATGTCGCACTCGCGCGAAACCAGCATTCCGCCGCCGACTCCGAACCCGCTCGATACCAGCGCCCGCCCGAACAAGGGTGAGTGGACGAGCGTCAGCGGGAGCCAGCCAGATAGGGTCGTCCCCCGTTCGAGAACGATCCCGTACGCCGGATTGCCCGTGCCCTCTGCTATGGCGGAAAGCCACAGGGGGCGCTGGAAGACGCTGCCGCCGTGCTCGTCTACGAAGCGCTCGATCCGCGCGACTTCAGCCGCATCGCCGAAATCGACCGCACGCAGGTTGGCACTATGCGTCACCGGCGCGTTCATGCCGCCCAGTCGAGGCTGCGCGCAGCTTCTCGCTTCGCCAGTTCGTCCATCCGTCCCCACGCAAATTCGCCGAGCAGGTCGGACAGCTTGTCCTCCATGCGCGAAAGGTTGGTGTAGTGCCGCAGGCGCGAGCGCATCGGCGCTCCGGCGACGCGCGGCTGGTCGGGATCGACTTCCCAGGGGTGGAAATAGAAGACCGCCGGACGGCGATCCTGCCGGTTCACTTGCCGGATGGCCCAGCGGCTGAAGGCGTAGGGTAGAACTCGGAAAAAGCCGCCACCGCCCGCAGCTAGTCGCCGGCCTCTGAATACCGCCGTGGTCACCGGAATCTCGACCAGATCGCTGCCGGATACGGGATTGAACGCGAACCTCGGCGCTTCGCGCCAACCATAGTGATCATGGACCACCGGAGCGACGCTGGAGGAATAGGCATAGCCGTGCTCGGCCAGCGCCTCGTGCGCCCAGGGATTGCGGGCGTCGATGGAGAAGCTCGGCGCGCGATAACCGGTTACTGCTATGCCGCCTGCGTCTTCCAGGATGGCTCGCGCCTTGGCGAGGTCGTCGGCAAATTCCTGCCGGGTGAAAGTGAACACGCGCGTGTGATCGTAGCCATGACTGGCGAGTTCATGTCCGCGCTCGACGATGGCGCGCATCGCCGCGGGATTGCGCTGCGCCACCCAGCCCAGCGTGAAGAAGGTCGCTTTTACGCCGGCGGCGTCGAACAGGTCGAGGATGCGCGCGACATTGTCGCCCACGCGCAGCTGGAGCGAATCCCAGTCCTCGCGCTTGATCGTGTGTTCGAAGGAGCCGACCTGGAACCAATCCTCGACATCGACCGACAGGCCGTTGACGATGCTGTGCTGTGTCACACGCCCCTCCCGAAGTGTCAGGCCGCTGCGCGCGTCGCCTGGCTCTCGAAATAGTCTATCATCATCGTGAGCACGTGTCGCAGCGATTGTTCCTGCTCGTCGAGGCGACGCTCGATGGCTTCGAGGCGCTTGTCGGCATCCTGCGGCAGCGCGCCGCCTGCCTGATCGCGCGAGGCGGCGAGTTTCTGCACCTCGCGGCGCATCGCGGCCATGTGCTTGTCGCGCTCTGCAAACGCCTTTTCGATGGCCTCGATCTGGTGATCGAGCAGCCCCTTGTCGCGCGCTTCCGAACTGGTTGGCACTTGCTCGCTGCGTGCACGAGCGATCGCCTCGGCGGCCGGGAGATCGCGGTCCGGGCGCGGCTTGGCGACAGTCTCGCTGTGCGCCTCGGGCGAATTATCGCCGTTCATCTCCTCCAGCACCGCTCCGAGCATGTCGGCTTCGAGCACCGACTGTTCTTCCACCGCACCCATCAGCAGCAGCCGGGTCATCACCTGATTGATCTTGCGCGGGATGCCGCCCGTAGCCTTGTGCAACTTCACCCAGATGCCGCCGTCGATCTCGGGATTGCCGTCCCATCCGACATGCGCCAGACGATGCTCGACATAGGGCTCGATTTCGCCCGGCTGCATCGGTTCGAGATGATGCGCGGCAATGACGCGCTGGCGCAATTGCTCGAGCTCTTCCGACTGCGCGAGCAGGTGCTTGAATTCGGGCTGGCCAAGCAGGAGCGTCTGCAGCAGCGGATGCGAGCCGAGCTGGAAGTTCGACAGCATGCGCAGCTCCTCGAGCGCGCCGATGGAAAGGTTCTGCGCCTCGTCCACGATCAGCAGCACGCGGCGACCGTTGCGGGCTTCTTCGTGCAGGAACAGCTCGATTGCAGCTAGCGCTGCTGCCTTGTCGCCGCCCTCGATGTCGAGGCCGAAGCTGCGCGCGGCGACGTGGATCATCTCGTCGTCGTCCAGCGCGCTTGTCACGACTTCGCCCACCGTCATGCGTTCGTCGTCGAGCTTTTCCTTCAGATGCGCGACGAGCGTGGACTTGCCCGATCCGACCTCGCCGGTGATGACGACGAAGCCCTCGCCCTGGTTGAGCCCATAGCCGAGATAGCTCAACGCCTTTTTGTGCGTGACGCTTTCGAAGTAGAACGCCGGGTCGGGCGTCAGCTGGAAAGGGCGCTCGCGAAAGCCGTAATAATCTTCGTACATGCTGCGTCCTTATCAGAAGTCGTAGCGCAGGCCGAGCAGCGCGGAGGCGGTGAGGAACTCGTCGGGTGACGCTTCCGGATCGATCATGGTAAGCGCCACCGCGGCCCGTGCCGAGAGATTGCGCCATACCTGCTCGGTATAGGAAGCCGATGTGCCAAGTGTGAAAGCATCGCCGAGCGAGCTGGCACCGCTCTCGAACCAGTTGGCGTAGGTGTTGAGGGAATAATTGCCCCGGCCAAACGGCCCTGCGAGATTTGCCGACACGAACACGCTTTCGTCGACGATACCGTCGGCGAGTTCGAGGATCGTGCCCGGCGCGCCGATGAAGCGGCGGCGGTCGTATCCGGCACCGATCCCTGCGACTGTGCGGCCCATTTCATGCGTGTAGCTTACCACGGCACCGCGCCCGCGGAAGACCGAGGACCGCACCGAACCGAGCGCACCGTCGATGCAGCCCAGCCCGTCCAGGCTGTTTACGCAGCCGGTGATGTCGCCCGTCACGGGGTCGCGGACGACTTCGAAATCGGTCGGCAGTGCGGCCAGCGCATTGTTCAGGCGGCCGCCGAAACCCTGAATGCTGTCGTATACGCCGATGCCCAGCGTGCTGCGGCTGCTCGGGGCCCAGGTGAAGCTGCCGTAGAAAGTTTCACTGTCGTAACGGTGTCCGAAGGTCGCCTGCAATTCCGTGCGGCTGCTCGGACGCCAGATCACGCCGACGTCCCAGATCAGCCCGTCCGCCTCGTAGGCGATGGTGCGCGGGCTGCTTTCATCGGTGATGAAGCGGCCATCGTTGCCACGCACCGGATCTCCGTCCGCATCGCGCAGGACATCGCGGCTGGACACTTCGACATCCTCAATCCCTGCACCGAAGACCACCGCGAGGGTGGGCGTGACGGGCACCGTGACATCGCCGCGAACGTAAACATCGCGGACGCGCTGATCGAGGTTGGAGATGTCTTCTTGGTAGAAGCCAGCGCCGACTCCCACGCCGACAGGCAGCCCTGCGCGTCCCGGCGCGATCCCGGCACGCACATTCGCGCTATGGCTGACGCTGTCGTCGAAAATATCGACCGGCTGGCCGCCGGCGCTGACGAAATCCGGTCCATCGACGCGCGTGTAACCGATCCGGTAATTGGCGGACACGTCCACGCCCTCGACCTGCGTCTGCAGCGTCGGGCCGGCATAGACCGAGTAGGTCTGGGTGGTGAGATCGTCCGCAGCGAGTCGCGTGATGATCGAGCGGCCCGAGCCATCGACGCTCGTCCGCGTGGCGAGCGCTCCGGCCTCGACCGTCAGCACATTCGGAACTACCGAAGCATAGGCCCGGGCGATGCCGGTCAGCGTGTCGGAATCCGCGCCATCGGATTGGTGGGCGAAGTTCCGCTCGTAGCGCAGCGAGACGGCAGCGCCGGTATTGCGCCCCTGCACCGAAGCATCGACGCCGGCGGCAAGCTGCGTGTAGGTCAGCACATCGTCGCCCGGCGTGATCTGCCAATTCGCGATCGTGCTCGCCTCGATATAGGGATCGATTCGCGCGCGGCGCGAGGCGCGGCTTTCCGAGCGGCTCTCGGCCACATCGGCACCGGCATCGCGACTCTGCTGCGCCATGGCCGGGCTGGCCAGTGGCAGCACGCCCGAGAGCGCGAGAGCTGCGAGAGCTAGCCACGCCTTACTGGTCACGGGACGTCTCTCCATAACCGTAATAGCTGCCGAAACGGCGCCCACTGGGGCTGAAGGTGGTGTCGTTGAGCAGCAGCTTGATGTCCGGACATGCGGACAGCAGATCGACGGCGTCTTCCAGAGCAGCGCGCCCCGTCTGGCCGCTGCGCGCGACGAGCAGGGCCTGGCCGACATGTTTGGCCAGCTCGGCTGCAGGTGTCGCGGCCAAGGCAGGCGGACTGTCGAAGATGACGAAGCGGTTCGGAGCGCCCCGGGTGAGGCGGTTCAGCACTTCCCAAGTGCGTTCGCTGGCGAGATATTCGCTGTCGCGCCCGGTGCGTTCGCCCGCGGGCAGCACCCAAAGGCCGAGAATGTCCGTACCCACCACGAAGTCTTCGACCTGCGCCGAGGGATCCGCCAGCACGTCCATGAAACCCCTGCCTGCCTCCAGCCCGAGCTTGGACATGATCGAAGGCTTGCCGAAATCGGCGTCGATGAGCAGCACTTCCGTATCCCGCTCGGCCGCCATGGCGATGGCGAGATTGAGCGCGCAGAAGGTCTTGCCTTCATTGGGATGAGGCGAGCAGATCAGCACCCGGCGCGCTGCTGCGCTCGCTTCCGCCTTGGCGGCTGCCAGCACCTGGCGCTTCACGATGCGGAATTCTTCCAGCAGGGTGGAGGCGCCGCCGTCCGGGTCGATCAGACCCTGCTCGCTAAGGAAGGAGCGGACGACTTCTCGCTTTTCCCCGCTGAAGCGGACCGAAGGAACCTCGGGTTCCTGCGCTGCCATGCTGGCCGCAGTCACCGGAGCCGTTGTGGGAGCAGTCTCAGCCTTCTCGCCGATGTAGTCCGATGCACGACGCTTCGGCGTTGGCTCCGGTGGAGCCTCCGAAGCGGCGCGCTTGGGGGCAAATTTCTTCGCCTTGTCGCTATCGAGCCCCTTCGGAACTGCGGCAGGCCGCAGATTGTCGAGGCCGAAGGCACCGCTCGCCCGTTCGAGCAGCGAAGCGCGATCCGGCTTGGCCTGCTTTTCCGGTGGCGTGATCTTGGTGGGTTTGTTCACTGACACATTCCCCCCTTCAGGCGACCGAGCCGACCTGGATGACTTCCACGACCAGCAGCAGCAGGCAGACGCCTGCCAAGGCCCCGCTGGCAGCGAAAAACTTCTTGAGCTGCACCCGCTGGCGACGTCGGTCGGCCGCCGTGATCGAGCGCGAGATCGTGCCGATGACCGGCATGTCGAGCACGCGTTCCAGCTTCTCCGAGGTGGTGAAACTGGAACGCAGCTGCCCCATCACGAACGCCACGGCCGCGCCAGCGGCGAACCCGGCCAGCAGCACTACCACCAGCAACAGCGGGCGGTTGGGTGCGGCCGGCTTGGTCGGCGCGGTCGGCGGATCGATCACTTCGAACTGGAACGCACTGCGCTCGGTCTCGACCTGGCCGCGCAGGCGCATTTCCTCGCGGTCCTTGAGCAGCTCGTCATACTTGTCCTTGAGGACCTCGTAGTCGCGGCTGATGCGGTTGGCCTCGGCAGCTACGGCGGGTTCTTCCGCCTGGTTGGCGATGAGGCGCGAGATGTCGGACTGCAGCGCGGCTTTGCGTGCCTGCAGCGCCTGGTAATTCGCCTGACGCTCCGACCGCATCGCGACGAGCGAGGTGTAAGCCGGGTTTGCCGCGCCGCCGGCTCCGGACGGCTCCCTCGCCGCCTGCTCGCGCAGGGACGCAACCTGGCGCTGCTGGGCCTGGATATCCGGGTGGCTATCGGTCAGGCCGCGGGCGCGCATTGCGGAAAGCTGCGATTGGGCCTGTGCCAGAGCTGCACGCGCGCCACCCTCCGCGCCGAAAGTCGCGATGGTGCGCGGCGTGCTGGAAATCTGGCCGTCGATCGCGGCGAGCGAACTGGAGGCCGCAGCAATGTCGCTATCGACGTCGCGCATTTCGTCACGCATCGCATTGATTCGCGTCGTGACGGTGCCGACGCCGCCGATCAGTTCGGGGTTCTGCGCTTCGAAGGCAAGGCGGCGCTGTTCGGCAGCCTCCAGCTCCTGCTTACGCTCGTCGAGCTGCTGGTCGAGGAAAGCGAGCGTATCGGCGACCTGGCCGCGATTGCCCGCGACATTTTCCTCGCGGAAAATGTCGATCAGCTTCTGAACCACGTCCTGCGCAAGCGCGGCATTTTCCGCATCGGTCATCGAGGAATTGCCGATCGTCGCGGTCAGTTCGAACAGATTGTCCTCGGTACTCACGACACCGACATGGTCGGTCAGGCTATCGACGGCCGACTGCATTTCGCGCTGGGTGTTCACATCCTCGCCCAGCTGCGTTGCGCGGACGACTTTCTCGAGGTTGACCGCGCTGGTCAGCGTCTGACGGACCTTGGTGATCGCCTGCCGCCCTTCGCCAGAAATCTCGAGCTGCTTGGAGAGCACGTCGTCGAGCTCGACATAGATCCGCGCGCGGCTTTCGTAGCTGTTCGGGATGGTCGCCACAAACAGCCAGCCCACGATGCAGACGCCCCAGGCGACGGCGAGCGCCAGCCAGCGGCGGTTCCACACCGTATGCAGCGCGCTGCGGATCTCGTCGAAGACTTCCTGCATGCCCCCGCTCTACGCCTAGAAGGTGCTTTCCGGGATGATGATGACATCGCCCGGTTGCAGCAGCACGTTCGCATCGCTGTCGCCGCGTTTGAGCAGATCGGTCAGCCGCAGCGAATATTCGCGCTGGCGGCCTTGCTGCTTGTCGAAGCGGATCAGCTTGGCGCGGTTGCCGGCGGCGAATTCGCTGAGGCCCCCGACTGCGATCATCGCGTCGAGCACGGTCATGTTCGCGCGATAGGGCAACGAGGCCGGCTGTTCGGTCGCGCCGACGATGCGGATCTGCTGACTGAAGGTGCCGGCGAACTCGTTGACGATTACCGACACGAGCGGATCCTCGATATACTCGCTCAGCTGCAGTCGAATGTCCTCCTCCAGCATGGACGGCGTCTTGCCGACGGCGGGCATGTCCTTGACCAGCGGGATGGTGATGCGTCCGTCGGGGCGGACCTGGATCTTCTCTGCGCCCAGCTCGGGATTGCGCCATACATGGATCGTCAGCTCGTCGAGCGGACCGATGATGTATTCCTCGCCCGGACCTTCCTGCATTGCAACGAAGGTCGCGGGCGGCAATTCGTCACCCGTGGTAGTGCATCCGCCCAAGGCGAGCGTAGCGGCCATGCAGCCGCCGATCAGCCTGGTGGTATAGCTCAATCGCATCGATAGGTCCCCATGGGTCAGCAGGGGCCCTCGGACACACTGTGTGACCGCTATGCCCCATTTCGCAGGCTCTATGTGCTGCAAAAGGTGAATATAGCGTTATCCATACAGCGCCAAAGCGCCTGATTCCCGCGGGTTTACCTTCATTTTGCCGCCCGTCCTAAAGCGGGACTCGCTCTTCAGACCAGAATTTCGGATGCCGGGCCTTGACCGAGAAAGGCGCTGGGCGACGCGCTCGCGCCATAGGCTCCGGCACAGAAAACGGCGACGATATCGCCGACCTCGGCGCGCGGCAGGCGCGCCTTGTCGGCGAGCCGGTCGAGCGGGGTACACAGGCAGCCGACGACATTAACCTCTTCCTGCGGCTCCGCGTCGAACCGCGTGGCGATGGCGACCGGATAATTCCGCCGTACGACCGTGCCGAAATTGCCCGATGCCGCGAGCTGGTGGTGCAGGCCGCCATCGGTAACCAGATAGGTCTCGCCGTAGCTTTCCTTGCGGTCGACAATGCGGGTCAAATACACGCCCGCTTCGCCGACGAGATAGCGTCCGAGTTCGAGGAAGAACTCCGTATCCTGCAGGCTGGCTGGCAAGGCGGAGAAGCGCTCGTCCAAAGCAGCCCCGACGGCTGCGATATCGAGCGGTTCGTCCCCGGCGAAATAGGGAATGCCGAAGCCGCCACCCATGTTGAGCTTGGGCAAGCCGACGCCCGCGTCATCGGTGATCCGTGCGGCAAGTTCCAGCACCTTGGCCTGCATGTCGATGACCGCCTCGGCCGAAAGCGCTTGGCTGCCGGTGAAGATATGCAGCCCGCGCCATTCGCAGCCCGCATCGACGATTTCGCGAGCCAGCGCCGGAACGTGGCTGGCATCGATGCCGAAGGGCTTTGGTCCGCCCCCCATCTTCATGCCGGACCCCTTGAGGTCGAAATCGGGGTTCACGCGGATGGCAAGTCGCGGCGTTGTGCCGAGCCGTTCGGCGATGGCCAGCGCCCGCCGCGCTTCATTGGCGCTTTCGAGGTTCAGTGTGACACCCGCCCCGATTGCCGCCTCTAGTTCGCGATCACGCTTTCCGGGACCGGCAAAGCTGACTTTGGAAAGGTCGAAGCCGATCGCCTCGACCATCTCGAGTTCGCCACCCGACGCGATGTCCAAGCCGTCGGCAAGGGTCGAAATGTGCTCAAGGACAGGTCGGAAGCTATTGGCTTTGATCGCATAATTGATCTTTATCCGATCCGGCATGGCATGGCGGAGATCGGCTATCCGTTGTGTGATCAGGTCTTGCGAATAGACGAACAAAGGTGTTTCGCCGGCCTGCTCGACCAAAGCGGAAACCGCTTCTCCGCCGATCGCCAGTTCGCCTTTAACAGCATCGAAACCCGCCGGAACGGGACCAAGCGGTTTCATGCGCCCACCTCTAGCGCCAGGGCAGCGCGGTCGATCTTGCCGTTCGGATTGAGCGGCAGCGTTTCGCGCCAGTCGATAGTGTGCGGTTGCATGAAATTCGGCAAATCCCTCTTGAGCGCCTTCTCTAGCGATGTTTGCGCGTCCTGCGCACCCGGCTGCGCCCGAACGACCAGATGGATCGCTTGTCCGAGCCTTTCGTCAGGCACACCCAGCGCCACCGCTTCAGCGACAAGACCGGTAGCGCGCGCTGCGTCCTCAAGTTCCTGCGGGCTGATCCGGTTGCCCGCGCTCTTGATCATCGCATCGCGGCGACCGACGAAATAGAGCAAGCCATCGGCATCACGCTTGACCCGGTCGCCGGACCAGACCGCCGTGCCGCCATATTCGGACATGGCGGGCGCCGACCGGAACCGCTCGCGTGTTCGCTCTTCGTCCTGCCAATAGCCCTGCGCGACCAGCGGGCCGCAATGGACCAGTTCGCCCTCCTCGCCCGGCGCGCACAGCTCGCCCATGTCGTCGATGACGAGAATTTCCGCAAACGGAATTGCCTTGCCCATCGACGTTGGGTGCGATGCGACAAGTGCCGGATCGAGATAGGTCGAACGGAAAGCCTCGGTCAGGCCGTACATCGGGAAAATCCTTGTTTCCGGCAGGATAGACAGCAGGTCTTCCACAAGCTGCGAAGTGAGTGCGCCGCCCGAATTGGTGATGCGGCGCAAGGTCGATACCGCATCATCCGGCCAATCGACTTCGGTCAGTTGCACCCAGAGCGGCGGAACGCCAGCCAGTGTCGTCACCCGATGCTTTCCGCAAGCCTTGGCTACATCGCGGGGAAATAGATAATCGAGGGGCACCACGCTGCCGCCTGCATACCAGGTCGATAACAGCTGGTTCTGTCCGTAATCGAAACTGAGCGGCAGGACCGCCAGCGTCACGTCGTCCGCCGCCATTCCGAGATAGTGGGCAACCGAAACCGCTCCAAGCCAGAGGTTGGCGTGGCTCAGCATCACGCCCTTGGGCGCGCCTGTCGATCCGCTGGTGTAGAGGATCGCGGCCAGATCGTCGGGATCGTGCTGCGAAGGTCCGAGTGTCGCCGCAGCATCTTCCGCCTCGCTAAATACGGCGCTTTCCTCCAGCAATTCGCAATCAGACGGAACGTCGCCCTCTTCGAGCGTTGCGAGCCGAGCCTTCGTCCCCATCAGCAGCACCGCACCACTGTCGCTCAGGATATGCGCAACCTGCGCGCGCTTGAGCAGGGGATTGATCGGCACATGCACCATCCCTGCCCGCCCCGCCGCGAGCGGAAGCAGGCACGTGAGTTCGCCCTTCGCCGCCCAGCTTGCAACGCGCGCGCCGGGCTCTGCCTTGCCGGCAAGCCACCCGGCCAGCAGCGAAACGCGTGTCCGTAGATCGGCATAGGTAAGCGTCCGGTCCCGCAGCACCAGCGCAGAGGCCTGTGCATCGCCTCTCTCGGTCAGTTGATCGAGCGGGTACGGCGTGGGATCAGGCATCGAGGCTCCGGAGCGAGGACGAACGGGTGACTATCGAGGTCAGCTATCACGAGACGGTTAGCAAACTGCAAGAGTTTGCCCAGTTTGCGCGTGGACCTTTCGACCGGCCGGAATGGTACGCCCTGCTCGAACAAGGCGGAATGGAGCCGATTATCGCGGTCGCACGCAGCAGGCATCGCATTGCTGTCCTACCCCTGATGGCGGCAGAAGATGGCCTGACGAGCCTCGTCAACTGGTTCAGCTTCACCTGGCGGCCACTCGGCCGCGGCGATGAACTGGTCGACGAAATACTGGCAACGATGGCGAAAGATCTACGCAACCGCGCATCCGCCATCACGCTCGCGCCGCTCCCGGACGAGGACGGAAGCGCTTCGCGGCTCGAACAGGCATTTCGCAAGTCTGGATGGGCAGTCATTCGCGAGCAGTGCGACGAGAACCACGTGCTGCATGTCGAGGGAAGAAGCTTCGCGGAATACTGGGCCTATCGCCCCGGTCAGATGCGGACCACGCTGAAGCGCAAGGCGAAGAAGGTCGATGTCGAAATCCTGACCCGCTTCGACGAGCGAGCCTGGGAAGACTACCGGATCGTTTACAGGAACAGCTGGAAACCCGCGGAGGAGCGCGCTGACATCCTCGAAGCCTTCGCCCGGATGGAAGGCGCTGCTGGCCGCATTCGCCTCGGCATCGCCCGCGCAGAAGGCGGGCCAGTGGCGGCGCAATTCTGGACGGTCGAGAATGGCACGGCCTACATCCACAAGCTGGCGCATACCGAGGCGGCGAAACCACTCTCCGCCGGTACTACGCTAAGCGCGGCGCTGTTCAAGCACGCGATCGATGTCGACGGGGTCGAACTGATCGATCTCGGTACCGGCTCGGATGGCTACAAGCGCGACTGGATGGAGACGGTCCGACCGCGCTACAAGCTCGAGTGCTATGACTGGCGCAACCCCCGCAGCTGGAAGCGCATCGCCAAGGCCGCGGCGCGCCGCCTTGCACGCGGCAATTCGCAGCGCTAAGGGCAACGCCTCGCGACGCAGGGGATACGCAAGCTACATGACCGCCGGGACCGCCACAGCAGAGCCGACTGGGCCGAGCCGCAGCGCTATCGACACGACCCTGCGCGCCATCCTGCGCGATGTGCTTGCGCTGGAAGAGAGCCAGGTCGAAGCTTTCGACGCCGACACCGGCTTGTTCGGCCATTTGCCCGAACTCGACTCCATGGCGGTTGCGGGCCTCTTCACCGAGATGGAAGACCGGCTCGACATCGTGATCGACGACGACGACGTGGATGGCGAGATGCTCGAAACCTATGGCGGTCTGCTTGCCTTCGCCGAGGCGAAGACGGTCGAGAGCTGACGGGTACGGTGTATAGCAGCTGGCCCTGCCCGATGCCTTCCGGGGCGACGGCGGATGAGGTGCTGCTGGGCTTCGATCTCAAGCGCGAGCACCGCTTGCTGGTGCTGATGCCGCTGTTCAATGAGGCTAGCAAGATGCGCCGGCAAATCGTTGAAACGATGCGCATTCTCGATCAGTCGGGCGTCGATTGCTTCTGCCCCGACCTGGCGGGCTGCAACGAAAGCCTTGCGCCGCATTCGGAGCAGAGCCTCTCCGGCTGGCGGGGCGCCGCTGCAAGCGCGGCGGCGCATGTGTGGGCTACGCATGTGCTCGGCGTGCGGTCTGGCTCTCTGGTGGCGCCTGGAGACTTGCCCGGCTGGGCATACGAGCCTGTAAAACCAAGCGCCGTCCTTTCCCGCCTTGCACGGGCGGAACAAATATTCGCCCGCGAAGCCAATCAGGCTGTCACTGCAAAAGAACTGATCGCCGAAGGTTGCGAGAACGGCGTTACACTGGCGGGCTGGCCCTTCGGAGCGGATCTCATTAACGAGCTGGCCGCGAGCGAATTGGCCTCGTCCCCACACCACCGGCTCATAACGCAAGAAGAGATTGGCGGAAGCCCCCTCTGGCTGCGCGCGGAGCCCGGCTTCGATCCAGCACAGGCCAAGGCACTGGCCGCGATCATCGTCGAACGGATGGGTCTGTCATGAGCAGGCTCCCGCTGACCTTCGAATGCCAGGACAAGCGCTGCGGCGCCACGCTGGACAGTGCCCCCGGCACCACCGGCCTGCTGATGGTAAGCGGAGGAAACGAGGTGCGCGCGGGCGCTTTCACCGGCGCGTCGCGGATCGCCGGCGAGATCGCCGCGAAGGGCTTTCCGGTCTTCCGCTTCGACCGTCGCGGGGTCGGCGATAGCGAGGGCGAAAACCGCGGCTATCGCAAGTCGCGCAAGGATATCGCCGCAGCCTTGCTCGCCTTTCGGGCTCTTGCCCCGCAGGTCGAGCGCGTGGTCGCTTTCGGGAATTGCGATGCGGCAACCGCGCTCATGCTGGCGAGCGGTGCGGAGTGCGACGCCCTGGTGCTGAGCAATCCCTGGGTGATCGACGACGAGACCGATACCACGCCCTCGCCCGCCGCTCTCCGGTCCCGCTATGCCAGCAAGCTGACCAATCCTGCCGAGCTGAAGCGACTGTTCACCGGCAAGGTCGACTTGAGAAAGCTGGTGCGAGGGCTCGGCCGGGCGGCCCAGCCACGGCCCGCCTCCTCAACCCTTGCCGAGGAGGCCCGGGAAGGGCTTGCCGCTTTCCTCGGGCCGGTAACGATCCTGCTCGCCGAAAACGATCGCACCGCGATGCATTTCGCCGAGCAGTGGGACAGCTCGGACACGCGCATCCGCCGCTGCCCGAATGCGGGCCATGCTTATGCGGGTGATGCGGCGCATGGCTGGCTGCGGGCGCAATTGCTCGAAGCGCTGAGAGCCTATCCGCGAGTAAAGTAGCTGGTCAGCTCGACATGGGTCGACCAGCGGAACTGGCCCACCGGGCGCAGTTTTTCGAGCTGGAAACCCGCATCGACCAGCGTGCGTGCATCCTTGGCCCAGCTGGCCGGATTGCAGCTGACATAGGCGACGCGGCTGGCTTCGCTTGCCGCAATCTGCGCGATCTGCTCGCGCGCGCCTGCACGCGGGGGGTCGAGCAGGAGCGCGCCGAACCGACTTGCCTCATCAGGCTGCAAGGGATTGCGGAACAGGTCGCGGTGCATCGCATGGACGGGAAGGCCGCGCGCATTGGCTGCGGATTTGCAAGCGAGATGCGCATCGCGCGCGGCCTCTACGGCCAGCACCTTGGCAGGACCAGCCAGCGCGAAAGCGAAAGTGCCGAGCCCTGCGAACAGATCGGCGATGGTGTTCGCGCTCTCCAAGTATGCCATGGCATCCTGCACCAGGGCATTCTCGCCGTCCGTGGTGGGTTGGAGAAAGCTGCCGTGCGGGAATGCGACCGGAGCCTGACCGAGCGTCACCGTGGCCGGTTGCGGCTCCCACTGTGTTTCCGCGCCGTATCTCCGATCGAGCGACAGTCGCGCCAAACGGTGGTCCCGCGCGAAATCGAGGAACGCTTCGGTGGCCGCCAGACCTTCGGCCTCGATCCCCTTGACCGCGCAATCGACACCCTGATCGACCATAGTCAACTCGACATCGACCGGCTGGCGGTCGGCATAAGTGGCTATCAGCTGCCTAAGCGGGTGCACCAGTGCCTCGAGGTCCGGCAGGAGGACCGGACACTCCCGCAGGTCGACGATCCGATGCGAGCGCGCTTCGCGAAACCCCAGCACTGCACTCTTGCCCTTCCGCAACCCATGGAGCGTCGCGCGGCGACGCGTGGCCGGCGGCGAAAGGTGCGTGGGCAGTACCTCTTGCGCCTCGATGCCCTGCCCCTGCGCTGCATGCAGCACGCGGTCGGTGACGAACTGGCGCAGAGCGTCCTCATCGGCGTGTTGAAGTTGGCAGCCACCACACCCCTTGTCCTGCGCCACGACGAAGTGGCGGCACGGCGGTGAGACATGCTGCGGTCCTGCGTCGAGCGTGCCATCTGGCAACACGACGTCACCGGGGACAGCGCCGGTGACATGACGACCGGAGGCCGTGACGCCGTCGCCGCGGGCGGCAATGCGCTTGATCGGCTCGCCTTCGATCACAGGTATGCCGCCATGGCATGCTTCACAGCGCGCGCCAGATTGCTGGCCGAGAAAGCCGGGGAGGCCCGTCTAGCGGCCTCGTTATGCAGCCAGACCGCTTCCTCGCAAGCGCGCATCGTGTCCGAATGGACCGCCACTCGTGACGCCACGATGCCGGCGAGAACATCGCCACTGCCTGCCACCGAGAGCCAGCTCGATCCGCGCGGGAAAAAGCGCATGCCCCCACGGCCAGCGAGCAAGGTGTCGGGTCCCTTGGCGAGCACTGTCATTCCCGTGACGTCACGTAGCAGACGCGTGCGGTCGATTTTGCTGTGCGCCGTGACGTCGAAACTTTCGCACAGCGCCGCAAGCTCGCCCTCATGCGGAGTCAGGCAGAGCTTCGTGACGTCGATTCCGTTGAGCATATCCGGGCGCAGGAGATGCAGAGCGTCTGCATCGAGAACGCATGATTGGCCGCTTCCCAAGACGCTTGAAAGCCGGTCGCGCGCCTCGTCATCCCGGCCAAGTCCGGGCCCGATCAACACTGCCGATATCCGGTCATCTTTGAGCACCGTGTCGAGGTCCTGCTCGATCACCAAATCCGCCGGTGCATCGGGATGCGAGTGTTCGCTCACCAGCTTCACATAGCCTGCCCCCGCATGCATTGCGGCCTCGGCAGATAGGAGCGGAGCGCCTGGCATGGCGCCTGCAACAACCCCCAACAGCCCGCGCCGGTATTTATGGCTGTCTGCCGCCGGCGCTGTCAGTCGCGGCGGCAACACCATTCGATCGTTTGCCTCGTCCAGCGCCAGGCCGATCGGTACGCAGCGCAATGCGCCCATCGACGTCATCGCGGGCATCAGGAAATGGGCTTGCTTCCAGGCTCCGAGCGCGAGCGTAAGGTCGTATCGCGGGAGCGGGCCGAGGACCGATCCCGTGTCACTTTGGACCGAACTCGGAACATCGATCGCGATTTTAAAACAATTGCTTGTGACGACTTCTGCGAGCAGTGTCGCAAATTCGCCTTTGACATCCCTCGATAACCCGTAACCGAACAGGCAATCGACGACGACCGGATCGGTCAGAGCCGCGCGTTCAAGGATTTCACCCTCGAAGGCGGCCCGTGCCTTGCGCGCCGTTTCGCTTTTCGGCTCCACCGGAGCGAAGACGCGCACCTTGTAGCCCTTCGCATGCAGGCAGTCGGCGATGACGTAACCGTCCCCGCCATTGTTACCCGGACCGCAGAGCACGGTGACGGGTCGGCCCGCAGCCATCCGCGTGACCCATCGGGCCGCACCTTTGCCGGCCCGCTGCATCAGCTCCCATTCGCTGATCCCGCCATTCATTGCGGCTTGCTCGGCCGCGCGCATGGTTTCGACGCTGAGGACTGCAGTCGAACTCATTGTGAGGCCGGTGCCGGGAAATTGTATTTGTCGTTGCCAATGGTCACATAAATCCTGCCGTCGCGTATCTCGCTACGCGCAGTCTCGAACCCGTCGACGCTCGCGAAACCGTCACCGCGTTCGACGAGGCGACGGAAGCCGCCGTCGGGATGGCGGATGACGAGGACATTGGCCCCGCCGACGCGCGCGGTTTCGAGGCGGCAGTCGTCGGACCAATCGCCCTCGCCCTCGAGCGCGCAAAGCAACGGCTCGGCACCTTCCTCGGCCACGCCCTGCCCCTCCGAGCAGGCGCCGAGAATTGCAGCAAGACACAGCGCTGCCGTGGCAATGTAGGGAGAGGGGCGAAATTTCATGCCTAGCGGCTGCCACGACCGGCCGTGCGGGGCAAGCCTCAGCGGCGCCTGATCTGCGAAACGTCCCGGATCGCGCCGCGCGCCGCCGAAGTTGTCATTGCGGCATAGGCCTTCAGCGCATCGGTCACCCGGCGCTCGCGCGGAGCGGCGGGAGCCCAGCCATCGTCGCCCTTCGCCTCCATCGCGGCGCGTCGGCGACCGAGGTCTTCGTCGGAGACCTCCAGCGTGATGGTGCGATTGGGGATGTCGATGGCGATGATATCGCCCTCTTCGACCAGCCCGATCGCTCCGCCTTCAGCCGCCTCGGGCGAAACATGTCCGATTGAAAGGCCCGAGGTCCCCCCGGAAAAACGCCCGTCGGTAAGCAGCGCGCAGGCCGCGCCAAGGCCCTTCGATTTCAGATAGCTGGTCGGGTAGAGCATTTCCTGCATCCCCGGCCCACCGCGTGGCCCTTCGTAGCGGATGACGACCACGTCGCCCTCCACCACCTGGCCGGTCAGGATGGCGGTTACGGCATCGTCCTGGCTTTCGTAAACCTTGGCCGGGCCGGAGAACTTCAAGATGCTCTCGTCCACCCCTGCGGTCTTCACGATACATCCGTCTCGCGCGATATTGCCGTAGAGCACGGCAAGACCGCCATCCTGGCTGAAGGCATGCTCGGCGCTGCGGATGACGCCGTTCTCGCGGTCGAGGTCGAGTTCTTCCCAGCGGCGCGACTGGCTGAAGGCGGTCTGCGTCGGCACGCCGCCAGGCGCGGCCGAGTAGAATTCGCGCACCTTGTTGTTCTTGGTGCGGCCGATGTCCCAATCGTCCAGCGCGTCGCCCATGGTCGGGCTGTGCACGGTCGGGAGCGCCGTATGAAGCAGACCCGCCTTCTCCAGCTCGCCGAGGATCGACATGATGCCGCCTGCGCGGTGGACGTCTTCCATGTGCACGTCGCTCTTGGCCGGAGCGACCTTGGACAGGCATGGCACCTTGCGGCTGAGCCGGTCGATGTCTTCCATGGTAAAGTCGACCCCCGCTTCGTTCGCTGCGGCGAGTAGGTGCAAGACAGTATTGGTCGAGCCACCCATCGCGATGTCGAGGCTCATCGCATTCTCGAAGGCTTCGAAACTGGCGATTGTGCGCGGCAGAACGCTTTCGTCGTCCTCTTCGTAATAACGCTTGGCGAGCGTCACCACGAGCCGTCCCGCCCGCTCGAACAGGCTCTGGCGGTCGGAGTGTGTGGCGAGAGTCGAGCCGTTGCCGGGCAGCGACAAGCCCAGCGCCTCGGTAAGGCAGTTCATCGAATTGGCGGTGAACATGCCCGAGCAGCTGCCGCAGGTCGGGCAGGCGTTCTGCTCGATCGCGGTCACTTCCTCGTCGGTGTAGCTTTCGTCCGCGGCGGCCACCATCGCGTCCACCAGATCCAGCGCGACTTCCTTGCCCTTCACCACGACCTTGCCCGCCTCCATCGGTCCGCCGCTGACGAACACCGCCGGGACGTTCAGCCGCATCGCCGCCATCAGCATGCCCGGCGTGATCTTGTCGCAGTTGGATATGCACACCATCGCATCCGCGCAGTGGGCGTTGACCATATATTCGACGCTGTCGGCGATCAGGTCGCGGCTCGGCAGCGAATAGAGCATGCCGTCGTGGCCCATCGCAATTCCGTCATCGACCGCGATGGTGTTGAATTCCTTTGCCACGCCCCCCGCCGCCTCAATTTCGCGCGCGACGAGCTGGCCGAGGTCCTTCAGGTGGACATGTCCAGGGACAAACTGGGTAAAACTGTTCACGACCGCGATGATCGGCTTGCCGAAATCGCCCTCTTTCATCCCAGTCGCGCGCCACAATCCGCGCGCGCCGGCCATGTTGCGGCCATGGGTGGTGGTGCGGGAGCGGTAGGCAGGCATGGCGGGTCTCTCTTTGCTTCGGCAGCAAGCCTAGCAGACGGGAGTGCCTACGCTAACGGTAGATTGCCGCGAGGGCGGCCAAGCCTGACTATCAGACCTCGAGCGCGACGCGCCCCAGCACATCGGCCAGCATCACCGCCCAGCGCGCCTGACCGGCAGGCGTGTCGATCTGATCCTGCCGGATCTCGACCGTGCAATAGGGGATGCCGTTCGCCTCGGCATGCCGGTCCATGGTGGCGTTGAGCTGTTTGCCCGAATAGGGCTCGTTATCGCCCACGGTCAGTCCCTGCTCACCGAACAGGCGGATCGCGTGGCGCGCTGCCGTATCGTCCTGGTTGTAGAGCAGAGCGACCTCCCACGGACGCTCTTCGTCACTGCTGGCGAGGCTGGGCGTGAAGCTGTGCAGGGCGATGATCATCTTCGGCCTGGCATCCGCAATGAAGCTCGCCAGCGCGGTGTGGTAGGGCCGGTGATAGAGTTCGAGGCGCTTCTCGACATCGGCGCCGATATTGCCGGGGATAAGGTGCCCGTCGCTTTCGGTCGGCACGACGGCAGGCTCGTCTTCCTTGCGGTGGAAATCGCAGACCAGGCGACTGACGGTGGCGATGTGGGCGGGGATATTGTGGCGGCGCGCGAGGCGGTCGGCGATGCCGCCTACGCCGATATCGACGGCGATGTGATCGTTCAGCAGCTTGCGATCGATCCCGAGATCGATGTCCGCCGGCACGAAATTGGAGGCGTGGTCCGCCACGCAGATCAATCCGCCGGGGCGGATCGTGTCCATACCAACCTGGCGGTACGGAAGGCCGTCGATCATCTGAGGTTCCCTTGCATCTGCCACCAGCGGGGATGGTCGGCGGCGATGCATGCCGCGGCCTCGTCCCGCGCTGTTTCGTTCTCGAACAGCGCGAAACACGTCGCGCCCGAACCTGACATACGGGCGAGAAACGGCGAAGTTCCGCGCATTGCGGCGAGCACACCGGCGATTTCGGGGCACAGTTCGATGGCAGGCGCTTCGAGGTCGTTGCGGCCTTCCAGGGCGATGACCCGCGCATCGCCCTGCGGCATCGGCCCGCGGTCCGCGCCGTCCCATGCCTTGAACACGGGACCGGTCGACAGCGGCAGGCGCGGGTTGACCAGCAGTACGGGGGTTCCGGCAAGACTGTCGTCCGCCGGCTCGAGCTCGGTACCCGTCCCGCGCCCGATGCAGGTGCGGCTCTCGACGCAGGCAGGGACATCGGCGCCGAGCGCGGCGGCACGCTCCTGCCAGTCGTCGGGCAGACCGAACCGCTCGCGAACGATGCGGAACACAGCCCCGGCATCCGCCGACCCCCCACCCAGCCCCGCCGCGACCGGCAGGTTTTTTTCGAGCGTGATCGCGAGCCCTTCGGCGCGCGGCAGCTTGCCGAGCGCCTTGGCGACGAGATTGTCGAACGGATCGTCGAGCCCGCCTGCAAACTCGCCGAGAACCTTCACGCTGTCCTGCTCCGCGCTACTGGCGCTCAGGAAATCCCCGGCATCGACGAAGGCGAACAGCGTTTCGAGTTCGTGATAGCCGTCCTCCCGCCGCCTGCGAACATGCAGCGCGAGGTTGATCTTGGCATAGGCGGTTTCGTTCGTCGCCAATGTCAGCTCGGTTCTTTAAGTATTGGGTCTTCGCGCCATACCGCCCTGTCATGCCAGTAGCGGATACAACTGGGTGCAGGATTGCAGACTAGCTGAAACCAGAACGTGTCGCCCCATATCTCCTTGGTGCCCTGCGTAATGCCTCCAATAAACAGCGCTGAATTGGCTCGTTCAACGTTTTGGACCGGCCAAACCAAGTCGCGTCCGGATAGCCTGATCGTGACCTTTCCGTCCCAATCGTCAACGGGTTCATACTGCAAATCGTAGGCACCATTTGGTCCTTGGAATCGCCCCTTGAAAGCCGATGGCGCCTTAACTCGCAGATGCGCCTCACATATTCGGATAGTTCGGTCCGCCGCCGCCTTCGGGCGTGGTCCATTCGATGTTCTGGTTCGGGTCCTTGATGTCGCAGGTCTTGCAGTGGACGCAGTTCTGCGAGTTGATCTGGAACTTCGGCTCCTTGCCGTCCTCGACTATCCACTCGTAAACGCCCGCGGGGCAATAGCGGTTGGAAGGGCCGTCGAAGACCTCGAACTCACTCTCCCGCTGCAATTCGCGGTCGAGCACCTTGAGGTGGACCGGCTGGTCCTCCGCATGGTTGGTGTAGCTGAAGCTCACATTGGTCAGCTTGTCGAAGCTCAGCACGCCATCGGGCTTGGGATAGGCGATCGGCGTGTGCAGGTCCGCGCGCTCGAGCATCTCGTGATCGCGGTGATGCTTCATGCTGATCGGCAGGCCGATCTTGAGCGTGCGCATCCACATGTCGATGCCCGCCAGAACGGTGCCGATGTCCTCGCCCCATTTGGCGACGGCGGGCTGCGCGTTCTGGACCAGCTTGAGTTCCTTGGCGATCCAGCTGTCGCGCAGGTTCGCGTCGTACTCCATCAGCTCGGTGTGCTCGTGACCCTCGGCAATCGCCGCGGCGACGCTCTCGGCGGCCAGCATCCCGCTCTTCATCGCGGTGTGGCTGCCCTTGATGCGCGGCACGTTGACGAAGCCTGCCGCGCAGCCGATCAGCGCGCCGCCCGGGAAGGCGAGCTTGGGCACGGACTGCCAGCCGCCTTCGTTGATGACGCGCGCGCCATAGGCCACGCGCTTGCCGCCTTCGAGGATCGCAGCGACATCGGGGTGATGCTTCCAGCGCTGGAATTCCTGATAGGGCGAAACATAGGGGTTCTTATAATCGAGCGCGGTAACGAAGCCGATTGCGACCTGCCCGGCCGCCTGGTGGTAGATGAAGCCGCCGCCCCAGGTGCCGGTCTCGCTCAGCGGCCAGCCCTGCGTGTGGATCACGCGGCCCGGCTCGTGCTTGGCGGGATCGATGTCCCACAATTCCTTGATGCCGAGGCCGTAGACCTGCGGCTGGCAATCCGCCTCCAGGTCGAACTTCGCCTTCATCTTCTTGGTAAGGTTGCCGCGCGCGCCTTCGGCGAAGAGCGTGTATTTCGCGTGGATTTCCATGCCGGGCTGATAATCACCCTTCTGGCTGCCGTCTTCGGCAATGCCCATGTCTTGCGTGACCACGCCGGACACCGCGCCATTATCGTCGAACAGCACTTCGGCAGCGGGAAAACCGGGGAAGACCATGACGCCCAGCCCTTCGGCCTGCTCGCCCAGCCAGCGGGTGAGATTGCCGAGCGAGCCGGTGTAATTGCCGTCGTTGCGCATGAAGGGCGGCAGCAGGACTTCCGCCATTTCGGACATACCGGTGCCGGACAGGACCCAGTGGTGATTCTCCGTCACCGGCGTTTCCGCCATCGGGCAATCCATGTCGCGCCAATCGGGCAAAAGCTCGTTCAGCGCCTTGGGATCGACCACTGCGCCCGACAGGATATGCGCGCCGACTTCGCTGCCCTTTTCGAGCACGACGACTTCCAGATCCTCGTTGATCTGCTTCAGCCGGATCGCTGCCGCCATCCCGGCGACCCCGCCGCCGATGATGACGACGTCGCAGGGCATGGATTCGCGTTCGCTCATGTCTCTCTCTTTTCGTCGCTAAATGTGTTGCGGATGCCTTGATTGCTGGGGAGTTAGAGGTCAAGACCTGCGCCGACACGATGATGCAGGCAGATACCCCCGAAACCCGCGATTTCGACGCAGCCGAGGCGCTGGAAGGGGCGATCGCGTGGTGGCGCGAGGCGGGGGTCGATTTCGACTATTCCGAAACGCCCACCGAATGGCTGGCAGAGCCGGAGAGCGACGATGCCGTAGCGGCTCCGAAACCCGCTGCCCCGCCACCGCCGCCGCCTGCCACGCCGCTCTCCCGCGCATTGCAGCAGGATGCGGGCCCGCCCATCGGCGGTGCGCGTGAGAACTGGCCCGCAAGTCTCGAAAAATTTCGCGAATGGTGGATGACCGAGCCGACGCTGGCCGAAGGATCGCTCGACCGCCGGGTACCGCCGCGCGGGGCAGCGGGTGCGAAACTTTGCATCCTCGTCCCGCAACCCGAGCCGGATGACGCCGAGGGTCTGCTAACCGGCGGCACGGGCAAGCTTCTCACCGCCATGCTGCAAGCGATGGGCATTAGCGCGCACGAGGTTTACATCGCGAGCGCTCTCCCCGCGCCCATGGCGATGCCGGAATGGAGCTCGCTTGGCGCACGCGGCTTGGGCGACGTGACGCGCCACCATCTGGCGCTCGCCGCGCCTGAGCGCGTGCTCGCGATCGGCCGGGCGCAACTGACGCTCTTCGACATCGCCCCCGAGAAGGTGCGCGACCCGCTGGTGCTTGAGTGCGGCGACAAGACCCTGCCCCTCCTCGCCGCCCCCGATTTTTCGCAGATTGCCCGAAGCGCCGCGCGGCGCGCGAACTTGTGGCATCGCTGGCTGGAATGGACTGCATGACGATACGACCGACACTCGCCCTAGCCCTGGTGGCAGGAGCGATTTACGCCACCCCCGCCGCTGCCCAGCAAAGCAGCGTCGACTATTTCACCCGCTCGCATGCCGATGCCCTGCCGCGCCTGCTGTCGAGCGAGAATCGTGGCTATTACGGCTCGCTCTACGAGGCGATCGATGCGCGCAACTGGGACCGGGTGGAAATCCTGCTAGCGCAACGCGAGACCGGACCGCTGCACGGTTCGGCGCTGGCACATTACTACCTCCATCCCGAAAGCCCGCGCATTCCGCTGGAGCGGGTCGAGGCATGGCTGGCCTCATATCGCGACCTGCCGGATGCCGAGAACATCGTGCGGCTTGGCCAGACGCGCGGGCTGCAAGGGGACTACAATTTGCGCCGCGAGCAGCGCCTCGTGCGTCAGTCCGGTATCACCCGCCGCACCCTGCCGCGCACGATAAGCGACGGCACCATGCCGCAGGCGGTGAGCGAGGCGATTCTCGGCCATATCCGCAACGACGATCCCGACGGCGCGCGCCTGCTGCTCGACGGGGTCGACGCGACACTATCGTCCGAAGCGCGCGCCGAATGGCGGCAGCGGGTCGCATGGAGCTACTACATCGAGAACCGCGATGCGCAGGCCTCTGCAATCGCGGAGACTGTTCGCAACGGCGGCAGCGGAGCATGGGTCGCGGAAGGCGACTGGGTGGCGGGCCTTGCCGCCTGGCGCCTCGGCGATTGCGCGCGTGCCGCGGCGGCTTTCGGGCGGAGTGCGGGTGTGGCGCATAATCCGGAACTGTCCAGTGCCGCCTATTACTGGGCCAGCCGTGCGCTCGTCCGGTGTCGTCAGCCCGAAGACGCTGCCGAACAATTGCGCGGTGCAGCGCGCTTTCCCGACACGCTCTATGGCATGATCGCGCACGAGCGGCTCGGGAAGCCCCTGCCCGATACGCATACCACGCCCGATTTGACGCAGGCCGACTGGCAGCGCCTTTCGCGGGAGGAAGCGGCGCGCAATGCCGTCATGCTTGCGGAAATCGGCCAGCGCGAACAAGCCGACGAAGCTTTGCGCTGGCTGGTCCGCACCGGCGACCCGGACGATTTTGCAGCACTGGGCAGACTTGCGCGGGCACTCGGCCTCACCGGCACGCAGAATTTCATGGCGTACAACGCGCCCCCGCGCACCGGCTCTCCGCCGAGCCTCAAATATCCGGTCACCTTCCGCGAGCCCGTCGGCGGATGGCGTGTCGATCCGGCGTTGGCCTTTGCGCACGCCTTGCAGGAATCGAATTTCCGCGAGCGCGTGGTCAGCCCGGCAGGTGCCATCGGCCTGATGCAGATAATGCCGATCACACAGCGCGAATATGCCGCCTCCATCAACATGAGCAGCGGCGCGGATCTGAAGGACCCGGCAGTCAATCTCGCGTTCGGCCAGCGCACGCTCGAAGCGCTCGGATCGGCACCCTATACGCAGGGCAAGCTGCCCAAGGTGATGGCGGCCTACAACGCCGGCCCGACTCCGGTTGCGCGCTGGGAAAGCGAGGTCCGCGACCAGGACGATCCCCTGCTGTACATGGAATCGCTGCCCTATTGGGAGACGCGCAGCTATGTCGCCATCGTGATGCGTAATTACTGGATGTACCTGCGCCAGGCGGCCGCGCCTGCCCCCAGCCGGATCGACCTCGCCGAGAACGAATGGCCGCAATTCCCCCGCGCGAATTAGGAGTCCGGCACGATGGCGATCGACGAAAGCCGCAAGTTCAAGCCGGTCAGCATCGCCCTGCTGACCGTGTCGGACAGCCGCAGGCTGGCCGACGACACTTCGGGCGACATCCTCGCCGAACGGATCGAAGCCGCCGGACACAGCCTTGCCACTCGCGAGATCAGCCGCGACAGCACTGAGGAAATCGCTGCACACCTGCACCGCTGGATCGACGACGAAACGATAGATTGCGTCATTACCACCGGCGGCACCGGGCTAACGGGCCGCGACGTCACGCCTGAAGCGCTGGACCGGGTGAAGAGCAAGGACATCCCCGGTTTCGGCGAGCTGTTCCGCTGGCTGAGCTATAAGACCATCGGCACCAGCACAGTGCAGAGCCGGGCCTGCGGCGTGGTGGCGCGCGGGACCTACATCTTCGCCCTGCCCGGATCGAACGGCGCGGTGAAGGATGGCTGGGATATGATCCTCGCAGAGCAGCTCGACAGCCGCAACCGCCCCTGCAACTTCGTCGATCTCATGCCGCGCCTGCGCGAGCGATAAGAACGCTACCGTTCCTCGCGCGTCCTTCGGGCACGCACCCGGGGGAGCAAACTGTTTGAGATAACGGCCTTTTCGACGCAGACGCTGCTGATTCTTTCCGGCGGAGCCGCCGTGCTGATCGCGCTGGTGGGTACGCGCATGGCGGGGCTGGCGGACACGTTGGCCGACCGCACGGGCTTCGGTGAAGCGCTCGTCGGATCGGTGCTGCTTGGCGCAGGCACGAGCATCGCCGGCATCGTGACATCCGCCAGCACGGCGGCGAGCGGCGCGCCCGATCTGGCCGTGTCCAATGCGATGGGTGGGATCGCCGCCCAGACCATGTTTCTGGCGGTGGCCGATGTCGCGTATCGCAAGGTCAATCTGGAGCATGCAGCGGCCAGCCCGGTAAATCTCGGTCAGTGACGGTGCTGATCATCCTCACGATTCTGCCGATCATGGTCTGGGTGTCGCCTCACTTCGCCATTGTCGGCGTCAATCCGCTGACTCCGGTGCTGGTCATGGTCTACCTCGTCGGTCTTCATAACGCGCACCGGATCAAGCAGCGACCGATGTGCCTGCCGCGGAAGACCGATGCCACGCGCGACGAGGACGACGACGAGTGTGACGGCCGGCGGCCTCTCGCCCTGCTGTTCGCGATCCTCGGGGGCATGGTCGCCGTGGTTGGCTTATGCGGCTATGTCGTGGGCACTGCCGGACTGGAACTCTCCGGCAGGCTCGGCATATCGCAGGGCGTCGTCGGGGCGCTTGGCACTGCCATCGTCACTTCCCTGCCGGAGCTGGTCACCACCATCGCCGCGGTCCGCAAGGGGGCGTTGCAGCTGGCGGTTGGCGGGATCATCGGCGGCAACCTGGTCGACGCGCTGTTCATCGCCGCCAGCGACGTCGCCTATCGCGAAGGCAGCATCTACAATGCGATGAGCGAGCGCAGCGTCTTCTGGATCTCGCTATCGATCCTGATGACCGGCATCCTCCTGTTAGGCCTGCTCCGGCGCGAGCGACAGGGGCCCGGCGGGATCGGCTGGGAATCGGTCTTGCTGATCGGCTTGTGGCTCGGCGGAGCTGCTCTACAGATTTCGCTCGGCTGACCTCTCGACAGACGCGCTTGTTCCATTTATGTTCTATCGATGGACAAGCGGATGGAGCCAGCCATCGCCGGGCGAGGCGCGCAATCGGCCAGCGTGCCGACGCGCTTCGGCCTCGCCACGCGCGAGACCGACGGAGACTGGCGCGATCACATGGAGACGCTGGACGGGCCGCCGGTGAAGTTGCGGACGCATGTGACGGAAGAGCGTCCACGAACGATCCTCAGCTTCAACCAGTCGCCGGACATCATCTTCGACCGCTCGATCAATGCCTATCGCGGCTGCGAGCATGGCTGCGTCTACTGCTTCGCGCGGCCGACGCATGCCTATCACGACCTGTCGCCTGGGCTGGATTTCGAGACGCAGCTCTTCGCGAAGCCCAATGCGGCGGAGATCTTGCGCGCCACGTTGGCCAAACCGAAATACCGCCCGAAGCCGATCGCGATGGGCACGAATACCGATCCCTACCAGCCTATCGAGCGCGATTACCGGATCACGCGTTCGGTGCTGGAGGTGTGCCTCGATGCGCGGCATCCCGTGACGATCACGACCAAGTCCGACCGCGTGCTCGACGATCTGGACCTGCTTGCCGAAATGGCCGAGCGCAGGTTGGTGGCAGTGGCGATCTCGGTCACGACGTTCGATCCCAAGCTTTCCGGCAAACTCGAACCGCGCGCGGCATCGCCTGCCAAGCGTTTGCAGGCACTAGGTAAATTATCCGACGCCGGCGTGCCGACGCATTGCTCGGTGGCTCCGGTCATCCCCGCGATCACGGACGAATTCATGGAAGAGATCGTCCAGCGCGCTGCAGCGATGGGTGTCGACAGTTGCGGCTGGATCCCGCTGCGCCTGCCGCATGAAGTCGCCCCGCTGTTCCGCGAATGGCTCTCGGTCCACTATCCCGAGCGCGGCGACAAGGTGATGAGCATCGTGCAGTCCATCCGCAGCGGCAAGGACAACGATCCGAACTTCTTCAGCCGCCTGCGCCCAACCGGCGTCTGGGCCGACCTCTTCCGCGCCCGCTTCCGCCTTGCCTGCAAGCGCGCCGGCATCGGCAAGACGAAGTTCGAGCTGGACTGCACGCAGTTCCGGCCGCCAGCTGTGGGCGGGCAGTTACGGTTGTTTTAACCTCCCCGGTCCGGAGAGGTTAAAACCCCTCGCCCGCCTCGCCCGGTGCAAACCGCACCAGCCTGCTATCCAACAGCGCTGCCGTCCGGTTCACGACCGCCTTCTGGTAGTCCGGGTCCTTGATCATCTCGAAGAATGCGCCGCTGTTCGGATATTGCGCCACGAAGCCGTCGTGCCAGCGCCGGTCGTCCGGCCCTGTCACCATGGTCTGGAAAGCGCCGCGCCACACGATCGAGCCGCCCACGCGGCGGAAGATCGGGCCGCTGTTCTTGCCATATTCCTCATAGGCGCGGCGGCCTGTCCAGCCGTTGCCGTGATGCTCGTGCCCATCGGGATACTCGGCCTCATCGCGGTAGAGCAGCAGGTTGAGCATGTGGATCGGCTCGTCGCGCGGCAGGGCCTTGAAAGCGTCGAAATTGGCGCGGCTCGGGTCGATGTAATTGGTCAAATAGTCTCTCCGTAATCGATCGTGCTAGTGATTGTGGGCTTCGGCTGTCCCCTCATGGGTCGCCCATACGCGGTGCTTCCCGTCGCGCATGATCAGGACAGTCTGTTAGGTCTGGCTGCGCCCCGCCACCTCCATGCCCGGAGAGCCGATGGGCATGCCCGGCACGGCGAGGCCGACGGCATCCGGCTTCCCGTCGAGCAGGCGCCGTATGTCTTCGGCGGGCACATGGCCTTCGATGGCATACCCTTCGACCGTCGCGGTGTGGCAGCTGCGCAGATTGGCGGGTACGCCTGCTGCATCCGCGACCGGCGTAGTATTCTCGACATCGCGCACGGTCATCTCGAAACCAGCATCGCGCATCCGCTCGATCCATTCGCTGCAGCAGCCGCACCACGGGGTCTTCGCTACGTCGATGGTACTGGCGGAGGCGGCCTGCGCGCAGGCGATCAAAGCCAGCGGGGCCAGTGCGAAAACAGGGCGAAAGCGAGGCATTTGAAAACTCCTTGAAAAGTCCTGCGAGCGACTGTCGCAGCTTATCTATGCAAGGCTAGCTGCATGTAAACTGTATCGAGCCGCCGTCCGAATTTCATGCCGACCTGCCGCATCCGCCCTGCCTCGACGAAGCCGAGCTTGCCGTGCAGAGCGACCGAGGCCGGCTCACCGCCGCCGATCACTGCGATCATTTGCTCGAAACCGGCTTCTTGAGCTGCATCGACCAGCGCCGTCAGCAGGATCGCGCCAAGGCCCGAACCGCGCTGCGAGTCGGCGATGTAGATGCTGTTCTCACAGGTATGCGCATAGGCCGCGCGGTCGCGGAATTGCGTTGCATAGGCATAGCCTGCCACTTCGCCGCCCCGCTCCACCACCAGGAACGGCCAACCACGCGCAACGACCGCGTCGATCTTCTCGCGCCAGAATGCCTCGTCCGGAGCCATGGTATCGAAGGTCGCCGTGCTGTGCGCAACATGGTGTGCATAGATCGCCTGCACCGCAGCGGCATCCTCCGCCACTGCGGTACGCACAACGACGTCAGGCGAGCGTATAGTCGCTGAACCGATCGCGCAGGTCCTTCTTGCTGATCTTGCCGGTGGCGGTGTGCGGGATGTCGTCGACGAATTCGACCGCATCGGGCAGCCACCATTTGGCGACCTTGTCGGAGAGGAAGTTTACCACTTCTTCCGCCGTACAGTCCTTGCCTTCTTTCTTGACCACGAAAAGCACCGGGCGCTCGTCCCACTTCGGGTGGAACATGCCGACGCAGGCCGCCTCGGCCACGGCCGGATGGCCCACGGCGGCGTTCTCCAGCTCGACCGAACTGATCCATTCGCCGCCGGACTTGATGACGTCCTTGGTGCGGTCGGTGATCTGCATCGTGCCGTCCGGATGCAGGATGGCGACATCGCCGGTGTCGAACCAGCCATCAGCTGTCAGTGCGTCTTCTTCGGCCTTGAAATAACGCTTCACCACCCACGGACCGCGAATTTGCAGCGCGCCCGAGGCTTCGCCATCACGCGGCAGGACCTTGGTGCGATCGTCGAGATCGACCGTGCGCAGTTCCACGCCGAAGATCGGGCGGCCCTGCTTCATCGTCTTCTCGACCTTTTGTTCGAAGGTCATCTCGTCCCAATCCGCAGTCGGACCGCCGACCGTGCCAATGGGCGAGGTTTCCGTCATGCCCCAGGCGTGCTGGACGCGGGTGCCGTTCTTCATCAGCCGCTCGATCATGAAGCGCGGGGCGGCCGATCCGCCGATGGTCGCTGCGCGCAGCTTGGGCAGTTCGATGTCGTTGGCATCGCAATACTGGAAATGAGCGAGCCAGACGGTCGGCACGCCGGCGCTGTCGGTCACGCCTTCCTTCTTCATCATTTCGTCGAGGACGGCCGGATCGTTGACTGCGCTGAACACGAATTTGATCCCCGCCATCGCGCCGGCGTAGGGCAGGCCCCAGCTGGCCGCATGAAACATCGGAACGACCGGAAGCATGACCGACGACGCGCTGAAATTGAATGTGCTCGGCTGCAAGCCGGCGAGCGCGTGGAGCACTGTGGAGCGATGCTCGTACTGCACGCCCTTGGGATTGCCGGTGGTGCCGCTGGTGTAGCAGATCATGCAGGGATCGCGCTCGTCGCCCGCGACCCACTCGAACTCCCCGTCCTGCGCGCCGATCCAGTCCTCGAACGCCGTGACGTCGCTGCCTTCGGGCGGATCGAAGCAGATATAGTGTTCGACCGTCGGCCACTGGTCGCGCATCTTGTCGATGATCGGCTGGAAGGCCGCATCGTAGAGCATCACCTTATCCTCGGCATGGCCGACGATATATTCCAGCTGCTCTTCGAACAGGCGCGGGTTGCAGGTGTGGAGCACGCCGCCCATCCCCGCGACCCCGAACCAGCTGACGAGGTGGCGCGCATGGTTCATCGCGAGGCTCGCGACCTTGTCCCCCGGCTTGAGGCCGAGCGCCTGCAGCGCCTGCGCCATCTTGCGCGCATCGCGGTGGATGCCTGCCCAGTCGGTGCGCGTCTCGCTGCCATCGGCCCAGCGGGTCACGATTTCGCGGTTGGGGGCTTCTCTCGCAGCATGGTCGATCACATGCGAAATCCGCATGGTCCAATCCTGCATGGCGCCTAACGACATATGCTCTCCTCTCGCCGATTTCAGGCGACGAGGCGCAAGTTTGCCTTCCCCCGTCGCGCGGTCAGCTGCACCTTGGCAAGGCCGGGCACGCTTGCCAAGCGTTCAGCGAGCTCTCCACCGATGGAAAATGCACGGCCGAGGCGCATCACCGGCGGATCGGGATCGCCCGTGTGCAGCGTCGCCATCACCTCGTCGCCGCCCTCGCCAGCGGTTTGCAAGGCCAGCGCCAGTTCCGTCAGCGCGTCGACGCTCTCGACTTCAAGCGTGAGCAGCATCGCCATGCTGCCCTTCACCGCATCCAATGGCACGGCGCCGCGCACCGTGATCCGCGGCGGTTCGTCGGGACTCGGACTGTCGAGCTCGACGTCGAGCTTCACACAGGTCTGGTTCTCCGCCCATTCGAGGAAGCGGTCGACCATCCCCTCCTCGAAACAGGCGGCGCTGAACTGGCCGGAACTGTCGGAGAAATCGGCGCGGATGAAAGGCTTGCCGCGCTTGGTGGTGCCCTTGCTCGCCTTCTCGACCATGGCCGCCATCACCGCGCCAGCGCGGCCGCCGGGAGGCGCGCCGCTGGCCATCAGCGAGGCATAGCTGCGCGCACCTTGCGCGCTCGCAACGGTGCGCCAGGCTTCGACCGGATGCTCGGCGAAGTAGAAGCCGAAATTCTCCTTCTCCCGCGCCATCTGCTCCGCGCGCGGCCAGGGATCGGCATCCTTGAGGCGCAGCGTGTCCTCGCTCGCCGCATCGTCGCCGCCGAACAGCGCCGCCTGCCCGCTCGACCGCTCGCGCTCGGCAGCGTCCGCGATAGCGAGCAGCATGTCGGCATTCGCGAACAGCTTCGCCCGATTGGTCTCGAATTCGTCGAGCGCGCCGGCCGAGATCAGCGCTTCCAGCTGGCGCGAATTCATCGAGCCCTTGGGCAGCCGCTCGAACAGGTCCTGCAGGCTCTCGAACTTTCCGCTGACCTCCCGCTCGTGGACGATCGCTTCCATCGCCCGTTCGCCGACATTGCGAATGCCTGCCAGCGCATAGCGCACGGCATAGCCATCGTCGGTCTGCTCCACGCTGTACTCGGCCTCGGAGTAATTCAGCGCGGGCGGCAGCACCTTGATCCCGCTGCGCCGCGCATCGTCCACGAACACCGCCAGCTTCTCCGACTGGTGCATGTCGAAGCACATGGATGCAGCGAAAAACTCTTCCGGATAATGCGCCTTGAGCCACGCCGTCTGGTAGGCGAGCAATGCGTAGGCGGCGGCGTGGGACTTGTTGAAGCCGTAGCCCGCGAACTTGTCGATCAAGTCGAACAGCGCATTCGCCTCGGCCTTCTCGATGCCGCTGACTTCCTTGCACCCCTCGACGAACCGCTCGCGTTGGGCGTCCATCTCGGCCTGGACCTTCTTGCCCATGGCGCGGCGCAGCAAGTCGGCATCGCCGAGGGAGTATCCGGCGAGGATCTGCGCGGCCTGCATCACCTGTTCCTGATAGACGAAAATGCCGTAGGTCTCGGCCAGGATGCCCTCGAGCTTGGCGTGCGGATATTCGATCGCGACCTCGCCCGCCTTGCGCTTGCCGAACAGCGGGATGTTGTCCATCGGGCCCGGACGATAGAGCGAGACGAGCGCGATGATGTCGCCGAAATTTGTCGGCTTCACCGCCGTCAGCGTCCGGCGCATGCCTTCCGATTCCAGCTGGAACACGCCGACCGTGTTGCCCGCTTTCATCAGCTCGTAGACCTTGGGATCGTCGAGCGGGAGCGTCGAGAGGTCGATATCGATCTCTCGCCGCTTGAGCAGGTCGGTGGCCTTCTTGAGAACCGACAGCGTCTTCAATCCGAGGAAGTCGAATTTAACGAGGCCGGAGCTTTCGACATTCTTCATGTCGTATTGCGTCACCGGCATGTCCGAGCGCGGGTCACGATAGAGCGGTACGAGCTGCGCCAGCGGCCGGTCGCCGATCACGACGCCCGCCGCGTGGGTCGAGCTGTTGCGCGGGAAGCCCTCCAGCTGCATCGCGAGATCGACGAGGCGCTTTACCTCATTGTCGTTGTCGTATTCGCGCTTGAAGTCTGCCGCCCCGTTCAGCGCACGCGGCAGCGTCCAGGGGTCGGTCGGGTGGTTGGGCACCATCTTGCAGAGGCGATCCACATGGCCGTAGCTCATCTGCAAAATGCGGCCCGTATCGCGCAGCACTGCGCGGGCCTTCAGCTTACCGAAGGTGATGATCTGCGCGACATGATCGTGGCCGTATTTCTGCTGGACGTAGCGGATCACCTCGCCGCGCCGCGTTTCGCAGAAGTCGATGTCGAAGTCGGGCATCGACACACGCTCGGGGTTGAGGAAGCGTTCGAACAGCAGGCCGAGCTGGATCGGATCGAGATCGGTGATCGTCAGCGCCCAGGCGACGAGGCTGCCCGCACCCGAGCCACGGCCCGGGCCGACGGGAATGTCCTGATCCTTGGCCCATTTGATGAAGTCGGCAACGATCAGGAAGTAGCCGGGGAAGCCCATCTGGTTGATGATGTCGACTTCGAACTTCAACCGGTCGAAATAGACCCTGCGCTCCTCTTCCGACATCTCGCCATAGGGGGCCAGCCGGGCTTCGAGGCCCTTACGCGCGTCCTCTTCCAGCGCTCGCGCTTCGCCTTCCAGATCGCCTGCAAGGCTGGGCAAGATCGGATCGCGATAGGGCGGCGCGTAGGCACAGCGTTGCGCGAGAACGATCGTGTTCTCCACCGCCTCGGGAAGGTCGGCAAAGGCCTCGTCCATCATGTGGTACGTCTTGACGTAGCTCTCCGGATTGGAGCGCGGGCGCTCCTCCGCATCGACATGGGTGGAACCGGCGATGCACAGCATCGCGTCATGCGCCTTGTGCATATGCGGCTCGGCATAGTTTGCAGGATTGGTGGCGATCAGGGGCAGGTCACGCGCATAGGCGAGATCGACCAGCGCCTCTTCGGCGCGCTGCTCCACCTCGTTCCCGCGCCGTGCAAGCTCGATATAGAGGCGGTCCGCAAACAGCGCTTGCAGCCGGTCCAGCGCAGCTTCGGCATGGCTCTGCTGACCTTCCGCGAGCAACCTCGTTACCGCGCCCTCGCTTGCGCCGGTCAGCGCCAGCAACCCGTCGGTATGCCCTTCGAGGTCCGCCAACGCGACGTGCGGTTCGAACTCCAGCGGGCGCTCGAGATGCGCTTTGGAGACCAGATGACATAGATTGTCGTAGCCCGTCTCGTCCTGCGCATAGAGCGGCAGGTAATCGACCTGCTTGCCCTCCGCATCGCGCGCCACGCCCAGCAGCGTTCCGATGATCGGCTGGACACCTTCCGCCTTGCACGCATTGGCAAACATCACTGCGCCATAGAGGCCGTTGCGGTCGGCAATTGCGATCGCCGGGAAGCCGCGCTCCTTCGCCAGCTTGGCCATCGCCTTGGGATCGATCGCCCCTTCAAGCATGGAATAGGCAGACAGCACGCGCAATGGGACGAAAGGCTTGTAGCTCATGCGAGCAAGTTAAGCCTTTTGCATGGATTCGGAAGGCTCCGGGAGCGCTGTTTCTCCACAGCGCGTCGAGAAATCAGCCTTCGCGGATCTTCTTGCGTGTATCGCGGATCGTCGAGAAGGCGCCGTAGATCACCAGCGCGGCCAGGAAGATCCAGACCCACACCGGAATATTGAGTCCCGCGATCGCCAGATAGAGATAGGCGGACACGAAGAAGAACCCCGCCAGCATGGTCGGCAGCACAGTCGATTGACCCGCCCGGGCACGCTTCACCAGCCAGCCGATCGACAGCAAAAAGAAGGGGATCGCCCCGACGTAGATCCCGCCGAAAATGTAGGGATTAACGCCATATTCGGCGCCGAGGGTGAGAAACCACTGGTTGATATCGGCGAGCATGACCGGTCTTTCGTAGCGCGACAGCCTCTGGTTACAGCAGCTTCTCGATTTCCTTCGCAATGCCTTTTGGCGCATCGGCCGGGCCGTAGCGCTTCACGACATTGCCTTCGCGGTCGATCAGGAACTTGGTGAAATTCCACTTGATCGTCTTCGAGCCCATCAGCCCGGGCGCCTCCGCCTTCATCCAGTCGAACAGCGGGCTGGCGTCGTCGCCGTTCACGTCCACCTTGGCCATCAACGGAAAGGTAAGGCCGAAATTGACTTTGCAGAATTGCTCGATCTCGTCCGCATCGCCCGGCTCCTGATTGCCGAACTGGTTGCAGGGAAAGGCCAGCACTTCGAAGCCCTGGTCGCCATAGCGCTGGTATAGCTCCTCCAACCCGTCATATTGCGGCGTGAACCCGCATTTGCTGGCCGTGTTCACCACCAGCAGGACCTTGCCGAGCTTCTCTTGCAAATCGAGCGGCTCGCCCTTGCTGGTCGACACGGTGAAATCGGCAATCGTGGTCATTCGATGTTCCCTCAGCTGCGCGGAAAATCGTCGCGTGCGGCCAGCTCGGCGATTTCTTCCGCGTGATATTCGCGGTCGCCCAGCTTCTCGATGTAATAGGCGCCGCGTTCATCAGGGCTCATCAGCATAATGTGCCGGATAAGGTCGGCGAAGGTGCCCTGACGCAGGCCCTTGGCACCGTCGAACACGCCATCACCATCGCCGACACGGTGCAGGCTGGCGCGGTCGTCCCACTGGATGCCCGGGCGATGGGTGTCTTCGGCGCGATAGGTGCTGGGGTGGTCGGTCATACTGGTAATCTCCTTTGCCCGCCCAACGGATGAAAACGCGCTGCGTTTCCTATTCGAGCAAGCCTTCGTGCAGCCGCACCACGCGATCCATGCGCGCGGCCAGGCGCTCATTATGCGTGGCGATCAGCGCGGCGCTGCCCTCACCGCGAACAAGCGCGAGGAATTCACCGAGCACGCGGTCGCTGGTGGCCTCATCGAGATTGCCGGTCGGCTCGTCGGCGAGGACCAGCGCGGGGCGATTGGCAAGTCCTCGGGCGACGGCCACACGCTGCTGCTCGCCGCCGGAAAGCTGGCTGGGCCGGTGGTCGAGGCGGTGCTCCAGCCCGAGCGCCGACAGAAGCTGGCGGGCCCTTGTTTCGGCAACATTGCGCGGTTTACCGGCAACGAGCTGCGGCAGGACCACGTTCTCGACCGCATCGAAGTCGGGCAGCAAATGGTGGAATTGGTAGACGAAGCCGAGATGCTCCCGCCGCAGGATGGTGCGCGCATGCGGGTCGGATTTTTCCGCCGAATTGCCCGCAATCACGATTTCGCCGCCGAAACCGCCTTCCAGCAGGCCGACCGCCTGAAGCAGCGTGGACTTGCCCGAGCCGGACGGGCCGAGGAGTGCGACGATCTCTCCAGGGCGGACCGTGAGGTCGACACCGCGGAGCACGTCGATCCGCACGCCGCCCTGCTCGAAGCTGCGCGTGAGGTCCTTGAGCTCGACCACCGGTTGCACGCCGCGACTATTCATACCGCAGCACCTGTACCGGATCGGTACTCGCCGCCTTCCACGCGGGGTAAAGCGTGGCGAGGAAGCTGAGCACCAGCGCGAGGCCGACAATCATTGCGACTTCGACCGGATCGGTCTTGGAGGGAAGCGTGGTTAGAAACCGCACCTGCGGGTCCCATAGCTCCACCCCGGTCGCCCAGCCGATCGCCGTGGTGATCTGCTGGCGGAAGGTCAGGACGATGAACCCGAAGATAAGGCCGGCGACGGTGCCGATCGCTCCGACCGTAAAGCCGGTCGTCACGAAAATCTTCATCAGGCTCCGCCGCGTCGCGCCCATGGTTCGCATGATTGCAATGTCGCGGGTCTTCGCCCGCACAAGCATAACGAGGCTCGAAAGAATATTGAAAGCCGCCACCAAGACCATGAAACTCAAGGCGAATGCCATTGCGACGCGTTCGACCTGCAAAGCTTCGAACAGGGTCGAATTGATCGTCTTCCAGTCGGCCACCACCGCCCTGCCCTGAACGGCGCGCTGGACCGGCTCGAGGATTTCGCCGACCTCGTCCGGGTCTTCGACGGTCACTTCGATCATGCTCACCGTATCGCCGAGCAGCAGCAGTGTCTGCGCATCCTCCATCGGCATCACTACGAAAGCGCCGTCGTAATCATAGACGCCGACTTCGAATATCGCCGCGACTTCGTAGCCGATCTGGCGCGGGACGGTGCCGAAGGGCGTAGAGCGTCCCTGCGGATTGATAATCGTGATCGTGTCGCCGACACGTGCGCCGATGTTTTCGGCCAGCCTTACGCCGATGGCCACGCGGCTCGCCCCAGGTTCCAGTCGGGCGATATTGCCGCTGACGACCTTGTCCCCGAGGTCGGTGATATCGTCCGCTGTATTGCCGCGAACGAGGATCGCCTCCACCCGGCCGTTGAAGCTGGTCAGCAGCGGTTGTTCGATCAGCGGGCTGGCATCCACCACGCCCGGCGTTTCCTGCACGTTCTGAAGGATATTCTCCCAGTCCTCCATCTTTCCGCCATAGGCTTGCACGATCGCATGGCCGTTCAGCCCCACGATCTTGTCGAGCAATTCGGCGCGGAAGCCGTTCATCACGCTCATCACGATGACCAGCATGGCGACCGACAGCATCACCACGGTGATGGAGATACCGGCGACCAGCGCGATGAAGGCCTCGCTCCTGCCGGGAAGCAGGTAACGCTTGGCAATCGTCCATTCGAAAGGAGAGAGGATCAGACCGGCCCTTATCTGTCGCAGGGTATTCGCGAGTGGTGGAGAGGCGTTTAGGCAGGCGAAGCTGTCTGTGCAATGAAATCGTGCCACAGCCTCGACGCAATCCCTCCGCGCTCGTCGCACCGGCCTTGTAATCGCGCCGTAACATCGCCATTGGGACGCGCATCCCGATTGCTGGCGCGGACAGGCCCCCGATGAACTTCACCCACCCGTTTCATGACGAGGATGGCGACAAGCTGCGCGAAGAGTGCGGCGTGTTCGGCGCGATCAACGCGACCGATGCTGCCGCCGCCACCGCGCTCGGCCTTCATGCCCTGCAGCATCGCGGCCAGGAAGCCGCCGGGATCACCAGCTTCGATGGCGCGGAGTTCTTCACCCGGCGCGGCATCGGCCATGTGGCGGAAAACTTCTCCAGCCAGGAAGCGATCGCCGAATTGCCCGGTACGATGGCGGCGGGCCATGTGCGCTATTCCACCACCGGCGGATCGGGCCTGCGGAATATTCAACCGCTCTATGCCGATCTCGCCAGCGGCGGCTTTGCGGTGGCGCATAACGGTAATATCTCGAACGCCGGCATGCTGCGCGACGATCTGGTTCGCCGCGGTTCGATCTTCCAGTCGACCAGCGATACGGAAGTCATCATCCACCTCGTCGCGACCAGCCGCTATCCCACGATCATGGACCGGCTGATCGACGCGCTGCGCCTGCTCGAAGGTGCCTACGCGCTGATCGTGATGACGCCCGAAGGGATGATCGCCTGCCGTGACCCACTCGGCATCCGGCCGCTGCAGATGGGTAGGATCGGCGATGCGACCGTCTTTGCCTCCGAAACGGTGGCCTTCGATGTCGTCGGCGCCGAATTCGTCCGCCAGGTCGAACCGGGCGAGGTGATCAAGGTCGATTTCGACGGCAATGTCGATTCGCTCCATCCCTTCGGCAATCACGCTCCGCGCCCCTGCATTTTCGAGCATGTCTATTTCAGCCGTCCGGATTCTGTGTTCGACGGGCGCAGCATCTACGAGGCGCGAAAGGCGATCGGCGCGGAACTGGCCCGCGAGAAGCCGGTCGAGGCCGATCTCGTCATCCCGGTGCCCGACAGCGGCGTGCCCGCCGCCATCGGCTATGCGCAGGAATCGGGTATTCCCTTCGAGCTCGGCATCATCCGCTCGCACTATGTCGGGCGCACCTTCATCCAGCCGAGCGACGGCGCGCGCCACGCAGGCGTGAAGCGCAAGCACAATGCCAACCGCGCGCTGGTCGAGGGCAAGCGCATCGTGCTGATCGACGACTCCATCGTGCGCGGCACCACCTCGATGCAGATTGTCGAGATGATGCGCGATGCCGGCGCGATCGAAGTGCATTTCCGCGTCGCCAGCCCGCCGACGGCGCATAGCTGCTTCTACGGGGTCGATACGCCCGAGCGCAGCAAGCTGCTTGCCGCGCGGATGGATGTCGAACCGATGCGCGAATTCATCAAGGCGGACAGCCTGGCCTTCGTGTCGATCGACGGGCTCTATCGCGCGGTGGGCGAGAAGCCGCGCAATTCCAGCTGCCCGCAGTTCTGCGATGCCTGTTTTACCGGCGATTATCCGACCTCGCTGACCGACCTTGCGCGGCGCGAGGATAAGCAGCGACAGCTCACCTTTCCCGTAGAGGCTGCCGAATGACCGACAAACCGCTGGACGGCCGTCTCGTCCTCGTTACCGGGGCGAGCAAGGGCATCGGTGCCGCGACGGCGAAGGCAGTTGCCGCCGCCGGAGCGCATGTCGTCCTGACCGCGCGCGACGTGCGTGGCCTCGAAACGGTCGAGGATGCGATTCACGACGCCGGTGGACAGTCGACGATCGCTCCGGTCGATCTCGCCGAGAGCGACGGCATCGCACGCCTTGCCTCGGCAATCGCAGGGCGCTGGGACAAGCTGGATGCACTTGTCATTTCAGCAGCTTATTTACCGACCCTCACACCGGTTACGCAGATCGATGGCAAGCAGTTCAGCCGGGCGATCACGGTCAATGTGCTAGCGACCCAGGCCTTGCTCGCGAATTTCGACCCGCTTTTGAAGCGCGCCGATGCCGGCCGCGTCTACGGCCTTACCAGCAGCGTCGGTGCCGATCCGCGCGCATACTGGTCCGCCTATGGCTCGACCAAGGCGGCCTTCGACAACCTCCTCGAATGCTATGCGGCGGAGGTGGAAAAGGTATCCAAGGTCCGCGTCGCCCTGATCGATCCGGGCGCGACTCGCACGGACATGCGCGCCAAGGCCTATCCCGGCGAGGATCCCAAGACGGTCAAATCGCCCGATGTCGTCGCAAATCGGCTCGTCGAGCTGCAAATTAACGATTTCGACGGCTTCTACCGAGAGCGTGTGGAAGGATGAGTTAACCAATAGCGGTCAGGACTTCGTAACCCGAACAGTCGAGATTCTGCGGATGTTCCTCTCGCGGGCGTGCGGGAGTTAAGAAAGCCGGAAATTTTCGCATTGGAAGGGCGCAACATGACCTATCAGACCCAGGACCGCTACCTGGTTGCCGCTCAGGAAGATCGCTGCGCACCGCGCACCAAGCTGACCATTCCCGGCCAGCTGCGTGCATCGGGCGGCCGCGCATTCCAGACGGTCATCCACGATCTCTCCATCTCGGGCTTCTCGGCAGCAGCGCTCAACCGCATGCACGAAGGCCAGATGTGCTGGCTGACCCTCCCCGGCCTCGAATCGCTGCAGGCGCAGGTCGTGTGGTGGGAAAACTGCATGGTCGGCTGCGCGTTCAACGAGCTGCTCTCGCCGATCGTCCACGACAACATCATCGCGCGCTACACCGGGGCCGGCAATTACCGCCCATACTAAGCCTTCGTTCTCGGTTTCTCGGGCAGGCAACCGCACAGACGCTTTGGCAGCGGCCTCAGGGCCCGGCCTGAACCGTGTTTTGAGTGCTCGTTGCCGGTGGCGGTGTCCCTAGCGGTCGCCGCCACCACTGCATTCAGTCGATATCCTTGGCGATTTTGCCGACGACTTCGCGAAAGCCGTTGCGGTTATCCGTGCTGGTCGCGGTCGGCCAGTTGCTCACCACGGCGACGACCAGATTGCTTTCCGGCACGATCGTGATCGCCTGCCCGAATATCCCTTGCGCGCCATAGGCCCCGGGGTAGGTCCACCACTGGTAGCCATAGCCATAGCCCGGCGCATTCGGGAAGCCGACCAGCGGCGAACCGGCCTCGGCGAACCAGCCATCGGGCACCACGCCCTTGCCGCCTTCCAGAGCGAACTGGCCCATGCGCGCATAGTCGGACAGGCGCAGCGAGAGGCAGCAGCCGCCTATATTGCCGCCGGTGAGGTCCTGCATCCAGAACAGCCTGCCTTCGAAACCTGCGGGCTCGACGATCTTCTCTGCCGCATAGGCTGCCAGCGACTTGCCCGTCGCCTGCTCCACGATCAGGCCGAGGAGGTTTGTCTCCAGAGTCTTGTAGACCCACTTCTCGCCCGCCGGGACTTCGCGGCGGAGACCCTTCGCATAGGTCACTGCCTGCGATTCCCCCGCAACGGGTGTGACCGAAAGCATCCGTGCGACATCGCTATTCGGGTCGGTGTAGTCCTCGTTCCACGCAACGCCCGATGTCATCGTGGCGATCTGGCCCACGGTCACGCCATCGTAAGCCGTGCCGACCAGCGCGGGAATGATCGAGGTCACCGGCGTATCGACGCTCTCGATCGCGCCGTCCGCAATGGCAGCGCCCAGCAGCGTCGAGGTGAAGCTCTTGGCGACCGAGAAGCTGGTCCAGCGATCGTCGGGCATCATGCCGAGCCCGTATTCCTCGAAGCGGACAACGCCGTTATCGAGGACCATCACGCCAGCGGCCTGCGTTTTCGTCATGAAATCGCGGATGGCGACCTGCACGTCGCGCGACAGCGGCGGGCCCTCCCGGAACACGCGCGGATCGTTAGCGGGAGCGACTTCGAGGCCCGGAAAAAGACTTTCCATGTTGCGGAAGGCCGCCGAGCGGCGCGCATCGTCCCAGAACAGGATCGAGTCGCCCGGATCCATGCTCGCCATCCGTTCGGGCATGCTCTGCGTGACAGCCGGTGCTGCCGCGACCGGCGAACCGCTATCGTAAGCCGTTGCGCAACCCGCCAGCGCGATCGCCAGGGTCGAAGCCAGAAGTGCTCGCATCCTCATTCTCCCTCTTTCACCAGCGTAACCTGGTGCACATCGATCCCGCCACCGCGGAACCCGCCTTCGCAATACATCAGGTAATAGCGCCACAGCTCGCAGAATTCGCGGTCGAAACCGGCGGGCAAGCGGCCTTCGCGCGCCGCCGCATCGAAGTTCCGACGCCACGCTTTCAGCGTATCGGCATAATCGAGGCCGAAATCGTGCTCGTCCTGCCATGCAAGGCCGCGCTCTTCGGCCAGCCTGCGGAATTCGCTGGTGCGGATCAGCAGGCCGCCGGGAAAAATATAGGCCTGGATGAAGTCGGCGCTCGCCGCGTAATCCTCGAAGATGTCGTCGTGGATCGAGATATACTGGATCGCCGCGCGCCCGCCCGGTCTCAGATTGCGGGTGATGCAGTCCATAAAGGTGGGCCAGTATTCGCGGCCCAGCGCCTCGACCATTTCGACCGACACGATGGCGTCATAGCTGCCGGCGGTGTCGCGATAGTCCTGCTTGCGAAAGTCGATGGCGTTACTGTGGCGTGCCCTCGCCCAGTCGAGCTGCTCGCCCGAGAGGCTGATGGCGGTGACGTCACTGCCTCGCCGCACCAGATCGTCGGCAAGTGCGCCCCAGCCGCAGCCGATCTCGAGCACCGTGGCGGCATCGCCGATGCGTGACGCCAGCGCGTCCCACTTGCGCTTCTGCGCCGCCTCCAGCCCGCCCGCCGTGACGTCGAGCCCGGCAGAATAGCTCATCGTCGGATCGAGCCACGCCTCGTAGAAATCATTTCCGAGGTCGTAATGCGCGCTGATGTTCTTCTGTGCACCCTCATGCGTGTTGCGATTGAATAAATGCGCCAACTTCAGCGCATGGCGGAACGGCCCCTTCGCGCGTGCCGTATCGCCCAACCGCGTCGCATGCTGCATGAACAGGGCGAACAGCGGCACGGGGTCCGGGCTCCACCATTCGCCCGCTTCCCATGCCTGATACCAGCCGACCGAACCATTGCTCGCGAGCCGCAGCAGCGCGTTGTAGCTACGTAGCTCGACCGTGCATTCGAAACCCGGCGCGCGACCGCCGAGTGTGCGCGGCGTGCCGTCGGGCAGCGTACCGTGGATCGTGCCGCAGACCAGTGCCTGATCGATCCGGTCGAGGATCTTCACGACTCCGGGCGCAACCATTCTCGCGAACAGCCCGGGCCGCCTCGCGAAACGCTGCGCCCCTTCGGTCAACCGGATACCCCGGTCCGTTTCGTGTCGCATGCGCGTCGCCATGCGAGGGCCTATGGAGTCGGCGCGCGAACCGTGCAAGACCCGGCCTTGCCGACATCGGGGAGATTAGCGGGATGGCATTGCACATCGTCGGAGCGGCGCTGCCGCGCACCGGCACGCTCTCGCTGAAATTCGCGCTCGAGATGCTCGGTTTCGGGCGCTGCTATCACATGAGCGAGCTGATCCTGCACCCCGAGCATCGCTGGCGCTGGACTTTCGCGCGAGCCCGGCCCGCGCTGCTCGATCCGCTGTGGGAGGACTACCCCGCCACGCTCGATGCGCCGTCCTGCGCCTTGTGGAAGCCGCTGGCCAGGCGTTTCCCGCAAGCGAAGGTCATCCTGACGCGGCGCGATCCGGAACGGTGGTACGAATCAGTAATGGAAACCGTCGGCAGTCCGGATCACGTCCGCTTCATGCTCCGCTCGCCTCTCGCGCCGGCGGCGCTGGCCAATCCGCCCTTCGGACTGCGGCTCGAACGCCGAGCGATGATCCGGCATTTCGAGCGCTATGGCGACGAGGTCCGCAAGACCATCGCAACCGATCGTTTGCTGGAGTTCGAGGCGAAAGACGGGTGGGAGCCGCTGTGCCGGTTTCTCGGAGTGCCGGTGCCCGAGCAACCCTTCCCGCACGTCAACGACCGCGATGCGATGAACGCGGCCGCCGCAGGCATGGATTTCTCGCAACTGACCTTAGCCGACGTACAGGAAGCCACCCGGCGATTTATCGACGCCCAGAGTCAGTCCTTGCTGTCCCGATAAGCCTGCAGCGCCCGCTCGCGCGCTTCCTTGTGGCCGATCAGCTTCTCCGGATAATCCGCCGGCCGGTGCTCGTCGTCGGGATCGTGGATGTGCTCGTCGTCAAGATCGGCAAGCTCCGGCACGTATTCGCGGATATAGTCCGCCGCGTCAAACTTCTCGCTCTGGCTGAGCGGGGCCATGATGCGCGGGAACATGTTGCTGTCTACGCCTGTGCCGCTGACCCACTGCCAGTTGGTGCCGTTACTGGCATAATCGCCATCGACCAGCGTGTCCCAAAACCAGCGCTCGCCATGGCGCCAGTCGATCAGCAGGTGCTTGATCAGGAAACTGGCGGCGATCATGCGGACGCGGTTGTGCATCCAGCCGGTCTGCCATAACTGGCGCATACCGGCATCGACGATCGGATAGCCGGTCTGCCCCTGCTGCCAAGCTTCCAGTTCGGACTGGATCACGTGCCCGCGATTGGGATTCCGCCACAGCGTCTGCTCGTCGTAGTCGCGGTAGCTTTCTTCAGGGTATTTCGGGAACTGGCAGATGACGTTCTGCGCATAGTCGCGCCAGATCAGCTCTTTCTCGTAGACCTGCCACCCGTCGGAGCGCATGTCCTTCATGCGGTGCCAGATGCTGACCGGAGAAATTTCGCCCCAATGGAGGTGCGGCGACATCTTGGAGGTCGCATCCTCGCTCGGCAGATTGCGCCCGTCGTCATAGCCGCCGACGTGATCGGCCCACCAACCCAGCCGCTCGTGCGCCGCATCCTCGCCCACGGTCCAGAAATGGCGCAGGCCGCCTGCCCAATCGGGCTTGGTCGGCAGCAAATCCCAGTCGGAGAGGTCGTCGCTCTCCGGCATATCGGAGGGCTGCGAGATCGTGTCCGGTTCGGGCAGTTCGTCGCGCGGGGGCAGCAGTTCCTTCACCGCCTTCATGAAGGGCGTGTAGATCTTGTAGGGATCGCCGCCGCCGGTGCGCGCCGTTCCGGGGGGCAGGAGGTAGTTGCCGTCGTGCAGCACCAGCTCGCACTCGCTGTCCTTCAGCGCATCGTGCAAGTCTTCCTCGGCCTCGCGGTGCCAGGGTTCGTAGTGGCGGTTGGCGTGGATCGCACTCGCGCCCGTTTCCTGCGCGATGCCCTGCAGCACGGAGACGCTGTCGCCCCGGCGCAGCACGATCTGCGCATTGCGGCGGCCATAGCTTTTCGCGAGGTCCTCAAGCGAATGGTGCAGCCACCAGCGATGCGCCCCGCCCAGCTTGCGGTCGCCCGCGCGTTCGTCATCGAGGATGTATACCGGGATCACCGGCCCTGCCTGCGCGGCGGCATGGAGCGCGGGCTGGTCCTTCATGCGCAAGTCGCGCCGCAGCCAGACGATTTGTGGTGAAGCCATGAAATCCCCTTTTGCGAGGCAACGGGATCAGCGCGAGGGAAGTTCCTCGCACTGCACCTCGGGCAGCGCCACGGTAAAGCGGTCACGCGCACGCGGATCGTAGAAGCGCGCATCGCGGAGCAAGACAGAGCCATCTTCTGTTCTTTCCAGAAATGGGGAGCGCGACCAGAAGAGGAAAGCCCGCGTCTGTGAATTAAGCTTGGCAATCCGGTCGAGATCGCAAAAATAGGCAAGCGCGGGATCGCCAAGAACGTCGGGGCGAACCCGCTCCTCGGTCGGACCAGCGAAGTTCGGGATGATTTGATACTGCCCGTTTTCCAGCGGCGTGATCATTTCCCGCTGCCAAAACGCGAAGGGCAGTGGACTTGCGATCGTCGGCCCCGAAGCATTCATGGGCGTCATCCGCTCGTACGAATGGGTAATGGCCCCATTCACCCCGATATACGCCAGCGCCACGCTCAGCGCGACGCGCGCAGGCCGCCGCCACTCCCCGCCCCGCTTTTCGCGGCGGAGCGAGAACCAGGTCGCGAAGCCCATCAGCGCCCACAGCCACACATCGATGATGAACAGCGTGTCGCCATAGAACCAGCGGCTCGAGAACGGCTCCAGCAGGCGAATGCCGTAGACGTTCAGCCAGTCGAGCGCCGGGTGCGTCAGGCAACCGATAAAGGCGAGGAGGTAGAGCCATCCGAAGCTCACCGGCAGCCGCGCCGCGGGCCGCGTCCCGCGCTTCGCCTGCCAGCGGTCGAAGCCGTAGAGCAGCCCCGCCAGCACCAGCGGCAGCAGCAGCCATGCGGGCGGGCCATGCGTGATCCCGCGCCGGAAGCCGAGATGCTCCACCCCGTCGAGCCACAGGAAGCACGCCGCATCCACATCGGGCAGGTTCGCCCCGATGATCAGCGCGGGCATGGCCAGGCCGGTCTTTGTCTTGAGCCCCGCCTGCCCGATCAGCGCCCCGACGAGGGAGTGGGTCAGATTGTCCAGCGTATCTCTCCTGTCGGATAACCTCGGCGACTCATGCGTTATCGGCGCATCATCGCAAAGGACCGGCTATGCAGCTATCCACCCTCAAAACCTATATCCACCGCGAACAGGGCCTGCTGGTCGGCCTTTTGGCCGGCGCCGCGCTGATCGGCGGGTTCATCAAGCTGGCCGGTGAGATGCTGGAAGGCGACACGCAGACCTTCGACATCGCTTTCCTTAAGTCGCTCCGCATCCCGGGGGACCTTGCCACACCGATCGGCCCGTCATGGCTGCTCGATTCCATGCGCGACATACCCGCGCTCGGCGGCGTGACCGTGCTGACGCTGGTCTCGGCGCTTGCCATCGCATTCCTGCTAATGCGGGGCCGCGTCAAGCAGGCTATCGACACCGCACTCGCTACTGGTGGAGGGGCGGTGATGGGCAAATTGCTCAAGAGCCTTTTCGCGAGGGAACGGCCCGAAGCAGTGCCGCATCTGGTGGAGGTAACTTCGCTCAGCTTTCCGAGCGGCCATTCCATGAATAGCGCCATCGTCTACCTCACGCTGGCAGTCATGATTTCGCGCAGTTTCGACAAGCGGCGGGCGCGCGTGTTCACCATCGGCACAGCGGCGGTGCTTGTGCTCGCCATCGGATTTAGCCGATTATATCTGGGCGTCCATTACCCGACCGACGTGCTCGGCGGGTGGACGGTCGGGGCTAGCTGGGCACTCGCCATCGGTCTGATCGCCACCCGCCTGCAGGAACGCCATCAGTTGGAAGAACCCGGGGAGGACCCGGTCCCCGCCTAAACCGGGTCCTGCGCCGTTCCGCTGACCGTCCAGGTCTGCCCCGTGCCGAGCAGCTTGGCGAGGTTCGCTTCCTTGCCCGCGCTGGCCCGCTCGCGCTCTTCCGTCACCGCATCCTCGAAGGTCGGCCGCGGATCGTCGTAGAGCACGCCGAGCGCCATGGGGAACGGACCGAACGGCATTTCGATCAGCATATGCGCGACCGAGCGGTTGGTGACGTCGTGGACGATCACGCCCGCGCTCTCCCAATCGCCATCGACGACATCAACCACTTCGAGGCCGAGCGTCTCGCGGTTGAGCGCAAGCCCCTTCGTGTTCTTGGCGAACAGCATGGGCTTGCCGTTTTCGAGCCACAGCTGGCGATCCTCCGCTCCTTTGGGTGCGGCGAAATCGTCGAACACGTCCTTGTTGTAGACGATGCAGTTCTGGAAAATTTCGATGAACGCCGCGCCCTTGTGGGCATGCGCGGCTTTGAGCACGTCGGGCAGGTGCTTCGACACGTCGAATCCGCGCCCGATAAAGCGCGCCCCGCTGCCGAGCGCGAAGGCCGCCGGGCGAGCCGGATGGTCATAGCTGCCGATCGGGGTCGAGGGCGACTTGGTCCCTTCGCGGCTGGTGGGCGAGGCCTGACCCTTGGTGAGGCCGTAAATCTCGTTGTTGAACAGCATGATCTGCATGTTCACGTTGCGCCGCAGCACATGCATCAGATGGTTGCCACCGATGGAGAGGCCGTCGCCGTCGCCCGTCACCAGCCAGATGTCGAGCTCAGGATTGGCGAGCTTTGCCCCCGTCGCGAAGGCCGGCGCGCGGCCGTGGATCGTGTGAAAGCCGTAGCTTTCGATGTAATAGGGAAAGCGGCTCGAACAGCCGATCCCGCTGATGAACACCGTGTTCGCCGGGTCAGCACCCAGCTGCGGCAGCGTGCGCTGCACGGCCTTGAGGATGGCATAATCGCCGCACCCCGGGCACCAGCGAACCTCCTGGTCGGTTTCCCAGTCCTTGAGCGTGGTTTCGATCTTAACGGGTGCGTTCATTAGTCGTTCTCCGCAATAGGGCTAGGAAGCTGCTGGTCGTTCACAGCGACTTCCCCGCCTTCATTGCCTTCGATGCCGTCGAAATATTTCGCGATCGCCGCTTCCAGTTCGGCAATCTGGAACGGCTGGCCGCTGGTCTTGGTGAGCGGCTGCGCATCGACGAGGAACTGGTCGCGCAGCACGGTCTTGAACTGGCCGGTGTTCATTTCCGGCACCAGCACGTGGTCGAAACCCTTGAGCAACTCGCCGAGGTTCTTCGGCATCGGCCAGATGTGGCGCACGTGGATGTGGCTGACTGAGCATCCCTTCGCGATACTCCGACGCACGGCCTGGTGGATCGGGCCGTAAGTGCTGCCCCAGCCGACCACGGCGAGCGTGCCCGAAGTATCGCCCAGCGCGACTTCCTGATCGGGGACGGTGATATTCTCCACCTTGGCCTTGCGCAGGTCGGTCATGCGCTGGTGGTTGTCGGGCGAATAGTCGATATTGCCCGTTTCCTCGTGCTTTTCGATCCCGCCGATGCGGTGCATCATATCGGGCGTGCCGGGCTTGATCCACGGACGCGCGCCCTTTTCGTTGCGCTTGTACGGCAGCAGTTTCTCGCCGCGCGGTTCGGTGAGGAATTGCGCGGGGAACGGCGTAAAATCGGCCGGGTTCGGCACCTTCCACGGCTCGGCGGCATTGGCGATGTAGCCATCGGTCAGCAGCATGACCGGGGTCATGTATTCGGTCGCGATGCGGCAGGCTTCGATGGCCACCTCGAACGCGTCCGACGGGCTGCGCGCGGCGATCACCGGCATCGGCGCGTCGCCGTTGCGGCCATAGACCGCCTGGTAGAGGTCGCTCTGCTCGGTCTTGGTCGGCAGGCCGGTGCTCGGCCCGCCGCGCTGCGAATTGACGATTACCAGCGGCAGCTCGGTCATGATGCCGAGGCCGATGGCTTCGGTCTTCAGCGCGATACCGGGGCCGGACGAGCTGGTGACGCCCAGCTGCCCCGCATAGCTCGCCCCGATGGCAGCGCAGATCGCGGCGATCTCGTCCTCCGCCTGGAAGGTCGTGACGCCGTACTCCTTAAGCCGCGCAAGGTGGTGGAGGATCGCGCTGGCGGGCGTAATTGGATAGCCGCCGAAGAACATCGGTAGTTCGGCGAGCTGCGCGCCCGCCACAAGACCGAGCGACACGGCTTCCGCGCCGGTGATCGTGCGATAAAGGCCCGGCTCGCTCTGGACCGGCGGCATTTCCATCTGCCGCATCGGGCCGGACAGCTCCGCCGTCTCGCCGAAGGCATGGCCTGCATCGAGCGCGGCGATATTGGCATCGGCAATGTCGGGCTTGGACTTGAACTTGGCCTTCAGCCAGTCGTGGATCGGCTGGCGCGAGCGGCCGAACATCCACAGCGCCAGGCCCAGCGTCCACATGTTCTTGGAACGCAGCGCATCCTTGTTGCCGAGGCCGAAGGGCTTGACCGCCTCGATCGTCTTCTCGCTGATGTCGAAGGCCAGCACGTCGTATTTGGCGAGGCTGTCATCTTCCAGCGGATTGGCCTCGTAATGCGCCTTGTCGAGATTGCGCTTCGTGAAGGCGCCGGTGTCGGCGATGATCAACCCGCCGGGCTTCAGCGCCGCGAGGTTCACCTTCAACGCGGCGGGGTTCATCGCCACCAGCACATCGGGCGCGTCGCCCGCCGTGTTGATCTGCCGGCTGCCGAAATTGATCTGGAAGGCCGACACGCCGAACAGCGTGCCCTGCGGCGCGCGGATCTCGGCGGGGAAATCGGGGAAGGTCGCAAGGTCGTTGCCCGCCAGCGCGGTGGACAGCGTGAACTGGCCGCCCGTCAGCTGCATCCCGTCGCCCGAGTCTCCGGCGAAGCGGACGACGATGGCATCGGGGGTGGAGGACGCGGAGTCCTGCGGCGTGGTGGCGGCTGTTGCCATCCGTAAATCCTTGTCTGGCACGCATGATCCGCGTGCCTTTTCCATTGGGGAGCCGCACCTAGGAGGCACCCCATCCTCTCGCAATCAAGAATCTCTGCTAGCGAGAAAATGCACGCTGGAAAAGCGCAGCCGATACGGTAAGTCTCGAAACGCAACGAGAATGGGAGAGAGACGATGGCAGACACCGAACACTATGTCCGCGACGATGTGCGGGGTTTCCTCGACATGCTGGAGCAGATGGGCGGACAGAGCGTCGAGGAAGTCGGCGCGGTCGAGGGTCGCCAGCAGATGAAGGCGCTGGGTGCCGTGGCCGAGAGCGAGCCGCGCAAGCTGGCAGTGATCAAGGACCTCACCTGTCCCGGCCCAGCGGGCGAGATCCCGCTGCGCTTCTACGACACGAAAGAGAGCCGCGAGGCAGGGCCTTGCGTGATTTTCATCCACGGCGGCGGCTTCGTGATCGGCGATCTCGACGTGTACCACGCCCTGTGCAGCGAGATTTCGCATCACCTCGACTTGCCGGTGGTGTCGGTCGACTATCGCCTTGCGCCCGAACATACCTTCCCCGCCGCGCCCGACGATTGCGAAGCGGCGGCCCGCTGGGTGGCGTCATCGCCCGCCGAGCTTGGCCGCGAGATCACCGGGCTGGTCATCACCGGCGACAGCGCCGGCGGGAACCTGACCATCGTCACCACCAACCAGCTGATGAACGAGCCGGCGGATGCGCCGGTGATCGTGCAGGCCCCGATCTATCCGGTCGCAAGCGACGTGTCGCAGCATTCGAGCCTCGCGGCATTCGCGGAAGGTTTCCTGCTGACCGGCGCGGCAATGAGCTGGTTTACCGAGCAATATGGCGGCGATGCCAACGATCCGCGCCATACGCCGATGGTCGGCGATTGCTCGAACACGCCGCCGACCGTTGTCTGCACCGCCGGGCTCGACCCCTTGCGCGATAGCGGGCGCGAATACGCCTCGCACCTCGTCAGCCTGGGGACCGAAGTCGTCTATCTCGAATTTCCGGGCATCATTCACGGTTTCACAACCCTGCGGAAGGCAATCCCGAGCGGACAACGCGATCTGGAAGCCTTTCTCGACGCGACCAAACTGATGGTGGAGCGCTACAAGTGAACGAACCGCTTGCATACCGGCCCTGCGTGGGGGTGATGCTGGTGAATGCCCAGGGCAAGGTCTTCGTGGGTCGCCGCATCGACAATCGCGAGGGCGACTGGTGGCAGATGCCGCAGGGCGGCGTCGACGAGGGCGAGGACTTGCGGGAAGCCGCCTTGCGCGAGCTGGCCGAGGAAACCGGCGTGCGTGCGGAGCTTGTCACCCTGCTCGATAGCACGAAAGAACCGATCCGCTACGACCTGCCCGAGGAACTAATGGGCAAGCTGTGGGGCGGCAAATATCGCGGGCAGGAGCAGATCTGGTTCCTCGTCCGCTTTTCCGGCACCGACGCGGACGTCGATCTCGAAGCGCACGACCCGCCCGAATTCTGCGACTGGAAATGGGCCGATCCGGAAGATTTGCCGGAGCTGATCGTACCGTTCAAGAAACGCGTCTACCGCGCGGTGCTGGACGCTTTTCGGGAACTCGTCTGAGGGTCGATCAGCCGGCGGTCAGTTGGACTGCGGTTGCGGCTCCAAGATGATCGTCGCCTCGGCCGTCTGCACTGCCTGCTTCGGGCCGATCGCCAGCGCGGCGGCGAGTTGCTGGGTTTCGGGGCAGGTCTTGCCGCAGGCCGATTCCAGCCGCGCGAGATTGGCGCGGGCCTTTTCCAGCGCGCCCTTTTCCAGCAGCGCCTCGCCCTCGCCCGACATCGCCGCGTAATTGCGCGGTTCGCGGTTCAGCACTTCGCGGTAATAACGGATCGCCTTGCCCTGCATCTGGTCGGCCCGGGCCGCCTCGGCGAGGCGCAGATAAAGCGGCGTATAGCCGGGATCGACGACCAGCGCGGCCTCGTACGCGTCGATCGCGCCCTGGACATCGCCGCCCTGCAGCGCGGTCTGCCCCTCGGCAATCAGCATCGCCGCGCGCGGATCGGGATCGCGCTCCGCACTCCAACCCACGCTGGCCGTCATGGCAAGAGCCAGGGAAAGGGCAGCGGCGGCTGGGGCAAAGCGCATTATCGTCTCCATCGGGGATCGGCGTGCAGGGGCTGACGGTTCGGCCATGATACGCGTGGTATCATGCCCTTCCTGCACAGGCGATGAAAAATCCGTCGTTTCCATCGTGATACGGCGTGAGACGCACCCCGTTCCCGCGCGGGCGACCGGCAGGCAGCGCCGGAGGCTGAGCTTCAAGATCATCGTGCCGCGCAAGGTAGGCGTCGAACTGGTCCGCGCCCTCCTCGTCCAGCAGCGAGCAGGTGACATAGACGACGCGTCCGCCGGGCCGAACGAGTTCTCGCGCCAGATCGAGCAGATAAGCCTGCACCTCGGCGAGGCGCGTTAGCTCAGCCTCGTCCAGCCGCCAGCGCGCTTCGGGATTGCGCCGCCACGTGCCCGTGCCCGAGCAGGGCGCATCGACCAGCACCGCATCGGCCTTCCCCATCAGGTTGGACAGCGCTTCGCGTTCCTTCTTCGGATCGAGCAGCCGGGTGTCGATATTGGTCGCACCCGCCCGCTCCGCACGCGGAGCAAGGCGCGACAGGCGATTGCGATCGGTATCGGCTGCTATAAGCGTGCCGAGATTGTCCATCGTCGCAGCGAGCGCGAGCGTCTTGCCGCCCGCCCCGGCGCACAGGTCGATCACCACCTCACCTGGCTGCGCGCCGACCGCGAGGCAGGCGATCTGCGAGCCCGTGTCCTGCACTTCGATCCGGCCGTCGCGGAACGCCTCCCATTGTTCGACCGGCGTGCCGGGTTCGAGCCGCAGGCCGTTCGGCGCATCGGTGGGGTGGCTTTCGACCGGCAGCTGCAAGGTCGCGCGATCGGCTTTGAGCGTATTCACCCGCAGGTCGAGCGGAGCGCGGTCGAGCAGCGCCGCCGCCTCGTCGCGCTCGATTTGCGATGCGGCGAGCTTCTGTTCCAGCCAAGTCGGCGCGATCCCGCCCTCGGCTGCCGCATCATTAGCACCTAGCGCAGGCGGTCCGTATTTCGACCCGTCGAACAGCGGCGAAATAGCCGGATCGATCTCCGCGAGACGCAGCATTGCCGCGCGTCCGTTTTCCGGCACCGGTCCGCAGGCGCGGATGGCGCCGAACACCAACTCGCGAATGGCGCGGCGGTCCTTCGATCCGGCAAAGCGGTGCCCGCGAAACCAGTCCGCCAAAATCCGGTCCGCCGGCGCGCCTTTAGCACGCGCGGAGGCGATGATCGCGTCGAGCAGTTCGATAGCGGTCTGGACCCGCGCCGCAGGGGTCATGTCGCAGCCCGGCGATCAGCGCGTCGGATAATTCGGTGCCTCGCGGGTGATCGACACGTCGTGGACGTGGCTCTCGGTCAGGCCGGCATTGGTAATGCGCACGAATTTCGCGCGCTTCAGCTCTTCGATCGTGGCGCTCCCGGTATAGCCCATCGCCGCCTTGATCCCGCCGACGAGCTGGTGGACCACCGCGCTGGTCGGGCCCTTGTAAGGCACCTGCCCCTCGATGCCTTCGGGCACCAGCTTCTGCTGGCTGACATCGGCCTGGAAATAGCGGTCGGCGCTGCCGCGCGCCATCGCGCCGACACTGCCCATCCCGCGATAGGCCTTGTAGCTGCGACCCTGATAGATGAAGGTTTCGCCCGGCGCTTCCTCGGTACCTGCCAGCATTGATCCGACCATGATGGTTGAGGCCCCGGCGGCAAGCGCCTTGGCCGCATCGCCGCTGGTCCGCAGACCGCCGTCGGCAATCGCGGGCACGCCGTGCTTCTCGGCTTCCTCGACGCAGTCCATGATCGCGGTGAGCTGCGGTACACCGACGCCCGCGACCACGCGCGTGGTGCAGATCGATCCCGGCCCGATGCCGACCTTCACAGCATCCGCGCCGGCCCCGGCCAGCGCCTTGGCGGCCTCGCCCGTCGCGATATTGCCGGCGATCACTTGCACGCTGTTGGAGAGTTTCTTCACCCGCTCGACCGAGCGCGCGACATCCTTGTTGTGCCCGTGCGCGGTATCGATCACGACCACGTCCACCCCGGCATCGATCAGCGCCTCGGTCCGTTCGAACCCCTTGTCGCCCACCGTCGTCGCCGCGGCGACACGCAGGCGGCCCTGCTCGTCCTTGGTCGCTTCGGGGTACGCGACCGCTTTCTCGATATCCTTGACCGTGATCAGGCCGACGCAGCGGCCGCTGTCGTCGACGACCAGCAGCTTTTCGATCCGGCGCTGGTGCAGCAGCTTGCGAGCCTCGTCCTGCCCGGTGCCGAGCGGCACGGTGGCAAGGTTGTCGGTCGTCATCAGCTCCTTGACCGGCTGCCGAGGATTTTCGGCGAAGCGCACGTCGCGATTGGTCAGGATGCCCACCAGCTTGCCGCTGCGGTCGGTTACGGGAATGCCGCTGATGCGGTTCTTCGCCATGATGTCCTGCGCCTCGCCCAGCGTGGCTTCGGGATTGATGGTGATCGGATTGACCACCATGCCGCTTTCATAGCGCTTCACGGCGCGAACGGCGGCGGCCTGATCCTCAACTTCGAAATTGCGGTGCAGCACGCCGATCCCGCCGAGCTGCGCCATGGCGATGGCCATGTCCGCTTCTGTCACCGTGTCCATCGCGCTGGAGATGACCGGGATGTTGAGCGCGATCTCGCGGGTCAGCTGCGTGGCAGTCTTGGCCATCGACGGCAGAATCTCGCTCTCTGCCGGGACCAGCAGAACGTCATCGAAAGTAAGGCCGAGGGGGATGTCGAAATTTGCCACGTGGAGAATCGCCTGCCGGGGGGAATGTGGCGGCCCATGTAACGACGGTTCCGGATTCTCGCTAGTGCCGATCCTGTGCCTCTTGCCGTCGGGAGCGGTAGATGATCAGCCTCACAGCGACCATGACGGCTCCGAGCGGAAACATCAGGCGGATCATCTGCGGCTGCCAGCTTCCGTCTGCGGCCGTAAACGATGCGGTCGGCAAGGCTATGCCGAAGTACCAATAAACCTGGTCCGGCTGCGACAATACCATCGCGCCGCCGCCAACTCCGATCAAAGCGAGGAGCGCCCAGAACGGTTTCCACGGCAACCCCCGCTCACGCAGCGCCGCCGCTGCGACCGCTAAGCTCGCAAGTAGGCTAGCAGCCATAGCGGCCAAAAATACTATCTGTATTCCGGACAAGAAGGCTACTCCGCCGTCCAGCCGCCATCCACACTCCAGTTGGCTCCGTTGACGTTCTGCGCCTCGTCGCGGCAGAGGAATGCAGCGAGTGCGCCAACTTCCTCGGGCTGGACGAATTTCTTGGTCGCCTGCTTCACCAGCAGCACGTCGTTGATGACCTCCTCACGGGACAGGCCGCGGGCTTTCATCGTGTCGGGGATCTGGCCGTCGATCAGCGGGGTCCAGACATAGCCGGGGCTGATGCAGTTTGCAGTCACGCCATGCTCGGCGAGTTCGAGTGCGATGGTCTTGGTGAAACCCGCGATGCCGTGCTTGCTGGCGTTGTATGCGCTCTTGAAGGGGCTTGCGACCTTGGAATGGGCGCTGGCGGTGTTGATGATACGGCCCCAGCCCTTCGTCTTCATTCCCGGCACGGCGATCCGCGTCGTGTGGAACGCGGCGGTAAGGTTGAGCGCAATGATAAGGTTCCACTTGTCGACCGGAAAGTCTTCTACGGGCGAGACATGCTGGACGCCCGCATTGTTGACGAGGATGTCGATTGTGCCCGCATCGGCCATCATCGCTTCTACCGCGGCGACATCGGTCAGGTCGGCTCCGAAATGCGCCGCTCCGCCCAGTTCCTCGCACAGGATCGCGATCTCGCCCTCGTCGCCGAAACCGTTGAGGATCACCTCCGCCCCTTCGCCATGCAGCGCCCGCGCAATGGCGAGGCCGATGCCGCTGGTGGAACCGGTGACGAGCGCGCGCTTACCTTGAAGAAACATTTGGGCCTCCGAGCGTTGTAGTGACAATGCGAGGGCCATCGCGCACAAGGGGTGCGCTGTAAAGCGGCCATAGAAGGGGGAAGCGATGCGTCTCAATCCGTTCGATACCAGCAAGATCGATGTGGGCAGTGCCGGGGGCGGCGTCGGCAAGGCCGGCGGTCTTGGCTGCGGCACGATCATCATCGCGGCGCTTGGATATTTCGTATTTGGTCTCGACCCGATGCAGACCGCCGCGACCGTCGAGAGCGTCCAGCAGAGCCAGGCCTCGCAAGGGCCGGGTACGCAGGACGAACAGGCGCTTTGCACGTCGAACCAATACGCCACCGAGACCTGCAATGCATTGCTTTCGCTGAACGAAACCTGGGCGCGGACTTTCCAGGAGCAGGGGTTCGGAGATCAATTCCAGGAACCCGGTCTGCGGTTTGCCAGCGGGCGCTTCCAGACTGCATGCGGTGCCGCGTCCAGCGGTATGGGCCCATTCTACTGTCCGGCAGATCAACGCATCTATATCGATACGAGTTTCTACGATCAGCTAGCTCGGATGGCCGGCAATCAGGGCGATTTTGCCCGCCTGTACGTGGTAGCGCACGAGTATGGCCATCATGTCCAGACCATCACCGGCATCTCCGGCCAGATCCGCAGCGCGCAGCAGCAGAACCCGCGCCGCGCAAACCAGCTCAATGTGCTGATGGAACTGCAGGCCGACTGCTACGCCGGCGTCTGGGCCGGCAAGAACCGCAATCTCATCGAGCCGGGCGATATCGAGGAAGGCATGCAGGCCGCTGCCGCCATCGGCGACGACCGGCTGACCGGCGGGCGCGTCTCCAGCGAGAACTTCACTCATGGCACCAGCCGCCAGCGCAGCGAGGCGCTACGGCTCGGCCTGCAGGGCGACGACCGCGCCTGCGACAACATCACCAACGTCGGCTGAAAACGCACTGAAGGCGGCCATCGGGCATACGATAGCCGCCTTCAGATTGTTCTCACGAACCTTTAGCGAGAAAGTTCGGCGATCTCACGGTCGAGGTCGCGCAGCACCTCGCGGCGCGTTTCGGCGGAAAGGTTGGTGCTGTGCGCAATACCCGCCCGCGCCTGCTTCAGCGCCTTGAGAGCCAACCGGTCGCCGGCCGTTTCGCAGATATACATCGTCACGCGGCCGTCGCGGCCCTCGATGCTGGTGACCGGCGCATCGGGATAGCGGCACGATTCCACCACTTCCGGCACGTGGCGCATGGCGAGTTCGACCGATTTCTCGATTTTTTCGATCTCGGCATCGCTCATGGCATAGGCGTGCGCTTCGGCGCGGTCCTGCCGGGCTGCGGCATGTTGCACGCGCCCTTCGGCCCATTGCTTGCGACCTTCCGCCCACTGGATGCGGCCCTCGGCATAGGCGACGCGGTCGCGTGCCCATTCCTTGCGGCCCTCTTCCCATTCCAGGCGAGCCTCGAGGCGAGCTTCGCGCATCTCCTCCTGCTGCTCCTCACGCCATTCGCGGCGCTCCTCCTGCCGCTTAAGCCGCTGCTCGCGCAGCTCTTCATGCAATTCCTCGCGTCCCTTGTCCGACCACCCTTCGGGGGCTTCGGGCGGCTCGGGAGCCAGCGGTGCTTCCGGCGGCATCGGCGGCGGCGGAGCCGGGGGTGCCAGCGGCACTTCGGGCAGGAAAGCCGCAATGGCCTCACCATCGTCGGCGGGTGCGGCAGTCGCGCTGGCATAGCCGATGGACGCGGTCATCGGCAGGGCCAGCAACGAAGCGGCGATGGTGGAACGCGCAACCATGCGGCGGCGGTTCGATACGTCTTCCATGGACAAATTCCTCAAACGGTGAATGATGGATTTGTCCCCCAAAACCGGGCACGCCATCGGGGCAGCAAGCGCGGGGCGCGGGGCTGCCTGCGGGCGGCGTGCAAAATCGGCGATAACTCCGGCGTAGACCGCACGCTCCTCGCGAGGACGAGCGGCGACGACGCGGGCATCGCAGGCAGCTTCTTGGTCGCGGCGCAGTGCGGTCCAGCCCATATATCCGAGCGGGTTGAACCAGTGCGCGGCGAACAGCGGTTGCAAAAGTATGTTGGCGAGCAGGTCGTGCCCGCGATGATGTGCCAACTCGTGCTCGATCGCCAGATCGCGGGCGATGCGGTCGCGGGCAGTCATGAAGCCGGACGGCAATGCGATCACCTTGTCGAGCACACCGAAAGCCAGCGGGCCGGAAATAGCGGGCGTTTCGATGAGCCGGATGGTCCCGACCTCGCCCACCGGCACCGCGTCTTCCAGCAACTCTTCGCGCAGCCGGGCATAAAGCCAGAAGCGGCGAACGAGAAAGATGCTTGCGCCGAGCAGCCAAAGGATCGCCAGCGGCGTGGTAAAATCGGTCGGCTCGGGCAGCGTCTGCAGCGGCACAGCCATGTCGGCAGGAGCAGAGGTGGCAAACTGCGGCTCGGCGAATCTGCCGGCGTCGGATGCCATCGGCTCGAGCGTCGCGGACGGCGCGGGCGCCATCCAGGCGGGCAGCGTCATCGGCGGGACGATCAGGCGCAGCGCAGGCAGCGCCCACAGCGCATAAGCCGCACCTACTCCCAAGTGACGCGCGACCGGCCGCCGCACCAGCAGCACCAGCGCGATCAGCGCGCCGGTCCACAACAGCGTATCGAGCAGGAACCAGTCCCAATATTCTCGCAAAAGCTCGGTCATCTGCGCATCTCCCTCAAGAGCGCTTCGATCTCGTCGAGATCCTTGTCGCTGAGCGCCTCGTTCTCGGCGAGATGCGCGAACAGCGGAGCCGCACGGCCGCCGAACAGGCGTTCGACCAGGCGGCGCGATTCGGTGCCGACATAGTCGGACCTTTCGATAAGCGGGTGGTAAAGGAACTTGCGGCCCAGCGGCTCCGTCCCCAGCGCGCCTTTCGAGACCAGGCGGCTGAGCAGCGTCTTGACGGTCGGCATGGACCAGTCACGCTGCGCGCAGACCCGGTCGCACACGTCCGATGCGCTCAAGGGGCTGTTTTCCCACAGCACTTCCATCACCGCATGTTCGGCTTCGCTGATCCGGTCACCGGGCGCGTCATTGCGCTTTGCCATCCATTTGCTCCCTGGGCGTATTCTGTATCGATTACGCTTGTAGCCAGTTCGACTACGCATGTAAACCTTTTATGCGGATAGCATAGCATGGAACACTGTTCGGAGCGGAACGCTAAGCCCTTGCGATCTGCAAAAGGACCAAGCGACCCGATGAACGACGCCGACCGCCAGAAAATCCTGACAGCGCCGCAGTTGCGACTCATCGGGAGCGTCGACGAGGCAATGTATGCCGAATTCCGCAACCAGCTCAGCGCCGCGCCGCAGGATGGGCCGCTGGTGATTGCCATGACGACCCTGGGCGGCAATCCCGAAGTCGCCCGCGCCATGGCGGACGATGTGCGGCTGATCCGCGATGCCGGGCGGACGATCTATTTCCTCGGCAAGGCGGCGGTCTATTCCGTCGGCGCGACCTTCATGGCCGGTTTCCCGGTCGAGTGCCGGTACTTCACCAAGGGCTCGAGCATCCTGCTGCACGAGCGCCAGATCGCCAAGACGATCAATCTCAACGGTCCCTTGCGGAGCTGCATGGCGCAGCTGAAGGCCGCGCTGAACGAGATCGAGCATTCGATCGACATCGAGGAAATGGGCTTCCGCGAGATCACCGAAAACTCCGAAGTGGATTTCGAAGAGGTCCGCGAGAAGGCACCGGACAACTGGTACATCCCGTGCGAGGAAGCAGCCGAACGCGGGCTAATCGCGGGTGTGATCTGATCGCCCGCCGTGTCATGATGTGTGGCATGACCAACCGACTCGCCCTTGCGGCCCTCGCCCTTTGCGCCGCGCCCCTCGCCGCGCAGGACGCCGGTACCGATGCCCTCCCCGCTCCCGTGACCGAACTCGTCGTGCTGGAGACGACCGCGGGCGACATCACCGTGGCGCTGGAGACCGAGCGCGCTCCGATCACCGCGGCCAATTTCTTGCGCTATGTCGACGAGAACCGGTTCGATGGCACCGTTTTCTATCGCGCGATGAGTCTCGATTACGGCGAACCGCCCGACGGCCTGATCCAGGCCGGCACGCAAAACGACCCCGACCGTATTCTGCCCGGCATCGCGCATGAGCCAACAGGCGAGACCGATCTCAGTCACACCGATGGCGCGCTATCAATGGCGCGGCTCGAACCGGGCACGGCGACCGGCGACTTCTCGAACATGGTCAAGGACCAGACCGGCTTGGATGCGATGCCCGATAGCGACGATCCGAACGAGCGGGCGGGCTATGCCGTGTTCGGCTACGTGGTCGACGGAATGGACGTGGTGCATGCGATCCACGCGATGCCGACCGATCCCGACAAGGGCGAAGGCTGGATGAAAGGCCAGATGCTGGCCGCTCCGGTGGTAATCGTCGATGCACGGCGGGTGGAGCAGCCGGCCGACTAACACTCCTCGGCGGTGTTCTCCGGCGGCGGTCCGGGCGGGACGCGCGCCGGGTGCTGCCAGAAGGGGTCGCTGTCGAGGCGATGATTGTCGCCATACGCCTCGGCTAGCGCTGCATAGAGCTGCGGGTCGTACTCGGCGAGGTCCTGGTGGTTCAGGATGCGCCGCCCATCGAAGGCTTGCAGGCGGTTGGAATCGAACCAGAACTGCGTGCCTTCCGCCCAGTACTCCTGGATAGTCGTGGTGGTGTACTCGTTGAGCCAGAGATTGGTCGCAAGCGCATTGTCATACGCCGCCTGCACCCGCGCGTAGAGCGCCGGATCGACGGCATGGATCGCAAATAGGACATTGTGCGCCATCTCGTGGACGAAGATCGTCTCACCGAAATAGCGGCTGACAGGCAGGCCGAGCACATCCTCCTCGGAGCCTACAGTGCGCTCACCCCCGATCGCGCGAGCGCGGTTGTCCCAATATTCGCGGTCCGACAGCCGCCCGATACGCGTGTCGTAGAGTTTGCGCTCGCACCGCGTCAGGCGCGGGTCGTCGAAGGCGGGTTTGGTCCAGTCGGCATTCTCCGGCAGGTCGAGCAGCGCCTCGTCCACCGCCATGATCGCCACGCGGTAATCGTTCGCCGCCAGCCATTCGGCGAGTTCGGGGCGATGCGCAAAGATTCCTTGCGTCATGTTGCGCGCGGCGAATAGCGCGTCGTCGCTGACCTTGGCGGAGGAGAGGATCGGGATGCCGCGCGCGACAACCTGCTTGGTGTAGAACGGCGGTGCGCTCAGCTCGGGCGACGGCGCTGTCGGCCCGGTCGCGCAGGCAGCCGACAGGAATACACCCAGAATGGCGCCAACTCGCGTTGTCGATGTTACCAATTTTTGGTAACGCTGGTGGATGGCAGGCAAGAACACGTCAATAGCTTTGGGCAAACCTTACACCGACTTCGCCCGCAAGAAAGTCGAAAGCGGCGAATTCGGTTCCACCAGCGAAGTCGTGCGCGAGGCGATGCGCCAATACATCGCGCAGGATGCCAAGCGCGAGGCGCTGGACCGGGCGCTGAAGGAAGGGCTGGACAGCGGCCCGGCGCGGTCGTTCGATTTCGACAGCTTCCTCCGAGAGATGCGTGCGAATTACAAGGCCGATTGATGCGCTTTCAGCTGCGCGAGGCGGCGAGGCTCGACCTTGCTGAAATCTGGCTCGCCACCGCAGAACGCCGGGGCGTCGATCAGGCCGATGATTACGTGCGTGCGATCGAGGATCGGCTTTTGCGGGTGTGTGATTTTCCGCGGAGCTATCCGGAGTATCGCGGACGTCATGGTGCCTTTCGCAAGGCACCAAGCGGCGAGCACCTGATCTTCTATCTGACAGACAGCGCGGTGGTCGATGTCGTTAGGATCATCCACAACCGCATGGATATCGATGAAGCGCTGGATTGAGCGTCGATAACAAAAGTGCACGGGGTTGAGTTAGGTACGCTGTGCGAAGAACCCACTGGAATCCGAGAGGCATCCTGACCACACAAGAGCGGGAGCCTTCGGAATCTACGCGGTACCGAAATTGAGAGGATCGATCCTTTCATAGAGCCTCGGATAGAGCGTAGACCAGACCCTCGCGGTGCGACAAGCCTGTGAAGCTTTCGCTCAAGCACGGACAGTGCAATTGGCCCGAGGCGAAACTCCGCTCCGCCACGTGCCGAATAGTAATCTTTAAATTTGATTAGAGTATCGGAATTTCCGCTTCCCGACAGCGCCGATTGTCCACCATGAGCGAGTATGTCGCGCAATTGCGAGTAAGCTTGTAGGCGCTTCACGAACTGTTCAAGCAAAGGAGCCCAATCACCCAGCGGTCCAGCAACCTTGCAAGAATCCAAGAGAAATTTGAGTCTTTGCCCTCGGCGTGTTGGAAAGGTCTCACGCAGCGAGAAGTATTCCTCATAGCGGGAAAGCCTGATCGCTGTCTCGGTCAAGCCAGTCTCCAATACGCCAACAGCTGCAATGTATGCTCCACGGGCAAGGAGTATCTCTTCTAGACAAGACATCTGAAGCCACGGAGTGACCTCAATTCTGTAGGGGTGCGACCTCCAGGTTCCGGGCTTCCGATTCAATACACCCGCTTCTTCGGCTCGATGTACTTGATGTCGTCGGTCAGCGTGTATTCGTGGACCGGACGGTAGTCGATCTTCACGCCGCCGCCGTTTCCGCCCCAGCCGTCGAACCATGCTATGGTGTGCTTCATCCACTCGGCATCGTTGCGCTCGGGGAAGTCCTCATGCGCGTGGGCACCGCGGCTTTCCTTGCGGTTTTCCGCCGATGCCATGGTCACATTGGCCTGCGCCATGAGATTGTCGAGCTCGAGCGTTTCGATAAGGTCGCTGTTCCAGATGAGCGAGCGGTCGAAGACCTTCACGTCCTCCATCCGCTTGTTGATCTGTTTGAGGTTTTCGACACCCTCGGCCATCAGCTTGCTGTCGCGAAAGACCGCCGCGTGGCGGGTCATGGTCTTTTGCATGTCGGCGCGCAGCGTCGCGGTCGGCGTGTCGCCGTCGGCATAGCGGAAGTGGTCGAGACGGCTCAGCGACATTTCGGCGCTGTCGCCGGGCAGCTCGTCATGGCTGGTGCCGGGCTTGATCAGGTCGCGCAGGCGGTGGCCGGTCGCGCGGCCGAACACAACGAGGTCGATCAGCGAATTCGAGCCGAGGCGGTTTGCGCCATGGACCGAAACGCAGGCCGCCTCGCCGACGGCGAACAGGCCGGGGACGATCTTTTCCGGATCGGATTTGTCGCCCGCCATCACCTCGCCATGGAAGTTACAGGGGATGCCGCCCATATTGTAATGCACCGTCGGCGTCACCGGCAGCGGCTCGCGCGTCAGGTCGACGCCGGCGAAGATCTTGCCGCTCTCCGTAATGCCCGGCAGGCGCTGGGCCAGCACGGCGGGATCGATGTGGTCGAGGTGGAGGTAGATGTGGTCCTTCTCCGGACCGACGCCGCGCCCTTCGCGCATTTCCAGCGCCATCGAGCGGCTCACGACATCGCGCGATGCGAGGTCCTTCGCGCTCGGCGCATAGCGCTCCATGAAGCGCTCGCCCTCCGAATTGGTAAGGTAGCCGCCCTCGCCGCGCGCGCCTTCGGTAATGAGCACGCCCGCGCCGTAAATGCCGGTCGGGTGGAACTGCACGAACTCCATGTCCTGCAGCGGCAATCCTGCGCGCAGCACCATGCCGCCGCCGTCGCCGGTGCAGGTGTGGGCGCTGGTCGCGGTGAAATAGCAGCGGCCATAGCCGCCGGTGGCCAGCACCACCGCCTTGGCGCGGAAGCGGTGGATCGTGCCGTCATCCAGGCACATCGCAATCACACCGACGCAGACCTTGCCCTCGAGCGTGTCCTTCATGATCAGGTCGAGCGCGAAATACTCGATGAAGAAATCCGCATCGTATTTCAGGCTCTGCTGGTAGAGCGCGTGCAGCATGGCGTGACCGGTACGGTCGGCGGCGGCGCAAGTGCGCTGCACCGGCGGGCCTTCGCCCATGTTCTGCATGTGACCGCCGAACGGCCGCTGGTATATCGTGCCGTCCTCGTTGCGGCTGAAGGGCACGCCTGCGTGCTCAAGCTCGTAGACTGCCTGCGGGGCCTCGCGCACGAGATATTCGATCGCATCCTGGTCGCCGAGCCAGTCGGAGCCTTTCACGGTATCATACATGTGCCAGGACCAGTGGTCGGGCGAATTGTTGCCCAGCGAAGCCGCGATACCGCCTTGGGCTGCCACGGTGTGCGAACGCGTGGGGAAGACCTTGGAGATATTGGCAGTCTTCAGCCCCACCTCGGCAGTGCCCATGGTGGCGCGAAGGCCGCTGCCGCCGGCGCCCACGACGACGACGTCATACGTATGGTCGACGATAGGGTAGGCGCGATCGCCGATGGTGAAAGTGTCGCTGCTGGCCATCAGGCGGCTCCTCCAAGGGCGAGGCGCGCGATGGACACGATGCCGAAGGCCGCGCCGCCGATGGTTGCAAGATTGAGAAGGACGAGAGTGCCGAACTTGGTGCCGGCATCGTGAACATAATCCTCGATCAGCACCTGCAGGCCCAGCCGTGCATGCCAGAAGACCGAGATCACCAGCAGCGCCAGCGCCGTGGCGGGCAGCGTCTGCGAGGCCCAGCCGGTCATGGTCGCGTAATCATAGCTCGGCAGCAGCGCGAGGCTGATGACGAGGAATAGCATAAGCACCAGATTGCCGATGGCGGTGAAGCGCTGCACCAGCCAGTGATGCGCGCCTTCATGTGCCGAGCCGAGCCCGCGCACGCGTCCGATGGAGGTTCCGTTACCCATGGTTGCGGCTCACTTCAGGAGATTGAGGAAGATGACGGCCCACAGCGCGGCCGTCAGGAACAGGGCGATCAGCGGTGCCACGATCGACCACGTCTTGTTGGTGTCGAGTTCATAGCCCGCACCGATGTCGAGCACGAAATGGCGCAGGCCGCTCATCATGTGGGTGAAGAAAGCCCAGCTGAGGCCGACCAGGACGATCATGCCGATGGGAGAGCCCATGACGCTTTCGAAGATCGCATAGGCTTCCGGACCGCCGGCCATCGCGCCCAGCCACCACAGCAATACGCCGAGGCCGACGGTCGCCATGCCGTCACCGGTGATGCGGTGAAGAATGGAGATCGCCATGTGCGGGCCCCATTTCCAGACTTGCAGATGTGGCGCCATTGGCCGGTTTGCCATGTATTCTCACCCGAAAAGCTGACGTGTTGCGCTCCACTTAGCGAAGTGCGCGCTCCGCGCAAGGCACGCGGCCTCGACAAGTGCTGCAAATTTCCGAATAGCGTGATGCATGACATGCATCTTGCTCACAGGCTCCTCGCGCGGAATCGGCGCAGCGGCCAAGACCCAGCTCGAAGCGCGCGGCGCGAAAATCGTCGGCCAGGCGACCTCCAGCACCACTGTCGATACCGTCCCGGCGGACTTCACCGATCCCGGCGCCCCGCACGATTTGTGGGAAGCCGCGCTCGCCCGGGCGGGCGGAAAGATCGACGTACTCGTCAACAATGCCGGCCTGTTCGATCCCAACCCGCTCGACCGTTCGGACATCGAATGGCTCGATGCGTGGGAAGATACGCTGCGGATCAATCTTACCGCTGCCGCACAGCTGAGCCGCTTCGCCGTGCGCCACTGGCAGGAGCGCGGCGTCGGCGGCCGGATCGTCCATGTCGCCAGCCGCGCCGGTCATCGCGGCGATTCTCCGGCGCATTGGCATTATGCTGCGGCCAAGGGTGGCATGCTCGCGATGCACAAGACGATAGCGCGCCAGTATGCCAGCGAGAATATTCTCAGCTTCGCAATCACGCCAGGCTTTACCGATACGGCCATGGCGGGGGACTATCTTGAGAGCCGCGGCGGGCCGGGCCTGCTCGCTGACATTCCGCTCGGCCGCGTCGCCCAGCCGGAAGAGATCGGAAAGCTGATCGAATTCTGCGCCCTCGACGCGCCGCCGAGCATGACCGGAGCGACGCTCGACGCCAATGGAGCCAGCTATGTTCGCTAGGATTGCACCTTTGCTGTTGCTGGCCGGCTGCACGGCAGTGCAGACCACTCAGCCTGCTGCCCTGCCCGCGCTCCCGCAAGCAGGCCTTTCCTACACGCAATTCGCCGAACAATGCGAGCCGTGGGACGAGTGGGACAAGCCCGCTCCGCCTTTCCGCACCCTCGGCAACAGCTGGTACGTCGGCACCTGCGGAATCGCCTCGATCCTGATCGCCGATCCGGCCGGTCATGTGCTGATCGACAGCGGGACCGAGAAAGGGGCCGAGGTCGTGCTGGCCAACTTGCGCAGCATCGGCGTCGATCCGAGAGATGTGCGCTACATCCTTGCGAGCCACGAACATTTCGACCACGTCGGCGGGCACGCGGTACTGGCCAGGACGACCGGAGCCGAGATTGTAGCGTCGGCCGAGGCTGCGCCTGTTCTAGAGAGCGGCAAGGTATCGCCCGAGGATCCGCAGGCCGATGCCGGACATCCGGACATGACGCCTGTGGCGGTCGCGCGCATCGTGGCCGACGGCGAGACCCTGACCTTGGGCGATATTGCGATTACAGCCCATCTCACGCCCGGCCATAGTCCGGGAGCGACGAGCTGGACCTGGGCCGCCTGCTCCGGCCCGGACGAGCCGCCGGTGTGCCGCCGCCTTGCCTATGTCGACAGCCTCTCGCCCGTGTCGGCGGACAGCTATCGCTTCAGCGATCATCCCGAGGTGGTCACCGCGTTTCGCTCCAGTCTCGACAAGGTCGCTGCCCTGCCCTGCGACGAATTGCTGACGCCGCACCCTTCCGCCAGCCAGCTGATCCAGAAGCTGCGCAGCGGTTCGCTCGGCGTTGCAGGACAGTGCCAGGCCTATGCCCGCGCGCTTGGCGAGCGGCTCGACAAGCGCCTCGCGGAGGAAACTGCGGGTGGCTGACAGCTGGAAGATCTGCGCCGAATGCTCGAAGGAACAGGCAAAGGCCGCGCTCGTCGCCCATGAGGAGGACCTAGACTGGCCGGCCGATTGGGTGGTGACCGGAATGGAAGTCGCCGACCACCTGCCGGACGACTGGACATTCGAAGTCTATCTCGACCGAAAGCCAAAGGCAGCCGACGTCAAACGCGTGGCGGCCCTGTTCGAAGGCAAGGCACCCGCGCTGGTGGTCGAGAAACTTCCCGATACCGACTGGGTCGTCGAGAGCCAGAAGGGCGTCGATCCGATCCGCGCGGGGCGCTTCCATGTCCGCACGCCGGAGCATGCGGCCGACCCCGAGCTGGTCGACTTTGTCATCCCTGCCAGCCAGGCTTTCGGGACCGGGCAGCACCAGACCACCGCTGGCTGCCTCGCCATGCTCGACCTGATGAAGCGCGAAGGCGTGTCGGCGCGCAATGTGGCGGATATCGGCACCGGCACCGGTCTGCTCGCCTTTGCCGCATTGCACCTGTGGCCGAATGCAAAGGCGACCGCCTCGGACATCGATGCCGTCTGCGCAGGCGTGGTCGCCGACAATTGCGAGCTCAATGGCATTCCCCAAGGGGCCGGTCCGGGTGCGCTGACGATGGTGATAGCGGACGGCATGGCCGATCCGCTGCTCGAAGCACGCGGACCATACGATCTTTTCATCGCCAATATCCTCGCCGGTCCGCTGGTCGAGCTCGCGCCCGAATTCGCTGCGGCAATGGCACCGGGTGCGAACCTACTGTTGGCGGGCCTGCTGGAAAAGCAAGAGGCTCAGGTGCGCCGCGCCTATCGCGCGCTTGGCTTCCGGCTTGCGCGGCGGCTGGTGAATGGCGACTGGTCGATCCTCTGGCTGCGCAAGAGCCGGGTGCGGTGAGCCGCACGCTGCGCTGGCTCGCGTGGCTGCTGGGCGTGCCGCTGGCGCTCACGATCCTCTTTCTGCTCGGCACTTGGATCGGCAGTTCGATCCCGCGCAACGGCGACTGGGCCGAGCCTACCCAAGGCGTCGAGATCCTCATCGAGACCAACGGCATCCACACCGGGATCGTCATGCCGCTGGTCACGCCGCAGAAGGACTGGCGTGGCGCTTTCCCGGCGGCAGACCTCGGCAACCCGGACCGCCCCTATACCCATGTCTCTGTAAGCTGGGGTGAACGCGAGGTCTTCCTCAACACGCCGACATGGGCGGACCTCAGCGTGAGCACGGCCATCGGCGCAGCCTTCGGCGGCGACGGCCTGCTGCACGCCGCGCATTACGTCCGCCCAGCTCCGTCCGCCGACATCCGCCCGCTGCATATCACAAAGGAGCAGTATGCACGCCTTGTCGCTGAGATCGAGCAACAGGTCCTGCCGCCCGACCAGCGCACACTGCATGCAGGCTATGCCCCCTACGATGTCTTCTACGATGCGCCCGGCACCTATCATCTCGGCAATACCTGCAATCAATGGACCAGCGACACGCTGGCCGCTGCGGGTATCAAGACAGGTTGGTGGACACCCTTGCCGGGCGGCGTGATGAAATGGGTTCCGCAGCTCTAGGTCGCGTTGGCCGCTGACGCGTATTCGCGGTTTTCATACGTCTCGATGGCCCGGACGACCTCGTGCATCATGCCCATACGCGCCGCATAGGATGCGCGGGTCCGGGCGATTAGTACGGCGACGCCATACTGGTTGCCGCCGTCGGACGTGACCACTCCGACATCGTTATAGCCCGATTGTTCGCCATCGAAGAACTGGCCGGTGCCGGTCTTGTGCGCGATCGACCAACCCGGTGGCAGGCCGCCCTTCAACCGGTTCGGCCCGCTGCGCGTCTCGCTCAGAATCTGAAGCAGATATTCGGTCGACACCGACGACAGCAGTTCACCGCGCACCAGGCGACCTAGGGCAAGCGCTATGCCTTCGGCTGTCGCCCCATCGATAGGGTCGGCGAGATAGCTGTCGAATGCGCTTCTGCGGACCGCATCGGGCAGTTCGTCACGCGCCTCGTAGAAGCTGTTGCCATAGCTGTAGGACTGGTTCCACGTCAGACCGGCAATAGCGCTCTGCTTGGTCCGCTCATCGAGCCCGAAGCGAACGCCTTCGATGTCGCGATCGTCGAGGAACTCCTCGACTTCTTCCGGCCCACCCACGCGGCGCAAGATGCGATCGTTGGCGGTGTTGTCGCTGCGCGTGAGGGCGCGGTCGATCAGCTCGGCATAGTCGGAACTGAACATGCCCAGTGTTCGCACGATGTCGCGGATGGGTTGATGGAACAGCGTCAGGTCCTCGCGCCGGATCACGACCCGCTCGCCGAGGTCCAGGTCGCGCTTGTCCGCCTGCGCGAGAGCGGTCATCGTTACCCATAGCTTGCTGACGCTTTGCTGCGGCAGCATCGCCTCGCCATTGGCAGACGCCATCCGGTCCGCCGCGATGTCGTAGACCGCGATACCGACCTCGCCCGGGAAGCGTTCGGCAATCTCTTCCAGTTCCAGCTCGAGCTCGATCTGAGCGATGGAGCGCGGCTGCTCCTCGCTCTCTTCCTGCGCGACGATAGGTGCATTCTTCCCCTGCTGCGAGCGCGGTAGCCACGTCACCAAAATCGCGAGGGCAAGCACAGGCAAAAGTAGGAAAACGAAACGGAAATAGCTGGTCACACTCTCGGCAACGCGGCGCTACGCAATCAGGTCCGAAAATCCTCAGGCGAGCTTCGCGTCCGCCGCAGCCTCGCCCGGTAGCGGTTTGCCGGTTTGCAGGAAGGCCCGCACCCGCTCGCTGAACATCAGCCGCCCGTTGGGATAATGCTTCCGGTGGATCGCCATCAACCGGTCGAGATTGTTCTCGCCGAGCGAGTCCCGAAAACCCGGGATCAGCGCGCTCTTGCCGAAATGCGGGCGAGTCTCGGGTTCGTATTGCAACACCATGCGCTGCAACCGTTCCAGCCAGGCATAATCGCGCGGATCGGCGAACAGGTCGATGGCTGCAACGGGCCCGTCGTGGTTTGCAGCAAAGACGAGGTCGGACTTGCCCGGCAATTCGCGCACGCTGATAACGCCCTTCAGGAAGAAGCCGAGATCGCGCAGGGCATTAGCCTCGCGCATGATGAACTTGACCACCGCCGGGCCTTTTTCCAGTGGCACGAAAAAGGCGAGATTGTATCCAGTATAGGTGGTCGAGAAACAGCCGCGCAGGATGTCTGGTGCGCGCTCGCTGGCGAGGCCGGGCTTGGGATCGTAAAGATAGTCGAGGTCGTAGGGATCGGTCTCGATCTGGTCGCGCTGGACGAGATCGAGCTTGTCGAGCAATCGCTGGAGCGGACGGCGCAGCGTCGGTAAGAAGCGGTCGAGCTTCTGGTAGCGCTTGATGATCCACCGCGCGACGGGCGCGAGAAAACCCCCACCTTCTCGCACCTTCTCCACCCGCGCTGTCGTCTGGCAGGGCGACAGCGTGGCCAGCATCATCACCGGATCGTCCGGATTGGAATAGGGCAATACAACCCAGTTCGACGCGATGGTGCCTTGCTGCAACTCGCGCAGTTTCGACAGTCGATTGATGTGGCTGGTCGAGATGAACGCCTCGACCGGCGCCGTCTCCAGCTCCAGCTCGACGATCGGCGCAATCGTGCCGAACGACAGCGCGACATAGGCAAAGTCGGGATCGGCGCGGCTCAGCCGTACGCGCTTTCCGCTATCGTCGAGGAAGGTCAGCGCGGTGACGGCATCGGCCATCACGGCGCGGTCGCCGAAGCCGTGCGTGCCGGTGGCGAGCGCACCGACCACCGTCTGCTTCATGTAGTTGCCCGAGTTGATCAGGCGGCGGTCGTGCTGGATCAGGAAGCGCTTGAACTGCTCGACCGTGACCGACGCGCCGACCGTCGCGATGCCGGTTGCCGGATCGTAATCCATCCGGTCGAGACCGCCCTCCTCCATCATCATCGCATTGATGCCGGGCACGATCTGCACGCCGTTGTAGGAGTGCGACTTGCCGACGCAGCTATAGCAGCCGTTCGTCATGTCCGCGCACAGCTTGGCCTCGTCATGCGGGATGCGCGCCTCGGCATCGCCGCGATAGACGTGGATCCACGACGCGATGCGCCGTTTGCCTTCTTCGCCCGCCTGCCTGTCGAGCTTGCGCTGCTTTCGCCCGCGACGAATTTCTTCGAACATAATCCCCCCTGATCCCCTTTCGCGAGGGATATCAGCTTCGTTTCGCCCAATCGAGGATAGATGCGACATTGTGGCGAAGCACCAAGGCCGAGCCTGTCGGGGAACCAAGCCCGCGCTCACCCACTCCTGAGGCATCTCTTCGAAACACACGGAATATATCATGGCCAAGACCCTTCTCATCACCGGCGCATCGACAGGTATCGGGGCGGCGACGGCACGCGCCGCCGCCGAGGATGGCTGGAACGTCGCGCTGCTGGCGCGCTCGCAGGACAAGCTTGAGCGCCTTGCCAGCGACATCGGTCACGCCGCTCTCGCCCTGCCCTGCGATGTCACCGACAAGGACCAGTTGCGCGATGCAATCGGCAAGACGGTCGAAAAATTCGGCGCGCTCGACGCGGTCTATGCGAACGCCGGCAAAGGCGTGGAATCACCGGGCATCGAAAAGGGCGATCCGGACGAATGGCACGACATGATCCATCTCAACATCCTTGCTGTGCTCTACACCGCGCATGCCGCCCTGCCCGAACTGCGCAAGACCAAGGGGCACTTCGTCGTCACTGGCTCCAAGGCCGGGCGCGATCACCTGAAGGGATCGATTTACGGCGCGACCAAATGGTTCGTGCAAGGCTTCGCCGGCAATCTGGCAGAGGAAATGCGCGAATGGGGCGGCCGTTGCACGGTCATCACACCCGGCATGGTCGACACGCCCTTCTTCGACGAGGCAAAGCCCGACAAGATCCAGCCGGAGGACGTGGCGAGCGCCGTGGTCTTCGCCATCTCGCAGCCGGATACGGCGGCGGTGCGCGAAATCCACATCATGCCGAACGACTGATCAGCGGCTCAGCGCCCCTTCCAGTGCTGCCAGCGCGGCCCGGGTGAAAGCTTCCATATTGGCGATGCGGTTCTCACTGCCGGTTTCGCTGACAGCGACATGCTCGAAGCCGTCCGGGCCGACGATAGCGGTGACGCTGCGGCCGGCAGGCGCGCCGCTCGGGTGGCTCGATCCGCCGACCGAGCCGCTTTCCGCGATGCCCCAGTCGGCGCCGAAGTTGCCGCGGATGGCGCGCGCCTGCAGTAACGCGTAGTCCTCGCTCGCGCCGCGCATCCCGGCATAGGCATCGCGCGGCAGGGCGAACAGCACGTCGCGGGCGCGCAAGGAGTAGACCACCCCGCCCCCGACGAAGAAGTCGAGCGCCCCCGGCACGGTCAGCAGCGATGCGGCGATCAGCCCGCCCGTCGCGCCGTCGGCCACCGCAATCTTCTCGCCTCGCTCGCACAGAAGCGCGGCAATGCGGAGCGCGGTGGGATGCATTTCTGTCAGCATGGTGCGCGCCTGAGAAAAATGCGGGAGGCGAGCAAGCTCACCTCCCGCAAGGAGAAAAGGCTTCCAAAAGCCCTTCGGGTCGCACCCCGGGCTTTACCAACAGGAGAACTGAGGTCCCCACCCAATTGGGTGGGAAGCGTGAATTTCTCTACGAAGATCATCATGATCCCGCCGCCGCGACGATTTCGGCCCATCCCGCTTCGTCGATCACCTCGATGCCGAGGTCCGCTGCCCTCTTGAGCTTGCTGCCCGCACCTGGTCCGGCGACCAGCAGGTCGGTTTTTGCGCTGACGGAACCGCTGGCCTTTGCGCCAAGTCGTTCGGCCTGCGCCTTGGCCTCGTCGCGGCTCATGGTTTCGAGCTTGCCGGTGAAGACGACGGTCTTGCCGGAAACCGGGCTGTCCTTCGTTTCGACCTCGTAGCGCGGCGGGTAGACTTGCGTGAGGATGTCGTCCCACACGGCCTTGTTGTGATCCTCGTGGAAGAAATCGCCGAGCGCTTCCACCACGACGCTGCCGATCCCGTCGATCGAGGTGAGCGAATTGCTCGCCTCTTCATCGCCCCCATGGGCCTTTTCCGCCGCTTCGCGCAGCGCGGGCAACTCGTGGAAATGCTTCATCAGGTCGCGCGCGGTGACTGCACCGACGTGCCTTATGCCGAGCCCGAACAGCAGCCGCGCGGCGTCGGGCTCGCGGCGCGCCTCGATGCTTTTCAACAGATTGTCCACAGACCGCTCCTTCCAGCCCTCCAGCGCGAGGATGTCCTCGCGGCGGTCTTTCAGGCGGAAGATGTCGGCCGGACTTTCCAGCCAGCCAAGCGCGAAGAACTGATCTATGGTTTTCTCCCCCAGCCCGTCGATATCGAGCGCGCCGCGGGAGACGAAATGCTTGAGGCGCTCGGTGCGCTGGGCGGGGCAGATCAGCCCGCCGGTGCAGCGCACATCGACCTCGCCCTCTTCAGCCACCGCCTCGCTACCGCATTCGGGGCAGTGATCGGGGAACACATAGGGCTCGCGGTCCGCATCCGGCGTAAGGTTTTCCACAAGCTGTGGAATAACGTCGCCCGCGCGCTGAACCACCACGCGGTCGCCGGGCCGCACGCCCAGCCGCGCGATCTCGTCGCGATTGTGAAGCGTGACATTGGTCACCGTCACTCCGCCGACCAGCACCGGCGCAAGGCGGCCGACAGGCGTCAGCTTGCCCGTGCGCCCGACCTGGATGTCGATGCTCTCCAAAGTCGTCTCGGCGCGTTCGGCGGGGAACTTGTGCGCCAGCGCCCAGCGCGGCGCCTTGGCGACGAAACCGAGCCGCTGCTGGTAGTCCAGCCGGTCAACCTTGTAGACCACGCCGTCGATCTCGTACGGGAGGTCGGGCCGCGCCTTGCCGATCGTCTCGTAATGCGCGAGCAGGCCCGCGAGATCGTCGACACAGGTGAACAGCGGCGAGATCGGGAAGCCCCACTCGCGCAAGCTGTCGACCACACCATGCTGCGTCTCGCCCGGCACGTCCGACGCCGCCCCCCATCCATGCGCCCAGAAGCGCAGCGGGCGCTGCGCCGTCACGCTCGCATCCTTCTGCCTGAGCGATCCGGCAGCCGCATTGCGCGGGTTGGCGAACAGCTTGCCACCCGCCTCTTGCTGCGCAGCATTGAGCGCAGCAAAGGCCTGTTTTTCCATATAGACTTCGCCGCGCACCTCGAAGATCTCTGGCGGGCTGTCGGTTGCCAATTTCTGCGGGATATCGGCGATATGCGTGACATTGGGCGTCACATCCTCGCCCACCTGCCCGTCGCCCCGCGTCGCCCCGCGGACCAGCCTGCCCTTCTCGTACCGCAGCGAGCAGGACAGCCCGTCGATCTTGTCCTCCGCCGTGAAGGCGAGCGGCGCGTCGTCGTCCAGCGCGAGGAAGCGCCGCACGCGCGCGACCCACTCTGCAATTTCTTCGTCGGAGAAGCCGTTGTCGAGGCTCATCATCCGGACCTCGTGCGTCACCTTGCAGAGCGGCGAGGTCGCGATTGCATGCCCGACATTCTTCGACGGCGAGTCTTCGCGCACCAGATGCGGAAACGCGGCCTCCAGCTCGGCATTGCGCCGGACCAGCGCATCGTATTCCTGATCGGTGATCTCGGGCGCGTCCTCGGCGTGATAAAGCAGATCATGCCGCGCAATCTGCTTCGCCAGCCGCATCAGCTCGTTGGCGGCCTCGGCTTCGGTAGGCTTGATGTCGCTGCTCATCGAAGAATCATTGTCTCGCTCGGGATACCCGCCCTACCCATTACACATTGCGGATGGGCACAACAGGGGATGGGGAATGCGGGCACGGAGCAAGGTCGGGATTGGATGCCTCGTAATACTTCTCGCCATCATCGGCGCAGGCGCGTGGTTCTGGTTCAACCGTGAGCCGCGACCCATCGTCGTGGCGGAGGCCGGCGGCGGCGGCGAACGCATCATGCTCGGCGAAACCCCCGCCAATTTCTATCCCGGCGCAGGCGAAGGACCGCGACCAGCCATCCTGCTGCTCGGCGGGTCCGAGGGCGGGCTGAAAGACTTCCGCAACGCCTACGCGCGCCAGCTCGCCGCCGAGGGTTATTCGGTCCTCTACCCCGGCTACACCGCGACGGGAGAGGCGAACCGTGCCTTCAACATGGTACCGCTCGAGATCTTCGACGCGGCGCTGGACTGGCTCGCCGCGCGGCCGGACATCGCACCGGGTCCGGTCGCAGCGATCGGCCATTCGAAGGGCGCGGAGGGCGCCCTGCTGCTCGCCAGCCGCGATCCGCGGATCGGCGCGGTCGTCGCGGCCATGCCAAGCGACGTCGTCTGGCAGGGTTTCTCCTTCGACCAGGTCGACATGTCCGACCTGAAATCCTCATGGAGCGCCGGCGGCAAACCAGTGCCGTATGCGCGTTATGAGATGCTGCCGTGGTACGAATGGGCTTCGGGTGCTACCATGCTCGACATGTTCGAGGGCAGCCGTGCGGCGGCGGAGGGGCGGGCCGATGCCCTCATCGCCATTGAGCGGATCGAGGCACCGGTGCTGCTGATCTGTGGCGAGCAGGACAATCTCTGGCCCGGCTGCGACATGGCCCGCAATCTGCGCGATCGTGCCTCAACGGGCGGGCCAGAGGTCGAACTTCTCGCTTATGAGGATGCAGGCCACTGGGGTTTCGGCTCGGCCACCGATCTTGCCGAGGGGGACAAGCGCTACCTTGGCCGGATGGGCGGCAGCGGAGAGGCCGACATGGCCGCTCGCGATGACCAATGGCCGAAGATACTCGCATTTCTGGAAAGGACGACGCAGGCGCGATGATGCCGGGTTCAAGCGTTCACGACATCCATGAAACACCCGCCGTCTCGATCGACCATCCGCCGGGGATCGGTCGCATGATATAGCCCTGCCCCTCGCCGCCCATGTTGGCGAAGACACGCGCGCCCTCGGCCACGCATCGGTTGCGCCCGTCGCAATCGAGCCGCGCATCGACGAACACCGCGGGACTGTCGTCTTCGCGAAGCGCGACGCCGGCACCGTCCCAGCGGCACATCGGCGCTGCAAAGACATCGGTAAAACGGTCGGACAGGCGAGTTAGCATATCGGCGTCCACTTCGCGCAGGCAGGCGGGCCGGTTGTGGAATCCCTCGCCCTCGCGAAGGCCGGCGATCATATGCGCGAACAGCGCCTCACGCGGATCATCGATGCCGAGCACCTCCACCGGCTCGGCACCGCTTTCTGGACTGTTCCTGACGCTATCGAGAAAGCTGGGTGCAGGTGGTGGCGGGGGCGGCGGCGGTCGAAACTCCGCGTCGTCCATGCTAACCCGCTCGACCAGTTCCACGCTGTGAATCTGCACTGCGGGGCCGGTGGCGCACTCCTCCGGCACCTCCTGCGCGGCAAAATCGGCAATCGGCTGGGCCGTAGGCAAGGCGCCTCCGCCGCCGCGGATCATGTCGCCGACCGCAACGCGCAAGCCGTCCGGCAATTCGACTGCAAACCCGCGCTCCGGATCGCGGACGATGCGGGTTCCTTCCTCCCATAGGATGACGGCTTCGTCAGGCGCGCCCGTAAGGTGAAAACACGGGCCACGCATGACGAGCGACCCCGCCTGGATCGCCTCCATCGCGCCTATATCGGTGTAGGTGAGAAGCACCGGCCTCCCGTCGCCGCGCGCTTCGACGGGGAGCTTGCCGTCGGGCACTTCTGGCGTGGCTCTGTGGTCGTTGCTCGAACATGCCGCGACAAGGGCAAATGCCCACGCGATGGCGAGCGGGTTTTTCATGACGACCCATCGCCCGTCAGAACGATACCCAGATCTTCGCGCCGGATGCGCCACTCGCCGCGCTCGAACCGCATCCGGTAATAGCTCCAGCCATGCGGGCCATTGGCGTAATAGCCGCCCCAGCCGAGGCAGTTGTCCGGCGCTTGGCAGGAAAAGTCGTTCACATCGAAGATTGCTGCCGCAACGCCGGTGTCGCGCGCGACGACATCGATGCCCCGATGCTCGCAGCGACCCAGTGACGAAAGCTCTGGAAAACGTTCGATCAGCGCGATCTCGATTTCGGGGGCGAGCGGCACCGGCTTCGACGTGGAAACCGATGGTTCGATGTTCATGGAGGCGGCGCAGACCACCTCGTAAGGCCGCTGCTCGCGCGCAAAATACTCGCCGAGCCTGAATTCCAGCAGGCGAGCTTCGGGGTTGCGATGTCTTCGTAGAAGCCGGTTTCGATTTGCGGGTTCGGAGCGGCATAACGAGGCAGATCGCGTGCACATCCCGAGAGGACGAGCGCAACCATGGTGGTGAGGATTAAACGCAAATTGCTCATGTCGGGATAAACGCCCAATCGACTTTTGGGTGCCCTCAAACCCCTTCCAGCAGCCGATCTGCCTGTGCCCGCGCCTCGGGCGTCACTTCCGCGCCGCTGAGCATGCGGGCGATTTCTTCCTGCCTTCCGCTCTCATCGAGCAGGGCCACGCTGGTGCGGGTGACCGTGCCGTCGGAGCTTTTGGCGATCATGTAATGGGTGCGCCCGCGCGCCGCGACTTGCGGGCTGTGCGTCACAGCGAGCAATTGCCCGTCGCTCGCCAGCCGGGCCAGCCGTTCGCCGATAGCACTGGCCACCGCGCCGCCGACGCCGCGGTCGATCTCGTCGAAGATGATCGTTGCCGCCCCGCCTTTTTCCGCGAGCGCGACCTTCAGCGCGAGGATGAAGCGCGACAATTCGCCGCCACTGGCAATCTTGGCGAGCGGAGCGAAATCGGCGCCGGGATTGGTCGAGATCAGGAACTCGACCGCATCCAGCCCATGTGCACCCCAGCGCTCTTCCGGAAGCTCTGTCACCGAGGTCCTGAAGCGCGCGGCATCAAGTTTGAGCGGCGCAAGTTCGCCCGCCACCGCCTCGTCCAGCCGCAAGGCTGCGGCCACGCGATTGGCATGCAGCGCCTCGGCCTCCGCGCGATAACGAGCGCCCGCCTCTTTCGCCGCAGCTTCGAGAGCATCCAGTTCGGCCTCGCCGCCCTCGATCGAATCCAGCGAGGCGCGGAATTCGCGCATCTTCTCGGGCAGCTCGTCCACCTCGCAGCGATGCTTGCGGGCCAGCGCGCGCAATTCGAATAGCCGCGTTTCCGCTGAATCGAGCGCTTGCGGATCGTGGACCAGCGCTTCGGCTGCGGCCTGAAGCTTGTCCTCGGCCTCGCCCGCTTCGATGACCGCCCGATCGAGCGCGCCGAGGGCTTCAGCCAGTAGGGGATGTTCGGGCGCGATCCGGTCCAGCCGCCGCGCCGCTACGCGCAAAGCGGCAAGCGGCGAATCCGAGCCCTCCCAGATATGCCGCAACTCCTCGAGATCGCCCGACAGCTTCTCGCCCTTCTGCATGTCGGCGCGGGCTTCGGCGAGCCGTGCCTCCTCACCCGCCTGCGGTTCGAGAGCGGTGAGTTCGGTGAGGTGCGCCAGCAGCAGGTCCTGATCCGCCTTCGCAGTCTCGACCGCCTCGCGCGCCTCGCCCAGCGCATCCTCGGCGCTGCGCCACTTGCTCCACGCCTGGGCGACGCGGGCGGTGTCGGCGCCGGCAAAACGATCGAGCAAGGCTCGGTGGCCGCGCGGATTGACGAGGCCGCGATCGTCGTGCTGGCCGTGCAGTTCCACCAGATGCGCTGCCATCTCGCGCAGTAGGCCGACGCTCACGCTCTGATCGTTGACGAACGCTTTGCTCTTGCCGTCCGCCTTGAGCTGGCGGCGCAGGATCAACGGCTCGCCCTCCTCCACCTCGATATCGGCATCGTCGAGCAGTTCGGCGAGCGGCGGAGGCAGAGTGGCAAAGTCGAAGCTGGCGGTGACGCTGGCCTTGTTTTCGCCCGCACGCACCAGCCCGCTGTCGGCGCGGTTACCCAGCACCAGGCCGAGCGAATCCAGCAGGATTGATTTCCCCGCCCCGGTCTCCCCGGTCAGCACGCCGAGCCCGCGCCCGAAATCGAGATCGAGCGCTTCGATCAGCACGATGTTGCGAATGGCGAGCCGGGTCAGCATCGCTGGATTGCTTAGCGCAGCCCGGTGGCCGCGTCACGATGGCAGGCGGCAGGCCTGTGAATTATTGCGCGACGTGCGAGGCATGCCAGCGGTCGGCATCGGATGCGCCGTTGACGCTCCACGAGATCACCTCGAAATCGTCGATGGCGATGGGTTCGAGATTGCCGCTTTGTGCCGTCGGGACGAAGCGCAGAATCGGGCGGAAGGGGCGGGTGTTGCCATCCGCTTCCTCGGGTCTGACGAACTTGAAGCTTACGTCCTGCCATGCCTCGGCGGCGGGCATGTCGCGGGTTTCGAGGATGTCGCCGCGCCAGCGAGCGCTGGGCTGCTCGCCCGGCTGTGGTCTATCCTTGATGCGCAGCTCGACCCGCACCGCCACTGGCAGCTTCACCCGCGCCCGCACAGTATATGCGCCGGCGGGCACATCGCGCAGATAGGCGTGAGTGAAGAGTGCCGGGCTGGATGCCGCCTTTTCCGGGCGCAGCACAGCGTAGGCCTCGCCATCCCGGGTGGCGAATTCGAGACCCGCATCGTCGCTCATGAAGGCGCGCTCCATCGCATCGCCTCCCCGCGCCATGGCGAAATCGCCGCGTCCTATGACATCGCGGCCTAAGCGCATGCCTCCGCAGGCCGGTGCAAACCCGGCGAGCGCGAACTCGCCCGCGGCCCGACGATGGCAGCTAGCGGTCATGCTGGCGCGCTGGTCGGCATAGACGACCGCATGCCCGCCACTCATCGCAAGCTGCGTCCCGCGTTCGGCGGAGAAGCCGAACAGGCGGCGCAGCACGCGCTCGCGCATCGCGCCGACCGCTGGCATGGGGCGGTAATCGATCACGCCTACGGGGACGAACTCGGCCCGCAGGAAGCGCCCCTTTTCGAGGATTGCACGGATGGCGTAGGTCACATGCGTGCGCGGGTGTTGCTGGTCGAACAGGAAGTTGCCGATCGACGGTGCGACCAGTGCCTTGCGATAGACCTCGACCCCCATGACGAGGTGCGGGTGATGGCCGATGGCGAGCGGCGCGCCCTGCTCCACCGCTTCGCGCAGGCGGCCGACGGTAGTTTCGCTGGGACGGTCAACATATTCCGCGCCGCCGTGATATTGCAGCACCGGCACATTGCGGCGCTTGCGCTTGCGCTCGCGCTCGACGCTGCGCCTAACTTGCCCGCGCGTGCCGAACGCCGCCCCGCCTTTCGAGGCCGTGGCCACTTGGTGAGCGCCGTTCGAGCCTTCCCAACCGACGAAGCCCAGCATGGCAAGCGACGTTCCGCCCACGTCCAACTCCGCTGCCCGATCGGCCAGCGTCTCGTCATGGCCGGCACCCGAATGCGCGAGGCCGGCGCGATCCAGCGCGGCGATGGTCGAAGCAATCCCCGACTCGCCGTAATCGTAGACGTGATTGTTGCCGAGGGTTACGTAATCGACCCCAGCGCGTTTCAGCGCCGCTGCCAGTTCTGGCGGAGAGAAGAAGGTGATGCTTTTGCCCGGCAGGCGCGGTCCGGGAGCCTCGTCTGCCAATACCGTCTCGAGATTGACCGACGCGAGGTCTGCGCTCACCATATAGGGCCGCATCGGCGCGAGCAGCCGGTCGAGATCGGCGGCGAGGCTTTCGCGGAAGAGGAGTTGCCGTTGGCCAAAGGACGGCTCGAAATAGCGGCGTCCTGCCATGGTGTCGCCGCCGAAAAGCAGCTCGATCCGCCCCTTCTTGCGCGCCACCACTTCGATGGCCGGGATAGCGAGGCAATCGCATGCTTCGTCGCGCAGTTCGGCGTGGCCGAAAGTCTGTACGGCGGTGAAGACGCCCGGTCCGCGAATATCGAGCCGATAGATCGGAGCCATGGGCAGAGTAACGGCAAAGTGCCCGTCCGCCCCAAGGCCGACAGGCGCACCGTTTATCGTGACGGAGACATCGCGGAAGTCGATGCGGTCCCGACGCCCGTCGAGGACGCCGCCGATCCGCACCTCTCCGGGTGCAGCGATCTCTCCGCCGACGAGCGCGTCGGCAGGATGGGCCGCCAGCGGGAACGCGCAAAGCGACGCCGTGACCACGGCGAGAGTGGAAAGGACCCGATTAGACATGCCGCTGCGCTTACCGGCGCAGCGGGAAAAATAGCGTTAATCGAGACTGGAAAAGCTCAGCTGGCGGTGGCACCCGGCGCGTGCCGCTGCATCAGCGCGAAAGCCTTCTCGTACCACTCGTTGCCCGGATAGTTCGCCCCCAGCACGGCAGCATACTTCTGCGCCTCGCTCGGAATGCCGAGTGCCAGGCTGGTCTCAGTCAGGCGATAAAGCGCTTCGGGCGTGTGGCTGGTGGTCTGGAAATTCTCGACCACGTTCTGGAAGCGGATCTGCGCGGCGATCCACTGGCCGGACCGTTCGTAGTGCCGCCCGATCTCCATTTCCTTGCCGGCAAGGTGATCCTGCACGAGATCGATCTTGAGGCGCGCATCGGCGGCGTATTGCGTTGTCGGGAAACGACGATTCACTTCTTGCAGCGCGGTCAGCGCCTGCTCGGTGATCTTCTGATCGCGCTGCACGTCGCTGATCTGCTCGTAATAGCTGAGCGCGATCAGGTAGTAAGCATAGGGCGCGTCCTTGTTGCCCGGGTGGATCGAAAGGAACCGCTGGGCCGACTGGATCGCCGGGTTGTATTCCTGCGCGACGTAATAGCTGAAGGCGCTCATCAGCTGAGCGCGGCGGGCCCAGGGCGAATAGGGGTGCTGGCGTTCGACCTCATCGAACAGGGCGGCGGCAAGCATCGCATTGCCCGCGTCCAGCCGGCTCTTCGCCTCGCGGTACAGCGTCTCCACATCGCGCGCGACATAGGCGGTGTTCTTAAGGTCGTCCCCGCCACCGCGCCCGGCGCAGCCTGCGGTGAGAACACTGGCTCCGGCCACGAAACCGGCGAGGATGAGCTTGCTTGGGGAATGCGAATGCATGGTCATGGGGCCAGCCTATAGCCAGCGCCCTGCTGAACGCCAAGTGAAGTTCGTGCGCTTGTGCCCCGCCCTATGTCGCAGATACCTCGGGCTCGGACTCATCCAGCGGCCGAGGCAGGCTCGACCGGATAAGCGCATAGCCCAGAATCGCCGCGATGGTCGATCCGCTGAGCACGCCCAGCTTCACAGCATCGACCTGCGCCGGATCGTCGAAAGCGAGATTGCCGATGAAGAGGCTCATCGTGAAACCGATCGCGGCCAGCAGCGACAGCCCGTGGATCTGCCTCCAGGTCACGCTTTCCGGCAGGGAAGCGATACCTGCCTTCACCGCTATCCACGCGAAACCGAAGATGCCCAATTGCTTGCCGACGAGCAGTCCAAGGGCAATGCCAAGCGGCAGCGGCTCGATCAGCGACGCAGGCTGAATGCCCGCCAGCGAGACACCGGCATTCGCGAAACCGAAGATCGGTATCACCAGGAACGCGACCCACGGGTGCAGCGCGTGCTCCAGGCGTTCGAGAGGTCGCGCATCGCCGCGGGCCTGCATCGGCACGCACAACGCTGCTGCAACGCCGGCGAGCGTGGCATGCACGCCGGACTTCAGGATAAAGACCCATAGCAGGATCGAGAGCAGGACATAGGGGATGCTCGAGGCAACCCGCATGCGTCCGACAAGGCCGAGCAGCAGCAAGACGATGGCACCCGAACCGAGCATCGTCATGTCGATGCTGCCTGTATAAAACAGCGCGATCACGGTGATGGCACCGATATCATCGATGACTGCCACCGCGAGCAACAGCGCTTTGAGCGCCACCGGCACCCGGGGTCCCAGCAGAGCCAGAATGCCCAGCGCGAAGGCGATGTCGGTTGCCGCCGGAATGGCCCAGCCTGCCAGGTTCTGCGGGCTGCCGCTATTGATGCCGACGAAGACGAGAGCGGGCAAAGCCATGCCGCCGATCGCCGCGACCAGCGGCAGGGAGGCCCTGTTCCAGCTCGACAATTGACCGTCCAGAACCTCGCGCTTCACTTCGAGGCCGACGAGGAAGAAGAACACGGCCATCAGGCCGTCGTTAATCCAGAGCAGCAGCGGCTTGTCGATGACGAAACTGCCGATCCCGGCCACCACCGGAATGTCCAGCCCAGCCAGATAGGCTGTGGACATGGGACTGTTCGCGACGGTCATCGCGAGGATCGCGGCACAAATCAGGACGATGCCGCCAGCCGATTCCTTTTGCAGGAAATCGCGCAGCATGGGGGCTATTGCCTTCACCATGGCAAATCTCAGGCCGGAGCAGCGCGACGGGCAAGACGAGCCAACAGTCGCTTGGCGCGCGAACGCAGCAATTGCAGCCTTGCAAATTCGCCCAGGTCGGGCGCACGCTTGCGCAATTCCAGGCGCAGGCGTTCGTCGATGCGCTGGTGCATCAGCATCAGGCGGAACATGCGGGCGGTCATCGCTATCTCCTCGGTCGATATGTCTATCGATCGGATAGCCGATGCGCCTGGCTAGCTGGGAGGGGGGGAGGGAAGCCCGCCAGCACGCATCGGCATATCCGATGCGGTCCGACATCACGGGAGGTCAAACGACCGCCCGCCAGAGGGGCCCGGTCCGCAAATACACAATTAGGATCGCTCGCCCTCGGTTCCAAGGAGAGGCGAAAATTTTTTGTCCTACTCGGTGATGGCGGCTGGTGCGTCCCACAGAAGATGGCGCGTTTCCAGCGGTACGAGGTTCGCGCCGCGAATGATTTCGCCCTTGGTGTGATAGCCGAGCAGCTGGTCGGCATCCGCGTCGGGATTGTTGGTCAGCACGCGCACTTCTTCCGAAGTGAAATCGCTGAGGCCGCGCGCCCGCTCGATACCCTTCTTGTCGTAGATATGCAGAACGTCGCCGCGCGTGAAATCGCCATCCATCGAAATGATGTCTTCGCGCCGGATGGCACGCTCGCGGTCTTCCATGGTCTCGAACACGGTGTCGTTGACCACGAGGCTGCCTGCCATTTGCAGGCGGTTGGCAATCCAGCTATCCCAGCCGGAGATCGGATTGGGATAGGGCAGGATCTTAGTGGAGCGACGCTCCTGCGAAAGCACGCTGCTCAGCGGCCGATCGACTTCACCCTGTGCGATCCATGTGGTGCAGCCGGCCTCCTGCGCCATGTTGGCAGCCTGCAGCTTGGTGGCCATGCCGCCCGTTCCAAGCGTGCTCTTACCCTTGGTGGCCTCCATATATTCGGAGACATCGGTGACTTCGGGCACGAATTTGGCCTCCGGATCGTCCGGATTGCGATCGTAGAGTCCGTCGACGCCCGTCAGGATGATCAGATCTTCCGCCCCGACCATTTGCGCGACCTTCGCCGCCAGCCGGTCGTTGTCGCCGACGCGGATTTCCTCGGTCGTGATGGAATCGTTCTCGTTGATGATCGGGATGACCTGCGCCTCGAGCAACCGATGCACGGTGTTGCGGGTGTTGAGGAACCGGCGGTGGTCTTCGAAATCACCCAGCGTCAGCAGGACCTGCGCAATCTCGAGGCCGAACTCATAGCCGACCTGCTTATAGGCATTGAGGAGCAGCGGCATACCGCAAGCAGCAGCGGCCTGTTTGTCGGAAACCCCGGCGGACTCGGGCGTTTCCCCCACGATGCGCAAGCCCAGCGCGACGGATCCCGACGAACACAGGATGACTTCATGCCCCTGGTTACGAAGCCTTGCCATGTCCTCCATGAGGCGCTGGAGGAAGCCGAAGCGCGGGGTGAGCATGTCCTGGTTGGCGAGCAGCGCGGAACCGATCTTTATAACAATCTTACGTTTCGTGGTCACAATAGACAATCCATACGGCTTGAAATTTTCGACCCAGATGGTAGGTATCTATGGTGCAGTGCACAACCACAGATCGCAGATTTTTTTGGCGAATTCGATTTCGCAAATCGCTCTTATTAAAAGACCGGTCACGTTCTTCGGAAATCTGTTTTAACTGTTAATCAAAAACAAGAATTAAACACGAAAGAGGCTAGTCATTACTTATTCCAACATCGTCATGGTCGGATGCGGCAAGATGGGAGGTGCCCTGCTTTCGCACTGGATGCAAGGGAGCGAGCAATTCACGGTTGTCGATCCGGCGCTGGAAAGCGCTCCCGACGGCGCCCGGCTCGTCCGGGATCGCAGCGAAATTGCGAGCGAGACGTTCGATGTCGTCATCGTCGCGATCAAGCCGCAGATGATCGACGATATCCTGCCCGACTATGCCTCGATGATGTCCGAGAATGGATATGTGCTCTCCATTGCAGCCGGCTGCTCGCTCTCACGCCTGTCGCGCCTGATGGGTGGCGCCCCCGCAGTGCGCGTCATGCCCAACCTGCCCGCCGCCGTCGGCAAGGGCGTCAGCGGCTTGTGTGCGGACGATCAGGGAGAGGGCCCCGCCCTCGCCCATGCCGAAGCGATGATGGGCCGCACCGGAACCGCGGTCGTCGTCGACAGCGAGGACAAGATCGATCGGGTAACCGCCGTCGCCGGCTCCGGCCCCGGCTATGTCTTCGAAATCGCGCGCGCCTATGTCGCCGCAGCGATGGAAATGGGCTTCGACGAAGACGAAGCGCGCGCGCTGGTCCTCGGCACCATCGAAGGGGCTACCGCAATGGCGCTGCAGCCCGAGGCCGCAAGCCTCGAAGACCTGCGCAACTCCGTCACCAGCAAGGGCGGGACGACCGCCGCAGGGCTGGACGCGCTGAATGGCGACGGAACGATTTCGCGCAAGATGCGTGAAACACTTGAAGCGGCCTACAACCGGGCGGTCGAGCTGCGCTGATCCGCGCCTCCTGCCCCTCAACAAGAAAGCACGATATATGACCGACCAGAAACTCGACCCCCAGATCCACGTGCACAAACTCGGCAGCCGCGCCCGCGAAGCTTCGCGCAAGCTGGCGATCGCCGGGACCGACCAAAAGAACCTCGCCCTGCGTGAAGCGGCCAAGGCGCTGCGTTCGCGCATGGAGGAACTTCTCGAAGCCAATGGCAAGGATGTCGACAGCGTGGCGGGCAGCAAGCCCGAGAGCTTCATCGACCGCCTCCGCCTGACCGAAGACCGCGTGGAAGGCATGGCCTCCGCGCTGGAAGAGATCGCCGATCTCGACGATCCCGTCGGCCGCGTGCTGGCAACCTTCGAACGCCCGAACGGCCTCGAAATCCAGCGTGTGGCCGTCCCCATCGGCGTCATCGGCATGATCTACGAAAGCCGGCCCAATGTTGGTGCCGATGCGAGCGCGCTGTGCCTCAAGAGCGGCAATGCCGTAATCCTGCGCGGTGGTTCGGAAAGCCGCCATTCGACCCGCGTGATCGTCGAATGCATGCAGGCCGGGCTCGAGGCTGCGGACCTGCCGGGCGATGCGGTTCAGACGATCCAGACCACCGATCGCGCCGCCGTCGCAGCGCTGCTCGAAGCGGTCGAGCATGTCGATCTCGTCATCCCGCGCGGCGGGCGCGGTCTTGTCGAGCTGGTGCGCGACAAGGCGAAGGTCCCGACCCTCCTCCACCTCGACGGCAACTGCCACAGTTACGTCCACGAAGCCGCCGATCTGGACAAGGCGGCCGAAATCATCCGCAACGCCAAGCTGCGCCGTACCGGCGTGTGCGGCGCGACCGAAAGCGTGGTGGTTGACAAGTCCGTCGCGCAGGATTTCATCCCCCGCCTCGCCGAGATCATGGGCAATGATTGCGAATTGCGCGGCGACGAAACCGCCGTGTCGATCGACGGACGCATCACGCCTGCCACCGATGAAGACTGGGGCACCGAATATCTCGATCCCATCGCCTCGGTGAAGGTGGTGGACGGCATCGACGATGCGATCGAGTGGGTCTCGACCTACAGCTCGCATCACACCGACGCGATCATGACCGAGGACGATGCCGCTGCGAAGCGCTTCATGGACAGCATCGACAGCGCCATCGTCATGCGCAACGCCTCGACCCAGTTCGCCGATGGCGGCGAATTCGGCATGGGCGCGGAAATCGGCATTGCGACCGGCAAGATGCACGCCCGTGGACCGGTCGGGCTGGAGCAGCTGTGCAGCTTCAAATACCTCGTCCATGGCGACGGGCAGACGCGGCCTGCTTGATCCGGCCATCACTTGGCATTAACTATACTGTAAATCCTCCAAGTTAGGTCGTGTGTCGATCTGGCTTTGGGGGATTTTCAGTATCATGCAGCAAATCCAATCGGACAGCGGCAAGATCGATGTCGGCGAGCGGCGGAAATATTTCAACATCGGGGCGGCAGAACAGCAGCTCATCGCGCGCATCTGTGCCGGGGCCGAGCCGCATCTCGACTGGATCATGGCCCCGATGGAGGAGCGCCTCACGATTCAGGTCCGCGATGGCGACCTGCCGCCCGATTTCGATGTTGCCGCTACGCTGGAAGCGATGCGCAAGTGTATGGTGATGCATTTCGGCCGTACGATCGACGAAACGTGGATGAAGGTTGCGGCCGGTGTCGGCAACTGGATCACCGAGAACAAGACCGATCCCTATCGCGTCATCGCGCTGATGCGCCTCTCCTTCAACCGGGTGAAGGCGCTGGCGGTAGAGAACGCCGCCGATGCGGACGAACGGGCCGCACGTCTCACCGTCCTTGGCGCAATCAACCACATGGCCTGCGAACTCGCTGTCGCCCGTGTCAATCGCATAGCGCGCTACCGGGAAGCCGATCGCCGCAAGGAAATCGCCGAGCGCTTCCGCACCACCATCGCGGAACTCGTCGGCCACGCCAACAAGCGCGGCAGCGCGGTCAGCAAGCTGGCCCAGCGCGCCCGCCGCTCGACTGCCTCCATGGCCACCAACGCGGCAGAGATCGCCGCCGCGGCTGAACAGTCCGCTAACGTCATGGGCAATGCCGCGCAGGAATCGGCGACGCTGGTCGAGAGCATCGACACCACCCACCGCTCGGTCGGCGAGATCAGCCGCGTCAGCACCGACGCCGCGCGCGAGGCGGATGCGGCAGGCGAAGTCATCAACAAGCTTAGCCAGCACACCACCGAGATCGAGAGCGTCGTTGGCATGATCCGCCAGGTCGCCGACCTCACCCGCATGCTCGCCCTCAACGCCACGATCGAGGCGGCCCATGCCGGTGAGGCGGGTTGCGGCTTCGCGGTCGTCGCGGAAGAGGTAAAGTCGCTCGCCAGGCAGACTGAGGTCGCCACCGACGAGATCGTCCGCCAGGTCGAGGGCATCCAGTCCTCCGGCGGGCGCACGGTCCAGGCTAACCTCGCCATCGCGCAGAGCATCGGACAGGTCTCGCAGACCACCTCCAGCTTCGAGCGCACGATGGAGGCGCAATCGGGCCAGGTGACCACCATCGCCAGCATGATCGACGAGACCGCGATGACCGCGCGCACCGTGGCCGAGACCATCGCCGCCGTCAGCGCCTCTGCGCAGGAGATCGACGAGAAGGCCGTGCGGGTCGAGGACATGTTTGCGATGATCACCGGCGAGCTGAACGAGCTCGAGGTGGCGGTGAACGACTTCCTCGGCGATATCGCGGCGTAGTTTGTTGGGCCTCAAGCGTCGGCGGCCGCGTCCGCGGCCTTAGGCTATCCTCGCTCACGCGACCTGAAGGTCGCATCGCTGCGGTCGGCCGTGCAGGTGGCCTTTGGCCAGCTGCGTCTTCGACTTCGCTTCCGGCCTTGCCGGGCCTCCGCCGGCCCGGATCCAGCGCTAGTCTATCCTCTCCTAGAGAACCGAGGCGCAGCCAAGGCAAGGGCGACCGCCCGCCCGCAGGGGCCCGTAGCGCAGCGGAGGAACAGCCCCGAGGATGCACCGACGGATGTCGGTGCGTAAAACAAAGACTCCCTCCCCCGGCCTGGACCGGCTCTCCATCGCGGTCCTGTCTTTCATTTTCCTACTCCCCCGAAATCTGCTTCACGCTCGCGGATGACCAGACGCGCAGACCCCCGCGAGACCCGCCTCCCCGTTCCGGCAGGCGAGCTTCCCGCCTTCACCCCCGTCCCCCGCCAGACCAACCGCCACGACGGCTGGACCGACGACCGCCAGCACCGATTCATCGAGGCGCTCGCCGATACCGGCAGCGTCGAGGCCGCCTGCCGCGCGGTCAACATGAGCACCGTCGGCGCCTATTACCTGCGCCGCCAGAAAGGCGCGGAAAGCTTCCGCAAGGCCTGGGCCGCCGCGCTCGACCTCGGCGTGCAGCGGATCGAGGATGTCGCGATGGACAGGGCGCTCAACGGCGTGGAGGTGCCGGTGTACTCCTACGGCAAGCTCCTCGGCACCCGCACCACCTATAACGACCGCCTGCTGATGTTCATGCTCCGCAACCGCGCGCCCGAGCGCTTCACCGAAGGCCGCGCAAAGGGCCTCAACGCGATCGGAAAAATGGAGCTAGAGCGCAAGAAGAAGGAATGGCGCGCCGAATGGGAGGCCGAACGCAAGCAGGTCTCACCCGACCAAATCCGCGCCACCCTCGACCGAAAGGTCGAGGAATACCGCCAGAAGATCATCGACCGCGATCGCCGCGAGAGCCCTCGCGTGAAAGCCCTGCGCGCCGAAGTCGAGGCCGCCATCGAAGCCGACCGCGCCGCCGGCTACGACTGCACCCGCGATCCGGACCACGAACTCTATATCGACCCCGACGCCGCGAAACATTCGGAGGACAAGGACGAACCGACCGCCCTACCCCCACCGGACTGGCGCAAGCGCGAGGTGAAGGAGAGCGAAGTCATCGGACCGAGGGTGCGGACGTTGAAGGATGACACTTGGGATTAGTTGGCTGACAAGCGCTGGTTCCGAGCCGTAGGCGAGGCAAGGCCGGAAGCGAAGTCGAAGACGCACCTGGCCAAAGGCCACCTGCACGGCCGCCCGAGCTTATGCGAGGAAGCAAGCGAGCCGGATGGCTCGCGCCCGCAGGGTCCAAACAAAAACTCGAACCTTCGAACGCCCTCACCAGACAGCGCTTGCGCTACGCGTCAAACCCGTGAAACTCACGATGCCATGACAGGAACTTGGGATGCTGCCTGTAGGATTCTATTTCCGACGCCTTGAGCTTGCATGTCGGATTGATGATCGACTCGACACCCTCGCGATCATCGACCTTGCGGTGCACGATGATCTTCAAATCATTTTTGAACCCTATTAACCCTCGGTCGAACATCCAATGCGCGGTACCTGAGAGCGCAAGACTATTACGCACGCTGTCAGGGCCGCCATGCTCGACCGAGCGGATGTGCGCGGCCTGTGCTTCCAATCGGCCACCGCCGTTGACCAGCTTCCTGGCCGTCACCGCGCAGCTGCGATCATAGGCGCGATGCAGGGTTGACCAAGCCTAGATGACGCGCGACGCTTCTGCGGTAGAAATGTTCCGCTTTGGTTCCATTCCCTCTAGGCGATGCGAATGTCCTGTGCAAAGAGGAAAACTATGCCGCACGCTATCGCCAAATCGACCCGCGCCTTGGCTACCCATTCTATCGCATCCCGAGCCGACAAGGTCCGGCGCGAGATTTCTCCAAGGTTGGACAGCAAGCGCCGGGCCGAGCTCGGCCAGTTCCTGACCCCAGAGCCGGTTGCGGCCGATATGGCCGCGATGTTTGGGGATTTGCCGGAGGATGTCCGCCTCCTCGACGCTGGCGCTGGCGTGGGCTCCCTGACTGCCGCATTCGTTGCGGAGGCCCTGTCCCGGGAGGAGCCGCCCCGGTCGATTTCCGCGACTGCCTTCGAGGTCGATCCGGCCCTAGCCGAGTTGCTTGCGCAGACCCTCGAGGATTGCCGCGCGGCCTGTGAGGCGACGGGGGTCCGCTTTGCGTCCCGCATTGTCGAGGACGATTACATTCTGCACTCCGCAGAGCCGCTCCTCGAGGTGGTCGAGGGATTTAACTGCGCAATTCTGAATCCGCCGTACGCCAAGATAAACAGCGCCTCCCGCTGGCGTCTCGCATTGCGCTCGCAGGGCATCGAGACCGTAAACCTCTATTCGGCCTTCGTCGCGCTCGCTCTGAACCAGTTAGAGCCCGGCGGGGAGCTCGTCGCCATTACCCCCCGCTCCTTCTGTAACGGGCCGTACTACCGGCCCTTCCGGGAGCACCTGCTAAGGCTCTCGAGCCTCGAGCGGTTGTATGTCTTTGAGTCGCGGAAGAAGGCCTTTAAGGACGATGCCGTCCTGCAAGAGAACGTGATATTTCACGTCCGGCGGGGCGAGCCACAGTCCTCTACTGTCCTGCTCGAGACTGACGGCGGAGACGCGCGGGAGGTCCCCATCGAGGAGGTCGTGCGGCCTGGGGATAAACACCGCTTTATCCGGCTGACGCTCTCGAGCGAGGACGCGGAGCTCGCCAATCGTGTCCAGGCATTGCCCTGTACGCTGGCGGACCTCGAATTGCAGGTCTCGACGGGGCGCATCGTAGATTTCCGAAGGCGCGAAGAGCTACGCAAGGACGCGGGCGAAGGCACCGCGCCGTTGCTCTACCCGTCGCACCTACGACACGGGGGTGTCCGCTGGCCTATCCCCGATTTCAAGAAGAGCAACGCCATCGCCATTACGCCGCGCGTCGAGCGGGAGCTCGTCCCGCCGGGCCGATATCTCCTCGCCAAGCGCTTCTCGTCGAAAGAGGAGAAGCGACGGCTGGTTGTGTCCGTGTACGATGCCGAGGTCCCGGCGGCCTTCGACAACAAGCTGAATTTCTTTCATCGCAAAGGAGCGGGACTTCCGGACGAGATCGCCTTGGGCCTAGCAGCGTTCCTGAATTCGACCGCAGTCGACGATTATTTCAGATTGTTTTCCGGGCATACGCAGGTGAACGCCACGGACCTCCGCAACCTACCTTTCCCCTCGATCAAGGATCTTCAGCGCCTCGGCCGTGCGGCTCCCGTAGGTCAAGAAGCGATTGATCTTGAGGTCCAGTCCATTCTCGAGAAGGGGGCCGAGAATTGAGATGATGGTTTTAGTACGGGCCCAAAAAGCGCTTACCGTTGAAGTGTATCAAGTGAGTAGGTGCGTCTGAACACCAAACTTCGCTTTCCCAAGAAATTTCTGATAAATAGCGCCCCATTATCTGACGGTTTGGAAATGCCGTTACGTAAACAATGCCGGGATTTGCATCCCGGAACAGGGTAGAGAGTTCGTTGTGACGTTTTGCGTCCACCGGGCCATGGCTCGTGACGGACTCAATCAGTAACAACCAATCACGATCTGAATAATAGAGAACGACATCGGGCATTTTCCCGTGCTGATCTACTGAGACGCCCAGTGCTTCAAGACGCTCCTTTTGAAAATAGCCAGCCTTCTCGCCGGTATCACCAACATAAATTACCTCTGACCCCGGAGCAAAGCGGGGGCCAAAATCGGTGATTATCTGCTTTATGAGTTCGCTGTGCGCGCCAGGTGTGAGCTTAATCTCCTCGCCTCGCGCCACTTCGAGCGGAATCATCTGCATGGAGCGATGCTTGGCCCATTTTGCTGCAAGCGTCTGTTGTCCATCGAGGAAGGTGTCCAAGCTATCCTCCCAAGCGTCTGATCCATACACCGCAGCTACGTGAGAAGCTTCTTCGCTAATTTGATAGCAGGCTTTTGGGCTGTTGACAGCACGGTCCGGCTTGTCGGGATTGTATAAAGCAATGCCGGCCTCGACAAACTGATGCATCGTCTGACGCCGAAATGTCTCGCGAGTGTTCGGGGCGTACTCACGGCCATAGTGATCTCGACAGAAATTCATGATCGGCGTGATGCCGATTAGCGGCCGCTCAAAATCAAGCCAGTCATCGTTTGGACCTAGGTTGAGAAGCGCTAGCAACGTGAGAGCAGACCTCTCATTCTGTTGTCCGCGCGGCAGACCAAGGGCCACTAATATAGCTAATGCTTCCTCTATCTTTTGCTTCGAGATCATCGCCGCGACATGCCTCCCAAGATCACTCCTCTCCCATCCGCAGCGCAGCAATAAACGCCTCCTGCGGTATCGACACATTCCCATACTCGCGCATCCGGGCCTTCCCCTTCTTCTGCTTCTCCAGCAGCTTCTTCTTGCGCGTGATGTCGCCGCCATAGCACTTGGCGGTCACGTCCTTGCGCAGGGCGGCGATGGTTTCGCGGGCGATGATCTTGCCGCCGATCGCGGCCTGGATCGGGATCTTGAACAGATGGCGCGGGATGAGGTCTTTCAGCCGCTCGCACATGCCGCGGCCGCGTTCTTCCGCAACGCTGCGGTGGACGATCAGCGATAGCGCGTCGACCGGCTCGTTGTTGACGAGGATGTTCATCTTCACGAGGTCGCCCTCGCGCAGGCCGATCTGTTCGTAATCGAAGCTGGCATAGCCGCGGCTGATGCTCTTCAGCCGGTCGTAGAAGTCGAACACCACCTCGTTCAGCGGCAGCTCGTAGCTCACCTGCGCGCGGCCGCCGACATAGGTGAGGTCGGTCTGGATGCCGCGGCGGTCCTGGCACAGTTTCAGGATCGCGCCGAGATATTCGTCGGGCGTGTAGATCACCGCCTTGATCCACGGTTCCTCCACCGTCTCGATCCGGTTGACGTCGGGCCAATCGGCGGGGTTGTGGATGTCGATCGTCTGCGCGTCTTGCGTTTTCGTATGGCCGAGGTGGACGCGGTAGACCACGGAGGGGGCCGTGGTGATGAGGTCGAGGTCGTATTCGCGGCTGAGGCGTTCCTGGATGATCTCCAGGTGCAGCAGGCCGAGGAAGCCGGCGCGAAAGCCGAAGCCCAGCGCGGCGGAGCTTTCCATTTCGTAGCTGAAGCTGGCATCGTTGAGGCGCAGCTTGCCGATGCTTTCGCGCAGCTTCTCGAAATCCGCCGCGTCGACCGGGAAGAGGCCGCAGAAGACCACGGGCTGGACTTCCTTGTAGCCCGGCAGCGCTTTCTCCGCCCCGCCCTTCAGCGTGGTGATCGTGTCGCCGACCTTGGCCTGTTCCACTTCCTTGATCTGCGCGGTGATGAAGCCGATCTCGCCCGGGCCGAGTTCGGGCAAATCGGTGCGCTTGGGGGTGAAGCAGCCGACGCGGTCGATCATGTGCTGGGTGCCGCCCTGCATGAACTTGACGTTGAGGCCCTTCCTGATGACCCCGTCCATCACGCGCACGAGGATGACGACGCCGAGATAGGGGTCGTACCATGAGTCGACGAGCATGGCCTTGAGCGGCGCATCGCGGTCGCCGGTGGGGGGCGGGATGCGGGCGACGAGCGCCTCGAGCGTGTCCTCGATGCCGATGCCGGATTTGGCGGAAGTGAGCACGGCGTCCGATGCGTCGAGGCCGATGATGTCCTCGATCTCGGCGCGGACCTTGTCGGGCTCGGCCGCGGGCAGGTCGATCTTGTTGATGACGGGGACGATCTCGTGATCGTGCTCGATCGACTGGTAGACATTGGCGAGGGTCTGGGCTTCGACGCCTTGTGCGGCATCGACGACGAGCAGCGCGCCTTCGCATGCGGCGAGGGAGCGGGAGACCTCGTAGGCGAAGTCGACATGGCCGGGCGTGTCCATGAGGTTGAGCTCATAGGTCTCGCCATCCTTGGCGGTGTAGTCGAGGCGCACGGTCTGCGCCTTGATGGTGATGCCGCGCTCCTTCTCGATGTCCATGTTATCAAGCACTTGCTCGGACATCTCGCGGTCGGTCAGCCCGCCGCAATGCTGGATCAGCCGGTCGGCCAGCGTCGACTTGCCATGGTCGATATGGGCGATAATGGAGAAATTGCGGATCTTCGAAAGGTCAGTCATCGCCCGCGCAATTAGCGACGAACGATGACCGTGTCAGCAGCTATACGAAATGCACGGCGCTTTTTGCTTCAGCCGAGTTTTGGGGCGAGGACATATCCGGTCCGGGGCTGTTCGGTCCAGGCGCCCTGTGAATCGAATGCCGGGTTTTGCAAAAGAGATCACGCCGCCTGCTGCTTCGGCGCATTCGCCGAGAGCTTGAACTGCGCGTAAGACCCGGCAGCCGCCATCCCGCTAGCCGGGGCATATTTGCCCGGAGGCAGGGCCTGAAGCGGAGCACCAGCGGTTGCCAGTTCGTAAGGACTTACCCGGTGGCGGGTGCATAGGCCCCCGGCCCCATCGTCGACCAACTCCTGCTCGAATTCCACGCCTTGCGTGTCGTCCATCGAACGGCGGACGGTGCATACCGCGAGCTGGCCTTGCCCGAAGTCCAGCACGAACATGGTCCCTGCAGGCACATCCTCCAGCCCCTGGATCATCGCGCCGGTGCGCGAAAGATTGCGCAGGGTGACGTCGTAATAGTGATCTTCATGGATTAGGCCGATCTTCCGGAACACCGTGCGGCGCGTCGCACGCTGTGTGCCCGCATCGCTGGGGGCGATGGTCCATTCGCCGTCGGCAATGTCCTCCAGCACCTGCTCTGCCGTGAGTGCGCCCGAGTATACGAAGCCGCAGGCGTGATAGACGCCGAGCTGCTTCAATTCTTCCATCAACTTCATCGCATGGACGCCCGATGCCACAGTTTCCATGCCCATCGCTCCGGCTAGCGCGACGACCGCGCGAACCAGATCGATATCGCCGAGGTCGTTGCCCATGACGGGCTCGAAGAATTCCTCCCCGATCCGCAAGGCGTTGAGCGGTGCGCGGCGTAGGTAGCTGAGGGAAGACAGGCCGCTGCCGAACTGGTCGAGCGTCAGGCGCACGCCGAGCTTGAACAGTCGCGCGAGTGAGGTGTCGACCTTCGATCCATCACCCAAGAGAACCGATTCCGGCAATCGTAGCTCGAGCCGCGCAGGATCGAGGTCGGTCGCCTCGAGCGCTAGCTCGACCGTATCGACAAAGCCGTTGGTTTCGAATTGCAGCGGAGAGATTTGCAGCGAGACGATCAGCGAATCCGGCCACTTGGCCGCATCTTCACAGGCTTTTCTGAGGCCCCACTCTCCAATCGGCACGATCAGGCGACTGCCCTCCGCCACCGGCAGGAACGTTTCGGGCTCCACCCGGCCCCGATCCTCGTCGGACCAGAAATATTGCGCTTCGAGCGCCGTGACCCGATTGTCCGCCAGCGAAACGACCGGCTGATATTCGAGGGTGAAATGGCCGGCCTCGATGGCCTCCGCCAGGTCTTCCTCCATCCGCTTTCGCAGCGTCGCTTCGTGCTCGAGATCGCCGGCATAGAAGCGAAACTGACCGCGGCCTCCATTTTTCGAGGCATAAAGCGCAAGGTCCGCCGCACGGGTCAGTTCGTCCCGTTCCACTCCGTCATACGGGGCTACCGCGATGCCGATCGAGCAGCCGATCATGCAGCGGCCTTCCTCGACCGAATAGGGCTGGGAAAGGATCTGGATGATGCGCTTTGCGATCTCGCCCAGCTCGCCGCGATCGTCGAGGTCGGGAATGAGGACCTGAAATTCGTCGCCACCGAGGCGACCGATTTCGCCGCGCCCGGCCACCGCGCCGCGCAGGCGATCCGCCACTTGCTGCAGCAGCTGGTCGCCGGCGGCATGGCCCAGCGTGTCGTTGACCTGCTTGAATTTGTCGAGGTCGAGCATCAGCAGCGCCGCCGCACGCTCTGCGTTCTTGAACGCATGCAGGGTGGAATTGATGCGCTGTTCCATGCAGTGGCGATTGGCCAAACCGGTGAGTGAATCGTATTTGGCGAGGCGATTGGCCTCTTCTTCCGCAACGAATTCCTCGGTCACATCGATGGCGGTGCCGCGGAAGCCCATGAAGTCGCCAGCAGCATCGTAAAGGGGGCGGCCGCTGAGCCGCAGGACCAGCTTGCCGCCGTCGGTTTCCGCCTGGACCGCCAGCCCCGAAAAGCTTTTGCGCGTGCCGAGCTTGAGACCGAGCGAGCGGCCGTCGGTCTCGCCTTCGACCGGCGCGAAGACATGTTGCATCGGCTGATTGATGAGCGTAGCAAAATCCTTGCCGACAGCCTCGACGATCCAGTGGCTGAGATAGGTGACGTTGCCACGGCCGTCTGTATTCCAGAAACCGTAGGCGCCGCTGGCTTCGATCTCCTCGACAATAAGAGCCTTGGCCTCGGCGCTCACGCCATCGGGAGACGCGCTGCTGCGCGTGCCCGAAGGCTTCTTTCCCTTGAAGAGTTCCGAGAAGGGCATCGCCCCCATACTCTGCTTACCTCACCGGCAATGACGTTATGAATACGGGCTAGCCGGCAATGGTTATTTTTTGCCTAACACCGACCGGCCGAGGCATCGTCCAAACCGTCACTTTTTGCGCGATGAGGAGCTGTCGACTTCGACGAATTTGCGCGGCCTTGCGCCTCCACCGGACATCTCCAGCTTGAGCAGCTCGTATGGATCCTCCGGCAAACTTGCCAGCGGTTTGCCGGCCGCCTCAATCTGGTAAGGCGACACGCGGTGGCGGGTGCAGAGCCCGTCGGCGCCATCGCTGATCAACGGAGTTTCGAATTCCACGCCCTGGATCGATCCGTCGGAGCGCCTGACCTTCGCGACTGCCAGCTGGCCGCCACCCAGGTTGAGCACCACCGGAGTATCGACCGGAACTTCGAGCAGACCCTCGATCATGGCTCCGGTCTTCGACAGGTTGCGAAGGGTCACGGTGTAGACGTGATCGTCGTGGATCAGCTTGATCTTGCGATAGACCGATTTGCGTTCGGCGCGATATTTTTCCGGACCGCGCGGCTGGAAGAACACGTCTTCGCGCTCGAGCCGCTCGAGCAGCTCTTCTTGCGAAATGGCCTGCGAGAAGATGAAACCCTGCACGTGGCTGGCGCCGCGTTCGGTGACGAGAGTGAGCTCGTCCTTGGTTTCGACGCCTTCGGCCACCGTCTCCATTTTCAGGGATTCGGCCAGATTCACGATCGCGCTCATGATCGCAGGGTTGTTGTTGCCCTTCTCCGTCGCGCCGCGCACGAAGCTCTGGTCGATCTTGATCTTGTCGAACGGGGCATACTGGAGATAGCTCAGCGAACTGTAGCCGGTGCCGAAATCGTCCAGCGCAAGGCGCACGCCGAGCCGCTTGAGTTCTTCGAATTTTTCCTGCGTCCGCTTCGGATCGCCGGCGAAGACGCTCTCGGTAATTTCGAGCTCGAGCCGGTGCGGCTCCAGGGTCGTCTCCAAGAGGATAGATTTCACCAAGTCTGGGAAGTCGTCCCGCGCGAACTGGATAGCGGAAACGTTGACCGCCACTCGCAATTCCATTGGCCATTCCTTGGCCTGGAAGCACACGCGGCGCAGGGCCCATTCGCCCAGATCCTTGATCAGTCCGATATCCTCGGCGACGGGAATGAAGATGCCCGGGGATACGAAACCGCGTTCGGGATGCTCCCAGCGCATGAGCGCTTCGAGGCATTTGAGCTTGTTGGTCTTGGATTCGACGATCGGCTGGTAATACATCTCCAGCGCGTCGTTCTCGAGCGCATCGCGCAGATCCTCCTCGATCTCGCGGCGATGCTTCGCGCCGTCGGTGAAATCGATGTGATAGAAGCGGTATTGGCCACGACCCCCGCCCTTCGCGGCATAAAGCGCGAGGTCTGCGGCCTTCACCAATTCGTCGGTCTCGACCCCGTCATAGGGTGACACCGCAATCCCGACCGAAGTCCCGATGACGGCGCGCGAACCACTGATCTGATAAGGCTGCGAGATCATCTGGATCAGGCGCTGGCCCAGTTCGCCCAGGTCGCCGCGGTCGTCCATGTCCGGAATTATGATCTGGAACTCGTCGCCGCCCAAGCGACCGATCTCGCCCCGGTTGCCGATGACCTTCTCGATGCGAGCGGCGACCTGGCGAAGCAATTCGTCGCCTGCCGGGTGGCCCAAGGTGTCGTTGACCTGCTTGAAACGGTCGAGGTCCAGCATCAGAAGAGCACAGCTGCGCTTGGAATGGCGGAATGCGGTCAGGATCGAAGTCAGCCGCTTCGTCATCCGGTGGCGATTGGCGAGGCCGGTCAGCGAATCATATTGCGAGAGGCGCTCGGCGTCCTTGGAGCTCTGGAATGTCGCGGTCACATCCTTGGCGCTGCCGCGGTAACCGACGAATTCCTGCTCCGCATCGAATTGCGGCTTGCCGGCGATTTCCCACCATTGCACGCGGTCGCCGACGATGATCTTGACGACCAGCTGCGAAATCGAATTTCGCGCTCCAAGTAGGAACGGCAGCGGCCGCTGGACCTGCTGGTCGAGGCTTTCGTCTGTCTCGGGTTCGAACACTTCGGTGAGTTGCTTGCCCATCAGGGAAGAGCCCTCTTCACCGAGTTTTTCGATCGCGTTTTCGGACAGATAGATCAGGCGGCCCTGCCCGTCGGTGGCCCAGAACCAGCCGAGGCCGGCGTTCTCGAAAGAATCCAGCAGCTGGACGCGGCGCCGCAGATCGGCGTGGCTGATCAGCTTCAGCTCGCTCTCTGCTGCATCTTTCCCGATCTCTTTTTTTACCCGCGCGCCGCGCGAGAAAAAGCCAGCCATTGGCCATCCCTATCCGCTGTTCGCCCGCCGGTTTCGACAGACGAGAAATTCATGTGACTGCCCGTACTAGGTCGAAATTCTTTCCAAACGGATAACCATCGCATGCCGTCTTTCCTGCGCGGGTCGGAGAGTTGCTTGCCAGCATCGGTTGGGTTGTGCAGTGTGTCTGAACGTTTCTCGGGGGAGGACCTGGATGCGGCATATCGCGATCGTGGGCTCGGGGCCTGCGGGCTATTACACGGCGGAAGCCGCTGCGAAGAAATGGGGCGAGGAAGTCCGGGTCGACGTGTTCGACCAGTTGCCGGTACCCTACGGCCTGATCCGGACGGGCGTTGCGCCCGACCACCAGTCGATCAAGCTCGTATCGCGGCGATACGAGAAGACGGCCTTGTCGGATAACGTCCGTTTCGTCGGCAATGTGTCGGTCGGAAGTGACATTTCGATAGCGGAACTGCAGTCCCTCTATGACGCGGTCATCCTCGCCACCGGTGCTCCGAACGATAGGCAGCTGGACCTGGACGGACACGATCTCGCGAATGTCTTTGGCAGCGCGGCGTTCGTGGGCTGGTACAATGGCCATCCGAAGTTTGCCGGCCTGGCGCCGGACCTCTCGGGCCGTCACGCCGTGGTGATCGGCATGGGCAATGTCGCGCTCGACGTCGCGCGTATCCTCTCGAAATCTAAACAGGAGTTTGCAGGCTCCGACATCGTCGCCCATGCACTCGATGCGCTGGCAGCGTCGAATATCGAGACCATCACGATCGTCGGTCGACGCGGCCCTCACCAGATCATGATGACGCCCAAGGAACTGGGCGAACTCATGCATCTCGAATGGGCCAGCCCGCAGGTCGATAAAGCCGATCTGCCGCCGGTCGATGACGACGCGATCCTCGAACCAGGCCTGCGCAAATCGGTGACGCTCCTGCGCGATTTCGCCGCAATCCCGCAGAATATCCATGGCGAAAAACCGATCGCGATCGAGTTCGACTTCTTCGCCAGCCCCATGGCCTTTCACGGCGAGGACGGCAGGGTCACGTCGGTCGAGGTCGAGCGGACCAGGGTCGAGACCGGACGCGCGGTGGGGACAGGGGAGAACTATTCCATCCCCACCGATCTGGTGGTGACATGCATCGGCTATCGCTCGTCGCCGATCGAAGGAGTGCCGTTCGACGAGCGGGCGGGCCGCTTCGCCAATAACGAGGGTCGCATTCTACCCGGCCTCTATTGCGTCGGCTGGGCTAGGCGCGGGCCGTCCGGCACGATCGGCACCAATCGCCCCGACGGCTACGGCGTCATCGAACTGGTCGAAGAAGACATCGAAGCCGGCGAGCGGAATAGAGGCCGCGAAGGCTTCGACGAATTGGTCGAGACGCGCGGTCTCGACGTGGTGACCTTCCGGGACTGGCAGAACATCGAGCAGGCTGAAGAGGCCGCTGCCCGCGAAGGTGCGCCGCGCGAGAAATTCGTCGATGTCGCCAGCATGATCGCTGCGCGCGGGCCACTTTAGCCTGCTTGCATTCGGAACGCGGCGGTCGCATCACCCGTTGCTGCCGCAGGGTTAGAGAAAAAATACCTTTGGAGAGGAACGACACAGCCCATGCCGAAGCTTGAAGACGAAGCCGCTCAATCCACTAGCGCGCTCGGCCCCCTCGTCGGGCTGACCCGCGAAGACATTTTCGGCGCCGTGGCCGTGATGCTGCGCGAAACCGCGTCGGACCCCCAGCGCCTGATGAAGCATAGCCAGGACATGGGACAGGACATGATCAAGATCATGACCGGCAAGAGCGACTTGGAACCGCATCCGAAGGACAAGCGGTTCCAGGACCCGGCGTGGCAGTACAATCCCTTCATGCGCGCGGGCATGCAATATTACCTCGCGGTGCAGAAGGGCGCGGCGAAGTGGGTCGAGGAACTCGAACTGGACGAGCTGGAGAAGGACCGGGCGCGGTTCGTTTCCAACATGATCATCGACGGCATCGCTCCCACCAACACGCTGATCGGCAATCCCAGCGCGCAAAAGATGGCCATCACCAGCGGCGGCCTGTCCCTGATCAAAGGCCTCAAAAACGCCTATGACGACATGGTCCACAACAAGGGCATGGTCAGCCAGGTGGACAAGAAGCCGTTCAAGCTGGGCGAAAACGTTGCGACATCGAAAGGCTCGGTCGTCCTGCGCACCGAGATGATGGAGCTGATCCAGTACGCGCCGACGACCGACGAGGTGTATGAGATCCCGCAGCTCACCATCCCGCCGCAAATCAACAAGATGTACATCAACGACCTCTCGCCCGAGAAGTCGGTGGTGAAATACCAGCTCGACAACGGCATCCAGACATTCGTCATCAGCTGGAAGAACCCGTCGAAGGAACAGGGCCATTGGGACATGGCCGACTACGTCAACTCCTGCCGCGAGGCGATGGAGGCGGTTAGCAAGATTACCGGCAGCAAGAAAGTCAATGTCTCGGCCGGCTGTTCGGGCGGCCAGACCGCCTCGATGCTGGCCAGCAAGATGGCTTCGGACGAGGACGATCTGCTCGGCGCGCTGACGCTGATGGTGTGTGTGCTGCACCCGAAGCAGAACGATATCGAGGCAGGCTCGCTCGTCAGCGAGAACGGCCTCGCGCTGGCCAAGCGCCGCGCCGCGAAAAAGGGCGTGATCAAGGGTGACGATCTCGCCCGCGGTTTCGCTTGGCTGCGGCCCAACGATCTCGTCTGGAATTACGTGATCAACAACTACCTGCTCGGGCAGGATCCGCCGGCCTTCGACGTGCTCTTCTGGAACGCGGACGCTACCAATCTGTCGGCCAGCCTGATGGGCGATTTCCTGACCGTCTACGAAACGCTCGCCTTCACCAAGCAGGGCGAGGTCGAGATGGTCGACCACAAGATCGACCTCAGCAAGGTGACCAGCGACCTGTTCATCCTCGGCGGCGTGACCGATCACATCACACCGTGGAAGGCGACCTATCGCTCCACCCGCCTGTTCGGCTCGAAGGACGTGACTTTCGTGCTGAGCCAGTCGGGCCATATGCAGGCGATCCTCAACCCGCCGGGCAATCCGAAAGCGAAATATTTCGTTCAGAAGGATGGCCGCAAGAAGCTCCCCGAAACCGCCGACGAGTGGCTGAAGGGGACGGAGGAAGTCGCCGGCAGCTGGTGGCCGTTTTGGATGGAATGGGTGCAGGCACGCGCGGGCGACACAAAGAAGGCGCCTGCAAAGCTGGGGAACAAGGATTACGAACCGCTGGACCCGGCCCCCGGTCTATACGTTATGGAAGCCTGTTGAATTGACGAAAGGCACCATTGCGTGACCGCAACCAAAGACGAGCCGATGACCGCAACCATCGAGATGATGGAGGCTGGCGGGCGCACATTGCGTGTCGCGCATTGGCGGCTAGATGAAAAATCGGACCATCCGCCCATCCTGTTCTTCAACGGCATCGGCGCGAACATCGAGGCGGTTGCCCCGCTGGCGGAGCGGCTGACCGAGCGCGGTTTCGTGATGTTCGACATGCCGGGCACGGGCGAAAGCCCCGATCCGACCGTCCCCTACAACCCCTTCACCATGAGCTGGACGGCGAACCAGATTCTCGACCAACTCGGTCTGGGCGAGGTCGACGTCATGGGTGTGAGCTGGGGCGGCGCTATGGCCCAGCATTTCACGCTGCAATATCCCAAGCGCACCCGTCGGCTGGTGCTGGTTGCTACTACGGCCGGCATGTTGATGGTGCCCGGGAAGCCGGCGGCCCTTACCAAAATGGCCAACCCGCGCCGCTATATCGATCCTGACTTCATGAACGAGCATTTCATGACGCTGTACGGCGGCATGACCAAGCGGGCCGGGAGCAAGGAAGACCACATCGGTCGCCTCAAGCCGCCCTCCCCGCGCGGCTATTTCTACCAGCTGCTCGCCATGCTCGGCTGGACCAGCCTCCCCGCCCTGCCTTTCATGGCCAAGGAGGTGCTGGTGATGATGGGTGACGAGGACCAGATCGTTCCGCTGATCAACGGGCGCATTCTCGCATCGGCTATTCCCAATTCGCGGCTGGAGGTCTTCGAAGGCGGCGGACATTTGTTCCTGCTGACCCATGCGGACGAGAGCGTGGCAATGCTACGCGAGTTCCTCGACGCTCCGGAAACCAAAGCGGAAGGCCGCCGCGCAGCCTGAGGGCGGCACGGCGGACCATCGGAAAGGACCCAGCCCGATGGAAACCGCCAATCCCGACCCGAACAGAAGGCCCGCTTTCGTTCGCCCCCACACCGGTGAAGGCGGCGCGCTGAGCCGCACGGGCTTCGCCTGGGCGGTCTTCGAATGGGCGCGCAATCCCTATTACATCCTCGTCGTCATCTACATTTTCGCGCCCTATTTCGCGCGGGACATCATCGGCGGCGATGTGCTGGGCAGCGGTACGCTCGACGGGCTGGATCCGGACGAGGCACTGGCGCAGGCGAATGCCATCGGCCAGGCGACCATCGCCAGCGTGACGAAATGGGCCGGCGTGATCGCCGCGCTGACTGCACCTTTCCTCGGAGCGGCGCTGGATAGGGGCGGCAGGCTCAAGCCGATCCTCGCCGTGTTCCTAAGCGCAATCGCGCTGGCATCTGCGGGGCTGTGGTTCGCCATGCCCGGTGGCGAAGGGCTTTCTACTCCGGCGATCATGACCCTCTTGGTCGTGGCCTATGTCGGCTACACCTATTCCGAAGTGACGCACAACGCGATGCTGAGCGTCGCCGGAGAGCCGCGCCGTTTGGCGATGATATCGGGCCTGGGTCTCGGTCTCGGCAATCTGGCGGCGACGCTGATCTTCATTGCCATCGCGCTGTTCTTCGTCCTGCCCGCAGCGGTCGGCTGGCCTTTTGCCGCGCCGCTGTTCGGCGTCGATCTGGAGCGTTTCGAGCACGCAAGGCTCGTCGGCCCGATTTGCGCGGTCTGGCTGGCCGCATTCTCGATCCCCTTCTTCCTGAATGCCAAAGACCCCGGGCAACCGGGCGCCAGCTGGACCAAGGCCTTTAGCGACGGAGCACGCAGCGTTTTCCGCACCCTGCGCGAAGCGACCCGCTTTCGCGAACTTATGAAATTTCTCATCGCCCGCATGTTCTATGCCGATGCGATGGCGGCGCTGCTGGCGCTCGGCGCGGTCTATGTCGCGCTGTTCCTGCAATGGAATTTCCTCGAAATGCTCTGCTACGCAATCTTCGCGAGCGCCTGCGCATTCGGCGGCGGCATCTTCGGAGGCTGGCTGGAAGAGCGCGTCGGCGTGAAGACCGCGCTGGCGCTCGAGATCCTCGCCATGGTCGTCACCGGCCTGGTCCAGCTGAGCATCACGCGCGAGAGCCTGTTCTTCGGGCTGGTGGACAATGTCGAAGTCTGGGACGGGCTCGTATTCTCGACCCTCTCCGATCTCGTCTATCTCGGCCTGATCAGCATAATCGCTATCACCGCCACGGCAAGCATCAGCTCCAGCCGCACCATGCTCGTCGCGCTCGCGCCGCCGGGGCGCAGCGGCGAGTTTTTCGGCCTTTACGCCATCGCCGGGACGATCACCGTCTGGATGGGCCCTCTGCTGGTCGAACAGTTCACGCTCTGGTCCGGCGACCAGCGCATTGGCATGACATCGATCCATTTGCTGTTCGGCATCGGCCTCGCGATCCTGCTGTCCATCCGGATGCCCGAACGCTCCGCCTGAGAAGCGCTGGACAGATCGGTTGCAATGTGGAACCTTCTTCGGCGGAGAGAGGAGCACACAATCATGCCCGCATTCGACCTTATCATTCGCAACGGCACCATCGTGGATGGCACCGGTACTGAACGCTTCACCGGCGACGTGGCCGTCAAGGACGGCTTGATCGCACAAGTCGGCACGGTATCCGGCGACGCGGCCGAGGAAATCGACGCAGAAGGCAAGCTCGTAACCCCCGGTTTCGTCGACATCCACACGCATTACGACGGGCAGGCGACGTGGGACCAGGAAATGGCCCCGTCGAGCTGGCACGGCGTCACTACGGTGGTGATGGGCAATTGCGGGGTCGGCTTCGCACCCGCCCGTCCCGACAAGCACGAATGGCTGATCGGGCTGATGGAAGGCGTCGAGGACATTCCTGGCACCGCGCTGGCCGAAGGGATGGATTGGGGCTGGGAGACTTTCCCAGAATATCTCGACGCGCTCGAAAAACTGCCGCGCACGGTGGATGTCGGAACGCATGTCCCGCACGGTTCGGTCCGCGCCTATGTGCTCGGCGACCGTGAACGGCCCGGTGCGATCCCGACCGATGAAGATATCAAGCAGATGGCCGCCATCGTCGAGGACGGCGTCCGTGCAGGCGCGCTCGGCTTCTCGACCTCGCGCACCGTGCTGCACCGCGATATCGACGGCGAAGTCGTTCCCGGGACCACGGCAACGAAGGAAGAGCTGATCGAAATCGGGCGCGCCATGGGCCGCGCCGGTCACGGCGTGTTCGAGATGGCCAGCGACATGAAGCGCGAGTGGGACGAGTTCGGCTGGATGGGCGCGCTCAGCCGGGAAACCGGCCTGCCCTGCACCTATGCCGCGCTGCAATCGATCGCCAAGGAGATGTCGCTCGACGAGCAGATCGAAAGCATGCGCGCGGAAAACGACAATGGCGCGAATATCGTTGCCCAGATCGCGCTGCGCGGAAACGGTATCGTCATGGCGTGGCAGGGCACTGTCCATCCCTTCCGCTTCCGCCCGAGCTGGCAGGCAATCGAGGAGCTGCCGTGGGAGGAGCAGAAGGCGAAACTGCTCGATCCCGACTTCAAGGCGCAGCTGCTGTCGGAAGAAAACGACCTCTCGGAGGTCAACCAGGACATCATCGGGCTGATCATGGTCGTGTGCCAGGGCTGGCCAATGCAGTTCGAGATGGACCCCGACTTCAATTACGAACCGACGGCGGAAGAAAGCATCGCCGCACGGGCCGAGAAGGCGGGCAAGTCGGGCGAGGAATATGCCTACGACCTCCTGTGCCGCGACGATGGCAAGGGCTTCATCTACCTGCCGATCCTCAATTACGCAGACGGTAATCTGGATTTCCTTATGGACCTCCAGCAGTCCGACGACACGGTGAATTCGCTCTCCGATGGCGGCGCGCATTGCGGGACGATCTGCGATGCGGCCTCACCCACCTTCATGCTCCAGCATTGGGTACGCGACCGGGATCGCGGCACGATCAGCCTCGAGAATGCGATCAAGCGCCAGTGCGCCGATACCGCGCGGCTTTATGGCCTGGAGGATCGTGGTGTCATCGCGCCGGGCTATCTCGCCGATCTCAACATCATCGACATGGAGCGCCTCAAGCTTGGCAAGCCGTGGCTGGCGTTCGATCTTCCGGCAGGCGGCAAGCGATTGCTGCAAAAGGCGGAAGGATATGTCGCTACGATCAAGAACGGCAAGGTCACCTTCCGCGAAGGCGAATGGACCGGCGCAACGCCGGGCGGGCTTATCCGCGGCCCGCAGCGGGCAGAACTGGCGGAGGCAGCAGAATGAAGGCGATCCGTACCGGCGCTACGCCTTCCACGCTCGATGCTCTCGAACTGGTCGATTTGGACGGCCCCGCCGATCCGGGACCGGGAGAGATCACGGTCGATATCAAGGCCAGCTCGCTGAATTATCACGACTATGCAGTCGTGAAGGGAATGATCCCGACGGATCAAGGCCGTATTCCTATGTCCGACGGGGCTGGCGTGGTGACGGCGGTGGGCGACGGTGTGAGCGAGTTCTCCGTCGGCGATCACGTCGTCTCGACCTTCTTCCCCGACTGGCTCACCGGCCCGCCCCCGCAAAGCGCTTTCACCCGCGTCCCGGGCGACGGGATCGACGGCTATGCGCGCGAAGCGATCACCGCGCCGTCGCACTGGTTCACCCGCGCGCCCGCCGGTTTCAGCCATGCCGAAGCGGCGACATTGACCTGCGCCGGCCTGACCGCATGGCGCGCGCTGTTCGTGGACTACGCCGTGAAGCCCGGCGACACGGTCCTTGTTCAAGGCACCGGTGGCGTGTCGATCTTCGCTCTCCAATTCGCCAAGGCAGCGGGGGCGACGGTGATTGCGACCAGTTCCTCCGACGAGAAGCTGGAGAGAGTGAAATCGATGGGGGCCGATCACCTCATCAATTACAAGGAGGTCGAGGCCTGGGGGCCGAAAGCGCTCGAACTGACCGGTGGGCGCGGGGTCGATTGCGTAGTCGAGATCGGAGGCGCGGGCACGCTCGACCAGTCGATGCTGGCGACGCGGGTCGGCGGGCACGTGGCGCTGATCGGCGTGCTGGCGGGCTTTTCCGGGCCGGTTCAGACCGCCCTGCTCTTCTCCAAGAATCTGACGGTCCAGGGCCTAACGGTCGGCAGCCGGAACATGCAGCAGGACATGATCGCCGGGATCGAAGCCAATGGCATCAAACCGGTGATCAGCGACACATTTGCGCTGGCCGACCTCGCCGATGCTTTCCGCCATCAAGAAAGCGGCAACCACTTCGGCAAGATCGCGGTGGACATCTGACCTCGGTTTAGGGCTCGATCACGATCCCTTTGGCGGGATCGATATCGCCGCCGAGCATGGCAACGAAGGTATCGCGCGCGGCCTCCAGCCCCTGGTTGCGCTCGATCTCGATGCTGTCGCCGGCGTCTTCGAGAAAGCCGTGCCAACTCTCCGCGATCTGCTTGCCCGCCTCTTCCGGTCCGACCGACTTGAACAGGGCCACCGCATGATCGGGCGCGAAGAACAGGGTCGGCGTGGGTCCGGGGATTTCGTCGGTGCCGCTGCCGCGTTGATCGACGTGAGTTGCACCGACGAGGCATGAGTATTTGAGCGCATTGCCCAGATGCTCATGCAGGCGGCGCAGCACATTCGCATTGCCGGCGAAATCGACCGACACGCTATCCGTGCCCTCGATGCCGCCGATGTCGTCGTATGACAACACGCGGTCGTAGAGCCCGGTCTTCTCCACGAAAGCGACATTGCCGGCAGAGGTCAGCCCGACGCGGCGTATTTGGGGCGAGCGGCGCTTGGTAACGCTTGCCAGTCCCATCGCGGTCTTGGAGGAGGCGCTGGTGAGGATCACCTGGCTTGCGCCGAACCATTCCTCGGAACGCATGAAATATTCGATGAGGAAGCCGGTCTTGAACAGCGGCCCGAAAATCATGCGCTCGCCCTCGCGGGCCGGATCGTGCTCTGGATCGGCCGCCAGTCGCGAATACTGGTTGTAGATCGGGCTCATCGGCTGGCGATGTGCGGCCATGTCGGTGAAGCCGCTGGGTGAAACCTTACCGGGCAGGACGTCGAGATGCGTGCCCATGGGCAGATAGCCATAGACCCGCTCGCCCTCGGAGAAATCGGGATGATTGCTTTGGACGACCCGCGCGTGACCCCACATCGGCACGATACCGTGGCCGTCCGCGGCGGGGAAGAAATTCCAGTAACCGAAGCCGTCTCCGACCACCGCGTAGGTGACGTTGTTGGCCGTAACCGAAAAGCTTTCGATCTCGAGGCGCACGCCCTCGTCGGCGAGGTCGCCGAACTCCCGCTCCGCGATATGGGTCTTGGTCAGATCGGCCTTGTCGACATGGACTTCGCGCATCGCATCTCTCCCTTTTTCGAAGGAGCGACGCTAGCGCGAATTTCAGCCCCCGACGAGGGTCAAACCCGCATCGGCATCAGTACGTAGAGTGCAGGCGCATTCTCGTCCTTGCGGATCAGCGTCGGCGCGCCTGCATCGGCGAGATGGATCTCGACCACATCGCTGTCGATCTGGCTGAGGATGTCCTTCAGATAGCCTGCGTTGAAGCCGATCTCGAACCCGTCGGAGCTGTATTCGGCAGGCACCTCTTCCGAAGCCACGCCATTGTCGGGCGAGGTCACGGTCAGCGTGATCTTGTCCCTGTCGAGGCCCATCTTCACTGCGCGGGTCTTCTCGGTCGCGATGGTCGCCACGCGGTCGACCCCGGCGAAGAAGCTTTTCGGATCGAGTTTGAGGAGCTTGTCGTTACCTGTTGGAATAACGCGGGAATAATCCGGGAAGGTGCCGTCGATCAGCTTGCTGGTCAGCACCACCCCGCCCTCGCCACCGAGCGTGAAGCGCACCTTGCTGGCCGAAAGGTCGATCTGGACATTACCGTCCATCGATTCCTCCAGAAGCTTGCGCAGTTCGGCCACGGCTTTGCGCGGCACGATCACGTCGGGCATGCCGTCCGCGCCTTCGGGCCGCGCAATGGTGAACCGTGCGAGGCGATGGCCGTCGGTCGCAGCGGCCTTCAGCACCGGCTGGTCCTCGTCCGAGACGTGGAAGAAGATGCCGTTGAGATAATAGCGCGTTTCCTCGGTCGAGATCGCGAAGCGCGTGCGGTCGATCAGCTCGGCGAGCGTCTTGGCCGGCAGTTCGAAGCTCGTCGGCAGGTCGCCTTCCACGATTACCGGGAAGTCATCCCGCGGGAGGGTGGGAAGCGAGAAGCGGCTGCGCCCGGCCTTAACCGCCATGCGGTTTTCGGCGGTCTCCAGGCTGACCTGGCTGCCCTCGGGCAGCTTGCGGGCGATGTCGAACAGGAGATGGGCCGAGACGGTGATCGATCCGGCATCCTCGACACTGGCGTCCATGTGCTCGACCACCTGCAAATCGAGGTCGGTCGCCATGACCTTGAGCGAGCTGTCGCCTTCCGCCTCGATCAGGACGTTCGAAAGAATGGGAATCGTGTTGCGGCGCTCGACGACCGACTGCACGTGGGAAAGACAGCGCAGCAGCGTCGCGCGTTCGATGGTGGCCTTCATGGTCCTACTTTCGTCCCTGCTGGGCACATCGAGGGCCGGAATCGCCCCTCGCGCGCCGGAATATGGATAGCGACCTTAGCGGGGCGGTATGTGGGGGCAAGGCTGCGCCCGCCGCGAAGGTGATTCCTTGGGGAAAAGTGGGTGGTTTTTGTTGGGTTTTTGCTGGGTGCGCCTTCGACATCCGTCGAATGCTTGCGGCACCGGCCCACTCCCCCACCCGACCACCCATAGAATACCGTGCCGTGGGTGGTCGGGTGGGGGAGTGGGCCGGTACCGAAGGGAAGCACGGATGTGCTGACCGCACGCAAACAATGACTTCGCGGGACGGAACAGCCGAGGTAAGCGCGGATGCGCTTCACGCACCCAACAAAAACCCCTCTCCTACCCCATCATCGCCATGCCGCCGTTCACGTGCAGCGTCTGCCCGGTCACATAGGCCGCCTCGTCGCTGGCGAGATAGGCAACCGCAGCGCCGATCTCGTCGCCCTCGCCCATGCGGCCCATAGGGATGCGGGTGTTGATCGCGGATTTCTGGTCGTCGGTCAGCGCATCGGTCATCGCTGTGCGGATGAAGCCCGGTGCGACGCAGTTCACGGTGATGTTCCGGCTGGCGAGTTCCTGTGCGAGGCTCTTGCTCATGCCGGTCAGGCCTGCCTTGGCCGCGACGTAGTTCATCTGGCCCGGATTGCCCGTGTGGCCGACTACGCTGGTGATCGAGATGATCCGCCCGCCCTTGGCCTTCATCATCGGCCGCGCGCTGGCGCGCATGAGGCGGAAGCTGGCCTCGAGGTTGATGCGGATCACCTCGGCCCACTCCTCGTCCTTCATCCGTATGGCGAGATTGTCGCGCGTGATGCCTGCGTTATTGACGAGAATGTTCATGCTGCCCAGCGTGTCGACCGTGGCCGGGATCAGTTCCTCGACCTGTTCGGGGTTCGAAAGGTCGCAGGTGATCTCGACATGGTCGTGGCCGAACTCGTCGTTCAGCTGTTCGCGAAAGGCGCGCAGCTTGGCGGCGTTGGAGCCGGACAGTGCGAGCCGAGCCCCCTGCTTCGCCAGGGCGTAGGCGATCGACGATCCGATCCCGCCGCTGGCGCCGGTAACGAGGGCGGTTTTGCCTTCCAGGCTGAACATCATCCGTTCTCCTTCGCGAAAGTCTCGAGGTCTTCCATGGTGACGAGGCTGACCGTTGCGGCATCCTTGGCGATCCGGCCGACCATCGGGCCGAGGACCTTGCCGCCGAGCTCGACGAAACGCTCGACGCCTGCCTCCTGCATGGCGAGCACGCTTTCGCGCCAGCGGACGCGGCCGGTGATCTGGTCGACCAGCAGCGCCTGCTCTTCCGCCGGATCGGTGACGCGCGCCGCGGTGACATTGGCATAGAGCGGCACGGTGAAAGCCGACGGCGGCGTCTCGCCCAGAGCGGTCTTCATGCGCAGCGCGGCGGGCTGCATCAGCGAGCAGTGGAAGGGAGCGGACACAGGAAGCTTGATGCCGCGCTTGATGCCGTGGTCCTTGGCCATTGCGATCGCCCGGTCGATGGCTTCCGCATGGCCGGAGATGACCACCTGCGTCGGGTCGTTGTCATTGGCGACCTCGCACACCTGCCCCTCTGCAGCAGCCTCTGCCAGTGCGGTCGCTGTCTCGATATCGGCGCCGAGCAGTGCCGCCATGGCCCCCTCGCCGATGGGGACTGCGTCCTGCATGGCAATGCCGCGCAGGCGGAGCAGCTTGGCGGTGTCGGTCAGGGAAAAGGCCCCGGCAGCACATAAAGCGCTGTATTCCCCAAGCGAGTGGCCAGCGACGCAGTCTGCCTTATCTGCCAACGCTACGCCGAATTCCTTCTTTAGCACGCGCGCGGTCGCCACCGAATTGGCCATGATCGCAGGCTGGGCATTAGCGGTCATGGTAAGCTCGCTCTCGGGTCCGCCGGTCATCAGGCCGAACAGGTCCTGCTTCAGCGCCTCGTCCACTTCCTCGAACACCTCCCGGGCATGCGCGCTGGCGTCGGCGAGATCGGCGCCCATGCCGACCTTCTGGCTTCCCTGGCCGGGAAAGATGAATGCAGTCATGAAAATCTCCTCTTGAGGAGCGCGCCTAGGCGCGTGGGCGGCGCGCCTCAAGCCCGAAGGGGACAATCCTGTTGGCGGCATCATGCGCGATATCGGCACGCCCGAGATAGGGTATGCCGCTGCGCGCGCACCATTCCGTGGCGATCTGCACCTCGTCCTTGCCGAAGGGGCGGTCGTTCTCCGGCACATCGGTGATGCGACCGAGGCGCAGACCGGCGATGCCGTGGAGGTGTTGGGTCACATGGAAGAACAATCGGTCGATCGCATAGTGGTACTCGGCCACTTCCTCGACCATGACGACATGGCCGGAGAAATCGGGCGCGAGTTCCGTGCCGATCAGCATGGCGAGCGTCGTCAGGTTGAACGCAACCGCAGGGCGATCGTCGAGATGCGGCTCCAGCCCGCCGTCGTCGCCGGTCAACCAACCGAGCGCGCGATCGATGGCTGCCTCTCCGCCCTCTCGCCTGATGTCGCCGGCGAGCGGGCCGTGGGCGACGCGCCCGATGCCGTGCTTGTAGAGCGCTGCGAGCAGGAAGCCGCAATCGGAATAGCCGAGATAGCTCTTGGCGCGGGCATGCTCGTTCATTCCGGCTACAGCCTGCGCGGCGATGCGATTGGAGCCATAGCCGCCCATGGCGAACCAGACGGCGTCGAAAGCGGGGTCGTTGGCGCATTCCAGCAGCGCATCGAGGCGTACTTCGTCGGGCCCTGCGAAGTGGCCCTCCTTCGCGAAGCACTGCTCGTGGAAATGCAGTTCGATGTCCTCGCGCCCGGCGACATGCGTCAGCACCGCATCGGCCCTCGCGCGTTTAAGGGGTTTTCCCGGAGCACAGATCGCGATTTTCACCATGCGTCCTGCTAGCGCGCTTGTATCGCGCCGCACAACTCAATAGCTGCGAAGGCATGACCGATATGCCCAGCCCCGACGAGCTTTTCGCGCGACCGTTCTTCTTCTGCGGCATAGGCGGGTCCGGCATGCAGCCGCTTGCGCAGATCCTCAAAGGTCGTGGATGCACGGTCGAGGGGTCGGATCGCAGCTTGGACCAGGGGCAAACGCCGGAAAAGTTCGCCGCGCTGGAGCGGCAGGGCTTCGGCTTGCATCCTCAGGACGGCAGGGGGATCGTGTCGCAGGACCAGATCCTCGTCGCCAGCGCCGCGGTCGAGGACACGGTTCCCGATGCGAAGCGCGCGAAGGAACTGGGCTGTCTGCGCCTGACTCGGGCCGAGCTCAATTCGATCCTGTTCAACACGAGCGGCGCCGGCCTGGCAATTGCCGGAACCAGCGGGAAGTCGACCGTCACGGGCATGCTCGGCTGGATCCTTCACGCCGTGGGCCGCGAGCCGACGATCATGAACGGCGCGGTGATGAAGAACTTCGTCTCGCCCGAACGCCCCTTCGCCAGCGCGGTGGTCGGCGGGCAATCGCTCTATGTCAGCGAGGTCGACGAAAGCGACGGCTCGATCGCGCTCTATCGCCCGGCAGTCGGTGTGCTGCTGAACGTCAGCCTCGATCACAAGAGCATGGAAGAATTGCGTGCACTGTTCGGCGACTACCTCTCGCGCAGCCGCATCAGCGTGATCAATGCCGACGACGAGGAAGCGCTTGCCCTGCTACCGCATGCGAAGGAGGTTATCACCTTCGGCATCGAGCAGGAGAAGGCGCAGATCGGAATCGTGCCGGGCACTATCGCGGAAGGCCCGCTGCGGCAGGCCGCGATGGTCGTCGACCGCCACGACGGAAGCGAGCATGCGCTGCGCCTCAATATGCCGGGGCGGCACAACCTCTCGAACGCTCTCGCCGCCATCGCGGCGGCAGTCGCGGCGGGAATCCCGGTCGCGAACGCGGTCGAGGCGCTGGCGGGCTTCGAAGGACTTGCGCGCCGCTTCGACATCGTCGGCACCACCGTTTCCGCCATCACCGTCATCGACGATTTCGGCCACAATCCGGAGAAATGCGCTGCGACCCTGCGCACCCTGAAATCGCATCCGGGCCGGGTGATCGCCTTCTTCCAGCCGCATGGCTACGGCCCCTTGCGCCAGATGGGCGACGAGCTGGCCGAGACCTTTGCTCGCGAACTCGACCGCGGCGATCTCACGATTTTCAGCGACCCGGTCTATTTCGGCGGCACGGTGGACCGCAGCGAAGGTAGCGAGCGGATCGTGCGGCTGATCGAAGAACACGGCGGCCACACGGAATATATACCCAATCGCAAAGCAGTAGCAGACCGTATTGTCTCGCTGGCGAAGCCCGGAGACCGAGTCGTGATCATGGGCGCTCGCGACGATACGCTGAGCGAGTTCGCCCGCGAGCTGTTCCAGCGCCTTTCCTGACGGTCGCGTGTCAGTGCGCGTCGGCGTGGGCTTCGTCGTGATGGCCTAGGCCAAAGACCTTGTGCAGCACGAAAACGATTACCGCACCGAGGATAAGGCCGGTAAGCGCCGACAATCCTGCAAAGGTCAGCCAACCAAGGATGCCGCCCGCGCGGCCTGCGATCTCGCTCACGCCGTGCTGGATCCCTTCGATCCAGTGCTCGGGGCCAGCCACGCCGAGTTCGGCCAGACCGTGCAGTATAATGCCGCCGCCGACCCAGAGCATTGCAATCGTCCCGATGAAACTAAGGGCGATAAGAAGCTTCGGCATGAATGCCACCAGCCCCCTGCCAAAGCTCTGCGCGAAAGTGCTTTCCTTCTTGGCGAAACGCAATCCGATGTCGTCCATCTTCACGATCAGCCCGACAACCCCGTAGACACCGACCGTGACGGCGATGCCGACGATTGCCAGCACGCCGGCGCGGGTAATCAGGTCCTCAGCCGCAACTTCGTTCAAGGTGATCGCCATGATCTCCGCCGACAGGATCAGGTCGGTTCGAATGGCCCCTGCGATGCGTTGTTTCTCGAAGGCAACGGGGTCGGTGATCTCGTCTTCCACGGTCTTGCCGTGTTTAGCGCCGCCAAGCTTCTCGATGACCTTCTCGGCGCCCTCGTAGGAGAGGTAACAGCCACCTAGCATGAGAATGAAAACGATTGCAGCAGGCAGAAATTCGCTGAGCAGCAACGCACCCGGTAACAGGATGAGCAGCTTGTTCTTCAGACTGCCCTTGGCGATGTCCCAGATGATCGGGAGCTCGCGCGCCGGGCTGAGGCCGGTGACGTAGCTTGGAGTAACCGCCGCATCGTCGATCACCACGCCGGCCGTTTTCGACCCGGCACGGCCTGCAGCAGCGGCAATATCGTCGACCGAAGCCGCCGCGGTGCGCGCGATGATCGATATATCGTCGAGGAGGGCAACCAGTCCGCCGGGCATCGTTTTTCCTTGTAAGTTCCTGATCCGCCGAGTGCTTGCCCGCCAATCGCTCGTGGCGCAACTCTCCTATGGATTTGTAAGCTGTCCTACAGACCCATTCTTGTGCCAAGCACCATGTAGCGACGGTCGGCATCCGATCGTTGCGGGTCGGATATTCGGCCATCCGGGAGATGCAGGGCTGCGCGATGGCTGGCTGGAAACGAAAGGTGACACATGTCTCCGTTCCTTGGGCCACGATCTATTGATAGCACTATGAAATTCCGGCAGGTTGGGTTTTGCAGAACGCGCCTGTCGGTGGTCCATGGACAAGCACCCGCTTGCGTTTCGCGCCAATCCCGCTATGTGCGCGCATCCCTTCGGTCCGCCGGGGGATTCGAAGAAAGCCGGAGGGGCCCCGCAATCCCGCGGATCAGCCAGCGATCGGCCAGACGTGAAAGGACAAGAGCATGGCTCTCTACGAGCATGTATTCTTGGCGCGACAGGACCTGAGCCAGGCTCAGGTGGACCAGCTCGCCGCCACCGCTACCGAGATTGTCGAGAAGAACGACGGCAAGGTCACCAAGACGGAGACCTGGGGCCTCAAGAACCTCGCCTACAAGATCGACCGCAACCGCAAGGCGCATTTCGTGCTGCTCAACATCGAGGGCCCCGGCTCCGTCGTTGCCGAGCTCGAGCGTCAGACCCGCATCAACGAAGATGTGATCCGTTACATGACCATCGCCGTCGACGAGCACGAGAGCGGCCCGTCGGTGATGATGCGCAAGAACGAGCGCGATTCCAAGAAGCGCCGTGAACGTGAGGAGCGCGACTGATGGCCCGCCCGTTTTTCCGCCGCCGCAAGTCCTGCCCGTTTTCGGGCAAGAACGCCCCGACGATCGACTACAAGGACGTCCGCCTGCTGCAGGGCTTCATGTCCGAACGTGGCAAGATCGTCCCCAGCCGCATCACGGCCGTCAGCGCGAAGAAGCAGCGTGAACTGGCCAAGGCCATCAAGCGCGCGCGCCACATCGGCCTGCTGCCGTACATCGTGAAGTAAGGGGAATACCGATGGATATCATTCTCCTTCAGAGGATCGAAAAGCTCGGCTCGATCGGTGACGTCGTCACCGTGAAGGACGGCTATGCCCGCAACTTCCTGCTCCCGCAGAAGAAGGCCCTGCGCGCCAACGAAGCCAACAAGAAGGTCTTCGAAGCGAACCGCGAGCGCCTGGAAAAGGAAAACGCCGAGCGTCGTACCGAGGCCGAAAAGGCCGGCGAAAAGGTCGATGGCGAGGAAATCATCCTGATCCGCGCTTCGTCCAACACCGGCCAGCTCTACGGCTCGGTCAATGTTCGCGACGTCGCTGCCGCCCTCAACGAGAAGGGCCACGACGTCGACAAGAAGCAGGTCATCATGGGCGACCCGATCAAGACGATCGGCATGCATGAAGTCCGCATCGATCTACATCCCGAAGTCTCGATCAGCATCAAGGCCAATGTCGCCCGTTCGGACGACGAAGCCGAACTGCAGAGCCAGGGCATCGACGTGATGGCGCAGATGTTCGAGGACGAGCAGCGCGAAATAGAGGAACAGGCCGAGGCGAACCGCACCGACCCGAACCTCGAGCCCGGCGAAATCCCGGCCGACATGCTCGAAGACGGCGTCAGCACGCCCGACGACATGTCCGTGACCGAAGCCACGATCGCCGCGACCGCGCCCGAAGGTGCGGACGAGGACGAGCAGGCCTGATCGGCCGCTCACGACCCAATCAGGGCGCGGCGGCTTCGGCCCCCGCGCCCTTTTTGTCAGACGCGTCCGCTGGCCCTATGAGAGGCCACGACGCGAAATCGAAAACAACAAGAGGCAGGAGCAACGCCCATGGACGACATCCCCCAGACCCTCGACCGGATCGAGAGCATTTACGACGCCGCCGTAGAGCGGCTGCGCGAAGACGTAATGGCCTTCGGCGCCACGCGCGAATTGCCCGCGCCCGAGCGCCGCAGCGACGGCAGCTATGCCTATCCCGAACTGCGCCTGCGCTTTCGCGGCGGCGACCAGCCCGAAGACCGCAATCGCGCCTTTGGGCGGCTGAATGCGCCGGGCCTCTACACCACCACCGTCACCCGCCCGCGCCTGTTCCGCGATTACCTGCGCGAGCAACTTGAACTGATCTCGTCGAATTACGAAGTCGAAGTCGAAGTCGGCTCCTCGACGCAAGAAATCCCGTTTCCCTATGTGCTCGACGGCGATGCCGGTTCGGTTCTCGCAGGCGTCGATCCCAATGCGATCGCGCGCTATTTCCCTTCCACAGAGCTTGCCGATATTGGTGACGAACTGGCCGACGGCATCGTGCTCGACAGCGTGGACGATCCGATCCCGCTGTCCCTGTTCGACGGGCTGCGGACAGACTTCAGCCTTGCCCGCCTGGCCCATTACACCGGCACCGATCCGGAGCACTTCCAGCGGTTCATCCTGTTCACGAACTATCACCGCTACGTCGATGAATTCGTTGATTGGGCAGGCTCGCAGCTTGGCAAGGGCGGCTACACGGCGCTCGCAGGGGCGGGCGGCCTGATGCTGACCGAGCAGACCGACGGTGCGCGTGGCCAGTTGTCCGACACGGCATGGCGTCGTCACCAGATGCCCGCCTATCACCTGATCGGCGAAAACCGCGGCGGGATCACGCTGGTGAACATCGGCGTCGGTCCGTCGAATGCGAAGACCATCTGCGATCACCTCGCCGTCCTTCGGCCCGAGGCGTGGCTGATGATCGGCCATTGCGGCGGCCTGCGCCCGAGCCAGAAGATCGGCGATTACGTGCTCGCCCACGCCTACCTGCGCGACGATCACGTGCTCGACCCGGTCCTCCCACCCGAGATCCCCCTCCCCGCGATTGCCGAGGTCCAGCAGGCCCTCGCCGCCGCCGCCGAGGAAGTCTCCGGAGAGCACGGAGCCGACCTCAAAAAGCGCATGCGTACAGGCACCGTCGTCACCACCGACGACCGCAATTGGGAGCTGCGCTTTACCCAATCGGCCAAGCGCATGTCGCTGAGCCGCGCGGTCGGCGTCGACATGGAAAGCGCGACCATCGCCGGACAGGGCTACCGCTTCCGCGTCCCCTACGGCACGTTGCTGTGCGTGTCGGACAAGCCGCTTCATGGCGAAATCAAGCTGCCGGGGCAGGCCAACCAGTTCTACGAGGAGGCGATCGCGGCCCATCTTCAGATCGGCGTCACCACCTGCCGCCTGCTGCGCCAGGAAGGCCCGCGCCTGCACAGCCGCAAGCTGCGCGCTTTCAACGAGCCGCCGTTCCGCTAAGGTCGCTCCCGATTGGGGAGAGACACATGACGGGCACACCGAACCGCTCGCGCTCGATTGCAGGCCGCATAGCCATCGTTACGGGCGCCGCCAGCGGCATGGGGGCGGCGACGGCGAAATTGTTCGCCGCCGAAGGCGCGAGAGTGGCGGTGACCGATCTTGACCTCTCGGCATGCGAAGCGGTGGCTGCGGAGTGCGGCGCAGATGCGCGCGCCTATGCGCTCGACGTGGCGGATAAGGACGCCGTCGCGAAGGTCGTTGCGACCATCGCCGCGGACTTCGGCGGGATCGACATTCTGGTGAACAATGCCGGCGTTTCGAGCTTCTGCCCGCTCGACGACGATGGCTACGAGGATGTCTGGCACCGCGCGCTCGCCGTGATGCTCACCGCGCACCAGCGCATGGTCCGCACCGCCCTGCCCCACCTGCGCCGTAGCGACGCCGCGCGCATCGTCAATATCGCCAGCACCGAGGGCTTGGGCGCAACGGCCGGCGATACGCCCTATGTCGCCGCCAAGACCGGCGTGACCGGCCTTACGCGCGGATTGGCTGTAGACTTGGGACCGGAGGGCATCACGGTGAACTGCATCTGCCCCGGCCCCATCCGCACCGCAATGACCGATACTGTGCCCGACGACCACAAGACGATCTTCGCCAAGCGCCGCACCGCTCTGAAGCGGTACGGCGATCCGGAAGAGGTGGCCCACGTGACGCTGTCGCTGGTGCTACCCGCGGCGAGCTATATCACCGGCGCAGTGATCCCGGTGGATGGCGGGTTGATGGCGCGGAATGCCTAGTCACTCCCACGTTCGGCGGCGAAGATGATACGATCCGCTTCGGAGATCATGTCGCTGTAGAGCACGATCGATCGCAGGAAGACCTTAGCCGGTATGCCTTCGCCGGTCACGATATCCCAGGTGACATAGGGATCGCCCTCATCGTCGAGGCTGACAGCGGCGAAGCGGAAATCTTTCGACAGCTGAATCGCCTCCTGCGCCGTCCACGCATCCTCGCGATCGAAGCCGACACTCAGCTGGACCGCGTCGCAATCGGCCTTCGTTTCTTCGTCGCACCCATGAAAGAAAACCCGCGCTGATCGACCGCCAAATTCTGCGGTAATCATGGGGTCGCCCGCGTTATCCTTGCCGAGCTCCGCCTCGTAACCCGCCATGTCCAATAGCTCGGTCAGTCCCTGTGGATCGGCAGCCGTAACATCCTGAGCCGAAGCAGCTGCCGGGATTGCGACCGCAAGAGCGACTGCGCCCGATATCGCCTTCGAAGATTTCATCACCCCTTCCCCTTGGTCTTCGTCTTCCCGTCTTTCGCGTTCTTCGCGATATAATCGATAATCATACCGGCGATGTCCTTGCCGGTCGCGTTCTCGATGCCCTCCAGTCCCGGCGAGCTGTTGACCTCCATAATTACCGGCCCGTGATTGCTGCGCAGCATGTCCACGCCGCACACATTCAGGCCCATGTGCTTGGCTGCGCGTACGGCGGTGCTGCGTTCTTCGGGGGTGATCTTGATCAATTGCGCGCTGCCGCCGCGATGGAGGTTGCTGCGGAAATCGTCCGCCGCGCCGGTGCGTTTCATCGCGGCGACGACCTTGCCGCCGACCACCAGCGCGCGGATGTCGGTGCCGCCAGCTTCCTTGATGAATTCCTGCACCAAAATGTTGACGTTCGCGCCGCGGAACGCCTCGATCACGGACTTGGCCGAAGACATCGTTTCCGCCAACACCACGCCGATGCCCTGCGTCCCTTCCAAAAGCTTGATGACCACCGGCGGGCCCTTGACCGCCTTGATGATCTCCTCGGCCTGCTTGGGATCGTTGGCATAGGCGGTCAGCGGCAGGCCGATGCCGTATTTTGCGAGGATCTGCATGCTGCGCAGCTTGTCGCGGCTGCGGCCGATGGCGACGCTCTCGTTCAGGGGCCAGCAGCCGCGCATTTCGAATTGCCGCAGGATCGACAGGCCGTAGTTGGTGATGGACGCGCCGATGCGCGGGATGACCGCGTCGTAGCCCACGCAGGGCTCGCCATTGTAATAGACCTCGGGCCGGTGGCTCGCGATATGCACCGTGCAGCGCGTGGTGTTGAGAATGTCGAGTTCGTGCCCCCTCTCTTCCGCCGCCTCTTTCAGCCGCTTGTGCGAATAGAGGTTCGGATTGCGGGCGAGCATGGCGATTTTCATGGTTTGTGGCCTTTCTTGACCTTCATTTCCGGCGTCTGGAGCCAGGAATAGCCACTGTCCACGACAAACCGGCGACGCAGCGATGAGCGGCCGATCAGCATAGGAAAGCGCATGTCCCGCCGGTCGGCGAGGCTGATTTCGGCACGGAATTCGACATCGCCGATCTTCAGCGGCGTCTTTATGACATAGCGATATTGCGTCTCGCCGTTGGAACTGGTGATGCCGCGCACATCCACATGCACAGCTTCGCACACCTGGCGCACATGCTGCTGCTGGAAATCGACCGCAAAACGGATGAACTTCTCTCCGTCGCGCTCGAATTCTTCCAGCACCTCGCCATGCAGCGAGGAGGTGCGCGCGCCGGTATCGATCTTGGCGGGAACGCCGTGCAGGCCGAGGTCGGGCAGATGCACGAGCTCGCGCCAGCCGACTGCGGGGAGGAGCTTACGCTTCGCCGTCATTCGATGATCGCAATCCCGTCGCCGCCGCCGGTCCCCGGCAGACGACGGAGGACTTCGCCGCTGGCAAAATCGACTTCGGCGATAGTCTCGTCGCGTGTCTCGGCGACATAGATGCGCTCGCCGTCGGGCGACCACAGGATCGTCACCTGCATGCGCTCCTGCGCGCCGTCCGGCCCTGCCACCGGGATCGAGCGCACGGCCTCGCCGGTCGCAGTGTCGATCACCGTGAGGCCGCCGTCGGCGAGATCGCTCGTCACGGCAAAGTCGCCCTGCGGCCGTACGGCGATGCGCAGCGGGAATGCCCCGGTCGCAATCTCCTGCCGCACCTCAAGCGTCATCGGGTCGAGCGCGAAGGCCTTGTCCGACCCGCGCGCGCTGACCCACAGCGTTTCGCCATCGGGCGAGAGCGCAATGCCCTCCGGTTCCTCCCCGCCCTCGACCGAGCGCGGGGCGCGCCGGGTCTTCAGATCGACCAGTGTCACGGTCTTGCTGCCGAGATCGGTGGTCCAGGCGTGATTGCCGCTCGGCGCGACGGCGATCATGTGGCTGCCCTGTTTGTCGGTCGCATATTCGAACGTCTCGGCTGCGCCCAGAGGCTCGCGAATCCAGAAAACCGACTGGCGTCCCTCGGCCGTGGCGTAAAGGTCGCCATTGGCGTGCCATACAATCCCGTGGGGCCGCGCATTCTCGCCAAGATCGATACACCGCGTGCGCACCAGATCGTCGTTGCGGAAGATGTCGACCGTCTTCCCGCCATAGCAGGCAAGCGCAACGTATCGGTCATCGGGCGAAGTCGCGAGCTCGTGCGGATTGGCGCAGCTCTTCACGAGCAGAGTCTGCTCGCCGCTCGCCAGATCGACCTTTGCCAAGGTGTTGCCGAACTTGCCCGCGACGAACAGAGCGCCATCCCCGACCGGATCAACGAGAAAACCAGGGTTCGGCTCCCGCGCCTGCGGTGCACAAGCGGCCAGCGCCAGCACACCGCCGAGCGCGATTGCCGATTTCATCCTTACCACCCCTGAGGCTTCCCTTCGTTCTGCTCTTCCAGCCACGCCATCAGCGGGGCGAAATATTCGACCATCGCCATGCCGCTCATCTGCCGCTCGCCGGTGAAGGCCTCGAGCGCGTCGGGCCACGGCTTGCTAGCGCCCATTTCAAGCATGGCGTTGAGGTTCTTGCCGACTTCCTCATTGCCGTAGAACGAACAGCGATGGAGCGGCCCTTCCCAGCCCGCTTGGTCGCAGGCGGCCTTGAAGAACTGGAACTGCAGGATGCGCGCGAGAAAATAGCGGGTGTACGGGACATTGCCCGGAATGTGATACTTCGCGCCCGCATCGAACTTGGTCTCGTCACGCACGACCGGCGGGACGATGCCTTGATATTCCAGCCGCAGGTCGTTCCAGCCCTTGTTTAGCTGGTCGGCCGGGATGGTGCCGTCGAACAGCTGCCAGCGATAGCGATCGACCATCAGGCCGAAGGGCAGGAAGGCGACCTTGTCCATCGCCTCACGCAGGAGCAGGCCGATGTCCTTGTCGGCGCTCGGCACCTGGCTGCGGTCGAGCATGTCGATCTGCACGAGATATTCGGGCGTGATCGACAGCGCGATCATGTCGCCGATAGCCTCGTGGAAGCCGTCGTTGGCGCCGTTAAGGTGCAGATAGTCCTGCTGGTTGTAGGCGCGCTGGTAATAGTTGTGGCCGAGCTCGTGGTGAACGACCTTGAAGTCGTCCGCATTGCGCTTGATGCACATCTTGATGCGAAGGTCATCGACATTGTCGACGTCCCAGGCGCTGGCGTGGCAGACCACCTCGCGGTCCTGCGGCTTCACGAACTGGCTACGCTCCCAGAAGGTCTCGGGCAGCGGATCGAAGCCGAGCGAGGAGAAGAACGCCTCGCCCACGCGAACCATGCCGACTTCGTCATACTGCTTTTCGGCAATCAGTTCGGTGAGATCATAGCCGATGTCGCCCGCACCCTCGGGCGCGACCAGCGGGTAGATATTGCCCCACTCCTGCGCCCACATATTGCCGAGCAAATCGGCACGGATCGGGCCGATCGCCGGCTGCACCTCGGCCCCGTATTCCTCGTTCAGCTTGCTGCGGACGTAAGTGTGCAAGGCCATGTAGAGCGGCTTCACTTCCTGCCACATCCGCTCGGTCTCGGCGGCGAACTGGTCGGGGTCCATGTCGTAATTGGAGCGCCACATGGCACCGAGATCGGCAAAGCCCAGCTCGCTCGCGCCTTCGCCCGCAATGGCGATCATGCGCTGGTAATCCTCGCGCATCGGCGCGCCGACATTGTCGTGCCAGCTGGTCCACATCTCGGCCTTTTCGACAGGCGTACGTTCGAGATTGCCCATCTCCGCCTCGATATCCGAGCCGTTGATTTCCTCGCCGTTCAGCGTGCCCTTGCCCTTGCCGTACTGGCTGTTGAGGCTGGTCGCGATTTCGTTGAGCTCGGTCGCCGCGCCGTCGCGCACCGGCGCGGGCATGACGATGCCGTTGCGCAGGATGTCGAGCTTGCGGGCGACTTCGGGGTCGAGCCCGGCGACGCGCGCATATTCGGCGGCCTTGTTGGCATAGGCGACGGACTTCTCGGTCGCTTCTGCGCCGTAGGTTGCGGCCAAAGCATCGGTGTCGGGGGTGATGTAGGTCGAATTGATCCAGGAGACCCGCCCGTATTCGACGCTAAAGTCGAACATGTCTTCCTCTACCATCGCCACCCAGTCGGCGGCGCCTTGCGGCGTCATCGGAAATTCTGCCACCGCTTCCATTTCATCGGAGACATGGTCGTCGGCATAGGCGGGAGCGGCGCTGGCGATGGCCAGGGCGGCGAGCGAAGTGCGGAAGAGTTTCATTGGCGTTCTCTCAGACAATATTGCGACTGGTTTCATTGGCTACCGGATTGCACCTGTGCCGGCGCTTAATCAAGCGGGATCGCCGAGCCATTCGGCAATCGCGAGGCCGAGGTCCGGCTTGGTGACGCTGCTCATGTGCGTGCCGGGCACTTCCACGAAATCCGCATCGGGCAGGAGGTTGGCGAGTTCCTCGGCCGAGCCATTGTCGCGGTCCTCGTCGCCGCAGACGACCAGCGCGGGCATGGTCACCCGGTCGAGCAAGGCGAGGTCGAGATCGGGCATGGTGTCGAGGAGCAGCCGCGCCGCGGTGCGGTCGACACCTTGCGATTTCAGGAACTGCATCGAGAAATAGGCCGGATCGCCCTTCGGGATGGCATCGAATTCATCGATCACGCGGCGGAAAATGGTCGCGCGCTTGTCCCACTCGCCGAGGCCTGCCTTGCCCATTCCGCCGACCACGATCCGCTGCGGCTCGAGCACGCCATGCGCCACCGCGTGCAAGGTCGTGCGCGCGCCGAGGGAGAACCCGCCGAGGTCGTAGTCCGTGAGCCCGAGATGCTCGACCAGCGCGGCGACATCGCGCACCAGCACATTCTGCGGATATTTCTCCGAATCGTGCGGCGCAGCGCTTTCGCCATGCACGCGAAAGTCGAGCATGAGCACTTCATAGCCCCTCGCCGCGATGGCAAGATGATGGCCCCACTTGATCCAATTCATCTCCGCGCTGGAGAAGAGGCCGTGAAGCAGCACGAAGGGCCGCCCTTCGCCATGGCGATGAAGCGCGAGTTCGGTGCCGTCGAAGCTGGTGAAGGTTTTGGTTCTCATCGCTTCGCCAATCCCTTCTGCTCCATGCGCCATCGCACCATCTCGATCCGGTCCTGCCCGAAGAAGGGTTCGCCATCGAACACCAGCGTCGGCACACCCCAATGGCCGGCGGCCTCCAATGCGTTCTGATTGGCGGCGATCTCGTCGTCGAGCGCCTGCGCATCGCTCTCGATCTCCGCCTCGATTTCCTCCGGATCGAGTCCCGCAGCTTCCAATGCGTCTGCGAGATGCTCTCCCTCATGCCAGTTTTCCTGGCCACCCCAAATCATGCGCCCTGCCTCGGCAGCGAAGACCAGACCTGCGCCGCGCCGGGCGGCAGCCTGACCCATGCGCGTGACGCGGCGGATGTAAGGCTGATCGTCGGCGATCTTGCGGGTCGCAGTATCCTGCACGATCGGATCGGGTCGGGGCGCGCCGAAGGGGATGTCATGGAACTGGGCCACCCGCAGCATGTCGCGCATGGTGTAGCCGAGCCAGTTGGGGTGGTTGCGCTCGAAGAAATCGGGCTCGCGGATGGCCAGCGGCCACACCGGGCGCAGCGCGATGTCGAGGTCGTAATCCTCCGTCATCGCGCGATAGCGACCGATGGACAGATAGCTGTAGGGCGAGCGGAAGCTGAAATAGAGCTCTGCGGTGAGGGTCATCACGCCCTTATACGCAGCTGGCGCGTCAGCGGAAGAAGCAGCTCACCCCGGCCTGCAGGGCGTCGATGTTCCCAGCCTCATCGGCAAAGCCGGTGATCGTTCCGTAATCTGCGGTCGTGTACTGGAACTCGCCTTCGAGCGTGGTGTCGAGCTCCTGCACTTGCCGTTCGCCTTTCAGCGCATCGAGCGTCGAGACGCCGGGCCGCACGCCGTCGGAGGTTGCCACAGCCTCACCCTCGCGCAGGAACCAGCCGGCGAACTTGCCTTCGAGGAAGGCGAGTTGCAGCGGGCCGTACTGGCTGAAGTCCATGGGCCCCGCGCCGCACTCCTCGTTGGAGCTCTCTTCGCCCTCCGAGCCGAAGGCCTGCGCGGCCATGGCATCGACTTCCTCGCGCGCCGCGCCGAAGCGAAGCGGTTCGCCGCCGTTTGCTCCGACACCATCCGCAGAAACTACGAGCTTCGCGTCACCCACGCGTTCGTCAGCCGAAGCAACGTCAGCCACCGGCTCGTCGGAACCCTCGGGGTCGCCGCAGGCTGCGAGTGCGAACGGCAAAGCAATCAGGAGGGCTCTTTTCATCATCCCTTCTTGAGGCACTCGCGCCCGAGCAGTTCCGCGATCTGCACCGCGTTCAGCGCCGCGCCCTTGCGCAAATTGTCGGACACGCACCACAGGTTCAGGCCGTTCTCCACGGTCGGGTCCTCGCGCACGCGGCTGATGTAGGTGGCGCTGTCGCCCGCCGCCTCGACAGGGGTGATGTATCCCTCGTCCTCGCGCTTGTCGACGAGCATGCAGCCCGGTGCTTCACGCAGGATATCCTGAGCCTGCTCGGCCGAGATCTCCTTCTCGAATTCGATGCTGACGGCTTCCGAATGGCCGACGAACACCGGTACGCGCACGCAGGTGGCGGTCAGCTTGATCTTGGGATCGAGGATCTTCTTGGTCTCGACGACCATCTTCCACTCTTCCTTGGTCGAGCCATCGTCGAGGAAGACGTCGATATGCGGGATCACGTTGAAGGCGATCTGCTTGGTGAACTTCACGGGCTCCACCGGATCGCCGACGAAGATGTTGCGGCTTTGCTCGAACAGCTCGTCCATGCCAGCCTTGCCTGCACCGGAAACCGACTGGTAGGTGCTGACGACCACGCGCTTGATCGTGGCGGCATCGTGCAGCGGCTTGAGCGCCACCACCAGCTGCGCGGTCGAGCAGTTGGGATTGGCGATGATGTTGCGCTTCGAAAAATCGTGGATGGCGTCGGGGTTCACCTCGGGCACGATCAGCGGCACGTCGGGGTCCATGCGGTAGAGCGAACTGTTGTCGATCACCACGCAGCCGGCAGCCGCCGCCTTGGGCGCATATTCCTTTGCCGGACCGCTACCCGCGGCGAACAGGGCGATGTCCCAGCCCGACCAGTCGAAATGCTCGATATTCTTGCACTTGAGCATCTTGCCGGTGTCGCCGAATTCGACCTCCGAACCCTGCGAGCGGCTGGAGGCGACGGCGGCGATCTCGTCGATCGGGAATTCGCGCTCGGCAAGAACCTGCATGACTTCGCGCCCGACATTCCCGGTCGCGCCGACGACGACGATACGATAACCCAAATCACTTCTCCAGAAACTGTTCGCCGCCGAGATAGCGACTGCTGGCGCGCCCGCAACCGCACATTCGATTGCGCAGGGTAAAGCGCTATTCCGGCGGCGTCACGCCGTGATGTTCGAGGAAGCGGAACACGGTGTTGTAACGGTGCGGGCTGATCTGCTCGCCCGCAACGCGGTGGGTGTAACCGGGATAGAGCATCATCTGGAACGGCACATTGCCTTCCTGCATCTTGGAGATGATCTCGGTCGCATTCTCGAACACCACGTTATCGTCCGCCATGCCGTGGATGATCAGCAGCGGATCGCTGATTGCGGTCGCGTTCGGGATCGCACTGGCGGCCTCGTAGGCCGCGCCATCGGCTTGCGGCGTGCCCATGTAACGTTCGGTGTAATGCGTGTCGTAAAGCTCCCACTTGGTCACCGGGGCGCCGCTGATGCCCGCGGCATAGAGGCCCGGATCGGCCTGCAACTGCTTCAGCGTCATATAGCCGCCATAGGACCAGCCATCGATCGCGATCTTGTCCGGATCGACGAAATCGAGCGTCTTGAGATACTCCGCCCCCGTCTTCTGGTCGCGCACCTCTACGCCTCCCATGGCGCGGTAGATCGGCTGTTCGAAGGCGACGCCGCGATTGGCGGAGCCGCGATTGTCGAGCGCGAACCAGATATAGCCCTTGTCCACGATCGCCTGCCGCAGCGCCCCATTCCAGCCGCGATTGACGATCTGCGGGCCGGGCCCGCCATAGTGGTAGAAATAGACCGGATAGCGCTTTCCCGGCTCCATCTCCGGCGTGACCATTTCCCAATAGAGCGGCGTGCCGTCCTCGGCGGAAATCGTGCCGTATCGCGTCGGGCGGTGGCTGGGGAGGAAGGGCGCATAGGGATGGTCGGAATCGAGCCTGTTCTCTTCGACCCAGGCAAGCCGCTCGCCCTGCTGGTCGGCGAGGTAGATTTGCGGCGGCGTATCGTCGTTGGACCGGGTGACGAGCAGCGTCTGCCCCTTGCCATCCATCGTTGCCGAATAGGTGTAGCCGGACTCAGTGAGCCGCCGGGACGCACCGATCGTGTCGAAACCATAGTCCAAGGCGTAGACGTGCTGCTCAAGCGGATCGTCCTCGCTCGTCGCGAGAAAGAACAGGCGCCCGGTAGACTGATCGACGCCGACCAGCTTGGTGACGACGAATTCGCCCCGCGTCAGCTGGCGGGACGTGCCCCAATCATCGCCCGAGTACAGGTACAGGTGCCCGAAACCATCGCGCTCGGACCACCATATCAGGTCGCGATTGTCGAGAATGCGGTAATCGTCGGAAAGGTTGATCCAGTAGTCCTGCGCCGCTGCTTTCTCGGCGAAGACCGGAGCCACGGCACCGGTCGCGGGATCTACGCGCAGCACGTCCATATGCGTCTGCTCGCGGTTCTGGCGCTGGATGTAGAGCGCGCTGCCATCGGGCGCCCAGTCGACGCGGGCGAGGTAGAAATCGGTCGGATCGCCATCGGTGTAGACGCGCGGATGCTGGAAATCGGCGAGGTTCACCTTCACGCGGTTCCCACCGTCGGGATCCATCACATAGAGTTCGACATCGGCGTTCTCGCTGCCCGCGACCGGATAGCGCTGGTCGAACACCTTGGTGCCGGTCGCGCCGATCGCAGCGCGGGTGACGATGCCGACCATGCTCTCGTCGAAGCGCTGCACCGCGATGCGGCTGTCGTCGGGGCTCCACCAATAGCCGGTGAGCCGCCCCATTTCCTCCTGCGCGACGAACTCCGCTTCGCCCCAGCGGATGGCCTCGCCCTCCTTGGGCGTGATCGGTGCAGTGTCCTTGCCCACCTCTCCGACCCACAACTGCCGGTCGCGCACGAAGCTGACGTACTTGCCCGTCCCGCTGAGCGACGGGTTGAGTTCGCTTTCCTCGGTATCGGTCAGCTGGACCACCTCGCCGCCGATGCGCGCGAGATAAAGATCGCCGTCGAGCGGCACGAGCACGCCCTCGCCATCCTTGGTCCATTGATAGCTGATGATGCCCTTGAGATTGCCGACGCGGGCGCGCTCGCGCTGCATCTTCTCGTCTTCCGACAGTTCGCGCCCGGTACCCAGCGCTTCGCTATCGACCAGCATCGACCATTCGCCGCTCTCGCGGTCGTAGCCCCACAGATCGTAGCGCTCGCGGTCGTCCTCACGATTGCGCAGCAGGGTGAGATAGCGGCCGTCGGGCGACAGCTTCGCCTGCCGCGGTGCGGGGCCATCGAGGTCGGGCGAAGCGAAGACGCGTTCGAAAGTCAGCTCCACAGGCGCGGTCTCCTCTGACGATGGGGCAGTCTGGGCGGCAAGCGGCGCCGCGAGGCAGGTGCCCAGCGCCAGCGCGGCGGCGAAGGTAATAGGACGCAATCGATCTCTCCCGGCAGTCCGGCGCCGGTGATGGCGAGCGCGGCAGATCGGCGCAAGCCCCATGCGCCTGCAACCCATGCCTAATTTCGCCTTAAGCGCGCTTCCTTAAATCCCGTTAAGACGTGGCAGCGCAGACAAGCATGGACGTCGCGGGGCCGAATTTCCGGCTCACAGGTCCCGCGGCGGCAATATCGAAGGGAGGCCAAGTCCGGTCTCCTCTTACGATCCCCACGCAAAAGGGCGGTCCCCACATCGGGAGCCGCCCTTTATTTTTTGCGCTGTTCGCGGTGAGGCGCGCTTACGCCTTCGGCGCGTTGTCGCGACGCTCGGCGATACGGGCGCGCTTACCGGTGCGGCCACGCAGGTAATAGAGCTTCGCGCGACGCACGATGCCGCGGCGGACCACGGTGATGCTGTCGACGATCGGGCTGTAAAGCGGGAACACGCGTTCCACGCCTTCGCCGAAGCTCATCTTGCGGACGGTGAAGTTGCTGCCCATGCCGCGGTTGGAGCGGGCAATGACGACGCCTTCGAAATTCTGGACACGCTCGCGGGTGCCTTCGACGACCTTCACGCCGACGCGGACGGTATCGCCTGCGCGGAATTCGGGAATGTCCTTGCCGAGGTTTTCGATCGCTTCGGCTTCGAGCTGCTGGATCAGGTTCATGGCCTGTATTTCCTACTTCTTTTGCCGCGCGCCAGAGGCAGGTCGGTCCCGAGCGTCACTGTAACGCTCCCAAAGGTCCGGCCTGCGTAACCGTGTGTCGTCCTCGCTCCTGGCCTTGCGCCATGCAGCGATTTTCGCATGATCCCCCGATCGCAGCACTTCAGGGATCGTGCGCCCTTCCCATTCCTGAGGTCGGGTATATTGCGGGTATTCCAGGAGGCCGTCCTCGAACGATTCCTCATGCCCGCTGTCGGGCGCGCCCATTACTCCGGGAAGCAGGCGAATGCAAGCGTCGAGAATCGCCAGCGCGGCAGGCTCTCCGCCGGATAGCACGATGTCGGCAAGGCTGACCTGCTCGATCTGCGGATAGTGCTCGAACAAGCGCTCGTCGAAGCCTTCGAACCGACCGCAAATGATGGCGACGCCAGGGCCCGCCGCGATCTCGCGAATACGCTCTTGGTTGATGGGTTTCCCGCGCGGCGTCATGGCGAGGATCGGCCTGCCCTCACCAACGCTTTCGATAGCCCGCCCCAGCACATCCGCCTTGAGCACCATGCCTGCCCCGCCGCCCGCGGGCGTATCGTCGACCGCGCGATGCTTGTCCGTGGCAAAATCGCGGATTTGCACGGTCTCGCACGACCAGTCCCCCCGTTCGAGCGCCTTGCCCGCCAGCGACACGCCCAGCGGCCCGGGAAACATCTCGGGGTAGAGGGTCAGGATGGTGGCGGCGAAAGTCATCGGGCGAGCCATTAGCGCCGCGGGCACCGCTTTGCCATCCCGCGCGTTGAGGCTGCATGGATGTGGACGATTGCATTATCGTGGGCGCTGGCCCGGCCGGGCTGACTGCCGCGATCTACCTTGCGCGCTATCACCTTGCGATCCGCATGTTCGATTGCGGCACCAGCCGCGCGAGCTGGATCCCGACCAGCCACAACCACGCCGGGTTTCCCGACGGCATCCACGGCGAAGAGCTGCTCGACCGCATGCGTGAACAGGCGGCGAAGTACGGCGCACGGCGTGAGCCGAAGCGCGTCACCGATCTGGCGAAGGACGGTGATACCTTCGTCGTCACCTGCGACGACGAGACTTACCGCGCGCGCTCCGTCCTGCTGGCGACCGGCGTGGTCAACAACCGACCCGAGGGCATCGACGAGCAGTTGCACGACGAAGCGCTGTCACGCGGCCTCATTCGTTATTGCCCGGTCTGCGACGGCTACGAAGTTACCGACAAGCGGGTCGGAGTGATCGGCACAGGCGAACACGGCACCGCCGAAGCACAATTTCTGCGCGGCTACACTGCCGATCTGACGCTGATCTCCCCCCATGGCGACCACGACCTGTCGGACGAATGCTCCGCCGCGCTGGACGACGCCGGGATCGCGCGTGTGGCAGGGCCCTGTGGCGGCTTCGCTATCGCCGGTGATAAATTTGCGGTGGAAACTTCACAGGGGCGCTTGGAATTCGATTCCATCTACCCTGCCCTCGGCTCCGTGGTCCGCTCCGGCCTGGCAAAGTCATGCGGAGCCGAAGTGACCGACAAGGACTGCATCATCGTCGGCGATCACATGGAAACCAGCGTGCCGGGCCTGTTCGCCGCTGGCGATGTCGTCCTCGGCCTCGACCAGATCAGCCATGCGATGGGTCAGGCCGGTGTCGCCGCCACGACCATTCGCAATCATCTCGCCAACGAAAAGCCGCTCCGGCGCTAGCCGCATCTGACAAAGACGATGCCATCACCCGCTATCGATGCGGAGCCGATCGTCAGGGGATCGTAGGCTGCGTCGGTCGCCGGGCGCAGGATAGCGACACCGTCAGGTCCGCGCGCTTCCATCGGCAGGTCCTGCCGCGGCTCGTCCAGATCGAGCCGGGGGTAATTGCCGAGAATGATCCCCGCATCATTGTCGTGCCCGCCCATCTCGGCCTCGAGGACCAGCGCGCCCGGGCTTTGACGGTTGGCGAAATCCGGACTGGCGCAATCCGCGTCGACGCCCTTCGCAACCCATTCTCCGATGAGATAGTCGGCGGTCAGTGCAATGCCGCCGGCCCTCGCCGGATCACGGTCGTGTGCAGGAGGTTCGGCCTTTTTTATGTCCTGCACAACGAGCGTCCCCTGCCCCTGCTGGCAGAAGCTGGCATCGGCAATCTCGCCGGTGATGAACACATAGTCGCCCGCTGCGAAGTCGGCGTCGCCCATTGTGAACGACCAGAGCTCGCCGTCGGGAGTTGTGAGGGTCGCGCATTCGACCCCGTCACCGATGCGGCCCTGTTTGGTGACGAGCGCCGGCTGACCGGATGGCCGGGTTCCAGCAGCCGGATTGCCGGTTTAGTCGTTAATTTCAGGAGGAGACCCCGGATCCGGTTCGCCCGCGCCGTTGCAGGCTGCGAGGGAAAGGGACGCTGCGATAGCGAAACTGCTCTTCAATCCGGATCTCGTCATGCCGTTTCAACGGTACGCCAACCGTGGATGTTCCTAATCCATGAAGTCCGGATTGATCGTCAGCGTGCTTTGATCCCAGCCGGGCACGGCCTGCTTGGTCAGCGGGACCATGAATTTCTTGCCGTCGGGCTTCTCGATCTCGACGATATCAGTGGCGCCGAAATTCTCGACTGCGCAGACCGTGCCGACCGCTTCGCCCGTTTCGGTGACGACGGCGAGGCCGAGGAGGTCGGAGAAGTAGAACTCGCCCTCGTTCAGCGCCGGCAGGGCCTCGCGCGGCACGCAAAGGGCGGTGCCTCGCAACGCTTCCGCCGCGGTCCGGTCGCGGACTTCGGCAAAACGCGCGATGGCACCGCCCTTGTTGTCGGAGCGGACCTTCGACAGCGTCAGGGCGCCATCGTTGAAGCTCTTGTGAGCTTTCAGGGCATCGAGCCCTTCGCCCAGCAGCTTCAGGCGGACTTCGCCCGCCACGCCATGCGCGCCGGTGACGGCGGCGAGCGTGAGGGGCTTGTCCGGCATCGAAGTGGCTTACTCGGCCTTTTCTTCGGCTTCGTTGGCGGTTTCCGCAGCTTCCGCAGCGGCACCGTCTTCGGCAGCGGCGTCTTCGGTTGCTGCTTCTTCAGCCGGAGCCTTGGCTTCTTCCTCGGCGGCCTTGGCGGCTTCAGCAGCCTCGGCTTCCTTGGCAGCCTTTTCCTCGGCGCGTTCCTTGGCGGCTTCGCCCGGTTCGCCCTTCTTCGGGTTGTTCTTCGGCGCACGCTCGAGGATGCCGGCGGCGTCGAGGAAGCGGTGCACACGGTCGCTCGGCGTGGCGCCGACGCTCAGCCAGTGGCGGGCACGGTCTTCGTTCAGCTTCACGCGCTCGCCCGAATCCTTCGGCAGCATCGGGTTGTAGGTGCCGATCTGCTCGAGATACTTGCCGTCACGCGCAGCACGCGAGTCGGCAACGACGATGCGGTAGTAGGGGCGCTTCTTCGCGCCGCCGCGGGAAAGACGGATTGCAACTGCCATTTGATATTACCTTTCGAATGTAAACGTCTGAAATCTATTTCTTGTCGAGGAGATCGCGGAGTTCGGGCGGGAGCGTGGAGGGATCGACTCCCGGCTCCTTGCCGCCGCCCATTCCGGACAGGCCGCCGGCCGCACCGCCCGGGCCGCCGAGGCCCGGCATCGCAGCACCCATGCCCCCGCCGCCGAACAGCGCGCCGAGGCCCTTGAGGCCGCCCATCTTCTTGATCTGCTTCATGGCGCGGGACATCTCCTGATGCATTTTCAGGAGCTTGTTCACATCCTGAACCTGCGTGCCCGAACCTGCAGCCACACGCTTCTTGCGCTTGGCGTTCATCAACGCGGGGTTCTTGCGCTCCTTCGCAGTCATCGAGCCGATGATCGCGTCCATATGGAGCAGCACACGGTCGTCCATGCTGAATGCCGCCATCGCCGCCTTGGCTTTCTTCATGCCGGGCATCATGCCCGCCAGCATGCCGAGGCCGCCCATGTTCTGCATCTGCTTCAGCTGCATGCGCAGGTCGTCGAGGTCGAACTGACCCTTCGCCATCTTCTTGGCGAGTGCTTCGGCCTCGTCCTGCTTGATCGTTGCCGCGGCCTTTTCGACCAGCGACACGACATCGCCCATGCCGAGGATGCGGCCGGCGACGCGCTTGGGATCGAAAGCCTCGATAGCGTCCAGCTTTTCGCCCGTGCCCGCGAATTTGATCGGCTTGCCCGTGACATAGCGCATGGAGAGCGCCGCGCCGCCGCGTGCATCGCCGTCCATGCGGGTCAGCACCACGCCGGTCAGCGGCACTTCGCCGGTGAAGCTCTGCGCGACGTTGACCGCGTCCTGGCCCGTCAGGCTGTCGACCACCAGCAGCACTTCGGTCGGCGCGGAAACGCCGGCAATCGCCTTCATCTCGGCCATCAGCGCTTCGTCGACATGCAGGCGGCCCGCTGTGTCGAGCAGCAGAACGTCGGCGCTCTGCAGCTTGGCGCTGTCCATCGCGCGGCGAGCGATGTCGACCGGCTGCTGGCCTTCGACGATCGGCAGCGTCGCCACATCGACCTGCTCGCCCAGCACCTTGAGCTGTTCCTGCGCGGCCGGACGATTGACGTCGAGCGACGCCATCAACGCCTTTTTGCCGTGCTTCTCGCGGATCAGCTTGCCGAGCTTGGCCGTGGTCGTGGTCTTACCCGAACCCTGCAGGCCGACCATCATGATGACGACCGGAGGCTTGGCGTTGAAGTTGAGTTCGCGATCCTTGGGATCGGCACCCTCGCCGCCGCCGAGCATTGCCGTGAGTTCGTCGTCGACGATCTTGACGACCTGCTGACCGGGCGTGACCGATTTCAGGACGTCCGAACCGATCGCCTTTTCGGTAACCGCATCGATGAAGCGGCGCACCACCGGCAGTGCGACGTCGGCTTCGAGCAGCGCGATACGAATTTCGCGCATCGCCTCGCGCACGTCGCTCTCGCTCAGCGCACCGCGCCCCTTCAGGCGGTCGAAAACATTGCCGAGGCGGTCGGACAGACTGTCGAACATGCCTACTTCTCCTTCCAGTAACTTGCGCTACCGGATCTTCCTTGTCCGGTCGCTTCCCGAACCGAAAAAGTGGAAGCCACTTTTTCTGGGAAGCTCCCGTAAACGCAAAAATCGCCGGCGGACGAGAACTCGTCGGCCAGCGTGGGGAATTCCCCGATGAAACCCAAACTGTTTGCCCGGGTGTGGTGGAAGCAAGCCGCAGCCGTCGCCACGACCTGCTACCATCAAACCCGAAGTGCCATTTCGCCGGATGTTGGTTCGTGTTGGAAGCGAAAATGGTGGATTGGGAGAACCGGCGCGCAGCGGCCATTCAGGCCGTGAGCCCCGGAAGCGCACCAAGCCGCCATTTGCAGCCCAACACGGGCCAACAGACGGTGAAATGGTGGAGCCTAGCGGGATCGAACCGCTGACCTCTACAATGCCATTGTAGCGCTCTCCCAGCTGAGCTAAGGCCCCGAGCCATTTCGAAAGACACGCCCTGGGAGGCATGTCACCCTTGCGGGAGGCGCCCAATATAAGCGCCCCCGCCCTAATGCAATAGCTAAATCAGCTTTCGTCGGCGTCGTCGTCGTCGCCCTTGGACTTGGTTTCGACGCCGAGATCGTCGTCGCCGCCGAGGTCGACTTCGTTGTCGGGCGAATCGTCGTCCTCGTCGATGTCGATGTCCAGATCGTCGTCGTCGTCGTCGCCGCCCAGATCGCTATCGGCCTCGCCCTTCTTGTCCTTCTTCTCTTCCTCGGCGAGAATCGGCTGCTTGGACTTGAGCACGGGCTCGGGCGTCCATTCTTCACCGCATTCGATGCAGGTGACGGGATCGTCCTTGTTCAGATCGTAGAAGCGGGTGCCGCAATTCGGGCAGGTCCGCTTGGTGCCCCATTCAGGTTTGACCATGTGTAATCCTTGGATTGCCGCCCCCTCGCCACTGCGTGGGGGCCGTGAATTCGTAATCGTATTGATGGGATCCCGCAGGGCAGGAATCAACAGCGCGCGCGCCTTGCCAGAACAGGTATGCGCTGTCAAAGCGCCGCCTTCATATGGATATGCCTTCGTGACCGCCCACCGCTTCATGCCCTCGGGCCCGCTGACCGGCCGCATCCGCGTGCCGGGCGACAAGTCGATCAGCCACCGCGCGCTGATGTTCGGCGCGCTGGCCGTCGGGCGCAGCCGCATCTCCGGCCTGCTGGAGGGCGAGGACGTGCTCGCCACCGCCGCCGCCCTGCGCGCAATGGGCGCGACAATCGGGCGTGACGGTGAGGACTGGGTCGTCGACGGCGTCGGCGTCGGAACGTTGCTCCAGCCCGAGCAGGCGCTCGACATGGGCAATTCGGGCACCTCGACGCGACTGCTGATGGGCCTCGTCGCCAGCCACGGCATTACTGCCGCCTTTACCGGCGACGGGAGCCTCTCGAAGCGCCCTATGGGCCGGGTTATCGATCCGCTCTCGCTGATGGGCGCGAGCTTCACGCCCTCGCCTGGCGGCACGTTGCCGCTGATGATGGAGGGCATGCAGCCCGCCGTCCCGATCGAATATCGCCTGCCGGTCGCCAGCGCGCAGGTGAAAAGCGCCGTACTGCTGGCAGGACTTAATACGCCCGGCACGACCACCGTGATCGAACCGGTCCCGACGCGCGACCACACCGAGCGCATGCTGCGTGGCTTCGGCGTCGATGTGCAGGTCGAGGAGGCGGACGGCGAGAAGCGCATCATGGTAACCGGTCCGATCGACATGACGCCGTGCGACATCGTCGTCCCGGGCGATCCGTCGTCCGCCGCCTTCTTCGCCGTCGCGGCTAGCATCGTGCCGGGCAGCGATCTCGTCATCGAGAACGTCGGCCTCAACCCGACCCGCAACGGGATCTTCCGTGTGCTGGAGCAGATGGGTCGAAATATCGACTATCTCGACAAACGCGAAGTGGGCGGCGAGCCGGTCGCGGACTTGCGGGTGCGCCACACGCTGCTGAAAGGCGTCCAAGTCGATCCGGCCATCGCGCCGAGCATGATCGATGAATTTCCGGCGCTGTTCGTCGCCGCCGCACTGGCGGAAGGCACGACCGTCACGAGCGGCCTCGAGGAGTTGCGCGTCAAGGAAAGCGATCGGCTTTCGGCAATGGCCGCGGCGCTGACAAACGTCGGTGCCGATCTGCAGGAGCGCGAGGATGGCCTGCTGATCAAAGGAAGCGGAGGCAAGCCCCTTCTCGGCGGCGGCCCTGTGACCACCCACCTCGATCACCGCATCGCCATGAGCATGGCAGTCGCTGGCCTCGTCAGCGAGCAAGGGGTCGAGATCGACAGCACCGATCCCATTGCGACGAGCTTCCCGAATTTCATGGACCTGCTCTCGGAGGCCGCGGCGTGATCGACCTCGATATCTATTCCCTCATCGGCTTCCTCGGCACCGCGTGTATCATTGGCGCCTACGCCTATCTCACGCTGAGGGACGCGCCGAACCCGTTCGTCCTCCACGGCACCAACCTCGCCGGGGCCGCTTTGTTGACCATATCGCTGCTGGTCCACACCAACTGGCCGAGCCTGGTGCTCGAAGGCTTCTGGGCCGCCATCGCCCTGGTCGGCATCGCCAAGGCTATCCGCACGGGGCGCAAGGGGCAGGAGCGCGAAGCATGATCATCGCCGTCGACGGCCCGACGGCCTCGGGCAAGGGCACCATCGCCAAGGCTCTCGCGGCGCATTTCGGCCTGCCGCACCTCGATACCGGCCTGCTCTACCGCGCGGTCGGGTACCAATGCGCGCAGGACGGCGGCGAGCCGAACTCGCTGGCCGATGCGCTAACCGCGTGCGCTTTCCCCGATAGCCTGCTCGACGACCCCGAATTGCGCAGCGAGGCCGTCGGTGCGCTGGCCAGCAAAGTCTCGGTCCACCCCGCCGTCCGCAGGGCACTGTACGAACGCCAGCGCGCCTTTGCAGAGCAGGAAGGCGGCGCGGTGCTCGACGGGCGCGATATCGGCACGGTCATCGCGCCGGACGCCGACGTGAAACTGTTCGTCACCGCCAGCGTCGCCGCGCGCGCTCAGCGCCGCTTCGCCGAAATGCGCTCGCAGGGCCGCGCAGTGACGCTGGAAGACATCACCGCCGACATCGCACAGCGCGACGCACGCGACATGAACCGCGCCGATGCACCGCTCAAGCCGGCCGCAGACGCGCTGATCTTCGACACGACGAATTTCGGCAAGGACGAAGCGATCGAAGCCGCGATCGAAGCGGTTACTAGCGCGGCGGAGCGATAGCCGCTTTCCTACCGGCGACGTGTCGTGGCAGGACCTCGTCCGAAGTCCAGCAAAACTGTCGCACCGATGCCGCATTTTCGCGCCCGGACTTTTTCCCGCCAGAACTGTGGTCCATGCGGTCCATGTTCAGGAGCGGCGCCCTTGCAATTCGCTTGCCTTTTACGCCCCTTTCGCCTAGGCGCGCGCCCGTCCCGAGCATCACATGGATCGAACGGACCTTCGCGGCGGCATCCGGCCTCGCGGAGAACACGGCCCTCTTGCCCCGTACGGCCCGCGCGATGGTGCGCGGGCAGACGGAGAAAGACCCCGGGAAAACCGGTGGCCGGTAGCAAAACGAACGTCAGGACTACTCAAATATGGCAACTGCAGCCAATCCCACCCGCGCCGATTTTGAGGCGATGCTCAACGAGCAGCTCGGCGGCGCAGACGAAGGCGGTTTCGAAGGCCGTGTCGTCAAGGGCACCGTCACTTCCGTAGAGAACGGTTTCGCCCTTATCGATGTCGGCCTGAAGAGCGAAGGCCGCGTCGACCTCAAGGAATTCATGCGCGGCGAAGGCGACGAAGCGCCCAAGACCGGTGACGAAGTCGAAGTCTATGTCGACCGCGTCGAAAACGCCGACGGCGAAGCCATGCTGTCGCGCGACCGCGCCCGCCGCGAAGCCGCTTGGGACAAGCTGGAAAGCGAGTTCGGCGAAGGCAAGCGTGTCGAAGGCCGCATCTTCGGCCGCGTCAAGGGCGGCTTCACCGTCGACCTCGACGGTGCCGTGGCCTTCCTGCCCGGCAGCCAGGTCGACATCCGCCCCGTGCGCGACGTCACCCCGCTGATGGACATGGCCCAGCCCTTCCAGATCCTCAAGATGGACCGCCGCCGCGGTAACATCGTCGTCTCGCGCCGTGCGGTTCTCGAAGAAACCCGCGCCGAACAGCGCAGCGAGCTGATCGACAAGCTGAGCGAGAACGAAGTGATCGACGGCGTCGTGAAGAACATCACCGATTACGGCGCCTTCGTCGACCTCGGCGGTATCGACGGCCTGCTGCATGTCACCGACATGAGCTACAAGCGCGTCAACCACCCCAGCGAAATGATCGAGATCGGCCAGACCGTGACCGTGCAGATCATCCGCATCAACGAAGACACCCAGCGCATCAGCCTCGGCATGAAGCAGCTGGAATCGGATCCGTGGGATGGCGTTTCGGCCAAGTACCCGGTCGGCATGAAGCTGACGGGCACCGTGACCAACATCACCGAATACGGTGCATTCGTCGAAATCGAGCCGGGCATCGAAGGCCTGGTCCACGTTTCGGAAATGAGCTGGACCAAGAAGAACGTCCACCCGGGCAAGATCGTCTCGACCTCGCAGGAAGTCGAAGTCATGGTCCTCGAAGTGGACAGCGAAAAGCGCCGCATTTCGCTCGGCCTCAAGCAGGCCCAGCGCAATCCGTGGGAAGAGTTCGCAGACAAGCACCCGGTCGGCTCGAAGGTCGAAGGCGAAGTCAAGAACGCCACCGAATTCGGCCTGTTCATCGGCCTCGACGGCGACGTCGACGGCATGGTCCACATGTCGGACATTGCCTGGGGCATCTCCGGTGAAGACGCGCTGGCCCTGCACCGCAAGGGCGAGCAGGTCGAAGCCGTCGTGCTCGACGTCGACACCGACAAGGAGCGCATCAGCCTCGGCATGAAGCAGCTCGAAAAGGGTGCACCGACCGAAGCCGGTGCTTCGGGCAGCCTCCGCAGGGGCGAAACCGTCACCGTCACCGTTCTCGAAGTCCGCGATGGCGGCCTCGAGGTGCAGGTCGGCGAAGACGGCGCGACCGGCTTCATCAAGCGCAGCGACCTCGGCCGCGACCGCGACGAGCAGCGTCCCGACCGCTTCCAGGTCGGCAACAAGGTCGACGCTATGGTCACCGGTTTCGACCGCTCGAAGAAGCCCAACTTCTCGATCAAGGCGCGTCAGATCGCCGAAGAGAAGGAAGCGGTTGCTCAGTTCGGTTCGTCGGATTCGGGTGCATCACTCGGCGACATCCTCGGCGAAGCGCTGAAGAAGAAGGAAGACTAAGCTCTTCCATCCCTTCTCAGGGTAATCATGAAGGCCCGCTTGCTCATCTGAGCAGGCGGGCCTTTCCTACTCGGGCCGGGCGTCCTACACTCCCGGCATGTTGCAAGTTCACCAGTTCCCGTGCCTGTCCGACAATTACGGCTTCCTGCTCCACGATCCCGAAAGCGGAGAGACTGCCGCAATCGATACGCCCGATGGCAAGGAGTATTTGAAACAGGCCGAGGCCAAAGGCTGGCGGATTACGCAGATCTGGAACACGCACTGGCACCCCGACCATGCGGGCGGAAACAAGGACATCGTCGAGACGACAGGCGCGACGGTTATCGCCCCGCAGGAGGTCGACAAGCTCAGCCCGATCGACCGCGTGGTCGGCAATGGCGACAGCGTCTCGCTGGGTGAATGGACCGCGCGCGTGATCGACGTGTCGGGCCACACCAACGGTCACATCGCCTATCACCTCGCCGATGCCGACATGGCCTTCGTCGGCGACAGTGTGTTCGCGCTGGGCTGCGGGCGCATGTTCGAAGGCGAGGCAGAGCAGTTCTGGAACAGCCTCGACCGGATCAGGCAGTTGCCGGAGAACACCCAGCTCTATTGCGCGCACGAATACACGGCGGCCAATGCCAAATTCGCGCTGCATGCCGATCCCGACAATGCCGAACTGCGGCTCTACGCCGCACAGGTCGAGGAGAAGCGCGCCAAGGGCGAGCCGACCGTGCCGACGGTGCTCTCGCGCGAGCTGGAGACCAATCCTTTCCTGCGGGCCGACGATCGCGCCATGCGCGACCGCTGGGGCGGCAGCAGCCCAGCAGAAACCTTCGCGGCCCTGCGCGCGGCGAAGGACAATTTCTAGGGCGATGCGGGCGCTCGAAGTCAGCGCGCTGTCCGACGACCTGTCCGGCGTCGCGCTGGTGGAGCGGACGCGGCCCTCACCTCAGCCCGGCGAAGTTCTGGTCCGCGTGCGTGCGGCCTCGCTCAACTATCCCGACCTGCTGATGACGCAGGGCAAGTACCAGTTCAAACCAGAGCTTCCGTTCGTGTCCGGCCTCGAAATGGCAGGCGAGATCGTCGAGGCGGGCCCGGACAGCGGGTTCGCGGTCGGCGACCGGGTGATGGGCGGCGCGAAGACGGGCGCCTTCGCCGACTATGTCGTCCTTCCCGCCAAATCGCTGCGAGCTGTACCCGAGGGGCTGGATTTCGGGCAGGCGGCGGCGATGGGCGCGGCCTACCACACCGCTTATGTCGCGCTGGTCGAATTGGGCGGTCTGAAGGCCGGACAAACGGTGTTGGTCCACGGTGCGAGCGGCGGAGTGGGTCTTGCAGCTTGCGATCTCGCGAAGGCGCTCGGCGCGCGGGTCATCGCTGCAACGCACCGAGACGACAAGATCGAACCGCTCAAGCGCATTGCGCAGCCCGAGGCGGTGATCCTCAACACCAGTCGGTTCCGAGAACAGGTCTCCGAGCTTACCGACGGGGGCCTCTGCGACCTCGTCTACGATCCCATTGGCGGCGATGTGTTCGACGAGAGCACGCGCTGCGTGACCTTCGGCGGCAAGTTGCTGGTGATCGGCTTCGTGTCCGGTCGCATTCCCGAGATCGCGGTCAACATCCCGCTGATGAAGGGCTTCTCGGTGGTAGGTGCTCGCGCGGGCGAATACGCGCGACGTTTCCCCGACCGCGCCGAGCGCATTGCGGCGGAGATCGACCGTCTTGCCAGCGCCGGCGCCATCACCCCGCATTTAGACCGCACCCTGCCCCTGGAGGATTGGCGCGAAGCCTTCGAGGCCATGCAGCGGGGCGAGATCATCGGGAAAGTCGTGCTCGAACCCTGAGCGGAATCAGAAAGGGCGGCCCCGCAGGACCGCCCTCTCGAAAGTCAGCGTTGCGACGCGGCGATCAGATCCCCGCGATCACCTTGTCGGCCAGCGCGCGATCGGCCTCGGCGTCGTGCTTCTCGGCGATCAGCTTGCGGCTAGCCTGCGTGGCGGCAGTGACAGCGCGATTGCGGACGTCCTCGACCGCTTCGCGCTCGGCTGCGGCGATCTTGTCTTCGGCCATGCGCTTGCGGCGCTCGACCATCGCCTTGCTGTCTTCTTCTGCCTTCACGAGCAGGGCGTCGGCTTCGTGCTGGGCGTTTTCCAGCATGGCCTCGGCGTCCTTCTCGGCACTGGCGATCTTGGCGGCGTATTCGTCGCGCAGGGCTTCGGCTTCGGCGCGAAGCTGTTTGGCTTCGTCGAGCTGCTCCTTGATCGCGGCGATCTTGCCGTCCAGGCCGCCCGCGATGGTCTTGTGCACCTTGGCGCCGAAAAGGGCGATCAGGATCAGGACCAGCATCGAGATCGAGACCCACTGGTAAGGCTCGAGGCCCCACAGCGAGGGTTCGGAATGCTTGGCAGCACCCGCATCGACTTCGACGACGGCTTCGGGCTCGCCCGTGGTCAGCGGCTGGGGAGTGTTAGCCATGGATCATGGCCTCCTTCACGGCCTTGGCGGCGGTCGGCTTGGTTACCTTCACGCCCGCAAGGGTGGCGACGATGTCCTGCGCCGCTTCGACCGCGACCGATTCCACTTCCGTCAGCGCGGCGGTGCGCGCTTCGGCGATGCGGGTTTCGGCATCGGCCAGCTTCTTGTCGAGCCGGGTCTGCGCGGCCTTGAGCCGAGCCTCCGACTTGGCGGCCGCCTCGTCCTTGGCTTTGGCGACGATCGCCTGCGCCGCGGCGCGGTTCTCGTTTTCCTTGACCCGCCAGGCTTCTTCCTCGGCGTCGGCCGCATCGCGTGCGGCCTTGGCAGCAGCGAGGTCGCCCGAGATCTGCGAATCGCGCTGGGCAACCGTGTCCATCACCTTGGGCACCATGCCCCGACCGATGACGAAGAAGGTGATGCCGAAGAAGATCAGCAGCCAGAAGACCTGGCTGGACCATGTTTCGGCAAGCTGTGCTATCTGTGGCATATCAGCTCTCGATTAGCGGGACCGCTGGAAATCTGCGGCCGGTCGGTGCTCTTGCGCCGACCGGCCGGATCGATCCGTTTCGTCTTAGGCGACGAAGATCAGGATCATGGCAACGACGAACGCCAGCAGGCCGAGAAGCTCGGCAGCGGCGAAGCCGATGAACAGGCGGCCCTGCTGGCCGTCGGCAGCGCCGGGGTTGCGCAGCGCGCTTTCGAGGAACGAACCGAAGACGTTACCCACACCGATGGCGGCCATGCCGGCACCGATTGCAGCGAGACCGGCACCAACCAGCTTTGCAGCTTCTACTTCCATGACAAACTCCTTTGGGAAAACAGATAATTGCGTTGAAGACTTAGTGGAGATGCTCTGCATCGTTGATGTAGAGCGAGGTCAGCAGGGCAAAGACATATGCCTGGATGCCTGCGACCAGAATTTCGAGGGCGCTGATGCCGATCATCAGGATGAAGCTCGGCAGGCCGACAAGGGCGCCGAAGCCGAGGCCGGCGTTCGTGCCGTCGATCACGAAGCTCGACAGCACCTTGAGCAGCACGTGGCCGGCCATCATCGCGACGAACAGGCGCAGCGCGAGGCTGAAGGGGCGCACCATGAAGGAAATGAACTCGATCGGCGCGATCACCGGGACCATCGGCAGCGGCGTGCCGTGCGGCACGAACAGGCTGAAGAAATGCAGCCCGTGCTTCCAGAAACCGACCAGCAGGACGATCGAAAAGCTGATGATCGCCAGCACGCCGGTGACGGTGAAGTGACTGGTGAAGGTGAACGGGTGGATGCCGACGATGCCGAGCGGGAGGAGGCCCAGCAGGTTCGCGACCAGGATGAACATGAACAGGCTGAAGACATAGGGCACGTATTTGCGCCCTTCCTTGCCGATGTTCGCTTCCAGCATGTTGTCGATGAAGCCGGTGAAGGTTTCCACCATCATCTGCCAGCGGCCGGGGACCAGCTCGCGCTTCATGCCGCCAAGCACGAAGAGGAACAGCACCACGGCGGTGACCAGCATCCACATCGCGCTGTTGGTGAAGGCGATGTTGAAGCCGGCGAGTTCCCAGCCCTGCGTGCCCGCGATCGGTTCGATCGCGAACTGCTTCATCGGATCGACTTTGGCCTGTTCGGCTGCCACGTCTAAGTGTCCCTCAAGTCCTATGAACAGCGCCCCGAAATCCCGCTTGCGGGATCATTCGTCGGGACGCTTGTTTGCCGCGCGGATAATGTTCCTGAAGGCCACGATTATTCCGAGGAACAATCCGACCAACAGACCCCAGGGCGATGTGCCGGCAAACCAGTCTACGGTCCACCCGATCACCGCGCCGCCGAGAATACCGCCCAGAAGGTCAGCCAATACCCGGTTGCCGGAGCGATAATTCGCATCCGCACCCGACATTTTCGGCTGGTTACGCTGATTTTCGCGCTGCTGGGCGGCATTGAGCCGCTGTTCCAGCGCGTCGATCCGCGCATCCTCCTCGATGGTTTCTCGTGCAGGCTTGTCGTCGCTCATGCCAGGCTCCTTTGAAGGGGGTTGCGCGGCACGGGCACGGACTTGCCCGCCGAGGGCGCCGCCCCCTTAGAAGGGGGGCATTGGGGAGTCAACATGAAGAGGGTGGGAAAAGGGGAGGTTTTGTGGGGTGCGGTCAGAAGATCCGTCCCGACCTTGCTATTCCGTCCCACAACCTTACCCGGAGTCTTTGTTGGGTGCGCTATCGACATCCGTCGATAGCTTGCGGCTCTGGCCCACTCCCCCACCCGACCACCCATAGAATACCGTGCCGTGGGTGGTCGGGTGGGGGAGTGGGCCGGAGCCGAAGGGGAGCACGGATGTGCTTCCCGAACGCAAATATGATCCCGCGTGGGCTGGTGCCGCTAAGGAAAGCGCGTATGCGCTTTCCGCACGCAACAAATTACGGACAACGCGAATCCCGCATAGGCGGTGCACTCGTGCGGGTCTCCCAGCTACCGCTAGGCGCCTGATACTTCTCGCCCGGTGAAGTCGCCAGGATCGCCTGGCAGCCGGCGGTCAGCGCGTACTCTTCCAGCGTCGCATTGGTCGCCTTCGCGCGCTCGGCATAGACCGCACGGCGCTTGATATTGATATCGTTGACGAGGCGCTGGAGTTCCGGCGTGCTCGCACCGACGATGCCGAGATAGCCGTCCATCTTCTCGCCCACCTGCCCGGCGGAACGCGCTGCGGCATAGGCGGGATCGCGCTGGGCGAAGGCCGGGGTCGCGAGGCCGCCGATGGCGGTCGCGATCGCGACGCCTGCCAGCAGGCCCTTGGAAATTCGCTTGGTCATCATGTCACCCATCAGAAAATATCCGCATTCTCTTCGATCGTATTGCCCGCGTCTTCCGCCAGGCGATAGATCACTTCCTGCCGGATGTTGACGTTAAGCTCTATCACGATCGGTTCTTCCGGCGCATTCACCGTGACGCATCCGGCCAAGCCGAGCGGAACGAGCGCTACCGCCACCATCCGTGCGAACCTGTGTGCTTTGCAATCCCCCTGCATGGCAAGGCTTGTCGCAGCGCGCGCGCGGTCCGTCAATTTGCCGTTTGTCATAGCGCTCATTCGCTTTCCTGCTGCTGAATGGTGGATTCATCGGGGACGAGGTCCGCCGGCGAAATGTCGTCCTCGGCTTCCTCGCCGGTGATGCTGCGTCGCAAGAGGCGCTCGCCGTCGTCGGAGAGCAGGCCCAGCTCGCGCGGATCGCGCACGGCAGACGGATCGTAGAGCGCCTTCATGCTCGTCAGCAGCTGGTAGAATTGCGCCCGGATATTGATCCGGAACTGCAACGGCAGCGCGGCGAGGCGCTTGGTGATGAAATTGGACGAGGCGCCCTCGCCCTGGCTCACGCCGTCGAAGCGCACGCGGGTGACGATTTCGCCCGTCAGCGGCCCTTCCATCACCACGCGCATCTGGCGGTAATCGAGGCTCTTGAGGGCATCGAAGGCGAAATTGGCGATCGGCGATAGGTCCTCGTAAGTCAGCTCGCCGACATAGGAGATATTGCCCCCCGGCTCGCGGGAGATAAGTACGCCCGTATCGATGCGGCCATTGCCGTTGGCGTCGAACACGATGGGGATGGTGCCGTCGAACTTGCCAGTGGCGGAAAGGTTTTCCAGCTCCATCTGCGCCACGAATTGCGCGGCCTCGAGGCCGACGATCTCGAAGATATAGCGCCGCTCCTCGCTCGCCCCGATGTTGAAATCGACATCGCGCAGGTAGAGCTGGCCGCCCATGAAGGGCCAGCTGCCCCCTGCCACCGCCAGCACCTCACCATTACGCAGTTCGAATTCGACCTCGCCGTCGAGCACTTCGATGCCCGGATTGACCGCAGCGACGCGCAGCCGCTGGTTCGGCGCGGTCGTCAGGCCGAGCAGATCGGTGAATCGGATAGTCCCGCTCGCGCCGGTCACCGGCCCGAAAGCGGCTGCGAAATCGAGGTCTTCGGTGGTGAAGCTGCCCGTGCTGGTCACTTCGCCCGCGGGCGACCAGTCGATCCGGCCTTCGCCCGTCACCACGCCATCGGCATTGGCTACGACGCCCAGGGCGAGCCGTGATAACTCGTCCGGCTGCAATTGGCCGTCGAACAGGACGCCCGGAATATCGAGGTCGGCATAGCCCGATCCGCTCGACAGATCGTGGCGGATATCGACTTCGGTCACGACCCGGTCGCTGCCCGGATGACGCAGGACGGCGTTCGCGTCGATCACATTGTCGACGAGCGTCAGACGCGCGTCGCGGGCGTCGAGCGGCTCGAAACGCGCGTCGGCCTGCCGGTCGAACAGGCGGAAGACGCCGTCCGATATGGCCAGCGCGCCATTGGCATAGGACCAGTCGCCGCTGGTGTTGCGGATATCGAGGGGAACGGAAGCCAGCGTGACTTCCGCGTCGTCGAAGGTTCCGGCGATATCCCTGCCGAAGCGTGCGGTGAGATCGCTGATGCGGAAGCGGCTCGCCGTGTCTGCCGGCCCGAGCGATATGTCGAGGGCGCGTGCCGTCATGACGCCGGGAAAGGCCAGCCCGACCGGCCCGCTCGCAATGCGGATCGGGGTCTGGCCGAGAAAACCTTCGAGGTCGAGAGCGCTCGTGCCCGCCGCGATCCGCAATCCTCCGGGACCGCTCGACACGATGGATCGGCCGCTGGCGGGGCAAATGGTCAAACCCTTCCGCTCGAAGCGGAGGTTCGCGAGTTCGAGCCGGTCGAAGGCAACCGGCGTGCAGCTGTTCCACAGCGCCAGCGATCCGCCGGATTGCCAGCGGCCATCGACCGGGATGCGCAGGTTTTCGGTCGCGCCGCCCGGGAGCGGGCCGGATGCCTCGATCCGACCGGCGAAGCGGACGACACCGTCGGGGGCCTGGAACACGTTGAGCTGCGGGACTGCCAAAGCCGAGTTTCCGGCCGTGTATCGCTCCATCGACAGGCGGAAGACCGAAGCGCCGCGCGCCGATTGCTCCATCCGCCCGTTGATCCGCGGCATGTCTGCGCCGCCGGTCGCGATGTTGCCTGACAATCGCGGAGCGCCATCGCCCTCGACGCCATATTCGAAGCGCGAGAGCGATACGACGCGCTCGCCGCTGCCGCTCGACAGCTGCGCGGACGGCAGGATCAAAGCGATATTGTCGTCAGTGCTGCGGAAACGGAAATCGGCTTCCAAGGCGCTCCCCCGCGCCTTGGTCTGAAGTGCAGCCGCGATTTGGCGAACGATCGGTTCCACCAGTGTCCCGTCACCGACTTCGGCCAGCGACCGGAAAGACGACAGCATCTGCGCGCCGGGGCGCAGGCCATTGCCTTCGAGGCGGCCCTCGAGCTGCACTCGCTCGAAATCGGAGCGCAGCCGGCCCTGCCCCTCGACCGACAGGATCGCCGCAAGTGCTTGTGGGCTATCGACGCCGCGGCCGACCAGCGCATAGCGGACAGCCACCGTCTCTCCCGGCATGCTGGCGCGCACCGTCCCCGTGACGCCATCAGCGGCATAGTCGGCGTAACGCGAGGCTCCGCCATCAACGCGCGCGGCCAGTTGAGCGCCGGACAGTTCTTCGTCGAGCGAGGCGTCGAGTTCGAAGTCGTAGTCCGCAAGGGCCAGCCCGGCGTCCTCGCACGCAAGCCGGCCGAAGCGCACCGGCCCACTGAAGCGCGGCTTGCCGCCGTCGGTCGTCACATCGCCATAGGCCGTGGCACCGGTCGCGGCGCAGCGGTCGAAGGCAAGTTCGGGCGCACTCGCAGCAAATATTCCTGCGAACCCATCGTCCAGCTGACCGGACCCTTCGACCTTGAGGCCCACGGGGCCGTAATCGGTTTCCAGCAGCCCCCGCCCGTCCTCGACGGCGACATTCAGCGCAGGCAGGCCCGGCGGCTCGTCGCTTTCGCGGAAGATCGCCGGGTCGAGTGCGCCGAAACTCAGCTCGCCATCGCGATAGGTTCCGAACAGGCGCGGACGCACCAGACTCACCGAAGCGATCTCCGGCAGGCCGAGCCGGTGCCGCAACCGAACCACGACCCGCTCGACGGTCAGGTCCGGCGCGTCCGGATCACCGATCACGAGGTTGGAAATTATCTGCGTGCGCCCACCGACCCGCTCTATCTCGTAGGTAGCCTTGAGGCCGTTGGCTGCCAGCTGGTCCGCAACCAAATCCTCGGCGATGCTGTAGCGGCTGAACCATGCGACAAGCAGCGCGGCGATGGCGAGCAACGCCAGAGTCGCGGGCACCATCCAGCGTTTCTTGCGCCAACGCGGACGCGATCGGGCAGGCTGCGCCCCTTCCTCGCCCGAGTCATCGATGCCAGCGCTTGCCATTGCGGCACACTTGCGCGCAAGCCGCGCCAAAGGCAATGCAAGTAATTGAATCGAAGTGACGGGGTTTCGCTTGCCGGAGAACAAGAAATCAACGGCGAGCCACGCCGGGGCCGGCCATCGTGAGCGGCTGCGCCAGCGGATGCTGACCGGCGGCGCCGAAGCCCTCGCCGATTACGAACTGCTGGAATACCTTCTCTTCGCCGCCTTCCGCCAGGGCGATACCAAGCCGCTCGCCAAGCGCCTGATTGCGCATTTCGGCTCCTTCTCCGCCGTCCTCACCGCCGAAGTGGGCGCGCTGAAACAGGTCAAGGGCATGGGCGAGACCAGCGCGGCGGCGCTGCACTCGGTAGCGCTGGCCGCCCGCCGCATGACGCGCGGCGAAGTCGAGAACAAGCCGGTGCTCGGCAGCTGGCAAGCGCTGCTCGACTACCTTGCGGTCGACATGGCGCATCTCACGGTCGAGCGCGTGCGCGTCCTCTACCTCAACACCCAGAACCGCCTGATCCTCGACCATCATGTCGGCGACGGCTCGATCGACGAGGCTGCGATTCATCCGCGCGAGGTCATCCGCAAGGCTTTCGATATCGGCGCAACCGCGCTGATCCTGGTGCACAACCACCCGAGCGGCAATCCCGAGCCGAGCCGCGCCGACATCCAGATCACCCAGCGGATCGCCGAAGCCGGCCGCCTGCTAGGCGTGACAGTCCACGACCACGTGATCGTCGGGCGAAGCGGGCATGTCTCGCTGCGCGCAAAGGGGCTGATCTGACCGGCACGCACGGCACCAAGGGTTGCACAGCGGCGGGCATGCGGGAAATGGCTTTGTCTTGCGAGGCTCGCAGGGGGCGCTAGTAAGGCGGGCGAAGGGGACAATGCTTTGAACTTGAAGGCCGCGCTGGACGAGGCCCGCACCGAAGAGGACGTCAAGGACGCCTATATCGCTGCGCTGGGCCTGAAGAAATATTTCAAGGGGCTGGTCGATATCCAGACCGAGGAGGTGTGGTTCGAGGCGAAGGACGCCCCCACCCCGGCCATCGTCATGTTCGCGCAACCGTTCTTCTATGTCCGTGCGGCGCGCAAGCGGGGCGAGCCGATCCCCGCCTTTCTGGCCGTGATCGATCGCCAGAAGGCGGCGCTGATGCCGACCGAAAAGGCGCTGGCCCTGCTGGACGACAAGAGCATCGAATGGCCCAAATCCGGCTCCGGCGCGGATCGCGTTCTGGCCGGGCAGATCGCTCCCTATGTCCAGGCGCATATCGTCGAGCGAAGCAGGCCATTGCTTATCCAGTTCAGCGGCGAACGCCGCCGGTGTTGCGTAACCGAGAGACGAGTGTGGTCG
>CANMMR010000004.1 GCA_947499095.1 uncultured Erythrobacter sp.
CCGGAGGGATCGATACTCGTTGATACCATATTCACGGCGGAAAATGATGCGGTGGATTTCACGAATCTGACCGAAATCCAGATCGAGCAACTCGCCATCCTGGCCAGTCTTGATGGACGCTGGGCCGCTTATCAGGCGATGGATGGTAATGACACAGTTCGACTGGCTGCGGACGGCGCGGCTCTGGCCGAAGGCTTCGAATGGGACTCATCGATCGTTTTTGAGGGCGGCGATGGCGACGATACAATTACTGGTAGCAACAGCGCGGAGCGTATCGACGGTGGTAGCGGCGTCGATGTGGTTCGCGGCGGCGGGAGTTACGACCGCATTTGGGGCGGTGCCGGGGGCGATCGGCTGTACGGCGATCTGGGTAATGACGCGCTTCATGGAGGCGACGGCAACGATCGTCTATTTGGTGGAGAGGGCAACGACTATCTCTATGGCGAGAGGGACAACGATACTTTGGGGGGCGGCGATGGCGACGATACCGTGATCGGCGGCTTCGGAGCCGACACGCTCTACGGGAACGCGGGCGACGACACCATCTCCGGCGGATCGAACAACGACTTCATCGGCGGGAACGACGGCAACGACGTACTCAATGGCGATCTCGGCGCGGACAACGTCCGCGGCGGCAACGGCAACGACACGCTGATCGGCGACGACGGCGACGACCGGCTCTATGGCGACGGGGGTGCCGATACGATCCTGGGCGGATCGGGTATCGATTATATCCTCGGCGGCAGCGGCAGCGACAATATCAACGCAGGCTTCGGTGCAGACTTCATCCGCGGCCAGGACGGCAACGACACGCTGGCAGGTGCCCTGGGCGATGACGACATCGGCGGCGGCAACGGCAACGACCGCATCCGCGGCGGGCTCGGCAACGATGTGCTCGCCGGCAATGGCGGATCGGACACCTTCGTGCTGGACGAGGCGCTGGGGGCGAACAATGTCGATACCATCCTCGACATGATCGTGGGCGAGGATACGATCGAGCTCGATCTCGATATCTTCACCGCCATCACCGGCGGCGGGACGCTATCCGCCGACCAGTTCCGCGCGGGCACCTCCGCGACCACGGCGGATCACCGGATCATCTTCACCCGCAGCACGGGCGAGCTGTTCTACGATGCGGATGGCTCGGGATCGGGTGGCAAGGTGCTGATCGCCCGGCTCGATGCCGATCTCGCGCTCTCGGCCAGCGACTTCACCCTCGCCGGCGCGCAGGAACCGATCGCGCTGGGCGACAAGCTGCCGGACATGCTCATGGCGGATGTGATGATGCTGTAAGAGGAGGCATGTGTCGCTCTCTCGGACCCGCCATCTGTCGCTACGATAGAATATCCAGGCTAGCCCTTTCCTCTATATTGAAAATTCGCGGACGGTATCGAGCCGAGCGCTCCGTTGCCGGAGGCGGCGATTGAAGCGTTGTCCGAAAGCCTCGCTCCTGTTGTTGTCGAACTGGCGGGGTCGGGGGGGCATGTCTTTGAACAGAGACAGATGGCAGCAACAGAGGAGGGCGCGCGACCATGCCACTGATAACCCCAGGCGAAGCTAACACCTCCTGAAACGACATCTTCTTTGGCGGACCTGCGCGCTGAAATGTCGCAAAGGTCTGTACGATCCCACCCAATTGGGTGGTTACGCCATCACTTGTGTCAGATATTCAGCAATTAAGTTTTGGACGGAATAAACAGAGGGGCGCTCATCATGCCTACATATATGGGCAGCGACGGGAACGATACGTACACCGGTACCGAAGAAAATGATTTCACCGACGGTCAGGACGGCGACGACACGCTCGACGGTGGTGCGGGCGATGACATCATCCACGGCGACGATGAGTTCTGGCATCAATTCTATGGGGGCCAGTACGGCGACGACACCCTTTATGGGGAAACGGGTAACGACGAAATGGGGGAACGGGTAACGACGAACTCTTCGGCTTCGCCGGGAACGATGTCGCATCGCGTCTTTCCCCTTCGTCCGCTGGGCGGCTTCGCGGCTGGAGAAGCGGATGAAGGCCCGCACCGGAAACGCTCTGCAACGCAATACAATGGTCGGATGCGGCCTGTGAAGACGCGAAGGACGCGGGACGAAACCGTATGCGCTGTGCGGCGCAACGCGCGCCTCTCGCCTTCCGACCGTGCTGCATAAACGACGAAGTGGGGACCGAATCCCGCCTCTCGTCCGTTCTGTTATCAAAGACATAGCGTTCGAGGGCCTTGGGGTTCCGAGTTCGCGGGGCATCAGGTCCACGGGGCGCGCTGATAAGCAGATACGGAAAGCAGTGCTCGCCTTATGGCCGAGAAACAGGAGAATACCACGCCGCGCCCGGCGCAATCGGAGCGTCTCAAAGCCCTACTTGCGGATCTCGACCGTCCGCTTAAGCCGGGCGATTGGGAGCGTAAGGATGCCCCCGGCGATAACAACCAATCGCGCAACCCCGTAAAGCGTCTCGTTGAGGCGCGGCGTCATCGTCGCGACCTAAAACAGGCACGGCAGGCAGCCCAGAAAGCATTCGGGGTCAAACCGCGGCATTCCACACGCCGTCAGGCAACGATGATGCTCACCGCCGGCGCGCTCGGCCTCACAGCATTTACCGGACCACAGCTGCCGAAAACCAACAAGGGGCAGCCGGTCGCCGCATCATTGGTCGTCGACGCCGCGGAAACGCGCAAGCCGGCTGCGCTGCTGAAGGCGAGCGACCATTTCAAACAAGCCCTGATCCAGGAAGAAGGTGTCCGTCATACCGTTTATCGCGACGTAGCCGGATATCCCACCGTCGGCGTCGGCCATCTCGTCGAACCCGGAGACAATCTCCGCGTCGGCGATACCATCAGCGAAAACCGTGCGATGGCATTTCTGACGGCGGATCTCGAGGAGGCGGAGCGCGGCGTACGCCAGCTTGTCGGTGCCCTGCCGCTTTACCAGCATGAGTTCGATGCCTTGGTGGACCTCGTCTACAATGTCGGTATCGGTAACGTCTCACCGGAAAGAAGTCCGCAGTTGAATGCGGCAATCGATGCCGGAGATTACGATGCAGTGGCCTCGCAACTGGATTACACCCATGCCGGCGGCGCTGTCGCAAGGGGATTGCAATTCAGATCCGAACGACGCGCTGCAATCTTTGCAGAGGCCGATTACGAAGACCCGCGTGAATTCGGCAACGCGAGCGCCAATGCATAAATATCGCGCGATAAATTTTTATATCTGAGCATTTGCCAAGCAGAGCGCTTACCCCCTAGACCGTTGATAAGGCTTCGGAGGGGCGTTGCGCATGGCGACAACGGGTTACGCGGCTTCTGCGCAAAGAGATGAAGTATGGCTCGAAGAGGCCAGGCGAGAAACGGCGCGGGCCGTGCTCGTTACTGAAGAGCGCGCGTTTCTTGCCAATCTACTTGGCTTCGTTGGCTTCGCTGTGGCCATCATGTTCCTGCCCTTACCGAGTATGTTCGCTGTACCTCTCGCCATGAGGTTTTGCGCGCTCCTCGGCACACATCTGACCTACAACCACATTCGCCGGAACCTCGACGAGGCGCCCGCACTCGTGCCGCATATGCGGACGCTGTCGGTGATGCTCTTTTTTGGCGGAGTGAGTTGGGCTTATCTCTTGCTACCGCTGCTTCTTGCAGACGCAATGGGCACGCTGGCCTTCCTGATCGGGAGCGCGATTCTCGTTTGCGTTGCGCTTGTGATCACGATGACCGCGCCCTTGCGAGAGCAGACCGCTTTCTTTCTCGGAGGCTTCCTGCTGGCCGCTTTTGCAGGCGTCGTTCTGCGATCCTAAGGCTCCGCCACGGAAGTGCTTGTCGCACTCGCAGCACTCGTGTCGGGCATCGGTATCTTTGCTCTCGCCTCTTCCCGCCAGCGCGAGGTTTTTTCCGACATGCTGGTCGAAAACCGGCGAATGAACGAGGATCTGGCCGAATTGCTGGCCCATGCAGAATTTCTCGCGGCGCACGATCCGCTGACCGGTCTTTTCAACCGCCGGGCTCTGTTCGATGATGACCTGACCGCGATGGCCGGGAACAGCCAAATGCATATGCTGCTGATCGATCTCGACCACTTCAAGTCGCTCAACGACAGCTATGGCCACGAGATCGGGGACCGGGCGCTCCTCCTGACAAGCAACTCCATTCGCGATGCACTTCGCGGCCACGGCGATGGCAGTCATTTCGCCGTGAGGCTCGGCGGAGAGGAGTTCGCGGTTTTCCTTGACGATCCCGACGAGGAGCGTGTAGCCCTGTTCGCGGAAGACTTGTGCCAGGCCATCGCCGCGCTACACGATCCTCTCGAATTGCCGCGAGCCACGAGCGCCTCCATCGGCCTGACCCAACACCAGAAGGGCGCGTCGCTCGACCAAACCATGCGCCGCGCGGACGAAGCCATGTATCGGGCAAAAGCGGGTGGACGCAACAGGGTGCGCCGGACCGATCGCGTAGATCGCTGATCTGATCGCGTGACCCACCGCCTATTCATTGCGCTGCGTCCGCCGCACCATGTCCGTGACAGGCTGATCGACTGCATGGACGGGGTGACCGGAGCGCGCTGGCAGGATGACGATCAGTTGCACCTTACGCTGCGGTATGTCGGGGAAGTCGACAGGCACCGCGCAAACGATTTGGCCGAAGCACTCGGCACCTTGGACATGCCGTCCTTTCAGATAGAACTGGTCGGTACCGGGGTCTTCGAACGCAAGGGCAGGCCGCACTTACTCTGGGCGGGCGTAGTCCCGAACGAGTTCCTCGTGCGTCTGCAGAAGAAGATCGAGCGGATTTGCCAGAACGTCGGTATCGAGGCCGAGCATCGCAAGTTCATGCCCCATGTCACCCTGGCCCGGCTCAATACGTCCAGCGGTCCGGTCGGCGCGTTCCTCGCGGAGACTGCATCAATCCGTTTCGGTAGCTGGAAAGCGGACTCTTTCGGTCTGTTCGAGAGCCATTTGCGTCAGCAAGGATCGCTTTACACGCAAATCGTCGAATATCCTCTCCGCTTGACGACCTGACTCATTCAGGAACACGCAAGGCTCACTACCGTTCGATAAAGCGTCCAGACGCGCCGACCGGCGACGTGCGCCCACTTGCCCAAAGCTGCACGATCCGGTCCAAGCGCATATCGCAATTCTATTCATCGGGTCAGGCCTCGCTCTGCCCGATCCAAGGGAGATCATATGAAGGCCCAGATCCTGGCCACCGCCGCCCTCGCCGCACTTGCAGCCGGCTGCACCACCACCCCCGGAGGAGAGATCGAGACCATGGCCGAAGCCAACGAAGTCCCGCAAGCCACCGGCTATTTCGCCAGCGAAAGCACGCTGCCCTTCAAGGCGCCCGATTTCACCAAGATTTCGGAAGACGATTACATGCCCGCCTTCGAACAGGGAATGGCGATCCACCAGGCCGAAATCCAGGCGATTATCGACAATCCCGCCCCGCCGACCTTCGAAAACACGATCGTCGCACTGGAAAAATCGGGCCGGATGCTGGGCCGCGTTGCGACGGTCTTCTTCGCGCTGACCGGATCGAACACGACCGACCGGCTGGACGAGATAAACACCGAAGTCAGCCCCAAGCTGACCGCGCATTCCGACAGCATCACCCTCAATCCCGAACTCTTCGCCCGGGTGAAGGCGGTGTACGACAACCGCGCAGCGATGACGATGACGCCGGAAGATGCCAAGCTGCTCGAGAATACCTACGAAGGCATGGTCCATGCAGGCGCCATGCTGACCGATGCGCAGCGCGAGCGTGTGAAGCAGATCAACACGCAGCTGTCCGAGATCACGACCGAATTCGGACAAACTGTCCGCTCCGCCATGAGCGACCAGCCGCTGATCGTCGATACGCGCGAGGAGCTGGCGGGCCTGTCGGAAGCCGACATCAAGGCCGCCGCCGAGCTTGCGGCCGAGAAGGGCCAGCCGGGCAAGTTCGCCCTCGCCCTGCAGAACACCACGCAGCAGCCGCTCTTGCCGACGCTCGAGAACCGGGCAACGCGCGAGAAGCTGTTCAAACTGTCCTATCACCGCGCCGACGGCCAGCGCGCCTTCGACACGCGCGACCAGGTTCGCCAGATCGCGGCCCTGCGTGCCGAAAAAGCCGCGCTGTTCGGCGAGCCCGACTGGGCGACCTACGCCATGTGGGATCGCATGGCCGAGAAGCCGGAAACCGCGCTCAACTTCATGGAGCAGATGGTCCCCGCGCTCGCCGCGACCCAGCGGCGCGAAGCAACCTTGCTGAATACCGCGATCGCAGCTGACGGCGGCGATTACGAAGTGCAACCGTGGGACTGGTATCGCTATGCCAACAAGGTGAAGGCCGAGAACTTCCAGCTCGATGAAGACGCGGTCATGGAATATTTCCAGCTCGACAAGGTGCTGGAAGACGGCGTGTTCTATGCCGCCAACCAGCTTTACGGCCTGAGCTTCGAGAAGCGGACCGACATCCCGGTCTATCATCCCGACGTCACCACTTACACCGTGTTCGACCGCGACGGATCGGAGCTCGGCCTGTTCTATTTCGACCCGTTCCAGCGCCCCTCCAAGCGCGGCGGCGCGTGGATGAGCAACTTCGTCGACCAGAGCGACCTGTGGGGCAACAAGCCCGTCATCTACAACGTGCTGAACATTCCGAAGGCCCCGGCAGGCGGGGTCCAGCTGGTCAGCTTCGACAATGTCAACACGCTGTTCCATGAATTCGGCCATGCGCTGCACGGCTTCTTCGCGGACCAGATGTACGAGAGCCTGTCCGGCACCGCCACGGCGCGTGATTTCGTCGAATATCCGAGCCAGGTGAACGAGATGTGGGCGACCTATCCTTCGGTCCTCTCGAACTACGCCAAGCACTACGAGACGGGCGAGACCATCCCGACCGAGATGATCGACCGGATCGAAGCCGCGTCGAAGTTCAACCAGGGTTACGACTTCGGCGAGGTCGTGGCAGCTGCCCTGCTGGACATGAAATGGAGCGCGCTGTCTCCGGCGGAAGCCGCCGCCATCGACACACCGGCCAAGGTCGACGCGTTCGAGCGCAAGGCGCTGGAAGAACTCGGTCTCGAGATCGACCTCGTGCCGCCGCGCTATCGCAGCAGTTATTTCAACCACATCTTCAGCGGTCCCGCCGGTTATTCGGCTGGCTATTACAGCTATCTGTGGACCGAGATGCTCGACCGCGACAGCCGCAAGTGGTTCCTCGACAACGGTGGTCTCACGCGCAAGAACGGCGATCACTATCGCGCCACCGTGCTGAGCCGCGGCGGGACGATGGACTATTACCAGATGTTCCAGAACTTCATGGGCCGTGCCCCCGAAGTCGGCCCGATGCTCGAAGCGCGCGGACTGGTCCCGGGCGACGAAGCGGCCGACAGCGAGGTTGCGGACGACGGCGCTGCGACCATCGGCGACAGCGGGACGACGATGCCGATCGGCAACTGATCGCGTGTGTCAGTAAATTGAGAGGCCGGAGTCCCGTGGCTCCGGCCTCTTTTTCTTTGCGAGGTTAACCCGTTCGCAACGGTGCGAGCCTATTCGTACCGAAGGGATGTATGGCGTGACGGGGAAGACACTCAAGAATCAGGACGGACTGGGCGTGTGCGTCACGCGCGACGCGGCCTGGGCGGCAGAAGTTCGCCGCGAAATCATATCCGGTCTGGCGGATCGCGAGGCGCATTCGCTACCAGCCAGCCTGGTCGGCTATTCTCTGTGCCTGGTCATCGCAACGATTATCGGTCCCGATATCATGCTCATCATCGCTCTGCTTTTCAGGCCGGTTTCGATCGGCCTGACGCGCTGGGCCTGCGCCCATCTGCGCCGGACGCTCGAAGCAGGTGAACCTTTCGAGGCGGCTTTTCGATTAGCCGGCATCGCCCTTTCTCTTTCGGGACTGTCATGGGGACTGCTGACCTTTCCTGTCTTCGCTCTACCGGCAGTCGAGCCTGCCGGACTGGCGCTGTTGGTGCTGGTCATTACCGGGGTGTGCATGATTTGCTCGATGGTCGGCCTTGTCCCATGGGTTCTGGTCGGTTTCGCCTGCGCTTTCGCACTCTCCGTTCTCGCCGGCAGCTTCATCGCCAGCGTCGGATCGCAGCCGGCGCTTACTGCGGCGGTCCTCCTTCCGCTGATCGGTGCTGTTCCGTTTGGCATTGGACAGCGACGCCAGGCCATCCGGGCCGCCGAAGACGCGGTGGACAAGCTGCGCCTCCACGAAGAAGTGGCGAGCGCCCTGCACCATGCCGAATATCTCTCGCGCCACGATGCCTTGACCGGCCTCGGTAATCGCCGCGCACTATTCGAGGACTATGGAAACCTCATCCAGCAGGACGGACCAAGAACGATCCTGTCCATCGACCTCGATAATTTCAAATGTATCAACGACGCCTTCGGCCATCAGGCGGGCGACGAAGTGCTCGTCGCGGTTGCCGACAGCATCCGCAATGCAATGCGGGGAGCGCGACAGAAGCGCTACACAAGCTACCGGCTCGGCGGAGAGGAATTCGCCATCGTTCTTGAACAGTCGGACGAAAGCGCAGGCCGTGCCTTCGCCGAACAGCTTCGCCAGACGATCGAGCAACTCGTACCGGTGCGCGACGTGCCGCATTTACGCATCTCGGCTTCGTTCGGTGTGATGGGATGGTCCGGCGGACTGCCGCTGACAACTGCGCTCGGGCAGGTGGACAAGCTGCTCTACGTCGCCAAGGAGCGGGGCCGCAATTGCGTGGTCGCCCGCTTCGAAGAGCGGGCTGCGGCTTAGGCAGCCTTCCCCTTACCGCGCCAGGCCAGTGAGTTGTTGTTGAGTTCGGCCAGATCTTCGGTCCCCGCGATCGCCGAGCGGCCCAGCGCGATGGCTTTTCCAGCACTGCATCCTCGGCGTTGCGATAGGCGGGCGCGGGAATTTCCTCGTTCCACTTTGCGCCGACTGCATTGTCGAGGAGGATGCGCTGGAAACAATGGTCGAGGTGCACCGGCCAGTCGCGCTCCTGCGCGAGGCCCGGCATTTCGTCGCGGGTCAGCGCGAACCATTCGCGCGCGAGAGCATCGCTCGCCATGTTTTTCAGCGTCTCGCCTAAAGCGCCTTAGGCATCACTCTCGGGACCGCCGCCACGTAACGTCAGCAGGACTGCCAGAGTGATCGCGATGAAGATCACGAGACCGTAGCGCAGGCTCGGATTAATGCCCGAAAGGTCGAGCGCAAAATGCAGCACGAGGAACGCGACGAGGACAGCAGCGATCTTCATAACTTTCATATGTGCATCCGATTTCTGTGGCAGCGGTACAGTATCCTGCACCGCTATCAAAGTCACTCAGCGATTAGGGCCAAGGGCGCCGGAATTCTCGTATGTAACACCGCCGATACCCTGATTGGCGGGATCCGAATAATAATCGTGCATAGCTTCGACGCCAGACTTGACGGCATCGTAGATGATGCCCCCGGCGATGGCCTGCGGGGTGAAGCGCAGGAAGCGGACGACGTTCGAGCCGCCGCCGACACTTTCCATTTCACTCAGGGTACGATCGTTGATCTTGGTCATGTGTTTTCTCCAGATTCGGGTTTCTACCAACGGGAGACCCGATTGGACCGCTCGCAAGCCAAGCCTGTCACACGTCCGTTTCAAGTCTATCGGCCGGATGCCCTAAGACAGGAGGAGTAGGTGATGCTTCGCTTCACGAAGCCAGCGCGCCTTCACGTTCCAGACGTCATCAATGATGTCGGAAGCGAGAGCATAGCCTGGCGCGCCAGCGGCAACGATGCGACCACGGTCCAGTACTACGACCCGATCAGCATGGTTCATCGCATGGGCGAGATCGTGGAGCACCAGCACCACACCCGCACCGCCCTCGGCCGCAGCGCGCAAGTGGCGCAACAAGGCGAGCTGGTGCCCGATATCGAGCGCGGCGAGCGGTTCGTCAGCGAGTATCCATGCAGGCTCCCCGGCGAGCACACGCGCCAGCAATACGCGGGCGGTCTCGCCGCCGGACAGCGATTGGGCGCGGCGGTTTTCGAGTGGTCCGAGGTCGAGGGCGGCGATGGCCGCATCGACCGGCTCCGCGCGGGTGTCGCCATGCGGCATGCGACCAAGCTCGATCAGGCTGCGAACGGGAACATCCCAAGCAATTTCATGCGCTTGCGGGAGGTAACCGATACCTTTTGCGCGCTCACGGGGGTGAAGTTTCGCGAGACTGCTGTCGCCGAGATTAACCGCCCCCTCATCCGGCGGGAGCAGACCCGCAAGCGCTTCAAGCAAGCTCGATTTGCCTGCACCATTCGGGCCGCAGATAGCAGTAATCTGTCCCGGCTTCAGAGCGAGCGACACGTCGTGCAGGCGATTGCCGATCGACAGGTTTTGCGCGATCAGCGTCATGCGAGCCCCCTGCGCATCCGTATTAGAAGCCAGAGGAAAAATGGCGCGCCCAGCAGGCTCAGCGCGATGCCGAGCCTCAGTTCCGTCACGAAAGGCAAGACCCTCACCGCGCTGTCCGCGACCAGCACCAGCAGTGCTCCCGCGAGCGCGCTCGGTACGATCAGTTGCGAGGGGCGACTGTCGGTCAGGGGTCGCACGAGGTGTGGCACGATGAGGCCGACGAAGCCGATAATCCCGGCAACCGCCACGCTAGCGCCGACGGTCAGACCGATGCCTGCAATCAGCATCCAGAGCAGCGCGCCGGTGTTCACGCCCAGCGACCGGGCGACTGACTCGCCCAGGGTCAGCGCGTCGAGCGATTTGCCGGTGCGCCAGAGAAGCAGCACGCCGAGCCCCACCAGCGGCGCGGCTAGAGTAACTTCGCGCCAGCTGCGGTCGGTCAAGGCGCCGTTGAGCCACAGGACGATCTCGCTCATGGCAAAGGCATTTGGCGCCATGCTGATGGCCAGCGCCGTGAGCGCTCCGGCAAGGCTGGCAACCATCAGGCCTGCCAGCGTGAACAGTGCGATTCCCCCGGTGCGCCCGGCGACTGCAGCCAGCAGGGCCATCGCTCCGCCCGCCCCCAGCAGCGCAAAAAGCGGCAGCAACCACGCGCTCGTCGTATAGCCGAACCACAGCGCCACGACCGCCCCCAGCGCTGCGCCCGGAGCGATGCCGAACAGGCCCGGATCGGCGAGCGGATTGCGCAGATAGCCTTGCATCGCCGCCCCCGCTGCACCCAGGCCTGCCCCGACGATCACGGCCAGCAAAGCGCGCGGCAGGCGCAGTTCTGCGAGGATGATCGCGGCATTGGGCGTGGCGTCGGGCCAGAGCCACACGCGGCCAGCGAGAAGCGAGAGCGGCAGGGCAATTGCGAGCAACAGGCCGAACACCACCACCGCGCGGTTCACGAGACACTCCGCCGGATTTCGGCCAGCCGCTCGGCTGCGCGGATGATTGTCGGACCGCCGCAATAGAGCAGGCGCGTGTCGAAGCTCTTGCGCCGCATATCGCGGAGCTGGTCGAGGACGGGATGACGCTGCCCTTCGTCGCTCCCGGCGACCAGCAAAACCTGCGGCGGATCGGCGACGACCTGCTCCAGCGCGAGGAAATCTGCCTGGCCCAACCCGCGAGCCTCGCCGTAGCTGGCGAAGCCAGCGCGTCGGAGCAGGTCGCTGATCAGCGCACGCTCACCGGGGACGATGCCGCCCGGCTGCCAGAGGGCAGCTTCGACGGTTCCGTCGCCCGCTCGAGCTCGAGTAACGGCATCATCGATACGCGTTGCGAGGCGCTCCCCTGCCGTCGTGTCGCCCGCCAGTTCGGCTAGAGCGTGGACCTGCTCGAGACTCTCTTCGACCGTGCTCGTCGCTCCGAAAGTCACGACTTCGATGCCCAGACCCTCCAGCGCAGCGCGCGTCGCGGGCGCGATGAAGCTGCTCGCGACGACCAAATCGGGATCGAGTGCGAGGATCTCTTCGACCGTACCGCCCGTGGCGCGGTAGCGGGCGGCGTCTGCGGGCTCCATCGAGGTCGCGCGCGGGTCTTTGCTGTAATGCGAGATCGCGAGCAGCTGGCCGGGCGCGGCGACCTCGGCGAGGATCGCATCGGTGCAAGGGTTGAGGCTGACGATGGTCGGCCGTTCGCGATCGGGCGCCCGCACCGGCCCCTCGCTCGCGCATCCGGCGAGCAGCAGGGCCAGCGCGGGAAGCAGCCGGATCACATTTTCGCCCGCACGCCGACAAAGGCGCCCCGGCCCGGCGACGCATAGCCGCGCGCGGTCGCGTAATCGGCATCGAACACGTTCTCGACCCGGCCATATACCTCGAGCGTTTCGCCGAGCGGCAGGGCGGCGCGGAGATCGAGCACTTCGTAGCCGTCGAGCGCGACCGTGTTGGCGGCATTGTCGAAGCTTTCGCCCGCAAAGCGCAGATCTGCGCCCAGCTTCAGACCGAATGGTGCATTCCAGTCGGCATACAGTGTGCCGAAGTGACGCGGTCGGCGTGCTAGATCGAGGCCGGTCGCCCGGTCTTCGGCATGGACATAGGAAAACACGCCCGAAACCCGAAACGCGCCGGTCACGTCGAAGCCTGCCTCGGCCTCGAACCCCTGCGCCCGGGCGCGCGCCGTGTTGTCGTAGAAACCGAACGGCCGCTCCGCGCTGAAAGCGAAATTGATCAGGTCGGTCGTGTCGCGGCGGAAGGCGGTGAGCGCGACATGCGCGCCGCGTCCGCGTTGACCTTTCTCGACGCCCAGATCGAAGCTGGTGCTTTCCTCCGGACGCAGGTCCGCATTGCCGTAGAAACTGCGCAGTTGGTATAGCGTGGGCGCCTTGAAGCCCTCGCCCACACTCGCGCGAATGCGCCAGTCGTTACCGAGGCCGTAGGACAAATCGGCGCCATAGCTGCCGTTCGTCCCGAACAGCTCGTGATCGTCCAAGCGCGAGCCGATATGCGCTGCGATATCGCCCAGTGCGAAACCGAGCTGGACGTAGGCCCCGGAGATTTCGATCTCGCCCGGCGCGTCGAAACTCGTCTCGTAATCGCTCCACTCATGCTCGGCACCGAAGGCGACAGTGACCGGGCCGATGGCGCGATATTCGCCGCGCAGCTGCACGCGCTCCGAATGGCCGTCACCGGCGAAGGTCACATTGCCATCGTCGTCGAGATTGTCGCGTTCGGTGTCGGACAGGCTGTATGCCGCGCGCAGGGTGAGGTCGTTGCCATAATAGGCCAGGCCCACATCGCCCCAATGTCGGCGCGTTTCCTGCTTTTCCAGCGTGTCGGCCAGCGCGAATGTCGGCGGCGGGAAGCCGTCGATGTCGAGCTCGCCCTCGCTCCAGTTGGCATGTGCGAACAGTTCGAGGTTCGTGGTGATGTCGAAGAACGCCGTTCCGCCCAGCGCGACCTGTTCGAACCCATCGGGCTCCGTGCCCGACGCCGCAGCGGAAAAGCCGTCCGTGCGGTAAAAGGAGCCGGTGAGCCCGGCGAAGTAGCGTTCGCCTTTCAACCCGCCGACGGCACTGGCATAGAGCGTGTCACGGGAGCCGTATTCGACATTGCCTTCGAGGCCGGTTTCGGCGCGGGTGGAAATATCGACGACCCCGCCGATGGCGTCCGACCCCCAGATCGTGCTGTTCGAGCCGCGCAGGATGTCGAACTTGCCCGCCGTGCCAAGCAGGAGATTGCCGAAATCGAACCCGCCCGAGGGCGAGGAGGGATCGTTGACCTTCACCCCGTCGACCAACACCAGCAGCTGCTCCGAGTTCGCGCCGCGGATGCTGACGCCGGTGAAGCCCCCGACCCCTCCGTTGCGGGTCAGCGACAGGCCCGGAGTGCGTTGCAGGACGCGCGTGGCATCGGGCCCCTGTACGCTTTCGATCTCATCGCGCTCGATGATCGTGACCGCCTGGCCGGTGTTGCCGATATCGGTGCCGAGGCCGTTGGCGGTGACGGTAATCGTCGGCTCCACGGGCGTGTATGCATGATGCCCGGGAGCGGTCGCGAGCGGGTCCTCAACCTCCACCTCGTCGACGACATCCTGCGCGTAAGCAGCACAGGGAAAAACAGAAACAGTCAATACAAGCAGAAACCTGGACACAAAACCTCCATCACAAGCAAAACGTCGCTCATGACGGGAGGGAGCGGGATTGCTCGCATCCACGTTTGCCACCGGTACACCCCGCCCGCGGCTGAACGACACGCATGGGCAGGTCTCCTGGCTCCCGGATCGCCGGCTGCGCCCCGCCTTCCCGCCCTCAATGGACAGTGGCATGATGGAGCGCGCCTCACCGGTCACAGTTGCGGGGGCAGCGGAGGTATCGCACCTCCTTCCCTCTTCGGGCCTGCGCGAACAGGCCAACCCATGACGCAGGCGCGCCCCTACACCGCGATATTGCGGCGCACAAGATGGAGTTCGCATTAAGAATTATGGTGGTAGGGGGCGCGGCGAAGGACGTCCCGTGGCGGGACCCGAACCTGCAGCCTCTCCCGCGCTATCGCGCGACAGGCTATGCACGGCGCGAAAGGATGGCGGCATTTGGCCAGCAATGCTGACAGCGATGGCACCGGAACGGAGCGCAGCCTGCGCCCTGCGCCGACGCGCGCGCAGCGCCGGGCCGAACGCCAGCGCGACAGGCGGCAGATGGCGATCCGCCTAGGCGCGCTCGCGCTTGCCATCGCCTTGCCGACCTATGCAGCACAAGGAGAGCTCGGCTCCAACCTGCGTAGCGCCATTGGCCTCGAGGAAGAGCGAGTCGCTCTGACGCCGATGCCGTTCGAGACGGCGGGCGAAAGCTTTCCCGGATCGGCATTCTATTACCTCGAAGATGCACCCCGGCTCGCCACCGACCTTGCCGATTTGCGAGAGGAAGAAGGCACGCTGGAAACGGTCGAATTCGCCGAGAGCCATGGCGCGGGCGCGGCGGCGCAGGCCTTCCGGCAGGCGGGCGGCGGGCTCGACAAGGCGCGCGCGCTGCAATGCCTCTCGATGGCGATCTACTACGAAGCGGCGAGCGAAAGTTACGAAGGCCAGCAGGCGGTGGCGCAAGTGGTCCTCAACCGCGTGGCGCATCCGGCCTATCCGGCCAGCGTCTGCGGCGTCGTGTTCCAGGGATCGGAGCGCAAGACCGGCTGCCAGTTCTCGTTCACCTGCGACGGATCGATGCGGCGCACCCCGTCGCGCGGCGGCTATGCGCGCGCGCAGTCGATCGCGCTGGCGGCGCTGGCGGGCGATGTCTACGGCCCCATCGGCCTCGCTACCCACTACCATACCAATTACGTGAACCCCTATTGGGCATCGAGCCTCGATTACATTCGCACCATCGGCGCGCACCGCTTCTATCGCTGGAAGGGATCAGCCGGACGGTCGGGCGCTTTCACCGATGCCTATGCGGGCGTGGAGCCAGGGGCCGCGGCCCCCGCCGTGCGCCGCGCCGAGAGCGACATGCCCGGCCCGGTCGCAGCCACCGCGCCGCCGCCGAATTCAGCGATCGGTGCGGACAGGACACTCGACGTACCGGTCGGCGCACCTGCGAAACCCGCTACGGCAGCGCCCGCCAACAACGACAACCTGCCCTCGTCCGGTCGCGTGCGCGAGGAATATGCCAACAGCGGGCGCTGGATCAGGGAACCGGGCAAAAGCGAGTAGGCCCTCGTGCATGACAGTGAAGACAAAGATTTACGTCTTCACAACCATACCGCGGAACATAAGCTTAGGTGCATCCCGCTAAATCCGGGTGAGCGCGACGCAGCGCGCCGCCACAGAAAAGCAGGACACCTGCCCATGCCCGTTCATTTTGCCGCCGCCCGCTCAACTGCCCATTCGCCGATCGCACGCGCGCTGGCTCGCAAGGCGCTGGGCCGCGCGGCCAATGACAATGGCGCGGCCTGCGACGTGGCAGTCGAAAGCTCTTTCGACACGATGATGCGCGCGGCGCTGAAGCACTTCGCGCAGCACGGGATGGGCGCAGCACGCGAGGCGCGCAACCAGGCGGAACAGGCGCACTTCACCGGCGATACGGAGAGCTACGAATGGTGGCTCGAGGTCTGCCGGACCCTGGATCGCCGCGTGGCGGAAGACCTCGTCCGCCGCCTCGATACGACGGGCGCGCCCATCTACTGAAACTTTCCTGGCGATGGCCGGTTGAGCTCTTGTTGAACCGAGCGCGGTAGCACTTATTGCTAATGAAAACCATTCTCGAAGATATGTGAACTAGCCAGCCGATTGCCGGTTGCATTCGTGTGCGCGGGGGCCTAGGTCGCTCTCGCAATCGACCGGGTGCCGTGCCGCCTTCGCGGGACACTTACGGCGTGGCCCACTTATCGGTCTCTCGTGTTTCATGATCGGTCCCGCGACAGGACAAGGACCCTCCCCTACATGGCACGCAAGAAGATCGCGCTCATCGGCTCCGGCATGATCGGCGGCACCCTCGCCCACCTCGCCGCGAAGAAGGAAATGGGCGACATCGTCCTGTTCGACATTGCCGAGGGCATGCCCCAGGGCAAGGCGCTCGATCTCAGCCAGTGCGGTCCCATCGAAGGCTTCGACGCCAAGATTACCGGCACAAACGACTATGCCGACATCGCCGGCGCCGACGTGGTGATCGTGACCGCCGGCGTGCCGCGCAAGCCCGGCATGAGCCGCGACGATCTGCTCGGCATCAATCTCAAGGTGATGAAGGCGGTCGGCGAAGGCATCAAGAACAACTGCCCCGACGCATTCGTGATCTGCATCACCAACCCGCTCGACGCGATGGTCTGGGCGCTGCGCGAATTCAGCGGCCTGCCGCACAACAAGGTCGTCGGCATGGCCGGCGTTCTCGACAGCGCCCGCTTTGCCACCTTCCTTGCCTGGGAGTTCGACGTGTCGGTGAAGGACGTGAACGCCTTCGTCCTCGGCGGCCACGGCGACACCATGGTGCCGGTCACCAGCTATACCACGATCAACGGCATCCCCGTGAACGACTATGCCAAGATCAAGGGCGTCTCGGCCGATCGCATCGACGAGATCGTCAAGCGCACCCGCGGCGGCGGCGGCGAAATCGTCGGCCTGCTCGGCAACGGCTCGGCATATTACGCCCCGGCCACCAGCGCGATCAGCATGGCCGAAGCCTATCTCGGCGACCAGAAGCGCGTCCTGCCCTGCGCCAGCTATGTCGAGGGCAAGTACGGCCTCGACGGGCTGTATGTCGGCGTGCCCACCGTGATCGGCGCGGGCGGCACAGAGGAAGTGATCGAGATCGAGCTGTCGGACGAGGAAAAGCGCAACCTCAAGGTCTCGACCGACGCGGTCGAGGAACTGCTGGAAGCTTGCAAGGGGCTGGATAGCTCGCTGGCGTGATGCGGTTTTCAGTAATTCTCTTAGCGGCGACATTGACTGCAGCTTCTGCTGCGAACGCCGCCGAGACAGCCACCGTCGACGATGTGGCGAACTCGGCTGCCTTATGCATGCTTTCGGCGGACAAAAATGGAGCCGATAGGTCTCGTTTCGAAAATGATGCTTGGACATTCAACGGCCAGAATTACCAACACATATCGGCTCCGATCTCGATTGAGTTTCCGACCGACGGTGATGGTGTGAACCGCGTTTGTGTTGTTCGAGCCATTTTAGGCGATCAATATGAGCAAAATAAGGTCGTCAAAAAACTGACCTCGATTCTCGATTCAAAGCCTCTCAAGCAGTCGGAGAGCCAGCTTTGGATGGTTTCAACTGCTGCTGGTCCTCGCGGCATCCAATTTTTCACCGACCCAAATTCCGATCAACCGCAAGTGCGGCTAATTGGCGCTGCTTTCTAGGAGCATTTACATGTCCATCCTCGTAGACAAGAACACCAAGGTCATCACCCAGGGAATGACCGGCGACACCGGCACCTTCCATACACAGCAGGCGCTCGATTACGGGACGCAGATGGTTGCGGGCGTGACGCCGGGCAAAGGCGGCACCGAGCACATCGGCCTGCCGGTCTACAATACCGTTGCCGAAGCCAAGCATGCGACCGGCGCGACCGCATCGTGCATCTACGTGCCGCCGCCCTTCGCCGCGGACTCGATCCTCGAGGCGATCGATGCCGAGATCGAGCTGATCGTCGCCATCACCGAAGGCATTCCCGTGCTCGACATGGTGCGCGTGAAGCGTGCACTCGACGGTAGCAAGTCGCGGCTGATCGGCCCGAACTGCCCCGGCGTGCTGACGCCCGGCGAATGCAAGATCGGCATCATGCCCGGCTCCATCTTCAAGCAGGGCAGCGTCGGCGTGGTCTCGCGCTCGGGCACGTTGACCTATGAAGCCGTCCACCAGACCACCATGGTCGGCCTCGGCCAGACCACGGCAGTCGGCATTGGCGGCGACCCGGTCAACGGCACCAACTTCATCGACGTGCTCGACCTGTTCCTGAAGGACGATGCCACCAAGTCGATCATCATGATCGGCGAAATCGGCGGCAGCGCGGAGGAAGAAGCGGCCGAATTCATCGCGCACCAGCGCAAGAAGGGTCTCGAAAAGCCGACCGTCGGCTTCATCGCCGGCCGCACGGCGCCTCCGGGCCGTCGCATGGGTCACGCAGGCGCGATCGTCAGCGGCGGCCAGGGCGGCGCCGAGGACAAGATCGAGGCGATGGAAAAGGCCGGCATCCGCGTGTCGCCTTCGCCCTCCGAACTCGGCACGACGCTGGACGGGTTGCTGAAGGAACTCGCCTGAGCCTTCGTAGCGGACAGGCCGTCTCCTCCCCGGGAGCCTTCCGCACCGCCGAAGCATTGGCATTATGAACCGACAATAGGGTCGGTGCGAAAGGGACCCGATGGGTAACGAGAGCCACGATTTCCTGCCCGAGATGGGCGATCAGGAAGGTCCGCAGCAGGGCCCGAGCTGGGGCAACCCGCGCTGGCTGGCCGAGGTGGTCGACAGCGGGGCGGATCTCACCGCCGCGCTCGACCCCACGCAGATGCGTGTCGCGGTGGCGCAAGCGGCGGAAAAGGCCGGCAAGCAGCTTGACCCCAAGGCGCTGGAAAAGGCGGCAGACGACAGCATCCGCGCGATGCTGCTGGTGCGGCTCTATCGTGTACGCGGGCATCTGGCGGCCGATCTCGACCCGCTGGGCCTGTCGCATCGCGAAGTGCCCGAGGACCTGAAGCTCGAATGGCACGGCTTCGCCGGCCAGCTCGACCGCGAGGTCTATGTCGGCGGCGTCTTCGGCTTCGAATGGGTCACCGTGCGCGAGCTCTATGACGCTCTGCGCGCAACCTATTGCGGCAATGTCGGCCTCGAATACATGCACATCTCGGACACGGAGGAACGCCGCTTCCTCCAGGACAAGTTCGAGACGCCCGAAGACACGATCCAGTTCACCGAGGAGGGCAAGCGCGCCATCCTCGCCGCCGTGATCCGGGGCGAGCAGTACGAGAAGTTCCTCGGCAAGAAATACGTCGGCACCAAGCGCTTCGGCCTCGATGGCGGCGAGTCCATGATCCCGGCGCTCGAAGCGGTGATCAAGTACGGCGGCCAGCTCGGCGTGCGCGAGATCATCTACGGCATGGCCCACCGCGGCCGCCTGAACGTCCTCGCGAACGTCATGGGCAAGCCCTACAAAGTCATCTTCCACGAATTCTCCGGCGGGTCTTCCAACCCCGACGATGTGGGTGGTTCGGGCGATGTGAAATACCACCTCGGTACCAGCACCGACCGCGAGTTCGACGGCATCGACGTACACATGAGCCTCGTGCCGAACCCCAGCCACCTTGAAGCGGTCAATCCGGTCGTGCTCGGCAAGACCCGCGCGCAGCAGGCGATCCGCGACGACCTCAAGAAGCACGAGCAGGTCCTGCCTGTGCTGCTTCACGGCGATGCGGCCTTTGCTGGCCAGGGCATTGTGTGGGAGTGCCTCGGCTTCTCCGGCGTGCGCGGCTACAATACCGGCGGGTGCCTGCACTTCGTCATCAACAACCAGATCGGCTTCACGACCAGCCCGCAATTCGCGCGCTCAAGCCCCTATCCCAGCGATGTCGCCAAGGGCGTCCAGGCGCCGATCCTGCACGTCAATGGTGACGATCCGGAGGCCGTGACTTTCGCCTGCAAGCTGGCGATCGAATACCGCCAGAAGTTCGGCCGCGACATCGTGATCGACATGTGGTGCTATCGCCGTTTCGGCCATAACGAGGGCGACGAGCCCAAGTTCACCCAGCCGCTGATGTATGACGAAATCCGCCAGCATCCCAAGGTCAGCGAGCTCTACACCAAGCGGCTCGAGGACGAAGGCGTCATCGAGAAGGGATATGCCGACCAGCTGATCGACGAGTTCACCAGCCTGCTCGAAGAAGAGTTCGCCTCAGCCAAGGATTACAAACCCAACCAGGCCGACTGGTTCGGTGGTCGCTGGGCGGGCATGAACAAGCCGGCCGATGCGGAGAATGCGCGTCGCAATGCCGATACGGGGATCGAGAAGAAGCTGTTCGACAGCCTCGGCCGTACGCTGACGACCGTCCCCGAAGACATCACGATCCACAAGACGCTGGGCCGCGTGCTCGATGCCAAACGCGAAATGTTCGCCACCGGCGAAGGCTTCGACTGGGCGACCGGCGAAGCGCTCGCTTTCGGCAGCCTCGTGACCGAGGGCTTCGGCGTGCGCCTGTCCGGCCAGGACTCGGGCCGCGGCACCTTCAGCCAGCGCCACGCCGTCTGGGTCGACCAGAAGGACGAGCGCAAGTACATCCCGCTTACCACGCTGCCCCACGGCAAGTTCGAGGTCTACGACAGTCCGCTGTCCGAATACGGCGTGCTTGGCTTCGAATACGGTTTCGCCATGGCCGACCCGAAGAGCCTGGTCATGTGGGAAGCGCAGTTCGGCGACTTCGCCAACGGCGCGCAGATCATGATCGACCAGTTCATCGCCGCGGGCGAGGCCAAGTGGCTGCGCGCCAACGGCCTCGTGCTGTTGTTGCCGCATGGTTACGAGGGCCAGGGTCCGGAGCATAGCTCCGCGCGGCTCGAACGTTTCCTGCAGCTTTGCGCAAACGACAATATCCAAGTTTGCAACATCACCACGCCGGCGAATTATTTCCACGTCCTGCGCCGCCAGATGCTACGCGGCTTCCGCAAGCCGCTGGTCATCATGACGCCGAAGAGCCTGCTCCGCCATCCGTTGGCCAAGTCCAGCGCGGAAGAGTTCATGGGCGATCATCACTTCATGCGGATCAAGTCCGACATGACCGAGATCGACGACAAGAAGGTAAAGCGACTCGTGCTGTGCAGTGGCAAGGTCGCCTACGACCTGATGCAGCGCCGCGACGAGGCCGGGCTGGACGACGTATCCATCGTGCGTCTCGAGCAGCTGTACCCCTTCCCCGGCGAACCGCTGGCCGTGCGCCTGAAACGCATGACCAATCTGGAAAAGATCGTCTGGTGCCAGGAAGAACCGAAAAACAATGGTTCGTGGTTCTTCGTCGACCGCCTGATCGAGGAAGCCGCTGAGCAGGCCGGACACAAGGGCATGCGCCCCTGCTACGCCGGGCGCGAAGTCGCTGCCTCCCCTGCCACCGGTTATGCCAGCCGCCACCAGATCCAGCAGGAAGCGCTGGTCGGCATCGCGCTGGGTCTGAACGACGGCGACACCTCCGCCGCGACCACCACCTGCAATTGATCCGTTTCAAGGTTTAGGGCCAGAGAAGGAACCCGAACGACATGGCCACCGAAGTCAAAGTCCCCACACTCGGCGAAAGCGTTACCGAAGCCAGCGTCGGCGAGCTGCTGAAGCAGGTCGGCGATGCAGTCGCCGTGGACGAGCCGATCGTCAGCCTCGAAACCGACAAGGTCGCGGTGGAAGCTCCCTCACCGGTCGCAGGCGTGATCAAGGAATTCAAGGTCGCCCCGGGTGATACGGTCGAGGTCGACGCTGTCATCGCCGTGATCGAGGAAGGTGCGACCGGCGCTGCCACCGGCGAAGAAGCGGGCCGCGCCAAGGAAGAGCGGGAAGAGGGACAGGAAGAGCGCGCGGAAACGCCGACGTCCAGCCCCGCACCCGCAGCTTCTTCCGACGCCTCGCAGACGCTCTCGCCCGCCGTCCGCCGCGCGGTACTTGAGCACGGCGTCGATCCTTCGACCATCAAGGGCACCGGCAAGGACGGACGCCTGACCAAGGAAGACGTGATCGCCGCCGCGCAGGCCAAGAAGGACGGCGGCGGTTCAATCGCCGACGACGCGCCGCAGCAGGCCGCGACCGCATCGGCGCCCGCCGGCGAGCGGCGCGAGGAACGCGTCAAGATGACGCGGATGCGCCAGACCATCGCCAAGCGCCTCAAGGGGGCGCAGGAAGAAGCGGCGCTGCTCACCACCTTCAATGACGTCGATATGTCGGCGGTCATGGAAGCGCGCGGAAAGTACAAGGACCTGTTCGCCAAGAAGCACGACATTCGTCTCGGCTTCATGGGCTTCTTCGCCAAGGCCGCCTGTCTGGCGCTGAAGGACGTTCCCTCGGTCAACGCCTACATCGAAGGCGAAGAAATCGTCTATCACGACTATGTCGATATCTCGGTCGCGGTCTCGGCGCCCAACGGCCTTGTCGTCCCGGTCATCCGCGACGCGCAGGACAAGGGCTTTGCGCAAATCGAGAAGGACATCGCCAACTTCGGCAAGCGCGCCAAGGACGGCACGCTGACGATGGAAGACATGAAGGGCGGCACCTTCACCATCTCCAACGGCGGCGTGTTCGGGTCGCTGATGTCGACCCCGATCATCAACCCGCCGCAGAGCGCCGTCCTGGGCCTACACCGCATCGAGGACCGCCCGGTCGTGATCGATGGCGAGATCGTCATCCGCCCGATGATGTATATCGCCCTGTCCTACGACCACCGCCTGATCGACGGGCGAGAAGCGGTGACCGCGCTCAAGATCATCAAGGAAGCGATCGAAGATCCGACGCGGATGCTGATCGACCTTTAAGGAGTAATTCCATGAACAAGATTGCTCTCTGCGGTTTTGCGTTCGCGGCGCTTTCCGGTTGCGACGTCGCGACCGAAATCGCTGGTGACGCCATCAGTGGCGAGGTGCGCACTCAATATGTAGAGCGGTGTCAGGGCGTTGCTGAAGGTGCTGGTATCGCCGCCGAGCGAATCTCGGCCGCTTGCGAGTGTTCGGCGGACACCATCGCGGAAGACTTCGCCGCAGACGGCAATCTCGATATCGACCGCGCGCGGATCGAGGAAGTGCTCAGAATTTGTGTAGAAGGTAGCGGCGCAGCAGCGCCTGCGGAAGGTTAGAAATGGCTGAATACGACTACGACGTCCTTGTCATCGGTGCCGGGCCCGGCGGCTATGTCGCTGCGATCCGTGCGGCGCAGCTGGGGCTGAAGACCGCCTGCGCCGAAAGCCGCGAAACGCTGGGCGGGACCTGCCTCAATGTCGGCTGTATCCCGTCCAAAGCGATGCTGCACGCGTCCGAATTCTACGACGCCGCCGCCAACGGCGCGATGGCGGAGATGGGCATCGACGTGAAGCCCAAGCTCAATCTGGACCAGATGCACGCCCAGCGCCTGGACGCGGTGAAGGGCCTGACCGGCGGGATCGAGTTCCTGTTCAAGAAGAACAAGGTCGACTGGAAGAAGGGCCACGCCACGTTTCAGGATGCGCATACCGTCAAGGTCGGCGACGAGACCGTCACGGCGAAAGACGTGATCATCGCAACCGGTTCTTCGGTCACCCCCCTGCCCAACGTCGAGATCGACAATGACGGCGGCGTGGTGGTGGATTCCACCGGTGCGCTCGAACTGAAAGCCGTACCGAAGACCATGGTCGTCATCGGCGGCGGCGTGATCGGGCTGGAGATGGGCTCGGTCTGGAACCGGCTCGGCGCAGATGTAACGGTCGTCGAATTTCTCGACCAGCTGCTGCCCGGCATGGATGGCGACGTCCGCAAGGAAGCGGCCAAGATCTTCAAGAAGCAGGGCATGACCCTGAAGATGAAGACCAAGGTCACCGGCGTGGAGGTCAAGGGCAAGAAGGCCGTGCTGACGCTGGAACCCGCCGATGGCGGCGAGAGCGAGACGATGGAGGCGGACTGCGTACTGGTGTCCATCGGGCGCAAGCCGAACACCGAAGGCCTCGGTCTCGAAAACATCGGCCTCGAAACCAACAAGCGCGGCCAGATCGAAACCGATCACGATTTCCGCACGTCGGTGGACGGCGTTTGGGCGATCGGTGACTGCGTGCCCGGCCCGATGCTCGCCCACAAGGCCGAGGACGAGGGTATCGCCTGTGCGGAGAACATCGCGGGCCAGACCGGCATCGTGAACCACGACATCATCCCCGGCGTGGTCTACACCCTCCCCGAATTCGCCGGCGTCGGCCTGACACAGGAAGAAGCTATCGAAAAGATGGGCGGCGACAAGGCGAAGATTAAAGTCGGGAAGTTTCCGATGATGGCCAACAGCCGCGCCAAGACAAATCACGAGCCCGACGGTTTCGTGAAGGTCATCGCCGAAGCCGACAGCGACCGCGTGCTGGGCGTATGGTGCATCAACAACGTCGCCGGCACGATGATCGCGCAGGCGGCGCAGGCGATGGAGTTCGGCGCCACGAGCGAGGATATCGCCTACACCTGCCACGCTCACCCGACGCATTCCGAAGCGCTCAAGGAAGCGGCGATGGCGGTGCAAGGCAAAGCCATCCACGTCTGATCCGCAGGAGGCTCCGATCATGGCCCGCAGCGTCGCAATCGTCGGTGCGGGCCAGATCGGATATTCGGCGTGGTATTGCCTTGGCGACATGGGCCACAACGCCACCGTGCATGCTCGATCGAAGCCATCATGGCTTGCCGGTTTCGAGGACCACTTTCGGTCATATCGCCTTGATACGGACAAGGCCCCCGAGGCCGAGGTCGTGTTCGACACGATCGCTTTCGAAGCCGAAGACGTCGAACGGTACGACCCCGAACGCGTCGGGCGGCTCATCCTCGTTTCGTCTGCCAGCGTCTATTGCGATGCTAAGGGACGAACGCTCGACGAAGCGGCTGAGAACGGCTTTCCGGAGTTCGATGGGCCGATAGTCGAAACTCAGACTACGGTTGCCGCGGGGCCGGAAACCTACCCCACCCGCAAGATCCGGATGGAGGAGCGAGCGCTCGAGCTATTCGGTGACCGTGTAACGATTCTGCGACCACGCGCGATCTACGGGGCGCACAGCCGCCACCCTCGGGAGTGGTGGTTCGTCAAACGGATGCTCGACGGAAGGCCGAACATCGCCCTCGCCTGCGAAGGCAGCTCACGATTCCAGACGACCAACGCCAATCTCATCGGCGATTTCGTGGTCGCTGCAGCCGAAGAAGACTTGGGTGGCACTTACAACCTCGCCGATGAAATAGCACCGACCGTGCAGGAAGTCGGCGAGACGATTGCACGGCTGCTGGATGCGAAAGTCCGGTTCCATGGCTTCGAAGGCTTTCCCGACCACAGGGGAGGCCGCACGCCGTGGTCGGTCCCGCAACCATTCGTCATCGACGGAGGGAAGGCGGCGCGAGAGGTCGGCCTGGCAACAATTGGCTACGACATCGAAGCGGAAGACGCAGTGCGATGGTTGCAGAGCTACAATCCCGCCGACTGGCGCGCTGTCTTCCCCCAACTCGCGGCCTATCCGTGGAATTTGTTCGACTACGCGGCGGAGGACAAGGTGCTGGCTCCGCTATGAGCAATTTGTCCCGTTCGGCCATGCTCGCCCTTGCCCTCCCGGTCTTGGGAGGGATCGGTGCGCTTTGGCTGATGGGGGCACCCTCGTCGTTCCTGCTGGTCAATGCGGGGGCGCTGGCACTCGGCCTCGTGATCATCGCCTTCTTGCCCCAGCCCGATGCCATAAAGATACGGCGCGGCGCCATCGTAACGCTGCTCATCCTGCTGGCGCTGCCGCTACTCACCGGACCTTATGTGAACGGCATCGCCCGCTGGCTGCCGCTCGGCCCATTCAGCCTTCACGCCGGTATGCTCGCCATCCCGTTGTTGGCGGTTCTGGCTTCCCACGACAGGGACTATGCGGCTCCGGTCCTCTTGGCGGGGATCCTCGCCGCCGCATTTCAGCCCGACGCGGCGAGCGGACTGGCGCTTACCTTCGCAGCGATGGGCCTCTACAATGCGAAGCGCGACTGGAAGGATGGCATAGTCGCCGGGACCGGTTTCTTCGCCACGCTGGTCATGTGGGTGCGCGGAGAGTTGCCTGCCCAGCCCTTCGTCGAGCGGGTGCTGGTCGATGTCGCGGCGACCCAGCCGCTGGCCGCCCTTGCCCTGCTGGCTTGTCTCATCGCAAGCTTTCTCCTCATCCTGCATGCTCTACCCGCTCCCCTCGCACAGCGGCATGCGCTGGCCGGGACGCTGTTCGGCTTCTCCCTCGCGGCGGTACTGTCGAATTATCCCAGCGCGCTCATCGGCTATGGTGCGGCCCCGATCCTCGGCTTCGCTTTCGCCCTGTCGCAGACATGCCGGATGCAAAACCCCGCAGTGGCCGATGGGGTTGAAGCGGACGTCAGCTAGTGTATTGGTTCGCCAAACCACTTTGGGAGACACAAAAGCTGATTATCCGCCGCTCTCTCGCCCTATCGGTTTTCGCTCTTGGCCCGCTGGCCTTATCACTCGCGAGCGCGCCCGCCGCCGCGCAGGATGCCGAGCGGATGGACGAGATAGTCTCTGCGTCGGCGGACAAGAAGGAATTCATGGGTACCGCACTCGTCGCAATCGGTGACGAGATCGTCTTCGACGAAGCTTACGGCTCCGCCGATCTAGAGTGGAACATCGCAAACACAACCGATACGAAATTCCGTATCGGCTCGGTCACGAAGCAGTTCACCGCGGCTTGGATCCTGATGCTGTAGGAACGGGGATAATTGAACATCGACCAGCCGGTACAGACCTACTGGCCCGGCGCGCCAGAGAGCTGGGACGCGATTACACTCCGGCATTTGCTCAACCATACTTCCGGCATTCCCAATGTGACGAGTTTCGACGACTTCCGCGAATGGAAGTATCTGCCGACCGCGCGCGACGATCTCATTACGCGCTTTTCGGACAGGCCGCTGGAAATTACGCCTGGCGATACGTGGAGCTATTCCAACTCCGGCTATCTCGTCCTGTCGGCGATCGTCGAAGAGGTCGGCGGCAAGCCTTATGCGGACTTCGTGGACGAAAACATTTTCACGCCGCTGGGCATGGAGGACACGGCCATTGACGTGACGGCCGAGATCGTCCCGCTGCGCGCCGAAGGCTACTCCCCGTTTGAAAGCGGCATGGTCAATGCCGACTATGTCGACATGGGTATACCGCAAGGCGCAGGAGCGCTCTACTCGACCACGCACGACCTGTTGAAATGGCAGCGCGGCTTGTTTGGCGGACGGTTACTTACGCCCAGCAGCCTCGAGGCCTTTCGCACACCCGCTGCTTCCTGAAGGTCGTCGATGCCCAGCTGCGCTTCGATCGCGGCGAAAGCGGCGAGATCGAAGGCCTCACCCTGTTTCAGGGCGGAAATGAGACGTCTGGCGCCAGAGAGTAGGGCTTGCCCCCAGCCTCCCGCAGCCTAGACTGGCGGCAAGAGGACTGCATGGCCTATCCGAGACTGACCAAGAGACCCAGCGCAATCGAAACGGCCGCAGCGATACGCCGCGGCGAGATGTCGCCCTATGAGGCGGTCGAAGCGGCGATTGCGCGAATCGAGAAGGACGATGCGCATATCAATGCGGTTGTCGTGACCGATTTCGACCGGGCGCTCGACCGCGCTCGCAGCATGGATATCGCCAAGGCCGGTCCCGACCAGCCGCTATTCGGCGTACCCATGACGATCAAGGAGAGCTTCGACATCGCCGGCCTGCCTTCGACCTGGGGGCACGAAGAATACGCGGAGAACATCGCCACTCGCGACGCCCATGTGGTGGACCGGCTTAAGCGCGCCGGCGTGGTCTTCGTCGGGAAAACGAATGTGCCGCCCGATCTCGCGGACTGGCAATCGAACAATCCGGTCTATGGCCGGACCAACAATCCGCACGATCATGCGCGTTCGCCAGGAGGGTCCTCGGGCGGCTCGGCAGCGGCCGTCGCCAGCGGGATGGTGCCGTGCGAATATGGTACCGACATCGGCGGATCGGTGCGCGTGCCTGCGCATTTCTGCGGCATCTGGGGTCACAAGACGAGTTGGGGGCTGATCTCCAAACATGGGCACGACCATCCGGCGATGGCTGGCTCGGACGGCCATGACGGGGCGCTTTCCATTGCCGGTCCACTGGCGCGCGATGCCGCAGATCTGCGAGTTCTGCTCGAACTTACCGCCAGCCTGCCGCTGCGGGCGCGTGGCAAACCTTTAGGCGAATGCCGCATTCTCGCGCTATTGGACCATCCCGCCTGCCCGACCGATGAAGCCGTCCGCGGACCTATCGACGCAGCGCTGACCGCGCTCGGCGATGCGGGAGTGACCATCGAGCGGTCCAGCGACCTGCTACCCAATCTCGAGCGCCAGCAGTCCGACTATATGCGCATGCTCAACGTCGCCATGGCGCGCGGCGGGCCCGCACCCGATGGCAAGCAGGCGAGCGCAGCCGACTGGTTCGACATGCTCGACCTGCAGGCGCGTAACGAGATCGCCTGGGCGGCGCTGTTCGACACCTACGATTTCGTCCTCGCCCCGCCCGCGCCGGTACTCGCCGTGCCGCATCGCGACGGGCGGGTATTCGACGGCACCGTCACGATCGATGGCGCAGAGGTGCCGGGCGGCTCGGCGCTCTGCTGGGCGGGCCTGGCGACCTATCCCAACCTGCCATCGACGGTCTTGCCTGTGGGCGACACCGATGGCCTGCCTTGCGGCATGCAGGTGATTTCGCGCAGGTGGGCCGATCTCGATTGCATTGCCGCGGCAGAGGCGATCGGGCAAATCCTGCACGGCTGAGGACGGCGAGACATCATGGGACACCAGCGCACCATGCGGCGCTTCGCCAAATGGCACATCTGGCTCGGCTGGCTTGTCGGCCTGCCGATCCTGATGTGGACCGTGACGGGCCTCGTCATGGTTGCCAAGCCGATCGAGGAAGTTCGCGGCAATCACCTAAGATTAGAAACTACAAACGAAGGATTTAGCGGCAATCCTGCTCCTGTTCCCTTCAAGCTCGACGGATCGCCGCAAGCGACCGAAATGCGAAGCTATATGCAGAATGGGAGACTGATAACTGTCGTCACCCGTCCCGACGGGAGCATTGATCGTTTTGATGGCGCAAGCGGACAGCCGCTTGATGACATTGACGAGCAGGAAGCGCGTCGAATTGTCCGGCAGGGTATAGTCGGCGGCGACAAGGTGGCGAATGCAACTAAATTCGATGCAGACGACGTGCCATTCGATTTCCGGCGGCCCATGCCAGTCTGGCAGGTTGCGCTGGAAGACGGGACGCACGTCTACGTCGGGACAGAGACAGGCCGGATAGAAGCGGTCCGCACGCGCTGGTGGCGGCTGTTCGACGTCATGTGGGGCCTTCACATCATGGACCTCGAAACGCGCGAGGACACGCATCACCCGATCCTGGTCCTCTTCGCTATTCTGGCCCTGATCGGATCGCTGCTTGGATGCATCCTGATGTTCCGCCGCCGAAAGAGCCGGGCGACCACTGCATGAACGCCGAGGTGCTGACCCCGGTGCTGGACTGGCTGGACCTTGCCGGCGTCGCGATCTTCGCGCTTACCGGAGCGCTCGTCGCCGCGCGGGAGAAGCAGACTTTCGTCACGCTGGCGTTCTTCGCCCTTCTCACCGGAGTCGGCGGAGGGACGGTGCGCGATCTGCTGATCGGCGCGCCGGTCTTCTGGATCGAGGACGGGCTGGTCGCGGTGGTGTGCTTGGCTATCGCCCTGCTCGCCTGGTTCACACCGACCCGATGGTGGGATGGAAAACTGCTGGACGTGGCCGATGGCCTGGGCCTGACGGCCTATGCCGTTCTCGGCACGGCCAAGGCGCTGCAATACGGCGTTCCGCCCGTCCCTGCGGCGGTCATGGGCGTGGTGACGGGCACAGTCGGCGGGATCATCCGCGACGTGATCGCTGGCAGGCCGTCGATCCTGATGCGGCCCGAGCTATACGTGACGGCGGCGGCGCTCTCCGCCACGCTGACTGTCGCCGGCGAGTTCGTGCCCCTCGCCCGTAGCGCCGTTTGGATCATCGCCGCGGGAAGCGGCTTCGGCCTCCGGCTGGCCGCCATCCAGTGGAAGCTCTCGCTACCGGCTTACGAGCGGGATTAGCTTCCCGCGCCGACGCCCTTGTAGCCGTTGCCGTATTCGATATCCGGCTCTTCCTGCGCTTCGCCGGGCAACGGACCGCCCGGATACGAGGGCTGCGCTTCGGTTTGCGTCGGCACCGGATTGGCATCCATACGCGAGCGTGCTGCCGAATAGTAATCGCTGTCGTACTGGCGATCGTCCTGACGGTCCGCCCCGTCATAGTCCTGCGCGTCGTCGTACTCGCCCATCGCACCCTGATAGCCCGATCCGCCGCGACCGTAGTCAATAGCGTCGATCCGGCCATCCTGCCCGATGGAGCAATTGAAGCCATCGCCATTATAGAGCGAACCGGTGACCTGCCATCCGCTCGCGGTCCGGTTCACCGTATCGATGCTGCCGATGCGCGTGTTCCGCTCGACCTCGTCGGCGCACATTTCCACGGCACGGTCAACACCGCGCGCATCGTAATCCTGGCGATAGTCGTCGCGGCGCTCGTCCGGATAGCGGTAGTCGCGGTCGCGATAGCGGCGGTCGTTCGAATTCTTCGCCGCATTCGCTATGGCTGCGATCCCGCCGATGATCAGCACGCCGGCCAGCACATCGCCCGCGCTCACGCCGCGATGGCGGCGATAGCGGTAGCGGCGGTGGTAGTCGGAAGTGTCGTCGCCGGGCGCCCACGCCGGAGCGGCTTCGATGGGCGACGCGCTGACGGGGGTAGGCACATCCGCGGCAGCAACGGGTGTGCCTGCCAGCGAGAATGCGGCGACGAACGCGGGAACGGCTGCAAACTTGCGAAAGGATGTCATGACAAATCTAACCCCAAGGCGCACCCCCACCTGGCGCGCGTGATGACACGATGGCACGCAAATAGGCGGCCCAGACTGCATGGAGCCTGAACCGCCTTTGATATTAAATCCCGCTGATCAGCGAAGACCGCGGATGCCGCTGAAGTCGAGGTCGGTCACGCGGCCGCGATCGATGCGGCAGGTGAACTTGCCGCTGTCGCGGTCGTTCCAGCGGTTGTAGCGGTTGTACCGGTCGCGATAACCGTAGCGGTAGTAACGGCCGCCGCGATAATTGCCATCGACCATGATGCGGCCCTTAACCTCCCAGCCATAGCGCGTGTCGTCCACATCGCGAATGTCGGTCACCTGGGCATAGCGGTAGCCATAGCGGCGCGCGTCCTGGCGAGCGGCGTTGACGCAGCGTTCAACAGCTGCGCGCGGATTGCCGCGCCCATAGTAGCGGTCGCCGCGATAGCGCCTATCGTCATAGCGATATCCCCGGTCGCGGCTCGCGGCACTGGCTACGGCGGCGATCCCGCCGATGATCACGGCGCCTGCGATAACGTCGCCGACGGAAATTCCGTCGCGGTCGCGCTCATGATACTGGGCTTGCGCGGGCGTTGCAGTAGCCAGCGCCATTGCGCCGACGGTTGCCGCTGCGATCCCACCCTTCGCGAAGCTAGTGATGTTCTTCGTCATGTGAGGCTCTCCTCGTCTGCACCGCGGCGGGACTGCCTCGGTTGACTTTGGTTATAGGAGAGCGCCACTGAGGCGAGGCTGAATTCGGATTACAGTTTTTGTTCAGCTAATATACCAGTTATATTAACATCAATTACCGCAGCGTTTCAAGGACATCGCGCGTGAACGCAACGACATCGAAGCGCGAGCCGGCCGGATCTTCGCCCCTGCGGACGATGACCGTGTTCATGCTCGGGACGATCACCACATATTGCCCGCGGTTGCCCATGGCGGCGATGGTGTCGCCGGGAATGCCCTCGTGGTCGTTGAACAGCCAGAAACCTGCGCCATAGCCGAATCCGTTTTCCGGCTGCGGGCCGGAGGGGGCGGAAACATATTCGAGCCAGCCCTCTGGCAAGACGCGTTCGCCGCGCCACATACCGTCGTTGAGATAGAGTTGGCCGAACCGCGCGAGATCGGCAGCGCTGGTCCAGACCTGGCTCGACAGGATATAGTCGCCCTGCCAGTCCGTCTCTGCTTTCGTGGAATGCATGCCGATCCGCTCGAACAGCGCGATCGGCGGGTTTTCGGCCAGATAGCCGTCGATCGCCTTTACCGCGGCCAGTGTGTCGTTGTTGGCATAGCGGTACACCAAGCCCGGCGGATTGAGCAGCGGCCAGTCCAGCGCGCTTTCGGCGACGGTGGTCCCGCCCATGTAAAGCGGGTCGGTGCGATTGCCCGGCGTGTCCGAGTAACGGCCCGAAGCCATGCGCAGCGCGTGATCGATGGTGATGGCGCGGCGCGGATCGCTGTCGCCGAGGCCTAGCCCGGCAGATTGCGAGACGTCTGCCGCACCGCTCTGCACTGCAGCGCCCACCAACGTCGCGGCGAGACTCTTGGCGACCGACCACGTCCGCTGCGTGCTGTCGGCATCGAAACCGGGGGCGAAGGCCTTGCCCTTGGTAACATTATCCTGGCGGACGAGTACGGCAGTGGTACGCGTGCCCTCGCCATAGGTCTCACCGAGCGCCAGCTGCGCCGCCTGACGCACGCGCGGGTCAAGCTTTTCGGAGAGCGGGTAGACGGCAGGGTCGCCCACGCGGTCGATGCGCATGCCCCAAGTCACCTCGTTCGTCGGTAGTGCAGCCCCGATCGGCAGCAGGGTACAGCCCGTATCCCCGCGATACTCGGCCACGCGTGGCGGCATATCCTCCGCCCAATCGGTCGAGACATAATCGATCATGCCATCGGTGCCGCGTTCTATACGATACTCAAGTTCGCGCACCATGGGGTCGAGCGCGCCGTAGATGCCGGTCAGTTCGTACTCCTCGACCGAGCGTTCGTTACGGCGCAGCCCGCCGGGGTCGGACGCCATCGCCCCGCACAGGAACAGCGACTTGTATCCGGCGGCCAGCGCCCGGTCGTAACGGGCTTGCAAGTCTACCTGGCTGGCGGATTGCGCGGCTAGCGGGGGGGATGCGAGCAGCGCAGCGGCTGCGAGGGCGTGTCTCATCATGCGCGCCTTGTGCCACGGGATCTCGTCCGCGCAAAACAAAAGGGCCGGAAGATCGCTCCTCCGGCCCCGCTTGTCCATTTCAGTCGCGCTTACGCGTCTTCGAATTCGTCTTCGTCGGACATCACCGGGCCGCTGTCCTGACCCTTGGCGTCGACATCGCGATCGACCAGTTCGATGATTGCCATCTGCGCCGCGTCGCTGCCGCGATAGCCGGCCTTGATGACGCGGGTATAGCCACCCTCGCGGTCGCCGTAACGCTCGGCCAAGACGTCGAACAGCTTCTTCAGCTGGGTTTCGTCCTGCAGGCGGCTCATTGCGAGGCGACGGTTCGACAGACCGCCACGCTTGGCCAGCGTGATCAGCTTCTCGATATACGAACGCATTTCCTTCGCCTTGGGTAGCGTGGTCATGATCTGCTCGTGCTTGATCAGCGCAGCAGCCATGTTGCGGAACATTGCATTGCGGTGGCCGGTCTTGCGCTGCAGCTTGCGGCCGGAAATCTTGTGACGCATCCTATTCTTCCTTCGTTCGTAAAGGGCCCGTTCTAGGTAGCCCGGTACGGGCCGGATTAGCGGGTCCGGCCCATTCCCGTGTGCAAGGTCTTAACCCAGCAGCTCCTGTTCGAGCTTCTTGGCCATTTCCTCGATGTTCTCGGGCGGCCAGCCGGGGATGTCCATGCCGAGGCGCAGGCCCATCGAGCTCAGGACTTCCTTGATCTCGTTGAGGCTCTTGCGGCCGAAATTCGGCGTGCGGAGCATCTCTGCCTCGGTCTTCTGGACCAGGTCGCCGATGTAGATGATGTTGTCGTTCTTGAGGCAGTTCGCCGAACGAACCGACAGTTCCAGCTCGTCGACCTTCTTGAGAAGATAGCGGTTGAGCTGGTTGGTGTCGCTTTCCTGCGGCTCTGCAGCCTGCCCGATCAAGGCCGAGCTGGGCTGCGGAATGCCGTCCTCGAAGTGCACGAACAGGGTCAGCTGGTCCTGCAGAATGCGCGCGGCATAGGCCACGGCGTCTTCCGGAGTGACGGTGCCGTCGGTCTCGATGTTGAGCGAGAGCTTGTCGTAGTCGAGTTCCTGCCCGACGCGGGCGTTCTCGACCTTGTAGCTCACCTGGCGGACCGGCGAATACAGGCTGTCGACCGGGATGAGGCCGATCGGCGCATCGACCGGGCGGTTCATCACGGCGGGCTTGTAGCCCTTGCCGGTGTCGGCGGTCAGTTCCATGTTCAGCGTCGCGCCTTCGTCGAGGTGACAGAGCACGAGATCCTTGTTCATGATCTCGATGTCGCCAGACACGGCGATATCGCCGGCCTTCACTTCGGCAGGGCCGGTGGCGGAGAGCTGCAGGCGCTTCATGCCCTCGCCTTCCATCTTCAGCGCGATCTGCTTCACGTTGAGGACGATGTCGGTCACGTCTTCGCGAACGCCGGCGAGCGACGAGAATTCGTGCAGCACGCCTTCGATCTTGATCGAGGTGATCGCGGCACCCTGGAGCGAGCTCAGGAGCACGCGGCGCAGGGCATTGCCGAGCGTCAGGCCGAAGCCCCGCTCGAGCGGTTCGGCGACGAAGGTGGCCTTGCGGGCCTTGTCACCGGAATCCTTGATATCAAGGGTATTGGGTTTCTTGAGTTCCTGCCAGTTCTTGATGTTGACGGACATGAAAATCCCCTGGTTCGGATGCGGGCGGGACCGGAGCCCTCTGGCGAGAGCGTCCGGTCCGTGAAATGTGTCGGTGGCTCAGCGTGCCCGAGCCACCAGGCAGGTACGGATCAGACGCGACGACGCTTGGAAGGACGGACCCCGTTGTGCGGGATCGGCGTCACGTCGCGGATCGAAGTGATCGTGAAGCCGACTGCGGCGAGACCGCGCAACGCGCTTTCGCGGCCCGAGCCCGGGCCCTTCACTTCGACCTCGAGGGTGCGCACGCCGTGTTCGGCGGCCTTGCGGCCCGCGTCGTCGGCGGCGACCTGCGCGGCATAGGGAGTCGACTTGCGGCTGCCCTTGAAGCCCATCATGCCGGCGCTGGACCAGCTGATCGCATTGCCCTGCGCGTCGGTGATGGTGATCATCGTATTGTTGAAGCTGGCGTTGATGTGCGCAACGCCGCTCGAAATATTCTTTTTGTCGCGGCGCCTTACGCGGCCGGGTTCGCGTGCCATGATGTGTATTCCTCTAATCTATCAAGAAGGGAAAAGCGTCGGTCCGTGGGACCGGCTTACTTCTTCTTGCCGGCGATCGGCTTGGCCTTGCCCTTGCGGGTACGGGCGTTGGTGTGAGTGCGCTGGCCGCGAACGGGCAGGCCGGCACGGTGACGAAGGCCGCGGTAGGAACGCAGGTCCATCAGGCGCTTGATGTTCATCGCGGTGTCGCGACGAAGGTCGCCTTCGACCATGTGATCTTCATCGATCGTCTCACGAATGCGCAGGACTTCCTCGTCGGTCAGGTCCTGCACGCGAGTCTTGTGATCGATGCCGAGCTTGTCGGCGATCTCGACGGCCGTGGTGCGGCCGATACCGTGAATATAGGTGAGCGCGATAATCACGCGCTTGTTGGTGGGGATGTTTACCCCGGCAATACGAGCCACTTACTTCTCCATGCTCCACAGGGGACTGCCGGATCGGGCCGACACCCCTATCTCATCGCTCAAATTCACCGAGCAAGTCGCAGTATGCTAACGCAAAAAGCCCGGATGGCGTGCAATAGGCTGCCGCCTGCCGGACTCACCGCAACTGTCGAATGAATGGCGCGCTTAGGGGGATTCGACCGCAAGGTCAACAGCCATGGGCGCGCAAAGCAGCGAGACCGCCGATATGGGCGGTCCGCGCGTTCGATCAAGGGCTGCATACACAGCCGCTCGTAGCTCGTCAAAGCGGGCTAGACGACACCGAAGGCAAGCATCTCCTCGGCGACCTTCTCGAACCCGGCAATATTCGCGCCCTTCGCGTAATTCACATGCCCGTTGTCGCCCGAGCGACCATGTTCTACGCATTTGCCGTGGATGTCCTCCATCAGCTCGGTCAGCATATCGTCCAGCTTCTCGCGGTTCCAGCTGACGCGTTCGGAGTTCTGGCTCATTTCGAGTCCCGACACCGCGACCCCGCCCGCGTTGGCGGCCTTGCCCGGAGCGTAGAGGATTTCCGCATCCTGGAACACTTTCATGCCCTGCATGGTCGTCGGCATGTTGGCGCCTTCGCACACCGCCATGACGTCTTTATCCACCAGCGCTTTCGCGTCGCTTTCATCGAGTTCGTTCTGGGTCGCGCAGGGCATGGCGATATCGCAATCGACGCGCCAAGGGGCTTCGCCCTCGTGATAGGTCGCGCGGGAATATTCCTCAACATACTCGCTGATCCGGCCGCGACGCTCGCTCTTAAGCTCTTTCATCCAGGCGATCTTGTCTGCAGTGATGGAATAGGGCAACGGTTCGGGCTTCTCGATCTGGCCGACGAGTCAGCACCTTCCCACCGAGTTCGAAGAGCTTTTCCGCTGCATGCAGCGCAACATTCCCCGCGCCGGAGATCACGGCGCTCTTGCCCTCGATATCCTCATCCGCCTCACGCAGCATGTCGCGCAAGAAATAGACCGCGCCATAACGCCCGGTCGGCGACGAACTCGAAGACGTCTTGCGCCACTTCGCGAACGGCCTAGATGAATTCGGTCTGGCCTTCGTTGCGCTTCTCGAGGCCTTCGATGAACGTTCCGAGATCGACGCCCTGGTGGTTCTTCGATGCCATGTGGTCCTGCTTCGTTGCTCACCCGAGCGCGGGCGTTTCGCTTACAACGGAGGCAGGCGGCGAGAGTGCCGGACTTATTCGCTATCCGGTGTTTCGGTGGAAGCAGCTTCGGCAGGAACGGTTTCAGCGCCGCCCAGCGCACCGAGATGGTCGCGCAAGCCTGCCAGCTGCTGGCTCATGACGCCGTCCACCGCCTGCGATATCTGCGGGATTTCGTACCGCATCGGACCACCGACGTTATATTCCCACAACACGCGCGTGCCGCCGTCGATTTCCTTGAGCGTGATGGTGAGAATGCCCGTGGCGGGCTCGCCCTGCAGCGGGCCCAATCCGCCGCGCATGCGGAGAACGCGCAAGGGGTATGCCTGGACCACGGTCGCATGCTGCACGCTGCCGTCGAGCGAGAAGCCGTCGTCGCGATCCTCGCCGGGCACGCGTTCGCAGAAGCATCCGCCGGCTTGCGGCTCCAGAGTCAGATTGGCCGCATCGGCAGACCAGGTGTGCTCGTCGTTCCACCACTGGCCGGGGCGGGTCAGAGCAAGCCAGGTTTCCATGGGACTAGCGGCGACACTGGCTGTGTCGCGCGTGACGAAACCATCTTCGCTGGTTTCGACGACCTCCGCGGACAGGGGCGCGCTGATGGCCAGTGCCGCGATTGCCAGACTGTGTCGGATCATTTCCCTCTCCCTCCGCGCCATGCTTAAGAAAAGCGAAGCGGAGTGGAAAGTGCGGATCGGATCAGGGAGTGAGGATCGCGTCGAGCGCGTGGGTGACTTCGCCGATCGAAGCCATCCCGTCGACGCGGCTGACGATGCCGCGGGCTTCGTAGCCCGGCAGGATCGGTGCCGTTTCCTTACGATAGATACCCATTCGGTTACGCACGGTTTCTTCGTTATCGTCCGGACGCCGCTTGAATTCGGTCGAACCGCACTTGTCGCATTTACCTGGCGTCTCGGGCTGCTTGAAGCTGTCGTGATAGCCCTCGCCGCATTCGGCGCAGGTGAAGCGGCCGGTGATGCGCTTGACCAGTTCGTCTTCGTTCACTTCCAGCTCGATCACATGGTCGAGCTTGCGGCCATGCTTCGCGAGGATTTCGTCGAGCATCTTGGCTTGTGCCTCGGTGCGCGGATATCCGTCGAAGATGGCGCCGGTTTCCGGACCCATCGCGGTAAGTTCGGCGTCGATCAGCTCACTGACGATCTCGTCGGACACCAGATCGCCGCGGTCCATGATCTCCTTGGCCTTGATGCCGACGGGCGTGCCCGCCTTGACAGCACCGCGCAGCATGTCGCCGGTCGAAAGCTGGCGCATGCCATGATGCTCTTCGAGCCGGTGGGCCTGGGTGCCCTTGCCTGCGCCCGGAGGTCCGAGGAGAATGATGTCCATAGTCAGAAAGTTCCCTGTCGCCCGCGCTATGCCTTACCGCATGCGGCCCTTCAACTTGGCCTTCTTGATGAGGTCGCCATACTGGTGCGCCAGCAGGTGCGACTGGATCTGGCTGATCGTATCCACCGTCACGTTCACGACGATGAGCAGGCTGGTACCGCCGAGGAACAGCGGGACGCCGGTCTGCGCGATCATGTACTCCGGCACGACGCACACGACGGTCAGGTAGATCGCGCCGATTACGGTGATGCGCGTGAGGACATAATCGAGATATTCCTCGGTCCGCTTGCCCGGACGGATGCCTGGAATGAAACCGCCGTTCTTCTTCAGGTTCTCCGACGTCTCTTCCGGATTGAAGACGATCGCGGTGTAGAAGAAGCAGAAGAAGATGATGCCAAGGCCATAAAGCGTCATGTAGAGCGGCTGGCCGTGCTGGAGGTATTGCAGGACGCTCTGAAGCGCGCCGCCGGTGGCGGAATCCGTGTCGACCGAATTGCCGGCGAATTGCGTGATCGTGAGAGGCAGCAGCAATAGCGAGCTGGCAAAAATCGGCGGGATCACGCCGGCGGTGTTGAGCTTGAGCGGCAGGTGCGAACGATCGGCCTGCATCATGCCGCGCTGCGTCGCGCGCTTGGGATACTGGATCAGCAGGCGCCTCTGGGCACGTTCGAAGAAACAGATACCGAGGATCAGCACGATCACCATCAGGATGAAGCCGACCACGATCCCGGTCGAGATCGAGCCTTCGGAATAGCCCGAGCCCATGTTCGAAACGAAGGTCGGGAACTGGGCGACGATGCCCGCCATGATGATCAGCGACACGCCGTTGCCGATGCCGCGACTGGTGATCTGCTCGCCCAGCCACAGCAGGAACATGGTCCCACCGACGAGGCTGATGACGGCGCCGATGCGGAACATGTACCCCGGATCGACGACCGCCGCGATCCCGTTCGACGCCCCGAAGCTCTCGAGGCCCGCAGCCAAGAACCAGCCCTGGATCGTGCACAGGAAAACCGTCCCGTACCGCGTGTACTGGTTCAGTTTCTGCCGACCGACCGTGCCCTCCTTTTTGAGCGCGGCGAGCGCGGGATGGAGCGCTGCGGCCAGCTGCACCACGATCGAGGCGGTAATGTACGGCATCACGCCGAGCGCGATAAGGCTCATGCGCTCCAGACTGCCCCCGGTGAACATGTTGAACATGTCGAGGATGCCGCCCTGGGCGACATCGGCCAGCTGGTTCAGCGCGCGGGCGTTGATGCCCGGCAGCGGAACGAAGCTGAGGAAACGGAAGACGATCAGCGCACCGATGGTGAACCAGATGCGGTTCTTAAGCTCGGTGGCTTTCGAGAAATTGGCGAGACTGAGATTGCTCGCGAGATTGTCGGCGCGTGATGCCATTGGTCGATTTCGATCCTAGCTTGTCGCCGGCCCGTCCCGGCGCTGACCGGACAGATAGGGAGCGGGGGCGGGATTGTCGAACCCTGCCCCCGATTTATCCGATCACTTGGCCTTCTTGGCCTTGTTTGCCTCGGTGCGCGCAGCCTTCTTCTCGGCTTCGGGCTGGGCCTTGGCGATCACTTCGACCGAACCGCCGGCCTTCTCGACTGCTTCGATCGCGCCCTTCGAGGCACCGGCGACGACGAACTTGGCCTTCGCCTTCAGCTCGCCCTTGCCGAGCAGGCGGACACCGTCCTTGCCGCCGCGAGCGAGGCCGGCGGCCTTGAGCGCTGCGTGGTCGATGTCCTTCTTGGCGTCGAGCTTCTTCGCATCGATGAACTTCTGGACCATGCCCAGGTTCACTTCGGCGTAGTCCTTGCCGAACGGATTGTTGAAGCCGCGCTTCGGCAGACGCATGTGTAGCGGCATCTGGCCGCCTTCGAAGCCCTTGATGGCGACGCCCGAACGGCTCTTCTGACCCTTCTGGCCGCGGCCGCCGGTCTTGCCCTTGCCCGAGCCGATGCCGCGACCGACACGGATGCGGTCCTTGCGTGCGCCGGGATTGTCGCGGATTTCGTTAAGCTTGATAGTCATGTGTGCACTCGCTTTCGCTTTCCAGGCCCCATACCGGGGTTCGCGCTGATAAAATGGAAGCGGCCCGCTATCGCAGCAGGCCGCCCCCGTCAAATTGTATCGCCGGAAGGATTACTCGACGATTTTGACCAGATGCGGGATCTTGGCGATCGCGCCGCGCAACTCGGGGGTGTCCTGGCGGGTGACCGTCTTGTGCATCTTGTTCAGACCGAGACCGATCAGGATCTTGCGCTGTACTTCCGGCCTACGCAGCGGCGAGCCGACCTGCTTCAGCGTGATGGTGTTGTTCTTCGCCATCGATCTTACTCCGCAATAGCGGCGGCGTCGGCTTCAGCCTCGGCCTCCGATGCACCACCCCGGCCGAGAAGGTCGGCGACCTTCTTGCCGCGACGCTGGGCAACCGACTTCGGCGAAGTCTGGTCCTGCAGCGCGTCGAAGGTAGCGCGGATCATGTTGTAGGGGTTCGACGTGCCGACCGACTTGGTCACCACATCGGCTACGCCGAGGCTTTCGAACACGGCACGCATCGGACCACCAGCGATGATGCCGGTACCCGGAGGCGCGGTGCGAACGGTCACCTTGCCGGCACCGAAACGGCCCTTGCCGTCATGGTGCAGCGTGCGGCCTTCCTTCAGCGCGACGCGGATCATGTGCTTGCGCGCAGCGGCAGTCGCCTTGCTGATCGCCTCGGGCACTTCGCGGGCCTTGCCCTTGCCGAAGCCGACACGGCCCTGGCCGTCGCCGACCACGACGAGAGCAGCAAAGCCGAAGCGCTTACCGCCTTTGACCGTCTTCGAGACGCGGTTGATATGAACCAGCTTCTCGATGATGCCGTCGTCTTCTTCCTCGCGGCGTCCGCCCCGACGATTGTCGCGGCCACCGCGGCCACGGCCACGATCGTTTCCGCCACGACCGCCACGGCCCTGACGTTCGCGCGGCTGACCTTCGGCGCCCTGTGCGGGGCTCTGGTTGGCAGCAGCTTCCGACGGGGTGTCGGCGACAGCCGGTTCCTCGTTGGTCACGGCGTTCTGCGTTTCCGCTTCAACGACGCCGGCATCGGCCTTGGCCTTCGCGACCTCAGGCGTTTCGGGAACGCCGGGCGCCTGTTCGGGCGTCGCTTCGGTTTCGGGGGTCTTGTTTTCGTCAGCCATCATCAGAACTCCAGCCCGCCTTCGCGAGCGGCGTCGGCCAGCGCCTTGACGCGGCCGTGGAAAAGGAACCCGCCGCGATCGAACACGACGTTGGTGACACCGGCCTTCTTGGCAGCAGCGGCGATATCGCTACCGACCTGCTTGGCTGCATCGACATTCGCACCCGAGCCCTTCACGCCGAGCGTCGAGGCAGCAGCGAGCGTCTTGCCCGCCGCATCGTCGATCACTTGCGCGTAGATGTGCTTGCCGGTGCGGTGGACCGAAAGGCGCGGCTTGCCACCCGACACGCTGCGGAGCGCAGTGCGCACGCGGCGGCGGCGGCGTTCAAAGAGAGAGAGCTTTGCCATCTTACTTCTTCTTCCCTTCCTTGCGGAAGATGTACTCGCCGCGGTACTTGATGCCCTTGCCCTTGTAAGGCTCGGGCTTGCGCCAGCGGCGGATTTCGGCGGCAAACTGGCCCACGGCCTGCTTGTCGATGCCGGAAATCTCCACGGTGGTCTGGTCCGGGGTCTTCACCTCGATCCCTTCGGGAACATCGAGATCGACGTCGTGCGAGTAGCCGAGCTGAAGCTTGAGCTTCTTGCCCTGCGCCTGCGCACGATAGCCGACGCCCGAAATCTCGAGAGTCTTGGAAAAGCCTTCGGTGACGCCTTCGACCAGGTTCGACACGAGCGTGCGCTGCATGCCCCAGTGGCTGCGGGCCGCCTTGGTGCCGTTGGCCGGGTTGACGGCGATCTCACCGTCTTCCAGCTTGTACTCGACCAGGTCGGACATGCCCATAGTGAGAGTGCCCTTCGGCCCCTTCACGCTCAGCGTGTCGCCTTCGATATTGGCAGTGACCCCACTGGGGATCGCTACCGGCTTCTTGCCGATGCGGCTCATCAGAACACCTCCGCCAGCACTTCGCCGCCGACGTTGTCTGCGCGAGCTTCCGCATCGGAAAGCACGCCCTTCGGCGTCGAGACGATCGTGATGCCGAGCCCGTTGCGAACAACCGGAAGTTCCTTGGAACCCGAGTAGACGCGGCGGCCCGGCTTGGAGACGCGAGCGACATGCTTGATCGCAGGTTCGCCCTCGAAATACTTCAGTTCGATCCGCAGTTGCGGGTGCTTGCCCGAAGCGTCGTCGCTGTAGCCACGGATGTAGCCTTCGCGCTGGAGCACTTCGAGAACGTTTGCACGCAGCTTGCTGGCGGGCGAAAGGACGCTGTCCTTCTTCGCGCGTTGGCCGTTGCGGATGCGGGTGAGCATGTCACCCAGGGGATCGGTCATAGCCATCTGTCTTTACCTCACCAGCTCGACTTGGTCAGGCCCGGAATCAGGCCCTTGTTGCCGAGGTCACGCAGTTCGATGCGGTTCAGGCCGAACTTGCGGTAGTAGCCGCGCGGGCGGCCGGTGGTGGAGCAGCGGTTGCGCACCCGGGTCGGGTTCGCATTGCGCGGGATCTCCGCCATCTTGAGCCGGGCCATCAGGCGCTCGGTCTCGTCGAGGCTTTCATCGTCCGCGATAGCCTTCAGCTTCGCGTACTTGTCCGCATACTGCTTGACGAGCTTCTTGCGACGCTCGTTCTTGTTGATCGAACTCAGTTTCGCCATTGGACTTAAGTTCCTCTTCTAGCGGCTCACGCCGCCTCCTTCTCTTCCGACTTTTCAGCCGGGAACGGGAAACCGAACAGCTTCAGAAGCTCGCGAGCTTCGTCGTCGGTCTTCGCCGTCGTGGTTACGATGATGTCCATACCCCGGACCTTCTCGATCTTGTCGTAGGAGATTTCGGGGAAGACGATCTGTTCCTTCAGGCCCATGGCGTAGTTGCCACGGCCGTCGAACGACTTCGGGTTGAGGCCACGGAAGTCGCGGATGCGCGGCATTGCAACAGTGACCAGGCGGTCGAGAAATTCGTACATGCGATCGCGGCGCAGGGTAACCTTCGCACCGATCGGCATGCCTTCACGCAGCTTGAACTGCGCGATCGACTTCTTCGCCTTGGTGATGACCGGCTTCTGGCCGGCAATCAGCGCCATTTCTTCGGCAGCGGTCTGGACCTTCTTCTTGTCCTGGCTCGCTTCGCCCACACCCATATTGAGCGTGATCTTTTCGAGCTTCGGAACTTCGAGGCGATTCTTGTAACCGAACTTCTCGGTCATCGCCTTGACGATCTGGTCTTCGAACTTCTGCTTCATGCGGGGGGTGTAATCAGCCATCGATGGTCTCCCCACTCTTCACGGCAATACGCACCTTCTTGCCGTCCTTCTCTTCGAAACGGACGCGGGTGGGCTTGCCATCCTTCGGGTCTGCAACAGCAACCTTGCTGATCGGCATCGGCGCTTCGAAGCGATCGATACCGCCCTGCGGGTTCTGCTGCGTCGGCTTGCGGTGACGCGCTGCCACGTTGACACCCTCGACGACGATCTTGCCTTCCTTCGGCATGACCTTCGCGACGGTGCCGGTCTTGCCCTTGTCCTTGCCGGACAGGACGACGACGCTGTCACCCTTCTTGATCTTTGCGGAAGCCATTACAGCACCTCCGGAGCGAGCGAAATAATCTTCATGAAGCCGCGGCCGCGCAGTTCGCGGACTACCGGGCCGAAGATACGGGTGCCGATCGGCTCTTCGCTCTTGTTCACGAGCACTGCGGCATTGCTGTCGAAGCGGATCACGCTACCGTCGGGGCGGCGGACGTCCTTCTTCGTGCGCACGATGACGGCGCGATGGACATCGCCCTTCTTAACCTTCGTACGCGGCTGGGCTTCCTTCACGGAAACCACGATCACGTCGCCCACGGACGCAGTGCGGCGCTTCGAGCCGCCCAGTACCTTGATGCACTGGACGCGCTTGGCGCCGCTGTTGTCCGCGACGTCGAGATTGGATTGCATCTGGATCATCGATCCGGTTCCTTCTCACTGGCTTGCCGGGACAGCTGCCCGGCAGTTCCTACGTCTAAATCAGTTGCTGGCGGCTTCGACTTCGAGGTCGGCCTCGACAGCCTGGGTGCCACCGGCCGTCACGCGGTCCTTGACCATCCAGGTCTTGGTCTTCGAGATCGGCTTCGTTTCTTCGATGCGCACGACATCACCGAGCGTGTACTCGTTGTTCTCGTCGTGGGCATGGTACTTCTTCGAGCGACGGATGATCTTCCCGTAGAGCGGGTGCTTCACCTTGCGCTCGACGAGCACGGTCACGGTCTTGTCGGTCTTGTCGGAGGTGACGGTCCCGATCAGAATACGCTTGGGCATGGTCTACTCCTTACGCCTTCGCTTCAGCCGAGCGGGTACGCTCGTTCTGCAGCGTCTTGATCTTGGCGATCGTGCGACGGACTTCGCGGATGCGCGCCGGGGCTTCGAGCTGGTTGGTCGCAGCCTGGAAGCGCAGGTTGAACTGCTCGCGCTTCAGGTTGGTCAGCTCTTCGGACAGCTGGTCGTCCGACTTCTGGCGCAGGTCTTCGGTCTTGGTCGAGTTCTGGGCCATCATTCGCCTCCCAGGTGAGATTCATCGCCCAGACGGGCAACGACCTTGGTCTTGATCGGCAGCTTCATCGCCGCACGGCTGAACGCTTCGGCGGCCAGCGGGCCGGCGACGCCGTCCAGTTCGAACAGGATGCGGCCCGGCTTCACGCGAGCGGCCCAGTATTCGACCGAACCCTTGCCCTTACCCTGACGGACTTCGGCAGGCTTCTTCGACACCGGCACGTCCGGGAAGACGCGGATCCAGAGACGGCCCTGACGCTTGATGTGGCGCGTGATCGCGCGGCGAGCCGCTTCGATCTGGCGAGCGGTAATCCGCTCGGGCTCCAGCGCCTTCAGGCCGTAAGACCCGAAGTTCAGCGTGGTGCCGCCCTTGGCGTTGCCATGGATCTTGCCCTTGAACGCCTTGCGGTACTTGGTTTTCTTCGGTTGCAGCATGGTTCTTTCCTAATCCTGCAATCAGCGCGCCGGACGGACGCCAGAGGTCTGGGCTTCCATCATCAGGCGGTCCTGAGCGGTCGGGTCGTGCGCCAGAATCTCGCCCTTGAAGATCCAGCACTTGATGCCGATGATCCCGTAGGCGGTGAGCGCTTCGGCTTCCGCATAGTCGACGTTGGCGCGCAGCGTGTGCAGCGGAACGCGGCCTTCGCGATACCATTCCACACGGGCAATCTCAGCGCCGCCGAGACGGCCGCCGCAGACGATCTTGATGCCTTCCGCGCCGAGGCGGAGGGCCGACTGAACGGCGCGCTTCATGGCGCGGCGGAAGGCGACACGGCGGATCAGCTGGTCGGCGATGCCCTGGGCGACGAGCTTGGCATCGATTTCCGGCTTGCGGATCTCGACGATGTTCAGCTTCACTTCGCTTTCGGTCATCTGCGACAGCTTGGTGCGCAGCTTCTCGATGTCCGCACCCTTCTTGCCGATAATCACACCGGGGCGGGCTGCGTAGATCGAGATGCGGCACAGCTTGGCCGGACGCTCGATGACCACCTTCGAGATCGCGGCCTGGGCAGCGTTCTCGAGGATGAATTTGCGGATTTCGATATCCTCGCTGAGCAGCTTGGCATAGTCGCGCCCTTCGGCGTACCAGCGGCTGTCCCAGGTGCGGTTGATCTGCAGGCGCAGACCGATCGGATTGCTCTTCTGGCCCATCTTACGCCTCTTCCTGCTCGCGGACGACGATGCGCAGGCGGCTGAACGGCTTCAGGATGCGCGTCGACTTGCCACGACCGCGCGTATGGAAGCGCTTCATGGTGATCGACTTGCCCACCGAAGCCTCGGCAACGACCAGTGCGTCGACATCGAGGTTGTGGTTGTTTTCCGCATTGGCGATCGCCGAAGCGAGCACCTTCGTGGCATCCTTCGCCATGGCCTTCTTGGAGAAGGCAAGGATGTTGAGGGCCTCTTCGGCCTTCTTGCCGCGGATCAGTTCGGCAACGAGGTTGAGCTTCTGGGCCGAACCACGGATCGTGGTACCCACAGCCAGGGCCTCGTTGTCGGCGACGCGGCGCGGAGCTTTCTGCTTGCTCATCAGCGCTTACCCTTCTTGTCGGCGGCGTGACCCGGGAAGGTCCGGGTCGGCGCGAATTCGCCGAGCTTGTGGCCGACCATCTCTTCCGAGACGGAGACCGGGATGAACTTGTGACCGTTGTAGACGTTGAACGTCAGGCCGACGAAGTCGGGCAGGATGGTGGAGCGACGCGACCAGGTCTTGATCGGCTTCGCATTGCTTACATCCTGAGCTTCCTGAGCCTTCTTCAGAAGGCTGAGTTCGACGAACGGACCTTTCCAGACGGAACGTGCCATGTCCGATTACCTCTTCTTCTTCGCGTGCCGCGAACGGATGATCATCTTGTCCGTCTGCTTGTTCTTGCGGGTACGGGCGCCCTTGGTCGGCTTGCCCCACGGAGTGACCGGGTGACGGCCACCGCTGGTGCGACCTTCACCACCGCCGTGCGGGTGGTCGACCGGGTTCTTGGCGACACCGCGCGTCAGCGGCTTGATGCCCATCCAGCGACGACGACCGGCCTTGCCCAGGTTTTGGTTCTGGTTGTCCGGGTTCGACACGGCACCGACAGTGCCCATGCAGTCGGCGCGCAGGTAACGCTGCTCGCCGCTATTGAGACGGACGATGACCATGCCGCGGTCACGACCGACCAGCTGGACGTAGGAGCCTGCAGCGCGGGCGATCTGGCCGCCCTTGCCCGGCTTCATTTCCACGTTGTGGCAAATCGTGCCGACCGGCATCTGGCCGAGCAACATGGCGTTGCCGGGCTTGGTGTCGGCCTTCTCGGCCGCGATCACCTTGTCGCCAACAGCCAGACGCTGCGGAGCGAGGATATAGGCCAGCTCGCCATCGTCATACTTGACGAGCGCGATGAATGCCGTGCGGTTCGGGTCGTACTCGAGCCGCTCGACGGTTCCTTCGACGTCCCACTTGCGACGCTTGAAGTCGACGTAACGGTACTTCTGCTTGTGGCCGCCGGCCATGCCGCGCGAAGTGACATGGCCCTTGTTGTTGCGGCCACCGGTCTTGCGCTTGCCTTCGACGAGCGACTTGACCGGCTTGCCCTTGTAGAGGCCCGACTTGTCAACGAGGATCAGGCCGCGACGGCCCGGACTCGTGGGTTTGTAGTTCTTGAGTGCCATTGTTCCCTAGCCCCTCAGATACCGCTGGTGACGTCGATGGAATCGCCGTCCTTCAGGGTGATCACGGCCTTCTTCAGGTCGTTGCGCTTGTAGGGCTTGCCCTTCCAGCGCTTGGTCTTGCCCTTCACGTTGATCGTGTTGACGCCGGTGACGCTGACATCAAAGATCGCCTCGACGGCTTCCTTGATCTGCGGCTTGGTGGCGTCGTTCGCTACCTTGAAGACGACGGCATTGTGCTCGGAAGCCAGCGTCGACTTTTCGGTGATGTGCGGTGCGAGCACGACGTCGTAGTGACGTGCGGCTACTTCCTGCTTCTTAGCCATTGAAACGGCCCTCCAGCTTCTCGACCGCTTCCTTGGTGAGGACGAGCGTGTCGTGCTTCAGGATGTCGTAAACGTTCGCGCCCATGGCCGGCAGGACATTGACGCCCGGCAGGTTGCCGGCGGCCTTCTTGAAGCCGTCGTTCACGCTTTCGCCGTCGATGATCAGGACCTTGCCGGCCCAGCCATTCTTGTCGAAGTGACCCTTGAGAGCCTTGGTCTTGGCATCCTTGAGTTCGAGGCTGTCGACGACGACGAGGCCGTCCTTCGCCTTGCTCGAGAGGGCCATCTTGAGACCGAGAGCGCGGATCTTCTTGTTCAGCGACTGCTCGAAGTCACGCTTGCGCGCACCGTGAGCCTTACCGCCGCCGATGAAGATCGGGGCGCCGCGATCGCCGTGGCGAGCCGTGCCGCCGCCCTTCTGGCGACCCCACTTCTTGCCGGTGCGGGCAACGTCCGAACGCTCGCGCGTCGGGCGGGCGGTGCCGCGGCGGTTCTCGAGCTGCCACGTCACGACGCGGTGCAGGATGTCGGCACGCGGCTCGACCCCGAACACGTCGTCGTTGAGCTCGATGTCGCCCGACGCCTTGCCGTCGATTTTCTGGACCTTCACCTTCACGGATCAGCCCTCCTTGTTCTCGCCGGCGTCCTTGTCGACGCTCGGCGTGGTGCTGTTGTCATCGGCTGCGCCGGTTTCGGCATCCGCACCAGCATCCTGCTGCTGCATCAGCTTTTCCTGCTGCTCGGGCGAAACCTCGGTACCGACTTCGGACTCGGCCGCGCTTTCGACCAGGCCGGGAGCGGCCTCTTCATGCTCGAACTCTTCGCGGTTGCGATACATCACACCAGGGAACGGCAGTTCGTCATGCTTGACCTTCACTGCATCCTTGACGAGCAGCCAGCCGTTCTTCGCGCCCGGGACCGAGCCCTTGACGAAGAGCAGGCCGCGATCGGCGTCCGTGCGGACGATCTCGAGGTTCTGCTGGGTACGCTGACGGTCGCCCATGTGGCCGGCCATCTTCTTGCCCTTGAACACGCGGCCCGGATCCTGGCGGTTACCCGTCGAACCGTGCGAACGGTGCGAGATCGAGACGCCGTGGGTGGCGCGCAAACCGCCGAAGCCCCAGCGCTTCATGGCGCCGGCAAAGCCCTTACCCTGGGTGTAGCCGGTGATGTCGACCTTCTGGCCGGCGATGAAGTGCTCTGCCGAAATGCGGGCACCGACCGGAAGCAGGCCTTCCTCGGTGTCGACGCGGAATTCGGCGACCTTCATCTTCAGCGGAACCTCGGCCTTGGCAAAGGCTTCGCGCTGCGGCTTGTTCACGTTCTTCTGCTTGGCTTCGCCCGAACCGACCTGGACCGCGAAATAGCCATCGCGATCGGCAGTACGGTGGGCAGTCACCTGGCAATCTTCCAGCGCGAGAACGGTGACCGGCACGTGCCGACCGTCCTCCTGGAAGAGGCGGGTCATCCCGACTTTCTTTGCGATAACGCCTGTGCGCATCGTAAACTCCTAACACAGAGGCACACGGGCCCATCCCGTGTGCTTGCCAGCCCGTTTAATGATGCGTCGCCCCGTCCGGGCTGAGTGCTATCCGTGGCCGAAGCCCTGGAGAGCGAGACGGGGGACGCAGACCCGGATGAAATCCGGCGGTATCCCGATGTCTTGCCCGATCCGAAGATCGGGCGGGGCTATCGAGCGCCCCTGAACTTCCGGCCGTTTTAAAGTCCTGCCGGGGACGTAGCCGAGTTAAGCAAGCTTGATCTCGACGTTTACGCCGGCCGCAAGGTCGAGCTTCATTAGCGCGTCGACGGTCTGGGCGTTGGGCTGCACGATGTCGAGCAGCCGCTTGTAGGTGCGCACCTCGAACTGCTCGCGCGACTTCTTGTCGATGTGCGGGCCGCGGTTCACGGTGAACTTCTCGATGCGCGTCGGCATGGGAATGGGACCACGGATAAGGGCACCCGTACGACGTGCGGTTTCTGCGATTTCGCCAGTTGCCTGGTCGAGAACGCGATGGTCGAACGCCTTGAGGCGAATGCGGATATTCTGAGCTTCCATTACCTACACCGATGCGAAAGAGCCAAAGGGCCGCCTTCATCCGAAAATTTGGGCAACCCTCAAAAAACAAAGGCCGGCCCCGCTATGCCCGGTTTCCCGCAGCGGGCGGCCTTTCTGAATTGGGTTGGCGGAGACGAATCCCTGCCTGTGGGCGCGCATATACGGGGGAGACCCCGATTTGGCAACCCCCGTTTTCGGGGAATTTCCGGCAGAGGCCGGAACGCCGTGCCAGCCGAAACAGGCGCGGATGCGACTGCGTACCCACAATAAGCGAAGGGCCCGCCCTCCCCGAAGGAAGGACGGGCCCTGCTGTGTCGTTTGCGACTTACTTCTGGATCGAAGCAACCACGCCCGAGCCGACGGTGCGGCCGCCTTCGCGAATAGCGAAGCGCAGACCTTCGTCCATGGCGATCGGAGCGATCAGCTTGACCGAGATGGTCACGTTATCGCCCGGCATCACCATTTCCGTGCCTTCGGGAAGGATGACTTCGCCCGTGACGTCGGTGGTGCGGAAGTAGAACTGCGGACGGTAATTCGCGAAGAACGGCGTGTGACGGCCGCCTTCGTCCTTCGACAGGACGTAGACTTCGGCGCTGAACTCGGTGTGCGGCGTAACCGAACCCGGCTTCGCCAGAACCTGGCCACGCTCGACGTCTTCACGACCCACGCCGCGGATCAGGGCACCGATGTTGTCACCGGCTTCACCGCGATCGAGCAGCTTGCGGAACATTTCGACGCCGGTCACGGTCGTCTTCGTGGTGTCCTTGATGCCGACGATTTCGACTTCGTCGCCAACGTTCACGACGCCGGTTTCGACGCGGCCGGTGACAACCGTACCGCGACCCGAGATCGAGAACACGTCTTCGATCGGCATCAGGAAGGCCTTGTCGACCGGACGATCCGGAGTCGGGATGTATTCGTCGACGGCAGCCATCAGTTCTTTGATGCTGTTCTCGCCGATTTCCTCGTCACGACCTTCGAGAGCGGCCAGAGCCGAACCCTTAATGATCGGAATGTTGTCGCCGTCGAAGTCGTACGAGCTGAGCAGCTCGCGCACTTCCAGCTCGACGAGCTCGAGGATTTCCTCGTCGTCGACCTGGTCGACCTTGTTCATGTACACGACCAGCTGCGGCACGCCAACCTGACGGGCAAGCAGGATGTGCTCGCGGGTCTGCGGCATCGGGCCGTCGGCTGCGTTCACGACCAGGATCGCGCCGTCCATCTGGGCGGCACCGGTGATCATGTTCTTCACGTAGTCGGCGTGACCCGGGCAGTCGACATGCGCATAGTGGCGGTTGTCGGTTTCGTACTCGACGTGGGCGGTCGAGATGGTGATGCCGCGCTCACGCTCTTCGGGCGCCTTGTCGATGTTTGCGAAATCGACGGCCGAACCCATGACCTTGGTGATTGCCGCGGTCAGCGTGGTCTTGCCGTGGTCGACGTGACCGATGGTGCCGACGTTAACGTGCGGCTTATTACGCTCGAACTTTTCCTTCGCCATTTTCCAATAACCTCTAATCTGAAAGTGAATTTCTGCGGGTTGGAAACGGCGCCCGCGGAATCAGGCGCCGCCCCTAGACGGAGATGCTGCCTTAGGCAAGCTTCTCCTTGACTTCCTGAGCCACGTTCGCCGGAACTTCGTCGTAGTGGCTGAACTGCATCGAGTACTGTGCGCGGCCCTGGGTGAACGAACGCAGCTCGTTCACGTAACCGAACATGTTCGCGAGCGGCACGTGGGCTTCGACGGCCTGGGCATTGCCGCGGCTGTCGGTGCCCTGGATCTGGCCACGACGCGAGTTGAGGTCGCCGATGACGTCGCCGAGGTAGTCCTCGGGGGTCACGACCTCGACCTTCATGATCGGCTCGAGCAGCTTGATGCCGGCCCGGTCGGCCACTTCGCGCATCGCACCGCGACCGGCGATTTCGAACGCGATCGCGCTCGAGTCGACGTCGTGGTACGCACCGTCGTACAGGTTCACGGTGAAGTCGATGATCGGGAAGCCGACGAGGTGGCCGCTTTCGGCCTGTTCGCGGAAGCCCTTCTCGATGGCCGGGATGTATTCCTTCGGAATGTTACCGCCCTTGATCTCGTCTTCGAACACGAAGCCCTGGCCGCGCTCACCCGGGGTGACCTTGACCTTGACGCGGCCGAACTGGCCCGAACCACCCGATTGCTTCTTGTGGGTGTAGTCCACGTCCACCGGCTTGCCGAGGTATTCGCGATAGGCGACCTGCGGTGCGCCGACATTGGCTTCGACCTTGAATTCGCGCTTCATGCGATCGACGAGGATGTCGAGGTGAAGCTCGCCCATGCCCTTGATGATCGTCTGGCCGCTTTCGTGGTCGGTGGTGACGCGGAAGCTCGGATCCTCGGCGGCCAGGCGGTTGAGGGCGACGCCCATCTTTTCCTGGTCGGCCTTGGTCTTGGGTTCCACGGACAGTTCGATGACCGGCTCGGGGAATTCCATACGCTCGAGGATGATCGGCTTGGACGCGTCGCACAGCGTGTCGCCCGTGGTGGTGTCCTTCATGCCGGCGAGCGCGACGATGTCGCCTGCGAACGCTTCTTCGATGTCCTCGCGGTTGTTCGAGTGCATCAGCAGCATGCGGCCGATCTTTTCCTTCTTGTCTTTCACCGAGTTCAGGACCGAACCCTTGGCGAGCTTACCCGAATAGATGCGGGTGAAGGTGAGCGAGCCGACAAACGGGTCGTTCATGATCTTGAAGGCCAAAGCAGCGAAGGGTTCATCGTCCGACGACGGTCGAGTTTCTTCGACTTCGCTGTCGGGCAGGACGCCCTTGATCGCCGGAACGTCGAGCGGCGACGGCATGTAGTCGACCACAGCGTCGAGCAGGGGCTGAACGCCCTTGTTCTTGAACGCAGAACCGCAGGTCACCGGCACGAAATCACGCGCCATCGTACCTTTGCGGATCAGCCTCTTAAGTGTAGCAATATCGGGCTCGTTGCCTTCGAGATAAGCTTCCATGACCTCGTCGTCCTGTTCGACGGCGGTTTCGATCAGCTTTTCGCGATATTCGGCAACCTTGTCGGCCATATCCTCGGGAATGTCGACATACTCGTACTTGGCGCCGAGGTCTTCATTCTGCCAGATGATACCGCGGTTGGCGACGAGATCGACCACGCCCTTGAGGTCGCTTTCAGCGCCGATCGGCAGGGTGATGACCAGCGGCGTCGCGCCGAGGCGGTCGATGATCGACTGAACGCAGTAATAGAAGTCTGCACCGGTACGATCGAGCTTGTTGATGAAGCACATCCGCGGAACGCCGTACTTGTCGGCCTGGCGCCATACGGTTTCGGACTGAGGTTCGACGCCGGCGACGCCGTCAAACACCGCGACCGCGCCGTCGAGCACGCGCAGGGAACGTTCGACTTCGATGGTGAAGTCGACGTGGCCGGGGGTGTCGATGATGTTGATGCGGTACTTCGGCATCTCCGCGCGGAGCGCTTCGGGGTCCGAGCGCGGGTCCATCGACGGGTCTTCCGGGGTCCAGAAGGTCGTGGTCGCAGCCGACGTAATTGTGATGCCGCGCTCCTGCTCCTGCTCCATCCAGTCCATAGTGGCGGCGCCGTCGTGCACTTCGCCGATCTTGTAGGACTTGCCGGTGTAGTAGAGGATGCGTTCGGTCGTGGTGGTCTTGCCGGCATCGATGTGGGCCATGATGCCGATATTGCGGTACCGCTCCAGCGGATATTCGCGGGCCATGTGGAATTCCTCGTAAGTCGGGGGTGAGCTAACTCGACCCCCATGTAGGGATTAGTGCGACAGTTTCGAGACCCTTCGACAGGCTCAGGGTGAGCGGTGCGAAGGGCCCGAAACTCTCCCGCTTACCAGCGGTAGTGCGAGAAGGCGCGGTTCGCGTCCGCCATGCGGTGCGTGTCTTCGCGCTTCTTGACGGCGTTGCCGCGGTTGTTCGACGCATCCATCAGCTCGCCCGACAGGCGTGCGGCCATGGTGGTCTCCGGACGGCCGCGCGCAGCGGTGATCAGCCAGCGGATCGCCAGCGCCTGGGCACGCTCGGGACGAACCTCGACCGGCACCTGGTAGGTCGCACCACCGACACGGCGGCTGCGCACTTCGACCTGCGGCTTGATGTTGTCGAGCGCTGCGTGGAACAGCTCGACCGGATTGGCCTTGGCCTTGGCTTCGACCGTGTCGAGCGCGGTATACACGATACCTTCGGCAACGGCCTTCTTACCGTCGAGCATGAGGTTGTTCATGAACTTCGACAGGACCTGATCACCGAACTTCGGATCAGGCAGGATCTCCCGCTTCTCGGGACGACGACGACGTGACATTGCTTTAACTCCTTCGGAGTGCGGTGGCACATCCGTGCCACCTTGGCGGCTCCAGCCCTCTCCCCCGCCCGGCCACCCAGAGACTACCTTCGTATGGTGTCCGGGCGGGGGAGAGGACTGGATCCGCGTTGAAACCTCGGGTTCGGTGCCGGTCCGCTTCCCCACCCGGCTACCCAGTAAGGATAATGCCTTGGGTGGCCGGGTGGGGGAGCGGGCCGGTGCCGAAGCTGACGACGGATGTCGTCAGCGCACCCAACAAAAACCCTTACTTGGGCCGCTTCGCGCCGTACTTCGAACGGCTCTGCTTGCGGTCCTTCACGCCCTGCGTGTCGAGCACGCCGCGCAGCACGTGGTAGCGCACGCCGGGAAGGTCGCGCACACGGCCGCCGCGGATCAGCACGACGCTGTGTTCCTGCAGGTTGTGGCCTTCGCCCGGGATGTAGGAGATGACTTCGCGCTGGTTGGTCAGGCGGACCTTGGCAACTTTACGCAGAGCCGAGTTCGGCTTCTTGGGGGTCGTCGTGTAGACGCGGGTGCAAACGCCGCGCTTCTGCGGGTTCTGCTCCATCGCAGGGACCTTGGACTTGGCCTTCTGCGGAACGCGGCCCTTGCGGACCAGCTGGTTGATCGTCGGCATGAGTTCTCTCTTCACCGTGTGATGGCGGCGACTTGGGGTTGAGGATGAAATGTTCGCTTAGTCCGTCATCCCAGTAAAAGCTGGGATCGCTCTCCACAAGCGTTGCGCCCGCGGCACGATATTCCAGCCTGCGCTGGAATGACGTCTAAGCTGAAACACTCCACCCACCGGCCCCACGGCCACCGGGTTACTTTGACGGCTGCCCACCGGCGAGAGGGATACCCCCGCCGCAATAGAAAAGAGCCCGAGTGCATGACGCACCAGGCCCCGGGACATGACCGGCAATGTTCAGCTCTATCTGACCGACGGTGGACGAATCCAACACCGGATGGCCGCGCACTTAGGGCGACAGGGCCGATTGGTCAAGCCACCGTACCGCTGTCCGTGCCCTCGTCCGTGTCCTTGTGCGCCGAGAGCTGGCGAAGGTGTTCCGCCACCGCCAGGTCGAGGTCCTGATAGACGTAGGACCCCACGTGATAGTGCCGCACCACCTTGGTCGATATGCCATCCGGCACCACCGTGACCTGCGGCGGGTTCAGCGCCCCGCCTTCGTCCTCCCAGTCGCCGACTGCCTCGTCGGCCGCCGGCTGCGAAGGGTCCCCGGCATAGGTGCCGTAGATGATCGTTTCCGATCGTCCGACAAGATGCTCGGGCTGGGGCAAATTGCGCCAGTCGCGCAGGCGGCGAATCCGCTCCGCATATTCGGCGACCTTGGCATAATGATCGTCGCGCGTGGCATCGTCGCCATCGGCGCTTGCCCGCATGACGGCCACCTGATGCGCGTGCAGAAGTTCGTTGAGATCCATGACGGGTTGCCCTTGCGAAAGAGGGGAACGGGAAGCGGGAAAGGCCCGGGCACTGCTTGGGACAGGCGCCCGGACCCCCTATGCGATCAGCCCTGCTGTTGGCTGGCCTGATCGCGCTGAACGTCTTGCGAACCTTGCGCTTCGTCCTGTTCCTGCTGGCGCAGGTCGATCGCCTGCGGTTCGCCGCCGCCGACCTGGCGGGTCTGGTAGCCATAACGCTGGCCGACCTTCGGTTCGGCTGCTTCCTGCTGGAGATCCGCCTTCACGAAATGCAGCGCGTTGCCGCCCTTCTCAGGAGTGATCGTGCCGCGACCCTTGCCGGAATCGTAGCTCTTGATGTTGCCGTAATGGGACATGATGGTGTTCCTTCGATTTCGCGCAGGCGTTCATCAGCGACCGCTTGTGCGCGCTGGCTAGAAGGCGAAATGGAAAGAAGGGAGGGCAACTGGCCCCCGGGACCGTCGATCGCGACTGGTAGCTGAGTGTTATGTGGGGTGTGGGGTGCGGGTTGCAATAGGAACTGCGTAATTTCGCAGACGGCCGCACCAAATTTCCTTCGCCAAGGTTATTGCCTAGAGGAATTCAGTGTGAGTAGAAGGATGGCAGGGGACGACAAGCTATCCGTAACGACCTTTCGTAAGGTCCAACCGCTTAGCAAGGCTTGGAACTTGTGTCCCCCACCCCCTGATTTGGACTCAGCGGATGTTGCCAGTTTCTTCGTAGCACCGAAGATAAGGGGTCGAAGAGATACTTATCCTCTTTTTACCCACGCCCCGGCTCGAAGTCGGTCTACTAGGCACCCCCGGCAGCCCGACCACTAGATACTGAATCAGCCGGGACTCTTCCGCAAGAGGGTGAATGATGATTTGCTGGCTAAGTTTTGCGCGGTTTTCGCAGGTGCGCACTTCACTGGAGCCGCGAAGCGCGGAGAAAGCTATGCTGACACACTGCGCAAGCCCAAAATTGAATCTTTGGAAAAGATTTAGCGGGCGAAAAGGACGCTTCAGTCTTGCGATTCATTCGAATCCTCAGATGCGATTTTTCGAGCGTTCGCTAATCCTTCTCCGCATCTTAAGCAGTGGCGCGGTCCGTAGAAACGAAAGCCTTTTGCTACTTCGCAGTTTTGTTTTCGTTCCCCAACTGCTGGGACTTCCGAGGAAAGCATGCCTATTTGCCATCGGAACCACCCCCCGCCCCTCACTCGTTGGTTAGGCAAGGAGAACGCCATGCCCACACCAGAGGACCGAAACGACGAACCCATCCACCATGATGCCGACAAGGCGCGCGGGGCGGAGATCATCCTGACCAAGCGCCGCAATCGGACGATCTTCATCGCCGGGCTGGTCGGCTTCGTGCTGCTGGCACTAACATTCGGGATGGCGGGCTAAGACGCCGGCATGGCCGACGACACCTCGCTCTATCTGATCTGGCACGAACCGGGGGCCGCGCCTGCGGAGCCGCTCGACCTGCATAGCGATGCGCATCCGCTGGCCGAGGGCCTCTGGCTGGTGCGGTCCGACCTCACCCGCTCCAAACTCTATCACCGGATCAAGTGGCAATTGCCAGACGGTACCGCGCTGGCGTGCGCGCCGCTGGCGGACGAGCCCGACGGCTGGCCCAAGTTCAAGGGGATGGCAGCGGGTGCGCTGGCGTGGCTTAAGGGAGGCGGTGCGTAGGGGCGAAAGCGTTTTCCTACTTCGCGGTTTTTTGTTCTAGTCCCTCAAACGCCGGGCGCGACGCATCCGCGTCGCTTGGCTTCCTCGCAAAGGCTCGGGCGGGCGGTCGCCCTTGCCTCGCCTGCGGCTCGGTGATTTCGCCAGATGGAAACCGTTTTCCTACTCGTCACTACGAGCGTAGCGAAGCAATCCATCTCCTGCCTCGCCGCCTTTCGCAAGGTTTGGGGATGGATTGTCCTTTGGACAGCTTTGCTTCGCCGCGTCGCCTGCGGCTCCTCGCAATGACGGAGAGCACGATGATATCCCCCACCCCCACCCGCGCCACTCCGCGCCGGGCGACCTCCGCCGTGGCCTACACCTCCGACCTGCCGGAGGAGGACGATCCGCTCCTTGCCTTCACCCCCTATCTCCCACAAACAGCCGCGCTGCAATTGACCTACGGCCAGCCTCGCTTCCGATCCCACCCGATCTCCAGCGGCGGTTGGGCGTTGCCCGTCTGCAACTCCGTCGCCACGCTGGCGGCGACGGGGATCGTCTTGCAAGCCGCGCGCTCCATCGGGAAGAGCATGGAGGCGCTCTACAAGCTGCTCGCGGCCCCTTGCACCCACCCCGCGCTTTTTGCGCCAGGACAGTGGTCCATGCGGTCCATGTTGTCATAGTCGCGTCCTTGCGATCCTACGGCGGTCCAACACGCATTTGCGCGGCGGTCTCGCCTGTCGGACGACTAGCCGCTATGGCGGGCGGCAGCCTTGCGCATCGCGCCGCAGCCGAGAGGAGCCTGCCCTGACCGAGAATGCTGCCGACACCCCGCCGCAGCCCGCGCCCGCGCTGCGCTGGAGCGGCGCGTGCGGCGATGCCTCCATCCAGACGCGGCTGGAAGACGGGCGGCGCATCTGCATCCGCACGGTGACGCCCGCCGACGAGGCGCGGCTGCGCGCCGGGATCGCGCGGATGAGCCCGCGCTCGCGCTATTTGCGCTTCTTCTCCGGCGCGACGAGCCCGCCCGACTGGGTGATCGAGCGGCTGCTGGATGCCGACGGCACGCTCCACCTCGCCTGGGGGGCGATCGACCTGTCGGACCCGGAGGAGCCCGCGATGGCGGTGGTCCATGCGATGCGGCCCGATGCGGCGGACCGGGTGATGGAGTTCTCGGTCGGCGTGGTGGACGCCTATCACGGGCTCGGCCTCGGGCGGCTGCTGACGGCGACGCTGCTGCTGGATGCGGCGGACGAGGCGGTCGATGCGTTCAGCGCGCATGTGCTGGCGGAAAACGACGCGGCGCGCGGCTTCATCCGCAAGCTGGGGGCGGAGCGTGTGGGGAGCCAGGGGCCGGAAACGGAATACCGGCTGGAGGTCGCCCCGGCGCTCGCCAAGCTGCGCGGGGAGACGGACCCGCCGGGGCTGGCGGACGTGTTCGCTTACTTCGACCGTCTGGAGTCGGAGGCGAGCAGGCCATAGATTGCGACGTCGCACAGGCCCTTGTGCGTGGTCTCGTGCTCGCGAAACAGCGCCTCGCGGGTGAAGCCGAGCCGTTCGAGCAGGCGGACCGAGGGGGTGTTCTCGACATCCACCTCGGCGATGAGCTTGCGGGTTCCGGTGGTCAGCAGGTGGTCGACCAGCGCGGCGGTGCATTCGCGCGCGACGCCCTCGCCCTGCCGGTCGATGCAGGTGATGTAGCCGATCTCCAGCACGCCCTCCTCGTGAGCTGGTACGGCGACGAAGCGACCCGCGACGCGGCCTTCGCCATCCTCCGCAATCCATGTGCGCCCCGGCCAGTCCGGCGCGGCGAGCCAGCCCCACAGCTCCTCCGCCGAGGCGAAGGCTGGACGTGAGAGATAGCGACACTGCGCCTCGTCGCCCAGCGTGGGGAACAGCGCCGCCTCGTCGCCCACGCGCAAGGGGCGCAGGGTGAAGCGCTCGGTCTGCAGTATGGTCTCGGTCATGCACGAGGTGATAACCGAGGCAATGGCCGAGGCAAGGCCGGCCGGTCGCCCGCAGCGGGTGCAGCTTGCTGCACGTCTAGCGAGGACGCAGGCGCGGATGCGGCTGCGAAAAACTAGGACGTCAGGAAGGCGACGAGGGCCTTGACCTTCTTCGTGCGCCATTGCGGCGTCGGGGCGACCAGCCAGTAGGCGCGCGTGCCAGGCTCCGGCCCGTCGAGCAACTCCAGCCGCCCGGCCTCGATCGCGTCCTTGGCCAGCAGTTCGGGCAGGATCGCCCGGCCCAGCCCCGCCATCGCGGAGGATAGCGCCTGCCCGGCATTGCTCACCGTGACATGCGCCGGCTGGCCGTCCTGAAGCGACAGGCCCCAGTCGATCCAGCGATCGGGCGCGCCGGGCGCGGCCACCGTCACACGGCGCGCGGCGGCAAGTTCGACCCCCTGCAGATCGCCCGGCCCGTCCACCAGCCGAATCGCGAAGTCGAGATTGACTTCGGTAAAATCGGCATTCTCGTCGGGCACGAAGGTGAAGCTGATATCGGGATTCTCGGCAGTGTACTTCGCCAGCCGCGGTGCCAGCCACTGCGCGTAAAATTCGCGCGGAACGGCGATGGTATAGCTGTCGTTCGCCTGCCCCGCTTGCATCGCGGATACGCTTTCCTCGAACTTCAGGAAGCCTTCGCGCAAGGCGTCGAGGCCCGCTGCGCCTTCCTGTGTCAGTTCCAGCCCCTTGCTCGTGCGGCGGAACAATACCGTGCCAAGGTGATCCTCCAGCGCGCGGATCTGCTGGCCGACGGCGGCGGGCGTCACCGCCAGCTCGTCCGCGGCGCGGGTGAACGAGAGGTGCCGCGCGGCGGCATCGTATACGCGCAAGGCGTTCAGTGGCAGGTGCGTGCGCTTCATCAGGCAGGCGACTTAGGCAATGCTGCGCTGCCGCACAAGTCGCTGCGATTCGCGAGACGCTTGTCACAGGGCCGCAACATGCGGCACACAGTGGCAATGCCGAAGACCCCGCTCGCCATGAACGACGACGTCACGCCCGATCCCGCGCCCGAAGCGCCTGCGCGGTTCGACACGCCGGAGACGCGCTACGTCAATCGCGAGCTGAGCTGGCTGAGCTTCAATCGCCGCGTGCTGGCGGAAGCGGAGAACGAGGCCTTCCCGCTCCTCGAACGGCTGCGTTTTCTCTCGATCAGCGCCAGCAATCTCGACGAATTCGTGATGATCCGCGTCGCCGGGCTGGAAGGCCAGGCCAGTCGCGGGCTCGAAACGCTGGGCATCGACGGGCGCGACCCGCGCCAGCAGCTGGAGGCGATCCGCGAGCAGATGGGGGCGCTGGTCGCCCGCCAGCAACGCGTGCTGGACGATCTGCGCCGCCTGCTCGCCATGGAAGGCATCTGGATCGCGACTTTCGAGGATCTCGACAAAACGCAAAAGGGCTGGCTGCGCGACTATTTCGAAAGCGACATCCTGCCGCTCATCACCCCTCAGGCGATCGACCCGAGCCACCCCTTCCCGTTCGTCGCCAATTTCGGCGCCGGCGTCATCTTCCGGCTGAAGCGCGGCAAGCGCAAGGCGGACCTGATGGAGATGGTCCTCATCCCCACCGCCGCGCCGCGTTTCGTCCGCGTGCCGGGCGAGAAGGCGATCTACGTCTCCATCGAGCAGCTGGTGGTGGAATTTGCCGAGTTGCTGTTCCCCGGCTTCAAGATCCTCGGCGACGGGCTGTTCCGCGTGCTGCGCGACAGCGACATCGAGGTCGAGGAAGAGGCGGAAGACCTCGTTCGCTTCTTCCGCACCGCCATCCAGCGCCGCCGCCGAGGCAATGTCGTGCTGCTAGAGCTGGACGACGAATGCGACGAGGTGGCCGAGGCCCTGCTGCGCGAGCAATTCGAGGTCGACGAGGAGATGACGGTCAAGACCAGCGGCATGCTTGGCCTCGCGGACCTTGCCGCCGTGTGCAGCGAACCGCGCCCCGATCTCAAATTCACGCCCTTCAGCCCTCGCTATCCCGAGCGCATCCTGGCGCATGACGGTGATTGCTTCTCCGCCATTCGCGAGAAGGACATCGTCATCCACCACCCCTACGAAAGTTTCGAAGTGGTGGTCGATTTCCTGCGTCAGGCGGCGCGCGATCAGGCGGTCGTCTCGATCAAGCAGACGCTCTATCGCGCGGGCGACCAGTCTCCGGTGATCGCAGCGCTGATCGAGGCAGCGGAAAACGGCAAGGCGGTGACCGCCGTGGTCGAGCTGAAGGCCCGTTTCGACGAAGAGCGCAATCTGCAATGGGCGACCGAGCTGGAGCGCGCCGGGGTACAAGTGATCTACGGCTTCACCGAATGGAAGACCCACGCCAAGGTCAGCCTGGTCGTACGCCGCGACGAGGATGGCTACGCCACCTACTGCCATTTCGGGACGGGCAACTACCATCCGGTCAACGCGCGCATCTACACCGACTTCAGCTATTTCACCGCCGACCCTGCCCTGGGGCGCGATGCGGCGAAGATGTTCAACTTCGTCACCGGCTATATCGAGCCGACCGATCTTGAAAAGCTGGCGATTTCTCCGATCGGCTTGCAGGACAAGCTCTACGAACTGATCGATCGCGAGATCGCCAATGCCGTCAAGGGCAAGCCGGCGGGTATCTGGGCCAAAATGAATTCGATCACCAACCAAGGCGTGATCGACAAGCTCTACGAAGCGAGCGCCGCGGGGGTGGAGATTGTGCTGGTGGTGCGCGGCATCTGCAGCCTGCGCGCGGGCGTGCCCGGCCTCTCGGACAATATCAGCGTCAAATCGATCATCGGTCGCTTCCTCGAACACAGCCGCATGTGGGCCTTCGCCAATGGGGCGGACCTGCCGAGCAAGAAGGCCGACGTGTGGATCACCAGCGCCGATGCGATGAGCCGCAATCTGGAGCACCGGGTCGAAGTGATGGTGCCGGTCACCAACAGGACCGTACACGACCAGCTCGTCGATCAGGTGATGCTGGCCAATATCCTCGATACCGAGCGCAGCTGGCGGCTGGGCGCGGACGGGCAATACGAGCGGATGCGGGTTGGCGAAGAAGGCTTCAACTGCCATGAATATTTCATGGAGAACCCATCCCTGTCGGGCCGCGGCAATGCGCTGAAGGCCCATGACGTTCCACGCCTCACGCTGAAGGGCGAGCACACGTGAACCGCAAGCGCGGAGCCGCCGCGCGCCTGCTGAAACCGCCTCGGGCGGTAATCGACATCGGATCGAACACCGTCCGGCTGGTCATCTACGAAGGTAGCAAGCGCGCGCCCGAAACGGTCTGGAACGAAAAGGTCGCCGCGCGGCTCGGGCGCGACCTGTCGGAAACCGGGCGCATTCCGCAGGAGGCGCAGGACGAAGCGCTTGCTGCGCTGGCCCGCTACGCGCTGATCATCCGCGATCTCGGCATCGAGGATGTGCAGACCGTTGCGACCGCCGCTCCGCGCGATGCCGAAAACGGGCCGGAATTCCTGTCGGCGGTGGCGGATCTGGGATTGGAACCGCGCCTGCTGAGCGGCGAGGAAGAGGCTCGCATCTCCGCGCATGGCGCATTGGGTGCCTTTCCCGGCTCGCATGGCGTGGTTGCCGACCTGGGCGGGGGCAGCCTCGAACTGGTCTCGATCGGCCAGAACGCGTGTCATGATGCCATCTCCCTGCCTTTCGGCACCCTGCGCCTTCCCGCATTTCGCGCGGCGGGCGGGTTCGAGGATCGCGTGCGGAGCTCGATCAACGACGTCGATTGGGCCGCGGACCATTCCGGACCGATGTACATGATTGGCGGCACCTGGCGCGCGCTGGCGGCCTACGCGATGCGAGAGCTCGATTATCCGCTCGACGATCCGCACGGCTTCGTCCTGTCGGTCGAAGATGCCGATCGGATGGCGGCCGAACTGGTCGAGGCGAAACCGGAGAAGCTGTCGAACATCAGCGGCATTTCGAGCATGCGGTCGGAATATCTGCCCGATGCCGCTGCCCTGCTGCGCCCGTTGCTGGTGGAGTTCGAGCCGGAAGAGCTCGTGTTCTCGAGCTGGGGCATTCGCGAAGGGCTGCTCTACGCAAGACTCGATGCAGCTCAGCAGGCACGCGACCCCCTGCTGGCCGGTGTCGGCGCCTTCGCTGCCGCGCGCGATAGTCATGTGATCGACGCGACGCTGGTGTCGGCCTGGACCGCCGATCTGGTCGAGAAATCCCGGCCCGGTGATGAACGCAAGCGGATCGCCGCCGCGCAGCTTGCCGCCTCGCTTCGCCGGGTGGAGCCGAATTTGCGCCTGAAAAACGCGGTCGAATGGTCGCTCGACAAGCGCTGGATCGACCTCAGCCCGCGTGGCCGCGCGATCATCTGCGCCGCGCTGGTCGGCTCGCTCGGGCGGACCGAATTGCCCGACTGCCTGCGCGACCTCGCCAGCGACGACGACCTGCGCGAGGGCATGACCTGGGGGCTCGGCCTGCGCCTCGCGCAACGGCTGGGTGCAGGCACGCGCGAGAGCCTGTCGCACAGCGCGCTGCGGCGCGAGAACGGGACGCTGGTCTTGCAGCTCGATCCGGAACGCGCGGCACTGGCAGCAGGGCCGGTCGAAACGGAGCTGCAGCGGCTGGCCGAGTGGCTTGGACTGGATTTTCGGGTGGAGTTGGGCAGAAACTCAATCGGCTAGTCCGCAGTGGCAGGAGCCGCGAGCGGGAAGAACGGGATGCGGATTTCGAGCGGCGACCCGTCTTCGGCGTGGAAGGTGTAGAAGCCCTCCATCGACCCGTGCGGCGTCTCCAGCGGGCAGCCGCTGACGTAATCGTGGCTTTCGCCCGGGCGCAGCACCGGCTGTTCGCCGACCACACCCTCACCATCGACATGCGCGACCATGCCGCGCCCGTCGGTGATGCGCCAGTGGCGGGTCATCAGCTGGACGCGCTCGTGCGAGCCGTTCTCGATGCGGATGTGATAGACCCAGAACCACTTGCCCGCTTCGGGCTGCGACTGTTCGGGCAGAAAATTCACCGCGACCCGGACGGTGATCCCGTCGGTCGTGGCGGCATGCTGGAAAAGCTCCTTGATCACCGCTCCAACGTAATGCGCAGGGAGCGCTGTGCAACCCTTTAGCCGCGGAAAAGCGGCAGTTATCCTCCATGCGGAGTTCGCGCGAAAGGTTAATTTCGATTTACCGCGTTGCGAGAGGGAGCGCTAATGTCCGCATGGTTACGTTACAGCAGTCCGAGGGGTCGGACGACCGAAGCAACGGGACAGTTTCGATGGTATTCGCATTCATCCAGCGCCTCGTGCGCGAACAGAGCGGGCTCGCGACGGTATGGTTGGCACCGCTGACACTCGCCAGCGCCACGCTTCTCGCGCTCTAATTCAGGGCTTTCCGCCCGAAAGATAGTCCTCGATCTGCCCGAGGCGCTCCTTACCGAACCACATTTCCTCGCCGACGAAGACCGTCGGGATGCCGAAGGCGCCGCGCTCGACAGCGTGGCTTGTGTTGTCGATGAGTGCCTGCTTGACCTGGGCTTCCTGCGTCACGGCGAGAAGACGATCCGCCTGGAAGCCTCCCTGCTCCAGCACCGCGCGGACCGCCTCGACATCGCCGCAATCGATGTTCCGCTCCCACACGGCAGGCTGTAACGCATCCACCAGCGCAAGGCGCTCGTCCTCGTCCTGCGCGGCGACGAGGATGCGCTGGAGCAGGATCGAATTGAACGGCAGCGACGGATGCATGCGAAATTCGCTCATCCCGTGCCGGTCGAGGAAACGCTGGAATTCCAGCGCGGCATAGGGAACCTTGCCCTTCACGTCCTTGTCCCGAAACATCGGCGGCGCATTGCCGGTCAGCTTGTGCATCCCGCCGAGAAATACGGGCGTGACCACAAGCTCCGCTCCGGTCCGCTTGGCAATGACCTTGAGCGGGTACCACGCGAGATACCCGTTCGGCGCGGCGAGATCGAGGATGTATTCGATGGTGCGGGTCATGCGGGTTCCTCCCTTTCGCACCGGGACTTAGGCGGAAACGAAAGCACCGCGCAACGTTGCCCTGTTTATGACAGATATGTTGCACCCCTCCTCGCTCAGCTGGTTCGATGTCGCCTGGCGGCTGGGCGCGGCGACCCTGTTCCCACTCATCGTCGGCCTCGAGCGGTTCTTTCACAAGAAACCGATCGATTTCCGGCCCTTCGTCATCGTCTCGGTGGCCGCCTGCGGGCTGCTGATCGGTTCGATCGAACTACTGCAATCGAGCAACGACAGCCAGGCGCAGATCGACCCGACCCGGGTCATCGATGGGGTCATCACCGGCATCGGCTTTATCGGCGCAGGCGCAATGTTTCGCGAAGGCAATTTCGTGCAGGGCGCAGGCTCCGCCGCATCGATCTGGTGCGCCGGTGCCATCGGCCTCGTCTGCGGCATGGGCGAATTGTGGCTAGGCGCGATCGTTGCCATTATCGTGTTCTTGTTGTTGGTCGTCAGTCGCCCGTTCACCAAACGCTGGGATCCGGGATCGACCAAGGGAGCAGATACGGAGTGACGTAGGTGCGCCTCGGACTTGGCGCAGCCTGCGCAAGTATGGTCGCGGCCTGCGCGCCGACCGAGACGCCGCCGTTCGATGTGCCGACGCAGAGCGCTGTGGCGAGCGCGCCAAAGATCAACGCCTCAACGGAAACTCGCGAATACCCTCCCGAGCTTCAGCGTATGCTCGACATGTCCGCCTTTGCCGAGGCGCCAGGGGAGCCGTGCCGCGCCCGGGAAGTCGAGCGTCCCGCGTGGACCGGGCGGCCGGAGATCAGATCACGACTGCGCGAGGTCCGCTCAGATAGTCTCTGGCTGGGCCGCTGGGCGCGCGAGAACCTGTCGGACCGCCTCGCCTATGCCGGCGTCGGCTATGATTTCCAGCCGGGTCAGGGAGAGGCGCTGCCGAACGCTCCGCCGCCGCTGATCTACGAAATCGTGGTGACCGGGTCCGACCCGATCCGCCCGCCGCCGCTCGGCGACCGGGCGAAGGATGTGCCGGTGGTGGTGCGCTACGATGCGCCGGTCTCCCATGATGAGTTTATGGCGCGCCGCGAACAGGGCGGGCCTACTGCGCGGCGACTCCTGCCCACCCTGCAGGGAGAAGGCGGATCACCGACGCGCCCTTGGGCGGTCTACTTGATGATCGGCGATTCGAAGAAGGAGGGCGTTGTCGAGGATGCCCTATCCCATTGCGACGCATTACGGCGTGCCTATCGGCTGCCAGTGCTCATGGAGTTCTTCGAGGGAAGCATGACGACGCTCGACATTATACCCGCCCCGACCGAGTGAACATTCGGCAAGAGCAGGTAAAGAATCCCCAGCTCTTACCACCTTCTTACTTGCGAATGATTTGCAATAGCATATTATCGCAGGCCGAAGGAGGAAATTGCGATGACCCACCGATCCACCGCGCCCGCGCTCGACCTGCCCCTGCCTGCCCGGCGCGAATTGTCGCTGGCGCTGGTTCTCGTCAGGCGCATGGCCATGGCAGGCCCCGACGACTCGCGAGCGGCAATGCTGGCGCTGGACGTAGCGGGAAGCGGATTTCGCCGTTTACTGGTGCTGACCCGGTGCTTCGTCGTCGAGCTTGCACGGTCCTCGCGCCGGACACTCACGCTTGCGCCCTGTTGCGCAACGGGCATGACGCGCGACGAGGCGCTGATGATCGATCTCCTGCGCAATGCCGACCTCGCCACCTATGCCGCGCTGACCGACGACACAGCCTGCCACCGCGCACGCACGGCAGCGCAGGCGCTCGGAGAGGAGTTGAGCGAGCTGGCCGCGCGCAAAGGCTGGCGGGGCGGTTAAAGTCCCGCTGCAGACAGGGCGCGGTCGAGGTCCTCTTTGAGATCCTCGATATCCTCAAGTCCGACATTGATCCGGAGCAGCCCCTCGGTCACGCCCATCGCGGCGCGGCCGTCCTCGCCCATATTGGCGTGGGTCGTGCTGGCAGAATGGCACATCAGGCTGCGCGCATCGCCGATATTGTTGGAGATATCGACGAGTTCGAGCGCGTCGAGCACGGCGAAGGCTGTGGCTCGGTCGCCGACGTCGAAGGCAAAGATCGGACCGGTCGCAGCCATCTGCTTCATCGCCAGATCGTGGCGCGGATGGCTCGGCAGGCCGGGGTGGAGCATTTTCGGCACGCGCGGCTCTATGAAAGCGCCGAGCGAAACGGCGTTCTCGCTCTGCCGCCGGGCGCGAAGATCGAGGGTTTCGAGGCCCTTCAGCACGACCCACGCATTGAACGGCGCGCAATTGGGGCCGGTGTTGCGCTGGAACGGCAGCAGCACCTCGTCGATCCACTCTTGCGATCCGCAGACGGCCCCTGCGAGCACCCTGCCCTGCCCGTCCATCAGCTTGGTCGCGCTATAGGCCACCACGTCCGCGCCGAACTCCATCGGTTTCTGCAGTGCGCTGGTGGCGAAGGCATTGTCGACTACAGTGGTGATGCGATGCGCTTTGGCGACGCCGCAGACATGGGCGAGGTCGACCACGTCGAGCGTGGGGTTTGCGGGCGTTTCGAAGAAGAAGGCCTTGGTGTTCGGCCTGATCGCCGCTTCCCAGGCATCGTCGTCGGCGCTGTCGATCACGCTGGTCTCGATCCCGAAGCGCGGCAGCAGATGATCGAGCAGCCAGCGGCACGAACCGAAGGCTGCGCGCGCGCCGACCACGTGGTCGCCTGCAGACAGCTGGCACAGCAGCGCGGTGGTCATCGCCGCCATCCCGCTCGCCTGCGCACGGCAGGCTTCCGCCCCCTCCATCAGCGCGATGCGCTCTTCCAGCATGGCGACGGTCGGATTCTGCAGGCGCGAATAGGTCATGCCCTGCATTTCGCCCGCGAAGCGATCGGCAGGGGTCTGCGCGTCGTCGTAAGTGTAGCCGCTGGTAAGGAACAGCGCCTCGCTGGTTTCGCCATGCTCGCTGCGCCAGGTGCCGCCGCGCACGGCCTGCGTCGCGGGATGCCACTTGCTGGTGATCGAGCGGTCGGTGCCGGTGGTCTTCTTCATGTGGCGCGCGATAGCATAGGCGCGCGGCGCGGCAAGCGGGTCAGCCTTCCAGCGCAGCAAGCCCCGCTTCGCCGACATCGGGGCGCCCCACAGTGCGAAGCATTTGCGCCCCCTTGATCGCGGTCATCACTGCCCGCGCACCTGCTTGGGGGTCGGGGTCGCCTTCCGGCAGATGGTCGACCACCCAGGCGAGCAGTACGTCCATGATTCTTCCTGCTGCGTCGAAATAGGCTGCATTGCTGTTCGAGCACCCGGCGACGATGTCCCACCAGACGCGAAGAAAAGGCGCGAATTCAGGCCGGCCGGTAATGTCATAGACCGTCTGCGCGCAGGCACGACGCGATCGTGCACGCTCCTGCGGAAAGGCGGTATCGAGCGCATCGGCGAACATGTCGGCCAGATATTCGAGGAGAGCCGCGACCAGAGCGTCCTTGGTCCCGAAGTGATAGAGCAGCATCCGGTCGCTGGTTCCCGCCGCCTTCGCCAGCGGGCGGAGCGAGGCATCGGCGAGCCCATGCTGCATTACGTAGGCGACAAGCGGCGGCAGCAGTGTTTCGCGAGACATCCGGGCAGGCGGCATGGTGACGCTTGTAGCGAGTGCTACAAGACGTTACAAGTGTAGCACTCGCTACGTTCGACTCGGGAGCCTGCCGTCATGACACCATATATTGCCCTTTTTATAGGGGGACTCATCGCAGTCCTGACGGAGCTCGGATACATGCTCGCAAACCGCGAAAGGACCGGCAGCCCGATCCTGGCAGCCATGCTCTGATGCCCGTCTGGCTCAACCATACGAGCAATCTGTGGGGTGTGCAGGTTTGGTGGGACCTCCTTTTCGCACTGGGCGTGGCCGTCTTTCTGGTTTTGCCGCGTGCGAGAGCGCAGGGCATGAATGTCCCGCTGTGGATCATGTTTGTCGCCGCGACTGCCAGTATCGGCCTCCTTGCGTTGGTCGCGCGCCTGTTCTGGCTGGAGTCGCGCACAACTTCGTGAACGCGCTTGTCGGGGCGCGGGCCTCTGCCTAAGCCATCGCGCGATGAGCCGCGCGCCCGAGCAACCCGTCGATCCCCTGCGCTGGTGCGTCGCGCTGGCGCTGGCATTCTGGCTGGCGACGCTGCCGTTCCTGACGGTCGTCCCGCACGCCTATTTCGACGAGATCCACTACCTGCCCGCCGCGCGCGAGCTGCTGATGCTGGGCGAGTTCACCAATCGCGAGCATCCGCTGGTCGGCAAAGAACTGATCGCGCTCGGCATCGCGCTGTTCGGCGACAATCCGTGGGGCTGGCGCTTGCTGCCGACGCTGTTCGGCACGCTGGCGCTGTTCGCCAATATGCGCGCGCTGTGGTTCGCGACCTGCCGCCGCTTCGCGACGCTGACCTACGGCGTGTTGCTGGCGACCGGCTTCCACCTGTTCGTGCATGCGCGCATCGCGATGCTCGACATCTTCTACCTCGCATTCCTGAGCGTGGCCGCATGGCAGTTCGCCGCCGCAGTCCGCCAGCCCGAGCAGGGGCGCTGGCGGCTGGCGCTGACAGGCATCGCACTGGGCCTGGCGATGGGATCGAAGTGGAATGCGCTGGTCGTCGCGACCCTGCCGGGGCTGACCTTCCTGATCGCCCGCGCGCTGGCCGGCCGCCGCCGTTTGCTGCTGAGCCGCCGCGGCGCACCCGTGCCGGGCGTCACGCTGGTCGAGGCGGCGCTGTGGCTCGGCCTTGTCCCGCTACTGGTTTACGCCACGACCTTCCTTCCGGCCTACCGGTTTGCCGTGAACCCGATCACCGAGGGGCTGGTGTTCCACCACCGGTTCATGCTCGACCTGCAGACGCAGGTGCTGGAATCGCATCCCTACCAGTCGACCTGGCAGGACTGGGTGCTGAACGCGCGCTCGATCTGGTATCTCTACGAGCCGGTGGACGGGGTGCAGCGCGGCATCATGCTGATCGGCAATCCGCTGACGATGTATCTCGGCCTTGCCGGGCTGGCGTGGTGCCTGTTTCACGGCCTGCTGAGCCGCAACTGGGCCGCGCTGGGCGTGGTGATCCTCTATGCGGTCAGCCTCGGCTTCTGGATCGTCGCAGCCAAGCCGATCCAGTTCTACTACCACTATTCGCTGCCGAGCTTCCCGCTGCTGGCCGCCCTGGCACTGTCGTGCGACGCGCTGTGGCGCAACGGCTGGCGCAAGACCGCCCTCGCCCCGATCGTGGGCAGCGTGCTGGTGTTCGCGTGGTTCTACTCGATCCTCAGCGCCGAGCCGCTGGCGGGTCCGGACAGCTTCGCCGTGTGGACCTGGATCGAGGCGTGGAGGTAATTTTTGTGGGGTGCGGTCAGGACATCAGTCCTGACCTTGCTGTTCAGCAAGCTATCGACGGATGTCGATAGCGCAAACCATAAAACTCAATACCTACCCCAAACGAAGCGGCTCGACAGGGCGTAGTTCCATACCGAGCCGATGCCGATGCCGACCAGCGCCGCAAGCACTTCGTGCAAGCCGCGGTCATGCAAAGTAGTCGCCACGGCGACATTGGCGAAGGCCCCAATGGAGCAGGCGGCGATGAAGCTGAGCCAGCCCCAGAACACCTTGTCTGCCGATTTCAGGCGCCGGTCGCGATAGGTGAGGAAATTGTTTAGCCAGAAATTGAAGGTCATCGCCCCGAAGGTCGCAACCGCCTGGCTCCAGCTGAAATCCGTGCCTGCGACCAGCAGGAAGGCATAGAGGATCGCCATGTGCACGCCGATGCCCAGCACGCCGACCGTACCGAACAGCGCGAAGCGGGTCGGGATCACGCGCCCGAAGCTCTTGTCGTAGAGCCCGGCGAGGAAATCGAGCGCGATGGCGCGGTCGAGCTTGGATTCGCCGGAGCGGCGGGCGGAGAAGTTCATCGGGAAATCCTTCACCTTGAGCGGTGTGTCGGAAGTGGCGAGCAGGTCGAGCAGGATCTTGAACCCGATTCCTGAAAGATTGGGCACCAGCTTCCGCGCGGTGTCAGCCGGCAGCAGGAAAAAGCCGCTCATCGGGTCCGAAAGCTCGACGCCGGTCAGTTTGCGGGCGAGGAAATTGGCGACGCTCGACAATTTCTCGCGGTCGGGGCGGCCCCATTCCTCCATGCTCGCCCCCTCGGCGAAGCGGCTGGCGACAGCGACCTCGGCCTCGCCTGATTTCACTGCGGCGAGCATGTCCACGAGCAGCTTGGGATCGTGCTGGTGGTCGGCGTCCATTACCGCCACGTAAGGCGCAGCAGTGGCGCAGAAGCCTTCGATGGCCGCGCTCGACAGCCCGCGGCGGCCGATGCGCTGGATCACGCGGACCCGGCTGTCGGTGAGCGAGAGGCGGCGCGCCTCGTCGCTGGTGCCGTCCGCGGAATTGTCGTCCACGATCAGCACTTCCCAGCCGGTTGCGCCTAGTGCACCCTCGATGCGCTCGACCAGCGGTGCGAGATTGTCGCGCTCGTTGAGCGTCGGCAGGATGATGGCGAGGTCCAGCGGTCCGGTCCGGCCGGCCACGACGGGCTGCGTTTGCGGGTTCATATCCATTGCATGACGCGATTATCCGCCAATCCTCAAGATATGGTTAGCAGCTTCCTAACGATGGCATCGCCGATTTCCGAGGACGAAGCGCTGCCGCCGAGGTCCCCGCCGAAGATGCCGTCTGCAAGGATGCCCTCCACTGCGCGCTCGATCCGCACGGCATCCTCCTCGCGGCCCAGCGAGTGGCGCAGCAGCATGGCGAGGCTGAGGACGGCGGCGACCGGGTTGGCCTTGCCCTCACCGGCGATGTCGGGCGCGCTGCCGTGGATCGGTTCGTAAAGGCCGAACGTGCCGTATTCGGTCTGCCGCTCTCCCAGGCTGGCGCTGGCGAGCAGGCCAATGGAGCCGACGCAGGCGCTGGCCTGGTCCGACAATATGTCGCCGAACAGGTTGCCGGTGACGATCGTGTCGAACTGGCCTGGCGACTTCACCAGCTGCATGGCGGCATTGTCGACATACATGTGGTCGAGTTCGACCTCGGGATAGTCCTTCGCCACCTCGAGTACCGTTTCACGCCAGATACGACTGGTTTCGAGGACGTTCGCCTTGTCGACGCTGGTCAGGCGCTTGCTCCGGCCCATTGCCGCGCGGAAGGCGACATGCGCGATGCGGCGCACCTCGGCCTCGTTATAGGACATGGAGTCCCAGCCCTCGCGCCCGCCGGTGCTGTCGCGCTCGCCCTTGTCGCCGAAATAGACGTCGCCATTCAATTCGCGCACCACCAGCAAGTCGATGCTGCGGGCGACATCGGGCTTGAGCGAGGACAAGTGCTCGAGGCCGGGAAAGCCCGCCGCCGGCCGCAGGTTCGCGAACAGGCCCAGCTCGCTGCGCAGGCCCAGGATCGCCTGTTCGGGCCGGAATTCGCGCGGCAGATCGTCGCAGGAAAAATCGCCGACCGCGCCGAACAGCACGGCGTCGGCCGCGCGCGCCATCTCCAGCGTCTCTTCGGGAAGCGGGTGGCCATGGCGGCGATAGGCGACCGCGCCGACATCGCCTTCGAACAGGGTCAGCCCGGGCAGGTCGAGCGCGTCGAGCACGCGCCGCGCCTGAGCCGTCACCTCGGGTCCGATCCCGTCGCCGGAAAAAATCGCGATCTTCATTCCACCATCCGTTCCAGCCGCTGCCTCAAGAGCTGCCTTGCGGCTAGAACGTCGGCGCGGGTGTCGGCAAGCAGGTAGCGCGCGATAAGCGGCTCCTGGCGGTCGAGAATTTCCAAGGCCTGCCCAAGGTCGGCTATCGCAGGCCGTTCTCCGCCATAGCCCAGTTCGCGCAGCAGGAGCGCCTCGTAGACGGCCATTGCCTCCACCCATTGCCGCGCGGCATCGGCGGAACAGATCGCATCGAGCAATGCGCCGAGCGCCGCGTAGAGTGTGGGATAGGCATTGCGCTCCGGCAGCACGGCAGCGGTCAACGCCGTGATCCAGGCAATAGCGGCGGCGGGGAGCGGCTCGGACAGCCACGGCCCGCGGCTCGTCACTAGCTCGATCCGGGCGAAGGGAAGCTGGTTGTCCGACTTCGCGCGGATTTCCGCCTGCACGATATTGCCCGGGATGACGACCGGCCGCAGCTGCCGCCCGCGTCCGCCCGCGACATAGGCCGCGACCACGCCGCTCAGCTCGGTCAGCATGCGCGCGATTACCGCCGTCTCGCCATGCGGGCGCGCGGCGAGCAGGATTGCGGGGGCTATAAGGTGCATTCCCGTCCCCTACCGTGTGGCAGGGGCGACGATCACTTCGCCTTGGCTTCCAGCGCCGCGACGCGGGCTTTCAGGTCTTCCGCTTCCTCGCGGGCCTTGCTGGCCATCGTCTTGACGGCATCGAATTCCTCGCGGCTGACGAAGTCCATCCCGCCGAAGGTTTCCTTCGCTCGCTCCCGCGCAGCATCGCGGGCTTCGCGGCCCATGCCGGCCAGCGTTCCTGCTGCCGAATTGGCGAGTTTGACGAAATCGGCGATGAGGGGGTTCTTGGATTGCATGGGGATGCAGATGGGGCGCAGCGAAGTCTTTGTCCAGAGTCATATGTCGGCACGGTCAGGACATCCGCCCTGACCTTGCTATTCCGTCCCACGCCCCCTCCCGGCCACCCATAGAATACCGTGCCGTGGTGGCCGGGAGGGGGCGTGGGACGGAATAGCCGCAAGCTATCGACGGATGTCGATAGCGCACCCAACAAAAACTAAATCCCGATTCTCACCCGCTCGACGGCACCGCTCTCGCTGGCACCCGCTCCACCATCGGGATTCAGCTGCAGGAACTGGAAGTTCAGCACTGCGGCAAACAACACCCACGCCAGATAAGGCAACAGCAACAGCCCGGCCGCCTTGCGGACCTTCCAGAACAGCGCGATTACTGCCACCAGAGTGACCGCCACCAATGCGATGACCACCAGCGCGCCCGTGATTTTCTGCGCGCCGAAAAACACCGGCGTCCATGCCAAATTAAACACGAAATGCGCCGCAAACATCCACAGGGCTGCGGTGCGTCCGCGTGCGCCCCAGGCGGAGGCAACCATGGCGACGGCGAGGCCGATCATCACATAGAGCACCGACCAGACTATGCCGAACCACTTGGGCTCGGGATAGATCGCAGGCTTTTCGAGCGACTGGAACCAGGCCGAATCCGGGCTGCCGACCATGCCGCTCAAGAACCCAAGCAGGAAAACCAGCGGCACGGTAAAGAGCGTCCACCGAATGAAACTCGCGCGCAATTGTCCGCGCGAAGCCAGCGTATTCATGCAATCTCCCCGAAATCGGCGAATCGTTCAGCAAGTTGTGGCGAGCCATGCCCGCAGGCGCAATGCGCGGCGCCGCTTCGTGCCGATCCGGTGCGATTGAGCTACGCTGGCGCTATGCGAGACCGCTAGAGCGGCCTATCGTGCGCAGATCATGCAGACGGTAGACTTCCTCGTGATCGGAGCGGGCATCGCCGGCCTCTCCGCAGCGGCGCGGTTGGCGCAGCATGGCCGGGTGACGGTGTGCGAGGCGGAGGGTTCGCCCGGCGTCCACGCCTCGGGCCGCAGCGCCGCCTTCGCGCATTTCGACATGGATGCGCCGCTGGTGCGCGCACTCACCGCAGCGAGCCTGCCGCTGCTCGAGAAACCGGGAGCGCGCAGGCACCCGGCGCTGTTCATCGCGCTGGAGGGGCAGGAGAGCGATCTCGACCGCGTCGAGGTCGGCTATCGGGAATGGCAGCCGGACGTGCGGTGCCTATCCTCCGATGAAGCGCGCTCGCTAATACCGGTGCTCCGCGATAGCGAGAACAGGATTATCGGTGCCCTGCTGGATGAGGCCGGGCGCAAACTCGATGCGCACGCCCTGCTCGAAGGGCACCGGCACGCCTTGCTCGCGGCAGGGGGCGAGATCGTTACCGCTTCACCGGTGACGTCGCTGCGTCACGACTGCGCGGCGTGGATCGTCGATACGCCGGGCAACAGCTACTCGGCCAGGACCGTGGTCAACGCCGCCGGAGCTTGGGCCGACGAGATCGCGCGACTGGCGGGCGTCGCTCCTATCGGCCTCACGCCGCTGCGGCGCACAGTCATTACCTTCGATGTGCCCGATGGCATGGACGTATCGACTTGGGCCTTCACCAAGACGGTCGGTCCCGGCTTCTACATCGAGCCGGAAGGGCGCGGCCGCCTGCTGGCCTGCCCGATGGACGAGCATCCGTCCGACCCGTGCGATGCGCAGCCGGAGGAAGAGGATATCGCCCTTGCCGCATGGCGCGTCGAACAGGCAACGACGCTCGCCATCCCGCGCCTCGCCAGCAAGTGGGCCGGCCTCAGGACCTTCACGCCCGACCGCCTGCCGGTCTGCGGCTTCGATCCCCAGGCTACGGGCTTCTTCTGGCTGGCCGGGCAAGGCGGCTTCGGTCTGCAGACCTCGCCCGCAATGGCGCTGGCCGCCGAAGGGGCTGCAACGCGAAGTGGCTGGCCGAAAGAACTGCTCGCCGCAGGGATCGAACCCGGGCAGCTGGCGGTGGAAAGATTCTCGGCGGGGTAAATTGAAAAGGGCACTGAAACGCAAAGAGAAAGTCAAACACATGCCCTCATTCCAGACCCGCGACGGAACCCGTATCCGCTACAAGCATGTCGGCGAAGGCCGTCCGATCATCTTCATCCATGGCTGGCCGCTATCGGGCGATAGCTGGGATCCGATCATGATGAAATTCGCCGACTCCGGCTTCAAGGCCATTGCCTACGACCGGGGAGGCTTCGGCCGGTCCGACCACGCAGCCACCGGCTACGATTACGATACATTCTCCGACGATCTGGCAGACCTACGAAGGAACTGGGCCTTACGTCGGACGTCGGGCTCGTCGGCTTCTCGATGGGCGCCGGCGAGATCGCGCGGTATCTGTCGCGGCATGAGGGCAAAGGGGTGAGCCGTGTCGCCCTCGTCAGTTCGATCGTACCCTTCATGAAGAAGACCGACGATAATCCCGATGGCGTACCGCAGGATGCGCTGGACGAAATGACCAAGGGCATGAAGACCGACTTCCGCGGTTTCTTCACTGATTTCTTCAAGGATTTCTACGGCGACGGCTGGGCCAGCAACAAGGTTTCCGACGAGGAAAAGCACTGGGCGTGGATGACCACGATGATGAGCGCGCAATGGGCTACTTTGCAATCGGCAGGCGCTTTCGCCAACACCGATTTCCGCCCGGACCTCGCGAGCTTCAATGTACCGACGCTGGTCGTGCACGGCACCAAGGACAAGACCGTGCCGATCGATGCAACCGGCCGACAGGTCGCCGAGAAAGTGTCCGGTGCCAAGCTGATCGAATATGACGGCGAGCCCCATGCCGTCTTCGCCACGCAAACCGAGCGCCTCGGTGAAGACCTGTTGGCTTTCATGAAAGACTGACGATTCTCGGTAGAAACAGAAACGCCCGGGCTGCCAGTGCAGGCCGGGCGTTTTTTGTGCCGCGACGCTGCGTGTCAGCGCATCAGCACCAGCTCTTCTGCCATCGTCGGATGGATCGCGGTCGTCGCGTCGAAATCCGCTTTGGTCAGACCCGCCTTCACTGCGATGGCGGCGGCTTGCATCATCTCCGGCGCTTCGGGCGCGATCATGTGGATGCCGACGATCTTGCCGCTGTCGCCGTCGCAAACCATCTTCATCAGGCTGCGTTCGTTGCGGCCCGCCAGCACGTTCTTCATCGGCCGGAAATCGGAGAGGTAGACCTTGACGCTGCCAAGCGCATTCTTGGCTTCGCCCTCGGTCATGCCGACCGCGGCGATAGGCGGGTGGCTGAACACCGCGCTGGGAATGCAGCCATGGTCGACCGCGACCGGATCGTGCCCGCCGAAGACGGTGTCGGCGAAGGCCTGCCCCTCGCGGATGGCGACCGGGGTCAGCTGCACCCGGTCGGTCACGTCGCCGACGGCATAGATGTGATCGACATTGGTCTTGCTGAAGCGGTCGACCTTGACTTCGCCGCCTTCGCCCAGCTCCACGCCCGCCTTATCGAGGCCGAGACCTTCCGTATTGGGAATGCGGCCCACGGCGAACATGACGAGGTCGGCCTTTTCCTCGTCGCAATCGGACATCTTCACGAAGTACCCGCCCTCGTCGCATGGCTTGATGTACTCGAAAGTCGTGTTGAAGCGGAACTTGATCCCCTTCATCGTGCTGATCTGCAGCAGCCGGTCACGCACGGCCTCGTCATAGCTGCGCAGCAGGCGGTCACCGCGATTGACGATGTGCACATCGCAACCGAATTCGTTGAAGATACCGGCGAACTCATTGGCGATGTAGCCGCCGCCCGCGATGATGATCTTCTCCGGCAGCGCGTCGAGGTGGAAAGCCTCGTTGGAACTGATGGCATGCTCGGCCCCCTGACATTCCGGCATGCGCGGGCGCGCGCCGGTAGCGATCAGGATGTATTTTGCGGTGACGGTCTTGCCGCTCGCCAACGTGATCTCGTGCGGGCCAGTGATCTCAGCGCGCTCCTTGAAGATGGTCACCTCGTGATTCTCGAGCGTGTCGGTGTAGGCGCCCTCGATCCTCTCCACATCGTCGAGCACATTGTCGCGCAAGGTCTTCCAGTCGAATTTGCGCTCGCCGATTTCCCAGCCGAAGCGCTGGCAGTCCTCGAGATCCTCGGCGAAATGCGCGCCGTAGACGAGCATTTTCTTGGGCACGCACCCGCGAATGACACAGGTGCCACCGACCCGGTGCTCCTCCGCGATGGCGACCTTCGCCCCGTGCGCGGCGGACACACGCGATGCGCGCACCCCGCCCGACCCCGCACCGATGGTGAAAAGGTCGAAATCGTATTCAGTCGTGTCGCCCTTGGCGGCCATGCGGCGCTCCTGTCAGCTATGCGGGAGAGTGTCCCTTGCCAACTGGAGCGGCGCTGGCAAGTTCCGAATTCGCCGCAAAGGTTCAATGCCGAAAAAGCCTCAATTTCGCGGCGGCTCTTCCACCGCCAGTCGCCTCGCGACCTGCACGGTCTGGATGACGAACAGCGCCACCAAAAGGCAGCCTACCGCCCCGACGAACAGGTCGAAGCCGTTGAGCTGCCAGATGATCGGCGCCTCGGGCCCTGCATAATACATCGCCAGGGTCAGCGCGATGAGGACAAGGCGCAGCTCGGTGGGTCCGGCATTCATGTAGGACAGCCGCAACTCGCCGAGAACGCGAACCGACAGGAAGGCATGAATGGACATCAGCAGATATCCGGCCAGGGCGATCAGCGCGACCTCGAGCTCGACATAGGGGCTCAGTCCGATGCCGACGACCAGCAGCGTCGTCGCCAATCCATCGCAGCTATGATCGAGGAAATAGCCATATCGCGGGCGTTCGATCTTCCGGAACCGCGCCAGACTGCCGTCGAGCGAGTCTCCGAACCAGTGGACCACATATCCGGCCACCGCGAGCCAGAGCCAGTCGCGGTCCGCATTGCTTCCGAGATATCCCACGAATACCTGAACCGCTCCGACCATGCCCAGAGCGGTCAGCATGTCGGGCGAAACCCGCCGCGGCAGCCGCGCGCATAACCAGTTCAGGGCCTTGCGCTCGACGCGAGCGACGAAGTTTTCCTGGATGCGGTCGATCGGAGTTATCTTCGGTTTGAAACCCGATTCCATCAGTCAGCTCCAGCCTGCAGTAGATCTAAGAATATTTGCGCGTGGCGAGACGTGTGTCCAGCCGGTCAGCCCTGCGCCGCGCGCGAGCGGTTGCGATTGCGGTTCCGATTACGGCCGCCCCCGGGCTTTCCACCCTGCGGACGACCCTGGCCCGCGCCTTCGGGCTTGCCCTTGCGCGCGGTGTGCTTCTGCTTGGGCTTGGGTTTCTTCGCCGCGCCGCCAGCGGGCCGCACCTTGGGCTTGGCAAGACGCGGTTTCTGTTCCCGCTTGGTCGGGCCGACACCTTCGACCACGGCGCGGAAATTGTCCGGCAGCGGCAAGCGCTCGAACTCCGCGTCGGTCTTCTTGCGGATATCCTTGAGGTAATCGCGTTCGTCCTCGGCGCAGAACGCGATCGCTACGCCATCGCGGCCTGCACGCGCGGTACGGCCGATCCGGTGGACGTATTGCTCGGGCACGTTGGGCAGCTCGTAATTCAGCACGTGGCTGACGCCGGGAATGTCGATCCCGCGAGCCGCAACATCGGTCGCCACGAGGATCGGCGTCTTGGCGCGCTTGAACTCGTCGAGCGCGCGTTCGCGCTGCGGCTGGCTCTTGTTGCCGTGGATGGCATTGGCCGGGACGCCCGCCTGGCCGAGCTTCTTCACGATGCGGTCGCAACCATGCTTGGTGCGGGCGAAGATCAGCACACGCTCGAACTTGCCGGGCACCTCGTGGCGTTCCTTCAGGATCATCTCGAGCAGCGTCTGCTTCTCGTCCTGCTGGACCATGAACAGATACTGGTCGATCCGTTCTGCCGTGGTGCTCTCGGGCGTCACGCTGACCTTGACCGGATTGCGACAATATTTGCCGACCAGTTCCTGGATCTGCTTGGGCATGGTGGCGCTGAAGAACAGCGTCTGCCGGTCTTCGGGCACCAGCTGGCTGATACGGCGCAGTGCGTGGATGAAGCCGAGGTCGAGCATCTGGTCCGCCTCGTCGAGGACGAGGATTTCGACCTTGTCCAGCGTAAACGCCTTCTGGTCGATCAGGTCGAGCAGGCGGCCGGGCGTCGCCACGAGGATGTCGGTGCCGCGGTGCAGTTTGTTGCGGTCCTTGTTGACCGAGGTGCCGCCGACGATCGACTGCACCTTGAGGCCCGCCATCGCGCCGTAATCCTTGGCACTCTGGGCGATCTGTCCGGCGAGTTCGCGCGTCGGCGCGAGCACCAGCATGCGGCAGGACTTGAACGGCGTCTGGTTGTCGGCCTCGCGCAGATTGTCGATGCTCGGCAGCATGAAGGCTGCGGTCTTGCCGGTGCCGGTCTGGGCAATGCCCATCAGGTCGCGGCCTTCGAGCACCGGCGGGATGGCCTGCGCCTGGATCGGCGTCGGCGTGTCGTAGCCCTTCATGTCGAGGGCCTGGAGGACGGGCTGCGACAGCCCGAGATCGGTAAATTTGGTCATGGATACTCGCATTCGATATGCGGCGCGCAGACGGACACTCGATAGAGTCCGGGCGCGGCGCGGGTGTCAAACGACCCGCGTGAAAAGGGAAGTCCTTGGAAAAGAGACCGAGGCGCGGCCGGGGCGATGGATGTCTCTCCTATCGCCGCTTCACGCTGGCTAGTGCGCTTCGATGGCAGCCATGTGGATGCTGCAGTGCAAAAAGTCAATCGCTGCGATTTACGCGGCAGCCACCGTATAGGCGATGAAACCGAGATACGCCGCGACCAGCACCCCGCCCTCGCGTCGGCCGAGCCGTCCGCCGGTATAGGCAAATACGATCGCCACGACCGAAGCGGCGAGGAGCACCCACAAATCCACCGTCATGATCCCGCCGGGTATCGGCCCAGGGGCGACGAGGCCGGTCACGCCGCCGATGAAGAAAATGTTGTAGATGTTCGAGCCGAGCACATTGCCGAGCGCGATATCGCTCTCCTTGCGAAAGGCGGCGATGGCGCTGGTTGCCAGTTCGGGAGCGGAAGTACCTGCGGCGACGACGGTCAGTCCGATGACTTCGTCAGAGACGCCCAGCCGCGCGGCCATGTCGATGGCAGCATCCACGAGGATGTAGCCCCCGGCAATGATGATGGCGGTGCCCACCACGAACAACAGGATCGGCACGGCGACGCCGCCAGCCGTGCCGCTGTCCTCGGGATGGAGTCCCGGATCGGCATGCTCCGCCGCCGCGGTGCGCTGTCCGGCCGCCGAAGCACCGGCGCTGGCAGTCTCCTGCCGGTAAGCGAGTGCGAGATAGGCCACGAGGATCAACAGGAAAGCACCGCCGGCCAGTTGCGAAAGACCGGTGGTGGACCCTGCAAGTAGGAGAAGCAGGACGCCGCCGACGCCTACCATACCGTCCCGCCACAGGGCGCTCGCTCCCACGGCAATCGGTGCGATCAGCGCAGCGGTGCCGAGGATCAGCAGGATGTTGGCGAGATTCGACCCGACGATATTGCCGATCGCGATGCCCGGCGATCCGGCAAGCGAAGCCTGCACGCTGGCCGCGAGTTCGGGCGTCGAGGTACCAAGACCGACGATCACCAGACCGACCAGCATCGGCGACAGTCCGAATCTTTCGGCAAGTCGCGATGCGCCACGAACCAGCAGCTCGCCGCCCAGTAGGAGCAGGGCGAAACCGGCGAGGAGGAAGAGTATGGTGACAGTCATGCGAGACAGCCCCCGTGCGCGACCAGGCTAGTCGTTTGCGCGCTTGTCCATGTGGTGGAGCAGACGCGCAAGGCTCTCGGCGACCGCATGGAAATTCTGCTCGGCATGGCGCAGGGCGTTCTCATCGCCACGCTCCTTGGCGGCGACGCGCGCCGCCAGAAGCCATTCGTAGGCCTTCGCAAATTCCTGCAAGAGCATTTCCCGGTCGGCCATGGTGACGCGCCATTCCCCTCGAAGCGATGCGCGCCGGATACAGCGTGGCGGGTGAATTAGTCAAATATATCATAAGTTAATGCCAGCTTATGCTTTCATCCCGGCGGCGCTCAGCAATGCCTCGGTGCTGGCATCGAAGCTCTCGCCGCCCTGTTCGATCGCCTTGGCCATCTGCTTGCCCAGTTCCACGCCGAACTGGTCGAACGGATTGATGCCCATCAGCACGGCATTGGCGAAGGTGCGGTGTTCGTGAAACGCGATTAGCGCGCCGAGCGCGGCCGCGTCGAGATCGTCGCACAGGATCGTCGCCGAAGGACGGTCTCCGGGATAGTTGCGTGCGGGGTCCTCGCCTGCCTTACCCGCCATCAGCGCCGCCCCTTGGGCGAAGCAATTCATCAGCAGGATGCGGTGATGCGCCGGGTCGAGATCGTCGCCCGGCGCGATGCTGGCGATGAAGTCCACCGGGATCAGATGCGTGCCCTGGTGGAGCAGCTGGAACACCGCATGCTGCGCGTCGGTCCCCACTCCGCCCCAGGTAATCGGTGCGGTCGGCCCGTCGACGGGCTTCATGTCGGCGGTCACGCGCTTGCCGTTCGATTCCATTTCCAGCTGCTGGAGGTAGTCCGGGAACAGGCCGAGCCGCTCGTCATAAGCGAAGACCGCGCGCGTCTGGCAGTCGCGCACGCGGTTGTAGTAGAGATCGGCAAAGGCTGCCCGCAACACGAGATTGGCCGCGCCGTCTGCGTCGCGAAAGTGCTCGTCTACCGCCTTGGCCCCTGCCAGCATAGCGTGGAAATCGTCCATCCCGACCGCCATGGCGATGGGAAAGCCGATCGACGACCAGATCGAATACCTCCCGCCGACGCTTTCCTGGAACGGCAGGATGCGCGTTTCGTCCACGCCCCACTCGACCGCGCCTTCGGGATTGGCAGTCAGCGCGATCACGCGGCCCGACGGGTCCGATACGCCATTCTCGCGCAGCCATTTGAGCGCGCTTTCGGCATTGGTCATCGTCTCGATGGTGGTGAAGGTCTTGCTGGCGACCGCGATCAGCGTCTTGGCCGGATCGCATTTCGCAAAAGCAGCCTCCAGCGCCACGCCGTCGATGTTGGAGACGACGTGAACGTCGCAATAGCTGAGATCGCGGGACAGCGCGTCGACGCCCAGCGCCGGGCCGAGCGCGCTGCCGCCGATGCCGATGTGGATCAGGTGCTCGATCTCGCCCAGCGCGCCCTGGTGGATCGCCTCGACCAGCATGCCCATGCGGTCGATCAGCGCGGCGGCTTCTTCGACCTTTGCCTCGTCGCCGGTTCCGCGCAGGGTCGCGTGGTCGGCCGCCCGGCCTTCGGTCGGATTGACCACTTCGCCGCCGAACAGTTTCGCCCGCATGCCCGCGAAGTCCATCGCGTCGGCCAGCTCCTCGAAGGCCGCGATCACCGCGCGGTCGAGATGCGTTTTCGACCAGTCGAACAGGATGCCGCCCTCCTCCAGCTCGATCCGGCCCGAAAGCATCGCGACCCGCTCGTCCCCGCCCGGCTCGTCCGCCCCTTCGCCGCCGTCGCGGCTCGCGCTGAACAGCTCGCCCAGCGTCGGACGCGGCAGGTTTTCGAGAGTGTCCCAGAGTTCGGCAGCGGTCGGCATGGCGGGCGAAAATCCTTTGATGGTTGCGAGGGCTGCGACTAGGGGACTGGGCGATGATTGAGAACCCCGCATGACAGCGAAGAACGCCGAAGCAAGTTTAGCCGACGAGCCGAAACAGGAAAGCTGGGCCAGCTTCCTGTGGTTCTGCGCCAAGCTGGTGCTGGCGGTGCTGCTGTTCCGCACGCTGGCCTTCAGCTTCTTCACGATCCCCAGCGAGAGCATGCTGCCAGGCCTGCGCACCGGCGACTATCTGATCGCAGCCAAATGGCCCTATGGCTACAACGAGAATTCGCTGCCGCTCGGCCTGCCGGGGCCCGACGAGCGCGTGTTCGGCAATGTGCCGGAGCGCGGCGACGTGGTGGTGTTCAAGCATCCGGTAGACCGCTTCGATTACGTAAAGCGCGTGATCGGACTGCCGGGCGATACGGTGGCGATGCGCGGCGGGACCGTGTTTCTCAACGGCGAACCGGTGCCGCAGCAGGCAGCCCCGCCGATCCTGCTGCCGATGAGCCTCAACACACAGTGCAACATGCGTGCCGAAGAAGTGCAGACGCCCGATGGTCCCGCATGCCGCTACACGCAGTTCCTCGAGACACTGCCGAACGGCAAGAGCTATCCGGTGATCGACCTCGGCCCCTGGCCCAAGGACGATTTTGACCCGGTGATGGTGCCCGAAGGCCAGCTGTTCGTGATGGGCGACAATCGCGACAATTCGCAGGACAGCCGCTTCCCAGCGCAGGCCGGTGGTGGCGTAGGCCTCGTCGATCAGCGGCTCTTGGTAGCACGCGCCAGCATGGTGCTGTGGTCGACGGACGGAAGCGCGGAATGGCTGCTGCCGTGGACCTGGTTCACCGCTGCCCGCTGGGACCGGATCGGGAGCGACATATGACTCAGACACTGGAACCCGAGACCCGCGACTTCCTCGCCGCAAACGGCTTTACCGTCGACAACGAGGCCCGCTGGGTCGCCGCGCTGACACATGGCAGCATGGGCGAAACACGCGACTACGAACGGCTCGAATTTCTCGGCGACCGCGTGCTCGGCCTGTCCATCGCCGACTGGCTGTTTGCCAAGAGCGAGGCGCCGGAGGGGAAGCTAGCCCAGCGCCTCAATGCGATCGTCAGCCGCGAGATGTGCGCTCAAGTTGCGCGCGGTATAGGGCTGGCGGACCATATCCGTATCTCCAAGCAGGCACGCGCCGATGGTGGGCGCGACAGCGACAACATCCTCGGCGACGTGGTCGAAAGCCTGCTCGGCGCGCAATTCCTCGACAACGGGTTCGAGGCGTCGAAAGAGCTCGTCCACCAGCTGTTCCGCCCGGCGCTGGAAAGCGGTGCGGGCAAGGCCAAGCATCCCAAGAGCGCGCTGCAGGAATGGGCCGCAGGCAATCGCCGCGCGCCGCCGCAGTATGAGATCGTCGAGCGCTCCGGCCCCGACCACGCGCAGCGCTTCACCGTCCGCGTCAGTGTGCACAAGGTTGGCGAGGCGCAAGGCAGCGCCACCAGCAAGGGCGAAGCCGAAAAGGCCGCCGCACAGGCATTCATGGAGCAGTTCGGATGAGCGAGCAGGAAACCACACGCTGCGGCGTCGTCGCCGTCCTCGGCGCGCCCAATGCGGGCAAGAGCACGCTGGTCAACCAGCTGGTCGGCCAGAAGGTCGCGATCACCAGCGCCAAGGCGCAAACCACCCGCGCGCGGATGATGGGCATCGCGCTGCATGGCGAGACGCAGATGATCCTCGTCGACACGCCCGGCATCTTCGCACCCAAGCGCCGGCTCGACCGCGCGATGGTCAGCGCCGCGTGGGAAGGCGCGGAAGCGGCCGATGCGGTGCTGCTGCTGGTCGATCCGGTGAAGCAGCGTCGTCACGAGCTGGAACCTCTGCTCGAACAGGTCGCCACCCGCCCCGAACGCAAGATCCTGGTTCTCAACAAGGTCGATGTCGCCAGGAAAGAGCCGCTGCTCGCGCTGGCGCAGGAGCTTGGCGAGAAGGTCGAGTTCGCCGAGATCTATTTCGTTTCCGCCCTTACCGGCGACGGCGTGCCGGAGATGAAGCAGGCACTGGCGGACCTGATGCCCGAAGGCCCGTGGATGTATCCCGAAGACCAGGTGAGCGATGCCTCCGAACGCCTCCTCGCCACCGAAATCACCCGCGAGCAGCTCTACCAGCAGCTGCACGAGGAATTGCCTTACGACAGCGCGGTGCGACCGGAGAAATACATCCAGCGCAAGGATGGCAGCGTCGAGATCCACCAGCAGATCGTGGTCATGCGCGACAACCAGCGCGCCATCGTGCTCGGCAAGGGCGGCAGCCGCATCAAGTCCATCGGCGAAGCAGCACGCAAGGAGCTCTCCGAACTGCTCGGCCAGAAGGTCCACCTGTTCTTGCACGTCAAGACCGACGAACGCTGGAGCGAGGACAAGGAAATGTTCGAGGAAATGGGGCTGGAGTGGAAGAGCTGACGGCTTCCGTCGACCGTCTCTAGCCGATCCGTACTAGCCCTCCTGACCCATCGCGCCCATCGCGTCCGCCGGGCAAACAGTGCCTCCCTACTGACATGGAGGCATGCAATGACGTTCATCAAGGATATGAGTGACGCCGACACCCTCGCAGTGGCCGGCGGCAACCCCGCTCCAGGCCAGAGCTGGTACGACTATCTGCTGGAACGCTATCCCGGCGGCGAATGGGTCGGGAACAGCTTCTATCCGAACGGTGCACCGGACATGGAAACGGGCTACAGCCACCTGCCGACCAGCTTCTGATTGGCCGAGTTGAAAGGGGCAGCGCCGGTTCGTCCGGCGCTGCCCCTTCTCGTTCAGGTCAAGGTGAAAGGCAGTCAGCGGGCTACCGCTTCTTTGCCACCTTGATCTTGTTCTTCTTCGCGAAATCCTTGGTGGATTCCTCGCTGCGGCCCAGCGCCTTGGCGATCTGCTTGAGGCCCTGACCCTTGGCGGCGAGCGTGCGTAGCTGGCCCGCCTCCTCGCCGGTCCAGGGCTGCTTGTGCCGCTCGAAATGCTCCTTGCCCATCAGTCGGCCGCCTTTTTCGCGGCAGGCTTTTTCTTCGGAGCGGCCTTCTTCTTGGCCGGGGCCTTTTTCTTCGCAGCAGCCTTCTTCTTTGCCGGAGCCTTCTTCTTTTTCGCCGGGCCCTTCGCAGCACGGGCATCGATCAGTTCGATGGCCTGCGCCTCGGTCAGGTCCTCGGGCTTCATGTCCTTGGGGATCGTCGCATTGGTCGTGCCGTCGGTGACGTAGGGGCCGTAGCGGCCGGGCATGACCTTCATCTCGGCCCCGCTGGTCGGATGTTCGCCGAGCGTCTTGATCGGTTCAGCCTTGCCGCGCCCGCCGCCTTTACGATTGGCCGCTTCGGCAAGCAGCGTGACCGCCGCATTCATGCCCGTTTCGAAGACATCGCGCGTCGATTGCAGCTTCGCATATTTGCCATCGTGCCGCAGGTATGGCCCGTAACGCCCGATTGCGGCTTCGATTTCCTTGCCGGTCTCCGGATGCTCACCGACGATGCGCGGCAGGCCGAGCAGCTTGATCGCCCATTCGAGATCGAAATCGTCGAGGTCCTTGGGGATGCTCGCGCGCTGCGCTTCCTTGCCCTCGCCCATCTGGACATAGGGGCCGAAGCGCCCGCTCTTGCGCTCGATCGGCAGGCCGGTGTCGGGGTGTTCGCCCATCACGCCGTCGTCCGCACCGTCATTGGCATCGACCCCGCCGGGCTTGGCGAACTGACGGGTGTATTTGCACTCGGGATAGTTCGCACAAGCGACGAATGCGCCGTAGCGGCCACCGCGCAAGGCGAGCCTGCCGCCCTCACGGCCCTCGGTCTCACACAGCGGGCAATGCCGGGGGTCTTTTCCGTCGGCGCGTTCGGGAAAGAGGTAATCGGCTAGAAAGCCGTCGAGCACCTCGGTCACTTCCGAGGGCTTCTTCTCCATCACCTCTTCGGTCTTGGGCTTGAAGTCGCGCCAGAAGGCTTCGAGCAGCTTCTTCCAGTCCTCGCGCCCGTCGCTGACCGTGTCGAGCTCGTCCTCTAGCCCCGCCGTGTAGTCGAAGGCGACATACTGCTCGAAGAAGCGTTCGAGGAAGGCGGTCAGCAACCGGCCCGATTCTTCGGCGAAGAAACGGTTCTTTTCCATACGGACGTAATTGCGGTCGCGCAGGGTCTGGATGGTGCTGGCGTAGGTCGAAGGGCGCCCGATGCCGAGTTCCTCCAGCCGCTTGACTAGGCTCGCTTCGGAGAAACGTGGCGGCGGCTGGGTGAAGTGCTGGTTCGCCTCGACGCCCTTTTTCAGCGGGCTGTCGCCCTTGGAGATAGCCGGCAGGAGGCCGTCCTCGTCATCGTCGCCCGCATCGTCGCGGCCTTCCTGGTAGACGGCGAGGAAGCCGGGGTACTTTACCACCTGCCCGGTTGCGCGAAGCTCGTGCCCGCCGGTCGGATCGCGCAGCGTCACGCTGGTGCGTTCAAGCTGGGCGGCGGCCATCTGGCTCGCCATCGCGCGCTTGTAGATGAGGTCGTAAAGCTTGCCCTCGTCGCCCGAACCCGCGCGGTCACGGTTGAATTCTGTCGGCCGGATCGCCTCGTGCGCTTCTTGCGCATTCTTGGCTTTCGTCTTGTAAATGCGCGGGCTGTCGGGGAGCGCATGACCGCCGTAGCGATCGGCCACGGCCTTACGACAGGCGGCAATCGCGCTTCCGTCCATGCTCACGCCGTCGGTCCGCATATAGGTGATCGCGCCCGCCTCGTAGAGCGACTGGGCGAGGCGCATGGTGTGGCTGGCGGAGAAGCCCAGCTTGCGCGCGGCTTCCTGCTGCAGGGTGGAGGTGGTGAACGGCGGGGAAGGATTGCGCTTGAAGGGCTTGGTCTCGACCTCCTCGACCGTGAAGTTCGCAGCTTCCACCGCCTTCTTCGCAGCCATCGCGCTGCCTTCGTCGCCGAGCGTCAGCTTCTCCAGCTTCTTGCCGTCGAACTTTACCAGCCGCGCGTCGAATTCGCTGCCGTCCTGCTGCAGCTTGGCGATGACCGACCAGTACTCGTCGGGCCGGAAATGTTCGATCTCGATCTCGCGGTCGACGATCAGGCGCAGCGCCACCGACTGCACGCGGCCCGCGCTCTTCGCACCCGGAAGGCGGCGCCACAGCACGGGCGAGAGCGTGAAGCCGTAGAGATAGTCCAGCGCGCGGCGGGCGAGATAGGCGTCGATCAGCGGCTGGTCGAGCTCGCGCGGTGCCTTCATCGCATCGGTGACGGCCTGCTTGGTGATCGCGTTGAAGGTGACGCGGTCGACTTCTTTGGGCAGCGTCTTGCGCTTGGCCAGCAGTTCGCGCACATGCCAGCTGATCGCCTCCCCCTCACGGTCGGGGTCGGTGGCGAGGACCAGACGGTCCGCGCCCTTCGCCGCATCGCTGATCTCCTTGAAGCGCTTCTGCTTGTCGCGATAAAGCTCCCAGTCCATCTCGAAGCCTTCGTCCGGCCGCACGCTGCCGTCCTTGGGCGGCAGGTCGCGGACATGGCCGTAGGAGGCGAGGACCTTGAAGTCCTTGCCGAGGTATTTCTCGATTGTTTTCGCCTTGGCCGGCGATTCTACGATGACGAGTTGCATTGTGGTTCGGGCAGTCCCTTACGTGTGTACGTGCGTATACGCGCGAAAATGGGGATCGGGTTTTGGGGGCGTCAAGCGCTATAGTCGTCTGAGATCAGCTTGGCATTCCGGACAGATTTCTGCCGGATGCCCTCTGGGTATGAAATGCCCCTTGAACGGGGAGTGGCCACACCGGGAGCAGCGGATACGATGCAAATCAATCCCGCTAAGCAAAGCGACAAGCGCCATTCCGCCAAATACAACGCCGAGCTCACTGGTTCTCGAAAGGTCGAATGACCCGGTTACAATCAAGCAACCAACAAACCAGGCGAGACCGCCGAGGATAAATCTCATCCAGGCCGAGCGAGCCTTCCGGAATGTTGATTTGGGATCTGCTTCTCTCACGAAACCAAACTCACCCGCCCAGCCGCATGTCGCTCCAGCCGCCCGGCGATCTCCAGCTCAAGCAGCGCCAATTGCACCGCCGCCGCGCTTGTCCCCGACTGACGGATCAGTTCGTCGATGGCGACCGGCGCAGTGGTCAGCAGCGATGCGATGTCCGCCGGTTCGGCTTCGGCCAGTTCGGACGGTTCGAAATCGAACTGCTCCACCGGCTCGCGGAAGGTGCTGCGCGGGTTTCCGTCGAAGGTGCTGAGCAGCTCGACCACATCCTCGGGCGATTGCACCAGCACCGCGCCTTCGCGGATGAGGTGATTGCAGCCGTGGCTGCGCGCTTCGAGCGGCGAACCCGGGATCGCCATGACCTCGCGCCCCGCCTCGCCCGCCAGCCGCGCGGTGATGAGGCTGCCGGACTTGACCGCCGCCTCCACCACCAGCGTGCCGCCCGCGAGCCCGGCGATGATGCGGTTGCGGCTGGGGAAGTGGCTGCCGCGCGGCTCGGTGCCCGGCGGCTGTTCGGCCAGCAGTAGCCCCTCGCTCGCGATCCGCTCCTGCAGCTCGGCATGCTGCGGCGGATAGGCGATGTCGATTCCGCTGGCGATCACGCCGATGGTGCGCGGAAAAGCGCCTTCATGCGCTGCGCCGTCGATCCCGCGAGCGAGGCCCGAAACGACGGTGAACCCCGCCTCGGCCAATCCTTGCGCGAACTCGCGCGCCAGCTTCACCGCCGCAGCACTGGCATTGCGTGCGCCGACGATCGCCACGCAAGGATTGGCCGCCAGCGACAGGTCGCCGCGCCAGGTCAGGATCGGCGGCGCGCCGTCGATCTGCGCCAGAAGCGCGGGATAGTCCGGCTGGTCGTGGAAGAGGTATCGCGCGCGCGCCTTGCGCACGCCGTCCACCTCGCGCTCGATCCGGTCGGCAGGCGCGGCGCGATATTGCCGGCCGCCCTTCTTTCCGAGCTCGGGCAGCGCCTCCAGCGCCTCGGCCGCCGTGCCGAACCGCGCAAGCAACTGTGCATAGCTAACCGGCCCGATATTGGGCGAGCGCAGCAGCCGGATGCGGGCGAAAGCCTCGTCTTGCGAAAGCGGCGCGCTCACCCCTTGGAGCCGACCTTCGGTTCGGTCCCGGCCATCAGCCGCTTGATGTTCTCGCGGTGGAGCCAGAGCACCAGTACGGCAATCAGCGTCATGACGATGGCGAAGGTGCGGACGTCCATGAACCACGCCGCAATCGCGGTCGCCACCACAGCGGCCATCCCGGCGAGCGAGCTGATCCGCGTGATGGCCAGCAGGCCGAGCCATGTCACCGCGTAGATCGCGCCCAGCGGCCACATCAGGCCGAAGGCAACGCCCGCATTGGTCGCCACGCCCTTGCCGCCCTTGAAGCCGAGCCAGATCGGGAAGCAGTGGCCGAGCACGGCAAACAGCGCCGTCCAGCCCATGTCCTGCCAGAACCACAAGCCGGCCAAAAACACCGGCACGAAGCCCTTCAGCAGGTCGAGTAGCAGCGTCGCCGCCGCCAGCCCCTTGCTGCCGGTGCGCAACACATTGGTTGCGCCGATATTGCCGCTGCCCTGCTGACGGATATCGCCCTTGCCCGCCAGTTGTGCGAGGATCAGGCCGAAGGGGATCGAGCCGAAGCCGTAGCCGAGCAGCGCGGCATAGAGCGTGGTGATGGTGAAACCGCTTCCGAAATCCATGCGATGTCCCCTAACCGTTCGCCCCAAGCTTGTCGAAGGGCTGCATTTTCTTCTACCCCAGAGTCTAAGGTGAAGCGCAATCCTTCGACAAGCTCAGGATGAACGGATTTGGATAAATTGTCGCCCTCTGCCCCCATCCTGCTGTTCGATTCCGGCGTCGGTGGGCTGACCGTGCTGGCCGAGCTGCGCGAGCTGCTGCCCGATGCTCCGGTGATCTATGCCGCCGACATGGCCGGCCTGCCTTACGGCACCAAGACCGAGGCCGAAGTCGCCGCTCGCGTCGCCGGGCTGCTGGGCCGGATGGCGGAGCGCTGGCAGCCCCGGCTGATCTGCATTGCCTGCAACACCGCCAGCACGATCGCACTGGGCATGGTACGCGAAGTGCTGGAGACGCCGATCGTCGGCACCGTTCCGGCAATCAAGCCTGCCGCCGAGATCACCAAAACCGGAACCATCGGCCTGCTGGGCACCGATTCGACCGTCCGCCAAAGTTATGTCGACGACCTCGAACGCGAATTCGCGCAGGGTAAGACGCTGCTGCGCTACGGCGCTAGCGGGCTGGTTGCGTTGGGCGAGGCCAAGCTGCGCGGCGAGGAGATTTGCGTCGACGAGGTGACCAAGGCCGCATCGGGCCTCGTCCTCCAGCCGGGAGGCGAGGACCTCGATACGGTGGTCCTCGCCTGCACCCACTTTCCCCTGCTGGAGCCTGAATTGCGCGAAGCCTTCGGCAAGGATGTGACCTTCATCGACGGCGCAAAGGGCATCGCGCGGCAGATTGCGCGCCTCGTCCAGGGGCAGGAGATGGAACGCGAGGTGCCCGATTTCGCGGTTACCACCGGCCCGATGGACGATTTCGAGCAGCTGACCGAAGCGTTCGCCGCGCACGGCTTGAAGGGTCTAGTCCACCTCTGAACCTTGCGAACGATTCGCAAAGATCGCGGTGGAATTGCGCCGCCATTCGCACTATGTCGCGCCCGAACTTGGCCGCGACTGCGCGGCGCCGATACGGGACGGTTCCCGCGTGAACTACGACCAGATTTTCGACGAAGCCATAGACCGCCTCCACACGGAGGGCCGCTATCGCGTGTTCATCGACATCCTGCGCAACAAAGGGGCCTTCCCCAATGCGCGCTGCTTTGCCGGCCATAACGGACCGAAGCCGGTCACCGTGTGGTGCTCCAACGACTACCTCGCCATGGGCCAGCATCCCAAGGTGATCGAGGCGATGGAAGAGGCGCTGCACGACGTCGGCGCAGGGTCGGGCGGCACACGCAACATCGGCGGAAATACACACTACCACATCCAGCTGGAGCATGAGCTGGCCGACCTCCACGGCAAGGACGGCGCACTGCTGTTCACCAGCGGCTATGTCTCGAACGACGCGACGCTCTCGACGCTCGCCAAATTGTTGCCGGGCTGCGTGATCTTTTCCGACGAGCTAAATCACGCCAGCATGATTGCCGGCATCCGCAATTCGGGCTGCGAAAAGCGCGTCTTCCGCCACAACGACCTCGAGCATCTGGAAGAACTCCTAGCCGCCGAGGACGAGGCGACGCCCAAGCTGATCGCCTTCGAAAGCGTCTATTCGATGGATGGCGACGTTGCCCCGATCCACGCGATCTGCGACCTGGCCGAGAAATACAATGCGCTGACCTATGTGGACGAAGTCCACGCCGTCGGCATGTATGGCAAGCGCGGCGGCGGCATCACTGAGCGCGACGAGGCGGCCCACCGCATCGACATCATCGAAGGCACGCTGGGCAAGGCGTTCGGCGTGATGGGCGGCTATATCGCCGCCGATACGCGCATCATCGACTGCATTCGCTCTTACGCGCCCGGCTTCATCTTCACCACCTCGCTCAGCCCCGTGCTGGTCGCGGGCGTGCTGGCGGCGGTCCGCCACCTCAAGGCAAGCAGCGAAGAGCGCGATGGCCAGCAGGCCGCTGCCAGCACGCTCAAGCAGAAGATGCGCGATGTCGGCCTGCCGGTGATGGACAGCGTCACGCATATCGTCCCGCTGATGGTCGGCGACCCGGTGCGCGCGAAGAAGATCAGCGATATCCTGCTCGCCGAATATGGCGTCTATGTGCAGCCGATCAATTTCCCGACCGTGCCGCGCGGGACGGAGCGCCTGCGCTTCACGCCCGGCCCCGCCCATACGCCCGCGATGATGGACGGGCTGGTCGAGGCACTGGTCGAGATATGGGGCCGGCTGGAGCTCGAGCTCAAGCAGGCGGCCTGACGCCTTCGCCTGTTTCGCGCCCGCGCGCATTCCTACATTGCCGGTGATGGACACAGAGCAATCCGACAAGCCCGACGGTATCGGGCCGTTCGCTGCGCTGGCAGCGCTCGTGCTGCTGCCGTTGCTATTGCTCGCGATCTTTCAGGCTTATCCCGAGCCCGAGCAGGGGCAGGTCGAGGCCACCGAGCAGCCGCTCGTTATTCCCGACCTGCCGGCTTCCGCCGAGGACACGGTGCTGACGTCGGAACTCGCCTCAGACGACGCGCAGGCGCGCAACGCCGCCGTACCGATCGATCCCGCCGCGCTCTCGCCCATCGCGCCATTCGTCTTTAGCGGCGATAGCGCCGACCGCACCCGCGCCCGCGATTGCCTGGCGCTGGCCGCCATGGCGGAAGCGGGCGGCGGCGATGCGGACCAGCGCGCGGTGATGCAGGTGGTGCTCAACCGTACGCGCCACCCGGCCTTTGCGAATACGGTCTGCGGCGTGGTGTTCGAAGGATCGCAGCGCCCGACCGGCTGCCAGTTCACCTTTACCTGCGACGGCTCGCTCGCGCGGCGCTATTCGGATGCGGCATGGCGCAATGCCCGCGCCCGGGCCGAGGAAGCGCTCGGCGGCTATGTGCATCAGGCGGTCGGCACGGCCACGCATTATCACGCCGATTACGTCTACCCCTATTGGTCGCCCTCGCTCGACAAGGTCGCAGTGGTCGGGCCGCATATCTTCCTGCGCTGGAAAGGTGCGTGGGGTACGCAGCGCGGCTTCTCCGCCCGCTATGCCGGGGGCGAGCCGGACCCGCTCGCGCTGCGCAGCCGGGCACAGGCCGTCGAGCGACCTGCCGACCTCCTTCCGCAACTGGTGGACGAGGGCGTCGCGATCCGCACCATCACCGCCGACGGAGCGAGTGACAGCAGCAGTGCGGCTCCCTCCCCCTCGACGACTGCCAATGCCGGATCGCCCGATCCCGGCGTCCACTTCGTTCTCGTCTCCGGCGGCGATTCGCCGCAAGCGCTCGTCGATAGGGCGCGCGCCTTGTGCCCCGGCAATCGATACTGTCAGGTCTATGGTTGGAGCAACGCCTCGGACATGCCGGGCGAACTCCCCCTCCCCTTCGCCGCGCGCAGCACCCTGCGCTTTAGCTACCTACCCGCCCGCCAAGGCCGCGACCCGATCGTCTATTTCGACTGCCGCCTGTTCCCCGATCCGGCCATCGGCACCTGCCTGCCGCAGGCGCGGCCGTAAGGTATTTTGCCCTGCGCGTTTTGCACGCTAAGTCCCCTTTCGAAACGCATTCGGGAGAGAGTAATGAGCGGCAATCCGGACATGACATTCGACGAGGTGGTCAACGGCCGCCGCTCCATCCGCGGCTATCTGGACAAGCCGGTGCCGCGCGACCTGATCGAGGAGGTTCTGGCGCTGGCCATGCGCTCGCCCTCCTCGATGAACACCCAGCCCTATAACTTCCACGTCATCACCGGCGACCCGCTCGACCGGATCCGCAAGGGCAATACCGAGCGCATCCTCGCTGGCGAGCCGGACAGCCGCGAATTCCGCCGCGGAGAGCCCTTCGCGGGCAAGCACCGCGAGCGGCAGATCGGCTGCGCGGTCCAGCTGTTCGAGGCCATGGGGATCGAGCGCGACGACAAGGAGGCCCGGCAGGACTGGGTTCTGCGCGGGTTCCGTCAGTTCGACGCCCCCGTTTGCGTGATCGTGACCTACGACAAGGAACTCTCCGGCAGCGACGATACGCCGTTCGATTGCGGCGCGGTCACCACCGCGCTGGTCAATGCGGCATGGTCGCGCGGGCTCGGCTGCGTCATCAATTCGCAAGGCATCATGCAAAGCCCGGTTGTGCGCGAACATGCGAACATCCCGGACGATCAGGTGATCATGAAGACCGTCGCGATGGGCTGGCCGGACGAGGAGTTCCCTGCCAACCCGGTCAAGATTACGCGGCGTGAGGTGGACGAAGCCGCGCGCTTCGTCGGCTTCGACGACTAGGCGAGCTCGGCAACCTTCTGCCGCACCAGCGGCAGTTGGTCGTTCCCGAAATACATGTGCTCGCCGCCGACGAACAGCGTGGGCGAACCGAACGCGCCGCGCTCGATCGCTTTTTCCGTATTGGCGCGCAGGCGATCCTTTATCGGTTGACTGGTCGCTTGCTCGGCGAGTGCAGCCCCATCGAAAGCGCAATCATTCGCAACCGCCACCAGCTCCGCCGGATCGTCGAGATTGCGCCCCTCGGTGAAATAGGCCTCGAACGCAGCATGGGCAAAACGCTCCAGCGCCTCTTGGTCGTCTTCGAGCGCGCAGCAGAATCGCATGGCGTGGACCGATTTCAGCGGATGATGCTCGGTTGGAAAGTTCATCCCGACACCGGCCAACTGCGCCCATTGCTTCAGCCATTCGAAGCTGCGGGCCAGCTTCGCCGCATTTTCCGGCTTGCGGCTCTCATAGACCGACGGGTTCACCGCATTGAACACCCCACCCACCAGGAAGGGCCGCCAGCGAATAGAGTAGTCCAGTCCGTCCAGCGCCGGGCGGATATTCGCGAAGGCGAGCCGCGTCCACGGGCTCGACAAATCGAAGAAGAACTCCACCGGAACGCTCATTGCACCCTCGCCTTGTCGGTGCCGAACAGGTTCTTGCGCTCTTCATCGCTCATCTCCCCGCGCCGCGCCATGTCGCTGCCGAGTGCGACGCCGCGCCGCAGCCCCTCGCGTTGCTTGAGCGCATCGTACCAGCGCTTCACATGGGCGAAGTCCTCCAGCGGGATATCCTGCGCCTTCCATGTTCGCACCCAAGGGAAGCAGGCCATGTCGGCGATGGTATAATCCGGGCCCGCGATGTGCTCGTTGTCGGCGAGCTGGCGGTCCATCACTCCGTACACACGCAGCGCCTCGCGGTGGAACCGCTCGATGGCGTAAGGCAGCTTCTCCTCGGCATAGAGGTGGAAGTGGCCGTGCTGGCCCAGCGTCGGGCCAAGATGCCCCACCTGCCAGAACAACCATTGCCGCACACGCGACCGGCCGCGCACATCCTCGGGCAGGAAGCGGCCCGACTTTTGCGCGAGATACAACAGCACCGCACCGGATTCGAAGATCGTCACCGGATCGCCGCCGTCCTCCGGCGCATGATCGGTTATCGCAGGGATCCGGCCATTGGGATTGATCGCGAGGTAGTCTTCCGTGTGCTGGTCGCCCGCAGCAAGGTTCATCCAGCGTGGCACGTAGTCCAGCCCGCATTCCTCGAGCATGATGGCGACCTTCCACCCGTTCGGCGCTGGCGCTGTGAAAAATTCGATCATCGGCGGCCTCTCTCCTCTCGCCCGCATTGTCGGCAAGGGTTGGAGAGGACGCAAGCGGAATTCCAAATCGTCGCTCTGGCATCCAGTTCGGGGATATATCGGGCGCGGCGGGCGTAGGGTCAGCACCCCCAACGAAGGAATTGCGATGCCCGAGACGATGACCCGACTTGCCGATGGCTTTTGGCGCATAACCGGCGAGGTGCGGGTCGGCGGCCTGCTCGACATCGGCACGCAGTGCTCGCTGGTGCGGCGGGACAACGGCCGCTTCGTGTTCCTCGACAGCTACACCCTGCCCGCCCCGGTCCGCCAGCAGGTCGACGCGCTGACCGACGAAGGTCGCAAGCTCGATGCGATCATCAACCTGCATCCCTACCACACGCTCCATTGCGAGTGGATGCATCGCACTTATCCGGAGGCGACGCTTTACGGCACCGCGCGCCATCACGAGAAACTGCCCGACCTGCCCTGGCACGCCACGCGCTGCGAAGAACCGGCGCTGGCCGAGAAGTTCGGCGATACCTTTGCCTTCTCCCAGCCGAAGGGCATGCCGCTGGTCTGCGATGACGAGTCGGTGCACTTCTCTTCGATCCTCGCCCTGCACCGCGCTAGCGGGACGATCCATGTGGACGATACGCTGGTTTTCCTGGACAAGGGCTTCCCGCTGTCGGCCCTGCCGATGACCGGACGACTAAGCTTCCATCCGACGCTGGACAAGGCGCTTACCCCTGAAGCGGGCGCTGCCGACGAATTCAGGGACTGGGCCATCGAACTGGGCATCGACTGGGCCGACGCGCGCCGCGTGGCCGCCGCGCACAATGCCGTGCGCGAGCTAGGCGAAGAGGAATTTCCGACACTGATCGGCAAGGCGCTCGGCCGCGTGAAACCCGTGCTAGACCGCCACCGGGCCGAGCACGGCTAAGAGGTCAGCGAAGGCTCACCACATTGTCCGCCTCGGGCCGCACCCGGCTACCGTCGTAGAGGCTGGCCATCGGCTCGTCCTGCACGATGATGCGCTCGGCTGCGCCGAAGCCGTTGAAGTCGGTCTTCATTGCTGCGCCGTATGCGCCGAGCATGCCGATCTCAATGTAATCGCCCGCCTGGATATCTTCCGGCAGGGCGAAGGGGCCGGGCATGTAATCGGCATCGTCGCAGGTCGGACCGTAAAAGGCGAAGTCCATCTCCGGCTTGATCAGATCATCTTCCAGCGCACGGACGGGGAATTTCCAGTCCACATGTGCGGCATCGAAGAGGGCGCCGTAAGCGCCGTCGTTGATGTAGAGTTCTTCCCCCCTGCGCTTCTCGACCTTCACCACCAGCGATGAATATTCCGCGCTTAGTGCACGGCCGGGCTCGCACCACAGCTCCGCATTATAGGCGATCGGCAGGGCATAGAAGTGCTGGTGGATGATCTTGAAGTAATCTTCCAGTGGCGGCGGTTCCATGCCGGGATAGACGCTGGGAAAGCCGCCGCCGACGTCGATCATATCGATCACGACCGAGGCTTCGGCGATGGCCGCGCGCACGCGGTCGATGGCCTGGACATAGGCGAATGGGCTCATCGCCTGGCTGCCGACATGGAAGCACACGCCCAGCCAGTCGCAATGCTGGCGGGTCTGCTGCAGCAACGCGGGTGCTTCGGTGAGGTCGCAGCCGAACTTGGCGGCGAGGCTCAACGCCGCATGCTCGCTCGAGACGCGCAGGCGGATGCAGAGACGCAGGTCGGTGGCCGCGTTGCCGTCTTCGTCACGGCAGGCGTCGACGATCTTCTCCAGTTCCTCGACACTATCGAGGCTGAAGGTCTTCACGCTGTGCTTGTGATAGGCCTCGCGGATCGCGCCGGGGGATTTGACCGGGTGCATGAAGCAGAGCGTCGCCTGCGGCAGCGTAGTACGCACGAGACGCACTTCCGCAATGGAGGCGACGTCGTAATGCGTCACGCCATTGTCCCACAGGATCTGCAGGAGCTCGGGCGACGGATTCGCCTTCACCGCATAGAGCGACTTGCCCGGAAACTTCTCGACGAAGAAACGGGCAGCGCGCGCCGCGGCATGCGGGCGGTTGAGGATGACCGGCTCTTCAGGACGAAGAGCGCGGACTACAGCCTTGGCGTCGGGAAAATACTGCAACTCAAGGGACCCCCTAAACGGTCCTAGCGGACCATGAAACGACAAGCTGCCTTGCGGTTAGGAAGGGTCCTTGGGGCAGCGGGAGCGCGGCGTATAGTTCGTGGGTCATGAAACGCAAGTGAATACACGGCGAAAATGTGCAAGCCCGCCGCGGGGTGCGGCGGGCGTATGTTGCGATGGGTCGTTCCTGAGAACGTGCTACTGGAAGCTGATCGACGGCACCTGGTCGACCGTGCCCTTCTCGCTGTCGTCGAGGCGGTGGAAATCCGCCTCCTTGAAGCCGAGCAGGCCGGCGAACAGTACCGCCGGGAAGCTTTCACGCGCGGTGTTGTAGCGCGACACGGCGGCATTCAGCGCGCGGCGGGCGGCGGCGAGCTTGTCTTCGACATGGGAGAGCTCGCGCTGCAATTCCTGGAAATTGGCGGATGCCTTGAGGTCGGGGTAGCTCTCGCTCAAGGCCAGCAGGCGGTCGAGCGCGACGCGCAGGCCCTGTTCGTCGCTGGAGGTGATGGGGCCATTGGCGGCCTGGTTGCGCGCGGAAATCACTGCGTCGAGCGTCTCGCGCTCGTGCCCGGCATAGCCCTTTACCGTCTCGACCAGATTGGGGATGAGATCGTGCCGCTGGCGCAGCTGCGCATCGATATCGGCGACGCCCTGCTTCACGTTCTGACGCTGGGCAACCAGCCTGTTGTAGATCACGATCAGCAGGATGACGAGGCCGGCCCCCAGGAACAGAGCGACGGACGTCCAGAATGCGCTGGCGACTTCGAACACGGTAAAACCCCCCTTTTACGTTTCGTCCCCTATGATAGACCGAAGGCGTTAACGGGGGAAGTAGGGCGTGATCGAGTATCCCGACGCGGATCGGCTGATGGCGGGCGAGCTCGGCGCGTGGCTGGAAGGCCAGGCGCAGGTCCGCGCCGATGCGGTGGCGCAATCGTGGGACCGGGTGTGGAAGGCAGGCATGGTACTCCTCCCGCTGGCCGCGTTTTTCTTCATCCTCGTACCGATCGAATTTACGCCGAAGCTGTGGCTGACGGGCTTTGCCTTCGCTGGCGCATGGGCGTGGTCGCAAATTCCCAAGCAGAAGGCCAAGAAGCAGGTCAAGACCGGCATCAACGAGGCGATCGCGGGCGCGCTGGGCCTCACCTATTGCCACGATTGCGAGGCCACCGATGCCTTCGAGATCGCCCGCGAATACTGGCTGCTCCCCAAGCACCAGAAACGCGATTTCGAGGATTTGTGGCAAGGCGAGACCGCGGGTCACGACTTCACCCTGCATGAAGCGCACCTCCAGGAGCGGCGCGGATCGGGCAAGAACCGCCGCTGGGTCACGGTGTTTCGCGGCGCGATCGTGTCCGTGTCGTTCGAGCGCCCGTTCCACGGCACCACGCTGCTGGCGAAGGACGGGCAGTTCAAGAAGCTGTTCGGCGGGGCGAAGGACAGCGTGAAGCTGGACGGGCAGGTGCTGCAGCTCGCGGACATGGTCAGCCCCGAATTCGAGGACCGGTTCGACGTCTACACCACCGACCAGACCGAGGCGCGTTGGCTCATCCACCCCGAGTATATCGAGCGGCTGCTAAACCTCGAACGACTGTTTCAGGGCAAAGGCAGTGCGGTCGTGTTCACCGGCGGCAACATGGTGCTGGCCTTGGAGGGCGGCAATCTGTTCGAAAGCGGCTCGCTGAATCCGCAAGCCGATCGGGCGATGGTGGCGCAGACGATCCGGCAGTTCGCCGGGATCGCGGACCTCGCGCTGACGATGAACCGGATCCGGCCGGCAGAGCGGTACGGCTGATCAGCTCAGCCGGTCGCGGAAGCTCTCGTAACCGAACTCGCGGATCAGCTCGAGCTGGTCGGTCTCGCTGTCCCACAGCCAGATGCTCGGCAGCTGAACCCCGTTGAAAGTGTTGGTCTTGACCATCGAATAATGCGCTTGGTCGAGGAAGGCGAAACGCTTGCCCACCTCCGCGCCGCCGGGAATGCGGTAGTCTCCGATCACGTCGCCGGCGAGGCAGGACGGGCCGCCGATGCGCACTTCGGGCACCTCACGGTCGGGCGCTTCGCCCAGCATGGCGGGGCGATAAGGCGCTTCGATCACGTCGGGCATGTGGCACGTCGCCGAAATGTCCGCGACCGCGACAGGCACGCCGTTGAAGCCGGTGTCGAGGATGGTTCCGACAAGGATGCCAGCGTCGAGCGCCACCGCCTCGCCCGGCTCGAGGTAGATTTCCGAGCCGGTATCGTCCTTCGCATCGCGCAGGAATTCTACGAGCTCCTCGCGCTGGTAATCGGCGCGGGTGATGTGGTGACCGCCACCCATATTGATCCACTTCAGCTGCCCGAACCACGGCTCGATCGCATCGAATACCTTGTCCCACGTAGCGTGGAGCGGTTCGAAATCCTGCTCGCAGAGGTTATGGAAGTGGATGCCCTCCACGCCGTCCATGATCTCCGGCGTCAGCTGGTCGATGGGAAAGCCCAACCGGCTTCCGGGGCTGGAGGGATCGTAACGCGGAACCTCGCCCGTCGGGTGCATCGGATTGATCCGCAGGCCCACATCGAAGTCCTGCCCTGCCGCGCGCGCAGCCTCGAGGATCAGCGCCGCACGCTCCATCTGGCCCGGCGAGTTGAAGATGACGTGATCGGACAGGCGGCAAACCTCTTCCAGCTCCTCCGGCTTGTAGGCCGCTGAATAGGTGGCGATCTCGCCGTCGTAAAATTCGCTCGCCAGCCGTGCTTCCCAGAGGCCCGAGGTGCACACTCCGTCGAGATATTCGCCAACGATGGGCGCGGTCGCCCACATGCTGAAGGCCTTCAATGCGGCGAGCACCTTGATGTCCGCCGCATCGCGGATCTCGGCCAGAATCTGGCAGTTGGCGCGCAGTTTCGCGGCATCGACCACGAAGGCGGGGCTGTCGACGCGGTTCAGGTCGAAATTGCGGAAGGCTCCGGGATCGCCGGCTTTCGTTTCCATTACTCGGGTTCCTGTTCGGGCGAGAGTTCGAAGCGGACCACTCGGTCGCCATAGACATCGGTAACATAGGCCATGCCGTCGCGGCCGATAGCAATATCGTGGCCGAGGCTGGCGTTGCGGCCGTCGAGCGCAACATCGAGCGAACGCTCGAGCTGACCCTCGGGCGTATAGACGCGCACGATCGCCCCGAAATTATCAGCCCGGTCCCTGCCCTCGACCGTGACGAGCCAGCCCCCGCCGAGCGCCGCCACGCCATAGGGCCGCCCTCCGGTCGGCGTGTCGCGACTGTCGAGCAGTTTTCCGGCGTGGTCGAACACCTGAATGCGCGCATTCTCGCGGTCAGCGACGTAGATGCGGTCCTCGTCAACCGCGATGCCGTGGGCGAGGCGGAAATTGCCGAACTCGCTGAGGAAGGCGCCGCTGCGATCGAACTCCGCCACCCGCGTGTTCACATAGCCATCGGCGACGAGCACGCGATTGCCGATGAAGGCGATGTCGGCTGGACGACCGAAATGGCTCTCGTCCTCCCCCGACACGCCACGTGTCCCGAGCACCATTCGCTGGTTGCCCTCGTGATCGAACTGGATGACCTGCTCGCGCGCGACATCGGTGATCCAGACGTTGTCCCCCGCATCGACCGAGAGGCCGTGCGGCATGACGAACTCACCCGCACCCCACTTACCGAGCAGCGCGCCGCTGGGCGAGAACATGAAGACCGTCGGTTCGGCGATGGGCTCGTCGGGAAACGGCTCCTCCCATTCGCGACCGGCCCGGTGCAGCACGAAGATATGCCCGTGGCTGTCCGCCTCGACCGCACTGACTTGGCCGAAGTCGGCGTCTTCAGGAAGTCGCGGCCAGCTCACGTCGATCGCGGCGCGCGGAACATCCTCCTCTACCGGGCTAGCGCAAGCTGCAAGAGCTGCACTGCCTAGCAAGATCAATCCACGCACAGACCAGCCTCGATCGCCCCGTCTTCCACGATACCGAAGCAGCCGAAGGTCCGGTCGTCCCGCTCGCAAATCCCCTCGACCTTCGCGCCCGGCGGACTACCGACCTGTCCGTAGGCAAGGCATTTACCCTCACAGTCGTCGCCGTCCGTACAGACCTTGCCGGCGTCGGAGTATGCAGTGACGCAGGTTTCCGTCTGCATCATTCCGCGACGTTCGACGGTGCCGCCGTTTGCAAGACAGGTGGCTTTATCCTTTTCCGAGAGCAGCAAGCCTGGCGGCGTGGGCATGTTCTCGGGGGCGACCGTCATCTCGGGTTCGGACGCAACGGTGGCGTCCTCCTCGCCTGCCGGTTCCGGCGTGGTGCACGCGGCCAGCACGAAAACCGCAAGGAGGCAACCGCCGCGCAAAGTCATCAGAAATCCACCGGCCCGTCCAGCTCCTTTACCTGCCACGGCAGGCCATGCTCGTTCAGCATCTCCATGAAGGGATCTGGGTCCATCTGTTCCATGTTGAACACACCGTCTCCCGACCACTTTCCGGTGACCATCATCGCGCTGCCGATCATCGCGGGTACGCCGGTGGTATAGGAAACCGCCTGGTTGCCGGTTTCCTCGTAAGCAGCCTCGTGGCTGCAGATATTGTTGATGTAAAACGTCTTTTCGCCCGACCCGTCGAGCGCCTCGCCGGTGGCGATAACGCCGATGTTCGTATTGCCCTTGGTCGTCTCGCCCAAGGATTCGGGTTTGGGCAGCACCGCGGCGAGGAATTGCAGCGGAATGATGTCCTTGCCCTGGTAACGCACCGGGTCGATGCGCGTCATGCCGACATTCTGCAGCACGGTCAGGTGCTTGATGTACTCGTCGCCGAAGGTCATCCAGAAGCGCGCACGCTCCAGCTCCGGATTGAACTTGGCGAGGCTTTCCAGCTCCTCGTGATACATCATGTACATGTTCTTGGGGCCGACGCCCTCGAAGTCGAATTCGACCTTCTTGCCCATCGCCGGGGTCTCGACGAATTCGCCGTTTTCCCAGTGACGTGCGGGCGCGGTCACTTCGCGGATGTTGATCTCGGGATTGAAGTTGGTGGCGAAGGCCTGGCCGTGGTCGCCGCCGTTGCAGTCGAGGATGTCGAGCTGGCGGATGGTCTTCAGCTTGTGCTTCTTCAGCCACATGGTGAACACGCTGGTGACGCCCGGGTCAAAGCCCGATCCCAGCAGCGCCATCAGCCCGGCTTCCTTGAAGCGGTCGTGATAGGCCCATTGCCAGTGATATTCGAACTTCGCTTCGTCCTTCGGCTCGTAGTTCGCGGTGTCGAGATAGCTCACGCCCGCTTCGAGGCAGGCGTCCATGATCGGCAGGTCCTGATAGGGCAGCGCGAGATTGACCACGAGGCTGGGGGCGATCTTGCGGATGAGATTGACCATCGCGGGCACTTCTTCGGCGTCGATCTCATAGGTCGAGATATCGACGCCGGTGCGCTCCTTCACGCTTGCGGCGATGCTGTCGCACTTGCTCTTGGTGCGGCTGGCGAGATGGATATCGGTGAAGATACCGGCATTCATCGCCATCTTGTGGACGCACACGCTGCTGACGCCGCCTGCGCCGATGACCAGAACTGTCGACATGGAAAACCTCTTGGCTGAATTCGATTCTTGCGCGCCCTGTAACGAAATGCGCTAAGCGCGCCAAATGATCCGAGACGATATGCGCGCACCGACCGCCGAGGGCACGCTGGCCGCCCTGCATAGCCTGCAAGAAATCGGCCTGCCGATGACACCGCTGTTGCCGGTCGAGATCGGCGGAGTGCAGTGCCGCGTCAAGGCAGAGGTGCTGCAACCGGTCGGCGCGTTCAAGATCAGGGGCGCGTGGTGGCGGCTGGTCAATCTGAACGAGGAAGAGCGCGGGCGCGGCGTGGTGGCGGTCTCCTCCGGCAACCATGCGCAGGGCGTCGCATGGGCGGCGCGCAAGCTCGGTATTGCTGCGACCATCGTGATGCCGCGCAATGCGCCGCAGGTGAAGCTGGAGGCCACGCGCGCGCTGGGCGCGGAGATCGTGCTCTACGACCGCCCCGGCGAAGATCGCGACGAAGTGGCTGCAAAGCTGATCGAGGAGCGCGGATCGGTGCTCGTCCATGCTTTCGGCGATCCCTGGGTGATCGAGGGTCAGGGAAGCGCGGGGCATGAGGCTGCAGCGCAGTTGGGCAAAGTTCCCTCACGCTTCATCGTGTGCTGCGGGGGCGGCGGGCTTGCTGCCGGTCTCGCCCTCGCCTGTCCGAAAGCGGCGATCCACGTGGTCGAGCCGGAGGGGTGGGACATGGTCGGCCGGTCCCTCAAGGCAGGCAAGATCGTGCGCGTCGGTGACGATCCGCCCGCCACCATCTGCGACGCGCTCCAGCCCGATGCGACGAAAGCGATCAATCTCGGCGTATTGCAGGGCCGCGCCGAACCGGGTGTCACCGTGACCGACGAGGAAGTGTGCGAGGCTCAGCGCTTCGCCTTCGCGAAACTGCGACTCGTGGTCGAACCCGGTGGCGCAGCAGCGCTGGCGGCGGCACTTGCAGGCAAGGTTCCGGTGGACGCCGATACGGTGATCATGCTGACGGGCGGGAACACCGATGCGGAAAGCTTTGCCCGGACGATCGCAAGGGTTTGACTTTGCGCCTCTCCCGCCGCAGTCCTGCGCGAAACAGGGAGAAACGATGATGCAGGCGCAAATGCTCGCACCCGCCGCCGTCCTGGTGGTGTGGTCGCTGATCATGCTTTCCTGGATGGCGTTCACGCGCTTTCCCGCCATGAGCAAGCTAGACAGGGATGTGGGAAAAGCGAAACCAGGCGGTCGCGGGCAGGACCTTGAGGGCGTGATACCGGACAAGGTCAATTGGAAAGCGCATAATTACGCGCACCTGATGGAGCAGCCGACGATCTTCTACCCCGCGGTCGTCATCCTGGCCATCATGGGCGCAGGCGCGATCGACGTGGTGCTCGCATGGATCTATGTCGTGCTGCGGATCATCCACTCGGTTTACCAAGCGACCGTCAATGTCGTGAAGATCCGCTTCCTGATCTTCCTGCTGTCCACGCTCGCGCTGACCGTGCTGGCCGTCCGCGCATTGCTCGCTACCCTGTTCCATGACCCGTCGATCGTGACGGGATGAGGAGAGAGCCATGATCCGATCCGACATACTTCAGCCCGTCGTCGTCCTGCTCGCCTGGACCATGTTCATGTGGCTGTGGATGTACATCGTCCGCATCCCGGCGATGTCGAAAGCGAACATCGAGCCGAACGATGCCCGCAAGACCGGCGTGCTGGACGATAAGCTTCCCGCCGAAGTCCAGTGGAAGGCACACAATCACAACCATCTGCATGAACAGCCGACGGTGTTCTACGCGACCTGCATCATCCTTGCGATGGTCGGCTGGGGCGATGGAATGAACGCGCTGCTGGCGTGGATCTATGTCGGCCTGCGCATGCTGCATTCGCTGGTGCAGGCGACCGCCAATGTGGTGATGGTGCGCTTCGTGCTCTATGCCCTGGCGAGCCTCGTGCTGATCGCGCTGATCTTCCACGCGGCAATCTTCGCGTTCGATATTCACATGTAGCTGAAGCCGTCATCCCAGCGAAAGCTGGGATCGGTTTCAGTTAGTGTTGCGCGTGAGGCAAAGCGATCCCAGCATTCGCTGGAATGACGCTTACTCCGCCGCTTCCTTCTCCGCCGCGTGGGTGTGCCCGTCCGCGTCGATCTCGAGATTGGCGAGGAAACGCTCGGCATCCAGGGCGGCCATGCAGCCCATGCCAGCCGCCGTCACCGCCTGGCGATAGACGTGGTCGGTCACGTCGCCCGCCGCGAACACGCCGGGCACGTCGGTCTTGGGCGAACCCGGCTCGGTCAGCAGATAGCCGCCATCGTCCATCGGCAGCTTGCCCTTGAACAGCTCGGTCGCGGGCGCGTGGCCGATCGCGACGAAAGCGCCGTCGGTCGCGAACTCGCTGGTCTCGCCGGTCTGGGTGTCCTTGAGATTGAGATGGCCCAGCGCGCCGGTCGGCCCGGCTTCGAAGCTGTCGACAGTCTTGTTCCACAGCACCGAAATCTTCGGATGGTTGAGCAACCGCTCCTGCAGGATCTTCTCCGCCCGCAATTCGTCGCGGCGGTGGATCAGTGTCACATCGTCGGAATGGTTGGTGAGGTAGAGCGCTTCCTCGACCGCGGTATTGCCACCGCCGATCACGGCGACCTTCTTGCCGCGATAGAAGAACCCGTCGCAGGTGGCGCAGGCAGAGACGCCCTTGCCGCCCAGTTCCTGCTCGCCCGGCACGCCCAGCCATTTCGCCTGCGCGCCGGTGCAGATCACCAACACATCGGCCACATACTCGTCACCGCTATCGCCCTTGGCAGTGAACGGCGAACCGCCCGCCACATCGACATCGACGATCGTGTCCCACATCATCCGCGTGCCGACATGCTCGGCCTGTTTCTGCATCTGCTCCATCAGCCAGGGGCCCTGGATGACATCGGCAAAGCCGGGATAATTCTCGACATCGGTGGTGATGGTCAACTGACCGCCTGGCTGCAGGCCCTGCACCACGATCGGCTCCATCATGGCGCGCGCCGCGTAAATTGCGGCGGAGTACCCCGCCGGGCCGGAGCCGATGATGAGCATCTTGGTGCGATGGGTAGCCATGGTGGTATCGTCCGTCAGTCTGGAATTTGTGTCGGGCCGCTATATGGGATGCGGGCGCGAAGAGTCACGCCACGAAGCGCGCGATCAGACGTTCGCCCATGGCCTCGTCCACATTTAAATGCCCGTCGAGAAAGGCATCGAGCGAACCGTATTCGGTCTCGACCTCGCTCCACCACCGCTCGAGATATTCCTCGCGCACGCCGAGCAGAGCCATGACCGCGCCCTCGTCCAGCTTGCGGCCCAGCCGTTCCTCGATGCCCGGCACGGACTGGTCGCGCAACACGGCCAGCGTCGGCGCGTCATTGGTGCGCAGGAACTCAGCCATCTGCTTGTCGCGGTCGACGCCGAGCACATGCAGCACCAGCATGGCGGCGACACCGGTGCGATCCTTGCCGGCGAAACAATGGACGAGGCTCGCCCCCTCGCGTTCGTCCAGCGCGCGGAAATAGCGACCGAACATCTCGATCATCGCCGGATTGCGCGGCATGCGGGTGTAGACCGCAAGCATGCGTTGGCGCGCGAAATCCTCGGTCGTGGTGCTTTCATCGACGTCCATGTGCGGCGGACTGGAGGTCGTCTCGCCCCCATATGCCAGCACGTCCGCGTCGAAACCGTCACTGCGGCGACAGGGATGGCGCTCACGCTCGCTCTCGCCACGAAGGTCGATGACTGTGCGGATGCCGAGCGCATCCATCGCCGCAAGGTCCGCATCACTGGCGCCGACATGTTGGCCGGAGCGCCACAGCAGGCCGGTCTTCACCCGACCGCCATTGCCGGTCTCCCACCCGCCGAAGTCGCGGAAATTGTGGATGCCGGTGGTCGGAAGGAAGGGATCGCGAATCATGTGCGCCGTGGTGGCAGCCCTCCCCGCACTGCGCAATCATACGTAGTCCTCCGGATAGGCGATCGGCACGCGCAGCACCTTATTTTATCTGCACAAACCCTTGCGAGGAGCCGGACACTTGGCGCATATCCTGATTGCCGACGACGACGAATTGATCGCGGAGATGGCCGCCGGCATCCTGATCAAGGCGGGCCACGCCTGCGGCTGGGTCACCGACGGCACCAAGCTGCTCGATTTGCTGCGTTGGCGGCGGCCCGATGTGTTGCTGCTGGATCAGGACATGCCGGGCCTGACCGGCAAGCAAGTGCTGCGCGAAATCCGCCAGTCGGAAAAGCACTACGACCTGCCGGTAATCATGTTCACTGCGATCCACGGCGCCTATGACGAACAGGCCGCCCTGTATGGCGGCGCGCAGGGCTATATCCGCAAGCCCTTCATCGACAAGTTCCTGGTCCGCACGGTGGAGCTGGTGCTAGCCTCGCGTGAAGGCCGGCCGAGCCATCGAGCGCTGAGCGAGGCTCTTGGCTACGAAACGGCCGACAGAGCGCCGGCACGCCGGATGGTCTAAGTCGACAGATCAGCCCAAGTCGCGGAGAAAATCGGCAGTCCACGCCTGCACGTTCTCATCGCGGACACTGGCCACCATCTTTTCATAGCGCGCCTTGCGCTCGCCCAGCGACATGTCGAGCGCCTTGCGGATCGCATGCGCGATATCGTCGGGGCTGTGCGGATTGACGAGCAACGCGTCCTGCAGCTGCAACGCCGCTCCCGCAAAGCTCGACAGGATCAGCACGCCGGGGTCCTCCGGGTCCTGCGCCGCGACATATTCCTTCGCCACGAGGTTCATGCCGTCGCGCAAGGGGGTAACGAGGCCGATCTTCGAGGCGCGGAAAAACCCGAACAGTTCCGCATGGCTATAGCCGCGGTTGACATAGCGGATAGGCACCATGTCCACCTCGCTGCGCGCACCATTGATCTGGCCGCATTTCTGCTCCAGCGTCTCGCGAATTTCCTGATAGCTTTCCACGTCCTCGCGGCTCGGCGGAGCGATCTGGACGAACACGAGATCGCGAATGCGCTCCGGTTCCCGGTCGAAGAAGCGCCCGATTCCGTCGATCCGTTCGGGAATGCCCTTGGAGTAGTCGAGCCGGTCGACGCCGATCATCGCTGTGCGCCGCCGGGTCGAGGCCATCATCCGCTGCTGCGCATTGCGCGCTTCGCCGGTCTCGCCCAGCTTGCTGAAATGGTCCCAGTCGATCCCGATGGGATAGTCGCGCGCCAGCGTCGTGCGTCCGTCCAGCGTGACGCTGCCGCTTTCCTCGTCCACCTGAGCGCCAAGTTCGGTGCGGCAGTAATGCAGGAAGCTGTCTAGCCATTCTTTCGTCTGGAAGCCGACGAGATCGTAATGCAGCATCGTGCGCACCAGCCGCTCGTGATAGGGCAGCGATACGAACAGCCTCGTGGCGGGCCAGGGAATGTGGAGGAAGAACCCGATCCGGTTCTTCAGCCCGCGCGACCGCAGGCGTTCGCCGAGCGGGATCAGGTGATAGTCGTGCACCCAGACGACATCGTCGTCCTCGATCAGCGGCGCAGCGAGTTCGGCGAAGCGTTCGTTGACGCGTTCGTAGCCCTTGCCCGTCTCGCGCTCGTACTTCGCCAGGTCGAGGCGGTAGTGGAACAGCGGCCACAGCGTCGAATTGGCATAGCCGTTGTAATATTCGTCGATATCGCGCTGCGACAGATCGATTGTCGCGGTGGTCACGCCGTCATTGGTCTGCGTGTCGATATGGCCGGTGCGCCCGCTTTCGCTTTCTTCGCCCGACCACCCGAACCACAGGCCTTCGCGGTCTTTCAGGGCCGCATGCAGCGCGCCTGCCAGCCCTCCTTGTGCCCCCGCTGCGCCGCGCGCCTTGGGTACGGCTACCCGGTTGGAAATGACGACGAGACGGGGGGTATCGGTCAGCGGACTTCGCTCCACGGTTTGCTCAACAGGCCGGCGCAATTGATGATACCTACCAGCGAGTAGGTCTGGGGGAAGTTCCCCCACAGCTCGCCCGTGTCATAGTCGAGATCTTCGCTCAGCAGGCCCGATTGGGTCGTATGGCTGAGCATGCTTTCGAAGATCTCGCGCGCTTCTTCGCGGCGCCCGACCAGCCCCAATGCCTCGATCAGCCAGAAGGTGCAGACATTGAAGGCCGTCTCGGGCGCGCCGAAATCGTCTTCCGCAGCATAGCGAAGCATATGATCGCCGCGGCGCAAGTCCCGTTCGATCGCGGCGAAGGTCTTGATGAAGCGCTCGTCGTCGGGCTTGAGGAAGCGCAGCTCGACCATCTGGAGCAGGCTCGCGTCGAGATAGCCGTTCTCGAAGCTGGCGCCGTAATGCTCGCCATCCTCGCGCCAGGCTTTTTCTTCGATCGTCGCGCGGATCTTCTCGGCACGCTGTTTCCAGAAGACGACCCGGTCGCCCTTGCCCAGCGTGGCCGCGACATTCGCCAGGCGGTCGCAGGCGGCCCAGCACATCACGGCGGAGTAAGTGTGCACTTCCTGCCTCGTGCGGAACTCCCACAGGCCCGCATCGGGCTTGTCGTGCTTGGCCCAAGCCGCCTCTCCGACTTCCTCGAGATGCGCGAAATCGGTCTCGTTTGCCATGCGCAGCAGGCGCTGGTCGAAAAAGGCCTGCGCGGTCGGCATGACGATCTGGCCGTAGCAATCGTATTGCACCTGCTTGTAGGCCGCATTGCCCACGCGCACCGGCCCCATGCCGCGATAGCCGGCAAGATGCTCGGCCTCGAACTCGTCGAGTTCTTCTGCGCCCATCACCGAGTAGAGCGGCTGGATCTGCCCGCCGCGCGCCTGGTCGACGATGTTGCGCAGGTATGCGAGATACTTCTCCAGCACGTCGAGCGCGCCCAAGCGGTTGAGTGCCTGCACCGTGTAATAGCTGTCGCGGATCCAGCAGTAGCGATAGTCCCAATTGCGCTGGCTGTTGGCCGCTTCGGGGATCGATGTCGTCAGCGCGGCCACGATCGCGCCGGTTTCCTCGTGCTGGCACAGCTTGAGCGAGATCGCCGCGCGGATCGTTTCTTCCTGCCACTCGAGCGGGATGTGCAGCCCGCGTACCCAATGCTGCCAGTATTTCGCCGTATTGGCTTCCATCCGCCGCACTTCGCTACGGATATTGCCGACAAAGGGCTCGTCCGGGCCGAGAAAGAAATGCTGATCGCTCTCGACGCGGTAATGGCGTCCTTCCAGGATGTAGCCAATTGGCGCATCGGTGGACAGGCGGAGCGCCTGCGGACCGACGAGGTAACGGATGTGGTTGGTGCCATTAGTGGTCGCGGCAAGGTCCTCACCGTAATTCTTCATCGGCGCGAGCACGACCTTGAGCCTCGGCGCACCTGCCACCGGGCGCACGATGCGCGTAAAGGCGACGGGGCGATATTTCCTTCCGGACCTCTCATAGCGCGGAGCGAAGTCGCTGATCTCTACCGCGCTGCCGTCTTCCGCTTCCAGCCGGGTCTTCAGGATCGCGCTGTTGCGCTCGTAATGCTGGCTGGCGCTCACTTGGCCTTCGAGTTCGAAACGCCAGGTGCCGCGGTCTTTCTCGTCGCCGTTGAGGAGCGAGCAGAAAACCGGATCGCCATCGACCCGCGGAACGCAGCCCCAGACGAAACCGCCCTCCTCGTCCACCAGCGCGCTGACCTGGCAATTGCCGATCGGGGCGAGTTCGAGATTTGCGGTCATTTCAGCTCCAGCCAATTGTGCACTGCGGTAACGCTTTCGAGGCGATAGCGTGCCTTGTCGCTGATGCGATCACCCACCGCCACCCCGAAGCCGCCGAATTCGATTGCACCGGCAAAGCCATCCTCGTCGGTCACGTCATCGCCGATGAAGACCGGGGTAGCTCCGCTGAAGAGCTTAATCGCCATGAACGCCTCCACTGCCGCCTCTTTCGTCGCACCGTGGCGGACTATCTCTGCGACCCCCTTACCGCTGGTGACGCACAGCTCGCGCCCCTCGGCAAAGTCGCGGGCGAAGGCGAGCGTCGCCTCGCGTTTTTCGGGTGACTTGCGGAAATGCAGCGCGCCGCCGTGCGATTTCGTCTCGTAATAGAGATCGTGCTTTTCGGCATAGGCGCGCAGTTCGGCAACGGCATCGTCGGGCAGGCCTTCGGGTGCTTCGCCCAAGCGCGAGCCGTCATGCAGGAAGCGCGAGGCGCCGTGCGATCCCGCGCGGCACAGTTCGCACGGGCCAAGGTGCGTTTCGAGATCATCGAGGGCGCGGCCGCTGACCAGCGCGAGCCTGCCGTCCAGCCGGTCCCGCAAGCTGCGCAAGCGGTCGGCAAGTCCTTCGGGCACGTCGATGTCGCCTGGACTGGGCGCGATTTCCACCAGCGTGCCGTCGAAATCGAGGAAGAGGGCGAGCGAGCCCCCGGCGATCAGCTCGGCCAGGGGTGGCGGTGGGGGAAGCGTGTCGGGGCTGGCCATCGGCGCGGGTCTAGCGGCTCGCGGGCCAAGGTAAAGCCCCTACTCGGAGATAGCGTCTTCCGCCTTCGGCACGAGGATCAACGTACCGTCTTTCACCCGCCATTCGTCCAGCCTGGCAAGCACATTCATGCCGATCACGTTGAAATCGCCGAAGCTTTCGGCAACTGCGGCATCGGTGCCGCTGGCGCGGATATTGCCGAGCTCGAGGCTGTCGATGGTCGTCACATGCGCCTGCACCGTGCCGTTCGCCGTGCCGAGCAGGATGGGAATGCCGCCCCGGCGCGGTTCCAGCCCGGCCCTTTCGGCAAGCGGCGCGGAGATCGCGGTCAGCGTGGCGCCGGTGTCGATCATGAAATTGCCCTCGACTCCGTTCACGCTCGCACGGACCCAGTAGTGGCCATCGGGCGAGAGCGGGATGCGGGTTTCGCCGCCGCTGACGACCTGTTCGGGCAAACCGATCTGCGGAACCGCCACATCGAACCGCGGGTCGAAGCGCGACAATTGTAGCACGACGGTCAGCAGAATCACCCCGAGCGCCAGCGAGCTCACCGTGCGGATTACGCCGCCGAGCGCGGACCGCCGGGCCACCATCGCTCCGATCCAGCCGAGCACCATTGCGGCGACTGCCGCAAGGAGGAGCTCTGAGCGCGGAATGGCGCGCAAGGCATCGGCGATGGCGGAGAAGGTGGAAGGAAGGTCCATGCAGCCAATATAGAGCGCTGAGCCTGCTTTCCAATGAACGGGCGGCTAGCGAAGGATAGCGCGGGCCAGCCGCGTGCCCGACAGCCACGCCGCCTCGACGCGCGGGGCGATCAACCAGTCGCCTGCGACGCCGATCCGGGCCTCCGCATCCCACAGCGCGTCCTGACCATCGACCGGCTCCGCCATGGCAAACCGCCAGCGGTGTGCGGCCACGTGCAAGGGCGCCTGCGGCATGACGTCAGCTTGATGGAAAAACGCGTCGAGAAGCTGGCCTGCAACGCTCTCGGCCTCTTCCTCCAGATGCGCGGCGGACCAAACGGGTGAGCCATGGACGACCCAGCTTTCCGATCCGTCGTGGCCCGGCTTGGCTCCGTTGCGCGCAGCCCAGGAGACGGTATCGCCCTCCCCGCCGCGCAGGACGTCGCCGCACTTCAGCCGTTCGGGGAACTGTGCCATCAAGGCCCAGCACGGGCGGGACTGCGTGCGCCGTGCCCGGTCGGCGAACTCCGCATGAATATCGGCGAGAAGCTCTGCCGCCTGCTCTGCAGGGATGCAGAGGACGACGCTTTCGAACTCGTAAGTCTCGTCATCGACATTCAAGGGCCAGCTCTGCTCGCCCTTGGCGATGCCGCTCACGCGGGCGGCCCAATGCACCTCGAGCGGCTCGGTTAAGGCCTTGATAGGCTCGTTCATAGCCGGTGTCCCCACCCAAGCGTCTTCACCCGCCGCCGGCCATCGCGCGACCACGCCCTCATTCTCCCACTGCGCCACCAGCTCCTGGAATTCCGGATCGCGTGCTGTGAAATATTGCGCGCCGTGATCGAAACGCACCGTTTCGCCACCGATCTCGGCACGGCGCGTCGCCATGCGCCCGCCCGGCCCGCGCCCCTTATCGAACAGAACGACCTGCCGCCCGGCGCGCGAGAGTTCGGTGGCGCAGGCCAGCCCGGCCATGCCTGCTCCAACAATTGCGATTTCACCCAGCATCAGGGCGCGTCGCGCTGCTCTGTGGCCTGGGCGAGGATCAGCGAGAAGCGCTTATCTTCGTCGGTCCAGCGCTCCTGCGGCGTCCACCCGCCTGCAAGCAGCAAGGTGTTGGCGCTGCGCCGGGTGAACTTGTGACTGTTCTCGGTATGGATCGTATCGCCTTTCGCCATCGAGAAACGCTTGCCGGAAACTTCGAAATCCACTGACTCGGTGGCGAGAAGATGCATTTCGATGCGCGCGAAATCGTCGTTCCAGATGGCCCGATGATCGAACTTCTCCGTCGGGATCGTCCCGTCCAGCTCCCGATTGATGCGGTGGAGAAGATTGCAATTGAACTTCGCCGTGACACCTTCCCCGTCGGCATATGCGGCTTCCAGCACCTCGCGATCCTTCACAAGGTCCATGCCGATCAGCAGCATGGGCATCTCCCCCTCGTCCGCGCCCATCGTCGCGCGCATGGAACTCAGGAGATCGACCGCTGTGCGCGGCACCATGTTGCCGATCGTCGAACCCGGGAAAAAGCCCAGCTTCCTCAGATGCTCGACCTCGTCGGGCAGTTCGACCTTGCGCATGAAATCGGCTTCGACGGGATGAACCGGCAGGCCGGGAAACTTTGCCGACAACGCAGCCGCCGACTGGCGCAGGAACTCGCCAGAAATGTCTAGCGGGACGTAAGCCGCAGGATCGACCGCTTCGAGCAGCAGCGGGGTCTTGACCGAGCTGCCAGAGCCGAATTCGACAACCGCGCGGTCGGGTCCGACCAGTTCCGCGAATTCGGCGCCGCGATCGCGCAGGATTTCGGTCTCTGCGCGCGTCGGATAATATTCCGGCTGCCGAGTGATATCCTCGAACAGCTGCGATCCACGCTCATCGTAGAACCAGCGCGCGGGAATTGCCTTCTGTCGCTGGGCGAGGCCCTTGAGCACATCGGCACGGAAGGCCTTGTCCACCCCCGTCTCGTCGCGGTCGACGATGGCGATACCGGTCTCGGCTTTCATCAGATATCCTTTGCCAGCCGCACCCCGGTGAATTGCCAGCGCTGGTGCGGGTAGAAGAAATTGCGATAGGAGGCGCGCGAATGGCCGCGCGCGGTGGCGCAGCTCGCGCCTTTGAGGACGAACTGCCCGCTCATGAATTTGCCATTGTATTCGCCCACCGCACCCTCGGCAGGCTGGAAGCGCGGATAGGGCAGATAGGCCGAGCGGGTAAATTGCCAGCAGTCGCCGAACAGGCCGTCACTGCCGACAGGCAATGGCGGCGCGGCCCGGTCTAGCTGGTTACCCGCGTTCGGATCATGCGCAGCATCCTCGCCCTCCTGCCCGCGCGCGATAGCCTCCCATTCGAATTCGGTAGGCAATCGGTGGCCCGCCCAGCTGGCGAAGGCATCCGCCTCGAAATAGGAGAGGTGCGTGACCGGCGCATGCGCATCGCGTGCCTGCCAGCCGCTATGGGTGAAGTGCTCGTCCTCGTGCCAGTAGAGTGGAGCGCGAACATTGTTGTCATTCACCCAGGCCCAGCCGTCCGACAGCCAGAGCGAGGCGGTCTCGTACCCGCCATCGGCGATGAACTCCGCCCATTCGCTATTGGTCACCAGCCGCGAAGAGAGCGCAAAGGGTTCCAGGAGCACGCGGTGTGCAGGCCCTTCGTTGTCGAACGCGAAGCCGGGCTCCTGATGGCCGATCCGGGCGATCCCGCCGGGGTGCGAATGCCAGTCGTCCGACTGCGCTTGCGACGTCTCAGCTTGCTCGTCCCACATGGCCGGGCCGAGCGGGTTCTGGAACAACGCGTGTTTTATGTCGGTCAGCAGCAATTCCTGATGCTGCTGTTCGTGCGAGAAGCCGAGCTCGATCAGCGGTGCGAGCTCCTCGCGCTCGAACAGCGGTTCCATCGCGGCATCGACATGGGCGCGCCAGTCGAGGACGTCGGCGATGGTCGGGCGCGACAGCATGCCGCGGGAAAACCGCGCGATCCGCTCGCCCTCGGCCTCGTAATAGGAGTTGAAAACGAAGGGCCAGCGCTCGTCGTAAAATTTGTAGCCATCGAGATGGTCGCGCAGCAAGAAGGTTTCCCAGAACCAGGTGACATGGGCGAGATGCCATTTCGCCGGCGAGGCATCTTCCATCGACTGCAGCGTGGCATCCGCTTCGGAGAGCGGTGCGGCAAGCGCCTCAGTAAGCGCGCGAACGGAGGCGAAGCGCGCGGCGAGCGGCGCATCGGCTTGGGCGGGTACTGGATTCGGGCGTGACATGTGAGCGCCCCCTGCTTGCGACTGACGTCAGAATGCGACGACCGGCGCCATACATGGCGCAATCCGTTGGCAGTTTAAAGACTTACGTTCGCAGTCCTGCATCCTTCCGAAGTCATGCCGCCAATCGCACCTGGTTTCGGCCCCCGCGCTTCGCCGCGTAGAGCGCTTCATCCGCGCGGGCGAACAGGGTCAGGCTGGTATCGCCCGGCACCAGTGCCGCATGCCCCACACTGACGGTGACTGAGGGCGCGTCAGAGCTTCGCGTGCCATGGTCGATCGCCAGCCGCAGGCGCTCGGCCGCAGCGGACGCGGCGCGCCCATTGGTGCCGGGCAGGATCATAAGGAACTCCTCGCCTCCGACGCGCGCGGCGAATTGCCCATCGCGCTTCTGCTGGCGGATTATCCTGCCGATCTCCGTTAGCACCAGATCGCCCTGCGTGTGCCCGTGGGTATCGTTCACGGCCTTGAAGTGATCGACATCGAATACAAGCAACGCCAGCGGATCGCCGCTGTGCCGGGCGCGCATGATCTCGCGGTCGAGCGCCTGCATTGCGCTGCGGCGATTGGCGAGACCCGTCAGCGCATCGGTGTTAGCCTGTTGCCGGGCTTCTTCCGCTTCCCGCAGCGCAGCCGCGCGTTCCTGTTCGATCCGGGCGACCTGCGAATATTCTTCCGTCACGTCGCGCACGACCATCAGCCCTGTTCGCAGATGCCCTCGGGCGAGAATATGTTGCGCGCGCGGGCGCGAAGCAGCCTGGTGCCGAGTTGCGGATTCTCGATCTCGAACTCTACGGCGTAGGTCTCGCGATCTTGTGCATGGCCGGCGAGTGTGACCTGCATTTCCTGCAAGCCCTGCGGCATCAGTACCAGCAGGCACTTGGCATCGGGCGCGGTCATCGGCGGCAGTCCGGCAATGCGACAAAACTCGCGCGACCAGCGATGGCGGCCGGTGGCAGGATCGAAACACCACCGCCCGATGCCGGCGAGTTCGTCTGCCAAGCTGGCGTTCAGTGGCTGAAGGGGACGCGGCGGGCTGATCGCCGGAGCGGGTTTGCGTGTCGAGTGTCGACGAATGAACGCGCCTAGCACGGGCAAGACGGCGAGCGCGAGCCACAGCGGCGGACCGCCCTCGCCCGTTATGGCCAGCGCCAGTGCTGCTGCGCAGACCAGCAGCCATGCTATCCCCAGCAATGCAGTATCGACCCGGCTCGTCGACATAGGCGCACGATCTCCTTTCGCAGCGCCACGAATAGGCGAGCGTCGGGAAAGGCGGCGCAAACCGCAAATAGGGGAAAACGCCTAGCGCTGTAGCTAGGCGGCATCGGCGCGGCGCACCGCATGTTCCTCGTTGAGCATTTCGGCAATGAGGAAGGCGAGCTCCAGCGATTGCGCAGCGTTGAGGCGCGGGTCGCAATGCGTGTGGTAGCGATCCTTCAACGCTTCGTCGGTGATGGCGACCGCGCCGCCGACGCATTCGGTTACGTCCTGCCCGGTCATCTCGACATGGATGCCGCCCGGATGCGTGCCCTCATCGCGGTGGACGGCAAAGAAGCCTTTCACCTCGGTCAGAATACGGTCGAAGGGCCGCGTCTTGTAGCCGCTTTCCGATTTCACGACATTGCCGTGCATCGGATCGCAACTCCACACGACCGGGTGGCCTTCCGCCCTCACTGCGCGCACGAGGCGCGGCAGGCCGTCTTCGACCTTGTCGTGGCCGAAGCGGCTGATCAGCGTGATGCGCCCAGGCTCGCGCGCCGGATTGAGCGTGTCGAGCAGGTGCAGGAGATCGTCCGTTTCCAGGCTCGGCCCGCATTTCATGCCCAGCGGATTGCCGATGCCGCGGGCGAATTCGATATGAGCACTGCCGCGGAAGCGGGTGCGATCGCCGATCCAGACCATATGCGCGCTGGTATCGTACCAGTCGCCGGTCAGGCTGTCGCGGCGGGTCAGCGCCTGCTCGTAGGGCAGCAGCAGCGCCTCGTGGCTGGTATAGAAGCTGGTGCCGCGCAATTGCGGCAGCGTTTCGGGCGTGATCCCGCAGGCTTCCATGAAGTCGAGCGCCTCGCCGATGCGGTCGGCGACGTCCCTGAACTTGTCCGCCCAGGGGCTGCGGCCCATGAACTCGAGCGTCCACTGGTGAACCTGGCGCAGGTTCGCATAACCACCACCGGCGAAGGCGCGCAGCAGGTTGAGCGTGGCAGCAGCCTGCGAATAGGCGCGGACCATGCGCTGGGGGTCGTTGGTCCGGCTGGCTTCGTCGAAATCGATGCCGTTGATGTTGTCGCCGAAATAGCTCGGCAGGGTGATGCCGTCCTGCGTTTCGGTATTCGAACTGCGTGGCTTGGCGAACTGGCCGGCCATGCGCCCCACCTTCACTACCGGCTTCTTGCTGGCGAAGGTCATGACGACCGCCATTTGCAACAGCACGCGGAAGGTGTCTCGGATATTGTTCGGGTGGAATTCGGCGAAGCTTTCGGCGCAGTCGCCGCCCTGCAACAGGAACGCCTTACCCTCGGCCACCTCGGCGAGATCGGCCTTGAGCGCCCGCGCCTCGCCCGCGAAGACGAGTGGGGGATGCGTTTCGAGCGCGGTGGTCGCAGCATCGAGGGCCGCGGCGTCGAGATATTCGGGCAGATGCCGTGCCTCGAAACCCTTCCAGCTATCCGGTGCCCAGTTCGTCGCCATTGAAAATTCCAGTTGCGGCGCGGAATTGCGCCAATTCTATCCGCTTATCGCAGACGAACGGGCCTAATGCCGCAAGCAGCTTTTGCTTGGCCAGCCCAAAAACCCGATTGCTGTGACCGAAGAGCGACCGGCTAGCGGCCAGCCTCGGCGGGCGCGGTCGTAACGCGCGTCGCCAATTCCTGTCCCTCGGGAATTACCGCCATGCGCCAACCGCGCGTGTCGCCGAAATACTTCTGCGCCAGCGTCTGCATCCGCTCCGGCGTGGTCTGCGTGAGGTCGTTCAACAGCGAGCGCAGCAGGCCGATGCGGGCCGGATCCTGCGTCGATCCTTCCAGCTGGAACAGCCAGAACAGGTTTCCGGTCGACACGCGGTTTACATATTGCAGCAACGGCTCGGTTACGCGCTGGAGCTCGTCTGCGCTCGGGGGCGTGGTCGCGAGATCCTGGCCGATTGTGTCCGCCGCGGCGAAGAAGGCCGGCACGTCCTCGGGCCGCAGCTGTGCAAAGGCCGTGATCCGTCCGCCACTCGCGACATCGGTCGGCCACTGGCTGTTGATGACCGGCGCATAGCTTGCCCCTGCTCGTTCGCGCATCGCATCCATCAGCCGGTTGTTGAACACTTGCGTCAGGATTTCGAGCTGGCGCGATTCGGGAAGGCCATCGACGCCCGCCCCGCTCGGCCAGGCAATGACGGCGGCGGCCTGGTTGGCATCGCCATTATGATAACGCACCACGGTTTCGCCCGGTTCGGGGAAGCTGAAGCCTTCGTTCGCGACATCGACGGCAAGCTCTCCGCGCTGGTCGAGCGCACCGAAAGTTCGCGTCAATGCTGCGATTCCCTCGGCCTTGTCGAAATCGCCAAACACCAGCACTTCGATCGGGCCGTTCTTGAGCAGCGGCTCCCATACTTCGCGGAAGCCCTCCGGCGTCGTTTCCGCGATTGCCGCGGGATCGGCCACCTCGAAGCGCCCGTCCTTGTCGCGCAGGAGGTATTCGAGATCGCGATTGATCACGCCTGCTGGATTGGCGGCATAGCTTTCATAGGCCAGCCGCGCCGCAGCTTTGGCGCGCTCGACCGGCGCTGCGTCCCAGCGCGGCATCGCGAATTTGGCGGCAAAGATATAAAGCTGGTCGGCCAGATCCTGCTTGCGGGTCTGCGCGAACAGGGTGAAGGCCCCGTCGGTGATGTCGAAATCGAAGCCCATGCGGCGTCCGGTGGAAATGCGGTCGAGCTCTTCCTGTCCCAGCTCGCCCACGCCCGACCCCACCAGCGCCATGCGTCCGAGCATAGCGTAAGCTGCCTCGTCTTCGGCAATCGCGCGCCAGCCGCCGCCGAAGCGCACCTTGACCGCCACGCGGCCCGGCTCTGCATCATTGGCCCACAGGATCGCCTTGACGCCATTGGCAAAGTCGACCCGCTCGATATCGAGCACGCCGAGCGGACCCTGCTGGGCGATCGTGCCGGGTTCGCCAATGGCGGGCAGGTCTTCGAAAGATATGTCCTGCGCGGCGATGCGCGCGTCCGAAGCCGCCTCGACCGGGGCGAGCATGGCAGTGCGGATTTCCGCATCGCTCGCCTCGCCCGTTTCGGGCGTCACATAAGCCGCGCGGATGACCGGACCGGCGAACAGCTTGCGGGTCTGTTCGAGCATCTGCTCCGGCGTGACCTTCTCGCGCATCGAGTTGAACACCGTCAGCACCGTTTCCGGCGCGGCGACGGTTTCGCGGATATCGACGGCATTGACGATGTCGTCTGCCAGCCGCGCCCCCGCCATGACGCGGCGCTGCTCGACCGAGCTTGCGAAGATGGACTCGAATTCAGCCAGTTCGCGGTCGATCTCTTCCTGCGTCGGCGGATTGGCCAGCGCATCGGCGATCACGCCGCGCACATCGGCGAGCGCCGCTTCCCAATCCTCCGAGAGCGGGGCGAAGGACACGAACGTTGCATCGGTTGAGCGGCTGACATCGTCCTGCTGGACTTGTGCGTAGAGATAGCTGCCGCCAGCACGCGCCCGCGCTTCCAGCCGCCGATTGATCAGCGCCTGCGCCAGGCTGTCGCGCAGCAGGCCCTCGTTATAGACGATCGTGTCGTTCACCGGACGCCACGGGCGCATCACGGCATAAGTAAAGCTGCGCTGCAGGCCGGGCGCGACAATGGCTGCAACCTCGCCCACCGGATTGGCGGAATCGGCCCCTGCCGGCGCGACGGGATCGCCGAAATCGGGTGCGGGGACGGCCGGTCCCTCGTCCTGCCAGTCGCCGAACCATCTCTCGACCTCGGCAGCGAGCTGCATCGGATCGAGATCGCCAACCGCGACGATGACCGTGTTTTCGGGGCGGTACCAGCGCTCGTAGAATGCGCTGACCGAAGCGCCGGTAGCGCCGTTCAACGTCGCTTCCGTGCCGATCGGCAGGCGGTTGGCGAGCTTCTGGCCGGCGAACAAGGTCTCGCGCGTCTGTTCGGCAGCGCGCTGCTGCGGGCCGCCGCGCTCGCGCTTCTCGGCGAGCACGATGGGCACTTCGGCCTGCACATTGGCATCGCTCAGCACCGGCGCGCGAACCATGCCGGAGAGGATTTTCATGCTCTCGGCCAACTTGGCCTCATTCACATTGGGCAGGTCGAGCTTGTAGACCGTATGCGTCGGGCTGGTTTCGGCATTGGTATCGCTGCCGAAAGTCGCGCCAAGGCGCTGCCAGGTCGGGATAGCCATGGCGGGGCCGAGATACTGGCTCTCGCGGAACAGCAAATGCTCAAGCAGATGCGCATAGCCCTGCTCGCTATCTTCCTCATGCAGCGACCCTGCATCGATGCGCACGCGGATCGAGACCTGGTCGGGCGGCACGCCGTTCTTGCGCACGGCATAGCGCAGGCCATTGGGCAGCTCCCCGAAGGTCCATTCCTCGTCGCGCGGGACGTCGCTGCCTTCGTAAATCCATGGGGTCTCGCCCTCTTCCGTCAGATACTGCGGTGTCGGCGGGGCCGGGTCCTGCGCAACCGCGAGTTGCGGTGCCAGCAGAGCGAAGGGGAGGACAAGCGCGAGACGCCGGACGGCGCGCGGAAGAATAGCCATGAAAGGGATATAGGGAGCCTTGGTGTGAAGGGACAGTGAACATCGGCAAAAAGCTTCTTCGCTTGTGGCCGGTTCCCGCCATCCCTAAATAGCTGCCATGTTCATCGAAACCGAAACCACGCCCAATCCCTCCAGCCTCAAGTTCCTGCCCGGCAAGACGGTGATGGGGTCAGGCACTCGCGAATTCGCCACGCCCGAAGCGGCGGGGGCAAGCCCGCTGGCGCAGGCGATCTTCGATCTCGGCGACGTCACCAACGTGTTCTTCGGCGGCGATTTCATCACCGTCACCGCCGTACCCGGCGTCAGCTGGACCGACTTGAAGCCGCAGGTCGTTGCCATCCTGCTCGATCATTTCGTGTCCGAAGCACCGCTGTTCATGCCCGGCAGCGCGGGCGGTATCAGCGTGCCGGCGGAAGACGCGAACATGCTGGTTGAGGAGCGTGACGAAGATTCCGACATCATCGCTCAGATCAACGAACTGCTGGAAACGCGTGTGCGCCCGGCTGTTGCGGGTGACGGCGGCGACATCCAGTACCGCGGCTATCGCGACGGTATTGTCCATCTTCAAATGCAGGGCGCCTGCTCTGGCTGCCCCTCCTCCACCGCCACGCTGAAGCACGGCATCGAGGGCCTGCTGAAACATTATGTCCCGGAGGTCGTTGAAGTCCGCGCAGCCTGACCGGCCAAGACAAGAGGACTTCATGACCAAGCAATTCCACGACAAGACGCTTACCGCCGACGCGCTCGACCAGATTTTCCGCGAGGCGCGCAGCTATAACGGCTGGCTCGACAAGCCGGTGAGCGAAGAGCAGATCCAGGCGATCTACGAATTGCTGAAAATGGGCCCGACCTCGGCTAATATGCAGCCGGGCCGGTTCGTCTGGTGCATGTCGCAGGAATCCCGCGACAAGCTCGCCGAATGCGCGAGCGAGGGTAACCAGGAAAAGATCAAGACCGCGCCGGTCGTCGTTGTCATCGGCTACGACATCGACTTTCACGAGGAACTGCCTTGGCTGTTCCCGCATACCGATGCCAAGAGCTGGTTCGAGGGCGACGAGGACGGCCGTATCGAAGGCGCAAAGCGGAACTCGGCGCTACAAGGCGCCTACCTGATGATCGCCGCGCGCGCGCAGGGGCTCGATTGCGGGCCGATGTCGGGCGTCGACCTCGACAAGGTCACCGAAGCCTTCTTCGCCGACAATCCGCGCCACAAGGCGGATTGGGTCTGCGCCATCGGCTATGGCGACGAGACGACAATCTTCGGCCGCAGCCCGCGCCCCGATTTCGAGAAGTTCAACCGCATCGCCTGACTTGATGCGCAGCCGCGCCTGAGGCAGGGCGCTGAAGATGCGTATTCTCGCGATAGAAACGGCGACCGAGGCCTGCTCGGTAGCGCTTTTCGATGACACAAAGCTCGTCGACGCGCGGCACGAGGTTCTGGGTCGCGGCCATGCCGAACGGCTAGTGCCGATGATCGCCGAACTGCCCGGGAAGGGCCGTGCGGATCGCATCCTCGTCTCGCTCGGCCCGGGCAGCTTTACCGGCGTGCGCATCGGGCTTGCGGTGGCGCGAGCGCTCGGTATCGCCTGGAGTGCCGAGGTGCTGGGCTATCCGACGCTGGAGCTGGTCCGTGTGCGAAGTTGGCAACCCGTTCCTCGCGCCGTCACGGTGTGCATGAACGGGGGTCACGGCGAATGGTTCATCCAGAACTTCGCCGCAGATGGGCAAGCCGAAGACGAGGTCCGATCGCTCGCGCCTGACGCGGCAGCGGGGGCGGCGCGCTACCGCGTCCTGGTCGGCAATCGCGCCAAGGAGCTAGCAGCGTTGCTAGATAAGGATAATCTTGTCCTGGAGCTGACACCGGATGCCCGCGCGGCATATTTGCTCCACGAAAGCCGCCTCGCCTCCGATCTTGCGCCCCTCTACGGTCGGGGGCCGGACGCGAAGCTGCCGGGTAAATGAACGAAATCGACAAGTTGATGGCAGTGATGGATGCTGCTTTCGAACCGTATTGGCGCGAAGCGTGGACGCGGGCGCAGGTCGAGGGTTCGCTCGCCCTGCCCCATACTTACGCTCTGCTCTGCAACGCCCAGGGAGACGCTGTCGGCGCGGATGAGGAAGCCGCCGGTTTCGTTCTCGCCCGCCGCGCTCCGGGCGAGGAAGAATTGCTATTGGTCGCAGTCCACCCCGACTATCGCGGCACGGGCCTTGGCCGCAATCTACTCCAGCAATTCTTCGAGAGCGCCCGCAATGGCGGCGCGGAGCAGGTATTTCTGGAAATGCGCGCAAATAACCCGGCCGAGCAACTCTACCGCGCAGTCGGATTCGAGCCGATCGGTCGGCGGCCTGCCTATTACCGCACTCTCGATGGCGAGACCTTGGACGCCATCACCTTAGGTAGAAAGTTGTAAATACACGCCAATTCACTTGTATATTTGCGTCAAAATAGTCCTGTAAACTGGACGCTTTACCTTCTCTTGTCGATTTTATACAATGCTGCCTACCAAAGGGTCGCATCAATAAAGATTGGCTGAAGGGAGCCTTGCCGAATGGACACTATCGAAACCGACATGACCGAAACGCTGATCACGCTGACCTCGGATATTGTCGCTGCACACGTGAGCAACAATAGCGTGGCTGTCGAGGACGTGCCGACGCTTATTTCCAATGTCTATTCAGCCCTTTCCGGCCTCGACGGCGCAGGCTCTGCCGCCGAACCCACTCCCGATCCCGCTGTTTCGGTCCGTTCTTCGGTAAAGAAGGACCATCTGGTCTGCCTCGACTGCGGCAAGAAGATGAAAATGCTCAAGCGGCACTTGTCGACCGAGCATGACATGACGCCGGAAGACTATCGTGCGCGTTGGGGACTGTCGGCCGATTATCCGATGGTCGCGCCGGACTATGCGGCCACCCGCCGCGACCTTGCGGTGAAGATCGGCCTCGGCCGCAAGCCCGGCCAGAAGCGCGGTCGCAAGAAGAAGAGCGCATAAAGCCCTTCGGTTCGCCTTGAGGAAGACGCCCCGGCCCGATAAGGGTACGGGGCGTTTTTCAATCGGGAAGCAAATGCACCAGAAAATCGATCTCGAGCAATTGTGTGCCGACAAGGGCCTGCGCATCACCGAGCAACGCCGTGTTATCGCGCGCGTGCTGTCGGAAAGCGACGACCATCCCGATGTCGAACTGCTCCACGAACGCGCCAACAAGATCGATTCCGGCATATCGATCGCAACGGTCTATCGCACCGTCCGCCTGTTCGAAGAGGCCGGAATCCTCGACCGCCACGATTTCGGCGATGGCCGCGCGCGCTACGAAGCGGCGCCCGAAGCCCACCACGATCACCTGATCGACGTGGAAACGGGCAAGGTCATCGAATTCGTCGACCCCGAGATAGAAGCATTGCAGAAGCAGATCGCCGAGAAGCTCGGCTACCGCCTCGTCGACCATCGCCTGGAACTCTATGGCGTCCGGCTCGACCGCGAAAGCTGAGCGGCGCCTGGCGCGCTATACCGAGCGTCGGCTGGCCGCCGCGCGCGGAGAAAAAGTACCGCTGACGGCCACCGGTTGGGGGCGGTTCACCCTGCGCGCGCTCGGCATCCTCGCCCTGCTGATCGTGTTCGTGCCATTGCACTATCTTTACCGCATCTTCGCCTATGGCTCGCCTTTCCCCATGCTGTTCCTCCGCTACACGGCGCGAGTAATCGGGGCGCGCGTCACCATTGTAGGCACCCCGCTGCGGCGGGACGTCTTCTTCATCTCCAACCACCTGTCGTGGGTAGACATCCTCGCCTCGGCCGGAGCCAGCGGCACGGCCTTCGTCGCCAAGCAGGAATTGGCCGAGGTACCGGTGATCGGCTGGCTGTGCCGCCTCAATCGCACAGTCTTCGTCAAGCGCGAGAACCGCCTGGGTGTGGCTGAGCAGATCAATGCGCTGAAGGAAGCGCTGCAGGACAATTGGTCGGTCACGGTCTTTCCCGAAGGAACGGTGACGGACGGACAGTCGCTGCTGCCGTTCAAGTCTTCGATGCTGTCGGTGCTGGAGCCGCCGCCGCCCGGCGTCCTCGTCCAGCCGGTGATGCTCGATTACGGCGAGAATGCCGAGGAAATCGGCTGGGTCGGCGACGAGAGCGGATTGCACAATGCGATGCGGGTGATGGCGCGCAAGGGTACCTTCCCGCTTCGAATCAATTACCTCGAGCCGTTCAGTCCGGAGGACTACCGCGGCCGTAAAGCGATCGCCGCCAAGGCGCGCGAGGAGATCGAGCAAGCGCTCGTTGCGGCATTGGGCAGGCCTCTACGCGATTTTCAGCATGTCGTCGATGCAGTCCGCTATCGCCCGAAGGACGCCGACGCGACTTAGAGCTCGGCGCCGATCAACCAGTCGTGAAATAGGCGCACGGGGCGCTCTTCCAATGCGGTTGGCTTGCACACGAACCAGTAGCTGTAGGGGCTTTCCACATCCACATCGAACAGGCGGGCTAGGCGGTTGTCGTGTGCACGCCGCAGGTGGTCGTCATGCATGATCGCAATGCCGAGGCCCTGAGCCGCCGCTTCCAGCATGATCTGCCCTGAATCGAAGTGATCGATTGCCGCAGGCTCCAGATCGGGCATGCCGATTTCCTGCCGCCAGGCCACGAAGCTTTCGGACAGTTCGTTGTGAATCAGGAAAGTCTGTTTGGCGAGCACTTCCTGCTCGGGATTGTCGCCCAGCTTTTCCTGCAATCCGCGGCTGCAGATGGCATGGACCTTGTTGTAGTCCAGTCGCACGGCATGCAGGCCCCGCTCCGGCCCGCGCGACAGGATGATGGCGGCATCGAGGAGGTCGCCGACGCGATCCTCAAGGTGCGCGCCCGTATCGATATCGATGTGCAGCAACGGGTGGCGCGCGCGCAATTCGCCGAGCTTAGGGAACAGGCGCTGTGTGCCGAACAGCGGCAGCACGCCAAGGCGCAACCGGAGTAGCGAGAGATTGTCGGACTGGCTCTCCACCGCCCGCGCAAGTGCCTCCAGCTGTGGATTGACCGCTTCGTAGAACGCATGCCCATCGTCGGTCAGCTGCATCGACTGCCGTGCACGCGTGAACAGCTTCTTGCCGACGAATTCCTCGAGGTTTCCGATCCGCCGCGACAGGGCCGAGGGGCTGAGGCCCAGTTCCTCCGCCGCCGCCCGGGCGGAACCCAGCCGGACGGTGCGCACGAAGGCTTCGAGCGCACGCAGGGGGGGAAGTCGCCGGGTTGCCATTGCCGTTGCTAGCTATGGTCGGGACGCGCGCCTGTCGAGGGCGAATGTGCGAATTCATGCAACAATGCGATCAGTCGCTTTCGCCCTCGTCCTCGCCGGCAGGCTCGTGCAGGCGAAGGCGCTTCACGTGCGTCTCGTCGCCATCGGTAACCTCGATCCGCCAGCCGCTCGGATGCGCGACCACCGTGCCGACCTGCGGGACCTGCTCGGCCAGCACGAAGGCGAGCCCGCCCAGCGTATCGACAGATTCCTCGACCTCGGCGAGCGCGGGATCGACCTGCTCGGCCACATCGTCCAGCTCGGCGCGCGCGTCACAATCCCACATTCCGGCGCCGATCGGCACGATCCATTCCTCGGGCGCGTCATCGTGCTCGTCCTCGATCTCGCCGACGATTTCCTCAACCAGATCCTCGATCGTGATGATGCCGTCGGTGCCGGAAAATTCGTCGACGACAATGGCCAGATGCATCCGCTGTGCACGCATGTCGGCCAGCACGTCGAGCGCGTTGCGCGTCTGCGGCACGTAGAGCGGCTGGCGCATCAGCACTGTCCAGTCCGCCGGCGGCTCGTCGCCGCGCGCCAGATAGGGGAACACATCCTTCAGGTGGACCATGCCGATCACGTGGTCGAGCTGGTCGCGGTAGACGGGCATGCGCGAATGGCCGTGTTCGGCAAAGGTCTCGACCAGCTCGTCCCAGCTGGCGGTCGCGTTCATGGCGACGATCTCGCCGCGCGGCACGGCCACGTCGTCGGCATCGTGTTCGGAGAAGTGCAGCAGGTTGCGCAGCATCTGGCGCTCGACCTGCGAGAGGTCGCCCGTGCCGCTATGCTCGGGCTCGTCCTCGCCGTTCTCGTCCTCGTGCTCGTCGATGGCTTCTTCCAGCTGCGCGCGCAGGCTGCGCTCGCCGCCGTCAGGATCGAACATTTTCCGGATTGCGAGCCACAGCCCGCTTCTACTCTCCGCGTCTCCGGCGGGTGATGACGAATCGGGCATGGCCCTAACAATGCGCTCCCATCAGTTGCGATCCCCATATGGGTCGGCGATGCCCATTTTTGCAAGAGCAGCGATTTCGAGCGCTTCCATGGCCTCGGCCTGCGCATCGCTGTCGACGTGATCGTGGCCTGCGAGGTGGAGCAGGCCGTGGACGATCAGGTGGGCGGTGTGGTGTTCGAGACTGACGCCCTTCTCCGCCGCTTCGCGCGCGCATGTCTCGTGGGCGAGCGCGATGTCGCCGAGCATTTCTGGCGGGCCTTCCGGAGCCAGGGCAAGCAGGTCCTCTCGCTCCAGCATGGGGAAGCTGAGTACATTGGTCGGCTTGTCCTTGCCGCGCCATTCCCGGTTGAGCCCGTGCACCTGCGCGTCGCTGGTGAATAGGATCGAGGCCGACAGTCGCTCGCCGACCAGCACCGGCTCGACCCCCGTTGCAGCTGCGGCCGCACGCCCGGCAAGGCCCTCCCAGTCAAGCGCCTCGGGCCACCCTTCGATTGCGATATCGAGGTCCATCAACCCGCCGATTTCCGAGACATGGACCGCATGTTACACTGTCCAGGGCGGAAAAACCTGCCCTCCATTCGCGGGATGCAAACCGGTGGGGGCGTGCAGGAGAAACCGTAAGCCATCCGAGCCATCTAGCGGAGCATCCGAAGGTAGGAAAGCGGCTGGCGCCGTTAGTTATTGGGTTGAAAGTGGACCGTCCAATCTTAGGCCGACCTGATTATGTCAGGGACACGGGACCAATCAGTTAGCCGTCCTTTGTCCGCTTGGTCTGAGCGAAAAGGTACATGTAACGGGCATAATGAAGCAGAAGCGGGATCAGCGAAACCAACAACACTGGCAGAAATAGGTTTTCGTAGAAAAACGTGCCCGGACCACCGGAAAAAAGCGCCGCAGCTAAGATGAGTGCGGCGCTCCAAGCGCAGCCAAGAAAATGCGATATCGCCAGCCCGCGCAGACCGCCGCTCGCGGGATCGATTTTTGAATCAAGCCAACTTATATAGCCCTTCATTCAGTACGCTCCCTGGACGCAGTGGCGACCTTATCTAACATTGCAGTGTTACGGAATGTCCGCAAACGGGTCGTTAGCGGACACTTACTGCCCTACCCTCCGGGCCCCTCATACGCCTCGACGATCCGCCCCACGATCGGGTGGCGCACCACGTCGGCTGCCTTAAACCGGATCGTGCCGAAGCCTTTCACGCCCTCCAGCTTGCCGACCGCATCGGCAAGGCCGCTCATGCCGCCGCCGCCGGGGATATCGACCTGGTTCGGGTCGCCGCAGATCACCATGCGGCTGTTCTGGCCGAAGCGGGTGAGGAACATCTTCATCTGCTCGCGCGTGGTGTTCTGCGCCTCGTCGAGGATCACGAAGGCATCGGCCAGCGTGCGCCCGCGCATGAAGGCGATCGGCGCGATCTCGATCTCGCCCGAAGCCAGCCGCCGCTCGACCTGTTCGGGCGGCATGCAGTCGTAGAGCGCATCGTAGAGCGGCCGCAGATAGGGATCGACCTTTTCCTTCATATCGCCGGGCAGGAAGCCGAGCTTCTCGCCCGCCTCCACCGCCGGACGGCTGAGGATCAGCCGCTGCACGCTGCCGGTGATGAGCTGCGCCACCGCCTGCGCCACGGCGAGATAGGTCTTGCCGGTGCCCGCGGGGCCGAGCGCAAAGATGATGTCGTCGCGCACGAGGCTGCGCATATAGGTCGCCTGCATCGCGCTGCGCGGCACGATCGTCTTGCGGCGGGTGCGGATCATGATCGGCGGGGCGTTCTTGCCCTTGCCGGGTTCGGCATCGACGATCCCGTCGAGCGTGGGTTCGTCCGACATGGCGATCAGCGCCTCGATCGCGCCGCCGTCGAGCTCCTGCCCGATGGCCAGCCGGTCGTACATCGCCTTGAGCACGTCGCGCGCGCGGGCGACGCTGTCTTCGGGGCCTTCGATATGGAGCTGGTTGCCGCGGGCCGAAATGAATACGCCGAGCCGGTTTTCCACCTGCACCAGGTTCGCATCGAACTGGCCGAAGAGCGCGCCGAGCAGGCTCTGGTTGTCGAAGCTGATATCGACCTGCGCGCGGCGAACCTCGCGCTGCGGACTGGGCGGCGGGGTGAAGGACCTGGCGTCCTTCGGTGCGGGTTTACGGGCCATGCGCTCCTTTCGTGTACGAGTCGGAAATGTAGGCCCGATTATGCCGCGCGCAAGCTGGAGGCCCCCTCCGGATGGTGGATAGTAATACCGATGTCATCCGGCCGTGCGTTGATCGGTTGCGCAAGTCGTTGGTCGAACAGCTTGGACTTCTGCCGAAAACGGTTTGGCTTACGGCGGTGGAAATACTGGAATAGCGCCATGAAAAAGCTCACGATCTGCTCCGCCATCGCGCTTGGCTTGTCGGCCGCTGCTCCTCTGCTGGCGCAGGACAACGACCCTGCCGAAGAAGTCATCATCGTGACGGGTGAGCGCGAGCAGGAGGCGATGGAACGGGTCGAGGGCATGACCCGGGCTATCACTCGCCGCCCCCGCGTGGACAAGCCGCTGGCCCGCCAATACGGCCAGATCTGCGTCGGCGTGATGGGCATGGATCCCGCCTATGCCGGGGTGCTGATCGACCGGATCGAGGCCAATGCCCGGCGGCTCGACATCGCGATTGCCGGCGAGGGTTGCCAGGTGAATACTCTGGTCGCCTTCGTGGACGACGGCCCCGAGGAAGTGAAGCAGCTCCGCAAGGACGCGTCGTGGCTGTTTTCCACGCTGCTCGATTACGAATACGACCGGATCCTGCGTGGCAGCGGCGGCGCGCATGCATGGCATTCGACCGAAGAGAGAGAGGTCGACGGCAAGCAGCTGGCCGTGATCGAGGTCGGCGATCCGCCGCGTCAGGTCAAGGCGGGCGATCCCTTCAACGCCACGCGCATGACCCAGCAGATCCGCATGGACATGATCGGTTCGGTTGTACTGATGGAACGCGCGCTGGTGCCGGGCAAGACGCTGCAGCAGCTGGCGGATTACGCCTCCATGCGCAGCTTTGCCTCGATCGACGATATGGCGTCCGACGGTCCGGACACGACGCCGACGATCCTGTCGCTGTTCCTCGATGCCGATGCCGCGCCGCAGGAAATGACCGAATTCGACTGGGCCTATCTCGAAGCGCTCTACCGGTTGCCGCGCACGGCGCGCGGCGAGCAGATCCACGACGCCGCCTGGTCGGAATATCGCAAGAAGGTGATCCGCGCGAAGGATTGACGCGCGGGAAAGGCCTCAGGCCACGACGGTTTCGCGTAGCTTTGCGCTGAGCGAATTGGGGCCGGCTTCGAGCAGTTCGACCTGCACGAGGTCGCCGATCGCCACATCGCCTTCGAACCAGGCGCTTTGCAACCACGGTGTTTTGCCGAGCCACTGGCCCTCGTGCTTGCCCCTGCGCTCGACGAGGACTTCGCAGGTCTTTCCGACGCTCGCCTGATTGAAAGCCAGCTGGTCGCGGTTGAGCGCGGCCTGGAGGCGTTGGAGGCGCTCGTCCATGACCACTTTCGCGACCTGCCCGTCCATCGTAGCGGCGGGGGTGCCGGGGCGGGGCGAGTATTTGAAGCTGAAGGCCTGCGCGTATCGGACCTCGTCCACCAGTGCGAGGGTTTCCTCGAACTCGGCATCGGTTTCGCCGGGGAAGCCGACGATGAAGTCGCCCGACAGCGCGAGGTCGGGCCGCGCAGCGCGGAAAAGGTCGAGCAGCTTGAGGTAGCTGTCCGCCGTGTGGCTGCGGTTCATGGCCTTGAGCACGCGGTCGCTGCCTGCCTGCACCGGCAGGTGGAGGAAGGGCATGAGCTTGTCGATTTCGCCATGCGCGGCGATCAAATCGTCGTCCATGTCGGCGGGGTGGCTGGTGGTGTAGCGGATGCGTGCGAGACCATCGACGGCGGCAAGGTCGCGGATGAGCCCTGCGAGGCCGACCGTGTGGCCCTTCTCGTCCTCGCCCGACCAAGCGCTGACGTTCTGGCCCAGCAGGGTGATTTCCTTCGCGCCCGCGTCGACCAGCTTTCTCGCTTCGGTGACGAGGTCCGCATAGGGACGGCTGATTTCCGCGCCGCGCGTATAAGGCACCACGCAATAGGTGCAGAACTTGTCGCAGCCTTCCTGCACGGTGAGGAAGCTCGCCGGATTGGTGCGGCGGCGTTCCGGCAGTGCGGCGAACTTGGCGATGGCGGGCATGTCGGTGTCGGTCGCCCGCTCGCCCTGCACCGCCTTGTCGAGCATTTCAGGTAGGCGGTGATAGGCCTGCGGGCCGACGACCATGCTGACCGCCGGAGAGCGCTTCATGATCTCCTCGCCCTCGGCCTGCGCGACGCAGCCCGCGACCGCGATCAGCGGCTCCTTGCCCGCCTCGCGCCCCGCCTTGGACAGGCGGCCGATGTCCGAATAGACCTTCTCCGCCGCCTTCTCGCGGATGTGGCAGGTGTTGAGCACGACGAGGTCGGCTTCCTCGCCCTCGGGCGCCGGCACGATCCCGCGCTCGCCAAGCATCTCGGCCATGCGCTCGCCGTCATAGACGTTCATCTGGCAGCCGAAGCTCTTGACCCTGTAGGTCTTGGGGGATCTGGTGGGTTTCATGGGAGAGGGCGCTTTAGTCTTTATCTCTAGCTGCATCAACTTTCGCTTCGGCTGACGCCTCAACCCATGCTCGAGCCGGTTTCGAAAAGAGCAGACCTAAGACAACCACCGCTATTAGCAGGTAGCCGAGTGTCCATTTGATTTCCTCATGTCGAAACTCGGAATTTAAGAGGATGACGTAGATGGCTGCTAGAATTGTAAGTGCATTAAAGACGATCAGAACCCATCGCGCGACATTCCCACCCCCTCGAGTGAACCAAACGGTGAGCGCCAAAATAAGGATCGCCACGAGAATGTCGGGCCAGACATAGCTATGATCGATTGGGTCGAGAAAAATTTGGACAAGCGAGAGGCCGACCTCGGCGAAAGCCAGAGGTTCGATCCAAAAGACCTCTTTCGGCCTCTCCACTTGCAACTCCCGTTTAACCAACAGTCGCCTTCACGATCTTGCCCGGATTTGCCGGCGGCTCTCCCTTGGGCAGCGCATCGACGTGTTCCATGCCGCTCTCGACCTGGCCCCAGACGGTGTACTGGCCGTCAAGGAATTCGGCGTCGTCGAAGCAGATGAAGAACTGGCTGTTGGCGCTGTCGGGCACCTGGGTGCGCGCCATCGAGCAGGTGCCGCGGGTGTGCGGTTCGCTGTTGAATTCCGCCTTGAGGTCGGGCTTCTCGCTGCCGGACATGCCGGTGCCGGTCGGATCGCCGCCCTGCGCCATGAAGCCGGGGATCACGCGGTGGAAGACCACGCCGTCGTAAAAGCCTTCGTTGGCGAGCGTCGTGATGCGTTCGACATGGTTCGGCGCAAGGTCGGGGCGCAGCTTGATTAACACGTCCTTGTTCTCGCCGTCGCCGGTGTCGAGGGTGAAGGTCAACTTGTCGGCCATTGTTCGTCTCCTGTATTTCGGTTGGCGCCTCCCTAGCAAACGCAGCGCCTGTGTCACGGCTTGCTTTTCGGTAGCCTGTGCCTAGAGCGAGCGCATGAGCGAGAGCGACCGCCCCCTCGATGAAGACGGCTTCCTGCTGGCGCGCGAGCCGGAGGAGGAGGCGCGCCCGGACGACCGCATCGACGACGAGCGGATGGACGAGGAGAACACGCTCAAGAAGGAATATGTCGAAAGCGTCGAGGAAGCGCTGGACGAAGGCGACACGGCGCGCGTCTACGACCTCGTCGAGCCGCTCCACCCCGCCGACATCGCCGACCTTCTCGAGCTGTTCGAGCGCGAGGAACGCTACCAGCTGGCTGAGGCGATCACCGATTTGATGACGTCGGACGTGGTCGCCGAGCTCAACGACTACGTTCGCGAGGACATGATGGAAGCGCTGCCGCCCGAGGCAGTGGCGCAGATCGTCGACCAGCTGGAAACCGACGATGCCGTCCAGCTGATCGAGGATCTCGACGAAGCCGACCAGCGCGCCATCCTGGCCGAGGTGGAGCTGGAAGACCGGATCGCGATCCAGTCCGCCCTCTCCTATCCGGAGGAAACCGCCGGCCGCCTCATGAGCCGCGACCTCGTGGCGGTGCCGGAACACCTGACCGTCGGCGATCTGATCGATTATCTGCGCGACGGGCGCGAGCTGCCGGACGAATTCTACGAAATCTTCGTCGTGGACGAGAAGCACCACCCGGTCGGCACCTGTGCGCTCAGCTGGGTGCTGCGCGCGCCCCGCGCCATCGCGCTGGCCGATGTAATGAAGCGCGACCAGACGCTGATCCCCGTCATGCTCGACCAGGAAGAGGTCGGCCTGATGTTCCAGAAGTACAACCTCATCAGCGCCGCTGTGGTGGACGACGACGGGCGACTGGTCGGCCAGATGACGGTGGACGACGTGGTCCACATCATCTCCGAAGAAGCGGGCGAGGACGCCCTGCTGATGAGCGGCGCGGGCGAAGGCGACATCAACGAGCCGATCCGCGAGGCATACTCGGCCCGCGTACGCTGGCTGGTCGCGAACCTCGGCACCGCGCTGGTGGCATCGCTGATCATCGCGCTGTTCGGCGCGGCAATCGAGAAACTGGTCGCGCTGGCCGTGCTGATGCCGATCGTCGCCAGTATCGGCGGCAATGCGGGCACCCAGACCATGGCGGTGACCGTACGCGCCATCGCCACCAACCAGCTCACCCGCAGCAACACCCGGCGCATCTTGTGGCGCGAGATGCGCGTGGCCATGCTCAACGGCGCGACCATCGCCGTGCTGATCGGAGCGGCGACGGCGGCGATCTTCACGCCGTTGCTTGGCGTCGTGATTGCACTCGCCATGGTGATCAACGTGGCGGTTGCGGGGCTCGCAGGCGTGCTTGTGCCGGTGGCCTTCGAACGGCTCGACCAGGACCCGGCCGTGGCGAGCAGCGTGTTCGTGACGATGATCACGGATTCGATGGGCTTCTTCGCCTTCCTCGGCCTGGCTGTCGCGCTGGGGGTAGTTTGAATTGGCGGGCGCGCGCCCTACATCCTCCCCATGCCGCTCCACCTGACCAAGATCGCTTTCGGTGCGCAATCCTATAACGATATCGAAAGCTGGTACGCGCAGCGGCGCAGTCCGAACCTGACCACCCGCTATCGCCCGACCAAGTGGGAGCAATGCATCGGCGGCTCGCTCTACTGGATCCACCAGCACAGCATCGTCGCGCGCAGCGAAATCCTCGGTTTCAGCGAGACGAAGACGGGGCGCTGGTCGATCGACCTCAAGCCCGAACTCGTCCGCGTCTACCCGCGCCCCAAGCGCGCCCATCAGGGCTGGCGCTATCTCAAGGGCGAACCGCCGCGCGATCTGGAAGAGGGTGAGGATATCGGCGACGCCCTGCCAGGCAAGCTCGCCGGAAAGCTGGAACGGCTCGGCTTGATCTAAGGGCCTGCCTGCCACTCCGTTGGAACGGCTTACTCGATAAGTTGTTGATTGCCCGTCGCCCGGACAATTTCACCCGGCGCCAGGGGAGTATGACAATGAAAAAACGTGTCCTGACCATTTTCGCATTTGCCGCCGCCGCGCTGCTTTCGGCCTGCAACACCGTCGACGGTATCGGTGAAGACGTCGAATCCGTGGGCGACTGCGCCGACGGTGTGGAAGGCAACTGCTGACCACCGGCGACAAGCCAATGTAATTCGATGGCGCTGCCCCCGCGGGTGGCGCCATCGTCGTCTCGGGGTCCATCGCGCTAGTGGCTCCGCGGAACTAGCCGCCCTTCCCGACCATTGGTTCCGTGAAGGAGATACACATGCCCGAACGTCAATCCAAGCATCCCGACAACGACTATATCGACGAACTGACCGAAAACCCCACGCCGAGCCAGCAAGGCTCCGCAGGCGGCGAAGTCAATCGCCGTGTCGGCAAGCGGGGTGAGGAAAACAGCGCCAAGGATCCCGCCAATCGCGAACCGGAAGTCGGCTCGGACAATCCGCAGCAGGATGCGCAGAAGGGCGACAAGACCCTTGCCGCGATGCAGGATTCGCGCGGCTGATCGGCCGGACAATTCGAAGACAAGCGCCCCGCCGGACCGGTGGGGCGTTTTCGTTCAGGCGGGCACTTTCTCCGCCACGCGCCGCAGAGCGTTCACATAGGCTTCGGGCGGCTGCGCACCGGGGATCATGAACTTGTTCTCAACGATCATCGCGGGCACGCCGGTGATATTCAGATCCCAGGCCGCAAGTTCTTCGGCGCGGGTCTTGTGGGCGATTTCCTCGCTGACGAGCGCTGCTTCCGCCGCCGCGCGGTCGAGGCCGACGCTCTCCGCGATGTCGAGCAGAACCGGCTCCTCGCCGATATTGCGACGCTCGTTGAAATGCGCCTTGAACAGCGCGAGTTTCAGCTCGGTCTGCTTCTCGGGACGGTGCTCCTCGCCCGCCCAGGTCAGCAGCTTGTGCGCGGCGAAGGTGTTACACATCATCGCCTCGGGTGCCGGATCGGAGCCCTCGTAATCGAGCGATACGCCCGCCGTCTCGGCCGCTTCGCGCATGCGGCCCTGCACGGCGCGCGACTGCTCGGGCGTCGAACCGTATTTGCGTGCGATATGAGCGGTGCGCTCTTCGCCCTCGGCAGGCATGTCGGGATTAAGCTCGAACGCATGCCAGCGAATGTCCGCTGCGATCTCGCCATCCAGCTGCTCGAGACCCTTTTGCAGATTGCCCCAGCCGACCAGGCACCAGGGGCACATCACGTCGGACCAGATATCGATCCGCAGGGTTCTCGGTTCGCTCATTGCTTTACCCACCATTCCATCAGGTGATGCGCGATAGCATGGCGCGGCGGGCAGCGGAACGGGCCGTTCCCGGCAAGCGCCGCCTCGACATCGGCGCGGGTGAAGAATTCGATCTCCGCCATCTCGGTCTCGTCGATGGTGAGATCGTCGCTGTCGGTATGGCTGTGGCAGCCGATCATCAGCTGGCTGGGGAAAGGCCATGGCTGGCTGGCGACGTAGCTGACGTCGCGCACTGCCACTCCCGCTTCTTCCAGCACCTCGCGGGCGACAGCCTCCTCGATACTCTCGCCGGGTTCTACGAAGCCGGCGAGCGCGGAGAAGCTGCCTTCGGGCCAGCCGAGCCCGCGCCCGAGCATCAGATGCCCCTCGAACTCGACCAGCATGATCGTGACCGGATCGGTGCGCGGGAAATGGCTTGCGCCGCAATTCGTGCAGTCGCGCTGCCACCCGCCCTTGGCCAGCTTCGTGTCGCCGCCGCATTGCGCGCAGAAACGATGGCGGGCGTGCCAATCGGTCAGGCTGCGCGCGCCGCCGTAGAGCGCGAGGTCGTCGGGCGAGAGCGTCGCCATCAGTGACCAGAGTTGCGGGTTGGCCATGCGCGGCCGGGAGTCGCCGCGCGGCGGAACCGCGGCGAAGCAGGCCTTACCCTCGTCGAGGCCGAGGAAACACAATTCCGCATCCTCTGGCGCGTCGGCCAGCGTGCCCCAGCCGAGCCGCCCCTCGTCGTCTAGCGCGGGCATCAGTCCGTCGAGCGCGAGCAACCGCGCCTTCCAGTTCATATACCCTGCCAGCCGCTCCGGATCGGCGCGGACGTGGTCCGCGCGGTCTATACGCGAGCCGGTGAAGGCGATCAAAGCGCCTCTCCCGCTCCTTGCCGTGCTGCCTGCATGGTGGCGAGATCGGCCATCACGGCCTTGGGGAATTCCGCGTGAATCGGATAGGCCTCGGACGGCATGTACTGCGTCATCAGTGTGCCGCGCAGGCCCGCGGCGAAGTTGACGAAGCCGACCGTGCCGGCCGCGCCGCCCCAACCATAGCTGCCGTCGGACACCCGCCCGCCTGCGCCGAAGCCCTGTCCTTCGACCCAGGTGTTCTCGGTCGTCGCGGTTTCCGGAAGCAGGTTCGATGTGCCGAGCCTGACGGCCGCCTCGCTCATCACGCGCTTTCCGTCGATCGCGCCGTAGCCAAGCAACATGCGCAGGAAGCGGTCGTAGTCGCGGCTGGAGGAAACCAGCCCTGCCCCGCCGAAGGGGAACGCCGGCTTGTCGAGATAGATCGACGCTCTGGCCGGGTCTATCGGCAGCGGCGTGTTGTTGAGAATGCCGTAATTGGTTGTGAAGCGGTCCACCTCGCTCTCCGGCACGGTGAAAAAGGTGCTGTCCATGCCGGTCGGCTCGAAGATTCGCTCCTTCAGGAAAGCATCGAACGCCATTCCGCAGGCGACCTCGATCACCCGGCCCATGAGGTCGAGGCCGACCGAATAGCTCCATTTGGTGCCGGGCTGGAGGACCAGCGGCAGTTCGGCAAGCCGGTCGGCGAACACATCGAGACCTTCCACCGCCTGCGCACGCCCGATGCCGGGGATCGGCATGCGGCTGACCTGCCCGGGCACGAGGCCGCGCTGCTCGTAAGCCTTGGTGATCGGTCCCTTTTGGACGATGCCGTAGCCGAGACCTGCCGTGTGGGTGAGCAGGTGGCGCACCGTGATCGGCCGCTCCGCCGGAACGACATCCTCGATCGAGCCGTCATAGGACTTCTGCACCTGAATGTTCGCGTAGGCGGGCAGCAGTTCGGCGATCGGCTGGTCGAGGCCGAGACGGCCTTCATCCACCAGCATCATCGCGGCCATGCCGGTCACCGGCTTGGTCATCGAATAGATGCGATACAAGCTGTCTGGATCGACCTGCGTCGGACTGCCCAATGCCAGCGTTCCGCGCGCAATGGTGAGCGGGTCGCGCTGGCCCCAGCCGAGCGTCGCGACCATGTTCGCGACCTTGCGCGAGCCGACATATTTATCGACCATCGCCTCGACATTCGTCCACGTTGCAGCCGGAGTGCGCGCAAACGCCTGGCGGCCCATCGGCACGGCCGCCAGCGCGGCGCTCGCGGTCAGCCAGGCACCGCCACGCAATAGCGAGCGGCGGGAAATCTGCGGGATGTCGAATTCGCGGTATGCCATGAAAATCCTCTCCGGTCGGGTCGCCCGGCTATGTGCGGGACCATAGCTGAACGGTCAATTGCGAATTGAAACGCTTGATTATGAGCGCTGTCCTAACCATATAAGACACATGCTGAACATCCTCTCGTTCCTCTTCGGCCTCGTCTCGCTCGTCATCGTCATTCCGGCGACCATTCCCTTCCTCGGCGCGCTGAACTGGCTCGCCTTGCCGCTGATCGTGATCGGCATCATCGTGGGGCAGCTGTCGTCGAGCAATTCGGGGCGCAACTTCAACCTGATCGTGCTGCTGGTCGCCGTCATCCGGCTGAGCCTGGGCGGCGGAATCTTTTAGGCCAGCGCCAGCTGCGCGGCCTTGGCGAACAGCGTCGGCAAGCCGGCCTCGTCGAGCTTGTCGAGCGGCCACCACTCGCCCTCGCCCAGCGGCGCACCGTGCCTCTGAACCGAGAGTTCGAGATCGAAATGCGTGAAGCCGTGGCGCACGAGACCGAGCGGTTCGCCGGCCGGTCCGCCCTCCCCGTCGCCGCGTGCGCTCCAGCCATCGTCGGGCAGTGCGCGCATCCCGCCGAGCATCCCGGTGCCCTCGCGCCGCACGAGCCAGACCGCATCGTCGCGCTCGATCCACCACGTGCGGCCCTTGCGTAGCGGCTTGGCCTTCTTCGGCGCCTTCACCGGCAAACGGGCCGGATCGCCGGCCTTCCTGCCTTCGCATTCGTCCGCCAGCGGGCACAGCAGGCACTTCGGGTCACGCGCCGTGCAGATCGACGAGCCCAGATCCATCATCGCCTGCGCGAAATCGCCAGCACGCTCATCGGGCGTGATCATGTCCGCCTTCGCAAGGATCGCCTTGCGCGCGCCGGGCAGAGGCTCATCGATGGCAAACAACCGCGCGACCACCCGTTCCACATTCGCATCGACCACCACCGCCCGCTGTGCGAAAGCAATCGCGGCGACGGCGGCGGCAGTGTAGTCGCCCAAACCGGGCAGTTTGCGCAATTCTTTCTCGCTGGAGGGAAACGCTCCCATGTCCGCCACTGCGCGGGCGCATTTCACCAGATTGCGGGCGCGCGAGTAATAGCCCAGCCCCGCCCATGCCGCCATGACGTCTTCCTCCGGCGCAGCTGCCAGCGCTTCGACCGTCGGCCACCGTTCGGTGAATACGGCAAAGTAAGGCTTCACGGCAGCCACCGTAGTCTGCTGCAGCATCACCTCGGACAGCCACACGCGATAGGGCTCGGGCGCAGGCGTCCCGGGCGGCGCGCGCCACGGTAGATCGCGGGCATGGCGATCGTACCAGTCGAGCAAAGTTTCGGAGACAGTGGCGGCCACGCCACGCCTATGGCATGGCGGCAGGTGCAATGGAACGGGACGACAGCAGAACGGGCGCTAAAAAGCCGCACGCCTCAAGCAGCGCAGCGGTAGGCGGAAAGAAACCGAAGACCTATAGCCGCCCGCGTGGCGGCGGGGCCAAGCCGATCAGCGACCTCATGCCGCAGATCGGGCGCAGCGCCTTTCGCCGCTTCGGCTTCGTCCAGAGCTCGGTCGTCAGCCGCTGGCCGGAGATCGTCGGCGACACGCATTCGCGCGTCTGCACGCCGGAGATGATCCGTTTCCCGCCCGGCGAGAAGTCCGAAGGGATCATGCACCTCGTCGTCCAGCCCGCCCACGCGCCGCTGATCCAGCAGATCCTGCCCGACATCATCGAGCGGGTGAACCGCTTCTTCGGCTACCGCGCGGTCGCCCGTATCAAGCTGCGGCAAGGTGCGGTTCAGGCGCCCCCTGCGAAGGACAAACCGAAAGCGCCGCCGTCGCTCAAGCCGATTCCGATGGAACTTGGCGACAGTCTGCGCGATATTGGCGATCCCGAACTGCGCACGGTGCTTGAATCGCTCGCGCGCGGCCTCGGGTCGCACAACGAGGGACAAGACGACACGTGAGCAGGAAAACATCGCTTTTCGCAGGCCTCCTGGTGGCAGCGGCGAGCACATTCGCGCTCGGCGCCAGCGCGCAGGGTGGCTTGCCGGTCAAGGGCGGTAACTGGGCCGGTATGGTCGCCGAGACGTCGGGCGGCCACTTGCTCGGCAATCCGAAGGCCGAGACCAAACTGGTCGAGTACATGAGCTACACCTGCTCCCACTGCGCGAGTTTTGCGCGCACCGGCGACGCGGCGCTCAAGCTGCTTTATGTGCCAAGCGGGCAGATGAGCTTCGAGATCCGCCATCTGGTGCGCGATCCGGTCGACCTTACCGCCGTGCTGCTGACGCATTGCGGCGAGGCCAAGAAATTCCCCGGCAATCACGAAGCCTTCATGGCGCGTCACGATGCATGGATGGCCAAGGCGCGCAAGACCACGCAGGCGCAGCGTGCCCGCTGGCAGTTCGGCTCGCTCGGCGCGCGCTTCCAGGCCATCGCCAGCGATCTCGATTTCTACGACATCATGGAAGCGCGCGGCTACTCGCGCGTCGCGGCGGACAAGTGCCTTGCCGATGAAGCCAAAGCCAATGCCCTGGCCGAAGGATCGCGGGCCGATATCGAGGCGCACGGCATCAGCGGCACGCCCAGCTTCATGCTCAATGGCGAACTGCTGGACGGCACGCATGCCTGGGAAGACCTCCAGCCGCAGCTCGACAAGGCGCTCTGAGCGCACTTCGGCGCGGTTTTCGGGGGAAAGCCCTGTGGATACCCCCCACCGTGCCTTTCCCTGGCGGTTTCGCCTGATCTAGCCTCCGCTTTACCGACAAAGAGGATATCCATGACCAAGACGTTTCGTTTCGCCCTCGCCGCCCCTCTCGCATTGGTAATGGCCGCCTGCGGTTCGGACGCTGCCGATACCGGCGGCGAGATCGAAGGCGAGGCCGTTGCTGCCGTCCCCGCGCCAGACGGGACGGAGTGGCGCGATACGGTCACGGTTACCGACATGGACGGCTACATGATCGGCAATCCCGATGCGCCGATCAAGCTGGTCGAATACGCCTCGCTCACCTGTCCGACCTGCGCGCGCTTCGCCGCCGAGGGGATGGAGCCGCTGATCAGCGAATATGTGAACTCGGGCCGCGTCAGCTTCGAGCTGCGCAATCAGATCCACGGTCCGCACGACCTCGCACTCGCGACCCTCGTGCGCTGCACGGCGGACGAGGCCTTCATCCCCCTGTCGGATCAGGTCTTTGCCAACCAGCAGCAGGTGCTCGGCCCTATCTTTGAAAACCAGGCGGCGGTCGAGCAGTCGCTCAGCCTCCCGCCCGAGCAGCGCCTCGTACGGCTGGCCGAAGTCGGCGGTTTCTACGATTTCTTCGCAGCGCGCGGGCTGAGCGAGGATCAGGCGCGGGAATGCCTGGCCGACGAGCAGGCCTATACGACCATCGCCGATAACTCGACCCGCCAGTCCGAAGAATTGAACATCACCGGCACGCCGACCTTCCTCATCAACGGCACAGCGGCGGACGCCAATACCTGGGCCGCGCTGGAGCCGATCCTCCAGCGCGCCGGCGCCAGGTAAGGCGCGGCAGCGCGGGGGCGGGGATGGAAATTACGAAGCTCCGGCTCAGCGGCTTCAAGAGCTTCGTCGAACCCGCCACCCTGCATATCGAATCCGGCCTGACCGGTGTCGTCGGCCCGAACGGCTGCGGCAAGTCCAACCTGCTCGAAGCGATCCGCTGGGTGATGGGCGAAAACTCGCCCAAGTCCATGCGCTCGGGCGGAATGGAAGACGTAATCTTCGCCGGCACGCAGAGCCGCCCGCCGCGCGACTTCGCCGAGGTGGTCCTGCAGGGCGCTGACGACGATGGCGACGAGATGGAAGTCGTTCGCCGGATCGAGCGCGGAGCAGGATCCGCCTATCGCCTCAACGGTGGCGATGTGCGGGCCAAGGACATAGCGCTGATCTTCGCCGATGCCGCGACCGGGGCGCATAGCCCGGCCCTCGTCAGCCAGGGCAAGATCGCGCAGGTCATCGCCGCCAAGCCGACCGAACGCCGTCAGATGCTGGAGGAGGCCGCGGGGATCGCGGGGCTTCACGTTCGCCGCCGCGATGCCGAGAGCAAGCTGCGCCAGACCGAGACCAATCTCGAGCGGCTCGAGGACATCATGGCCAGCCTCGACAGCCAGATCGCCTCGCTGCGGCGACAGGCGAAGCAGGCGGAGCGATACAAGAAGCTTTCCGACCAGATAAAGACTGCCGAAGCGCGGCTAATCTTCGCTCGCTGGCGCGATGCGGCGGCCGCCGCGGACGAAGCCAAAAAGGCGGCACGCGACGCCGATGCGCGGGTCGCTACAACACAGGCTGCCGCGGACGAAGCGCAGAAATCCCAGCGCGCGGCGGCGGAGGCTCTGGCCGAGGCGCGCGAGGAGCAGGCCGACCGGCGCGACGATGCCAGCGCCCATGGTCACCGCATGGCGGCACTGACCACACAGCTGGAAGCGGCGGAGCAGCGTCTCGCCGACCTCGACCGGCAGACCGCGCGGCTCGAGGCAGATCGCGGCGAGGCGGACCGGCTGACCAAGGATGCCGCCGAAGCGCTCTCGCGTCTGGAGCGAGATCTGGCCGCAGTCGAGAAGACGCTGTCCGAGGATGAGGGGAAGCGCCCCGCCCTCGAACGCGCTGCAGAGCAGGCCGAGCGCGACAGCCGCGCCGCCGAACTCGCGCTCGCCAAGGCGACGGCGGATAATGCCGGTGTGGAAGCCGAATGGCGGGTGGCCGAGGCCGCGATCGCACAAGCGCGCACGCGGCTGGACCGGGTCGAAGCGGAATCGCGGCGCATGGCGCAGCAGCGCGAGGCTTTGGCGGGCGAGAACCCGGACGCCGATGTCGATGCGGCGAAGGCGGCGCTGGCGCAGGCCGAGGCTGAACTGGCTCAGCAGCGCGCGGCGCTGGAAACGATGCAGGCGCGTAAGAGCGAGCTGCAGGCCGAGCGTGACGAGGCCTCATCCGCCCTCGCCGAAGCCAAGGCCGAACTCTCCGGCGTCCAGCGCGAGTACGATGCCCTGCAACGCGACCGCGACGCACGCCAACGCGCTGCCGAAAAGCGCAGCGGCCGCCAGCAGGCGATCGACGGCGTCCGGGCGGCAAAGGGCTATGAACGCGCGGTCGCGGCGGCTCTCGGGCGAGACGGCAAGGCGCTGCTCGGCTCACCCGATGGAGATGCTGACGGGCGTTACTGGACCGGCGCCGATGCCCCTGCAGCGGTGAAAGACAGTCTGTCCGACCACGTCGAGCGATGCCCCGATGAATTGCGCGCGCGGCTGGCGTTGGTCCATGTGGCGGAGGCCGACGACGGACGGACGCTCGCCCCCGGCCATGCGCTGGTGACGCTGGGGGGCAGCTTGCGGCGGTGGGACGGGCTGGTGGTGCGCGGCGAAGGCTCTGCCGAGGCGGCGCGGCTGGAGGCCGAGAACCGCTTCTCCGAACTGGAGGCGCGCTTGCCCGAACTGCGCGAAGCCGCGAAAACGGCGCAATCCTCGCTCGACGCGGCGAGCGATGAATTGAGCCAGTTGCAACGCGATCTGGTGGCCGCCGAACGGGAGCTAGCCGCCAGCGCCGATGCCGAGCGGCAGGCGCTCCGGGCTCTCGACCAGGCCGAGGCGGCGCGCGAGCGGTTGGCGGCGCGACTGGAAGAACTCGAACGCAACGAAGCCGAGCATGGCGAGTTGATTGCATCGGCCAAGGCGGACCTATCCGCCGCCGAAGCCAAGCGCGACGCCCTGCCCGACCCTCAGGCGGGGCGCGCCTCGCTCGAGGCTTCGCGAGCGCAGAACGAAGCCGCCCGCTCGACCCTGCAGGCGCGTGCTGCCGAACTCGCCGCGCACGACCAGTCGCTCGCCGTGGCGCGAGAGCGTGCGATGGCGCAGCGCAGCGACATGGCGAACTGGCAGGCGCGCAGCGGCGATGCGGCCCGCCGCCTTTCCGACATGGAGATCCGCGCCGAAGAAATCGCCCAGGAACGCGCCGTCATTGCCGCGAAGCCCGAGGGCCTCATGCGCGAGATCGAACAAGGCGATCAGGTCCGCGAGCGCCTCGGCGCAGAACTGGCCGAAGCGGAAAAGGCCGTCGCCGTTGCAAATGAGGTCGCGCAGGAAGCGGACCGGGCCTTCGCGCAGGCCAACGAAGCGCTCGCCGAAGCGCGCGAGAACCGCGCCGGTCTTGCCGCACGGGCGGAGAATCAGGATGGCCGCCGCATCGAAATGGCGCGAATCTCGGGCGAGCGCTTCCAATGCCCGCCCCCGCTGCTGCCCGAACGCTTTGCCTTCGACGACACCGCCATCGCCAGTGCCGAGGCCGAGAGCGAGGAGATGGACCGCCTCACCGCTAGCCGCGAGCGGATCGGCCCGGTCAACCTCGTCGCCGCCGAAGAGCTCGAGCGGATCGAAAGCGAGCATGGCGCCAATTCCGCGGAGCAGGAAGAATTGCGCGAAGCCGTCAGCCGGCTGCGCGGGTCTATCGGCAGCCTCAACCGCGAGGGCCGCGAGCGACTGCGAGCGGCGTTCGAGCAGGTCAACGACCACTTCCAGCGCCTCTTCACCCGCTTGTTCGAAGGCGGCGAAGCGCATCTGGCGCTGATCGACAGCGACGATCCGCTGGAGGCCGGGTTGGAGATTTTCGCCCAGCCGCCGGGCAAGCGCCTGCAATCGCTGACCCTGCTATCGGGCGGCGAACAGGCGCTGACGGCGACGGCGCTGATCTTCGCGCTGTTCCTTACCAATCCCGCGCCGATCTGCGTGCTGGATGAAGTCGATGCGCCGCTCGACGATGCGAATATCGACCGCTTCTGCGACCTGCTTGACGCGATGACCCGCGAGACCGACACGCGCTATCTGATCGTCACGCACAACGCCGTGACCATGAGCCGCATGCACCGCCTCTTCGGCGTGACCATGATCGAAAAGGGCGTCAGCCGCCTCGTCAGCGTCGACCTGGGCGCGGCGGAGGAATTGCTGGCGGCGGAGTGAAGCCGCCGAGGGGGAGATACCGATGATCTTGCGTTTCGCCGCCGCGGCTGTCGCGCTGCTTGCCATGCCCGCCCTCGCCTCGCCTCCGATCATCCCGATGAGCGAGACCGAGCAGGCCGATCCGGAGCTACCGCCGATCCTGCCGTTGCGCGAGCGGGCCGAGGTAATCGATCGCATCCTTGCCGAGCGGCTCGCGACCATCGTGCCAGCGATCATGCGCGAGCAAGGCATCGACATGTGGGCGCTGATGGCGCGCGAATATTTCGAGGAGCCCGTGGTAGCCAGCATGCTCGACGCGACAAGCATGAGCGCGCGGCGGCGCACGATCCTGGTCTTCCACGATCCGGGCGACGGCCAACCGGTCGAGCGGCTGACGGTCAGCCGCTACGGCCTCGCCGACCTGTTCGAGGCGAGCTGGGACCCGGCGCAGCAGCCCGACCAGTGGCAAGCGGTGGCCGACCTCATCGCCGAGCGCGATCCGGCAAGGATCGCCATCAACTTCTCCGACCTCACCGCCTTTGGCGACGGCATGACGCTGAGCCAGTATCGCCTGATGCACGCCGACCTGCCCGAGCCTTATCGCCAACGGATCGTTTCGGGCGAGACGCTGGCCCTGCGTTGGCTCGAAAGCCGCGTGCCGAGCGAGCTGGAAATTTATCCCGGCATCGTTCGCATCGCCCACGCGCTGATTGCCCAGGCCTTTTCGCGCGAGGTCATCACGCCCGGCGAAACCACGGCGGCAGACGTGCAGTGGTGGTATCGCGAGACGCTTGCTTCGCTGGGTTTGACGCCGTGGTTCCACCCGTCGGTCGGAATCCAACGGCAAGGTGCGGAGGGGATGCTGTCCGGCGACACCGTGATCCAGCCGGGCGACCTCTTGTGGACCGATTTCGGCATCACCTATCTGCGGCTCAACACCGATACGCAACACCTCGCCTATGTCCTGAAGCCCGGCGAGACCGTGGCACCCGCGGGCCTGCGCGCCGGGTTCGCTGCGACCAATCGCGTGCAGGACCACCTCATCGCGGCCTTCGAGACCGGCCTCACCGGCAACGAGATCCTCGCGCGCGCCCGCGCGGCAGCCATCGCAGACGGGCTGGACCCGTCGATCTACTCGCACCCCATCGGCCTGCACGGCCATGGCGCAGGCACGGCGATAGGCTTCTGGGACAACCAGAATGGCGACCCGCGCAGCGAATACCGCCTGCGCGCCGACACCGCCTGGTCGATCGAGCTGACGAGTTACAGCGCAGTGCCCGAATGGGACGGCCAAAAGGTCGATCTTCGCAGCGAGGAGGACGCGTGGTTCGACGGGGAAACGGTGCGCTTCCTCAACGGGCGGCAGACGGAGCTGACGTTGATACAGTCGGAGTAGCGGCTGCGCTGCCCTTGTCGAGCAGAATGCAGCTTTTGTGTAAAAGGACGCGATTGCAGCGTCGTTTTCCTGCCAAAGAAACATCGTGAAGACGAAGCGACCTATCGGAAGGAAGCTGAAAGTCAGCTTTGCCCTGCTAGGGTTGCTAGCCTCTGCGATCGCAATCCTGGTGCTCTGGCCGTCGAGCCTGCCTCCCGAGCCGGACGCAGAAACGAGCCGTCTGATCCGTAATGTCCGGATCATCGACACGCAGAACGGCACCGCGAGCGCGCCGCAATCCATTCTCGTTCGTGATGGGATGATCGAAGCGATCGGGGTCGATCTCGATAACGGCGGGCTGCCGGTTTACGACGCTGGCGGAGCATTCGCCCTGCCCGGTTTCTGGGACATGCACGTCCACACGTTCCAATTGTCGCCGCAGCTTCATCTGCCGCTGTGGGTGGCGAATGGGGTTTTGAATACGCGCGACATGATGGACTGCCCCGAAGAGAGCGATTCGCTGGTCGCTTGCCATGATGACAAGCAGGCTTGGAACGACGCAGTCTCGACGGGTCGGCTCGCCGCGCCGCGCATTGTCCAGGTCGCAAGTTTCTATCTCGAGCGACCGGACATGACGGCAGGGGAGGCACGCCGGCTCGTGCAACGTTACGATGCACGCGGCCTCGATGCGATCAAGATATATAACGGGCTGCGTCCGGATGCTTTCGCTGCAGCTGCTGATGAAGCTCAGGCTCGCAAGCTCAAGCTTGTCGGCCACCTGCCGAAAGCGGTGTCGCTTGAAGAGGCGATTGCTGCGGGGCAGACCAGTTTCGAACATGCGCACATCTTCGCCCGGCATTGCTTCGCCGGGGCCGAGGACTGGCGCGAAGGGCGGCTGGACGATCTACCCGCCGTTGCGCTCGCCGAAAGGATCGTCACCACACACGATGACGACCGCTGTGCCGACGCGATGCAACAGATGGCCGAGGCGCAGGCATGGTTCGTACCCACCCATGTAACGCGCGAGGAGGATGCCCGCGCGGCCGATCCCGATTTTCTCGAAGATCCCGTGCTCGACTATCTCGATCCGCTTTCGCGCTGGGCGTGGAACGACGATCGCTCTGCGACGCGGGATACGTTCCAGGGGAGGCGAGGACGCAATGCTCTAAGTTCCTATTTCGACATGGGTCTCGACTTGACCGGCAAGGCCCACGATCGCGGCGTTCCCGTACTGGTCGGCACAGACAGCCCGCTTGGCGGATTCCGCTATCACGACGAAATGGCGCACCTCGTCCGCGCGGGGCTTTCGCCTGCCGAAGTGCTCAAAGCGGCGACCATCGATGCGGCGCGCTACGCAGGCGAGCAGGACACCGCCGGGACGATCGAGCCGGGGAAGCGGGCCGATTTCATCCTGCTGACTGCCAATCCGCTCGATTCGATTGCCAATACGAAGCGGATCGATGCCGTCGTCCAGTCCGGTAGATTGTATGATCGAGCCAGGCTCGACGCGCTGCTGGCGTTCACGCGCGGCCAGGCAGGGGCGCCACACAACTGGGCCAAGCTGATCTGGGGTTTCTTATGGAGTTCGGTCAGTTCCGAACTTTGAGAAGCAACGCTACGTCGCTGCCTGCGACAGCGCCGTGCGCAAATCGTCGCGGATGGCCTTCAGGCGCGGGAGGATGTCTGCAGCGCCCCTATCAACTGCCGGTAAGACTCCCTGCGCCGCCGCCTGCTGATCCGGCACACCCTTCAGTGCCGCCTTCGCTCCCTTCAGCGTGTAACCTTCGCGGTTAACCAGCCGGTCGATCCGCTCGACCAGTTCGACATCCTCGGGGCGATAGTAGCGCCGCCCGCCGCTGCGAGTCAGCGGTTTGAGCATGGGAAACTGCTGTTCCCAGTAACGCAGGACATGCGCCTTGATGCCGGTCGCCTTGGCGACTTCGCCGATGGTGCGCAGCGCGCCCGCTTCCTTGCCGTCGTCGAACTGCGCCATGCGTGATCCTATCCGTTTGCGATCCGCTCTTTGAGCAGCTGGCTGGCGCGAAAGGTCATCACCCGGCGCGGCGTGATCGGCACCTCCACCCCGGTCTTGGGATTGCGGCCGATCCGTTCCTTCTTGTCACGCAGGACGAAGCTGCCGAATCCGGAAATTTTCACATTTTCGCCATCGGCGAGTGCGCCGCACATTTTTTCGAGAATCGCCTCGACCATATCGAGCGAGTCCGCGCGGCTGAGCCCCATCTTGCGATTGATCGTTTCGGCCAGATCGGCCCGTGTAAGTGTGCCCACGGAGCGCATCATATCCATCATTCCTTCCCCTCAGATGCGACCCTGAGCGGCGGTGCGGCCCCTTGTTATGTCCGGCATGGAGCATAAACAATTGGCAGGAAAACTCAAACACTTCGGTGAGAAATCCCGAGTATTCTACATCCGGGCGAGCGAAGCACCCCAGGTAAAACCGCCGCCCATCGCCTCGAACATGACGAGATCGCCCGCCTTGATGCGCCCGTCGCGCACCGCCGTATCGAGAGCGAGCGGCACCGACGCGGCGGAGGTATTCGCATGACGGTCGACGGTCACCACGACCTTCTCCGTCGGCAGGTCGAGCTTGCGCGCCGTGGCATCGAGGATGCGGGCATTGGCCTGGTGCGGCACGACCCAGTCTATATCCTCCGCGCCGAGATCGGTATCCGCGAGCACTTCCGTGAGCACATCGGCGAGATTCACGACCGCGTGGCGAAACACCTCGCGCCCTTTCATGCGCAAATGGCCGACCGTGCCGGTGGTCGAGGGCCCGCCATCGACATAGAGCATGTCCTTGTGCGCGCCTTCGGCATGCAGCCGCGAGGCCAGGATACCGGGGCCGTCCTCCGCCACATCCTGCGCTTCCAGCACAACCGCACCCGCACCGTCGCCGAACAGCACGCATGTGGTACGATCCTCCCAGTCGAGGATGCGGCTGAAGGTCTCCGCGCCGATCACCAGCGCCTTTTGCGCCATGCCGGTGCGCAGCATCGAGTCCGCTGTCGCGAGCGCGTAAAGGAAGCCGGAGCATACCGCCTGCACGTCGAAAGCAACGCCGCCACCGCAGCCGAGCGCTGCCTGAACCTGCGTGGCGGTGGCAGGAAAGGTGTGATCGGGCGTGGCGGTCGCGAGGACGATCAGGCCGATCTCGCTCGCATCTATCCCAGCGGCCTCAAGCGCGGCCCGCGCCGCCTTGGTCGCGAGGGTAGATGTGAATTCGGTCTCGTCGGCAATATAGCGTTGGCGGATGCCGGTGCGCTCCACGATCCAGTCGTCGGAGGTATCGACGCGCTCGGCAAGCTCGGCATTGGTCACGCACTTCGCGGGCAGCGCCGATCCCGTGCCGGTGATGACCGACCGGATCACTTGGCCACCAGCGTATCGGTTCCGACTTCGCCGAGGTCGTGCTTGATGCGGTTGAGGATGTCGTCCTCCAGCAACCGTGCGGCGACTTCCACCGCATTGGCGACGCCCTTGGCATCGGCACTACCGTGGCTCTTCACCACCACACCGTTGAGGCCCAGGAAGACCGCGCCGTTGTGGTTGTTCGGGTCGAGATGGTGCTTGAGCAGTTCGGTCGCGGGGCGCGAGACAAGGAAGCCGACCTTGGAACGGATCGAACTGGTGAAGGCGCGGCGCAGCAGGTCGGTGACGAAACGCGCCGTTCCCTCGATCGCTTTCAGCGCGATATTGCCGGAAAAGCCGTCGCACACCACGACATCGCATTCGCCGCGGTTGATCTTGTCCGCCTCGACATAGCCTTCGAATTGCATTTCGAGGCCGGTCGCGGCGCGCAAGGTTTCGGCGGCGTTCTGGATATCCTCGGTGCCCTTGGTCTCTTCCGTGCCGATGTTGAGCAGCCGGGTCCGCGGGCGCGAAATGCCGGTGACGATGCGCGAATAGGCCGCGCCCATGATGGCGAATTGCACGAGGTTGCGGGCATCGCATTCGCGATTGGCACCGAGGTCGAGCATGATGACGTCGTTGTCGCTCAGCGTCGGCAGCAGGGCCGCGAGCGCGGGCCGGTCGAGACCGGGCATGGTGCGCAGGGCCAGCTTGCTGATCGCCATAAGCGCGCCTGTGTTGCCGGCGGATACGGCAGCGCCGGCTTCCCCGCGCTTCACCGCATCGACGGCGAGACCCATGCTCGTGGTCTTGGCACGGCGGAGCGCTTTCGAAGGCTTTTCGTCGCCCTCGATCACATCCTCGCAATGGAGAATTTCGGAGGCTTCCGCCATGCCGGGATGGGTTTCGAGCGCCGCCTTGATGCGCGGCTCGTCACCCACCAGCAAAAACTTGAATCTATCGTGACGACGACGGGCCAGCGCCGCGCCTTCGATCATCACGCGCACGCCTTCATCGCCGCCCATCGCATCGACAGCGATACGCGGCAGGCTCATGAGCGTCTCCGGTTTATCAGCGTGGTCTTAGAGACCGACGGCGATGATTTCGCGACCGTTGTAGTGGCCGCAGTGCGGGCACAGGTTATGCGGACGCTTCAGTTCGCCGCAGTTCGAACACTCGTGATGAGCCTCGACCTTGAGCGAATCATGCGCACGGCGGTTGCCGCGGCGGTGGGGCGATACTTTCCTCTTGGGGACGGCCATGGCGGCACCTTTTCCTCAAACAAATTCAATCAATTTCGGTGGCCGCCCTAGGGGAAGGTCCGGCATCGCACAAGTGTGCGTGAACCCGAAACATCCCGGCAAGTGCGGTGAAGGCGCGCGCTATAGCGAATTCCGCGGGCGATGCAAGCGGTGTGAGGCGTGGGTTTTGTCTGAGGCGGTCAGGACATCCTTCCCAACATCGCCGTTCCGTCTGACACGCCCTCCCGAAGTCTTTGTTGGGTGCGCCTTCGACATCCGTCGAAGGCTTACGGCACCAGCCCACTCCCCCACCCGGCCACCCATAGAATACCGTGCCGTGGGTGGCCGGGTGGGGGAGCGGGCCGGTTCCGAAGGAAAGCGCGGATGCGCTTTCCGCACGCACTAAGACAACGCGTAATCGCTCACAAAGGCGTTGGTCTTGCGCTCCTGCCCGAAGGTGCTGGTCGGGCCGTGGCCGGGAATGAAGGTGACGTCGTCGCCCAGCGGCCAGAGCTTCTGTGTAATCGCGTCGATCAGGTCCTGGTGATTCCCCATCGGGAAGTCCGTCCGACCGATGCTGCCCTGGAACAGGACATCGCCAACAATGGCGAACTTGCTCGGCCGGTGGAAGAAGACGACATGGCCGGGCGTGTGGCCGGGGCAGTGAATGACTTCCAACGTCAGGTCGCCGACGGTCACCGTATCGCCGTCGACCAGCCAGCGGTCGGGCTCGAACACCTCGGCATTCATGCCGTATTTCGCACCGTCCTCGTCGAGGCGTGCGATCCAGAAGCGATCCGCCTCATGCGGGCCTTCTATCGGCAGACCGAGCTCCTTCGCCAGCACGCCGGCCTCGCCGCAATGGTCCATATGGCCGTGGGTGATGAGGATCTTCTCGAGCTCCACTCCGGAATTGGCGACCGCCGCTTTCAGCTTGTCGAGATCGCCGCCCGGATCGATCAGCGCGCCCTTGTTGGTGGCGGTGCACCAGATGAGCGAGCAGTTCTGCTGCAACGGCGTCACCGGTACGATGCCGGCTTTCATCGGAGGCTTCGCGGGGGCTTGGGTACTTTGTTCCATGGTTCGAAAATGGTCGGATTGTTGATCGAAAACAAGGTTTGCCCGCGCAATCATGTTATGGTCCAAGGAAAAGGAGCCTAGGCATGAACAATTCGGGTATGATGATCGTCGCCGTTTTCACACTGGCCGCGTGCGCAGCTTACGACACGCAGCCAGAGACAACCGGCATGCCGGTCTCTGCGGCGTCCGCCGAAGTGCCGGCTTTCGTCAGCGGTGTCTGCGGCGAATGTCACGCGGTGACGCTCGATGCCATCTCTCCCAACCCGCAAGCGCCGGGGTTCGCCGATATCGCAAACAGCCCGGGCGTCACCCGCGAAACTCTCGAGACCTTCCTGTCGGACGCACACAACTATCCGATGCAGATGGATGTCGATCTGGTGGAGGAAGACATCGAACTCATCGCGGATTATCTGATGACGCTGCAATCCGAGGAGTATTCCAAACCGCTGGGATGAGGTCAGGAGCGACCGATCAGTAGCGGCGGAATTCGACGATCCGGCCGTCGCTGCGGAACACGCAGTCGAACTGGTCGCGATCGCTACTGCGGACGTCGATTCGCCCGCGTACCCGCACGAGATCACGGCTGGGACGGTCAACATCGTCTATGCGGATGCGGCCATAGCGCGATGCTTCACGGCCACAGGCGCGCACCGCGGCCTGTTCGAAATCGTCGCCGCCATCGTAGCCGTAGCGGTCATCGTCATAGCGGTCGCTGCCAAGAATACCGCCGAGCAGGCCGCCATTACCGCCATAGGCCGCACAGCCTCCGAGGGTGAGTGTTCCGGCCATGGCGAGAGGTAAGAGGATCTTGCGCATTCGGGTTCTCCGTCTGGTTTGACCTGCCGCACCCACCCGACGCAGGGATGACGGAATTACGAGTGCACTAAGCGATTGTTCCGAATGGCGTTCCGATTACACTCGTCCGCCCTTCCACACGACACGTCCGATGATCTCCACTTCCTCGCGTGCCAGTTCGATCGGGGCATAGGACTCGTTGGCGCTGATAAGCTTGATCCGGCGCGGGGCGCTGGCCTGGACCTGTTTGACGTGCAGCGTGTCACCGATGCGGACGACATGCACGCCCTCGCCCGCGCGCTTGTTGCGATCGACGAAGATCTCGTCCCCGCTGCGCAGAAGCGGCTCCATGCTGTCGCCCTCGACGCGGATGGCGGAAAGGTCGGCGCCCTCCAGCCCCATCTCGCGCAACCAGCGGCGGGAGAACTGGAAGGTGTCGTAGGAAATTTCCTGGGCGCTGAAGGCACCGGGCCCGGCCGAAGCTTCCAGCGGCAGGCGCGGGACTTGGACAAAGCCCTCCCTCTCGCTGCCGCTGTCGGTCGCTGAAGACCGCGGCAGGACGATCTCCCGCGTGGCGATGGTCTCGTGATCGACGCCCAGGAATTCCGCGATCTTCATGAGGTCCGGCTCGTCCAGATGCCGGGGGCTTCCCCGCCCCAGATACTGGTGGAGATAGGCGGGATTGCGCCCGATCAGCCGGGCCAGCGCCGACAATGTATGACCCTTCTCCTTGATGATTTCACGCAGCCGGGCGCGGGCATAGCGTTCTTCCGGCTCGTATCTGTCCAGCGGCTCTGCGAAATCCATGGCCGGCTCCTCGATGTACTAGCTCATTGAAATTTCCTATAGCATAGGATTTTTCCTAGACAAGTAGGATTTGGGTTGGAACGTATAGAGAACACGGCGAGCGATTCGCCAGTCAGTTCAGCCAATTGGGAGCCTTCGCATGCTGATCCGATCCATCGAGAAATTCCTGCGCCAGCACGAAATGGCGGCCACCAAGTTCGGCCGCCTCGCCGCGCACGACCCGCGATTCGTGCTCGACCTCAGGTTGGGGCGCGAGCCACGCGACCGCACCGAACAGCGCATCCGCGGGTTCATGGCCGGCTTCGAGGCGGCGCAGGACAGCGGCGTGCGGGAGGCAGCCCATGTCGGTTGAAGCGAAACTCAAGCGTCCTGCCCGCACCCGCCGCACGTCCGGCGACCGTTTGCGCGAAGCCCTGATGACGCTCGCCCAGCATCACGCGCAGGTCATCACCCATAGCGAGAAGGCATGGGCCAGCATCACCTTTGCCGGGACGCGGCATTCGCTTGCGCTGGTCTTTGCAGGAGTGGACGCGGTGGAAGCGGGCGAGAATTTCGTGGCCGAGCTCCCCGATCACGAATTCGCGATCCCGGGCCAGCTGGTGGCCGATGCGACCATCGTCGAAGTCGAACACCGCATCGCACCCGACCCTCGGATGGTAGTGCAATGCGAGTTGCTGCTGCTGGAGGACGCCTGAGCCGCCGCCCGGTCAGTAGCCCGCCTCGAGATCCATTTGCGGCTGGACCGGCTCGCCCGCCTCCCAGCGCTGCAGGTTCTCGATGAAGCGGTCGGCGCTACGTTGGAACATCTTGGTCTGCGCGCGGCCCGACAAATGCATGGTGACCTGCGCATTCTCAAGCTCCCAGAGGGGGTGGTCTTCTGGCAGCGGTTCCGGATCGGTGACGTCCAGCAGGGCCGCTTCGATTTTCTGCTGCTCCAGCGCGGCGACCAAGGCGTCCTGATCGACCACATCGCCGCGCGCGATGTTCACCAGCACGGCATTGGGGCGCATGGCGGCGAGCTCGATCTCGCCGATCATGCCCTTGGTTTCCTCGGTGGAGGGAACGGCAAGCACGACCCAGTCGAAGTCGCCCAGCTTCTGGCGCCATTCGCCGGGTCGCAATGCGCCCTCCCCGCCCGAGCGGCGCACCGGCACTACGGTCATGTCGAAGGCTTCGAGCCGCGATTTCACCAGGCTGCCGATCGCACCCATGCCCAGCAGCAGCACACGCTCGCCAGCGAGCTCGCGCTTGCCCGGGCTGTCCATCAGCCATTCCTTGCGGTCCTGCGCGCGCACGACCTCGCGATAGCCCTTGGCATGGGCGAGCATCAGCATGACGACATATTCGGCGATGGTCAGAGCGTTGATACCGACGCCGTTGGTAACGACCACGCCACGCTCCTTCAGCAGGTCCAGCGGCATGAAATCGAGCCCGGCATAGATCGAGTTGAGCCATTTGAGACTGGTCGCCGCACTGGCGATCTCGATCATCGGCTCTTTCTCGTTAAGGTCGAACCAGCCGATCTCCGCCTCGGGCGCCATCTCCAGTGCCTGCTCCTTGCTGGCGAACCAATGCGGTTCCACCCATTCGGGAAGGCGCGGCTCGACGAGCGGGCGGATCAGGGCAGACAATACGGCTTTGGTCATCGGGCGGTTCTCCTCGGCCCGCCTTCTTGCGGGTTCAGACCGCCTTGGCAAACCGTTCGCGCCGCGGCTCGGCGATGTCGAGGATCGCGTCGGCGACTTCGGAGGCGTTCTGCTTCACGTGGCTGGGCGGCACTTGCATGATGTCCACCCGGTTCGCTTCCTGCCACGCATCGCGCGTGTCGTGCTTCGCGGTCTTGAACGGGTCGTCCTCGATCTCGACTGCGAGATGCGCGTCCTCGCAATAGAACGGCAGGGTGAAGCCGTCGCCTTCGTAGTCACAGACGAATGTAAGCCCCCGCGGCGCGTCTTTCAGATGTTCCCAAAGAAGCGCGTGCGGGTCTGCCATCGCTACAGTCTCCATTCCCATCCCAGCGGGTCGCCATCCATCACCTCGACGCCCTTCGCGGCGAGACTGTCGCGGATTGCATCCGAAGTTGCAAAATCTTTTGCAGCACGCGCTTCTTTGCGGCGCTCAAGCTCGGCTTCGATCTCGACCTCGGTGAGCTGCGCGTCCTTCGGTCGGATGCGGAGGTCGGTGCGGGTGAGGCTAGATAGAGAGAGACCTAAAACTTCATTCATATAAATTGCCGCAAACAATGCATCGCCGCTCCAAGCGGCGCCACCGCCAGCGACATTTATCGCGCGCTCTAGTGCGACTAATGCCGGTGGCGTTGATAGGTCATCACCAACGAAATTTTCGAAGTCATCGACCAACTCGCGAATGCTGGGGTTCAAGCCCTCCATGAATGAGTTTCGGTCCCGCTTCGCCGCACGAAGCATCGGCTCGACGCTAACGGATTGCCGAAGTCGTTCAACGATAGTGACCATTCGCTTCAACCGCGTCAGCGCCGCCTGCAGTCCCTCCCAGCTGAACTCCAGCTCGCTGCGGTAATGCGCCTGCAGGCACATCAGGCGGTAGGCGAGCGGGTGGTAGCCCTTGTCGACCAGCAGTTGCAGGCGCAGGAACTCGCCCGCCGACTTCGACATCTTGCCGCTGCGTTCGACGAGGAAGTTGTTGTGCATCCAGATGCGCGCGCCCGAATTGCGCGCATCGTCCAAGCCATTCGTGCAGCAATAGGCCTGGTTCTGCGCGATCTCGTTCGGGTGATGGATCTCGCGGTGGTCGATCCCGCCGGTGTGGATGTCGAACGGGAAGCCGAGCAGCGCCTCGCCCATGACGGAACATTCGAGATGCCAGCCGGGCGCGCCTTTGCCCCAGGGCGAATCCCATTCCATCTGCCGCGTCTCGCCAGCGGGGGTCTTGCGCCAGATCGCGAAGTCGGCCTGGTTGCGCTTGCCCTCGACCGTGTCGATCCTGCCCTCGCCGTCATCGGTAACCGCGCGGGCCAGCCGCCCGTAATCCGCCACGGTCGAGACATCGAAATAGAGCCCGCTGTCGAGTTCGTAGCAGTGCTTGTCGGCGATCCGCTCGCCCCACGCGATCATCGCCTCGACATATTCGGTCGCGCGCGGATGCTGCTTGGGCTGGACGTTCAGCCGCGCCAGATCGCGCTCGAAATCCTCCTGGTAGAATTTGGCGATGTCCCACGCGCTCTTGTTCTCGCGCGCGGCCATCTTCTCCATCTTGTCCTCGCCCTCGTCCGCATCGGAGGTGAGGTGGCCGACATCGGTGATGTTGATCACATGGGTGAGCTTGTAGCCCTTCCATTGCAGCACGCGCCCCAGCGTGTCCGCGAAGACATAGGCACGCATATTGCCGATGTGCTGGTAATTGTAGACCGTCGGCCCGCAGGAATAGACGCGCGCCTCGCCCTCGTGGATCGGCTGGAATTCCTCCAGCTGGCGGGTCAGCGAATTGAACAGCTTGAGCGGCGTATCGGTCATGGGCGGCCTGATACTATCCCGTCATCCCAGCGCAAGCTGGGATCGCTGTCGGCTTGGCGCTTGGTCGAGAACGATCCCAGCTTTCGCTGGGATGACGAGTGGCTTCACCAACCCTCCCAGCGCACGCTCTCTTCAATGTCGGCGCGGCGGACCTCGAACTGGTTCACGGCCGCATCCTCGTCGCGGTAGCCGATGGCGACGCCGCAGAAGAAGATGTGGTCCTCAGGGATATCGACCATCTCGCGGATTTGCGGGGAGTAGACCGCCCAGGCTTCCTGGAAGCAGGTGTCGAGACCCTCTTCGCGGCAGAGCAGGCCGATGGTCTGGAGCCACATGCCGATATCGCTCCATTGCGGCGGGCCCATGTATTTGGGCGTGTGGACCAGCATCAGCACCGGCGCCCCGAAAGCGCGGAAGTTGTTGGCGAACCACATCAGGCGCTTGCCCTTGTCCTCGCGGGAAATCTCGAGCGCGCCGTACATATCCTCGCCCACCCCGCGGCGGCGCTGTTCATAGGCCCCGTCGAGCTCAGGCGGATAGACGTGATATTCGGGCGCATGCGCCGCGCGACCCTTGGGAAACTCCTCGGCAATCCGGTCGAACAGCGCCTGCATCGGCTCGCCGGTGAGGACGATGCCGTGCCACGGCTGGGTATTGCCGCCCGAGGGAGAACGCTGCGCCTTTTCGAGGATGCGGGTGAGCGTCTCGCGCTCGACCGGCCGGTCGGTGAACGCGCGGACGGAACGGCGGGTCTGGACGGCTTCAGTGACTTTCATTCTTCGTCCGATCCTTCGCTTGGGACTATGACCCCAGCTTGCTTGAGATCATCTACAAGTTCTACCGCGAGATAAGATTTGTTGCGCAACAGTTTGTAGCAATTCTGACCGTAGTTACTCACGAAGACCCCATCTGGTCCGCTCAGCGTGAGGCGATTCTCTCGGTGTTCGTTTAGCGCCCAAGCCGCTAGGGCGAAGCCAACGATGAGCTCGTTCTCCGTATCACTGGTCGCATGGTAGGGAAGGCTTGCCCGGGCCGCGTGTTCGACAGCTTCAAAGTCGGGAAGAAAGTAGCTTGGTATCCGCTTCCTCAGCTTTTTCGCTGGTGTATCGAAGATGCCAAACATTTGTTGTCACTCAATCTCGAACAAATCGGCAAGCTGTTCGATGATAGTGCCACCCAGCTGCTCGACATCCATTATCGTCACCGAACGGCGATAATAGCGCGTCACGTCATGGCCGATCCCGATCGCCGCCAATTGCACCGGCGATTGCTTCTCGATCCAGTCGATCACCTTGCGCAAATGGCTTTCGAGATAGCCCGCCTGGTTCACGCTCAGCGTGCTGTCGTCGACGGGAGCACCGTCGGAGATGACCATCAGGATGCGGCGGTCTTCGGGGCGACGGAGCAGGCGGTCGTGCGCCCAGAGCAGCGCCTCGCCGTCGATGTTTTCCTTCAGCAGCCCTTCGCGCATCATCAGGCCGAGGTTGCGGCGCGCGCGGCGCCAGGGCTCGTCGGCCTGCTTGTAGAGGATGTGGCGCAGATCGTTGAGGCGCCCGGGATTGGCAGGGCGGCCATCGGCGAGCCACGCCTCGCGTGATTGCCCGCCCTTCCACGCGCGGGTGGTGAAGCCGAGGATTTCGGTCTTCACCCCGCACCGCTCCAGCGTGCGCGCGAGGATATCGGCGCTGATCGCGGCGATGCTGATCGGCCGCCCGCGCATGGACCCCGAATTGTCGATCAGCAGCGTGACAACCGTGTCCTTGAACTCGGTATCGCGCTCGATCTTGTAGGAGAGCGCATGGCCGGGGCTGACGACCACGCGGGTCAGCCGCGCGGCATCGAGCATGCCCTCTTCCTGGTCAAAGTCCCAGCTGCGGTTCTGCTGCGCCATCAGGCGGCGCTGGAGGCGATTGGCGAGCCGGGTGACGACGCCCTGCAGGCCCGCAAGCTGGCTGTCGAGATACTGCCGCAGCCGGTCGAGCTCCTCGTTGTCGCACAGCTCGGGCGCCTCGACGACCTCGTCGAACTTGTCGGTATAGGGCTTGTAGTCGAAGCCTTCGGGAATCTCGGTCCAAGGGCGGTTCGGGCGGACGGGTTGCATGCCCTCGCCCTCCTCGTCCGAGGGATCGCCGTTGGACATTTCCTGCTCGCCTTCGACCTCCTGATCGGCATCGCCTTCGGCCTCGCCGTCGGTCACGTCGGAGCGCATGTCGCTGGCCTGCGGTTCGGCGCCGCCCTCGTCTTCCTCGTCGGTATCCTCGTCCTGCTCGGGGCTTTCGCCGTCGTCCTCGTCGCCATCCTCGGCGTCGGTCGCATCGGGCGTGTCGGGCAGCGTCAGGTCGAGATGCCGCAGCATGTCGAGCGTCAGGTCCTGGAAGGCAGTCTGGTCGTCGAGCACGCCCGCCAGATCGTCCATGTCGGTGCCGATCTTGGCGAGGATATCCTCGCGCACCATCTCCACCGCGCCCTGCGCCCGTTCGGGGATCGCCTCGCCCGTCAGCGCCTCGCGCAGCATGAGCGACAGCGCGGTCGGCAGCGGGACCTCGTTCGCCTCGTCGGCGCGGACGATGGGGTCGGCATTGGTCCGCATCTCGACCGCCGAGCCGAGATTGTCGCGAATGCCGGCATAGCGCGTGGTGCCGATCGCCTCGTAACGCACCTGCTCGATGGCATCGTAACAGGCGCGGGCGATCGGCTCGGAGGGTGCGCCCTTGGTGTGCAGCGCCTCGTTGTGATGGCGCAGCTTGAGCGCGAAGCTGTCCGCGAAACCGCGCGCCTCGGTCGCCTGTTCGCGCGGGAGCGTGCGGCCCGGCAGCGGCACGCGGAAGTTCTTGCCCGCCTGTGCGGGTGCGTCCGCGCTCCAGGCGACTTCGACTTCCGGTTCGTTCGCCAGCGCACGGCTGGCACCGGTAAGCGCCCGCTTGAAACGATCGAGGGGGGTCTGGTCTGCCACGCGGCCTATTTAGGACGTCGGGATGGTCTGGCCAGTCTTTTCCCAGTCCTTGGTAAAGCCTTCGATGCCCTTGTCCGTCAGCACGTGCTTGAACAGCCCCTTGATGACGGCGGGCGGCATGGTCGCGACATCGGCGCCGATGCGCGCGCTTTCGAGGACGTGGACCGGATTGCGGATGCTGGCGACGAGGATCTCGGTCGTGAAGCCGGGATAGTTGTCGTAGATGGTGCGGATGTCGCGGATCAGCGCCATGCCGTCGAAGCCGTTGTCGTCATGCCGGCCGACGAAGGGCGACACGAAGGTCGCGCCGGCCTTCGCCGCGAGCAGCGCCTGGTTGGCGGAAAAGCACAGGGTGACGTTCACCATCGTGCCGTCACCGGTCAGCTTCTTGCAGGTCTTCAGCCCGTCGATCGTCAGCGGCACCTTGATGCAGACATTGTCCGCGATGCGGCGCAATGTCTCGGCCTCTTTCATCATCGTGTCGTGATCGAGCGCGACGACTTCTGCGCTGACCGGGCCATCGACGAGGTCGCAGATTTCCTTGGTCACTTCCATGAAATCGCGGCCGGACTTGGCGATCAGGGAGGGGTTGGTGGTGACCCCGTCGAGCAGGCCGGTGTCGGCCATTTCCTTGATGTCGGCGATGTCGGCGGTGTCGACGAAGAATTTCATTGCTGCGCGCTCCGGAAAGGCGATGGACTATTCGCCCTGCTGCAAGGGCATTGCGCGCAGCGAGTCAAGGCTCGACGCAAGGCTCGCCCACGGATCGGGCGCATCGTCGCGCTCGACGAGGAAAGGGAGCACGCCCTGCGCCCGCGCCTGCATGACGATGGCCTGCATCGGCAGCGTGCCTTCGCCGACATCCGCCATGCTGCCGTCTGCTGCCATATCCTTGAGGTGGAGATGGGTTACGCGGTCGGCATGGGCCTCGAGGAAAGCGAGCGGATCGACGCCCGCCTTGGCCAGCCAGTAGGTGTCTAGCTCGAAGCCGATGTCGGGGTCGAGCCCTTCGAACAGCACGTCGATCGGGCGGATCCCGTCGGTCTCCGCAAACTCGAAATCATGCGCGTGATAGGCGAGCGACATGCCCTCGGCCTTGGCCAGAGTGTTGATCGCGTTGAGCCGCACGGTCCATTCGCGCCACTGATCAAGCGAGCGGCGCTCGTCTTCAGGCAGCCACGCGAGCACAAGGGTGTCTGCGCAGAGCGCCTTCGCCTCGGCAATTGCGGCGGCGGGATAGGCCTTGAGTTTTTGCCAGTCGGCATGCGCGGCAGCGACCTCCAGCCCCATCCTTCGCGCATAGCGACAAAGCAGCGCCGGATCGGTGCCATAAGTCCCCGCAAACTCGATCTCGTCATAGCCGAGCTTCGCCACATCGAGGATCGCGGCGAACGGGTTGCGTTGCATGGAATCCCGCACGGTGTAGAGCTGGGCGCCGAAGCTCGCCGATTCCGGCGCAGGCTGCGGTGTCGCGCAACCGGCAAGCAGGCCCGCAGTCATCACCAGAGCAAATCTTATCCGTCACTCATGGCAAAGCGCACGCTGCAGAGCCAGCGCGCCTTCGCCCGCGGCAGGTCAGTACCCCGCCTGGCCGCCAGCCCCGAACACGCCGATGATCAATGGGTCACGCGTCGCGCCGGGATCGCGGCGGATGGCGGCTTCCTCGTTGCCGATCTCGCGCCAGATGGTGTTGTCGATATTGTCGGCAAAGCGCGTCGTCGCGCCCGACAGGTCGACGCCGGTGAGCCCGTTGATCAGCTCGCCGACCAGCGGATCGCTGGCGACACGCATCGCGGTGCCGAGTTCGGGCACCATCGCCTCGATCAGCGTGCGCCCCATCGACTGGCGCAGGAAGCCGGTCGCCGCAGTCGGCCCGCCGCGCACGAGGTCGATCGCGTTCTGGATGCCGATGGTGCGCACGGCATCGGTCACCAGCGGCGCGGCACGTTCCGCGCCTTCATAGGCAATGTCGCCGAAGGCATTCTGTAGCCGGTTCTTGAACAGAGCCGAGGTCAGGATACGGCCGAGCACATCGCCGCGTGTGCCGAGCAAATTGTTCAGGCCCAGCTGCGCCACCTGATCGTCCCAGAAACCGTTCGACTGCAGCATGCGCCCGAAGGCCCGTTCGCTCGAGAGAAACAGGATGCGCTGGACGGCATCGACCATGCTGTAGCCGGGCAGGTCCGCGCAGCCGGGCAGCGCCAGTGCCGCGCCGCCGAGCGAAAGTCCGCCGAGAAAGGCGCGTCGTCCGGTAGGTCTCACAAGAATATCGGTCATATTTTCAGTCCTCATGCTTCCCACCCTTGTTTCCTCACTGTCGCGCCGCCCATATGGCCGCGCGATGAACCGTGTCCGCTGCCTCGTCCTCAATGCCGCCCTGGGTCCGCTGGACTACAAGGTGCCCGAGGGGCTGGAGGTCGGGCCCGGATCGGTCGTTGAATGCCCGCTGGGCCCGCGCACGATCATCGGGATCGTCTGGGAAGCTGAACGGCTTCCCGGCAGCGAGGTTCCGGCGGAGAAGTTGCGGAATTTGCGCGGAGTTTTGCCCGTGCCGCCGCTGTCGGCTCCGCTGCGGCGGCTGATCGAATGGACGGCGGACTATTACGTCGCTTCCCTGTCGAGCGTGGCGCGGATGGCGCTGTCTTCCGGCGGGGCGCTCAAAGGCCCGGCGACGATGACCGAATATCGCCTGACCGGCGGCATGCCGGAGCGGATGACGCCGCAGCGGCAGGCGGCAATGGAGGCACTCGAAGGCGAGCAGGCGAACATTCGTGAATTGTCCGGCATCGCCGGTGTCAGCGAAGGGGTGCTGCGGGGGCTGGTCAACCAGGGCGTGCTCGAACCGGTCGAGGTCGATTGCGACCGGCCTTACCCCGATGCGCGGCCCGACTTCGCCCATGTCGAGCTGAGCGCTGAACAGGCCGAGGCATCGGGCGTGTTTGCAGAGGCGGTCCGCAAGGCCGAGTTCGCGCCCTTCCTGCTCGATGGCGTGACCGGATCGGGCAAGACCGAAACCTATTTCGAACCCGTGGCCGAGGCGTTGCGGATGGGCCGGCAGGTGCTGGTGCTGCTGCCCGAGATCGCGCTGACCGAAAACTTCCTCCATCGCTTCGAGGAGCGGTTCGGGGCAGCCCCGGTGCTGTGGCATTCCTCGCTCAAATCGACCGAGCGGCGGCGCGCCTACCGCGCGGTGGCACAGGGCACGGCGCAGGTGGTGGTCGGCGCGCGGTCGGCCCTGTTCCTGCCCTTCGCCAGGCTCGGGCTGATCGTGGTCGACGAAGCGCATGAGATAAGTTTCAAGCAGGAGGACGGCGTGCGCTACAATGCGCGCGACGTCGCCGTGATGCGCGCGCATTTCGAGCGTGTGCCGGTGGTCCTCGCCAGCGCCACGCCCGCGCTCGAAAGCCTGCAGATGGCCGAAAGCGGGATCTACGCCAAGATCGACCTGCCCAGCCGCTTCGGCGGGGCGGAACTGCCGAGCATCGACACGATCGACCTCACCGAAGAGAAACCGCCCACGGGCATGTGGCTGGCCCAGCGGCTGGTCGACGGGATCGAGGACCGGCTGGCCAAGGGCGAGCAATCGCTGCTGTTCCTCAACCGCCGCGGCTATGCGCCGCTGACGCTGTGCCGCAATTGCGGCTTTCGCTACCAATGCCCCAATTGCAGCGCCTGGCTGGTCGAGCACCGCTTCAGCCGCCGCCTCGCCTGCCACCATTGCGGCCACGAAACGCCGAGCCCGCGAGCCTGCACCGAATGCGGCGAGCCCGATTGCCTTGTCGCCTGCGGCCCGGGCGTGGAGCGGATCGCCGACGAAGTAGCCGAGCGTCTGCCCGAAGCGCGGGTGTTCGTGGCGACATCAGACACGCTCAATTCGCCCGGCAAGGCAGCGGAGTTCATCGCCGCAGTCGAAGCGCGCGAGGTGGACGTGATCGTCGGCACGCAATTGGTAACCAAGGGGTTCCATTTTCCCGAGCTCACGCTGGTGGGCGTGGTCGATGCCGACCTTGGCCTCGAGGGCGGCGATCTACGCGCGGGCGAGCGGACCTACCAGCAGGTGGCGCAGGTCGCGGGCCGCGCCGGGCGCGGGACCAAACCGGGCGAGGTTCTGATCCAGACCCGCCACCCCGAAGCCAGCGTCATCGCCGCTCTGGCCGAAGGCGACCGCGATGCGTTCTACGAGGCCGAAACCGAAGCCCGCCGCCATGCCGGTGCCCCGCCTTTCGGTCGCTGGGCGGCGATCATCATCTCCAGCGAAAACGACGCCGAAGCGCGCGAAGCCGCCAATCGCCTCGGCGCATTCCGCCCGCAAGTCGACGACTGCATGATCCTCGGCCCGGCACCCGCGCCCATGGCCCTGCTCCGCAATCGCTACCGCTATCGCTTCCTCATCAACGCGCGCCGGAGCGTCCAATTGCAGGACGTGATCCGCGGCTGGCTGCGTCAGGTCGATCACCCGCCCGGCGTGCGCGTGGCGGTGGATATAGATCCCTACAGTTTCGTCTGAGGCACTGGCAGTCTGATTGCGCGTTCCCCCGCCATGGCAGACACCTCCGAAGGCCCCGTCCTCGTCCCCATCCTCGGCGACCAGCTGACCCGCGACCTCTCCTCCATCAGGGGCCGGACGAAAGACGATACCGTCATCCTGATGATGGAGGTCTGGGACGAGGCAACTTACGTCAAACACCACAAACAGAAGATCGTCCTGATCTTTTCCGCCATGCGCCATTTCGCCGAAGAATTGCGCGATGCCGGCTGGACGGTCGATTACGTGAAGCTCGATGCCGAGGACAATGCGGGCAGCTTCACCGGCGAGGTCGCGCGCGCGGTCGAGGAGCATTCCCCGCGCGCCATCCACGTGGTCGAGCCCGGCGAGTGGCGCGTGCGCGAGGCGATGGACCAATGGGCGGACAAGTTCCCCTGCGAGGTCGAGATCCTGCGCGACGACCGGTTCCTCTCCACCCAAGCCGAATTCGACGACTGGGCCGAGGACCGCAAGGAACTGCGGATGGAGTATTTCTACCGCGAGATGCGCCGCAAGACCGGGCTGCTGATGGACGACGGCAAGCCCGAAGGCGGGGAGTGGAATTACGACAGCGAGAACCGCAAACCGCCCAACGACGGCATGACGTCGCCCGAGCGCCCGAAGTTCGAGCCCGACGACATAACGCAGGACGTCATCGAACTGGTCGAGGACCGCTTCGGCGACCACTTCGGCAGCCTCGAGAAATTCCGCTGGCCCGTGACGCGCGACGAGGCGGAGGAAGCCGCCGACGCCTTCTTCGCTGAACGGATCGAACATTTCGGCCCCTATCAGGACGCGATGGTCTGCGGGGAGGACGACCTCTACCACTCGATGCTTTCGACCAGCATCAATCTCGGCCTGCTCGATCCGCTGGAACTCTGCCGGCGCGCCGAGCAAAGCTACAAGGACGGTAAGGCCCCAATCAATTCTGTCGAGGGTTTCATCCGCCAGATCATCGGCTGGCGCGAATATGTCCGCCGCTTCTACTGGCACCAGATGCCGCATCTGCAGGAAGCCAATGCGCTCAACGCCCAGCGCAGCCTGCCGGAATTCTACTGGACGGGCGAGACCGACATGCGCTGCCTCGCCGACTCCATCCGCTCGACGCGCGACAACGCCCATGCCCACCACATCCAGCGGCTGATGGTGCTCGGCAATTTCGCGCTGCTGGCAGGCATCGACCCGCGCGAGGTGCAGGACTGGTACCTCGTCGTCTACGCCGATGCCTATGAGTGGGTAGAGCTGCCGAATGTCTCGGCCATGATCCTCTATGCCGATGGCGGCAAGCTGGCGTCCAAACCCTATGCGGCCAGCGGCAACTACATCAACAAGATGAGCGACTACTGCGCCAACTGCTCATACTCGGTCAGCAAGAAGACCGAGGAGAATGCCTGCCCGTTCAACTCGCTCTACTGGCATTTCATAGATCGCCACCGCGACCGGCTGGAGAAGAACGCGCGTATCGGGCGAATCTATTCGACCTGGGACCGGATGGATGAGGACAAGCGCCAGGCCTATCTCGACCGGGCGGACAGCTTTCTCGACAGCCTGACCCCGGCGGACAAGGCCTGGGCGCGCGCCGATTGAGACAGGCCGCAGGAACGCGGCTCGCTTCCCGACCATTGGTTAATCGAAACCAGGATCGAAAGAGGCACCATGTCCAGCATTACCACCGTCAACCCCGCCACCGGCGAAGATATCGAAACCTACCAGCAGATGTCGAAGGAAGATGCCTTCGCCAAGGTGGAGGCGTGCCACAAGGCCTTCACCGAATGGAAGCTGCGCAGTCTCGAGGACCGGGCGGAAGTCATCAAGGGCGTCGGCAAGGCGTTGCGAGACAACAAGGAAGAGCTGGCGCAGCTGATGACCCGCGAGGTCGGCAAGCTGATCGGCGACAGCCGCGACGAAATCGAACTGTGCGCCGGCATTTGCGACTACACCGCTGCCAATGGCCCCAAGGAACTGGCCGACGAGCAGCGCGATCCGAACAATGCCGCGCGCGGAATCGTTACCTATTCTCCGATCGGCGTGGTCTATGGCATCCAGCCGTGGAATTTCCCCGCCTACCAGGTCATTCGCTATGCCATCGCAAGCCTCATGGCCGGCAATGGCGTGCTGCTGAAGCACTCCTCGCTGTGCACCGGTAGCGGGTTGATGATCGAGAAGATTTTCGAGGAAGCAGGCCTGCCCGAGAACCTCTTCACCGTGCTGGTGATCGACCATGATACGTCCGACGAAATCATCGGACACGACAAGGTCCGCGGCGTTACGCTCACCGGATCGGACGGCGCAGGCCGTCATGTCGGCGAAAGGGCGGGCAAGGCGATCAAGAAGACCGTCCTCGAACTCGGCTCGAACGACGCCTATATGGTCTTGGAAGATGCCGATCTCGACAAGGCTGCCGAGGTTTGCGCGCAGGCCCGGCTCTACAATAACGGCCAGACCTGCATAAACGGCAAGCGCTTCATCGTGACCGACAAGGTCTACGACGCATTCCTCGAGAAGTTCGTGGCGCACTTCGAAGGTGTGAAGCTGGGCGATCCGACCGACGAGGATAGCGACATGGGCCCGATGTCCTCCGCCGACCTGCGCGACGACCTGCAGGACCAGGTGGACGAGTCGGTCAAGAACGGCGCGAAGATCGCCTGCGGCGGTAGCGTGCCCGACAAGAAGGGGGCCTGGTATCCGGCGACCGTCCTCACCGATGTCGCACCCGGCCAGCCTGCCTATGACGATGAATTATTCGGCCCCGTAGCCAGCGTCATCCGCGCCAAGGACGACGAAGACGCCATGCGTCTCGCCAACGACAGCCGCTATGGCCTCGGCGGCGGCATCCTGTGCGGCGATACCGAGCGCGCGATCGAGCTGGCCTCGAAGCACTTCGACACCGGCATGGTCTACATAAACACCTACGGTGTGGCCGATCCGTCGATGCCTTTCGGCGGCGTGAAGAACTCCGGATACGGCAAGGAACACGGCGGCTTCGGCATCAAGGAGTTCGTCAATGCGAAGGCGATCTTCGTCGGCGCTGAGTAAAGGGCGCAGCGATGGTTATCCTTCTCGCTCTCTTCGCAAAAGCTCGGCCTTGATTTCCGGCCCGTAAGCGTAGCCGCCCAATGAGCCGTCAGCCTGCACCACGCGGTGGCAGGGGATAAGGACAGCAATGTTGTTCGCGCCGTTGGCTCCGCCGACGGCGCGACTGGCATTCGGGTTGCCTAGTTCGGCTGCCAACTCGCCATAACTGCGGGTCTCTCCCGCCGGAATGGCGCGCAGCGCCTCCCACACCCGTTGCTGGAAAGCGGTGCCTTTCACGTCGATTGGAATTTTCGAACTGTCCGCGCCGGGCGTTTCGACCGCTTCGACGACTTGCGCCAGAAGCGTTTCGAAGCCCGCGCCGCCCTCCACCAGTTGCGCCTTCGGGAAACGCGCCTGCAAGTCTGCCCCGCCCTCGCCGAACGACAGGCAGCAGACGCCCTTGTCGGTCGCGGCAACGAGCATTTCGCCGAGACTCGTCTCGACCACCGACCAGAGGATCGTGCGGCCCCTGCCTCCGTCGCGCCAGTCGCTTGCCGTCATGCCCAAACGTCCCTTTGTCTGATCGTAAAATCGCGAGGCCGAGCCATAACCCGCCTCGTAAATCGCATCGGTAACACTCTCGCATTCGCCCAGTGCCTCGCGCACCCGCTCTTCGCGCAGGGCCCGCGCGTAGCCGACGGGAGACAGGCCGGTTTGACGCTTGAACACCCGCTGGAAATGTGCCGGGGAATAGCCGACGATCGCGCCTAATACCTTCAGCGTCGGCACTTCTTCAGCGCTGCGGATCTCGTCGATGGCCGCCAGCACTGCAGCCTCGTCGCGCGCGACATCGTCGGGGAGGCAACGCTTGCAAGCGCGCAGGCCCGCCGCCCGTGCATCAGCGCTGCTGGCGAAGAAGCGGACATTGCTTCGCAGCGGATGCCGCGCAGCGCAGGACGGGCGACAGTAGATGCCCGTGCTGAGCACTCCCGTGACGAAGCGCCCATCGAAAGCGCGGTCGCGCCGCTTCACCGCGGCCCAAGCTTCATCGTCACCGATCATCGCATCGTCCTCCATAGCCGATTTCACCGCCTGGCTAGAGCAGCTTGCGAAGAGCAGCATCCCGCACCTTGCGATCAAAGCCAATGCCCGCCACAAGCGGGAGCGGATGGGACGCATTCTCGCATATCTCGCGCTGGTCACGACGCTTTTCACGGCACTGTTCGCGCCGCTGGTCGCGCATGCCGATGCCGCCGACATCGATGCGGCGGCGCGCGGCGTGGTGCGCGTCATCATCATCGGAGAGGATGGCGACGGAGAACTCTATCCGATCAGCCACGGAACCGGCTTTGCGGTCTCGGGCGACACGGTCGTTACCAACGCCCATGTCGTGCGCGATGCGGTGCGCGATTCGGGACTGCAGATCGGTATCGTGCCGAACGGCGGCGGCGAGGCGACCTATGGCCGGCTCATCGCAGCCTCGCCCAAGAACGATCTCGCGCTGATCCGCATCACCGGCGGCAACCTGCGCCTGCCCCCGCTTGCGCTCGCCGGAGGCGCGCCGCCCGACAGCGGCGAGGTGACCAGCGTCGGCTATCCGATGAATGTCGACCGCGCACAGGGTCTGGAGATCGGCGACATCTTCCGCAGCCAGCCGCCGGTGAAGAGCCGCGGCTTTATCTCCGGCCAGCGTCCCAGCCGCCAGTTCGACACGATCCTCCACACCGCACCCATCGCCCGGGGTAATTCGGGCGGGCCCCTGCTCGACACCTGCGGCCGCGTGCTCGGCGTGAACAGTTTCGGGGCGGATAACGAGGGCGGCGATGCGGAGTTCTTCTTCGCCGTATCCATGCGCGAATTGTTGCCGTTCCTGCGCGCCAACGATGTCACCCCGCGGGTCAACGAAAGGCCGTGCCGCTCCATGGCCGACCTCGATGCCGCCGAACGCGAGCGGATCGAGCGCGAACAGCAGGCCGCACGACAGGACCTCGCCCAGCGCGCCGAAGCCAGCCGCGCCAAGCGCGAGCGCGCGCAGTTGGAGGCCGAACAGGCGGTGATGACCGAGCGCGAAGACCGCGTCTTCCTCGCCTTCGTGCTGCTGCTGGTGGCCTTCGCGCTGGGCCAGTGGGCTATTGCGATCTACAATTCGGAAGAGCGCGACGAAACCCGCATGCGGATCGTCGCGGTCGCTGCTGCTGTCGCGGTTCTGGCCGCAATCGCTGCCTATCTCACCCGCCCTGGCCTGGACGAAATCGACCGCCGGGTAGCCGCAGCAATGCAGGAAGGCAGCGACCCTGTTTCGCCGGAAGAGCCAGTCACCGGCGACCTTGCCCTGCAATGCACGCTGCTGCCCGAACGCAGCCGCATCACCAGCGCCGAGGCGCAGGACCTCAGCTTCGACTGGGCCGAGGGCGGCTGCGTCAACGAGCGCACGCAATACGGCTTCTCCGGCGGCACGTGGAGCCGGGTCTTCGTGCCGAACTCGGAGGATGCCGTATCGGTCAATAGCTTCGACCCCGACCGCCGCATCTATCGCGTCGAACGCTACCTCCTGCCGCGCAGCGCGATGGCCGAAGCCCGCGAAGCGCGCGGCAAGTACAAGGCCCCCATCTGCGGCGCGGAGAATGCTGCAAGCCAGCTTGGCGACCTGCAGACCGAGGTGCTCGGCCAGCTTCCGCGTCAGGCTAACGAGCGGCTGGTCTACGAATGCAGCGACCGGCGATAGCCCGCGCTTAAGCCGCCAGCGCTTCCCCGCTCAGCGTGATGCGATGCATCTCGCGGGCGTGGCCCTGGTAGTTGTTGAGCGCATTGTGCCAGGTCGTGCGATTGTCCCAGATCGCCACTGCGCCCGACTCCCATCGCACGCGGCAGGTATTGTCCGCCGCCAGTGCCTCGGCATAAAGGCGAGTGAGCAGCGGCAGGCTCTCCTCGCGTGTCATGCCGACAATGTTCACCGTGAAAGCGCGGTTGACGTAGAGCAGCTTGCGGCCCGTGACGGGGTGGCGGATCACCACCGGATGCGTCGCGCCGGTTTTCAGATCGTGCCCGCGCAATTCGCGGCCCATGTCGGTCTTCGCATAAAGCCCGTCGGCCTTGTAGATATGATCGGCGGTGTGGAACGCCTCCAGCCCCTCGATCTCCTGCTTGAGATCATCCGGTAGCGCATCATAGGCCTCGCCCACATGCGCGAACAGCGTGTCGCCGCCTTTGGGCGGTAAAGTGCGCGCCACGAGGATCGATCCCATCGCCGACACCTGGTCGTAGGAATGGTCGGTATGCCAGTCGCCGCCGATATTGGTCTGCTGGTCGGCCGCCTTGCGGACCACGGCGATCTCGGGATGTTCGTCCGTCAGCGGGAAGTAGCTGTTGATGTCGATCCCGCCCCAGCGTTTCGCGAAGGCGATGTGCGCTTCGGGTGTAAAATCGTCCTGGCCGCGAAACAGCGCCACGCCGTGCTCGTAGATCGCCGTGCGGATCGCATCGAGCGTGCCGCCCTCGGCCTCGCTCAATCGGACGCCTGTGATCTCCACCCCGCACTTCGTGGCCAGCGGCACCATCTCCATTGCATCTCTCTCCCAACTCTCCCCGCGCATTCTACGCCGCTCGCACGAGGAGTCCAGAATCCGGGCCGGAGTCGGCTTGCCTTTGGATAGACCCTTTGCTAGGCGCGCGCCGACCCTGCCGGGGCGATGTGTTCCGTCGCCTGCAACCGGTCGGGACGCACAAAGTTTTCTCCGGACCCAAGAGGACCTCAAGCGCGTGGATATTTCCGCCGGTATTCAGGCTAGCCTGGCAGGCCGTTACGCCTCGGCCCTGTTCGATCTCGCAAGCGAGGCCGGCACGGTCACCGCAGTCGAATCGGACCTCGAGAAGCTCGAAGCCGGGCTGCACGAATCGCCCGAGCTCGCCGCCCTCACGACCAACCCCAAGATCTCGCGCGCAGCCGCCGAAAAGGCGCTGTGGGGCGTTTCCGCGATCATGGGCCTCTCAGAGCTGACGCAGAACTTCCTCGGCGTGCTGGCGCAGAACCGCCGCCTGTCGCAGCTGCCGCAGGTCATCCGTGCCTTCCGCGCCATCGCCGCCGCCCAGCGCGGCGAGGTGACCGCCGAAGTCACCAGCGCCCATGCGCTCACCGATGCGCAGCTGGCCGATCTCAAGACCAAGCTGACGGCCCGCGAAGGCCGCACGGTCAAGCTTTCCACGAAGGTCGATCCCGAGCTGCTCGGCGGCCTCGTCGTCACCATCGGATCGAAGCGCATCGATGGCTCGATCCGCACCCGTCTCAATTCGCTCTCCCAGGCCATGAAGGCTTAAAGGACACACATCATGGATATCCGCGCCGCAGAAATCTCCAAGGTCATCAAGGACCAGATCGCCAATTTCGGTACCGAAGCCGAAGTCAGCGAAGTCGGTTCCGTGCTGTCGGTGGGTGACGGTATTGCCCGCATCCACGGCCTCGACAACGTCCAGGCCGGCGAAATGATCGAGTTCGCCAACGGCGTTCAGGGCATGGCGCTGAACCTCGAAGCCGACAACGTCGGTGCGGTGATCTTCGGTGCCGACACGGACATCGCCGAAGGCGACAGCGTGAAGCGCACCGGCACCATCGTGGACGTTCCCGTCGGCAAGGGCCTGCTCGGCCGGGTGGTCGACGCTCTCGGCAACCCGATCGACGGCAAGGGCCCGATCGAATCGACCGAGCGCCGCCGCGTCGAAGTGAAGGCACCGGGCATCATCCCGCGTGAATCGGTTTCCGAACCCGTGCAGTCGGGCCTCAAGGCCATCGACGCGCTCGTTCCCGTCGGCCGCGGCCAGCGCGAACTCATCATCGGCGACCGCCAGACCGGCAAGTCCGCCGTCGCGATCGACACCTTCATCAATCAGAAGGAAGCCAACGCAGGCGACGACGAAAGCAAGAAGCTCTACTGCGTTTATGTCGCCGTCGGCCAGAAACGCTCGACCGTCGCGCAGATCGTCAAGAGCCTCGAAGAAAACGGCGCGATGGAATATTCCATCGTCGTCGCCGCGACCGCTTCGGAACCCGCTCCGCTGCAGTATCTCGCGCCCTACACCGGCTGCGCGATGGGCGAATTCTTCCGCGACAACGGCATGCACGCCGTCATCTGCTACGACGACCTCTCCAAGCAGGCCGTCGCCTATCGCCAGATGTCGCTGCTGCTGCGTCGTCCTCCGGGCCGCGAAGCTTACCCCGGTGACGTTTTCTATCTCCACAGCCGCCTGCTCGAGCGTGCGGCGAAGATGAACAAGTCGGAAGGCGGCGGTTCGCTGACCGCGCTGCCGATCATCGAGACGCAGGCAGGCGACGTGTCGGCCTACATCCCGACGAACGTGATTTCGATCACCGACGGCCAGATCTTCCTCGAAACCGACCTGTTCTACCAGGGCGTGCGCCCGGCCATCAACGTCGGCCTCTCGGTCAGCCGTGTGGGCGGTGCCGCCCAGACCAAGGCGATGAAGAAGGTCTCGGGCTCGATGAAGCTCGACCTCGCGCAGTATCGCGAAATGGCCGCCTTCGCGCAGTTCGGCTCGGACCTCGACGCCGCGACGCAGAAGCTGCTCAACCGCGGTGCACGCCTGACCGAGCTGCTCAAGCAGCCGCAGTTCTCGCCGATGCCGTTCGAAGAGCAGACCGTTTCGATCTTCGCCGGCACCAACGGCTACCTCGACGATGTGGCGCTGGACCGCGTGACGGACTACGAAGCGCAGATGCTGAGCTATATGCGTTCGGAACATGCCGACGTGCTGGAAACCATCCGCACCACCGGCAAGTTCGAAGACGACACTAAGGACAAGGTCGTCGACGCGCTCAAGACCTTCGCCAAGCAGTTCGCATAAGCCTGACGAGATAAGGGAGCCGAAATGGCTAGCCTCAAGGAACTCAAGGGCCGGATCAACTCGGTCAAGTCGACCCAGAAGATCACCAAGGCCAAGCAGATGGTCGCGGCGGCCAAGTTGCGCCGTGCGCAGGCCGCTGCCGAAGCCGCGCGCCCTTATGCCGAGCGGCTGTCGGGCGTGATGGCCAGTCTCGCCGCCAAAGTGAGCGGCGATAGTGCGCCCAGGTTGCTCAAGGGCACCGGATCGGACAAGCGCCACCTGCTGGTGGTCGTAAACACCGACAAGGGCCTGTGTGGCGGTCTCAACGCGAATATCGTCAAGGCCGCCAAGGCCAAGGCGCGCGAGTTGATTGCCGATGGCAAGGACGTATCCTTCTACCTCGTCGGCAAGAAGGGCCGCGCCCCGATCAAGCGCGACTATGCGAACCGAATCGAAAAGCATTTCGACACCTCGGAAGTCCGCACGCCGGGCTTCGAAGAGGCCGAAGCGATCGCCGACGATCTGATCGAGCGTTTCGAGAAGGGCGAATTCGATGTCGCACATCTCGTCTACCCGATCTTCAAGTCGGCCCTCGCGCAGGACCCGACCGTCGACCAGCTGATCCCCGTCCCTTCCCCCGAAGGCGATGCGGGCACTGCCGGCGATGCCGTGGTGGAATACGAGCCTGGCGAGGAGGAAATCCTCGAGGAACTGCTGCCGCGTTACGTCAAGACACAGCTGTTCGGTTCGCTGTTGGAGCGCGAAGCCTCCGAACAGGGCGCCTCGATGACCGCAATGGACAACGCCACGCGCAATGCCGGCGACCTGATCCAGAAGCTCACCATCCAGTACAACCGCAGCCGCCAGGCCGCGATCACCACCGAACTGATCGAAATCATTGCCGGCGCCGAAGCGCTGTAAGAATTGGAGAGGATGCCGGAGAGACGTCGAAGAACGCCTACCGGAGCCAGATTTATGACCAAACCCGTTTTCACCCTCGTCGCTATCGCACTGCTTGCCGCTTGCAGCGAAGAGCCCGCACCCGCTCCGGTCGAAACCGCCACGCCTGAGCCGGTCGAGACGCTCACTCCGCCCGACCAGGCCTATTTCACTGCCAAATATGCCGAGCAGTGCCCCGAGGAAGAGGCCGTCAACACCGCCGTCTGTCGCCGCGCCGGCATGGGCTCGCCCGATGTCATTTGCGAATTCGGCCTCGGCGAAGACGAATATCTGCGTAACGAGGCAACCCTTACCGCCGGCGACGGTGACTGGGTTTTTGCCGATCCGGAAAATGTTTGCGTCGGCTAAGGCGCGAGAAACCCACTAGTCAGGACATAGATCATGGCCACCGCACCCGTACTTAACCAGAGCCCCAATGGCACTATCAGCCAGGTCATCGGCGCCGTCGTCGACGTGCAGTTCGAAGGCGAGCTGCCCGCGATCCTCACCGCGCTTGAGACGAAGAACGGCGACAATACGCTGGTTCTCGAAGTGGCGCAGCACCTCGGGGAGAACACCGTTCGCACCATCGCGATGGACGGCACCGACGGTCTCGTCCGCGGCCAGGAAGTCGTCAACACCGGCGCGCAGATCTCGGTCCCCGTCGGCCCCAAGACGCTCGGCCGCATCATGAACGTAGTCGGCGCGCCGATCGACGAGCGCGGCCCGATCGGTGCCGACAGCACCAGCCCGATCCACGCGGAAGCCCCGCTCTTCGTCGACCAGTCGACCGAAGCGGCCATCCTCGTCACCGGTATCAAGGTCATCGACCTGCTCGCCCCCTACGCGAAGGGCGGCAAGATCGGCCTCTTCGGTGGCGCGGGCGTCGGCAAGACTGTGCTGATCCAGGAGCTCATCAACAACATCGCAAAGGGCCACGGCGGCGTGTCCGTCTTCGCCGGTGTCGGTGAGCGGACCCGCGAAGGTAACGACCTTTATCACGAATTCCTCGACGCCGGCGTTATCGCCAAGAACGACAATGGCGAAGCGATCAGTGAAGGTTCGAAGGTTGCCCTCGTCTTCGGCCAGATGAACGAGCCTCCGGGTGCGCGCGCCCGCGTCGCCCTGTCGGGCCTGACCATGGCGGAATATTTCCGCGATGTCGAAGGTCAGGACGTGCTGTTCTTCGTGGACAATATCTTCCGCTTCACCCAGGCCGGTTCGGAAGTGTCGGCTTTGCTCGGCCGTATTCCTTCGGCCGTGGGCTACCAGCCGACCCTGTCGACCGACATGGGTAACCTGCAGGAGCGCATCACCTCGACCACCAAGGGTTCGATTACTTCGGTCCAGGCCATCTACGTTCCGGCCGACGACCTTACCGATCCGGCGCCGGCAACCTCGTTCGCCCACTTGGACGCGACGACCACGCTGAGCCGCGCGATCTCGGAGCTGGGCATCTACCCGGCTGTCGATCCGCTCGACTCGACCAGCCGCGTTCTCGAACCGCGCGTTGTCGGCGAAGAGCACTACCAGACCGCTCGCCGCGTTCAGGAAACGCTGCAGAAGTACAAGAGCCTGCAGGACATCATCGCCATCCTCGGCATGGACGAGCTGTCGGAAGAAGATAAGCTGACCGTGGCCCGCGCCCGCAAGATCCAGCGCTTCCTCAGCCAGCCGTTCCACGTCGCCGAAGTCTTCACCAACATCCCGGGCGTGTTCGTCCAGCTCGAAGACACGGTCGCCAGCTTCAAGGCTGTAGTGGACGGCGAATACGACCACCTGCCGGAAAGCGCCTTCTACATGGTCGGCGGCATCGACCAAGCGGTCGAGAAGGCCAAGAAAATGGCGGAAGAAGGCTGAGCATGGCTCTCCACTTCGAACTCGTCACGCCGGCCAAGCTGGTCCGCTCGGAGGACGTCCACATGGTGGTCGTCCCCGGTGCGGAAGGCGAATTCGGTGTGCTCGAAGGCCACGCGCCCTTCCTGTCCACGATCCGCGACGGCGCGGTGCAAGTCTACAAGACCGAAGGCGGCGCGCCCGAGACGATCGAAGTCCGTGGCGGCTTCGCCGAAGTGGGAGACAAGGGCCTGACTGTCCTTGCCGAACACGTCGAAGGCTGACGCAAAGCGGTCATACAGAATGCAAAGGGGCGGTCCTGTAGGGCCGCCCTTTTCGTTTGGCACAGCGATCGCCGCGTAGCGCGCAGTTTACCCTCCGTTTACCAATAATCTTTAGCCCCGATCGCAGAGTTCCACGGGGGGCAGGCGATGAGCGAGACACCGGCACCGATCTGCGACCGCGCATTGTCCGTGGTCGTGCCGGTCTATAACGAGGAATCCGGGATCGACGAGCTGATGCGCCGCGTCGAGGCGGTCTGCGCAGCCCAATATCCGGGCGATTACGAAATCCTCCTGGTCAACGACGGGTCGAGCGACGACAGCTGGGCACATATCTGCCGCCACGCAGATGCCAAGCCCCATTTGGTCGGCATCAACCTCTCGCGCAATCACGGACACCAGCTCGCACTTGCCGCCGGTCTGGAGCATGTACGCGGTAAGCTCGTCTTCGTGCTCGATGCCGATTTGCAGGACCCGCCCGAACTGCTGGGCGCAATGGCCGCGAAGATCGCCGACGGCGCCGACGTGGTGTACGGCCAACGCACCGCCCGCGCAGGTGAGACGGCATTCAAACGCGGGACCGCCGCGCTGTTCTATCGCTTCCTGCAAACCATGACCGACGTCGCGATCCCGCGCGATACAGGCGATTTTCGCCTGATGACGCGCCGGGTGGTCGAGCAACTCAAGGCCATGCCGGAGCGCTATCGCTTCGTACGCGGCATGGTGAGCTGGATCGGCTTCAGGCAGGTCGCCGTCCCCTACGAGCGCGATGCGCGCTTTGCCGGCCAGACGAATTACCCGCTGCGCAAGATGATCGGCCTTGCCGTGGATGCAGTCACAAGCTTCTCGACCGTGCCACTGCGGTTCGCCTCGCATCTCGGCATGGCGTTCGGCCTGCTGGGCATACTCGCGCTCGGCTGGGTCGGCTGGGGCTGGCTCAGCGGCGAAGCCGTGCAGGGATGGGCCAGCCTTGCCGCGCTGATCCTGATCATCGGTTCGGTCCAGCTGATGGTGCTCGGCGTATTCGGCGAATATCTCGGCCGGATGTATATGGAAGCAAAGGGCCGCCCGTTGTTCATCGTCGATGAGATCCGTTCACAGAAAGCGGCGGACGGCGCAAGCAATCCGGTCCACCGGATGGATCATGATCTTCGCGAGGCTTACCGTGAAGCCAGTTGAGTTCGATAGCGTAGCCGAGACCTATGCGGCTCAGCACGCCGCCTCAATTCGGCTGAGCGGCGAAGAGCCCGAATATTTTCACCGGTACAAGATCGAGGCGGTCGCGCACTCGCTCAACCACGACGGGATCGTGCCGAAGCGCATCCTCGATTTCGGCGCCGGGGTCGGAAATTCGTTGCCGCATCTGCAAAGCTCCTTTCCTACTGCGGAAATTACCTGCCTCGACGTCTCACGGGAATCGCTGGCACAGTGTAGCGCGCGTGCCGCTCGACCGGTGACGATTTTACCCTACGACGGTCGCTCGATCCCTCGTTCCGACGGGGAGTTCGATCTGGTCTTCACCGCATGTGTGTTTCACCACATCGACGCCTGCGAGCATTTACGCCTACTAAGCGAAATTCGCCGGGTGCTGTCACCCGCCGGCCGGTTCGTGTTGTTCGAGCACAACCCGTGGAACCCTTTAACGCAACATGCCGTCCGAACTTGTCCCTTCGATGAGAACGCGGTGCTGATTTCAGGACCCGAAATGCGACGGCGGCTGGCAGCGGCGGGCTTCGATCAAATCGAACTCGATTATCGGGTATTCTTCCCCGCCCTACTCGCCCGGTTCCGTCCTATCGAGAGAAGCCTCGCGTGGCTGCCCATCGGGGCGCAATATTCGTTGATTGCGAGCTGATGCAAGAACATTGGCAAATTGGACGGTTCGGGCTGGCAGGTGTCGTCAATACCGTGATCGGTTACAGCGTGATCGTGCTATGCTTGTCGACCGGGTCCGGTGACTACCTTGCCAATGCGATCGGCTATGGAACAGGCTTCTTACTTTCTTTCGCGCTCAACCGACGTTTTACCTTCGGCCTCCGCGGACCAGTTCGGAAAGGTGAGATCGCACGCTTCGCCATAGCCGTTACGCTGGCCTATGCGGCAAACCTTGCTGTCCTCACCTTAGGGCGAACGTTTTTTGGCGAAGGCCACGCACTCGTACAATTGCCTGCGCTGGCGACTTACACGGTAGTTTTTTACGTCCTGAGCGCGCGGTTGGTCTTTGTATCCCGACAGGGCTGTTAAGGGTGGAGAAGGCCGCAGTTAGCGCCGATCTGCGGGAGCGGCTGCTGTGGCCGATGCTGCTGTTCGCCTGCGCCGTGCCGTTATTGCTTGTCGAGTTCCCGCCGCTAGTCGATCTGTTCGGTCATCTCGGGCGCTATGCCATCCAGACCGAACTGGCCGAAAGGCCGGAGTTGCAGCCCTATTTCAGCTACCGATGGCAATTGGTCGGCAATCTCGGCGCGGACCTGTTGGTAGAAGTGCTTGCACCCATCCTCGGCCTTGAGCCGGCCGTGCGGCTGATCGTGCTGTCGACTCAATTGCTGGCGGCATCGGGCATCCTGGCAATCAGCACCGTGCTGCACGGGCGGATCACGCCCTTCGCCATCTGTGCCCTGCCGCTGATCTACGCCTTCCCCTTCCAGTACGGCTTTCTCAACTTCTCGCTGTCGATGGGGGTGGCGATGCTGGCTTTCGCCACGTGGCTACACTTGCGGCAATCGCAGGCCGCATGGCGAGCGACCCTATTTCTTGCCCTCGCAGGACTGCTCGCCTGGCTTTGTCACGCCTTCGGCTGGGCATTCCTCGGCCTGTTGTGCGGCAGCGCCTCACTCCACGCTCGCTGGACGCAGGGGCGGCGAGGTGCTGACCTCGTCCTGCGGGTGCTGGCCGATTGCGGTGTCCTTCTGCTGGCCATCGTGCCGATGATGGTGTGGCGGACGGCTTCTGCGGGCGCGGACACCAATGAATGGTCCGTCCTGCTCAAGATCGTCTGGCTGACCTCGGTCTTCCGCGCCGGGCCGCCGCTGCTAGACTGGCTTTCGGCGGGTTTTCTCGCCGCCGTTGTGGTTGCCGGTTTCGTGTTACGGCCCATCCGCGTTCACGGCGCTATGGCAATTGCAGCGCTGCTGTGCCTGGCGGCCTTTCTCGCCCTCCCCGCCCGCGTGTTCGGCTCGTACTATGCCGACATGCGGTTGGTGCCTTATACATTAGTCGCCGCGCTTCTGGCATTGAGTGCGCCGAAGCTGAGCCGGGCCGGCAAGCGCATCACACTAATCGCCGCTTTCCTCTTTCTCGGCACGCGTATCGGTGCGACCAGCGTCGATTTCGTCGAAAAGGACCGGCTGGTTCAGGCCAATCTGCCCGCCCTCGAAGCAATCCCGCGCGGCGCTCGCGTGGTCAATTTCGCCGTCGAGAAATGCGGCTTCCAGTGGCGCCTCAATCCGCTGCGCCATCTCGGCGGTTTCGCGATTGCGCGGCGTAGCGCCTTCACCAACGACCAGTGGGAAGTGGCGGGCGCGAATGCGCTGACCGTGCACTATCCGCGGGGCGAACCCTTCGTGCGCGATCCGTCCCAGTCGGTGGTCATCGGAGAATGTCCCGATTCCGGGCTGCCCACCCTGTCGCGGGTGCTGGACCGCTTGCCCGCTGGCGCCTTCACGCACATCTGGATTCACGGAACCGATCCTGCAGGTGTAAAACTTCCGTTCCCGGCTCGCGAGATCTGGCGCGGCCAAAGCGGAGCGGTTTTCGAACTAGGCTCATAGGCAGGACCCCCGAGTTTCCCCAATCCTTCGTCAACACGAGCCGTCACCGGAAAATTAACCATCGCGATGGCAGGGTGCCGCGCGAAAGGGGCATCTGCGCGTGGCAAATGTTGCAAGCGATCTCGAGACGGTACCGCGCGCGTGGCCGACATGGCTTGGCGATGCGCTGGTCCTGCTTGCCGTTGTTACGACGGCGCTTGTTGCACGCCTTCCGTGGTTCGGCTTCCCTATCGCGGACTACGACGAGCAGCTTTATTCGCTAATCGGGCAAGCCATGACGCAGGGCGCGCTGCCTTTCGTCGACGTCTGGGATCGCAAGCCCGTCGGCCTCTTCGCTCTGTTCGCAGCCGCGCATGCCGTCGGCGGACCGGAGCCCGAAGCCTACCAGGCGCTCGCCCTGATGTTCACCGTGGCCGGCGGCTGGCTGACGGCGGTTCTGGCGAGCCCGTTGGTCGATCGCGTGACTGCCGCCGGAGCAGGCATGCTATTTGTCCTGCTGATGTCGGTTTACGGCAGCGCGTCGGGGCAATCGGAGGTCTTCCACGTCCCGCTAATGCTGGCGATGGCCGTTTTAGTTCGCGATCCTACACACCCGAATGCCATCCGCCGCGCGCTCATAGCCATGCTGATTGGCGGGCTCGCATTGCAGGTCAAATACACCGTTGCGCCGCAATGCGCGATGTTCGGCCTGTGGGCTCTGTGGGGGCAGTATAGGCAGGGAGCAAGCACGGCCAGGCTGATCGCCCTCGCCGTCGGCTTCCTCGCACTCGGCCTGCTGCCGACCGCCATGGTGGCGCTATACTATACGTTAGCGGGGCACTGGGACGCCTTCCTCTTCGCCAATTTTCTGTCCTTCTTCGACCGTGCACCGTCTGGTGCCGGGCGGGTTCACAAAGATCTGCTTCTTGGGCTAGTCCCGCTGGCCGTGCTCGCTAGCGGCGGTCTCTACGCTGCCGTCCGCCTGACGCCGCCGCGCGACAGGTCTCACTATGTGTTCATCGCGCTCTGGTTCGCCGCCTGCTTCGCGACCGCATTTCTGCCCGGTACCGTCTACCGCTACTATTTCGCCGCTCTCGTCCCGGCCAGCGTGTTGCTCGCGCTGCCCCTGCTCGACCGCACGGCACCTGCCCGGTGGGGTCCGCTGGCCTTGGTCCTGACGGGTGCATTCGTGCTTGCCGCGCCTCTTTCGTTGCCTGGCGAGCTTCGCAAGCGCTCTGCCGAGTACGAACGGTTCGCGGTCACCATCGCGCAGAGCAGTAAAGGCAGCGATGCCTGCATCTTCGTCTTCGACGGGCCGAGCTCGCTCTATCGCCTTGCCGAGTCCTGCCTGCCGTCGCGTTTCGTCTATCCCGACCATCTCAATAACACTCTGGAACGCGATGCGCTGGGCGTATCCCAGGAGGGCGAGGTCGCGCGCATCCTGGCAACCCGTCCGCCCGTCATCGTCACCGCCGACACGCCGCTTACTCCGCAGAACGAGCAGGCAAAGGCGCTGGTGCTGGAGACGATCGCCGGCGACTATCGCGAGCTCTCCGCTATCGAGATCGGAGCTCGCACGATCCGCGCGTGGGAACGCCGCCGCTGAGCTTTCGTCCGCCCGAGTCCGCCCTCCGTCGATAGGACCTCCCCTTGCACTGCCCGCAAGCTATGTCTCATAGGGCGTACAACGCATGGGAGACTGCACTTGAAACTCGTATCCACGCTGGCCATGGCCGCAGCCATGACGCTTGCAACCACCACCCCTGCCGCTGCACAGGACGGCGTGCCCGGCTCCGAAGACGATCCGCACATCTGGCTGGAAGAAGCCCGCAGCGACGAAGCTCTCGACTGGGTCCGCGCCGAGAACCAACTTACCATGGCCGCGCTGGCCAGCGATCCGCGCTTCGAGACGCTCAAGGCCGAGGCGCTGGCGATCTACGACAGCGAAGACAAGATCCCATACGTCTCGATCCGCCCCGATGGCCTCTACAATTTCTGGCAGGACAAGGAAAACCCGCGCGGTCTCGTCCGTCGTACAACGCTGGAAAGCTATCGCACCGACAGTCCTGAATGGGAGACCGTGCTGGACGTGGATGCCTTGGCCGAAGCAGAGGGCAAGGAGTGGGTCTACAAGGGCTCGACCTGCCTGCCACCCGCCCAGGACATGTGCATGATCGCGCTCAGCGACGGCGGGAAGGATGCCACCATCCTGCGCGAATTCGACATGGCGACCAAGAGTTTCGTCGAAGGCGGTTTCGTGCTCGAGAACGAAAGCCAGGGGGGCATTCAATGGCTCGACAAAGATACCTTGCTCGTCAGCCGCGATTTCGGCGAGGGTTCGCTCACCGATAGCGAATATCCGCTCAGCACGCGCGTGTGGAAGCGTGGGACGGCAATCGAAGATGCGCCGGAAATCTTCCGGGGCGAGCGGAGCGACGTCTGGTCCGGCGCGAGCCTGCTGCGCGACGGCGATGCCGTGGTTCACGGCTATACCGCCTTCCGCGCGGTCAGCTTCCACGAGACCGAGCATTATTTCCAGAAGGATGGCGAGTGGCTGCGCCTCGACATTCCGCTCAAGGCCTCGCCCTATGGCATCGTCGACGACCAGCTCCTGTTCTCGACCGATGTGGATTGGGAAACGCAAGGACAGACCTTCGCGGCCGATTCGCTGATCGCAGTCGATCTGGAAGCGTTCAAGGCCGACCCGAACGGCGCGACGAAGACGCTCGTCTGGGCACCCGAGGACCGCCAGACCAAGCAGGGCGCCACGATCACCTCGGACAGCCTTTACGTCACCCTGCTCGACAATGTGCGCGGCAAGGTGATGAAGCTGGACTATGCGGACGGCGAGTGGGTGAGGAACGCGGTCGACCTGCCCGAGAATGCGACGATCGGGATCAACGCCTCTTCCGATGAGCGCGATGAGGTGATGTTCACGGTCACCGACTTCCTCAACCCGTCGAGCCTCTACTACCTCGATGGCGAAGCGGGCACGATGGAAGTGCTCAAGACCTCGCCCGCCTATTTCGACAGCGAGGGCATGGAGGTCGAGCAGTTCGAAGCAACCAGCAAGGACGGCACGAAGATTCCGTACTTCGTCGTCAAGCCTGCGGGCGCGACGCTCGACGGGACCAACCCCACGCTGCTGACCGGTTATGGCGGTTTCCAAGTCCCGCGCCTGCCTGCCTATCTCGGCACGACCGGCAAGATGTGGCTGGAACGCGGCGGGGTCTACATCCTCGGCAACATGCGCGGCGGCGGCGAATTCGGCCCCGGCTGGCACCAGACCGCTATTCGCGAGAACAAGCAGCGCACCTGGGACGATTTCATCGCCATCGCCGAAGATGCGGTCGCGCGCGGGATCACCAGCCCCGATCACCTCGGCATCCAGGGCGGTTCCCAAGGCGGCCTGCTGGTCGGCACAGCCTTCACCCAGCGGCCCGACCTGTTCGACGCGGCCATCGTCCAGATCCCGCTGTTCGACATGCTGCGCTATCACCTGATCGGCCGCGGCGCATCGTGGATCGGCGAATATGGCGATCCGCGCATTCCCGAACAGCGTGAGTGGATCGAAGGCTATTCTCCTTACCAGAAAATCGTCGAAGGCGTGGACTATCCCACCCCCTTCCTCTGGGCCTCGACCGCCGACGACCGCACGCATCCGGCCCATGCCCGGAAAGGCGCGGCCAAGCTCAAGGCGCTCGGTCAGCCGTATTACTACTACGAGGAAATGACCGGCGGTCACTCGGGCGGCGTGGACAATGAACAGCGCGCGCAATTGCAGGCGCTGCAATATGTCTACCTGCTCCAGCAACTGGCGGACGACGAACAGAGCGGCGGCTGACCAGTTTGGGACGATGGAGTCCCTGCATCTTTTCTGAGTCCCGTTCCCGCGATACCAGTCGGACATTCGCTGGGACGGGCTGGTGATGAATACTATAGGGGGTCGATCAACGGTCCGATCTTGCCCCAAATATAGCGGCCGGATGTCTCCTTTGCGCTCCGGCCCTCTTTGCGCTCATGACGTTCGAGCATCGTTTCGCAAAGGATCCCATGCGGACCTACGGCGTACCGCTGGTCATCGTAGAGATCGTGATCGTCCTGCTGGCCATCACCTCAGGTGCAAGGCTGTCCAACGGCATTTCTTCCATGCCCGCCGGGATCAAGATTGCGTTGGCGATCTGGTTGGCGGTGGCCGCCGCCAGCGCATTTCTCTCAGCCTACCGAGCGCTGGCTACGCTGCAGCTACTTTTTCTGCTTTTGCACCTGATTACGATGTTAATGTTGTTCGATGCACTACGCGGAAAATGGCGCAATCATCGCCCGCGCTTCCTAGCGGCATTGGCGGCGAGTGTTCCAATCTACGCGATTGTGATCCAATTGCAGATGTTGTCCGTTTGGGACGTGCCGGATTTCAACTGGAAGAACATCGGCAGCGGCGTAATCCATGTGCGCCATATCTCGTTCTACGGCATCGTACTTGCGGGCCTTTCTCTCGGCTATCTCGTAACGGCCAAGGATCAAGGCGGATGGCCAATCCCGCTGACCGGCCTCGCCTCTGCCTTTTATCTTGGCGCCCTCTCCGGTGGATGAAACCCTTTTCTGGTCTCGATCGTCGGCGCAGTTTGCATCATCGCCGCCTTTGCGAGACGCGACAGGCTCGCGCTCTTACTTGTGAGCATGTTTGTCGCGACGGGTGCAATGTCACTGACGCTGCTGACGGCACCATCGGATCCCTTTTACGGACTGGATGCTATCTTGAGGCGAGGAAGCCTCTCGACAGACGATTCCATGAGCACAATCACGGGGCGCTGGGACATGTGGCGGGACACCTTGCTGGCCGCGCTCAACGAGCGACCGTTGATCGGTCACGGTCCCGCCAGTTTCGAGCACGACATCCGCCATTACTCGTTCCATCCGCACAATCTTCCCGTCCAGCTACTCTACAAGTGGGGCCTTATAGGCACCATGGCGCTCTTCTATCTTTTTCTTGCCGGAGCAAAGCGGGCGCGCGGCTGGACCGAGAGTGACGGGCGACTTGCCATGCCTGCGCTCGGAGCCATCACACCCCTTTTCATGCTTTCAGGCGTCGACGGCCCCTTTTTTTCGCCTACCCCTTGATGGTGCTATCCGTCTGCATCGCCATTCTGACTTCGATTACATCAAAGCCATGCGGCGACCGCGCTCTCGCTTAACGCGTCGGCGCATGGAAATCGGGCGGCTTATCGGCTACCCAGTGCACGAATTTGGCGAGCGCCGGATTTTTCAATATGCGGTCCCGATCCTCGCCGATGCGGGCCAGCTCGGCATTGGTGAAATTGGCGTGGATGGCACGATGGCAGATCGGGTGGACGGGCACCGTAGCCCGGCCCTTCTTCGATTTCGGCACTGTATGATGCTGCTGTACGCGCCGACCCAGCGGACGCTCGCAGACCCAGCACCTATCGGACTCTTTCGTCATCCGGTCGGACGGCTCACGTCTTTTGCGCCGCCTTTTTCTTCTTCATCGTGTCGTGAAAGCGGTCCGCCCAGCCGGGCTTAACCACCTGCTCTGCGCGCACCATGCGCAGGTCCCCGGCACCCACGTCGCGGCTCACCGCGCTTCCCGCTGCCACGATGGCGTCGGGGCCGATGGTGATCGGAGCGATCAGCGCGCTGTTGGAGCCGATGAAGGCCCGCTCTCCGATCACGGTTTTGTATTTGAAATAGCCATCGTAATTACAGGTAATCGTGCCCGCGCCGATATTTGCCCCCGCACCGACCTCTGCATCGCCGAGATAGGTAAGGTGACTTGCCTTAGCGCCTTCGCCCAGGGTCGCTTTCTTCATCTCGACGAAATTGCCGACGAAGCTGTCCTTCTCCATCACCGCCCCGGGTCGCAGGCGGGCATAAGGGCCGACTTGCGCGGCTTCGCCGATGGTCGCGCCTTCGATATGGCTGAAACTCTTGATTTGCGCCCCGCTTGCCACGGTGACGCCGGGGCCGAAGACCACGTTCGGGTCGATGGTCACATCGGCGGCCAGCTTCGTATCGTAGCTGAAGAACACCGTTTCGGGAGCGCGCAGAGTGACGCCCTCGGCCATCCAGTGCTCGCGCTGCTCCACCTGCCATTGCGCCTCGGCAGCGGCGAGCTCGGCGCGGCTGTTGATCCCGGCGACCTCGTTGGCATCGGTTTCCACGACCACCACCCTGTCGCCACGCGCAATCGCGTTGGTGGCGACGTCGGGCAGGTAGTATTCGCCCTGCGCATTATCATTGCCGACAGCATCGAGCAGCGGCCACATATCGTCCGAATGGGCGACGATCAGGCCCGAATTGCACAGGTCGCAGGCGCGCTCTGCATCGCTGGCATCTTTGAACTCGACCATTTTCGACACCGCACCGCCTTCATCCGCGATGATGCGGCCGTATTGCAGCGGATCGTCGGGCCGGAAGCCGAGGACGGCGACCTTCGCGCCGCCCTCCAGCGCCGCGGCGAGCTTGCGGACGGTCTCCGCCTTCACCATCGGGCAATCGCCGAAGCATACGAGGATATTCCCGCTGAAGCCCTCGAGCGCCTCGCGGGCTTGCAGGGCCGCATGGGCCGTTCCGAGCTGAGGGTCTTGCAGGGTCGTGCTGACGTCGTAGTCCGTCAAGGCTGCGTCGAGCTGCTCGCGCTTGTCGCCGACTACGACCACGGTGCGCTTCAGCTGCAATTGCGCGAAGCTGTCGAGCAGATGCATCAGCATCGGGCGTCCGGCGATCGGATGCAAGACCTTGTGCAAGCTGCTTTTCATGCGCGTGCCCTTGCCTGCGGCGAGGATGATGGCGGCGAAGTCTGTCGATTTGCTCATGTCCCGCCCATGCCACCAATTGCTTGCGGTTTGAAGAACCATCCGCCACGCGCTTGCGCATGAGCGATTTCCCTTTCGATATCGTCGGTTTCGACCTCGATGGCACGTTGGTCGAAAGCCACCGCGACCTGGGCGCGGCCGTGAATCATGCGCTGGAACTGGGTGGTTTCGATCCGGTCCCCGCGGACAGTGCAAGCGACCTCATCGGCGGCGGCGCGAAGATCATGCTGAAGCAGGCAGTCGATGCGCAGGGTGGCATGCCGGAGGACGAGTTTCGCAGGCTCTACAAGCAGATGCTGGCCTATTATTCCGAGCACAATGCCGTGCACACCTGCCCCTATCCGCATGCCGAGGAAACGCTGGCGGCGCTGGCGGATCGCGGAGTGAAGCTCGCGCTGGTCACCAACAAGTTCGAGGAATTCGCGCGGCAGATCCTCACGACGCTTGGACTGGCCGATCATTTCTATGCGATCATCGGCGGCAATAGCCTTGGCAAGGACGAGAGCGGCACCTACCGCGCCAAGCCCATGCCCGATCCCCTGATCGAAGCCCGGCAGCGCAGGGGCGGCGGCACATTCGCCTTCGTCGGCGACAGCAGCTACGATGTGAAGGCGGCACGCGGGGCCGGGGTTCCGGTGATCGGCGCGCGCTACGGCTATTGCGACAAACCGCCCGGGCAATTGGGTGCCGATGCGGAAATCGATTCGCTGGCCGAACTGGTCGCAGCGTTGGAACGCCTCTGACGCATCAGCCGTTCTCGCCCTGCCCCTACGGCACGGCGGAGCACCGCGCATACGGTTGCAAGCCCAAGGCAAAAGTGCCACGCCGCACCGCACAATTGACCTTTACGTAAACGAAAAACAGCAGGAGCCAACCCATGAGCATCGATTTCAAGGACAAGGTCGCCATCGTCACCGGCGCCGGCGGCGGTCTGGGCCGCGAATACGCGCTGGAACTCGCCCGTCGCGGCGCGAAGGTCGTTGTCAACGATCTCGGCGGCTCGCGCGACGGCACCGGCCATTCGGACATGGCGTTGCAGGTGGTCGAGGAAATCGAGAAAGCCGGCGGCGAAGCGATGTCGAACGGCGGCAGCGTCACCGAATTCGAGCAGATGGAAAAGATGGTCGCCGACGCCAAGCAGAAGTGGGGCGGCGTGCATATCGTCATCAACAATGCCGGCGTCCTGCGCGACAAGACTTTCGCCAAAATGACGATGCAGGATTTCGAATTCGTCGTCGACGTGCACCTCAACGGCTCGGCCAATGTCTCGAAGGCCGTGTGGGAAACCATGCGCGAGCAGGCCTATGGCCGCCTTCTCATGACTGCTTCCTCGACCGGCCTGTTCGGCAATTTCGGCCAAGCGAATTACGGCGCGGCCAAGCTCGGCCTCGCAGGCCTGACCAAGACGCTCCAGCTCGAAGGCGCGAAGTACAATATCAGGGTCAACACGATCTCGCCGGTCGCCGGCACGCGTATGACCGAAGACCTCTTTCCCGAAGAAGCCTTCAAGCTGTTCGATCCGGTGAACGTGGTCCCCGCCGCGCTCTTCCTTGTGAGCGAAGATGCGCCGACCAATGCCATCGTCGGTGCAGGCGCAGGCGGCTTCCACAGCGCCTGGACCGTCATGAACGATGCTGTCTGGCTGAAAGACGAAGAACGCACGGTCGAGGGCTTCGCTGCAAATTGGGACAAGATCAGCGAATTCTCGAACCTTAAGGCGCCGCAGAGCGGTTCCGAACAGTCGGGCGCGATCCTGACCGCGATGCAGAAGGTCACCGGCACCGGACCGAGCAGCGCGCGCGGCTGATCCGCCGTATTGACTTGGCAATACACTAAAGCCTATGCTTCCCGGAACAGGGGAGCATAGGCTTTTGTATAGTCAGGAAGACATCAACTCGGCGGTCGCTGCAGGTGCCCTGAGCGCCGAAGCGGCCGACGCCCTGCGCACGCATGTCGCCGCCTCCCGCGATGCGCTACCCGCAGACGCCGAGCATTTCCGGCTGATTACCGGCTTCAACGACATTTTCGTGTCGATCGGCGTGGTGATCATGCTGCTGGCCGTCGGCGCGATTGGTCAGGCTGTCGCGGGGGCGATTTATCCGGCTCCCTATTACGATGGTACCGAATGGGACCCCAACTGGTATGCCGACACTCGCGCCCAGCGCGATCTTGCGCAAGGGATTAGCACCGCCCTCGCCGCAGCCTTCGTAGCGGCGACCGCCTGGCTGCTGGCCGAGTTCTTTACTCTGAAGCGCCGCATGGCCCTGCCGAGCATCATTCTTCTCCTCGCCTTCGCGATAGGGGTGATGGTGACGCAGGCGGGCGTTATCATGTCGTTCTTCAACGGCGGCAGCAGGACGAGCGAGACCATCGGCGTAATCCTGCTCGCGGTTGCCGCGCTGGTCACCGCAGGCGCTTCATGGCTGCACTGGAAGCGGTTCATGGTGCCTATCACAATCGCCGCCATGACCGCCGCTGTCGCCGGAACCGCCGTGTTGCTGCTGGTCGCGGCAATCGGGCCCAATAGCGACAATCTGGAGACGGTCGTCCTCTCGGTCGTCTTCCTCGTCGGTCTCGTTATCTTCGCGTTCGCCATGCGCTGGGACATGAGCGATACGGCGCGATCTACCCGCCGCAGCGATGTCGCATTCTGGCTGCACTTGCTTGCCGCGCCCATGATTGCCCATCCGGTCTTCGCGCTCATCGGGGTGACCGATGGCGACAATATCGGCCTCGGCGCGGCATTTGCGGTGATCGCAGTTTATGTCGTCTTCGGGCTGGTGGCGCTGGCGGTCGATCGCCGCGCACTGCTGGTGTCCGCACTGGCCTATGTGCTGATCGCGCTGACCTTCCTGTTCCGTGAATTCGGAGCGGTGGAGCTCAACTTCGCGCTGACCGCGCTGGTGATCGGCTCCGCCCTTCTGACGCTGAGCGCGCTGTGGACACCTATCCGCGGGGCAGTGGTCGGCAGCCTGCCGGTAGACATGCGGACGCGCCTCCCGGCGACGGCCTGACAGCCTACTCGTCGACCGCCTTCAGCAGCCGCCGTTCGACCGGGGCGATCACGCCGGCGAGCTCGTGCCCGCGTTTCAGCACCTGGCCATGCTCGCCGAACAGAGTCCACATGCCCTGCCGATTGCGCAGCGCGGGCCGCTTCTCGATGCGCGCTTGCGGTCGTTCCGCGGTGCGGCGAAAGGCGGCAAAGGTCGCCGTGTCCTTGGTAAAGTCCATCGCATAATCGCGCCACTCGCCAGCAGCGACCATGCGTCCGTAGAGATCGAGGATGCGCATCAGTTCTTCGCGCGCGAAGCCGATCTGGTTGGGCTTGCGTCCGGGGAAAGCAACGACCGTGCCGCTGGCAGCGCTCATCAATCGCCAGTCCCGCTGCGACGCTGTGGCTCACGTTCGGCGCGCAGGGCGGCGAGTTCCTCCCGCATGGAGCGCAGTTCGCTCTCCAGCTTCTCGATGCAGTCGATCCGGTTGCCCTCGGCATCCTCGCAAGGCGTGCCGTAGGGGACGAACTCCTTCATCCACTCCTCCGCAGGAACCAGCGTGCTGCGCGCTTTCAGGCCGATCATGGTCGCGCCCTCTGGTACTTCGTCGGTCACCACGGCATTCGCCCCGATACGGGCGCGGCGTCCAACCGTCACGGGCCCGATTACCTGCGCGCCCGAGCCGAGGATCACGTCGTCCTCGATTGTCGGATGTCGCTTGCCGCCGACCCCATTGGTAGGATTCGTCCCGCCCAAAGTCACATGCTGGTACATGGTGACGTTGTCGCCGATCTCTGCCGTCTCACCGATCACCGAGAAGCCGTGGTCAAGGAAGAAGTTCTTCCCGATCTTCGCGCCCGGATGAATATCGATCCCGGTCACCATCCGACTCCAGTGATTGACCAGCCGGGCGAGGAAGAACAGCTCGGCTTCGAACAGCCAGTGCGCGATGCGGTGATAGAACAGCGCCCAGACACCCGGATAGGTCAGGATTTCCCAGCGGCTGCGCGGCGCGGGATCGCGGGCCTTGATGCTGTCGAGATAGGCGGCAAGCCGTTCAAACATGCGCGTATTCTCCCACCGGCTGCGCTTTAAAGCAAGCGGCCCTGCTCAGGACCCTGCACTGCTTCCAGCGCATCACGCCAGACAGATAGGGTCGCGGGCACCTTGCGTTCAAGGCTGAGCCGGTCGATTTCGGCCACGACGCGCTCGATTGCGGCATGGCTCCGCTCCATCCGCGGGACGAGGTAAGCCGGGGCGCCCTCGCCCAGAGCCAGCCCTCGCTGCTCTGCGTGCGAGAGGATGAGGTCGGCCGCCATGCTGTCGTCGGGCGGCCCGATTTCGAGCTGCAGCGAGGCGCGCATCCGGGTCTGCAGGTCCGGAAGGTCGATGTCCCACTGTTCGCCGTCCACCACCAGCAGGAGCGGGGTGCCATCCTCCTGTGCGCGGTTCCAGCGATGAAACACCCTGGTTTCGTCCTGTGTATCGGCACCGTCGATCCCCCCGCCGAGCCCGGAATCGACGAACCATTTTGCCAGGAGCGACTTACCCGACCGCGGCGGACCCATCAGCACTGCGCTGCGGAAAGGCCAGTTTTCGGGGGCCTGCAAGGCTTCGGCAACCGCCCGGTTGCCGCTGCCGATCACGATCGATGTCGGCTCGCCGCAATGCACCGGCGCCAGCGGGAGAGCGATCTGGGACATGCCGCCCACGCCCTTAGCGACTGATCGAAAGCGCGTTGCTGCCCTGCTGGACGGTGAAGCCACGGGCGCGCAGCGCTTCTGCCAATTCGCCGATTGACCCGCCGAAGCTGACGGTCACGACCGTGGTGCCGCCGATGGCCGTGCTGCGCACCCCGGTGCTGCGAACGCCGTTCGCCCCGCGAATGCCGGCCAGCGCGCTATCGAAGCTCGCCGCATCGGGTGTCTCGACCTGCACCGTGTAGAGCGCGACCGAGCCTTCCGGCGGTGGCGTGCGGATCGGCGCGGCAGTGATGGCATCGCCGCTCTCGCTGGTCGCCTCTTCGTTGCTTCCGCGCTGGGTCGCCTGTTCGCGATTCGCACGGTCCTGGGCGATCAAGGCACGGCCGAGCTCGATCAGGCGCTGGATGGCCGGATCGGATTCGGGCGAGCCGAGATTGAGCGTAGGATCGGGCCGCAGCTTTCCGTCCGCCAGCGCTCGCGTGAACAGGCTGTCGAAGCGCACCACCGCGCGATCCAGCATGGCAGGCAACTGCTCGGGCGTCTCGGCGGTCATCGTGAAGCTGCCGAGATAGGTGTTGTCCGGCCCGTATCGCGCGGTGAAGGTGCCCTCCACGGGCCCGCCGGGATAGCTGTACTGCAAACGCGCGACCGGTGTCAGTACATCTGCGGCGCCGAACTGGTCGAGCACGTTGCGCCACCACACGCGGCTACGGCGACCGATCTGGCCATAGGTCACGAGCAGTGAATCACCACCCGACCCTACCGGCCGGACATAGTCGATGCGGCTCGCGCCAGCCTGGTACTGGGCCCACGCCCGCTGCCAAGGATTGATCCGTTCATAGACGAGATTGGTGCCGGCCGAGACGGTCACGGGTACCAGCAGCATCGGGGCCGAGCGCGAAGCCGCGCCTTCGGAGCCGAGATAGCGCGACGCGCGCTGGCGATCGAAGATCACGCCGAGCGTCGCAATATAGCGCTTCGGCCCGAGCCGCTCGCGCTCGATCACGATGGCGGAGACCAGAGAATTGATCTGGGAATCGGGCAACGAGGGCCCTTCGATCTTTTCCCAGGCGAGCTTGGCCGCCTCGACCCAGGCTTCCTCGCGCGCTTCTTCGCCCGTGTCGGCGCTGACGTCGACTTCGATGCCGGACACTTCGATATCGCTCGAGGCGGCAATGGCCGCGATCCCGCGTTCGCCACCCACCTGGGCCCAGGCGATCGCGCCCAGAGTGCCAAGCACGACGATGCCTGCCAGCAGCAGCAGCCAGGTGCGTCGCGACGCGGTTCGGAGGGGAATGGCGTAATCCATCGGGGAAACAGCGGGCCTTTTGCCGAAAGGAATCTGGAAATCCAAGCGCGAATGCGTAAGGCGGGTGGCATGAGCGATGAACCCGGCAAAAAAGCCACGTCCTATACCTATGAACAGGCGGGCGTCTCGATCGAGGCGGGCAATGCGCTGGTGAAAGCCATCGGCCCGCTGGTCAAGGCGACCATGCGCCCCGGCGCGGATGGCGAGATCGGCGGATTCGGCGGGTTTTTCGATCCTAGGGCCGCTGGTTACAAGGATCCGCTGCTGGTCGCGGGCAATGATGGCGTCGGCACCAAGCTCAAGCTCGCGATCGACACCGGGCGACACGACACGGTCGGCATCGATCTCGTCGCCATGTGCGTCAACGATCTTATCGTTCAGGGCGCGGAGCCGCTGTTCTTCCTCGACTATTTTGCCACCGGAAAACTGGAGAACGGTGTCGCCGAACGCGTCATCGCGGGGATAGCCGAAGGCTGCAAGCAGGCCGGTTGCGCGCTGATCGGAGGCGAGACGGCGGAGATGCCCGGCATGTACGCGGCGGGCGATTACGACCTCGCCGGATTCTGTGTCGGCGCGGTCGAGCGCGGCGAACAATTGACCGGAGAGCGCGTTGCACCCGGCCACATATTGCTCGGCCTTGCAAGTTCAGGCGTCCACTCGAACGGCTTCTCGCTGGTCCGCCGCCTTGCAAAGGACAAGGGCTGGAAGCTCGACCGTCCCGCCCTTTTCGACCGCGATCGCCTGCTGGTCGATACGTTGATCGAACCGACGCGCATCTATGTTCAGAGCCTGCTGCCACTGGCGCGAGAGGGGTTGATCGATGCCATGGCGCATATCACCGGCGGCGGCCTGCTCGAGAATATTCCCCGCGTGCTGCCATCCGGCGCCCATGCCGAAGTCGATGCCGACGGGTGGGAGCAACCAGGGCTGATGGCTTTCCTGCAGGCGCAAGGGAATATCGAGCCTGCGGAGATGGCGCGCACCTTCAACTGCGGCGTCGGCATGGTGCTGGCGGTCGAACCTGCGAACGCGGAAATCGTGCGCACACGCCTCGAGAGTGCAGGCGAGACGGTTTTGCCGGTCGGCCGCATCGTCGAAGGAGCGAAAGGTTGCACCGTGCGTGGCAGCGCCGGGACCTGGGCCGCGCGCGAGGACTGGTCGGCAACGCATAATGCCTGACCCGGCGGCCACGAAGGTGCCCGTCGCAGTCTTCGTGTCCGGCAAGGGCACCAATATGGCCGCGCTGCTTTACGCCAGCCGTCAGCCGGATTGCCCTTATGAGATCTGCCTCGTCGCGGCGAACGATCCGGCGGCCGAAGCGCTGGTGCTGGCCAAGGCCGAAGACGTTTCGACTTATGCCCTGTCGCACAAGGGAATGGCCCGCGCCGAGCATGATAGCGCAATGGAAACCGCTGCGAGAGATGCGGGTGCGGAATTGATCGTGCTGGCAGGTTACATGCGCATCCTCACGCCGCAATTCGTGAAGGGTTGGAAGGGGCGGATGCTCAATATCCATCCCTCGCTCCTGCCGAAATATCCCGGCCTCGATACCCATGCGCGCGCCATCGCCGCGGGCGACAGCCATGCCGGTGCCACGGTGCACCTCGTGACCGAGGATCTCGACGCGGGCCAGACCCTCGGGCGGATCGCAGTGGCGATCTGGCCTTCCGACACCCCTGAAAAGCTCGCCAACCGCGTGCGAGTTGCCGAACACCAGCTCTATCCGCGTGTCTTGGCCGATTATATCCGCCAGATGCGAGAGCGCGCTTGATATGCCTGTGCGGACGGATAGTGTGCGCCCGATGGGTCGCTCTTTCATATTCTATGCACTGGCCGCCATCGGTCTCGTCATCGTCGCCAGCAATGCGAACGACATCGAAGGCCGAAGTTCCGAGGCGAGCATGACGGAAACGTTGCTCGTAATCGGTGGCGTGCTGCTCTTCGTACTGGTCGCCCGCGTCGCCATCGCGCGCTTCAATGCGAGACGCAGCGGCTAATGAACGCCCCGCCCCGTCCGCATCCTTTCGCGCGCTCGAAGGCATCCGAGCTGGCCAGCTGGGCTTTCGCCACGATGTGGAAGCACGGGCTGACAAGGCGCCCGCCGCTGGAGCCGGACTATCTGTGGAGCGTCGGCTCGGACGGCTTCTCGGCGGACGACGAGCATTCGATCCGTAGCGCGGAAGACGTCGCCGATTTCCGGGAGCGGCTGGAAGCGCTGTGCTCGGCGCTGGTCGAGGAAGCAGCGCTCAATCCGCTTGGCCACACCATGGCTTACGGACAGATCACCGCGGCCATTCGCAAGCGCCATGCCCTCGGCCGTTTCTGGAACGAAAACCCGGGCATGGCCGAGCGCGAGATCGCGCCGCCTATCCTCGTGGTCGGCCAAATGCGCAGCGGCACCACGCGGGTCCAGCGCCTGCTCGCCGCCGATCCGCGGCATTCCGGAACGCGCTTTTGCAACAGCCACAACCCGGTTCCCGCCACGCCGGATTTCAGACCGGTGAAGGCGCGCGCCGCTCTCGCCGTCGCCAGGCGCATCAACCCCTGGCTCGACACCGTCCATCCCTTCGGTGCGATGCGGACCGACGAGGAAATCGGGTGGCTTGCAGCGGCTCTGTCACCGGCGACGTTCGAGGCCCAGTGGCGGATCCCATCCTTTGTGGCATTCAGCAGCGCGCGCGACGCTGCGCCCGTCTACCGCGAATTCGCGCGTATCCTGCGTACCGATGCACACGTCATGCAGGAAGCCAACCGCCCCCGCGTGCTCAAATGCCCGCAATTCGCCGAAGAGCTGGGAGCGTTGCTCACACAACTCCCAGATGCGCGGCTGGTCCTTTGCCGGCGCCCGAAGGAGAATATTCTGGAAAGCAGTGTTTCGATGACTGCCAGCCAGATGGCCTTCCAGTCCGATCAGCACGATCTGCAATGGCTCACCGCCATGTGGCAGGAGAAAATTTCGCACCGCGAGGCTGCGATTGAACATGACCTTCGACAGTTCTCCGGTAAGCGAGCGACAATCGACTTCGCGGCGTTGAACGCCGATTGGCTGAAGGCGATCGGTGAGGCCTACGAGGCGCTCGATATCGAGCTGACCTCCGAAGCTGTCGCTGCAATGCGGAAGGAACGGGAAAAGTCGCACGATGACCCGCACCACGTTCATGCGGAGCAGATGGCAGGTTTCAGCGCCGCTTGAGCGCCCACGCCCAGACGATACAAGACCAGATCCGCTAACGATCCATGGTCAGCGCCGCTGTAGGGCGTGGTAGCGCGTTACGGTCATCAAGCCGGGATCGCGCGTTATGTGGATCTGCGAGACGACTTCGCCATCGAAGGTCAATCGCCAGAACGTTTGCCCGGCCATTTCTTCGCTTTCGCTATCGGTCGTGCCGGAAACGAAAACTTCGTTATCCCTGACGGATATATCGTCGATCCGAACCTGAGCCCGACCCGCCGCGATCCGGAGATTGCGGTCAGCCAGCAGGAATCCGTCGACACCTTCGATGCGTCTACCGGCGCCATCGACGACGATGAGGTCGGGCGAGAAGAGCGAGCGCGCAGCATCCTGCTCCATGGCGTTGAGCAGATCCGAAATCCTTCGGACCGCCGCAATGCGCCGCTGGCGCTTGCTTCGCAGCCGCTTGAGAAATCCGCCGAAAACCATGACGGGCCAGCTTATCAAGAAGCTGGCCCGTCACAATATATATCTGATTATCAAATGCTAAATCAGCCAGAAGGCCTTTGAAATCAGCCGACGATTTCGCTCTCGTCGAAGAAATAGTCGATTTCGATCTTCGCATTCTCGTCACTGTCGGAGCCATGGACAGAATTCGCTTCGATGCTTTCGGCATAGGTCTTGCGGATCGTGCCATCGTCGGCATCGGCCGGATTGGTGGCGCCCATGACGTCGCGATTGCGCTTCACGGCGTCCTCGCCCTCGAGGACCTGAACGACCACCGGACCGCTGATCATGAAGTCGACTAATTCACCGAAGAAAGGGCGTTCCTTGTGCACGGCGTAAAAGCCTTCGGCCTGTTCCTTCGTCATCTGGATACGCTTCGAAGCGACGACGCGCAGGCCGGCTTCTTCCAGCATCTTGGTGACGGCACCGGTCAGATTGCGGCGCGTGGCATCGGGCTTGATGATCGAAAAGGTGCGGGTGACCGCCATGGCGAATATCCTTGAAACTTGAAAGGGGGGAATCGATGCGCGCCGATAGCCGCCCTTCTTCGGGTCGGCAAGCCTGCTGCGATCCTCGTATTGGCAAGTGCGCCCTGCGTGTCGTTTCTTATTGCGCGATCACCAGTATGCCGGTCGAACCGCTGCCGTCGGCGGAGGTCTGCAGACTGAAGGACAGCCCACCTGGCCCTTCACCGGCGATCAACCGTTCTTCTCCGGTGCGCGCGTCGGTGTCGATCTCCACCCCCGCACTCGTCGCCTGCTTGCGGTAGTATTCGACGAGCTCTTGCGGAGGGGCATCGGCAGCGAAAGTCACCATCACGCCGCTGCCCTGCGACCCGTTGAATGTGGTGCTCGATTCCACCTCGGCTCCCGGATAGAGGGCATATCCGTCGGGCAGGCCCAGCTTGTCGGTCGCATCGGAGCCCACGGTGACGACTGCCTCGTTGCCCTCGGCATCGGACATCCGCGCTCGATTATCTTCGCCGGTGCCGGACACCTCGTATTCGGTCGTGCCATCGGCCGAGATGACCGAAGTGGCTTCACTTTCGCCGCAAGCTGCCAGAGCGAGAATGACCACCGCCGCACAGTATTTTTTCATGTAACAGCCCCCGAATTTCGAGCGGTTAAAACATCATTTGCATACGGCGAGTCAAGCCTCGCAGTTAAAAGCGATGCCCGGCACCATTTCGCAAGACCGATAGCTGGCGCATTCGGCACTCGACAAGACAAACGCCAAGAAATGCCTCCGGACTGGAGCCATTCCTTCAATTCGTATTCAGCGGAACGTGTCGCCCATCGACAATTGCGCTTGCGTCGCGCCGTCTTCACGTTTCGCCACGAGCGAGAAGGCCAATCCCCCGGCGTCCTCGCCAGCGAGGACCTCGGTCTCGTCGCTCCGTACGCGCGGTTCGATAGTGAAGCCCGCCGCCTCGGCTTCCGCGAGATAGTGGTCTGCGATCTGGCGCGGCGTTGCGTCGCTGCGCATGTCGACGATGATCAAACGACGCTCGCCCTGTTCGACGCGGGTGACGTTGACCGCACGTGCCTCTGGGTAAAGCGTGAAGTCCTCGTGGAGGTCGGGCGGCACGGTGCGGCCGGATCGCATGACGGTGACCGTACCGTCTTCCGCTTCGAACCGGGCCACCGTTTCACCGGTCTCTTCGTCCACGTCGTAAGAACCGCGCGGATCGACAGCCGCCACCTCTTCGGCTGCGCCGTCGGGCTCTATCTTCGAGCACGAAGAAGAGAGGACTGCCGCAGCAGCTAGGAAAAAAAGGGAAAACGAACGCATCGCCCAATCGACGGACGAAAGCCTGCTCTGTTCCGAATTAACGACCTTCGCGCCAGCCACCCTGCTCGGTCTGCTTGAAAATGCGGTTGTCGAACGCCTCGTCGGGATCGAGACGCCGCCATAGTTCGCGCGCGGCGTCCCGCCCTTCCGGTTCGAACAGCAGCAGGACGCGCCCGAAATCCGCCGCCTCTTCGCGCCACTCGCCATCGGCGATGATGGCTAGCTTCGCGCCATTTGCGGGCTCGCACCGGTCAGACAGCAGGATCGGCTGACGATCGGCGTGGGCCGCGTCGGCCAAGCCATTGGCGAGGAATGCCGCGCCGCCCTGCTCCCACAGGATCTTCGACAATCCCTCGCGCTGCTCCGCGGATCCGGAAACGACCAGCAGGCGCTCGCCCGATTGCAGGACCTTGCGCGCCAGCTTCGCCACCGTGACATAGACGGGATCGCGGCTGAGCTGGTAGAAGTCCACCCGAGTGGTCATGGCTGCCCCTCACCGCGCGGCTGCGACTTGTTGCGCCTGCACCGTTCGGAACAGTACTTCACCTCGTCCCAGTCCTTCGCCCATTTCTTGCGCCAGGTGAATTCGAGCCCGCAGGTGGCACAAGTCTTGGTCGGGAGGTCGCCCTTGCGGCGCATTTTCGCCATAGCGACCTCCCGGACCGGTCTCAGCCTTCGAGATTGTCGGCGACGAAGCGGTCGATCAGCCGCACACCATAACCCGTCGCGCCCTTACCCCAGGTCTGGCCCGGCTTGTCGGACCACACCATGCCCGCCACATCGACATGTGCCCAGGGCGTGTCGTTCGCGATAAAGCGCTGCAGGAATTGCGCTGCCGTGATCGAACCGGCCGCCTTGCCGCCGATGTTCTTCATGTCGGCGATGGGGCTGTCGATCAGCTTGTCGTAAGCCGCGCCAATCGGCAGGCGCCAGTTCTTGTCGCCAGTCGCGATGCCGGCATCGTAAAGCTGGCCCGCAAGCTCGTCGTTATTCGAGAACACGCCTGCGTATTCGTTACCGAGCGAGATGATGATCGCGCCGGTGAGCGTGGCGAAATCGACGATGCGGCTGGGCTGGAACTCTTCCTGCGTCCAGTGCAGCGCATCGGCCAGCACCAGCCGCCCTTCGGCATCGGTGTTGAGCACTTCGATGGTCTGGCCCGACATGGAGGTGACCACGTCGCCGGGGCGCTGCGCCTTGCCGTCGGGCATGTTCTCGACGAGGCCGATCACGCCGACCAGGTTGGCCTTCGCCTTGCGCAGGACGAGTGCGAGCATGGCACCTGCCACGGCACCGCCGCCGCCCATATCCCACTTCATGTCTTCCATGCCCGGCCCCGGCTTGATGCTGATGCCGCCGGTATCGAAGGTCACACCCTTGCCGACAAAGGCTGCCGGAGCTTCGCTGCCGCCGCCGTTCCAGCGGATGGCGAGCAGCTGCGATTCGCGCTCCGACCCGAGGCCGACGCCGAGCAGCGAACCCATGCCGAGCTTTTCCATCTCCGCCTCACCGAGCACGACGATTTCGGCATCCGTGCCTTCGAAGCGCTCGCGGCAACGCGCGACAAAGCTTTCGGGATAGATGATGTTGGCTGGTTCGGTGACCAGCTCGCGGGTGAATTCGATACCGCTGGCAAGATGCGCGGCCTCCGCCCAGGCGGCTTCGCTGCCTTCGGGCGCATTGATAACCGTCACGGTTTCGAGCGAAATTTTCTGCTCGTCTTTCATCCGCGTGCGATAGACATCGTAGCGCCAGTTCCGCAGCCGCAGGCCGAGGAGGACGCTGGCCGCTTCATCGGCAGACAGGCCGCTATTCGCGAGATCGAGGACGACTTCCGTCTCACCGCTCGACTGGTATTTCCCGGCGATGGCCGCGCCCGCTTTTTCGAGGTTGGCGCTGCGCGCTTCGTCGTTACGATCGCCCGCTCCGGCGAGCGCGAGGCGCAGGACCTGCCCGTCCCGCTCGACGAAGCTTTCGAACAGCTGACCCGCGCCGCCCTTGAATCGCGCAGCGCCCGCACCCTCGCTCACCGCTTTTTCGAGCGACGAAGGCAGCTTGCCCTTGTCCACGACTTGGGCAAGAAGGCGCGCCGTTTCCGGACGGGACTGGCTGAACTGGATGTGCATGGGTTCTCCCAAAGATGTGACTGACGGGTGCGACCGGCCTTCCGGCTCGCCCCATAGGATGGCGATTGCGATTAGGCGTGGCCGGTGCGATAGGCAAGGCATGGCCCTGCCCGCCGAGACAGCTATCGAAGCCAGCCGGCTGGCATTGCGCACGCTGGGCGTCGCGACGACGCTTGCGCTGGCGACGCCGCTCGCCGCGCAGCAGGTTGGCGACGACTTGGGATCGGTCGAAGACCCGCAGGGCGACCCCGACGATCCGCAGCCCGGCGCACCGTCCGTTTCGACCGCCGCCGAGCCTGAGGAGCCGCCGAGCCTGCAGGACCCGTTTCCGGAAGTCGGTCCGCCGCCAGAGACAACCGGCGAAACTGGCCTGAATGCTGACGGCAATCGCGAGATCGATTTCGAATCCGATGTGCTCAGCTACGATTCGGATGCCGACCTCGTCACGGCCAGTGGCAATGTCGTGCTGCGCAGCGGCGACCGGTCGCTGCGCGCCGATTCGGTGAGCTGGAGCAGGCGCACAGGCGTTATCCTGGCCGAAGGCCGCGTGCGGTTCGTGGACGAGAACGGCAACCAGCTATTCTCCGAACGGGTCGAGCTGACCAACGAGTTCGAAGCCGGCGCGATGGAGAACCTGCTACTCGCACTGCGCCAGGGTGGACGGCTCGCGGCCAATCGCGGTTTGCGCGAGAGCGACGGCACCATCGCGCTGGAACAGGCCGCCTATTCAGGTTGCGCTGTAATCACCAGCGAAGGTTGTCCCAAGGACCCGAGTTGGCGCATCACCGCCGAACGGGTGGTCTATGACCCCGACGAGCAGCGGGTGCGGTTCACGGGGGCCTATCTCGAACTGTTCGGTGCGCGCATCCTGCCGCTGCCGGGGCTGGCGGTGCGAACCGATGGCGGCGCAGTCTCCGGCGTGCTGGTCCCCGACCTGCGCTTTTCCGAAAGCAACGGTGTCGAGGTGTCGGGCAGCTATTATATTCGCTTTGCCGAAAACAAGGACCTGACGCTCACGGGCTTCGTCTACACGGACGCGCCGCCAATGCTTGCCGGCCAATGGCGGCACCTGACTGAGAAGGGCGCGTACCAGATCACCGGCTATGCGACGAAAAGCCGCAGGATCTCCGATTTCACCGGCATCGAGACGACCGGCGACAGCGACTTTCGCGGCTATGTCTTCGCCAACGGCAAATTCCAGCTAAGCCCGGAATGGAGCGTGACCGGTTCCATCCGCCGCGCCAGCGACCGCACCTTCCTGCGACGTTACGACATCAGCCGCGACGACAGGTTGCGCTCGACCGTCAGTCTCGAGCGGATCAGCGATTCCACCTATTTCTCGCTTGCCGGCTGGGCGACGCAGACGCTGCGCCTGAACCAGCCACAGGGCGAGGTGCCGGTGGCTTTGCCGGTTATGGATTTCCGCAAGCGGCTGGACGACCCGCTGCTGGGCGGCAAGCTGGAGCTGCAGGCCAACACGCTCGCGATCATGCGAGACGTCGGACAGGATACGCAGCGCGCCTTCGCCCGGGCGCAATGGGATCTCTCCACTGTCACCGGGCTGGGCCAGGTCGTCACGCTGACCGGCATGGTGCGCGGCGACATCTACCATTCGGACGAAAACTTCCTCACCGATACGGCTATCTATCGCGGCAATCCCGGCTGGGAGGCGCGTGGCGTGGCGCTGGGCGCAGTGGACGTGCAATGGCCGCTGGTCGGCCAGCTGTTCGGCGGAGAGCAGGTGCTGACGCCGCGGGTCCAACTGGTTGCCACGCCCCCGATCAAGAACCTCGCCATCCCGAACGAGGATGCGCGCGCTATCGACCTGGAAGATTCCAACCTGTTCGCGCTCAACCGCTTTCCCGGCTACGACCGGATCGAGGATGGCGCGCGCGTGACCTATGGCTTCGACTGGCAGCTGCGCGTTCCGGACTGGGAGCTGAAGTCGACCCTTGGTCAGTCCTATCGGCTTGACGAGGACGCCGACATCCTGCCCGACGGTACCGGCCTCTCGGAGCGCTTCTCCGATTTCGTAGGCCGCACCGAGGTCCGCTATCGCAACTTCGTGAAGTTCACCCACCGCTTCCGGCTGGACAAAGACAATTTCGCCGTCCGTCGCAACGAGATCGACGCCACCGTCGGCTCGCGCCGCACCTATGCCGAGATCGGTTATGTGCGCCTCAATCGCGACATTACCGCCGTGGAAGACTTGCAGGACCGCGAGGAACTGCGCGGCGCGGTGCGCGTCGCATTCGCCAATTACTGGTCCGTGTTCGGCTCCGGCGTGTTCAACCTGACGAATCGCGAGGAGGACCCGACCTTCAGCTCCGACGGGTTCGAGCCCATCCGCACCCGCTTGGGCGTTGCTTATTCCGACGACTGTCTCGAAATGGGAGTGACCTGGCGACGCGACTATGAAACCGCGGGCGACGCCCGGCGGGGCGACACCTTCCAGGTTTTCTTCAGCCTCAAAAATCTGGGTTTTCGCTAAGCCGCACCCGTTGGCAGACGGCGCCGAACAGGCTATCCGCGCCTGCAAGACGAACGGGGCAGATGTTTCACGGCAATCAGCTTGGGTTAAGCCGCCACACGGCACGACCCCGTAATGGACTGGTACCGCAACGGTGCCGCAATTGGGTATCACACGTGAGCGCAAATCGCATTTCCAAGTTTCTTTCTCTCGCTGCTGTTGCGGGTCTGGCGCTGTCGCCGATTTCCGTGTCGGCGCAGGCAACAGCGGAAACGGCCAATCCCCTCGGTCTGCCGACCGATGTGAGCATTCTCGGCAATTCCGATCCGAATGTCCGCAAGGCGACTGCGGTGGTCAACGGCTTCGTCATCACCGGCACCGATGTCGACCAGCGCGCTGCGCTGCTGGTCGCGGCGAACGAGCGGGAAATCAGCGCCGAGGAACTCGAGCGCGTGAAGATGCAGGTGCTTCGCAACCTGATCGACGAAACGCTGCAGATCCAGGCGGCCGAAACGCAGGAAATCACGATCCCGCAGGCCGAGATCGACCAGAGCTATGCCCGCGTCGCAGCCCAGAATTTCGGGCAGGACGAAAGCGCGATGGCCGAATATCTGCGCAGCATCGGTTCCTCGCCCCAGTCGCTCAAGCGCCAGATTCACGGTGAGCTTGCCTGGAGCCGTTTGCTGCGACGCAATTTCGCGCCCTTCGTGAACGTCTCGGCCGACGAGGTGAACGACCTTATCCAGCGGCTGGAAGCCAATCGCGGGACGGACGAATACCGCCTCGGCGAAATCTTCCTGCAGGCAACGCCCGAAACCGCGCCGCAGGTGCAGGGCAACGCCCAGCAGATCGTCGACCAGCTCCGCCAAGGCGGCAGCTTCGTCGCCTATGCCCGCCAGTTCTCGCAGGCCTCGACTGCGGCGGTCGGTGGCGACCTCGGCTGGATCGCCCTGCCGCAGCTCAAGAATCCGCAGCTCGAGACCGTGGTCGGCGAAATGAGCCCCGGTCAGCTGGTCGGCCCGCTGGAGATTCCCGGCGGCTACTGGATCGGCCTGCTGATCGACAAGCGGCAGGTGCTGACGGCCGACCCGCGCGATGCGGTGCTTTCGCTGAAGCAGATCGCGCTCGATTTCACCGGCGTGCCGGAAGCGGAGCGCACACCCCGGCTCGAAAGCTTTTTGGCCGGCGTGCAGCAGCTGCGCGGGTGCGGAGATGCGGAGGCCGGCGCGTCGGCCCTCGGTGCGACCGTGGTCACGAATGACGAGATCGCCGCGCGCGCCCTGCCCGAACAGCTTCAGCAGCTCGTGCTGAACTTGCAGCTCGGCCAGGTCACACCGCCCTTCGGGTCTTTCGAGGAAGGTGTGCGCGTGCTGATGCTGTGCGGCCGCGACGATCCGCAGGCCGCCAGCGGCCCGGACTTCGATACGCTGATGGGTCAGCTCGAAGAAGAGCGCATCCAGCGCCGTGCGCAACGCTACCTGCGCGACCTGCGCAACGACGCCTATATCGAGTACAACTGACACCGATGACTGCCCCGCTCGCCGTATCGATTGGCGATCCGGCGGGGATCGGGCCCGAGATCATCGCGGAAAGCTGGATGCGACGCCGTGACCATGGCCTCGCGCCCTTTTTCGTGGTCGGCGGAGCGGGCGTGCTGGAAGCGGCGGCGAAAGCCCGCGGTCTTTCGGTTCCGGTAGAACCGATCGCCAGCGCTGCCGAAGCCGAGACGGTTTTCACCCATGCGCTCCCCGCGCTGGGACAGGAAGACAGCGCCTATGCGCCCGGAAAACCCGAGCCGAGCGGCGCAGCCCTCGCCTTGCACTCGCTGGCCGAAGCGACACGTTGCGCGCTGCTGGAAACGGCATCGGCCGTAGTGACCGCTCCCATCGCGAAAGCGCAGCTGGCACAGGTCGGCTTCGAATATCCCGGCCAGACCGAATTTCTCGCCGATGTCTGCGGCCTGGAGCAGGAGGACGCGGTGATGATGCTTGCCGGGCCGAGTCTGCGCGCCGTGCCTCTCACGGTTCATTGTGCGCTGTCCGAAGTGCCGAACCGCCTTTCCCGAGGCCTGATCGAACACCGCACGCGCATCGTTTCCCGCGCATTGCGGCGCGACTTCGGGATCGACACGCCGCGACTGGCCGTTTGCGGGCTCAATCCACATGCAGGCGAAGGCGGCAGGTTCGGGGATGAGGAAGCCCGCATCATCACTCCGGCGGTCGAGGCGTTGCAGGCCGAGGGGCTCGCCGTCACCGGCCCGCACCCAGCCGACGCGCTGTTCACACCGCGAGCGCGGCAAACTTACGACGCAGCGCTGGCGATGTATCACGACCAGGCGCTGGTGCCGCTGAAGGCGCTCGATTTCGACGAGGGTGTGAACGTGACCCTCGGCCTGCCCATTGTGCGGACCAGCCCCGACCACGGCACTGCCTTCGACATCGCCGGCAAGGGCGTGGCCGATCCCGGCGCGATGATCGCCGCGCTCAGGATGGCAGGCCAGATGGCGGCGCGGCGGGCCAGCCGTGGCTGACCTCCCCCCCTTGCGCGAAGTCATCGCGCGCCACGGGCTCAGCGCATCGAAAGCCTTGGGCCAGAACTTCCTGTTCGACGAGCAGCTGCTCGACCGCATCGCCGCGATCCCCGGAGACCTTGCGGGCAAGCAGGTGCTCGAAGTCGGCCCCGGCCCAGGCGGCCTCACGCGCGCACTGCTGCGTGCCGGCGCGCGCGTCACTGCGATCGAGATGGACACGCGCTGCCTCCCTGCGCTCGCCGAACTGGGCGAGGCCTTTCCCGGCCAACTCACCGTCGTGCAAGGCGACGCGCTCAAGATCGACCATGCCGAGCTTATGGGCGGCGAGCCTTTCGCCGTGCTCTCCAACCTGCCCTATAATGTCGGCACAGCCCTGTTCGTGCGCTGGCTGGGCGGCGAAGCATGGCCGCCGCTGTGGACCAGCCTGACACTGATGTTCCAGCAGGAGGTTGCCCAGCGCATCGTCGCGCAAGCTGGCGGCTCTGCCTATGGGCGACTTGCGGTCCTCGCCCAGTGGCGCGCGAGCGCGAAGCTGGCGATGAAGGTCCACCGCAGCGCCTTCACCCCGCCGCCCAAGGTGATGAGCGCCATCGTCCATGTCGAACCCACCGCCATGCCCGAGGGCGTCAGCGCCCGCCTGCTCGAACGTCTCACCGAAGCCGCCTTCGGCCAGCGCCGCAAGATGCTCCGCCAGAGCCTGAAAGGCGTGCCCGGCGCGGTCGAAGCGCTGGAGAGCCTCGGCATCGACCCGCAGCGGCGCGCGGAAACGGTGACGGTCGAGGAGTTTGTGAAACTGGTGCGTGTGCTCAATCAGTAGCCCCAACTGCTTCCAGCGCCTTGCGAATGCCCTTTATCCAATCCCAGACATTCTCGTACGAAACATCGAAAGTCGTCGATGTCGTATGTTTGAACATCGGATTGTGCAAGGACGCACTCCCCTGCAAATTGCTGTCTGCATCGGCTTCGATCTTCAACACAATACTGTTCTGATTGCCGCGAAGCGAGGCCAGCTTGGTGCTGCGCTTGCGTAATCCGTCGAGCTCGTCGGCGAAATCTCGTAGATCACTAGCTGTAAGCAGTTCGCCGGCAACCTTCGAGGTGGCATCGCATAGCAATAGGCGCGCTGTGACGTTCAGAAGATCCCGGGGAAATCCATTTCGTCCGGAAACCCTATTCTTGACTAAGGCGGAAAACCAGAGACTCACCGGCGCAATTTGCAGATCCGGTTTCCGCGACTCGGCAACGCCTTTTTCAATCACACGTTCGCCAAATGGCAGTCTTTCGTACTGCAGACGAGCCGCAGCAAGATCGGCTCCATCACGGAAAGCGCCATCAAGCGCCAACGCCCTCGTGGCCCAAGATCCGCCGGCGTCATCCTTCTCGATCACCCCATAATTAGAGAGAATTTCGACAGCCCACTCCCCGGCCGATACGAAGTCGTGAGAGACATAAGGCCATTCGCCGGGCATGAACTGGTCGCACACCCCGATCAGGGCGGCTAGCAATCTCAGTTCATCATCGGTTGGCTTATCGTAGGACATCTTCTGTCAATAAAGTCGGACCAACTAAGAATCTGCTTACGACGCAGTTCGATGCAGTTTTTGAATGGGCCGGAAGTTCGCTCAATCAGCCAGCCTTCTTCCGCCTCCGCCAAGCATGCAGCAGCGGTTCGGTATAGCCGCTCGGCTGTTCCACACCCTTGAAGATCAGGTCCTTCGCCGCGCTGAAGGCCGGGCCGTCCTCGTTTTCGAGCAGCGGTTCGTAGAACGGGTCGCCCGCGTTCTGTTCGTCGACCTTGGCGGCCATGCGGCGCAGGCTATCCATGACCTGATCTTCCGAAATCACCCCGTGGAGCAGCCAGTTGGCGATGTGCTGCGAACTGATGCGCAGCGTCGCGCGATCTTCCATCAGGCCGACGTCGTTGATGTCGGGCACCTTGGAGCAGCCGACGCCTTGGTCGATCCAGCGAACGACGTAGCCGAGCAGGCCCTGGCAATTGTTGTCCAGTTCCTCGAGGATTTCCTCGTCGGACCAGTTCACGCCATCGGCCAGCGGGATCGTCAGCAACTCGTCCAGCTTCGCCGCATCGGGCAGGCCCTTCTGGATCTCGAACACGTCCTCGCGGTGATAGTGGATCGCGTGGAGCGTCGCCGCGGTCGGGCTCGGCACCCAGGCGGTGTTGGCACCGGCGCGCAGATGACCGATCTTCTCGATCATCATCTGCCCCATGAGGTCGGGCGCGGCCCACATGCCCTTGCCGATCTGCGCGCGGCCCGCGAGGCCATGGGCCAGACCGATGCCGACATTGCGCGCCTCATACGCCTTGAGCCAGGCCGAGTTCTTCATCTCGCCCTTGCGCATCATCGGCCCCGCCCGCATCGAGGTGTGAATCTCGTCTCCCGTGCGGTCGAGGAAGCCGGTGTTGATGAAGACGATCCGGTCCTTTACCGCGTGGATGCAGGCGGCAAGGTTGGCGCTGGTGCGGCGTTCCTCGTCCATCACGCCGACCTTGACGGTGTGACGCGGCAGGCCGAGCAGATCCTCCACCACATCGAACAGATCGTTGGTGAAGGCGCATTCTTCCGGCCCGTGCATCTTGGGCTTCACGATATAGATCGATCCGCAGCGCGAATTGCCGAACTTGCCGAGCCCCTCGACATCATGCGCCCCGATCGCGCTGGTGAGGACGGCGTCCATGATGCCTTCGGGAATTTCGCCGCCATCCCAGCGCATCGCCGGATTGGTCATCAGGTGCCCGACATTGCGCACGAACATCAGGCTGCGACCGGGCAGCGTGTGCTCACCGTCCTCGCCGTCCGTGTAGGTCTTGTCGGCAGCCAGCGTCCGCGTGAGCGTCCTGCCGCCCTTCTCGAAGCTCTCCTCGAGATCGCCGCGCATGATGCCGAGCCAGTTGCGATAGGCGACCAGCTTGTCCTCGGCGTCGACTGCTGCGACCGAATCCTCGCAATCGGCGATGGTGGTCAGCGCAGCTTCGAGAACGATGTCGCTGATCCCCGCTCTGTCGGTCTTGCCGACCGGATGCTCGCGGTCGAACTGCACTTCGATATGGAGGCCATTGTTCTGAAACATCAAACCTTTTTCGGTCATGCCCAGAAACTGTTCCTGGTCTTGCAAGTCCCAGAAGTTCTTGTCGGTGAGCTCGGACCAGCTGCGGTCCACCAGCGGCAGCACCTCGTCGAGGAATCGTCTCCCTTCCGCGATCACTGCCGCGCCGCGCTCTTCGTCATAGCCACCGGGCTTCGCCGGAGGCGCATTCAGCGCATCGGTGCCGTAGAGCGCATCGTAGAGGCTGCCCCAGCGCGCATTGGCGGCATTCAGCAGGAAACGCGCATTGAGGATCGGGACCACCAGCTGCGGCCCGGCCATGGTCGCGATCTCGGGATCGACATTCTGCGTGCCGATGGTGAAATCGCCCGGTTCGGGCACGAGATAGCCGATCTCCTCCAGAAACGCGCGATACGCCCCGGCATCGTGCGGCCGGCCAGCGCGTTCGGAGTGCCACGCGTCGATCTTCGCCTGCAGGTCTTCGCGCTTCGCCAGGAGCGCGGCATTGCGCGGCGCGAACTCACCCAGCAGTTTCGCGAACCCCTGCCAGAACCCGTCCACATCGCGCCCCAGCGGTTGGAGCACGTCGGTTTCGATGAAGGTAGCCAGCTGCGGATCGACCTCGATCCCGGCGCGCGTCACATAATCGGTCATGGAACTCCTCTGGGGTATGCAAATCACAATTTCGGCCCGGGGAGGAGGCGTTCTCCATAACGATGGTCCATGACATTGCAACCTGCTCACACTGCACGGGGGTGGACTTGGAGCGTGTCATCACTAGAGACGGTTGCCGATGAAACCGGACGCAGCCCCGCAAGCCTTCCTTGATGCCGTCGATGCCGACACCATGCTGCGCGAGGTGCAGGACTGGGCGGCGGTCAACACCGGCACCGGCAATCTGGACGGGCTGGCCACCATGGCGGGCAAACTCGCCGATGCGTTCAGCGAGCTTCCCGGCGAGGTCGGGCTGGTGGAACCGGCGATCGTCACCGCAATCTCCGCCGAGGGGCGCGAGTTCGAGAAGCCGCATGGTCGCCACATGGTCCTGCGCGTGCGCCCCAAGGCGGAGCGGCGCCTCGTGCTCACCGGGCACATGGATACCGTCTTCCCGGCCGATCATCCGTTCCAGGAAGTCAGCTGGCTCGACGACGAGACGATCAACGGCCCCGGCACCGCCGACATGAAGGGCGGCCTCGACGTCATCCTCCATGCGCTGAAACTGTTCGAGACCACCGAAGGCGCATCGCGTGTCGGGTACGATGTGATGATCAATTCGGACGAGGAGACCGGGAGCCTCGCCAGCCGCGGCCTGATCGAGGAGCTGGCGCGCGGAAAGTACGCAGCGCTGACCTACGAACCCTCCGCCCTCCCCGACGGCACGCTGGCGCATGTGCGAGGTGGCACAGGCAATTACTCGATCACGATCAACGGCAAGAGCGCACACGCGGGCCGCAATCCGCAGGACGGGCGCAACGCCATTGTCGCGGCAAGCGATCTGGTGCTGCGCGTCAAGGCGCTCGAAGCCAAGGACATCACCGTCAATCCGGCCAAGATCGAAGGCGGTGCGGCGAACAATGTGGTGCCCGACCTCGCCATCCTGCGCTTCAACATCCGCCCCAAGTCGACCGACGCGATGGACCGTTTCGACGGTGAGCTCGACGCTATCCTGCGCCTTATCGAAGCCGAGCACGAAGTCGGCGTCCATCGCCACGGCGGCGTGACCCGGCCGCCCAAGCCGGTAGATGCGAGGGCGCAGCGCCTGTTCGACCTCGTGAAGGATTGCGGTGCCCAGCTTGGCCAGCAGATCGGCTGGAAGAGCACCGGCGGCGTGTGCGACGGCAACAATATCGCGGCCACCGGGGTGCCGGTGGTCGACACCATGGGCGTGCGCGGCGGGGCCATCCATTCGCCCGACGAGTTCATGATCGTGCCGTCCCTGCGTGAACGTGCCGCCCTTTCGGCACTGGTGCTGACCAGGCTTTCCACCGGAGATCCCCTGTGACCTTTCGCTTGCGCGCCGCGCAGATCGGCGACCTCGAGCATCTTTACGAGATGGCCAAGCTGACGGGTGGCGGCTTCACCAATCTGCCCGCCGATCGCGCTGCGCTGACCAGAAAGCTCGAGCGCGCCGAAGAGGCTTTCGCCCGCACCGAAGACACGCTGGGCGACGACGTATTCACGCTGGTGCTGGAGAACAGCGAAAACGGTCAGGTGCGCGGCACCTGCCAGCTATTCACGCAGGTCGGCCAGCAATGGCCCTTCTACTCCTATCGCCTGACCACGCTGACCCAGCACAGCCAGGAACTCGACCGCACGGTGCGCGCCGAATTGCTTAGCCTGGTCACCGATCTCGAAGGGTCGAGCGAAGTAGGCGGCCTGTTCCTGCATCCAGGCGAACGCGCGAGCGGGCTCGGGCTGCTGCTGGCGCGCAGCCGCTACCTGTTCATCGCCATGCACCGCGCGCGCTTTGCCGACCGGATCCTCGCCGAATTGCGCGGCGTGATCGACGATCGCGGCGGCTCGCCTTTCTGGGACGGGGTCGCAGGGCGATTCTTCGGCATGACCTTCCAGGAAGCCGACTATTTCAATGCCATCAACGGCAACCAGTTCATTGCCGATCTGATGCCGAAACACCCGGTCTACATCGCCATGCTCAACGGCGAGGCGCGCAAGGTGATCGGCGTGCCGCACCCCAGCGGCCGCGCGGCGATGCGGATGCTGGAGAACGAGAATTTCGCCTATGAAGGCTATGTCGACATTTTCGACGGCGGGCCGACGATGACCACGCGGACAGACAGCGTGAAAAGCATCGCCGAAGCGGCGGAAAAGACGCTGTCCGCTACCGATCTCGACGATGGCGAGCGGGCGCTGGTCGCCACCGGCAAGCTCGGCAGATTCCGCAGCGCCTATGGGATCCGCCATATCGGCGACGACGGGACGATCTCGATCGATGCCGAGTGCGCCGAAGCATTGGGCGTGGCCAAGGGCGATGCGGTGTGGAGCGTTGCGCGGTGAGCAAGCTTGTCGAAATCAACTTCGACGGCATCGTCGGTCCGTCGCACAATTACGCCGGCCTCAGCCTCGGCAATATCGCCAGCGCGAGCCACAAGGGCGATCCCTCCTATCCGCGTGCCGCCGCGCTCCAGGGTATCGCCAAGATGCGCGGGAATATGGAGCGCGGGCTGGCGCAGGGCTATCTGCTACCCCTGCCGCGACCGAACTTCTCGCTGCTTGAGCGGCTCGGCGTCGATAAGGACACCGATCGCGCCTTGCGTGCTGCCGCATGGTCCGCGAGTTCCATGTGGACCGCCAATGCCGCGACCGTCAGCCCCGCGCCGGATACGGCGGACGGGCGCTGCCATCTGACGCCCGCCAATCTCGTGACGATGCTTCATCGCGGGCAGGAATGGCACGATACGCAGGCGCAGCTGAAAATCGCCTTCGGCAACCGCGAGCACTTTGCCGTCCATGATGCCGTCCCGCCCAGCTTCGGCGACGAAGGCGCGGCTAACCACATGCGGTTTTGCGAAGGCCACGGCAACAAGGGCGTCGAGGTCTTCGTCTATGGCAGACCAGGTGGCCGCTTCCCCGCACGCCAGCACGAACAGGCCAGCCGCGCGGTCGCACGCCTTCATGGCCTCGATCCCGATGCGTGCGTCTTCATCGAGCAGAACCCGGAAGCGATCGAGGCGGGCGCGTTCCACAACGACGTGGTCGCCGTGGCCAACGAGCGGGTGCTGTTCGCGCACGAGCGCGCCTTTGCCGACCGGCAGGCTGCCTATGACGCGATCCGCGCGGCAATTCCCTCACTCGAGGTGGTCGAGGTGCCGGAAAGTGCAGTCAGCCTCGCCGAGGCGATCAAAACCTACCTTTTCAACGCCCAGCTTCTGACCTTGCCCTCTGGCGAAATGGCATTGGTCGTGCCGAGCGAGTGCCAGGAAAGCGCCGCTGTGTGGAGCTGGTGCGAACATATGCTCGCCGGCAATGGGCCGATCCGCAAGGTCATCCCCGTCGATGTCCGCCAGTCGATGGCCAATGGTGGCGGCCCCGCCTGCCTGCGCCTGCGCGTCGTCGCCGATCCGGCGACGGTCGATGCCCGCTTCCTGCTCGACGAGCAGCGGGCGGAGCGGATCGAATCGGTCATCGCCCAGACCTGGCCCGAGCAGATCGATCCAGCCGACATCGGCAACGAAGCTCTGGCAAAGACCGTGATCGAATCGCGCGAAGCCCTGCTGGCCGTCTTGTCGCTGGACGAACTGGCATAAGTCACGCCGATTTAGGTGGTTAACGCGCTGGACTGCGCGTCGGCAGCGCTTACACTCGGCGACAAGTTAACCATTCGATCGGCGGAACCGCGCTCTTGGCACGGGGTTTGCACGGTGAAGGGTTAAGAAACGGAGACCGCAAAAGCGTGCTGACCAAGGTGAAACGGCTGTTCGTGATCAAGACGCGCTTCGAAGCGTATCTGATCATCTTCGCCCTCGCCCTGGGCGCAATGACTCGCGGCGCGCATTACACGGTCGAATACCCCGGCGTCGGCGGCTACCTGCTGTTCGCCGCAACCGCGGGCGCGGTATTCCTCGGAGGCGCGAAAATCCTCGACGCGATCCGCTATGAGCGGGAAGCAGCAGCGGCTTCTCGGGAAACCGCAGACTGAGTCCAGATAATACCGTAAATGAAGGTGGGGGTTTCTGTTGCTAGCTACCCCCGGAGCCCCGGAATCCGCTTCTGTTGCCCGGTGGGTCCGACCGCGCTTTAGCTTTGTAAGATCAGGGCGTTAGCCCGTCAAATTACGCAGCGAGAGCGAGTGCTTCGTTATCGTTGGCACTTGTGTGTTGTGAACAGTTTCACGGGATACTCAGCCCGGGCGAAAACACCGTCTTTCAGCACACGTCGATCCTGGTTCGGCCCCGTCAGAAACCGCGCAAACCCGCGGGTTGTGGTGGAGCCGCCGGGTACTGCCCCCGGGTCCGTTGTACCTATTGCACGGCGCAATTTATCGCCATAGCCGGTCGAAACCGGCGAAGTTCTATATAGAGCGTCGCAGCTTAATGTGAAGTGAGTAGGGTTTTTGTCGGGTACGGTCGGGACATCCGTCCCAACCTTGCTGTTCCGTCCCGCTCCCCCTCCCGGCCACCCATTGAGCATACTTCCGTGGGTGGTCGGGAGGGGGAGCCGGACGGAACAGCCAAGGGAAGCGCGGATGCGCTTCACGCACCCAAACAAAAAACCCCTACCCCATCGGGCCTTTCTCCGCCGCATAGTCCGGCGTCGTCGCATCGCCCTTGCGCAATTCGGCGAGGATCTTCTTCAGCACGTCCAGCTGCGGATCGGTCGGCACCTCATCGCTCGTCGAGCTGTCTTCGGTTTGCGCCTGCTTCGCCTTGATCTCGTCACTGACCTTGTTGACGCCACGCACCAGCATGAACAGCGCGAAAGCCACGATGAGAAAATTGATCATGGCGGTTATCAATGCGCCATATCCAATCATCGCAACCCCGGCTTCCTTGAGCTGCCCGTAATTGTCGAGCGCACCTTCGTAACCCTCGGGTATGTCGCCAAGCCGCAGGAACCAGTTGGAGAAGTCGATGTCGCCGAAAATCCAGCCGATCAGCGGCATCAGAATCGCCTCGGTCAGCTGTGTCACAATGCCGCTGAACGCTGCACCGATGACCACACCCACGGCCAGGTCGATCACATTGCCGCGTGCGATGAATTTTTTGAATTCCGTACCCAGGCTCATACGCATTAACCCCTTTTTCGCCATGTTTTCTGGCATAGAGCGAATTTGCGCACAAGCACGCCGTTAATCTTGAATGATCGGCGAGGTGTGCTATCTTCATAAGTCAGTACCTTAATACTACCAAAGGATCCTCCCCATGACCCGTTTCGCCGCCCTTCGAACATCGATAGTCGCCGCAGCAGCGCTCGCCCTGTCGGCATGCGGCATCAACTCGGTGCCTACCGCGGAAGAGAACGCCAAGGCCAAGTGGGCCGACGTCGAGGCCGCCTTCCAGGAGCGCGCCAATCTCGTCCCCAATCTCGAGCAGATCGTGATGAGTTCGGCCGAGCAGGAGCGCGAAACGCTTGAAGGGGTGATCCAGGCCCGCGCTTCCGCCACGCGCCCGGAAATCCAGCTGGATGGCGACGATCTCAACAATCCCGAAGCCATGGCGCAGTATCAGCAGGCGCAGAACACGTTCGGCGGTGCGCTGTCGCGCCTCATGGCCAATGTCGAGGCCTACCCGGAGCTTCGCAGCCAGGAAAACTTCGGCCGTTTCATGACCCAGATCGAAGGGCAGGAAAACCGCATTCGCGTCGCCATTCGCGACTATAACGAGGCGGTCCGCCAGTATAACACCACCATCCGCACCTTCCCCGACACGATCGGCGCGAACATCATCCACGGTGCGGAGCCGATGGTGCCCTACGAAGCGGTGAGCGAGGGCGCGGAAACCGCTCCCGAACTCAACATGCGCGCCAGCGGCAGCACTGCCACTGCCTCGGGGGCAAATGACAACCCCAGCGAGCCTGCCGACGCCGCAGCCGCCAACTGAGCGGCCCTGCAATGCAGGCTTTGCTGCGATTGCTGTTGATCTGCGCCGCCGCACTGGGCTTTGCCCTGCCCGCTGCGGCGCAGGAGTTTCCCGAGCGCGGGACGGCGCCCGTGGTCGATGCGGCCGACATCATCGATCCCGCCACCGAAGCCGAGCTTACGGCCAAGTTGGACGCGTTCGAGAAGGCGAACCAGCGGCAATTCGTGATCGCGACGATCCCCGACCTCGAGGGCTACGATATCGCGGACTACGGCTATCGCCTGGGCCGCGAATGGGCGCTGGGCGATGCGGAGCGCAACGACGGCATCATACTGATTGTGGCCCCGAACGAGCGGAGGATGCGGATCGAGGTCGGCTATGGCCTCGAAGGCACGATCCCCGATGGCCTCGCCTTCGAATATATCGAGGGCATGAAGGACTACTTCCGCGCCGGCGATTATTCCGGCGGGATCAGCTGGGCGGCGGATGAGATTATCACCCAGCTCGAACTGCCGCCCGAGCAGGCCGCGCAGGTCGCACAGCAAGCCGAAGAGGCGCGCGAGAGCCGCGGCGGTTTCCCGCTCGGCGGCGCGATCTGGATCGCCTTCATTGTCTTTTTCTTCATCATCCCGATGCTGCGGCGCGGCAAGCGGCGGCGCTATGGCCGTGGCGGACGGCTGGGCCAGGCGGCGGGCGACATCATCTTGTGGGAAGTCGGCTCGGCCATCGCACGCGGCGCGCTGAGTGGCGGCGACGACTGGGGCGGCGGTGGCGGCTTCGGCGGAGGAGGCGGCGGGTTCGGCGGCTTTTCCGGCGGCGGCGGCAGTTTCGGAGGCGGTGGCGCCTCCGGGGGGTGGTAGATGGCACGCTATCTGAACGAAGCACAGCACACAATCGTAAGCGATGCCGTGGCGGCAGCGGAGGGCACGACCTCGGGCGAAATCGTCACCGTGCTGGCGGATCGGTCGGACGGATATGCCGACGTGGTGCTGGTCTGGGCGGCGGGCGTGGCCTTCACGCTGATGAGCCTGTTTGCGGTTCTGCCCAAGCCCTTCATGGATTTGTGGGACAGGCTGGTCGGCGGCTGGATGCACGAATGGACGACCGGCGAACTGGCGACCATGACGATTGCGCTAGGCCTGATTGGCTTCGCGCTCACCTGGCTGCTGCTGTCTTGGGATCCGCTGCGGTTCGCCCTGACGCCCTCACCCGCGAAGCAGGCTCGTGTCCGCGCTGCGGCGATCAAGCATTTCAAGGTCGGGGCCGAACGGCGCACCCACGGGCGCACCGGGGTGCTGCTCTACCTGTCGATGCAGGAACACCGCGCAGAGATCGTCGCCGACGAGCCCATCGCGGCGATGGTCCCGGCGGATGTCTGGGGCGAGGCGATGGCCGACATGCTGGTCGAGATCAAACAGGGCCGTCTGGCCGAGGGACTTGCGGCGGGCGTACGCGATGTCGGCGCAGTCTTGGCGGAGCATTTCCCGCGCGGCGATGAGGATCAGAATGAGTTGCCGGACCGGCTGATCGAAGTCTAAGCCTCCCGGGCAATGACCGACCCAATCGAGACCCCGGGCCGTGACCCGGACGCCGACCTGCCCGAAGAAACCATGTGGCAGGGCCGCTTCGTCACCGCCAAACGGCGGGGTCGCTGGGAATATGCCAGCCGCTCGCGCGGGATAAGGGCTGCCGCCATCGTTGCCATAGACGATGACGATTGCATAATCCTGGTCTCGCAATATCGTGTGCCGCTGGGCCGCATCTGCCTCGAAATCCCCGCCGGCCTGATCGGCGACGACGAGGACAAGAGCGGCGAAAGCGACGAGGCGGCCGCCATTCGCGAGCTCGAGGAAGAAACGGGTTATCGCGCCGCGCGAATGGAGAACCTCGGCGAATTCTATTCCTCGCCCGGCATGGTGAGCGAAAGTTTCTCCCTGCTGCGCGCGCACGGCCTGACCAAAGTCGGCGAAGGTGGCGGTACCGATAGCGAGGACATCGTCGTCCACCATGTGCCGCGCACGCAGTTGCCGGAATTCGTTGCCCGCTGGCGCGCGATGGGTCACGGTGTCGATATACGAATTGCGATGCTGATGGCGTCGCTGGACAGTTTTCTGGGAGAGAGTGAATGAGCGGCAGGTGTGAGGGCAAGCTGGCCTTGGTGACGGGTGCAGCGCAGGGTCTGGGCCGGGCGCATGCCACAAGGCTGGCGGAAGAAGGCGCACGGGTGCTGTGTACGGATATCAACGGCGCCGGGGCGGAGGAAACCGCTTCGCTCATCAACGGCCAGCTGGGCGACGGCACGGCCTTCGGTTTCCAGCACGACGTGACCGATCCGGCGCAGTGGGAAGCTGCCGTCGATGCAGCGCGCGAGAAACTCGGCGGACTCAACGTGCTGGTCAACAATGCCGGCATCGGCGTCGGCGGCAATATCGAGACCTGCGATTTCGACGACTGGAAGCGCTGCTTCGCGATAAATGTCGATTCGATCTTCCACGGCTGCCAGAAGGCCCTGCCGCTGATGCGCGAGCATGCGCCGGGATCGATCGTGAACATTTCCAGCATCGCCGGGCTCATCGCCAGCGACACCATGCCGGCCTACAATTCGTCCAAGGCGGCGGTATGGATGCTGTCCAAGTCCATCGCGCTGCACTGCGCGAAGAAAAACATGCAGATCCGTTGCAACTCGGTGCACCCGACTTTCGTCGATACGCCGATCCTCGACGGGACGGCGAAGAACCACAATCTCGACAAGGGCGTGCTGATGGACAAGCTGGCGCGGCAGATCCCGTTGAAGTTCGTCGGCGAGCCGAACGACATCGCCAATGCGGTGGTCTATCTCGCCAGTGACGAGAGCCGCTTCATGACCGGGGCCGAGCTCAAGCTCGATGGCGGCATTTCGGCGATGTGATCATCGCCGCCGCCAGAATCTCGGGGGACTGGAATCACAAGAGGGGCCAGACGGCCCCTCCCGGTTTTCTCGAATTTGAAGGCACGGCCGACACGAAAACCGGGTCGGTCGGCGCGGGGGCCGTGCTCAATCCGCGATCAGCGCGATCGCGAGGTAGATCAGGATGAAGCTGCCGAAACCCAACAGCGTTCCTGCGACGAAGCCCAGGCGGACCCAGAGTGCGTCGATGCCGAAGTAGTCGGCGATGCCGGAGCATACGCCCATCAGCTTGCCGTTCCTGCGGTCGAGCGCGAAGCTCTTGGCGGGGCGGACGGCGTGGTCGGTGTCACGAAATTTCAGGTCGTTCATGCGATCAGTCCATTGGGCGAAGCGGGGATGATGGCCGTGGCGAAGAACACCGCCGAGAGGGCCAGCGAGAAAGCGGCTGCGAAGAGCTTGCTGGAGTTTTCAGAGTCGAACATGATTTCCTTCCTTGTGATCTGAGGTGCGGCTTGCGTCAGGCGGCGAAGACGGCGGGGCTTGCAGGGACGATGGCCATCGCCATGCTGACGGCCGAGACGGCGAGAGCGAAAACGGCGGCGAGAGCGCGGTTGCTGGCATAATCGAAAGCGGACATTTAGTGTTCTCCTTGAACCTTGGTCTTTGTTCCCCCGGACTATCCGGGTTGACCAATGCCTTGCAGGAGGCGTGCCAAACTCGAAAAAGGACGGGATTCAGCCATTCTTAACTGAACCGAGCGCTCCAACACCGTTCATCGATCCGAAAGGTTGGGAAATTTCACCATTTTTTGGAATCAGGCAAATCGAGTGGCGGCATGACGCTCTGCGCGCTATCGCCGCAGCCGACCATGGCGCTCGATCGAATTGCTCTTTCCGACTTCCGCAACCACGCCGCGACTGAGCTTTCGGGCACGGCGCGCTTCAACCTGCTGGTGGGCGAAAACGGGGCGGGCAAGACCAATGTGCTCGAGGCATTGTCGCTCCTTTCTCCGGGCCGTGGCCTGCGCCGCGCCGCACTGGCGGACATGACACGTGCCGGGAGCGAGGCGAGATTTACTGTCGCCGCAGACCTGAAGCAGGAGAGCGAGCATGTTCGCTTGGGCACCTACTGCGAAAACGCCCAGCCGGGCCGGCGACGGGTCCGGATCAACGGCTCGGACGCGAACGCCACCGCGCTCGGGGAATGGCTCGCAATCACCTGGCTTACGCCGGCGATGGACGGGCTGTTCACCGGCCCTGCTGCCGACCGTCGCCGGTTCGTCGACCGCATGGCGCTCGCGCTGGACCCGGCGCATGCCAGCCACGCCGCGCGCTACGAAGCGGCCCTGCGCGAACGCAATCGCCTGCTGTCCGACCGGCGCGATCCCGAGAGCGGCTGGCTCGACGCGATCGAGGCGCAGATGGTCCAGCATGGCGGGGCGCTGATGGCGGGCCGCGCGCGGCTGATCGAGACCCTCATGGCGCGCCTCGCTGCCATGCCTGCGGAGCCTTTCGCCCGCCCTGCTATTACCTATGCGCCGGGCGCGCCGGATAGTCCGGACGGCCTGTCGCAGGCCCTTTACGAAGGACGGAGCAAGGATCGCCTGGCGCAGCGCACGCTATCCGGTCCCCATCGCGACGAGCTGGAGGTGATCCACGCAGCGAAGCGTGTTCCCGCCGCGCAAAGCTCGACCGGCGAGCAGAAGGCCATGCTGGTCGCGATCACGCTCGCTCACGCCGGCCTCGCGGCGCAGGGTCGCGCCGGAATCCTGCTGCTCGACGAGGTGGCCGCCCATCTCGATCCGGTCCGCCGCGCAGCGCTGTTCGACCAACTGCGTGGTAGCGGCGCGCAGGTCTGGATCACCGGAACCGAGCCCTCGCCTTTCGATACGATCCTGAGCGAGGCGGCCACTTGGCGAATCGAGAACGGTCAGGCCCGGCGGCTTTAGTTTGCCGGAGGTAGTGCCGCCGCGACTTCATCCGCCGTGTCCGCGACCAGAGCCTCGATCCCCTCGACCGTCGGGTGGATGCGGTCGGACTGGAACAGGCTCGGATCCTGGTAGATCGCCTCCAACCAGAACGGGATAAGCTCTGCATCATAGTCGCTGGCCAGCTCGCCGTAGAGGCCGTCGAATTGCGTCTGGTATTCGGGCCCGTAATTCGGCGGCGCGCGCATGCCCATCAGCAGGACCGGGATGTCGCGCTGGCGCAGTTCGTCCAGCATCGCCTCGAAGCTCGCCCGAGTCTGGTCGGGCGAGACGCCGCGCAGCATGTCGTTGCCGCCCAGTTCGAGGATGACGAGATCCGGCTTTTCCGCCTGCGCGTCGAGCGTAAACGCCAGCCGCTGCGCCCCGGCCTGGCTGGTATCGCCCGACACGCCTGCATTGGCGATCCGCGCGTTGATGCCCTGCTCCCGCAAGGCGTCTTCCAGCAGCGCCGGATAACTGTTCTCCTCGCCCACGCCATAACCGGCAAACAGGCTGTCGCCGAAGGCCAGAATGCGCCGTTCCGGCCCCTCGACGGCAATGTCCGGGCGGGCCACGGACGGCGTTTGATCCGCTTGGCGCGCAGGCGCTTCCGCTGTTTCGGTGCCGCAGGCGGCCAGCGCTACGGCGAGAAGAGCAATCGACAAATGATAAAGCCGCATCGGCGAGTTTCCTTGTGCAACCGGACACCCCATGCCATCGCAGCGCCGTGACGACATCTCAAGCCGCTATTTCAGCCCGCAACCTGTCCCTCACTCTCGGTAGCGACGCCGCACCGGTCGAAATCCTGCGCGGGATCGATCTCGATATCGCCAGGGGAGAGACGGTGGCCCTGCTCGGGCCTTCGGGTTCGGGAAAAAGCTCGCTGATGGCGGTGCTGTCGGGCCTCGAACGCGCCAGCGGTGGCACGCTCGAGGTCGCCGGGCGAGACTTCGCCTCGATGGACGAAGACGCCCTCGCCCATGCGCGCCGCGGCGCCATCGGGATCGTGTTGCAGGCCTTTCACCTGCTGCCAACGATGACCGCGCTGGAGAACGTTGCCACGCCGATGGAACTTGCGGGAGAGGCCGACGCGCAGGACCGCGCGCGGGCGGAGCTCGAGGCCGTCGGCCTCGGGCACCGGCTCGATCATTACCCGTCGCAGCTTTCGGGCGGGGAGCAGCAACGTGTAGCCATCGCCCGCGCCATCGCGCCGCGCCCCGACCTCATCTTCGCCGACGAGCCGACCGGCAATCTGGACGCAGCCACTGGCCACGAGATCGTCGATCTGCTGTTCGCCCGCCGCGCGGAAACCGGCGCGACCCTGCTCGTCATCACCCACGATCCCGAACTGGCCGAGCATTGCACCCGCGTGCTGACACTCGGCGACGGGCGTATCGCCACCGACACCGCCGCATGAGCGCCGCGCGGACAAACCAACAAGCGATGAGCTGGTCTACGGCCTGGCGCATCGCCCGGCGCGACCTCAACGCGCGCTTTCGCGGGCTCCGCCTGCTTCTCGTGTGCCTGTTTCTCGGCACCGGAGCGCTCGCAGCCATCGGCACGCTGACCGCTGCAATCGAGCGCGAACTGGAGGCCAATGGCCGCCAGTTCCTCGGCGGGGACTTGCAGATCGAATTGTGGCAGCGCGGCCTCAACGAGGAAGAGAGCGCCGCGCTTGCCGAATACGGCACCGTCTCGGTAGGCACGCGCATGCAGGCGATGGCCCGCTATGGCGAGCAGGCCGCGCCGATCGAACTCAAGGCCATCGACGGCGCCTATCCGCTTTATGGCAAGCTTGTGCTGGAAGACGGTCGCTCGGTCGGGCAACCGGAAGCCGGCGAAGCCTGGCTCTCCCCCGGAGCGGCCGAACGGCTGGGCGTTTCCGTCGGGGAGGCGATCGCGATCGGAACCGAAACGGTCACGGTCGGCGGGCTGATCGCGGACGAACCCGACCGGCTGGGCGAAGGTTTCCAGCTCGGCCCGACGATCATCGTGGCCGACGACCTGCCGCAACGCGCCGGTCTGATCGCGCCCGGCTCTATGTACGAAACCAAGACGCGCGTGCGTTTCGATAGTTTGCAAGATGCCGAAGATGTGCGCGAAGACATCGAAGAACGCTTCCCTGAAGCCGGCTTCGATATCGACACCGCCGATCGCGCCGCGCCCGGCACCGACCGCTTCATCGACCGGATGAGCGAATTCCTCACGCTGGTCGGCCTCGCCGCTCTCGTGATTGCAGGCATTGGTATCGGCGGCGGAGTGACCAGTTATCTCGACGCGCGACGGCAAGGCATTGCGACGCTCAAGATCCTCGGCGCGACGAGCCGCGATATCGCGCGGATTTATGCACTTCAGATCGCCGCAGCTGCTGTGGCCGGTAGTATTGCCGGCATCGTGGCTGGCATTGCCATCGTGCCGCTGCTGGCGACGGCGCTGGAAGGGCTGCTGCCAGTCTCGACCGGCCTCGTCGTCGCACCCGGCCCGCTGTTGCTTGCACTAGCCTATGGTCTGCTCGTCGCGCTGGTCTTCGCTGCGCCGCCGCTGCTGCGAGCGCGCAATTTTCCGGCGATGGCGCTGATGCGCGCCCGGGTGGCACCGCTCGCGCGGGACCGCGTCGCGCTGCTGGTGGTCGGCGGGGGTCTGGCGGCCATCGTGGCCTTGGCGCTGCTTACCGCAGAGCAGCCGCTGCTGTCCGGCGGCTTCCTCGCAGGCGCTGCCGTGCTCCTTGGATTGCTGGCCCTGCTCGGCTGGGGTATCCGCAAGCTCGCCGCCGCATTGCCGCGTCCTAAAGACCCCATCGCGCGCAACGCGCTCGCCAATCTGCACCGGCCTGGCAGCTCGACCGGAGCTCTGGTGACCGCGCTCGGCTTTGGCCTGTCGGCCTTCGTCCTCCTCGCCGCAGTGCAATCCGCCATCGACGGCAATATCGAGAGCCGCGTGCCCCAGCAGGCACCCGACTATTTCGTCCTCGACATCCCCCGCGACCGGATCGCCGAATTCGAAACCCTGATCGAGGATGCCGATCCGCAGGCCGGCTGGCGCACCGTGCCCGCCCTGCGCGGCTCGGTGCTCGCTTTCGGCCCGGAAGGCGCAATGACCCGCACCTCGGAGCTCGAGGAAATTCCCGACGGTGCCTGGGCGCTGCGCGGCGAACGCGGCCTGACCTATGCCGACACCGTGCCCGAGGGCAACAGCGTCACTTCAGGGGAATGGTGGGGACCAATGTACCAGGGCGAACCTCTCGTTTCGGTGGATGAGGAGTTTGCCGAGGCCGCCGGCCTCGAGATCGGCGACATGCTGACGTTCGGCGTGCTGGGCATAGAGAAACAGGCACGGATCGCCAATTTGCGGCGGATCGACTGGGAGAGCATGGGGTTCAATTACGTCTTCGTGCTCAGCCCCAATGCGCTGGCCGATGTGCCGCACAATCTGGCCGCGACCATCGAATTGTCCGAAGGCAAGCCGACCGGGCCGCTGCTGCAGGCATTGGTCGCCAGCTTTCCCTCTGCGTCGGTGATCGAGGTGGGCGGGGTTTTGGGACAGGCGCGCACGATCCTCGAGCAGGTGGGTCTCGCCACGCTCGCCGCGGCCAGCGTAGCCGTGCTTGCGGGTTTGGCCGTGCTATTGGGCGCGATTGCGGCAGCGCGCGCGGCGCGAACCTACGACACCGTGGTACTGCGCGTCCTCGGCGCGGACCGGCGCCAGATCCTTTATATGCAACTGATCGAATATGCCGCGCTGGCGGGAGCGCTGGCCATCGTCGCCCTCGCTGTCGGCAGCTTCGCCGGCTGGCTGGTCGTCACGCAGCTGTTCGAATTCGACTGGCTGCCCGACTGGGGCGAGGTCATCGCGGTGCTTGGTTTGGGACTCGGGATCGTACTGGCCTTTGCGCTCGGAGCGTCCCTGCCGCTGCTGAGGGCGAAACCGGCACAGGCATTGAGGGCGCTATAGAAATCCGGCCGGTACAGCTGGCCTGGTGCCATTTTCCTAGCTCCATTCGACGCCTGACATGCTTCCGATGATCTTCTGCAGATTTGGCTACCGAACATTTGTGCCGCTGGGCGTTACAGAAGCGGCATGCAGCAACGAGATTGTCCCGATCGTTTGAGCCACCCTCAGATTTGGCAACCAGATGCTCGGCGGTGGCTTGGCGTTGGCGTGCTTGCTTTTGGGTAAGTCGGAATTTCTGGCGATAGTGATTCGGATCGTTGATCCACATGGAGTCATCGCAATAGAAACAAAGACCATTCTGCTTTTGAAAATGGAACGAGGTTTTAGTCTTTAAATCGGCCATTGATGCCTCCGAAAGGAAATTACATTCCTGCGGTGCGCACCGGTTATTAGCCGTTCGAGGAAAGAGCCTAATGGCTCGCGCTATAGGCGGCTAATGCCGTTCCCCCACAACCTCACAAATCAAACCTCTGTTCGATTATTTTTGAAAGATAGTCGTCGCCGACTATCAGTCAAGACAAAGAAAAAGGGGGCCCGAAAGCCCCCTTCCCCGCACCCGATGCTGATCGCTTCGATCAGAACTTGAACTTCGCGGCCACGCCGTAGGTGCGCGGCTGGTTCGGGTAGCCCGAGATCGAACCGGCCTGTGCGACCGAGTCGAATATCGTCGTGATGTAGCGATCGTCGAGCAGGTTGCGGCCCCAGACGGTCAGGTCGAGACCGAAGCCGAACGAGTAGGTAGCACTCGCCGAAAGCTCGTCGACCTGGCGGCGGAACGGAGCGGCAGCGGCAAAGGCCGCAGCCTGCGATGCCGGATTGCGCGGGTCGAAAAAGCCCGGCAGGCCGTCGGCGATCTGAACCGGAGCTTCGTGATAGAAGTTCGTGTTCAGGATAAGCCGGTCGCCATTGGCGTTGAGTTCCTTGTCGTACTGCGCGCCAAGCGACATCGTGAATTCCGAGATGCCGCCGACCGCGCGGCCCGACAAGTTGCCGATCGAGCTGTTCGGGAAATCGACATACTCGGGCTCGAGATAGGTGAAAGCGGCCAGGACGCTGAAGGAGTCGGACACGCGCACGACGCTGTCGAATTCGATGCCGAAGGTTTCCTGCAGGCCGGCATTGGCCAGCGCGAAGCCGGTGCCGGTGAACAGGTTCGTCTGGAAGCCCTCGATCCGCTGGTTGAAGAACGTCAGGTTCGCCGAGAGGATGTCCCAGTTACCCTTGAAGCCCAGTTCGTAGACCTCGGTTTCTTCCGGGCCCGCGAAGCGCGAGCCGGGACGCAGGTTCGCGGGATCGAAACCGCCCGCGACGATAGCGGGGATGTCGGCAGCCAGCGGACGGCTGTCGCGCGACAGGTTGAACGAGCTCGCCTTGAAGCCGGTCGCATAGGACACATAGACGTTCAAGAACGGCGAGATGTCGTAGGCAAGGCGCGCGGTGTAGCTCCAGTCGCTGTCGTCGGTCTGGCCGTCTTCCACACTGTTCGGCACATTGAGGAACGGCGGCAGGAACTGCAGCGGCTGCAGCGCCAGCAGCGGGTTGACCGCAGGGTTGTTCTGGTTGGCATCGGCGAAGGCCTGAGCGCCAGCCTGAACCTGCGCGAATGCTTCGGGATTGGCCGCAGCGAACGCACCCACCTGCGCGGGGTCTGTGGCGTCGATACCAAAGTTAGCGAGTGTGGTTGCAAATGCCTGAGCGAAGATCGCCGTATTGCCCGACTGGACGAGGTCGATGCCTGAGAACACGTCGCTCGAAATTACGTTGGTGGTGATTTCCTTGCTGTCGTCGGTGTAGTTCGCGCCGAGCGTCAGGACGAGTCCGTCGAGGATCTCGAAATCCACTTGGCCGAAGATCGACAGCGCTTCGTTGCTCAGTGTGTAGGCTTCATTGAGGCCTTGACCCGCAACGAAGAACCGGCCGGTGTAATCCTGGCCGTTAAGCGCCGAAAGCGTCGCCTCGAGCTGCTGCACGGCGAAGTCGTTCGGCGGGCTCGTGACCGGTCCGCCGATCAGGATGTTGGCGTACTCGCGGAAATCCTCGCCGTAGATCAGGCGGTTCTGCTGATCGATGTCTTCGTTGAAGTAGAAACCGCCGAGCAGGAAGGACACACGGTCGCCGATCTCGCCCGCCAGACGCAGTTCCTGCGTGAAGGTCTCGAGGCCGACATTGGCGAAGTTGCTGCCGATCAGGTCGGCGCTGGTGAAGTCCGAATCCTGATCCGTGATCGCCGTGGATTCGCGGTAGGCAGTGATCGAGGTCAGCGTAAAATCGCCGATTTCGTAGTTCAGCTCGCCCGAGACGCCCCAGTTTTCGATCTCGTTGGTGGAATCGATATTGTTGTAAATCACGTCGGCGAACGGATCGTTCGGGTTCGGGATCTGGCCACCGAGTGCGAGAACTGCGTTGCTCGCATCGCTCCGGCGAAGGTTCACGACGCCGCAGCAGATTTCGTCGATCTTGTCGTAATCGCCGATAAAGCGTGCGGTGAACGGGCCACCATTGTCGAACAGCAGCTGGCCGCGGGTGAACCAGCGGTCACGTTCGTTGCTGTCGTTGCCGGTGGCGAGGTCTTCGAGATAGCCGTCGCGCTTGTTGAGCCCGCCGGCAAGGCTGAACGCGATGCTGTCGGTGATCGGTCCGGTGACGAGGCCCTTCGCGACTATCGCGTCGTAATTGCCGTAGCTCAGCTCTGCCGAGCCGCCGAATTCGAACTCCGGCTCCTTGGTGACGATCGAGATGACACCCGCGCTGGCGTTCTTGCCGAACAGGGTCGACTGCGGGCCGCGCAGGACCTCGACGCGCTGGACGTCGGGCAGGTCGGTGATCTGCGAGGCGGTGCGGCTGCGATAGACGCCGTCGACGAAAACGCCGACCGAGGGTTCGATACCGGCATTGTTCGCCCCGTTGCCGAAGCCGCGGATGAGGAAGTTGGTGTTCGCCGAGCTCTGCAGCTGGTTCACGCGAAGCGAGGGTACCTGCGTCTGGAGGTCGTTGAGGTCGCGGATCTGCGCGCGCTCGATAGTTTCGGCGGTGGTCACGCTGACAGCGACGGGCACTTCCTGCAAGGTCTGCTGGCGCTTGGTCGCGGTGACGACGATCACGTTACCGGTTTCGGTCTCGGGTTCCGCTTCGCCGATGTCGGCATCGTCGCCCCCTTTCTGGGCGCTCGCGGCCGTCGGAACGGCGAGTGCAGCGGCACCGGCAAGCAGGGCGGTACGAACGGTCGCGGCGCGGCCGAAAGTGTTGAACTTCATGAAATATCCTCTTCTCTCAAGACGCATTCTGGTCTGCCGCGCAGTTCCCAAAATCACGCAAGCGAGGCGGCGAATATTCGTATGCACGCGCCACCTCAAGCATTTAGCCGGTCGCGAACCTAAGCGATTTCGCCACTGTGCCTTTCGCGTTACACCGCATATGCTTGCCGCATTGCAGCATCTGCGCTAGGGGCGCGCCCGAATTGCCAGGCGCATAAAGCGCCTGCCGCTACGGCATTCTAAACGAAAGCATACATCCATGTCCCGCGACCTGCGCAACGTGGCGATCATCGCCCACGTCGACCACGGCAAGACCACCCTTGTCGACCAACTTTTCCGCCAGTCCGGCACCTTCCGCGAGAACCAGCGCGTCGAAGAGCGCGCGATGGATTCGAACGACCTCGAAAAAGAGCGCGGGATCACGATCCTGGCGAAGTGCACCAGCGTCGAATGGAACGGCACGCGCATCAACATCGTGGATACGCCCGGACATGCCGACTTCGGCGCCGAGGTCGAGCGGATCCTCTCGATGGTCGACGGTGTCATCCTGCTGGTCGATTCCGCCGAAGGTCCGATGCCGCAGACCAAGTTCGTCACCGGCAAGGCCCTTGGCCTCGGCCTGCGCCCGATCGTGGTCGTCAACAAGATCGACCGCGGCGACGCCCGCCCGCAGGAAGTGCTGGACGAGGTATTCGACCTTTTCGCGAGCCTCGATGCGAACGACGACCAGCTCGATTTCCCCAGCCTGTGGGCCTCGGGCCGTGACGGTTACGCCAGCGAGGACGAGACCGCGCGCGACGGCAATCTGGAGCCGCTGTTCAAGCTGATCGTGGATCACGTGCCGCCTCCCGGCCTCGACACCGAAGCGCCCTTCAGCTTCCTCGCCACCCTGCTCGACCGCGACAATTTCATGGGTCGCGTGCTCACGGGTCGCGTCCAGTCCGGCACGATCAACATCAACGACCCGATCCACGCTCTCGATGCAGAAGGCAATGTGATCGAAGTCGGTCGCGCGACCAAACTGATGAGCTTCGACGGGCTCGATCGTGTGCCGGTCGAGACGGCGTCGGCAGGCGACATCATTGCGCTGGCAGGCCTCGAAAAGGCGACGGTGTCGAACACCATCGCCGATCCGAGCGTGAAGACTCCGATCGAAGCGCAGCCGATCGATCCGCCGACGCTGGCGATGCAGTTCTCGGTCAACGACAGCCCGCTCGCAGGCCGCGAGGGCAGCAAAGTGACGAGCCGCATGATCCGCGACCGTCTCTACCGCGAGGCGGAAACCAATGTTGCGATCCGCATTACCGAGAGCGACGACAAGGACAGCTTCGAAGTCGCCGGCCGCGGCGAGCTGCAGCTCGGCGTGTTGATCGAAACGATGCGCCGCGAGGGCTTCGAGCTCGGCATCAGCCGCCCGCGCGTGCTGTTCCGCGAAGAGAACGGCCAGCGCATGGAGCCGTTCGAGACCGTCGTCATCGACGTCGACGACGAGCACTCGGGTACGGTCGTCGAGAAGATGCAGCGCCGCAAGGCCGAGCTTACCGAAATGCGTCCCTCGGGCCAGGGCAAGACCCGCATCACCTTCTCCGCCCCGTCGCGCGGCCTGATCGGCTATCACGGCGAATTCCTGTCCGACACGCGCGGCACGGGCATCATGAACCGCCTGTTCGAGAAGTACGATACCTATCGCGGCCCCATCGAAGGCCGCCAGAACGGCGTACTGATCTCGATGGTCTCGGGCGAAGCGGTTCCCTATGCGCTCAATGCGCTCGAGGATCGCGGCGAGCTCTTCATCCGCGGCGGCGCGAAGATCTACGAGGGCATGGTGATCGGCGAGAACGCCAAGCCGGACGATCTCGAAGTCAATCCGATGAAGTCGAAGCAGCTGACGAACTTCCGTTCGACCGGCAAGGACGATGCCATCCGCCTCACCCCGCCTCGCGTCATGACGCTGGAACAGGCCATCGCCTATATCGACGACGACGAGATGGTCGAAGTGACGCCGGAAAGCATCCGCCTGCGCAAGGCCATCCTCGACCCGCACGAGCGCAAGCGCGCCAAACGAGCTGCGCAGAGCTGAGGCCTAGAGCTCAGGCCGAGACGTGGTATGTCTCGGCCAGCACCAATCCAGCGTAGAGCACTGCACCGCCGAGAAACGGCAGGAAAAAGCTTTTCCGGTTTTCCGGTAGCTCTTCCTTCAGCACCAGCAGCATCACTCCACCTGCCAGGAAAGCGAACAGGCAGCCGATGGCGATCTCGGGCAGTTCGACCACCCGCCCCAGTGCCCAGCCGCCGAGCGTCGCTGCGACCAGCACCCAGCGCCCCTTCGCATCGTAAAGTTCGGGGTGGTCGCTGCGCGAGCCGAAATCGGCCGTGACGAAGTGCAACAGCATTGCGGCGAAATAGAGCACCAGCCCGAGCGGCGATGTGTCTTCGCGATGCGACAGCAGATAGGTGATTACCAGGATCAGCAGCGCGGACGCGGCGATGTGCAGCCAGAACACGCCGTGATGCGGACGGTCACGGCCTTCCGTCGCTCTTCGCTCGTCGGTCGATACAACCAGCGCCCGTTCCAGACCGTAGAACAGGGCCAGACCGACCAGCGACAAGGTATAGACCAGCCCCTCGGCAAGGGTAGCATCGAAGCCGGTCGCCAATTCGAACGTCGCCGCATGCGCGCCCAGCTCGGGCAGCACATGCATGAACACGTAACCGACCGCTACACCGCCGGCGAAGCTCAACCACTTGCTGCGCGGCGTCCGATCGAGGAATCGCAGTTCGCCGACGAAAATATGCGTGGCCGCAAAGGCCAGCGCCATCGCCAGCGTGACGAGGACCCCGGCGCTCACTCGTCCTGGAATGCCATGAAGTTCGGCTGGCCATTGCTAGCCGATACGCCGCCGTCGACGGCGAGATTCACTCCGGTGACGAATCGCGCATCCTCGCTGGCGAGGAACAAGACCGGCCCGGGGACATCCTCCGGTTCTCCGGGCCTGCCGAGCGGAATGCGGCGCATGAACGCTTCCATCAGGCTGTCATTGTCCATGATGCCCGAACTCATTTCCGAACGTGTCAGGGATGGGCAGACCGCATTCACGCGAATCCCCTGCTTGCCCAGCTGCAACGCCAGCGCGCGCGTAAGGTTCGTCACGGCACCCTTCGAGGCATTGTAGATCGGTAGGACCCAGTCACCTCCGGTGCCCGACACACTCGATGTGTTGACGATCGACCCCTTGGTTTTGGCGAGGTGCGGGATCGCCTCGCGGCACAGGTAGAGCACGCCCTTCACATTGATATCGATAACCTTGTCGATATCGTCGTCGCTGGCATCGGCGAGCATGCCGAAGGCGCCGACACCGGCATTGTTGACCAGCACGTCGAGGCCGCCGAAGCGGTCAACGGTTTTGCCGACGATGTCCTTGGCGAACTCGCTCTTCCCGACATCGCCTTCGACGATCAGCGTCCGGTCACCGTCCAGGTCTTTCGCGACTTTCTCCAGATCGTCACGGCTGCGCGAATTGAGCACGACATTCGCGCCCTCTTCGGCAAAGCGCCGCGCGATGCCCTCCCCGATGCCCGTGGACGAACCCGTTACGATAACTGTCTTGCCTGCAAATCGCTGCAATGCCGCGCTCCTGTAATGAGTGATCTCAGCCACTTAATGAGCCGACCTGGCAATTGTGCCGCCTAACCGCCCCACCCGAAGTTCAATCCGCCGATATTTTTCGTGCGGCAACCACGATCGCTGCTGCTGCGGCATCCGGGGAATAAGGCGCGACTTCTTCCAGGCACCGAAGCGCGGTCGCGCGCCTGTCTGCAAAAACATCCGGCGCTTCTGCCAATGCCTCTGTAAGCGCGCTTGCGTCACCCGCCGGCACCACGATCCCGCAAGGCGATCCAGCCACCCAGTTCCGGCACGCAACCGCACCGGTCGGACACGATGACCGGACAGCCGTGATGGAGCGCCTCGTTCACCACCAGCCCCCACGGCTCGCTAAGGCTGGGCAAGACGAGTGCGGTCGCGCGGAGATATTCCTTCTGCAGGGCATCGTCTTGCATCGCGCCGGGGAAGACGACCGAACCCTCCACACCGTGCTCTGCGGCGAGCGTCTTCAGCGCCGCCTCTTCCGGCCCCGAACCTACGATCCGCAATTGCGCCTGCGGATCGACCGACCGATATTGCGAAAAGGCGTCGATCAGCGTGTCGATCCCTTTCTCCGGCGAGAGCCGACCGACATAGAGAAATACGCGGTTGCCCGGGTCTCGAAGTTCCTCTCTCTGTGCCGGTACATGGCGAGCGTCGTACCCGGCTGGGAGGTAGGCAGCCTGCGGCCGAACCAACGCACGCTCCGCCCGGAAGCCGAGCGACATGGTATAGGCACGCGAACGCTCGCCGTAGGATAGCGTCCACGGCACCAGCTTGAAAAACAGCTGCTTTGCCAATCGCCGCAGCGGCCTTTGCGGACGATCGTAGCGGGTGGAATCGAAGAACACGGCGCGCTTGCGACCACGGATCGCAAGGATCAGCGCCCGCAACCAGTATTCTGGCCGATCGACGCCTGGTATGATCGTGACATCCGCATTGCTACACCAACACTCGCGCAGGACGCGGCCATACAGGTCCAGCGTTGAAATATCGTCGTAGCTCTCGCGGAAGAGCACATCGTGCGGATAATCGAACCGCTCCATCGCCACGTCCGACAGGGCTGCCCGCCGACTGTCGGTGAGCGCAATCTGGGTGACATGCACATCGACAGCCCTACCAGCCACCTGCCGCGCGAGCGCGGTGAAGACGGCGCCCTTGTACCGCGACCACGCCAGGTTGTGCCAGATGTCGAGCTTCACCCGCTTCGCTTGCCCGCTCGAATTGGCCCGCGCAACCCGTCGCTACCGTGGTTCGGAGTGGCGGTGGACCATCCCGGTTGCGTTTGTTACCAGCGCCCGCATGGAAACAGGAACACTCGTCAGCCTCGCGCTCTATTTCGTGCTCATGATCGCCATCGGTCTGTGGGCCTGGAAGCGCTCGACCGACACTAGCGAGGGCTACCTGCTGGCCGGACGCAATTTGCCGCCAGCGGTCGCTGCGCTGTCGGCCGGTGCCTCGGACATGAGCGGTTGGCTGCTGCTCGGCCTGCCGGGAGCACTCTACGCCAGCGGACTGGTCGAGGCATGGATCGGGATCGGCCTGTTCGTCGGCGCGCTGGTCAACTGGGTCGTCGTGGCGCCGCGCCTGCGCGCCCAGACGGAAAGCTATGGCAATGCGCTGACCATCCCCGAATTCCTCGCCAACCGGTTCCCCGACAAGGCCGTCGCCCTGCGGGTCGCGAGTGCGCTGATCGTCGTCGTGTTCTTCTCGGTCTACACCGCTGCCGGCCTCGTCGGCGGGGGCCTGTTGTTCGAAACGAGTTTCGTCGGCATCCTGCCCGATGTCGGCATGAGCGATTACATGATGGGCATCTGGATCACCGCGCTGGTCGTCCTCGCCTATACAATGGTTGGCGGCTTCCTCGCGGTCAGCCTGACCGACTTTGTGCAAGGTTGTATCATGGTGGTCGCCCTCGTGCTGATGCCGCTCGTGGTGATGTTCGGCGCCGGGGGCGAAGGCGGCAGATCGCTGTCCGATGTGCCGGTGGAGGGGTTCCTCAGCCTGACGCAAGGTCTCACGCTGCTCGGCTTCATCAGCGCGGTGACATGGGGCCTCGGCTATTTCGGCCAGCCGCACATCATCGTGCGCTTCATGGCGATCGACACCATCGACAAGGTGAAGACCGCGCGGAACATCGGCATGACCTGGATGGGCGTCGCGCTGCTGGGCTCGATCGGCATCGGTATCGCCGGCCGTGCCTATGTGGAGCGCAACGGGTTGACGGTCGACAATCCGGAGACGATCTTCATCGTGCTGGCGAACCTGCTGTTCCACCCGCTGATCACCGGCTTCCTTCTGGCCGCGCTGCTCGCCGCGATCATGTCGACGATCAGCTCGCAACTGCTGGTGGCCTCCTCCTCGCTGACCGAGGATTTCTACAGGCTGTTCTTCCGCAAGAATGCCAGCGAGCGCGAGAGCGTCAATGTCGGCCGCATCTGCGTCGCGCTGGTGGCGCTCGCCGCAATCCTGATCGCGAGCGATCCGGATAGCGAGGTTCTCGGCCTCGTGTCCAATGCCTGGGCAGGCTTCGGGGCGGCCTTCGGTCCGCTGATCATCCTCTCGCTCACATGGAATCGCATGACCGGAGCTGGAGCGCTTGCGGGACTCGTAACCGGTGCTGCGGTGGTCGTGGCGTGGATCGCGCTCGGCTGGAATTCGGAGCTGCCCGGTTTCGACGGCGGACTGTACGAGATCGTACCCGGCTTCATCGCCGCGTGGCTGGCGATCGTGCTGATCAGCAAGGCGACATACCGCGAGCCGATGCCGGCCACCGCCTGATCGAAAGCGAACGGGTTAGCCTTACGTTAACCATATTTGGCGATACTCGCAGGCATGCGTTCGCATCCTGCCATTCTATCTCCTCTCCTCCTGTTGGTGGCAGGATGCGGCGCTATTCCCGATCGCGAAGCGCCCAAGCGTGTGCGCAGCGAAAGCTCGGTGCCTGCCATCGCCCAGCCTCGGCCGGAGGCGCTTCAGTGCCATGTCGAGCTCGGTAAGACCGGTTCGAGTTTCGCGCCCCTGCCCGACCGCTTCTTCGGCGCAGGGTGCAGCAATCTCAACACGGTGAAGCTCGACGGAATCGGCGGTGACCAGAGCAGCTTCGCCATCACCAATCTCGGCCCGCTGGCCTGCCCCGCCGCCAATACGCTGGCCGGCTGGGCCCGCTTCGGCGTGGATCGGGCAGCGCGGCAGATCCTCGGCAGTCCTCTCGCGCGTATCGAGACTTTCGGTAGCTATTCCTGCCGCAATGTCGCCGGAACGGGCCGACGCTCAGCCCACGCAAGGGCGGAAGCGATCGACGTATCGGGCTTCGTGCTCGCCGACGGCCGCCGCATCTCAGTGAAGGACGACTGGCACGCATCGCCGCGCGAACGCGAGTTCCTGCGCACCGTCCATGCAAGCGCCTGCAAGCGCTTCGGCACCGTCCTCGGCCCGGACTACAACGCCGCGCACCGCGATCACCTGCATATTGAGTTCGGTAACGGCTCCTTCTGCCGCTGAGCGACCCAGACAGCCCGGCAACTTATCCGGTCGCCATCTGACCACCTTGCTCCAGTTGAGCCTCGAGCCGCAGGCGTACCACCTGGCTCGGATGGTCGGCCCCCAGCTTGGTCATCATGTTGGCGCGGTGGATTTCCACCGTACGCGGACTGATCGACAATTCGCGTGCGATCATTTTGTTGCTGCACCCTTCGGCCAGCCAGTCCAGCACTTCGCGTTCGCGAGGGGATAGCGCGGCGATGCGGTTGCGGGCCTCGACCATCTTGCGCCGCGCCTGCGCATAGGCATCCGCCTCTCCGCTGATGCGTGCGATAGCGCTATCTAGGCGCTCCTCCTGCAAGGGCAGGCGCAGATAGTCGAGCGCGCCCGCCTTGATTGCTTCGACCACGCAGGTCGGACGGGGATCGAAGGAAGTTGCGACGACCGGAATCCATTTACCGATCACCGACAGCGCCCGCAAAACCCGCGCGACTCCGCCATCGGCAGGATCGTCTAAGGCGAGGATGATACCGCTGTCCGGGACATGCTCGATCAGCTCGCCCGTACCGGCATAGATTTCGCAATGGTGGCCGAGAGCGAAGCCCAAATGCGATTGCTCTGCGCGGGAGCGGCTGGAGCCGCCGACGATGTGGAGAGTTTGACGCTGTTTCATGCACTTAGGCATGGCGCAATCGGGGCAAATGCGTAATTCGGATTACTACCTATTCGGACTCTTACGGATACGCAAAACGCGCCCATGCCCCTATGGCCGAGGGCGGGAATACATCCAAATCCGATCTAGTCTTCGCCTTCGCGGTAAAAACTGTAGTCCGGCAGTGAGTGGAAGGCATGCTTGAGAGCATCGCCCCAGCCAGCCGAGATTGCCTGGAAATACGAATCGTCATGCGTGATGCGGTGCTGGTGCTTGGGCTCGAACGTGTCGCGCTCGATCACCTGAAGGTCCAGTGGCAAGCCGACCGAAAGGTTTGCTTTGAGCGTCGAATCGAAGCTCACCATCAGCAGCTTGACCCCGTCCTCCAGGCTCATTTCGCGGTCGTAGCCGCGAATAATGATCGGACGTCCGTATTTGGTTTCGCCGATCTGGAAGAATGGCGTGTCGAGGCTGGCCTCGATGAAATTGCCTTCGGGATAGACCATGAACAGGCGAGGCTCCATCCCCTTGATCTGACCCGCAACGATGATGGATGCGGTAAACTTGCCCTGCCCGCGCGCGCCATTGGCCGACTGCCGCTCTCCGATAGTAGTGCGCAGCAGCCTGCCGATTTCGGTCGCGACGTTGAACATGGTCGGCGCCTCGAACAGGATATTCTCGCGCTCGCCCGGCTCCTTCATCCGCTCTTCGAGCTGGCTGACGACAGCCTGCGTCGAAGCGAGATTGCCGGCGGTCATGACGGTAATGATCCGCTCCCCCGGCTCCTGCCAAGTGAACATCTTGCGAAACACCGAAATGTTGTCGACACCCGAGTTGGTCCGGGTGTCGCTCATCAGGACGAGGCCCTTGTCGAGCATCATGCCTACGCAATAGGTCATCGAAAATTACCCTCGGCAGCTACTGCTGCTGTATCTGCTGTTGTTCGACCGCGACCTCCACTTCGAGCACGGTCGATGTCGTGCCGAAACTGATCCCGGTTACCGGCGCTGCATCGCGATAATCGCGGCCCGTTGCAACGCGCACATAGCGCTCGTCGGGACTTATCCCGTTGGAAATATCGAAACCGACCCAACCGAGCCCCTCGACATGCGCTTCGGCCCAAGCATGGCTTGCTTCCTGATCGATCCGGTCGTTCATCATGAGATAGCCGCTGACGTAGCGCGCGGGAATGCCCAGCGCGCGGGCGGAGCCGATGAAGATATGCGCATGGTCCTGGCAAACGCCGTGGGCCGAAGCGAAGGATTCTTCCGCGCTGGTCCGCGAATGGGTCGTCCCGGTCTGGTACTCCACCCGCTCCAGGATCGTTGCCGACAACCGGTGGAGGCGATCGAGGCCGCTGTCCTCGCTCTTCTCGATCTCCTTGAGCAGCTTCTTCATGCCCGGCCCCGGACGGGTCAGGTCCGTCTGTCCCTGAAAACTCCAGAGCGGAAGGTGGCCTGCATGGCGCCCGATGACACCCGCATGATCATGCGTATCGACCTTGCCATGACAGGTCACGCGCACTTCCTGCGATCCGCTCTCGACGGAGACCAGCGTCGTCGTGTTGTGATGCTGGTCTTCGTAGGTCAGCTCGGGATGGGCATTCTCATACTCCATCTCCCAATCCAGGATTTCCTGCCCCTGCGTTTCCTTGGGCGTCAGGCGCAGACGCTGCAAAGCGTGCACGACGGGAGTGTCGAAGCGATAGCGGGTGGTATGGCGGATCGAGAGACGCACTAGGACCTGCCTGTCCCATTTTCATCGAGCAAGATCGCCCGCAAAAGTTCAGGGGGAAGGAGTGAGAAGCAGGTCGGGCTCACCGCCCGGCCAAGACGAAGGACGCGCCCGCTGGACTTTTGCGGACGACCGCGAAGCGGCGGGCCAATTTTGACGCTATCCGGCGTCACTTGTCGATTTCGATGAATTGTCATCGATTCTCTCCTCGTTCCTTGGCTAGCGTCAAAATTGGCTCCGTCTTGTCGATGAGAATGGGACAAACAGGTCCTTAGGCAAGGAACCGATAATCTTGTGCGATCGCCTGGCCGATCGCTGCGTTGCTGGACATGAATTCGAGCAAGAATTCGTGCAGTCCCTGATCGAACACCTGCTCGATCGTGAGGTCTGCGATACTCGTATCGGCCTCGCGCATCAATTCGTTGCTCTGGCCCTCGCGCCCATGAATGCGAGCTAGCGCGGCCAAGTTCGCGCGGAGCTCGGAATGGCAGAAGGCCAGGCTGCGCGGGAAGGCATCGTCGAGGATCAGGAACTCGCAAATACCCTTCGCATCGATCTGTCCGGCATTGAGCCAGCGATAGGCGCGGTCCCCGGACACCGAGCGCAACACCTGGTCCCACTGCCCGGTATCGAGGCTCGACCCGACATAGGACAAGGAGGGCAACAGCAGGTAGTATTTGATGTCGAGGATGCGCGCGATACTGTCGGCGCGCTCGATAAACGTACCGGCCTGGGCGAAATGATAGCCTTCGTCGCGCAGCATGGAACCTTCCATCGCACCATGCGCCAGCGTCCCGGCGCGGCGGATGGTGGCCACCGTGTCGAGCACGCGGTTCTCGCCCACCGGCTTGCCCAGCTGTTTTTCCATGACCAGCCAGTTCTCGTTGATCGCTTCCCACAGCTCGCCGCTGATGGCGTTGCGGGCGAGGCGGGCATTCTGGCGGACCTGCCCGAACATGGAGAGGATCGAGGCGGGATTGTCCTTGTCGCGCAGCATGTAGTTCCACGCCTGCATGCCGGTGTAGGTGCCGTGCTTGGCCTCGTACCCCTGCTTCTGTCCGGCAGTGGCCATGACCGAACGCCATTCTTCTTCGGCCGTGACGAGGTCGCGGGTAAGCGCCATGCGCAGGCCGGCATCGAGCAGGCGCGCGGTGTTCTCGGCCCGCTCGAGATAGCGGAACATCCAGAACAGTCCGTTGGCGGTTCTTCCCAGCATCAGTCTTTGAGCACCCAAGTGTCCTTGGTGCCGCCGCCCTGGCTGGAATTCACGACCAGCGAACCTTCCTTCAGCGCAACGCGCGTCAGGCCGCCGGGCGTGATGTCGACCTTGTCGGGCGACACAAGTACGAAAGGTCGCAAGTCGACATGGCGCGGTGCCAGGCCCTTCTTGGTGAAGATCGGGCAGGTCGACAGCGAAAGCGTGGGCTGCGCGATGTAATTCTCGGGCCTTTCCACCAGCTTCTTGCGAAACTCGTCCAGCTCTTTCTTCGAGGCAGCCGGACCGATGAGCATGCCGTAACCGCCGGAACCGTGCACTTCCTTGACGACCAGCTCCTCCAGATTGTCGAGGACGTATTTCAGCGTCTCCTCATCGGCGCAGCGATGTGTTTCGACATTCGGCAGCAAAGGCTTCTCGCCGGTGTAGAACTCGACGATCTCGGGCATGAAGGAATAGATCGCCTTGTCGTCGCAAACCCCCGTCCCCGGCGCATTGGCAATGGTGACGCCGCCCGCGCGATAGACGTCCATGATGCCCGGCACGCCCAAAACACTGTCCTCGTTGAAGGTCAGCGGGTCGAGGAATTCGTCGTCCACCCGGCGATAGATCACGTCGACCGGCTGGAACCCATGCGTGGTCCGCATGGCAACGCGCCCATCGATTACCCTCAGGTCGCTGCCCTCGATCAGTTCCGCGCCCATCTGATCGGCGAGAAAGGCGTGCTCGAAATACGCAGAGTTGTAGATCCCCGGTGTAAGCACCGCGACCGTGGGCTTGCCCTCGGTGCAATCCGGCGCGCAGGCGGCGAGACTCTTGGCCAGCCGGCGCGGATAGTCGGAGACCTGCTCCACCGGAACGCGCATGAACAACTCCGGGAACATCGCCATCATGGTTTCGCGATTTTCCAGCATGTAGCTGACGCCCGATGGCGTGCGGGCGTTGTCTTCCAGTACGTAGAATTCGTCCGGTCCGGTGCGGACCAAGTCGATGCCGACGATATGCGTGTAGACACCACCCGGCGGCGTGAAGCCCACCATATTCGGCAGCCACGCGGCATTGTCCCGGAACAGGCGTTCGGGAATGCGCCCGGCGCGGATGATTTCCTGCCGGTGGTAGAGATCGTGCATGAAGGCGTTGAGCGCCGAGACGCGCTGCTCGATCCCGCGGGTCAGCTTGCGCCATTCGGCCGCGGTAATCACGCGCGGCACCATGTCGAACGGGATCAGCCGCTCTTCGGCTTCGTCATCGCCATAAACGTTGAAGGTGATACCGGTCTTGCGGAAGTTCGTCTCCGCCTCGGCATGCTTGCGCTTGAGAAGGGCGGTTTTCTGCTCGTCGAACCAGTCGCAATACCGGCCATAGGCGTCGCGCACGCTGCCATCGGCACCATGCATTTCGTCGAAGAATTCGGCGTTGCCCGTCATTGTCCCCCGGGGATGTTCACGGCACAGGACATGCCGCGATCCTACAGGAACACAAGCCTTCAGGCGCGATCAAGTTCCGCGAGAAGCGCCGCCATCGCCTCATTGGTCATGACGAGGCCCATATGCGAGCACCGGACGGGAATGGCGCGGTCGCGCTCGCCGGGGCGGCCGCATGCCGACTTGGGATGAACGACTCCGTCGCACGGGCTCCATATCGCGACCGTTTCCACCGGCGGCTTTTCCGCGACGACCGTGTCGATTTCCGGCTCGTCGACGCGGTGGCCCGCAATCGCCTGATAGGCGCGCCAGCCGTTGTTCGCCCGCGGGCTGCCGGAAAAGGGCGAGCCCATGGTGACGACCTTCGCGACCTTGTCGGGATGCTGCTTGGCGAGTTCGCGGGCCATCACCCCGCCGAGGCTCCAGCCGACCAGTACGATCGGCTCGCCATGCCGCTCGTAAAGCGCCAGCAGTCGCTTCTCGACGCGCGCGAAACGGTCGGCTGTCGCACCGAGGTTGTAGCCGAGGCCCCAGCGCTTGGCGGTATGCCCGGCCTCTTCCAGCCGCCGCGCCATCCACCGCATGCGGATCGGATGAGCCCCGAAACCCGGCAGCAGCATGATGTGCTTGGGATCGGCAGCCGGAGAAATCTCCAGCGATGCGCCGAGCCGTCGGCGCAAGGGTTCGATCGGCCAGAGAAATTCGCGGAGCAGCAATTGCCAGCGAGGACCACGAGCTTCGTCGGGGCACGGCTCCTTGGCGAGCGCCCAGCGCCGCGCCAGTTCCTCGCGATGCTGGAGTGCGCTGTCCTTGAACGGTAACGTTGCCATCACCGCGTCATAATGCACGGGCGCGATTAACGGGTCCCGAATTTCAAACTGTCATCGAGATGTCATCAGCCCTCGGCCGGACAATCGCCGATGCGCTCGTGGCTGGTGTTCATGACCATCCTGCCCTCGCCCTGGCCCGGAATATTGCCTTCCATGGTCATGGTCATTTCGGAACTCGTCCGCCCGCCGCTGCCCTGCATCGTCATGCGCATCGTGCCTTCTCCCTGGCCGGAGCAGGTCATGACAGCATCGATATCGCCACCATCGACATCGAACTTCTCGAACGAGCAATTCTCGTCCTGGGACTCGCGCGCCATTTCCTCGAAGCCCCGGTCGGCTTCTTCCTGGGTGAGGCAGTATTCGAAACTGCGGCTCATCATGCCGCGCATCATTTCGACCGCTTCCGGCGGTGCGCCGGGCGCCTCGAGTTCGACCAGTTCGGTGGTGGCGCGATACTGGCCGGCCTCGGGCTTGACCATTTCGTCGGCCATCTCGGCGACCTCTGCACCGGTGATCTCGCCATCGCCGTCCGCATCGGCACTGTTGTTTCCTCCGCATGCCGCGAGGTTGAGCGCCGCAATGCTTGCGAATAGATATTTGTGCATGGCCAATTCTCCCCTGATGAGCACCGCACGCTAGCAGCCATGACGCCTCGCGCAAGCGGGCGTTGATCGCCGCCCCGCCGTTCCCCATATGTGCGCGCATGGCCGAACTCGTTATCAGGCGCGGACTCGAAGAACCGGATACCACCGGAGAGTTCACCCCGCACAAACCCGCCCGTCCCGAAAAATCGATGCCGGGCAAGAAGTTCAAGCTCGTCAGCGATTATACACCGTCGGGCGACCAGCCGACGGCCATCGCCGAGCTGACTTCCGCCGCCAAGGACGATGAGCAAACGCAGGTGCTCCTCGGCGTGACGGGTTCGGGCAAGACCTTTACCATGGCGAAGGTGATCGAGGAATTGCAGCGACCGGCCCTGATCCTTGCGCCGAACAAGATCCTCGCCGCGCAGCTTTATGGCGAATTCAAGAGCTTCTTCCCCGAAAACGCGGTCGAGTATTTCGTCAGCTATTACGATTATTACCAGCCCGAAGCCTATGTGCCCCGATCGGACACCTATATCGAGAAGGAAAGCTCGGTGAACGAGGCGATCGACCGGATGCGCCATTCCGCCACCCGCGCCCTGCTGGAGCGGGACGATGTCATCATCGTCGCTTCGGTATCCTGCCTGTACGGTATCGGTTCGGTCGAGACGTACTCGGCCATGATCTTCGACATCAAGAAGGACACCAGCGTCGACCAGCGCGAGCTGATCCGCAAGCTCGTCGCGCTGCAATACAAGCGCAACGACGCCGCTTTCGCGCGCGGCAATTTCCGGGTGCGCGGCGACAACCTCGAAATCTTCCCGAGCCACTATGAGGATATGGCCTGGCGCGTCAGCTTCTTCGGCGACGAGATCGAGGAGATCAGCGAGTTCGACCCGTTGACCGGCAAGAAAGGCGCGAGCCTCGACAAGGTCCGAATCTACGCCAACTCGCACTACGTCACGCCCGGCCCGACCATGAAACAGGCGTCGGAAGCCATCAAGTTCGAGCTGACCGAGCGCCTCAAGGAACTGCACGAGGAAGGTCGCTTGCTCGAAGCGCAGCGACTGGAGCAGCGCACCAATTTCGATCTCGAGATGATTGCCGCCACCGGCAGTTGCGCGGGCATCGAGAACTACAGCCGCTTCCTCACCGGCCGCTTGCCCGGCGAACCACCGCCCACGCTGTTCGAGTACCTTCCAGAAAACGCGCTGCTGTTCGTCGATGAAAGTCACCAGACCGTGCCGCAGATCGGCGCGATGGCGAAGGGCGACCACCGGCGCAAGATCACGCTCGCCGAATACGGTTTCCGCCTGCCCAGCTGTATCGACAACCGTCCGCTGCGCTTCAACGAATGGGACGCAATGCGCCCGCAGACTTTCTGTGTCTCGGCCACGCCGGGCACGTGGGAAATGGAGCAGACCGGCGGCGTCTTTGCAGAACAGGTCATTCGCCCCACCGGCCTCATCGACCCGCCGGTCGAGATCAAGCCGGTCGAGGATCAGGTCCAGGATTGCATCGAGGAGTGCAAGAAAACCGCGCAGATGGGCTATCGCACGCTGGTCACCACGTTGACCAAGCGCATGGCCGAAGACCTCACAGAGTTCATGCACGAGGCGGGCGTGAAGGTGCGCTACATGCACTCCGACGTGGAGACGCTGGAACGTATCGAGCTGATCCGCGACCTGCGGCTCGGGGTGTACGACGTGCTGGTGGGCATCAACCTGCTGCGCGAGGGTCTCGACATTCCCGAATGCGGGCTGGTCTGCATTCTCGATGCCGACAAGGAAGGCTTCCTGCGTTCGGAAACGAGCCTAGTTCAGACGATCGGCCGCGCTGCGCGCAATGTGGAAGGCCGCGTCATTCTCTATGCCGACCGCATCACCGGCAGCATGGAGCGCGCGATGGCGGAAACCGATCGCCGCCGCGAAAAGCAGCAAGCCTACAACGAAGAACACGGCATCACGCCCAAGACGATCAAGCGCAATATCGCCGACATCGTCGCCCACACCGCGGCGCAGGACGGCGTGACCGTCGACACGGGCGACGACGAGCGCAACAACCTCGTCGGGCACAATCTGCGTGCTTACATCGAGGACCTCGAAAAGCGCATGCGCGCGGCCGCCGCCGATCTCGAATTCGAGGAAGCCGGACGCCTGCGCGACGAAATCCGCAGGCTGGAGAACGACGAACTCGGCCTTGGCGACGAGGAGAAGAAAGCCCCACGCGTCGGACGCAGCGATGCCGGTCGTCCGGGCACGCGCAAGACCCGCTACGGCAAGACGCGCTACAAGCGGATGGGTGGCAAGCCTTAAGATAAATACCTGATTAACCATCGTTTTTGGAACCCGATGCCCGTTGGCCGAGTTGACCCGGCGAACTATTCGGAGATTACCATGCGTATCCTGCTTGCTTCCGTTGCCGTGCTGGCCCTCGCTGCGTGTGGCGATTCCGGTGAAGGCGATGGCGATGTCAGCGAAGAAGCGGCTGCGATTGCCGAGAACCGGCCCATCGAAGGCCCCCGCTCGGGCGAGAATATCGAATTCGACGAGGAAGGCCGGCGCTGGTTCTACAAACCGTCGACCCGCACCGCGCTTCACGGCACGGCCGAAAGCGAAGGTGTGATTTCCTTCTCCTGCAATGGCGCTGTGACTGGCGAGGAGACGCTGGTCTTCCAGTGGATCGAGCAGGCGACTGCCGATGCGACCGAAACGCTCGCGATCAGCAATGGCGACGAAACTGCCGAAGTCGCAGTCGAAGGCGTTGCCAGCGTCCTCGGGCCCGACGCGATCTGGCAAGGCGATATCCCACAGGGCAGCGGGGCCTACATGCTGCTGGCTGGCGCAACTACGCCGACCACGCTGACGCTGGGCGAGCGCTCCATCACCGTGCCCGCGTCAGAACAGCTGACCGCTGCGCTCGATGCCTGCATGTCGGATTCCTGACGCAACGCCTCCTGGCGCTATGCCGATCGCATAACGCCTGAGGACATTTCTGCCACGCCGCTTGATCGTGCGATGCGCTGTGCCATAGCCGCTGCGATGGTTCGCACCCTTGCACCGCTATTCGTCCTTGCGCTGGCAGCCTGCAAGCCGCCGGCTTCGGACGAATATACCGAGCGCACACGCATTGCGCCGCGCGCCGAGGCGCCGTCCGAACCGATCCGGTCTCCCGATACCGAAGGTGCGGTCTGGGCCGCGACTGACAATCCCGACCGATTGCTCTACGGCAAACCGGGCGAACGACCGTTCTTCGCGCTCGAGTGCACCGACCAGGGCGGCCTGCCGCTGATCGCCTACACGCGCTTTGCCAAGGCCGATGCCCATGCGAAGGCGATACTGGCACTGATCGGCAACGGCCATGTTTCACGGCTCAAGATCGATGCGGTCGAGCGCGGCGACGTCTGGCGTTGGGAAGGCGCAGTCGAGGCCGAGGACCCGGCGCTCGACGTACTCACCGGCACGCGGCAGGTCGAAGCGACCGTTCCGGGTGCGGGAAGCCTCATCCTCAACCCTAGTGCATTCCCGGGAGAGCTGGTCGAGCGTTGTCGTTTACAAGACGTCGCCCAGCCCGAGGAAACTAGCGCTGAGTCTGCGCCTTCCGAACCAGAAGGTCCGGCGTGAGCACCTGTGGCAAGTGCTCGGCATCGGCACCGGGTTCGTACCACAAATAGAGCGGGACGCCCGCCGCGCCCTGCCGCGTCAGGATACGCGAGATTTCCTCGTCGCGCCGCGTCCAGTCGGCCCGGATGGCGACGACGCCTGCGTCCTCGAAGGCAGCGCGTGTTGTCTCCCGTTCAATGGCGACGCTCTCGTTGACCTTGCAGGTGACGCACCAGTCGGCGGTGAACCAGACGAATACCGGCTGCCCGCTCGCCCGCGCTTCGGCGAGCGCGGTTTCGGAAAACGCGACGGGATCGAGCAGGCTTTCGGAACTGTTCGCCTGAGCTTGCGGAGCCGGCAAGAGCGCAGTCCCAAGGGCGAGCACTGCGACGAGAGCGACAGCGACGACACCCGATCCGCTCCGCCCACGGCGCTGGAACACGCCGACCAGCGCCAACCCGAGCACGGCGAAGATGCCGACGGCTCCGACCAGCGCGAGGTATTCCCAACCGCCGACGCGCCAGAGCAACCAGCCCAGTGCGAGCGCCGTCAGCCCCATCGGCAGCGCCATCCAGTGGCGGAAGCGCTCCATCCACGGGCCGGGCTTCGGCAGACGCCTCCGGAGTGCGGGGACGAACCCGATAAGGAGAAAGGGCAGCGCGAGCCCCACGCCGAGCGCGGTGAAGACCATGAGGCCGTCGAGGGGCGGAATCACCAGCGCTGCCCCCAGCGCCAGCGCCATGAACGGCCCCGTGCAAGGTGTAGCTACGAAGGCCGCAAGCAAGCCGGTCGCAAACGAACCGCCGCGCGACGGGCCGTGGCCCGACACGGCAAGGCCAGGCACATCGAACAGGCCGAGGAAATTCGCGGTAATGGCCAGCGCCAGCAGGAACAGGCCGACGAGGACGACCGGCTCCTGCAACTGGAAGGCCCAGCCGACCTGCTCGCCCGCCGACCGCAAGGCGAGGATCAGCAAGCCCAGCCCTGCGCAGGCCAGGACGACTCCCGCCGTATAGGCCAGCGCGTCGGAGCGCGCCGAAGCCTGCTCTCCGCCGGCCTTGGCCAGCGCAAGCGCCTTGAGGCTGAGGATCGGGAACACGCAGGGCATGATGTTGAGCAGCAGTCCGCCTACCAGCGCAGCGAGCAGCAATTGCCACAAATCCGACGTGGCAGCGCCGCTGCGGATCGGTTTTACGCCTTCGAGTGGAACGTCGGCAGGCGTTGCAACGAAACGAACGCCGCGCCCATTGCCAAGATCGAGGATACCTTCGACCCGGTTTGGTGCGCCGGTCTCATCGGCGAGCGGTGTTTGCTGCAAGGGGATTTCGGCGACCAGCAAATCGCCCTCGCGCACGAAGGTCTGGACCGCGGCATAGCGGGGGCGCTTGCCGCCACCGAGATCGCTCGTCGCGAGAAACACGTGAACGTCGCCAAGGTCACTGGCTGCAGGAAGCGGAATGCCGATCCGCAGGCGATCCCTGCCGATCTCGAACCCTGCCTCGCTGCCGAGCGGCGGGACGACATCGGCGCGCCAGCGGTCGAGCGAGGCACCCATTCGTTCCGGCGTCAGCCGCACCTGCGCGGTCTGCGGCACGCAAATCACATCCGTACAGGCCAGATAGTCGACCGTCGCTTCGAGCGGGCCGAGATCATCCAGTGCGGCATCCGCCGGGATCGTAACCGGATAAAGAACCGCGTATTCGCCCTCGTAAACGTGGTTCATCAAATCCGCGATGACGAGGCGCTTTGGCAGCGGATATTGCGCTTCACCGAACCATTCTTCGGGCCAGGACCACTCGATCCGCATCCCGAGCCCGGCATCGCCCGGATTGGACCAATAACCGTGCCATTCCTCGGATCGCGGCGTGAAGCGCAGCGAGACAGTCATCTGCACAGTACCGTCATCGGCGCGCTGCTGTCGGTCGGAGAAAATTTCGACCGCGATATCGTTCGGTCCGCCAGGCTGCGATTGCGCTGCGGCAGGCATGGTGAAAAGCGCCAGGACAGCTAAAAGCAGGGCACCCAGAAAGGCGCGCAAACCGGTCATTGTCCTTGCTTCGTCCACGGATGCGCATCTAGGGCCATGACAGGCTATTCGCAACGAGGCGCTGAAACGTGACACAGGCAAACGACACTCGCGATCTGCTGATCCTCGGCGGGGGTCTGGTCGGGATGACGCTGGCGCTGGCCGCGGCGAGCAAGGGCATTTCGAGCCATCTCGTCGACCGCGCCGATCCCGCATCGCTGACGGCGGAAGGTTTCGACGGGCGGGCCTCGGCCATATCGACGGCCAGCTGGCGCCTGTTCCGCAAGATCGGGCTGGAGGACGTACTCGAACCGCATGGTTGTGACATCGCCTCCATCGCGGTGGTCGACCAGATGAAGCCCGGCCAGCTCGACTTCAGACCCGAACCGCACGAAGGCACGCTCGGTCGCATGTTCGCCAACCGCCAGCTGCGGCTCGCACTGCATGAGGCGGCTGCGAAGGAACCGCTCATTTCCTGGCACGCCCCGGTCGATGTCGTCGCCCGGGATCGCGGCGAGTTCGGCGTTTCGGCGACGCTGGGCGACGGGACGGTGCTGAAGGCCGCGTTGATGGTCGGCGCGGAAGGCCGCAGTTCGCCCTCGCGCGAGGATGCCGGGCTCAAGATGGCGAGCTGGGATTACAGCCACCGCGCAATCATCGCAGGGCTGGATCACTCCAAACCGCACGACAACGTCGCTTGGGAAATCTTCTATCCCGAAGGCCCCTTCGCGCTGCTCCCCATGCTCGACGGACCGGACGGAAAGCATCGCAGTGCGCTGGTGTGGACGGTGGACGAAAAGGATGCCGCCGGCGTCCTCAAGCTGTCCGACCGCGCCTTCCTTGCGGAAATCCACAAGCGCATGGGCGATCTGCTGGGCGAGCTGAAGCTTAACAGCGGGCGCTCTTCCTATCCGCTCAGTTTCCAGCACACGGCGCGCATCGTGGAGGACCGCCTGGCGCTGGTGGGCGACAGCGCCCACGGCATGCATCCGATCGCCGGACAGGGCCTCAATCTCGGCCTGCGCGATGTGGGTGCGCTGGTCGAAGTGTTGGACGAGGCGCTGCGGCTCGGCCTCGATCTCGGCGATGCGCAGGTCCTGAAGAAGTACGAGGAATGGCGCGCGCTCGATTCGCTGATGGTCATGGGCGCAACCGACAGTCTGACGCGCCTGTTCGGCGTTCCCGGCAAAACCGCGAGCGCACTGCGCCGCTTCGGTATGGCCGGGGTCCAGCAGTCGAGCTGGCTCAAGCGCTTCTTCATGGACGAGGCGCGCGGCGTTTCCGGCGATTTGCCCGAAATGCTGAAGGCCTAAGTGAGGCTATTCCTCGACCGGGCTCGCCTGTTCGATCCGGTTGCCCGCCCCGTCACGCAGGCGGCGCGGTTCCAGCACGGCAGCCGTCTCGATCAGGTCGAGCGCCTGCTGCATTGCGGCAAACCGCTCCGCATCGCGAATCCAGCTGCGCGCATTCTGTGCTCCCGGCAGATTGCGCACCTCGGCGATGGCCGCTTCGGTTCGTCCGCTTTCGAGGAACAGGCGCGCGCGTTCCAGCCGCCGTTCGGGCTGCGGCGACGGGGCGCTTTCGCTGCGAATGATGAACAGCTGGGAGAGCTCTTCCTGAAACCGACCGAATCCGGCTGTCTGCGACGGTTCGGCAAGGCGCGGCGCGAGGCCTTCCAGCCGCGCGATCAGCACGTCGAGCGTAACGGGATTGCGGCTGGTGCGAATGAGCGTGTCGACCGCATTGGGCATGGCATCGCCGAAACGCAGCCGCAGCTGATCGGCCAGGAAGCCAAGTTCCGCGCCTTTCTCCAACGCTCGCCGCGTAGCAAAGGCGATGAGCAGTCCCTCTGCCCGCGCGGCATTGCCCGCCGCAGCCTGTGCCTGCAGATCGAGCCGCGAAAGCCTCTGCTCCGCCGCAGCCAGCCGCTGGTCGATGCCGCCCTGCTGCTCTTCCACACGGGCGACGGCCTGCTCCGCCGCCTGGCTGGCCGTGGCAGACGGCGTCGGGGTCGGCGAGGCGGATGGATCGGCGGAAGGTTCGCCGGCATTCGAGGGCGGAGGCAGCTGCACGACCTTTGGCTCGCGTTCCTGCATCTTGTAGACGGCGTATCCCGCCACGGCGCCGCCGAGCAGGAAAGAGGCAAGGACCGCCGCGAGCACGGGCGGCACGGACGGCCCCTTGCGCGAGCTGCTGGTGAATTCTCTCATCGACTTCCGTTCTGCGACCCGATGCCCGGTGTTCCGGACCTATCCATCCCCGTCCGAGGATTCTTGGCACAAAGATTTCGCCAAGGCCAGCATTGCGCCATCGTCGGGGGTCCATGCGATATGGACGGACGCCCAGCCTTCGCCGACGATCTCGGCGACGCGCGGGCCGATGGCTACGACGATGAATTTCGTATGATCGACTTTCAGCCGGTCGCATTCTTGCGCGAAACGTTCGGCAGCCGCCCCCGAATGGAGCGCCACGACCGTGTCGCGCAGCAAAGGCTGGGGCAGTTCCAGCGATTGCGGCACGGCGCGATAGACTACCCGCGTCTCGACACGCAGCCCGTCTGGAGCCTTGAGCGGAACCCGATCTTCGCCTGCCAGCCGCAGCAGGCGCAGTTTGCGGCCCTGAAGCCGGTCGAGCACGGACTGAAGCCCTCCCTTTCCCACTTGTCCGACCACCAGTCCGGCGCTGCGGGCGGCATCGGCGGTCGCCTGCCCGACCACGTGGACCGGCAGTTTCGCATAGCGCTTCAGGCTGTCACCGGCATGGCGGAAGGCATTGGCGCTGCCGATCAGAAGGCCGTCGAACCCATCGCTCTCCGGCGAGTCCCAGACCACCGGTTCGATCTCGAACAGAGGCGCGCCGACCACCTCCATGCCCATATCGCGAGCAGTTTTTGCCGAAACCGTCCAGCCCGGTTCCGGCCGCAGCAGGAGGAGTGGCTTCACGCCCCACCCTCGAAGAGCGCGCTCACTGCAGAAGGAGCGCGGCCTAACAAGCGCGCGGCCAGCTCGCGCGGCGCATCGGCGTCGTTGCTGGCGAAACTTGCGCTGTGCTCGATTCGCTCGCGCCCGTCGGTGCTGAAGATCGCCGCTCTCAGGACCAGCGTATCGCCTTCGGTCGTGGTCAGTGCCGCGATCGGGCTGCTGCAACCGCCGCCGAGCCCTTCCAGCAAGCGACGCTCGGCACGAACCTCCGCATGGCTGGGCGCATGGTCGATGGCTGCCAGATAGTCGCGAGCTTGCGCATTGTCGGTACGGCATTCGATCCCGATCGCCGCCTGCGCCGGTGCAGGCAGCCAGTCCTCGGGATCGAGCCGTGTTCCGACCTGCTCCTCGCCGAGGCGTTGCAGGCCCGCCGCCGCAAGAAAGGTTGCATCGGCCTCGCCACGTTCGAGCTTGGCCATGCGGGTCGCCACGTTGCCACGAATGCCGACCACGCTGAGATCGGGACGTCTGTGCAGCAATTGCGCGGCCCTACGCGGCGCACTCGTCCCCACCCGCGCGCCTTCGGGAATGGCCTCGAGCGATGCCGCGCCGAGCAGCATGTCCGCCTTGTCCGCACGCGGCAGGATTGCGGCGATCGTCAGCGTGTCCGGACGCAGTGTTTCAACATCCTTCATCGAATGCACCGCCGCGTCGATCCGGCCTTCAGCCAGCCAGATATCGAGTTCGCGCGTCCACAGGGCCTTCCCCCCGATTTCGGCCAGCGGACGGTCCTGGATCCTGTCGCCGCTGGCGATCACCGGCACGAGTTCGACCGCCGCCTCGTCCCAGCCATGCGCTGCGCACAGACGCGCGCGGGTCTCGTGCGCCTGCGCCATGGCAAGCGGCGACTGGCGGGTTCCGAGGCGGATGAGCGGTGTGTCGGCCATAGAGGTTCGCTTGCCCTAGCGAGCGATACCGCTAAGGGAAAGCGCGATGGTACTCGTGCTCGGCATAGAAAGTTCCTGCGACGAAACGGCCGCCGCTTTGGTCGATGGCGAAGGCCGCATCGTGGCGCAGCGTATCGCCTCGCAGGACGCGGAACATGCACCCTATGGCGGCGTGGTGCCGGAGATCGCGGCGCGCGCCCATGCCGAGCGGCTCGCCCCGATGATCGAGGGCGTACTGGCAGATGCCGGAGTAAGCCTCGCCGATTGCGATGCCATTGCGGCCACCGCGGGTCCTGGGCTGATCGGCGGCGTGATGGTCGGGCTGGTCAGCGCCAAGGCGCTCGCGATGGCGAGCGATAGGCCGCTGATCGCGGTGAACCATCTCGAAGGGCATGCGCTCAGCCCCCGCCTTTCCGATAGCTCGATCGAGTTTCCCTACGCCCTGCTGCTCGTTTCGGGCGGGCATTGCCAGATCCTGCGCGTCGATGGCGTCGGCCAGTACAAGCGCCTCGCCACCACCATCGACGACGCGCTTGGCGAAGCTTTCGACAAGACCGCCAAGATTCTCGGCCTGGGCTTCCCCGGCGGCCCGGCTGTGGAGCGCGTGGCGAAGGACGGCGACCCCACCGCGGTTCCGCTGCCCCGCCCCATGGTCGGCAGCGGCGAACCGCATTTCTCTTTCGCCGGCCTGAAGAGCGCGGTGTTGCGCGCCCATGAGAGCGGTAAGCACACGGCTCCAGATCTCGCCGCGAGTTTCCAGCAGGCGGCCGTCGACTGCGTGGTCGACCGGCTGCGGATCGCGCTCGAGAGCATGGATGATGTCGAGACGCTGGTCGTCGCCGGCGGCGTGGCGGCCAATGCGACCGTTCGAGCGGCCCTCGAAAGCCTCGCCGCAGACCACGGCATGCGCTTTGCCGCTCCGCCGCCCGCGCTGTGCACCGACAATGCGGCGATGATCGCCTGGGCGGGTGTCGAGCGCCTCGGGCAGTCCGACCCGCTCGACATCGCCGCCCGCCCGCGCTGGGCGCTCGATCCCGATGCGGAGCCCGTCCGCGGTGCAGGAGTGAAAGCATGACCAGCGTCGGCGTCCTCGGAGCGGGTGCCTGGGGCACGGCGCTCGCCCAAATGCTCGCCAGCGACGGGCGGGACGTGCTGATCTGGGCGCGCGAGCCGGAACTGGTCGAAGAAATCAACGTGCACCGCACCAACACGCTGTTTCTGCCCTCGGCGACATTGGCGGACACGGTGCGCGCGACCGGCGATCTGGCCGAGATGGCACAGCTCGACGCGCTGCTCGTCGTCACGCCCGCGCAGCATATGGGCAGCGTGCTGGCAGACATGCCCGCACATCCGGCCGACCTGCTGCTGTGCTCCAAGGGCATCGAGGCGAGCAGTGGCCGGTTGATGAACGATGTCGCCCGCGACGCGGCACCCGACAGCGCAGTCGCCGTCCTCTCCGGCCCGACCTTCGCGCATGAGGTCGCGGCAGGCCTGCCGACCGCCGTGACCCTCGCCTGCTCCGGCGGTGAGGCGCAGTGGGATAGGATTTCGCCTGTCGTCGCACGAAACACTTTCCGCCCCTATTATTCGGACGATGTCACCGGCGCGGAGATCGGTGGCGCGGTCAAGAACGTGCTCGCCATTGCCTGCGGCGTGGTCGATGGCCTCGGCCTTGGCCAGAACGCCCGCGCCGCGCTAATCGCGCGCGGCTATGCCGAAATGCTCCGCTTCGGCGAGGCGCTTGGCGCGCGGGCCGAGACATTGGCGGGCCTGTGCGGCCTCGGCGATCTCGTGCTCACCTGTTCCTCCACCTCGAGCCGCAATTTCTCGCTCGGCAAAGCGCTGGGCGAAGGGCAAAAGGCCGAAGAGCTGATGGCCGACCGCCGGACCGTGGCGGAGGGCGCGCATACCGCGCCTGTCCTCGTCGAGCTGGCCGCGCGAAACGGAGTCGCCATGCCGATCGTCGCTGCGGTCTACGGCCTCATCAAAGGCGACGATCCGCGCACAACCGTATCGGGCATCCTCGCCCGTCCGCTCAAGGCCGAACAGGGCAGCGCCGGGTGACAGCCGGACAATCCGACGAAGACATGACCGCCCTTGCCAAGGGCGGACGGCAGAACTTCTTCGGGTTCCTGCTCCGCCTGTTGGCGCGCCTGCCTTTCCTGTTCATCGCAGGCCGCCTCTACGGGCCGGAGGCGCTGGGGGTGTTCGCATCTGCGCTGGTGGTGGTCGAGCTGGTCGCGCTTGTCTGCGCGATGGGCGAGAAGCGCGGGCTGGCGCAGCGCATGTCCGACGGCGAGGGCATCCATCCGGCCAACCTCGCATTCGACGGCATGTTGCTGGCGCTCTTTTTCTCGACCCTTGCAGCAATCTTCTTCTGGTTCGTGCCCGCACCGCTCTTCCCGAGCGGGCAGTATTCCGATCTCGACCGGCTCATCGTCCTCGCCATCCCCGGCTATGCGCTGACCGAGGTCGTGCTCGCGGCGCAAGCCTACAAATACGATATCGCCACCACCGTGCGCGCCCGCGCCGTGGTGGAACCGTGGACGATCTCGATCATGGCAGGCGTGTTCTGGTTCGTGCCTTCCTTGCGAGAGGCGGGGCTGTCGCTCGCCTATCTCATCTCGATCTATGCCGGACTTGCGACAGGCCTGTGGACCTTCCTGCGCACCTATGGCCTGCCGCGCCAGTGGCGGATCGAGCTGCCCTATATGGCCCGCACGACCGCCCGCGCGCTGCCGCTGGCGACCGCCGATGCTATCGAATGGGGCACGCGGCGGGTGGATATTTTCATCCTCGGCCTTTTCGCAGCGCCCAGTGCGGTGGGTGTCTATTATGTCGCGCAACAGGTCGCGAGCCTGCCGCAAAAGCTCAAGACCAGTTTCGAGCCCATCCTCGGCCCGGTCATCACCAAGAACCTCAAGACGAAGAATTACGAGGCGATAGCCAGACAGGTCTGCCAGGTGGGCTTCTGGATTATCGCCATGCAGGCCGGCATCGCGCTGGCGCTCGGCGTGCCGGGCGAGGCGGTGATGGGCCTGGTCGGGCCGGAATTCGTCGGGGGAACCGGGGCGCTCGCGCTACTGCTGGCTGCCGAAGTGGTGGCCGCGACGGCAGTGGTATCGGAAGCCGTGCTGATTTACGTCGCGCGGGTCCGCAATTTGTGGATTTCCATCGGCACGATCGCGTTCCAGGCCATGCTGACCGTTGTGTTGATCGAGGTCGTCGTCGCAGCGGGCTATGGTGAGCCGTACAAGGCGGCTGCCGCTGCCCTCGCCCTTGCCATCGCGCTCGGCACGGCAAGCTTGATCAAGGCGGTTTTGCTATCGAAGATTCTCGGCCATTCGATCAACAATTTCCGCTGGGCATTGGTCTACGCCATCGCCCCAGCCGTGGTGGTCGGCTGGCTCGCGACACGCCTACCCGAATGGGCGGAGCTCGCATTCGGCGTGCCCGCGATCCTGCTGGTCTACGGCTGGATCATCTGGAAACGCGGCTTCGGCCCGGAGGATCGCGTATTGTTCCGGCGCAATCTGGACAAGCCTTCGGACAAGCAAGCCTGAGGCAGCTCGTCGCGACTGATGAACATTCAGTCGGCATTCACGCGCCGACCATGTAATGTTATCTTTTGAAAAATAGGGAGGACTGCCGATGCGTTCGAGGAACCTGTTCGCCACTAGCGCCGCCGCTGCACTGCTTGCCGGATGCGCCTCGCAGCAAGGGGGCGAGGCGGTCGTCATCACCGGTGCAAAGGGTTCGCCGGATGCGGACCGGTCGGCACCGCCGCCGCCCCCTCCCCCACCGCCCCCTCCTCCTTCGCCCCCGCCGGTGGCCTACACGCAGTCCGCTCCGATTGCGGTGACGGCTTCGCGGGTCGGTGCTCCCGCTGCTGAAGCCGCAGATGTGGTGACGGCGACGAGCGCAGCGGACAGCACGTATCGCTACTTCCCGCCGATCTTCGTGCCGACGGTGCCGAGCCGCGACCAGTATGACGGCGAGGAAGTCTCGCCGGTGAAGCTCGTGGCGAACGAGCCGGTGTCCACCTTTTCGGTCGATGTCGACACCGGCGCCTATGCCAATGCGCGGCGCTTCATTTCCGAAGGCGAGATGCCGCCCAAGGACGCGGTGCGGACCGAGGAGTTCGTCAATTACTTCCGCTACGATTACGATCGCCCGGCGGACCGCTCGCAGCCCTTCACGGTCAATACCGATGTCGCAGTGTCGCCGTGGAACCCGGAGACGCGCCTCGTCCGTATCGGGCTGGCAGGCTACGAGATGCCCGAGGAAACGCGCCCGGCGGCCAACCTCGTCTTCCTGCTCGACGTATCGGGATCGATGTATAGCGCGGACAAGCTGCCGCTGGTGAAGACGGCCATGCGCCAGCTCGCTGGGCAGCTGACCGAGCGCGACCGCGTCTCTATCGTCGTTTACGCAGGGGCGGCGGGCCTCGTGCTCGAGCCGACCAATGACGAGCGCACAATCAAGGATGCGATCGAGCAACTGCAGGCTGGCGGATCGACGGCAGGCGGAGCCGGTATCGAACTGGCTTACCGCGTCGCCGAAGCGAACCGGATCGAGGGCGGGGTCAACCGCGTGATCCTGGCGACCGACGGCGATTTCAACGTCGGCACGTCGGACCGCGACGCGCTGGTCGAGCTGATCGAGAAAAAGCGCGAGACCGGCGTGACCCTCTCGGTGCTCGGCTTCGGACGCGGCAATCTGAACGATGCGATGATGGAGCAGATCGCCAACAACGGGAACGGCAATTATTCCTACATCGACAGCGCGCTGGAAGCCCGCAAGGTGCTCGGTGACGAGATGGGCGCGACGCTGTTCACCATCGCCAAGGACGTGAAGATCCAGGTCGAGTTCAATCCCGCCGTGGTCAGCCAGTACCGGCTGGTCGGCTACGAGAACCGCATCCTGCGCGAGGAAGATTTCGACAACGACGCCGTCGATGCGGGCGATATCGGCGCGGGCCACCAGGTTACGGCTCTCTACGAAGTCGTGCCGGTCGGCGCCAAGGGCTGGATCGGGCAGCGCCGCTACGAGGACCAGATCGACACCCGCGCTCGCGATCTTGCTGAAGAGGCGGCCTATATCAAGCTGCGCTACAAGATGCCCGATGGCGAGAAGAGTTCGCTCATTACCTATACGCTCCCGGCGCGCGCATTGGAAACCGGCACGCTGCCCGGCGGCGATTTCGCCTTCGCCAGCGCGGTGGCGGCGTTTGGCCAGAAGCTGCGCGGCGACCCCATGCTGGAAGGCTTTGGATACGGCCAGATTGCAGGACTGGCCGGCAATCCGCGCGATTTCTGGCGGCAGGAATTCGTGCAGTTGGTGAAGACGGCGGACTCGCTCGACTAGCGGCCTTGGCAGCGGGGGCGCAGGGCGGCTAAGAGCCGCTCCATGTCGATCCGCCCCGCCTTCGCCATCGTCGCCGGAGCCGCGCTCGTTGCGGTGGCCGGCTATGGCTATGCTACAAAGACCGACGAGGCCTTCGTCGTGCCACTCGAGGAGAGAGCCGCGCAGGCGATCGCGGACAACGGCGGAGGCGGCGTGACCGCGCGCTTCACCGGCGCGAATGGCTCGCCAACGCGCCATCCCCTGCTCAGCAATGGCGAGGACCTGCCCGAACAGACCCGCGCGCGCGTGGCGCAGGCCGTGGCCGGAATGCCTGGCGTCGGCGGCGTGGTCTGGAGCGACGGAACCGCGCGCGCGGAAACCGACGCGCCTACTTTCGAACCGCTCCATTGCCAGGAGGACGTCGATGGTCTGCTGCGGAGTCGCTCGATCCGCTTCGAGGAAGCTTCGAGCGCGCTCCTTCCCGCCAGCCGCATCCTGCTCGACGAAGTGGCCGAGGCATTGCAGCCGTGCTTGGGCGCGATCATTTCGATCACCGGCCACACCGACAAGTCGGGCACCGAGCCGGGCAATCTCGCTTTGAGCATGGAACGCGCGCGAGCGGTTCGCGAAGCGCTGGTCAGCCGCGGCATCCCGCGCGATGGCCTACGGGCACGCGGCATGGGTTCGTCCGAGCCGGTCGAAGGCCTGGCCCCCGGCGATCCCGCCAATCGCCGCATCGAATTCGCCGTGATCCGCACCGAACCGCTCCGCCCCACCCCCGTAGATACGCCGGGAGCCCGCTGATGCCGATCTGGTTCGAAGTCGTGGTGTTGATGCTGGTCGGCTATTTCGCCGGCATCGGGATCGGCTGGGGCCTGTGGGGCCGCACGGAACGCGGCGATATCGAAACCGACGGAACCATGAAGGATCCCCAATGATCGAACTGCTCGAGGCCTACTGGCCCGCCATCGTGATCGCGCTCGTCATCGGGCTGGTGATCGCCTGGTACATCTTCCACGCTTCGCGCCGGACCCGCGTAACGGGAACGAGCAGGGATGTGCTCGACGAAGGTGCCGCTCCGGCGACACGCAACAAGGCCCTGATCGACAGCGCGCCTGCCGCCACTCCGATGCAGCCGACGGCCGGCGTGCCGCCGACCGAAGCGCAGACAACCGGCGGCGACGATCTCACCCGGATCAAGGGCGTCGGCCCGAAGCTGGCCGCACTGCTCCGCGAACAGGGCGTCACCGGTTTTGCGCAGATCGCGGCGTGGACCGATGATGACATCGACCGGATCGACCCGACGCTGGGCCGTTTCGAAGGGCGCATTCGGCGTGACGACTGGGTCGGCCAGGCGCGCCTTCTGGCCGATGGCGACGAAAGCGGCTTTGCGAGCAGATACGGCAAGATTTCCTGATCGGGGAACGAATCCAAACCGGGCCTGTTGATCGAATGGGTCGATGGTTTGGGAGAGTTTCCTATGGGACAGCAAATGCGCATCCTCGTCGCCGAAGACGAGACGATTATCGGTGAGGATCTGTGCCAGACCGTCGCCGAGGCGGGGTATGTCGTCGAAGGTCCGTTCATGGACATCCAGTCGACCATGCTGGCCTATCAGAAGCACAAGCCCGACCTTGCGATTCTCGATGTGCAGTTGGGCGATGGCATCGTCTATCCGCTCGCCGAGCAGATGATAGCCGAGGATGTACCGGTGATTTTCCACTCGGGTCAACTAACGCCGGACGATGTCGCCATCCGCTTTCCAAAAGCGCTGGCCGTCCAGAAACCCACCCCCCCGGCCGAGATGATCGCCAACGTGAAGCGCGCCCTCGCCCAAGGCTGACGCCAACACCACTAATACCAAAACCATTCGCCCATGCTATGGTGCGGACATGGGCAAGCTCGGCACTCTTCTGGCGCTCGACCGCCGCGATCGTGTAGCGGCGTTCGAAGCACTGTCTGCGCTCGCCGCTGCCCAAGCCCTGGTGCGCATCGTGCCGCCCGCAAATGGCGCAACAGGTTCGCCCCTTTTAGCCCCCAGGCGGGCAGCGAGGCCATCGGAAAAAACCAGCTCGAACCAGTACGCCGCGTGCGCTTCGCCATCGCCCGTGCGGCGCGCAATCTACCCACCGACCCGAACTGCCTGCCACAGGCCCTCGCTGCGCGCCGAATGCTGGAGCGCCGCGGGATCGAATCGTCCCTCTTTATCGGGGCCGAACGCGATGCGGAGGGCAAAACCCACTTTCATGCCTGGTTGAAAGTCGGTTCCGAATGGGTGACCGGACTCTGCGACGAGGAGCGCTATGCCCTGCTCTTGCCGCACGGTAGCGAAGCGGCCTGACGCCCCCTTGCAGAGCGCTCGCAAGCCTGCCATCGCACATCGGCAACTAAGGAGACCACATGGCCGGTATGGTGCCTTTCGCCTGGGACGATCCCTTCAATCTCGACGAGCAGCTGACCGAGGAAGAGCGGATGATCCGCGACGCCGCGCATGCCTTCGCCCAAGGCGAGCTGCAGCCGCGCGTGACCGATGCCTATCGCGAGGAAACCGATGCGCCCGAGCTCTTCCCCCTCATGGGCGAGGCGGGCCTGCTCGGAGCGACCGTGCCGGAAGAATATGGCGGGGCGGGCGCAAGCTATGTCGCATACGGCCTGATCGCGCGCGAGATCGAGCGGGTCGATAGCGGCTATCGCTCGATGGCGTCGGTGCAGTCCAGCCTCGTGATGTATCCGATCCACGCCTACGGCTCCGAAGCGCAGAAGCAGAAATACCTTCCCGGCCTTGCCAGCGGGCGGCTGATCGGCTGTTTCGGCCTGACCGAACCCGATGCCGGCAGTGATCCGGCGGGCATGAAGACGACCGCAAAGAAGGTCGACGGCGGCTATGTGATCTCCGGCTCCAAGACGTGGATTTCCAACTCGCCCTTCGCCGACGTTTTCGTAGTCTGGGCCAAGAGCGAAGAGCACGGCGGCGGCATCCGCGGCTTCATCCTCGAAAAAGGCATGAAGGGCCTCTCCGCCCCCAAGATTGCGGGCAAGCTGAGCCTGCGCGCCAGCACGACGGGTATGATCGTCATGGACGAGGTCGAAGTGGGCGAGGACGCCTTGCTTCCCGACGTTCAGGGCCTCAAGGGCCCCTTCGGTTGTCTCAACCGGGCACGCTACGGCATCAGCTGGGGCGCGCTGGGGGCGGCGGAATTCTGCATGCACGCCGCGCGCCAATACGGCCTCGACCGCGAGCAATTCGGCGTCCCGCTTGCCAGCAAGCAGCTGTTCCAGCTCAAGCTGGCCGACATGATGACCGATATCGCGTTGGGCCTGCAAGGCTCGCTGCGCGTCGGGCGACTGATGGATGAAGGCAAGTTCGCGCCCGACATGATTTCGATCGTCAAGCGCAACAATGTCGGCAAGGCGCTCGATATCGCGCGCAAGGCCCGCGACATGCATGGCGGCAACGGCATTTCGGAAGAGTATCAGGTGATCCGCCACATGGTGAACCTCGAGACGGTCAACACCTATGAGGGCACGCATGACGTTCATGCGCTGATCCTGGGCCGCGCGATCACGGGCATTGCCGCGTTCTGATGGTCCTGCTGACCGCGTTCTGTCCTACATGGGTCAGTTGTGCGATAGGGTCCGGATGACCAGCGCCCGCCCCCTTTCTCAAGCTTTCTCAGCCGTTCTCACGGGCGAGCACGGTTTTTTGCGCCTGGACCGTGTAACATGCGGTCCATGTCGTGAACTCGTCCTTGGTAACTCCAACACGAAGATGGTCGCGCCATGATCCGCCTCCACGGCTATTACCGCAGCTCCACCAGCTATCGCCTGCGCATCGCGCTGGAGCTGAAGGGGCTGGATTTCGAATACGTGCCGGTAAACCTGTTGGAGAGCGAACAGAAAGGCGCCGCCTTTACCAGCCGCAATCCCTTCGGTTCGGTCCCGCTGCTGGAAGTCGACGGCAAGGATTACGTCCAGTCGATGGCGCAGATCGAGTGGCTGGACGAAGCCTATACCGAGCGCCCGCTGCTGCCCTCCGACACCCACGACCGCTATGTCGCACGCGAGCTGGCCTATGCCATCGCGACCGAGCTGCATGCGCCGCTCAACCTGCCGGTGCTGAAGTATCTCGCCAATGAATATGGCAAGTCGCAGGACGAGATCGGCGTGTGGTATCGCCACTGGCTCGCGCGCACGCTCGATCCGCTGGAAGCGCGGCTGGCGCAGCTCGGCACGGGCGATTTCCTGTTCGACCGCCCCGGCTTTTTCGAAGTCTGCCTGCTTCCGCAAGTCTATAACGGGCAGCGCTTCGGCTTCGATTTCGGGAACAAGCCGCATATAACCCGGATCGAACAGGCCTGCCTTGCATTGCCAGAATTCCAGCGCGCCCATCCGGATGCGCAGCCCGACAATCCCGAACGATCATAAGAGAGGACCACCCATGAAACTCGCCACGCTCAAGGACGGAACCCGCGACGGCAAACTGGTGGTCGTGTCCAGGGACCTCACCCGCTATTGCGCCGCAGACAACATAGCGCCGACCCTGCAGGCCGCGCTCGACAATTGGGACGAGATCGCGCCGAAGCTGGAGGCGCTCTACACCGACGTCCAGCACGAAGCTGTGCCGTGCGAGCGCTTTCACGAGCGCGAGGCGCATTCGCCCCTTCCCCGCGCCTATCAGTGGGCAGACGGTTCGGCCTATATCAATCACGTCGAACTGGTCCGCAAGGCGCGCGGCGCGGAGGTGCCCGAGAGCTTCTATCACGATCCGCTGATGTATCAGGGCGGCAGCGACGGCTTCCTTGCGCCGCGTGACGACATCCCCCTGAAGGACACCAGCTGGGGCTGCGACATGGAGGGCGAGATCGCAGTCATTACCGATGACGTGCCCATGGGTGTGTCCAGCGATGGGGCCGCCGATCACATCAAGCTGGTGATGCTGGTCAACGACGTGTCCTTGCGCGGTCTGATCCCGGGCGAGCTTGCCAAGGGGTTCGGCTTCTTCCAGTCCAAGCCCGCCAGCGCATTTAGCCCCGTCGCGGTGACCCCCGACGAACTCGGCGATGCGTGGAAGGGCAGCGTCATTCACCTGCCGTTGATGGTCGATTACAATGGCGAGGCTTTCGGTCGCGCGAATGCGGGCGTCGATGCCACCTTCAGCCTGGCCGACCTCGTCGCCCATGCTGCCAAGACGCGCGATTTGGGCGCTGGCACGATCATCGGCTCGGGCACTGTCTCCAACCAGGGGCCGGACGGGGATCCGGGCAAGCCGGTGGCAGACGGCGGCCTCGGCTATAGCTGCATCGCCGAGATCCGCATGATCGAGACGATCGCCGATGGCGAGGCCAAGACCCGCTTCATGGCCCCGGGCGACACTGTGCGGGTGGAGATGAAGGACGAAGACGGCCATTCGATCTTCGGCGCCATCGAACAGAAAGTCGTCGAGGCCTGACCATGGCCGCGCTGGCCGGTAAGCGGATCGGCCTGCTGACAGCCCGTGCCAGCCGTGCGAACGGCGGCGTGTTCGAAGCGGTCGTCGGGCAGGTCGGCTTGCTCAAGCGGCTGGGTGCCGTGCCGGTCGTGATCGCGGTGGAGGACGAGGCGCATGCCGCCGACGGCTGGCGACTGGACGGAGCCGAGGTGAGACTGGCCAAACAGGTGGGGCCGGACCAGCCCGGGTTCGCGCCGCAGCTTGCGGTCGAGCTTCAAGAAGCGAAGCTCGACCTGCTCCACCTTCACGGCATCTGGACTTACGCCAGCCGTGCGGCGGCCCACTGGGCGACCAATAGCGGCGGCCCCTTGGCCATCAGCCCGCACGGCATGCTCGCCCCGCGGATTACCGGACGCAATCGCTGGAAGAAGAACCTCGCGCGGTTCGCTTGGGAGAAAGACGCCTGGAAGAGCGCGACGGCCTTCCATGCTCTCACGCAGGACGAGGCAGAGGACATCCGCCGCGAAGTCAGCGGGGCAGAGATCGGCGTCATCCCCAATCCCGCGCCAAAGCCATCGCCCCCGCGCGAGCGGATCGCGCCGCCCATGGCGCTCTATCTTGGCCGCATTCACGAGAAGAAGAACCTGATCGCGCTGATGGAAGGCTGGCTGGCCGCCCTGCCCGACCTGCCGCCCGATGCGAGGCTGACCATCGCAGGCTGGGGCGACGACGATGGCGTCGCAGCACTCGAACGCTTCCTCGAACCCGTGGGCCACTCGATCCAGTTCGTCGGCGCAGCATTCGGATCGCAAAAAGCCGCGCTGTTCGATGTGGCGCGGTTCACTGTTCTGCCTTCGCTGAGCGAAGGCCTGCCGATGGCGATACTCGACAGCTGGGCTGCAGGCGTACCGACGATCATGAGCAAAGCCTGCCACCTTCCCGAAGGCTACGAAGCCGGCGCTGCACTCCATTGCGGAACGGATAAAGCGAGCATTGCGCGCGCCTTAATTAAAGCCTTCGCCATGGAGGAGACACCGTGGCTATCGATGTCGCAGTCCGCGCAGGCGCTGGCGTCCGGCCCATTCGGCCCGGAACAGGTCGCCGAGCAATGGGAGCAGCTTTACGGTGATTGCCTCGGGCGTGACGGGTTCAATCTCGACCCGATCTATCACCACCCTGCCGTTGCCCGGGCGCAGCCAGAGGCTGAGGATCGTATCGTCGCACGCTGAAGCAATTACCCGCTGCCCCGCGCGATCGACCCGCTGGCGGCTTGCCCGCGGGCGTGACGGGGTCGTGCAATCGATCTTGGCCAGCAATCTCTGCCCGCCCGGTCCATCCACCTTGGCTTTGACGAGATAGCTTCCCCCGTCGATTGCCAGTGGCTGTGCAATCACCAGCCGCGTCACGCTGGAGCGGTTCTCGATCTCGATCCGCGCTTCATCGCCCGACAGGCGGGTCACGCGCAAATCGCCGGTCCGGTATCGCCGCCAGCCGATTGCCGCCGACGGTCCCTCGGATCCGAAATTCTCGAACTCCGCATCGGCAAGAACGCCTCGCGGATCGGCCTCGGGACAGTGGCGCGCTGCGATGGCCTCGGCATCGGCCCGAAGGTTGCGGCGTGCCAGCTCGCCGATCATGGGTAGCGTGGCATCGCAGCCCAGTACGGCGATACCCCCGTCGGCGCGACCGAGGATTTGCGCGCGTGCCCGCAGATCCGGCGTCGGCGCGCCGGTTCGGCGTAGATAGGCATCCGCCCAGCGCGGGCTGTCGGAAAGGCGGCGGGCGAGAGCAGAACGCCCTTCGGCACTGCGTTCGAGCAGGGACAGCATGGCCTGAGTCACCGCATTGTCCTTGCCGGATCGCAGCACCGCATCCAGCCGCGCGGCGGCGCCAGCGTAGTCGCCGCCAGCCAACTCTCGCTCGAAGAAATGGATTTGCGACATCGGTTCGCGGCGGCTGATCCGCTCGGTCACGGAAAAGATCGCATCCGCGCGCGGGCCTTCGCCCTGCAAGGTCGCTGCCACACCGAGGAAGGAGAGCCCGTACGGATCGAGGGGATCGTGTTTCACCGCAAGCCGAGCAGATCGTTCAGCTGCTCCGGCGTTCCCTTCGCTCAGCTGCGCTGCTGCCAAGCGCTTCGCGGCCCCGACCTGAAGCGTGTCCGGCACGAAGCGCGCAAAGGACTGGCGCGTCTCGCTCACGCGATCGAAGCCGCTGAGTAGAACGAGCGCGACGAAGAGAACGATACCTAAGGAGCGGCATTCATGCCTTGGTGCGGCGCTCGCCGCTCGAATACTGGTAATAGTCGTAGCCGTAATAGGCCGAGTATCGATTACCCGACCGCGTCGGATCGAACTTCGCCAAGACCGCGCCAAGCAGGACCGGCTTCATCGAACGCAAACGGCGCAGTGCCGCTTTCAGGTAACCGCTGCGGCCACGCTCCGCCTCGACCACGAAGACCGTTCCGTCGGCGATGGCAGCGAGCATCGGCGCATCGGCGAGGCCGAGCACCGGCGGGCTATCGACGATGACGACATCGTGGCTTTGCGCGAAGTGTTCGAGCAGTTGCGCCATGCGCGGCGAAGAGAGCAGCTCCGAGGGGCTCGGCGGAAGCGGACCGGCAGGAAGCAGGTCGATCTTGCGGCCCTTGACCTTCACCACAGCGCTCTTCGGGTCATCCTGCGATACCAGCAGGTCGGTCAACCCGCGTTCGCCTGCGATGCCCAGCACCTTATGCAGCGCCGGACGGCGCAGGTCGGCGTCGATCAGCAGCGGACGCATGCCGTTGCGGGCGAAGCCGGTTGCGATGGCGAGGCTGGTGGTGCTCTTGCCCTCATGCGCTTGCGCGCTGGTGACCGCTATGATCTTAGGCAAGCCATGCGGCGTCAAGTAGAGCAGTGCCCCGCGCAGCGAGTTATAGGCTTCCGAGATCGGCGACTTCGGCTCTTCCAGCGCTTCGAGCGGGGTCATGTCTTCGGCCCGCGGGACGACACCGAGAAGCGCCAGATCGAGCTTGTCCTCGACGTCTTCGGGCGTGTGGATCACATCGCCCACTGGTCGCGCAGGAACACCGCTATGCCCGCCAGGCCGAGGCCGATCAGAAGTCCGAGCGCCAGATTGCGCGGGACATTGGGCGAGGACGGCGAGGTCGGCGTTTCGGCGCGGTCGATGATGGCGATATTGCTCGACGCGATCCCCGCTGAAGCGTTGAGCTCGCGATAGCTCTGGAGCAGTCCGTCGTAGATCGAACGCGCCGTATCCGCCTGCCGGGCGAGCACGTTGTAGCGGACCGACTGATCCTGTTCCTCCAATGAATTCCCGCGCGCCCGATCGACCTGATTGTCGAGCTGGTTCTCCGCCGATTGCGCCGCGCGATATTCGGCGCGGATCGACTCGCGGGCTTGTCGCGCAGTGGTCTCAAGCTGGCGGTTGATGGCCGCGGAGTCCGCCTCCAATCGATTGATTGCAGGGTGATTGTCGAGATAGCGATCGCGCGCGATCTGCAATTCGCTCTGCAATTCGGCGCGCCGCGTCATCAGCGCCTGGACGGTGGGATTGTTGAGCACCGGTTGCGAGGCGAGCAGCGGCGTCCCCTGAATGGCTTCCCATCGCGATTGCGCGGCAATGCGGTCCGCGCGCGCGGCAATTGCGGCGTCGTTGAGCTGGACAAGACTGGACGCTGTGACTGTCCCGGTAAGCCTGTCGCGTCCGTCAGGGGTCAGCGCATCATAGGTCCGGATAAGTCCCGCGCTCTTGGCATAGTCGTTGAGTTCCCGCTCCGAGTCCTCGAGATCGACGCGTGCTTATTCGAGCTGCTCGGCCACGAAGTCGCGCGCATAGGAGGTGCCATCGAAACGGCGCTGCAAGTTCGCCTGAATTAACTCTTCGGCAAAGGCAATGGCGATGTCCGCCGACAGCGCCGCGTCGGTTGACGTTAAGCTGATCGTTGCGACGCGGGTGGCCCGCGGAAGGTCTATCTCTAGATTCGACCGCAGGAGGTCGACTGCAAGAGAGCGATCCTGCGCCTGGTCGCCGGCGATCGCAGAAGTCGGCACCTCCATCGCACTGAAGAATCGCTCCCTCGTGCCAAGTTCCAGCCGGTCGGCGACGCGTTCCGCAAGGCCGCGGCTCTGCAGCACGTCGAGTTGCGTGTTGAGAAAGCGGTCGATATCCCAGTCGGACGGGCCGGTACCATTCGCGCCTTCGAACTGGCTGCCGAGCACCTCGTCGCTCTGGTCGTTGATCTGGACGCTGGTGTCGGCGGTGTAGCGAGGCGTATCGAGCAGCGTGGAAATGAGCGCGAGCACGACCACCGCCCCGACGATCGCCAAAGCCATCCACAAATGGCGGCGGACCGCGGCAATGACTTGGCGGATATTGGCGCTGTTCGGATTTTCGCCAGCCGCGAGATAGGCCGCCTGGTAGCGCCCTTGCGTCTTCATGCCGGTTTGCGGCTGAAAGACTGGCTCCGTGTTCATCAGAACGGCCTGAGCACGCCGAGCACCGGAAGCGCCCGCATTGCATCCAGGAAGGCTACACGGCTGCTGGAGAAGCCGACGACCACCGTGTCACCGGGAAGCAGCGCCACATCGGGCATGCGTCCACCCCTGATTGCCAGCGCATCGAAGCGGCCGGCCATGCGCTGTCCGTCGATCATGCGGAAAATCATGATCTCGTCGAGCTTGGCTTTTTCGGTGGGGCTGCGGGCGAGCGCCAGCGCGGTTAGCAAGGTCTGCCCCTCCGCGAACGGATAGACACCCGGCAGTTCGACTTCTCCTTCGACCGCGATGATGCGGGTCTGCGCTTTCTTGACGAGCACGCTTACCCGCGGATCGCGCAGATATTCGGCAGCGTAGGCCGCCTCTACCGTGCGAGCCAGTTCGCTTGCAGTAAGGCCGCGGGCCGTCACGTCACCGATCAGGGGGAGACTGACGATCCCGGCGTTGTCGACCGCGATTTCCTCGACGCTCAGCTCGGGCTCGTCGTAGACCCGCACGGACAGGATATCGCCGGGCTCGAAAGTGTAGCGCTGCGTCTGCATCGCGCCGCTGGGCATCGCGATCGCATCGTAACCGGCCTGCCCCGCAGGCACGACAGGATCGGCACCGCGCTGACAAGCCGACAGGGCAAGCGCGGCGCACACGGCGACCGTGGCCGCAGCGCATCTACCGGTCCATGCTGGCATCATTGCTTCCCGTCCATTGCGCGACCATCCGGTTCTTTTCGTGCCAGTCCGCCGAGCAGACCGGCGGCTACCCCTGCCAGACCTTGCGCGTCAGGATCGCCAGGAGCACCGACGGGCCAGAAATTTTCGATAGCCGTCAGCGTGTCCTGCCACAGATCGAAGCGCGCATCGCCGCTCGCATCGAATCGCGCGAGTACCGCTCCGATCCGTGCATTGCCGGCGAAAGCCAAAGCGCCTGCGGCGGCGAGCGCCACCAGCCCCCCGACAGCCGCGATGCCGTTCGACAGCTTTCGCGCTACGCCAGCGACGCGCAATATCGCGAATTGCATCAGGAGAGCGAGGGGCAACAATGCGAAGCCGGCGCGCGATCCGGTGAGCACGACGGCGAGCAAAAAAAAGACCTGAAGGATTGCGAAAATGCCCGTGTCGGACCGGACGAGCGGCCGCCTGCGCGCAACGCTTGCCAGCCATACTGTAAGCGCCATCATCCCGATCAGAAGGAAGTCGACCGCCGCGTTCCGGTTCGCATAGAAGGCTGTCAGCCAGTAATCGTGGCTGATCTCGTAGAGCTTAAAAGAACCGGGACCGCTCGCCATCTGGACGACGCCAAGCGCAGCACCGGCCAGAGCCAGGCCTGCGATCAGGGCGATCAGGAAGCGCTGGTCCTTGCGGTCCAGCGTGCTCACCGCCAGCATGGTCCCGACTGCAGGAATTAATGCCAGCAGAGCAGCGAGAGTTGCAAACGGCGCAACGGATAAGGCCCGCCAGCCCTCCGCCTCATCGACTTGCGCGAGGGCATCCACCATGAGGTCCCGACCCGGGAGGGCCTGCCACAGCGATGGCGGCAAGGGGATCAGCTGAAGGACGGGCAGGACGATGACGATGCCCGCGAGCGCCAAAAGCATTCGCGGGATGTGTCGAACCTCGGCGGCGCCATCGCGTGCCCACCAAATCTACAGGATCACTGCCCCGGCAAAAGCGAGCTGCACGACAATCTCGGCGATCGCGCTTGGCGTGCCGCCGCCCCCGAAAACCAGCGCGACCGCGACGAATGCCGAGACCAGCAGACCTCGGCGCGTTGCGGGCAGGCGATGCTTCAGGCCGCGCATGATCCTCCTTTCCCGATCCTCTTCGGGACCGGCTTAGGCAGATCGGGCTGGCGGGGCGAAGCGCAGCCTACGCGCTTTCCCCGATGTCGTGCCTACATCGAGCGGGAGATCACCATCTTCATGACTTCGTTCGACCCGCCAAAAATGCGGGTGATTCGGCTGTCGCGATACATGCGCGCGATCGGATAGTCGTTGATGAAGCCTGCGCCGCCATGGAACTGGAGGCATTTGTCGACGACCTCGCCCTGGAGTTCGGTGACCCAATATTTGGCCATGCAGGCGGTCGGCACGTCGAGCTCGCCCTTGAGGTGCTTCGCGATGCAATCGTTCACGAACACCCGCGCCGCCGTGCCGCGCGCCTTGAGGTCGGCCATGACGAATTGCGTGTTCTGAAAATCCCAGATCGTCTGCCCGAACGCCTTGCGCCCCTTGACGAATTCCATCGTGGTTTCGAGTGCCTTCTCGATCCCGGTCATCGCGCCCATGGCAATGATGAGGCGTTCCTGCGGCAATTCGCCCATCAGCTGGTAGAAGCCCTTGCCTTCCTCTCCGCCAAGCACGTTCTCCGCCGGTACGAACACATCGTCGAAAAACAGTTCCGACGTATCCGCCGCATCGAGCCCGACCTTGTCGAGCTTCTTGCCGCGCTGGAACCCTTCCGCGCCTTCGGTCTCGAGCAGCATGAGCGAGATACCCTTCGCCCGCTCCTTGGGATCGGTCTTGGCGACGACGATGATGAAGTCGGCTGTCTGGCCATTGGAGATGTAGGTCTTGGCCCCGTTGATGCGATAGCCGTTGCCGTCCTTGAGGGCCGTCGTCGTTATGCTCTGGAGGTCGGAGCCGACACCCGGTTCGGTCATGGCGATCGCGCTGACGAGCTCGCCGGTGACCAGCTTGGGGAGGTATTTCTTCTTCTGCTCCTCGGTACCGTGGCGCACGAGGTACGGCAGGATCACCGTATTGTGCAGGCTGGCCGCGAAACCTTCGACGTTGTGCTTCGCTTGCTGGTCGATCACGACCATGTCGTGGCGGAAGTCCCCGCCATGGCCGCCGTATTCTTCCGGCACCGACACGCCGAGCAGCCCGGCCTCGCCCGCCTCGTTCCAGAATTCGCGTTCGACCTGGCCGTTCTCCCGCCATTTCAGCACGCGTTTTTCCGGCGCGTGCTGCTGGTAGAACTTGCCTACGGCATCGGCGAAGATCGAAATTTCCTCGTCTTCCATGAACTCGGGCTGGGCTACGTCGATAACGGGCATTGTCTGGGTCCTCTCCGGTAAGTCTGTGTGCTGGCGGGCTTACTTGCCCTTCCAGTTCGGCGCGCGCTTTTCGGCGAAAGCGGCGGCGCCTTCACGTGCATCCTCGCTGACGAAGACGGGCGCGATGAGCTGGGTCTGGCGCTCGTAGCGCTCGTCCATCGACCAGCCGCGCGATTCCTTGATTACCGCTTTCGAAACTTTGACCGCGAGCGGACCGTTGGCCACGATTTTCGCCGCCAGTTCCTTCGCGCCATCGAGCGCCGAGCCGCTCGCCACACGGTTGATCAGGCCGAGTTCGTAAGCGCGCGCGGCATCGATGAAGTCGCCGGTCAGCGCCAGTTCCATGGCGATCCGCTCGGGGATCTGGTCGGGCAGCATCATCACCCCGCCCGCTGCGGCAACGAGGCCGCGCTTCACTTCGGGAATGCCGAATTTCGCGCCGTCATTGGCCACAACGAGATCGCAGGCAATCATGAGTTCAAGGCCGCCGGCCAGTGCATAGCCGTCGACCGCTGCAATCAGCGGTTTCTTGGGCGGAGCCTGCACGACGCCGCCGAAACCGCGCCCTTCGACCACCGGGCTTTCACCGCGCAGGAAGCCCTTGAGGTCCATTCCGGAGCAGAATGTCCCACCCGCGCCGGTCAGGATGCCAACCCTCAAATCGTCCTCGCTGTCGAGGCGATCCATCGCCGCGGCAATGCCTTCGGCAGCGGCCTTGGTCATCGCGTTCTTCGCATCTGGCCGGTTGATCGTGACGACCAGAATGCCGTCTTCCACGCTCGTGAGGATTTCCTCGGACATCGGGTTCTCTCTCCATTGCAATTCGAAACTTGTCTTGCGCCCTTGCTGCGGGAGGCTTACGCAAACGTCAACCGGCAATCGCCGCAAGAATCGTCAAACCGAGAGAGGATTACGCCATGGCCGAAGCCTATATCATCGATGCAGTCCGCACCCCTCGCGGGATCGGCAAGCAGGGCAAGGGCGCGTTGGCGCACATGCATCCGCAGCACCTTGCCGCAACCTGTCTCAAGGCCATCAAGGAGCGCAACGATCTCGACACCAGCACGGTGGACGACGTGATCTGGTCGGTCAGCACGCAGGACGGCATGCAGGCCGGCGACATGGGCCGCATGGCGGCGCTCGATGCCGGCTTCGACGTCACTTCTTCGGGCACGACGCTGGACCGCTTCTGCGGCGGCGGCATCACTTCGGTCGCCTTGGCGGCGGCGCAGGTGATGAGCGGCATGGAAGATTGCGTTGTCGCAGGCGGCACCGAGATGATGAGCCTGACCGCGCAGATGTCGAAGGACAAGATGGCTGCCGGGCTCAAGCCGCCGATGATGGGCAGCTACAACCAGCGCCTGCAGGCGAGCCATCCGCAGAGCCACCAGGGCGTCTGCGGCGATGCCATCGCCACGATGGAAGGCTTCACCCGCGAAGAGCTGGACGAGGTCGGCTATCGCAGCCAGCAGCGCGCAGCCAAGGCGATCGAGGAAGGCCGCTTCGACAAATCGGTGGTTCCAGTGAAGGACGACGAGGGCAATGTGATCCTCGACAAGGAGGAATATCCGCGCCCCCAGACCACGCGCGAAGGGCTGGCCGAACTGGAGCCCGCCTTTACCAAGATTGCCAATGTCCCGCTCGACAAGGACGGGACGACTTTCGCCGGGCTGGTGAACGCCAAATACCCCGATCTGGAAATCAAGCACTTCCACCATGCAGGCAATAGCTCCGGCGTGGTCGACGGTGCGGCGGCCGTGCTGGTCGTCAGCAAGGACTACGCGCAAAAGCATGGCCTCAAACCTCGCGCGCGCATCGTTGCGACGGCAAACATGGGCGACGATCCGACGCTGATGCTCAACGCGCCGGTTCCGGCGGCCAAGAAGGTTCTCGAAAAGGCTGGCATGACCAAGGACGACATCGATCTTTACGAGATCAATGAAGCCTTCGCGGTCGTCGCGGCGAAATTCGTCAAGGACCTCGAGCTCGACTGGGACAAGGTCAACGTCAACGGTGGCTCCATCGCGCTGGGCCATCCCATCGGCGCGACCGGATCGATCCTCATCGGCACGATGGTCGACGAGCTGGAGCGGCAGGACAAGCGCTACGGTCTCGTCACCATGTGCGCGGCGGGTGGCATGGCGCCTGCCATCATCATCGAGAGAGTCGACGATTTCGTCGACTGACCTTGCCGGGCGGCAGCGTGATTATTCGCTGCCGCTCGCAAACAGGCGCCAGCCCCAGGCGGGCAATTCGATCGTCTCGCCCTCGTTGATCGTGACCTCGCGGCGGAGCGGGAATTCGGCGTAGGTCCCCACCGGCAAGCCGCTGGTCAGCGTCGCGCTGACCGGCCTTTCGCTCATGTTGAACAGGCCCAGCACCTTGTTGCCGTCCTTCTGCCGCACCCATGAGAGCAGCTGCTCGGGCGCGGAATTCTCGACCTTCTGCATCCGAGCACCCCACTGCCCGTTGTCGAGCGCGGGGTTCGACTTGCGGAACTCGATCAGCTGTTCGAGCAGCAGGCCGTAGATGCAGCCGCGCCCCTGGCTCCAGTCGATCGCGTCCTTTTCGAAGAACTCCAGCCGCTTGGCATTGCAGGCTTCCATGCCGTTGTGGATCAGCGGCAGCCCCTCGCCTGTGAAGGACAGACCAGTCATCGCGTAGAGCGCATCGCCGTAATTCTCGGCCATGGTGCCTTCCCACGCATTGCTGTCGTGGTTCTCGATATAAGTCATGCGCATGGCTTCTTCGGGCCAAAGGCTCTCGTTCTCGGCGTAATATCCGTAGAAGCTGGTCGCATTACCCTTGCCCTGCGCGACGTTTTTGGTCGTGTTGTGCCAGTCCCAGGCATAGGTCGCATCGAAAGCTTTCTGGTGGAAGGCGGTTTCCTGCACCTCGCCCAGCATGAACACCGGGCGGATCGCCGTCAGCCGGTCGCGCATGGTGTTCCAGAAATCGAGCGGGACGTAGCCGGCCACGTCGGCGCGGTATCCGTCGACACCGAACTCGCGAACCCAGTATTCCATCGCCTCGCCGACATGCCGGCGAACGCCGGGCTTGGTCCAGTCTAGATCGATGATGTCCGACCAGTCCCACCACGGCGTCGGGCGGAAGTCACCCTTCCAGTCCTTTTCGTACCAGTCGGGATGCTGCTGCGCGAGTTCGTTGTCCCATGCCGTGTGATTTGCCACGAGGTCGAGGATGACCTTGAAACCCTGCGCGTGCGCAGCATCGACGAAGGCGCGGAAGTCCTCCTTCGTGCCGAACTCCGGGTTCACATCGTAATAGTCCTTCACCGAATAGGGGCTGCCGAGGCCGCCCTTGCGATTGACCTCCCCAATCGGGTGGATCGGCATGAGCCAGAGGATGTCGACGCCGAGGTCCTTCAGCCGGGGCAGCTGTTCCTGCGCGGCGGCGAAGGTGCCTTCCTCGGTGAACTGCCGGGTGTTGATCTGATAGAGTACCGCCTTGCGCGACCACTCGGGATGCTCGATCTCGACCACGCTTTGCGGCTGCCAAGGCGAGACGACATGATCGTCGGCAAGGGCCGGTGCAGTCCCGATGCCGGTTGCGAGAAGAGCAAGCGCAGCGAGGCTTGCAAAAAGCTTAGGCATTGGCGGTCTCCAGAGAGTTTTCGCCGGGCACTTCGACCCGGAGCATGGCAAAGGCGGCGAGCGCCCAGGCGGCGGCGGCGAACAGCATCGTCCAGATCGGATCGCCGGGAAAGAAAGCCTTCATGACGCTGCCCATCACAGTCGCGACCAGCAGCTGCGGCACCACGATGAAGATGTTGAACAGGCCCATGTAGATGCCGAGCTTCGCCTGCTGCAGGCTGCTGGCGAGGATCGCGTAAGGCATGGCCAGGATCGATGCCCAGGCTATGCCCTTGAGGAACTCGCAGACAATCAGCAGCGCCGGATCGCGCAGCACGAAATAGCCGAGGAAGCCTGCCGCGCCGAAGAGCAGGCAGCTCATGTGCGTTTTCGCCTTGCCGAGCTTGCGGCTCATCACCGGCAGCAAGGCGAGTGCGGCGACGGCGGCCACGCCGTTCTGCACGGTGTAGATCAGGTTCCACCAATTCGCGCCCTCGTTATAGGCTGCGGTGCTGGGATCGGCGCTGCCGTAGAAATATTGCGACACGATCGGCCCGGAATAGATCCACATGATGAAGAGAGCGGACCAGCTGAAGAACTGCACCAGCGCGAGCCGCTTCATGGTATCCGGCATGCCCGAGAAATCGCCGACGATGCTCGACAGCATGTTTGCCGATCGGCCCTGTTTGGCCATGGAAATGGCGATGGCGCTGAGCGCGCCATAGGTCGCCAGCAGGCCACCGAGCAGGTATATTTCCTTCTCCAGCCCGAGCGGAGCGACCAGCAATGCGACGACCGCGCCCGCTGCGATCCAGACCAGTGCGCTACCGTAGCTTCTGGCGGCAAGCGCTCGCACAGGGGCTCCCGCCTCGACCGCGCGCTCCGCTTCGAAGCGTGCCATTTCCTCAGGAGAATATTCGCGCGTAGTCATCACCGTCCAGCCGATGGCGCAGAACAGCGCGACCGCGCCCGCCCAGAAGCTCCAGCGGACCGTGTCGGGAATCTGGCCGGCAGGCGCGACATTGCTGACGCCGAACTGTTCGAGGAGCCACGGGAAGATGGCAGCGACTACCGCGCCCGCGCCGATGAAGGCCGTCTGCACCGCATAGCCGGTCGCATGTTGCGACCTGTCGAGCATGTCGCCCACGAAGGCACGGAACGGCTCCATCGCGATGTTGAGGCTCGCATCGAGCACCCACAATAGCGCAGCGGCAAACAGCAGCGGGGCCGCGAATGCTGGCGCAAGCGGCATCAGGAAGAGCGAAATTGCGGCCAGCAAAGCGCCGGTCATGAAATAGGGCCGTCGCCTGCCGAACCGGTTCCACGTCTTGTCCGACAGATGGCCGATGATCGGTTGCACGATCAGCCCGGTCAGCGGCGCTGCGACCCATAGCGCAGGCAAATCGTCCAGCGAGGCACCGACCGTCTGGAAGATGCGGCTCATGTTCGAGTTCTGCAGCACGAAGCCGATCTGGATGCCGAAAAAGCCGAAGCTGATGTTGGCGAGCCCACCCCAGCCCATATGCGGCTTGCGTGCGGCGTCCACCGCCGGTGTCGTGGCCATCAATACGTATCCTCAGTCCCTTGCGCGCGGATCTTGGCGTCCGCTCGACTATTCAGGGTGCTACGCTGGCATGGCGACCCCTCTCCGCCAAGAACGTATACGAATACGTAGAGGGCCTCAGCAGGAGGCGCTCGATCCGCGCACGATCAGTTTACCCGGCAGCTTACGCGGCGGCAGGTCCCGATCCTCGATCTGCGCGATGAGCGTTTCGACCAATGCCTGCCCGGCACCGCGAATGTCCTGCATCACCGTGGTCAAGGGTGGTGTGGTGAGGCTGGCGGCGGGAATATCGTCGAACCCGACTACGGCGACATCGCCCGGCACGCTGCGCCCCGCCTCGGCCAGAGCACGCATGGCACCGATCGCGATAAGGTCGCTGGCAGCGAAGACCGCATCGAAGGCCTTGCCGCTCGCCAGCAGCGCTTCGGCCGCAGCATGACCAGCTTCCTCGGTCGTGATCGCGTCGAATTGCAGCGCGCGATCCGCCTCGATGCCCGACTCGCGAAGACCCTCGCACAGCCCAGCATACCGACCCGCGAATTCGGGATAGTGCTCGTCCGCGTGGCCGAGGAAGGCGACCGCCTTGCGTCCGGTCTCGGCAAGATGCCGACCGGCGATCACGCCCGCAGCATGGTTGTCCGTCCCCACGGTCACGCCACTGCTGTCGGACGACACCGATCCCCAGCGCGCGAAATGGGTGCCCTGCGCTTCGAGCTGGTCGAGCCGCTTGCGATAGACCGTATAGTCGCCATAGCCGAGCAGGATCAGCCCGTCAGCACGGTGGCTGTCCTGATACTGGACGTGCCAGTCATCCTCCATCCGCTGGAAGGAGATGAGCAGGTCGAGCCCGCGATCGGCACAGGCGCGCGTGATAGATCCCAGCATGGCGAGAAAGAAAGGATTGATCATGCTCTCGTCGGGCGTCGGGTCCTCGAAGAACAGCAGCGCGATCGTGTTCGACCGCTGCGAGCGCAGCGACGAGGCGTTCTTGTCGACCGTGTATTTGAGGTCGCGGGCGATTTGCTGGATGCGCTCGCGGGTCTTGGCGCTGACCGCACGGTCGCCCCGCAACGCGCGGCTCACGGTGGGCTGCGAGACCCCCGCCGCATAGGCGATGTCGAAGCTGGTCGGCCGACCTGTCGGCTTGCGACCCATCTCTCTCCTCCCGGCCCGTCCTGACGAGCCTTCGCCGCAGACCTTAGCAGCAGGCAGCGCGGAGGCAATCGCGCCGCAGTTCCATTCGCCGCCTTTTTGCCTGTATGGCGCGACGACAATGAATAGCCCGCTCGCCCTGAATGCCAATGCACGGATTGCCACGCGCCATTTCGGCAAGGAACGGCAGCCACTCATCGAGGTGGACGATGCGCTGGTCGACGCGGACCTCGTGATCGAAATCGCCGCGCGCCATCGGTTCGCACAGCACGTAGAATTCTATCCCGGCGTGCGCGCGCCGGTTTCCGAAGCGATCGCCATGCCGCTGGTTGACCCGCTGCTGCAGCGCATCGTGGAAGACTTCGCCCTCGTTCGCCCGCCTCGCTATCGCGAGTGCTATCTCAGCCTCGTAACCCAGGCACCATCAGACCTTGCGCCGATCCAACGCCTCCCGCATTTCGATGGGGTCGAGGGTGAACGGATCGCCGTGTTGCTGTATCTCGACCGGGCGGAACGCGGGGGCACGGGGTTCTATCGCCAGCGGGCCACAGGCTTCGAGAGCGTCGATGCGACGAGGTTCGAAAGCTATCGATCGAAGCTGGAGCAGGGGATCGACAAAGTCGGCCTGCCAGCTACGGGCTACATCTCCGGCGACACCGAACTCTTCGAGCAAGTCCACCGCATCGAAGGGCGCTTTAACGCGATGGCGATCTACCGCGGTAACACGCTGCATTGCGCCGATCTGCCGAGCAATTTTACACCCGATCCCGACCCGCGCACCGGTCGCCTGACGCTCAACCTTTTTCTTTCCTGACCGGCGCCAGAAGTTGTGACATTTCGGCGACGCGCGGCCCCTGCCGCCGCATTGCGTATACGTATGCTCTCTAGCTGACCGCCCGATTTGCGACCTATCCAGACGATGAACAGGCTGCCGCTGAGCCGCCTGTCGGGATTAGGATTCGGTCCGGGACTGCACACAAGCCGGGCCATTGGGAGAGAAATCATGGCATTTCGCAAGTCTCTTGCCGGGGGCATCAGTACCGGCGCCATTTCGATCGCGCTCGCCGCGCTTGCGTCGCCCGGCATCGCGCAGGAAGCGACCATCGAGCCGGGCCAGGAATCGCAGCCCGAAGACGATGCAGTCGCTGCCGATAACGTCATTGTCGTCGAGGGCTATCGCCAGTCGCTGGAAACTGCGGTCGGCCTGAAGCGCAACACTCCGGTCATTGCGGAAGCTTTCAGCTCGGAAGATATCGGCAAGCTTCCCGACGTCTCGATCGCGGAAACGCTGGGCCGCCTGCCCGGCCTCGCCGTCCAGCGTGTCGACGGTCGTGCCCAGAGCCTTTCGGTTCGCGGCCTGGGTCCCGACTATTCGAATTCGCTGCTCAACGGTCGCCAGCTCGTCTCCTCGGGCGACAATCGCGCCGTCGAATACGACCAGTATCCGGCCGAGCTCATCGACCAGGGCGTCATCTACAAGGTGCCCTATGCCGGCCTCATCGGGCAGGGCCTCGCCGGTACGGTCGACCTGCGTACCATCCGCCCGCTGTCGAAGGGCGAGCGGATCATCTCGCTCTCGGGTCGCCTCGAATTCAACGAGGACGGCTCGCTCAATCCCGACATCGATGGCTGGGGCTATCGCGCCACCGGCACCTATGTCGACCAATTCGCCGACGACACGCTGGGTGTGGCCGTGGGCGTCGCCTATCAGTCCAGCCCGAGCCAGGTCGAGCGGTTCAATGCCTGGGGCTATCCCGACGATTCCGGCCAGCGTGTGCTCGGCGGCATGAAGCCCCTCGCTCGCTCGGTCGATCTCGACCGTCTGGGCGTTTTCGGCACTGTCGAATGGCAGCCGACGCCCGAGTGGAGCGGCACGCTCGACGTATTCTACGCCGATTATCGCGAGCGCATTCCGCAGCGCGGCATCGAGTTTCCGCTCAACCCCGGCTGGGGTTCGGGCGCGAATATCGACTCGACCAGTGGCGGCGACTTCCCGGAGAGTGTGACCTTCTCCAACGTCCAGCCGGTGGTTCGCAACGACGACGACCGCAAGGACGTTGAAACGCTCGCCATCGGTTACAATGCGAAATACGAAAACGACGATGTTATCCTGATGGCCGATGTCGCCTATTCGCGCGCCGACCGCCGGTTGCAGCAGATCGAGAGCTATTCGGGCCTCAACTTCGCTGCGCAGACCGGCCCCGGCTTCAACATGGGCGATGTCGTCACCTATACGCGCAATAGCGGGGGCTTCCCGTTCCAGTTCACCAACCGGATCGATTATTCCGATACTAGCCTGATCCAGCTGACCGACCCCCGCGGCTGGGGTGGCGGGCGCGGCATCGTGCAGGCAGGCTTCATCAACGACACGACCACGGACGACGAGCTGTGGACCATGCGCGGTGAAGTCGTCGGCAAGGTGGATGACGATACGATCAAGAGCCTCGTGGCTGGATTTTCCTACGATCACCGCCAGAAATCGCGCGACATCACGCAGAACTTCCTGAGCCTTGCCGGCCCGAACGGCGCCTTCATCGCGGATGGTGCCACCACGCGCGCGCCGATCCCCGAAAGCGCGCTGCTCGATCCGATTGCCAGCCTCGGCTTCCTCGGTTTCGGTCCGCAGGTCGCTTACGATCCGTTCGCGCTGCTGAATGACGGGACCTACATCCTGACGAGCATCGAGAGCTCCGATCTGCCCTATCCGGGGGACTGGACGGTGACGGAGGATGTCTACACTGGCTATCTGCGTATGGACATCGACACCATGCTCGGATCACTGCCAGTCACCGGTAATATGGGCGTGCAGGCGGTCTTTACGCAACAAAGTTCTGCCGGCTTCGATTCCGATGGGGGTGTTGGTGCCGGCGCCATCCCGGTGTTCGAGACGGAAGACTATTCGCACATCCTGCCGAGCATGACGCTCAACTTCGAGATCGCGCCGGACATGAAACTGCGCTTTGGCGCGGCGCGTACCTTGTCGCGTGCCCGGATGGACTACCTCAGCGCGTCGTCCAACGCCGGCGTCAGCGACGTCGTCGATATCGAGACCGGATCGATCTTCAGCGGCGGAGGCGGCAACCCGCGCCTGCGGCCCTATATCGCCAACGGCTTTGACCTGTCTTACGAATGGTATTTCGGCGGTGCAGGATATTTCGCCATTGCCGGTTACTACAAATGGCTGGACGATTTCGTGAACCCCAACGCATCGGTGGTCCGCGACTTCAGCTACCTGCGCCCGATCCTGTCACCGCAGCAGCGCGCCTTCGCCGATGCGACGACTTATCTAGGACTGGTGAGCGCGCCCGACAACCGGGCCGATGGCTACATTCGCGGGATCGAAGCGAGCCTCTCGCTGCCGTTCTCGACGTTCACGAGCGGTTTCGCCTCGGGCTTCGGCTTCCAGACCAGCGTTTCGTATACAGACAGCGAGTTGACCATCTATCCGCTGGAGGACGATCCGTTTGAAACCGACGTGCCGGGTCTCTCGAAATGGGTCGTAAACTCGACTGTCTATTACGAGAACAGCGGTTTCGAGGCCCGTCTGAGCCATCGCTACCGGACGGAGTTCCTCGCAGAATTCCCTGGAATCTCGGCCAGCCGGGCACAGCGCCTGACCTATCCGGAATCGATCTTCGATGCGCAGATCGGCTATCGTTTCGAAGACGGTTCTTCGCTGGAAGGCCTGTCGGTCACACTGCAGGCGCTGAACCTCACCAACGAGCCCTTCATCAACTACACCGACGGCGACCGCCAGTTCATCATCGATTATGAAGAATACGGTCGCACCTATCTGGTCGGGGCATCCTACCGCTTCTGACCAGCTGACTTGCGGGGCGGCCACCTTCCTCCCGGCCGCCCCGCCCCCAATTGCCTGCCGCGTCATCGCTGCTGCTATGGCCCGGCAATTGCATCACCCGAGGGGATCGAGTCTTTCATGCCTGACGCTACGTCTCATGCACGCGCCATCAAGCGCTTCGTCATCGCCGGCGGTGGGACTGCCGGGTGGATGACGGCTGCTGCGCTCGCGCGCTTCGCACCGCCCGGCACATCGATCGTGCTGGTCGAAAGCGAAGCCATTGGCACCGTCGGCGTGGGCGAGGCGACCATCCCGCAGATCCATCTGTTCAACGGTGCCCTGGGCATCGACGAGGCGGACTTCGTCCGTGAGACGAAAGCCAGCTTCAAGCTCGGTATCGAGTTCGACGGGTGGCATCGCGAGGGCGAGAGCTACATGCACGCCTTCGGCGCCGTGGGTCGCGGCGTCGGTTTGCTGCCGTTCCAGCACTACTGGCTGCGCGCGAAGCAACTCGGTTTCGCCAAGCCGCTGATGCGCTATTCCATGAACGAGTTGGCGGCGCGAACGATGCGCATGCAGCGCGGGCGACGGGTGCAGGGCGCGCCCGAAATGCCCTATGCCTACCACTTCGACGCCGGTCTCTATGCCTCCTATCTGCGCCGATTCGCCGAAGAGCGCGGCGTAGTGCGGCACGAGGGCATCATCGCGCGGGTGGCGCAGGATGGCGAAAGCGGCGCGATCACGGGGCTCCATCTCGATGACAACCGCACGGTAGAGGGCGACTTCTTCATCGACTGCACCGGCTTTCGCGGCCTGTTGATCGAACAGGCGCTCGACACCGGTTACGAGGAATGGACGCAGTGGCTGCGCTGCGATCGGGCGATTGCCGTACCTTGTTCAAATGGGGGCGACTTCACGCCGTATACAAAAGCCATCGCGCGCAAGGCCGGTTGGCAATGGCGCATTCCGCTGCAGCATCGCATCGGCAACGGCCTTGTCTATTCGACCGCGCATATGGACGACGACGAAGCAGCCGACACGCTGCTAGCCAATCTTGACGGCGACCCCCTTGCCGAACCGCGAGCGATCCCGTTCACAACCGGGATACGGCGAAAAATGTGGCACAAGAACTGCCTCGCCGTGGGTCTCTCGGCAGGATTTCTCGAGCCGATGGAATCGACCTCCATCCACCTCATCCAGTCGACCATCAGCCGCTTCCTCAGCGTGCTTCCCGGCGCCGAACCCAATCCCGCAATCGTCGACTGGTTCAACGCCCAGTGCGATTTCGAATGGACGCGCATCCGCGACTTCCTGATCCTCCACTACACCGCCAATGCGCGCGAGTGTCAGCCGTTCTGGGACGAGGTTCGCGCGATGGAACTACCCGATACGCTTCTCGCCAAGCTCGACCAGTGGCGCGCCACCGGCCTTATCCATCGCGAACACGAAGAGTTGTTCACCGATGTCGGCTGGTTCCAGGTGCTGGTCGGCCAAGGCGTGGAGGCACGGGGGTACAACCCGCTGGCCGATGCACTGCCCGAAACCGACCTTCGCGCCCTGCTCGACGGCACCGAAGCCGCACTGGTCGAGGAGGTGCGCCAGATGCCGCGCCATCTCGATTTCCTGCAATCCATGATGACCTCCGCACCAACACCGGGAGTGCCCGCATGATCCGCTTCGCCCTGCCCCTTCTCGCGCTCGGCATGAGTGCCTGCGCCCACGCGCAAACGTCGGCGACCGCCGACACGCGAGAATTCCGCGAGCGCGCACCTTCCGAAGAAATCGTTTACTTCGTGCTCCCCGACCGGTTCGAGAATGGTGATCCTTCGAACGATACTGGCGATTTCACCGGAGGCAGGCTCGAAACAGGCTTCGACCCGACGGCCAAGGGGTTCTTTCACGGGGGCGACCTCAAGGGCCTGACCCAGCGCCTCGACTATCTCGAGACGCTCGGCGTCACGGCGATCTGGTTCGCGCCGATCTTTCAGAACAAGCCCGTCCAGGGCCCCCCGGGCGAGGAAAGCGCGGGCTATCACGGATATTGGGTCACCGACTTTACCCGCCCCGACGGCCATTTCGGCACGCGCGGGGAGTTCAAGGCCTTCGTCGATGCAGCGCATGCACGCGGGATGAAGGTCTATATGGACATCATCACCAACCACACCGCCGACGTCATCACCTATGCCGACGGGCCGGCGACCAATTTCGAATATCGCAGCAAAGGCGATTATCCCTATTCGACCGTCGGCGATGTGTCGGGCGCGCGGATCAACCCGGGCTTCACGGGCGACGAGGACAGCAGCGAGGCGAACTTCGCCAAGCTGGTGAACCCAAACTTCGCCTATAAGCCGTTAGTCCCCGACGCCGAGAAAGACGTGAAAGTCCCCGCCTGGCTGAACGATCCGATCTATTACCACAATCGCGGCAACAGCAGCTTCACCGGCGAGGACAGCCGATCCGGCGACTTCGCCGGGCTGGACGACCTGTTCACCGAACATCCGCGCGTCCGTGAGGGAATGATCGAGATCTTCTCCGGCTGGGTGCGCGATTTCGGCGTCGACGGGTTTCGCATCGATACCGCCCGTCACGTCGATCCCGGTTTCTGGCAGGTCTTCGTCCCTGCGCTAGAGAAAGTCGCGGAGGAAGAAGGTATCCCGAACTTCCATATGTTCGGGGAGGTCTACAAGGATATTCCCCAGAACGGCTACATCGCCGAATACACCCGCCGCGACAAATTGCCCGCCGTGCTCGATTTCGCCTTCCAGGCGGCCATGCGCGAGTTACTGGGGCGCGATCAAGGCACGGTGGCGCTGGCACACATGTTCGATGGCGACGTGCTCTACGAAGGCGGCGAGGAAACCGCGCTCGGCCTGCCGACTTTCCTCGGCAATCACGACATGGGGCGCTTTTCGACGCTCATCAAACGGGACAAGCCCGAAATCTCGCAGGACGAACTTCTGGCTCGCGTCATGCTGGGCCATGCAATGATGCTGAGCCTGCGCGGCAGCCCCGTGATCTATTACGGCGACGAACAGGGTTTCGTCGGTGACGGCAACGACCAGCTGGCGCGTGAGGACATGTTCCCCTCTCAGACAGCGGTCTACAACGACAACGACCTGATCGGCACCGACGCAACAACGGCGAAGAGCAATTTCGACGAGAGCCACCCGCTGTTCCGCCTGATCTCCGAATTTTCCGCGATCCGTAAGGAGCACCCTGCTCTCACGCGCGGCAAGCAGGTCGTGCGGCATTACGAGCAGGAGGCGGGTATCTTCGCCGTCAGCCGCTTCGATCCCGATGATGGCACCGAATATCTGGCGGTGTTCAACACCACCGGGGCTGAACGGAGCGCAAATGTCGTGCTCGACTACGGAGCCCGCGAACTGGCGACGCTTGCCGGAAGCTGCCCCGCTGCCGTGACCGTCCCCGGAAGCGCAGCTTTCACCCTGCCCGCCTTCGGCTGGGCGCTGTGCCGCGTGTCGGAGAGCGCCGAGTGAACCGCCACGATCCCTCGATGCAGGCCGATCCCGCGAGCGCGACGATGCCGTGGTGGAAAGGCGCGGCGATCTACCAGATCTATCCGCGCAGCTTCCAGGATTCGAATGGCGACGGGATCGGCGATCTGCCGGGAATTACCCGGCGGCTTCCCTATGTGGCCTCGCTCGGAGTGGATGCGATCTGGATTTCCCCTTTCTTCGTCTCGCCGATGAAGGACTTCGGTTACGACGTCGCCGATTATTGCGATGTCGATCCGATCTTCGGCACGCTCGCCGACTTCGACGCGCTGGTCGCCCGCGCCCACGAAATCGGCCTCAAGGTGCTCATCGACCAGGTTTATTCGCACACTTCGGACGATCATCCGTGGTTTGCCGAAAGTCGCTCCGACAGAACCAATCCGAAGAACGACTGGTATGTCTGGTCCGACGCCAAGCCCGACGGGTCACCTCCGTCGAACTGGCAATCCGTGTTCGGGGGTCCCGCGTGGACTTGGGACGCCCGACGCGGACAGTATTACCTGCACAATTTCCTGAGCAGCCAGCCGCAGCTGAATCTGCATAATCCGCAAACTCAGCAGGCGATCCTCGACGTCATGCGCTTCTGGCTGGAGCGCGGAGTGGACGGTTTCCGCATCGATGCGCTGAATTTCGCGATGCACGACCCGCAATTGCGCGACAATCCGCCCGCGCCTGCCACCGACAAACCACGCACGCGCCCGTTCGATTTCCAGCTCAAGACCTACAATCAGAGCCATGCGGACATCCCCGCCTTCATCGAACGCCTTCGTGCGCTGACCGACAGCTACGACGGCATCTTCACCGTTGCCGAAGTCGGCGGAGACGAGGCGGAGCGCGAGATGAAGGCTTTCACGCAAGGCGAAACACATCTCAATTCCGCCTATGGCTTCAACTTCCTATACGCCGAAAAACTGACGCCGGGCGCGATCTGCGCCGCGCTGGCGCAATGGCCGGACGAAGAGGGGATGGGCTGGCCGAGCTGGGCCTTCGAGAACCACGATGCGCCGCGCGCGATCAGCCGCTGGTGGAGCGAAAGCGTCCGCGACGCCGCAGCGCGAATGAAGGCGTTGTTGCTGGCATCGCTGCGCGGCAACATCATCCTCTACTACGGCGAGGAACTGGGCCTCTCGCAGGTCGATATCCCCTACGAGCAGCTGCACGATCCCGAAGCGATCGCCAACTGGCCGCTGACGCTGAGCCGCGACGGTGCGCGGACGCCGATGCCTTGGAGCGCGGATAAGGCGAATTCGGGTTTCTCGGACGCCGAGCCGTGGTTGCCTGTCGGCGAGGACAACGCCGCGAAATCGGTGGTCGCTCAGGACGAAGACGAGAACTCCCTGCTCAACCACACCCGCGCCATGCTCGCGCTGCGCAACGCCAATCCAGCGTTGCATCATGGGTCGGTGAAGCAGTGCGAAACTAACGGTGATCTCTTCGTGATGGAGCGGCTTGCCGACGGGCAGCACATCCGCTGCCTGTTCAATCTCGGCAGCAAACCGGTCTCCGTGCCGCAGGACCTCGCGCGGGGCAGCGTCCTCGCTGCAGTAAATTCCGCCACCCCCGACGAACTCCCGCCGTATGGCGCAATGGTGATCGAGCTATGAAACCCTTCGCAATCCTCTCCGGCCTCGCCCTGCTGTTTGCCGCGCCCGCCGCACTGGCCGAGGAGGTGGTCACATCGCCCGACGGCACAATCAGCGTCACCGTGAACGTGAATGGCGAAGGGCGCCCCTTCTATCGCGTTGCCAAGGGCGGCGAACCGGTGCTGACCGACAGCCGCCTGGGCTTCCTGCTGGCCGATCAGGACAAACTGGAGCGCCGCCTCGCCGTGGTCGGTGACGCCCGCGCCAGCCATGACGAGACCTGGGAGCAGCCGTGGGGCGAGCAACGCTTCGTCCGCGATCATCACAACGAGCTGACCGTCCGCTTCGAGGAAGACAGCGACGAGAAGCGCAAGTTCGGCGTCGTATTCCGCGTTTTCGACGATGCAGTCGCCTTCCGCTATCTGTTCGACGACACCAGCGTCGGCGAGACGCTGCACGTCGCCGAGGAGCTGACCGAGTTCAACATCGCGCAGGATGGTACCGCCTGGTGGATCCCCGGCGGCGAGTGGAACCGCTACGAATATCTCTACGAGAAGACGCCGATTTCCGCAGTTTCGGTCGCGCATACGCCGCTGACTTTCCGCATGGAAAACGGCACGCATGTCGCGCTGCATGAGGCGGCGCTGGTCGACTTCGCAGGCATGTGGGTCAAGCGGACCACGGGCACGAACTTCCGCGCAACGCTGGCCCCGACCGGCAGCACGCCCGCGCGCGCGGTGCGCGATGTGCCTTTTGCGACGCCGTGGCGCACGATCCGCATTTCCGACGATGCAGCGGGCCTCGCCGAAAGTCTGGTCGAGCTTAACCTCAACGAGCCCAACAAGCTGGGCGACGTCAGCTGGTTCACGCCGCACAAATATGTCGGCATCTGGTGGTCGCTCCATCTCGACGAGGAAACCTGGGGCTCCGGCCCGAAACACGGCGCGACGACCGCGAACGTCAAACGCTATATCGATTTCGCCGCCGAGCATGGTTTCAAGGGCGTTCTTGTCGAAGGCTGGAACGTCGGCTGGGACGGCAACTGGTTCTTCAACGGGGCCGATTTCAGCTTCACCGACAACTATCCCGACTACGATTTCGAGGAGCTGGCCCGCTATGCCGCCGCAAAAGGCGTGCCGATCGTCGGTCACCACGAAACCAGCGGCGATGTCGGCAATTACGAAAGCCAGCTTGCTGCCGGGCTCGACCTGATGGCAGCGCGCGGTGTCAAAACGATCAAGAGCGGCTATGTCACCGATGCGTGCAATTTGCGCTACGTCCATCCCGATGGCCGCGAGACGCGCGAATGCACCGAAAGCCAGGTGATGCAGCGCCATCACCTCAAAGTCGTGACCGAGGCGGCCAAGCGGCAGATTGCCGTGAACCCGCATGAGCCGGTCAAGGATACCGGCCTGCGCCGCACCTATCCCAATTGGGTCAGTCGCGAGGGCGCACGTGGTATGGAATTCGCCGCCTGGGGCGTACCGACCAATGGGCCGAGCCATGTGCCGACCCTGGTGTTCACGCGCATGCTGTCCGGCCCGATGGATTACACGCCGGGCGTCCTCAGCCTGCAGGGACGCGGCCAGCCGCTCGAAATGACGATGGCACGGGCGTTGGCCGAATATGTACTGATCTATTCGCCGATCCAGATGGTCGCCGACCTGCCCGAACATTATGCCGAGCATCCCGAGCCCTTCCAGTTCATCAAGGACGTTCCCGCCGACTGGTCGGAAAGCCGCATTCTCGACGCCGCCGTGGGTGAATATGTCGTCACCGCGCGCAAGGACCGGAACAGCGATGAATGGTTCGTGGGCGGCGGCGCGGACGAGCAGGGGCGTGACGCCCGGGTTTCGCTCGACTTCCTCGATCCCGGAAAATCCTATCGCGCCGAAATCTACCGCGACGGCCCGACCTCTGACTATCGCGGCGATGCGCGGTTCGAGATCGTGATCGAAGACCGGACCGTCACATCCGCAGACGTGCTAGACTTGCGCATGGCGCCGGGTGGCGGCTTCGCGATCAGGCTGATACCCACTGGCGGGTGAGCGCTCCCACCCCTCCCCGCGTCGTCGTCCTCGGCGGCGGCAGCGCCGGCTGGATTACCGCCTGCCTGCTCCATCACGAGTGGGGGGCACGCGGCGGATCGGTGACCGTTGTCGAAAGCCCCGGGATCGGCATCATCGGCGTCGGTGAGGGATCGACGCCGCAGCTCAAAGCCTTCTTCGACCATCTCGGCATCAAGGAGGCCGAATGGATGGCGGCCTGTGATGCGACATACAAGCTCGGCATCCGCTTCACCGGCTGGAGCGAGCGGCCCGGTTTCGAAAGCTACTTCCACCCCTTCCCCGCACCCACAGACCTGCACAGCGAGCCGGGCTTCCTGCACAATTGCATGCTCGCGCGCCGGGGGGTCGACGTACCGGCCCACCCCGATGACTGGTTCATCGCCGAGACGCTCGCAGATGCACGTAAAGCCCCGCAGCCCCGTGAAAATTTTCCCTTCCCGCCGAGTTACGGCTACCATTTCGACGCCCACAAGCTCGGCGCATTCCTGCGCGATTGGGCGGTACAACAAGGGGTAGACCACAAGCCTCTTCGTGTAGACGAGGTACAGCTAGCTGCAGACGGCAATGTTGCTGCGCTGCTTTGCGAAGGCGGCGAGCGGATCAAAGGGGACATTTTCGTCGACTGCTCGGGCTTCCGCTCGCTGATTGCACAGCAGGCGCTCGGGGCAGAATTCATTTCCTTCGCGGACAACCTCTTCAGCGACCGCGCCGTCGTCATGCCGACCAAGCATCGCGAACCGTTCAGGCCACAAACCGATGCCGTTGCGATGAGCAATGGCTGGCGCTGGTCGATTCCGCTGACCAGTCGTTTCGGCAATGGCTACGTCTATTCGTCCAAATACATCTCCGACAAAGATGCCGATGGCCGAGTGAAGGACAGCTGGACGAGGAACTGCCTCGCCGCCGGACTTTCGCAAGGCTTCATCGAGCCG
>CANMMR010000005.1:0-62500 GCA_947499095.1 uncultured Erythrobacter sp.
AGCGGTTCAATCCGCGCCCACTGCTCATCCGAAAACCAGAAGAAATCCGCCATCCACCACACCTCCTCGCTGGAGGCAGGTGAATCACATCTCGATGCTGCTGTGAATCCCGTTTATGGGTCCGGACCCTAGAGGAAGAACTGCTGTGGCTCAGCGAACTGTTCGCCTCGATCCTCTCACGCTGCCCTAAGGACATTGACCTTCCGTGACCGACCTTCTGCCTGCCACCGGATATATCCGCGTTTCCACTCGCAAGCAGGCGGAAGCCGGAACGTCGATGGACGAACAGAAGTCCGGCATCGCGCGGGAGGCCGAGCGGCTTGGCTATACCATCGTCCATTGGTATATCCATGGCGGGATCAGCGGTCGCTCCGCCAACCGGCCGGAGTTTCAGCGTCTCATTGCCGATAGCTGCTCGAAGTCCCGGCCCTACGCGGCAGTATTCATCTACAGCTTCTCGCGCTTCTTCCGCGATGATTATGAGACCGAAGGCTACCGTCGGAAGCTCGAAAAGAACGGTGTGGACCTGCTCAGCGCGACGCAGCACATCACCCCTGGACCCCATGCGCGATTGCAACGGGCGATCATCACGGCAATGGATGCAGCTGCCAGCGACATCAATGCCGAACAGGTGACGGCGGTGATGCGCCGCAATGCCGAAGACGGTTTCTGGAACGGATCGCAGCCTCCGCTCGGAAATCCGCGGCAAGAAACACAAGAAGAAGCTCAGGGTCGTCTCGTCCGAGGCCGCTACGGTCGAGTATGTCTATGGCGCCTATGTTGGTGGCGGTGGTAAGGCATCGATGGGCATCGGCAAGCTTTCCCAGCACCTCAATGAAATGGGTTTGAGCTACCGTGGTCGCAAGTTCACGCCCGCGCTGGTTCATACGATCCTGACGCGCGAGACCTATGTCGGTCGCCATTATTACAACACGAAGGACAGCCGCACGAACACGAAGCGTCCGCGCGAGGAATGGATCAAGGTCGAAGTCCCCGCGATCATTCCGGAAAAGACCTTCGACAAGGTCCAGGCGATCCTCAAGTCACGCAACCCCAAGATGACGCCGGCGCGGTCCCATTCGAGCCCGGTCCTGCTCTCTGGCCTCGGTCGCTGCGGCAACCCGGGCTGCGACGGCACTATGATGCTGATGAACGTCAAGGGTGGCCAATATCGCTACTATTCCTGTTCGAACGTGCGCCGGAAGAAAGATCGCACCTGCGGCGGCAACAATGTTCCCATGCAGCAAGTAGATAACGCCGTCGTCGAAGTTCTCGAGCAGCGTTTGCTTGATCCTGCCCGCTTAGAGAAGCTTCTGGCGCAGCTTCTCGAGCGCTCGGCGGGTGCCGATGCCAAGCGCAAGCGTGACATCGTCACGCTGCGCAACGAGCGCACTGCCGCCGAAACCGCCATCCAGCGTCTCTTCGAATCGATCGAGGCAGGCCTCGTCGATCCAAAGGACAAGGATCTCAAGAAGCGGCTCGCGGGCCACCAGTCGAGACGCGCCGCGCTCGATGAGGAGATCAATCTGCTCGAACGCCAGTGCGGTAACAAGCAGGACCGCATCGACAGGGACACGCTCGCCGCTTTCGCGGCCGGTCTGAAGAAAAAGCTCACCGATCCCGACAACCCGGCACTGCGCAAGAATTACGTGCAGGCCTTCGTCAGTGAGGTCGTGATGACCAAGGAACAGCTTACCGTTCGTGGCCCGTTGGCCAGCTTGGTTCGGGCAGTAAGCACGCCCGGTGCCGATACGGCACCGGTGCGCACTTCCATGGTAAACTGGCGCGCCCGGCAGGACTCGAACCTGCTGCCTCAAGATTAGAAGTCTCGCGCTCTATCCAGATGAGCTACGGGCGCGCGCCGTGTTTGTCATAACGCCGCTTTTCCGCAGCGCCAATCGGCTCTAGGCGGCTTTGCCATGGAAAATCACGCATCGCCCGCGCCAGGCTGCCAGCAGCCGCGCTTCCGCTATTACGATCTGGTGATGGCGGCGTTCGTCACAATCCTGCTGCTGTCGAACCTCATCGGGGCATCGAAGCCGAGCTATGTCGTGCTGCCGGTCATCGGCACATGGTCGTTCGGCGCAGGCGTGTTGTTCTTCCCGGTAAGCTACATCATCGGCGACATCCTGACCGAAGTCTATGGCTACGCCCGCGCGCGACGGGTGATCTGGACCGGTTTCGCAGCGCTGCTGTTCATGGCCTTCATGGCATGGGTCGTGGTCCGATTGCCGGCGGCGGACGGCTGGCCGGGACAGGCGGCCTATGAATTCGTTTTCGGCAATAGCTGGCGCATCGTGCTCGCCTCCATGGTCGCCTTCTGGGTCGGTGAGTTCGCCAACAGCCTCGTCATGGCCAAGATGAAAATCTGGACCGAAGGCCGCGCGCTTTGGACCCGCACCATCGGATCGACCGTGGTCGGTCAGGGCTTAGATAGCCTGATCTTCTATCCGCTCGCCTTCTGGGGGCTCGCCGGGTGGCCGGTGGAACTGCTGTGGCAGGTGGCCTTTTCGCAATGGCTGATCAAGACGCTGTGGGAAGCCCTCCTGACGCCCTTCACCTATTGGGCGATAAACTGGCTGAAACGCGTCGAAGGGGTCGAGATTTTCGATACCGACACCGACTTCTCGCCCTTCGCGACCTCGACGAAATAAAAGGGCGTCGCAGCGGTGGAGCGGGCACGAAAAAAGGGGCGGCCCGCAAGCCGCCCCTCCTCCCCCTTTTATCAGGTCTTAGGCTTAGAACTTCGCGCCCACCGCGATGCCGTAGCGCCGCGGGTCGAGCGTGAAGATATTCGTGAAGTTCCCCGAGCTCGCGTCAGTGACATAAAGTCCGGTCACCGAGTCGCTGTCGAAGATGTTCTGCACAAAACCCCGCACGAACCAGCGATCGTTCGCGCCGTTAAGCTGGATCTGGGCATTGGCCTGTACGAAAGGCTCGATGCGATTGACCGCTCCATTGAACACGTTCCCGTACTGAGTGCCGGTAAACGCAAGGTCGAAGCGGGGCACGAGCGACATCCCGTTGCCGAACTCGGCGGTATACTGAACACCGACCGACGCCTTGAACTCCGGAGCCTGCGGCAGCTTGTTGCCGCGCAGGTTCTTCTCGACACCGGGGCTGAGGACATTCACGCCGCCGAACAGGCCGCCGATCGCCGTCACCTGATCGGCAAGGACCGAACAGATCGAGAATGCACCGGTGGATGCGATACCGCCATCGGCCGGAAACGGTCCCGGCCCTTGTAGGCCAAGTCCGCCATTGACCGCGGCGACAAAGGCGTTGGCACCCGCGCCGGTCACTGCGCAAAACGCGCCGTTGGAGATATCCTTGATGATGACGGCGTCGGGATCGCCGCCGCCGGGATCGCGCGGATCGCTGAAGAACTGGTCGCCGGCCACCTCTGCATTCAAGTAGCTCAGGTTCATGTTGACAAGCCAGTTGTAGCTGGGCCGCAGGATGGTCTCGAGCTCGACACCCCAGATGTTGGCATTGATCGTGTCGTTGACCGACGTCCGGGCGACAATGCGGCTGAGCTGCAGGTCCTTGTATTTGTAGTAGAAGCCCGTCAGGTTCACCTGCGCTGCGCCGTCGAGGAAGACATTCTTCGAGCCGATTTCGAAGGCATCGATGCTTTCGGAATCGAAGCTCTCCGACACTGCGAAGATCGGCGACAGCGGCGGGTTGATGCCGCCGGATTTATAGCCGCGCGAGTAGGAGAAATAGAGGCTGTTGTCAGGCGTGATCTCGTAATCGAGCACCGCGCGCCCCGTGATGGCGTTGAACGACACATCGCGTTCCTGCAGCAACTGGTTGCCGGGGACGCTGGCATCGGCATCGAACGTCCCGACGAACGGCGAGTCGAACGGATCGCCGCCTCCGAACGGATTGAGGAAGTTCGCCAGCGTAGTGCGTGCAGCGACCGATTTCGTATCGTCATTGTAACGCAGGCCGCCGGTGAACGTCAGTTTGTCCGTAATGTCGAAATAGACTTCCGCGAACACACCGAAGCTCTCCAGTTTGAAGTCGGTGGTGTTGTTCCGATACATCGACGTCGCGAGATAAGACGGCGGAAGCCCGTTGGCGAAGGCCGAGAACGTCCCGAGAATGGCGGTCGCGTAATCGAGGCCGAACGAGTTCACGTAATAGCTGTTCTCGCTGACTTCCGTTTCGGCATAGATACCGCCGACGAGGAAGTTGAACGGCCCGTCGAAGTCGCTGGTGAGAATCGCCTCGGCCGACCAGGCTGTCTGATCCTGGTTGGACCTGTCGAACGACAGCGGCACATCGCTGCAGATTGCGTTGCCTTCGAAGACGCCACGGTTTCCGTCGTCATTGTCCGACGTGCAAAGCTGGCCGTTGGGACCATTCGGAATGAGCGCATCGGCAATGGGAGCGAAATAGGCGTTCGATCCCGGGATGAAGGCCGGCGCCGGAAGCCCTGTCGGAATTCCGTTGGCAGCTAGAAACGCCAAGGTGTTGAGCCCGGTGGCATATCCGGTGCGATCCAGAATGCCGAGGTTGTAATCTTGCCGAGAATCGACGGTGGTTTCCTGATAGAGGCCTGTCAGCGACAGGTTCATCGCGCCGATGTTCTGATCGACATGCGCTTGCAACTGAAGTTCGTCGGCGAAGTATTCGGGCGTGAAAGCCGTGTTTACCGTGCGGACATCGTTGGGCTCGTTGAAGTTGGCGTAGCCATCGGGACCGTAGACGCTGCCCAGGGCAAGCCCTTCCGGAATGCCCTGGATCCGGAACAGTTCGACCGAGGTGAGAACGGTAGCAAGCGTCGAGTTCGCATTGGTGCTGTCGAAATCCCGGCGGTTGTTGAGGCAGCCGAGCACGCCGGTCGGGTCGCGCTGGCAAGTCTGCTTCTGGATGCGCAGACGATCATCGTTCTCACGGAAATAGAAGCCCATGAGATCGATCGTCGTGCTTTCGGTCGGTTCAAACCGTAGCGATCCGCGCACCGCGTACATGTCGCGGCCGTCGATGTCCGAATTGTCGAAGAGGTTTTCGGTAAATCCGTCGCGGTTCAGATAGTAACCGGCCACCCGAACGCCCAGCGTATCGCCCAGCGGCACGTTCACCATGCCCTTCGCCTTGATGCTGTTGTAATTGCCGTATTCGAATTCGGCAGCGCCACGGAACACACCCATTTCGGGCTTTGCCGTGACGACGTTGACCACGCCGGACGTCGCATTGCGACCGAATAGCGTACCCTGCGGACCGCGCAGCACTTCAACGCGCTCGAGATCGAAATACTCGGTCTCGAACAGGCGCGTGCCGAACAGGGGCGATCCGTTGACGTGAATGGCCGTCGCGCTGTCGCAGGTGACGCCGACGCACAGGTCGCCGATGCCGCGGATGGTGAAGCTCGAAGCGGTGAAGTTCGATTTGGTGAAGGAAACGTTCGGCAGGGTCAGCTGAAGGTCACTGGCGTTCTCGATCTGCTGCGCTTCGAGCGCTTCGGCATCGAATGCGCTGACGGCGATCGGCACTTCCTGCAGGCTTTGCGCCTGGCGTTGTGCGGTCACGACGATGACGTTCTGCCCGAAATTGGGATTTTCCAGATCGTCGTCGGTGGCTTCCTGAGCAAATGCCGGGAATGAAATCGCGCTCGCGCAGATACCCGCGAGCAGGGTAGCCCGTACCTTCATAAACCCTCTCCTCTCCATGAACCGTCTTTGCGGTTTCGGTAGCAACGCTAACACACATTCGTATGCGCGCAAGGTCTCGCGCAGGATTGTTGCGCGTAAGCCCGCTGATTTTTACCGAGTGTTGTTCTTGCGTCGCAGATTGGTCGCGCCTTGACGCCACGGCATCCGATGGTCTGCCGATACGCAGTCTAAACCAGCGTGTGGCTTTCCGCGATCTGCGTAATGCCGCGTTTGCCTGTCTCATCGCGCCCCAACTGCACGATCACGTCGATAACGCTGGCCGCATAGGCAATGGTATCGCTGCGATTCAGGCCGATTCCCGTCTGCATGACCATGAGCGACAATTGCTCCAGCGCGCCGCGCAGGCTGTTGGCGTGAACAGTCGAGAAACTGCCCGGATGGCCGGTGTTGATGGCGCGCAGGAAGCTGACACTTTCTGCTCCGCGCAACTCGCCCAGCACGATGCGGTCGGGACGCAAGCGCAGCGCGGCTTGCAGCAGCTCATTGGCGGTGACCTTGGCCTCGCCCAGTTCGCCCTTCACTGCCACAAGGCCGACGCCGTTTTCGCCCGGCAGTTTCAGCTCGGGTGTATCCTCCACCAACACGACGCGTTCCTGCTTCGGAATCTCGCCGAGCATGGCATTGAGGAAGGTGGTCTTTCCCGTGCTGGTGCCGCCGGAAACGAGGATCGTGCGCCGCTGGGCGATGGCCTCGCGCAGGAACGCCACCGGCTCCGCCTGCGGATCGGGCATGGCACCGCGCGTCGGCGGCGAAAGCGGCCCGGTGTCGTAGGCGTCCAGCGGCAGGTCGAGCCGGCGGTGCCGGCGGATCGCGAGGGCCCAGTGCTTGCGCGCTGCAGGCGGGCCGCAGAACTGGATGCGGGCTCCGTCCGGTAGGGTTGCGCCGAGGAGCGGATGTTCGCGGTTGATCCCCTGATGGCTGACCCGCGCCACCTGTTCGGCGAGACGCTGGATAAGTCGATCGTCGATCTCGGGCCGCTCGACCTTGTGCATCCCGCCGAGCGCTGCATCTTCGACCCAGACTTCGCCGGGACGATTGACGAGGATTTCGGTGACCGTGTCTCGTTCCAACCACTCGCGAAACGGTGCGAGATAGGCGTCGAGATAGACGCTGCGTTCGCCGTGCAGATCGACCGGCGGCGCTTCTTCCGCGGGCGCGCTGTCGGCGACGAAGGGATGGATGTCGGCGCTCACGCTGCCCCGTCCTCAGTTGACCGAGGAGAAATCGAGATCGCGGCTGGTGAAAATGCGGATCGGCGCACCGATGCCGACGCGCACCGTCGGGCCGCGTTGGCCGTCTTGCTGCGCGGCGGTGGCGGCGGCGGACTGGCTCGCTCCCCCAATCAGCACGCCGCCCGCCCCGCCGGTCGCCACCGTACCGAGGCCGCCGACGACGCTCAGCAGCATGGCCGAACCGAAGCGCTTGAAGAAGCCGTTGCCGGAGACCTTGCCCTGCAGGCCGGTCGTGCCGTCGAAGCCAATCGCCGGCGAGGCTAGATTGACCGAGGCCCCGTCCGGCCGGATCAGGCGCGTCCAGATGACATAAGCCCGCTTCTGGCCGTTCTGCAGGCCCGACTGATACTGGCCGATCAGGCGCGAGGAACGCGGAACGAGAACGCGGGTCCCGTCGAAGCTGCGCACATCCTGACTGACGACGGCGCGCACGAAGCCGGGTACATTGGTGTCGATTGCGGTTTCGAGCACGGCGGGGATCAGCGTGCCCTGCGTAACCGTGGTCGAGGGATTGGTCATTGCGCTGGCCCGGGCCGGCGCGCCGCCCACGCCGCCGATGCGGCTGGCGAAGTCGGAGGCCGAATTGCCGGTCGCAGCCTCCCCCGCCCCGCCCTCTGCCGGGGCTGTCGGATCGAGGACGGCGACGCCTGCGGGCGCGGCCCCGGCATCGAATACTACGGTGGGGCTGGCGAAGCGGTTGGTCGCGGTCGCAGGATCGGGCGCGACGGAATAAACCGGCTGCGGAGCCGGCGCGGATTGCACCTGCGCGACAGGCGCGGCCACCGGCGTAACCGGAGTCACAGCCTCGGGCGGCACCGCTGGCACGACTTCGACCGGAGCCTGCGGGCCGCCGACGCCTTCGGGTTCGGCGACGCGGGTGGCATTCATGCTCCACAGCGTCACGATTCCGAGGCCAGCGACGATCGCGATTCCTGCGACCATGCCGAGCATGTCGGACTTGCCCGCAGGCCGGGCGACTGCCGGATGGGCATTGCGCTGGGCAAGGTCGATGATCTCGGCGTCGATCTCGTCACGCGGATCGGTATCGTTGGCGATCGTTTCGCTGCCGACAGTTTTCTCGGGCAGGCGCATGGCGAGACGCATCAGCTATCTCCCTTCTGGGCAAGCGCGGCACTGCCGCGCGCGGAAGCGGGTTGGACCGGGCGCTGCGGACCGGTGTTGACGAGCTCGGCGCGCTCTTCGCCCGAGCGCAGGATGAGCGTGCGTGGCACACCGTCGACGACGATCGTATCGCCGCGCACGGTGAAATTGACCGGGCCTTCGACGCCCTTGGCGTTCTCGACAAGGATCGCCGGAACCTGCTTGCCCTGCGGCCACGTGAGGAAGGTCGCGCTGCCATCATCGAACGTGTTCTCCGGCAGCAGCTCGGGATCGCCCGAAGCGCTCCAGGCGAAGTTGAGGTCTGCCGGATCGACTACGGCGAAAGGATCGCTGGCCGCTTGCTGCTCGGTCGCATTAGCTTGTGCCAGCTGCGCCTCGTCTTCAGGCTCCTCCGGATAGTCGAAGCGCAGCACGTAGAGCGGCTTCGCATTCGGGCTGGCCACCAGATCGAACAAATAGGTGCGCTTGCTGGTGATGACCGTGAGGTTTGTCGAGGCACGCGGTGCAAGCGGTTTGACGAACAGGATGTCCGCCCGCTTGTTGGGCGTGACCTGCCAGGCCTGGGAGTCCCCGATGGCGACATTTTCGATCGTCTCGTCGTCGCCGAAGACGATGGAGGCTTGCACAGTGACCTTGCCGTCCACGCGAACGACCTTCGCCTCGTCATAGAAGACCTCGACCATACGCGAATCCTTCGCGGCAGCGGGCGCGGCCAGCATGGCCAGGGCGAGCGCGGGAATGAGCGCGCGGTTCATCAGCGTTTCTCCACGGAACGGTCGAGGGCCTTGGGCGGGGCGGGCTTGAAACGGCTGCCGATCCCCATCGCCCGGCTGGGCCCGGAAGTAAGCGGTGCGACCTGACCGCTGCCTGAAGCGGTCGCGAACACCTTGGTGGTGCGGGTCGTCGACGATGCGCCACCCGCGTCGTTGGCTGCGGCCGCGGTCGGCACGGCCGAAACATCGATGCGGCGCGCCTGCGAGCTGGCGGAATTCGCCGCCTGCGCCTGTGCTAGGGCGGGCGCCGGGGCAGCCTGCGGGGCGGCGGCGGGAGCGGAAGACCCTTTGTCCTGGCTGTCGGGCGTCATGCCGAACACTGTCCAACCAGCGACCATCGCGCCGGCGACTTTCAGGACCAGCACCATCAGCGCGACATGCACGGCGCCGATCATGAAGAATGCCATCGCCGCCTGCGGATCGATGCTACCGGGCGTTGCTACCAGCGCGCCGAGCACGGGTACGGCGAGTTCGAGCATGATGCTGCCGCCCAGCACGGCGAACAGCGGCGTAAGCGCGCAGAGTGTCAGGCCCTTGATCCAGCCCGTGAACAGCCCGCGTGTGCCGTTGAACAGCGCCATCACCACGAAGATCGGACCGAGCGCGACCAGCACACCGAGCGCGATCTTGGTCGTCACCAGCAGTCCGACGGTGCCGAGCATGAACAGCATCGCGCCGAGCCACATCATCCCTTCGGGCGAAAAGGCCGAGAAATCCTCGCCCCCGCCGGCGCTTGCTTCCTGGATGGCCATGAATACGACATCGATCTTCTGCGCGAAGACCTGCGTCGCGCTGCCCTGCGCGCCGGTGAGAATGCCGGCAAGATAATCCGGCGTACCGATCGCGAGGTTCCAGACGACGCTTTGGTAAGCGACCCAGCTGGTGGCGAAGGTCAGCACCAGGCCGAGCGTCATCATGCGCGGCACCAGGCTGCGCACGCCGATATTGCTGCGGCCGGTCAGCAGCGCGAAACCGAAGATCGCGATAAACAGGGTGAGAACGATCGTCAGCGTCGTCGTCAGCGCGCCGCCCGATGCGAACAGTCGACCGAAAGCTGCGGCCGCAGTTTCACCCGCGACACAGTCCACGCCCTTCAGCGCGGCGGCAACACCGTTTCCGACCTGTTCGGCGGCCTGCTGGCAATTCGCGCTCATTCCGCAGCCATATCGAGATTGAGATCACCGTGCTCGGCGATGTCGTTCGCTCCGCCCGGCCATTTCGTGCCGGTCAGCGCGGGGAACCAGTCGGCCGGAGCATCGCCCATCGCTTCGCGCAGCACGTCCAGACGACGGACCGTGCTTTCGCGGCCCGAGAGCAGCGTCAGAACTTCGGGCGCGCCCGACAGGTCGAGCCGGACCACGACGCTTGCGTCGGGCTGGCGCACGAGGAAACAGCGGCTGTGCGCGGGCAGCGTGCGGATCAGTGCGAGCTCGTGCTCGGTCAGGCCGAAACCATCGCAGTAATCCTCGGGCCGCGCGCGGCTGTTGGGCATGAACACCATGGTCGCGGTCTGCTCGACCAATGCGGTCGAAATGCGGCTTTCCAGCGCATCGCGCGCGCTCTGCGTCGCGAAACCGACCAACGCGTTGCGCTTACGCAACGTTTTCAGCCAATCGCGGATACGCGCGGCAAAGACCTCGTCGTCGAGCGCCTTCCAGCCCTCGTCGATCAGGATCATGGTCGGCTTGCCGTCCAGCCGCTCCTCGATCCTGTGGAAGAGATACATCATGGTCGGCGTGCGCAGCTTCGGATTTTCGAGCAGTGCTGTCATGTCGAAGCCGAGCACGCGGCTCGTCAGGTCGAGCTTGTCCTCCGCATTGTCGAACATCCAGGCGTTCTCGCCCGATCCGATCCATGCGCCGAGACGATCGGCCAGATCGCCGGGTTGCGGACGGCGGCTACCGGACAGCAGTTCCTTGAAGTGGCGCAAACGGCGCAGCGAGGCGTCGTTGGCGTAGGCGGCGTCCACCGCTCCGGCGATGGTCTGTTCTTCCTCAGGCCCTTCGGCCTTAAGCAGCACGCCCAGCCAGTCACGCAGGAAGGCCTTGTTACCCGGCGTATCGGGCAGCGCGAGCGGGTTGAACCCGGTCGGCTCCCCCGCACGGATGCTGTCGTAGCGCCCGCCGATGCCGCGCACGAACAGCTCCGCCCCGCGGTCCTTGTCGAACAGGATGGTGCGCGGGCTGAACTTCTGCGCCTGCGCGGCGAGGAAGTTCATCACCACGGTCTTGCCCGAACCGCTCGGCCCGATGACCGAGAAATTGCCGAGATCGCCGTGGTGGAAATTGAAGAAAAACGGCGTGGCGCTGGTCGTCTCCAGCAGCGTCACCGCTTCGCCCCAGTGATTGCCTTCGGCCTGGCCCAGCGCGAAACCGTGGAGCGAACCGAAGCTCGCCATATTGGCGCTGGAAATCAGCGCCCGACGGACGAGGTAGCTCTCGTTGCCGGGGAACTGGCCCCAGAAAGCAGGCTCCAGATTGGTGTCCTCGCGCACGGCGATGGCGCCGGTATCGGCAAGCGCGGCGGCGCAAGCGGCCATGGCGTCGTCCAAGCGGCCGAGATTGCGCTCCTTGACCATGACCGTCAGGTGGTGGTCGCCAAAGCCGACCGCCCCATTGCCCAGCGCATCGCGCGCGGCCAGCATATCGGCGCGTTCGGCGGCAGCTTCCTCGTCGGCGCTCTTCAAGCGGCGGATCGCCAGATCCATTCGCTCGCGCGCAGTCTGGCGCTCGGTCGGCGCATAGCTTTCGCTCACCACCATTTCGAACGGCAGACGCAGCAGGCTGTCGAGCAGACCGGGGCTGGTCGCGTCGGGATAATCCTTCAGGCCGAGCATCGCGGCGAAATCGGGCGAGCCCGAGCCGCGCATCTCCATTGCATCGAGGCCGAAACTGACCCGGCGATAGGGCAGCATGTTGCCGATATCGACATCGTCGGTGGGCTTCCTGACCGGACGCATCTCGCCATTGTATAGCGCCGACAACAGCTCGAGGATTTCGGAATTGGTTTTGCCGAGCGGACCAACGTAATCGGTCAGCGGCGCCGCGCCATAGGCTTGCAATGCCGCGACCAGACCCTGCGAGGCGGCGCGCAAGGATCGCAGATCCTTGGGATCGGCTTCCAGCTGCTCGCGCCCGGTGCGCTTGAATTTCTTGCCAACCCGCTCGACCAGTCCGGCTTTGCCGCGCGCCGGGCGGCGGATAAGCGTGATGAACTGGTCGTTCACGAACAGCTGGCCCGAGCCGAGCCGCTCGCGCCAGCGTTCGTCGATATGGCGGCTGATCGGATCGGGAAACTGCGCCTCCAGATCGACCGAGACGCGGCGCCGGATGACGTGGTGATAGAGCACGAAGCGTGCATCGAGCGTGGAGCGCAGCACCACTTCGCGCGTGGCGGCGTGGGCGTTGAGCGCCTCGCTATCCTCGGTCTCGAACAGCAAGCCGGGCACCTGGATCGCAGTCATCAGCGATCCGTCGCGCAGCAGCAGCGTGCTTTCGTCGATCAGCCGTAGATAGGGGAGCCGGTCACCGGCACGCGCTTCTTTCGCGCCCCAGGCAGCAGCGCCCTTCCATTTGTCTTTACGCGGCATAGGAGTTGCACCCCCAGTGCTTGTAATTCTTCACCCGCGGGCATTTGGAAACCTTGGTGATCCACAGGTCGAAAATGCGCGGTTCGCGCAGGCAGGCGAAATAGCCGATCCCATGCATCACGGCGAACACGACCAGCGCGAGCCAGCTGCCGGTGATCAGGAACGCCTCGGTCGTCACCATCCCGTTGATAATGAAATAGTTATACGTCACGCCCGCAAACATCTGCGGTCGGGTGAGCGCACGGTGGACGGGATGGCGGACGAGGTTGGTCATGGCTAGGCGGCCACGCCCTGAATGCCGGCCACGATGGAGGCCGCGCCGAACAAGATGAACACGCCGATGATGACAGTCGCACCGAAGCGCCAGTTGAGGCGTCCGGTCAGCATCATGAATCCGACTGCGGCAACCGCCATCACGGCGACGGCGGTGGCAACATTTCCAAGCAGCGTACCTTGCAGCCAGCCGAGCGCAGCGACGATCGGGCCGGACCCGGCAGGATCGGCCGCCTGCGCGAAAGCGGCGCTGGGCGTTGCAAGAAGGGCCAGAGCGGCCAAAATCGAGAACCTGGACTTCAAGTGAATTTACTCCCGTGAATGGCTGGCGAGGCGACCCATGATCGCTGCCACGTAAAGCTGCGTTTCGCGGATGCGCGGGATCCCGCCAGCGCGCTCCACCCGCCCGGGCCCTGCATTATAGGCCGCAAGCGCTTTCTCGATATCGCCATCGAACCGGTCCAGCTGTTCGCGCAAATATCGCGCGCCACCTTCCAGATTGGCGAAGGGATCGTTCGGATCGACGCCGAGATCGCGGGCCGTCCCCGGCATCAGCTGGGCGAGGCCACGTGCTCCGACGGGCGACACGGCATTCGCGCGCCAGCGGCTCTCCTGCCACACCATCGCTTCGATCAACGCCGGGCTGAGATCGTAGCGCGCGGACAGCTCGGCGACTTTCGCCTGATAGGTGATCGGCACGAGCGCGCCCGGTGCATTCGGGTCACCCACGGCCATGTCGGGGACGTAGACGTCGGCCGGCACCTCACCCATGGGCTCGAAGTCGGCATGCGGAATGGTGGCAGCAGAAGGTGCGGTGCTCCCGCCGGCGACCCAGCGTGCTCCGTCCGCATCAATCTCCATGACATCCGCCTTCGCAGGGAAGGCAGCCAGCGCCGCACAGGTCAGACCCATACCGAGCGCCAGGCGTGCTAGAATCATTGCACCCTCCGTCCGGTCCCACTGGCCACTCTACATGACAAGCGGGTGACAGGAAGCTGAATGCACATGGTTTCCGTCGCAGATGAGCAACAGTCAGGCACAAAAAGCCCGCCCTCCCCGAGGAGCGCGGGCTTGAAGACCGCCATGGGCGGCAGGAAACGTTTTAACGCATCGACATCGCATAGTAGCGAGCGAAATCGCCGCGATCGAGCGCTGCAAGCGCCCGCCTGGCAAGCCTGCGCGAGTCCACCCACTGGCCGTCCGCGGTTTCCAGCTCGACACTCGAGTCTGCCTCGGCCGCAGCTTCGAAATCCGCGCGGGCTTCATCGAACTGGCCCATCCGCGCCAGTGCGACACCGTGATTGATCAAGCGCGCCGGATCGTCCGCTTCCAGCTCGGCGCAGGCTTCGATCGCCTCCACAGCGGCGCGGTCGCGGCCAGCAACCAGCTCTTCGTAACCGACATCGAAACTGGTTTCGGGCGCATCAACGGCAACAGGCGCGCCTTGCGCCAGCAGGGCCAGAACGAATGAAGTGGCAAGGGCCATGGCATTTCTCCCAATGTGTTGTTGGGCCCGAAATACCGCCCGACGCCGACGGCTGCAACAAAACTGCAACATTGTCACATTTCTGAAATGCTCCGCATCGGCCAATGGCCTGTTGATACTGCAACACAACGGTCACGAACTGACACAAACTGTCACGAAGCCCTCCTAGCTGGCGAGTCGCGATCAACGAATTCGCACTCGATATTCTTCCGATTCTTCCGGTTTTTGAGGGGACCGTTACCCGTGACAAATTTTCATCGCTCGCTCGTACTAGGCTGTAGCGCAGTGGCTCTTGCCAGCTGCGGCGCCGACGAAATCGTCTCGCCCGGCACTGGCGGGAACATCACCATCAACAATCCGTCCGCGCCGGCACCTTCGCCGACCCCGACGCCGACGCCGACATCTTCGCTTGTCGAGGCTGCGGCGGGCTGCCCGACCATCTCCGATCCCACCGGCCTGACCGACAGCGGCACGATCTCCGGCCCGACCGGCGAGTATCGCGTCTGCACCATGCCGGCGCGCTTCACTGCCAGCTCGACCCTGCCTTATGTCGAAGGCCTGCTCTATCGCATGGACGGTCGTGTCGACGTAGGCGAAGACGGCGGCCCGACCGCTGCCGCCGGCCTCGATACCAATGTCGAATTGACCATCGAGCCGGGCGTCATCGTCTATGCTTCGGGTTCGAGCTTCCTCAATGTGAACCGCGGCAATACGATTCAGGCGAACGGCACTGCCGAACGCCCGATCATCTTCACCAGCCGGGACAATGTTCAGGGCCTCAACACCGACAATTCTTCGGGCCAGTGGGGCGGTATCGTCCTGTCGGGCCGTGCTCCAGTCACCGACTGCATCGCGCCAGGCGCTACGCCCGGGACCACCGCATGCGAACGCCAGGTCGAAGGTGCGGCCCAGCCCGCGCTCTTCGGCGGCGCGACCGTCACCGACAGTTCGGGCAGCATGAAGTTCGTCCAGATCCGCTACTCGGGCTTCGTCCTTTCGGGCGACAATGAGCTCCAGTCGCTGACCACGGGCGGCATCGGCCGCAATACGGTTCTCGAGAACATCATGAGCTTCAACAGCTCAGATGACGGCGTCGAATTCTTCGGCGGTCGCGTGAACGTGAAGCGCCTGATCGTGGTGGGTGCGGAAGACGACAGCCTCGATACCGACACCGGCGTGAAGGCCAACATGCAGTTCGTCATCGCCATCCAGCGCGCTGGTGCCGGCGATACGATCATCGAAGCCGACTCCACCAACGGCCTCGAAGAGCAGACCCCGCGTCAGAATACGCAGATCTCGAACGCCACGTTCATCCATAACGGCGGCGATCAGGACCAGGCCATCCGCATCCGCGGCTTCGCCGACTTTGCGATCGTGAACTCGATCCTGGTCGACCGGACCGGCGGTACACCGTGCCTGCGCATCGACGGCGCCGAAACGCTCAGCCGCACCAGCGGCGCGGACGAAGCGGGCCCCGTCCGTTTCGAAAGCTTCGTGCTCGATTGCGCGACCGACTTCCGTGATAGCTCCGGCGGCGTAACGGCGACCGACATCCAGAACCGCTTCGAAGCCGGTTCGAACAACAATGCGAACTTCACCAACACGCTGACGATGAGCTTCCTCAACGGCTCGAACGAAAGCGGCGTGCCGGTGTTCGATCCGACCGCATTGTCGAGCTTCTTCACCGTCCCAGACGAGATCGGCGCGGTCTACGCATCGAATGCGGACTGGGTGAACGGCTGGACCTGCAACTCGGCCACGGTGACCTTCGACAGCAACGTGTCGGCCTGCACCAGCCTGCCGGTTTACGACTCGTAAGCATATTCGCTCGCGGGGGCGCGCAAAGCTGCGTCCCCGCGGGCCTTTTCCATTTCCGGACGCCTCGCGGCTCCGTCACGAAATCTCAGGCCTGATCATGAGGGGGTCTCGAACCATGTCGACCGGCAAGCAGCTCGCTTCGCTGCTCCTGCTCACCACCGCGCTGTGCGTGCCCGGCGCGGCTTTCGCGCAAAGCACCGGCGCCGAGGGCGTCCCCGCGGAAGAGGATCCCGCAACCGACGCGCGGCAGGCGGAGCAGGTGGAGGGTGTCGACGACACCCCGCAGGAAGAGCAATACGAGGAGCCCGAAGTCTCCGTCCCCGGCGGCGCCATCGTCGTCACCGGGCGCAGGCGCGAAGACATCGGCCGCGCTTCGTCGCAGGTCGTCTCCGTCCTCGACACGGCTAGCATCGCGCGAACCGGCGAAGGCGATATCGCCGGCGCGCTGACTCGCGTCACCGGTCTCTCGACCGTCGGCAACGGCCTTGTTTTCGTGCGCGGCCTCGGCGACCGCTATTCGCTCGCGCTGTTGAACGGCCTGCCGCTGCCCTCGCCGCAGCCGCTCAGCCGCGTGGTCCCGCTCGACATCTTCCCGACCAGCGTGGTCGCTTCCAGCCTCGTGCAGAAGACCTATTCGGCCAACTATCCGGGCGAGTTCGGCGGCGGCGTGATCAATTTGACCACCCGTGCCATCCCGCAGGAAAGCTTCGTCAAGATCAGCGGCGGCATCAGCGGCGACACCGAAACCACCGGCGGCGTGGGCTACACCTATTTCGGCTCCAGCTACGACTGGTTCGGCTTCGACGACGGTCGGCGCACCATCCGCCCGCAGCTGCAGAGCTATCTCGACAGCGGGCGGCCGATCAATGATCCCGAAGTCGACCAGAAAGAGATCCTGCTCGAGCTCGGCGATCCCAACCTCATCCTGCTGCAGAGCAATAGCGGCCTGCCAGTCAACTTCTCGACCGGCATAACGGCGGGCACCAGCTTCGACGTGTTCGGCGACGGACAGTTCGGCGTGATCGCCACCGCCTCGATCAGCAACAAATGGCGTAACCGCTTCATCACCCAGCAGACCGCATTGGGCGAAGATCTCGACCTCGACAGCGACGGGCGCGAATTCGTGACCGACAATCGCGTGCTCGTGAACGGCCTTCTCGGCTTCGGCCTCGAAGTCGGCGAGCATCGCTTCCGCTTCACCAATCTCTTCATCCGCGACTCGCTAAAGCGCGCTTCCCTGTCGGAAACCATCGACTTCCAGAGCGACGATACCGACCAGGTGCAGAACACCTCGTGGTTCGAACGCCAGCTGTTCGACACGCAGTTCACCGGCGAGCTCGACTTCGGCGACCTCAATGTCGATCTGCGCGCAGGCTATGCGCAGACGCAGCGTGAAGCGCCCTACGAGTGGACCTTCACCTATACGCGGACCGACAATCCGAACGATCCTCTCGGCGGCCTCTTCCTCAACACGCTCGACGGCCAGCGCGGCAGCGCGATCGTTGCCTTCTCGGACCTGACCGAGGACCTCTATTACGGCGGTCTCGACGTGAGCTATCAGGTGACCGACTGGCTCGGTGTGACGGTCGGCGGTGCCTATACGGACACCCAGCGCCTGTCTTCCCGCCGAGAGTTCGACCTTCGCGCACAAGGCGATTTCCCCGACGTGTTCGGCGCCTTCCGGCCCGACGCGCTACTGGGCGACTCGCTGATCGAATTCGGCTTCGACCGCGAGGCGCAACAGGCAGCCGGCGTCGGCCCGTTCGGCTTTACCATCTTCGACACCACCGGCTCCGATCCGGCGTTCGAAGCGGGGCTCGAGATCAAGGCCGGCTACGTCCAGAGCCGCATCCAGCCGGTCGAAGCGATCTCGCTCGATGTCGGCGTGCGGTACGAAGACGCACTGCAGGAAGTCATCCCGCTCGGCCTCGACGGAACGCCCAGCGGCTCGGCCAATGCCTCGCTGCTGAACAACGACTATTTCCTTCCGGCCGGCACGCTGACTTGGGAGATCAACGATGATCTGCAGGCGCGTTTCAACGCCTCGAAGACCATCGCCCGCCCGCAATTCCGCGAGCTGATCTTCCAGACTTATTTCGATCCGGAAACCAACCGCCAGTTCAACGGCAACCCGCAGCTGGTGGATAGCGAGCTGACCAATTACGAAGCTCGCCTCGAATATTACTGGGGCTCGCAGAGCCGTGTCAGCCTGGCGGGCTTCTACAAGGATATCGAGCGCCCGATCGAGGTGTTCTCCAGCTTCTCCGACAACGAGCGGATCAGTGGTTTCGCCAATGCGCCTGCCGCCACGCTCTACGGCGCGGAGTTCGAGCTGCAGTGGAACAAGGACCTCTACACGCTCGGCGGCGAATGGTGGGAAAGCAAGCGCCTGGTGGCGGTGGCCAACTACACCTACACCCAGTCCGAGCTGCAGGTGACCGACGACGATATCGCGCAGGTCTTCCCCTCCGCACCGCAGCCGGCGACCAACTTCTTCCGCGACGGCGTCCCGCTGACCGGGCAGAGCGACCACCTGGTCAACCTGCAGCTCGGCCTCGAGGACCTCGACCGCTTGAGCCAGGCGACGATCCTGCTGAGCTATGCGAGCGAGCGCGTCACCAGCCGCGGGACCAGCAATCTGCCCGACATCATCGAAGACCCGGGCCTGCGCCTCGACTTCGTGGTGCGCCAGGGCTTCGAACTCGGCGGCGCCGACATGGAACTGAAGCTCGAAGCGCGGAACCTCACGGGCCGCGACTACGAGGAATTCCAGACCAACGGCGACACCCGCATCGACATCAACAGCTACGATGTCGGCACCAGTTTCAGCGTCTCACTCGCCGCTGAATTCTAAGGCTTGCCTGAGCCTTCTTCCTGAAAGGGCCGTCAGCGAGGGCGGCCCTTTTTTGTTTCGGGATCAGGTGTGATCGGATTCTGTCGGTGTCTGGTTTGAGGCCGGAGGCATGGTGTCGCCGATGTCAGATATTGAGATGGAATAGGACCGTAAGGCAGATCCTTAGCATGGCTTCATGGGCAGTCGTCATCCGCCCAAGTAACGGTCGTGTCATAGACCGCGCGACCAAGCTCTGGATCTATCACAAGTGCGCCGTCCTGAACGTCGGAGCAAACTACGTAACCCAATGATGATTGACCTAATCCATGCTCGCTCAGTAGCTCCGTAAAAGCCTCTTGATCGTAGGCAGAGACATCGCGAAGGCCCCCCACCATTCCGCCGATTGATGAAGGCGGTAAATCAAACTTCAGCGTCTGCCGATTTGTGTCGAGGTCGTGCGACTCCACTATATTCGTTGCGTTCCTTGGCACGAAAGCGGGAACCCACCCCCTCTTCATTGCACCCGCAGACTGCGCTTCAGCATAGGTAGAATATGTCTCATTAATTGTCTCATCAATCTGCCTGGCACAGCCAGCCAAGAGCAGCGACAGGACAGCAATCGTGATGATCTTCATGCCAATAGCATGGGCGAACTCATTTTTGTCTGCAATCGGGTCGTTAGCGGAAAGTCAGCTATCGTCTGCGCGGCGCGCTCAACCGCCCTCACCGCGAATCGTAAACATACCCCAATGACCGCACCGTCCGCACCCGCTCCCCCGCCCCGGCGGTACGCAGGGCCTTTCGAAGGCGGCCGATCCAGACGTCGACGGTGCGCTCGTCGATCGGCGGTTCCTGCTTGCCGAGCGCTTCGATCAGGTCGGCGCGGGTGAGCACGCGGTCGGGGTTCTGGGCGAAGAAGCGCAGCAGGCGGAATTCGTTGGGCCGCAGATCGAGCGGCTCGCCAGCCCAGCGGGCCTGCAAGGCGGCGGCATCGATGGTCAGTTCGCCCAGTTCGAGCCGCTCGGCAATACCCGGCTGGCCGCAGCCCGCCTGCAGTGCCATCACCCGGTCGAGCACCTGCGTGCGGTCGAGCGGGCCGACCATGTAATCGTCCGCCCCGGCCTTCAGCGCGCGGCGCTTGTCCAGCGCGTCGTCTTCTTCCAGCACGATGGTGATATGCGCCTCTTCCGTGCGCGGATCGGCGCGCAGGCGGCGGCACATCTCGAGGCCGGAGAGATCGTCCATCACCCAGTCGACGAAGGCGCAGACCGGGCCTTCCACCACGCGGTGCGGGCCGTCGGGATAGAGGCGGCCGAAGGCGTAGCGGGTTTCGCCATGCATGAAGTCTTCGAGAGTTTCGCCCAACCGGCCGGTCAGGAAGATATTGATAGCTTGCACGCGGTTTTCGTCCCACCCTGTCGGGCAAGCGATGGCGCGGGCATGTGACGCGATTGTGACCGTCGGCGCGGCGACTGTAACACTTTACGCGCAGTCGGTTTTCGTCAGCCGTCCTTCAGCGTCAGCGACCAGTTTCGCGGCGCGGTGGATGCCACGCCGACGGGCATTTTCGGCACATAGGGTTCCTCCAGCCGCGCGACCTCGTCCTCGCTCAGCTCGAGCGTCATCGCCTCGACGGCAGCGGCGATATGGCCGTCCTTCGTCGCACCGATGATCGGGGCCGTGATCCCCTTCGCAAAGTGCCACGCCAGCGCCACCGTAGCGCGCGACGTGCCGCGCTGTTCGGCAATTTCGCCGACCGCCTCGACGATCTTGCGATCCGCATCCGGCGTCTGCGTATAGAGCATCTTGCCGAAGCCGTCGGTCTCGCTGCGGACCGTGCTTTCGTCCCAGGCCCGCGCGAGCTTGCCGCGCGCCAGCGGGCTCCACGGAATGAGACTCACGCCCTGGTCGTGGCACAGCGGGACCATCTCGCGTTCTTCCTCGCGGTAGAGCAGGTTGATGTGGTTCTGCATCGAGATGAAGCGCGTCCAGCCATTGGCGCGCGCCACCTCCTGCGCCTTGGCGAATTGCCAGGCGGCCATGCTGGAGGCGCCGATATAGCGCGCCTTGCCCGCCTTCACGATGTCGTGCAGCGCCTCCATCGTTTCCTCAATCGGCGTATGATCGTCCCAGCGGTGGATCTGGAACAGGTCGACATAATCCATGTCGAGCCGCGTAAGGCTGTCGTCGATCGCCTGCATCAGGCTCTTGCGCGACAAACCGCCGGCATTGGGCGCCTGCCGCCAAGGCAGGAACGCCTTGGTCGCCAGCACCATTTCGTCGCGCTTGGTAAACTCGGGCAGCAACCTGCCGACAACCTCCTCCGACGCCCCCATCGAATACATGTTCGCCGTGTCGAAGAAGTTGATCCCCGCCTCCACCGCCTCGCGGATGAAGGGGCGGCTTTCGTTCTCGCTCAGCACCCAGTCGCCATGCCAGCCCTTGCTGGTGTCGCCATAGCTCATGCAGCCGAGGCACAGGCGCGAGACCTTGAGGCCGCTCCGGCCGAGATTGACGTATTCCATGGGTCGATCCTTCTAGGAGAGCGTCATGCCGCCATCGACGCGGATGGTCTGGCCGACGATGTAATCGGCCAGTGGCGAGGCCAGGAACAGCGCCGCGCCCGCCATGTCCTCAGGCGTACCCATGCGGCCTGCGGGAATGCGGGCGATGGCCCCGGCGGTGCGCTGCTCATTGTCGGTCGTCACCTTGGTCAGCTTTGTGGGCACCAGCCCCGGCGCGATGCCGTTCACGCGAATGCCCTCGCCAGCCCAGGCTTGCGCGAGGCTGCCGACGAGGCTCACCGCGCCGGCCTTGCTGGCGGCATAGGCAGGATTGCCGATCATCGCGTGGAAGGCGCCGACCGAGCTGACAACGATCAGCGAGCCGCCGCCATCGGCTAGTTTCTCCCGCACCGCGCGGGCGCAGTCCATGAGCGAGTCGAGATTGACTGCCATCACGGCGTCCCACCCCTCGCGCTCGAACTCCTCGCGGCGGTAGCGCACGATGCCTTGGGACAGCACGACGACATCGAGCCGCTCGGGCAGCGCAAACGCCGCCACAGCTTCGCGGTCGGCCACATCGAGCGAGCCAAAGTGCAGGCCGGTAAGGTCGCTTCCCTCCTCAGCGGAGTAGTCGTCCGCAGAGCCGCGCGTGCCGGTAACGTGCACCGTCGCCCCGCGCTCGCGGAAGCCATGGGCGATGCCGTTGCCGATCCCACTCGACCCCCCGATCACGAGGACGGTCCGGCCGGAATAATCGAGCGGATCGGTCATGCACCCCTCCTCAGATCGAGCGCGAGATCACTTCCTTCATGATCTCGTTCGTGCCGCCGAAAATGCGGGTGACGCGCGCGTCGCGCCACAGGCGGGCGATGGCATATTCGTTCATGTAGCCTGCCCCGCCGTGCAGCTGGAGCGCAGCATCGCAGACTTCCCACTGCAGGTCGGTGTGCCACAGCTTGGCTGCACTGGCCTCGTCGGTAGTCAGCTCGCCTGCTAGGTGCTTCTTGATGGCCCAGTCGAGATGCGCCCAGCCGACCTGCAGCTTGGCTTTCAGATCGGCCAGCGTGAATTTGGTATTCTGGAATTCGAACACCGTCTTGCCGAAGGCCTTGCGATCCTTTGTGAACTTCACCGCCTCGTCGAAGGCGCGCTGCGCGCCTGCCTGAGCGCCCACCGCGATGCCGAGGCGCTCTTGCGGCAGCTCCTCCATCAGATGGATGAAGCCGCGCCCTTCTCCGCCCAGCAGGTTCTCGGCCGGAACGCGGCAGTCGTGGAAGAACAGCTCCGATGTGTCGGCCGAATGCTGGCCGATCTTGTCGAGATTGCGCCCGCGCTCGAAGCCCGGCGTATCGGCATCGACCAGCACCAGCGAAGTGCCCTTAGCGCCCTGGCTCGGATCGGTCTTGGCGACCACGATCACGCAATCGGCGTTCTGACCATTGGTGATATAGGTCTTGGAGCCGTTGACGATCAGGTGGTCGCCATCGCGCGCGGCGGTGGTGCGAATGCCCTGCAAGTCGCTGCCCGCACCCGGCTCGGTCATGGCGATGGCGGTGATTATGTCGCCCGTGACCATGCCGGGGAGGTATTTCTGGCGCTGTTCTTCTGTGCCGAGGCGCTCGAAGTAATTGGCCGTAATGTCGTTCTGCAGGGTGAACCCTGCTGAGGAGCCGAGATAGCTCAGTTCCTCGGTGATCACGCAGTTGAAACCGAAGTCGAGGCCCAGGCCGCCGTTCTCTTCCTTGACCGTGGGGCAGAGCATGCCGGCATCGCCCAGCGCCTTCCACGCCTCGCGCCCGACGATCCCCTCTTCCTCGTGGCGGTCGAGATGCGGCGTCATATGTTCGGCGAAGACCTTGCGCACGGTGTCACGGAAGGCTTCGTGATCTTCGTTATAGGCAGTGCGATAGCTGGTATCGAGCATGGCTCAGGCTCCCTGGAAACGTGCGAGGCGCTGGGTGATGATTTCCTCCGCTTCGGCCATGATGCGGTCGATCAGTTCCTTGCAGGTCGGGATATCGTCGATCAGCCCAGCGACCATGCCGCAGGACCATGCGCCTGCATCCATGTCGCCTTCGGTCATGATGCGCGGATAGACGCCCGCGACCTGTTCGATGATATCCTCGAACTTGAGGTCCGCGCCCTTCTCTTTCTCGATCTGAAGCAGTTCCTCGACCGCGTCGTTGGTCATCACCCGCTCGGTATTGCGCAGCGGGCGCATGACAAGGCGGGTGTCGAGTTCGCTAGCGGCGACGATCGCTTTCTTCACGTTCTCGTGCACCGGTGCTTCCTTGGTGGCGATGAAGCGCGTGCCCATGTTCATGCCTTCCGCGCCCATGGCGAGGCTGGCGACGAGACTGCGGCCGTCGGCCATGCCGCCGCTGGCGACGAAGGGGATTTCCAGCTCATCCGCCGCGCGGGGCAGCAGGATCATGTTGGGAATGTCATCCTCGCCCGGGTGGCCGCCGCATTCGAACCCGTCGACCGACACCGCATCGCACCCGATGGACTGCGCCTTGAGGCTGTGGCGTACGCTGGTGCATTTGTGGATCACCTTGACCCCGGCGTCCTTGAAGAAGGGCAGCACCTGCGCGGGATTGTTGCCAGCGGTTTCGACGGCCTTCACGCCGCCGTCGATGATCGCCTTGACGAGACCCGGATAGTCGGGCGCGTTCACCGTCGGCAGGAAGGTGAGGTTCACGCCGAACGGCTTGTCGGTCATGTCCTTGCACTTGGCGATCTCGTCGGCGAGCTTCTCGGGCGTGCCGAGCGTCAGGCCGGTGATGATGCCGAGCCCGCCCGCGTTGGACACCGCCGCCGCCATTTCCGCAAAGCCGACATAGTGCATGCCGCCCTGGATGATCGGATGCTCGATGCCGAAGAGTTCGGTGATGCGGGTTTTCATGAAGCTGCCTCTCTCACAGTTGCTTTTCGCAACCGGTATCGGGAGGGCGGGCGAGAGTCTAGCTCTTCGCTAGGCTCTGCAATGCAGCGAGCAGATCGACGCCGCTCGCCGTAAGGGAAAGCTCTTCGCCCACCCGTTCGGCCAGCCCCTCGCGCTCGAGATTCTCCCCCGAAAGGCGGCGCTGCACGCGGCCGTAGCTGCCGCCATGATAGATCAGCGGTTCCGCCTCGCGCCGGTCGAAATCGACCACTTCGCCAAGGAAGATGGCGTGGTCGCCGCCCTCGTATTCGAAGCGCGCGCGACAGCCGAAACGGGCGGCGCAACCCTCGATCAAGGGCGCGCCTTCCGGGCCGTCGGTGGCAGTTAGCCCGGCAAACTTGTCTTCGCCAGGCCGCGCAAAGCGATCGGACATGTCCTGCTGGTCCGCGGCCAATACATGCACCGCCCAGTTCTCCGCATCGCGAAAGACCGGCAGCGTGCGCGATTGAAGCGAGAGGCTCCACAGGACCATTGGCGGATCGAGGCTAACGGAGTTGAAGCTGTTGGCGGTGAGCCCGAATGGCTGCCCCCGCTCGTCGCGCGCGGTGACGATCGTGACGCCGGTAACGAAGGTCCCCAGGGCGTCGCGGAAGGCGTGGGCGTCGAACATCGCCGTCCAGCTAGGGCTGCTGGACCGGAAGGGCAAGGCTCAGGCGGGTGCGGGGCAATAACGGGCGAGATAATCGCCATGCGCAGGCAGGCGCCCGACCAGCCAGCGGATCGACTGTTCGATCCCGTCGACCTCGCCGCCCATCACGTCCGGACCGACGCTGTCGGCCATGGCATTGCGGCTGCCGGGCATGACCCCCTGCCCCATCATCACCGCCGCCCAGCTGGTTTCTGTGAACAGTTCGTCGTCCTCGCGGAAGATCTGCCCGTTGGACCGGAACAGCTCGACTTTCTCGGTCAGCGTGTCGGGCACGTCCATCGTGCGGCAGTAGTTCCAGAACTCGGAATCGTCGCGCTCGGTGGCGTTGTAATGCAGGATCAGGAAGTCGCGGATACGCTCGAACTCCTTGCCGGTCAGGCGATTGAAGGCATCGCGCTGCGTATCGGTAATCCCGTCGAACGACAGGATCGCGATGAGCTTGGTGATGGCGGTGTTGATCAGGTGGATGCTGGTCGATTCCAGCGGCTCCATGAACCCGCCCGACAAGCCGACCGCCACGACGTTGCGGTTCCAGAACTTCTTGCGCCGCCCGGTGGTGAAACGCAGGAAATTGGGGTCCGCAGTGGGCTTGCCGGCGAGGTTGTTCACGAGGATATTGTGCGCCTCGTCGTCGGACATATAGCGGCTGCAATAGACATGGCCGTTGCCGTTGCGATGCTGCAAGGGGACCTGCCATTGCCAGCCCGCTGGATGGGCCGTCGCGCGGGTGAACGGCGGCGGGCCGCTACCGTCGTCGCGATTGCAGGGCAGAGCCACCGCGCGGTCGCAGGGGAGCCAGTGGGTCCAGTCCTCATACCCGGTTTCCAGTGCCTGTTCGATCAGCAGCCCGCGAAAACCGGAGCAGTCGATGAACAGGTCGCCTTCGATCCGCTCGCCGCTCTGTAGCGTGATTGCCGCGACATCGCCGCTCTCGCCGTCGAGCGCGACATTGTCGACACGACCTTCCTGCCGCACCACGCCGCGCGTTTCGGCATAGCGCCGCAGGAACTGCGCATAGCGTCCGGCATCGATATGGTAGGCATAGTTCATCGGCGGCAGGTCCTGCCCGCGCTGGTAGTCTTCCTGCCGGGCGAATTTGCCGAAGTGCGCCGCCATGGTCTCGAGGTTGAAAACCTGAATCGGGCGCTTGTCACCCCCGGCCTTCAGACGGTGCCAGACGTGGTGGAAGGCGACGCCGTCGATTTCGTAACCGTAATTGCCGAAAGGGTGCAAGTAACTATCGCCCCGGCGGCCCCAGTTGGTGAACTGGATGCCCAGCTTGAAGGTCGCCTGGCAGGCCGCCATGATCTCGCGCTCGTCGATCTGCAGCGCCTGGTTGAAACCGACGAAAGGCGGGATGGTCGCCTCGCCCACCCCCACCGTGCCGATCGCTTCCGATTCGACCAGCGTGATGCGCAGCTCGCGCGCTACCTTCAGGCGTGACAGCGCCGCTGCCGCCATCCACCCGGCAGTGCCGCCGCCGACGATTACGATATTTTCGATTGCCATGTCCCGTCCCATGCCAGTTTGCGCAAGCTGTTGCTAGTATGCCACGCATTCGTTGTGAACGTTCATACATCGGGTTGTGAACGCTCACAACCGGCGGTATGCGACGATGCGAAGACACTTCAAGGTGTCTCCGGTCTTGGGACTAGGGAGGAAACATGTCTCTGAAATCCAATCGAATTGCGCCTGTCGCGCGCCGAATCGCCGCGCTCAGCACCGCATCCAGCCTCGCACTGGTCGCCACGCAACCGGTTTTCGCTCAGGACGCACAGGACGACGATAACGAACCCGTCGTCGAAGACAGCGAGAACACGATCATCGTCAGCGGCTTCCGCCGCTCGCTGGAAACGGCGCAGGATTTCAAACGCGAAGCCGACACTGTCGTCGACGCCATCGACGCCGAAGATATCGGCGCGCTGGCCGACCGGTCGGTCGCCGAAGCGCTGCAGCGCGTCCCCGGTGTGAACATCAGCCGCTTCGAAGGCGCCGACGATCCGGACCGCTTCTCGGTCGAAGGCACCGGCGTCATCATCCGCGGCCTCCCCTATGTCCGGTCCGAGCTGAACGGGCGCGACATCTTCTCGGCCAATGGCGGCCGGACCCTGTCCTTCAACGACGTCTCGCCCGAACTGCTCGGCCGTGTCGAAGTGTTCAAGAACGTCACCGCCGACATGATCGAAGGCGGCATCTCGGGCACGGTCAACCTCGTCACCCGCAAGCCGCTCGACAATCCGGGCTTCAACCTGGCCGGCACGATCGAAGCCAATATCGGCGATCTGGCCGAAGAATGGTCGCCCGGCTTCTCGATCCTCGGATCGAACACTTTCGACCTTCCCGGCGGTAGCGTAATCGGCATTCAGCTTGCCTATGCGCAACAGGAACTGGTTACCCGCACCGACGCCTCGCAGATCACCGACCCCTGCTACCGTCCGCGCGACCTGACGACCGGCGGCTGTTTCCGCGTCGCCCCGACGACCGACGCAGGCTTCGGCGAACAGGAATTCGACGCGACAAACTTCCCGCCCGACGACAGCGTGATCGTACCCCAGGGCGGCGGCGTGCGCACCACCGACCTGGAGCGTGACCGCCGTGCCTTTTCCGGTGTGTTGCAATGGGAGAGCGCCACCGGCGACGCCGTCATCACGGCAGAATACCTGCGCGCCGAAACCGATACGTCGCTCAACGAATTCTCCGGCCTAGCACTGGTCAACAACCCGGCCTTCTTCCCCTTCTATGTCGACGGAACGACGCCGGTTATCGAAGGCAACCGCGTCGTTTCGGGTACGCTGACCCAGATTTCGGACTTCGGCGTCCAGGCGCTCCCTACCGAATTCCTCCGCTTCCAGCAGCGCGGCGAAGCGATGACCGAGGACTTCTCGCTCGATCTCGAATTCCAGCCGACCGATCGCCTGCGCCTCAACGCGGAAGTGCAATACATCAATTCGACGCGGGAAGCGGCCGGTTTCATCGCGGCAACGCAGACCTATTCGAACATCTTCTTAGACTTCCGCGAGGAAACCCCGCAGATCCGCTTCCTGCAGCCCGGCACCGGCGATTCCCCGGCATCGTATTTCACCGATCCGAGCCGCACGTTCTACTGGTTCAATCTGGACAATCAGGAAGACAACGAGGGCGAGCTCTACAGCACCCGCATCGATGCCGAATACGACATCAGCGATACCGGCTTCTTCCGCAGCGCCCGCTTCGGCGCGCGCTGGGCGGACCGCAGCCGCGTCACCCGCAATTCGAACTACACCAACTGGAGCAATCTGGGTGCGGTGTGGGCTGGCCGCAACGGCAACTGGAACTGCGACGATTACCAGGCCTTCGGTTGCGGCGGCGCCTATATCGCCGACTTCCCGGAACTGGCAGAAGTTCGCACCCCCTTCGGCGAAGACTTCCAGCGCGGCAACGCGCCGGTGCCCTTCGGCGACGGATCGGCCTTCTACTTCGGCCCCGACAATTTGGTCGACGCCTATCTCAACGGCGACCTGACCGGTCCGCTGGCGGAGGTGCGCGCCTTCACGCTGACGCCGGAAGGCCGCGGCCTGATCTTCGAGCGCACGAACCCGGACGGCACGTCTTGCGATCCGTTCTGCCAGGGCGACATCTCGGACGTCGAGGAATCGACTACCGCCGGCTATGTCCGCGTCGATTTCGGCACAGACTTCGGCAACGGCATGAGCCTGACCGGCAACGTCGGCCTGCGCTATGTCGACACGGAAATCCGCGTGGGCGGACGCATCCAGTTCCCGACTGCCTTCGGACTCGGTTTTGCCGATCCGAACACTGAGGTCACTCCTGCCGTGCTGCGAGCGCGCTGCGCCGAGCTTGGCGGCGGTGGACCCGGCGATCCTCCCGGCAGCGTTCCGGGCCTCGAATACTGCCAGCTATCCGACGCACGATTGGCCGAATTCGCCTCCCGCTACACGGGCGAGATCCTGCAGGACAACGACAACATCGGCTTCGATCACTGGTTGCCGAGTTTCAACGCCAAGCTCGATTTCGGCAACGGCATGATCCTGCGTGGTGCGGTGTCGCGGAATATCGAACGGCCCGATCTGGCAGCGTTCCAGACCGGCGGCACGATCGGCCGTAATACCGGCGCCCTGGCGAACGACGGGCTACTCGATACCGGCCGCCTGTTCGCCATCACCTCGGGCAACCGCTTCTTGCGACCGACCACGGCATGGAATTACGACCTTTCCGCCGAGTGGTACTTCGACGACGTGGGCTCCATCACGGCGGCCTTCTTCCTCAAGGATCTGCAGGGCGTATTCAACAACGGCGCGGAAAACCGCACGTATACCAGCCCCAGCGGCGTCGATATCGATCTCGTCTACAACTCGACCTTCAATGTCGACGATGGCGTGATCAAGGGTGTCGAGCTCGCCTACCAGCAGGTCTACGACTTCCTGCCGGGTCCGCTATCCGGCCTCGGTACGCAGCTGACCTATACCTATGTCGATCCGGGCGATCTCAACAATGTGTTGAACGGCGCGAACCCAATTGCTGCCAGCCTGCCGCTCGTCGGCGTTTCAGAGCACACAGTGAATGCCACGGTGTTCTATGAAAAGGGGCCGATCTCGGCACGTGCGGCCTATAACTGGCGCTCCGAATACCTGCAAACGCCGCGCGACGTGATCTTCCCGTTCTCGCCCATCTACGGCGAGGCGACGGGACAGCTTGACGCTTCCATCTTCTATGCCGTCACCGACAATGTGAAGATCGGCGTACAGGGCGTGAACCTGCTCGATGAGGTCACCAAGACCAGCTACGTGATCGATTTCGATGGCACGCGGGTCATCCGCTCCGCCTTCCGCAACGATCGCCGCTTCACTTTCCTGGCGCGCTTCGATTTCTAAGCGAAATTGAAAGACTGGAAGTACGCATTGGGCCCGGTCGGAAGATCGGGCCCATTTGCAATTCTGCGAGCCTTCGACGAAGGCGTCGTTGCAAGCCTGCGGCAACGCGGTACAAGTGTTTCGCTAATGCAGCATAAGGGGGTTTTCGATGGCTAGGCGGCGACAATCCGTCACCATCAAGCACGTGGCAGCGGATGCAGGGGTTTCCCTGCAGACGGTAAGCCGCGTCATCAATAACGAGCCCAATGTCCGCCCGGAAATGAAGAAGAGGGTTCAGGATAGCATCGACAAGCTCGGCTACGTCCCCTCGATCGCGGCCCAGCGCATGAGCGGGTCGCGGTCCTACCTGATCCTGGCAATCAACGACCGGGAGCGCACCATCGCGGACTGGCAGGCCCGGCTCGGCACCGACTGGGTCGACCAGATGCTGCTCGGCGGCATGCTCGCAAGTGGGGAGCGCGGCTATCGCATGCTGGTGGAACTGGTCGACACGCATAACGACCATGTCGAACGGGAGCTGTCGGCGGCCATTGCAGCCTTGCAGCCCGACGGCGTCATCCTGACACCGCCGCACTCGGACAATCCGCTGATCACCGGCTTGCTGGCAAAACGGAACATACCTTTCGCCCGTATCGGTTCGAAAGCGGCCGGGCCGGGAATCGCCATGACGATGGGTGACGAGCATCTCGCCGCGATCGCCACCGAACACCTGATCGAGCTCGGGCATCAGCGGATCGGCTTCATTGCCGGACCTGACGATTACAGCCTCGCCGACTGGCGCATCGACGGCTGGCGCGGCGCAATGGAGCGCGCGGGCTTCGATGCAAACGGTCTGTGCGAGCGTGGCGACTTCGGCTTCGAGAGCGGGCTGGCTGCCGCTCGCGCATTGCTCGACCTGTCCGACCCGCCGACCGCTATTATCGCCAGCAGCGACCAGATGGCGGTCGCCACGCTCGAGGTCGCACGGGCGGACGGCCTTTCCGTGCCGGACGATTTGTCGCTGATCAGCTTCGACAACACGCCGATCGTGCGCTTTACCAAGCCGCCGATGACCGCGCTCGATCAGCCGATCGCCGCGACGACCGCCAAGGCGGTGGAACTGCTGATCGATGGCAAGCCAAGAACCGGGGACGAAGAACCCATCGTGATGGAAGGCAGCCTCGTGGTGCGCGGATCGACTGGCCGGGTGCCCCAGCGTGCTGTCAACTGACGCGGACCAGCCTGCCGCACTGCAGTCGGCTCGCTTCCTCTGGCTCTACGCGCTGGCTGCTGCGGGCGGCGCCGTCGCCTACGTGCCCTTCCTGACCATCCTGCTGCCGGAGCGGATCGCCGTGTTCGCGGGTCAGGAAAAGGTGGAAACGCTGGCTTACGGCGCATTTGCGGGTGCCATCGCGGCTAGCTTGGCGAACATCGGGTTCGGCTGGGCGAGCGACCGCACTGCCTCGCGTCGGCCGTGGATCTACATCGGGCTCATCCTTTCAAGCGTCCTGCTCGTCGCGATGCGCGAGGTCGACAGCCTACCGACGCTGCTCGTCATGCTGGTCTGCTGGCAGGTCTCGCTCAACATGATGCTCGGCCCGCTTTCTGCCTGGGCGGGCGACCATGTCCCCGACGCGCAGAAGGGCTTTCTCGGCGGCCTGCTGGCTTTCGCCCCGGCACTAGGAGCCTTGTCGGCGGCAATCGTCACTATTCCCGGGCTTGCCGCAGCCGATACGCGGCTGTTCATCGTCGCGCTGCTGGTCGCTGCCATGGTCCTGCCGGTCATGCTGTTCGGCAAGCCGCGCCCTATCCCGCAGCTGATGGAGACGGACGCCGCGCCCGAGCCTCGCCCCGCCACCGGTCGCATCACGATCGCCCGCATGTGGCTGGCGCGGCTGCTGGTCCAGATTGCCGAGGCCGCGCTGTTCGCTTTCCTGCTGTTCTGGTTCCGCAGCATCGACGAGGCCGTGACCGACAACGACACGGCGCTGGTGTTCGCCATCGTTCTGGGGCTGTCCGTTCCGCTGGCGCTCTTCGCGGGGCGTTGGTCGGACCGTGGCAACCGGCCTTTCCGCCCCCTTACCCTTGGCGCCGGTTTCGGTGCTCTCGGCCTCCTCGGCATGGCGGCGGCGGACGATCTGTCGACCGGCATCGCGGGCTATATCCTCTTCGGCCTTGCGACAGGCGTTTTCCTTGCCCTGCACTCCGCCCAAACTTTACGCGTCCTGCCTAAACCGCGCACGCGGGGCCGCGATCTCGGCCTGTTCAACCTTACCAATACCGTGCCTTCGCTCATCATGCCTTGGCTCACGCTTGCAATGGTGCCGGTATTGGGTTTCTCAGGACTATTCCTGCTCCTTGCGGTGCTGTGCGCGGTAGCCTGTGTCATCCTGTGGACGATCCGGCACCGCTAGCCGCTTGACCTGCCAGCGGGTCCGTGGCACCTTTATTGGGAACGTTCTCAATAGGGATCCGAGGACGTGGGGAGATAGCGAATGAAGCGTTGGGTCTGGGCCGGAGCGGCAGCATGTGCTCTGGCGGGTTGCACACAGGTTTCCGAGGTCGAGCGGCCTGTCGTTGCCGCCGCGCCGGCGAGCGAGGACGCGGCCATCGCCGACATCGTGTCGCGCATGAGCCTTGAGCGCAAGATTGCTCAGCTGATCCAGCCGCAGATCAACTCCTTCACTGCCGAGGACATGGAGCGCTATCGTTTCGGCAGCTATCTCAACGGCGGTAACGGCGGCCCTTATGGCGATGAATTCGCGCCCCCGTCCGAATGGCTGCGCCTCGCAGACGAAATGTTCGTGGCCTCCACCCAGCCCCTGCCCGATGGCGAGCCGGTGATCCCGACGATGTGGGGCACGGACGCAGTACACGGCCACACCAACGTGATCGGCGCAACGATCTTCCCGCACAATATCGGCCTTGGCGCGACGCGCGACGCAGACTTGCTGCGCCGCATAGGCCGCGCAACCGCCCGCGAGATCGAGGCGACCGGGATCGACTGGAACTTCTCGCCCACCGTGGCGGTCGCGCGCGACGATCGCTGGGGGCGGACCTACGAGAGCTATTCCGAAGATCCGCAGATCGTCGCTCCGCTCGGCGCCGCGCTGGTCGAAGGCCTTCAGGGCGCCGAAGGGGCCGAGGACTTTCTCGGAGACGGACGCGTTATCGCAACTGCCAAGCACTTCTTCGGCGATGGCGGCACCACGCAAGGCATCGATACCGGCGACGTTAACGGCGAGATCGAGGCGCTGAAAGCAATCCATGCCGTGCCCTATCCCCCCGCGATCGATGCCGGGGTGCAGGTCGTGATGGCCAGCTTCAATTCGATCAACGGCGTGAAGATGCACGGCAACGAGGCGCTGCTGACCGGTGTGCTGCGCGACGAAATGGGCTTCGAGGGGCTGGTCGTCGGCGACTGGAACGGTCACGGCCAGGTCAAGGGCTGCACCGTCACCGACTGCGCGCAATCGCTCAAAGCGGGTCTCGACATCTACATGGTCCCCGATGACTGGAAGGCACTGATGGACACGCTGGTCGCGCAAGTGCGCGACGGCACGATCCCAATGGCGACGCTCGACCGCGCGGTGACCCGCATCCTGCGCGTAAAGATGCGCGCCGGGTTGCTGGACGCCGATGTTGCCAGGCCTTCGGAGCGCGGACTGGGCCGCGATCTCTCGGTCATCGGCTCGGCCGAACACCGCGCCATCGCGCGCGAGGCGGTGGCGAAGTCTCAGGTCATCCTCAAGAACAGCGGCGTACTGCCGCTGAAGCCGGGTGCGGACATCCTGATCGCGGGCGAGGCCGCGGACCAGGTGTGGCGTGCGGCGGGCGGCTGGACGCTGACCTGGCAGGGCGGACCGGACCTGACGGACGAGTATTTCCCCGGTGCAACCTCGATCCGCGACGGCATCGAGCAAGCTGCGCGGGAGAGCGGTGGTTCCGCGACCTATTCGGCGGACGGCAATTACTCAACCAAGCCCGATGCGGCGATCGTGGTCTTCGGCGAGGAAGCCTACGCCGAATTCTACGGCGACCGGAAAACGCTGGTGTTCCGCGACGAGGAAGGACTGGAGCTGCTGCGCAAGTTCGACGCTGCAGGCGTCCCGACCGTCGCAGTGTTTCTTTCCGGGCGCCCCATGTGGATGAACCGCGAAATCAACGCTGCCGACGCCTTCGTGGCGAGCTGGTTGCCTGGCGGCGAAGGTGCCGGTGTGGCAGATGTGCTGTTCGGCAAGCGCGAGGCGACAGGGCGTTTGTCCTTCAGCTGGCCCACCGACTGCGGCGGCAAGCCGGTCAACGGCGCCCAAGGTGCATTGTTCGCAGTCGGCTATGGGCTCAGTCTCACGCAGCAGTCGGCTCCGCAGGGACTGCCGGAGGAATGCGCTTACCTCGAGGAAGCACCGTCGGCCGACTGGTTTGCCAACGGTCGCCTGGCTCAGGACGTTACCGCCAGCGCCAATGGCACTGGACTAGTCGGCCTGCGTGGTAATGCGAGCGGCATCGCCGCGCGCGGCTTCGATCGCCTGCGACAGGAAGACGCCCGCCAGATCGAATTCGCACCCGGCGCCTCGCTGCAGCTTAGCGGTCCGGCAGCGGATGGTGCCGCATACCGCATCGCCTATTCGCTACCCGCCGCACCGACTGCGCCGGTCACGGTCAGGATCGGTGACACCGTGCTGGACGTGACGGACGAATTTCGCGTCGGCGGCGGCAAGGGCTGGCGCAAGATGGTATTGACGCAAAGCTGCTTCGCCGACCTCGCGGACACGATCACGATTACATCCGAAGGACCGCTGACGATGCAGATCGCCGGTATCGCGCGGCAGGATGTTCCCGCAGGGACCGATTGCTCGTTCTAGATTTCACCAGAGTTCGCATGCGTGAATTCGTATTTGCTCTGGCATGCCAGAAGATAATGGCGCAGGCATCGCGCAGGGATGACACGCCGCCCGGCAGGGCGCGTGCTTGGGAGGAACTGAAATCATGGCACTAGCACCCGACGTCGCGTCTAGCACCGATCCGCATCCGGTCGAGGATGAAGGCAACGGCATCAATGCCCCCGGCCTGCAATATTTCGTCTTCGGCCTGTTCTTCATCTTCGGTGGCATCACCTCGCTCAACGATGTACTCATTCCGAAGCTGAAAGAGCTGTTCACGCTCAACTACACGCAAGCGATGCTGGTGCAGTTCTGCTTCTTCACCGCCTATCTGGTGATCGGCATCCCTGGCGCGAAGCTGGTCAAGCGCATCGGCTACATGCGAGGCGCGGTGGCGGGTCTGCTGACCATGATGGTCGGCTGCCTGATGTTCATTCCGGCGAGCCAGACGGCAACCTACTGGGTGTTCCTGCTGGCGCTGTTCGTGCTGGCGAGCGGAGTGGTCATCGTCCAGGTTGTCGCCAATCCGTTAATCTCGCTGCTCGGCCCGCAGAAGACGGCGCATAGCCGGCTGACATTCGCGCAGGCGTTCAACAGCCTCGGCACCACGATCTTCCCGATCGTTGGCGCTGCCGTCATTCTGGGAAGCCTTGCAAATGTCACGGCAGACCAGCTTTCGGGGGCCGAATTGCAGGCCTATCGCCAAGCGGAGAGCGAGGCGATCTGGCAGGGCTATCTCGGGGTGGCCTTTCTGATCGCACTGGTCGCGGCGGCGGTGTGGATGTTCCGCAATCGCCTTCAGGGTGAAAAGCATGAAGCGTCGTCCGGCCTCGCTGGCCTCGACCTGCTGAAGCGCAGCCGGTTCGGCTATGGCGCGCTGTGCATCTTCCTTTACGTGGGTGCAGAAGTGTCGATCGGCTCAATAATCATCAACTACCTCGCGCAAGACCGTGTGCTGGGCCAGCCGGAAAGCGTGATCGGCTGGATGATCGGCCTCTACTGGGGCGGCGCGATGGTCGGCCGGTTTATCGGATCCTACTTCCTGCGCGTTTTCTCACCAGGTAAGATCCTTGCTTTCAATGCTACTGGGTCGATCCTGCTCATCCTCATCAGCACCATGACTACGGGCGAAGTCGCGGCTTACAGCCTCCTCGCGGTCGGCCTGATGAACTCGATCATGTTCCCGACCATCTTCTCGCTCGCATGCGAAAAGCTGGGTTCGCGCGCGGCCGACGGATCGGGCATCATCAACGTGGCGATCTTCGGCGGAGCGGTCGTCCCGCTGCTCTATGGCGTGCTGGCGGATGTGAGCGGCAGCCTGGCCTTCGCCATGATCCTGCCGATCGCTTGCTACGCAATCATCGCTGGCTTCGGCATCTTCGCACGCCGACCTGCCTGATCTCGCACCTGCACAAATTCGGGGGTTCGCAAGGCAGGCTCGCTCTGCCATGCGGCCCCCGAACTCTTTTACCCGATAGGACCGCTCCATGACCGATGCCGAACTTGCCGCCAACCTCGCCCAAGTGGCAGGCAAAATCCTGATCGAGGTGCGCGAGAGCGGCATGTTCGAGGGCAAAAGCCTCGGCAAGGCGGGCGACGAAACGGCCAACCAGTTCCTCTGCCATGCCTTGCGCCAGCAACGCCCCGAAGACGGCCTGCTGTCGGAAGAGGAAAAGGACAACGCCGCACGCCTCGACAAGAAACGCGTCTGGATCGTCGACCCGGTCGACGGCACGCGCGAATATGGCGAAGCGCGGACCGACTGGGCCGTCCATGTCGCGCTCTGCATCGATGGCAAGCCGGAGATCGGCGCCGTCGCCCTGCCCGGCCTCGATTGCGTGCTCCGGACCGATGCGCCGATCGACGTACCTGCACCTGCGGAGAAGCCACGTATGGTCGTGAGCCGCACGCGCCCCGCGGCAGAGGCGGTGAAGGTCTCCGAAGCCATCGGCGCAGAGCTCGTCGGCATGGGCTCGGCCGGGGCGAAGGCGATGGCCGTGGTGCGCGGCGAAGCGGAAATCTACCTGCACACCGGCGGCCAGTACGAATGGGACAGCGCAGCCCCTGCCGCCGTCGCTCTCGCCCACGGGCTCCACGCCAGCCGGATCGACGGCAGCCCATTGGCCTACAACCAGGCCGACACCTACATGCCCGACCTCCTCATCTGCCGCCCCGAATGGGCCGAGCGAGTCCTTGCGGAAGTCGCCGCACTCGCATCCTAGGGACGCGCGGCAAGCGGCCTCGCTCTAGCGGATTTTCGCTTGCTTCCTATTTGCGGTATGGGAGTCGCCGCAGATAGAGAGGACAGCGCCCATGGCCACACAACTCGAGCCCGCAACCCAGACCGACGAAGACGCCTTCCGCGCGGAAGTGCAGCAGTTTCTGGCGGACAATTTTCCCGAAGAACTCAAGGGCACCAACAATGCCCTGTCCGGCGTCGACGGCCCGACCAATGAGACCCCCGCCCAGAAAAAATGGCGAGAAGCCATGGGCGCGCGCGGTTGGGGCACGCCGACATGGCCGAAGGAATACGGCGGCGGCGGCCTGACGAAGGCTCAGGCCAAGATCCTAGAGCAGGAGATGGGCAAGGCCGGGGCCTACAATCCCATCGCCGGCATGGGCGTGATGATGTTCGGCCCCACGCTGCTGGAATATGGCAGCGAAGAGCAGAAAAAAGAGCACATCCCGCCGATTACCCGCGGCGAGATACGCTGGTGCCAGGGCTACAGCGAACCCAATGCCGGTTCCGACCTCGCCAATTTGCAGACCTTCGCCGAGGACAAGGGCGATCACTATTTGGTCAACGGCCAGAAGACCTGGACCAGCGGCGGCCAGTGGGCGGACAAGTGCTTCGCCATCGTGCGCACCGACAAGAGCGACAAGCACAAGGGCATCAGCTTCATGCTGATCGACATGGATTCGCCCGGCGTCGAAGTCCGCCCGATCACCATGATCAGCGGCACGAGCCCGTTCTGCGAAACCTTCTTCACCGATGTGAAGGTGCCGAAGGAGAACCTCGTCGGGGAGGAAGGCCAGGGCTGGACTATCGGCAAGCGCCTGCTCCAGCACGAGCGCACCAACATCTCGGGCGGCGGCAGCCTCGCCCGCCTCATGGGCCAGAGCCTCGGCGAGATCGCCAAGAAGTATCAGCCGACAGGCGACGATGGCGAGCTTGCCGATGCCGTGCTGCGCGACAAGATCGCCGATTTCGAGATCCGCTGGAACAGTTTCCTCCTCACCGCGCGCCGCGCCGTCGAGGAAAGCAAGGCGCAAGGCGGCGTCTCCGAAATCAGCTCGGTGCTAAAGAAGCTCGGCACCAAGCTCAGCCAGGAACGCAGCGAGCTGCTGATCGAGATCCGCGGGCTTCAGGGCCTCGGCTGGGAAGGTGACGGTTTCCGCGACAGCGAGCTGGAAGCCGTGCGCGGCTGGCTCTTCGGCAAGGCCACGACAATCTATGGTGGCTCGACCGAGATCCAGAACAACATCATCGCCAAGCGCGTGCTTGGCATGCTCGACCATCAGTAAGGCGAGAGGGATAAAGACAATGGCAGTTCTCAACGAAGAACAGGAAATGCTGCGCGACATGGCGCGCGAATGGGCCGTCAACGAAAGCCCGGTCACCGAATTCCGCAAGGTCCGCGCCAGCGGCGAGCCGGAAGCGTTCAATCGCGATGCCTATGCGACCATGGCCGAAATGGGCTGGGCCGGGGTCATCATCCCTGAAGAGCATGGCGGGTCGGACTTCGGTTTCATGTCGGCAGGCCTCGTGGTCGAGGAACTCGGCAAGACGCTGACTGCCAGCCCGCTGGTGATGAACACAGTGGCCGCAAGCGCCATCGTACTGGGTGGCAGCGATGAGCAAAAAGCGAAGTGGCTGCCGAAGCTGGCCAGCGGCGAGGCGATCGCGACGATCGCCGTCGACGAAGGCGCAACGCACGATCCCTCGAAGATCGAAACCAGCGTTTCGGGGGGCAAGCTCAGCGGCACCAAGGCTTTCGTCCATGAGGCACATGGCGCCGACCTGTTCGTGGTCGCTGCGAAGGACGGCCTCTACCTAGTGGAGAAGGGCGATGGCGTGTCGCTCGCCACGCGCAAGCTGACCGACCAGCGCAGCCATGCCGACGTCACTTTCGACGGCGCGGCCGCGGATAAACTGGCAAACGGCGGCGACAGCCTGCTCGACGATGTGCTCGACCGGGCGCGCGTGCTGACGGCAGCCGAGATGCTCGGCATGGCCCAGCAGGTGTTCGACGATACGCTCGCCTATCTGAAGCAGCGCGTGCAGTTCAACCAGGTGCTCGCCAGCTTCCAGGCGCTGCAACACCGCATGGCCGACCTGTTCGCCGATCTTGCGCAGATGCGTTCGGCTGTCGAAGCGGGCCTGCAAGCCGTCGATGGCGGCTTCGGCGTGGCGCGTGCGGCGACGATCGCCAAGGCGGAGGCCAATCGCGTCATGCATACCATGGCGAACGAGGGCATCCAGCTACACGGCGGTATCGGCATGACCGACGAATACGACGTGGGTTTCTATCTCAAGCGCGCCCGTGTGCTGGAGCAGAGCTTCGGTTCGTCGAGCTACCTCAAGGACCGCTTCGCCAAGCTGTCGAGCTATTGATGCAAGAAGGCGGGCCCGCCTAGCGCGGGTCCGCCAGCATCCCTTCGGACAGGATCGACAGATAGGTCCGAATCGCCTCGTCGCGGTCCGCGAACCGCTCTGCCCAATGGCGCGCATCATAGGCCGAATTAACCGTCGACATGATCACCTGACCCGCAATCAGCGGATCGACCGGGCGCACAGAACCATCGGCGACGCCGTCCATCAGCATGCCGGAAAAGCGCCGCGCCAGCCGATTCGAGCGGACGACGACATCGTCCTTGTGATCGGCCTCCAGCGCTTGGAGCGCCGTGGTCCGAAGCAAAGGGGTCGCGTCGAAAAACTGCACATCGATCAGCTCGCGCAGCACGCTGCAAATCCGCGTCCAGTAATCCGCATCCAGCTCCAGCCCCGCGATCTGTGCGGCGGATAGCCGGTCGTAGCTTTGCTGGAAGCAGGCGAGCACCAGATCGTCCTTCGCCTGGTGGTGGTGGTAGAAACTGCCCTTGGTGACATTGAGGCTCTCGGCGATCCGGTTGACCGATGCACCGCGATAGCCGAGCCGATTTATCATCACGGTCGCCGCACGCAGGAAGGCTTCGTTCTGACCACCCTCCTCATCCTCTCGGGTGCGCCATTCACCCGATAGGTCCTGCGGTGCAAAACGCCCGCGCTGCGACGGCAAGCCATTGGCGAGGACATCGAACAGCCGCGCTTCGATCCGGTCGAAATCGCGCACCGAATAACGCAGCGACCAGATCGGCCACCACATCATCGCCTCGAGCAGGATATGCGCCCGCGCAGAAAACAGCGCGCGCTGTTCATTGCTGTTCCATCCGCCGAAAAAGCGCCGCACGATGCCCACCACGCGCAGGTAGTGCGCCATCAGCGTGTCGTAGGCTTCGGTATCCAACGTGCGGATTTCGGATAGCGCCGTCGTCAGCCCGCGTTCGCCTGCGCGGATGCGCTTGCGCAAGGCGATCTGCCCGGCGATGAAATGCCGTAGGCGCGCCGCCGGATCGGGCTGCTCCAGCGCTGCCTGCGCCATTTCCTCCATCAGCGTCAGGGTCTCGTCGTAGACGGCAACGACGAGCTTTTCCTTCCGCGGGAAATAATAGGTCACGCTTGTGGCATTGAGCCCGATCGCGCGGGCAACTTCGGCCAGCGTGGTCGCCTGCACTCCGACCTCGTTGATCAACACCGAGGCGGCGTGGATGATCGCCCCGCGCTTCTCGTCGAACTTGCGGGTGGAAGCAGGCGCGCTCACGCGAAGAATGTCCCGAGGTCGCGCTTCAGAATCTTGCCATTGGCATTGCGCGGCAGCGTGTCCTTCACGAAGGCTATGCGCACCGGGACCTTGAATTTGGCCAGCCGGGCCGCAACCCATTCGCGCAATTCTTCCTCGCTCGCGGACATGCCGGGGGCGAGGTGAACGACGGCGGCGGGTTCTTCGCCCAGCGTCTTGTGAGGAATGCCGATCAGCGCAGCATCGGTCACCGCGGGGTGATCGTAGAGCACGTTTTCGACCTCGGAGGAGTAGATGTTCTCGCCGCCGCGGATGATCATGTCCTTGGCCCGGTCCACGATGTAGCAGAAGCCGTCCTCGTCCAGCTTCGCAAGGTCGCCGGTGCGCACCCAGCCGTCGACGAAAGTCTCGGCGCTTGCCTCCGGCCGGTTCCAGTAGCCCTTCACCACCATCGGCCCGCGCGCCCACAACTCGCCGACTTCGCCAACCGGCACCTCTTGGAAGCCGTCCTCGGCCATGATCTTGAGATCGGCCACGGGCACCGGCGGGCCGCAGCTTTCCGGGCGATTGAGGTAGTCTTCGGAATTGTTTCCGGTGACCGTCGCCATGGTCTCGGTCATGCCCCAGCCATTGTGCGGGAGCGCGCCAAAGGTTTCATAAATCTTGCGGACGAGCTCGGGCGCGGCGGGCGCACCGCCATATGAGATCGTCTCGAGGCTGGAGAGATCGAAGTTCTCGCGCTCGGGATGCTCGATCAACTGCCAGGCGATGGTCGGCACACCGCCCGCAGTGTTTACCCGCTCACGCTGGATGAGGCCGAAGGCTTCCACCGGGTCCCATTTATGCATGAACACAAGGGTATGGCCTGCCATTACGGCACCCATCATGCCTGCCGAACAGGCGGTTACGTGAAATAGCGGAATGACGACCAGACTAACCTTTTGCGCCGGTTCGGGCGGCTCGTCCCCGCGGCGCAGGGCCGCCATCGCAATGCTCCATCCGCCCGACAGGATGTTGGTCGCGAGATTGCGATGCGTGCCGAGCGCGCCCTTGGGCTGGCCGGTCGTGCCGCTGGTGTAGAAGATCGTCGCTTCGTCGTCGGGCTCGATGTCGACCTCGGGAAGGTCGGCGGCGGGCAGATCGGCGAAAGCTCCCGGTGCGCCGATCATATCTTCCAGACGCTCCGCCCCTGCAGGAGCGGCGTCGCAGCGCGACACGAACACTGTCGCGAGTTCGGGCATCTCGGCGCGGTGCTGCGCGATCCGCTCCCAGCGCTCGGCATCGCAGACCAGCAGCTTCGATCCCGAATTGGCGAGGCCGAAGGCCAGCTCCGGCCCGGTCCACCATGCATTCAGCGGCACGCAGATCGCGCCGATGCAGGTCGCGGCGAAGAACGCCACGGGCCATTCGGGCAGGTTGCGCATCGCCAGCGCGACCCGGTCGCCCTTATCCACACCGCGCTCGCGAAACTCCGCCGCCAGTCGCGCGACAGCCCGGAACCAGGCATCGTAAGTGACCCGCTCGTCCTCGTAGATCGTGAACAAACGCTCGCCATGCGTGCGCCCGACTTCGGCGATCGCGCGCAGGTTCAGCGGCGCGTTTTTCCAGACGCGAGTGGATACCCCGCGAATATCGACCATATCTATTTCGAAGCGCTGGCCCGGCGCGGTCAATCGCGCGGTGGCATCTTCCCGGCTCATGGCCGGCCAGCCCGCAGGCGTGGTCCAGCCGATCGCGGTCGCGAGATCGTTCATTACATCCCTCTCGTACGCCGCGTCTGTCGCGCGACTCCCTCTCCAGGGCGTCTTACTAAACCTGCCTCCCCTTCCGACGCAAGCGCGGTTCGAAGCTCAGGTATGAGGGTGGCAAGAGAGAACAGAATCGCTATGCGGGCAAAACGGAAGCATAGGTATGCAAGAGAGGAGAGGCGCATGTTCGATCTGGCCGAGGCCGGTTCGCTGGGATTCGATGCCGGCAGGCTGGCGAGGATACCCGACTTTCTGAGGCAGACCTATATCGACAATGGGCGTCTGCCGAATGCTCAGCTGGTCGTCGCGCGTGGCGGCAAGCCGGTCCACTATTCGCGGTTGGGCGCGATGGGCGAGGACGGGCGCGACCTGCCCGACGATGCGCTGTTCCGCATCGCCAGCATGACCAAGCCGGTGACCTCGATCGCCTTCATGCAACTGGTCGAGCGGTGCGAGGTCGCGCTGGAGGACCCGGTGACGAAGGTTTTCCCGGAATTTGCCGACCTCAAGGTCTATGCCGGAGGAGGCGGTTCGATACCTTTCGCTCCGGGCGCTCCGGCCGCTCCGATGCGCTTCGTCGACCTGCTGACGCATATGTCGGGCTTCACTTACGGGCTGCAGAACCGCAACAATCTCGACGCCGTCTATCGCGAGCACAATTTCGACTTCGCCCGCGACCACCTCGACAGCGACGAATTTGTCGCCCGCCTCGCTAAGCTCCCGCTCGAATTCGCGCCGGGACAGGGTTGGAATTACTCGGTGTCGACCGACGTGCTCGGCATTGCGGTGGAGCGGATCAGCGGGATGCGGCTGGGCGAGTATTTCGAAAAGCACATCTTCGGCCCTCTCGGCATGACCGACACGCGGTTCGGCGTGAAGGACACCGATCTCGACCGGCTGGTCGATGCCTATGTCTATCGCCCCGGCCAGTCACCGCGCATGATCAGCGCGGGCAAGACCAGCAAGCTCGCCCAGCCCGGCACGTTCGACAGCGGCGGCGGTGGGCTCGTCGGCTCGATCGCCGACTATCATCGCTTCGCGACAATGCTGCTGAATGGTGGCACGCTCGATGGCGCGCGGATTGTCAGCCCCAAGACGCTGCGGCTGATGCGCACGAACCACCTGCCGAACAATGCCGACCTCACCGAGATGTCGAGCAGCCTGTTCTCCGAAGCCAACAATGCCGGGACCGGCTTCGGCCTCGGCTTCGCCATGGTGATCGATCCGGCGAAGACGCTGATGCCCAGCAGCCTCGGCGAATTCTACTGGGGCGGCGCTTATTCGACTGCCTTCTTCGTCGATCCCGTAGAGCAGATCACATGCGTTTTCATGACGCAGGTCTATCCCTCGTCCACCTACCCGATCCGCCGCCAGCTCAAGACGCTGATCTATTCCGCTCTCACCGAATCTTATGCCTGAGGAGACCCGCATGACCTCCCCCATCCGCACCGAACGCCATGACAACGTCCTCGTCGTCATTTCCGACAACCCGCCGGTCAATGCACTCGGCCAAGCCGTTCGTGCCGGTCTCAAGGACGCGATCGAAGAAGCCATGTCCGACGATGGAATCGAAGCGGTCGTCATCCGCTGCGACGGGCGCACCTTCTTTGCCGGCGCGGACATCACTGAATTCGGCAAACCGCCGGTCGGCCCCAACCTTCCCGAAACGCTCGACACGATGGAGGCGAGCGACAAGCCGGTGGTCGCCGCGATCCACGGGACGGCGCTGGGCGGCGGCTGCGAAGTCGCGCTTGCTTGCCACTACCGTGTCGCCGTGCCGAGCGCGAAGCTGGGCCTGCCCGAAGTGAAACTCGGCCTGATCCCGGGCGCGGCCGGAACGCAGCGCCTGCCGCGGCTGGTCGGCGCCGAAGCCGCCCTGCCCCTCGTAGTCGGCGGCAATCCGATCTCGGCCAAGAAAGCGCAAGGCATCGGGCTGGTCGACGAGATCGTCGGCGAGGACAGTCTGGAAGCCGACGCGATCGCGTTCGCGAAATCGAAAATCGGCCAGCCGGTCCCCCGCGCCTCGGAGGGCACCGCCAATGAAGACGGCGTGCGCGATCCTGACCTGTTCGATCGCTTCCGCGCCAGCCAGGCCCGCAAGATCCGCGGCTTCGATGCGCCCAATGCCGCGATCGAAGCAGTCAAGGCGGCAGGCACCATGTCCTATGCCGAGGGCGTGAAGAAAGAGCGCGAGCTCTTCACCGAATTGATGTCGGGCACGCAGAGCGCAGCGATGCGCCACTATTTCTTCGCCGAACGCGCTGCCAACAAGATCGACGACGTGCCCAAGGACACGCCGCTGATCCCGATCGAGAAGGTCGGGGTGATCGGAGCCGGCACGATGGGCGGCGGAATTTCGATGAACTTTCTCTCTGCCGGCATCCCGGTAACGATCCTCGAGATGAGCCAGGACGCGCTCGATCGCGGCACCGGGACGATGCGCAAGAATTACGAAAACACCGCCAAGAAAGGCCGCATGACCGCCGATCAGGTCGAGCAGGCCATGGGCCTGCTGACGCCGACGCTTTCCTATGACGACCTGGCCGATTGCGACCTCGTGATCGAGGCGGTTTACGAGAGCATGGACGTCAAGAAAGAGGTTTTCGGCAAGCTCGACGAAGTGGTCAAGCAAGGCGCGATCCTCGCCTCCAATACCAGCTACCTCGACGTGAACGAGATCGCGGCAGCGACGCAGCGGCCGGGCTATGTAGTCGGGATGCACTTCTTTTCGCCGGCGAATATCATGAAGTTGCTGGAGGTCGTGCGCGGTGAAAAGACCCGCGGCGATGTGCTGGCCACGGTGATGAAGCTGTCCAAGACGATCGGGAAGGTCGCCGCAGTTTCGGGCGTATGTCCGGGCTTCATCGGCAACCGCATGCTGTCGAAGCGGCAGGGACAGGCCAATGCGCTGATCATGGAGGGCGCGAACTATTGGGAGGTGGACGAGGTCTTGCTGGATTTCGGCTTTCCGATGGGCCCGTTCCAGATGGGCGATCTCGCCGGCATTGACATCGGCTGGCACCGCGACCCGAGCAAGGTCACGACCGTGCGCGAGGCCCTGTGTGCCGTGGGCCGCTTCGGGCAGAAGGCCGGCAAGGGGTTCTACGATTACGACGAAGCACGCCAGCGCACGCCATCGGACGAAGTGAAACAGATCATCGCCGACTTCGCGGCGAAAGAAGGCAAAGAGCAGCGCGAGATTTCGAAGAATGAAATTCGCGAGCGCCTGCTCTATCCCATGGTCAACGAAGGGGCGAAGATCCTCGAGGAGGGCATGGCCCAGCGCGCCAGCGACATCGATGTCGTTTGGATCAACGGGTATGGCTGGCCGCTCTACACCGGCGGGCCGATGTTCTGGGCGCAGACCATCGGCCTAGACACGATCGTCGAGGGGCTGGAAAAGCACGGCTTGCCGGTCAGCAACTATTTGCGCGAGCGCGCCGCCGGCTCCGGCAATTTCGACTAGCGACCAGGCAATTCTGCGACATTTTTGAAACGCTGGTACGCAAATCGGTCGATCGATAACGCCGTTCGTCCGACTTTCGTTGACATCGCTGGCGAAGGAAGCTTTTCACCCACGAGAGAGCGGCGCGCCCCGAATGCGCCATGAAGAGAGAGGAAACCTATGAAGAAGTTCGGTTTACGCCATCATTGTGCCTTCGGTGCGCTCGCCGGAGCGCTTGCTTGCATGCCTGCAGCGGCGCTCGCGCAGGATGTTGCAACCACCAGCACCGATGATGCCGATTTGGTCGACAATGCGGACGTCGAAGATGGTAATGTCATCATCGTGACCGCGCAGGGCCGCCAGCAGGTCCTGTCCGACGTGCCGGTCGCCGTTTCCGCCGTATCCGCCGAAACGCTGGAGCGATCCGGCGTGGCCGACATTCGCGACCTCAATCAGGTCGCCCCCTCGCTGCTGGTTTCCTCGACGGGTAACGAAGCGAACGGTTCGGCGCGTATCCGCGGTATCGGCACCGTCGGCGACAACCCCGGCCTCGAAAGCTCGGTCGCGGTGTTCGTCGACGGCGTCTATCGCTCGCGTTCGGGCAATGCCCTGTCCGAACTCGGCCCGCTCGACCGTGTGGAAATCCTCCGTGGCCCGCAGGGCACGCTCGGCGGCCGCAACTCCTCGGCCGGCCTGATCAACATCTACACCGCCCCGCCCGAGTTCACCTTCTCCGGCTACGGTGCCTTCACCTATGGCAATTACGACGCGATCAAGGTCGAGGCAGGCATTAACGCCCCGCTCAGCGACACAATCGCTGCCCGCATCGACGGTGTCTATTTCGAGCGTGACGGCTTCTACAACGATGTCGTCAACGACGTCCGCGTCAACGACCGCGACCGCTATCTCGTCCGCGCTCAGGCCCTGTTCGAGCCGCGCGACGGCCTGACCTTCCGCCTCGTCGGCGACTATTCCAAGAAGGACGAAGCGTGCTGCGCGGCGACCTTCGTGCAGCCGGAATTCGCTCCGCTCGCACGCGTCGCACCCGACCTCAGCTCGTTCACCAGGCCCAATGGCGGCCCGGCGCTGACCAGCCCGGCGAACCCGATTATCGGTGTGCTGCTCGGCCTGGGTCAGGACCCGCGCGCCCTGACGCAGTCGACCTTCGACCGCGACATCTACGTGACACCTGGTCGCAGCTACGAGGGCGAGACCGAAGACTGGGGCATCTCCGGCGAACTCAACTGGGATTTCGGCAACGTCACCCTGACCTCGATCACCGGCTATCGCGAATATTCGAACTTCCAGGGTTCGGACACCGACTATACCCAGGCCGATCTGATCTACCGCACACCGGGACCGAATGCCGGCGCGCGCGAGTTCAAGACGTTCACCCAGGAACTGCGCCTCAACGGCACAGCGTTCAACGACCGGCTCGACTGGCTCGTGGGGGCCTATTACGCCAATGAAAAGCTCGAGACGCGCGATAACCTGCGCTTCGGCGACGATTACGGCACGTTTGCCAACTGCCGCATCGCGATCGCCATCAATCCGGCGCTGGTAAACCCGGCCGCGGACAATTGCCTCGGCGCCAATGTCGCCGCGCTGGACGGTACGCTGACCGGTACGCCGGCCTTCGGCCCTGCGACGCCGCTCATCCTTGCCGGCATCAACAATCTGGCTCAGGTCCGCGACCTCGGCAGCACGGGCGATGTGTACAACCAGACCAGCGAAAACTTCGCTATGTTCACGCACAACATCTTCCACATCACCGATCGTCTCGATCTGACGCTAGGTCTTCGGTATACGAACGAAACCAAGGATTTCGACGCTTCTTTCGGCAACGACAATGTCATCTGTCCGCAGAACCGAGCGCTGCTGAGCGGTCTTCTCGCAACCCCGCTGGCGGGTCTTGCTGGTGGCCTGATCTCGCTCAGCTGTCAGGGCAACTCGACCAGCGAGCTCGACGGCGTAACGCTCAGCGATACGCGCGACGAGGACGAGCTGACCGGTACGGCGATCCTAAGCTACAAGCCGACCGATGACCTGCTGGTCTACGGCTCCTACTCGAAGGGCTACAAGGCCGGCGGCTTCAATCTCGACCGTTCGGCTCTGGCCGTGCCGGTGGCGTTCAACGTCAACACGCTCGACCCGGCTGCCTTGCAGTTCGATGCAGAAACGGTCGATGCCTACGAAATCGGCCTGAAGTACGCAGCGCGCAAATGGGGATTCAGCCTCGCTGCGTTCCGTCAGGAGTTCTCGAACTTCCAACTGAACACGTTCAACGGTTCGGCCTACCTGGTCCAGAACGTCAATGGCTGCGACAATGATCTCGGCGGCGGGGATCGTGACGGCGATGCCGCGACCGGCGCCTGTGCGGCGGACAATGTGGCGCCAGGCGTGGTCGCGCAGGGCGTGGAATTCGAAACCTCGCTCAGCCCGATCCGTGACTTGACCATGACCTTGGGTATCACCTATTCGGACACCAGCTACGAGGACAACCTCGTCGGTACCGACGATGGCGCCCCGCTGGATCCGGCCCTGCGCCTGCTTCCGGGCGACAATATGTCGAACGCGCCCGAGGTGACGGCAACCGCCTCGCTCAGCTGGACCCCGCCGATCGGTAATTCCGGCCTGTCGGGCCTGTTCTTCATCAATGCCCGCACGACCGGCGATTACAACACCGGTTCGGACCTGCTCTACGGCAAGGAACAGGACAGCTACACGCTGGTGAACGGCCGGATCGGCATCACCGGACCCGACCGGGCCTGGGGTGTCGAGGTCTGGGCGAACAATCTGTTCGACGTGGACTACACGCAGGTGGCGTTCAACACGCCGTTCGTAGCACCGCAGCAGACCTACTCGGCCTTCCTCGCCGAGCCGCGGACCTACGGCATCACAGTTCGCGCCGGCTTCTAACCAGGCCTACTCGAGGATCTTACAAGGCCCGGCATCACGCGATGCCGGGCCTTTTCTTTTGCCCAGCGCCGGGCGTGGGGCAATCTGAATACCGATTGGCCCGCCTTTCTTTGAAATATGAGTACGCTAGTTGAAACTGAAACGGAAGAAAATTTCGCTGAAAGCTTGAATCCCGACAGATTTCGTAATTCAATTTCGAGTGAAGGGTACGTGCGAAAACGCGCGACCAGAGAGGGAGAGAGATTATGAAGTTTGGTTTGCGCCACACGTGCGCCTTCAGTGCGCTTGCAATTTCCACTCTGGCAGCAGCGCCCGCCATCGCGCAGCAGGCCCCCGAAACTGCCGGTGCGAACGAGACGGATGACCGGATCGTCGTGACCGGCTCTTTCATTCGCGGCACGCCCGAAGATGCAGCTCTGCCCGTCGATGTCTTCACTGCCGACGATCTCGCCGAACAGGGCGTCGACAGCCCGCTCGAATTCATCAAGGAACTGCCTTCGGTCGGCGCATCGCTGGGCGATACCAACCAGTTCTCGACCGATGCGCAAGGCTTCCAGGGCGTCGGCTCGCTCAACCTTCGCGGCCTCGGCCCCCAGCGCACCCTGGTCCTCGTGAATGGCAAGCGCACGATCCAGTCGCCGGGTTCGGGCTTCGTCGATACCCAGCTCATCCCGCTCTTCGCGCTCGAACGCATCGAGATATTGAAAGACGGCGCGGCTGCGACCTACGGCTCGGACGCGATCGCCGGCGTCGCCAACTTCATCACCCGCTCCAACTTCACCGGCCTCGAAGTCCAGGCCGATTACAACTTCATCGACGGATCGGACGATAATTACAGCATAAGCGGCCTCGTCGGTCTGGAGCTTGGCGACGATGCCAATCTGGTGTTCGGTGCAGGCTGGCAGCACCGCTCCGAACTCGGCACGTTCGAACGCGATTTCGTAAATGTCGGCTATGAAACCAACCCATCCGCCTACTCGGCGCTTGCAACGCCCGGCCTCTTCGCCGCAACCTATTTCGACACGACGACCGGCGCCCTTGATACGCGCATCGCGGGCGACGTCGGCTGTGAGGAACTGGGCGGCACTACTGCTATCGGCCGCTGCTACTTCACCTACGTCCCGTTCGACAATATCACGGAGGACGAAGACCGTTATCAGGTTTTCGGCCAGTTTACTGCCGATCTTGCCGACAATATCCGTTTTCAAGTTGATGGTATGTGGTCGCGCAGCGATCTGGAATCGCTGAACTATTCGCCGTCCTTCCCACCAACCCAAGGTCCTAACGGCTCGGGTTTCGTTAGCGCATTCACCACCTCACCCAACAACCCCGGTGTTTCGGCCTTCCTCGACCAGGTCGGCCTTCCGCAGAGCACGGCCACGCTGCCGCTGGTGGCAGTAACGAACGTGCTTTACCGTCCGTTCGGCTTTCTCGGCAACCCGCGCGACCCCGATCGCGGTGCCGGCACCGGATTCGCATCGAACGATGCATGGCGCATCAGCGGCGGATTCGATTGGGACATCAATTCCTCGCTGCGCTTGGAAGTGGACGGCACCTATTGGGAATCGCGCCGCACCTTCTTCGCTCCGGGCATCGTCGGCTCGCGCCTGCAGGCCGCGCTCAACGGCTTCGGCGGACCGGACTGCACCGGCACTACGCCGGGTGCGAACGGCTGCCAGTATTTCAATCCCTTCGTGAACGCCGGGTCGGGGAACGGCACCTACAATATCGCCAACCCCTTCTACGTGCCGGGCAACGAGAACAGCGAAGAGCTGGTCGCCTGGCTGCAGGTCCCCAATGGCACGCGCGAGTATGAGCAGCAGGTTGTGCTCGATCTCGTTCTGTCCGGTGAAACGGGGATCGAATTCAGTGGCGGCCCGCTGGCCTTCGCGGTCGGTGCGCAGGTTCGCGACAACGAGTTCAGCAGCCGCCCGCTGAACGACGAATCCAATGTCGACGTCAACCCTTGTTTCATCGAAGGGGATACGAGCTGCGTCGGCACCAGCACGGAAGGCGTCGGTCCGTTCATCTTCCTTGGCGGTTCGCGTCCCGTTCGGCTTTCGCAGAGCGTCTATGCATTCTTCGGTGAGCTAAACGCGCCGATTACCGACCGTATCGAGCTGGCCGCCGCCATTCGCTTCGAGGACTACGGCGATCCGATCGGTTCGACCATCAACCCGAAGGGCTCGCTCCGGTTCGAGGCGACCGACTGGCTGACCCTGCGCGGTTCAGTTGGCACCACCTTCCGCGGTCCGCTGGCTTCCAACGTCTCGCCCAACTTCGTGACGGCGCTGGAAGGTTTCACCGCGGCGGGCGGCAACTACAAGTCGAAGGATATCTTCGGTAACCCGACCAATCTCGAACCGGAAACTGCCTTCACCTGGAACGTCGGTGCAATCTTCGATGCCCCGCTTGGCGGGGCCGACCTGACCTTCTCGGTAGACTACTGGTCGATCGATCTGGAGGATCGCATCACGACCACACCGGGCAATGCGGTCGCCAGCCTCGTCGGCAACAACCAGACCACCGGAACCTTGCCGGTTGACTGCTCGAGCCCATTGGTCAATCTGATCACCTTCTCCGACAATCAGTGTATCCAAGGGACGACCACCGGCCTCGACATCAGCCGCGTTCGGACCGACTTCGTGAACGGGCCTGACGTCAAGGTCTCAGGTCTCGACTTCGCGCTGAACGTCTCCGTACCGGTGAGCGACAATGCGACCCTCTCCTTCGGAGCGAACGCGGTCTACAACCTCGAATACAAGTTCGATGACTTTGTCGTGCAGGACGTGGTCGTTCTGGAAGCCTATGACGCAGTCGGCCTCGGCAACTATTTCCGCGATCCGAACACCGTCCCGGAATGGCGCGCCAATGCGTTCGCCAACCTGCGGTTCGGCCCTTTCAACGCTCGTTACTCGCTAGTCCATATCGACGGTGTGACCGATGATCGCTGCGTCAATGCGGACGGTTCGTTCCGCGATCCGTGCTTCTCGACGGCGGACGGTCAGGGGACCAACTTCGGTGTCGAAAGCGGGTCCTATACCCAGCACGACCTTGCACTAACCTACGATCTGGAGCTGGCCGGGGCCGATTTGCAAATTCAGGCCGCGATCGAGAACTTCACCGATGCCGAACCGGCCGAGGCGCAGCTGCCGCTGAGCTTCAACCCGTTCATCGGTAATGCGATCGGGCGCAACTATCGCCTCGGCATTCGCGCCCGGTTCTGAGCCGCGCCAACTAGACCAAAAAGAAGGGCCCGGGGCGCAAGCTTCGGGCCCTTTGCTTTGCTGGCTTAGGTAAAAGTGCTCAGGGCAAATCGCTGCCACCCAGCGCCTGCCACAGAAGCACCCGCGCCCGCTGGACCCGGCCTGCAGCCGCAACGGCGCGCTCGCCGCTCGCATCGGCGGCGCGGCGCGCCTCCAGCACTGTCAGGAAGTCCGAAAGCCCGGCTTCGTAACGCGTGTTCGCGAGGCGCGCGGCGCGCGCCAGCTCCGCAGCCTCCCGCGCCGCCGCTTCGGCCTCGGCAGCCGCGCCCGATACTACGCCATAGCCTGCCTCGGCATCGCCCAGCGCCGTATAGACCGCGCCGCGATAGGCCTGGAACGCGGCCTGCTTTTCTGCCGCCGCACCGTCGATCTCCGCCTCGATCCTGCCGAAGTCGAGCAGCGGGCCTGCCACGGAGCCGGCTAGCGAACCGACCAGCGAGTCCTCATCGAACAGATCGGCGAGATTGAACGTCAGCAGGCCGACAACGGCGGACAGGTCGAATGTCGGAAACCGCCGCCGCGCGGTCGCAGCGAGTTCGGCATCTTCCGTCGCCAGGGTCGAGGCCGCTGCGAGGACATCAGGCCGATTGATCAGGAGGCTCGACGGGAGACTTGCCGGGACTGCGTCGATGCGAGGTGGCGGTGCCGCTTGGACGAGCGCTGCGCGGACCTGCTGTGCGCTCTGCGCCGTCAGAGTCACCAGCCTTCCGACCAGGCGACTGCGCTCCCCTGACAGCGCGGCCAGGCGGCTGCGCGAAGCACTCGCGGCGCTTTCCGCACGCACGCGGTCGAAGCCCGGTGCAATGCCAGCTCGTTCGCGCACGCCGGCCAGCCGCGCCAACTCCTCTGCGGCGGCAAGGTCGGAGCGGATCGCCTCCTCGCGCCCCGACAGCGTGCGCCAGTCGATCACGCTCGCCGCGATCTCCGCTAGCAGCGCATTCCGCATGCCGCGCGCCGAGGCGGTGGCGGCATCCACCCGCGCCAGCGCCGCGCGCTCCTGCGCCCGCAAACGGCCGAAGATGTCGGGATCCCAGCGGGCGGTCAGATTGGCGGCATAGGACAAGCGTTCGGTATCGAAGGCGATGCCGAGCGGGAGGTCGGACCCGAATTGCGAGGGATTGGTACGCTGTCCGGTGATGGAAGCATTTGCGCCAATGGATGGCAGGCGCTCGGCCCCGGCGCGATTTGCCCCGGCGCGTGCCTGCTCGATCCGCGCTGCAGCCTCGCCCAGCGTCGGCGAGCCGGCGAGGGCCTGCGCGGCGAGCGTGTCGAATGCGGGGTCTTCGACCGGGAGTAGTGACGAAAACGCCACCTCTGTCGTCGTGTCCGGCGCGTAGAAGTAGGCCTCGGGCAAGACCGGCGCGGGTGTAGCAACTTCGGGCGGCGGGCCCGCCACGCAGCCAGCCAGCGCGAGCGAGCTCGCCGCGCACAAAAGCGAGCGGCAGATCATTCCGCGTCACCCTGCGTGCCGGAGCCCGCCGGAATATAGGCATCGACCTGCTGTCCTACGCGAAAGAGGCCATTGCTTTCCGGCAGTTCGTAAAGCACCTGCAGCACGCGCACATCGACGCGTTCCTGCGCCGAATTGGTGAGCGAGCGCTTGGGCACGACCAGCGGCTCCGCGCGAACGAAACCGGCCTTCACCCGGCGCTCGGCCGCGCCGCGCGGGCTTACGATGGCGTCGGCCCCCATGGCGACGCGCGCCGCCTGTTCCTCGTCGATATCGATGCGGACATAGAGGGGCTGGGTCTGGCCCATTTCGATGAAGGGCTGCGCATTGCCGCCACCGCCCATCGTGGAGACATACTCGCCCTTGCGGATGTTGACCGCGAGGATCTCGCCCGCGATCGGTGCGCGGACGGTCAGGCGGCCGATCTCCGTCTGCGCCGAATTGGCTCGGGCCTGCGCGGCCTCCAGCCGTGCGCGCGCCAGCCGCAGGCGCTCGTTCGCCGATGCAGCCTCGCCTTCGGCTCGGATCACTTCAGCGCGGCTGACGGCTGCCGGATCGTCGATATTGCGATAGAGCGCCAGCTGGCGGCTCGCCGTCGCGCGTGCGGTGTTCGCCTCGGCAATGGAGGCCTGCGCTTCGGCAATGGCCGCACGCGCTTCCTGCAAGGATGCACGGGCTGCGCGGTCATCGACAGTGAAGAGCACCTGGCCTTCGCTCACCCTGTCGCCGGGCTGCACGAACAGACCGGTCACGAGGCCCGAAAGAGCCGAGCCGATCTGCACCAATTCGCTGGACGGCTCGACGATCCCCGCCCCTGCCACGCGCGCGGATTCCGCCATGGCGTCGGGTGCGCGCGGCGGTTCGCGGTCGGGCTCGGTCAGTTCGCGGTCGGGCAGGCCGAAGAAGATGAAGATCACGGCCGCCACCAGTCCGATGATGGCGATCACCGGCAGTATCTGGCGCGAGAAGCTCATGTTCCTGAAGTCGAATGCCATGTCAGTGTCCTTCCGGCATCTCGCTGCCGTCATGCGTAATGCGGCCGTCCTCGAGCACGAGGATGCGGTCGGCGAGATCGAAAACGCGGTTGTCGTGGGTCACGATGATGCAGGCGCGATCCTCCGCGACTGCAACTTCGCGCAGCAAGTCCATGACCCTCCGCCCGGAGGCGGCATCGAGCGCCGCAGTCGGCTCGTCGCAGACCACAAGGCGCGGTTCGTGGACCAAGGCACGGGCGATAGCGACGCGTTGCTGCTGGCCACCCGAGAGCTGGCTTGGCAGCTTGCCCGCCTGATCGCCGATATTCAGCTTTTCCAGCATGGCGACCGCCTTCTCGCGCGCTTCCAGCCGGTCCATCCCCTGCGCGATCAGCGGGACGGCGGCATTATTCGCCGCGTCGATCGAGGGGATCAGATTGTACTGCTGGAAAATGAAGCCGATATTGTTGAGCCGGAATTCGACCAATTCGGTATCGGAGAGATCGTAAATGTCGGTGCCGAACACCCTCACTCCGCCCTCGGTCGGCCAGAGAATGCCGCACATGATCGAGATCAGCGTGGTCTTCCCCGAGCCGCTCTCGCCGACCACATATGTGAGTTCGCCGGCACGGATGTCGACATCGATGCCGTGCAGCACGGTGATGGTCTGCTGGCCCGCCTTGAAGTCGCGTGTTACGCCGCGCGAGCAGATCGCGGCCTGTGTCTGGGTTTCGGCCTCGGCCATCAGCGGAACACCGAGGCCGGCTCGGTCTTGAGCACATTGCGCAGCGCCAGCCAGCCGGTCAGCGCGAGGATGACGAATACTGCCGCCATGCTGATCAGCGGGATTTGCCAAGGGATGTAGAAGCCCTTGAAGGTCGGGTTGCCCGAGAAGCCCCAAATGAAGAACACCGTTCCCAGCACGCCCAGCCCGTAGCCGATCAGCCCGACAAGGCCCGCCTGCGCGGCCACCATCTTGCGAATCTTGCCATTGGTGACGCCAATCGCCTTAAGCGCGCCGAACTGCTTGATATTGTCGCGGATGAACAGGCTGAACGTCAGGCCCACGATCGCCACGCCGACGATGAAGCCGAGCAGCACGGTGATCCCGAAATTGAGTGGGATCCCGGTGTTCTGGATGATGAAATCGACCCCATCCTGCGCGAATTCGTCGCGGGTGCGGGCGCGCAAGCCGGTCTGTTCCTCGATACGCCGGGTCAGCTCCTCGGGCGAAACCCCGTGCTCCGCCCCGACCAGCACGAAGGACAGGCGATTGCGCGTGCCCGGGACATAGCGCAGCGTCTGGCTGTATTTGGTGTAGAGCGTGACCTGGCTGGTGAAGCTGGGGATGGCGTCAGCCACGCCGCGGATCACCGCTCGCTGGTCGTTGAGCTCGAGCCGCTCGCCGATGGGAGAGCGGCCATCTTCGAACATCCGCGTTACGCCGACATCGTCGATGATCACGCTGTCCGGTTGCAAGAGCACGTCGATACTGCCCTGCGCCATCCGCTTGGGCAGGCCGATCAGCGTCGCATCGTCCACGCCGATGACCGACACGCCTTCCAGATCGCCCTCGCTGGTGCGGACGCTCGCCCCGGCGCGAAGATGCGGCACCGCCCATTCGACGCCGGTCACGCCGCGCACCTTGTCGAGCGCAGTCGACGGCATGGGGAAGTTCACATCGGTCGTGCGGCTGACCGGGTCCATCACCCAGACATCGGCGCTCGACACATTATACGTCCCGCTCGCCCCGCGCTCGATCAGATTGACGAAAATGGTCAGCTGCTGCGTGATGAGCAACGTTGAGAAGGCGATGCCGAAGACGAGCCCGTAGAACTTCTGGGCGTCCCCGGTCAGCATGCGGATCGCGATCCAGATCATGCGCTTGCTTGCCTTCCCCTTGCGCCTCGTTCATTACTGAACGCAGGCGTTCAACTGAACGGGACCGTTCATTTTGTCAAGCGACGTTAATAGAAGAGGGGGGCGGCCCGTCGATGCCGCAAAGCGCAAGGCGATTATCGCCGCCGCGACGCGCGCCTTCTTCGATCGCGGGTTCGCCGCCGCCTCTATCGAGCAGGTGGCTGCCGATGCGGGGGTATCCAAAGTCACGGTCTACAACCATTTCGGGGACAAACGTGGGCTGTTCGTCGCCTCGGTCGAAACCCAATGCGAGATAATGCGCGGTCATTTCTTGATCGGAGAAATGCCGCGCGGCACCTTGCGCGAACGCCTGCTTGCCATTGGCGAGGCAATGGTCGCCTTCCTCTCGCGCGACGAGATGGTGCAGTTCGAACGACGCATCGCAGCCGAGACCGAGCATGAGCCGGAAATCGGCAAGGCGTTCCTCGCTGCGGGGCCGCACCGGATGAAAAAGGCCTTCAGCGCCCTCATCGCCGCACTCAACGACGCGGGTGAGCTTGAGGCCGATGATCCAGAGCTAGCGGCCGAGCAATTCGCGAGCATGTGCAAAGGCATGGGCGACCTCGAAAGGCGCTTCGGCCAGCCCATTGACGAAAAGCGCAATCGCGAAAGGATCGAGGGCGCGGTCGAAGTCTTCTGCCGCGCCTATGCGACCGCGGGCGACTGCTAGCCGCGCTGTTCTTGGAGCAAGCCTCGCGCGATCACTTGCGCCTGAATTTCGGCGGCACCTTCGAAAATGTTGAGGATGCGCGCATCGCATAGCACCCGGCTGATCGGATACTCCAGCGCATAGCCGTTGCCACCGTGGATCTGGACTGCATTGTCGGCAGCACTCCAGGCGACGCGTGCCGCCAGCAGTTTCGCCATCCCGGCCTCGATATCGCAGCGCTCGTCTTTGTCCTTATGGCGGGCGGCAGAATAGGTGAGCTCGCGCGCCACCACGATTTCGGCGAGCATCAGCGCCAGCTTGTCCGACACGCGCGGGAAGTCGATCAGCGCCTTACCGAACTGCTTGCGGTCGAGCGCATATTGCAGGCCAAGGTCGAAAGCGTTCCACGCAACCCCGATGGCTCGCGCGGCCGTCTGGATGCGAGCCCCCTCGAAAGTCCGCATGAGTTGCTTGAAGCCTTCGCCTTCATTGCCTCCGAGCAGGCCCTCGGCGCGCACGCGAAAGCCATCGAAGCCGAGCGTGTATTCTTTCATCCCGCGATAGCCGAGAACCCCGATCTCCTCGCCCGAGAGGCCGTGGTCGGGAAAGTCCAAGCCTTCTGCACCGCGCGTTTTCTCTGCGATCAGCATCGACAGCCCGCCATAGCCGGGCACGTCGGGATCGGTGCGGACCATCATGGTCATAAGATCTGCGCGGGCGGCGTGGGTAATCCACGTCTTCGCGCCGTGCACCTCCCAGTTACCATCGTCGAGCCGGGTCGCCCGCGTGCGGACCGACGCGAGGTCGGAGCCGGTATCGGGTTCAGTGAAGACAGCAGTCGGCAGCAGCGACCCGTCGGCGATGCCCGGCAGCCAGCGCGCTTTTTGCTCCGCCGTCCCGTTCTTCCCGATCAGCTCCCCCGCAATTTCCGAACGCGTGCCGAGCGAACCGGCACAAATCCACCCGCGCGAAAGCTCCTCGGACACGACCGACATCGCCAGCTTGCCAAGGCCGAGACCGCCGTACTCCTCGTCGATGCAGATCGCGAATACGCCGAGTTCGGCCATCTGCTCGACAGTCTTCATTGGGATCAGTTCGTCCGCAAGGTGCCAGCGCTGGGCGTTCGGCGCGATTTTCTCGGCAGTGAATGTGCGGAATTGCGTACGAATCAGGTCGAGCGTCTCATCGCCCAGCCCCTCGTCCGGCCGCACGCCGTCTGCGGCGAGCGCAGCAAGCCGGGCGCGCTTCGTTGGTGTGGTTCCTTCGCGCAAGAACCACGCGATATGCGGATCTTCGCGTAGCTTGGCTGCCGCGTCCCCAACGCCGAAGTCCTCCGGTCTGACGATTTCGGTCTGGCTCATCGGAAGGCCGCCGACGAGCTGGCCGCAATATTCGCCGAACGCGATGGACAGCACCAGTTGCTCTATTTCCGCGAAGCTCTCGGATGCTTGCGCGCGCTGCGCCCAGTCCAAGCCGGACTCGAGCGAGGCGACGAGTGTCGCAGCCCACGCGTAGCCATGCACTTGGCGTTGTTCTGCTTCGAACAATGCCGGCGACACCCGGCCGTCTTCATGCACGGCTGAGCCGACCAGGTCGCGCAATGTTCCGATGTAGAGCCTTATCGCGGCGTGCGCCGCTGTCGCTGTGGCCAGGAGATTATCGTCATTCATCGCCAGCCTCTTCCCCCCGCTGCCAGTCGCCGCTTGCACCGCCGGTTTTGCTGTCCACCCTCACCTCGCCCATTACCATCTCGCGGTCGATCGCCTTGAGCATATCGTAAATTGTCAGTCCGGCTATCGTCGCGGCCGTCAGAGCCTCCATCTCCACCCCGGTCGGCCCATTCGTGGACACACGCGAAGCGATCCGGAAGCCTGGCAGATCGCAATCTGCCCGGACCGTCACTTCGGCTTTCGTCAGTGGAAGCGGATGACAGAGCGGAATGAGATCGGCAGTCCGCTTTGCCGCCATCACGCCCGCAAGTTCTGCAGTCGCGATTACTGCGCCCTTGGGCGTGCGGCCAGCAACGACCGCATCGACGGTTTCTCGCCGGCATGTCAGCACAGCGCTGGCCTCGGCCTCCCGCCGGGTCGGTGGTTTGGCGGAGACATCGACCATGCGTGCCCTGCCAGTTTCGTCTAAATGAGTGAGCCCTGTCATCGCCACGCACCCTGCCCCGCCTTGCGCTTCGCGCCAAGCCTTTGTGCCGCTGTAAACGACAAAACCCCGCCGCTCCGGAGGGAGCTAGCGGGGTCTATCGGGTGATATTGGTTGCGGGGGTTGGATTTGAACCAACGACCTTCAGGTTATGAGCCTGACGAGCTACCGGACTGCTCCACCCCGCGGCACCGTGATCTCATGGACCAAGTCCAGAGACGAGAAAGCCGCCGCGCGGTGTGCACCGGCAGCGGCTTTTGAAATCGTGAATGGGTTTATCCGCATCCGCCGGCTGTAATGCCTGGCGACGACCTACTCTTCCAGTGCTTGAGCACTAGTACCATCGGCGCTGTCCGGTTTCACGGCCGAGTTCGAGATGGGATCGGGTGGGTCACAGACGCTATAGCCACCAAGCAATAAAGCAGGCGGATGGGTTTAAATCGATGCTGTTGAGCTTTCTAGGCTTATCCGGCTTCGAAGTTTCCTCCGATCGCAGACAGCAGGGCTGTCGTTGATGGTATGGATCCTACAAGCGCGAAAAGAACTATTAGGACCGGTTAGCTACACGCATTACTGCGCTTCCACACCCGGCCTATCAACGTCGTGGTCTACGACGGTTCGAAGATTGCTTATCTTAAGGGAGGCTTCCCGCTTAGATGCTTTCAGCGGTTATCCCGTCCGTACATAGCTACCCTGCGGCACCCTTGGCAGGATGACAGGTACACCAGAGGTACGTTCACCCCGGTCCTCTCGTACTAGGGGCAACTCCTTTCAACAATCGACGCCCACGGCAGATAGGGACCAAACTGTCTCGCGACGTTCTGAACCCAGCTCACGTACCACTTTAATTGGCGAACAGCCAAACCCTTGGGACCTGCTCCAGCCCCAGGATGTGATGAGCCGACATCGAGGTGCCAAACGATTCCGTCGATATGAGCTCTTGGGAATCATCAGCCTGTTATCCCCGGCGTACCTTTTATCCGTTGAGCGATGGCCCTTCCACGAGGGACCACCGGATCACTATGACCGACTTTCGTCTCTGCTCGACTCGTCAGTCTCGCAGTCAGGCAGGCTTATGCCATTGCACTCTTGCAGACGGTTTCCAACCGTCCTGAGCCTACCATCGCGCGCCTCCGTTACTCTTTAGGAGGCGACCGCCCCAGTCAAACTACCCGCCACAGAGGGTCCCTACACCGGATAACGGTGCGAGGTTAGACATCAGAAAACAGCAGGGTGGTATTTCACCTATGGCTCCACGACAGCTGGCGCCGTCGCTTCAAAGCCTCCCACCTATGCTACACAACTCTTTCCTAATGCCACTCTGAAGCTGCAGTAAAGGTGCACGGGGTCTTTCCGTCTAACCGCGGGTACTCCGCATCTTCACGGAGAATTCAATTTCGCTGAGCATATCCTGGAGACAGTGGGGAAGTCGTTACGCCATTCGTGCAGGTCGGAACTTACCCGACAAGGAATTTCGCTACCTTAGGACCGTTATAGTTACGGCCGCCGTTTACTCGGGCTTCAATTCGGAGCTTGCACTCCTCCTCTTAACCTTCGAGCACCGGGCAGGCGTCACACCCTATACGTCGTCTTGAAGCCGACTTAGCAGAGTGCTGTGTTTTTGCTAAACAGTCGCTACCCCCTGGCCTGTGCCCCCCACAAAGACTTGCGTCGATATGGGGCCTCCTTCTTCCGAAGGTACGGAGGCAATTTGCCGAGTTCCTTCAGGATACTTCTCTCAAGCGCCTTGGTATACTCTACCTGACCACCTGTGTCGGTTTCGGGTACGGTCTATACGGAGAGGCTATTTCCTGGAACCGCTTGGCTGCCCTCACAATCCAATAAGTGAGAACAACGTCCACGATCCGTCACACATCTCCAGGCCCACGAATATTTACGTGGTTCCCATCGACTACCCCCTTCGGGCTCGTCTTAGGGGCCGGCTAACCCTACGCTGATTAGCATTGCGTAGGAACCCTTGGTCTTTCGGCGACAGGGCATCTCACCCTGTTTGTCGCTACTCATGTCAGCATTCGCACTTCCGATACGTCCAGCGTCGGTTACCCTTCGCCTTCACTCGCTTACGGAACGCTCCGCTACCGCTGCAGTAAACTGCAACCCTAAGCTTCGGTGCATATCTTTAGCCCCGTTACATCTTCGCCGCAGGAACCCTTATTTAGACCAGTGAGCTGTTACGCTTTCTTTAAAGGATGGCTGCTTCTAAGCCAACCTCCTGGTTGTTTTGGGATTCCCACATGCTTTCCCACTTAGATATGACTTGGGGACCTTAGCTGTAGGTTAGGGCTGTTTCCCTTTTGACGACGGACCTTAGCACCCGCCGTCTGTCTGCTGGACAAGACTCGATGGTATTCGGAGTTTGGTTAGGTTTGGTACCGCTCGCGCAGCCCTAGCCCATCCAGTGCTCTACCCCCATCGGCATACATCCAACGCTCTACCTCAATAGATTTCGCGGAGAACCAGCTATTTCCCGGCTTGATTGGCCTTTCACCCCTAAACACAGCTCATCCGAGAATTTTTCAACATTCAACGGTTCGGTCCTCCAGTGCGTGTTACCGCACCTTCAACCTGGCCATGCCTAGATCGCCGGGGTTCGGGTCTAATCCATCATACTCTGTCGCCCTGTTCAGACTCGCTTTCGCTGCGCCTACACCTAACGGCTTAAGCTCGCATGGTAGATTAAGTCACTGACCCATTATGCAAGAGGTACGCTGTCACCCCCTATGGGGCTCCAACTGCTTGTAAGCATCCGGTTTCAGGTACTGTTTCACTCCCCTAATCGGGGTGCTTTTCACCTTTCCCTCACGGTACTGTGTTCGCTATCGGTCATGTGCGAGTATTTAGGCTTGGAGGGTGGTCCCCCCATGTTCAGACAGGATTACACGTGTCCCGCCCTACTCGAATCTTCTTCGATCATTTTCACGTACGGGGCTGTCACCCGCTATGGCCACTCTTTCCAAAGTGTTCCGCTAACTAACGAAGAAGCATTGGCCTGGTCCCGGTTCGCTCGCCACTACTACGGGAATCTCTGTTGATGTCTTTTCCTCCGGGTACTGAGATGTTTCAGTTCCCCGGGTTCGCTTCACCAAACCTATATATTCAGTCTGGTGATACCTTATCCACCTCTCCAACCATCCGCGAACGGACGAGAGAAGAAATGGTGAAGGTGGGTTTCCCCATTCGGAAATCGCCGGATCAAAGATTGCTCACATCTCCCCGACGCTTATCGCAGCGTGCCACGTCCTTCATCGCCTGCACATGCCAAGGCATCCACCAAATGCTCTTACCTCACGCTTGAGAATCCACACCATCAACGACAGACCTGCATAAAAGTCTGCAGTCTTAAGATGATGCGGAGAAATATCTCAGCCAGATAATCATTTTGATTGATCTTGTTGTGATGCATCGATCGCACGATCGGCCGAAGCCAACCAGACAACCAATGCGCCACGGCATCGATTTAAAAACCCATTCACAATG
>CANMMR010000005.1:65000-274297 GCA_947499095.1 uncultured Erythrobacter sp.
CACTTACGAATCCCGACGGCGATGACCGATTCACCCTCGAAAGCCGATTCTCGCCATAATAAGGATTCGCCGCTAAGCACTCTCCAGCCGCCCCGCCGGACGGGGCACGACGGGGATTGGGTTCGCATGACAGACGATATGGTAGACGCCGATAAAGGCAGCTTGCCCGCCCCCGCCATCTCGCTCGTCCTGCCCGTATATAATGGAGAGCGGTACCTGGCCCAGGCGCTGGATTCGATCTTCGCCCAGAGCTTCACCGATTTCGAGCTGATCGCGGTCGACGATTGCTCGAGCGATGCCACGCCCCGGATCCTGGCGGACTATGCCGCGCGCCATCCGAACATGCGCATCATCCGCAATGCACAGAACGCCAAGCTTCCGGCTACGCTCAACAACGGCTTTCGCGAAGCGCGCGGTGCATGGTTCAGCTGGACGTCCGACGACAACACGCTCGATCCCGATATGCTGGCGCGCCTCTATAACGCGGCTAAGGCCGGCGATTCCGACATATACTATGCCGACTTCCGCTTCATCGATGCGGACGGCAAAGTCACGGGGTCGTGCCGGGCCGGCGAGCCACACGAGATCGTCGTCGGTAATCCGATCGGCTGCTGCTTCCTCTATAGACGAGAGGTAGACCAAGACCTCGGCGGATATGACGAGACCCTGTTCGGCGTCGAGGATTACGATTTCTGGCTACGCGCGGAACGCGCCGGCTTCCACTTCCAGACGATCCACGAGGAACTCTACAGCTATCGCCGCCACGGCGGCAGCCTGACCTCTACGCGCGCGAAGCATATATATGGGCTGTCCGGTCCTATCATGCTGCAATCGATCGAGCAGCTGCCGAAATCCCCTTGGCGCGCCTTCGCCTATCTCAACCTGGCGACCCGCGATCCCTACCATCTGCGGTGGGGCCTGCTGCGGCGCGCATGGGAGGATCACCCGCCGACTGTCATGGGCAATTTGCGCAAGGTGGCGGGCTGGCTCCGCTTCGCCCTGAGCGTCAGGCTGGGCCGGAGCTGACACGATGAGCGCGGCCAAGATCGACACGCAAGGTTTGCGCATGCTGGTGCGCAAGGCGGTGATCTGGCGCTCGGGCTCGCAGATCTTCAGCCAGTTGATCGCCTGGGCCTCTACCTTCCTGGTCCTGCGTATTCTCGATCCAGCGGACTATGGCCTCTACGCAATGGCAGCCGTGGTCCTGACCTTGCTCGGCCTGCTCAATGGCTATGGTCTCGCCAATGCACTGATCCAGCGAGAGAAGGTGAGCCGCGAGGAATTGCGCCAGCTGTTCGGTATGCTGCTGGTCCTAAATACGCTTCTGGCCGCTGCTCAGGTGATCGCCGCGCCATTCATCGCGGGGTTCTACGAACAGCCCGAGGTGGCCGACTTGCTGCGCGTGCTTGCGCTGGTCTTCCTGACGAACCCCTTCCTCGCTCTCGGCTACGCAATCCTTTCGCGCGAGATGGACTTCAAACGACAGGCGCAAGTGAATCTGGCCACAGCGATGCTCGGCGCGGTGGTGGCGCTGGTCGGCGCGCTGGCGGGCCTCGGCGTGTGGACGCTGGTGCTCGCGCCGCTTTCGGTGTTCGTGACGCGGGCGATTGCGATGACGATCGTCGCGCGCGCCTTCATGTGGCCGAGCTTCGACTTTCGCGGCGCCGGTGCCATCGCGAGCTTCGGCGGGGCGGTGACGCTGTCCAGCATCTTTTATTTCCTGCAGACGCAATCGGACGTCGTCATCGCGGGTCGGAATTTCGAGGCCGGGACGGTCGGCCTTTATACAACTGCGCTGTTCCTCGCGCAGATCTTCGTCAACAAGGTGGTGCCGCCGCTGAACGAGGTCGCCTTCACGGCGCTGTCCCGGGCGCAGGCAAACCGCGAGGCCTTTGCCAACGGTTTCCTGATCTCGGTGCACGGCATCATGCTGCTCGCCATTCCGTTCTGCCTCGGGCTGGCCGTGACGGCCGAACCATTCGTACGCGTCGTGCTGGGCGATAAATGGCTCGGCATCGTCCCGCTGTTGCAGGTGCTCGGCTGCGCCATGCCGTGGATGGTGCTGCAAGTGCTATTCGCTCCGGCCACCAATGCTGCGGGCCGCCCGGGCATCGCGGTGCGTAATGCGGCCATCGGGGCACTCGTCATGCCCCTCGCCTTTATCGTCGCTGTCCGATGGGGGATCGAAGGCATGGCCTGGGCGTGGCTCGCTGCGTATCCAGCAATTGCGCTGATCACCGCTGTCTATTCGCTGCCCGCCATCGGCGTAGCGCCCACACGATTGCTCGCCTCGATCCTGCCCGCAGCCCTTGCCGGCGTTGTCATGGCACTCGCGGTATATCTCGCGGACAAGGCGCTGGCCGATGCCGAGCCAGTCCTGCGCCTTGTCGCGCTGGTTGCGATTGGCGCGACAATCTACTGCGGCTGGCTCTTCCTTTTTGCACGCGAGCGGTTGCTCGAGTTCATCGCGCTGGTCCGCAATCGCTAGCCATCTGGAGGCCGTCCAGCCCCTGTGGTATCATCGCTGCGACGGACGCAGGAGACATCGCATGGCACGTCGGAGCCTTGCCACATTACTGGCCTTAGGCCTCGTGACCTCTGCTAGCGCACAGCCGGATCAGGTCGAGGATGTCATCGGCGACGCGCCGAGCGATGAAGCCACGCTGACGGCGGATCGCCATAGGCGCATGACCGTGCCGGTCACAATCGCCGGCGAAGGTCCCTACCGCTTCCTGATCGATACGGGCGCACAGGCGACGGTCGTGACGCATCGGCTGGTCGAGGACCTTGCCTTGCGCCGGAGTGGCACGGCCGCGCTGGTCGCCATGGGAAGTTCGCGGCGGGTCGAGACAGTCGAGCTGGACGATCTGGAGTTCGCCAATCGCAGCGTCAGCGGCCTGATCTCGCCGTTGCTGCACACAGCAATATCGGTGCGGACGGCATTTTCGGCCTCGACAGCCTGCAGGATACCCGCGTGCTGATTGATTTCCGCGAGCGGCGGATGGCCATTGCCGATGCCGAATACGAAGAGAGCAATTCCGGCTACGAGATCATCGTGCGGGCACGCAAGAAGCTTGGGCAGATGATCATTACGGATGCGAAGATCGACGGCGTGCGCGCTGCCGTGGTGATCGACACCGGCGCGCAGAACAGCATCGCCAACCCGATGCTGCTGCGCAAGCTGCGTGCGCGGGAGAGAGACGAGATCGTCAGCGTCGACGTCCTCGGCACCCAGCTGACCAGCCGCGCGACATTCCTGCGCAGCCTGCAGATCGGTCGCGCGGAGATGACCAATGTCCAGATCGGCTTCGCGGACAGCCCGATTTTCGCGGCACTCGGCCTGTCGCGCCGCCCCGCACTGGTGCTCGGCATGAACAACTTGCGCGTTTTCGACCGGGTCGCGATCGACTTCAGCACCAGGCGTATCCTGTTCGACATGCCCAGCCGCCGGGCCGAGCGGGACGATAGCCGGCAAGACGTGCCCGGCTGACGCCGACCTTGCTTAGTGCAGGCCGCTTCCCCAGATGGGCGCGGCAATGCCCCCCGATACAGCCACTTCCGACCAGCGCGACGATGCCGAGAGCTGGGCGACGATCCGTCGGTTCCTCCCCTATCTCTGGCCGGAGGGAAATCCGAAGCTGAAGCGCCGTATCGTCGGCGCGATGATGTTCGTGCTGCTGGCGAAGGCGACCACCCTCGCCCTGCCCTTCGCTTACAAGCGCGCAGTCGATGCGATGACCACGCCTGCCAACGAAGCTGCGATGGTCGCGCTCGCCTTCGTGATCGCCTATGCGGCGGGGCGATTTGCGGGCGTATTGTTCGACAACCTTCGCAACATCACGTTCGAGCGGGTCGGGCAGGAAGCGACACGCAATCTGGCCGAGGACACCTTCGCTCGCCTGCACCAGCTGAGCCTGCGCTTCCATCTTTCGCGGCGCACGGGGGAGGTCACCAAGACCATCGAACGCGGCACCAAGAGCATCGATTCCATGCTCTATTTCCTGCTGTTCAACATTGCGCCCACGATCCTCGAGCTGATCGCGGTGGGCGTGATCTTCTACATCAATTTCGGCTGGGAATTGGTCGCCGCGACCGGCGCGACCGTGGTCGCCTATATCGCCATCACGCGCTGGATCACCGAATGGCGCACCAAGCTGAGGCGGCAGATGAACGATCTCGACGGGCAGGCACTCGCACGCGCGGTCGACAGCCTGCTGAATTACGAGACGGTCAAATATTTCGGCGCCGAAGGGCGCGAGCGGGAGCGCTATGGACGCGCCGCCCACGCCTATGCCGAGGCGGCGGTAAAGAGCGAGAATTCACTCGGCCTGCTCAACATTACGCAGGCGCTGATCATGAACCTGCTGATGGGCGGCGCCATGGCCTTCACCGTGTGGGGGTGGAGCCGGGGAGAGCTGACCACCGGCGATCTCGTGCTGGTCAACACCTACCTCATGCAGCTCTTCCGCCCGCTCGACATGCTCGGCTGGGTCTATCGCACGATCCGCCAAGGCATCATCGACATGGCCGCGATGTTCCGCCTGATCGACAGCGAGGTCGAGGTCGAGGACGTGCCCGGCGCACCGGCCCTCGTTGTGAACCGGCCGACCGTCGCTTTCGAGAATGTCGTGTTCGGTTACGAGAAGGACCGCACCATCCTTCATGGCCTCAGCTTCGAGGTACCGGCGGGCAGCCATGTCGCCATCGTCGGACCTTCGGGTGCAGGCAAGAGCACGATCGGGCGGCTGCTGTTCCGCTTCTACGATCCGCAATCGGGCCGCATCCTGATCGACGGGCAGGACATCGCGCAGGTTACGCAGGCGTCCCTGCGCGAAAACATCGGTATCGTCCCGCAGGACAGCGTGCTGTTCAACGACTCGATCGGCTACAACATCGCCTATGGCCGACGCGAAGCCGAGCACGACGATATCGTCGGCGCGGCGCGGTCGGCGGCGATCCTGCCCTTCATCGAGCGACTGCCCGACGGCTTCGACACCGAGGTCGGCGAGCGCGGGCTTAAGCTGTCGGGCGGCGAGAAGCAGCGGGTCGCTATCGCTCGCACGCTGGTGAAGGACCCGCCGATTCTCCTGCTGGACGAAGCCACGAGCGCGCTCGACAGCCGTACAGAACAGGAAATCCTGCAAACGCTGCGGCGCGTGTCGGAGCACCGCACGACGCTCGCCATCGCGCATCGCCTGTCGACGATCGCCGATGCCGACCGCATCCTCGTCCTCGACCAGGGACGGCTCGCTGAAAGCGGAACGCATGGCGAGCTCCTGCGCGCGGGCGGCCTCTATGCCGATATGTGGGCCCGCCAGGCGGAAGACCGCCCGGCGGTAGAACCCGTCTGATCAGTCGCCCGTAGCGGCGGTCGCCACCAGCGCGCTGGTCGAGAGATCCAGTGCATCGGCATCGACCACTTCGACATCGGGGCGAATCGCCTTGAGGTCGTCGAGGAACTCGGCCGCATTGCCGACGATCAGGATCGTCGCCTTTTCCGAGCCAACGTAATCCGCTGCAACCTGCGTGGCGGCTTCGGGCGAAACCGCCGCGAGGCGATCCGCATAGCGCGCAGCTTCGCCCGGCTCGAGTCCGTCGAACAGCAAGCCTGCGACGATGCTGTTGAAGCCCGACGAACTTTCCAGCGAGCGGGCGTAATTGCCGCCGAGATAAAGCCGCCGCTTGTCGAGCAACTCCTGCGCGATCGCTTCGTCGCCCAGCCGGTCGAATTCGTCGAGGAAGACCTGCACCACCTCGTCGGCGGTCGAGTTCTGCGTCTGCGCAGAAGCGACCAGCGTGTCCGACCCGACGCCGCTATAGGCACCGTAGCTGATCGAGCGCTTCGTCCGCACTTCTTCGAACAGGCGTCCGCTGGACCCGCCGCCGAGGATCGCGTTCGCGAGCTCAGCTGCGTAGTAATTGCCGTCGGTCCGCGATGGCGCACGCATGCCGGCATAGACCGCGGCCTGCCCAGCGTCGGGCATATCGATCACCACTGTGCGGACGGGCTGCGCCTCGCCGGTGGGGTTGGCGATCTCGACCGGCGGTTCGCCCACGCCCTGCCAGTCGCCAAGCAGGGTCTGCGTCAGCTCGATCGCCCGTTCGGGTGCGATGCCGCCGCTGACGATCACCTGCGCGCGTTCCGGATGCCAGTATGTGCGACGATGCTCGACCAGATCCTCGCGCGTGATCTGCGCCAGGCTCTCCTGCGTGCCTCCCGGCAGCGTGCCGAAGGGCGAATCGCCATAGAGCACAGGGCGCACCGCCATGCTCGCAATGCCGCCCGGGTCTTTCAACGTAGCCGCCAGCCCGTCGATCGCCCGCTTACGTTCGCGCTCGAAGGCGGCCTGCGGATAATCGGCGGAGGTCAGGATGGTGGCGAGCACCTCGCCCGCCTCCTCCATATTGGCGACCGGCGCGGTGAGGCTGAAATAGGCGCCCTTCGATCCGGCAGTCGCGCCGAAGCTCGCCCCGAGGCTTTCGAGACGGCGCGCGATTTCGGTTTCGTCGAGACCGCCCGCGCCCTTGTCGGCCAATTGCGCGGTCAGCTGGGCCACGCCCGCCTTGGCGCGCTCGTCGCTGATCGAGCCGCCCGGAACGAGCACCGTCATCGTTGCCAGCGGCACATCGCCCGTCTGGGCAGCAACCACTTCGATGCCGTTGGACAAGGTCTGCTCCACGATCCGCGCGGCTTCCAGCTGCGGGCGTTGGCCGGGCCCGGGCACGGTTTCGCGCACGTCCTCCGCAGCGACCGACAGCGGCTCGCCCACCGCATCAGGCAAGGTCTTGAAGGTCGGCATCGGATAAGGATTGGCATAGGCCGAAGGATCGTCCTCACCTGTGGTATAGACGATGTCGGTCCGCGCATTCGGATTGTAATAGGTTTGCGCCACGCGCTGGACATCGGCGGCCGTCACCGCCGCGATCGCTGCAAGCCGCTTGTCCGGGAAGGACGGATCGCCCGTCGTCATGAGAGCCTCGCCCAGCTCGAAAGCCCGCCCACGAGCAGTCTCGCGCGAACGCAGTGCGCTGGCGAGAAGTTCGTTCTTCGCTTCGGCGACTTCGGCTTCGGTCACGCCTTCAGACTTGATCCGCTCACGCTCGGTGACGAGGATGCCGCGCACTTCATCGACATTGGCCTGCGGATTGATGACGGCGAACTGCGCCAACACCCCGCCCTCTTCCTGCATGCCGACCTGGTGGATCGCCTGCACGGCCTTTCCACTGCGCACGAGGGCTGCAGCCATGCGGCTGTTGTCTCCGCGCGACATGATCGCGTCGAGCACCTCCAGCGCGGGCGCATCCGGATGGGTGATCGCGGGCAGCTTCCACACAGTGCCGACCAGCGGCAGCGGGACATTGGGCGCAGTCGCGGTGATGCTGCGCGGCTCGGTCCGCTCGGGGACATCGAGGTCGAAGGCGATCTCCACCGGGTTCTCGCGGCGCGGAATGTCGGCGAAATATTCGTCGACCAGGCTGCGCAGGTCGGCAACTTCGAAATTGCCGGCCACGATCAGCGTGGCGGTGTCCGGTCCGTAATAGGCCTGGTGGAAAGCGCGCGCATCGTCGAGCTCGGCCGACTCGAGCTGCTCTATGCTGCCGATGGTCGGGCGGCGATAGGGCAGGACGTCATAAGCGGCTTCGGGGATCACGAAGCTGCTGAAGCGGCCATAGGGCGGCGCTAGCACGCGCTGGCGCAATTCTTCCTTCACCACATCGCGCTCCTTGTCGAACACATCCTGGTCGATCACGGGAAAGGCCATCCGCTCGCGGTGGGTCCACAGCATGGCTTCGAGATATTCAGCCGGAACGATCTCGAAATAGTTCGTGCGGTCGGCATTGGTGGTCGCGTTACGCGTGCCGCCGACATCGGCGGTAAGGCCGTAGATAAGGTTGTACGGCATGTTCAGCGTCTTGCGGCTTAGAATATGCTCGAACAGATGCGCGAAACCGCCACGCCCCTCGGGATCGGACTTGGAGCCGACCTCGTACCACATCGACGTCGTCACCGTGCCGGTCGAGGCGTCCGGGATTGCGATGACTTGCAAGCCGTTGTCGAGCGTCCAACGCTCGTACTCGATTGCCGGGGCGACTACGGCACCAGCGCCGGCGGTGTGATCGTCGGCAACGGCAGGCGCGGCGGCGATGATAGCAAGCGAAGCCGCACCGGCGGCAAGGATGCGACGGAACATAGAACAGACCCCTCGTCTCGATTACACAAAACGTTCGAACACCTTGAACGCGATCGGGCAATAGAACAACCGCCCTAGCCGCTAGACGGGCAGGCCGGGCCGTGCTGGAAAGAATGGAGTGACTAGCTGCGGGTTGTGTTGCACTGCAACATGGTTCAAAGAGGTCTTCATACCGAGGTCGTCACCAGACGCCCAAACTTCCAGACGAATAGGTTCTTCCATGCTCGACCGCAGCACCCTGCGCCGCGACTGGCTTTCCAATATCCGCGCCGATGTCCTTGCCGGGCTCGTCGTTGCGCTTGCTCTCATTCCCGAAGCGATCGGCTTTTCGATCATTGCGGGTGTCGACCCCCGCGTGGGCCTTTACGCATCGGTGGCCATCGCGATGGTGATCGCATTCACGGGCGGGAGGCCCGGCATGATCAGCGCCGCGACTGCGGCGGTTGCGGTGGTGGTCGTCCCGCTGGTGCGCGACCACGGCGTCGAATACCTCTTCGCCGCGACGATCCTGATGGGGATCTTCCAGGGCATCGCGGCACTGCTGCGGCTCGACCTGCTGATGCAATTCGTGAGCCGATCCGTCATCACCGGCTTCGTCAACGCGCTCGCGATCCTGATCTTCATGGCGCAGCTGCCGGAACTCACCCTCGGCAATCCCGGCGTGACGTGGATGACCTATGCGATGGTCGCGGCTGCGCTGGCGGTGATCTACCTGCTGCCGAAGCTGACTACTGCCGTGCCGAGCCCGCTGGTCGCCATCGTCATCCTGACCGCGCTCAGCATCTGGATCGAAGCGCCGGTGAATACCGTGGCCGACATGGGCGAGCTGCCCGAGGGCCTGCCCTATTTCGCCCTGCCCGATGTCCCGCTGAGCTGGGAAACCTTGCGCATCATCGCGCCCTATTCGGCAACCATGGCGGCAGTCGGCCTGCTGGAGAGCCTGCTCACAGCGCAGATCGTTGACGACATGACGCATACCGGCAGCGACAAGCGCCGCGAGAGTGCAGGTCAGGGCATCGCCAATATCGTCGCCGCGATGTTCGGCGGTATGGGTGGCTGCGCCATGATCGGCCAGTCGGTCATCAATGTGACCAGCGGCGGTCGCGGGCGGCTATCGACCTTCACGGCGGGCCTTTCGTTGCTGGTCCTGCTCGCCCTGCTCGGCGATCTTGTCGGCCAGGTGCCAATGCCGGCGCTGGTGGCGATCATGATCATGGTCTCGATCGGGACCTTCAGTTGGAATTCGATACCCAACCTCACCAAGCATCCGTGGCAGTCGAGCGTCGTGATGGTCGCTACGGTCGTCGTGGTCGTCGCCACCCACAATCTCGCGCTTGGCGTGCTGGCGGGCGTCATCCTGTCGGGCGTGTTCTTCACCCACAAGGTGATGACCATGTTCGAGGTCGTGCGCGAACGCGATGGCGACACCGCGATCTACCGCGCCAAGGGCCAGATTTTCTATGCCAGCGTGGAGCGGTTCGAAGCCGCGCTCGGCCCCGAAAGCACCCAGCCCGATCCGGCGGACCACGTCATCATCGACGTGCGCAAGGCGCATTTCTGGGACATCTCGGCCATCGGCGCGCTGGACAAGGTGGTCGAGCGCATGCGCCGCAACGGTCGCAGCGTGCAGGTGCGCGGCCTCAACAAGGCAAGCAGCGATCTGGTCGACAAGTTCGCGCTGACGGACAAGACCGGCGTCGAGATCGGCCTCGCCCCGCACCCGTAGGGTGAATTAAGCGGCGGCGCACGCCATTGCGGCGAGCGCCTGCCGGTCGAACCACCACAGTCGCGGATCACGCCGGGGCCGGAACTGCGGCAAATACTGCGGGTAAAGCGACGCCAATCGGTCCGGCAAAGCCCTCGGCCCCGGCTCGCGCATGATGTCGCTGACGATCCGGTTCTGGAAATGGCGCAGGCTGTAATTGCGCATCCGGCGCGCTTGTAACAGCAGGTCGGCGGGTCGCATCCGGACGGGATCGCAGAGGAAGGCAGCGCCCTCGACCGTAGCGACCCGCTCGTCCTGCCAGTCGACTTCATTGCCGAGGTCGGTTTTGGCGAGAGCGCAGAGCAGGCCATCGTCGCCGATAAGATCGTTCGGCAGGCGGATGTCCCTTCTGCGCATGCGGGCAACGAAATCGCCGTGCAGCGCATAGAGATCGCCGAACAATCCGTGCTCGCGCCGCATCTGCTCGCGATAGGCCTCTGCGCGGCGGCCATTGCCGGGAAACGCGGACGCCGCGTTCGCGCCGCCTTCGTCCAGCCGCTCTACCAGCGCAGCAATCGACCCCGGCTGCACCTGCGCATCGCCGTCAATGAAAACGAAATGCCGCGCGGCGGGCGCGGGATCGTCGAAGACGAAGCGGTTCCAGCTGCGCGATTTCCCGCCCTCCTCCCAGTCGTGAACTGTCACCCCGGCAAAGCCGCGCGCAAGCTGCGCCGTACGGTCGGTCGTCCCGTTCACGACCACGTGGATGTCGTAGCCTGGTTCGCCCAGCGGCAAGCTTTCGAGGCAGCGGGCGATCCGCTGTTCCTCGTTATGCGCCATCACCGCGATGGCGACCGGCAGGGTCTCGCTCATTCCGGTTTGCGGGCGATGGCCCACACGGTGACGGGAAAATTCGGCTCGTTCTTCAAGCGCCGCTGCCAGCCAGTCCGCGCCCAGCGGTCGAGATTGGCCTTCACCGCGCGGCGATTACCCCACGATCCGGTCTCGATCGCCGCCTCGTCGAAGCCGACTTCGGCCAGGAAGTTGCGCATGCCCAGTTCCGTCCAGCGCGTGCAGTCCACCGGCACGGCGTGCTGGCGAATCATGAAGGGCGTGATATTGATGAAGATCCCGCCCGGTTTCAGCATCTGCAAGACATGCTCGGTCGCGCGATAGGGGCGCACGAGGTGCTCCCACACATTATCGGCGATGCAGATGTCGAACTGGCGATCCAGCACATGATCGCAGATGTCGTATTCGGGCCAATTCATCTCGGTGTAACTGCCCCAGTCGCGCTCGCGCCATTTCCAGCCCGCCGCGATCTCCAGCGCGTCCATCTCCTGCACCGGGAGTGTATCGAGAAACGCATCGATCGTGCGATAGGCGACCGTGCGCGTGATGTGCGTCTTGTCGTAACCGACCGCGCGCGCAACGCGCTCTGCAAGGGCGAGGGCTTGCTGCTTCATGCAGGCCCCCTAGCGCCGACTGTCTAAAATCGATTTACCGTCCACATGATCATGCTGGCGCGACGCGGGCGGTAAATCAATCGCTCACGATATCGGCGTCAGAGAATATACTTCGACAGGTCGGTATCGCCTGACAGATCGTCGAGCCGCTCGCGCACATAGTCGGCGTCGATGGTGACGGTCTCGCCCTCGTGCTCCTCGGCTTCGAAACTGATGTCTTCGAGCAGCCGCTCCATCACGGTTTGCAAACGACGGGCGCCTATGTTCTCGACGCTCTCGTTCACCCGCGCGGCGATCTTCGCGACCTCGGCGATCGCCTCGTCGGTGAAGTCGAGGGCGACCTTCTCGGTGCCGAGCAATGCGGTGTACTGATCCACCAGATTGGCGCGCGTTTCCTTCAAGATGCGGACGAAGTCCTCCTCCGTCAGTGCGCGCAGTTCGACGCGGATCGGCAGGCGGCCCTGAAGTTCGGGCAGCATGTCGCTCGGCTTGGCGACGTGGAATGCGCCGCTGGCGATGAAGAGCACGTGATCGGTTTTCATCGGGCCGTATTTCGTAGCCACCGTCGTGCCTTCGATCAGCGGCAGCAGGTCGCGCTGCACGCCTTCGCGGCTTACCGAACCGCCGCGCAAGTCGCTGACGGCGATCTTGTCGATCTCGTCGAGGAAGACGATGCCGTTGGTTTCCGCATTTTCCAGCGCGACGCGGTTGACGTCGTCCTGGTCCATGCGCTTTTCCGCCTCCTCCTCGACCAGCCGGTCCCACGCGTCGGGGACCTTGAGCTTGCGGCGCTTGAGGTTGGATTTGCCCATCGCCTTGCCGAGCATGTCGCTGAGGTCGATCATGCCGACATTGCCGGGCATGCCGGGGATTTCCATGTTCGACTGCGGCTGGTCCTTCACCTCGATCTCGACCTCGGTGTCGTTCATCGAGTTGTCGACGATCCGCGCCCGGAAGGCTTCGCGGGTCGCCTCGCTGGCATTGTCACCGACGAGCGCGGTCAGCAGCCGGTCCATCGCGGCCTCGCTCGCGGCTTCGCGAACGGCCTCGCGGCGGCGTTCCTTCTCCAGCCGGATGGCTTCCTCGGCCAGGTCGCGGGCGATCTGCTCGACGTCGCGGCCGACATAGCCGACCTCGGTGAACTTGGTCGCCTCCACCTTCACGAAAGGTGCCTCGGCGAGCCGCGCGAGACGGCGGCTGATCTCGGTCTTGCCGCAGCCGGTGGGGCCGATCATCAGGATGTTCTTGGGCGTCACTTCGTCGCGCAGGTCGCGGTCGAGGCGCTGGCGGCGCCAGCGATTGCGCAGGGCCACGGCCACGGCGCGCTTGGCGTCCTTCTGGCCGATGATATGCTCGTCGAGCGCGGCGACGATCGCCTTGGGGGTCAGATTGTCCATTGTTTTCTCAGACCTCTTCGACGGTCACATTGCCATTGGTGAAGACGCAGATGTCGGCAGCGACCTTCATCGCCTTGCGTGCGATCTGCTCGGGATCGTCTTCGTATTCGGCGATCGCCTTGGCCGCGGCCAGAGCGTAATTGCCGCCCGAGCCGATGGCGGTGATCCCGCCTTCGGGTTCGAGCACATCGCCGTTACCTGTGAGGACGAGGAGGTTCTCCTTGTCCGCCACGATCATCAGCGCTTCCAGATTGCGGAGGTATTTGTCGGTGCGCCAGTCCTTCGTCAGCTCCACCGCAGCGCGCAGCAGCTGGCCGTTATACTGCTCGAGCTTTTTCTCGAGCCGCTCGAACAGGGTGAAGGCATCGGCGGTCGCGCCGGCGAACCCGGCGACGACCTTTCCGTCCTCGCCGATGCGGCGGACCTTGCGGGCATTGGGCTTCATCACCGTGTTGCCCATGGAGACCTGTCCGTCCCCGGCAATCACGATCCGGTCGCCGCGTTTGACGCCGACGATGGTGGTGGAGTGCCACTGGACGATGCCGTGGCTTTCGCTGTGTGAACTCATGCCGCGCGATATGGGGCGCGCGCCGAATGGGTCAAGCCGCCGGAAGGATTACTGCTGCTGCCCGCCCACGCCCGGCGCGCCGACAGCGCCGATATTGCCGAACAGGTCTTCGAGGAAGCTGCGCTCCCGGCCCAGCGTCGGCGTCTCGTCGCCATCGGGGCGCAGATACGCCACCTGATCAATTCCGCTGCGGTCCGCAGCCACGACATTGCCCGCCGCGTCGAAGCGCACGGCAAGCACCTGGTGCTGTTCGATCCGCGGACGGACGAAAGGTTTGCGGCCCGTGGTGCTCGACACGTAATACCACGTCGGCTCGCCGAACTGGCTGGTGAAGGTCGGACGGCCCAGCGTGCCGGCGACCGACTGCTGGTTGTCGATGCCCGGCTGGATCGACTGGGTCAGTACCGGATCGACGATATAGCCGCGCGTTTCGCGGATCGGCTGGCACGCAGCGGTAGCCACACCTGCAAGGGCAATGGCGCTAAGGCCGACAATCTTGGTCCTGTTCATGGGAACAGCAAATCTCCGTCTTCAAGTCCGCTTGGCCGCGTGGGCGTGCGTCCCTATATGCTCGGCCAACGCCTTAGTCGCAAAGCATCGGCCCATGCAATGTCACTGTTGCCGATCGCTCGGGGATCAGCGACTGGAGATCGCGGCCTGTATTGCCGCTGAACGGAGATGTGCATGTCCTTTTTCGCCCGCCTGTTCGGCCTGTCCAGCGACCCGCGCGAGGAATGGCGCCCGCTGTGGCACCGCGTGGTGGAAGAGGCGCGCGACCCCGATTGGTACCGCATGTGCGGCGTCGCGGATTCGCTGGAGGGCCGCTATGATATGGTCACGCTGGTGCTGGCGCTGGTGATGCTGCGGCTGGACGATGCGGGCGAGGAAGGCAGCAATGCCAGCGCCCGCCTGACCGAGCTGTTCGCCGAGGATATGGAAGGGCAGCTGCGCGAAGCCGGGATCGGCGATCCGACCGTGGGCAAGAAGCTCGCCGCCGTGATGGCGAGCATGAACGGCCGCATCGGCGCCTATCGCGACGGGCTACGCAGCGACCCCAAGGTGCTGGTAGAGGCGGTGCGCCGCAACGTCACCATGGCCCAGCCGGACGAGGCCGAGGCCCTGATCCAGCGCATGGCGGCGCTGCACGCGCGGCTGGAACGCACCGGTTTCGAGACGCTGAAGAAAGGGGAGATCGCCGCATGAACGCGCCCGAACTCTTCCGCCTCGTCAAGCCGCGCGCCTTGCCCTCCGAATCCATGACGATTACTGCCGACACGGCCGAGCGCGAGGCGCTGGCCGAAAGGTTCGGCGTGACGGCGGTCGATGCGCTCAACGCCCATGTCGAGTTCGAGACGAAGGATGGCGCGGTACTGGCGAACGGTCACCTGCTGGCCACCATCGAACAGCCCTGCGCCGTGACGCGCGAACCGCTGACCTACGATGTCGAGGAGCCGCTGACCCTGCGCTTCGTCCCCACCGGATCGGTGCCGGACTACGCGCCCGACGAGGAAATCGAACTCGACAGCGAGGACCTCGACGAGATCGAATACGAGGGCGACAGCTTCGACCTCGGCGAAGCCATCGCGCAGACGCTGGCCCTGGCCATCGACCCCTACCGCGAAGGGCCGGGCGCCGACGAGGCTCGGAAGGCTGCTGGGATTGTCAGCGACGAAAAAGAAACGCCGAGCGGGCCGCTAGCCGAGGCGTTGGCGGCGTTGAAGGGGAAGAACGACTAGCGGCGGCTATGGGGTGGTTAGCGGACTTCAATCGCTGCCGAGAACGATGTCTGCAATGTCGCCTTTAGCGCCTAAAAGTCGGCCATTCCATTTGACTGTCGTGCGCCCGAAAGGAGTGATGATCGCCATGACATGATGGGGGGCGCCCACTCCTATCTTGTCGCTGCGAAGAACATCACCGTGATAGAGCTCCGGTTCACGTATCAGTCGCTCCAAAGCGTCGGCTTCAGCATCAGCTAGCGAACTTGTTTTGTTGGCCACCAGCTTCCGCTCGGCGTTCAGAAGGCCCCCGGGGCCGCGCTCGCCTACCTGACTCCGTTGCCAATTGCCCGCCTCATCCTGCCAAACGATGGTACTAGCTTCATTGCGAGAATGGTGAACGGCGACGCTATCCACAAAAATAGCGGTGTTCCCGATATATTTTGGGATGTTGTATCGATCCCGAAGTTCGAAGCCTCTGGTAATTTCTAGTATCTCTGGCGGAGAAAAGTCGCTGTTGGTCGGCGCGCTTGATGGTGTGGCACACCCTGCCACAACAATGCTCAAAATGATGGTGCTGAGTTTCCGCATGACCTCCACAATGGTTTAATGTCGCCTAGTCCGTAATCGGGTCGTTAGCCGACACGCCGAACTTTCCTACAGACATGCGTTCGTGCGAGTCATCGGGCCATGCCGCGCACTTTTCGCCAGTCTGCTAAAGCTGCCCACTCAGGCGAGCTCAATCCGGCGACGGATTTTTCCTGCCTGGACGGTGTAACATACGGTCCATGTCTCGGCTTCACCCTCGTGAAACCGAGCGCAGATAACGTCGCATCAGAACGGAATGTCGTCGTCGAGGTCGTCGTAGTTCGAGCCGCCGCCGGAACCGCCGGAGCTGCCGCCCGAAGAACCGCCGCCGCTGCGCCAGTTGTCGCCGCCGCCGGAGCTCTGGCCGCCGCCGCTCTGGTCCCAATTACCGCCGCCGCGCTGACCACTGCCACTGCCGCCGCCCGACGCACCGTCGAGCATGGTCAGCGTGCCGCCGAGGCCGCGGATGACGACTTCGGTCGAATAGCGGTCGTTGCCCGACTGGTCCTGCCACTTGCGGGTCTGCAGCTGGCCTTCGATGTAGACCTTGCTGCCCTTGCGCAAATAGCGCTCAACCACGCCGACGAGGCCTTCGGAGAAGATCGCGACGGTGTGCCACTCGGTCCGCTCCTGCCGTTCGCCGGTGTTGCGATCCTTCCACGTCTCGCTCGTCGCGATGCGCAGGTTCGCCACGCGCCCGCCGTTCTGGAAGCTGCGGATCTCGGGATCGGCCCCGAGGTTTCCGATGAGCATGACTTTGTTGAGGCTACCGGCCATCGAATCGTCCCTTCGTAACTGTTGGCAACCGGCCTAACGGAGGGCGCGGCCCGCTTCTAGGGGCGGAACGGAGTTTCCACACCGCTCCGGACGCAATCGCTACAACCCCAGAGCCACCGCGCCCCAGTAGGTCAGGCCCGCGAAAACGTAAGCCAGCGCGAAGAGGTACACGACCATGAAAGTCGGCCACTTCCATCCGTTGGTCTCTCGCCGCGCGACCGCGATGGTGGAAATGCATTGCGGCGCGAAGACGAACCACGCGAGGAAGGCGAGCGCGGTCGGCAGGCTCCACAGCGCAGCAATCTTGTCTGTCACGCCTTCGGCGGCGACTTCCTCGTCCGCGGCGTCCACGGCGTAAGTCGTCGCCAGCGCCGACACGGCCACCTCGCGCGCCGCCATCGCGGGGACCAGCGCTAGGCTCATCTCGCGGTTGAAGCCGATGGGTTCGAGGATCGGGTGCAGGCCGTCGGCGACCATCCCCGCGACGCTCGCGTCCATCTGGCTCTCGCCCGGCTCGGCCTTGGGGAAGCTCAGCATTAGCCACAGCGCTATCGTCACCAAGAAGATGATCGTGCCTGCGCGCCGCAGGAACACCCAGGCGCGCTGCCACAGCCCGATGGCGAGGTCCTTGAGGCGCGGCAGCTGGTAGCGCGGCATTTCCATGATGAAGCCGCTCGCCGCCCCTTGCGCGACCGTGCGCCGCAGCACCAGTGCCGCCGCCATCGCACCGACGATCCCTGCGACATAGAGTGCGAACAGCACCAGTCCCTGCAGACCGATGCCCGGCCCGATGCTGGTCTGCGGGATGACCGCCGCGATGATGACTGCATAGACCGGCAAGCGCGCCGAGCAGGTCATAAGCGGGGCGATCAGGATCGTCGTCAGCCGGTCCTTCGCATCGGGAATGCTGCGCGTTGCCATAATGCCCGGAATGGCGCAGGCGAAGCTGGAGAGCAGCGGGATGAAGCTTTTGCCCGACAGGCCGACGCCGGCCATGAGCCGGTCCATCAGGAAGGCTGCACGCGCCATGTAGCCGCTCGCCTCCATCACCAGAATGAAGAAGAACAGGATCACGATCTGGGGAAGGAAAACGACAACCGATCCCACACCTGCGAGAACGCCCTCGGTCAGGAAATCGCGCACAAAGCCTTCCGGCATGGTGTCGGTAACGAGAGCGGACACGGCGCCCACCCCGCCCTCCAGCGCATCGGCGAAGGGCGTTGCCCAGGCAAACACTGCCTGGAAGATCACGAACAGCAAGCCGAAGAGGATGACCGGCCCGACCCACGGATTGAGCAGCACGCGATCGATGCCGTTCTCGATCGTGTGGCGCGTCGAGGTCGAAAGGATCGCACCCTTGGCCATGTGCTTGGCGGATAGCCGCCGCTCGGGCAGCGTCAGGTGCCAGCGCTTGTGCGCATCTTCATCGGCATGAGTGTCCGCCTCGGCAATGGCGGCGATCAGTTCGTCAAGCCCTTTCCGGCGCACGGCGACCGTCGGGATCACCGGGACGCCTAGTGCTTCCGAAAGCGCCGCCGGGTCGAGCGTCAGCCCATCGCGCTCGGCAAGATCGACCATGTTGAGCGCGACCACCGTCGGCCGGCCCAGTTCGAGAACTTCCTGCGCGAAAACGAGATGCTGTTCGAGGTTGGCTGCGTCGAGCACCAGCACCAGCACATCGGGTGCGGCCTCGCCCTCGAACTCGCCATGGACGAGCTTGCGCGTCACTTCCTCGTCCGGGCTGGCGGCATCGAAGCTGTAGGCGCCGGGCAGGTCGATCAGCTCGCGCGATTCGCCGTTCGGCAGCGCCAGACGTCCGGCCTTTCGCTCTACGGTGACGCCGGGATAGTTGGCGATCTTCTGGCGGGCGCCGGTCAGCGCGTTGAACAGTGCCGACTTGCCCGAATTGGGATTGCCGACCAGCGCAACCCTGTGGTGGCGGACGGGATCGTCGCGGCTCATGCGGGCTCAACCTCGATGGCGAGCGCGTGTGCGCGGCGCAGCGCGATGGTCATGCGGCCGATCCGGATCGCTAGCGGATCGCGCGTGCCGAAGACGCCGCGATGGATCACGCAGACTTCCGCCCCTTCGTCTACACCGAGAGCCTTAAGGCGCTTGCCTTCATCCTCGGCCAGCGCAGCCCAGTCCACCGCGGTGATGCGCGCGGATTTCTCATGTTCGAAGGCGTCGAGAGTCATGCGCAGCGCCCTGTCAGAAGTTCGCGCTTGTTGCAACCGATTATCAATAGCGGGGATTAGCGAGCCGGATACCGCAGCCGCCCCAGGAACCGGGTGACGCTGAAGGTCTCGCGGTCCGGATTGAGCCACTTGGCCTTCACCTTCTCGAACTTCATCACGCCGTCGATCCGGCGTTCCAGGAACGCGCAGGTCTCGGCCTTGTTCTCGCTCTCGTCCTCGACAAATACCGTAAGCGTCGCGCCGTAAATCGAGGCGAGGATCGCGCGCTTGGTGTAGTGATTGTAATCGGTCGCAGTATCACCCGCGAGCCGCCACATGATATCGGCGCTGTTCCAGCCGGTCTTGAGCGCGGTAGGTACGTTTTGCGGCATAGCCATGATCGCCAGCGCGCGGCGCAGCGATTCTTCCAGCCCGAGCACGGCGTCGAGCCGGTACTGCACCAGGCTGCGGATGCGCTCGCGAATCTTCATCTCGGCCAGCTGTTCCGCCGGCATGTCGAGCATCATCCGGCGATCGATCGTCTCGATCCATGCGCCGATCATGCCCATCGCACCCTGGTCCTTGAAGGCGAGCCGGGCGACATCGCGATCCGCGCCAAGCTGGTCCGCAGCCATCTCCAGCGCAGTATCGGTCCAGCCATCGAACACTGCCGCATCGGCAATGCCGGGCGCGAGCGCAAGCCGAAGTTCGTCGAGCGTCAGGTCCTCGACCAGCAGCTCTTCTTCAAGGTTCGGATCAGTTGGGGCCATAGACCGGCGCCGCCTTTCCCTTTTCCGCAATCGCTGCGTCAAGTGCAGTCAGAACCTGCGACCGTCCGCCGTTGAGTTCGGCATAATCGCGCGCAGTGCGACCCGAGCTATCGGTGCGCAGGGGGTCCGCACCCTTGTCGACAAGCAGGCGGATCATCTCGACATCGCGGCGGTGGACGGCCGAAATGAGCGGCGTTTCGCCGGCAGCATTCGTAACATTTGCCGAGGCCCCACCGTCCAGCAAGGCTTCGACCGCTTCCAGCGAGCCGATTTGCACTGCCACTTCCAGCGGCGATTCGCCGTCGCGTGTCTCGAGATTGGGATTGGCACCCTTGCCGAGCAGGAACTTGATCCACACCGCATCGCGGCGCTGCGCTGCGATGTGCAGGGCCGTCTCGCCGCTGGTGATGTCGCGCGAATTGACAAGGACGTTGCCGGGCTGCGCGAGCAGCTCGTTCACCTTGCCACCGTCGCGATCCTTGACCGCTTCGAGGAACTCGTATCCCTCGCGCTTACGCTGGGCGTTCGCGGGTGCTGCCACCATCGCCAGTGCCGCCGCGCCCAGGATCGCGTGAACAATCCGTTTCATCTCGTCGTTTACCCCTGAATTTTTCCGCATGCGAATGCGGGGTCGTCTCTTGAACAGAGGCAATTAGCAGACCATGAACCGCGATGCCATGCTTGCTCGCAATCCTCTACCTATCGCTATCGCCCTGGCCCTTGCCGGCTGCTCGTCCGACGATAATGCCCCAGCGGAACCACCACCGCTCGAGGGTGCCAGCATCGGGGGCGATTTCACCCTCACAGGCGAGAGCAGCGAGCCTGTCAGCTGGAGCGATTTCGACGGGCAGTACCGCACGATTTACTTCGGCTACACCTATTGCCCGGACGTTTGCCCGGTCGACGTGCAGCGCGCCATGGCAGGCCTCAAGCAGTTCGAACAGCAGTACCCGGAGCGCGCCGCGCAGATCCAGCCGCTGTTCGTCGGCGTCGATACGGCACGCGATACGCCCGAGGTGCTGACCGAATTCACCGACAATTTCCATCCGCGCCTGATCGGGCTGACCGGTGACGAGGAGACGTTGACGAGCGTCGCGCAGCAATTCGCCGCCAGCTTCTCCAAGGGCGAGGAAACCGAGGCCGGCGGCTATCTGGTCAATCACACCAATGTCACCCTGCTCTTCGGGCCAGACGGCGAACCTCTCGCAACCTTGCCGACCGACGAAGGGGCCGAAGCAGTCGCCACGGAACTGGGCAAATGGGTGCGCTGAGAGACCGTTTCTGGGAACGGCCGCTGGCCGATCTCGACCAGGCCGAGTGGGAGGCCCTGTGCGACGGCTGCGGACGCTGCTGCCTGCACAAGGTCGAGTACGAGGATACGGGCGAGATCGAGCATACCAATGTCGCCTGCAAGCTGCTCGACTGCCAGAGCGCGCGCTGCACGGACTATAAGCGGCGCAAGGCCTTCGTGCCGGACTGCCTGCAGCTCACCCTGAAGATCGTCGACAAGGTCGAATGGCTTCCGCCGACCTGCGCCTATCGCCTGCGTGCCGAAGGGCAGTCGCTGCGGCCCTGGCATTATCTCGTCAGTGGCGACCGCGAGGACGTGGTGCGCGCCGGCGTGTCGGTGGCCGGCCGCGTGATCCCGGAAACCGAGGCCGGGCCGCTCGAACACCACGTTGTCGATTGGGGCGATGAGGACGAGGACAAGGCGGCGTGATCGACTGGCTTCGCCGCGAAGCGCTGGAGCCGGAAATCGAGATCGCCGGCCGCGTCCTGCCGATCGAACTCAATCGCAACCGGCGCGCCAAGCGCCTGACCCTGCGCCTTGCGCCCGACGGCAGCGTGGTGCGGATCACCTTGCCGCACTGGTGCCGCAGCGTGGAAGCCCTGGCCTTCGCCCATGCGCGGGCCGACTGGCTGGGCGAGCAGCTGGCCAAGGTTCCAGAGCGGCGCGATCCGCTCGACGAAGGCAAACTCACTTATTGCGGCCGTGAGGTGCGGTTCGATTGGTCCGCCGATCATCCACGCAAACCCGTGTTCGATCAGGCCGGTCTCCGGGTTGGCGGGCCGCAGGAAACACTGACGAAAAGACTGCAACGCTGGCTGGAGGCCGAGGCGCAGCGCCTGTTTGCCCAAGACGCGCAGGACTATTGCCGCGGCGCCGGGCTTCCTGTCGCCGACGCGCGCCTGACCCGGGCCAAGCGGCGCTGGGGCAGCTGTTCCAGCGAAGGGGTGCTGCGCCTCAATTGGCGGTTAGTGCAAGCACCCGATTTCGTCCGGCGATCCGTGGTCGCGCACGAAGTCGCGCATCTCGTCCACTTCGACCATTCGCCCGCCTTCCACGCTCTGCTAGACGAGCTTTTCGAAGGGAATATCGAGGAAGCGAACCACTGGCTAAGGCAGCACGGGCGCACCCTCTACGCCGCCTTCGGCTGAGCGTACTGGCAAGGTTCAGCAAACATGCCTATCTTGGCGTCATGCGATTGAAGAGCAGATTCCACGTCAAGTCGGGCGTCACCGACCTCTGGGACTATGTCCGCGAACCGCGCCCCTTCCGCTGGACCCTGTTGCTGCTGTCGGCGATGATCCCGGCCGGCGCGCTTCTTGCGCTGTCCCAGGAATCGCATCTGCGACCGCCCGATCCGCCCAAGGTGACCTTCATCAACACCTTCGCAGAAGGCCGGACGGACGAGGAAATCCGCCTCAGCAACATCGAAAACCAGCAACGCAAGGAAGCGCGCGAAGCCGAGCGCGCCGAACTACTCGAGCGCAAGGTCGAAGCCTACAAGACGCTGGGCCGCGCGACCGGGCTCGATGTCGATGAGATGGCGCGCGAGGCCGAAGTCGAAAATGCGCGCGAAGCGGCCGAAGCCGAAGCGCGCCAGCGGGAATATTACCAGGCGGGCGAGACGGTTGCAGCCGGAACCGACTGACGCGCCCTGGCTGGCGGCAGCGGCACGGCTGGCTTCGCGTGGCCGCCCGCTGAGCCGCCCGAATCCCGCAGTCGGCTGCATCCTCGTCAAGGACGAGCGGGTCGTCGCGCGGGGATGGACGCGGGAAGGCGGCCGCCCGCACGCCGAGGCTGCGGCGCTCGACCATGCAGGCGAGGCTGCGAGAAGTGCGACGGTCTATGTCACGCTAGAACCTTGCGCCCATCGCTCGCCTCGCGGACCGGCCTGCGCGGATCGACTGATCGAGGCCGGCGTGGCGCGGGTTGTGGTCGGTGTCGAAGATCCCGACCCGCGCACTGCCGGCGAGGGTATCGCCCAACTGTCGGCCGCCGGTATCGCCACCACCCTCCTTCCCATTCCCGAGGCCGAAACAAGCCTTGCGGGCTATCTCACCCGCGCCAGGAAAGGCCGGCCCCACGTAACACTCAAGCTCGCCACATCGCTCGACGGTTGCATAGCTTTGGCCAACGGGCAGAGCCAGTGGATCACCGGCGCCGCAGCCCGAGCCCATGTCCATTCGCGCCGCGCGCTGGCGGACGCAATTCTCGTGGGCGGCGGAACCTGGCGGGCCGACAAGCCACGCCTCGACGTGCGCCTGCCGGGACTTGAGGACCGCAGCCCGCAACGCATCCTGCTCACACGCGGCATTCCGCCCGACGGGGTGAAGGTCATCAATGCGCCGGGCCAGATCGACCGGCTGGACGGCGTGCAATATCTCTATGTCGAAGGAGGCGCGCAGGTCGCGGCCAGCTTTCTCGCCGAAGACCTCGTTGATCGCATAGAACTCTACCGCGCACCCATCGTGATCGGCGCAGGCAAGCATGCCCTGGGTGATATCGGCCTTGCATCGCTGGACGAGGCACACGGCCGCTGGACCCTCGCCGAGCAGCGCCAGCTTGGCAGCGACACTTACCAAGCCTACAGCCGCACGCGCGGACAGGAGACACTGCACACATGTTCACCGGTATCGTGACCGCCATCGGCACCATCGAAAGCACCGAGCTGCGCGGCGATTTGCGCGTCGTGGTGGGCTGCCCGTTCGATCCGGAGGCGATCGATATCGGCGCGTCCATCGCCTGTTCGGGCGTCTGCCTGACGGTGGTCGCCCTGGGCGGCGAGGCCGGCGATGCGCGCGTAACGTTCGATGTGTCGGGTGAAACCGTCAGCCGAACGAAGCAGGGCATGTGGGATCGTGGCGCGAAGCTCAATCTCGAACCTGCGCTCAAGCTCGGCGACGAACTCGGTGGGCATCTGGTGACCGGCCATGTCGATTCGGTGGGCCAGGTCGTGCTGGCAGAGGATGTGGGCGGATCGCGCAAGATCGCAATCCGCATCAGCCGCGAACTCGCGCCCTTTGTCGCGCCCAAGGGTTCGATCACGATCGACGGGGTCTCGCTCACTGTGAACGACGTGCGCGACCGCACCGATGGCACATGCGATTTCGCTGTCAACATCATCCCCCACACCGGCGAGGTGACGACTCTCGGCGCGCTTACCGGAGGCGACCGCGTAAATCTCGAGATCGACGTGCTGGCACGCTATCTCAAGAGAATGCAGGCGCTGGCGGGATAGACCCGCAAGCTTTCAGGAAAGCGGCCCGGCCTCGAACGCGTCGCGCGTGATCTCGTAGACGAGGTGCACCACGCGCTTGCCCTGATAACGCTCCAGTTCGTAACGGTCGGTGCGCTCGGCCCCGATCGCCTCCAGCGCATTGCGCGAGCGGTAATTGGTGTCGCCGACGCGGAACTCGACCAGCGCGACATGCTCGAAGGCGTGCTCCAGCATGGCGAGCTTCATCTCGCGATTAATGCCTTTCCCCCAGCAGCGCCGCTCGAGGAAGGTCCAGCCGATCTCGACCACGCCGCCTTCTTCGGGGTCGTACTTGTCGTAGCGGGTCGAGCCGACAATGCGATCCTTGACCTTGTCGACGACAGCCAGCGCTCCGCCGCTCGCCAGGCCTTCGTCGAAAAACGCGTCGAAAACCTCGCGACGCCAGCGATCGTGGATCGGGTGCTGCTCCCACACCATCGGGTCCGAGGCGACCTCGTAGAGCGGCTCGCGATCGTCTTCGGTCAATGCCCTCAGCACCAGCCTCTCGGTTTCGAGAGTCGGCTGGCGGTCCATTGCCGGTCAGCCCTGCGCGACATCTGCCAAGGCGGCGATGAACTTGTCGGTATTGCCCGCGTGCAGCCCCGCCACGTTGATGCGGCCGGAACCTGCCATGTAGACGCCATGATTCTCGCGCATCTTCACGATCTGGTCCTTAGAGAGTGGCAGCATGGCGAACAGACCGTTTTGCTCTGCCAGCGCAGCGAGGTTGAGGCCGGGCACTTCGTTGTCTGCCGCCGCCAGCCGTTCGCGGACGCGGCGCATTCGCTCGCGCATCTCGGTGAGCTCGTCGAGCCATTCGCCAGTCAGCGTGTCGTCCCGTAGCACGTGGCGCACCGCCGCGCCGCCGTGATCGGGCGGCATGGACCAGCTTGCGCGCGCCAGCGAATTGGCATTCGACACGATGGCGTCGAGTTGGCTTGGCTCTTTCGCCATCATGTAGAAGGCGCCGACGCGATCGCGGTAAAGGCCGAAGTTCTTGTCGCAGCTATATGCGATCAGCGCTTCCGGCACTGCTGCCAGCACGGTGCGAACGCCGGCGATGTCCTCGTCCAGGCCCTGACCGAGCCCATGATAGGCGACATCGAGGATCGGCAGCACACCGGCGTCCGCCAACGCGCTGGCGATCTTATCCCACTCCCCGGCCGTGTAATCCACGCCGGTCGGGTTGTGGCAGCAGCCGTGCAGCAACACGGCATCGGTCGGCTTGGCGTTTCGGATCGCGTCCAGCACTGAATCGAGATCGGCGCTGCCGTCCTTTGCCGCGTGATTGAAGGGTGCGATGTCCATCCCGACATCGGCCAGGATCTGCGCATGATTGGGCCAACTCGGCGTGCCCATGTGGATCCGCGTCACCCCGGCCTGCTGGGCCAGCGCCACCGCCAGCCGCACAGCGCCGGTGCCGCCTGGGGTCTGCATGCCTTCGATGCGGCCACCCATCGTCGCGTCCTCGCCGAAGATGTAAGGCATCAGCGCGGCAGTAAAGCCCGTATCGCCTTCCGGACCGAGGTAGGACTTGCTGTCCTGCTCGTCGATGAGCTTCTGTTCGGCCTGCTTGATCGAGCGGAAGACGGGCGTTGCTCCGTCATTGGTGCGATAGACGCCGACGCCGAGGTCGATCTTGTCCTCGCGCGGGTCTTCGGCATGCATCTTGATCAGCGCGAGCAGCGCGTCGGGGGCCTGGGCTTTGAGCTTGTCGAGCATGCGCGCCTCTTCGCCAAATATGCGTGGGGCCGCAACAGGAAATCCCGCTGCGGCCCCGGAGCTCTTCGGTTTTGTTCTATCGCGACCCGAAGGGCTCCTTGTCTCTGCGACCGAGTATCAGAACGGCAGCCAGCGCTGCTTCTTGGAAAACTTCATATAGCCGGCATTCACGCCGAGCCGCAGTCCGGCGCCGACGCGGATGGGAATCAGCACGACATCGCCCTTGCGCATGTAGCTCGCGGTGAGGCCGCCGACGACATAGGCCTGGCCTTCGCCGGCTGGATAGCGCTCGTACAGCTCCTCGCTGTCCCACAGATTGTAGACGAGCACGAAGGTGCTGCCGGCGTTCGCGCCCGCGTCGAAGCCGATCGACGGGCCGGTCCAGTAGACGGGACGCTCACCCTCTACCTTGTGGAACAGCGTGCCCGAGCCATAGCGTGCCCCGACGATGAAGGCTCCGCCCGCCTCGCGCCCGACGATATAGGCATTGGGCTCGCCCTGTTCGGCGAGCAGTTTCTGGATCATGTTTGCGACGCCTTGCGCGCCCTTCCCGAAGACGCCTTCGGCCGCACCGATCAGATCGTCTTCGCGGTAGGTGGTGGAGCTGTCATCCACCGCGGCGGTTTCGACGGCTTTCTCGGCGGCAGCTTCGGCGCTCTGTTCGGACCAGCTGTCCGGCTCGGGATAGCTATCCTCGGGCGCGGTTTCGTCGGGTGCCTGCGTGTAAGTAACCGCATCGTCTGCCTGCTCGTCGGCATAGACCGGCGCATCGCCCGGCTGTTCGACGAGATCGCCGTCGATCGCGCTGTCGGGGTCGATCGTCTCGACCTGCGCCGAAAGCGGCGTCGCGGCCAGCCCGATGGCCGCCATGGCGAGGCCGAAGCGGGACAGGTGTTGTGCTAGCGTGGTCATGTTTCCCTCCCTGTCGGCGCAAGGCGCACGTACAGTCGATGTCGTAGAAGAATCCTCTTCAAGCAGCTGGGCAATGAAACGGCGATGAACCGAATCGAAAACGGGGCGAAACGAGTCCCTGCTGGCACGAGATTCTTCCCTTGAAGGGTGCGAGGCCCATGGCTATAGCGCGCCCCTCGCCCGGCCAAGCTCCGGCCGGCGACGTGCGGAGACGTGGGTGAGTGGCTGAAACCAGCTCCCTGCTAAGGAGCCATACCTGGTAACGGGTATCGAGGGTTCGAATCCCTCCGTCTCCGCCACCGGCCTTTCTCAGGCCCAGCGAATTCCCTTCGAAGGTGCGCGTATCGGATGCTGAGCGACAAGTCTGGCTTGTCGGCGAAAATGCGATCCACGAAACTTTGCACCTTGGCGCGCTTGGTCCGCACGTATTTCGCCGGACAGCAAGGGATTTTCGGTTTTCTCCATCACCTACGATCGCCTCTGATAACTGCTTCGTTCAAGCAAATGACACAGAAAGCGAGTCCAGGAATTCTCAGCTTAGTTTGGCGAAATTGGCGACCCCTGGCGCTGGCTGGCGCGGCTGCCGCACGGAATTTTCAGACAGACCGCCAAGTGCGCCTGCCGCATCGACAACCTTCGCCATCCTGCTTTGATCGATCCGGTAATAGACGAGCTTGGCGTCCTTCCGCGTCTTCACGAGGCCCGCGTTGCGAAGGACTGCCAATTGCTGCGACAACGTTGGCTGGCCGATATGTGCTGCGTCGTCGATCTCTCCGACATTGCGCTCCGAGCCCGTGAGGGCCTGCATGATGCGAAGGCGCACGGGATGCGCAAGGGCCTTCAAGGCATTGACCAGTTCTTCGTCGGTCACTTACGAGACCCTCGCTTGGTTTCCTTCATGAACCAGTCGGCCTGGCCCTTGGCAGAGAATACGGTGTCGAGCGACGCGTCCGGCTGCGCCAGCAGCGCTTCCCCAGGGGCCCAGTTCGCAGGGGCGAGGACGGGCCCATCATCGACTGCTTGGAGAGCATCGAGTGTCCTCAACATTTCGGGCGTCGAACGGCCAACATTCGCTGGATAACAGGTCATCGCACGGATGACCCCATGCGGATCAATGAAGAATGTCGTCCGCACCGTTGCGCTGTCATTATCGTTCGGCGCCACCATGCCGTAGGCGCGCCCGATTACGAGCGTTGGATCCTCCACGATCGGAAAGCGCACTTCGATGTCGTAGCGATCGCGGATCAACCGCAGCCAGGCGAAATGCGAAAACAGGCTGTCGACGGAAAGCGCCATTAGCGTACAGTCGCGCTGTTCGAACTCGCTGGCCGATTGGGCCAGTGCGACGAACTCGGTCGTGCACACAGGCGTGAAATCCGCAGGGTGTGAGAACAGGATCAGCCACCGCCCCCGGTAATCCGAAAGGCGCACATCTCCCGTCGTGCTGCGTGCGGAAAAGTCCGGTGCGACGTCGCCGATACGCAGTCCGGCGCATGGCGCCTGTCGTTCGGCCTCGGCTTTGATCATCTCGGTCATCGGGCTTTCATAACACTTGACAGCCGAATAGCAACACATATAAACGGTTTATGTAAATGTATGGAGATCAAGCTATGGCTAACGATCAAAACGTCAACAGCGCCGCCGCCCAAATCGAGCGCGCCCAGGCCGATAAGTGCCTCCGCCCCTCTATTGCGGGATTTTTCGACGAGGCAACGAACACGGTCTCGTATGTTGTGCACGATCCCAAGACGGATGAAGCGGCGATTATCGACTCGGTCCTGGACTTCGAAGCAGCGTCCGGGCGGACCTCGAACGGTTCGGCCGACCGCATTATCGAGTATGTCACTTCTAATAATCTGAAAGTGACGTGGTTGATAGAGACGCACGCCCACGCGGATCACATCTCAGCAGCGCCCTATCTGCAGGAGCGGCTCGGCGGTAAGCTGGCTATCGGACGCGACATCATCCGCGTGCAGGAGGTATTCGGCAAGCTCTTCAACGCGGGCACCGATTTCGAACGTGACGGATCGCAGTTCGACAAGCTGTTCGAGGATGGCGAAACCTTCAAGGTCGGGGAACTGGAAGGCATCGCCCTCCACGTTCCCGGTCACACACCGGCCGATATGGCCTTCATAATCGGCGATGCCGCATTCGTGGGCGACACGATTTTCATGCCCGATTTCGGAACCGCCCGGGCTGACTTCCCCGGCGGCGACGCGCACCAGCTCTATCGGTCCATTCGCCGACTCCTCTCGCTTCCGGACGAAACCCGCTTGTTCCTGTGCCACGATTACAAGGCGCCGGGCCGCGACGAATACGCCTGGGAGACCACCGTCAAACAACAGCGCGAGGAGAACGTGCATGTGAAGGACGGGGTGAGCGAGGAAGATTTCGTGGAGATGCGGACAACCCGAGACAAGACGCTCGCGATGCCAAACCTGATCATGCCCTCGGTGCAGGTCAACATCCGTGGCGGTCGTTTGCCTGACCCCGAAGACAACGGCGTCAGTTACATCAAGATTCCTGTGAACGCCGTATGACACTCCCCGGTTTCCCTGAAGCTGCGCCGCTCGCCGGCCTAGCAGGCGGCGTTCTGATCGGCCTCGCAGCGGCAGTCATGCTGCTGGGTCTTGGCCGGATCGCCGGGGTTTCCGGCCTTGCCGCAAAGGCCGTCGGACTAGGCGGCAGCGGTATTGCCAGAAGCGGTGCTTGGATGTTCGTGATCGGGCTGCCGCTCGGCGCACTCATCGTTATGCTGGCGTCGGGCGGGCTCGAAGCAAGCTTCGCAAGTCCCCTCACGCTCGCGATAGCTGGTCTGGTTGTCGGCATTGGCACGCGCCTCGGCAGCGGGTGCACCAGCGGGCACGGGGTTTGCGGCGTAAGCCGTCTGTCTGGCCGCTCGATCGTCGCCACACTGACATTCATGGCCACCGGAATTGCGACAGTCGCAATAATGAACGCTCTCGGGCTGGAGGTGTTGTGATGCGGACCGCTCTCACCTCGCTCGTCTCCGGCGTCCTATTCGGCGCTGGCCTTGCCCTCGGGGGCATGACCGACCCAACCCGCGTGCGCGGGTTCCTCGACATCTTCGGTGATTGGGATCCAACGCTCGCATTCGTGATGGGTGGAGCCGTAATCGTCATGGCCATCGCCTGGCGAATCGTGCCGCGCTTGGCCGAACCAATCTTCGCGGGCGAATTTCACCTGCCGACCAAATCCGATCTCACTCCTCGCCTTATCGGCGGAGCAGCCCTGTTCGGGATCGGCTGGGGTATCGCGGGGCTTTGTCCGGGACCCGGAATCGCTGCTCTCGTGATCGAACCTGCCGCGGCCGCGATATTCGTCGTCGCCATGCTCGCTGGCATGGCTGTTGTTCGGCTTTTCGACGGGGCATCATCATGAAGCTTGTCAGTGTAAGCGACACCTTCGCCGTCTCCCCTCAGCTTGAGGCGAGCGACATGCGCGGGCTTGCCGACGCAGGATTTGGCACCGTAATCTGCAACAGGCCGGATGGCGAGGAGCCAAGCCAGCCAACCGTCGCATCGATGCGACAAGCTGCCGAAGCGGCCGGGTTGGCCTTCCATCATATTCCGGTCTCTGGAGGCGAGTTTCCGCCGGTTGCGATCAAGGCCTTCGCCAAGGTCCGCGAAGAAGCGGACGGCAACGTGCTTGCCTTTTGCCGAACCGGGACGCGCTCCATCACGCTCGATGCACTCGCCAACGTCGAGCACGAATCCGCCGCCGAGCGCATCAATCGCGCCGAAGGAGCAGGCTACGATCTGTCGGGCTTGCGCGACCGGCTTGGCGAATAACGAAAAGATACCGGAGAGTTTGTCATGGCCCGAAGCCGAAACCACGAAGTCGTCATCATCGGAGGCGGTTCGGCAGGGATCGCCACCGCATCTTCCATGCTGAAGCGGCGTCCATCGCTCGACATCGCCATCGTCGAGCCAAGCGAGGATCATTACTACCAGCCAGGCTGGACGATGGTCGGCGGCGGGGTCTTCGAAGCATCAGCGACGAGGCGCACTACGGCGAGCATGATGCCGAAACAGGCAACCTGGTTGAAAACGGCCGCCGCCTCGTTCCAACCCGAAAGCAATCAGGTCACTCTCGCGGATGGCACAACGATCACCTACCGGATCCTGATCGTCGCTCCGGGCATCCGGCTTGCCTGGGAAAAGATCGAAGGACTTGGAGAGACACTCGGCAAGAACGGCGTCACCTCCAATTATCGCTACGATCTGGCACCCTATACGTGGGAACTCGTCCGCAACCTGAAATCGGGGCGGGCGATCTTCAGCCAGCCACCCATGCCTATAAAATGCGCAGGTGCACCGCAGAAGGCCATGTATCTCTCGTGCGATGCATGGTTGGAACGCGGTGTTCTCGGCAATATCGACGTCGAGTTCCGCAATGCCGGTGGCGTCCTGTTCGGTGTGAAGGAATACGTCCCGGCCCTGATGGAATATGTCGAAAAATACGGAATCGGTTTGAAGCTCGACCAGACGCTTGTCGCGGTCGATGGCCCCGGCAAGAAGGCGGCCTTCAAGAGCGAAGCTGGTGAAGAAACAGTCGACTTCGACATGCTCCATGCGGTCCCGCCGCAGGTTGCCCCGCAGTTCGTTGCCGACAGCCCTCTCGCCAATGCCGACAGCGGCTTTGTCGATGTCGACAAGTTCACGCTCCAGCACGTTCGTTATCCCAACGTTTTCGGGATCGGCGACGCTGGATCTACTCCCAATGCCAAGACGATGGCTGCCGCGCGCAAGCAGGCACCGATCGTCGCGGTCAATGCGCTCGCCCAGCTCGATGCAAAGCAGCCGGTGGCCGATTACGATGGCTACGGCTCCTGCCCGCTGACCGTCGAACGCGGAAAGATCGTGCTCGCCGAATTCGGCTATGACGGAAAGCTGCTGCCGAGTTTCCCGAAATGGGTAATCGATGGCACAAAGCCGCGCAAGCTGAGCTGGCTACTCAAGTCGGAGGCGCTGCCCTGGATTTACTGGAACGGCATGCTGAAGGGCCATGAGTGGCTCGCCAAGCCGCATATGAAACAGGCTGCCTGATCATGAGCGACAGCAACCCAGGGTCAGCTGGGCAGCCGTCCGGCTCGCCGCGAAGGCACAAGCCCGGGCTGCTGGCGCAATATCTCCCGATCCTCGAGTGGGGCCGGACCTATAACGGCTCGGTCCTGACGAACGATCTCGTCGCGGCGATCATCGTGACGATCATGCTGATCCCGCAGAGCCTCGCCTATGCGCTGCTTGCCGGCCTGCCACCTGTCGTGGGCCTTTACGCATCGATCCTGCCGTTGGTCGCCTACGCAATCTTCGGCACCAGCCGCACGCTTGCCGTGGGGCCGGTGGCGGTCGTGTCCTTGATGACGGCGAGCGCTGCCGGAGCCGTCGCGGCGCAGGGGACTGAACTTTATCTCGAGGCGGCAATCACCCTCGCCGCCTTGTCCGGTGTGATGCTGGCCGTGCTCGGGTTCCTGCGAATGGGCTTTCTCGCCAACCTCCTCTCGCACCCCGTGATCAGCGGGTTCATCACCGCCAGCGGCATCCTGATCGCGACGAGCCAGCTGAAACATATCCTCGGTGTCTCGGCAGGCGGCGATAACTGGCCCGAAATGCTTGGCGGGCTCGCCGCCGCAATCGGCACGATCAATCCGTGGACACTCGCCATCGGCGTTCCGGCGACGTTGTTCCTTTTCTGGGTTCGCAAGGGCCTGAAACCCGCCCTGGTGAAGCTGGGCCTTGCTCCGCGCGCCGCCGACATCGCGGCCAAGGCAGGGCCGGTGATCGCGGTGGTCGCAACGATCCTCGCCGCCATCGGCCTCAATCTCGACGATCGCGATGTGAACCTTGTCGGAGCGATCCCGCAGGGCCTTCCGCCTTTCGCCCTGCCGTCGACCGATCTGGGTCTGATCGGGCAGCTGTGGGTTCCCGCTCTGCTCATTTCGATCATCGGCTTTGTTGAAAGCGTATCGGTCGCGCAGACGCTTGCTGCGAAGCGCCGTCAACGGATTGCGCCGAACCAGGAACTGATCGGTCTTGGCGCATCGAACATCGCCAGCGCCTTTTCTGGGGGCTACCCCGTCACCGGCGGATTTGCCCGCTCGGTCGTCAACTTCGATGCCGGAGCGGAGACGCCCGCAGCCGGAGCCTACACCGCCGTCGGTATCGCTCTCGCGGGACTGTTCCTAACGCCGCTTCTTTACAGCCTGCCTATCGCGACGCTGGCTGCCACGATCATCGTCGCGGTCCTGAGCCTCGTCGATCTAAAAACGCCTGGGCAGCTGTGGAACTATTCCAAGGCGGACTTTGCGGCGCACATGGCGACGATCGCCATCACGCTGCTTGCGGGCGTCGAACTGGGTGTGATCGCCGGGGTAGCGGTCGGCCTACTGCTCTACCTGTGGCGCGCCAGCCGACCGCATGCCGCCATCGTCGGCCGTGTCCCCGAAACCGAGCACTTTCGCAATGTCGACCGGCATCAGGTTTTTACCGTGCCCCACGTTCTGTCGATCCGGATTGATGAAAGCCTGACTTACCTCAACGCGCGGTGGCTCGAGGAATATGTCCTGGAGGAGATCGCCGACCGGCCAGACGTGCGTCACGTCATCTTGATGTGTAGCGCGGTCAACGAAATCGATGCCTCCGGCCTCGAAAGCCTCGAAGCGATCAATCACCGCATGATTGACGCAGACATCGGCCTTCACTTTTCCGAAGTGAAAGGTCCGGTCATGGACCGCCTGAAGCGAACCCATTTCGTGGAAGAACTGAACGGGCAGGTCTTCCTGTCGCAGAACCGCGCGTTCCGGGAATTGGCGACAAACGGCGGACCACCAGCTGAACCGATTCCCGATGCTGCGAGGGGCATGATCTGATGCACGATATGCACGCCTTCGAGCGAAATTTGAAATCGCTGCCCAATCCCGAAAGGTCTATTTGGCAACCATGTTCGAACAGCTAGACGCCCTCCTGCTGGCCCGCATCCAGTTCGCCTTCACGGTGAGCTTCCATTTCATCTTTCCGGCCTTTTCCATCGGCCTCGCAAGTTACCTCGCCGTGCTCGAAGGGCTGTGGTTGAAGACGGGCAAGCAGCTGTATCTGGACCTCTTCAAATACTGGCTGAAGATCTTCGCCATTGCCTTCGCGATGGGCGTCGTTTCAGGCATCGTGATGTCCTACCAGTTCGGCACGAATTGGTCGGTCTTCTCCGATATTGCGGGGCCAGTCATCGGCCCACTGATGGCCTACGAGGTGCTGACCGCGTTCTTCCTCGAGGCTGGGTTCCTCGGCGTCATGCTCTTCGGCATGAACAAGGTCGGCAAGAAGTTGCACTTCGCAGCGACGCTCATGGTGGCAACCGGTACCTTCATCAGCGCCTTCTGGATCCTCTCGGTCAACAGCTGGATGCAAACCCCCGTCGGTTATGAAATCGGGGCGAACGGACAATACCTGCCTGGCGAAAGCTGGTGGGACATCGTCTTCAACCCGAGCTTCCCCTATCGTTTGGTTCACACGGTCATCGCCGCCTACCTCACGACGGCCTTCGTGGTCGGCGGGGTTGGCGCATGGCATCTGCTGAAGGACAAAGCCAACCTCCACGCTCGCAAGATGTTCTCGATGGCGATGTGGATGGCGGCCATCGTTGCGCCGATCCAGATCTTCGCGGGCGACATGCACGGGCTGAACACGCTCGAACATCAGCCGCAGAAGGTCATGGCGATGGAAGGCCACTTCGAGAGCCATCCGGATGGTGCGCCGCTGATCCTGTTCGGCATTCCGAACAGCGAGGAGAAGCGTGTCGACTACGCGATCGAGATTCCCAAGGCATCGTCGCTGATTCTGAAGCATGATCTCGACGCGCCGCTCGCGGGTCTGGACACGATCCCGGACGACGAGGAACCGCCGGTCGGCATCGTCTTCTGGTCATTCCGAATAATGGTCGGGATCGGCTTCGCAATGCTTGGTATCGGAGCATGGAGCCTGTTTGCCCGCTTCCGCAAGAAGCTTTACGAATGGCCCATGCTCCATCGCGCAGCCTTGGTCATGGCTCCCAGCGGTTTCGTTGCGGTCATCGCTGGCTGGATCACGACGGAGGTCGGCCGGCAACCGTATGTGATCTACAATCTCCTGCGCACCGCAGACGCTGCGAGCCCGCTGGATGCTCCCGCGATCGCCGCCTCGTTGCTTGCTTTCGTGGTGGTCTACTTTGCAGTCTTCGGCGCGGGCGTCTGGTATATCCTGCACCTGATGCACAAACCGCCGCACGCAGGCGAATACGGCGTCAAGCGCGGGGACACTGGACCGATCCGGACCGCGGGCATCACGCCCGGCCCGTCCCAGAACCCGGGCGATCCCGATACACTGCCAAGTAATCACGAGGAGGCGACCGATGGACGTTAACGTGGACCTCACCGTCATCTGGGCGTTCATCATCGCCTTCGCCGTTTTCGCCTATGTGGTGATGGACGGGTTCGACCTCGGCATCGGTATCCTCTTCCCGACGTTCGATGTCGGGTCGGAGCGCGACCGGGCAATGAACTCGATCGCGCCCGTTTGGGATGGCAACGAGACATGGCTCGTTCTGGGCGGCGGTGGATTGTTCGCAGCTTTCCCGCTGGCCTATGCGGTCATCCTGCCCGCTACCTATCCGCTCATCATCGCCATGCTGTTGGGGCTGGTGTTCCGGGGTGTCGCCTTCGAATACCGCTGGCGCGATCCGGGACATCGCCGATACTGGGACGCGGCCTTTACCGGCGGCTCGCTGGTCGCAGCGATGGCGCAGGGAATGACGCTGGGTGCGCTTCTCCAAGGCATCGAAGTAGTGGATCGATCCTATGCGGGCAGCTGGTTCGACTGGCTCACGCCTTACACACTCTTGACCGGCCTCGGCACGGTCGCCGGCTACGCGCTGCTCGGCGCGACCTGGCTGGTGTGGAAGCTGGATGGGGTAAGTCAGCATCATGCCCGAAAACTGGGCAAGCGCGCGGCATGGGCCACGCTGGTGCTGATGGGCGGCGTCAGCCTCTACAACGTGTTCCTGAATGCAGAATATGCCGAACGCTGGCTGACCGCGCCGGAGATCTACTTTGCCGCGCCGGTCCCGATACTTACCGCGGTTGTTGCCGTCATGCTGCTGAGAGCTCTCTCGGTGGACCGACACAGCAAGCCGTTCTGGCTGAGCCTCGCACTGTTCTTCTTCGGCATGGCGGGTCTGGGCGTCACCATGTGGCCCTATGTCGTGCCGCCGGGCCTCACGATCTGGGACGCCGCCGCCCCCGAACGCAGCCAGATCTTCATGCTGGTCGGCGTCGCAATCACCATGCCGCTCATCATCGGCTACACCGCCTGGGCCTATTGGGTCTTTCGCGGCAAGGTGGCGGACGAAGGCTATCATTGATGGAACAAGAGCATCGCGACGCGGAGAGTCAGCGACCGCTCTGGAAGCGACTCGCATGGTTGGCCGGAATCTGGCTGGCGAGCGTGACCGTGCTGGGTACAGTGGCCTGGGTTATCCGCTTGTGGATTGCGCCGTGATATCGTGAAACGTGCAAGGTCGAGGGCAATGACAATCCGCTGCCGAACATAGCTTGCGCACCGGCGCTTCTTCCGCTTCACATAGGCTGACTGCATCGGGAGGGGAGCAGACTGTGGTGGAAGACGAGAGCGCGAATAGCGCGTCAGAAACTCGCCGCGCATATTGGCGGGCGAACCTGCGGCTGCTCGGCACGCTGATGGGGATCTGGTTCACGGTGAGCTTCGGGGCCGGGATCCTGTTCCGGCCTTTCCTAGACCAGTTCATGCTCGGCGGATTTCCGCTCGGTTTCTGGTTCGCGCAGCAGGGCTCGATCTACGGCTTCATCGTGCTCATCGCGATCTACGCCTGGCGCATGCACCGGATCGAGCGGGAGTTCGCTCTTGATGACGACGATGCCGATACGCCGATAGAAGGCGGGTAGGCGGCATGGCAACGCAGACGCTGATCTATCTCTTTGTCGGGCTGAGCTTCGCGCTCTACATCGGTATCGCGATCTGGAGCCGCGCCGCTTCGACGTCCGAATTCTATGTCGCGGGCGGCGGGGTCAATCCGGTCGTCAACGGCATGGCGACCGCCGCCGACTGGATGAGCGCGGCGAGCTTTCTATCCATGGCCGGGTTGATCGCCTTCATGGGTTATGACGGCTCGGTCTATCTGATGGGCTGGACCGGCGGATATGTCATGCTGGCGCTGCTGCTGGCACCCTATCTGCGCAAGTTCGGCCAGTTCACCGTGCCGGACTTCATCGGGACGCGGTACTATTCCAATATCGCGCGGACCGTCGCGGTGGTCTGCCTGATCTTCATCAGCTTCACCTATATCGCCGGGCAGATGCGCGGCGTGGGCATCGTGTTCAGCCGATTCCTCGAAATCGATGTGACGCTCGGTGTGATCCTGGGCATGGGGATCGTATTTTTCTACGCGGTGCTCGGCGGGATGAAGGGCATCACCTATACGCAGGTGGCACAATATTGCGTGCTGATCTTCGCCTATCTGGTCCCTGCGATCTTCATCTCGCTGCTCGCGACGGGCAATCCGGTGCCGCAATTGGGGCTCGGCTCCGAACTCGCCGACGGATCGGGCATGAGCGTGCTGCAAAAGCTCGACAGCTCGCTCGTCGAAATGGGCTTTCCCGCTTATACGGACGGCAGTAAGTCGATGGTCGATGTCTTCTGCATCACCGCGGCGCTGATGATCGGCACGGCCGGCCTACCGCATGTTATCGTGCGCTTCTTCACCGTTCCCAAGGCGTCGGACGCGCGCAAGTCCGCCGGGTGGGCGCTGGTCTTCATCGCGCTGCTTTACACCACCGCGCCTGCTGTGTCCGCCTTCGCACGCCTCAACTTCAACCAGAGCGTCAGCGACACGCGCTATGCCGAGGCACCCGACTGGTTCCGCAACTGGGAGGCCAACGGCCTGATCGCCTGGCGCGACAAGAATGGCGACGGGGTGATGCAATACGAGGCGGGCGACGCCTTCGAGGGTGCACCCGAATATACGCCCGGCGGCACCGGCGCTTCTGGCGAGCGCTTGCTCGACAATGCCGCTACCGACAATGCGAACGAGGTCTATGTCGACCGTGACATCATGGTGCTGGCCAATCCGGAGATCGCCAATCTGCCCGGCTGGGTCATCGCGCTGGTCGCGGCGGGCGGGCTGGCTGCGGCGCTCAGCACGGCGGCGGGGCTGCTGCTGGTGATCTCCACCGCAGTCAGCCACGATCTCCTCAAATCGACCTTCCGCCCGCAGATCAGCGAGAAGGGCGAGCTGCTCGCCGCACGGGTCGCGGCGACGGCGGCGATCGTGGTGGCGGGCATTCTCGGCATCTATCCGCCGGGCTGGGTCGCGCAGGTCGTGGCCTTCGCCTTCGGCCTCGCCGCAGCGAGTCTCTTTCCGGCGATCTTCATGGGTATCTTTTCCAAGCGTATGAACCGCGAGGGCGCGATTGCCGGGATGGTCAGCGGGCTCGCCTTCACCTTCCTTTACATTGCGTGGTTCAAGCTCTGGGCGCCCGAGCTCAACGCAGCGGAGCATTGGCTGTTCGGCATCTCGCCGGAGGGGATCGGCGTGATCGGCATGCTGCTGAATTTCGCGGTGGCGATCACCGTCGCGCGGCTGACCGCCCCGCCCCCGCCCGAAGTCGACGCGCTGGTCGAAAACATCCGCGTCCCACGGGGGGCCGGGACCGCCCACGCGCATTGACGCGCGCGCAAGTCAGCGGTTCTGCCGCCCCTCGATCAGGCTGTCGACCACACCCGGGTCGGCCAGCGTCGACGTATCGCCGAGCGAGCCGAAATCGTTTTCCGCGATCTTGCGCAGGATGCGGCGCATGATCTTGCCGCTGCGGGTCTTCGGGAGCGCGGGCGTGAAATGGAGATGGTCGGGCGTCGCGATCGGCCCGATTTCCTTGCGCACCCACTGGCGCAGTTCCGTCTCCAGCTCGTCGCCGCCGTCATCGCCTTCCATCAGCGTGACGTAACAATAGATGCCCTGCCCCTTGATGTCGTGCGGATAGCCGACCACGGCGGCCTCCGACACGCGCGGATGCAACACCAGCGCGCTTTCGACTTCCGCCGTCCCCATCCGATGACCGGAGACGTTGATGACATCATCCACCCGGCCCGTAATACGGTAATAGCCGCGATCGTCGCGCTTGCAGCCATCGCCGGTGAAATATTTGCCGGCGTAGGTGCTGAAATAGGTCTGCACGAAACGCTCGTGATCGCCATAGACGGTGCGCGCCTGGCCGGGCCAGCTGTGCGTGATGCAGAGGTTTCCTTCGGCCTCGCCCTCCAGAACGCCGCCCTCGTTGTCGACCAGTTGCGGCTGCACGCCGAAGAAAGGCTTGCCCGCACTGCCCGGCTTCATGTCGTGCGCGCCCGGGAGCGTGGTCAGCATGATGCCGCCGGTTTCGGTCTGCCACCAGGTGTCGATCACGGGGCAGCGCCCCTCGCCGACGACTTCGTAATACCAGCGCCAGGCTTCGGGATTGATCGGCTCTCCCACGCTGCCGAGCAGGCGGATCGAAGACCGGTCGCGGCTGGTGACGTGATGGTCGCCCTCACGCATCAGCGCGCGGATGGCGGTGGGCGCGGTGTAGAAGATGTCGACCTTGTGCTTGTCCACCACGTCCCAGAAGCGGCCATGGTCGGGATAGTTCGGCACGCCTTCGAAAATGAGACTCGTCGCGCCGTTGATCAGCGGGCCGTAGACGATGTAGCTATGGCCGGTGACCCAGCCGATATCGGCGGTGCACCAATGCACCTCGCCTGACCGGTAGTCGAAGCCGTAATGGAAGGTCGCGGCGGTCCACACGCCATAGCCGCCGGTGGTGTGCAGCACGCCCTTGGGCTTGCCGGTCGATCCGCTGGTGTAGAGGATGAAGAGCGGATCCTCCGCCTTCATCGGCTCGCACGGGCAGTCCTCGTCCGACCGCAAATCATGATACCAGTGGTCGCGCCCTTCGACGAAATTCGCCTCGGCGCCGGTGTGCCGTACCACGAGCACGCCTTCCACCCGTACGCCATCGAGCGCGAGCGCGGCATCGACATTGGCTTTCAGCGGAATGGTCTTCCCGCCGCGCAGCCCGCTGTCGGCAGTGATGACGAAGCGGCTGTCGCAATCGGTGATGCGGCCCGCCAGCGCCTCGGGCGAGAAGCCGCCGAAGACGACCGAGTGGATCGCCCCGATGCGCGCGCAGGCGAGCATGGCCAGCGTCCCCTCCACCACCATCGGCATGTAGAGCGTGACGCGGTCGCCTTTCTTCACGCCCAGCGCTTTCAGCGCATTGGCCATCTGGACCACTTCGGCATGCAATTGCGCGAAGGTGAGCGTGCGCGAGGGGCTTGCGGGATCGTCGGGCTCGAAGATCAGCGCGGTCGCATCGCCGCGTTCGGCCAAGTGCCGGTCGACGGCATTGTGGCACAGGTTGAGGACGCCATCCTCGAACCATTTGATGTCGACCGGAGCGCAGGACCAGTTGCCGCCCTTCGTAGGCGCGGTTTCCCAGTCGAGCCGCTTCGCCTGTTCCAGCCAGAACCCGTCCGGATCGTCCACGCTGCGCCGATAGAGCTCTTCGTACTGCGCCGCCGTGCAATGGGTCGGCCCATCATTGGCCGGACGTGCGACGTATTCCTTGGCCGTGTCGGTCATCTGTCTCTCCTCGACGATCGTGTTAGCCAAAAATCAGTCCGATGCCAGCACCCGGTCGACCCCGGCCTGCGTAACCGAATGATAGGACGCCCGCGTATCGGCATAGATGCGCTGCGCGATCGGGCGGCCCCACTCGCCCTCGCCCCATAGGGTAGCGAACAGCGGGCGGACAAATTTCGCGCGGCCGACGCGGGCGAGGAACTCCTCGGCCTGCGGCACGGCGGGCGCGTAGCGATTGGCCAGCGCCAGTTCGAGCCAGAGGAAAAGCTCCTCGTTATTGCCGGTCGACGACAGGCCAAGCGCATCGTTCAGCGCGGCGAGCTGGGCAGCGCTGCGCTCCTTCGGGATGTTGTCGAGGAAACGCTGGCGCTCGGCGCTGGTCCAGTCGGCATAGCCGGAAGGGATCGCGCCATTAGCGGAGTATGCCGCGACCGCTGCGTCGACCGCGGCGAAGGCGGCCGGGTCGGGTTTCGCGACATTCTCAGGAAGACCCGGCTCGAAAATCCATTCGCGCAAGGCCAGCCGCTCCGCTTCCGCTTCGTCGCGGACGAGATTGGCCATCATGTCCTCGTAGAACATTTCGCTGGTCGCAGGCTGGAAGGCGTGATTGTCGAACCATTGCCGCAGCCAGGCATCGAAGCGCTCGCGCCCGACGATGCTTTCGACCGTCATCAGGAAAAACGCACCCTTCTCGTAAGCGATCGCGCTGCCGAGCTGGTATTCTCCATCGGTGCTGAGCGCAGTGCCCGGCGCGTCCCTGCCGACTTCGTCCAGCGTCTCGAGGATATTGGCATACATCAGCGCCGCCTCCTGCTCGGCGCGCTTCTTGCCATAGACCGCCTCCATTATGCGGTTCTCGAAATAGGTGGTGACGCCTTCGTTCAGCCAGCTGTCGCCCCAGACGGCGTTGGTCACCAGATTGCCCGACCAGCTATGCGCCAGCTCATGCGCGATCAGCCCGTTGTTCGACCGGTCGCCCGCGATGAAAGTCGGCGTCAGGAAGGTCATGACCGGGTTTTCCATCCCGCCATAGGGGAAGGCCGGCGGCAGGACGATCATGTCGTAACGGCCCCAGCGGTATTCGCCGTAGAGCGCCTCGGCAGCCTCGACCATCTCCTCCGTATCGCCCACCTCGGCGCGGGCGCGCGGCAGTGTGGCGGGCTCCGCCCACACGCCGGTACGCGGGCCAATTGGGGCGAAGTCGATATCACCCGCAGCAATCGCGATCAGGTAGGGCGGCACGGGCTTGTCCATGACGAAGCGGAACGCGCGGCGACCGTTGCCGAGATCTTCGGGCTCGCCCTGCCGCACCCCGCTCATAACGACATCGAGCGGCTTCGGTGCGGTGATCCGCGCTTCCCAGGTCTGCCGAATCCCGGGGCTGTCCTGCGTCGGGATCCAGGTGCGGTTAAGGATCGCCTGCCCCTGGCTGAACAGGAAGGGATGAACCCCGCCCTCGGTCTGCTCGGGGCTCAACCATTGCAGCGCGCTCGCATCGGCGGGCGCGCGGTAGTCGATGCGGATGGTGCGCGCGCCGTTCAGGGTGATCCGCAGCGGCTCGCCCTTCGCACCGGTTTCTTCCATCGATTCGATTTCCCACGGGAGTTCCCGCCCGCTGGCATCCGTGACGCGAGCGATTTCCAGCCCGTTGGTGTCGAGCACGATCGTGTCGGCACCCGGTTCTGCCAGCACGTCGAGCATTGCGGTTCCGCCAACGCGTTTGGCATCGAAATCGAGATCGAGATCGAGCGCGACATGCGTAACGCGAGCCCGCTCCGGTTCGGCCCAGGTCTGCGTGTCCTCGGCCTCGGGAGACGTGAGGATGGGCGAGACCATTCGCGCAGGGTTGGCAGTGTCGGCGAGAGGCGCCGCCTCCATGGTCGTGCATGCAGTAGCGCTCAGCGCGAGGATGGTGGCAAGGGTGATCGAGCGCATCGAAGTCTCCGAATTGGTGGCGCGGCCGGATCCCGAAGAAAGGATCGGCAACTCTATTGCGGTGATCTATCGCCTATCGGTGGGCGGCAATCCACCCCTAGCGTGAAATCGTATGCCGGGGGCTGGCCAAGGTTCAAGCAAGCTGTATTGTGAACGTTATCAGATTAATGAGCCGGACGACCGGCCGAAGGGGAGACCACATGTTCCGACCAATCGCGGCATTCGCTGCTTTCGCAATGCTCAGCGCCTGCGCTCCGATCGAGGACATGCAGGAGAGTGGAGCCGCCAGTACGCGGGCACTCCTGTTCGAAGAAGATTTCGATGCGCCGTCGCTCGATCGGTCGAAATGGAACGTCATCGGGATGGACTTCTGGGTCAACAACGAACAGCAGGCCTATCTCGACAGCCCGGATACGATCCAGTTCTCCGACGACGTCGAAGGTGCCGATGGCGGCGCACTGATCCTGAAACCGGTGTTTCGCCCGAACGTCGATACCAATGCCGATCGCAAGGCCGATTTCATTTCCGGCCGGATCAATACGCGGGACAATTTCGACTTCACCTATGGCCGGGCCGAAGCGCGCATCCGCATGCCGCTGAATCGGGGTGCCTGGCCGGCCTTCTGGCTGCTCGGCAACGGCCAGTGGCCCGCCACGGGCGAGATCGACATCATGGAATATGTCGGCGAGCCGGAATGGTCCGCCGTCGCCATCCACGGCCCGGGTTATTCGGGCGAGACGCCCTTCGTCGCGCGGCGTACTTTCCCGGCCGGGCAGGATGCCAGCGGCTGGCACGTCTACGGGGTCGAATGGACGAAAGACGCGATCGCCTTCGATGTCGACGGGGATGTGTTCCACACCGTGACCCGCGACGATATCGAGGAGAAGGGGCGCTGGGCTTTCGATACGCCGAAATTCGTGATCCTCAATTTCGCCATCGGTGGCATCTACCCCTACAAGGTGAACAAGCTGGAAGAGCCCTATTACGGCATCCCCCAGGAAACGGTCGATGCGGTCAAGGCCGGCCAGGTACAGATGGAGGTCGACTGGGTCCGCGTTTGGGCCCCTTAAGAATAGTCAGCTCCACACCGCTTCGGGTGGCAGGCTCATCAGGATGGCGTCGATGTTGCCGCCGGTCTTGAGGCCGAACAGCGTGCCGCGGTCGTAGACGAGATTGAACTCGGCATAGCGCCCGCGCCATTGCAGCTGCTTCAGCTTCTCTGCCTCGGTAAAGTCGCTGTCCATCCGGCGGCGCACCAGCTTCGGGTAGATGTCGAGAAAGGCTTCGCCGACGTCTTTCGTGAACGCCAGGCTCCTCTCGAACGCCGCCTGATCTTCGCATTCGAGATGATCGTAGAAAATGCCGCCCACGCCGCGATGCACGCCGCGGTGGGGAATGAAGAAATAGTCGTCCGCCCACTTCTTGAAACGGTCGTAATAGGTCGGGTTGTGACCGGCGCAGGCTGCGCGGAAGCGCGCGTGGAAATCCGCCGTATCCTCTTCGTAGGGGAGCGGCGGGTTGAGATCGGCCCCGCCCCCGAACCAGGCGGCTTGTGTGGTCAGGAAGCGCGTGTTCATGTGGACAGCGGGCACATGCGGGTTCGCCATATGCGCCACCAGGCTGATGCCGGTTGCGGTGAAACCGGGCTGCTCGGCACTCGCGCCGTTAACCTGGCCGGCGAACTCGGGCGAGAAACTGCCGCGGACGGTGGAGACGTTGACGCCGACCTTCTCGAACACCTTGCCCTTCATCAGGCCCTGCACGCCGCCGCCGGGATCGTCATTGCCGGCTTCCTCGCGGTCCCACGGAGTATAGGCGAACCCGGCATCCGACCCGGCTTCGCGCTCGATCGCTTCGAACTCGGCGCAGATGCGGTCGCGAAGGCTCTCGAACCAGGTGCGGGCTTGGTCGGTCTGCTCGGTCCAGTCGGTCATGCGAAGGCTCTTGCCATCGCACAAAGCCTCCGGCAATAGCGGCGCATGGTTCCCCTTTCGTTCGCAGGCGAGGAATGGCTCCTGACAGAGGGCCGCGCGCTTTACTGGCCGCGTGAAAACGCGCTGCTGGTGGCGGACCTGCACCTCGAGAAAGGCAGCTTCTTCGCGCGGCACGGACAGATGATCCCGCCCTACGACAGCCGCGAGACGCTGGAGCGGGTCGCGCTGGCCATTCGCGAAACCGGCGCACGCCGCGTCATCACGCTGGGCGACAATTTCCACGATTCGGACGGCTCCACCCGGCTGGAGGATCACGCCTGCGGTATGCTGGAGGCGCTGACCAAGGCGGTCGACTGGGTCTGGATCACCGGAAATCACGATCCGCACATGGAGGCCCGCTGCGGCGGCACGCTGGTCGAGGAAATCGAACTCGGCGGCGTCATCCTGCGCCACCGCGCCAAGAAGGGCGAGACTCGCCCCGAGCTCTCCGGCCATTACCACCCGCGCCTGCAGCTCAAGATCCGCCAGCGCATGATCCGCCGCCCGTGCGCCGTCGTCAGCGCGAACGAAGGGGCGGACGGCAGGCCTTCGGGCCGCATGATCCTGCCCGCCTTCGGTGCCTATACCGGCGGCATGAGCGCTGCCGACCCCGCGATCCTCAAGGCACTGCAACCAGCCGACCGGATCGATGCGGTGGTTCCGGCGAAGGGCAAGCTGGCGCGCTTTCCGCTCTGGCAGGCGGCGTAGGGTCCACCATCCGATTTCGGCATCGGGTTTTCGCACTGGCGAAAGCGCGCGTTTCTCCCTATATCGCGGCCAGACAAACGGTAGAATCAGGAGAATACCACATAGCACGTCCACCCCGGCGCAGCATGCAAATGCCCGTGAAAAGCGGCCCGCGCTACGATAACATGATCAATGTCCCCAAGGTCCGCGTGATCGATCACGAAGGCGAGAACCTGGGGGTGATGTACACCCGCGAAGCGACGGAGCAGGCCAACGAGCTGGGCCTCAACCTCGTGGAAGTGTCCCCCAATGCGGACCCGCCGGTGTGCAAGTTCCTCGATGTCGGCAAATATCGCTACGAGGCGCAGAAGAAGGCGAACCTCGCGCGCAAGACGCAGAAGACCCAGGACATCAAAGAGGTCAAGATGCGCCCGAACATCGACGATCACGATTACGACGTGAAGATGCGCAATGTGAACAAGTTCATCGAGAATGGCGACAAGGTGAAATGCACCCTGCGCTTCCGCGGACGCGAAATGGCGCACCAGCAGCTCGGCATGGACCTGCTCAACCGCGTGCGCGACGATATGGAAGAACTCGCCAAGGTGGAAAGCTTCCCGCGCCTCGAGGGCCGGCAGATGGTGATGGTGCTCGCGCCGAAATAAGCGCGCCGAGCCGATATTAGACGGGATGAACCGGGGAACGCCGCAGGGCGCTCTCCGGTTTTTCACAATATGAACCGCAAGACCATCGCTCCCCTTACGATTCTCGCTCTGTCACTTTGCGCTTGCAGTGCGGAAAGCGAAGCCGATCAAAAGGTGAGATCGGTCGATCTCGACCATCCTGCATTGGATATGCCGGAACCGCGAATGCCCCCGCCCCCGCCCCCGGCAGACGGCTCGGCCGACGAGCCGAATGACGGGTATCCCACTCTCAATCCTGCCCCGTTGTCGCCCGAAGCGGAAAAAACCGAAACGGGTGCGCGCAACATTCTGCTGTTCTTTGCGAGGGCGATCGAACTGCAGGAATGGGATCAGGCTTGGGCTATGCTGGACGATGGCAGCAAGGCGCACTGGTCGAAGGCGGAGTGGACGGGAATGTTCGAGGATCTCGGCACGATCACCGTTGCCGTGCCCGATGGCAGCATGGAAGGTGCCGGCGGCTCGACATACTATTCCACCGATCTAACGATCACGGCGGACAACGCGCAGGGTCGTCCAATCCGCTACGAAGGGCCGATCGTCCTTCGCCGGTCCAACGACGTGCCCGGCTCGAGCGTGGCGCAGCGTCACTGGCGCATCGACGACCTGACCCTTAACGCGACGCACTAGAACCCGCTCTTCCCCCTTGCTAACAAGAGCAGCAAGGGGAACGATGGCCGCAAAACATATCGGACTGGTTGGCGGGGCTTTGGCACTCGCGGCGAGCATATTTCTGCCGCCGCCCGCCGGGATGAGCCGCGAGGCGTTCATCGTCGCGGGGCTGGTCGTGCTGATGGCGGCGTGGTGGATGACCGAGGCGCTGCCACTGACCGCTACCGCGCTGATGCCCTTCCTCGTTTTGCCCTTCGCCGGGGTGATGACCGCGCGTGAAACGGCCAGCGCATACTACTCTCCTATACTTTTCCTGATCCTCGGCGGGGCCTTCATCGCCCTCGCGATCGAGCGCACCGGCCTGCATAAACGGCTGGCGCTGGCATTGCTTCGCATTGTCGGAGGGCGTGGCGGACAGACGGGCGTGCTGCTGGCCTTCATGGGCACGGCGGCGATCCTTTCGATGCTGATCTCCAACACTTCGACCGCGCTGATCATGATGCCGATGGCGGTCGCCGTGCTGGCTGGCGGCGGACTGGAGGGGCGCGACACCGAGGGTCTGTCCGGCGCGCTGCCCATGGGCATCGCTTTCGCGGCCAGCATCGGTGGCCTCGGCACGCTGGTCGGATCGCCGACCAATGTCATCGCGGTCGGCCTGCTCGACACGCTGACGGGCACGCGGATCACCTTCGCGCAATGGATGGTCTATGGCTTACCCGTCGTAATCATCGGCGTGCCGCTGGCGGCCTTCCTCGTCGCCCGCGTTCAGAAAGTACGCGATCACCCCTTCGATGCGCGCGCCGCCCGCACCGCGATAGACACGCATTCGGCATGGTCGAGCGCGGAGAAACGACTCGTCCCGGTGGTCGCGGTCACTTTCCTGCTGTGGATGGGGCAGATGTGGATCGCCCCCTACCTGCCCGAAGGCTCCCTGACCGACGGGACGATCGCTATCCTGATGGGGCTGACGCTGTTCCTGCTGCCGGACGGCACCGGGCGCCCGCTGCTGGTGTGGGAGGAGGCCGACCGCGCGCCGTGGGGCGTCATCATGATGTTCGGCGGCGGCCTCGCGCTTGCCGCAGGTATGAGCGCGAGCGGACTGGCCGACTGGCTGGGCGAGGCGCTGTTGCCGCTGGAAGCGTGGCCGCTGGTCCTCGTCGCCATCGCAGTCGTCGCCATGGTCGTGCTGATCACGGAGTTCGCCAGCAATGTGGCGACCGCATCGGGGATCATCCCGGTGGTCGCGGCCCTCGTCGTTGCGCTCGGCGTCGATCCGATCCTGCTCGCCATGCCTGCCGCTCTCGCCGCGAGCTGGGGCTTCATGTTGCCCGCTGGCACCGGCCCGAACGCCATAGCCTGGGCGACCGGTCGCATCAGGATCGAACGCATGGTGAAGGCGGGCATCCTGCTAGACCTGTTCGGCATCGTGATGATCGTCGCGGTGGTGTGGGGGATGAATGCTCTGGTCGCTGGCTGATTTTCCTACTCGGCGAACCGGAGCTATCCCGTGGGGATGATGTGCTCTGAATGCCCGCCCCGCTTTGCCGCTGAGCTCAGCGAGAGTGGCCGCGAAGTTTTTCGTCCCTGGACTGTGGTCCATGCGGTCCATGTGACTGGACTCGTCGCAGTTGAAACCAACATCGGTCCAACATAAGGAGGCGGCGCAAGCGGCAGCTGGCGGAGATGCGTTCCTGCGGAGGTTAGGAACGGGCGCCCCGGCGGCCCCATCGGCTCCCGCCTTCCTGGGAGCGAGATTGCAGGAAGGATGCTCTCCCTCATGAGCGACAACGATATCGACCCCACCACCCCGCGCAAGAATCCCAAGGCCGAGGTCACGAAAATCAACGGCCGCGCGCTGAAGCCCAGCACGCTGATGATGGGCCACGGCTACGACCCGACCCTTTCGGAAGGCAGCCTCAAGGCGCCGATCTTCCTCACCAGCACCTTCGCCTTTCCCAGCGCGGCCGACGGCAAGCGCCACTTCGAAGGCATCACCGGCAAGCGCCCGGGCGGCGCCGACGGCCTCGTCTATTCGCGCTTCAACGCGCCAAACCAGGAAATTCTCGAGGATCGCCTCGCCGTATGGGACGGGGCGGAAGAGGCGCTCTCCTTCTCGAGCGGGATGACCGCGATCGCCGTGCTGCTGCTGGCGGCCTGCAAGGCGGGCGACGTGATCGTACACTCCGGCCCGCTCTACGCGGCGTCGGAGGGCTTCATCGCCAAAACCATGGCGAAGTTCGGCGTGACCTTCATCGACTTCCCCGCCGGTGCCAGCCGCGAACAGCTCGACGAAGTGATGACCAAGGCGAAGGCGAAGGCCGAGGAACAGGGCGGCGAAGTGCCGATGATCTACCTCGAAAGCCCCGGCAATCCGACCAATGCGCTGGTCGATATCGAAGCGGTCCGGCAAGCGCGCGATGCGCATTTCGATCCGAACAAGTGCTCGATCGCGATCGACAACACCTTCCTCGGCCCGCTGTGGCAGCGCCCGCTCGACCATGGCGCGGATCTCGTCGTCTACTCGCTGACCAAATATGTCGGCGGTCATTCGGACCTCGTGGCAGGCAGCGTCTCGGGCAGGAAGCGCTTCATCGATGCCATCCGCATGCTCCGCAACACGATGGGCGGGATCTGTGATCCGAACACCGCCTGGATGCTGTGCCGCAGCCTCGAAACCGTAGAGCTGCGGATGCAGCGCGCGGGCGAGAACGCCGCCAAGGTCTGCGACTTCCTGAGCCAGCATCCGAAGGTCGAGGGACTGGGCTATCTCGGCATGATCAAGGACGCGCGGCAGCAGGATATCTACGACCGCCATTGCCTCGGCGCAGGCTCGACCTTCTCGCTACTGCTCAAGGGCGGAGAGGCGGAATGCTTCCGCTTCCTCGACGCGCTCAAGATAGCCAAGCTGGCAGTGAGCCTCGGCGGCACGGAAACGCTCGCCAGCCACCCCGCCTCAATGACGCACCTTTCGGTTGCCGAAAGCCGCCGCGCGGAACTCGGCATTTCGGACAATCTCGTGCGCATCAGCATCGGGATCGAGGATGCCGACGATTTGATCGCCGACTTCGAGCAGGCGCTGGAGGCGGTCTGAAACGGATCGGCTTTCTAGCCTGTGCAGATACCCTCCCCGGCGATGGCCCTCGCCGGGGAGACGCTTTCGAGCACGATCTTGAGGTTGCCGCCCTCCGTCCGGCGTTCGCAGCGGCGGGGCTGGAACTGGTCGAGATAGACTGGCGCGCACCGCTCGAAGCGTTCGACGGGCTCGCGCTGGTTCTGCTGGGCACGGCATGGGACTACCAGGACCATCCGGAGGAATTCGTCGCCCGGCTGGAGGCCCTACAGGCGCGCGGCATTGCCGTCTGCAATCCGCCCGAGATCGTGCGGTGGAACGCGGACAAGGGCTATCTGCGCGAACTGGAAGAGGCCGGCGCGACCATCGTACCGACCGCTTATTTCATGGATGCAGATGCAGGCGACATCGGCGCGGCGATGGATATGTTCGATGCGCCGTCGGTGGTGGTCAAGCGCCGCATCGGAGCGGGCGGCCTTGGCCAGTTCCGTTTTGCCGCCGATGCCATGCCCGAGCCCGACTGGCGGATGGGTCACCGCTGCATGATCCAGCCCTTCCTGCCGAGCGTGACCGAAGAGGGCGAATATACCTTCCTCTTCATCGACGGTGCTTTCAGCCACGGCGTCCTCAAGCGCGCTGCCGAGGGAGAATATCGTATCCAGTCGCTCTATGGCGGATACGAAACGGACTACACGCCCGACGCGGACGATCTGGCCACGGCGCAAGCGGTAGTCGCCGCACTGCCCTTCGCCGCACCGCTCTATTGCCGGATCGACATGGCCCGCCTCCCGTCAGGTGAGCTGGCATTGATGGAAGCGGAAATGATCGAACCGTATCTCTATCCCGAACAAGGCCCGGGCCTAGGCAAGCAACTGGCCAGCGCCGTGCGCAAGCGGCTTGGCTAGCCCTTCCACTCGCGGCGTTCTTCTGCGACCTTCAAAACTTCGTAAGCCACCTGAAGCTTCTGGAACTGGGCCGCCGCCTCGGCATCGCCCGGCTTCACATCGGGATGCACGGTCTTGGCCTTTTCGCGCCACGCTTTCTTGATCGTGGCGAAGTCGGCGTCGGCTTCGAGTTCGAGTATGTCGAGCGCACGCATCTCGTCCGCGCTGCGCGAGCCGTCGCCGCTGCCGCCCCAACCATAGTGCTGAGCCTCGGCATAGCCGGCATTCTCGCTACGCTCGGCCTTGGCGCGCTGCTCTTTTTCGGCCTTGTCGAGGCCTTCGAAATAATCCCATTTCTGGTTGTATTCGGCGGCATGGCGCTGGCAGAACATCCAGCGTTCCGGGCTGTTGGGCGCCTTGGGCGCCGGGCAGTCGCCCGGCTCGTCGCAGCCATGACGGTCGCAAATCCGCACATTGGTCGCCTCGCGCGAGGAGCCATAGCCGCGCCATCTGGGAAACCCCCAGTCGTTGGATCGCCGCGCCTTAGGCATTGAGGCGGAATGTCGTTCGTCGGGAAAGCATGGCAGTCAATCTAGGCGTCGTGGCGGATGAGGCAAGGATGTGGGAACCGGTTTCAATGTGAAATGTTGCGCTGCGGTAAGATTAATTAACCCGCACTTGCAAAAGACATCCGCAAGAGAAGAGAGCATGAGCAAGCAACTGACCCTGTCGGCCCACATCAGCACCGCCCTGATGGCGGTATTCGTCATCGCGCTTGCGATGGGCGGACCGACTGTCGACGTGCCTGCCGAAGCTCTTTCCGGCAATGCTCCGCTGATCGGACTTTCGGTCGGTCGCTGACCTGTCCCTCCCGTATGTCGCGACCGCGTGAAGGGCTCCCATCCGTGACGGGAGCCCTTTCTATTTCACTGTTCAGTTGATGACGACGGTCGCGGCGCGGCGGTTCTGCGCCCATGCCGATTCGTTCGAACCGAGCGCAACCGGGCGTTCCTTGCCGTAGCTGACCGTACGGATGCGGTTGGCCGGGATGCCGATCGAGACGAGATAATTCTTCGCCGCATTGGCGCGCCGTTCGCCCAGCGCGAGGTTGTATTCGCGCGTACCGCGTTCGTCGGCATGGCCTTCGACGGTGAAATTGAGCTGCGGATACTGGCTGAAATACTGGCCCTGCACCTGCAGCTTCGCCGAATCCTCGGAGTCGATGTTGTACTGGTCGGTATCGAAATAGACGACCGTATTGGCAACACCCACGGCATCGGTGAAGTGCTGCTGCGAGCCCACGGTCGGGCCGGTCGGTGAGGTCGGCGTCGGCGTGGCGGTCTGCGTCGGCGGCGGCGGCAGTTCTTCCGGTGCCTTCTTCTGGCAGGCCGCCAAAGCGATGGTCGAAGCGAGCATCAATCCTGTTGCAACACGGGTATTCATAGTGCTGTCCCCTTTTCAAACAGCGTGGTGAAGTCGGTTTGCCCCCCGAATTCGTCCTACAGGACCCTTAATGATCTTACGGCAGGATCGGTCCCCAGGCCGGGTCAGACCCGTCGACCGGCGTCGGCAGGCGGCGCTCGTTCTCGCCGGTCAGATCGACCTGCCACAGACCGGCCTTGCCGCTGTTCCGTTCGGTACGGAAGAACTGGATAATGCGGCCGTTTGGCGCCCAGGTCGGAGCCTCGTCCTGCCAGCCGCGGGTCAGAATCCGGACGCTGCCGCCCGATGGCGTCATGACACCGACGTTGAAGGAGCTCGAATTGGTGAACGCGATCTGGTCGCCGCGCGGGCTCCACTCCGGCGTTGCGCAGCGCCCGCCGAAAAAGCTGATCCGGCGCGGGTTCGACCCGTCGGAATTCATGACGTAGCACTGCTGCCCGCCGGAGCGGTCGCTTTCGAAGACGATGCGGCTGCCGTCGGGCGAGTAGGAACCGCCGATGTCGATACCCGGCGCATCGGTAAGCCGCTGCGGCGTGCCCCCCGTGCTCGGCACGCGGTAAATGTCCGTATTGCCGTTCACCGCCATCGAATAGAGGATGTAGCGCCCGTCGGGGCTCCAGCGCGGCGCGAAGGTGGGATTGTCGCTCTGCGTGACCAGCGTCTGGCGCCCGGTCCCGATGTCGTAGACGTAAATCCGGGGATTGCCGTCGACATAGCTGAGATAGGACAGCTTCTTGTAATCGGGCGAGTAGCGCGGCGTGAGCGCGGTCGAGCGACCCGTGGTGATGAAGCGATGGTTCGCCCCGTCGCTGTCCATGATCGCAAGCCGCTTGGTTCGGTTATCCTTCGGCCCGGTTTCGGCGATATAGGCGATGCGGCTGTCGAAGAAGGGGCTTTCGCCGGTAAGACGCGAATAGACGAGGTCGGCACATTTGTGCGCCGCGCGCCGCCAGTCCGCCGGCTGGACCACCCAGCCTTCGCGGACAAGCTGCTGCTGCAGCGCCATGTCGTAGAGGTAACAACCGACCGTCAGTCGGTTGTCGCTGCGCGCGCGGACATAGCCGTGCACCAGCATTTCGGCGCCGCGATTGGACCAGGTCGGCCAGTTGGGCGCGTTGATTTCCGGAAAGCTCGGCTGCGGCAGCGCATCGGGGCCGGTCGGTTTGAACAGGCCGTTATTGCGCAAATCGGCGGTGATCACGCGGGCGAGTTCCTTGCCCAGCGCGGCGGTGCCGTTCTGGTTGGCCGGGGTCGCAACATCGGCATCGGTCGCGAAGCCGGGGATGGCGATGCCCAGATCTTCCAGCGCGGTTTCGTCGGTAATGGTGAAGGTCAGCCCTTCGCTATCCTCCGCCTCCATGACGGTTTCGACTTCGCCGCCTTCCTGGATAGGCTGGCCGAGATCCTCGTTCTGCGCCGCAAGCGGGGCGGCGACGAGGGCGGTGGCGAAAATGAAGAGCTGTTTCATCGGGACAAGTTCCTGTCGAAGCGGGCGCCGCGGATGGACTTCCACGCATTGTAATATTCGGGCGGGAGATCGAAAGGCGCGGCAAGTTGGACGGCGCGGATGGCGACTTCGGCGTGGCGGCCCTTCTGGGCTTCGTTGGCCGGGGTCACGCCATCCTGAGAAACGACGCGCGGACGACCCGCCAGCGAGCCGTCGGGATTGAGATCGAAGGCGAGGACGGAGACGAGTAGTTCCGCGTCGGCACCGGAGGGTGCCTTGCCCTGCCAGTGCGGGCGCACTTGCCGGGCGATGGCCTGAACAATCGAAGCCTTCGCGCTCGCCCCGATCTGCGAAGCGGGAACCCGAGTTTCACTGGTCGTCGTGCTGGCGCCAGCGCCGTCCAGGAAGTTGTCGCCCAGACGCGAGCCGCCGCTGCGTTCGCTGCTGCGCGGCTGCGTCTGCGTTCGTTGCGGCTCCCGGCGCGGGGCCTCGCGCGGCAGGGCGCGCGGCGCCGGGACGGGCGATTGAACGCGCGGGACCGGCGGCGTGACCTGACGCGGGACTGGCGGCGCGACCGGCTCGACGACCGGCGGGGCCGGACTGTCCGAAAGGGTCGGGGCGACTGCGGCGCGGCTTTCCGGGACCGGATCGGGCGCGGTAGCTTCCAGTCCGACATCCTCGGCGAGGCTGACGGTCATGCGCTCGACCGGTTCGAAGGTCGGTGTCGGGAGCAAGCCCTGCACGAACAGGCCAGCGAACAGCGCCAGATGCAGGATGAGCGCAACCAATAGCCCGGTCTTCTCCTCGCTGCGAAAGGCGGTTTCTCCCATGCTCACCGGCTATTCCTCCGTCGATGAACCGTTGTTGACCGGCGCGGAGACCTGGCCGCCATTGGTCACCAGCGCGATGCGGTTGAGCCCGGCGCGATTGAGTTCGCCCATCACCGCCATGACGCGCCCGTAATCGAGCCCGCGATCGGCGCGCAGGGTGATGTCGGGGCCGTCGTTCGTGCGCGGAATGCGCTCGAGCGCCTGCGGCAAGCCGCCGACCGCGACCTGCGCGTCGTCGATATAGACATAGCCGCCCTCGTCGATGCTGATCGTTACCTGCTGCGCCTCCTGCGGCAGCGAATCGGCGCGACTGTCGGGGAGGTTGATCGGCACACCCGCGGTCAAAAGCGGCGCGGTCACCATGAAGATGATCAGCAGAACCAGCATGACGTCGACGAAGGGGGTGACGTTGATTTCGGACATCGGGCGACGTCCGCCGCGCCCACGCCGTCTGCCGCGACGGCCTCCGCCAGAGGCAAGGCTCATCGCCATTTACCTTTGCTCCAACTGGCGGCTGAATGTCGCGGAGAGCTTGTCCGCAAAGCGCTGCAGCCGCGCTTCGTAGCGGTCCACGCGATGGCTGAAACGGTTGTAGGCGATGACGGCGGGAATGGCGGCGAACAGGCCGATGGCGGTCGCGAATAGTGCCTCGGAGATACCCGGAGCGACCACGGCGAGCGAGCTGCTCTCCTGCGCGCCGATCTGGAAGAAGCTGTTCATGATACCCCAGACAGTGCCGAACAGGCCCACAAAGGGCGCGACCGAGCCGACCGTGGCGAGGAAATTGAGACGTTCGGCGATCTCGTCGGCCTCCAGCGCGATCTGGCTGTCCATCGCCACGCCGATCCGGCCGCGCAGCGCTTCCTTGTCGCGTACCTCGCCCTTGGTCGACTTGCGCCATTCGCTGACCGCTGCCTGCGCGACGCGAGCGGCGGGAATATCCTTGTTGCCGCGTTCGGACATGAAGCGGTCGAAATTGTCCGCCTGCCAGAACTCGTTCTCATAGGCGATCGTCCGCTTGCGGGTTCGCGCCATGCGCAGGCTGAAACTGACGATGATCATCCAGACCCAGATGCTGGCGAGCAGCAGACCCGCCATCACCAGCTGGACGACGATGTCCGCATCCAAGAACAGTTCGATCGGATCGAGCCGCGTCGGAGCAGCGGCTGCAAGCATGGAAAGTGTGGTCATTCGCCCTCTTGGATACCGAAGCGCGCAAAGGCCGCGCGCCATTCTTCGGGCTGGCGCACGGGCCGGCCCTCAGGTGAAACGAAGCCGACGCGCAAATGTGCCTCGGCCAGCAAATCCTCCCCGCGAAATGCCCGCTGGTGCATGCGGCAGGATGCTGCGCGCATCTGCGTGCAGGTGGTGACGATCGTCACATCGTCATCGAGCTTCGCGGGGCTCAGATATTTCAGCGAGAGTTCGGATACGGCGTAAGCGCCCGTCCCGTCCTCGATCGCGGAGCGCTGGTCGATCTCCAGCCGACGCAGCAGATCGCTGCGCGCGCGTTCGAACCAGCGCAGATAATTCGCGTGATAGGTGATGCCCGACAGATCCGTGTCTTCGTAATAGACGCGCACCGCATAGAGGTGGCGACTGCCGTCGATTACGCCGTCGGGGGGATTGGGTGTCTGCATATACTCGCTCGCGCTCTAGCCGAGCGCCGAGTCGCGAGGCAATCGCAAACGACGAAGCGGCGCGTGTGAGCGATGAATGTTTCTTGTTAGGTGCGGAAAGCGCATCCGCGCTTTCCCCGGCTGTTCCGTCCCACTCCCCCTCCCGACCACCCATACAATACCGTGCCGTGGGTGGTCGGGAGGGGGAGTGGGACGGAACAGCGAGGTCGGGACGGATGTCCCGACCGCGTCCAACAAACTACCTCCGCGCGATCATCGGACCAAGCGGCTGCCCGCCGAAGATATGCACATGCAGGTGCGGCACTTCCTGGCCACCGTGCGTGCCGACATTGGCCATCATTCGATAGCCGGGCTCGACCAAGCCCTTGTCGCGGGCAACCTTGCCGACCGCGCGCACGAAGCCCGCGATTTCCTCGGCAGAGGCCTTGGCACTGAAATCGTCCCAACTGACGTAGCGGCCCTTCGGTATGACCAGCGTGTGCACCTCGGCCTGCGGATTGATGTCCTCGAAGGCGAAGGCCCACTCGTCCTCAAAGACTTTGTTCGAGGGAATTTCCCCGCGCAGGATCTTCGCGAAGATGTTATCGTCGTCATAGTGCTTTGTCGGGTCGATCGGCATCAGGCGCTCCTCGAATTCTTCTCGTCGATACCGCTGGTCCCCTCGCGTCGGTCGAGTTCGGCCAGCACTTCGGCCAGCGACACATCTTTTGCGCTAAGCAGCACCATCAGGTGAAATAGGACATCCGCCGCCTCGCCCACCAACTCTTCGCGGCTGCCGCTGAGCGCGGCGACGCAGGCCTCGACGGCCTCCTCGCCCAGCTTGCGCGCCATGACCGGCACGCCGCGATGGTTGAGCTGCGCGACATAGCTGGCGTCAGGATCGGCATCCCGGCGGTTGGAGATAGTCGTTTCGAGACGGGTTAGCGTGTCCATCGGCGCGCTATGCACGGCGGCGCGGTGCGAGGCAATCGGGCCTGGCTATTGCCCGCCGTCGCTGCGACCGATCAGGAAGCGACCGACGAAGATCCCGCCCAGCGCGACCGCTACGATCATCAAGGCACTGGGCTCTTGCAAGCGCGCGGCGATGCCGACCGGGCCGAAGATATCCGCGAACTGCGCGGCCAGCGATATGAACTGGCTGGACATGAGTCGTCCTATGCCAGAGCGGTGTGACGGTCGCAGGACTCGCGTAGCGCTTGTCCCTCATGGGGACGCGCACTTTATCCGCGGGCAGGCAATCCAGCCTCGCGCAAGGCCGCATGGGCTTCGGCCACGGTATGCTCGCCAAAATGGAAGATCGATGCGGCAAGCACCGCGCTCGCATGCCCCTTGGTCACGCCCTCGACCAGATGGTCGAGCGTGCCGACGCCGCCACTGGCGATGACAGGGATCGAAACGCTGTCGGCAATCGCGCGGGTCAGTTCGAGATCGTAGCCTGCCTTGGTCCCGTCGCCGTCCATCGAAGTGACGAGCAGTTCGCCTGCGCCGAGCTCCGCCAGACGCTCGGCATGCTCGATGGCATCGATCCCGGTCGGCTTGCGACCGCCGTGAGTGAATATCTCCCACCCGCGAAAGCCTTCCCCTTCGGTCCTTGCCCGCGCGTCGACGCTGGCGACGACGCACTGGCTGCCGAATTTCTCGGCGATTTCGCGCACCAGTTCGGGCCGCGAGACGGCGGCCGAGTTGATCGCGACCTTGTCTGCACCAGCGAGCAGCAGAGCGCGCGCATCCTCCACGCTACGCACACCGCCCCCGACGGTGAGCGGCATGAAGCACACCGCCGCCGTGCGCCGCACCATGTCGAGCAGTGTCCCGCGGCCCTCATGGCTGGCCGAAATATCGAGAAAGCAGAGCTCGTCCGCTCCGGCCCGGTCATAGGCCTGCGCCTGCTCGACCGGGTCGCCCGCATCCTTGAGATCGACGAAATTGACGCCCTTGACCACGCGCCCATCGGCGACGTCGAGGCAGGGAATGACGCGAATGCGGACGGTCATCGGGAGACAGCCTCCTGCCTATCCTTCGACAGGCTCAGGATGAGCGGGTAACGGTTCCGACTCCTATTCCGCTCAGCCTGAGCCTGTCGAAGGCCACGCGCACACCTCACGCGCGCCGCGCCGCAGCAAGTGCCTGGGCAAGATCGAGCCGCCCGTCATAGAGTGCCCGACCGGTAATCACGCCCTCGATTCCATCGACGGCATGCCGCTTGAGCGCCTCGATATCTTCAATCCCGGCCACCCCTCCGCTGGCGATCACGGGTATGTCGACCTGTCGCGCCAGCCCGACCGTTGCCTCGACATTCACGCCCTTCAGCAGTCCGTCGCGCCCAATGTCGGTGAAAAGCAGCGCGGCAACTCCTGCATCCTCGAACCGGCGGGCGAGATCGACGACTGGCACATCCGACACCTCCGCCCAGCCCTCGGTCGCGACCATGCCGTCCTTCGCATCGACCGCGACCACGATGGCCTTCGGATGAGCGCGGGCCATGTCCTTGACGAATTCGGGATCCTTCAGCGCCGCCGAACCCGTCACGATCCGCGATACGCCTGCATCGAGCCAGCCCTCCACATCCGCGTGCTTGCGGATGCCGCCACCCAATTGCACACGCCCCGGGAAGGCCGCAACGATGCTCTCTACAGCCTCGCGGTTCTGCGCCGATCCTGCGAAGGAACCGTCGAGATCGACCACGTGGAGAAATTCGGCCCCGGCCTCGGCGAACAATTTCGCTTGGGCGGCAGGGTCATCGCCATAGACGGTCGCACGGTCCATATCGCCCTCTGCGAGGCGGACGACCTCACCGCCTTTAAGGTCGATAGCAGGAAAGATGATCAAGGCTTCCACTCCAGAAAACGGGTCAGGGTCGCGAGGCCATAGTGCTGGCTCTTCTCCGGGTGGAACTGCACGCCGAGCAGATTGTCGCGGCCGACCGCGGCGACGAGGCCGCCGCCATGATCGGTCATGGCGAGTACGTCCTTCCCGCTATCCGCATGGAAATGGAAGGAGTGGAGGAAATACGCCTCACCCTCATACACCACGTCGTGCATTTTCGCATGCGGCGTCAGCGCAACATCGTTCCAGCCCATATGCGGCACTTTCACGCTCTCGTCGGTCGGTTCGATCAGCCGCACCTCACCCTCGATCCAGTCGAGCCCCGGCGTGCTGCCATGCTCCAGACCGCGTGTGGCGAGCAATTGCATGCCGACGCAAATACCGAGGAACGGTGCGCCACCGACAAAGACCCGCTCGTGCATCGCCTCGATCGCCCCGTCGACCGCGCGCAAGCCTTCGGCACAGGCCTTGAACGAGCCGACGCCGGGAAGGACGATCCGGTCGGCCGCGCGGATGACATCGGGGTCGTCGGTGACCTTCACCTTCGCCCCGACCTTGCGGAGCGCGTTCTCGACCGAGTGGAGATTCCCTGCGCCGTAATCCACCAGCGCGATTATTTCACCCACCGAGCTGCCCCTTGGTGCTCGGAATGGCGCCACCCTTGCGCCGATCGATCTCGCAGGCGATCCGCATCGCGCGGGCGAAGCCCTTGTAGATGCTCTCGCAGATATGGTGGTTGTTGGTGCCGTAAAGCAGCTCGATATGCAGCGTCAGACCGCAGGTCTGCGCGACCGAGTGGAACCAGTGCTCGATCAGCTCGGTGTCCCATTCGCCGAGCTTTTCCTGGCTGAACCCTGCTTTCCACACAAAATAGGGCCTGCCGGAGATGTCCAGCGCGACGCGCGCCAGCGTTTCGTCCATAGGTGAATATGCGCTGCCATACCGCGCGATCCCGCCCTTGTCGCCGAGCGCCTGGGCCAACGCCTGTCCGAGCGCCAGGGCGCTGTCCTCGGTCGTGTGGTGCTGGTCGACATGCAGGTCGCCGTCGACTTTCAACGTCACGTCGATCAGAGAATGCTTGGCGAATTGCTCGACCATGTGATCGAGAAAGCCGATGCCGGTGGAAACATCGTAGGATCCGGTCCCGTCGAGATCGACCTCGACGAGAATTTTCGTTTCCGCAGTGTTGCGCTCGATACGGCCTGTTCGCATGGCGCCCGCGCTAGAGCCGCACGGGACGATAGGCAAGGAATAGCACCTTACGGCGTAGTAAAGCCGCACTTAAAGCGCTTGACCCGCGCGTCTCGCGGTTACACCTAGGCGCGCATGAGCGACGAGACGCCCGACAGCCTGATCCCCTATGATTCCATCGTGCAGGAGGCCCTGCGCGCGGTGGTCGGCCGCGTGCTCGGCGAAATCGAGCAGACCGGCAGCGAACTGCCGGGGGCGCATCACTTCTACATCACGTTCAAGACGCATGCTCCCGGCGTGAGCATTCCCGACAGCCTGCGCGAACGATTCCCGGACGAGATGACGATCGTGCTGCAGAACAAGTTCTGGGACCTGAACGTGCGCGATGACGGCTTCTCGGTGGGGCTTAGCTTCAACCAGGTTCCCGCCGCGCTCGACATTCCCTTCGCCGCGATCACGCAATTCGTCGATCCGGCGGTCGACTTCGGGCTCCAGTTCCAGGCGACCGTGGCCGATATGGCTCCCGCCCCGACCGAGCATCCCGAAAACGACGGATCGGAACAGGGCGAGGATGCAGCCGTTGAGGGTGCAGAAGACGGCTCTAACGTCGTCACGGTCGATTTCGGCCGCAAGAAATAGCCGCGGCGACCAGCCCCGGCGGAACGGGGCATGGCATGGGCTTGAGCAACAAGACAAAACCGAACCACCTGACCGACCGCGCAGGTGCGGCGATCGAGAAGGCGACCGACAAGACTATCGGCCCGGACGAAATGCCGGGGCCGAGCCCGGACCCGTCGACCAATCTCATCATTCACGACATCCTCCTCCGCAGTGTCGGGCGGCTGTCCCGCATGACAGTGGAGAAGGCCCTGCTCGGGCGGCGCTACGGCAAGGGCTACGCCAAGCAGATCGTCGAGAATCGCTCGACCCTCAACGCTCTGGCGGCCTACGGCGTAACCAAGGTCGCGACGAAATCCGTACCCGGCGCACTTGCCGTTGGCACCGGTCTCGCGCTCAAGGTGCTGTTCGACAGGGGGCGGTCGCGCCGCAAATCGAAAGCTGCAGGCGAGAAAATGCTGCGCAAACAGGCCGATCCCGATAGCATGATCTAGGCGTAGTGCCCTGCCGCCCTTGATTTCGGCGCCCGGCTTGGCGCAAGAGCGCGCATGGCCGAATCCCCAACTCCGACAGACAAACTCGCACGGCGCGGGCTGATGTTCATCCTCTCCTCGCCGAGCGGCGCGGGCAAGACGACGATCAGCCGGATGCTGCTGGAGGCTGAAGACGAGATCAAGCTGTCGGTCAGCGTCACGACCCGCCCGCCGCGTCCGGGCGAGATCGACGGCATGCATTACTACTTCGTCGACGATGCCGAGTTCGACCGGATGGTCGAGGAGGACGATTTCTACGAATGGGCGCATGTTTTCGGTCATCGCTATGGCACGCCCAAGGGCCGCATCCGCAATGCGCTGAAGGACGGGCAGGATTTCCTGTTCGACATCGACTGGCAGGGAACGCAGCAGCTCTATCAGAAAGACCAGCAGGACGTGGTCCGCGTGTTCATCCTGCCCCCCAGCATCGCCGAACTCGAACGCCGCCTGCGCAGCCGCGGGACCGACGCCGAAGAGGTGATCGAAGCCCGCATGGAACGTGCCCGATCGGAAATCAGCCACTGGGACGCCTATGATTACGTCGTCATCAACGAAGACGCGCAGGCTTGCTTCGCCAAGGTTCGCGAGATCCTCGATGCCGAGCGGATGAAGCGTCAGCGGCAGACCGGGCTTATCCCCTTCGTCCGCGAATTGATGAGCTGACCATGGAGGGCGGGTCGCATCGCTGACGGATCGCGAGCGCGAAGTCCTGCGGTTGCTGCTGGCGGGGCACACGGCCAAATCCGCCGCTGCAGAGCTCGACCTGTCGGTCCAAACGGTCAACGACTACCTGCGCGAAGCCCGCAAGAAACTCGGGGTCGCAAGCAGCCGCGAGGCCGCAAGAATCTTGGGGGAGCAGGAGGCGGAAGGCCCGCAAAGAGCCCCCCAAAATGCTGCACCCGAGCAAATCGGGATAGCCGATGCTGCACCCTCCATCGATACTCCGATGCCATCAGCAACCCGGGACCGACGCAACCGCGTCACCTGGATCATCGGAGGAACCCTCATGTTCACAGCCATTATCGCCGCAGTCCTTCTCGCCACCTCGTCCGGATCGCACGACGCCGGAGAAGACGAGATGGAGGCCTCCTTGCAGCAGGGCACACAGGCGGAGACCGCTGCGCGCGACTGGATCAAGCTCGTCGATGCCGGCGACTATCGGGAAAGCTGGGCGCAGGCCGGATCGATGTTCAAATCCGCGGTGACTGCCGACGCCTGGGCGAAGCAGGTCACGCCGGTACGACAGCCTCTCGGCGAAGTCGTCAGCCGCGACCTCAAGGGCATCGATGCCCCCGCCTCGCTTCCCGGTGCACCGAAGGGCGAGTATCGTATCGTGACCTTCGACACGGATTACTCTGCAGCCGCAGGTGCGGTCGAAACCGTAGTTCTCGCGAAATCGGGCGGTAACTGGGGCGTCGTCGGATATTTCATCCGGTGACCACCCGCGCCGGTGTTCGGCGCGGGTGACAGGTCCGCCCGGTCAGTCCCCCGACGGATCGACGAAGTTGCCCGCGCCGACATTGGCGTTCACCACGCCGCCATCAATCGCGATGGTGGTGCCGACGACATAGTCGCCCGCACGGCTGAGCAGGTAGATCGCCCCGCCCGCCATATCCTCGGTCACGCCGACGCGGCGGCTGGGGATACCCTTTTCGACCATATCTGCATTGTCCCGCGCCGCGCGGTTCATCGCGCTGGGGAAGGCGCCGGGGCCGATGCCGTTCACGATGATATTATGCTGCACCAGCTCCGCCGCCATGCGCCGCGTGAGGTGGATGAGACCCGCCTTGGATGCCTGATAGGGATAGGTGGGCCAGGGGTTGGTCTTCATCCCGTCGATGCTGGCAATCATCAGCACCTTGGCCGGGCGGTCCTTCGTGCCGGCCTTCTTCAGCAGCGGCATCAGCTTCTGCGTCAGGAAGAACGGCGTCTTGACGTTCAGATCCATCGTGCGGTGCCAGCCGGCCTCGCTGAACTCTTCGAACGGTTCGCCCCAGGCGGCGCCGGCATTGTTGACGAGGATATCGAGCTTGTCCTCGCGCGCGGCCAGATCGTCGGCGAGCTGCTGGATGCCGTCCATCTGGCTAAGGTCGCCGACCAGGCCGATGACCTTTTCGCCTAATTCGGCGCTGGTTTCGTCGACCTGCTCCTTTTTGCGGGCGACGATGTAAACACGGGCAGCGCCTGCCGCGAGCAGGCCTTCGACGATCATCTTGCCGATGCCACGGCTTCCGCCGGTGACAAGGGCGACGCGGCCTTCGAGGCCGAACAGGTCTTGCAGGTTCATATGTCTCTCTCCCCGGCTCAATAGCCGCTCAGTTCCGCGACGCGGCCCGCGTGATAGTACTGGTCGCCGAGGAATTCCTGCAGCGCTCGATCGCGTTTCATGTAGAGGCCTATATCGTATTCGTCGGTCATGCCGATGCCGCCGTGCATCTGCACGCCTTCGCGCACCGCCAGCCCTGCGGCCTTGGCGACCTTCGCCTTGGCGACGCTGGTCATCAGCTCGGCCTTCTCGCTGCCGCCATCGACCAGCTGCGCGGCCTTGACGGTGACCGCGCGGGCGATTTCGACTTCGGAATAAAGATGCGCTGCGCGGTGCTGCAGCGCCTGGAATTCGCCGATCAGGCGGCCGAACTGCTTGCGCTGCTTGATGTAATCGACGGTCATGTCCATCGCCCCACGCGCAACGCCAACGCCCTCGGCTGCCGAGCCGACCCGGCCCGCCATCAGCACGGCATCGAGGATCGCGCGGCCACCGTCGACCTCGCCGATCACGGCATCGCCGTCTAGCTCGACATTGTCGAAGGTGACATGGCTCGCCATCGAACTGTCGACCAGCCGCACGCTGTCGTGGCTCATGCCGCTCGCATCCTGCGGCACGGCGAACAGGGTGATGCCATCCTTGTCGTCATCGCTGCCCGAAGTGCGCGCGGCGACCACGATCATCTCGCTCGACGCGCCATAGACCACGAAGTCCTTCTTGCCCGACAGGCGGAAGCCGTTGCCGGATTTCTCCGCCTTGGTCGCAATCCGCTCGGGCCGGTGCTTGGGCCCTTCGTCGATCGCCATGGCATAGACCTTGTCGCCAGAAATCAGGTCGGGCAGCCAGCGGCCTTTCACGTCGTTGCTGCCGTGCTTGAGCGCGGTCGCGGCCAGCACGGAGGACGAAAGGAAGGGCGACGGCGTCAAATTGCGCCCGATCTCTTCGAGCACGATCCCGGCTTCGACCTGGCCCATGCCCAGCCCGCCATCGTCTTCGTCGACCAGCATGCCGGTGAAGCCCATTTCGGCGAACTGCTTCCACAGACCATGGCCGAAACCATCTTTGCAGTCGCGGTCGCGCCAGTGGCGCAGCTGGTTCTTGATCGAACCTTCCTCGCCCATGAACTGGCTGGCGGTTTCGGCCAGCATCGCTTGGTCGTCGTCGTAATACAGAGGCATCGGATCAGGCTCCCGGCAGGTCGAGGATACGTTTGGAGATGACGTTGAGCATCACTTCGCTCGTACCGCCTTCGATGGAATTGGCCTTGGTCCGTAGCCAGCCGCGTGCCGTCTTGCCGCCGTTCGACGCCTCGCTTTCCCATTCGAGCGCGTGGCTGCCGCCGGCTGCCATGACCAGCTCGTTACGGCGCTTGTTGAGCTCGGTACCAGCGTATTTCATCATGTTCGGCTGGGCGGGATGGCCCTTGCCGGACTTGAGTTCGTCCATGAACTTCTCGCTCATGGCGGTGTAGGCCAGCGCATCGACGTCGAACATGGCGATCTCCGCGCGCAGCACCGGGTCGAGCGCGCCCTGGCGCGAGGTGACCGCGCCGAGCGAAGTCGCCCGGTCGCCGCCGCCGGTCGCCGAGATCATCTCGCGCTCGTGGCCGAGGAGATATTTCGCAACGTCCCAGCCGCGGTTGATCTCACCGACATAGCCGGGAATGTCCTCGCCGTAGCTCTTGGGCACGGTGACATCGTCCATGAAGGTTTCGCAGAACGGGCTGTTGCCGCTGATCAGCTTGATCGGCTTGGTCGACACGCCATCGCTGGCCATGTCGAACAGCATGAAGGTGATGCCCTGGTACTTGTTGTCCTTGTCGGTGCGGACGAGGCAGAAAATCCAGTCCGCCTCGTCGGCGTAGGAGGTCCAGATCTTCTGGCCGTTGACGACCCAGTGATCGCCCTTGTCCTCGCCGAAGGTCTGCATGGAGACGAGGTCGGAGCCGCTGCCCGGCTCGCTATATCCCTGGCACCAGCGGATTTCGCCATTGGCGATCTCGTTCAGGAAACGCTGTTTCTGGCCCTCGGTGCCGAAGTGCAGCAGCGCCGGGCCGAGCATCCAGATACCGAAGCTCGACAGCGGCGGACGGGCATTGGTCGCGGCCATTTCCTGCCGCAGCACCTTTCCCTGCGCCGGGGTGAGGCCTGCGCCGCCGTATTCCTTCGGCCATTCGGGCACCGTGTAGCCCTTTTCGCGGCAAGCCTCGAACCAGGCCTTTTGCGCATCGTTCTTGAAGCTGGCGTTGCGGCCGCCCCAGTACACGTCTTCCTCGTCCCGGACGGGCTCGCGCATTTCGGGCGGGCAATTGGCTTCCAGCCATTGGCGCGTTTCAACGCGGAAGGCTTCGAGATCGCTATCGGACATGGCCATGATCCTCTCTGTTCTGAAACATCGGTATGTTGACGCTAACGTTAGGAGGATTCGGCCACCGCGCGCAAGGGTGCACACGACGACCTGCAATGCCGTAGCGTCAGGCGGAATGCGTTGACGAGCGGGGCAGCGCGCCTAAGCTGGAGGCGGAGAAATTCGGGGAGAGAGTAGGCATGCGATTCTCTGGCAAGACGGTCGTGATCACCGGCGCTGCATCGGGCATCGGCGCGGAAACGACGCGCCTGTTCGCGAGCGAAGGCGCGACCGTGTTCGCCAGTGACATCGATGCCGTAAATGGCGAAAAGCTCGCGAGCGAAACCGAAGGCGATGTGCGGTTCGCCGAGTGCGACGTCTGCGATACTGCGGCCATCAAGGCGCTGATGGACCGCGCGGCAAGCGAAACCGGCGGCATTGACGTCGTCTTCAACAATGCCGGTGCGGGCGGCGCGCGCCCGCCGATCGACGAGATCGAGCCGGGCGAATGGGACCGCACGATGGACCTGCTGCTGCGCTCGGTCGCGATGGGCATCCGCTATGCCGTGCCGCATATGAAGGGCCGAAAGGGTGCGAGCATCGTAAATGTCTCCAGCGTCGCCGCCGTTGGACCGGGCTATTCGCCGACCGCCTATGCCGTGGCCAAGGCAGGCGTGCTGCACCTGACCAAATGCGCAGCCACCGATCTGGCGCAATTCGGCATCCGCGTTAACGCGATCCAGCCGGGCTTCATCAACACCAACATTTTCACTTCCAGCCTGGAGATCACCGGCGAGATGCGATCGACGGCCAATGCGGCGATCGCGCAGATGTCCTCCAATGCCCAGCCGGTTGCCCGGGGCGGCCAGCCGCGCGATATCGCCAATGCGGTGGCCTTCCTTGCAGGCGAAGAGGCGAGCTTCATGACCGGGGCCTCGCTTGTCGTCGACGGGGGCATCACGCTCGGCCCGCGGCATAGCTGGGATCCGGAGGAACCGGGCCTGTTTGCCGCGCTCGAAGCGATGGAAGAGCAAATGAAACAGGGCGCTGGCGCCACCTGATGTCTTTCGTCGACGGCCCCCTCCCCCAATGGCTGAAGCTGGTCCACGGCTCCGGCGCGGTGGCCTTCGGCGTGAAGGATTCCGGGTTCAGCTTCTTCCTGCTGCCGTTCTACAATCTGGTGCTGGGGGTCGATGCAAGCGTTGTCGGCGCGGCGCTGGCTACCGCGCTGGTGGTCGATGCGCTGGTCGATCCGCTGATCGGCCATCTGTCCGACCGGACCTATACGCGCTGGGGTCGCAGGCTGCCCTGGCTTTATGTCGCGCCCTCGCCGCTTGCGCTGCTGTGGACGGTGCTGTGGTCCCCGCCCTTCACAGGCACGCCGGGTTTCTGGGAGATCGTCGCGCTGGCCGTGGGGGTGCGGCTGCTGCTCTCCGCCTGCGAGGTGCCCTCGGTCAGCCTGGTGCCCGAAATCACCGACGATTACGACGAGCGCACCACGCTGTTCCGCTATCGCTTCCTCTCGGGCTGGCTCGGCGGATTGCTGATGATGGTGCTGGCCTTCACGATCTTCCTGCCCACCCCCGAAGCGCAATTGCAGCCCGAAGGCTATGCCCAATTCGGCCTGTTCGGGGCCGGCCTGATGGTGCTCGCGGTCATCGGCTCGGCGGCGGCGCAGCACAGGATCGTCGCGCACCTTCCGGCCCACCGGCCACCCCCGTTTTCGCTACGCGGCGCGTTCGCCGAAATCTTCGATGCGTTTCGCGAGAAAGCCTTCGTGATCTTCGCGCTCGGCGGCCTCGCTGCCTATGTCCTGCAGGGAATGACCTTCTCGATCACGCAATATGTGAACCTCTATGTCTGGCAGTTCAGCGAGCTCGCGTTCCGGCTTTACCCGGTGGTGCTGTTTTTCTCCGTCGTGCTGATGTTCGTCATCGTCGGCCCGCTGCACCGCGCCTGGGGCAAGCCGAAATCGGCAGCGGTGGCCGCCATCGTCGGCCTGAGCTTCTACTGCCTGCCCTATGTGCTGCTGCTGGCAGGGGCATGGCCCACCACCGGCACCACGGCGTCCACCGCCCTCCTCTACAGCTTCCTCATCTGCGCGAATACGGCCAGCGTCGTATCGATCATCTCTGCCACTTCCATGGTCGCCGAGATCGTCGAGGCTTTCGAGGAGCGGACCGGCAAGCGCGCCGAGGGCACATTCTATTCGGGCAACTGGCTGGTGCAGAAATGCGCGACCGGCGGCGGCATCCTGCTGACCAGCCTGATCGTGCAGTCGATCGATCTCGCGCCCGGGACGCCGCAATCGCAGGTGTCGCAGGAGACCGTCACCCAGCTGGTCGTGCTGTTCGTCGCAGCCGCCAGCGTGCTCGGCCTGATCGCCGCTTTCTGGCTCGGCCGCTTCCCGATCACGCGCGAGCAGCACGAGGCCCGCGTGGCGGACAGGCGCGCTTCCGACACTGAATTCCCGAAGGCCATCGACGACGCGGTACGCGCCGATCCCGACGGCCACACGATAACCCCCTAGGCATGCAGGTGGAGGCTTGGCTTGCGCCGCCGCATCTGCCAGTTTCATGAAGCAACCGATCTGAGAGAAGAGGAAAACACGATGGATTTCGAACCCACTGAAAAACAAGTATTCTGGCGCGACCGGGTGAAGAACTTCATCGAGCAGCATGTCCGCCCGGCCATCCCCACCTATCGCGAACAGGATGCCGAAGGCGACCGCTGGAAGGTGATCCCCGTCGTCCAGGAACTGAAGGCCAAGGCCAAGGCTGACGGCATCTGGAACCTGTTCATGCCGCCGCGTAACGAGGGGCATCACCATGTCGAGGAAACCTATGAGTTCGAGGGCCCCGGCCTGACCAACCTCGAATATGCGCTCTGCGCCGAGGAAATGGGCCGCGTCGGCTTCGCGTCCGAAGTCTTCAACTGCTCCGCGCCCGACACCGGCAATATGGAAGTGTTCCACCGCTACGGCACGCGCGAACAGAAGGACGAATGGCTGACGCCGCTGATGAACGGCGAAATCCGCTCCGCCTTCCTCATGACCGAGCCTTACACGGCCAGCTCCGACGCGACGAACATCGAGACCCGCATCGAACGCGACGGCGACGAATATGTCATCAACGGCCGCAAGTGGTGGTCCTCGGGCCTCGGCGATCCGCGCTGCAAGGTCTCGATCGTCATGGGCAAGACCGACTTTTCCGCCGGTCGCCATGCGCAGCAATCGATGATCCTCATGCCGAACGATGCCGAAGGCGTGAACATCATCCGCCACCTGCCGGTGTTCGGTTACGACGACGCCCCGCACGGCCATATGGAAGTCGAGCTGAAGGACGTGCGCGTCCCCGTCACCAACATGCTGCTGGGCGAAGGCCGCGGCTTCGAAATCGCGCAGGGCCGCCTCGGCCCTGGCCGCATCCACCACTGCATGCGCACCATCGGCGTGGCCGAAGAAGCGCTGGAGAAGATGTGCAAGCGCCTGCAGGAGCGCGAAGCCTTCGGCAAGCCGATCTACAAGCATTCGGTCTGGGAAGAGCGCGTGGCCCGCGCCCGCATCGATATCGACATGACCCGCCTGCTCTGCCTGAAGGCTGCGGACATGATGGACAAGGTCGGCAACAAGGCAGCCAAGCAGGAAATCGCCATGATCAAGGTGCAGGCGCCGAACATGGCCCTGCGGATCATCGACGATGCCATCCAGGCCCATGGCGGCGGCGGCGTGAGCGAAGATTACGGCCTTGCGAGCGCCTATGCCCACCAGCGCACGCTGCGCCTGGCGGACGGGCCGGACGAGGTCCACGCCCGCTCTATCGCGCGCATGGAATTCGCCAAGCACACGCCGAACGAAGGGCCGAGCAGCAATGCCCTGCGCAACAGCAACGCGCAGTCGGCAAGTGCCGGTAGCGCGGCGGCCAGCGCCGACATGTCCAGCGGCGATATAGGAGCAACGCGCTAATGGCCAAGGCAGCGATACTGGAACAGGTCGGCGGGCTGACGATCGGCGAGGTCGAACTCGCCGATCCGGCTCCGCACGAAGTCCTGATCGACACCAAGGCCTGCGGGCTGTGCCATTCGGATCTGCACTTCATCGACGGTGCCTATCCGCACCCGCTTCCGGCCATTCCGGGCCACGAGGCGGCGGGCGTGGTGCGTGCGGTCGGCAGCGAAGTGAAGACGGTGAAGCCGGGCGACCATGTGGTCTCCTGCCTCTCCGCCTTCTGCGGTCATTGCGAGTTCTGCGTGACCGGTCGCATGGCGCTGTGCATGGGAGCGGACACGCGCCGCGACCAGACGGCACCGCCGCGCATCACCCGCAATGGTGGCGAGACCGTGGCCCAGATGCTCAACCTGTCGGCCTTTGCCGAACAGATGCTGATCCACGAGCATGCCTGCGTTGCCATCGACAAGGACATGCCGCTGGACCGGGCCGCCGTCATCGGCTGTGCGGTCACAACCGGTGCCGGCACGATCTTCAATGCCTGTTCGGTCGTACCGGGCGAGACTGTGGCGGTGGTCGGCTGCGGCGGCGTCGGGCTCGCTGCCATCAACGCCGCGAAGATCGCTGGCGCTGGCAAGGTCATCGCCATCGACCCGCTGAAGGAGAAGCGCGACCTCGCCGAAGTGCTCGGCGCAACCCACACGGTCGATGCCATGGCAGACGATGCGGTCGAACAGGTGATAAAGATCACCGGCGGCGGGGTGCATCATGCGATCGAGGCGGTAGGCCGACAGGCGAGCGCGGACCTGTGCGTCAAGATCCTGCGGCGCGGCGGCACGGCGACGATCCTCGGCATGATGCCGCTGGACTGCAAGGTAGGCCTCGGCGCGATGGATCTCCTCTCCGGCAAGAAGCTGCAAGGCGCGATCATGGGGATGAACCACTTCCCCGTGGACCTGCCACGGCTCGTGGATTTCTACATGCGCGGCCTGCTCGATCTCGACACGATCATCGCGGAGCGCATTCCTCTCGAGAAGATCAACGAGGGGTTCGAGAAGATGAAGCAGGGCACCTCGGCGCGCAGCGTGGTGGTGTTCGACTGAGTCTGCGTAGCGCAGCCTGTCCTACAGGGGCAGGCTGCGCTAGGCCCTGCGCGATGACAGCGCGGAGAGCCGTGAGATGGAGAGTTTTCGGAAGGTGACAGTTCGGTCCGGTGTTTCCCGGTCGAAACGGCGGTTTTCCGGGCCGGACAAGCCATCACCGAGTTTTGCAGAAACGGGGGTTAGGTGGTCCACCAAGCTCGCCTGAGGGTACGAGAGAGAATGCGATGAGCGAGATCGACTTCGACAAGGAAATGGTCGGCACCGTCGAAGTGTCGGACAAGGACGCCATGGACCTCGATACGCTGACGGCGTGGTTCGAAGCCAATGTCGAGGGCTTCGAAGGACCAATCAGCTATTCGAAGTTCAAGGGCGGCCAGTCGAATCCGACCTACCGGATCGACACGTCGAACCAGTCTTACGTCCTGCGCCGCCAACCCTTTGGCAAACTGCTGCCGAGCGCGCATGCGGTGGACCGCGAATACAAGGCCATGCATGCGCTCGGCCCGACCGGCTTTCCTGTGCCCAAGACCTATGGCTTGTGCGAGGACCCCGACGTCATCGGATCGAAGTTCTTCGTCATGGGCCTCGCCGACGGGCGATCCCTGTGGAACGGTGCCCTCCCCGGCATCGATCCGAAGGACCGGCGCGAAATCTACAACGCCATGATCGACACCATGGCCGAGCTGCACCTGCGCAAGCCGGACGATATCGGCTTGTCCGACTTCGGCAAGCCGACCGACTATTGCGCTCGGCAGATCAGCCGCTGGTCGAAGCAGTACAAACTCTCCGAAACCGAACACATGCCGCAGATGGAGCGGCTGATCGAATGGCTCCCGCAGACGATCCCGCCGCAGCACGAGAGCAGCGTGGTCCATGGCGACTACCGGCTCGACAACATGATCTTCGAGAAGGACGCCAATCGCGTGCTGGCGGTACTCGACTGGGAACTATCGACGCTGGGCGATCCGATCGCGGACTTCAGCTACCTCATGCTGAACTGGCACAATCCGGCCGACGGGCGTGCGGGACTGCTCGGCCTCGACCTCGACGAACTCGGCATCCCGACGCAGCAGGAAGCGGTCGACCGCTATGTCGCGAAGACCGGCTATCCGGTGCCGCCGATGGATTGGTACTTCGCCTATAACCTGTTCCGGCTGGCCGGCATCATGCAGGGCATCAAGAAACGCGTGATCGACGGTACGGCATCGTCCGCCCATGCGAAGAACATGTCCGAACGCGTCGCGCCGCTGGTGGAGCGCGCCTATCAGTTCGCACAGGCTGCGGGGATGGACTAAGGCGGCGGTGCTGCTAACGAGCGCTCCGACACGCAAACGGAGACCAGCATGAGCGCCGACCTTGAAACCCGCATCGAAGCCGCGTGGGAGGACCGCGCGAACGTGACGCCAAAATCGGGCGAAGTGCGCGAGGCGGTCGAGGCTGCGCTTAAGATGCTCGACAGCGGCGAGGGGCGCGTCGCCGAACCCGACGGCAAGGGCGGCTGGCAGGTCAACCAATGGCTCAAGAAAGCCGTACTTCTGAGCTTCCGGCTCAACGACAACCGCGTGATGGACGGCGGCAGCGCCGGTCACCCTGCCTTCGACAAGGTGCCGAGCAAGTTTGCCGGCTGGGACGACGCCCGCTTTCGCGAAGCCGGCTTCCGCGTAGTGCCCGGCGCGATCGCCCGCGAAGGCGCCTATATCGCCCCGGGCTGCGTGCTAATGCCCAGCTTCGTCAACATTGGCGCCTATGTCGGCAAGGGCACGATGGTCGATACCTGGGCCAGCATCGGCAGCTGTGCCCAGATCGGCGAGAACTGCCACATCTCCGCCGGCGCCGGCATCGGCGGCGTGCTCGAACCCATGCAGGCCAACCCGACCATCATCGGCGACAACTGCTTCATCGGCGCGCGCAGCGAGATCGTCGAAGGTGTGATAGTCGGCGAAGGCAGCGTCGTCGCCATGGGTGTCTTCATCACCCAGTCGACCAAGATCGTCTACCGCGACACGGGCGAGATCATCCGCGGGCACATCCCGCCCTACTCTGTCGTGGTGCCCGGCTCGCTGCCCGGCAAGGATGGCGGACCCGGCCTCGCCTGCGCCGTCATCGTCAAAACGGTGGACGCGCGAACCCGCGAGAAAACGGGCATCAACGACTTGTTGCGCGACTGATCGGCAGTCCTGTAAAAGGGAACATTCGCCGCTGAGGCGCGTATCGCAGCAAATGGTCGAAACGACCGGGAGGTATTCTCACAATGGAAAAGCATGATGGTCACGTCCACGTGGACGAAGTCGAAGCGAGCGGCGGCAGCAAGGAAGGCGTCGTACGCTGGGTACTCGCCGGAGGATTGCTGCTGGCGATCCTGCTCTTGTCCGTCACCTGGATCGTCCCTGCACTGATGCAAGACGATGTCGAAGAAGAGGCCACCGTAAGTGGTGAGATCTCCTCGATCGATAACGACGGCGACGGCACCGACAGCATCGTCGGTACCGGGCCTTCCGAAGACCTCGGCGGCGAAACGGAACTTACCGAAGAGGGGCAGGTTGTTAACGAGGACGGGCTCAAAGTTATCGAAAACTAATCTGCCGAGATGACCTTATGATGAGCAATTCCAACAGCTTTCAGACCGACCAATATGTCGAGTGGAATTGGGGCAACGGCAAGGGCAAGGGTCAGATCAAGGAGCGCTTCGAGCGTGAGGTGACGCGCACGCTCCAGGGCAGCGAAGTCACCAAGGATGGCGACGAGGACAATCCGGCCTACCTGATCAAGCAGGAAGACGGCGACGAGGTGCTCAAGCGCGGCTCCGAACTTTCGGCGCAGAACTGATGCCGAAAGCCAAAAGCAAGGCACAGCAGCAGGCTGCCGGAGCCGCCCTGTCCGCCAAGCGCGGAGAGACGAAAGTGTCCGACCTGCAGGGCGCATCCAAGGACATGTACGAGAGCATGAGCGAGGACGAGCTCGACGAAATGGCGTCGACCGACCGCTCCGACCTGCCCGACACAGCGGACGACGATTGATGGACGACGACAAGAAGGACGAGGTCTATTCCGACTTCACCGACTGCGTGAACATGCAGCCGAAAGAACTCGAGGAATGGCTCGAGACCGAAGAATCGAAATCGGTCGGCGACAATGACGGCGGCGAAAGCACCGGCCACAGGTCGGGCCGCCGGATCGTCGAGATCAAGCGGACGAACAAGGACGACCTGACGGACAGCCTGTACGAGCACATGCAAAAGGTCGTCGGCTATGTGCACCGTCACACCGCGCAAAAGCCTTCCGGCGACATCGAGGAGAGCGACTGGCGCTACAGCCTGATGAACTGGGGCCACAATCCCTGCAAGTGAGCCGACCGGGAAGGTTCAGTCCTCCCCGTCGCGCGGTACCCCGACAGCATATTCGATCGGCGTCGCACTCCGTTGGCTCGCCGCATAAGCCTCTGCCGCGCGCATGACCCGCATCATGTTGCGCGAGGAAATCTTTTCGAGATCCTCCTGCGAATAGCCGCGCCGGGCCAGTTCGACGAATAGCGCCGGATATCCGGTCACGTCTTCCATACCGACCGGGCCATTGGGCATGCCGTCATAGTCCCCGCCGATCCCGATATTGTCGATCCCGGCAATGTCACGGATATGGTCGATATGATCGGCCATGTCGGAGATAGTCGATACCGGCGCACGGTCTTCCGCGTCCCACACCGCCAGCTGCGCTTCGACTTCGTCGGGCCGACCGGGAAGCAGAGCTTCGAGCCGCGCCTGCTCCGCCGCGCGATTGGCGGAATGCTGGCGCAGATCTTCGGTCAGGAACCACGGCAACGCCACGACCATCACGATGCCACCATTCTGCGGCAGGCGGGCAAGCACGCTGTCCGGCACATTCCGCAAATGCCCGTTGATCGCCCGCGCGCCGGAGTGGCTGAAGATCACCGGTGCCCCCGCCACGTCGAGCGCATCGTGCATCGCCTCTTCGCTGACATGGCTGAGATCGACCAGCATGCCGATGCGATTCATCTCGCGCACGACATCCACGCCGAAAGCGTTCAATCCGCCATGCTGCGGTGCATCGGTCGCGCTATCGGCCCAGCTCAGCGTGGTGCCATGCGTGAGCGTCATATAGCGCGCACCGAGGTCGTACATCTGGCGCAGTACGGCGAGGCTCGATCCGATCGAGTGCCCGCCTTCCATCCCGAGGAGAGAGGCCACGCGGCCCGCCGCCATCGCCTGCTCGACCTCGTCGGCAGTCAGCGCAAATTGCAGCGCATCGGGATAGCGCGCGATCAACCGCTTGGTCACGTCGATCTGCTCGATCGTCGCCTGCACGGCCTCGGGTTCCGGCAGGCTGGCGCTGACATAGACCGACCACCATTGCGCGCTGACCTTGCCGGTCCGAAGCCGCGTCAGGTCGGTGTGCATCGCGGCCCGGTCCTCGGTCGCGGTGTCGAGCGTGTCGGCGAAATCGAAATCGTTGATCCGATTGTCGAACCGGCCGCGCAGTTGGATCGGCACGTCGTTATGGCCATCCCACACCGGTGCCGCTTCGAGCGCGGCTGCGGCGGTTTGCTCGGCCCGGTCCTGTGCGGCGAGCGGGCTGGTCGTGATGAGTAACGCGGCGGCGAGAGCGAGTGTGCGCATATTTGGAACCCCTTGCGATGTCGTGGGCTGTCCTAGCAAAGACAGACTGCAAGAAAAGGCGGGAATGATGACGATAGAAGCACGATGGAATGGCGAGACCCTGGCGCGGAGCGACGACACCGTGATCGTCGAGGGAAATCATTATTTCCCGGGAAAGGATGTGTCGCGCGGCGTTCTGACGACCAGCGACAAGACCACCACCTGTCCGTGGAAAGGCAGGGCCCAGTACCACTCGATCAATGCGGGCGACGCGATAAATCCCGACGCCGCATGGTACTATCCCGAACCGAAACCCGACGCAGCGCATATCAAGGGCCGCATCGCTTTCTGGAACGGTGTGGAAGTGGTCGAGGTTTGAGCGACGTCGAGGCCAAAATTCTGGAAATGCTCGGTCAACGCGCAGAGGGCGCGACGATATGCCCCAGCGAGGTGGCCCGCTGTCTAGCTCCCGATGATTGGCGGGCGGGGATGAGCGCGGTGCATTGTGCGACCGATAGGCTGGTCAGTCGCGGGGAAATCTCGCTCAGCTGGCGAGGCGAGCCCATGCCGCGTCGCGCAGGCCCCTACCGTATCGGCAGGCCAACCCGATGACCCGCCTGGTCGTCAGGCTGCTGCTGGCGATAGTCTATGCGGTCGCCGGCTACCTGCACCTCGCTCGGCCGGAACCGTTCCTTGCGATCATGCCGCCTTGGGTGCCCTTGGCCGAGGCGGTCGTGTTCTGGACCGGCATCGCCGAACTGCTGGGTGCAGCTGCTCTGTTGCAGGGAGTCTCGATACCGTTGCGGCGAGCCGGCGCGATCGGCCTGGCGCTTTACGCAGTATGTGTTTTTTCCGGCGAATATCCACCACTTCGCGCTCGACATGGCGCGCCCCGATGGCGGGTTGGGGCTCGGCTATCACATACCGAGAATGTTCGCGCAGCCGCTCGTCATCTGGCTGACGCTGTGGTCCGGCGGCGTCACGGACTGGCCGTTTCGCCGCCGGTCCTGAGCAAGATCAGCTCATGTGCTTCGAGACGGCGCCCGTCATCTTGAACATTGAGATCTGTTCCTTGCCGATCACCGCGCCGAGCTTGTCGTCGGGATTGATCATGCGCTTGTCCTTGGAATCCTGCAGGTTGTTCGCCTTGATGTGATCCCACACCTTCGACGTGACCTGGGCGCGGGTCATCGGCCCCTTGCCGACCACGTTTTCCAGTTCCGGCGTCAGATTCACCGGCTTCTGCAGTGCGTTGTTCTTGCCAGCCATGATAATTCCTTTCCTTGGCTATGCTTCAATCATCGTCGTCGAGATCCTCGAGGTCCAGTTCTTCGACCTGATGGCCTTCGAACCGGGCAGTGAGGACCGCGGCGGCGGTCACGTGTCCGTCCAGATTGCGGACGAGTTCCTCATGCGTCGCACCCGGCATCAACGTGAGTGGGAGATCGACGGCAAAAAGCTGGAACAGGTAACGATGCTCTTCGCCCAGCGGCGGATCGGGCAGCAGCCATTCGGAATTGCCGTGAGCGTTCTTGCCGGTGCGCGGCGGGACTTCGCCTTCGAGCAGCTTTCCCTTCTGGCCAGGCAGCCCCCAAACCGTCCAATGCACCTGGCCCGTATCGAGATCTTCTGCGACCAGCACCAGTTCCTGCGTGCCCGGTGGCGGGGCAGTCCATTCGAGCGGCGGCGCGACCGCGTCCTCTTCGATCGCGGTGAAAGAGGGATCGAGCTCGCCACCGTGGCGGAAAGCGTCGCTCGCCAGCGCGAAGCCGGAGCGACCCAGAGCCTTCTCGTCGGCCACCTTCGCCAAGGTGGGTGCGTGTGCAACCTCACCTCCCCCGATCGCCTGCTGGACCCAACCCGGTACGCCGCTCGACATGCATGCTCCTTTGCCCGACGCACGGCTTCGCGCGCCTTTCGATGGGTAAGTAAGGCACAGAGACGGGACGAAAACCATGCACGATGGAGGAATTTGCACCGTTTTCCCCCCGTAAAAACCGAAATTCTACTTTTCCGCTGCCCTTGCGCTCCATCCTTGATCAGCACGGATTAATCCCGCATGCCTGAAAGACGGTTTCTGCCTATCGGTCACCGCAAGAATATGGAGACATCGCATGTCTATGGGTCGCGCCATTCTCAGTGCCACTTTGGCCGTCTCGCTCGCCGCTTGCGGTGGAGGCGGCGGTAGCGGAACCACCAGTCGCAGCGGCGGCGGGCCGACCGGCGGCGGGACCGACCAATGCTCGCTGGGCGAGCGTCAGGATTGGGTCCTCGGCCAGATGAACGAATGGTATCTGTTCCCCGACCTGCTCGACACCTCGGTTTCAAAATCGAATCATGCGAGCGTCCAGTCCTATATCAACGCACTGGTCGCGCCTGCGCGGGCCCAGAACCGCGATCGCTTCTTCACCTACATCACCTCGATCGAGGAGGAGAACGACCTCATCCAGAACGGGTCGAACGCAGGCTTCGGCATTCGGCTGACCTACGACATCGACGCGCGGCGGGTATTCGTGGTCGAAGCGTTCGAGAATGCACCAGCCTTGGCCGAAGGGATCGACCGGGGCACGGAAATTCTTGCTATCGCCGGGCAGAACGTGGCCGACATCATGGCTGCCAATCCCGACAACCCCGCAGGCGCGGTGAGCAATGCACTTGGGCCGAGCGAGCCTGGCGTCCAGCGCAACCTACGGATCCGCCAGCCCGACGGAACCCGCAGGACGGCTCTCGTTACCAAGGCGGAGTACAATCTGGATCCGCTGTCCGATCGGTATGGCTCGCTCATTCTCGACAATGGCGGCACGAAGGTCGGATATCTCAACCTGCGGACCTTCATCATCGATGATGCGTCGCGCCAGCTACGCGAAGCTTTCACTCAGTTCCAGGCGCAAGGCATCGAGCAGGTGATCCTCGATTTCCGTTACAACGGGGGCGGCCTCGTCTCGGTAGCGGAACTGCTTGGGGATTTGCTGGCGGCGGACAAGGTCGGTCAGGAATTCTCGACCACTATCTTTCGCAGCTCCAAGAGCGCCAATAACGAAACCTACAACTTCAGCTCGCAGCCTCAGGCGATCACAGCAATGAAAATCGCGGTGATCGGGACCGACGGTACGGCATCAGCAAGCGAACTCTTGCCGAATGCGTTCATTCCCTACCTCAGCCAGAACATCGCTCTTGTCGGCAGCGATACCTTCGGCAAGCCCGTCGGCCAGATCGCCCGCGATCGCTCTGCCTGCGACGACCGCCTGCGCGTGGTCGCCTTCCGCTCGATCAATCGCGACGACAATGGCGACTATTACGACGGCCTCGCCTCGGTCATGCCGCGCACCTGCGCAGCGGCGGACGATTTCCTGGTACCGCTCGGCGATCCGCGCGAAGCCTCGATTTCGAGCGCGCTGGATTTCCTCGCCGGGCGCAGCTGCACTGCGATCGGCGCCGCCGACAAGGGCGGCACCGTGCAGGCCCGCATGCCGGAGCGCGAATTGATGATGCCAAGCGAGCCGAGCGCTGCGCAGCTACGCATCCCGGGGCTCTTCTGATCCGGACGATGCATGGCTGAGAAACAGTACACCAGCTTCGCGGATTTCTGGCCATTCTATCTGCGCGAACACTCGCGCCCCGGCACGCGCGCCCTACACTATATCGGCACGTCGCTGGTCGTGGCGTTGGCCATCTTAGCCCTTGTGACTGCAAACTGGTGGCTGCTCGCAGCCATGCCGGTCGCCGGATATTTCTTCGCCTGGATCGCGCATTTCGCGCATGAGAAGAACCGGCCGGCGACCTTTACCTATCCGCTCTGGAGCCTCGGTGCCGATTTTCGCAAGTGGTGGCTATGGCTGACGGGACGTCTCGGCCCCGAGCTCGAACGCGCAGGCGTCGAGCGCTAGGCGAGCGCCGCAGCGACCGTAGCGAGACCGAGACCGACCGACAGCGGGACACGGAGCGACATCCACCAGGCGGGCGCCAGCGGGCGCAGTTTCGCATCGACGGCGAGGCTCATGAGTATGCCGCTTCCCAGCATGATGAGCGAAGGTTCGGGCCAGGTTTGGCCGAACACCCACGGCAGATAGGCGACCAGCGCAATCAGGCTGGGCACGACCGCCGCCACCCAGACCCAGCCAAGCGAGCGCCGGTTCTCCGCTGCCGGGGCCATAGCCGCTATGCCCCACCACATGCCGCCGAGAAAACTGAAGATCAGCGCAGCATAACCGAAAGCGATCGCCTGCGCCGCGTAACGCCACTCGTCCGGCCCGAAATACAGCGCGAGCGCGCAGGCGAGCTGCGGCAGGAGGCCGGCCAGCCCGAGCAGGCGGGGAAGCGATGGTACGGTGTGCATCATTTGAAGTGTCTCCGCCGGCCAAACGCGCTCACGGCGTCGCGGGTCCGGAGAAGGGTTGGCGGTCGGTCCAGGCACAACCCTCGCGCATTTCGTCGCCGATCAACAGGGTGGCGGTATAGGGGTAGCTGCGATCGCTCATCCCGTCGGAACAGGTGCCGGGCGTGATGGTGAGGTCGAAGGTCGCGCCATCCAGCGTGCCGCTGTAGCCTGCGCCATTGAGCCCGGAAAAGCGTTCGACCGCAAAGCGCGTTCCGTCCGGACTTTCGGGCGTCGCATAGGATGCGGTACCGCCTTCGATCGAACCGTTCCAGAAAGGCTCCGTACCGGTGAAGCGCACGATGTCATCGGCGGCGATGGCGTCGAAGGCTTCGCTGTGCGCAGCCTCTTCCCCTGCCTGACAGCCGGTGAGCAGTGCGGCGATCGTGCAGGCGACCAATGCAGTTCTCATGCGGAAACCCTTGCGTGCTGGCGAATAAACTCCGCCGTCTCGTCGAGCGCCTGCCGCCCTTCCGGCACGGGAAGCAACATCCAGACGTGGAACATGCCCGGATATTCGCAATAGATATGCGAGCGCGAGCCGAGTGCCGTCAGTTTCTCGTCGAGGCGACGCCCATCGACCAAAAGGATGTCGCTCGTACCCGAAAAGATCGCCATCGGAGGAAGTCCTTCCAGCGATCCGAAAAGAGGGCTGACCTTGGGATCGTCCGGTGGAAGGTCACCGCGATACATCGCGCCGCATGCCTCGAGGCCCGAGACCGCCAGCATCCTGTCACGCGCTTCGATATCGCGTTGCCCCAGCGCGTCGGCTGTCGCATCGAGCCAGGGCGAGAACAGGACCAGCGAGGCGGGCAGCTCACCACCATCCGCCCGGATCATCTGAGCCAGCGCCAGAGCCATGCCGCCACCCGCGCTGTCGCCCATGACGGTTAGCGCTGCTGCGCCGTGCTCCGCGGCCATATCGACGTAGAGCGCTTGCATTGCGTCAAGCACCTCGGTGGCCTTGTGCTCGGGCGCGAGCGGATAGAGGGGGACTGTGGCCGACCCGCCGAGATCGCTGCAGAGCCGCGCGATGCTGTCCCAGTGGACTGCAGCGATATCCATTACGTAGCCGCCACCATGCAAGTAGAGCAGGTGTGGTCCGTTGGTGGCATCGCCTTCCCGCGGCGTCATGGTGACGACCTTGTAACCCCGGCTGTTGTCCTCGACGATATCGAACCGCTTGTGCAGCGAAGCGCGCGGCATGATCGTGGGCTTGCGCCGCAAGGCTGCGATGCGGTCCTCGAGTTGGTCCGGTTCGGAAAAAAAGCGCTTTATGCCGAGCAGCGGCAAGGCGAGATTGACGAGGCGTGCTCGCAGGCTGGGCATGGTATCGCTATTCCCGGTCGACCAATGTGGTGGTCGGGAAGACTAGCGAGGGATTACGCGGTGTCCAGCGGCACAGCCCCGCGGGTCAGCGGCCGAAGATGCGCGACAGCAAGCCGCGCTTCGGCTTTTCTTCTTCCTCCTGGACGGTTTCGAGGACCCGGCGGCGAAGGTCCATTCCGGTCGGCTCCTTTTCTTCCTCGACAGGTCGAACCTGGATGAAATCGGCGGCGAGCATCGGAGCGCACTCGCTGGCCTCTGTCTTGCGCTGCGGCTCGACCGTCCGCGCACCTACGCCGTGGACCATTACGATTTCAGGCCGCATCTCGACCGTTCCGGCGAGCACTGGAATACTGCCTGGCAGGCCGTGGATAGTGCATTCGCTGGCAACCGCCTGCTGGAACAGGAGCGCACGCCACCAGCAGCCGAGCACATATTCGACATAGCGCAACGGCGCGTCTTCGGGCGCACCATCGCGGAAGAAGTGGCGCTGCTTGTGATGTAGGAGGGCCGTGTTGAGCTCGTCCAGGCCGTCGATATCGAGATAGACTTCGATGTCCTCGTCATAGCCCGCCCAGGCTGGGCCGTCTTTCGCCTGCATCTCGGCAACCAGGTCCGCCTCGCGGGCCGTGCTGAAGCCGAAGGCCTCGTCGGTGTAGAGGCCGAGCATCATGAACGGGTGATGGAGCTGCCCCTTCTCGAAGGCCCGATCCGCCTCGTTCGCAACCGCCAGCGTAACGCCGGTGATCGTTTCGCCCTCGTGGTCCTGAATGGCTTCGACCAGCTCCGGCCATCCGGCGATGGTCACGCCTTCGGGCGTCGTACGCAGGCACATACGCCCGAAATCGCTATCAAGCTTCTCGATCGCCGGGTGGAGGATGGCGTGGATGTCGTCGAGACTGCCCGCCTCGAACAGGCGGCGCAGTTCGCTCTCCCACGCATCCTCGCCCTTGGCGGTCGCAAATGTCAGCTGCAGATCATGCATCGTTCGTCTCTCGCTTCCGGCTGTCCGGAGGTTTTGCGCATCGCATACGCGCAATACGTCACCACGCTGTTAACCTAGCCCCTGAACCATTGCAGGCCGGTTCAAGGCATGGGTTAAAGCGGTGTGAATGATGAGCATGGGCGAGGCCCGTAAACAGGGCCAAGGAACCGCGCGCACGGTCTGCTCATTCTACCACCAGAACCATGACAAACGGTGCCACCATAAACCTTGCCCGCACAGGCTTCGCCGTCGCCCTCTTCGCCGTGGTTTTGGGCGGGATGATGACCGGTGCGGCGATCGGCGAGACGCCGATGCTCCAAAAGCGCGATCACGAGTTCGTCATTCCGCAAACGCCTGCCCCGCAAGGCTCGAGAACGGCGAGCCGGAACACACCCGACCACTACCCACTTGTCACTCCCGAGGGAACGATACCGGTGGCGGAGCTTGCCTTTCATGGACGGCTGCGGGAGCAGCGCATGGAGTGGTTCGATCAGGGCGATACGGTGCGGCTTGATGCCGATTACGATAATTTCTTTGACGAAGTTGAGGTCGAGAACCTCGCTAATGGTCCCGCCGTGACGCGTGAGCCAATCGAGCATAGCAATATTCGCGCCCCCACGCCCGAGCCGCGCTCGATGCCGGCTGGTGCCGTCATCGTCGAGCCACTCGTTGGCAACCTTGAGGTGGAGCCGATCGAGGTGAGGTCCGAAACGGCGTCGATGGCCACTCCGTAAACAAAAAGGGCGACCTTCAGGCCGCCCTTTCCAATGGTAATAACTGATCGCGCTTACTGCGGCATCAGCACCGTATCGATGACGTGGAGCACACCATTCGATGCAGCAATATCGGTTGCAGTGACAGTCGAGGTACCGCCGGCAGCGTCGGTCAGGACGACATTGCCGTCGACGACAGTGGCAGTCAGCGCACCGCCATTGACGGTGTTGATCATATAGCCGTCTTCACCTGCCTCGTTGATCGCCTGCGTCAGCGTAGCCGCATCAACATTGCCTTCCACCACGTGGTAGGTGAGGATGTTGCCGAGCGTTTCAGTATCGTTCGTGGTCAGTTCGGTCAGCGTAGCTTCCGGGATCTTGCCGAAGGCGTCGTTGGTCGGTGCGAAGACGGTATAAGGACCATCACCCGACAGCGTCTCGCCGAGATTGGCCGCCGTTACGGCGCTAACCAGCGTCGAGAACTGTTCGTCGCCCTGCGCGACTTCCACGATGGTGCCGGTCTCAGCGGTGTCATTCGCCATCTGGTCGGCAGCGGCGGTGTCGTCGGTCGTCGGCGTTTCTTCGACCGGTTCTGCACAGGCGGCAATGGCCAACGAGGCAGCCGAGGCGAGCGCGATTGTAAGCTTGTTCATACCTAACCCTTCTTTGAAGAGAGTGAGCGTGTCGGCGACAGGCTCTTCCAGCCGCCGCTTCAAGATACGAACGACAAACCCAGCTGGATGTTTCCGATTTGGGCCAAATTGTGTCCAATCGGCGCGAAGCTGCGACGAAGCGAGCCAAAAGCAAGGACGAGGTACTTACCCGCTGATTTATCGAACCATCACTGATGCCTTTGGCACTTCGGTTCGATTTCGTCGTTCATGATCCGTCAGCACACAACATAAGGAAAAGCCCATGTCCGAACGCACCATTTCCGATATCGCAGCCAAGCTGAAATCGATCGATATCGCCATGCTCGTCACCAAGACCGGTGCCGAAAGCGCGATCGCCGCTCGCCCGATGTCGAACAACAAGGACGTCAGTTCCGAGGACGGGACCACTTACCACTTCGCCACGGACGACGGCCGGATCGACGACGACTTCAAGCGTTCGGACCAATGCGGTGCAACCTATTCCAGTGGCGAGTTTTACTGCGCCGTCCAGGGTACCGGCAAACTTCACCGAGACCGCGCGACCTTGGAAAAGCATTGGGTCAAGGATCTCGAGAAATGGTTCGAGGATGGTCTCGATACCGATGGCCTGGTGCTGATCGAAGTATCTCCTGACCGCATCGCATGGTGGGAAGGCCGCGAGCAGGGCGAACTAACGCCCTGAGCACTCGCGAACAGCCTCGGGCGACCCGCGCTCACATGACCTTGTCAGGGCGCGGGTCGTGGCCGTGGCGGCTTTCCTTGCCAAAATGCCGCTCCAGCCGCTGGGCGAGCGTATTTGCCGCCATTCGTGCAGCATCGTCTACCTTGCTGGCCTTGGCCGTCACGCCGATCGGCTTGCCGCCGCGCGGGCGCGCCTCGATCGTGCACGCCTTGTCGTCGGCACCGTGCTTCGCGCCGTTCTCGTCGCGGACGTGAATCTCGATCCGGGTCAGCCGTTCCTCAAACCGCGCCAGCTTTTCCCGCACGTTCGCCTCGATCCGTTCGGCAACATTTTCGGTTCCCATTACGCTGCTGTCGGAATTGAACTGCACTTGCATTGGCTATGCTCCTCTCGATAGGATTTCTCTCCTCATTCAAGATGGGGCGGAGCGCAGCGAATGCAAAGCCAATCGCACGACCCGTGCCTAACCTGTGCCCAAAGCCGCGTCCGCGAGGATCGTGTCCATATATTCCCGCACCTCCACGATCTTGCCATCCGCCAGCCTGAACACGAAAGCGTAGTCGTTGTCGTAGCGCAGACCCTCCACCGTTTCCGCATCGCCCTTGGCCAGTACCACTACGTGATCCCCATCGGCGAGGATCAGTTCGGGGATGTTGAGATAGGGTCCGGCGAAGCGCGCGAACAGCGGGCCGACGAGGTCGCGCTCCACTGCAGGTAGCCCCCTGGCATGCTTGGACCAGGCGGAAGAGCCCATGACCCGCCACTCGATATCCTCCGCAAACAGCGGCAGAAAGTGCGACGGATCGCCGTGGCGCAGACCTTCGAAAGCCTTCTCGATCAGCGCGCGGTTTGTTTCCGTTGTATCAGCCATTCCCACTCTCCCTGTTACCCTCGGCGATGCGGCGGTGTTCGTCGACCGAGCGCTTCATCTCGGCCGCCTGCAGATGCAGCGCCTGGTTCGACAGGCGGATCTCGCGGCTTTGCTGGAAGAAGCCGAGCACCAGCCACAGGAAGGCCAGCGGGCTCGACACCCCGCCGAGAAAATCGCCCAGCTCGTTGAGGCGCAGATCCGCCGGGTTCTGCCCCTGCACCGTCAGATAGATCACCAGCCCCGACAGATAGAGCGCGGTCAGGACGAGCCCGACGACCGGCAGGCGCCTTCGCTCGCGCTTATCGTCTAGTATGGCGGCGGGTTCGGTATCGGCCATGGCGCTCCCCTTTTCGCAACGGCGGATCGAGACGCGATCTGGACGACAGTCGGCATGCTTGTCGATGGGTGCGGGGCGGAGAGAGCAGTGCGCCCTCCCCTCGCCCCGCCCAGCTACCGCCTTCGCGCATATGCACCGGGCGGGTGGAACGCGATCCCGCCTCACCCGTCGGTAACACATCATGGCAAGGCGCACACTGCTGCCTCGCATCAAGAAGGAACCCGACCATGTCAGCCCCCAAGAACCTCACCGATTGTTACACCCACGAACTGCAGGACAACTGGTCCGCGAACGAGCAGATGGAGACAGTCGTCCGCAAGATGGCCGATGCCACCGACGACAGCTCGCTCGCCGACAAGCTCAGGAAATCCGCCGACGGCATCGCCGACAGCACCGCAACCGTGAAGCAGCTGCTCTCCGACTGCGGCATCTCCGAGAAAGAGCACTGCAAGGGCATGGAAGGCCTCGTCAAGGAAGCCACCAAGCACGTGCTCGAGGCCGATTTCGACGATGGCGACGTGCGCGACGTGGTGCTGATTTCGCAATACCAGCGCATGAGCCACTACGGCATCTGCGGCTTCGGCACGGCCAAGGCTTATGCCGAAGCGCTGGGCAAGAGCGACCATGTGGCCAAGCTCGATGAGCTGACCGCCAATTGCTACGAGGCGGACGAGAAGATGACCGACCTCGCGACACGCTGCGCCAACCTGCGCGCGAAGGAGACCGAAGCCGCCTGATCCGGCCGCAACGGACGATAGACACCCCGCCCGCCGCAAGGCGCGGCGGGGCTTTTCGTATCCTCCCGCCATTTACCGGCATTGCGTCACTCGGTTAGGGGATCGGCCATGCCTGCGCCCACGCCCCTCATGCCCACGATCCTGGTCGATGCCGATGCCTGCCCGGTGAAGGAGGAGATCTACCGCGTGGCGGCGCGTCACAAGGCCCATGTCCGCGTGGTCAGCAACAGCCCCTTCCGCGTGCCGGTGAGCGAGCGGGTGAAGCGTGTGGTCGTCTCCGACGGCTTTGACGCGGCGGACGACTGGATCGCGGATAACGCATCCCCAAGCACCGTGGTCATCACCGCCGACATCCTGCTGGCCGATCGCTGCCTCAAGGCGGGCGCGACGGTGCTGCGGCATGACGGCAAGCCCTTCGACGCCGCCAGCATCGGCAGCGCCATCGCCACCCGCGCGATCATGGAAGACCTGCGCGCCGGGATGGACGGCCCCCTCGGCGCGGCCGGAGGCGGCCCGCCGCCGTTCGGCAAGGCGGACCGGTCCAACTTCCTGCAGGCGCTGGACCGGGTGCTGGTGAAGCTCGCAAGAGCCTGAGCGGCGTGTAGGACGATTGCAGGACTTGCCTCCTGCCAGTCCCATCACATGGACCGCATGGACCACTGTCCAGGGGCAAAAAAGTTCGAGGGGGCGTGCGGGCGCTCGGCGGAGGGATTTCGTGGGGAAGCTGAGCGCGTACATGGACCGCAAAAAGGCAGGTTTGGGCGGAGTAGGAAAGTGCGATAAGGTCATGTGCAACAGGAGGACAGTGCACCATGCCTAAGGGTGACAAGTATAAGCCGCTACAGCAGCACCTGAAAAGTGACGGTCGCGAGACTGTAACAATGGCCTTCGACCAGATCGCCAAGCTTGTTGGACCGTTGCCCAAGTCAGCTTTCATCCATCGACCGTGGTGGGGAAATCACGATGGCAACAGCCAGGCAATCGGCTGGATGGGCGCGAACTATATGGCTGAGCCCAACGCCAAGGCTCACTCGGTGACCTTCCGCAAATTTCGCTACTAAGCCGCCGCGCGCGATGCGGTGAAGAATGAAGCCCGTTCTCAAGCAGCGAAGCGATAGGACCAAAAACGCACAAGCCGGGCATCGGCTATCACGAAATCGTCGCCGGCCCAAACCACGCCGAGCGAACTCAGGGCGCTCATGGAGAACTCCTAGAAAATAGCTGTGTTTTAGTCGAAATCTGCCCAATCAATACTGAGAAGATCCCCTGTACTTTTCGGCAGATCTTTGCGTCTGATTAACTTGCCCTGCACTTCGAAACACTCATCGACTTTCACAATCAGCACTTTGCTGAAGTTTCGCTTGAGATTGAGCGTGATCTTGTCGTTACTCTTGAAGGGAGTAATCGTCTTCACCTCGACAAAATCATTGCCGATCCTCCCATCCGAACCTTGCGCATAGTTCCGGTGCAGCTGGAGATCATACCTGATCGCGCCATAAAGCTCGCCGAGATCGCCATAGACCTGAAGATGCCTGCCGGTCAGCTCATAATACTCAATTGCTAGATCAAGGAGCTTTTGAAAGATCGGGACCAGATCAACGCTGAGGTCAGGAAATCGTGACTCGAATTCAAGGCGTTCGAGATGCGAGTTTATTTCCGTCCAGGTGATCCACTCGCCGTCGTCGTAGATGGCGTTGTCGGGGTTCCACAGATCGGTTGGGCCGTGCATTATTCTTCGGACTTATAGTCGATCCGGTAAATAACTCGTTGCAAAGCGATTGTCGCCGCGCGGTGAAGAAGTAAGCCCGTCCTCAAGCAGCAAAGCGATAGGACAAAAAGCGCGCAAGGCTGGCATCGGCTATCATGAGATCATCGCCGGCCACACCACGCCGAGCGAACTCAGGGCGCTGGTGGAGAAGCTGGTTCCGGCGGATTAGGCCTTAGCCCACTTTCTTTATGACGTTGATCAGCGCACCAAACCGATGACAGAATTGGCGGCGAGGTGAGAACCGCGGAGAAATTTGGTCGGAACAGCACGACACTCTGATTGGTTAGATCCAAAATGGAGTAATCTCCGCGGAGCCGAATGAGGCATGCTCGACCTTCATCTCACGCCAAGACAGCGCGAATGCATCTCTTTAGTAAGAGACGGGCTGTCGTCTAAGGAAATCGCGAGAAAGCTAGGCATCTCCCATCGCACTGTGGAAGCGCATATCGAAGCAGTGATGAGCGCATTGGAGGTAAATAGCCGAATGGCCGCCGTTTTCCGTTTGGAGGAAATGGACGGCAGGTCGCTGTCGCCGGCCCCATCCAGCAAACCTGACCGAGGAATCATGCTGCAAAATCAGGATGATCTGCGCGAAGATTATCTTCTGGTGGCGCGCCAATTCGAACCGACCACGAGCAAATCGTTCGGCATCCTCCCACCCTTCGGTGGTGAAACCACAGATGCTCCTCGATCGGTGAGGCTCCTCTGGATGGCGAGGCTGGCTGCGCTGGCGATCATGGCCAGTTGCTTCGTAATCTTATTCATTATGGGTCTATCCGATATGGCAGGAAATTCAGGAATGTGAATTCTGCGACACGCTCCGATGTAGGGGCATGACTTGGAAAGGATCATTCTATGTACCAGATCGAAAACAACGCAGGGCGAGTAATCGCAAGCGATACGCAGAAGTCTGTCAAAGCTGTCGACCAGGCATTGATGTCACTTGCTCACCTGTGTGCAAGCATTGTCGAAGTAAGCGAGGCGTCGCAATTGCCCATCACCGCAGCGCAATCTGCCCTCGACAATGTCGGTGCAAGTTTGACTGGTATTATTAGCACCCGCAGTTCCGTCGGCGAAGCCACACGTGACCTGCTCAAACTCAAGCGGCAGTCAACGCTCGAGACCGTAGCTGTGGGATGCCCGCCGGACTACAAGGCGACAGGACACATCTCCGCTCCCGCTACTGCAGAGGCCTAAACCGCTAATGCCCGATCTCTACCTGCTTGCTTCCTGGACGTTTTTGCTCGTTGCACTTTCGTTTAGCTGGCACGCAGGGGATCGGGCGGACCGAAGGGTCGTTGGCGGCATCTCCTTGCTCACTCTACTGTCAGGCATAGCCTATTCGTTTCTGGACGGGAGTGGCGCCCTTCTAGTCGTTCTCTGCCTTGACGGAGTGCTGTTGCTGACCGTCAGCATTTACGCGTTAAAAGGAGATAAGTTCTGGCCCCTGTGGTTCGCCAGCTTTCACGGCGTCACGTTCCTTTTCGAATTGGTTGCACTGGCAGCTCCCGCCGAAATGCGTATGATCTTATGGCGGGTCGGTGCATTTTGGTTCCTGCCCGCTTATGCGGCAATGGCAATCGGGCTGACACTCGACCAGCGTCGCAAGACTTCTCCGCAGGAACGCTAAGTCGATTCATGCACCTTTAGCGTTGATCGCCGTTCAGCATTGAAATCACCCGTCCGGCAAATACAACTTCTCGCCCTTCTCCCGGTAAACCTCGCTCATCTCCTCCATGCCCTTCTCCGCTTCCTCGGCCTCTTCGGCTGAGGTCTCGCGCTTGATGTTTTCGCTCGCCAGATAGCTGTCGGAGTTCTGCTTCGCCGCAAAATCGCGCACTTCCTGAGTGATCTTCATCGAGCAGAACTTCGGGCCGCACATGGAGCAGAAGTGGGCGGTCTTGGCGCCTTCTGCGGGGAGGGTCTGGTCGTGATATTGCTCGGCCGTGTCGGGGTCGAGGCTGAGGTTGAACTGGTCGCGCCAGCGGAATTCGAAGCGAGCCTTGCTCAATGCATCGTCGCGGACCTTGGCCGCCGGGTGGCCCTTGGCAAGGTCGGCGGCGTGGGCGGCGAGCTTGTAGGTCACCACGCCCACCTTCACATCGTCGCGATCGGGCAGGCCGAGGTGTTCCTTGGGCGTCACGTAGCAGAGCATGGCGGTGCCGTACCAGCCGATCTGCGCCGCCCCGATGCCGCTGGTGATGTGGTCGTAACCCGGCGCGATATCGGTGACGAGGGGGCCGAGCGTGTAGAACGGCGCTTCGCCGCACGCCTCCAGCTGCTTGTCCATGTTCTCCTTGATCTTGTGCATCGGCACGTGGCCGGGGCCCTCGATCATCACCTGCACGTCCTGCTCCCAGGCGCGCTTTGTGAGCTCGCCCAGCGTGTAGAGCTCGGCGAACTGGGCTTCGTCATTCGCGTCGGCGATGCTGCCGGGGCGCAGGCCGTCGCCCAGCGAATAGGCGATGTCGTAGGCCTTCATGATCTCGGTGATCTCGTCGAAGCGCTCGTAGAGGAAGCTCTCCTTGTGATGCGCGAGGCACCATTTCGCCATGATCGAGCCGCCGCGCGAGACGATGCCGGTGACGCGCTTGGCGGTCATCGGGACATAGGGCAGGCGGACCCCGGCGTGGATGGTGAAATAGTCGACGCCCTGTTCGGCCTGTTCGATCAGCGTGTCGCGGAAAATTTCCCAGGTCAGGTCCTCGGCAATGCCGCCGACTTTTTCCAGCGCCTGGTAGGTGGGGACGGTGCCGATGGGAACGGGGCTGTTGCGGATGATCCATTCGCGCGTGTCGTGGATGTTGCGGCCCGTGGAAAGGTCCATGACGGTGTCCGCGCCCCAGCGGATCGACCAGACCATCTTGTCGACCTCTGCCGCGACGTCGGATGCCACGGCGGAATTACCGATATTGGCGTTGATCTTGACGAGGAAGTTGCGCCCGATCGCCATGGGCTCGGTTTCGGGGTGGTTGATGTTGCTGGGGATGATCGCGCGGCCCCGCGCCACCTCGTCGCGGACAAATTCGGGGGTGACGTAATCGGGCAGTTCGGCGCCCCAGGGCTGGCCGTCGTTGCGCGCGGTGAGGCGGGCGGCTTCCTCGCGCAGCATCTCGCGGCCGAGGTTCTCGCGCTCGGCGACATATTCCATCTCGGGCGTGATGATGCCGCGCCGGGCGTAGTGCATCTGGCTGACGTTCATGCCCGATTTTGCGCGCAGCACCTTCTTTGCCACATTCGGGAAGCCGGGGACACCGCCCGAACGGTCGGGGCCGAGCTGGCCGTTGTCTTCGGGCTTCACTTCGCGCGCGTCGTATTCCTCGACATCGCCGCGGGCCATGATCCACTCGCGGCGCTTCTGTTCGAGGCCCTTGCGGATGTCGATCTGCGCATCGGGGTCGGTGTAGGGACCGGAGGTGTCGTAAACCCGCACGCTCGGCTCGCCGCCCTCGAGATCGATCTCGCGCATAGCGACCTGCACGCCGCTGCCGGACTTGGCGCCGACATGGACCTTGCGGCTGCCGCGAATGGGACCGGTGGTGACGCCGATGTCGAATTTGCTGTTGATGTCGGCCATGCGAATGCTCTCCATAAGGCGGAGGCGGTCTTCCGGCGTTCAGGCCCGACCACTCCCTCCGCCGATCCTAATCGGTTCAGGTTCGACGGGTCGGGTGGAGACTATCCCACCCCTCTCAGCCGGTCTGGCTCCCCGGGGATGGCCCATCTTGTAAGCCGTTGCGCCGGTTGCGTCCAGCACCGCTTATGCAAACTCGCGCAACGGGGGAACCAGGCACAGCCATGGGCGCGGTTGCTCGCTCACCGCTATCCTGTGCATCTGGCAAGCGTCGCCCACCTACCGTCGGGAATTCAAACGAAGCTTCATGGGGAACGTGCCAGGCCTCAGCCGCTCGCCGCGGTGGGATGCACCGACCCGGTCGAGGAAGACACCAGCATGACAAGTATCATTCTGCAACTCGGCAAAGCCTGCGGTTTGTTCAATCGCCTTGGTGTTCGGCTGGTGCTTGCGGCGAGGGCGATAGGAGAGCGACCAGCCGACCGATTTTATCGCAATTCCTCACCTTCCTGCCTGGGCGCATCGATTAGCAGGAAGCGCCGTTCTGGCCATTTCTGGCGTGTTCGTTCACTGGCGAAAAATTCGGCAAGGCGCCCGACATTATAGCGCGCGGCGATAACCGCCTTGTCAGCGCCCCTGAAGTGGTAGGTCTGGATAAGCCGGAGCGGATCGAACGCGACATGCTCGGGATACCCGGGGATTTCCTGAATGCGGTAACCCGCTTGCTCTTGTCCCCCGGCATCTTCGAAATAATACTCGCTGATCCACGGGTGGTCCCGCCCGACGTTCGAGCCTGCCACCACAAGCGCGTCACCGTTAACGAAGTCCACATACCTGACCCTTGCGGTGTGATGGCCATCACGATATCGGGATTGCGCTCTGGCTGCGGAAAGGTCGGGTGGGTCTCCGCCAGTTTCAGCGCGCTCTTCGCCCTGAGATTGACGCAGAGGCGGCCTCGGCAGTTGATTCTGCAATTGAACGACTGGCTGCGCCCGATATGAAAGAAGCCCGTCTTGACCTTTGCAGGGGCGCCACAAAACACAATGAAGATTGGCCTCAACGAATTCGAGCTCGGCTCAAGGATAGGCCACAACTCGGCAGCTTTTCCCACGTTATGGAGGTTTGCTTAGCTTATCTGAACGGTCGACGAGACGCCTTGTTGGAAACTTCTAAATAATCCTGTGCGAACTCCGAAAAAGACCCCCACATGGTTCGTCATGTCGCATGCGTGTCGCACGGACTCGCCGGGAGTTTATGACAACCCGCGGAATTCGGCGGGAATCACGGGAAATCGAGGGTAGATTTGATCCGCACCCCGACCGCACCATAACTGGTTGAAATATAGCAGAAAAACTGGATGCCCCGTGAGGATTCGAACCTCAATTGACGGAGTCAGAGTCCGTAGTCTTACCATTAGACGACGGGGCATCGGCGCTCACCGGGCCGCGCAGAATCGGGTTCTGCGCGCGGGAGAGGTGGGCCATCTAGTTTCGCCGCCTGCCGAGGTCAACCCCGCTCCGGCGGCCCCTCTTGCCCCCTTTGCGCTTCACGGCTAGCATCGGCTCCAAGTCCCCGCACCCGATGGTTGGTGCGGGAGGAACAAGAAAGCTCCTTATCATGGCGGACAGTCCTCCGCCGGACACCACAAGGGGGCCTGGACGCAAACGGGGCGACAAGTCCGGCAAGGTAGCCGATTTCCGCTACAAGCGCCCCGCCCGGCCCGACCAGACGAGAGGCGAAGCTCGCCCCCGTGCACCGCGCAAAGGCACAGCCGGACGCGGGCCTGCCGCGAACGGCCGCCCGCACACGCATTCTCGCCAGGCCTATGCTGCGCTTGATCTCGGCACCAATAATTGCCGCTTGCTGATCGCGCGCCCGAGCGGGGCGGATTTCACCGTGATCGACGCCTTCAGCCGCGTGGTCCGGCTGGGCGAAGGGCTTGCTGCGAGCGGCAGGCTGTCGGACGAGGCGATGGATCGTACGCTTGCCGCGCTGCAGGTCTGCGCGGAAAAGCTGCGCCGCCGCAACGTCCGCCTCGCGCGCTCGGTCGCGACCGAGGCCTGCCGCCGCGCCGCCAACGGCCCGAAGTTCATAGAGCGGGTGAAGAAAGAGACCGGAATCGTCCTCGACATCATCTCCGCGCAGGAGGAGGCACGGCTGGCGGTGCTCGGCTGCCATGTCCTGCTCGAAGACGGGAATGGTCCCGCGATCATCTTCGACATCGGCGGCGGTTCGACCGAGCTGGTTCTCGTCGAACCCGGCGGCCCGGTCCCGCGCATCCTCGACTGGTTGAGCGTGCCGTGGGGCGTCGTTTCGCTCACCGATACGGTCGGCCCGTCCGACGGCAGCGAGGAAGGCCGGCTGGAGCGCTATCGCGAAATGCGCCGGACGGTTGCTCGCAGCTTCCGCAGCTTTGCCGAGCGGATTGCAGACCATGCGCGTTCGAGCGACGGCATCCGGCTGTTGGGGACGAGCGGCACGGTCACCACGCTTGCCAGCCTGCATCTCGAGCTGCCGCAATACGATCGTCGCGCCGTCGACGGCCTGATCCTGCCCTCGCAGGCGATGCGCGACATTTCGACGCGCCTCTCGCGCATGAGCGAAGCCGAACGCCGCCAACTGCCCTGCATCGGCGACGATCGCGCGAACCTCGTCATCGCGGGGTGCGCGATCCTTGAATCGATCCTCGACATCTGGCCTTCGGTCCAGCTCGGGGTGGCCGATCGCGGCATTCGCGAAGGCATCCTGCGCAGCCTGATCGCCGCCGATGCCGACGGCGAACGCAGTCGCGCCGCCATGCAGAAGATGCGGGAGCAGGATGTGTGATGGGGAGTAGTATCTCTGGTTGCGGAGTCTTTGTTGCGTACGGGAAGCGCATGCGCGCATTCCTTGCGGCACCAGCCCACGCCCCCACCCGGCCACCCAAACAGAATAGTGCCGTGGGTGGCCGGGTGGGGGCGTGGGCTGGTGCCGCGAGCTATCGACGGATGTCGATAGCGCACCCAGAAATGAATCCGGGCGTGGGACGGTTCAGCCTCAAGCTATCGACGAATGTCGATAGCGCACCCGACAGGAAACCCTCATAATGGCCCGCTCCGGCAAGGATCGCGAGACGCGGGTGCGTACCGCGAAAAAGCGCACGGCAAGCTCGACACGCTGGCTGCAGCGCCAGCTCAACGACCCTTACGTCAAGCAGGCGAAAGCGGATGGCTATCGCAGTCGCGCCGCCTACAAGCTGATCGAGCTGGACGATAAATACGGGCTGCTGAACGGCGTGACCCGCGTCGTCGATCTCGGCATTGCGCCCGGCGGCTGGAGCCAGGTCGTGCGCAAGCGCAAGCCAAAGGCACTGATCGTGGGCATCGACCTGCTCGAGGTGGAGCCGATCGAGGGCGTCGAAATCTTCCAGATGGACTTCATGGACGACGATGCTCCGCGCGTGCTGGAAGAGGCGCTGGGCGGCAAGGCCGAGCTGGTGATGAGCGACATGGCCGCCAACACCGTCGGCCACAAACAGACCGATCACCTGCGCACCATGGGCCTGGTCGAAGCCGGTGCCTGGTTCGCGATCGAGAATCTGGCGCCGGGCGGGACGTATCTCGCCAAGGTGTTGGCCGGCGGGACCGACAACGAGCTGCTGACCTTGCTGAAAAAACATTTCAAGACGGTGAAACACGCCAAGCCGCCCGCCAGCCGTAAGGGTTCGAGCGAGTGGTATGTCATCGCGCAGGGGTTCAAGGGCTGAGGCACAAAAGAAAAGGCCCCGCCGAAGCGAGGCCTTGTCCCATCACGGACTAAGCTGGCGCCTAGTCGATCTTGGTCGCCCCGGCATTATCGCCGCCGGCATTCGCGGAAGGTACCGGCTGGTCGGCACTCATGGCTCCGGCAGCCTGCGCCGGATCGGCGGGCTCGCCTTCGACCGCGCCGGGGCCTGCGCCGGGCGCATCGGCCGCAGCGTCATCGCCTTCACCCTCGGCTTCCGGTGCTGCTGGAGCCGGCTTGGCAGGCGCGCCGCCGAAGGTAGCCATATATTCCATCACATTGGCGCGATCTTCAGGCTTGGACAGGCCGGCAAAGCTCATCTTGGTGCCGCTCGCAAAAGCGCGCGGGCTGGTGAGCCACTCGTTCATGGCCTCCCATGTCCACTGACCGCCCTTTTCGGACAAGGCACTGGAATAAGCGAAGCCTGCATGGCCGGCGATCGCCTTGCCCATCGTGCCGTAGAGATTCGGGCCGATGCCGTTGGCGCCGCCCTGTTCGATCGTATGGCAGGCGGTGCATTTGGCGAAGACCGCCTCGCCCGCAGCCGCATCGGCGTTGGCCAGAAGTGTGCCGAGATCCGGCCCCGCATCCGCGCCCGCATCGGTTTCCTCGCCCTGCACGAAGTAGCCCGGTTCCGCGCCCTCTGGCAGTTCGCCGCTGTCCGCATGGAAATACATGCCCGATGCGATCGAGCCGCCGAGCGCGACGATACCGGCGAAAAGGACCCAGCCGGCGGCGGTGTTGAAACGGTCGTCCATTGCGTGCTTGCCTGCGAAAAATCTGTTGGTTCGATGGTTGCGCGCCGCTCTAGTGAAGCAAACGGGCGGGCGCAAGTGCGCTTCGTGCAATAGCTCTTGAACCGCGCGTGGGCCGCCCGTAACGCTGCGCCATGCGCCAATTTGCCAAGCCTGCTCTTGAGATGGTCGATTCCATGCGGTCCGCTGCGGCGGGTGATCCGATGCGCGCTATTGCTTTCGGCGGGGCACCCGGATCGAATTCGCACCAGGCGGCGATGCAGTTCGCGCCCGAGGCGCTGCCGCTGCCCTGTTTCAGCTTCGAAGATGCGTTGGATGCGGTCGACAGCGGCCGTGCGGGCTGTGCAATGATCCCGATCGAGAATTCGCAGCACGGGCGCGTGGCCGATATCCACTTCCTGCTCCCCGAGAGCGGCCTCAATATCGTCGCGGAGCATTTCATGCGCATCACCCACGCGCTCATGGCGCTGGGCGAGGGACCGTTCGAGGCGGCCTACAGCCATCCGCAGGCGCTTGGACAGTCGCGCCAGTTTTTGGCCGAACGCGAGATCGTGGGGCTCAGCCATGCCGACACGGCCGGCGCGGCTGCCTTCGTGGCGGAAAGCGGCAACCCTTTCATCGCCGCGCTCGCCCCACCGCTGGCGGCCGATCTCTACGGCCTGAAGATCATCGAGGACGAGGTCGAGGACGCGCATGACAACACGACCCGCTTCGTCGTGCTCGCGAAGGAACCGCTCGACGCCGCGACGCTGGTCGGGACGTCGGCGATGACGACCTTTATCTTCGAAGTGAAGAACATCCCGGCCGCGCTCTACAAGGCGCTGGGCTGTTTCGCGACCAACGGCGTCAACATGACCAAGCTGGAAAGCTACCAGAAGGGCGCCAGCTTCGCCGCCACCCAGTTTTTTGCCGACATAGAGGGGGTTCCAGGCGATCCGCGCGTCGATACCGCTCTGGAAGAACTTGCCTTCCAGACGAACCAGGTCCGCCTTCTGGGCAGCTACCCTCAAGCAAGGAAGAGGGGCTAACGGAAGTCTGCCCAGCGAGAATCGTTCGGCGAGTCGTTTCGGAAGTTCGACGGGTCGAACGAAAAACATCCAGACTCTGAAAATAAACGGGAACCTTTTCCTCTCAGGTCCTTTTCCTTCTCGCATTTATTCGTTCGAATAATGATGAGGGATTCACTATGCGCAAGCCAATAATTGTTGCGGCGATCTGCTCCACAGCACTCGCCACGCCTGCCATCGCTCGTGATGGACAGACTTATGTCGAACTCGGTTTCGGCCCGCTCATCGCGGAAGATATCGACGTTCGTGAGATTTCTCCGAACACAGGCACGCCCGCCACGCTCGAGCCTGACGACTTCGGTTACGATGGCGCGATCATCGTCGGCCACGACTTCGGCCAGTTCCGGACGGAAGTCGAAGCTGCATATCGCAACACCGATTTCGACGCGCTGCAGGCCGGTGGCGCCACCTTCGACGGTGGCCTGATCGACGGTGACGTCTCCACATTGAGCTTCATGGGTAACATCCTCGCGGACTTCGGCCCGGACGATGGCGTTCAGTTCTTCTTCGGCGTTGGTGGCGGTGCCGCAAAGCTCGACCCGCGCTTGACGCTCGCCGCTGCTCCGGTAATCGACGGCAGCGACTGGGAGTTCGCATGGCAGGGCATCGCCGGTGTGCGCGCTCCGCTGACCGACACGATCGATGTCGCGCTGCGTTATCGCTACTATCACATCGACGATTTCACGGCTGGCGGCGAGAACGGCTCCAGCGCGTGGAAGGGCGACTTCACGACCCACTCGGTGCTCGGTTCGATCGCGTTCAACTTCGGTGGCGCGACCCCGCCGCCGCCTCCGCCGCCGCCGCCGCCTCCCCCGCCGCCCCCGCCTCCGCCGCCGCCCCCGCCGCCGGAAGCACCCTGTGCGACGGGTCCGTACATCGTCTTCTTCAACTGGGACGAATCGACGATCACGCCGGAAGCGGCATCGATCCTCGACAATGCGGTATCGGCATACACCAACTGCGGCACGGCAGCGGTCATGCTGGCAGGTCACACCGACACCTCGGGTTCGGCGACCTACAACATGGGTCTTGCAGAACGTCGTAACGACTCGGTCCGCGACTATCTGACCAGCCGCGGCGTACCGGGTGGCCGGATCACCAGCGAAGCCTTCGGTGAGAACCAGCTCCGCGTTCCGACCGCCGACGGCGTCCGCGAACTGCAGAACCGCCGGGTGGAAATCACCTACGGTCCGGGTTCGGGCATGTAATCAGGGTTTTCGCCCCAAAGCGAAAACACCGAGAGGGGACCGGTGCGATCCGGTCCCCTTTTTTTGCTCTATCTGGAAGCTGCTTGTGATCCGGTAGCCCGCCACCGGGCTCGACGGCAGACGCGTCACTCTTCAACAGCGTAGATCGCGACCTCGCTCTCGCCGGTGCTGGCAGCCCGCCCGCGATACATGCCTGCGGTGTTCATCGAATAGAGCGCGTGGCCTTCGGGCGTCACGACGATTACCCCACCATCGCCTCCAAGCTGGCCGACGTCTGCGATCACTGCGTCGATTTCCTGTTGGCTTTCAGCGTCGGTCAGCTCGACGCCTTCATCGAACGGTGCTCCACCGCGGATTTGCGAGCGGTACGTCAGCCGCGAGCAAATATCCTTTGCTACGCCGACGCGAATAAAGAACTCGCCCCATCCCGTTGCCGACACTGCGCAGGCACGATTGTCGGCATAGGTGCCCGCCCCGATAATCGGCGCATCGCCAATGCGGCCCCAGCGCTTGCCGGTCATGCCGCCGGTCGAGGTGCCCGCAGCCATGTTGCCGTCCTGGTCCAGCGCAACTGCGCCGACCGTGCCGAATTTGATATCGGCATCGAGCGAAGAAAGCTGGTCCGCCTTTATCCGCTCCAGCGCCTCGCGCCGGGCCTCGGTATCGAACCATTCGGGCGGCATCGTCTCGAGACCCTGCTCGGCGGCGAATTGCTCCGCCCCTTCGCCGGCCAGCATCACATGCGGGCTGTCGGTCATCACCTTGCGCGCGAGCAGGATCGGGTGGCGAATGCCGGTCACGCCTGCCACCGCGCCGGCATCGCGGTCCCGCCCGTCCATGATCGAGGCGTCGAGCTCGTGCTCGCCCTCCCAGGTATAGACCGCGCCGCGCCCGGCGTTGAATTTCGGATCGTCCTCCATAAGCAGAATCGCCGCCTGGATCGCATCGAGCGCGCTCCCGCCCTCGGCCAGCACTTTCGATCCGGCATCTAGCGCGGCCTGCAAGGCGGCGCGATAGGCCGCGTCGCGCTCTGCCGTCATGTCCTCGCGCCGAATGGTCCCCGCCCCTCCGTGAATGGCAATCGACCAGCGCGGTGCCTCCTCCTGCGCGCCGGCAGGCGCGGCGATAGCAATAGCGAGGAGGGCGGCGGTGCCGGTAATGGCTCTGGTGAATCTGTGCATCGTACCGGCCTAGCATGCGGAGTTGTCCACCCGCCAGAGTCCATGACTTTGTAAAGATGCGACAACATGTTAAGGTCGCGGCGCGAGGGGAAAACTGGGGAGAAATTCAATGCGCATCGGGAATTACCGGTTCGACCAGGAGGTGGCGATGAACGTCATCGAGAAGGTCGGGCTAGCACTTATCGTGCTGGTAATCACCTGGCTGGCCGCAAAGGCCGCCAAATGGGCCTTTGCCAAGCTGGTCGACAATATCTCATTCTTCCAGCGGCACACAGGCAGCGGCACATCGCTGGGCGAAAGCCTCGGCAAGATTGTCAGCCTGCTGATCTGGCTGTTCGGCTTGCTGGTCATCCTGCAAATCCTCGGCCTCGGCGCGGTTGCCGGACCGGTGGACAGCCTGCTGGAGAACATCGTCGATTTCATCCCCAACCTCATCGGTGCGGGGCTGATTTTCTTCATCGGCATGATGGTGGCGCGGATCGTGCGCGACCTGATCATGACGACGTTGCAGACCGTCGATTTCGACAAATGGGCCAATCGCGGCGGCGTCGACAGCGTCACCGGCAACAGCGCGATCAGCAAGACCATCGCGACCATCGTCTATGCGATCATCGTGATATTCGTGTCGATCATGGCGCTCGAAGCCTTGAGCATCGACAGTATCAGCGGCCCGGCCAGCTCCATGCTGCAACTGATCTTCAACGCCATTCCCAACATCATCGCCGCGGCGATCCTGCTGGGCATCGGCTATCTGATCAGCCGGTTCGTCGTGCAGGTGCTCAAGGAAGTGCTGCCCGGCCTTGGCGTCGATCGGGCGCTGGCAGAAACCGGCATGGTGGGCGAAGGCACCTCCGCATCGGGCATCATCGCCCGTGTGGTGCAGGTGGCGATCATCCTGTTCTTCGCCATCGCCGCAACGCGCCTGCTGGGCTTTCCGGAGCTGACCGCGATCCTCGACCAGGTGCTCGAACTGGGCGGCCGGGTGATCTTCGGCGCAGTCGTGATCGCCTTCGGCTTCTTCATCGCCAATCTCCTCGCCCGCCTGATCTCGGGCGACGGGGAGAATGCGACGGCAGCCACCATCGTGCGCTGGGCGACGATCATCCTGTTCGTGTTCATGGGACTGCAGTTCACCGGCATCGGCGGCATGATCCCGGCCAATGCGCTGACGATCCTGATCGCCGGTGTGGCGGTGGCCGGCGCGCTCGCCTTCGGCCTTGGCGGCCGCGATTGGGCGGCGCGCAAGCTCGACCAGATGGACAGCGATCTCGGCGGAGGCGTCTCTACCGCTGCGCCGAAGCCGAAGCGCAGCCGCAAGGCCGCGCCGAAAGCGGAGGATCCGCTGCCCCCGGGCGCCTGATCGCCAAGCGAACCCAATGAACGGGGCGCGGGAATTTCCAATCCCGCGCCCCGTTTTTCGTGTTACGACACTTGCCTAACGATACGAGGAGAGAGCGGCATGAGCGAATTCGGATTTTCCAGCACGGCGGACGAGGTCCTCGAAGGCAGGGATTTGTCAGGGCGCACGGCGCTGATCACGGGCGGCTATTCCGGCCTCGGCAAGGAGACTGCGCGGGCGATGGCAGCCAAGGGCGCGCACATCATTCTGTCGGGCCGCGATGCGGGCAAGCTCGATGATGCCGCGCGAGAGGTCGCCGATGCGACCGGCGCGAAAGTCGAAACCCTGGTCTGCGACCTTGCCTCGCTCGAGAGTGTTCGCGTGGCGGCAAAAGAAGCGAACGAACGCTTCGACAAGATCGACCTCCTGATCAACAATGCCGGCGTCATGGCGCCGCCGTTGGAGCGCACGGCCGAGGGCTTCGAGCTGCAATTCGGCACCAATCACGTGGGCCATTTCCTGCTCACCAATCTGCTGATGCCACTGGTCGAGAAGGGCGATCGCCCGCGGATCGTCAACCTCTCCAGCCGCGGCCACCACTTCGATCACGTCCATTTCGACGACCCTAATTACGAACAGCGCGATTACGAGAAGTGGGCGGCGTACGGCCAGTCCAAGACCGCCAATATCCTGTTTTCCGTCGGGCTCGAGCAGCGGCTCGGCGACAGGGGCGTGCATGCCTACGCGCTGCAACCGGGCGGCATCCAGACCAATCTCGGCCGCCACATGACCGAGGAAGACATGGCTTGGATGATGAACCGGATCGAAAAGATGGCGGAGAAGAGCGGCGAGGAGCCGCAAGGTTTCAAGACCATCCCGCAGGGCGCGGCGACCACCTGCTGGGTCGCCACAACCGACGAGCTGGAAGGCGCAGGCGGCGTTTATTGCGAAGATTGCCATGTCGCCAACCAGGATGACCAGGATACGACCGGCGGGGTGAAGAGCTACGCCATCGATCCCGACAATGCGGACCGGCTGTGGTCCATGAGCGAGGAGATGGTCGGCGAGACATTCGCCTACTGAATTTTGCGCGAACCCTGTAATTCGGCCCTGCTCCGCAGTGCCCCGGTCTCGCTCAATTCCGCAGGTCTCTACACCGGCAGCCCTGCCGGATCGATCGGGACCTTCACCTATGACCTTTCGTGCCCGATCGACACCATGGCGCATCTGGCGAGTTGGCAAGTTCTGCCGATCATCGTTTCTCCAGCCACCGGTCGCCTGATCGTCCCGACGCTTGTGCGGTGGTAAACTAGAGCCACCGCAACCGGCGGAAGATGACGATCAGCGCGACGAAGACGAAAAGGCATAGCCCCACCACCGCCCAGAAGGCATCGGGATCGTCCATCCCCGGCATCCCGCCCACGTTGATACCGAGCAGGCCGGTGAGGAAGCCGAGCGGCAGGAAGATGCCCGCCACGATGGTCAGCATATAAGTTGCGTGTTCGCTGCTCGCGAGACTGCGGGCGCGGATTTCGTCCTGCAGCACCAGCGCGCTTTCCTTGCTGATGTCGATATCGTCGAGATAGCGGCGCAGGCGCGCGATACTTTCGGCGATCTCGCGGCGGTCGTGGTCCTCGAACCAGTAGGGCGCATCGCGGCTAATCTGCTCCAGCGCCTCGTGCTGCGGCGCCATGTGACGCTTGAGGCCGAGGCAGTTGCGGCGGATGGTCGAGATCTGCTTGAGCATGCACTCCGCATGTTCTTCAGGATCGTCATGCTCCAGCTCGTCGAGCACGGCGTTCATATCGACGATCGACTGGCTCATCCGGGTAATAAGCAGTTCGGCCAGCAGCGTGATCGTCGCGCCTGCATCGGGCGGTCCGTTGCCGCGGTCGAGCATGGCGACGACCTCGCGCGGGGTCTGAAGCGGGTGGCGGCGCAGCGTGATCAAGCGCCGCCCGTCGCACCACACCTGCATGGAGATCATGTCTTCGGGCTGGGCCCCGGGGTTGAAATTGATCCCGCGCAGGGTCGCGACCAGCGTCTCGCCCTCCGCAAAGGCGCGCGGACGAGTGGCGTCGCTGGTGAGCAACTCTGCGGTGGGCTCGGGAATTTGCAACTCGCTCTCGAGCCATTCCTGCACCCCGTCGCGATTGCGGCAGACGTGGAGCCACATGACCTCGTCCGGCGCGGCGGGCTGCCAGCCTTGCGCTTCGGCCCAGCCGATTTCGCGCGCGGCACCCCGCCCGTTCAGCACACGCCCGAACAGCAGCGGAGTATCGGTCTGGGTGTCGTCGGTGGCTTCGCTCATGAACGCGTCATGCCGCAGCGCGCGGCGCTTGTCATTGCCCCTTCATCATCGGCCCTCTATATCGACACCCATGTCTTCCGTACGCCCTTGGCGCGATATCGAACGCCGCCAGTCCCGCCAGATCATGGTCGGTAACGTCCCCGTGGGGGGCGATGCGCCGATTACCGTGCAGACCATGACCAATACGCCGACCGAAGACGTGGGGGCGACCATCGATCAGATCCGCCGCTGCGAGGATGCCGGCGCGGACATCATTCGCGTGTCCTGCCCGACCGAGGAATCGACTGCGAACTTCGACCGCATCACCCGCGCGGCCACCGTGCCGATCGTCGCGGACATCCACTTCCACTACAAGCGCGCTCTTGAGGCGGCCGACAAGGGCGCGGCCTGCCTGCGGATAAATCCCGGCAATATCGGCTCGTCCGAACGCGTGGCGGAGGTCGTCCGCGCGGCCAAGGCCAATGGCTGTGCAATCCGCATCGGTGTGAACGCGGGCAGCCTCGAAAAGGACTTGCTGGAAAAATACGGCGAACCCTGCCCCGAAGCCCTGATCGAAAGCGCGCTCGATCATATCAAGCTGCTGCAGGATCACGATTTCCACGAATACAAGGTGGCCGTGAAGGCGAGCGACGTGTTCCTTGCCGTCGCGGCCTATCACGGGCTTGCCGAGGCAGTCGATTGCCCCTTGCATCTCGGCATTACCGAAGCGGGCGGGCTGGTCGGCGGCACGGTGAAAAGCGCACTCGGCATCGGCAGCCTGCTGTGGGCCGGGATCGGCGATACGATCCGCGTGTCGCTCTCGGCCGAGCCCGATCAGGAAGTGAAGGTCGGCTACGAAATCCTCAAATCGCTCGGCCTGCGCACCCGCGGCGTGCGGGTGGTCTCCTGCCCCAGCTGCTCGCGCCAGGGGTTCGACGTGATCCGCACGGTCGAAGCGCTGGAAAAGCGACTGGAGCACATCAAGACGCCGATGAGCCTCTCGGTCCTCGGCTGCGTGGTCAACGGCCCCGGCGAAGCGCGCGAGACCGATATCGGCCTGACCGGTGGCGGCAGCGGCAAGCATATGGTCTATCTCTCGGGCGTGAAGGACCACCATATCGAGAGCGAGGACATGCTCGACCATATCGTGAAGCTGGTCGAGGAAAAGGCCGCGCTGATCGAGGCGGGCGATGCCATCGCCTTCGATCCGCATGCGAAGGAAGCGGCGGAATAGGCGGCACGCACCCGTTCGCTTTACCCGTTTTTAAGCTTGGCCTGCGACATTGGTTCGCATGCGCGAAGCCCTCTTCTTTGCCGTAGCTGCCGGTTCCTTCGTCGCCATCGTGTGGGGCGGCACCGATGCGGATGCGTCTGCGGAGGGCGATGCGGCAGGGATCGCCGAGGCAAGGGCCGAAATCGCGCAGGCCCAAGCCGACAAGAGCTATGCCGCCTGGACTTCGGGCGAAACGATCCTGCCGCGCGAAGGCGACGGGCATTTCTATGCCAGCGTGACGATCAATGGCACGCCGGTGAACTTCATGGTCGATACCGGGGCAAGCATGGTCGCCCTTACCGGCGCGGATGCGCGCGCGGCGGGGCTCTACTGGAACGATGCCGATGTGCGCGCGGTGGCCCAGGGGGCAAGCGGGCCGGTCTATGGCGTGAACGTGCAGCTCGATCATGTCTCGCTCGGCGGTCACGAGGCGAGCAATGTCCACGGCGTCATTGTCCCCGAGGGCCTCGGCGTCTCGCTGCTCGGCCAGAGCTTCCTGCGCACCATTGAGCCGGTCCGTATCGAAAGCGACCGGATGGTGCTCGGCGGGTGACTACCCGAAGAATTGTTCATGGTGCCGCCATCGCGGCTCTGCTACCTTTCGCTGGATGAAACGGCGCGATCTTCTGAAAGGGACGCTGGCAACGGGTGCAATCGCTGCCGTTCCGGCGCGCGTGTTCGCCCAAGTCAATCCCTATGCCGCACGCGACCGTGTGCTGCTCGAGATCGCGCGCGAACAGCTCGCCCGTGTCGGCGGGGATATCTGGAAGCGGGACATCGTCGGGATCGCCGATTTCGGCGTCCATTCGGCGGAGCGGCGCTTCTATTTCGTCGATGTCGAGAACGAGCGGGTGGCGAATTACCACGTCAGCCATGGCGACGGCTCCGATCCGGAGCACGACGGGTGGCTGAATCGCTATTCGAATGTCGAGGGCTCGCACTGCACCAGCCGCGGCGCTTACATGACGCGAAGCTGGTATGTCGGAAAATTCGGCACCTCGATCCGGCTCGACGGGCTGGATTCGACCAATTCCAATGCCTTGCCCCGCGCGATCGTGATGCACAAGGCGGGCTACGCCACGCCCGAACACATCGCCCGCTGGGGCCGCCTCGGCCGCTCGAACGGCTGCTTCGCCATGGGGCCGGAACAATTCGACCGTGCCCTGATCGATTTGTCGGGAGGCCGCTTGCTCTACGCCGAGAGCCTCGGCATCCAGAGCGACGGACGGCGCGTCGCGTCACAGGAATTGCTGCGCCGCGAGGGCGGCGGGACATTCGAGCGGACGGTGCCGGGGGCGTTCTGAGCCACACGAGAGAAACGCTCTGTTTCCGCGAAGTCGGCGATCTCCTGCTTCGCCCGCTGATCTTCGCAACGTTCGGCGGCGGGCTGCTCTATGTTGCAATGATTCAGATACTGAGCGCGAATGATAGCGGAACCGAAGCGAGTGCGTCCGGCGCTGGGCCAGGCTTGTTTCTCGCCGCTTTCACGGTCATCCCGCTGGTCGCGGCACCCTTCGTGATGGCGTCGCTCGCCACCTTCGGTGCGCTCGCTGCAGTGATCGTCGATCGGATGGGTACACCCAGCTATGCATCGCTGGGCGTGATCCTTACTTTTGCCGGCGCGCCGATACTCATCTTCGCAATGGTCTTCAGTTACGAGGATGAGTCTCTCTGGCAAAGGCTTGCCGGCCCTTTCACCCTGGCCGGTCCCTTCGCTTTCGTCGCAGCATTCAGCCTGTGGCACGAGATGCTGAAACGAAAGCGGCGGATCGAAGGCCGAAACCCCTCTTAGGTCTGCATGTCGTCGATGATTTCGACGGCTTCCTCGCTCGTCTTGCGCGCGCGGTCGCGCTGGCGGGGGGCGTCCAGCGCAGCGAGCACCGGGGCATCGCGGCCGTAGATGTCGGCGAATTTGGTCAGATTGCCGTTCACGTCCACACCCATGGTGAAATAGGTGATGTAGACCGGCCACTGCCGTTCCATCGCATAGCGGGTGTAGTCGCCGCTCTGCGTGATCTCGGAGACTTCCTCCTGGATGCGCGGAAGGTCTTCCTTGCTTTTCGCATTGCCGAGCATCGACATGGTCATCGCCAGCTCACGCGCGCCCTGCACGCGGATGCAACCGTGGCTCAAGGCGCGGTTCTCTTGAGCGAACAGGTGGCGGCTCGGCGTGTCATGGAGGAAGATCGCATGCTCGTTAGGCATGTCGAGCTTCATCAGGCCGAGCGAATTGCCCGGGCCCGGCTGCTGCACGACGGTGACCCAGCCGTTGGCACCTTTGGTCGCCTTGTAGCCATTGGCCCGCGCCCAGCCGGGATTGCCCAGCACCTTCGCGCCCAGACCTTCGCCCTTCACGATCGATTGCGGCACCGTCCAGGTCGGGTTGTAGATCACCGCCTCGACCATTTCGGCGAGCTGCGGCGTCGCTGTGCGACCCGGCTTGCCGACGACCACACGGTAATTCTTGATGATCCGGTCGTTCACCGTCAGCCGCAGCTGGTATTCCGGCACATTGGTCAGCAGGTACCGCTTGCCGAGGTCCTGCCCCAGCCAGCGCCAGCGATCCATGTTCGCGCGGATCAGCTTGCGCGCCTTGGGATCGGTGGTCTTCGCCAGCTCCTCCTTGAGCCGCGCGTAGTCGGGCGCGACGGGATTGAGCGAAGCCAGAGTCTCGGCGATCTGGCCGGTGGCGAGCGCATTCTCGAGCAGCTTGTGCGTCGGGTTGGTGTCGGCATCAGGATCGACCACGAACCACTGCTTGCGCGCCTCCATCGGCGTGCGGCCGTCGCGCAGATCCTCGACCAGCCACACGAAGATTTGGCTGGCGATTTCGTTGAGCGCGGGGCTCTCGCCCGCCGTGATCGCGGATTGGAGGGCTGCGCTGTCGTAATCAGCCGGGACCAGCCCTTCGGCTTCGACGGCCGGGATGAAGGCGAGCAGCTTGGCCGCATCGGCGGCGCTCCATTCGCCGACCAGCGAAGGTATTTCCTGCACCACCTCGCCGCTGCGCATGCGGATATCACCGAACGCATCGTCGACACTCTGCTGCGCGTTCATCTCCGGCGCGGCTTCGCGCATGTCGGGCAGCGGCTCGCTCACCTTTTCCGGTTCGGGCGGCAGGAGGTTTTCCGGCGCATTGTCCTGCGCCAGGGCCGAGGTCGCGACGAGCGCTGCGCTGCACGCGGTGCCGATAAGGTATTTCATGTTGGTCATCTGTTCCACCAGTTGCGCCGCCAGTCCCGATCGGCGGACAGCGGCAATATAAGCGATTGCCTGCGACTGTCCAAGAAACTGGCTGTCGAAAGGCTGAACTGGCGCAAATTTTGATGACGAAACCGGGCCCCGCCCCTAGGGACGCGCGGATGAGCGCGTCCGCATCCCCTCTCAGGCCCGTGCTGGCGACCGCGGCCGGTATCGCGATGCTCTCGCTGATGGATGCCTTCATGAAAAACGCCGCGCTGGCGATGGGCGCCTATATGGCGGCGCTCATGCGGGCGGGGATCGCTTTTGCGGTGGTGGCGCCGATCTGGCTGGCGCTTCGCTCCAAATGGCCTGCCCGCGCCGTGATGAAAATCCATCTGACGCGCGGCGCAGTCGGATCGATCATGGCGCTGACCTTCTTCTTCGCGCTAACGAAGCTGCCGCTGGCGGAAACGATCGCGATCTCCTTCGTCGCGCCGATCGTCTCGCTTTACCTCGCGGCGTTCCTGCTCGGCGAGCGCCTTCGGCCGCGTGCGGTTTGGGGCGCAGTGCTGGGTCTCGTGGGCGTGTTGGTGATCGTGGGAGGGAAGTTCGGCAGGGGCAATCTCAACGAAGACACGATGATCGGCCTCGCTTCGATCACGCTTTCAGCCTTTCTCTACGCCTGGAACCTGGTGCTGCAACGCCAGCAGGCCTTGGTAGCCAGGCCGCTGGAGGTTGCGACATTCTACATGGGGATCGCAAGCTGCATTTACCTGCTGGCCGCGCCCTTCCTGTTCAGCCTCCCGCCGACCGAGGCGCTCGGCGATGTGACGGCTGGCGCACTCCTGACGGTAGGCGGCGCGCTGACGATGGCCTGGGCTTATGCGCGGGCAGAGGCGCAGGTGCTGGTCCCGCTCGAATATTCCAGCTTTATCTGGGCCTCGCTTTTCGGCTGGCTCATTCTCGGCGAGAATGTGACATGGACTGCCGCAGGCGGCGCAGTCCTGATCGTGGCAGGCTGCTGGATCGCAACGACCGGCGTGAGGCCGGAACCGGCCGCCGTCTAGCGGACCGATCGTTCGACCGCCGTCGCGGTTTCTTCCGCGAAGGTAAAGGCTGCAGTGAAGCAGCCTGCGACGATAAGCGATCCGGCGACGATCGCCGTGCGTACGGTACGCTTGGCGCGTTCCCGTTTGCTTGTTTGCGAACCCATATGTCTTCCCCTTGGTCACGGACTGCGACCGAATCCGTTTGATCCGGGGCTATTGCCATGATTTTGCCTTAATAAGTCATGAAAGCCCCTTTTCGTTCCGGCGAATGACATCTGAGGATGGCGGAACCCTTGATTTTTGCCCGTTTTGCGCGCAGGTGCGCGGCACATTCGGCCGCCTCGACCATTGGTCCGGTGACGGCTCTCAACTGAAAGGAAAATCGCGCGCATGACCCAGGTCGGCAAGGACACGCTCGGAACCCGCTCCACTCTCACTGTGAACGGCAAGGATTACGCTTACTATTCCTTCGCCAAGGCGGCGGAGAAAATCGGCGACGTGTCGAAATTGCCGTTCAGCCTCAAGGTCCTGCTGGAGAACATGCTGCGGTTCGAAGACGATGGCTTCACCGTTTCGACCGACGATGCGAAGGCGATCGCCGACTGGCAGAAGGATCCCAAGACCGGCAAGGAAATCCAGTACCGCCCCGCGCGCGTGCTGTTACAGGATTTCACCGGCGTGCCCTGCGTAGTCGACCTAGCCGCCATGCGCGATGCCATCGGCAAGCTCGGCGGCGACACCTCCAAGATCAATCCGCAGGTTCCCGTGAACCTCGTGATCGACCACTCGGTGATGGTCGACGAATTCGGCCACCCCAAGGCGTTCGAAAAGAACGTCGAACTCGAATACGCCCGCAATGCAGAACGGTACGATTTCCTCAAATGGGGCTCGAAGAGCTTCGAGAACTTCTCGGCCGTGCCCCCGGGCACCGGCATCTGCCACCAGGTGAACCTGGAATACATCGGCAAGGGCGTGTGGTCGTCCGAAGACCCCGACGGGCAGGCCATCGCCTATCCCGACACCTGCGTCGGCACCGACAGCCACACCACCATGATCAACGGTCTCGGCGTGCTGGGCTGGGGCGTCGGCGGGATCGAGGCGGAAGCCGCCATGCTCGGCCAGCCGATCTCCATGCTGATCCCCGAAGTCGTCGGCTTCAAGCTGACCGGCAAGATGGCCGAAGGCGTCACCGCCACCGACCTCGTGCTGACCTGCGTGCAGATGCTGCGCGAAGTCGGCGTGGTCGGCCGCTTCGTCGAATTCTACGGCGAAGGTGTTGCCAACCTCACCCTCGCCGACCGCGCGACCATCGCCAACATGGCCCCCGAATACGGCGCGACCTGCGGCTTCTTCGGCATCGACGACAAGACGCTGGAATACATGCGCCTGACCGGCCGCGATGAAGAGACCATCGCGCTGGTCGAAGCCTATTCGAAAGAACAGGGCATGTGGTTCACGCCGGAGAACGAGCCGGTGTTCACCAAGACGCTCGACCTCGACCTGTCGAAGGTCGTCCCCAGCCTCGCCGGACCAAAGCGCCCGCAGGACCGTGTCGCGCTGCCGCAGGTGGATGAGCTGTTCAACACCGATCTCAAGTCGATCTACGGCAAGGACAAGCCGCTGCGTGTCGATGTCGAGAACACCGACCACGATGTCGGCGATGGCGATGTGGTCATCGCGGCCATCACCAGCTGCACCAACACATCGAACCCCGACGTGCTGATCGCTGCCGGCCTCGTCGCCAAGAAGGCGCGCGAGAAAGGGCTCGCGCCCAAGCCGTGGGTGAAGACCAGCCTCGCGCCGGGATCACAGGTAGTCACCGACTACCTCGTGAAATCGGGCCTGCAGGATGACCTCGACGCGATGGGCTTCGACCTCGTCGGCTACGGCTGCACCACCTGCATCGGCAACTCGGGCCCGCTTGCGCCGCCGATCAGCAAGGCCATCAACGGCAATGACATCGTCGCCGCATCGGTCCTCTCGGGTAACCGCAATTTCGAAGGCCGTGTCAGCCCCGACGTGCGCGCCAACTTCCTCGCCAGCCCGCCGCTCGTGGTCGCCTACTCGATCCTCGGCACGGTTACGCAGGACATCACCGAAACTCCGCTGGGCCAGGACCGGGACGGTAACGATGTAATGCTGGCCGATGTCTGGCCGACCAATCAGGAAATCGCCGAGCACCGCGCGGCCAATATCGACCGGCAAATGTTCGAGAGCCGCTATGCCGACGTCTACAAGGGCGACGAGCACTGGCAGGCGATCAATGTCGAGGCCTCGGACACCTATCGCTGGAACCCGACCAGTACCTATGTCGCCAGTCCGCCGTTCTTCGACGGCATGGAAATGGAGCCCGCTCCGGTCACCGACATCACCGATGCCAAGCCGCTGGCGATCCTCGGCGATTCGACCACGACCGACCACATCAGCCCGGCCGGCTCGATCAAGGAGGACTCGCCCGCTGGCGAATACCTCAAGAGCCACCAGGTCTCGAAGGCGGACTTCAACAGCTATGGTTCGCGGCGCGGCAACCACGAGGTCATGATGCGCGGCACCTTCGCCAATATCCGTATCAAGAACGAGATGGTCCCCGGCGTCGAGGGTGGATATACCACCTACCAGGGCGAGCAGATGCCGATCTACGATGCGGCGATGAAGCACAAGGAAGACGGTACGCCGCTCGTCGTCATTGCGGGCAAGGAATACGGCACCGGCTCCAGCCGCGACTGGGCAGCCAAGGGCACCATCCTGCTGGGCGTGCGCGCAGTCATCGTCGAAAGTTACGAGCGTATCCACCGCTCCAACCTGATCGGCATGGGCGTGCTCCCGCTGCAGTTCAAGGAAGGCGACACCCGCCAGAGCCTTGGCCTGGGCGCGAACGATACCTTCTCGATCAAGGGCCTTGCCGGTCTCACCCCCGGGCAGGACGTCGAAGTGGAAGTCACGCATGAAGACGGCTCAAAGGCCAGCTTCACCGCGCTGTGCCGCATCGATACGGCCAACGAGATGGAGTATTACCGCAACGGCGGCATCCTCCATTACGTACTGCGCAATCTGGCCGCCGCGTGATCCGGCAGGCTCTGCTCACCGGCATGGCGGCGGGGTTTCTCGCCGCCTGTGCCGGTGGCGGAGCGCAGGCCGAGGAAACACAGATCGCAGGTGCCGATGCCGGTGTCCTGACCATCGAACCGCGCGCGCTCTCGACCCGGCTGAAGGCCGGTGAGCCGATACAGCTGATCGACGTGCGCACGCCCGAAGAGTTTGCCGAGGGCCATCTCGAAGGGGCGGTCAACATACCGCTCGACACATTCGATCCCGCCGCGCTGCCCGATGCGAATGGTGCGCAGCGAGTGCTCTATTGCCGGTCAGGTCGCCGCTCCGGCATCGCAGCTGCTCGTCTGGCGGAAGCTACGGGCCGCGACGCGGTCCATCTCGAAGGTGGCATTCTTGCCTGGGACGCCGCCGGACTGCCCGTCCAGCGCGACTGAGGGCAAGCGACACACCATGTCGCTTCGTACACGCCTCGCGCAAATGGTCGGTGGGACCACGTCCGATCCGATGGCCGATCCCGCCAAGCTGGCCCGGATCGGCGACGATGTCCGCGCGCGGCTGGCAGCCAATCCGAAGGCCGAGGAGCGCGGCGAGCGCAAGGCCGACCTCTTCCTGATCCCCGGCTTCCTGACCTTCGAGGAATGCGCCGATCTGGTGACGATCATCGAAAGCCGCTTGCGCCCCTCTACGCTGTTTTCGGAAAGCCAGTATCCCTCCGGCCGGACCAGCTCGACGCATTTCTTCGCCACCGAAGCGCCCGAGACCGCCGCACTGGGCTGCCGGATCGACGAGATGCTCGGGATCGACCGCATCCATGCGGAGACGATTCAGGGGCAGCGCTATCTCCAAGGCGAGGAATATCGCCACCATTGCGATTTCTTCCGCAGCGAGCGCCCGCATTGGCGGCAGGAACGGCGGCGCGGCGGGCAGCGCAGCTGGTCGGCGATGGTCTATCTGAACGCGGTGGACGAAGGCGGCGCGACCGAATTCCCGCGGCTCGGCCTGACGATCACGCCCGAGCCGGGCCTACTGGTCGCCTGGAACAATATGGACCGCAAGGGCCGCCCGAACCGCAATACGCGGCACGCGGCGCTGCCGGTGACGGCGGGCCGCAAATACGTGATCACCCAATGGTATCGCCAAGGTGAATGGAGCCGGAACTACCGTTGAGACTGCCTGCTGGCGATTAAACCCGACCGGCCCCGCGCTTCACCCGGAACTTGCGCCTGCCCAGCACGGCTGCAGCCGCCATCCCGAACAGCGCCATCATCGGCGGCGCCGGCACTTCGGTGCCGCTCGTGCTGCCGGTGGTGGAGCCCGAGGTCGAACTGCTGGTGCTGGTGCTCGAAGACGTCGAGCTACTCGAGCTGGTCGAACTCGACGAAGAGCTGCTGGTCGAGCTGGACGAACTCGTGCTGCTCGTAACATTGCCCGAGGTCGATGTGCTGGTGGAAACGTCGCCCGAGGTTGAGGTCGACGTGGAGGTGCTGGTCGACACGTCGCCCGAAGAGCTGCTCGACACGTCGCCGGACGAACTGCTGGTCGTGGTCGTGCTGACTTCTCCGGTAGATGTCGAAACCGCGCCGGTGCTGGTCGATACCGCGCCGGTCGAAGTCGAAACTTCGCCGGTGGAGGTCGAGCTGGAGCTGCCGCCGGTCGAAGTAGACGTCGACGTGCCGCCACTGGAGGTCGAGGTCGAAACGTCGATATCGATGTCGGGCAGTTCGCCGCCGGTGGTCGTGGTCGAATTGACGACGACACTGCCGCCCCCACCGCCGCCGAAGAACCCTCCGAAGAAGCCGCCACCGAAGCCGCCGCCGTATCCGCCGCCATAGCCGCCCGACGGGATCGAGCGCGCGCCGCCGCCACCGGCGACCACGGGGGCCGCTTCAGGGAGCGGCGGGACGGGCACGGGTACCATCGCCTCGCGATAGACGGGCGGGCAGATATTGTCGGGATTCTCCGAAGCCAGCGGCGAATCGTACGGCACGCATTCGATCGGGCGCGGCGGAATGGTGCGCGCGGCGCGGCGCGGCAGGGTACGAACGACCGGCTTGGCCTGCTTCACCTGCTTGACCTGCTTGACGGCCTGCGCCTTGTATTGCGGATTGTCGGTGACCGGACGCTCCGCCACATGTACGGCGCCGCCGGCAACCAGCGCACCACCCGCAGCGGTGGCCGACAATTTGGCTAGAGCTGATTTGACCGACATCGACTGCTTCCCTTCGCGGCTCTTCGACCGGGGCCCTTCCCCCTGATCTTGCCGGACCCCTGTCCGTACCGTTCTGCCGAATCCCGGCTTCGGGTGCGATCCCTATATTTTCAGTACCGCAGAATGGTAATTTCGCTCCGAAAAGCGAGCCTTACACCGGCTGCGTCCCGAATCGGGACCACCGCCCCTCCAAACCTTACGGCCGCCTGATAGCCCTATTCGTCGAACATGTCGCCTTGCGGCCTGCTGGGCGGCGCGATGCCGAGATGCTGCCAGCCGCCATCGTTGAGCATGCGCCCGCGAGCGGTGCGGGCGATCAGGCCAAGCTGGATGAGATAGGGCTCGATCACCTCCTCCACCGTGTCGCGCGGTTCGCTGAGGCCCGCGGCGAGGGTCTCGACCCCGACCGGGCCGCCCTTGTAGGTCGTCGCGATCATGGTGAGGTAGCGGCGGTCCATCGCATCGAGGCCGAGGCTGTCGACCTCGAGCCGGGTCAGCGCATCGTCAGCGACCTTCGTCGTAACCACCTGCTCGCCCAGCACGCTGGCAAAGTCGCGCACGCGGCGCATCAACCGGCCGGCGACACGCGGCGTGCCGCGCGAACGCCGGGCGATCTCGCGCGCCCCGCCCTCGTCGATACCCATGCCGAGTAGGCCCGCGCCGCGCGTGACCACCTTGAGCAGCTCGTTCTCGGTGTAGAAATTGAGCCGCACCGGAATGCCGAAGCGGTCGCGCAAGGGCGTGGTCAGCAGCCCCTGCCGCGTTGTCGCGCCGACCAGCGTGAAGGGCGGCAGGTCGATCCGCACGCTACGCGCCGAAGGCCCCTCGCCGATGATGATGTCGAGCGCACGGTCCTCCATCGCCGGGTAGAGCACCTCCTCGACCACGGGATTGAGGCGATGGATCTCGTCGATGAAGAGCACGTCGTTGGGCTCGAGATTGGTGAGCAGGGCAGCGAGGTCGCCCGCCTTGGCGATCACCGGGCCGGAAGTGGCGCGGAAACCGACGCCGAGTTCCTTGGAAACGATCTGCGCCAGCGTGGTCTTGCCGAGGCCCGGCGGGCCGAAAAACAGCACATGATCCATCGCCTCGCCGCGGTTCTTGGCCGCCTCGATAAACACGCGAAGGTTTTCGCGCGCAGCCTTCTGCCCGACGAACTCGGTAAGCGATTTCGGCCGCAGCGCCGCGTCCGGGTCTTCCGGCTGGCGGTCAGGGGAATGAAGAGGGACGGGTTCAGTCATTCTGTCTTGCACGATCCGGTGCGGTAATCCCAAGCGCCGCCCGCGTCGACGCAGGCATCCACGTCAAGAAAATCCTTAGCCTGCCATCCTGCGACAGACCCGAGTGCGAAACTCGCAGCCAAGGCGAGCAGTTTCCTCAAAACGGGTTCACCGAATAGCCCGCCTGCTGCAACAGCGCGTGGGCGGTCATCGCGGAGAGCGCCATTTCGACGCCGGGGATCAGGTCTGCCTGCGTGATGCCGTGCGCCGCCGCGCTCTGGCCGCAGAGGATCACGCGGACGCCCTGGTCGAGCAGGTCGCGGACCAGCGCGTGGCTGCCGTTGACGCCGGACTTGCCTTTCGCTTCCCATGCCGGTTCGCGCAGCAAGTCGAGCGAAGCGCCGCCGTGGATCACCACCGCGACCTGGATGTTCTCCGGATCGACACCGGCTGCGGCATGCATGTTGATAAAGCGCGCGGCGCTTTCGATGTGGCGATTGGCGCGCCCCTCGCTCGCAGCGTCGGCAACGTCGAAGCTGTGCCTGAAAGCGGCATCGGCGGGCAGCTCGTCCATCCCCGCGACCGGCGCATGCGCTCCGAAATCCGCGACGACCGGACCGCGCTTGAAAGCCTCCATGTCCTGCGCCTGCGCCGCCGTTGCCAGAAGCGCCGCTGCTGCCGCCGTGATTGCATATCGCATGAGATCGACCTTCATCCTGCTGCCCTCTTCAATGCGACCCGTATCAGATCGCCCTCGCTCGCGCCCTCGCCGAGTTCGCCCTGCGCCGCTGCGACCGCGCGTGCTGCCACGGCCGGCTTGAAGCCGAGGTTTTCGAGCGCGCTTACCGCGTCGGCGCTTGCCCCGCCTGCCGGGGTGGCCGGTGCCGCGCCGCCCGCCATGCCGCCGCCGGGCAACGCGCCCGCCTTGTCCTTGAGCTCGTTGACGATCCGCCCCGCGAGCTTCGGTCCGACTCCCTGCGCGCGCGCCACCGTGGCGGCGTCGCCCTGCGAGCAGGCTTGCTGCACCTCGCCGGTCGAGAGCGCAGAGAGGATCGCCAGTGCCACCTTACTGCCCACGCCCTGCACCTGCGTGAGCAGGCGGAACCAGTCACGCTCGGCCGCCTCGGCGAAACCGAGCAGCCGCATGTCGTTCTCGCTCACCTGCAGATCGGTGTAGACCGTGCACGCTTCGCGCGTCTCGCCAAGCGCGGCGAGTGTCTTGGACGAACAATGCACGAGGTAACCGACACCCCCGACGTCGATCACCGCCCAGTCCGCACCGGTTTCGTCGAGCAGGCCTTTGAGCTTTGCAATCATCCGTTTCTTTCTGCGCTACCGCCACGCTGCATGAGCGCCTTTTGTTCTTGGGGGACAAGAAGGTTTTGGTCCAGCCGCAATGGACTTGCGCCCACAATTGCGGGCATGAGGCATTCCCATGAGCTGGAACACCTTCGGACGGACCTTGCGCTTCACCACCTGGGGCGAGAGCCATGGACCCGCGATCGGTGCGGTGGTGGACGGGTGTCCGCCGGGCATCGCGCTGGACGAGAACGACATCCAGCCGTTCCTCGATGCGCGGAAGCCGGGGCAGAACAAATTCACCACCCAGCGCAAGGAGCCGGATGAAGTCCGGATCCTGTCCGGCGTGTTCGAAGGCAAGACGACCGGCACGCCGATCAGCCTGCTGATCGAGAATACCGACCAGCGATCGAAGGATTATTCGGAGATCGCCAAGACCTATCGCCCCGGCCATGCCGACTATGCCTATGACGCGAAGTATGGCTTTCGCGACTATCGCGGCGGCGGGAGGTCGAGCGCGAGGGAGACCGCGATGCGCGTCGCGGCGGGCGCGATTGCGCGCAAAGTAGTCGGCGAGGTGGAGATTCGCGCCTTCGTTTCGGAAATCGGCGGCGACCGTATCGATCCGGCGAATTTCGAAGCGGCGGAGATTTCGCGCAATCCGTTCTGGTGCCCCGATGCGGAGGCCGCCAGGCGCTGGGAGCAGCTGGTCGATAATGCCCGCAAGTCCGGCTCCTCGCTCGGCGCGGTGGTCGACTGCGTGGCGCGCGGCGTGCCCGCCGGCTGGGGCGCGCCGGTCTATGCCAAGCTCGATGCAGATCTTGCGAGCGGGATGATGAGCATCAATGCCGTGAAGGGCATGGAAATCGGCGACGGCTTCGATGCTGCGCGCCTGACCGGCGAGCAGAATGCCGATGCGATGTCGCCCCCAAAATCAGGAAAGCGCGAGGACGGGCCGGAGTTCGCCGCCAATCACGCCGGCGGTATCGCGGGCGGTATCTCGACCGGCCAGCCCGTCACCTGCCGCGTTGCCTTCAAGCCGACCAGTTCGATCCTGACGCCGGTCGCCAGCGTGGACCGCGAGGGCAATGCGACAGAAGTCCGCACCAAGGGCCGCCACGACCCCTGCGTCGGCATTCGCGGCACGCCCGTGGTCGAGGCGATGATGGCGCTGGTTCTGGCGGACCACAAGCTTCTCCACCGCGCGCAATGCGGGTGAAATGCAAGGATTTCCGCCGTTTTCGGAACATCGACTTCGCCTCATTCGCTGATAAGGCATGAGGGAACAACAGCACGACAACACCACCGACCATACGCTGCCGACGCGCCGCGAACGACTGCGGGCTTTTACCAAGCTCAAGTCCCAGCGGCAGCTTCTGACTGGCGGCATCGCGATCTTTGGCGCTGCAGCGCTGACGCTTGGCGGAGCACTGTGGCAACAGGACCAGACGCCCGACGTGGTCAAGCTCGGCAAGGGTGTCGCCAGCGTCGATGCGCAACCCATCGCCGCGCTCGATCCGGTGGCGACAGTGCCATCTGATACAACAGCCCCCGACCCGACGCCGTCAGCCTCGGAAAGCCCCATCGGCAGCGGCGAGGCGAGCTATTACGGCAATGAGCTGACCGGCAATCGCACGGCGAGCGGAGAAATCTTCGACCCCTCCCGCCTGACCGCAGCGCATCGGACACTGCCGCTTGGCAGCGAGGTTCGCGTAACCAATCCGAACAACGGCCGCAGCGTCGTTGTGACAATCAACGACCGGGGCCCGTTCCACGGCAACCGCGTCATCGACCTGTCCACTGCAGCGGCGAGTGCGATCGGATTGATCCGGTCGGGCACCGGCCGGGTAAGCCTCGCCTTGCTGATGGACTAGCCGCGCAGCTTCGCGTGGAAGCGTAGAACAGATATGACTTGCCAAATCGGCGGCGGCCATGTTGCGGCTTCACAGGATGAGACCTTTCCTCAAATCGCGCCCAGCCCTCTGGCTCGTCCTCGCGCTGCCCGGTCTGTGGATAAGCTGGCGCTGGATCGCCACGCCCGACGCCTATGGCTATGGCCACGCTATCGGAGATAGCGGCGACTGGGCTGCGTGGTTGCTGTTGCTGACGCTGGCCGTCACGCCGATCCGGCTCGCGTTTCGCAAGCGGAAATGGGCTGTCTGGCTGATGCGGCGGAGGCGGGATTTGGGCGTGGCGAGTTTCGGCTATGCCGCGTTTCACACCGGTATCTATCTCTGGAAAAAGGCCTCTCTTTCCGCGGTATTGGCGGAAGCGAGCGAAGCATATCTGCTCGCGGGCTGGCTGGCCCTTGCGCTGTTCGTGCCGCTCGCCGTGACATCGAACGACATCGCGACAAGGGCGCTCAAGCGATCATGGAAGACGCTGCACCGGCTGGTCTATCCGGCCGCCATACTGGTCTTCCTGCACTGGGTCCTGTCCGCCTTCGATCCGACCACGGCCTGGATACATGTCGGTATCCTCGCGGGAATCGAAGGCGTCAGGATCGTGCTGCAAATGCGTCAGAGAGTGACGTAATTGCGGAAACGGGCGACTTCCGCCTCGTCGACATACTTGCCGATCTCGCGGTCGAACTCGGCCATGTCGTCGTAAGGGCGGTATTCCTCGAACTCGTGGACCATCTTGTCGGTCATGCCGGGGATCAGGCGGATCTGCTCTTCGGTCGCCTCGTTGAGATTGACCGGGACGAACACGCGCTCGCGAACGGTGGCGGCCTGCTCTTCGGTGAGGCTTTCCATCAGGACCGTGTTGAAAGCCGTCACGTCGGCATAGGGCTGGCCTGCGACGATGGCAGCCGCCAGTTCTGCCGAGATACCGTCGATGCCTGCGAGATCTTCGGCAGTCGCCGTTCCGGCATCGATTACGGTCTGGGTATCGGTGGCTTCGACCGTTTCCATCTGAGCCGGTGTCGTCGCATCGTCGGTGATTACCGTTTCGTCGGCGTCGCCCGAGCAAGCTGCCAGGGCAAGAGTACTGCCGGCGATGGCGGCGGCGAAAGCAAATTTACGCATATCGAATCCTTCTTATTGCGATGCATTCTCATTATCAGCAGATTTTGCTCACGGCTAAGGATTTCTCCAGATCCCACACGGTTGCGTCCAATGCAATGAAATCGCGCCTCTGTTGCGCTTTTCAAAAGTTCCAATCCTGTGATTGATAATTCCGATGCTCGCAATCGCAACATATCGCTTTTGTACATCGCACCACGCCCTATCTGATACCCATCAGTTTCAACCCAACAACGGAGACAACCCATGGGTATCATCGGAAGCCAGATCAAACCGTTCACCGCCACCGCCTTCAAGGCCGGCGAAGATTTCTACGAAGTCACCGAAGAGGACGTGAAGGGCAAGTGGGCCGTGTTCTTCTTCTACCCGGCCGACTTCACCTTCGTCTGCCCGACCGAACTCGAAGACCTCGGCGAGCAGTACAACATGCTCCAGAAGATGGACGTCGAAGTCTACGCAGTGTCGACCGACACGCACTTCAGCCACAAGGCCTGGCACGACACGTCGGACAAAATCGGCAAGCTGACCTTCCCGTTCCTCGGCGACCAGAACCACGTGCTTGCGCGTAATTTCGACGTGCTGCGTGAAGGCGCCGGCCTTGCCGATCGCGCGACCTTCGTCGTCGATCCGGACGGCGTGATCCAGATCATGGAACAGACCTGCGAAGGCGTCGGCCGCAATGCCAACGAACTCGCCCGCAAGATCAAGGCTGCCCAATATGTCCGCGCCAACCCCGGCCAGGTCTGCCCGGCCGCGTGGGAAGAAGGCAGCGACACGCTGGCTCCCTCGCTCGATCTTGTCGGCAAGATCTAAGCCCGCAACCGCATACGCGCTCCCGTACCTCCTAGAAGGAGCGCGACAAGAGCCCGAGCCCCGCTCGGGTCGCTGGAAGGCCCGGGGCATCCTCCCCCCAATCCCCGCCCCGGGCCTTTTCCATTCTTCTGACCCTCTCTCGGAGAACACCATGCTCGACGACACGATGAAACAACAGCTCACCACATATCTCGCCAATTTGCGCGAGCCGGTGGAACTGGTCGCGTCGCTGGGCGATGACGAGAAATCGCGCCAGACGCGCGAATTGCTGGAAGAGATTGCCAGTCTGCACGACAAGGTCGAGGCGAGCTTCGACGGAACGGACGACCGCACACCCAGCTTCGTCATCCGCCGCGCGAGCGATGCGGAGAAGTGGGTACGCTTCGCCGGTCTGCCGATGGGGCATGAGTTCACCTCGCTGGTGCTCGCGCTGCTCTGGGCCGGTGGCCATCCGCCCAAGGTCGATGTCGATCTGCTGGAGCAGGTCCGCGGCCTCGAAGGCGACTTCAATTTCGAGATGTATTTCTCTTTGAGCTGCCACAACTGTCCGGACGTGGTGCAGGCGCTCACGCTGATGGCGCTGGAGAATCCTCGCATTACTGCGACGCTGATCGAAGGCGGGACCTACCAGGACGAGGTCGACGCGCGCGACGTGATGGCCGTGCCGGCGACCTTTCTCAACGGCGAGCCCTTCTACAATGGCAAGATGGAGCTGGCCGAAATCCTCGCCAGGCTCGACACCGATGCCGATGCGAAGGCCGCCGAGAAGCTGGCCTCCAAGGACCCGTTCGAAGTGCTGATCGTCGGCGGCGGTCCGGCAGGTGCGGCGAGTGCGATCTACACCGCACGCAAGGGGTTCCGCACGGGAATCGCGGCGGAACGCTTCGGCGGTCAGCTGCACGATACGCTCGGCATCGAGAACCTGCCCGGCACTGCTTATACCGAAGGACCCAAGCTGGCGGCGGATTTGGAACGCCAGATCGGCGAAAACACCATCGACCTGATGAACCTCGCCAAGGCCGTGAAGCTGGTCCCGGCGAAAACCGAGGGCGGGCTGCATACGGTCGAGCTGAGCAATGGCGCGAGCCTGAAGGCGCGCAGCCTGATCCTCGCGACCGGCGCACGCTGGCGCAATCTCGGCGTCCCGGGCGAAGCCGAGTATCGCAACAAGGGCGTTGCCTATTGCCCGCACTGCGACGGCCCCCTGTTCAAGGGCAAGCGCATCGCGGTGATCGGCGGCGGCAACTCGGGCGTCGAGGCGGCGATCGACCTTACCAAGATCGTCGGCCACGTCACGCTGATCGAATATGACGAGAAGCTGCGCGCAGACGAAGTCCTGCAGGCCAAACTTCGCAGCCTCTCCAATGTCGAGATCGTTACCAGCGGCCAGACCACCGAGATTACCGGCGACAATGGCAAGGTGAACGGTCTGGTTCTGAAGGACCGTGCAAGCGGCGACGAACGGCGCATCGAGCTTGAAGGGGTGTTCGTCCAGATCGGCCTAGTGCCGAACACCGAATGGCTCAAGGACTCCGGCCTCGAACTGACCGAGTTCGGCGAAATCGTGACGGACGAAGAGGGCCGCACAAACCTGCCGGGCGTGCTCGGCGCAGGCGATGTGACGGATGTGCCGTACAAGCAGATCGTCGTCGCCATGGGCGAAGGCTCGAAGGCTGGCCTCTCGGCCTTCGACTATCTCATCCGCACCGAGCCTGCAGAGGAAATCGCGCAAGCCGCCTGAACCGAGTAACAAACCAAAGCAAAAGCGCCGTCATCCCAAACGGATGGCGGCGTTTTCGTATCTGGCGACACGGCCCATCGCAAAATCGACCCAGCCAATCAATTTGAACCGTTTAATCGATTGGACGGATTACCGGCCCGTGTTCACAGTGCTTCCAATCTCGGACGGGAGACCGAGTCTTTATACTAGAGGAGAGCACTTACATGGACGCCAAAACCGGAGATATCAGCGGCTGCCCCTTCACCGGAGACAGCGGAACCCGCGACCTCTTCGGCCGCCGGAACCGCGATTGGTGGCCCGACCAGCTCGATCTTGAAATCCTTACCGAAGGCGGCCGAGCGGCCGACCCCATGGGCGAGGATTTCGACTATTGCGAAGCCTTCAACGCACTGGACTACAAGGCGCTGAAGCAGGACCTGACCGATTTGATGACCGACAGCCAGGAATGGTGGCCAGCGGACTATGGCCATTACGGCCCGTTCTTCATCCGCATGGCGTGGCACGCGGCAGGCACCTATCGCACCGGCGACGGACGCGGTGGCGGCGGCAGCGGCCAGCAGCGCTTCGCCCCGCTCAACAGCTGGCCCGACAACGGCAACCTCGACAAGGCGCGCCGCCTGCTGTGGCCGATCAAGCAGAAATACGGCAAGCACATCAGCTGGGCCGACCTCTTCATCCTCACCGGCAATGTCGCGATCGAGAGCATGGGCGGCCCCGTGTTCGGCTTCGGCGCCGGTCGCAAGGACGTCTTCGATCCCGAAACCGTCTATTGGGGCACGGAAGAAAAATGGGTCGATACCGGTGCCGAAACTCGTATCCATCCCGATGAAGGCCGCGCGCTCGAAAACCCGCTCGCCGCGATTCAGATGGGCCTCATTTACGTCAATCCCGAAGGCCCGGGTGGCAATCCGCACGATGCGGAAGGCATGGCGCGCGACATGCGCGAAACCTTTGCTCGCATGGCCATGAACGACGAGGAAACCGTTGCGCTGACCGCGGGTGGTCATGCCTTCGGAAAGTGCCACGGCGCCGCGCCTTCCGACACGTTCGGGAATGCTCCCGAAGGCGAAAACCTGCACCACATGGGCTTCGGCTGGCTGACCGACCCCGACGAGATCGGCAAGGGCCACATCACCACCTCGGGCATCGAAGGTGCATGGACGCCAAACCCGACGCAGTGGGGCAACGACTATTTCCGGCTGCTGTTCAAATACGACTACGAGCTCACCAAGAGCCCTGCGGGAGCGCACCAGTGGACGCCGATCGACCCGGAAGAGGCCGACATGGCGCCCGATGCAAGGGACCCGAACAAGAAGGTCCCGACCATTATGACCACGGCCGACATGGCGTTGAAGCGCGATCCGGAATACCGCAAAATTTCGGAACGCTTCCTCAACGACCAGTCGGCCCTCGACGATGCCTTCGCTCGCGCGTGGTTCAAGCTGTGCCACCGCGACATGGGGCCCAAGGTCCGTTACCTCGGCCCCGAAGTGCCGAGCGAAGACCTGATCTGGCAGGACCCCGTGCCCGCCGGAACGCAGGTCTCGGATAGCAATCTGTCCGCCTTCAAGTCGAAGGTTCTCGACAGCGGCCTCACGGTTCCGGCGCTGGTCAAGGCGGCCTGGGCCTCGGCCTCGACCTACCGCAACTCGGACCATCGCGGCGGCGCCAACGGCGCGCATATCCGCTTCGACGAGCTTAAGAACTGGAAGGTCAACGATCCCGAAGAGCTGGGCGAAGTTCTCGCCAAGCTCGACGAGATCCGTGGTTCGATCTCCATGGCCGACGCGATCGTCATCGCCGGGTCGGCTGCGGTCGAGAAGGCAGCGAAGGATGCCGGATTCGATATCTCCGTCCCCGTCACCACCGGCCGCGGCGATGCGAAGCGCGAAGACTTCGACGCCGAGAGCTGGGAGCCGCTGGAGCCGTTTGCCGACGGCTTCCGCAATTACCTCAAGACCAAGGCATCGGTGAAGACCGAGGATATGCTGATCGACCGGGCGCACCTGCTCGGCCTCAGCATCCCGGAAATGACCGTGCTGGTCGGCGGGATGCGCGCGATGGGTGCGGTGACCAAGCACACGCAGCACGGCAACAACATCGGCGTGCTGACCGAGACCCCGGGCAAGCTCGACAACAGCTTCTTCCGGAACCTGCTCGGCATGGGCGTGATCTGGGAAGTGGTCGACGAAAGCGGTGACGAGGAATTCGTTGGCACCTGCCGCGAGACCGGCAACACGCTGTGGCATGCCACCCGGACCGATCTGGTCTTCGGCTCCAACTCCCGCCTGCGTGCGGTAGCGGAGGTCTATGCCGAGAACGGCAACGAAGAGAAGTTCGTGAAGGACTTCGTGGCGGCGTGGACCAAGGTCATGGATGCCGACCGCTTCGACCTGACTTACGCCAAGTACCACGGCTGATGCGTCTGCAGACGGAGCGGTTCTCGACCCCCGAGACCGCTCCGTCCCTGCCTCGGCCGGGCGGCTCGATTATGGTTAAATTTTCCATTCATCGCAGCCCATGAACGCTTTGACATTTGATACTTTTGGGTCCATGGTTACAGCATAGACGGCCTGGCTGGTCGTCCACCGAGAGCCCCCGACTTCAGGTCGGGGGCTTTTTTCATGCGCCTGAGGATCCACCGCGAACCTGCAATCAATAAGTCGATAAAGCTGAACGCATTTTCCATTTGTCCAACAGTGGAACCCGACCCGGCCCGCCGCCGTATCGATTGCGTACCCCCTCCAGAAAGGCGCAATCATGGCCGACGGCAAGACTCCCTCTACCACCACCGATGCAGGCATTCCCGTCCAGAGCGACGAGCATTCGTTGACCGTCGGTCGCGACGGGCCGATCGTACTCAACGATCATTATCTCATCGAGCAGATGGCGAACTTCAACCGCGAGCGGATCCCTGAACGCCAACCGCATGCCAAAGGCTCCGGCGCCTTCGGCTATTTCGAGACCACGCACGACGTCTCGAAATATACCAAGGCGAACGTCTTCCAGAAAGGCGTGAAGACCGACACCGCCATGCGCTTCTCCACCGTGGCGGGCGAACGCGGCAGCCCCGACACCTGGCGCGATCCGCGCGGCTTCTCGGTCAAATTCTACACCGAGGACGGCAATTTCGACATGGTCGGCAACAACACGCCGATCTTTTTCATCCGCGACCCGCTGAAGTTCCAGCATTTCATCCGCAGCCAGAAACGGCGTGCGGACAACGGCCTGCGCGATCACGACATGATGTGGGATTTCTGGACGCTGAGCCCCGAAAGCGCGCATCAGGTCACCTATCTGATGGGCGATCGCGGCGTACCGAAGAACTGGCGCGAAATGAACGGCTACTCCAGCCACACCTACATGCTCATCAACGAGGATGACGAGAAATTCTGGGTCAAGTTCCACTTCCACACCGATGTCGGCGAGATGAGCGGCAACGCACATTTGACGCAGGACGAGGCAGTGAAAAAAGCGGGCGAGGATAGCGACTATCATCGCCGCGATCTGTTCGACGCGATCCACGAGGGCAATTACCCCAGCTGGACGCTGAAGTGGCAGATCATGCCGTATGAGGATGCCAAGACCTATCGCATCAACCCGTTCGACCTCACCAAGACCTGGCCGCACAGCGACTATCCGCTGATCGAGGTCGGCAAGCTGGTGCTGAACGAAAACCCGGTCGACTGGGACACGCAGATCGAACAGCTCGCCTTCGAGCCGAACAACATGGTGCCGGGCATCGGGCTCAGCCCCGACAAGATGCTGCTGGCGCGCGGTTTTTCCTATGCCGATGCGCACCGCCACCGGCTGGGCGTCAACTACAAGCAGATCCCGGTCAACGCGCCGAAGAATGCCGACCAGGTCAATTCCTATTCGCGTGCCGGTGCGATGCGGACGCAAAATGCGGTCGATCCGGTCTATGCTCCCAATTCCTATGGTGGCCCGACGGCGCAACCCGAAGTCGGCGGCGAAGCAACGTGGATGGCCGATGGCGACATGGTGCGGCAGGCTTACACGCTGCGCGAAGATGACGACGATTGGAGCCAAGCGCGCGCGCTGGTCACCGATGTGATGGACGATGCGCAGCGCGATCGCTTCGTCGGGAATGTCTCCGGACACCTCGCCGACGGTGTGAGCGAGAAGGTGCTGCAGCGCGCCTTCGAATACTGGAAGAACGTCGATGAGACGATCGGCCAGCGGATCGAGGACAAGGTTCGCGACATGATCGGCGGCAAATCCACCGCCCCCGGCCTCGGCTCCGCCAAGTCGACAACGGACGAGGCGACCGTCGGTCCGATGGCCGTATCCGAGAAAGCGCGCGAGCCGGAGGCCGAACCGGCCGAATAGCTGGACAGCGCTTTACGGCGAGCTATGGGGCGGCGATGGACCAGCCATCGTCGCCCTTCGCACGTCCGGCTGCCGCGATCATTGCTACCGCTGCGCTCGGGGCGTTGGCGCTGCAGACCCCGCTCAATCTCGAGCGCGACGGATCGCCGCTCGACAGCGTTGGACTTCTCCTGCGCTTCTTCACCATCTGGGGGAACCTGGCAGCCGGGCTGGTCATGGGCTGGATCGCGTTCGGGCGACGCGTAGCGCCGGAAATTGTCCATGCGCTTGCTACGGCGCTGGGAATTGTCGGGCTGGTCTACTGGTTGCTGCTGGCCGGCATGCACCATCCCGAGGGACTGGACCGGATTACCAACCAGTTCCACCACACGCTGGTCCCGCTGGCGACGATCCTGTGGTGGCTCGCATTTGGCCGGCGGAGCGAGAACGCCCGTCGCTCGGTCGGCGTGGTGATGATCGCACCGGTCGCCTATGCCGTGTTTGCACTCGCTTATGGCGCGGCAAGCGGCTTCTACGCCTATTTTTTCCTCGATGCCGGGCAGCTCGGCTGGGTACAACTGGCAATCAATATCGTGGGGCTCGCCGTGCTTTTCGCGCTGGTCGGTGCCCTGCTGCTGGGCGTCAAACGAGCGATCAACGCTCGCGTTTGAGAACGATGTAGAGCGCGCCGTCGCCACCGTGGCGCTGGTGCGCGCGGCGGACGGCGGCGATGGCGGTGTGGTGGCTCGATGCGGCCAGCCAGTCGAGCACCTTGGCGCGAATAACGCCGCGAGAGACCCCGCGATCCGCCGCCGCCACCGGGCGGGACTTGCCCGTCACGAGTAGGATGGTCCGCATGCCCAGGGCACGGGCCTGCGCGACGCCGCCTATTAGCCGGTCGTAAGCGGCATCGAGATTGTAGCCATGCAGATCGAGCGTCAAATCGGGCTGCAATGCGCCAGACTTGAGCCGCCGGTCCCAATGCGAGTCGAGATTGCCGGGAGGCGTAGGCTTCGGATCGACGCGGGGGGGTGCGGGCACAGGCTTTGCAGGCTGCTGCTTGCGAGGTTTCGGCTGTTTCGGCGGCGGAGGCTTCGCAGTTTCGTGCTTTGGCCGGGCAACGGCGGGATGCATGGGCGTGACCGTCGCGGCCAGCTTTTCCCAGGCTTCGCTCTCTTCCTGGCTCAGGCCCCGCGGGGCGCTCACCGGTTCTGCAGGCGGGCGGTCGTGCCGCGGGGCAGCAGGACGATCGCCTGCCCGCGCCCGCTCATGCCGCCGGCGATGCGGCGCGCATCTTCGCCATTGCCCCAGAAGGTGTCGAAGCGGTTGGCGCCCTTGATCGCGCCGCCGGTATCTTGCGCGATCCACAGGCCGTCGGCCTCGTTACGGTCGAGGTCGAGGAACACCGGTGCGCCCAGCGGCACGAACTTGGGATCGACCGCTACCGAGGATCGGCCGCGCACCGGCACTTCCAGCGCGCCGAGCGGGCCGTCGGTGTCGAGCTCGCGGAAGAAGATCCAGCTCTTGTTGAGGTTCATCAGCGCTTCGCCCTCCGCCGGGTTTTCGCGGATGTATTGCATGATCCCCTGCATCGAACCGGAATATTTTCCGGGTCCGTCGCCCAGTAATCCGCGCTCGCGCATGACGCTACCGATGCCGACATATTCGCGGCCATTCTGCCCGGCATAGCCGATCCGCATCAGCGATCCGTCGGGCAGGCGCAGCAGGCCGGAGCCTTGTATCTGCAAGAAGAAGAATTCGACCAGATCGGCCGCCCAGGCGATTTCCAGCCCGCGATTGGCGAGCGCACCGGCGACGATCTCGGAGCGTTCATAGAACGGTACGAACTTGCCGCTCGCATCATAGCGGCCGAGCGGCGGGCGACCGGTGCGCTCGCTTCCCGGCATGCCGGCGGGCCAGGCGCGCTCCAGCTCGGGCGGCACCTTGTAGACCGGCACGTCGTAGCCGGGCGCGCGGGTCCGGCTGCCTCGAATCTCCGGCTCGAAATAGCCGGTGGCGAAGGCCGCGCCATCGCCGATCCGCACGGGCTCGAAATAGCTCGAAAAGAATCGGCTCGCGTCACCGAGCGGCCAGCCCGCTGCCGCCTCGCATGCCGGACGCCAGTCCTCGCGCTGCGTCAGACCGCTCTGGTCGGTGCGTGCAAGAAGCTTGGGGCAGGACTCGCGGAAACTGGCGAGCACGCCGCTCGCATCGCTGCCCGAAAAGCCGAGCCCTGCGATCTCCGGACCACGCTGGATGCCGGCAAGTGCGGCGCTTGTAACCGCGCCCGGGGGCGTGGGCGCGGGCCTGACAGTAGGCGAAGAGGAAGGAACTACACTAACGCAGGCGCTCAGCAGCGCGCTCGCCGCAAGGATCGTCCAGCCGCGCATTATGCCCTCCCGCGGATTCGGCCGGTCAGGCCTGGTCGGTTTCGTCGAGAATCCAGTCGGGCGAGGACGCATCGACATTGCGCGAGAAGGTCCAGACGTCCCGGCTCTCCACCGCATCGTCCAGCGACCCGGCAATGACATTGCCGTCCCTGTCGCGCGTCACGGCGGCGATATCGGCCACGAACAGCACGGCGATGCGGGCGATACGGCCATCGAGTTCGGCACTCCGAACGCTCGCATCCTCGATCCGGATCAAGCGATTATCCAGCGTTTCGCCGGCCTCTTCGCGCGCGTCGATCGCACCGGTGAAGCTTTCGTAGACGTCATCGTCGGTCAGCTCGCGCAGGGTTTCCTTGTCGCCCTGCCAGAACGATTCGAGCACCATGCCATAGGCACCCTTCGCCCCTTCGAGGAAGGCGAGCAGGTCGAACTGCGGGTCGGCGCTGGCGATGGCACGGATGCCCGCTTCGTTGGCCGGAACGCGATTATCGTTGGACCGCAGCGCAACCGGCGGCGTGGTGGCGCGCGGCGCTTTGACCTCGCGCGGCGTATCGCCTGCATCGCTGCGATCGAACCGGTGCGGGATCACCTCCTCCTCATGCTCGGACCGGCGGCCGAGCACCGAATAGAGACGCAAGCCCAGAAAGGCTGCGATCATGGCGAGGATGACGATTTCGGTAATCACGATAATGGTTGTCCGCTTGACCCTTGGTGTTGGGAACGCCGCTGGAGCATTCCTGCCCTAGATAGGTACAAATTACAAACCGGCAATGTTCCCACGATGAACGCAATTCCACGTCGGCTGCCGTCTTAGCCGGCGGATTGCTCCCCGCCCTCGCACCTGCTAGGCGCGCGACCTGTGGCGGATCGGCTCACGAAGTCCGGTTCGCGAGACCATTCCGAACCAGTATCGAAAGATTTGCATCATGGCCGACGAAGGCGACGTTCTCACCGACCTCAATCCCGATCCCGCAGCCGGCGCGAACGGTGCCGACAATTCGCCTGCCGTCGGGCTCATTTCGCAATATGTGAAGGACCTCTCGGTCGAGAACCCGAACGCGCCCGCGTGCTTCCAGTGGAACGAGCAGCCGCAGCTCGACGTACAGTTCAACATCGGGTCCGAACCCGCTGGCGACGACGTGCATGAAGTGGTGCTCAAGGTCACGGCCACGGCGAAGACGGGCAAGGGCAATCTCTACCTCGTCGATCTCGAATATTGCGGCCTCGTCGGCATTCGCAACCTGCCCGACGAGCATGCGCATGCGTTCATGTTTGCCGAGGCCCCGCGCCTGCTGTTCCCCTTCGCCCGCCGCGTCATTGCCGATGCCGTGCGCGATGCCGGTTTCCCGCCGCTGGTGCTCGACCCGATCGATTTCGGCGGCATCTACCAGCAGCAGCTCGCCCAGCGGGCGCAGGAACAGGGCGCAGGCGCTCCGGCACCGACCGGCGACGCCTGAGCGCGCCCAGCCTGATACGGAGGCTCTGACGTGAGCCTGCTCAAACATGTCGGAACGATCGGCGGGCTGACCATGGTCAGCCGCGTCGCCGGCATGGCGCGCGAAATGATCTTCGCGCGCGTGCTCGGCGCGAATGCCGTCACGGACGCCTGGTTTCAGGCTTTCATTATCCCCAATGTCTTCCGACGCCTGTTCGCGGAAGGCGCTTTCTCTGCCGCCTTCGTGCCGATGTTTTCCAAGCGGCTGCACGGCGACGGCGGGATCGAGGATGCGCGCAGTTTTTCCGATGATGTGCTGAGCGTCTTCCTGCCGGTGCTGATCGCCTTGTGTGCGGTCATGATGCTGGCCATGCCGTGGGTCATCACCCTGCTGGGCGATGGCGACGGCGATCCGGCGACCTTCGCGATGGAGGTCGATTTCGCGCGGATCATGTTCCCCTATATCCTGCTGGTCAGCCTCGTCACGCTGTTCACCGGCATGCTCAATTCGGTGAGCCGCTTCGCGCCCGGCGCAAGCTTTCCGATCCTGCTCAATCTGGTGCTGATAGGCGCGCTACTGTTTGGCGAACATGCCATGTCCAGCTGGGGCTGGACCATAGAGCAGGTCGGTTACAGTCAGGCTTGGGCGGTCACTATCGGCGGGATGGTGCAGCTCCTCTGGCTCTATGTTTGGACGCGAGTAGAGGGATTCCGCCCGAAGCTGCTGTGGCCGCGCATCACGCCGGAGGTGAAGCGTCTGTCGATCATCGCGCTGCCGGCGGCCATCGGCGGCGGGGCCTACCAGATCAACACGCTGGTGCAGCTCTACTTCCTCAACCAGCTTGAGAGCGGCGCGATCAGCTACATGAATTATGCCGACCGGCTGAACCAGCTGCCGCTCGGCATCATCGGCATTGCGCTGTCGACTGCGATCTTGCCGACGCTCTCGCGCTTCGTCGGGGCCAAGAACAAGGAAGGCACCGATCGCATCCAGTCCGACGCGATCGAGCTGTCCATGCTGTTGACCATCCCGGCAGCCGTCGCGCTTGCGGTCTGCGCCGTGTCTTTCGTGACGATGATCTTCCAGGGCGGCCGCTTCAGCCTCGAACAGGCGGAGCTGACCGGGCAGGTGCTTGGCATGCTGGTGCTCGGTCTGCCCGCCTATGTGCTGGTCAAGGTGCTGGTGCCGAACTTCTATGCACGCTCGGACACCCGCACGCCGGTCTACGCCGCATTTATTTCGCTGGCGGTGTTCGTCGTCATGAACTTCGTACTGATCGCCGATTACGGCGTGGTCGGCGTCGCTCTGGCCAGCGTGGTCGGTGCATGGATCAATGTCGCCTATCTCTACATCGTGCTGGTGAAGCGCGGTTATTACAAGATCCCGCTGAAGCTGGTCGGACGCATCGCGCGGCAGCTCGTCGCCGCCGCCGCGATGGGCGCCGCCTTGTGGTTCGCGCGGGATTTGCTAACCGGCTGGTATTCCGCCGGCCTGTTCCAGCGGATCGGCGCGCTGCTTGCCCTCGTGGCCTGCTCGGCCGTCGTCTATTTCGGCGTCGCCTTCGCCATCGGCGCGATCGACAAGCAGCGCATCGCCGCCCTGACCAAGAAGAGAGAACCCTGATCCCATGCGTGTAGTCTCCGGCATCCAGCCCACCGGAAAGCCGCATCTCGGCAATTATCTCGGCGCGATCGTCAATTACGTGAAGCTGCAGGACGAGGCGCATGCCGCAGGGGGCGAGTGCTTCATCTTCCTCGCCGATTTGCACGCCATCTCGCAGCCGCACGATCCGGCGGAGCTGACGCAGAACACGCGCGAGATGGTCGCGACGCTGGTCGCTTGCGGTGTCGACCCATCCAAGGCCGTGCTGTTCAACCAGGCGCAGGTCCCCGCCCATGCCGAGCTGCAATGGCTGCTCAACGGCACGGCCCGCATGGGCTGGCTCAACCGCATGACGCAGTGGAAGGACAAGGCGGGCAAGAACCGCGAGGGGCAGAGCGTTGCCCTGTTCACCTATCCGGTGCTGCAAGCCGCCGACGTGCTGCTCTACCAGGCGACCCATGTGCCCGTGGGCGAGGACCAGAAGCAGCATCTGGAGCTGGCGCGCGACATCGCGCAGAAGTTCAACAACGACTTCTGTGCCGAGGACGCGCCGCTCTTCACCCTGCCCGAGCCCTATATCCCGCCTGCCGCGGCACGGATCATGAGCCTGCGCGATGGCACCGCGAAGATGAGCAAATCAGATCCCTCGGACATGAGCCGCATCAGCCTGACCGACGATGCCGACACGATCATGAAGAAGGTCAAAAAAGCCAAGACCGACCCCGAGCCCCTGCCCGATAACGAGAAGGAGCTCGAAGGCCGGGCCGAAGCCCAGAACCTCGTCGGCATATACGGCGCGCTCACTGGCAAGAGTGTTGCGGACGTGCTGGGCGAATTCGGCGGACAGGGCTTCGGCGCGTTCAAGCCCGCGCTGGGCGAGGTGCTGGTCGAAACGCTGGCCCCGATCAATGCGCGCTTCCTCGAGCTGAAGGACGACGAGGAAGCGCTCGACGCGATCCTTGCACGCGGCGCCTCGAAGGCGCGGGAGGCAGGGCGCGACACGCTCACCGCTGCGTATGCGGCGCTCGGCCTGGTACGCTAAGCTCGCCTCAAGCCCCTGCGATTGCACAACAAATGTGAATCGCGGCATTCAAACCGGGTTCACATCCGCTCGTCTACACCCAAGCACACTAACTGGCAGTGTGCCTCGGGGAAGCGGCGGGCTGCGCATTCATTCGCAATCGTGATACGTTGCGTGTCCGTTCGAAAGGGACTGAGTATGACTGACCTGAAAAAAGGTTGGGGGCGCACTCTGAAACTCGCCTCCGTGCCGATGATCCTTGCAGGCCTTGCCGCTTGCGCCACCCCGTTCAAGGCGGATGTGCAGCGTTTCCAGACGCAGCTGCCCGCACCGCAGGGCGAAACTTTCTACGTCGTCGCCGACGATCCGGCGCTGGCCGGCGGGCTCGAGTTCGCGCAATATGCCGATCTCGTCGAAGCGCAGATGAACCGCCTCGGCTATGCCGAAGCGCCGTCCGCCGATGCCGCCAGCCTGCTGGTCCGCTTCGATTACGGCGTCGACAACGGCCGCGAGCGTGTGCGCTCGACCGGATTTAGCGACCCGTTCTACGATCCGTGGTACGGCTATCGCAGCCCATTTTACCGGTCGCGACTGTCCTATTACCGTCCGCGTCATTTCGGCAGCCGCTGGGGCTTCGGCTTTTACGACCCGTGGTTCGGCGGGCCGGAAATCCGCAGCTACACGGTCTACACCAGCGGGATCGACATGAAGATCGACCGCGCCGTGGACGGCCAGCGATTGTTCGAAGGCAAGGCGCAGGCCATGTCGACCTCGAACCGGCTGCAATATCTCGTGCCGAATTTGGTCGAGGCGATGTTTACCGACTTCCCGGGCAATTCCGGCGAGACGGTTCGGATCTCGATCAAGCCGGAAGAGAAGGTTGTCCGCCGGATCGACTAATCAGATCCCCGTCTGGGGTTTCACGGGAAAGGGTGGCTTGCAGAGCCGCCCTTTCTTGTTTCAGCGGCGTTTCAGGACGATCAGTCCCGCCGCGATGGCCAGAACGAATACGGCCCCCTCGCCAATAGCGCTGGTGAAATGCGCGATCGGGCCAAAGGTGTTCTCCCCGAAAGCCGCGCCGATGCTTTCGAGGCGAAGCTGCGTGTCGCCAAGGCTCTGCTGGAGCGCATAAAGGCTGCCGCCGAGCAGGCGACCGCCGCCGATGTCGATCAGCAATCCAGCGACAAGCCCAAGCACCGTGGCGACATATGCGAAGCGCGGTGCTGACGATGCCTCGTCGCGTAACACGAGCCAGCCTGCCAGCCCAGCAGCCGCGCCGAGGACCAGCCCTTCGTAAATCCCGGTCACCTGGCCAAGCGCTTCTCCGGTCAGGAGGCCGATCCCGTCACGTCCGAGCGTGCTGCCGAGAGCGCCAGCCATGATGCCGCCCGAAATCGCTCCGGCTATGACGGCCGCATCGGCTCGCCCGCGCCATGCGATCGCGGCTGCGATGCCGAGGCCGATCGCGGCGCCGGCCAGCGTCCCGAGCGCTCCGACCAGTGCCGCCAGAACGACAATCGTCGCGCCGCCGCCCGTGCCTGCGAGCGCGCCGTAGAACGCCCCGCCCAGCACTCCGGCGAGAGCGCCCGATAGGGTGCATGCCCCCGCGACGCGTCCGGCGATAGACGATCTGCGCGCTGCCGACCCCGGGGCGTCTTCTACCGCGACTTCGGCCAAGAAACGGTAACCGTGTTTCGGCACCGTCTGGATATATCGGGGGTTTCCAGCATCATCGCCCAAAGTGCGGCGCAGGGTGCGAATGCATTGGGTCAACGCCTCGTCGGTAACCGGGATGCCGTGCCAGACCTCGTCCATGAAGCGGGTCTTCGATATTAGCGCCCCGGCATTGGCGACGAGCAAGGCCAGCGCGTCGAAATAGCGACTGCCGAGCTCGACCGGAATGCTACCGCGCCGCAACTGGCGGTCGGCCAGGTCGAGCTCGAAATCGCCGAAATGCACGCTGTCCGATTGCCGCTCCATGCGCCCCCTTTCGCCCTGCATTCTAAGCGATGCGGGCGGGGTGAGGAAGGTTTTCAAGCATTGCTCACGAATTGCTCATGCCGCTCAGGCGGGTTTTCCGGCAGCTATCCGGCGTCGCCAGCACAGGAGCCGAGATGAACGACCAAGCAGACACAGGACATAATTGGCTGAACGGATGGCGCATAGCCGGATGGGGCGCGGCGCTGGCACTGCTGGCCCTGCCCGCCATCGCCATGCAATTCACCGACGAGGTACACTGGACGCCGCTGGACTTTGGCTTTGCGGCGGTCCTCCTCTTGGCGCTGGGCACAGGCCTCGAAATCGCGATCCGATTGGGCGGCAGGACGCCGAAGGGTCTCGGCATCGCAATCGCCTCGGTCGCGGGTTTCCTGACGCTGTGGGCAAATTTCGCTGTGGGCTTCATCGGAGCGGAAAGCGAACCGGTGAATACCGGCTTCACTCTCTTAGTGATCGGCGGAGTATTACTGAGCCTGCTTGTCCGCTTTCACCCGGGGGCCGTGCGCTGGATCATGGCTGTCATCGCGATGGGTCAGCCCTTACTCGGTGTCGCAGCCCTTTGGATGATGCCCGGTCATGCCGTCGAATGGGGCGTACTCTTGGTGTTCGCCGCGATCTGGAGTGCCGCCGCGCTCTGTTTTCACCGGGCCCATCGCCGGGCGGCGCGCTAACGAATCAGTGCAAGCGCTCGTGCCCGCCGGTCGAACCGAAACCGCCGGAGCCGCGCGCGGTATCGTCCAACTCCTCGACTTCGTCCCATTCGGCCTGCGTCACCGGGGCCAGCACCAGCTGCGCGATCCGGTCGCCGCACGCGATGGGAAAATCGTCCGTCCCGTGATTGATCATGATGACCTTCAGTTCGCCGCGATAATCGCTGTCGATCGTGCCGGGCGTATTGGGCACGGAGATGCCGTGCTTTAGCGCAAGGCCCGATCGCGGCCGTACCTGGATCTCGTAGCCCTCGGGGATCGCGACTGCGAGGCCGGTAGCCACGGCATGGCGTTGGCCCGGTTTCAGTGTGACGGTCTCGGCCGCCACCACATCCATCCCCGCTGCGCCATCGGTGGCATAGGCCGGCAGGTCGAGATCTCGTCCATGGGGCAGGCGCTTGATCCGTACCTTGATGCGATCAGTCATTATCCTCGTCACCCTCTCGATTGAGGGCTTCTGCTGCCATGCGGACAAGCTCGCGCGCAACCTCTTCCTTGGGCATTTCGGGCAGGCTTTCCACACCGCTGGAGGTGACGACATGGACCTGGTTCATATCGCCGCCCATCACGCTCTCGCCTTCGGAGAAGCTGACGTTGTTGGCGATGATCCAGTCCGCGCCCTTGCGCTTGCGCTTGGACTTGGCGTTTTCGACCACGTTCTCGGTCTCGGCGGCGAAGCCGACCAGCAGCGGCGGACGCTTGCGCCCGGCGGCCACACTGGCGAGGATATCGGGGTTCTCGGCAAGGATCAGCGCAGGCGGCGCGCTGCCGCGCTTCTTCATCTTCTCGGTCGAGACGCTGCGGCTCTTCCAGTCGGCCACGGCGGCCACCATGAAGGCGGCATCGGCAGGCAGGGCGCGGCGCACTTCTTCGGCCATATCTTCGGCGGTTTCGACGTCCACGCGGTCGACCCCGATGGGCGTCGGCAGGTGCACCGGCCCGGTCACCAGCGTGACGCGTGCGCCTGCGGCGGCGGCCATGGCAGCAATGGCGAAGCCTTGCTTCCCGCTCGACCTATTGGCGATATAGCGCACCGGATCGATCGGCTCGCGCGTCGGGCCGGCGGTGACCAGCACATGCTTGCCGTAGAGCGGGCGGTGTTCGGGATCGGGATCGAAAGCGGGCTGACCGGCTAGCGGCGATTCGTCGAAGCTGACCGAAACGCTCTCGGCTTTAGCGTCGAGCGGCTGCGGGGCCGACCGCATGTCCTGCCTGGCAACGGTGTGGTTGAGCGCCTGCGCATCGATCGGCGGCGCGGCCGAGGCCCCGCCCTTGCTGGCGAGCAGCGACGACGCGGCGCCCGGATCGAAGGCGATTTCCTCTTCCGGGAGATCCTCGAGCAAGTCTTCTTCTTCGGCGACCGCCTCATCCCAGTCGAGCGGTTCATCCTCCGGCTCCGCCGCGAATTCTTCCTCGATTTCCTCGTGGCTGCGCTGCTTGGTGCTGCGCGGAATGATCATCGACAGCAGTCCGCCAAGTCCGCCGCCGCTCTTTTCGACTTCCTCTTCGGCTTCGGGCTCGAGCGCCTCGAAGATATCGCCCTCTGCTTCGGCGTCTTCCAGAACGTCGTCTTCGACCGGCGCGGCAAGTTGCGCAGCCGCAGGCGCAGGCAGTTCGGGCACGTCGATATCGAGGTCGAGCTCTTCGGCGATGCGCGCAAGGATTGCGGCAGGCTCGGGCAAGCGACCTGGCCCGAACTCGCCGCAGGCCATCGCGCCCTCGTCCGGATCCATCACCGCGACGCCGGCCTGGCGCAGCCAGTCGGCATTGCGCTGGGTCGCCGAATGCTCCCACATGCGCACGTTCATTGCCGGCACGGTCAGCACCGGCTTGTCGGTGGCGAGGATCAGCGTGGTCGCCAGGTCGTCGGCGATGCCGGCGGCCATCTTGGCGAGGAGATCGGCCGTCGCCGGGCACACGACCACCAGATCGGCTTCGCGGCTCAGCTGGATATGGCCCATTTCGACCTCGTCCTTGAGATCGAACAGCGAGGTATAGACCTTGTTCTCGCTCAACGCGGCGAGCGCCATGGGGGTGACGAATTGCTGGCCGCCTTCGGTCAGCACGCAGGTCACCTTGCCGCCCGCCTTGCGGATCATGCGCACCAGTTCGCAGGATTTATAGGCGGCGATACCCCCCCCGATCACGAGCAGGATGTGCGGCCCGCTCACGTCGGCATCCCGCTCGCTGGCTTGGCTCGCGCCTGCGTGGGCGCGGATCGGCGAATGCATTCCCATCGTGTCATCAAGCGCTAGCTAGCGCCCCCCGTTCGTCATGGCCAGCGCGCAGCGCAGGCGGATTGCGGGATTACGCGTAGCCGCCTATGGTAAAGAAAGGGGAAACGGAGGGGCCGATGCATGTCATCCTGAGCGCAATCATCCTGATACTGGCGATTATCGATCTGGTGATCGGCACGGGGTTCCTGGTCAATCCGGCGACATCGGGCGCGGATTTCGGCCTGTCGGTGGCGAGCACACACGGCAGCTCGACCCTGCGCGGGGACATGACCGCCTTCTTCTATATCAGTGCATTGTCGATGGGCTGGGGTGCATGGCGGCGGCGCGGCGACGTGCTGCTGCCCGCGCTCGGCCTGTTCCTGATCGCCTTCATTGGCCGGTTCATCAATCTCGTGATCGAGGGTCCGTACGAAGGCTGGATGGTGCCGATGGGGGTCGAGGCGCTGCACATCGCCGTGCTCGCCTATGCGATAAGGCTGTGGGGCTGGCCGAAACGTTCGACCTGACTACGCTCAGCGCGCCGATCTGACGAGCGAGCGAAGCGCCATCGGCAGGAATGCCAGACCGACGAACATCGCAGGGGCGACGACTGCGCCCCAGTAGAAATTGTTCGCCCGACCAGCCAGCATGAAGGCGAGGCCATAGCCGAGATAGAGGAACGTCCCGGTGACGCCTGCGGGCGATTTCCACCCTGCCCAGCCGAGCGCCATCAGCAAGACGATGGGCCCTGCAACCTCATGCGGCAGGAAGCGCAGGTTCGAGCTCAGCACGATATTGCCGAGCCAGCCGGAAAGACCGCGCAGCACCAGCCAGTCCGGGCTTTCGGGGTCGTTCGGCAAGAGCTGCGGCGTCACTTGCGCCACATGCCAGGCCATCGCCGCGAGGAAGACCGCAATCAGCGCGCCCCAGGCCGCGGCTTCTTTCCAGTCCCGCCGCCACGCAGCCATTGCGCTCATCAGCAGGACGAAGGGCAGCACATGCTCGCGAATGGCGAGTGCCAGCGCGGCTACCGCCAGCGCCCAGCCCCACCGCCCCGGACGATGCAGGCCGAACGCGAGCGCGACCAGCATCCCCGCCCAAAGCTCGTGCAGCACGAAAAATGCGCGATTGAGGCCGAGCGAACCGCCCATGAGCATGAGCGCAGTCCCGAGGATCCGGACACGCGCGCCGCCGGGCTCGTCGCCAAGCCTGCGCCACCACGCCCAGACGGTGGCGAGCAGGAGGATTATCGCCAACAAGATCATGCCGGATTGGCCAATGCAGGCGTGGATGTAAGCGAGTGTCGGCAGGCGTACGGTCACGCCGGGCCGCAGGGGATAATTGCTCGCTCGCTGTTCCTCGACGATGAAGTCGTAATAGCTCTCGCCGCCCTCGATCCGCTCGATCACGCGATCGTAGAAGGCGAGGTCCTTATCGCGTTCGGGCCTTGCTTCGGAACCGGTCGATGCGTTTTCGCCAGGAAGCGAAATTGTTGGCACTTCGGCAGGTGCGCCATCTTGTGAGGCGGTGAGTGGCGTGAGCGCCGCCAGCACCAATAGCACCACGACGACCGCCAATAGCACGCGCGCGGGCCATGGGCTCCAATGCGCGAAGCGGTCCCATGCGGGCGCCGCTGCGCCGTCCGTTAGCCGATCAGTCCCTGCGTCACTGCCGCCCATGCAGCCAGACCCCCTCCGAGTGCCGCCAGCACATAGCCCGGCCAGCCGCGTCCGCGCTCCTTGCGTTCGCGCCTTTCCCACATCAATTCGATATCGGGCAGCGGCGGCGGTTCGGGCGCGCCGCCCTTGGGCGGGAAGCGATCCTCGATCCGGCGCACGAGGTCGGGGATGCGCAGCAGCGTCTCCGTGTCGGTGCGGATGCGGTCGGCAATGGCGGCTTCCGGGCCCAGTTCGTCGCGGATCCAGCTGCGGACATAGGGCGCGCTGGTGTCCCACATGTTGATGCCGGGGTTGAGCTGCGTCGCGATGCCCTCGACCATCACCATGGTCTTTTGCAGCAACAGCAGATGCGGCTGGGTCTGCATGTCGAAATCGCGGGTGATGGCGAACAGCCCATCGAGCATCTGGCCGACCGACAACTCGCTCACCGGCTTGCCGCGCATCGGCTCGCCCACTGCGCGCAGTGCCGTCGCGAACTCGTCGACATTGTGGTAGCTCGGCACATATTGCGCCTCGAAATGAATTTCGGCGACGCGGCGGTAATTGCCGGTCGTGAGCCCATAGAGGATTTCCGCCAACCACATGCGCGCCTGCCGGTCGATCCGGCCCATGATGCCGAAATCGATCGCCGCGATCGTCCCGTCCGGCTTCACGAACAGGTTCCCCTGGTGCATGTCCGCATGGAAGAAGCCGGCGGCGATGGCCTGCTTCAGGAAGGCGAGCACCAAGCGGGAGGCAAGCTCGTTCACATCGTGCCCCGCAGCGCGGATCGCCTCGGTATCGCTGATCTTGACGCCGTCGATCCAGTCGACCGTCATCACCCGGCCGTTCGTCCGGTCCCAGTCGATGCCGGGGATCTCGTAGCCCTCGGTGCCGACCATGTGCTCGGCCAGTTCGGAGGCGCTGGCCGCCTCGCGCCGCAGGTCGAGCTCGCGATTGGTCCAGCGCTTGAAATTGGCGATGACGAGGCGCGGGCGCAGGCGCGCCGCCTCTCCGCCAAAGCTTTCGAGATGCGCGGCGGCCCATTCGTAGGTCGCGATATCCTTGGCGAAGCGCTCACGCACGCCGGGGCGCAGGACCTTGACCGCGACCTGCCGACCCTCGGTCGTGACCGCACGGTGGACCTGCGCGATTGAGGCCGCACCGACGGGCGCGGGGTCGAATTCGGCGTAGAGATTCTCCAGCGGCTGCTCGAAGCTCGACTCGATGCTCTGCCGGATCAATTCGAAATCGACCGGCGGCAGATCGTCCTGCAGCTTGAGCAGATTGCGCGCCGCATCCTCGCCGACCAGATCGGGCCTCGTCGCCAGCGTCTGGCCCAGCTTGATGGCAGCCGGGCCGATCTCGCGGAAGGCCCCAGCATAGTCGGGCTCCTTCGGCTGGATTGTGCCGAAGCGGGCAAGACGCGCCAGCCGCTTGACCGGTGCCGGTGTGTTCGGATCGTTTTCGATCCCGCGCAGCGCACCGTGCCGCGCAAGCGTGCGCCCCCACTTGAGCAAGCGCCAGATGTGCGTGCTCGGTTTGGGCACCCCTAGACCTTCCACCCCGAATGGATGTTCACCGCGCCGCCGAGGATCGATTCCACGCGCGTATTCTCGAACCCGGCATCCCGGATCATCGCTTCGAATTCGGCAGGCTTGGGAAAGCGGCGGATCGACTCGGCGAGATAGCGGTAGCTGTCCTCGTCATTGGCGATCGCCTTGCCTAGTCGCGGCATGATCTTGTGCGAATAGAGGTCGTAGATGTCCTTGAAGCCGGGCCAGTCCGTCTGGCTGAATTCGAGGCAGAAGAAGCGCCCGCCGAACTTCAGCACGCGGTGCGCCTCGCGCAGGGCCTTGTCGATGTGCGTCACGTTCCGGATGCCGAAGGCGATAGTATAGGCGTCGAAGATGCGGCTGGAGAAGGTAAGCTCCTCGGCGTTCTGGCGCGACCAGACCAGCCCGTCGATCCCGCGCTCCATCGCGCGTTCGATGCCGACGTCGAGCATGTCCTGGTTGATGTCGCTGACGGTCACGCTCGCGCCACGCTCGGCCAGGCGGAAGGCGATGTCGCCCGTGCCGCCAGCCATGTCGAGGATGGCCTCGCCCTCCTGCGGTTTCACGCGCGCGACGAAGCGGTTCTTCCAGAGCCGGTGCATGCCGCCCGACATCGCGTCGTTCATAATGTCGTATTTGGCGGCGACGCTGGAGAAAACCTCGCCCACGCGGCCGGTCTTCTCGGTCGCGTCGATGTCTTCGTAGCCAAAGGAAACAGTGTCGTTCATGGCGGTGAGCTTTAGGGAGTGATTGCGGGCTAGTCCATGAGTTGGTTTTCTGCGTGCGGAAAGCGCATCCGCGCCTTCCTTGGCTGTTCCGTCCCGCTCCCCCACCCGACCACCCACGGCACTATACTGTTTGGGTGGTCGGGTGGGGGAGTGGACCGGTGCCGCAAGCCTTCGACGGATGTCGAAGGCGCACCCCACAAGGACTCATGGACGCCCCCCAACCCTCCTGTTACTCGATCCCCACCATGCCCGAACTCCCCGAAGTCGAAACCACCGTCCGCGGGCTTGCGCGGTTCCTCGAGGGCGAGACGATCACGCGCGTCATGGTCAACCGGCCCGACATGCGCCGCCCCTTCCCCGCCGGTCTGGTGCAGGCGCTGACGGGGGCGAGCGTCACGCATCTGACGCGCCGGGCGAAATACGGGCTGATCCATACCAGCCGCGACCATGCGATGGTGTTCCATCTCGGCATGAGCGGGCGCTGGCGGATCGACCCCGAAGTCGACGACAAGCACGATCACCTGATCCTGGAGACCGCGCACAACCGTTTCGCGCTCAACGATCCGCGCCGTTTCGGCTCGGTCGATCTGATGACCAATGACGAGTTGGTGACGTGGAAGCCCTTCGCCGCGCTGGGGCCGGAGCCGCTGGGCGATGCGCTCACCGCGGAGCACCTGCGCGAGGCGACGCGCGGGCGCAAACAGGCGATCAAGCTGCTGCTGCTCGACCAGCGGATCGTGGCGGGCCTCGGCAATATCTACGTCTGCGAGGCGCTGTGGCGCAGCGGGATCAGCCCGCGAAAACCCGGCGGCAAGGTGACCATGCCGCAGCTGCGCCGTCTTGTCCCGGCGATCCGCGAGGTGCTCGAACAGTCGATCCGCGACGGCGGCAGCACTTTACGCGATTTCGCTCAGCCCGACGGCAACCTCGGCTACTTCGCCACCCGCTTCCACGTCTACGGCCGCGAAGGCGAGGCCTGCCACCACAAGGACGGCGGGACCATCAGGCGAGTTGTGCAAGGCGGACGGAGCACGTGGTTCTGCCCGGTTTGTCAGAAATAGGCGCTACTCTGTGTCTTGAGCGTCTTGATATGCCTCTAACAAGGCGTTTTCTCGAGCTTGCTCCGCAATATGGAGTATAAAGGTATCACCAAGTTCAACATCGGGGTGCTCTGCGCAAAACCCTGCAAACCAGAATGCCTCTGACAACGGCTCGTCCGAATGCCAAGTGGTCATGATATGGTCTTCGTCTGGAATCTCGCCGAAATCGAATGCCTCGAGGTTGGCGAAGTCGATGCTGTCATGCCACTCTTCGCATGCATCGCCCCATGTCACGACATAACGGCTGCCAACCCTATAAACCCATTCGGCAATCTGTTCGCGCCACTCGCTTGAAACTACCGTTTCTGCGACAATGACCATCTTATATGGCTGTTTAACCAGCTTCGGCGGATCGTCGCCAGGCGGCAAATGGGCGTATCGAACAACCACTTGTGCCAGCTCACAAATCCAGCGCCGCATACTCCCGCGGCGGAGGCAGACCTTCCATCTTCTCGGCCAGCAGCGGGCGAAAGCTCGGGCGGCTTTTTATCACCATGTACCAGTCGTGCGCCTGTTCGTGGCCCTTCCAGTCCATCGCGCCGAGATATTCCACCACCGAAAGCTGCGCTGCGCAGGCGAGGTCGGCAAGGCTCAGCGTCGGCCCCGCGAGCCATTGGCGCGTGTCCACCAGCCAGTCGATATAGTCGAGGTGGCCGTGCAGCAGGCGGCCCATCTGGCGCAGCACCTGCGCATCGGGCGACTGGCGCAGGACGATCCGCTTCTTCATCTTCTCGTGCAGCGCGGGCGCGGTGACATCGGCATAGAGGTTCTCGTCGAACAGCGCGACCAGCCGGCGGATTTCCGCGCGTTGCAGCGCCGATCCGTTGATCATCGGATTGCGGTCGACCGTTTCCTCCAGCAGCTCGCAGATCGCGCGGCTGTCGGCGAGCGCGATGCGGCGGTCGGGATCGTGGAGCACGGGCGTGCGGCCCGCCGGGTTCAGCTGCCAGAACTCGTCGCGCCCTTCCCACGGGTTTTCGCGCACCAGCTCATAGGCGACGTTCTTCTCGCTCATGAGCAGGCGCAGCTTGCGACTGAAGGGACACAGGGGGAACTGGTAGAGCTGCCACATCGGTCCCCCGCTCATGCACCAGTGCGAGTCGCGCGTCCACCACGGCGGCGCACGAAGACGCTAAATTTCCAGTGGATCGGCGGCTAGTTAGTCTTTCGGGAGCGCTTCGCGCATCCGGCGGGCCATGTCGCGCAGCGCGGGCGTCATTTCGGACAGCCCTTCGGCAAGCCCGCCCATCGCCTGCATGGCGCGGGGTACGACGACGGCAACTTCCTCGCTCAAGCGGCCCGCATCGGGTGCGACCTTGCGCAAGGTGAGATCGGGATCGATTTCCTCGGCCTTCTCCCCCGCCATGTCGGCCGCGGCCTTGGCCAGCGGAGCGATCGGCAGGTCGAGCAGTACTTCGGTCATGGTCTGGAGCATAAGCGCCATGTCGCGCTGGCGCTCCGGATCGCGCATCTCCTCCGCCATGTCGGCCAGCGGTAGCGCTTCGGGCGCAGCGTCCACTTCGGGCGCGTCGTAATCCTGCGCGGCGGCAGGCGCGGCAGTCACCGCGAGCGCGGCGGCGAGAGGCAGGATGGCGTTACGCATGGTCTTTCCCCGAAATTACGTCGCAACGCTTTACCGGATTTGTGCTGAGTCTGCCATGAACGGGTTCAGACGCCCGATGCTTCCAGCAGCAGCAGGCAATTGGGCATCATGGCCTCGCGCGCTTCCAGCCCTTCGTTCATCAGCGTCACCGTGGTTTCGAACGCCAGCTTGTTCGCCTGTTCGCGAGTGAGGTCGTGATCGTCCATCAGCCCCGCCATGGTCCGCACGAAAAACTCGCGCCCGCGCGGTTCCATCGCAGGATAGGCGGCGGCGCGCGCATCGCCTTCCGCCTGGCCCTTGGCGATCAGGCCGAAAGCGACGCCGCAGCGCAGGCTGCTGCGCTGTTCGAGCGTGAGGGTGGGCAGCGCAGCCTCGGCAGTGGCAGGGGCAGCACCAGGCGCATCCTGCGCGGCGAGCGGAAGCGATGCGAGGGCGAGGCCGACGGCGAGAAGCAGTTTCGTCATGCCGCGGCTCTATATCCCCTCGCCTGAATGGCGGGCAACCGTGCTTGCGGGGCGTTGCTGCTTTGCCTAGGTCCGCGGTTGAACAGGAGACAGAAGTATGAAAACCCGCGCCGCCGTAGCCTTCGAAGCCAAGAAACCGCTCGAGATCGTCGAACTCGATCTGGAGGGTCCCAAGGCGGGCGAGGTGCTTGTGGAGATCATGGCGACCGGTATCTGCCACACCGATGCCTATACGCTCGACGGGCTGGACAGCGAGGGGCTGTTCCCCAGCGTGCTCGGCCACGAAGGCGCCGGGATCGTGCGCGAAGTCGGCGCGGGCGTCACCAGCGTGAAGCCGGGCGATCACGTGATCCCGCTCTACACGCCCGAATGCCGCCAGTGTAAAATGTGCCTCAGCGGCAAGACGAACCTGTGCAGTGCCATCCGCGAGACGCAGGGCAAGGGGCTGATGCCGGACGGCACTTCGCGCTTTTCCTATAAAGGCGAGACGATCTACCACTACATGGGCTGTTCGACCTTTTCGAACTTCACCGTCCTGCCGGAGATCGCCGTCGCCAAAATCCGCACCGACGCCCCGTTCGAGACCAGCTGCTACATCGGCTGCGGGGTCACCACGGGCGTGGGCGCAGTGGTCAACACCGCGCAGGTGAAGCCGGGCGACAATGTCGTCGTCTTCGGCCTCGGCGGGATCGGGCTCAACGTCATCCAAGGCGCAAAGATGGCGGGTGCGGACCGGATCGTGGGCGTCGACATCAACCCCTCCAAGAAGGAATGGGGCGAGAAATTCGGCATGACCGATTTCGTCAATCCGAAGGAAACGAAGGACGTTGTCGCCCATCTCGTCGATCTGCTGGACGGCGGGGCGGATTACAGTTTCGACTGTACCGGCAATACCGATGTGATGCGCCAGGCGCTCGAATGCTGCCACAAGGGCTGGGGCACCAGCATCATCATCGGCGTCGCCGAAGCGGGGAAGACGATCGAGACGCGCCCGTTCCAGCTCGTCACCGGCCGCAACTGGCGTGGCACGGCCTTCGGCGGGGCGAAGGGCCGCACCGACGTGCCCAAGATCGTCGACTGGTACATGAACGGCAAGATCGCCATCGACCCGATGATCACCCACATGCTCAGCCTCGATGAGATCAATAAGGGCTTCGACCTGATGCACGCCGGCGAAAGCATCCGCGCGGTGGTGGTATATTGATGGCGAAGAAGGTCGTCCTCGCCGACAAGTTCGCTACCTTCACCGAGCACTGGGCACCGCGCATCGTCGCGCGATACGAAGGGCACGAAGTCCGCATCGCGAAGCTCGACGGCGAATTCGACTGGCACAGCCATACCCATGACGAGCACTTCCTGTGCATCTCCGGCGAGCTGGAGGTCGAATTCCGCGATCGCACGGAGACGCTGCTGCCGGGCGAGTTCCTGCTGATCGAAACGGGCGAGGATCACCGCCCAGCCGCGCGCAAAGGGGAAGTCCAGCTGCTGATGCTGGATCCTGCCGAAGCGCCGAATACGGGCGATCCGGACACGGCGACTGTCGCGGTCGATATCTGACTGCTTGCGCGGCCCGAGGGTCCCATTAAGGTGGCGAATCGAAACGTAAAGGAGAGAGAATATATGTTCAGTCACGTCATGCTGGGGGCCGACGATATCGACGCCTCGAAGAAGTTCTACGACGCCTGCTTCAAGGCGCTCGGCGGCAGCGAAGGCCAGATCGATCCCAAGGGCCGGGTCATCTACATGCACAATGGCGGGATCTTCCTCCTGACCAAGCCCATCGACGGCCAGCCCGCCAGCTGCGGCAATGGTTCGACCATCGGATTTGCCGCCTCGAGCGAAGACATGGCCGACGCATGGCACAAGGCGGGCAGCGAGAACGGCGGTACCGAGATCGAAGATCCGCCGGGCATCCGCGAAGGCGCGGGCATGAAGCTCTACCTCGCCTATCTCCGCGATCCGGCCGACAACAAGGTTTGCGCGATGTATCGCCCGGGCTAAGGGCAACCGATCATATCGTCCCGCACAGGGGTGCTTTGGGCGCAGCGGTTCTTGGCCGGCTGCGCCCTTCGCGTATTGGGGCGGGCCGAAGAGACGATACGACAGGAAATAGACGCATGCCGCTCGACTATCTTTCGCAAAACAGGGCCTACGAAGGCGAGCAATTCGTCTGCTCCCACCAGTCGCGCGAGACTGGGACGGAAATGACTTTCTCGGTCTATGTCCCGCCGCACATGCCGGGGATCAAGCTGCCGGTGCTGTGGTATCTCTCGGGCCTCACCTGTACGCATGAGAACGTCACCGAAAAGGGCGAATACCGCCGCGCCTGTGCCAAGCACGGCATAGTCTTCGTGGCCCCTGACACCAGCCCGCGCGGGGAGGATGTGCCCGACGCCGGGGACGAATACGATTTCGGCAAGGGCGCGGGCTTCTATGTCGATGCGACGCAGGAGCCGTGGGCGAAGCACTTCCGCATGCGCAGCTATATCGAGCGCGAACTGCCGGAAGTGATCGCGGCTGAGTTTCCGGTCGACCTGGAGCGCCAGTCGATTACCGGGCATTCGATGGGGGGCCACGGCGCGCTGACTATCGGCTTGCGCAATCCCGACCGCTTCCGCTCGGTCAGTGCCTTCAGCCCGATCGTCGCGCCGAGCCAGGTACCCTGGGGCGAAAAGGCGCTAGGTCGCTATCTCGGCGAGGATCGCGCGGCATGGCGCGAGTACGACGCAGTCGCGCTGATCGAAGACGGCGCGCGGCTCGATCACCTGCTGGTCGACCAGGGCACGGCGGACAATTTCCTCGAAGAGCAGCTCAAGACCGGCGCCCTCTCGATGGCCTGCGCCAAGGCTGGCATGAGCCCCGAAATCCGCATGCAGCAGGGGTACGACCATTCCTATTATTTCATATCGACATTCATGGCCGAGCATGTGGCGTGGCACGCGAAGCGGCTGGGCGCCTAGCGACTCAACTCGAAGACGGCGAACTCCGCACGGCCGTTGGCTCCCGCTCGCCCGAGTTGCCGCTCACCGGCGAAGAACCACTCGCGTTCGATGCGTGCGCCCTTTTCTTTCGCGAGTTCGCGGAAGTCCTTCACAGTCACGTGGTGGATATTCTGAGTCGCGTACCAGCTTACCGGGATCGCGCGCGTCACCGGCATGCGGCCGCCGAACATCAGGGCGGCGCGGGTGCGCCAGTGGGCGAAATTGGGGAAGCTGACGAAAGCGCGGGTGCCGACGCGCAGCAATTCGTCGAGCATGCGGTCGGGGCGCGCGGCGGTCTGCAGCGTCTGGCTGAGGACCGCGTAGTCGAAGCCCTTATCGGGATAGTCGGCGAGGTCGCGGTCGGCATCGCCCTGTACCACGCTGAGACCCTGGCTGACGCAGCGCTCGACGCAATCGCCATCGATCTCGACCCCGCGTACGTCGCAGTCTTTCTCGCGCAGCGCCATCATCAGCGCCCCGTCGCCGCAGCCGATATCGAGCACGCGGCTACCCGGCGATACGTGACCGGCGATGACGGCGAGGTCCGGGCGGATGCTCATCCGAGGAATCCTCCGATCACGCGGTCGAGCGCGGGCACGTCGAGCAGGAAGCTGTCGTGGCCATGCGGGGCGGATAGCTCGACGAAACTCACCGCCGCGCCCGCTGCATTGAGCGCGTGGACGACATGGCGGCTTTCCGCTGTGGGATAGAGCCAGTCGCTGTCGAAGCTGACGAGGCAAAAGCGCGCCTGCGTTCCGGCGAAGGCATTTACCAGCTTGCCGCCATGCTCCTCAGCAAGGTCGAAATAATCCATCGCGCGGGTGATGTAGAGATAGCTGTTCGCATCGAAGCGCTGGGTGAAGCCGCTGCCCTGGTAACGCAGGTAGGATTCGACTTGGAAATCGGCATCGAAGCCGAAGGTCTTGGCTTCCCGGTCCTGCAGGTTCCGCCCGAACTTCTCGGTCAGCGCTTCTTCGGAAAGATAGGTTATATGCGCTGCCATGCGCGCCACGGCGAGGCCGCTGTCGGGCGCTTCGCCGCCATAATAGTCGCCCTGGTTCCAGCGCGGATCGGCCATCACCGCCTGCCGCCCGAGTTCGTGGAATCCGATATTCTGCGCCGAATGGCGGCTGGTCGAGGCGATCACAAGGACACGGTCTGCGCGCTCCGGCCAGTTGGCCGCGAGGCTCAGCGCCTGCATCCCCCCCATCGATCCGCCGACCACGGCATGCAACGTCTCGATCCCCAACGCATCGAGCAGGCCGATAGCGCTGCGCACCATGTCGCGGATGGTGATGACCGGGAAGCGCATGGCATAAGGCTGCCCGTCCGAAGCTTCGCTCGCCGGGCCGGTGGAGCCCATGCAGCTGCCGATGACATTGGGGCAGATGACGTGGAAGCGGTCCGTGTCGATTGGCTTGCCGGGCCCCACCATCCGTTCCCACCAGCCAGGCTTCCCAGTGATCGGATGCGGGCTGGCGACATATTGGTCGCCGGTAAGCGCATGGCACAGCAGGATGGCATTCGAGCGGTCTTCGTTCAGCGCGCCATAGGTTTCGTAGGCGACCTCGACGCGCGACAACTCGCCCCCGCCGTCAAGCGGCAGCGGTGAGGGCAATCTCAGCGTTTGCGAGGTGGTGCTCAAATCTGGAATTGGCTCAAAAGAAAGAACGATGCTCGGACATGCTCAGCATGAGCGGGTTTGGAAGCAATCTCCCTATCCGTTCGCCCTGAGCTTGTCGAAGGGCCGTAATTCTTTATGGCGCAGACGCAAGATGTCAGACCGTCCTACTCTCAAACCGTGGATCGAAGCGATCCATGCCTATGTGCCCGGCAAGTCGAAGGCTGCCGATGGCAGCCCGCTGGTCAAACTGTCGGCCAACGAGAACCCGCTCGGCTGCAGCCCCAATGTGATCGAGGCGCTTGCTGGCGGGCAACAGCCGAACCTCTATCCCGATCCCGACGCCACGCAATTGCGCGAAGCCATCGGTAAGCTCCACGGCATCGACCCGGCGCGGATCGTGTGCGGCACGGGCTCGGGCGAATGCCTCCACGGCGCGGTGCAGGCCTTTGCCGGACCGGGCGACGAGGTGCTGTTCTCGCGCTATTCCTTCTCGCTCTACCCGCTACTCGCCCACAAGGTCGGAGCCGAGGTCGTGCTGGCGGAGGACAGCGACTATGCCCCCGATGTCGACAAGCTGCTCGCCGCAGTGACGCCGCGGACGCGCGTGGTTCTGCTCGACAATCCGAACAATCCCATCGGCGCCTTCCTGCCGCGCGCGGAGGTCGAGCGCCTGCATGCCGGCCTGCCGAGGGATGTGCTGCTGGTGGTCGACCAGGCCTACGCCGAATTTCTCCCAGAGGGCGAAGATGACGGCGGCATGGATCTCGCCGCCCGGCACGACAATGTCCTCGTCACCCGCACCTTCGCGAAAGCCTATGGCATTGCGGGCGAGCGCGTGGGCTGGGCGACCGGCGCGTTGCACCTGATCGACGCGCTCAACCGACTGCGCGGCGCATTCAACGTGACTGCTAGCGGCCAACGGGCGGCGCTGGCGGCACTGGCGGACCAAGCCTTCGTCACGAGTTCGCGCGATGCCAACGCCGCTGCCCGCGCGCGCTTCGTCGACCAAATCGCGGCGCTCGGCAATCACGGCCTGCGCGCCTTGCCGAGCGAGGCCAATTTCGTCCTCGTCGTCTTCGAAGGCGACCTCGAAGCCACCGCGGCCCTCGAAGCGATTGCCGAAGCGGGCTATGCCGTACGCCACCTGCCCGGCCAGGGCCTGCCGCAAGCGCTGCGGATCACCGTGGGCACGCCGGATCAGATGGATGCCATAGCCGCAGTGTTGCGCGACCTGTGTGGAGAACCGGCATGAGCATCGCGCGGATCGCGATCATCGGCCTTGGCCTCATCGGCGGCTCCATCGGCCTCGCCCTGCGCGAGATGCTACCCGCCATCAGAACGACAGGCTGGGATGCGGACCCGGACGTTCGGCAAAAAGCTATGCAGCGCGGTCTGGTCGGGAGAGTATGCGACAGCCCCGACAACGCAGTGCGCGACGCTCAGCTCGTCATCCTCTGTGTACCCGTCGGCGCAATGGGTGCCGCGGCGCAGAGCATTGCAGGCGCGCTGCCGCCCGGTGCGATCGTCAGTGATGTCGGTTCTTCGAAGCACAGCGTCGCGCAGGCCATCGCAAAGGCGCTGCCCGATGCCGTAGTGGTCCCGGCGCATCCCGTCGCTGGCACCGAGAAGAGCGGTCCCGACGCAGGCTTTCCCGAACTGTTCCGCCACCGCTGGTGCATCCTGACACCAGATGACGATACGCCTGCCGAGACGGTCGAGCAGGTCGCGGCAGTCTGGCAGGGCCTCGGCGCGAAGGTCGAGATCATGGAGCCCGCACATCACGACCTCGTGCTCGCAGTGACCAGCCACATCCCCCACCTCATCGCCTATACGATCGTCGGCACCGCCAGCGACCTCGAAGACGTGACGCGAGGCGAGGTCATCAAATATTCCGCCGGGGGTTTTCGCGACTTCACCCGCATCGCCGCCAGCGACCCGACCATGTGGCGCGATGTCTTTCTGACCAATCGCGACGCCGTGCTTGAGGTACTTGGCCGTTTCACCGAAGATCTCACCGCCCTCCAGCGCGCGATCCGCAATGGCGACGGCGACACGCTGTTCGAGCTGTTCGAGCGCACGCGGACCATCCGCCGCTCGATCATCGAGGAAGGGCAGGACGATGCGCGGCCCGATTTCGGCCGTTCCGACCACTAGCGCCTAGTCGGAGGCCTTACCGACCTGCGCGAGCAATTGCTGCGCCCGCGACAGATGCGGCCGGTCGAGCATGCCGCCGTTCCAGCCGATCGTGCCCGCGCCGGGATTGGCAGCGAAGATCGCGACGATCTCTTCCGCTTCGGCAATATCTTCCGCGCTCGGCGTGAAGGCCTGATTGATCACCTCGACCTGCGCAGGGTGGATCGCCAGCATGCCGCGAAAACCCGAGCGCCGGACGGTTTCCGCGCGCGACTTCAGTCCATCCAGATCGCGGAAGTCGGCCTGGATCGTCTCGATCGCCGGAACCCCTGCCGTTGCCGCGCCCAGCAGGCACAGGCTGCGCGCCAACTCGTAGGTGAACGCAAAGCTGCCGTCGGGATTGCGATTGCTCGCCGCCCCGATGCTGTCGGCAAGGTCTTCCGCCCCCCAGGTCAGCGCCACCAGCCTCGGCGCACCCTTGAAATCGCCCGCATGGAACATGCTCTCGGCCACTTCGGTCAGCAACACGATCACCAGCGTCGAGCCGAGCTCGATATCGTTGGCCGCCTCCAGAGCAGAGAGGTACTTGTCCAGCGCCTCGACATCCTGCCGGCCATAGGCCTTGGGCAGCATGATCCCGCCCGGCCGACCCGGCATGACCGCCGCAAGATCGTGCAGCGTATAAGGCCCGTCGAGCGGATTGACGCGCACGAAAATGCGCCCCCGCTTGTCCGGATGCGCGTCGAGATAATCGCGGATCATGCCGCGCGCCGCGGGCTTGTTCTCCGGCGCAACGGCATCCTCGAGATCGAAAATCACAACATCGGCATCGCCGTCGGCCGCCTTTCCCATCTTCTTCTCGCTGTCGCCCGGCGCGAATAGCCATGACCGCATCTTCATCGCGATTGCCTCTCTCTTGCGTCGCTACATGCAGCACACTGTTTGCGGGTCTTTTTCAAGCCGCAGGGCATTTTCGCCCCCATCCGCACTTCGCGCTTGTCCACGCGCAGGCGATCTGCTGCGCTGGCCGGTATGGTGCAAAAGCAGTTCTTCGAAGCCCTGCCCGACGGGCGCGATGTTCATAGCTGGCGGCTGGAAAGCACTGATGGCGCGGGCCTGACGGTCATGGACCTCGGCGCACCGATCCTGTCGCTCGAGGTTCCCGACCGCGGCGGTAAGCTTGCTGACGTAGTCCTCGGCTACGACAGCGCCGCGACCTATCTCGAAGATCCACATTACCACGGCGCGGTCATCGGACGCTTCGCCAATCGCATCGCCGGGGCGAGCTTTACGCTGGACGGGCGCACATACGACCTCGACGCAAACCAGCTGCCGAACGCCTTGCACGGCGGGCGCGAAGGATTCGACAAGCGCATCTGGAGCGGAGTGGCCTGCTCCACGAGCGAGGGCGACGGCGTGCTCTTCACCCTGGACAGCGCGGCCGGGGACCAGGGCTTCCCCGGCAATCTGCGCGCCAGCGTGCGCTATGTGTGGACCGAGGATCACCGGCTTGTCATCGACTATGCGGCAGAAACCGACGCGCCGACGCCGTTCAATCCAACCCAGCACAGCTACTGGAACCTGGCGGGCGCGGGGTCGCCCAGCGTGCTCGACCACCTCCTTTCCATCCACGCCGATCGCTATCTTCCCATTAGGCCAGACCTCATCCCGACCGGCGCGTTAGCCGATGTTTCTTCAGCGCCCTTCGATTTTCGCGAGCCGAAGCCGATCGGCCGCGACATCGAGGCATCGGACGCACAGATCGCGCTCGGCAAAGGCTACGATCACTGCTTCGCGTTAAACGGCTCCGGCCTGCGCGAAGCGGCTATGCTTTTCGACCCTGTTAGCGGCCTCCGGATGACGGTCCAAACCGACATGCCCGGGCTGCATTTTTATTCCGCCAACTTCCTTGGCGGAGAACCGACAGGCAAGAACGGACAGACCTATGCACCCCGCAACGCCATCGCGCTGGAAACGCAATTCTTCCCCGACAGCCCCAATCAGCCGCACTTCCCCGACTCGATCCTGCGCCCCGGACACAGCTTAGCGAGCCGGACGATCTACGCGTTCGACTCTGGCTATTGTTACTCCTAACGCTGCCGCTGGCCGCCGCTGCCGCAGCGCGAGCCCGGGGGTTCGATGCCGTATCGCTGCGGATGCCATGGGCTCACGTGAGCTGATTTATTCGGTTCACTGGGCGCGAATGCGTGATGCGGGGCGCATCGTTGCAAACTGCTATCTCCATCGCTGGGTCTTGGCTTTCTCGCTGGACGCCGCACCGATCCGCGAAATCATCGCAAGATTGCAGTCATCGACCGGACCATTGCGTACCGCGGGAGCCAGAATTGTGCCGACGCGGAATTTCTGATCAAGGCCAGATTCGCCCCTGGGTCGATATCCTCCTACGTTTCGAGGGTCCCGTGGCCCGTCAAGCGGACCTGATCTTCGCACAGGCATGGACGATGCCGCAGCACAAATTCGATAAACTGTTTCGTGCGTCGCCAGCAAATGGCTATTCCGGTCTCATGCTAAGTTATGACGACGCTCTCGAGCTGCTGCTGGAAACGATAGCTACTCTTCCAGCTGATATCGTCCAGATTGACAAAGCTTCCGGACGGTACCTGGCAAAGCCTGTATTCGCTGCGGTCGATGCCCCCCGTGCCGATGTGTCTGTAATGGACGGATACGCTGTGCGAATGCACGATGTGGTGCAAGGTGCGTCGTTGATCGTAACGGGAGAGTCGGCTGCGGGTCTGCCATATGACAATCGCCTTGCGGCCGGGCAGGCCGTGCGAATTTCTACCGGAGCACATGTTCCAGACGGTGCAGACTGCATCATCATGCAGGAATACGCTCAGCAAAAAGACAATCGCGTCAGCTTTTCGCCCGGCTTTGGACCGGGGCGCCACATTCGCAAACGAGCCGGCGATTTCGCTTTAGGCGATACGCTGCTGGAGCAAGGCCAGCGGCTCACCCCGGGCGCCATGATCGCGCTTGCAGGCGCCGATGTTGCAGAGGTGGAAGTGGTCCGTCAACCACGGGTCGCAATCATTGCCACCGGGAGCGAATTGGCAGAGCCCGGCTCTGCCCACCAATCCCCTCACTCCTTGCCGGAATCCGGCAGCTACGGGGTAGCCGCACTGGCGAAAGCCTGCGGTGCCGTTCTTGCCGGGCAGGTTCAGGAGCGTGACGATCTCGACGCTCTCGCACGCGTGGCTCGCGATGCTGTCGCCAGGGCCGATTGCGTGGTCGTCATCGGCGGCGCGTCGGTGGGCGATCACGACCTGGCCCGCCCCATGTTCGGACCGACCGGTCTTCGTGAAATCTTTTCGAAGGTGGCGATCAAACCGGGCAAGCCGGTGTGGTTCGGTATGGCGCATGGCACACCGGTCTTGGGTTTGCCCGGCAACCCGACCTCGGCGCTGGTGACGGCGCGCCTGTTCTTAATGCCGTTGCTCGCCGGTTTGCAGGGTGGCGACGGATTCGCAACCGTCCGGTGTCAGCCGCAAATCCTGACCGGTGAACTTGCTGAGAACGGATCGCGCGAAACCTTCGTCAGGGCGCGCTCATCATCGCGCGGGTTGGTGCCGGCGCGAAATCAGGAAAGTGGCGCTCAATCCCCACTGGCGAGCAGCGACTGGCTGATCCGTCGTTCGGCAGGTGCGGGGAAGCTTGGCGAGGGAAGCGTCATTCCGGCCATTCCCTTTTAGCGAGCTATTCTAGGGTCCGGACTCATTAGAGCCACCACGTGACGAAGGCTGCGATGGCGATGGTTGCCATGAAGGTCTTGATATTGCGGTCGAAGCGGGTGGCGACGCGGCGCCAGTCCTTGAAGCGGCAGAACATGCGTTCGACGACATTGCGCTGGCGATATATCTGCCGGTCATGCTCGATCTGCACCTTGCGGTTGGACTTCGACGGGATGACCGGGGTGGTGCCGCGTTCGATCAGCCAGGAACGCGAAGCGTTGCTGTCGTAGCCTTTGTCGGCGACCGGATAGTCGGATGGCGGCACGGCATTGATCGCCAGCATCGCGACCTTGGCATCGTGCGTGTTGCCCGGTGTCAGCAGGAGGACGTGCGGGCGGCCCTTCTCGTCGCAGACGGCATGGAGCTTGGTGTTACGCCCGCCTTTGGTGATGCCGATACCATGAGCCAAGGCCCCCCTTTTGCGCCTCCGGCAGTGCGGTGGACCTTGATGCAGCTGCTGTCGATGAAGAGCCTTTCAGGGACGCCATCGACCCCGGCAAGCTGGGCGAAGATGCGCTCCCACACGCCGCGCTCGGCCCAGCGCCGGAACCGGTTGTAAAGCGTCTTCTTCGGCCCGTAGACCTGCTCGGGACAATCGCCCCAGCGACCGCCGCTCTTCAGAGCATGGACAATCCCGGAGAGCACCCGACGGTCATCGACCCTCGGCATACCACGCGTATCCTGCGGCAGAAGCGGTTCAATCCGCGCCCACTGCTCATCCGAAAACCAGAAGAAATCCGCCATCCACCACACCTCCTCGCTGGAGGCTGGTGAATCACATCTCGATGCTGCTGTGAATCCCGTTTATGGATCCGGACCCTAGAAGAGACGGTGCGGGTCATTCACGATCAGCGCACTGTCGCTGCGTGCCAGTGCCAGCAGAATAAGCTTGCCCTCGAGCGCCCGCGCGATCGCGAGGCTCGACGGCGCGCTGATGGTGACCTGAACCGGAATACCTTCGCGCACCGTCTTCTCCACCAGTTCCTGACTGCAGCGCGCAGACAGCAGCACGAAGCCGTTGTGACGGTCGATCGTCTGCCGACCCAGTGGGCCGATCAACTTGTCGAGCGCGTTGTGCCGCCCGACATCCTCGCGCAGCAGCACGATTTCGCCGTCGCAGGTGCAGAAGGCCGCTGCATGAACGGCCGCCGTCGCGAAACCAACCTGCTGGTGGTCGCGCATTGCCGACAGGGCCTTGTGGATGGCGGCGAAATCGATTTGCGGCGGGACGGCTTCCACCGGATCCAGCGGCGCCAATGCGGCAGCAACGGAGTCGATCCTGCGGATGCCGCAGCTGCTTTCCGAAACACGTGTCCGGGCGCGCTCGAGAATGCGGGGCAGGCTGCGGGCGGGTAGGTTCGCTCGCGCCAACCAGCCGCCGGCTGCTTGGTGCAGCTGGCATGGAGCAGGAGCTTACTCAGGCGAATGCGGAGCGCACCCGGAGGCGCACAGCTATCGACCGCTTTCTTGGACTGATCGAAGAGGGTATCATGAAACCCAGCGATCCTGAGTTCGCGCAGCGGCTGAGTGACAATCGCGAAACCGTTGCGGCAATCACATCCCGCATCGATGTGCTGGAAAGCCAGCTTGCGCGAGGGTCTAGAAAGATCACTCCTGCCGTGCTGGATAAATTCTCTCAGCAATTGTCAGCCAAGTTACACGACGAACACAGCGCCCTGCGAAGCGCCTACCTGCGAATGCTGGTGTCCGAAGTAAGAGTGTCGAAGGACCGCATCACGATCACAGGCTCGAAGTCGGTACTGGAGCGGGGGCTGGCGAAGGGGCTCCCCCGCCTAGAGGGGAGTGTCCCGTCTTTGACCGGAAATGGTGCCAGAAGAGGCATCACATTCGAGCACCTTTTTCGCGAGTTATCTGACAGTTAGGAATTTGGTCCTCGGCAAAAAGCCCTCAAAAGGCCCTCAAAAACCGTCTAATGCATTGGTTCGATGCCTTTTTCAGGACTCGGAATTGTCTCAGCCGGCTTCGAATGGCAAGGTAGTTCAATGTCTTCTTTGCGCCCCTAATCCCGACCATCCGCGAGCTGCCACGCGATCGTGACAGCAGACGCACCGAAATCAGGTTCCAAGGTGAAAAGACGTACCTTATCGAAGTTTCGGTGCTTACGGCTTGGCGTGTGCGAGCGGGCGGGTCTAACATTCACCAGCATGTCCGTTCGACAGCGGCGGAGGAGTGCAAGGTAGCTGCACACGACATTGCAGCCCAAGGGAGAAGCCACATGGCCATTGCAAAAACGATAGAAGTGATAGCGAGTTCAACTCAAGGCATTGAAGCCGCGGTCCGCGATGGGATCGCCAAGGTCGGGCAAACCGTCGAAAACATCGAGGGCGCATGGGTCAAAGACACCAAGGTCGTCGTTCGTGATGGCGGTATCGCCGAATGGCGCGTGACAATGGTTGTTACGTTTATCGTCAAGTGAATAAGGGGAGGTCTGATGCCGCACAAGTTCGAGATTCATAAGGACAAGAAGGGCGAATTCCGCGTTCGCTTCAAATACAATTCCGAGGTGATGTTTTCGTCGGAAGGTTACGCCAGTAAATCGTCCGCAATGTCTGCCATTGAATCGTTCAAAAAGAACGGTCCCGGGGCGCAGATTGAGGACAACAGCTGACAGCCGTCAGGTCCGCGTCAGGCGAACCAGTGATGCAGATGCTCTACCCTAAGCAAATGCTATACCCTTAAAAGGAGCCTTGGAATGAACTCACGAACAATTGGAATCCTCAGCCTTTGCGCAGTGCTCGCAGCCTGCGGATCCAAGCCCGCGGAAGAAGCAGCGCCAACCGACGCATCGACAGCGGCGGCAGCACCAGCGCCGACAATGGCTGCACCGGTAGCCATGGAACCCGCTCCCGAAGGGCTCCCCTCTCGCATAGCGCGGGAGGTGATCGCAACTAGTGGCCAGACTTGCGCCCAAGTGACAACCGCGGAGCGAGCAGCAGACGGGACGATTACCGCGACTTGCGCTGGCGGAGAAAACTATCAGGTGTACACTTCGCCGGGACAGGGTCCGGTTGCGGTCAAGCGGTAAGGGAAGTCAATCGGCCTCGCGGGCAGTTCGCGCGGCGAGGCCGACTGACAGAGACTTCTAGTCCAGCAGTTCGGCTGGAACTTTCCCGCCGTTCGCTGCCAGTTCGCGCATCGTCGCCTTGTGCAGCCAAATGTTCATTTCGGCGCTACCGTCAAGCTCACCTGTGTAGCCCAGCTCGCGCGCCAGTTCCTTGCGATTGTCCAGACTAGAGTCGACTCCGATCAGCTTCATAAGGTCGACGATCGAGGTGCGCCAATTCAGGTTCTTGCCCTCGGCCATCGCCGCCAGGTTGCGTTCGACATCGACGTCGGAGACTTTGGCGGGACCTGCCTGCTGCGGCGGGGCAGCGGGGTTGCTGGGAGGCGCTACGCTACCAGTGCCAGCGGGCGGAGTGGCCGCATGCGCCTTGCCGAAAATAGCGTCCTTGATCTTTCCGAAGATGCTCATGGAATTCTCCTTTTTGCGACCTCGACAGGGTGCGCCCCCTCCCCGAGATTGGCAAGAGTTAGTCTCTGCGTTGCTTCCGTGGCGTAATTACCTACAAGAAGCAGGAAAGTGGCAAGGAACGGAGAGTGCCATGGATCTCAATGAAATTCTTCGCTCGCAAGGCGGCATCGGCGCGATTGCCAACCAGCTGGGCATCTCAGAAGCGCAGGCACAACAAGGTGCTGCGGCCCTCTTACCTTCCATCCTCAGCGGCTTTGGCCAGCGAGCTGGCGGATCGGAGAGCGGCGGCGTCAGCGGCCTGGACGCAGTCCTGGAATCGCTTGGTGGAGCAGACCTCAGCCGCAATGTCGTAGGACCAGAACCCACACGTGTCGAAAAAGGTAACGACATCTTGGGCCAAATATTCGGCTCAAAAGACGTTAGCCGACAGGTGGCGGGAGAAGCCTCGCAGTCAACCGGTCTGGATCCGGCACTCCTGAAGAAGATGCTGCCGATCGTGGCGATGCTCGTCGCGGGATACCTGTCGTCGCAAAGCAACAAACCCGGCCAGACAGGCGGTCTCGGCGATATATTGGGTCAGGTAATCGGCAGCATGGGAGGTGCCGGCGGCGGCGGTCTGGGAGGCGGATTGGGCGGAGTGCTCGGGTCTATCCTGAGCGGTAGGCGCTAGTATTCTTGGTTGGTCTTCGGCCTCGCTTATCCAAGTGATTGGATCCAGATCGGCTGACCTTCTATAGCGGTACCCGTTCGACGTTCCTGCAGATCGAACCAACTTCGGTCGCAGGCACTGCGAATGCCTTCCTCGGGGCTGTTGGCGGTGAGGACCGACAAAACGGATGGTTGGGTCCGCTTTCGCTGGCTGGGCGTCGAAAGCGGTCATTCCGCAATCGGCCCAGAAGCTGCCAGGCAGCAAAGCGCCCTCATGTCGGACGTTCAGGCTCTAACAAACGATCCCTGAAAGCCAACAGGTAGCTTGCTCTAGTTATGCGCACCGCTGATGTTCGATGATGGTTGGCATTGCGTTGATCCCGGCACAACCGGCGCTATTTATCCATCATGAGACAAACGTTGACGAAGCCAATGTCATATGCGCGTCCGTGGATAGTGGTTCTGATCATCATGAACGTCTTTCTTCTCGCCGCCTCCGCAGCCCTCTTGATCAACCAATCCGCCCCGTTGGCCGAACCCCGCGTCGTCACTGCGCGGGGCGATCTTGGCGCGGATGAACGTGCTACAATCGATTTGTTTCGCAATGCGCGCGATTCAGTGGTGTTCATTTCCACCCGGCAGCGTGTGGCCGATTTCTGGACACGCAATGTCTATAGCGTGCCCCGCGGATCCGGCTCGGGTCTCGTATGGGACGAGGCAGGCCATATTGTAACAAATTTCCATGTCATCGAGGGCGCCTCCGAAGCGCAAATCCAGCTTGCCGACGGTCGCCAGTTTTCCGCCACGCTGGTCGGTGTTAGCCCACAACACGATCTTGCTGTCCTGAAAATAGGCGGCGCGGGCTTCACTGCGCCCGCCCGGGTGCCAATCGGGACAAGCAGCGACCTGCAGGTCGGACAGAATGTTTTCGCAATCGGAAACCCGTTCGGACTGGACTGGACCCTGACCAAGGGCATCGTTTCGGCGCTCGATCGTTCGCTGCCGAATGAGAATGGTCCCGACATTCGGCACCTCATCCAGACCGATGCCGCCATAAATCCCGGTAATTCGGGTGGTCCGCTGCTCGATTCCGCGGGCCGACTGATCGGGATCAATACAGCGATCTATAGTCCTTCCGGGGCATCGGCCGGGATCGGCTTTGCCGTGCCGGTCGATACGGTCATGCGCGTTGTGCCGCAGCTCATTTCCGAGGGGCGCTATACGCGGCCCAGCCTTGGCGTTGAAAGCGATGACGATTTAAACGACCGGCTCAAGCGCGCCTCGGGGATCGAGGGCGTCTTTGTCCTGCGGGTCGATCCCGGGTCATCTGCAGAGCGCGCCGGTCTGGTTGCTGCCCAGCGCACAAGGCGCGGGGTCGCTCCAGGGGACATCGTCACCGCTTTGAACGGCAGACCCGTTTCCAGAGTCGGCGATCTGCTCGCCCGGCTTGACGATTTTCGGGTCGGACAAAGCGTCGAACTTACGCTGATGCGCGGCGGCCAAGAGCGAACGGTCAGGCTCGAACTCGAACCGGGAAGCTGATGCAAGAAGTAGGGCCGGTCCACTGGTAGGACCGGCCCTCACGGCGGTCATTAATCGGCGTTGATCGGGATTGTCTTGCGTCCCTTTGCCGCTTCTGCGGTACGCGGAACCGTAACGGTCAGAACACCATTTCGGAAGGCAGCTTCGACCTTGTCCTCGTCGATCTGCGAAGGCAGGCCGATGCGACGTTCGAAGCGGCCATAGTTGCGTTCCGAATAGCCGCGTTCCTCGTCGCTGGTTTCGGACTTCTTTTCGCCCCGGATCACCAGTTGGTGATCGTCCAGGCTGATTTCGATGTCCTTTTCTTCCATGCCCGGCAACTCGGCCGTGACCCGGATTTTCTTGTCGTTTTCCGACAATTCGAGCCGCTGCCAGCCAAGGCTGCGTCCGATGGACGGCAGCGACGGCATGGAAAACCCGCGAAACATGTCGTCGAACAAGCGATTGATATCCCGATGAAGCGACATCACCGGATGATCGACCCGCTCCTCCTGCCGCGGAGCGATGTCCTGACCCTGGCTTTTCCAGGGAATGAGATCGCGAATAGCCATCTCGACATTCCTCCTATTTTCCGACTGGTTTTTGGCAAAGCTTCCTCAAGCGGGGCAGGCGCGATTGCACCCGCCCCGCCGAGGATTTGCCCGGTAATTGGGGCTTAGGCCGCCTTGTCTTCGGTCAGCTGCGGCGTGTCGTCATTGACATGCTCGCGGCTTCCGATGGCGATCTTGCGCGGCTTGAGCGATTCAGGGACGATCCGCTGGAGCGAAATCGTCAACATGCCGTGCTCGTAGTCCGCATCGCGCACTTCGACATAGTCGGCCAGCTGGAACCGGCGCTCGAACGCGCGGGCAGCGATACCGCGGTGAACGAATTCGACACCGTCTTCGTCCTTCTCGCTCTTCTGACCGGAGATGACGAGCTGGTTCTGCTGTGCAGTGATGTCGATTTCGTCCGGACGGAAGCCGGCAACCGCCAACGTGATCCGGTAGCTGTCTTCGCCGGTGCGGACGATGTCGAAGGGTGGATAGCTATCCTGCGTCTCGGCGCGGAAGCTGTTCTCGAGCGCATCGAAGAGCCGATCGAAACCGACCGTCGAGCGGCGATAGGGGGTCAAATCAAATGCAGTTCTCATTTCCAAATCCTCCTTGTTGAGCAATCTGGGCATGAGAGGCGCCGGGAACTAAGAGCCGACGCCCTCTGTCCAACCGGACCCTTTATGGCATCCGGTAATGAAAAAATTAGGAAACGCGCAATTGGTTTCAAGACCCGATAAAGATTTTTTATCGGTTTGTTTTCAGTGCCTTGCAAGAGAAAACCAGGCACACCGATAGAGGTGCGCCTGGCCTCCTTCCAGGAGAGAATATGATTGGATCCAGTCCGTTTACGCGGTCAGCCGATCGCTGCTCGCGTGATCCGAAGCCCAGCTTTGCATCTGGTCCTTGAGCGCCAGCTTGAGCTTCTTCAGGCGGGCAATCAGAACTTCGTCAGGCCGGGGTCGTTTGCTTTCCAGCCGGATTTCGTGCTCCAGCCGCGCATGTTCGCGTGAAAGATAGTTCAGATACCTGTCGGTCATTATCTCCTCCTCTCTCATTCGACCCATTTTCCGATGTTGCCGCGTTTGAAGCCTGCCTCGCCCAGAACGGCGTGTGCAGGCGCCCGGGCAGCACTGCCGCCAGCGGTGTGCTTGAGGATGGGAGAGCGCGGGGTCACACCGCGCTCTCCTCACCGGATTAGAAGTCCATCGCCGGCATCGGTGCGGGCGTGTCTTCCTTGGGCAGTTCGGCCACCAGCGCCTCGGTGGTGATCAGCAGCGAGGCGACCGAAGCCGCATCCTGCAGCGCTGCGCGCACCACCTTTGCCGGATCGATGACACCCGACTTTACCAGGTCTTCATATTCGCCGGTCGCGGCATTGAAGCCATGGTTGTAGTCGTCGCCTTCGAGCAGCTTGCCGACGATATAGGCACCGTCCTCGCCCGCGTTTTCGGCAATCTGGCGAGCCGGAGCGCGCAGCGCGCGGCGAACGATGTCGATACCCGACTGCTGGTCGTCATTGGCGGCCTTGAGGCCCTCCAGCGACTTGAGCGCCCGGAGCAGTGCGATACCTCCGCCCGGCAGAATGCCTTCCTCGACAGCAGCACGGGTTGCGTGCAGCGCGTCGTCGACACGGTCCTTGCGCTCCTTGACCTCGACTTCGGTCGCACCGCCGACGCGGATGACGGCAACGCCGCCAGCCAGCTTGGCGACGCGTTCTTGCAGCTTTTCACGGTCATAGTCGCTGGTCGTTGTCTCGATCTGGGCACGGATCTGGCTGACACGGGCATCGATGTCGGCCCGGTTGCCCGCGCCATCGACGATGGTCGTGTTGTCCTTGTCGATGATGACCTTCTTGGCCCGGCCGAGCATGCCGATCGTGACATTTTCCAGCTTGGTGCCGAGTTCCTCGCTGACCACGTTGCCGGCGGTGAGGATGGCAATATCCTCCAGCATGGCCTTGCGGCGATCGCCGAAGCCGGGTGCCTTGACCGCCGCGACCTTGAGGCCGCCGCGCAGCTTATTCACCACCAGGGTTGCCAGGGCTTCGCCCTCGACATCCTCGGCGATGATCAGCAACGGCTTGCCCGACTGCACGACCTGTTCGAGCAGCGGAATCATTGCCTGTAGGTTCGACAGCTTCTTCTCGTGGATGAGGATGTAAGGATCCTCGAGTTCCACCTTGAGCTTTTCGGCGTTGGTCACGAAATAAGGCGAGAGGTAGCCGCGGTCGAATTGCATGCCCTCGACCGTTTCGAGCTCGGTTTCGAGGCTCTTGGCTTCCTCGACGGTGATCACGCCTTCATTGCCGACCTTCTCCATCGCTTCGGCGAGGATGCGGCCGACGGTTTCGTCGCCATTGGCGGAGATCGTCGCGACCTGCGCGATTTCGCTGTTGGCGGACACCTTCTTGGCGTGGATTTCGAGGTCCTTGACCACGGCGCCGACGGCGAGGTCGATACCGCGCTTCAGGTCCATCGGGTTCATGCCGGCGGCAACTGCCTTGGCACCTTCGCGCACGATGGCCTGTGCCAGGACGGTGGCAGTCGTGGTGCCGTCACCAGCCTTGTCGTTCTGCTTGCTGGCGACTTCGCGCAGCATCTGCGCGCCCATGTTCTCGAACTTGTCCTTGAGTTCGATTTCCTTGGCGACAGTAACGCCATCCTTGGTGATACGAGGGGCGCCGAAGCTCTTCTCGATCACCACGTTGCGGCCCTTGGGGCCGAGAGTTACCTTGACCGCATTTGCAAGCGTATCCACGCCGCGGAGCATGCGATCACGCGCATCCGACGCAAATTTTACTTCTTTCGCAGCCATCTGGCCTGCTCCTTTCTCTTCTTTCGATTGAACCGAAGATCGGGTTGGTTGCTTACGCCGCCTTCTTGAGTTCGGCGGTGGTTTCGATGATGCCGAGGATGTCGCTCTCCTTCATGATGAGCAGGTCCTCGCCGTCGATCCGCACTTCAGTGCCGGACCACTTGCTGAACAGGATGCGATCGCCTGCCTTGACGGCAAGTTCGACCAACCTCCCGGCATCGTCACGTGCACCCGGGCCGACGGCGACGACTTCGCCTTCCATCGGCTTTTCCTTGGCGGTGTCAGGGATGATGATGCCGCCGGCCGTCTTTTCTTCGGCCTCGATTCGGCGAACCAGCACGCGATCGTGCAAAGGTCGGAAATGCATGCATAACCTCCATTACAAAGCGAAATGACTTACAGCGCCTCCCCCGGATGATCGGCAGGAGGCATTTCGCGATCTAGTTTTGCCGAAAACGGCTTCAAGAGGTCCAAATCAGATTTTTTGGCACTCGCCGATTGCGAGTGCCGACGGGCTTTTTCCGTATGCTTTATCAGGGTCTTGACGGCCCAAAATAGACTCACAAAATACCCTGAGCGGAGCAATCCGCGGTGAGTGATAAGCGGCAAGGCAGAAAGGAGGATGTTCCCATGTCGCAACCATTCGCACGCTATCTGCACCCCTTCGATGTAGCGCATCATCCAGCGCTTGAGCCCGAAGTGAAGCGAGCCATCCTGGCTTCCTGGGCATCTGATCGGCATGCCGTCGAAAACCAACCGGCGATGCGCCAGCCCCCCGAACTCAAAGGTCCGGTTTGCGTTGACGACTTATTCGCGGCGCTGCGCTCGCTTGACGGCCCGGACAGCCAGCCCACGCTGCAATGACCGATCGCGCTTTTCTGGTTCAGCTGGACGGATATGGGCTGACCACGGCAGAAATCTGCTATTTCATGCCGGATCACCCCTCGCTCTTGCAGGTCTATGCCTGGCAGGAATACGACGCAGCACCGGATTTTCCGGTACTGTTCGACTTCCTCGCGCATTGGCGGCGCGAGATCGAAGCGGAGATCAGGTCAGTCCGTATCGCACACGAAAAGATGATCCGGCCAGCGAGCTGGCGTTCTGCCGACGGGGTGATTTCCTGGGAGTAGTCCTGCCGGGCGATTGCGCCTGCAGGCTCGGATTCATACTTATGGAAATGGAATGCTACCTGGAAGTCTGGTGACCTTCGCCTACTTGATTGGCTGCTTTCCCATTTTCTCGCACTGAAATCTGCCAGTCGGTGTCCGGCCAAATCATTCATTGAGGCGGCAAGCTCGGAATTTATGCGGGCCTAGCTGCGGGTCCCGGCACCGGATGGGAACAGCTTTCTGATTACGCTGCAATAAATTGAGCGATCAGCGACGTAGCTTTTTGAGAACTCAGAATACGCAATTATCTAGCTTTGGCATCGTCGACGCAAGTCCGCAAAAACGGCCAGCGAACCATCTCCGCAAAGCCATCCGATTACGTTTTTATCCCGCAAATTCACATTTTCGTGAATTGCGGGATAAATCTGGCCGGAGGATCTATTCGCGCGTCGTAACCTCGTCGCGCACCTCCGGGCTGATAGGACGCTCGACCGCCTGCTCGGCTTCCTGCAATAGCTCTGGTGTGAGATCGGTCGTCCGTGCGGGGAGTGGCGTGCCGTCGCCCATCTCACCGTTCTTTTCGATATCCTCGATAAGCATTTTCATCTCGGCAATTTCCTTGACCTGAGCCTCAATGATCGAGTCCGCCAACTTGCGAACACGCGGATCGGTGATCTCGGCCCGCGCGCTCGTCATGATTGCGATCGAATGGTGCGGGATCATCGCCGACATATATTCCTCGTCGTTGACGGTCGCCTGGCTGCGGACCAGCCACAGCGCCGCCGCAAAGACCAGCGCGCCTACGCCCAGGATGATGAAGTTCTTGGTCTTGTCCTTGTACATGCCCCACATGAAGAGGAGCATGACGATAATCATCATGCCGCCCATGACGAACGTCATCCAGAAGCGCGTCTCGCTCCAGAACACGTGATCAAGCTCGTATGTGTTCAGATACATCAGGCCGAACATGATCGCGGTCGACGTCGCCACCATCGCCATGAAGCGCCAGTAGTTGCCTCCACCACCGTTCTGCTGGTGATCCGCGCTGTGGTTGTCGGCCATTCAATCCTCCTGTTGGCTCATCGTCTTGTATACGTACTGGGCTGTGCAGCTGATCAGGATGAAACCTGTCAGCGACGCGATGCCCGCGATCACTCTGAGGTGATCGGTTGGATAGATGTCGCCTAAGCCCACTGTCGTGACGGTGATCAGGGCGAAGTAATAGTAATCCATAGCCGACATGGTCTGTTCCTTGGCGAACCCGCCAAGTCCGAGCGAGGCGGCCCATGCGAAACCGACTGCGAATACGACAGCTACCAGCATGTGGCTGATGAGAACGAGCAAGGAACCGCCCGTCAGTCGCAAGCCGGCCGGCGCGAGTCCTGGCGGCGACACTTTCTTGGCCAAGCGCAACATCGCGAGATGCAAGGTCAGCGACGCAAGGAAAAGCACTATTCCGATTGCCGTTGCTGCGATCATGGCCGACCTTTGCTCAAGGTTGGAAGTTTGAGCCCACGAAGACGCAGGGCATTGGCGATGACCGACACCGACGAGAGGCTCATGGCCGCGGCAGCGATCATCGGATTGAGAAGAAGGCCAAAGGCGGGAAACAGCACGCCCGCCGCTACCGGGATGCCGAGCGCATTGTAACCGAACGCGAATACGAGGTTTTGGCGAATATTGCGCATGGTGGCGCGCGACAGCACGATAGCCTGGAGCACGCCGGTGAGGTCGCCGCGGACCAGAGTGACGCCGGCGCTCTCGATCGCGACATCGGTACCGGTTCCCATCGCGATGCCGACGTCCGCAGCCGCCAGCGCAGGCGCATCGTTGATGCCATCCCCGGCCATAGCAACGCGCTTGCCTGAAGCCTTGAGAGCCTCGACCTTGCGATGCTTGTCTTCCGGCGAAACGTTGGCTTCGACCTCGTTGATACCGATCTGGCGCGCCACGGCTTCGGCAGTGGCGCGGCTATCCCCAGTGAGCATCACCACGTCGATTCCGCGCTCGTGCAGCGCCCGGATGGCCGCAGCGCTGGTCGACTTGATCGGGTCGGCGACCGCGATAAGTCCTGCCGGTGCACCATCGATGGCGACGAACATTACCGTCTGGCCCTGTGCGCGGCCTGCCTCTGCCGAACCGAGCCATTCCGGATCCTCGATACCCAGCCGACGCATGAGTTTCTCGTTGCCGATAGCAACCATGCGCGATCCTACGCGGGCTTCGACACCCTCACCGGTGGTGGACGAGAGATCCGACGCAGCTTGGAATGTCACTCCTCGTGCCTTGGCGCCTTCCACGATGGCGTGGGCGAGTGGATGTTCGCTTCCTGCTTCGACTGCTGCGACGGCGGAAAGGAAATCCGTTTCATCAAGGCCATCGCGAGGGGTCACGGCTACGAGATCGGGTTTGCCCATTGTTAGCGTGCCGGTCTTGTCGACCACCAGCGTGTCGATCTTTTCAAGCGTCTCGAGCGCCTCGGCGTTGCGAATGAGGATGCCGTGCTGGGCGCCCTTGCCGGTACCGGTCATGATCGACATCGGCGTAGCTAGTCCTAGCGCGCAAGGACAGGCGATGATGAGGACCGCAATCGCATTGACCAGTGCATAGGCCAGCGCCGGGAATGGCCCCCAGATTGCCCAGACAATAAAGGTAACGACCGCTATCACGACCACTGCAGGCACGAACCAGGCCGCGACTTGGTCGGCCAGGCGCTGGATCGGTGCCCGGCTGCGCTGTGCCTCGGCAACCATCTGGACGATCTTGGACAGCATCGTATCCTTACCGACTGCGCCAGCGCGCATCACAAAGCCACCCGTCTGATTGACCGTTCCGCCGATCACCTGGTCGCCGACCTTCTTGGAAACCGGCAATGGCTCGCCGCTGATCATGGACTCGTCGATGGAGCTCGCGCCTTCGGTCACCTCGCCATCGACCGGTACCTTGTCACCCGGGCGGACGCGGAGCAGGTCACCGCTCGCCAAATGGTCGAGCGACACTTCGCGCTCGTCGCCAGCCCCGAATATCTTGACCGCTGTCGGCGGCGCGAGTTCTAGAAGCGCACGCAGCGCGCTCGATGTCGAGCCGCGCGCCCTGAGTTCAAGCACTTGGCCGAGCAGGACAAGTGTGGTGATGACCGCCGCCGCCTCGTAATAGACACCGACGTGGCCAGAGTGATCGCGGAAGGCGGGCGGGAATATATCGGGCAGGAGCGTCGCGACGAGGCTGAACAGAAAGGCAATCGCAACACCGAAACCGATCAAGGTGAACATGTTGAGATTGCGGGTCTTGATGGATTGCCACGCCCGCACGAAGAAAGGCCAGCCACCCCACAGCACCACCGGTGTAGCGAGAAACAGTTGGGCCCATTGCGCACTTGCCGGCTCGATCAGCCGGTCGAAGCTGATCCCGGGTACCATGTCGCTCATCGCGTAGACGAACAACGGCAAGGTGAAGAGCGTGCTGACCCAGAAGCGCCGCGTCATGTCGACGAGTTCGGGATCGGGTCCATCCTCCAGGCTGACCGTCTCGGGCTCCAGCGCCATACCGCAGATGGGGCAGCTTCCCGGTCCTACCTGGCGGATCTCGGGATGCATGGGACAGGTATAGATCGTCCCTTCGGGAACGTCCTCGACCTGATTGAGATGCGCGCCCGAAAGATAGTGCTCCGGGTCGGCTACGAACTTGTCCTTGCACCGCGCCGAACAGAAGTAGTGGGTCGCACCATCCTGCTCAGCGACATGTGTGGCGCCCTCGATCGTCACACTCATGCCGCAGACGGGATCGATCGCGCTGCCTTCCCCTCTCGCATCCTCCGTGTGATGGGTATCGCAACAGCTCATAGTCGGCCTCCTCTGCGTGGCAGGAGTGTGTGATCGAGATCAGGGATAGGACGCGAAAATCTCACGGCGGCCATTGCCGAAAGCGATGACCTGATAGGCCTGGGTCCGTCCCCCGGCTTCCATACCTGGCGAGCCGAGCGGCATACCTGCGACCGCCAGACCCTGGACCCATTCGGGCCTTTCAGCGAGCAGGCGCTCGACGTCAGTTGAAGGCACATGTCCTTCTATCACATAGCCGTCCGCGATCATCGTATGGCACGAACGCAAGTCATCTGGCACGCCGTGCTCAGTCTTTACCGACGCCATGTCGGGGTGACCGACCGTCTCGACCTCGTGCTTTTCACCGTGGCGCATATGCGCTGCCCAGGCTTCGCAGCATCCGCAACTGGGATCGCGGTACATGGTGAAGTTCGCAGCCTGAGCTGCGCCTGTGCATGCTACGAGAAGTGCAGTGCCGAGCACGGGCAGAAAGGGGCGGCGGGTCTTGTTTCCATTCGAGTTCATCAGTCGTGTCCCATGGTTTTCATGTCCTCTTCCGACATGTTCGACATGTCGTGCCCGCCATGCGGATCCGCAGCGGCCGTTGCGGTCGGGGCAGGTGCAGGTGTCGCCACAGGGGCAGGGCTGGCCTTGCGAGCCGAAGCAGTGGGCGATGAACTGGGCGAAGGAGCCTGGGTAGGAACGGCAATCGGCTCATCCGTTGCGGGCGTGGCCGTAACTTCGGGCTTGGTCGCAGCGGGAGAAGCGATCGTCGTCTCAGCCGCCGGCGCTCCATCATCGACCGGCATTTCGGGGTCACCGCATGCTGCAAGCGTCAACAGGCAGGAAGGCACAACAAGCAACTTTCCAGCGAATGCGAGGGTAACGGGACGCATGAGAGGTTCCTTTAGAGCTTAAGATGATTGAGTCCGTGGGCGAGCTCTCCACCCATGAAGCCTTGAACAATGAGCAATGCGGCAATCGGAAAAAGCAATGCGCGCAGAGCAGCGCGCGAACCTGAAGCGCGGTAAGCAATCCAGGCTGCTGCAATGCCCAGCACAGCAATCAGCATGCCGTTCCAGCGGTGGACTTGCATGACGAAATCGCCGCCGAACCACAGGCCAGTGTGTATCCACCCGAAGAGGGCGGCGAGGACACCTCCCGCAGCGCCGCCAAAGATCATGATCCTTACGGCCGCTTCACGTTCGGGTGTACGGTGGGACATAACGAACAGCTCGGTAAGCGCGGCCATCAAGAAGAGCGCTATCGGAAAGTGGACCGTTGTCGGATGCAGGCTCTTGAGAACGCCGATGATACCTTCGCTCTGAGCCTGCTCGTCATCGTGACCTTCCACGGCTTCATTCGAAATCGCAGCGCTTCCCGTTGCCTCCATATCGTGCCCGGGCTGAGCATGGGCGACCTCGCTTGCCGCTGGACGCGCCTCTTCGCCGCCCTGCTTTTCGTCACCGTGCGCGAACGCAACCGTTGCCGAGAGGAAGAGGGCCAGGCTGGCGAAAAGGCGAAGAACGGAAGTCACCGCTTTGCCCTCTCGAACAGGTCGACCAGTTCGCCGAACTTCTGCTTCTGCTCGTCAGCGTCGCCGCTGGCAATCGCTTCAGCCACACAGCACGCAGCATGGCGCTTGAGTATCTCGCTCTCGGCCCGACCCAGTGCAGCCTTTACTGCCTGCACCTGATTGAGGACGTCGATACAGTAGCGATCGTCTTCGATCATCTGCGCGACGCCGCGCACCTGTCCTTCGATCCTGCGAAGACGATTAACGATGCGGGAACCATCGGTTGCTGACACGTTTAGCACTCCATCTGCCGCAATACCCCGCGGGGTATCTTGCAATACTCCTGGGGGGTATATATGACAAGGGCCAAAGGAGTTGCAAGACCCATGTCCGAATTGCTGGTTTCACGTCGACGACTGTTAGGGGCTGGAGCGCTGGGCGCAGGTGCATTGGCCCTGCCTGCCTGGGCCCGCGGTGCCGATCTGCACGGTAATGAATCTATCCGCCCCGGTTTCGACGAGGTGTCGGGCCGCGACATCGCTCTGACAATCGGCGAAGGGCCTCGCGTCGTGCAGGGGCGTCGCGGACACGCGATCGCCGTCAACGGCAGCGTGCCGGGTCCGCTGGTTCGCCTCAAGGAAGGTCAGCCGGTTCGGCTCGCGGTCACGAACACGCTCGATGAAGACAGCTCGATCCACTGGCACGGCCTGCTGCTGCCTTTCCAGTTCGACGGCGTTCCCGGCGTCAGCTTCCCGGGGATCAAGCCGGGTGAGACATTCGTTTATGACATTCCCGCGCTGCGACAGAGCGGCACCTACTGGTGGCACAGTCACTCGGGGCTGCAGGAGCAGGCGGGGCACTACGGCCCGATCGTGGTCGAACCCGCCGCAACCGATCCGGTCCAGGCCGACCGCGATTACGTCCTGTTGCTGAGCGAATTCACCCCTCTCCATCCACATACCATCATGGACAAGCTCAAGAAGGGCGAAGGCTACTTCAATTACCAGCAGAATACCTGGACCGACGACTATCCCCTGTCGGGCGAGGACCGCAGGATGTGGGCGCGTATGCGCATGATGGCGACCGACATTCTGGACGTAACGGGTTCGACCTACACCTATCTCGCCAACGGGCGGGGACCGGAAGAAGGGTTGGAGTATCTCTTCAACCCCGGCGAACGGGTGCGGCTGCGCATAATCAACGGCAGCGCCATGACGTTCTTCAATGTTCGTATTCCCGGGGTCAAGTTCTGGGTGGTCGGTGCCGACGGCCAGAACGTGCGCCCGGTCGAAGTCGAGGAATTCCAGATCGGCACGGCCGAGACTTACGACATTATTGTCGAGCCGACTGGCGAAGCCCGCACGATCGTGGCCGAAAGCATGGACCGCTCAGGCATGGCTGTAGCGACCTTGGCATCCCGCCCCGGTGCGCGGGCAAGTGTACCGCCCCTACGCGACCCCCCGCTGTTGACGATGGCGGACATGGGCATGAACCACGGGTCGGGCGGAATGAATCATGGCGGTGGCGACATGGCCGGGATGGACCATTCGGCCATGGGCCACGACATGTCATCACAAGGTGCTGCTGCCGAACCGATGGCGGGCATGGACATGGGCGGCATGAATATGCGTGACACGTCCAAACTGCCTCCCGACGTAAAGGTCGGCCCCGGCATCGACATGGTGTCGATGAACCCCGTCGATCGAATGGGCGATCCGGGCCTTGGCCTGGACAACGTTCCGCACAAGGTTCTCAACTACAAGGATCTCGTGGCGCTCGAGCCGAACGACGATCTGCGCCGCCCGTCACGGAGCATGGAAATTCACCTGACCGGCAATATGGAGCGCTACATGTGGTCGTTCGACGGCAAGAAGTTCACCGCCGTCAGCGACGATCCAATCCGCTTCGCCTATAACGAGCGAGTCCGGGTCAAACTCGTGAACGACACGATGATGGCGCACCCGATCCACTTGCACGGCCATTTCTTCGAGTTGGTCAACGGCGCGCCCGCCGATCGCCAGCCGCAGAAGCACACGGTAATCGTCCAGCCCGGCGGCATCGCCACCTTCGACCTCACCGCCGACGAGGAAGGCGACTGGGCCTTCCACTGCCATCTGCTCTATCACATGCATTCGGGCATGTTCCAGATCGTGACCGTCGCGCCGCGAGGAAACCAGCCCGATGTGAAGCGGGTGGGAGAAGACTGATGCGCCTGCTCGTCGCCATGCTCCTCGCGAGCACTGCCGCTCCCGCCATCGCACAGGACCATTCAGGTCACGCGATGCCTGCCGCACAAACGCCTGCCCAGACGGAATGCGAAAAGGAGGCGGCACGCCATCGCGCCATGGGCCATCCGGTGCCCGAGGGAGCGTGTGCGCCCACAGCGCAACCGGCCGAACCCGTCTCCGCCGATCGGCACGACGGCCATTCGGGCATGGATCATTCTCAGATGGACCATAGCCAGAAGGAGGGAATGGACCATTCGAGCATGGAAAGCATGGACCACGCGGCGATGGGCCATGAAGGGATGCAATCGTCCGGCCAAGCGCCGATGGACCATCAGACGATGGACCACGGAGCCATGGACCATGGCACTATGGACATGACCCCCATCCCACAAGGACCGCCTCCGGCTGCGGCGGGATCGGGACCGGCCCGCGCCGCCGATGCGATCTGGGGCGCCGAAGCGATGCGCGCCTCGCGCGATGCTCTGCGCGCCGAGAACGGCGGGATGAACGTGTTCTGGTTCCAGGGCGACCGCGCCGAATATCGCGCAAGAGAAGGCGGCGATGGATACCTGTGGGATGTACAGGGCTATTACGGCGGCGACCTCGACAAGTTCTGGTTCAAGAGCGAGGGCGAAGGCACCTTCGGCGACAGCCCCGAATCCGCTGAGATACAGGGACTTTGGAGCCACGCGATCGGACCGTGGTGGGATCTTCAGGTTGGCGTCCGGCAGGATCTGACCGGTCCCGAGCGCACCCATGCCGTCATCGGTGTGCAGGGTTTGGCACCCTATACTTTTGAACTCGATGCAGCCGCTTTTCTGTCAAACAAGGGCGACCTGACTGCAAGTGTAGAAGGCGAGCTTGACCAGCGCATCACGCAGCGCCTTCTCCTGCAACCTCGGGCTGAGGTAAGTCTTTCTGCTCAGGACATTCCCGAGCTCGGCATCGGTGCGGGCCTGGATTCGGTCGAACTGGGGCTGCGCCTCCGTTACGAAATCGCTCGCGAGTTCGCCCCTTACATCGGCATTGAACAGGAATGGAAGGTGGGCCAAAGCGCGGACTATGCCCGCCTCGCGGGCGAAGATCCGAGCGTGACCAACTACGTTGTAGGCGTCCGATTCTGGTTCTGAGGGGTAAATTATGAGGTCTATAGGTTTCGCGGCTGCGGCTGCAGCGGCACTCGGTGCGTTCGTCCCTGCGGCACACGCTCAGCACGCCGATCACGCCGATCATTCGGCCCATGGCACCCAAACCGCGGCACCGGACGCGCTCACGCAGCAGGCAGAGTCCGTGCTCGTTGCCTACCGCGAAGCACTGGTTGCCCGTGACGAGGCTACCATGCGTATGCTGTTTGCCGCGGACTCCCTGGTGTTCGAGAATGGCAAGGCCGAGGGCACGTTCGCGCAGTACATGGAGCACCATCTCGGCCCGGAGTTCGGCGAGATCACCCAGTTCACATTCACCAATCCAACAGTGAACGTCCGGATGGTCGGTCATGTGGCGTTTGGTCATGAAACCTACCGCTACCGGATTGCCCTCACGGATGGCCGCGTGATCGAGCGCGACGGGGTCGCTACATCAGTGCTGACTCACAAGGATGGCGCTTGGAAAATCGTCCAGTACCACTCCTCGTCACGCGCTCCGCGTCCCAACTGATCAAGCGGCCGCTTCCGCAATGACAATCCAGCGTTCGCGCAAGCTTCGGCTGCACATCTTCGGCAGCAAAGTCCACAAGTGGCTCGCTGTCTTCGTCGGCGTGCAAGCGCTCCTGTGGATGGCAACAGGGACGATCATGTCGTTCCTGAAAATCGAACATGTCCGCTCCGAGCACGTGATCTCGCGCGAGCAGTTACCCTTGGGTGCTGACGCTCCGCTACCCGCTTGGGCGGTTATCGAGGGCGACCTGGTCTCGGCAACGACTAAGACCGTCAACGGAAGGCCGGTGGTCGAGTTGAAGCGCGTCAATGGCAGCGCAACACTGCACGAAGCAGTGACCGGACGGAAATTGTCGCCGCTCTCCCGCGAGACCGCCGAGCAAATCGCCTCGGCTGCCTGGACGGGACCCGGCACCGCGATCAAATCCTCGAAGTCGATCGAAGCGCCGGTCGGCACCGAATTCGGCGGACCGTTTCCGGCGTGGCAGGTGCAATTCGCCGATCCGGATGGCACGCGCCTCTACATCGACGCTTCAACCGGCGCGGTGCTCGCGGCGCGCAGCGATACCTGGCGCCTCTTCGATTTTATCTGGGGGCTCCATATCATGGACTGGACTCAGCGCGACCGGATCAACAGCTGGTGGCTGCTCCTGTTTGGCATCGGTGGGACCGTCATCGCTATTTCTGGCTTCATACTTCTTGCCAATCGCTTCCCGAGATGGCGCCGTAATCCCGGGAAACGGCTACGACGAAGGAAATGATGGTACGTTTGGTCGTGGTCGGTCGGGCTTTCGAGACCTTACCGTTAGCAGGCGAGTTTTCGAGCGATCCAAGCTTCAACATCGTCTTCCGCCCATGCGACCGCATAGCCACCGAGTTGCACCGGCTTCGGAAACTTGCCTTCGCTCATCCAGCGATAGATCGTTGAACGGCCAAGACCAACACGGTGCTGCACCTCAGGCAAGCGGATGAGCCGAGTGACCCGGCGGGCCTCAGTCACTCCTTTGTCGATCTCTTCACCCACGATGGCCTCCTTCGGCACCGGCAAAGACATCGCCAAGGAGCGCGTCCTTGCGTTCGAGCTCATCAATGTGATCGGAGAGCAGCCGTGCAACACGATGCGCGGTGCCCTTGGCCCAGCGCGGCTTCACATCGTAAACCTGGTTGCCCAGGACACGTTCGAGCGCTGAAGGCAGCTCTCCGGAAAAGTCCTCGAAGAATTGCGCGAGGTCCGATTGCAGCCAGGCAATCGCGTGATCGCCGCTGCTGACGAGGAACAGGAGCAAGTGCGCATGCGGCGCGACGCCGCTTGCCGCAAGAATGCGCAAGGCTTCGCCGAGGCTGGCCGAGCGCTCACCGGCAAGAATGCGGCGTAAAGCGTCTTTATGGATCTGTGCGTCGCGCGCTATGTCGCAGCGGGCGCGACCGCTGCCTTCGACGGCGGCCAAAAGCAGCCGGGCGAGATCGGCGCGAACCTGTTGTTCGGCAAAAAGCGCCATGTTGGTCATCGACGAATCCTTTTCTCAAGATGTGATCGACTCACCGGCTAACCGCGAAGGAAGCCTGTAGGAAAACGAAAAGAACATTTGGAGAACATAAAGGAAGGCGCGAATCGGCTTCCTTCAATGATTCGCGCGAATTTCGGCCGCCGGCGCGCTTATCGCGGCTCGCTTCGCTCAGAAGCCGGCACAGTCGGCGCTGCTCCGCAATCAGCCTGCGCGAATCCCAGCCTGCGCACCTCCAGATGTCGCTTTTTGCTTGGCCGGCAGTCCCAAAACCCAGTTCCCGATTTCCTACAGCCCAGCTCCGGAGAGAGGAGAGAACATACAGCGAACGCATCGCTGTCTGATGTTCAATCCCTCGAAAGGTTCCATCCATGACCACCAAGACTGCCCTTCCGGCCCAGCAGCGCAAGTTCAACCGCGTTCGTGGCCGCGACTACATTCTTCCCGCCTGCGTGGCGCTGGCCTGCGCCGGTGCCGCCTTTGCCGGCGCGGACACCACCTTCGATCCCGCGCTGACCAAGTTCACCGACTTTCTCGAAGGCTCGGGCGGCAAAATCATCACCGTGCTCAGCCTCGCGGGCGGTCTGATCGGTCTCGCCTCAGGGCGCTTCTCGCTCGGCCAGGTCGCAGTCCCGGTCGGCGTCGGGATCGGTGTCGGCACCGGCGTGCCGATCGTCACCTCGGTCGTGACCGCGGTCATCTGATCAGCGGATCCGGTCACGACAGGAGGGCGGCATGGCCGACAGGTACCTTGTTCCACGGCGGCTCGACGACCCGGAGCTCATCGGCTTCTGGACCATCGACGAGTTTGCAGGGATTCTCATTCCCTTCGCCTGGGGCATTCTCTCGCAGCATATCTTCATCGGTATCGGCCTGGCCGCCGGGGCCTGGCTTGCCTTGCGGAAGGCAAAGGCACGCGGCGCCGGTTCGGCACTGGTGCATGCTGCGTACTGGTACCTGCCCGGGAGCTTTCTCGGGCTGAAAGCCACGCCGCCCTCCCACTGCCGCCTGTTGGCGGGCTGAGGGAGGCGACCCATGCGAGCAGAATTCGCGCACGAACAGGCGCAGGCCTACCTGCGGCAACGCAACCGCTTTGCCGTGCTGGCGGGTGTCCTGGGCCTGACCACGCTGGTCAGCCTCGGTGCCGCGGTAACCCGCGATGAGCAAGTGGTGCTGGTGCCGATCACCGACGAGCGGATCACCGTCTCGAGCGGTGGGATCGATGCGCCCTATCTCGAGCTCGTCACCCGCGACACCTCGCTGATGCTCCTCAACCGGGCACCGGAAAGCCTCGACTACTGGATGGCGAACATCCTGAAGCTCGCCGATCCCGCTGCGCACGGCCGCCTCAAGGCTGAGCTTATCAGAATCGTCGAGGAACAGCGCGGCTCGGACATCAGCCAGGCCTTCGTGATCGCGGAAATGCATGTCGATCCCAAGGCCCTGACCTCGACCGTCACCGGCACGCTCAAGACCTTCGTCGGCGCGCAGGTGATCGCGAGCCAGCGTCGCTCATTCCGTTTCCGCTGGTCGAAGCGTGGTCTCAGCCTCGCGCTCGCCGGCTTCGAACAACTTCCCACCGACAAGGAGGAACCCGGCCAATGAGCCTTCTCCCATCCCCCCTCGCTGCGGCGCTTGCCGGAACCGGCCTTGCCTGTTTCGCGATCGGCGCGACAAAGCGCCCCGATCACGGGCTCAAGCTGACCGGCCTCGCCGTACTCGCCTTCGCGCTCGCGCCGGTCCCGGCGCATGCCGACCAGTTCGTCGAAGCGGCTGACAATGCGACCATCGACTGCGAACTCGCCCGCGGCGAACTCACAAGGATCGCGCTCATCGATGATGGCTTTGCCAATGTCTCGAAGATCGCGAGCGGCTTTCCCTACAACGACTTCCAGGTGACGCATGAGCCGGTGCGCGGAGACATATATATCTCCGTGCCCCCGCAATTTGCCGCTGCCCGGGTCAGCTTCTTTGCGACCAGCAAGGCGGGCTATGTCTACAAGTTCGCCTGCCGCCTCGGTGGTGAGGAAGCGACCCAGCTCTTCATTACCAATCCCGCGCTCGCTAAAGCTGCGGCTACCGAATGGGAGACCGAGACCGGACCCGAGGACGCTGCGATCCGCCTGATCGAGGCGATGGCGAGCGATGCCGTCCTGCCCGGTTTCACTGCCCGCGCCGAACTTTCGGCTCCGCGCCGAACCGGCGGGATCGAGGTCCAGCTGGTCGCGGAATACCAGGGCGATGAACTCACCGGACAGCGTTTCCTCGTGCGCAACCTCGGCCAGGAGAGCCTTGCGCTTGGCTCCGAGCGCGAAGGTCCCGCAGGCGCGCTCGCCTTCGCCTATGGCCGCGATGCACTCGCTCCCGGTGAAGCGACCAGTGCCTTCCTTGTCTTTGCCAAGGGAGGGCTCGACTGATGGCCGAGGCACCACAGAAGGACGCCGAAAAGAGGCCTCTGCCAGGCTCGCCGGAAGCGCGCGAAAGCGGACGGCGCAACCTCAATTCGCAGATCGCGCAGCGCCAGAAGATGCTGCTCGCCGGGATCGGGGCCATCGCGCTCATCGGCGGCGGCATGTTCATCTTCGGCGGCGACGGCGACGAGGCTGGCACCGATGCCAATGGCGCGGCGACGATCGACACCGGGGGCCTCGTCAATCGTAACCTCTCGCAGCGCGAGTTCGTCGCAAGTTACGGCAACCGGCTCGATGCACAGGGCCGCGCGATCAAGGATCTGCAGCAATCGCAGCTGCCGCGCCCCGAGATCGAGCAGGAGCTTGAGGCCCTGCGCAGCGAGAACGCGCAGATGCGCTCCGACGGTCAGGCGGCGATCGACGCGATCTCAGCCGAGAATGCCAATCTGCGTTCACAGCTCAGCGACGCCGCGAACGCGCCTGCAGCCGCACCGCAAGCAACTCAGTATGGGCCACCGCCACCGGCCTATGGCCCCGGCGTCGGCACCGGCGGGGCTGTCCAGCCACCGCAAGGAGGGCCGGAAGCGCAAGGCGGGCAGCTCAGCCTAATGAATTTCAGCGCGGAGACGGGCAAGGACGGGAAGCCGCTCGCGGCAGAGACTGCGCCGGCACTGCTGCTCGAAGCGAGCCGCGATTACCTGCCGCCTAACAGCTACGCACCGGCAACGGTCATCGTGGGTGTCGATGCCTCGACCGGCGTTGCCAGCCAGAGCGATCCGCTTCCCGTCGTGCTCCGGATCACCGGACCGGCCCGCTCGGTGATGCGCGGCAACAAGCTGCTCACCACCGACATCACCGGCTGCCTCGTCAATGGCGCGGCGCGCGGTGATCTCTCGGCGGAGAAGGTCTACGTCAAGCTGGTGCGCATGACCTGCGCGCAACCCGGTGGCCGCTTCGCGGTGAGCGAGGTCAAGGGGTTCATCTCCTTCGCCGGAAAGTCGGGCGTGCGCGGCCGCGTTGTCAGCCGCGAGGGCAGCCTTGTCAGCCAGGCGCTGCTCGCCGGAATCGTCGGCGGCTTCGGCCGCGGATTCTCAGCCAACGCCAACGGCATCTTCACCGGTCAGGTCGGCGCCAACGGTCAGCGCGAAGCCCTGTCGCCGACCGACATCCTCGCCGGTGGCTTCGGCCAAGGTGCCGGCGAGGCTGCCGACACCGTCAGCCGATACCTCATCGAACGCGCCGAACAATACCAACCCGTCGTCGAGATGCCGACCGGCATCGCAGTCGAGATCGTCTTTCTCGACGGCGTCCACGTCAGGAGCCCCTCCAAATGAACTACAATAACCACCGGCCGGGCCTGAAGGCCCGCACCGCCCACCTTGCCCTTGCCCTCTCGAGCGCCGCCGCCGTGCTGACGCTCGGCGTCTCTGCCGTCACTGCGATGCCTGCGAGCGCCGCCGGCATGGCCAGCGATGTCGCGCAGGCGCTGAAACTGCGGCTACCCAAGACCCCGATCGATGCGATCAGCTGCGACACGCTCGGGCCCTGGTGCGAAGTCGTCTCGGGCGACACGCTGTTCTACATCGACGAGACCGCCCGCTATCTCTTCGTGGGCCGTCTCTACGACATGGAAGAGCGGCGCGACGTCACCGCCGCCCGCCTGCTCGAACTCAATCCCGACCTGCTTGCGGCCGGTGCGGCACGCGTAGCGAGCGATGCGCCGGCGGGACGTGACGAAGCGCCTGTGCAGGCGGCCGCCAGCCATGTCGACCTCTCGTCGCTTCCAGCTGCCGGCGCGATCCATTGGGGCAACCCCAAGGGCGAGCGCCTGGTCGTCTTCTCGGATTTCCAGTGCGGGTACTGCCAGCGCCTGACCGCCGAACTCGCCAAGGCCAAGGTTATGATCGAAGAGCGACCAATCTCGATCTTCGGCGCGGCAAGTCGCAAGATTTCCGAGGCCGTGCTGTGCGCCAAGGATCCGGCAAAGGCACTGCATGCAGCCTACGCCGGTCAGGCGCCGGCGACCGGCAAGACCTGCAAGGACGCCAAGGCGCTCGATGCCAACGAAGCCTTCGCAAAGGCCAACGGGTTTGCCGGAACTCCGGTCATCGTGCGCGCCCGCGATGGGGCGGTGCTTTATGGTTACCGCGATGCCGCGGCGATCCGCCGTTTCGTCGCCGAGGGCAAGGGAGAGGCGCAGTGAGCCGGCTCCCGATCCTTCGCGCCGTGGTGCTCGCTGCGCCGCTCCTTTTGGCCAGTGGCTGCGCCAGCCTTGGCGGCAATGTGAAAGGCAATTTTGCCTGCCGTGCTCCCGAAGGAACCTGCGCGCCCACCTCCACGATCGATGCCGGGGCGACCGCCATCGAAAAGGTTGACACGTCTGACGCGCATCGGACGGTGAGCCCGACCGGAGAAGCGGTTCGCCGTTTGCAGGTCGTGCTGACAGGATACCGCGACGCGGCGGGCCGCGACCATGAGGCGCGCGTCGTTTACCTGACGCTGCCCGAACAGGCAGGGTCGGGCTGGCGCGCGCCGCAGGGCCGCCGCGAAGTCCTGCGCTCGCTGGCATCGACCATTGCCGCGACGCGCGAAGGCAACCCCGCACCCGAGTTCCAACCCACAGACACATTGCCGGAACAGCTGTTCATCCCCTCGCAGCCCGTTCCGGCGATGCCCGGCGCTGACGCGCCGGAACCCGGGGGACCTGGCTCGTTTTCCCTTCCCCGCGAGCCGGTCCCCCACCCTGACATGACCGAAGGAGAGAGCCAGTGACGCTATCCCTTGCTGCCGCGCGCGACGCACTCTCGCGGGGCCTGTTTGCCGACACGGCTCGGCCCGAAAAGCCGCAGGCGCATTTCGGGCTCGATATGCTCTCGGACTGGCTGCCCTACCGGGTCTATGACGAGGGGGCGAAGCTCTACCGCAACGCCCGCTCCAAAGGCTTCGTGCTCGAAGTCACCCCGCTGATCGGGGCCGACGAACGGACCGGCGAGATCCTCGGTCAGTTCTTCTCCGAAGGCCTGCCGCAGGGCGCCTGCCTCCAGGTCCTGAACTTCGCATCTCCGCGGATCGGCAGCGTGGTCGGCCCCTGGTTCGCTCCGCGCTATGAGCAGGGCGGCATCTACGAGGCCATCGCCAGGGCGCGCACAAGGCGCCTTTACGATCTCGTCTGGAATTCGGGCTCGGCGCATGCGCCCTTCCATGCGCGCAACGTCCGGCTGATCGTCTCGTTTGGCGTGCCCGTGGCCGGCAGCGTGACCGATGCCGAACTCTCGGAATGCCGCGAAGGGCTGATGGGCATGCTCCATTCGCTCGGACTGCACGCGCAAGATCTGCGTCCGGGCGGGCTGCTGGCGCTGATCGACGAGCTTACCTCGCCGACCACCGCGCACGAGACCGACATCCATGCGTGGAACCCGCACGATACGCTCGATGTCCAGGCGATCCGCCGCGACATCGAACTCGAGGTCGGCGACGATCGCCTGATCCTCAGGACCGAGCGCTTCCGCGAGACGGGCCGCGACGAGGAGGGCAATCCCGAAGTCGGCGAATGCTATCCCGACCATTTCGACGTGCGGCATTATGCCGTGCGTTCTACCCCTGAACGCTGGGCGCCTTGGGAATGCGCGCGCCTCATCGGCGACATGTTCACCGACAAGCTGCGCTTCCCCTGTCCGACGGCGACCATGCTGTGCCTGGTCTACCCCGACCAGGAAGCCGCATCGGCGCGCGCGGGCTTCAAATTCATGCGCACGACCAGCCTCAGCCAGACCAAGAGCGCGCGCTTTCTTCCCAAGCTCGCCGAACAGTCGGCCGAATGGCGCCACGTCCAGGCCGAGCTCCAGGCCGGCAAGAAACTCGTGAAGCTGTTCTACGGGCTCACCAGCATCTCGCCGCTCGGCCAGGGCGACGCGCACGAACGCATCATCAAGGCAATCTACAAGGCAGCGGGCTGGGATTTGGCAGACGAGCGCTTCCTCCAGCTGCAGGGCCTCGTCGCCGCATTTCCCTTGAGCCTTGCCGATGGCCTCGCCGACGACATGGCGCGGTTAAAGCGCCTCAAGACCATGCTCTCGACGACGGCGGCGCATATCGCACCGATGCAGGGCGAGTACCTCGGCGGCGTGATCCCGCACCTCCTGCTCGTGGGTCGGCGCGGCCAGCCCTTCTGGTGGTCGCCGTTCGAAAACACTGCCGGCAATCACAATATCGCGATCTGCGGCAAGTCGGGCTCGGGCAAGTCGGTGCTGCTGCAGGAACTCTGCGCTGCCTTGCGCGGCGCGGGCGCCAAGGTCGTGGTGATCGACGACGGGCGCAGCTTCGAGCATTCGGTCAAACTGCAGGGCGGACGCTTCGTCGAGTTCACGCTCGCCTCGGGCTTTTCCCTGAACCCCTTCTCAATGATCGACGATGCCCGCGGGCACGAAGACGAGGATTACCGCCTCGACTGCTTTGCCATGATCAAGGCGATCGTCGGCCAGATGGCGCGTCCCGGCACCGCGCCGAGCGACACCGAACGCGGACTGATCGACCGGGCCGTGACCGCGACCTGGGAGGCTCTCGGCAGCGGTGCATCGGTCGACGATGTCGCGCATGCGCTTCACGGCTCGGAAAGCGAGGCGGGCCGCGATCTCGCCACCGCGATCGCGCCCTTCTGCCGCGGCGGCAGCTACGGCGGGTTCTTTGCAGGCAAAGCGAGCTTCGCGCTCGACGATGATTTCACCGTCTTCGAGATGAGCGATCTCGCAAGCCGCGAGGAACTGCGCAGTGTCGTCCTTTCGGCGATCATGTTTATGACCAGCCAGGCAATGACCCGCTCGTCGCGAGCAACCAAGAAGCTGCTGCTGATCGACGAAGCCTGGGCCATGCTCAAGGGCGGGTCGATGGGCGAGTTCGTCGAGACCTATGCCCGCACTGCCCGCAAATATGGCGGCGCGCTCGCGACCGCGACTCAGTCCCTTAATGACTATTACAAGTCCGATGGCGCGCGCGCCGCGCTCGAGAACAGCGACTGGATGCTGGTGCTCCAGCAGAAGGCCGAGACGATCGCCGATTTCAGGGCGAACGCGCGGCTCGACATGGACGACCGCACCGAGACGCTGATCCGCAGCCTCAAGCGTTCGGGTACCGAGTATAGCGAGGTCTTCATCAAGGGCCCCGAGACCGAAGCGGTCGGCCGACTCGTGCTCGATCCCTTCTCGGCGACGATCTACTCCTCCGATCCCGACACCTATGCCGCGATCCAGGACTGCGAGCGGCGTGGGCACAGCCTCGCCGATGCCATCCGCATCGTGGCGGGAGGCGGACAATGATGGTCTCGCATCTCGCCGACCGGACCCCTCCGGCCAACCTCCGCAGCCTGATGCCGTTCCTGCAAGGGAGCTGCTTCGTCCTCATCGAGACCGCACGCTTTGCCGCGACTTCGCTGCTGATCGTGCTGGGATTGCCGCTTGCGCTGTTCCTGTTCGTTGCGGGCTGGGACCTTGGCGGCCTGTTCACCCAGCTCGCCAATCTGTCGGACCGCTACCTCGAAGCCGACGGCCTGCGCCGCAGCCTGTTCAGCCAGGACCTCAAGGGCTGCTTCCTCATCGTGGCGGGCGCGGTGACGCTGTTTCGCATGCCGCGCTTCCTGAAGCGGCTCGCAGCCGATCTCGAGAACCATCCGGCCCGGGAGGCAAACCATGACTGACACGCGCAGATTACCATCCTTCAATCGCCCGCTCTTGCTGAGAATTCTGGGCGTGCTCGCGCTCGCGGCCGCACTGCTCTGGGCAGCTTGGATCAGCCGCGAGCTGTCCGAACCGCGTCAGCAGATCGTCACCGTCCGGCTTGCCGAGACCATCGCGGCTTTCGTCGATGCCGAAGCGCGCGGGGCACAGGATCCCGAAGCCAGCCAGGCGCGCGTGCTCGCCTTCCTCCAAAAGATCGCCGCGCGGCTCGATGAGACCCGTCTGGGCATTGCACTTCACAAAGGTCCCGAAGGACCGATCCCCGACGGCTGCTTCTACACCGGGACCAGCCATCCCCGCGGCCTCGACAGCCGCTACGCCGATATCGGCTTCGTCTGCCGCGGCCAGATCCTCGGCAGCGGGAGGGCGATCCTGTGAGCAAGCGCATCCTCCCCGCAGCCCTGCTTGCAGTCCTGCTCTGCCCTGCCGAAGTGCTGGCGCGCGACTATGGTCAGCGCGGCACGGTGTTTCCCGTGATCGAGCGCGACCTTCTCGAGCAAATCCATTCGCGCCTGACGCAGATGGAACGTTCGGGCGAGACCGCGCGGCTCAATGAAGACCTGAAGCGCCGCACGATCGCGCGGGTGAACCGGCCCGATCCTGTCGCCGGGATCGTCCGGGCCAGCGAAGCCCGGCGCTGGCAATTCGATCCAACGATCACGCTCGCTGCCGATATCCGCGGGGCAAAAGGCGAGCTGATCCATGCCGCCGGCACCAGGGTCAATCCGCTCGACAGCGTGGGCCTTCGCGCCGATCTCCTGTTCCTCGACGGCGACGATCCCGACCAGCTCGCCTGGGCGCTCAAGCAGGACACCAATGCGAAGCTGATCCTGGTGAAGGGCGCGCCGCTCGACCTGATGAAGGCTCGCCAGCGACGCTTCTATTTCGACCAGGGTGGCAAACTCACGGAAAGGTTCGGGATCAGGTCGGTGCCCGCACGCGTGCGCCAGCAGGGCCGCCTGCTCGAGATTAGCGAAATCGCGCTGCCACCGAAAAGGAGGACAGCCCAATGACGCACCTAAGAAAGCTGGCGCTCATGCTGGCTGCCATTCTGGGTTTCGCCACCGCAACGCCTGCGATGGCCGATGCCGGTCCCGGCCGCTGCACCGGCAGCTTCGTCAACCCGATCACCGACATCTGCTGGTCTTGCCTGTTCCCGATCTCGATCGGCGGGCTGGACATCTGGCCGTCGAGCCGGCCCGATCCCGATAACCCCGATCTGCCGGTGTGCCTATGCGGTCTGAGGCCCGGGATCGCGATGGGCTTTTGGGAGCCGGTGCGGCTTGCCGACGTCAGCATGAAGCCATGGTGCTTCGTGAACCTCGGCGGCTTGAAACTCGATCCGGGCTTCGATATCGGCTTTCGCTCGATCTCGGGTCCGTCGGCGGTGGGCGGCGCGAGCCAGTATTATTCGAGCTGGCATGTCCACTGGTATGCCTATCCGCTGATCTACTGGATGGAGATCGTCGCCGATTTCCTGTGCCTGGAATCGGGCTCGATCGACATTCTCTACATCTCCGAGATCGATCCGCTGTGGCAGGATTCCGAGCTCACCGCGATTATCAACCCCGAGGCCGTGCTCTTCGCCAACCCGCTGGCGCTCGCCGCCTGTGCGGCCGACTGCGTCGCCTCGACCGCGAAGCTGCCGATCGACGAGATGTTCTGGTGCGCGGGCTGCCAGGGGTCGATGTATCCGATGAACGGCAATGTCTCGGCCTCGATCGGACACGTCCAGGCCTCGCGGCTCGTGCTCTCGCGCTTTGCCTACAAGCTCCACCGCGAACTCGTCTCGTGGGGGACGATGGGGTCCAAGGGCCTGTGCGGCAAATATTTGATGCCGGTGATGCGCAAGCAGCAATACCGCTTCCAGGCCACCAACCCCAACCCGGCGACTTCTGGCCGTTACGCCTGCCCGCCCATCGGCGCCTCCACCACCTTTCAATCGGCCGGACAGGTCATCCCCGCCATCGGTGAAGACATGGGATATCTCGTCTGGCGCAAGCGGAACTGCTGCGCGCTATGAACAAACACCTCTTTCTTTTGCCCGTCGGCCTTGCCGTCACCCTCGGTGGCCTCGCTCTCGCCCAGAGCGCGCCCGAAGGCATCGATCTCGAAGCGATCCGCGAGCGTGCGGCCGAACACGCCGACGATGCGCAGGCGCTCAGCACCAATGTCCGCCAACGCGCCGAGGCACTGACCGAGGACGCACAGGCTATCCAGGCGCAAGCGCAGGCCAATCGCACGGCCTATGCGGACAGCATCAAGGCAATCGAGACCGACGCCGTCATCGACTTCGACGCGATGATCGCGGGGCAAGCCGCCGCCGAGAAGGCATCGCTCGGGGGAGCCCCGCGCTTCATTGCCTTTGCCAGCCTGTCGATGCCGCCCGAAGCGCTGAAAGCACTGGTGCACGACATGACCAGGGCGGGCGGCGTCACCGTGCTGCGCGGGTTCCCGCAAGGAAACAGCGAGGCGTTCAAAAAGCGCCTGGCTGCCATCTGGAGCACCCGCGACGCGGCCGGTTCGCTCGGCATCGATCCGCGGCTGTTCCGCGCCTTCAACATCGAGGCCGCACCGAGCTTCGTCATGCTGAGCACCGAGTTCAGCCCATGCGACGGGTTCGATTGCACCAGCGAGGTGCCGCCGCATGACCGCATCGCGGGAAATATCAGCGTGGGCGAAGTCCTTGAGACCTTTGCCTCGGGCAAGGGTCCGGGCGCTGAGCTTGCCCGCCTCCATCTGCGCCAGCTTTCCAGGGAGGAACGGCCATGACCGGCAGACCCCTCGCCCATCTCCTTGCCGCACTCGTCGCCCTCACAAGCGCGGCTTCCATTCACGCTCAGACCCGCGATGCGGCAAGGGCCGACGGCAAGGACTTTGCCACCGAGCTGCTGGGCGAAGCGCGCGATGCCGCAACGACCAATCCTGACGCGGCGCGCGTTCCCAATTTCGATTCGCAAGCGACGCGCGACCTGCAGGATCTTGCGCGCGATCCCGACCAGATCGAGGCCCGCGGGCGCAGCGCTGCCACAACCAGCACGCCGATGCGGACGATCCGCGACAGCATGGCCAATCGCGCAAGGTTCGAGCCGAACGAAATCGAGGACGTGATTGCCCGCAGCCTCGCGATCAACGAGACGCCGCTCGACTACACCAGCGGCATGGCAGTTTCGGGCAGCCAGGGATCGTGCGTTCCGCTGCCGCCTGGTTTGGGGTCGGCGGGCAGCTATACCGCGACCTGCAATACGGGCACACGGATCGATCAGTCAGTGGGCCAATGCACGGTGCCGCTAGTCGCCGCGATCAGCCAGCGACCGCAGTATCATTACCTCTGCAACCGCTTCGGCGATTTCAACAGCTCGGGCGAGCCCGAGTGCGCCGGCTTCGACGGCTATTCCTGCCGCGTGACAGGACGGCGCGACACCTGCCTGCAATGGAGTTCGTCGGGCGGACGGCCCTGGTGTTCCGAACCGGGAGATCCGATCACCGAACTGAGCTGCGACGATCAGGTGCCGGGGCAAACACCCTACATGATCACGACAGCGACCACGGTCACGACCACACCCAACGAAAGCCAATGCACAGGTCTCGCGGGCAATAGCGATTGCACGCTGGACGCCGAGATCTGCACCGATGCCGATCCGCAGACCCGCGTGATCGACGGCGTCTCTGTCACCAAGCCCTGCTGGGAATGGCAACGCAACTACACCTGCATTGCGCGCGAAGCGGCGACCGACTGCTCCGACATCGAAAGCCAGGGCGCCTGCCGCTTCGTCCGCGAGGAATGCCTTACCGACGAAGACCCCTGCGAGACCTGGGAGCGCATCTACGAGTGCCCGCTTCCCGGTACCGACAGCTCCACCCAGTATGTCTGCGACGGCGATGTCTATTGCATCGATGGCAGCTGCGAGACGATCGAGCGCACCGCGAACGACGAGTTCAAGGATGCCGTGACCGCGCTCCACGCAATGGACGAGGCCCGCGGCCAGTTCGATCCCGAGACGCTGACGCTGTTCCGCGGCACACGCAACACCTGCTCGTCCAAGGTCTTCGGCGTGCTCAACTGCTGCAAAGGCAAGGGCTTCCCGCTCATCCCCGGCATCAGCCTGCTGGTTGCGCTCGGCTGCAGCCGCGAGGAAGTGCTGCTCCACGAACGCGATGCGCAGGGGCTGTGCGCCTATGTCGGGACCTATTGCTCGGACAAGTTCCTCGGCGTCTGCCTGACCAAGAAGAAGGTCTACTGCTGCTTTGAGAGCAAGCTCTCGCGGGTCCTTCAGGAACAGGGCCGCCGCCAGCTGCCCAAGCCCTGGGACAAGCCCAAGGAAGAGCAGTGCGAGGGGTTCAGCCTCGACGAATTCGCCCGGCTCGACCTCAGCCAGATGGATTTCAGCGAAGTCTATGCCGAGTTCACCGAGGCTGCACGGCTCCCCGACGAGCTCGGGACCAGCATCCTCATCCAACAGAAAATCGAAGACTATTACGCAAGGAGTGGCCAATGACGCGCCGCCAATCACTGCCGATGCTGGCCCTCCCAGTATTGGCTATGTGTCTCGCTGCACTGCTTCCCGTTCGGGGAGTTGCCCAGGAAGCGCGCCAGGCAGAGCCAGCCTCCTCGGCAGAGAGCCTCTACTGCGAGCAGCGCAGGCTCGGCTACTGGTTCTATTGCGTCAGGCCGGAGCCGGAAGCCGAGCCGCAGATGGCGCAGCCACCGGCCCAAGTAACCGCCACGCAGGAGCTCGACGCGGTCACGGGGGAACTGCGCGAACTCAAGGCGCGCGCGATCCTCTATCCGACGCCGGAAAACGTCACCGCCTATATCCGCTTCCAGCGTGCCCAGCTCGACCGGGCGTCGCTGTTCTCCGATGTCTGGCAGCGCGCGATCTGGCAGGATCCCGAGCTCGACTACACGCTAGAACGACCGGTCGGCGCCCTCGCCAAGAAGCAATGGCAGGACGCGCGCGCTGCCGATCGCGATGCGGTGATGGCCAGGCTCTCCGAGCGCTACGGCCTGTTCTACTTCTTCGCCCAGACCTGCGGCGCGTGCGAAGTGATGAGTCCGATCGTGCGCTCGGTAGCGGACCGCTGGCATATCACTGTCCGGGCGATCTCGACCGATGGTGGACCGTCCCGGCACTTCCCCGACTACAAGGTCGAAAGCGGTCAGCGGCCGCGCATGGGGCTCGAACCCGGCATCACCCCGGCGCTCGTGCTGTGGGACAGCGTGGCCAGGCGCCCGATCCCGATCGGATACGGCGTGCTCTCGGCCGACGAGCTGCAGGACCGCATTTACCTCCTCACCTCGAAAGAAACCGGACATGATTACTAGCATCCGCAATGCGGCGCTCACCATAGCTGCCGCCAGCATGGTCGCGTCCCCCGTCGGCGCAAACGTCGGCGACAGCATGGACCGCTTCATGGACGACATGGGCGCGGCGGCCAATGTCACCGGGCCGAGCGCATTCGAAGGCCAGTCGGCGGGCTATTACAGCCTCGGCAATGTCTGGACGCGCTTCCCGCAAAAGACGACCAACATCGCCAATCTCCAGCTGCCGCGTGCCCGCGCTGGTTGCGGCGGTATCGATATCTTCGCCGGGTCGTTCTCCTTCATCAACGCGAGCGAGATGGTCGCGCTCTTGAAGGCCGTCGCGAACAATGCGGTGGGGTTCGCCTTTAGTCTGGCGATCGATACCGTCTGCCCCGAGTGCAACAAGATCATGCAGGAGTTCAGCCAGAAGGCGCAGCTCATGAACAATCTCTCGATCAACTCCTGCGAGATGGCGCAGGGGCTGGTCGGCGGCGTCTGGCCCAAGGGCGATCTCGCCGACAAGGCGATCTGCGAAGCGATCGGCAATTCCGAAGGCATCTTCACCGACTATGCCGCGGCCAAGCATGGTTGCGGCACCAGGGGCCAGCGCGCCTCGACCAACGAGGGCGCCGGCGCCGATTATGCCGACGTCAATCCCGGTGTGCCGCGCAATTACACCTGGCATGTCCTCAAGCAGAGCGCCTTCTTCAACCCCGGTGGCACTTTCGACCGCGATCTTGCCGAGTATGCGATGACGCTCATCGGCACGGTGATCTACGTGCCGCCCCGCGACGACGAACCGGGCAAGTTCGTGCCTTTCGCGGGCGATGCCTCTTCTACGCTGGTGACCGCGCTGCTCGACGGGACACAGGGCCAGTCGGTGCGGGTGTTTCAGTGCGACGAGCCCGACCAGTGCCTCAACCCCACTTTCCAGCAGATGAGCCTCACGAGCGCAAAGGCCATCCGGCCGCGCGTTGCCCGGCTCATCGGCAGCATGGTCGAGGCCATCCGCAGCGACACAGCGATCGGCAACGAGGAAAAGGAATTGCTCCAGGTGGCATCGGTGCCGCTCTATAAGATCCTCACCGTACAGGCGGCCTATGGTCGCGGGATGGCCACCGACGACCGCGACACGCTGGCCGAGATTGCCAGCATCGATCTCCTCTATGCCATACTCGAGCGCATCACCGCAGAGGCTGGACGCTCGATGGCGAGTTTCATCGCGGCCGATGAAGCGAAGCTTGCGATTTGGCGCGCTCAGGTTGCCGAGGTGCGATCGAGCCTCGCCCAGCGGCAAGCGACCGGACAGGCGCGGGTCTCGGCGATCATGCAGATCATCGAAAAGACGGCGATGATCGAGAACATGCTCGCTGCCTCGATGTCACCGTCGATGGCGGCCGCGCTCGACTGGTCGCGCGGGATGCAGTCCCGCTCCATCGTTCCATAAGGGTCAGGCAGCATGGTCGAGATTTTCACGGTCGGCGGCGGCGAGTACATCGTCAACGTCCTCAACGCCGTTGCCGCCTGGACCGGTGCGGGCGGCTACAAGAGCCTCATTCAGGTCGCACTGGTGATGGGCATGGTGCTCGCGGTCATCGTGGTCGCGTTCAACCAGGACTGGCGCGCCTGGCTCAACTGGTTCCTCGGCGCGACGCTCATCTACATGTGCCTGATGGTGCCGCGCATGGACGTCCATGTGACCGACCGGGTCAATCCCAGCCTTGCACCGGCAACGGTGGCCAATGTCCCGCTCGGGCTTGCCCTGATGGCAAGCTTCACCAGCCAGGCGGGGGACTATCTGACCCGCTCGGCCGAGCTGGTCTTCGGCCTGCCGGACGACCTCAACTACTCCAAGAACGGCATGATCTATGGCGCGCGGCTGCTTGAATCGACGCGGAGCTTGCGCATTTCCGATCCGGAGTTTGCCGCAAACTTCGACGAGCATGTCCGGCAATGCGTGTTCTACGATCTGCTGCTCGGCCGCTACTCGATGAAGGAGCTGTCCGAGAGCGATGACATCTGGGCCACGATCGCACCGGGGAGCGCGGCGCGCGCGCAGAAATTCCTGACCCGGCAGGCCGACGACAGCGTGACGGCCTCGATCATCACCTGCCGTGAAGCCTACACCGCGCTGTCGGGTCAGTGGGCGAGCCTCATTGACGATATGACGCTTGTTGCGGGGCGTCAGCTCTATCCGCGCCAGACCGAAGCGCTCGCCAAGGCCAAGCTCATGGCCGACCTCCCGATTGCCTATCAGTATCTCACCGGCATCTCGCGCAGCGCGAGCGACATCTTCCGCCAGGTGCTGACGATCAATGCCATGAACCAGGCTATGCACGGCTTTGCCGGGGCGAGCGGCACGGGCAGTATCGACGTCTTCGCGCAGACCCGGGCAGATATTCAGACCGAGCGGACCTATTCCTCGATCGCGCACAACGCGATGAAATGGGTCCCGATCCTCAATGTCGTGCTGACAGTGGTGTTCTACGCGCTGTTCCCTGTCCTGTTCCCGCTGTTCCTGATGCCGCGGACCGGACCCATTGCATTGAGAGGCTACGTCACCGGCTTCTTCTACCTTGCGGCGTGGGGACCGCTCTTCGTCATCCTGCACATGATCCTGATGTTCAAAGGCGCGGGCGATGTCGCCGCCGCTGGCGGCAGCACGGGCCTCAGCCTCGCGACCTTTGCCGGCATGAGCGACGTCAACAGCGATATCGGCATCCTGGCGGGCTATCTTGTCGCCTCGATCCCGTTCCTTGCCGGCGGGGTGGCACGTGGTGCGCTGGCGATTTCGGGCCAGGCAACGAGTTATCTCAACCCAAGTCAGAACGCGGCCGAGGAAGCCTCGCGCGAAGCGAGCACCGGCAACGTCTCGCTCGGCAACTCGAACATCGACAATTCGACAGTGTTTTCCCGCCAGTTTGCGCAGGGCAATCTGGCACCCAACATCGCCTATGGCGCGGCCCAGACGCGTGGTTTCAGCGATAGCGGCACGCAGACTACCAGCTTCCCCGATGGCGAGTTCGCTGCTGTCCCGAATTCAAGCTATCCGTTCACACCGACGCTGGGGCAGGACTTCACCGGACGCCTCGGAACGATGGCTAGCCAGAGCCGAACGCAGAGCGAGACCTATGCCAACCTCGCCCAGCAATCGACGAGCTCTGCGCTCACCCGGTTCAGCGAGATCCGCAACGCCTACAGCCAGGGTCAGAGCTCCGACACAGTCAGCGGCGTCGGCACGAACGACAGCATCGGTACGGCATTCAGCGAAGTCGACAATGCCTCAAGAACGCTCCAGCAGCAGTTTGGCCTGTCCCGGCGCGCGTCTGACGACATCACGGTTTCATGGTTTCTCAACGGCGATGCTTCTTTAGGTCTCAAGGGAGAAAGAGGCCCTGGCACTGCTCAACTTGGCGTCAGGGGAGGCCGAAATCAGAGCTGGACGGACAGCGATATCGGGATCGCCTCGGAAGACCGCGGCAGGATCATGGGAACGCTGCGCCAGCTTTCCGACAGTCGCAACTGGTCGAACACGCGTGAAGGTTTCTTGCGCGAGACGAGCTCGAGCTCGGTATCGCAGGTATCGACCAGCTCGTCGGGTCTCAGCCGATCGCTGACCGAAGCCGAGAGCTAGAGGCCGAGGGTGCCTCGACACTTCGAGCGAGACGAGGCGGGTTTCTGCTCCGATCACGGGGTCGGTGCGCAGGAGTTCATCTGCAAGGACCGTGAAGTGATCGACCCTCACGGTTTCCAGGCCCTGGTCGAGCGTTCCGGCTTCACGCGCAGCTTCGATCCGCGCTTCCACCAGCCCGAGATATTCGTCGAATATGGCGTTCTGGAGCGCGATCGGCAGCGCGAGAATGCGGTTGAGCCAGCGCTGGATCGTGGGGAGATTGTCGGTCAGCCCGCCATCTGGGTTTTCAAGCCGGAGGCCGGTGCGCTCGACGAAGTTGGCGAAAGTCGTCGCTTCGAGCTTGCCGTCATAGAGCAGCTGGAACCAGCGGCTGAGCGCGTCGCGCGCGTAATCGCTTTCGAGATTGTCGGCCGGATCGAACAGGTTCTGTCCGCCGGTCTGGCGCTGGCCGCGCGTCAGCGCGCCCAATGCATCGAGCCTTCGCGCAATGGTCGATATGAACCGGCGCTCGCCCTTCACGTCGGTGGTTACCGGCCGGAAGAGCGGGGCCGAGGCCTGGTTGGTGCGGTTGGTACGACCAAGACCCTGGATGGCGTTGTCGGCGCGCCAGCCCGGCTCGAGCAGGAAATGGACCCTGCGCTGCTGGTTCCGACAGCCGAGGTTGGCATGGTAGGAGCGCCCCGTGCCGCCCGCATCCGAGAAGACCAGGATGCGCTTCGTTCCTTCCATGAAGCTTTGGGCTTCGGCGACATTGGCACTGGGGCTTCGCCGTTCGAGGCGCTGCTGACCATCGCGGCCCAGGACAAGCCTGCGGGTCCGACCCGTGACTTCGGCCACGGCGTCGGTTCCGAAGTGCTCGATAATCGCGTCGAGCGCGGCAGCGATGGGCGGCAGTGCGCAGAGCTGCTCGATCAGCGCATCGCGCGCGGCAATGGCGCGCTGGCAGAAAACGGGATTGCCCTCTTCGTCGCTCATCGCCTCGGAGCGAAGATTGCCATCCTCGTCGGCGAAGACCTGCATCAGGCGCACCGGGAAGCTCTTGGAAAGGTAGTCGATGATATATTCACGCGGGGACAGATCGATATCGAGCGCTTCGCGTTCTTCCACGGTAAGGTCGGCGAGGCGTCGGTCGAGCATGGCCTCGGCGGTCGAGACCAGCTGCACGACAACCGAATGGTCTTCGCCAAGCGCTGCTTCCATCGCGGGGATCAGGCTCGGCAATTTCATCGAAAGTAGGAGCTGGGCAAAGAAGCGCTGCTTGGTGCCTTCGAAGATCGATAGCGCGGCCGCTTTGGCGTTGCGATTGAGCGTGTCGCCGCTGTCCTCGTCGACCACGCGGGTTGCTTCGAGCGCGGCTTCGAGGTTGCGGTGAATGATAGCCCAGGCCTCGGCATAGGCATCGTAGATCCGCACCTGTGCTTCGGTCAGGCTATGTTCGAGGATTTCGTACTCGACCCCGGCGAAGGACAGCGCGCGTGCAAGGTATAGTCCCTGCGCCTTGAGGTCGCGGGCGACGAGCTCCATCGCCGCGACGCCGCCGGCGCGGATCTCGGTCATGAATGCTTCGTGGGTCGGGAATGCGGTCTCGGGTCCCCACAGGCCAAGCCGGGAGGTGTAGCCAAGGTTGGCGATATCCGAAGCGCCAGTGGCAGACGCATAGAGCACGCGGGCGCGCGGCAGATGGTTCTGCAGCCTGAGGCCCGCCATCCCTTGTTCGGAGCCCTTGACCTTGCCGCGGGTCGACGAGCCCCCGATCGCATTGGCCATGGCGTGGGCTTCGTCGAAAGCGATCACGCCGTCGAAATCCTCGCCCGCCCAGGCAAGGATCTGGTCGAGGCGCGTGTCCTCGGCGCGTCCCGAGCGCAGCGTCGGGTAGGTGACGAAGAGAATGCCTTCGGACATCGTGACAGGGTGGCCGAGTTTCCAGCGCGAGAGTGGCTGGATGTCGAGCGGGAGCCCGCCAAGCGCTTCCCAGTCGCGGCGTGCATCTTCTAGCAGCGCCTCGTTCTTGGTGATCCACACTTGCCGGCGTTCGCCTGCAAGTCAACGGTCCATGATGACCGCGGCGATCTGCCGTCCCTTGCCCGCTCCGGTCCCGTCGCCAAGGAAGAAGCCCTGTCGGTATGCGTGTCCATCTTCGGACAGTTCCAGCGCGGTCCCTTCCTGGCTGACCTTGAAGCGACCCGGAAGATCGCGAGCAAATGCCTGGGCGGCGTAGACCAGTGTCTCGCATTGCGCTTCGGACAAGAGACCATCGGCCTGCCAATTTGCGGGAAGGCGCGGGTTGTCCTTGGGCTTGAGAGCGCGGAGGCGAGTATCTGTCAGCGGCATGCGGGGGCCTTTTCATCTGGGCCTTTGCGAAACGGCCTCAAAAGGCCCACAAAAGTGTCTGGAACCCCCGAGAACAAGCGGGACGATCCGGAACGATCCAAGGGCCAAATCCCTAGGATTTCTGCGGGTTTTATAGATTATTTGGGAGAACGTGAGAAGAACAAATGGTGCCCAGAAAAGGACAAAGATGGGCACTCAAATCATTGGAGAATTTCCACTGACTTGCCCTAATCGGTTCTGCTTCGCGCTTCATTTTCGGTCATTCGCTCAATCGCCCGCGACTCCCGAAATGCGGTCATAGCGGTCGGACTTCGGTGACGTCCGCTTTCAGGAGGTTCCGAGCGGCGCCGTGATTTCCGAAATGGGGTGAATAGCTGCCGGTTTTATCTGGTGCGCTCGAACCTTGCTGCGCGGCCGTTTCAGTCGTTACCGGTTAAACTCTCTACCACCGGACATTGATCATGATTCCTCGTGCCGCACTGTTCGACCAATGTGGCGAGAGCAATTTCCATCCGTTTGAGATCTGCTAGCTTGGTGCGAACATTTGATAGGTGCTGTTCGGCGATCGATTGCACTCGATCGCAATTCTTCTGCGGTCGGGGCGCAAGATCGAGCAGTGCTTGCACCTCTTCAAGCGAAAAGCCGAGTTCTCGTGCGCGCCGGATGAAACGGAGGCGCTCTATATCCGACGGACCATAATCGCGGTAAGCACCCTTGCGCGGGGGCGGCTCAATCACGCCGATCCGTTCGTAATAGCGGATCGTCTCGATGTTGCATCCGGTTTGCTTCGACACTTCACCGATTTTCACACAAAACCCCTTGAGTCTGTAGTTGCTACAGACAGTAGATACGGCTGCGACTCGGATTCTGCAAAAGGACAATCAATGCGCAGCCTTGGAACTTGGTGGAACGGATTAGCTACGGGCGGCGGCCTCTTTGCAGCATTCGGTGCTGCTGCTTGCTGTGCGCTTCCTTTGGCACTGGCGTCGGTAGGCGTGGGTTCGGCTTGGCTTGGCAGTGTTTCACCGGTCGTAGCGCCCTATCGGTCACCGCTTCTTATCCTCGCATCGGTTCTGCTTTTCGCGGCAACCCTCCGACTACTTTGGCAATTTCACACCGCCCGAACGTGCCCGGCTGATGGGAGTTGTGGCTCACCAACCTATCGGGTTTTGACCGCCGTAGGGATCGCTATCGGTGCGGTATTGCTAATTGGAGCTTTCTTTTATGGCTGAACTGATTTTGATTTCTCGCCTGCGTTGCCCTGAGTGCGGGCACGAGAAGGAAGAGGAAATGCCGACCAACGCCTGCATGTTTTTCTATAATTGCTCGGGCTGCGGCGTACGCCTTCAGCCGCTTCACGGCGATTGCTGCGTGTTCTGTTCATACGGCACGGTCCCCTGCCCACCGATCCAAGAGGGAAATTGCTGTAGTGGCTGAGAAGTTTGACTTCATCGCAATCGGTTCCGGAACGGCTGCGCAGGTCGCTGTCCATCGCATGGCCGAGGAGGGGAAGCGATGCGCGGTTATCGATTATCGTCCCTATGGGGGCACGTGCGCCCTTCGCGGGTGCGACCCCAAAAAGATGATGGTTAGCGGCGAGGAGGCGCTCGCAGCTTTCAGGCGAATGGAAGGGAACGGTATCCATGGGTCGGCTTCAATAGACTGGAACGAACTACAGGCCTTCAAGCGCAGCTTCACCGATCCCGTCCCAGAAAAGCAACAGGCGCAATACGAACGCAAGGGCGTTGCAACGTTCCACGGCAGGGCGCGCTTCGCTGGCCCCGATCGGATCAAAGTGGAGGGTAACGACCTGCGGTTCTCCCACGCACTGATCGCAACCGGAGCGACCCCTCGACCGCTTGGGATCAAAGGTGAGGAATTGTTGACCCACAGCGACGCCTTTCTCGAACTGGATACACTTCCTGATCAGATCGTGTTCGTCGGCGGTGGTTATATTGCGGCGGAATTTGCCCATCTCGCTGCACGCGCCGGAGCCAAAGTCACGATCCTCCAACGTGGCCGTCTATTGAAGGCATTCGACCCTGACATCGTCGGATGGCTGATGCCGAGTTTTGATGATCTAGGAATTGAGATTGTGGACGCGGAAGTCAGCGGCGTGACGGACAATGGCTCGGGTCTCACGGTGCACGCTGGCGACCGCACGATCGAGACAGAACTCGCAGTGCATGCAGCAGGCAGAGTGCCCGCAATCGGCGAACTCGACCTGGAGGCGGGTGAAGTAGCTCGGGGTAAATCCGGTTTGTTGCTTACCCCGCAGCTCCGCAGCCAAAGCAATGACAAAGTGTTCGCCGCTGGGGACGCTGCCGCCAATGGGCCGCCTCTGACACCTGTTTCCAGTCACGATGCAAAGGTCGTGGTGGAGAATATACTCGAAGATAGCGGTCGAAAACCAAATTACCGGGGCGTGCCGAGCGTACTCTTCACCGAACCGCCCGCAGCGAGGGTCGGGGCGCTGGAACGCGAAGCGCGCGAAGCCGGTTTGGATTTCGAGGTGAACGCTGGATCACACCCAAGCTGGTTTTCGGCGCGGCGTCTGAACGAGGAGATTTATGGACACAAGGTTCTGATCGAGAAAGGCTCGGACCGCATTCTGGGTGCACACCTCGTCGGCCCCGACGCTGACGAACTTATCAATATTTTCAGTCTCGCCATCCGGCATGGGCTGACTGCAAACGATATTCAATCGACGATGTTCGCTTACCCGACAGCAGCGTCTGACGCAGGATACATGATCGGTTGACGTGCGGCGACTTCACCCAGTCGCCTGAAACTCCCTAACGGATGCTGCAGATACCCATTGCTTTTCGCTAAATGATCGACCGCATCGAAGAAGCAACAAAGGTCGGCATGCGTCTGCTTTGGCGTCGCTAGCGGTCCGTCTGCTTCCAAGCCATTTGATGTATTTAGCGGACGTTCCAGCTGTGCAGGCTTTATACAAACTGACAGGCAGTGTTTGGCTCTCAGAAGCTAACCGCCTCACTCACAGAATGATAAAAGCTTTCGGGCAACGAGCGGCGGGAGGTTCCGACGACTATGGATTTACTCCACGATTGCGCATGCGGTATCCGGCTCAGCGAGGACCCATTTTCCATCTGACATCGTCAGATCTGCACTGTAACGACGATACTCATCGTCTCCGAAGGCAAAGTCGCACGTGAAGTCCGGGTCGCCAAAGCCCTTAGATTTACAAAGCCCCTTGTTGGCCGGTTCCGCTTCGGGACACGCTTCCGCCCAGGCGGCGGCGAGCTCCTCACGCTGCGGTGGCGGAATGGTCGGAGTTAATGGCTCTGCCGTTGCCTGCGTTTCTGGAACTTCTTCAGGAGTGGTTTCATCCTGAGAACTGCAGGCAGCAACAGCCAAGGCACACACCACGATTGCAAATCGCATGATCAAGATTCCTTCGGGTCAGTCAGACATCAACCAGACCGCTAATTGGCAGCTCGTTGGTTCCGTTACAGGCACGACGAATTCGCCCGCTCTAGGTTCCAGCTAAAGCATCTCCCGCATTGGCCAAGATGCTTACGATCGCTGCTGCTCGACGCATCTATTCAAGATGTCCTGAGCAAATTACCGCTGCCACAAACGACCAGCGCAGCGACATTGCTGCCCGCGCCTCATTGTGCGACATCGTGTCCGGATGACCTATATTATCTACGTCGGTGCGGCCTTGGCCGAGATCGCCGGTTGCTTCGCATTCTGGGCGTGGCTTCGGCTTGACCGGTCCCCGCTCTGGCTCTTGCCCGGCATCGTCGCACTGTGCATCTTCGCATGGTTGCTGACCCTGATCGAGGCTGAGCACGCAGGCCGAACCTATGCCGCTTACGGCGGAATATACATTCTCTCGGCGCTCGGGTGGCTCTGGCTCGCCGAGGGAGTAAAGCCTGATCGATGGGATCTCACGGGCGCACTGATTTGCCTCTTAGGCGCATCAATTATCCTGTGGGGGCCTAGGCCTGCCTAACACTATATGAGAGACCTAAAGTGTTCGAGCAGGCGCATCGGGAAGCTGGTTTATGACTGAGGTCCAATCATCCGGCGCGGCCGCATTTCTCGCCGAGGAATATCGGCTTGCCAATGCGGCGGCGAAAGCTGGCGAAACTGATCTAGCCTGGCACCATCTTGAGCGAGCCCATATCGTTGCGCAAACTCGGACGTGGCCACATTGCCAGTCTCACTTGCGCATGTTGGGTTTTGCGTTTGAATTGCGCGATTTCCGGGAAGCCTTTGGGCAAATTTTTCGGCTAGCTCTCGCACCTATTGGCAATATCACAGGCAGGCTTCCGCGCGGAAATACCGGGCGCTCCAATGTCAGCGCTTTTGCCGCGATGGACATTCCTTCCGATCTTCAAGCGCTCGTCCAATCCGACCGAGGTGGCCGGCGGTGACGAAGCGGCGCCTGTTAGGCTGCGCAAACTTCCAACTACCCGTGGCAGCACTGATTTGCTGACCGTAAGACGATGTTTTGGAGTTCATGCTTTCGAATTTCGTGCTTGCCTGCTATCGGCCCGCCTATGGCCCGGCTCTTTGCCCGAACTTTCCTGCTGCAGCTCGTCACGCTGTGCACTGCTTTCGGCGTCCTGTGGGCGCCGGTAGCGGAGGCTGCTGAGTGCGGTGAAGAGCCGGAGGTCGCGTCCCTGCTGGAACAGCACGGCGAGCCTGGAGACGAAAATACCGGACCAGAGAAGCACGGCACATGTGCCCACGGCCACTGTCATCACGCATCTCACGCGGTTAACAAATCGGGTGACGACATAAGTTCGATGCCGATTGCCACGCTAGCTACCGGCATAGGCCACGCGGCGCTGAATTCCGGCGTTACCGAACTGGCTACGCCTCCTCCTCGAGCCTGACATTCTTCGCGCATCGGAATTTGCTCCGATGCGGTTCTGAACGTCAGTAGAGGAAATTACCGAAATGTTCGCCATTTTGAGGCGGAGCGCTCTGATTCCAGGGCTCGCTCTCGCCATGGTCACTGGGCCTGTCTTTGCGCAGGACCCGACCGCCGTGTCGCCTGAAGTCGTGTCTCTTGAGGATGCGCTCAATCGCTCGGGGATCGCAAGCGGCTCGTCACCCGCCAGCACTAATTCTCGTATCGTAGGTCCCGTTGCCGAAGCCGAAGCGGCACAGGCGCTGGTCGGCCAGGCGGGCCTGAGACCAAACCCAGAGGTTTCGTTTGAGGTCGAGAATATCGCTGGCAGCGGAGCTTTTTCGGGGCTGAACGCTACCGAATACACGTTGGCGGTAGGTCAGCGGATCGAGCTGGGAGACAAACGCGCGGCGCGTGTCAGTTCCGCCCAAGCGCAGGCGGATTTGGCGCAGCTGAAAGCAGATCTCGCCGAAGCCGAATTGGGTTTCCTAGTCCGTCAGCGCTACGTATCCGCAGCAGCTGCAGCTGCCCGGGTCGGACTTGCGCGAGACGTGGTGGTCCGCAACGAGGAACTCGCCCGGATCGCAGGCGTGCTTGTTGAAGTTGGCCGCGAGCCGCCGCTAAGGGCATTGCGGGCCGATGCAGCCTTAGCAGAGGCACGCGCCGAGCTTCAGGCTGCGGAGGCTTCCAGCCTTGCCGCGCGCACCGCCTTGGCTTCTCTTTGGAACGACCAGGCGACCCCGCCGCTCGTTCAAAGCGAGTTTCCGCAAATCGAGCCGCCAGCATTTGCGCTGACAGCACCTACGGGTTTGCAGTTTGAAATGGCGCAAGCCGAAAGCCGAGCTGCAGAAGCTGAAATAGTTCGCGAACGCAGCCTGCGCATTCCTGACCCAGTAGTGTCTGCGGGTGTGCGGCGCTTCGAGGAAAGCAACGACAGTGCATTCCTTGTCGGAGTGTCGGTCCCTTTGCCCTTCATCAACCGCAACCAAGGCAATATCGCTGCCGCCGAAGCCAGACTGCGCGCGGCCAATGCCCGCGAGAGGGTCGCCCTAGCTGATTTTGAACAGGCAGTGACAAGTGCCCGGGCCCGATATTTTGCGTCGGAAGCCCGAGCTGAAACCCTGGCGACAACATCCCTCCCCCAAGCCGAAGAGGCCTTGAGGCTCGTCCGCATCGGTTACCGCAATGGTCGTTTCCCGCTGATCGAAGTGTTGAGTGCTGCTGAAGCTCGCGATGCCATCCGCGAGGCATTGATCGCCGCGCAGGAAGACCGGGGACAGGCGGCCGCCGAACTCATCAGGCTGGCCGCACAATGAGGAATCTCCAAATGAACCGCAGAAATCTGGCGATTGCCGCCGGGATTATTGTTCTCACTGCAGCGCTGCTGCTGTTCCTGTGGCAGCAAGGTGGAAGCGACGATCACGCTGATGACGATGCACATGCCGCAGAGGCCGGAGGCGAATCTGATCTTCCCGAAGGGCTCGTTCTGCTCGACGAGGAGCAGATTAGAGCTGCCGATATCGAACTCGCAACGGTGCAGACGGGCGCTGCAATCGAATTGGTATTCCCAGCTACGGTTGCTGCAAGTCCAACCTCCAGCGCCCGTATCGATGCGCGAGCTTCGGGCGTTGTCCGAAGCGTCGGCAAAACGCTTGGCGACTATGTCCAGCAGGGTGAGGCGGTCGCACGGATCGAAAGCGCCGATGCAGCAGCGCTTGCATCACAGCTGAGTGCAGCCCGTGCCAGAGTGACCGAGCTGTCGGCTGCCTATGAACGCGAACGACGTCTGTTCGAGGCGAATGTGACCGCGCGGCAAGATTTGGAGGCCGCAAGGGCCAACCTCGATGTCGCACGCTCCGAACTCAACCGAGCGCAAGCGGCCGTGGCGGCGGCCGGAGTGAGCGGCGATGGCCGTTCGCTCGCCGTCACCAGTCCGCTTTCTGGCCGCGTTACCGCTGCCCCGATAGTTCTCGGCGCTTTCGTCGATGCCGGCGAGGAGCTCTACCGCGTGGTGAATCCGAACGGCTTGCAGATCGAGGTCGCCCTGCCTTCAGAGGATGCGTCACGGATCCAGCCTGGCGACGAGGCGGCGTTGATCATGGGGGATGAGCGCGAAATTGGTGCGCGTGTGCGTTCGGTTACGCCGGCGCTCGATCCCGAAAGTCGTAGTGCTACAGCAGTGCTGAGTCTGACGCGGGCGATACCGGGGCTCCAACCGGGAGCCTTTCTCCAGGCGCGTATTCGTCCTTCGGGTGAAGTCGACCAGACCCGCATTGCGGTCCCGGAAGACGCTGTTCAAGTCCTTGAAGGCCGGGATGTCGTATTCGTGCGAACGCAGCGCGGCTTCCAGGCCCGCGAAGTTGAAACCGGTAGCCGGTCCGCCGGCATGGTGACGATCCTCTCCGGTCTCCAGCCTGGCTGGCGAATCGCGTCCGACAATGCCTTCCTCCTGAAAGCTGAACTCGAGAAGGAGGGTGCAACCCATGGACACTGATCCAACGGCCGTGCCTTCATCGTATTTGCCAGAAGGGGCTCCACATCGCCACGGTTTCATCGGAATGATACTTGATGTGGCCGTTCGCTTTCGCTGGGCCATCATCGTTCTGACCGCATTGGCGGCAATCTATGGCGCCTTCAATCTGTTGCGCCTGCCGATCGATGCGGTGCCGGATATCACGAATACGCAGGTTCAGATCAATACCAGCGCGCCAGCGCTTTCACCCTCACAGGTGGAGACGCAGGTTACCTTCCCGATTGAGACCGGACTTGCCGGGATCGACGGATTGAAGATGACCCGTTCGATTTCTCGCAATGGCTTCAGCCAAGTCACCGCAATCTTCGAAGAAGACACCGACATCTACTTCGCTCGGCAGCAGGTGAACGAGCGCCTGGCGCCGATTGGCGCTTCGCTGCCCGAAGGAGCAGACCCCACGATGGGGCCAATCTCCACCGGTCTCGGCGAAGTCCTGATGTATACTATCGAATACGAACATCCTTCCGGGAGGGGTGCTGCGGTCGGCGGACGAATTGGCTGGCAACCGGACGGCAGCTTCATCACCGAACGCGGTGACCGGCTCGATAGCGAGGTCGCAAAGGCGGCCTACCTGCGCACCGTGCAGGATTGGGTCGTGGCCCCCCTAATGCGTTCGATCGATGGTGTTGCGGGTGTCGACTCCATCGGCGGATACGAGAAGCAGTTCCTCGTTCAGCCCGATCCCGCTCGCCTCACCGGCTATGGCCTGTCCTTCGATTCCCTGATTGATGCGCTCGAGGCCGCCAATCTGGCAGCAGGGGCTAACTTCGTCGATCGGGCAGATGAAGCCTTGTTGGTCAGAGTTGATGCAAGGCTGGGCGGCATCGCCGATATCGAGGAAGCCGTCATAGCCACTCGCGAAGGCGTGCCAATCCGGATCGGAGATGTCGCGAACGTCAGTATTGGCGGCGACTTGCGAACAGGTGCTGCCTCGCTGAACGGCGAGGAAGCCGTGGTCGGCACAGTGCTGATGCGCAGCGGCGAGAATAGCCGCACGGTTTCGGCGCAGGCTGCTGAACGACTGGCCGAGGTGCGCGCCTCGCTTCCGGCGGGGGTAGTTGCTGAGATCGTCTACAATCGCTCTTCGCTGGTAGATGCGACAATTGCCACAGTAGAGAAAAACCTCGTCGAAGGTGCGCTCCTCGTAATCGCGGTCCTGTTTCTCATGCTCGGAAATATCCGTGCAGCTATTATCGCAGCGCTGGTCATCCCGATCTCCATGCTCATGGCCGCGATCGGGATGAACCGTCTCGGAGTTTCAGGCAATCTGATGAGCCTCGGCGCTCTGGATTTCGGTCTTATTGTCGACGGTGCGGTGATCATTGTCGAAAACAGCGTTGCTAGGCTGGCTGCCCGCCAGCACCGCGAAGGCAGGCTACTGAGTTTAGGCGAGCGTCTCACCGAAACGCGGCTTGCTGCGCAGGAGATGATCAAGCCCACCGTCTACGGCCAAGCTATCATTCTCCTCGTCTACGCTCCGCTGCTCACCTTTACCGGGGTAGAGGGCAAGACCTTTTCGCCGATGGCTATCACGGTCATGCTCGCCTTGGCCTCTGCTTTCGTTCTGTCGCTGACCTTCGTGCCGGCAATGATCGCGGTGCTCCTCAATAAGAAACTGACTGAAAAGGAGGTGAAGCCGGTCCGCTTGGCGAAAGAGCGCTACGGCCCGGCAGTGCGTAAAGCCATCGCCCGACCCTGGCCGGTTATCGGCACAGGCGTGGGCATCTTCGCTGTAGCGGTCTTTGTGTTCGGTTTTCTCGGTAGCGAGTTCACACCGCAACTCGACGAGCGGGACATTGCCGTGCAGTCGCTGCGTATTCCATCAACCTCGCTCGAACGATCCGTTGCCATGCAGCGGAGGGTCGAAGACAGATTGGAAGAATTCCCGCAAGTCGAGCTGGTTTTTTCGCGAACCGGGACGGCCGAGGTCGCCAGTGATCCGATGCCGCCCAACGCTTCGGACGCGTATGTCATACTCAAGCCAAGGGCAGAATGGCCAGATCCGGATTTGCCGAAAGATGAGCTCGTCGCGCAGATGGAAGAGGGGCTTAGCGGTCTCATCGGCAATCTTTACGAGTTCAGCCAACCCATCGAGCTGCGTTTCAACGAGCTCATCGCGGGGGTTCGCGGAGATGTTGCCGTCAAGCTTTACGGGGATGACCTCACAGCGTTGACCGATTCTGCCGGGGACGTTGCGCGAATTCTACGCGGGATCGAAGGTGCGGCTGACGTGAAAGTTCAGCAGGTGACCGGCTTCCCGACGCTCGACATAGTCTTCGATCGTCCGACCATTGCTCGATATGGACTGACGGTCGAAGACGTGGCGCAATCGGTGGCGATCGCCCTTGGCGGTCGACCTGCCGGGTTGGTTTTCGAGGGTGATCGGCGGTTTGAGGTTGTCGTGCGCCTCGAGGACGCCGCGCGTGACAATTTCGACCAGCTTGGAGCGCTTCCGATCGTCCTTGAGAACGGAGTGACGGTTCCGTTACGGACGCTGGCTGATTTCGAGGTTGTCGACGGCCTTGCAGAAGTCCGTCGCGAGCAGGGGCGCAGGCTCGTGATCGTCTCGGCCAATGTGCGCGAACGCGATCTCGGATCATTCGTCGAAGAAGCCCAAGCAGGTGTTGCTGCCGAGGTTGATTTGCCGCCAGCATCCTACATCGAATGGGGCGGCCAGTATCAAAATCTCCAGGAAGCTCAGGCTCGTTTGGCAATCGTGGTGCCTATTTGCTTCGCAGTAGTTCTCCTCCTGCTTTACATGGCACTTGGAGGTTGGGTGCCTGCACTCGCCGTGTTTAGCGCCATCCCATTGGCCTTGGCGGGCGGCGTATTTGCTCTGGCCTTGCGAGGGATGCCTTTCTCGGTTTCCGCCGCGGTGGGCTTCATCGCGCTTTCCGGAGTGGCAGTGCTCAATGGGCTCGTGATGATGACAGCCATTCGGCAGCGTCTCGAAGACAAGATGGAGATCGACGAAGCTATTGCGGATGGTGCGCTCGCGCGGCTGCGCCCAGTCTTGATGACAGCTCTGGTAGCTTCCCTTGGGTTCGTCCCGATGGCGATCGCAACGGGAACTGGCGCGGAGGTGCAGCGTCCTTTGGCAACGGTCGTGATTGGCGGACTAGTGACGGCAACAGCGCTGACCTTGTTCGTCTTGCCAGCGATTGCGCGGCTCGTTCTGCATCGATCTGACGACGAGCGTGGTTGGCGCGAGAAGTGGTGGGACCGACTGCGGCGCAACGTGACGCGCGAAGAACAGCGCGAGCTAACCGACATCGCATGAGGGAGAACTGGAGGTTGGAACTCCCAAGACCGGAACACGAACTGAAGGGAGCGCCCGATGAGCGGTGATGACAACATCAACCCTGACACCCCGGAGAAGCGAAAGACGCTCTGGATCGTCCTCTGGCTTAATGTAGCGATTGCGATAGGCTTTTTCGCTGTCGGCTATTTTGCCGATTCCAACGCGCTGCTTGCCAACGGGCTGGATAACTCTTCGGATGCGTTCGTCTACGTTCTCAGTCTCCTTGCCCTTACGAGGTCGCGGAAGTGGAAGCGCGGTGCCGCACGGTTCTCCGGCATCATGCTGATGGTGTTTGCGGCCGGTGTGGTCGCCGATGCTATCCGGCGCTTTCTGGAAGGATCTGATCCCGGAGGCATCATGATGATGGCCATGGCTGCCGTGGCGGCAGTAGTGAATCTCATTTGCCTGCGACTACTGCAGAAACTGAATGGGAAAGGTGTCAATCTGCGGGCCGCGACGACGTTCAGTTTCAATGACTTCATTTCCAACGGCGGGATCATTGTAGCCGGAATCGTGGTGATGCTGACCGGCGCAAACTGGCCTGATTTGCTGGTTGGGATCGCAGTTGCCGGCATCGCGCTCTACGGCGGCGTTGATATCCTCCGGGACGCACACAGGGATGTCCATGACCAGAAGAACACCAGGCACCAGACAGGCGACGGGATCAGCGGATGAACGTCTCGCTTGACCACCCTGGCCAAAAGACTCCGGTGGACGCAGGTCAGTTTGCATCCGGAGACACGGTCCCGCTTGCTCCCAAGCTCAACTCAGTTCGGCCATCGCGCGAGCGGTCCCTGCCGAACCATAAATCAGGAAGGGGACGGCCGTGATGGCGGATCCAAAAGATAGTGCTACCGCGTCGAGCAATCACGACCATAGTCATGGCGGGATATTTGGCGAACGCTCGGAGTTGATCTTTGCGATCCTGTCGGGTGCATTCCTCGCTGCCGGGTTCGCAGTAGACATTCTGGCCGAAAATGCAGCCGAGTGGCTGCCCCTTGCAGGCTATCTAGCAGCCTATTTCTTCGGTGGTTTCTATACGCTCAAGGAGGCCATCGACAACGCGCGTGCGCGTACATTCAAGATCGACTCTCTGATGCTCGTTGCGGCGACCGGCGCGGCGATTCTCGGGGAGTTTGCAGAAGGTGCGCTGCTTCTCTTTCTCTTCAGTATCGGTCACGCGCTTGAAAATTTTGCCATGGGCCGGGCGAAGCGCGCCATCGATGCTTTGGCGGAATTAGCACCAGATACGGCTACGGTTCTACGCGGAGATGCCCAAGTCACGGTGCCGGTTGAGGAGCTGAAAGTCGGAGACACGGTCCTTGTCAGGCCGAACGAACGTCTGCCTGCTGACGGGTTTATCGTTGTAGGGGAATCTGCAATCAATCAGGCTCCGATCACGGGCGAAAGCATACCGGTTGATAAACGCCCGGTTCCCGACGCAGCGATTGCCCGGCAGAGCATTGCCGCTATCTCATCATCTTCGCGAGCTTTTGCGGGGACAATTAACGGCAGCGGTGCGCTGCGCATCGAAGTTACCAAGAAGGCGAACGACAGCACGCTCAGCAAGGTGGCTGAACTCGTGGCAGCAGCCGAGACCGAGCGTTCCCCAACGCAGCGCATGACAGACAAATTCGAGCGCATATTCGTGCCGCTCGTGCTTGCGCTGGCAGTGCTGCTACTGTTCGCGCCGCTAGTCATAGACGAAACCTTCGGTGAAAGCTTCTACCGGTCGATGGCCGTGCTCGTGGCAGCCAGTCCCTGCGCCTTGGCAATAGCCACGCCTAGTGCTGTCCTTTCAGGGGTTGCACGGGCCGCACGCGGCGGTGTGCTCATTAAAGGAGGTGCAGCGCTCGAAGACCTTGGCACCCTCAAGGCGATGGCGTTCGATAAGACCGGAACGCTCACCGAGGGCGAGCCGCGGGTAACCGAGGTAATCCCGACCGACGGTGCCGACGAGACGGAGCTTCTATCCGTAGCAGTTGCAGTGGAGAGATTGAGCGATCATCCTCTCGCTCAGGCCGTCGTGCGCGATGGAGTGGATAGGCTCGGCGACACCGACATTCCGGAAGCGTCTGACCTCAAGAGCCTGACGGGTAGAGGTGTGACTGCTAGGCTTGGCGACGAGGCCGTCTGGATCGGCAAGGCTGAGATGTTCGGTGTTGATGGGACGGCGCCCCTAAGCGACGCATCGGCTGAAGCGATCTCTGCTTTACGCCAGCAGGGTCGCACCACGATGGTTGTCCGACGCGGACAACGTGACCTGGGTGTCATCGGCATGATGGACACCGCTCGCGAGGGCGCGAGGGAAGCTCTTGCCGAACTGCGCGCACTGGGTATCGAGCGAATGCTGATGATTTCCGGAGACCACGCCAATGTTGCTGCGGCGATAGGCAAGGAAGTCGGTCTTGATGAAGCACGTGGCGATCTCATGCCGCAAGACAAGGTTGATACTATCGATGCGCTCAGCCGCAAGGCGAAAGTCGCCATGGTGGGCGACGGTGTAAACGATGCGCCCGCAATGGCGAAGGCGACAGTCGGGATCGCCATGGGTGCGGCAGGATCTGATGTCGCGCTCGAAACGGCAGATGTGGCACTGATGGCAGACGACCTGCGCCACTTGCCTTTCGTGGTGGGGCTTTCGCGAAAATCCCGCTCGATCATTAGGCAGAACGTATACGTCAGTTTGGGAGTAGTCGCTATCCTGGTCCCTGCGACCATACTCGGTCTAGGCATCGGTCCGGCTGTGATCATGCACGAAGGATCGACCCTGCTCGTAGTATTCAACGCGCTTCGACTACTCGGATATCGCGACGTCTGACCCTGCCGCCGGCCTGTTATCAGACACGCAGCGAGTTTACGCCGAAGTTTCTGCTTACACCTCGCCATGTGTTTGTGCGAAAGACAGTCACATGCCGTCCGTTAATCCTACGATCCTCAAGTGGGCGCGCGAAAGCGCGGGACTCTCCCTTGAGGAAGCGGCGGGTAAGGTCGGTATTAGGGGTGCGCGCGGCATTTCGGGCGAGGATCGCCTGCTTGCGTTGGAATCCGACGAGGGCGAGGTATCGCGCCCGGTCCTGCTTAAGATGGCAAAGGTTTACCGACGCCCGCTGGTTTCGTTCTATCTGGACAAGCCACCCGTGCGGGGAGACCGCGGCGAAGACTTTCGGACGCTACCAGACCAGCACACCGCAGGCGAACCGCTGGTAGATGCCTTGGTCCGCGATATCCGAGCCCGGCAAACGATGGTGCGGGCTGTTCTGGTTGAGGAGGAGGAAGCGCAGCCGCTTGCCTTTGTTGGCTCGATGTCGCGCAACGATGGCGTCGGCGCGGTCCTGGATTCGATCCGCAGGACGCTTGGATTGGACCTTGCCGCGTTCCGTGCGCAGGGCTCCGCCGAGGCTGGCTTTAGCATGCTCCGACGGCAGGTAGAAATGGCAGGCGTCTATGTCCTGCTGATTGGCAATTTAGGAAGCCACCATTCCGCCATCGACGTTGATGCGTTCCGAGGCTTCGCTCTGGCTGATCCTATCGCGCCCTGTCCGTCGTCACAACATTTGGCACAACTCGCGGCGTAGAGTTACGGAGCGTGGGCCTCGTCCGGGATTGATGTTTA
>CANMMR010000006.1 GCA_947499095.1 uncultured Erythrobacter sp.
AATATCAAGACCTTCATGGCAACCATCGCCATCGCAGCCTTCGTCACGTGGTGGCTCTAATGAGTCCGGACCCTAGATAGAGGTCGCGGAGACCGGTCGGCGGTGTCACCAGAAACCGGTCCGCCCAGCCGTTGAATGCATGAAGAGTGGCGAGCGGGGTCTGCACAGCCGAAACTCCGCTACCCTCCAATCGCTCGTAGCCCAGCTTGACGCTGCCCGATCCGAAACTCAATCCGGGCTCAAGAAGCCAGTAGGAATGAGTGTCGTCGCTTAAATTGCGTCCAGCTGACAACTGTCGCGCGAATTCGAAAGCGTAGGTGATCTTCGTGGTGCCTGCACCCAGAGCGGGATCGCCCGCGAGCCTTACCCCAAGAGTGCGACTCGAACTGATCGGGGCTTCGGGAATATCGAGCCAATAGCCGTAAGCGGTGAGTTTGCCGATCGAACCAAGCGGGCTTCCTATCCGGACCATGTGGATGTCGGTGTCTTCCCAAGCGCCCTGTGGAGAGCCCGGACCGAACACGCGATTGACGCGCCAAGCATAGCCGTAGCTCGCGTCTACATCCGAGCCCGCAATACGCTCGATGCCTCCTGTGATAGCATCAAGCGTCTGGTCGTTTTGTCGCCAGCCTACTGAACCGGTCCAGCGTTGGTTGTCGTAATTGACGCTCTGCCGCCCCGCTGTGATGGAAGCGCCAGGTTGCGGGCTCCAACGGGCATAGAGCTGATTCAGGTGCAGGTCTTCTGGATCGGCGACGATTGGACGTCCGATCACACCGTTCGTCGTGTCGTTGAACCTCTCGGGTCCTACATGAACGACCGCTTCTCCCTCAGCAAACAAAACGAGGCTCATTGCTGGTCTAATTCGGGCGCCCAGCCGAACTCGAAGCGTGGATGCGTGGGCATCGAGCTCAAAATCTTCCTGATCGACGAACTCGTAGCGGTAGCGAATATCTGCGACCGGTTCGATCCAGTCGGCCCTTTCAGTCGTATTATCTGGAGAGCTGGCTGGCGCGGTAGCTGCTTCGGTCTGTGCGAATGCCGACGAACAAGTGAAGGCCAGGGAAAAAAAGCCAGTAAAGGCAATAGCAATCCGGTTCATCGATCTCTTCCCTGTGGTGGATGGGTCAGCAGTATCTTGGTGGAGACCTCGGCGGGTTGCGGCAGATCATTTCAGTTTTCGACGAATGACAAATGGCACTGCGAAACTCGGCACCGCGAAACCAGTCCAAACGTGATCTGCGTCAATGTGAGTCAGGGACAAGTAGCTAATCTCGTCCAGGCATGAGTTTCAGCTTCACTCTCGAACAGGCGAGGCAGGTCGATGGATTTCACGGTAACTGAACGAGAATGCGAATGGCGTGACCGGGTGCGCGCCTTCATGCACGCGCATGTCTACCCGGCGATTCCAATCGTCGACGATCACCTGAAAACGGAGAATCCATCCCGCTGGACGCCGCCGCCTATCATCGAGGAACTCAAAGCCCGAGCATTCGCAGACGGACTTTGGAATCTCTTCCTACCGCCATCGGATCACCACGATGAGCAGTTTCACGGCGCTGGTCTCAGCAATCTTGAATACGCACTCTGTGCGGAGGAAATGGGACGAGTCGGCTTTGCATCCGAGGTCTTCAATTGTTCGGCGCCTGACACAGGCAATATGGAAATCCTTCATCGTTACGGCACGAGCGACCAGAAGTCCCGGTGGCTCAAACCACTGCTCGAAGGAGAAATTCGGTCGGCCTTCCTCATGACTGAGCCGGACGTTGCGTCGTCCGATGCAACGAATATCGAAACCTCTATCCGCAAGGATGGCGACGATTACGTGATCAACGGCCGCAAGTGGTGGTCGTCAGGCGTTGGCGATCCCCGCTGCTCCATTGCGATAATCATGGGCAAAACAAATCCCGACGCCGAGCGGCACGCTCAGCAATCGCAAATCTTGGTCCCGCTCGACACGAAGGGAGTGGAGATCGTCCGGATGCTACCTGTCTTCGGATACGATGATGCTCCCCATGGTCATGGCGAAGTGGTCTTGCGCAACGTCCGCGTGCCAGCATCCAACATCATTCACGGCGAAGGACGCGGATTCGAGATCGCGCAAGGGCGTCTCGGACCGGGCCGCATCCATCATTGCATGCGGGCGATCGGGGCCGCTGAGCAGGCTTTGGAAAAGATGACCGACCGCCTCTTGTCGCGTGTTGCATTCGGAAAACGTCTGGCCGACCAATCGGTGTGGGAGCAACGGATCGGCGAGGCGCGACTGGATATCGAGATGACGCGCCTACTCTGTCTCAAGGCGGCGGACATGATGGACCGGGTGGGCAACAAGGATGCAAGAGGAGAGATCGCAATGATCAAGGTTGCCGCTCCGCGAACTGCGTTACGCGTTCTAGATCATGCCATGCAGGCACACGGCGCAGGCGGGCTATCCGACGATTTCGGACTTGCGCGAAGCTATGCCGGCATGCGCTCGCTTCGCATCGCCGACGGACCCGACGAAGTTCATCTAAGATCGATTGCGCGACAGGAATTCGAGAGGCACCGGGCACGGATGCGCATCTGGAGAAATGCGTAAGCTAGGCTGCTCCCCGACGCACGCGGGGGCGCAGGAGCATCGGACCAAAGCTCATGAGAAACACAGCGAACCCAAGCATCCAGAGTGTTCCAGCGAGTAGCCATCCGAATTGAGCCGATACGAAGATTGACCCCGCGAAGACACGAAGAACCGCACTGGCAGATACGAGCGCCACGGCAAGGAGAGATGCCGAACGCCACCGAGCAACGCGGCCTGTTTGGGTCATGGTCATCCGTGCCATGACCGCCACGACCATGCTCGAGATCGCGCCTGCCGTCAGCAAATGAAGCGTATCGGATTGCTCGTCCTGCCCAGCGAAAGCCAAGGCGAGAATTCCGATAGGAAGCCATGCGTATGCTAGATGCAGCGCCAAAGCGGATGGTTCGTGCGCAATTTGCCAAGGTCGCCACCGTATCGCACGTAAAAGCTGGAACAGGCTCGCGAGCGCCAGTGCGCCGATGTCGAAGCCATTGACGTCAGCAATCCAGAATAGAACCGCAAGAGCGGTAGTCCAGTTGACGAGAGTGTCGAACCGAGTGCCTTGTGCAGTGATCGTGCTCCGATTCGCTTGCGGAAGGGCGTTGCGTGTGAAGGAGGGAACCAGTTTTCCGCCGATTAGTGAGATAAGCACTACGAGAACCGCAATACCCGCCCTATCGGCTCCCGGGCGAAACGCGATCTCACCTACGCTCGCGAGATGGTCCAGGCCACATGCGATAGCGAACAGCCCAGCCATCACTGCATTGGCAGCACCACGGCCCTTTCCGTGGAGTGCTTCGCGACCGACCACTACCGCTAGGCCCAGAAAGAAACCGGCGTCTATCAGGGCAGCCGGCCAAGAACTGGCAAAAACAGCGACGGCGTTGATAGCGCGCGCCAGTCCCCACCAGATGACCATGGCTGCTAGCGGCAAACCGATGGCGGGCAGCCGACCGCTCCAGTTGGGCGTTGCTGTGAGCAGATATCCAGCCATCGCCGCACCGACGGCACCGAAGATCAGTTCGTGCCGGTGCCAGTCGATAAAGCCGAGATGCGTTGGCAGGACCAGAGCACCTGAGAGCATCGCCAACCAGAGAAGCATTGCAGCGAGAAACCACGATGCACTGGCGAGAAAGAAGAGTCGGAAGCCTGCCTGGAGTATGACCGGGGCGCGGGCCTCCCGCTCGCGCCGTAAGGCAAGTCGTTTCGCTCCATCCATCAAACTAGAGTTATCACGGTCAGCCGCATTTCGAGAAGCCGCAGGAAAGGCATTTATTGCAACCCTCCTCGCGTATCATTCCGGGGACGCCGCATTGAGGGCAGCAAGGTCCGGAAGGCGCCGCCGTGAATGAGGTCCCCGGTTGGGGAGACGTTTCAATCGGCAGATCGAGCTGTGCTGGCGCGTATTGCGCCATATGCCGTTCGATGATGTCACCGATCGCCGCCAATAACGATGGCACAAAGCGGCCTGTTACCCAGGCCCCGCCGCGCGGATCGAACACTGCCTTGAGCTCTTCCGCGACGAAAGAAACGTCGCCCCCGCGGCGGAAAACAGCCGATATCATGCGCGTCAGTGCCAAGGTCCAAGCGTAGTGATCCATATTCTTCGAGTTGATACAGATTTCGAAGGGACGCTTTCTCTCGCCATCGCCAACGTCGTTGATGGTCACGTAGAGAGCGTGGGCGGATTCCGGCCATTTCAGCTTGTAGGTCGTCCCTTCGAGCTTTTCCTCCCGCTTGGGTGGGGCGAGTTCTGTCGGTTTCTCGCTTTCCTTCTCGGCCGGCGGGGTGACGCTGAGCACTGATCCCGTGACCGCATTGGGTCGATAGGTGGTCAACCCCTTGCAGCCGCGCGCATAGCCCTCCCGGTAAACCTCCTGGAAATCGGCGAAGGCGATGTCTTCTGGGACATTCACCGTCTTTGATATCGAACTGTCGATCAGCGCCTGTGCACAAGCCTGCATCGCTACATGATCCGCAGGGGAGAGCGACTGCGCACTGACGAACAACTCCGTCGGCGGCTCCTCGTCGCCGCGCAACGCGCGCCACTGGCGCAATGCCTCGTCTTCAACCGCTTCGTGCCGAGCAAATCCATCGGGATTAAGAATCCGACGTTGATAGCTATAGGCAAAAACAGGCTCGATACCTGAAGACACGTTGCCAGCAAGAAGCGACGTGGTGCCGGTCGGAGCGATTGATGTCAGGCATCCGTTCCGAAGACCATTCACCGCAACAAGCTCCCTGGTATCGTCATCAAGAGCCATGATGTTGGGCCTCTCCAGCATAGCCGGATCATAAAGCGGAAAGGCGCCTTTCTCTCCTGCCAGCTCTGCAGAAGCGCGATAGGAGGCCGTCCTGATCGTTCCCAGCCATTGCTCGAGAAGACCCACCGCATCCTCGGAGCCGTAGGCGGCACCGCAATATAGCAATGCATCGGCGAGCCCGGTTATACCAAGACCGATGCGGCGCTTCGCCTTGGCTTCGGCTTCCTGCTCCGCAAGCGGATAGCGGCTGATGTCGATAACGTTATCGAGCAAACGAATTGCGGTGGCGGTCAGGTCGCCTAATGCGTCGAGATCAAGCCGGGCATCTTCCTCAAAGGGACGCTCGACGAGAGCCGCAAGATTGATGGAGCCAAGCAGACAGGCGCCGTAGGGTGGAAGCATCTGCTCCCCACAAGGATTGGAAGCGCTAATGGTCTCGCAATGGGCGAGATTGTTGAGAGCGTTGACCCGATCGACGAAAATCACACCGGGTTCCGCAACGTCGTAGGTCGCTTGCATCAAGCGGTCCCACAGTTGTCTTGCACTGACAGTCCGGTAAATTTCGCCACCGAAGACGAGCGGCCAGTCGGCATCGCTGTCGAGCGCTTCCATAAAGGCGTCGGTAACAAGCACCGAGAGGTTGAAATTGCGCATGCGCTCAGGCTGGCGTTTGACGTCGATAAATTCCTCGATATCGGGATGATCGATGCGCAGGCATCCCATCATCGCACCGCGCCGGGCACCGGCTGAATGGACGGTGCGACACATTGCATCCCAGCAATCCATAAATGAGAGCGGCCCGGAAGCGTCGGAGCCGACACCCTTCACCTCGGCGCCGCGAGGCCGGATCGTGGAGAAATCCATGCCCACTCCGCCACCTTGCTGCATGGTCAAAGCCGCCTGCTTCAAGTGTTCGAAGATGCCTTCGAGGCTGTCGGGGATCGTGCCCATCACGAAGCAGTTGAAGAGCGTGACGGCTCGCCCCGTCCCAGCGCCCGCCAGGATGCGACCGGCAGGAATGAACCGTAAGGATTCGATGGCTTCGTAGAAACGGGTTTCCCATCCCGCGCGATCGGTTTCACTCTCTGCTTGCGCGGCCGCCTTTGCAACGCGACGTGCAGTGTCAGTGAAGTCGACATCGCCGGGATCGGATTCATTACCAGTAAAGCGGTATTTCGCGGACCAGATTTCCTGTGCGATCGAAACTTCAAAACGCATATCGACACCTCCACCTCGAAGAATAGCGATGGGAGCAGGTCGTCCGAGTGACTTAGATCACCTCTCGTAAAGCCCTCCGCGATTTTTGATGATGTCAGTCCGGTGTCGAGCCGAGCGTCGTCGGCGAATGACCTGTCCTATTTGATCTGGATCATAAAGGCATTGGGTTCTTCTCGGTATCCAGCATCGATCGAACCGCTGCATGGCGGATCGGCAGAATGGAAAGGATCGGACCGGATGGCAGGTGGGCGACGGGCTCTCTGGAGCTTAATTTTCGGGGCGTCGGCATTCGCGAGCTTGGCCGCGTTGTCGTTCGTGGCTACGCCGGTAAAGTTTCTGGCGCAAGACGTCCCCGTGGCAGATCTGCTGGCGGTCGGACGAGTTACATTCCGGGCATCTCTAGGTGTCGAGATGCTTCTCCTTGCACTGCTGCTGATCACTACCGTTGAGCGTGCCCGCTGGCTTACTTTCGGTGCTGTAGCTGTACTCTCCCTCCAGTGGTTCGCAGTAATGCCGGGGCTGGATGAGCGCACGCTTGCTAGAATGGCTGGATCAGTTCCGGCCCCGTCTTCGCTACATCTTTGGTGGATCGTGCTCGACGTCGTTCGACTGGGTATTTACGCCATGATAGTCGGCACGATCGGGCGCGATTTCATGCGGAACGAAACTTCGCCGAGAGGGGCCGCGTAATCCTCCAAAACCGGGGAGACATTGATCGAACTTGGAGCAACACGGTTCACGGATTGATCCAAATCAATGCGCCAAGGGAGGCGGCACTCCATCGTTTTCATAAAGTCGAACCTGAGACCATCTTCCGAATGTCGCGCGATAAAGTCATTCAACAATTTACCAGTGCGTTGTCCGCGAACGTTGATGGCGTCTCCTTCGCAAATCTGCGCGAACTCGGCGAGGTCATTAGTGTCATTGCGAAGGGAATTGCGGGGTTTCAGGCGTCGGACCATCGCCTGATGGTATTCGTGGCGGAAGGAGCGGCAAAACTGGTCGCTCATGTTGGACCGGATCGAGAACAAGTGGTGGCTTTCGCCTTCGCCGGAGAAATACTTCATTTGTCTGCCGGATCGCCAACGCCCTACGAGCTTCACGCTTTGACGGACTGTCGGCTTGTCGCGTTTCCTGTCGATCAGCTGGTTCAATCGCTGGCTGCAAATGCGCAAATAGCTGACGCCCTGTTCGCCAAGACTTTGGCTGCTCTCGATCATGCACGAGAACGCACCGTATTGATTGGAAGGAAAACCGCTAAGGAACGGACCGCGAGCTTCCTCCTCGACATGAGCGAGAGAATCGGGATCTCGAAAGACGGATCCGTTCACCTCACTCTTCCCATATCCCGACGAGAGATAGCAGACAGTCTTGGGCTGACGATTGAAACGATCAGTAGGCAACTGACCGAGCTGCGGGAAAGTGGCGCTATCCAAACTAGAGGTAGATCAGGGATTGAGCTCCTTGACCTCAAGCAGTTGAGGGAACTAGCTTCACGAGCTCGTTAATGTTTGAATTTTGTCAAGTTTGATGTGGATCAATGCGGTTTTCTGCCAAACCGCATAAGGGCCCCGAAAAGTGATCGGAGTAATTGATGCAAGCTGAAGCTGCACTGGGGCGGGTAGGTCTCTGGTTTTTGGTCATGGTTCTTTCTGTCGTCATGGCTGCGACGGCTGCGGATCAAGGCATGGCCGCGCACGCGACGATAATCGGGATCATCGCCTTCGTGATGGTGTGGGTTACGGCAGGGCGCTTCGATCCGCTGGGTAAGGCGCAGGGCTTCTTCAAGATGCCCGAAGGATTGTCCCGTTATGACGATGATCCCATTCGCTGGGGTGTCCTGGCCACCATGTTCTGGGCATTGGTGGGCTTGCTTGCTGGCGTCTTCATCGCGTCGCAGCTGGCGTTTCCGCAGCTCAATATCGAGCCCTACTTCAATTTCGGCCGCGTGCGCCCGCTGCACACGTCTGCGGTGATCTTCGCTTTCGGCGGCAACATTCTCATCGCAAGCAGCTTCTACGTCGTCCAGCGCACCTGTCGCGCTCAGCTTGCATTTCCGGCACTCGCCCGGTTCGTCTTCTGGGGCTACCAACTGTTTATCGTCCTGGCGGCATCGGGTTATCTTTTCGGTGTCACGCAGAGCCGCGAATATGCCGAGCCGGAATGGTATGTGGACCTTTGGCTCACCATCGTATGGGTCGCCTATTTGATCGTCTTCGTGGGCACACTGGCTCGTCGGAAAGAACCGCACATTTACGTCGCGAACTGGTTCTACCTCTCGTTCATCATCACCATCGCGATGTTGCACATCGTTAACAACCTCGCAGTCCCCGTTGCTTGGAACGGGTCGCTGTCCTTCTCGGCCTTTGCTGGGGTCCAGGACGCGCTGACGCAGTGGTGGTATGGCCACAACGCCGTCGCGTTCTTCCTCACGGTGCCGTTCCTCGCGATGATGTATTACTTCGTGCCGAAACAGGCCGAGCGACCGGTCTACAGCTATCGCCTTTCGATCATACACTTCTGGTCGCTGATCTTTCTCTACATCTGGGCCGGCCCACACCATCTCCATTACACGGCGCTGCCCGACTGGGCACAGACGCTCGGCATGGTATTCTCGGTGATCCTGTGGATGCCGAGCTGGGGCGGCATGATCAATGGTTTGATGACCCTCAACGGGGCATGGGACAAAGTCCGCACCGATCCGATCATCCGCATGATGGTCATGGCGATGGCCTTCTACGGCATGGCGACCTTCGAGGGTCCCATGCTCAGTATCAAGGCGGTGAATTCGCTTTCGCACTACACTGACTGGACCGTCGGGCACGTGCATTCCGGAGCGCTCGGCTGGAACGGGCTTATCAGTTTCGCAGCGGTCTACTTCCTTGTGCCGCGCCTGTGGAAGCGGGAGCGCATGTATTCGCTGCGGATGATCAATTGGCACTTCTGGCTCGCTACGCTCGGTATCGTTTTTTATGCGGCAAGCATGTGGGTGGCGGGCATTACGCAAGGGCTGATGTGGCGCGAATACGGGCCCGATGGTTATCTCGTAAATAGCTTCGCGGAGACGGTTGCAGCCTTGCACGAGCTCTACATCATCCGGGCTCTGGGCGGCGTCATGTATCTCAGCGGAGCAATCATCATGGGCTACAATGTCTGGATGACGATCGGGGGTAAACTTCGGGAGGAAAAGCCGATGGGAGCCATGCCCGCATACGACCCCGACAAGGACCGGCCCATCGCAGGCTCGGCTTCACCCGAACCCGCAGAATAGGATAGATTGTCATGGGCCTCGCTACCCAGCATAAGAAGCTGGAAAAGAACATTAACCTACTCGCGATCTTCTCCTTTATCGCAGTGTCGATCGGGGGCATCGTCGAGATCGCCCCATTGTTCTGGATCGACAACACGATCGAGGAAGTAGAGGGCATGCGTCCCTACACGCCGCTGGAGCAGGCGGGGCGCAACATTTACGTGCGTGAGGGTTGCTATTCCTGCCACAGTCAAATGATCCGTCCGTTCCGCGACGAGGTGGAGCGCTACGGACATTACAGCCTCGCCGCCGAAAGCATGTATGATCACCCCTTCCAGTGGGGTTCGAAGCGCACGGGGCCTGATCTGGCGCGCGTCGGCGGGCGGTATTCGGACGAATGGCACGTCCAGCACCTAGAGGATCCGCAGAGCGTGGTGCCGGAAAGCATCATGCCAAAATACTCGTTCCTCGGTGACACGCCGCTCAATACGGACAACGCTGCCGCTATGCTGGTTGCTCTTAGAAGGGTTGGCGTCCCCTACTCGGATCGCGACGTTGGCGAAGCGATGGCGGACATGATCCTCCAGGCCGATCCCGATAGCGGCGGCGATGTCGAGGATTTCCAGCAGCGCTACCCCAAGGCGCAGGTTCGCGATTTTGATGGTGATCCGAGCAAGCTTACCGAAATGGACGCGCTCGTCGCGTATTTGCAGATGCTTGGCACGCTGGTCGATGTCGATAGTGCGGCAGCACAAGAGCGGCTGGCCGAGGAGAAAGGCCGATGAGCCTCTACGACCAGTTGCGCCACTTCGCCGATAGCTACGGCCTCGTCGCCCTGTTGATCCTGTTTCTCGGCCTTTGCCTCTGGGTGTTTCGTCCCGGCGCAAAGCAACGCAATCAGGAAGCGGCGCGTTCGATATTCAATGATGAAGAAACCGGGGAGCGCCCAGATGGCAAATAAGCGCATCGACGAGCCAACCGGCACGGAATTTGTCGGACACGAATGGGACGGCATCGAAGAACTCGATACGCCGATGCCGCGCTGGTGGCTCTGGTCCCTCTACGCGACGATTGTCTGGGGGGTGATCTACGTGATCCTCTATCCTGCATGGCCGCTGGTCAACAAAGCAACCGAAGGCGTGCTCGGCTGGAGCAGCCGCGGGGAGCTCGCCGAAGAGATGAGCGTTGTCGACCAAGCGCGGGCTACCGTGCGCGAAGAGCTCGCGCGCATGCCGATCGAACGCTTGCCAGAGAACAGCGAACTGTTTGGGCAAGCAGTGGCTGGTGGCCGGTCTGCTTTCCAAGTCCATTGTTCGCAATGCCACGGCTCGGGAGCGGCCGGCAGCCAGACCCTTGGCTATCCCAATCTCAACGATGATGACTGGCTCTGGGGCGGAGATCTCAAGGCTATCGAATATACGCTCGTAAACGGCATTCGCGCACCCGGCGTCGACGATACAAGAATGAGCGTTATGCCTCCATTCGAAGGAGCGTTTGATGCAGACCAACTCACTGCAGTCACGAATCACGTCCTTTCCTTAAGCGGGAAGGCGTCGTCGACCGCTTCCGGAGCTCAGCTATACCAAGACAACTGCTCCGTCTGTCACGGACCTTCAGGTGAGGGAAATCGTGAGCTTGGTGCGCCGCGCCTTAACGACGCCATCTGGCTCTATGGGAGTTCACCCGAACAGCTGCGTAATCAAATTCTGAACCCAAAAATGGGTCGCATGCCGCACTGGAGTGGACGTCTCGACCCGGTCACGATCAAGATGCTGTCGGCCTATGTGTGGTCTCTCGGCGGCGGCGAAGAATTCGTCGAGGTCGCTGAAGATCCTGCGGTGGAGGTCGATGAAGAACCGTGATCCCAGTCGCGCGTCGAGCGCTCCTCCTCGCCGCGAAGGCGAGGAGCGTGACTGGTCGGTTGTCGTTGAGGACGGACGGGCGAAGACGAACGAGCCGGTTTCGAGCGCCGTAGCCGAACCGGAAGCAACGACGCTACGCCACGAACCGCACGAGCCGCCGCGACAGCACCTGCCGACGAAACTGTTCGAGAAGCGCACAAAGGTCCACAACAAGCGGATCGACGGGCCTTTCCGGCGTTTCAAATGGTTCGTCATGTTCGTTACTTTGGCGGTCTACTACGGCACGCCCTGGATCCGCTGGGATCGTGGTCCCTATGCACCCGACCAAGCGGTGCTTGTCGATCTCGCCAACCGGCGTTTCTACATGTTCGGAATCGAGATCTGGCCACACGAATTCTACTACGTCGCCGGTCTGCTGATCATGGCCGCACTTGGCCTGTTCCTCGTGACGAGTGCGGTTGGACGCGCCTGGTGCGGATACGCTTGCCCGCAGACTGTCTGGACAGACCTGTTCCAACATGTCGATCGTTTCGTCGACGGCGATCGTAACGCGCGCATAAGGCTCGATGCCGCGCCGCTGGGACCGAAGAAATTTGCGAAGCGCACGTTCAAATACACCATCTATCTCGTCATCAGTTTCTGGACGGGCGGTGCATGGATCATGTATTTCGCCGATGCCCCGACATTGGTGCGGGATTTCTGGGCGGGCGAGGCTGCGCCAGCCGCATACATCACTGTCGCCATCCTGACCCTTACCACCTTTACGCTCGGCGGGTTTATGCGCGAGCAGGTCTGTATCTACATGTGCCCGTGGCCGCGCATCCAGACCGCCATGATGGACGAGAAGTCGCTGCTTGTGACTTACAAGGACTGGCGCGGCGAACCACGCGGCAGCGTCAAGAAAGCGCAGAAGAACCCTGAAAAATTCGGCGATTGCATCGACTGTCTGCAATGCGTCGCTGTCTGTCCCACCGGGATCGACATTCGCGAGGGACCACAGGTTGGCTGCATCACCTGCGCGCTCTGCATCGATGCCTGCGACAAGGTGATGGCAGATATCGGCAGACCACGCGGCCTCATTGATTATGCGACGCTGGAGGACTGCGAAAAGGAAGCGAATGGCGAACCCACGCGCTCGCCTTGGAAGGCGATTTTTCGACCAAGGACCATCGCCTACTTTCTGATCTGGGGCAGCATCGGCCTTGCCATGCTGTTTGCTCTAGGTGTGCGCAGCCATGTCGGTCTCTCGGTTTCGCCCGACCGTAACCCGCCTTACATACTCATGAGCGACGGATCGGTGCGAAATTCCTACACGCTGAAACTACGTAATATGGAAAGTCGCCCGCGCGAGATGGAGATCGCTGTCGAGGGGCTGCCCAGCGCACTTATGTGGACCGATACGATCGGACGAGACGAGGCCGCGCGCTCGCAGATCAAGACGGTCCCTGCCGATCAGGTCCTCTCGGTTCGCGCTTATGTCATCGCGCCGGAGGGCACTTCGACGCAAGAGTTCAACTTCAGAGTGACCTCGCGCGACGAGCAGCAAGAGTCGGCGACAACCGAAACGCGGTTCGATACGCCCGGAGGTGAGCAGTGAAGCGCGAATTTACCGGCAAGCATGCGGCGACTATCATCGTGTCTGGCTTTGCCATCATCATCGCGGTTAACTTGTTTATGGCCACGCTTGCCGTTCGCGGATTCGGCGGCGTAATCGTCGAGAACTCCTATGTCGCAAGCCAGAATTTCAACGACTGGCTGGATGCGGCGGAGAAGCAGGAAGCTCTGGGTTGGATGGTCGAGATGACCCGGAGCGAGAACGGGCACCTCTTGATCGAGACTGCTTCGGTGCCGGATGGTGCCACCGTCACTGCCGTGGCCCGCCGGCCACTTGGGCAACCAGAAATCACGACTCTGAGTTTCATTGAGGCGACCCGGGGCAATCACGTGTCGCTCGAGCCGCTCGATGCGGGACGTTGGATTGTCCGCCTGACAATCTCGTCCGAGGATGGTCATACCTGGGCGACTGAAGAGCATCTGTCGTGAACGCCCCGGCAACCCTGGATATTTCTGAGCGCCCTAGCTTGGTGGATAGCCGGTTTACCGTTCCCGGTATGCGCTGTGCGGGATGCATCGCCAAGATAGAGCGTGGTTTGCAAGAGCTCGACGGTATCGAGGCAGCGCGCGTCAATTTTTCTGCCAAGAGAGTTGCCGTTCGTCACGACCGAGCGCTCGACGCAGACGAACTCGTAGATGCCATTCGCAGGATCGGGTTCGAGGCGCAAATCGCCGAAGCCAACCCACTGGGCCAGGACGATGCTGAAAGGCGTATGCTCCTGCGCTCGCTTGCCGTTGCGGGGTTCGGCATGATGAATATCATGCTGCTCTCTGTAAGCGTCTGGTCAGGCGCCGGCGGAGTGACGCGCGAACTGTTCCATTGGCTCTCCGCACTGATCGCGTTGCCGGTGGTCGCCTATGCTGGACGCCCATTCTTTTCCAGCGCAGCCATGGCCCTGCGGCACCGCCGGACCAACATGGATGTGCCGATCTCGATTGGAGTCCTGCTGGCGACCGGGCTAAGTGTTTATGAGACCGCCACCGGCGGCGAGCATGCCTATTTCGACAGCGCCGTCATGCTGCTCTTTTTCCTGCTTTGCGGTCGCGCACTCGACGCGACCATGCGCAACAAAACGCGTGCAGGCATCGGCGCGCTCCTTTCGCGGATGGGCAAATCAGCGAGGGTCCTGAAGGCTGATGGATCAAGCCAGACGATTGCCGCGCAAGATCTCGAGCCTGGAATGCTCATGCTCGTTGCAGCGGGTGAAGCGCTGGCTGCTGATGGTGTGATTGAGGAGGGAAAAACTTCAATCGACAATGCGATGCTTACCGGTGAAAGCACGCCAGAGGCTGCTGCAGCGGGGAACACGGTCTACGCCGGGGCAATCAATCTCGGAGATCCGATCCGCGTCAGGGTGACCGCTGCTTCGTCCGATACTGCGATTGCCGAGATCGCGCGCCTGATGGATGAGGCGGGTCAGTCGCGTAGCCATTATGTCCGCATCGCCGATCGCGCGTCGCGTCTCTACGCGCCTGCCGTCCATACGCTTGCGCTGCTGGCGTTTGTCGGATGGATGATCGCGGGTGCGGGTTGGCACCAGTCGCTGGTCATCGCTATCGCGGTGCTCATCATCACCTGTCCTTGTGCGATGGGGCTGGCGGTCCCAGCTGCTCAGGTCGTGGCGTCAGGAGCGCTCGCTAAAAGGGGGGTGCTGGTCAAGGATGGCAGTGCGCTCGAGCGGCTGGCGGAAGTCGACATGGCATTGTTCGACAAGACCGGCACGTTGACGCTTGGTGAGCCGGTCCCCAGCCTCGATCATTTGCCGGATGAACAGAAAACCATCGCGCTAGGATTGGCGCAGGCAAGTCGGCATCCCTTGAGCAGAGGTATCGCATCCGCCCTGGAAGGGGCAGGCGTTTCCTCTGCATCGCTTACCGCAATTACGGAAACAGGAGGACGAGGCGTCAGCGGGATGTATGGCGAAACTCCGGTTTCGTTGGCGCGAGGTGATTTCGATCAAGCCGGTCTCGCATCCTCGCTCCATATCGCAGAGCAAACCATCGCAATCGCGTTCACTGACCCGGTGCGAACCGATGTGACTGAAACCCTCGGGGAGCTTCGGGCGCTCGGCGTTGAAAGCAAAATCGTGTCAGGTGATCGCCAGTTACCGGTTCTTGCACTCGCAGGCGAACTCGGCATCGAGGGGGAGAGTGAAATGCGCCCCGACACCAAGCTGGCACTGCTTGATGAGTTGAAGGGCGCTGGACGCCGCCCGCTGATGGTTGGCGACGGCATAAACGATGGTCCTGCCCTAGCTGCGGCCCATGCTTCCATCGCACCCGGCACTGCCAGCGACGTGAGCCAACAGGCAGCCGACGCGGTTTTCCTCGGGAAGAGGCTAATGCCAGTTGCGCTGGCCATCGTTGTCGCCCGTCGAACCATGCGCATCGTCCGCGAGAATTTCGGATTTGCCATCGGCTATAACGTGCTTGCGGTGCCGCTCGCACTTGCGGGTTTCGTGACCCCGCTCGTCGCCGCGGTCGCCATGTCTCTCAGCTCGCTGGTAGTCGTTGGCAATTCGCTGAGGCTTGCCCGCGTCAGGCACGCTACGTGAACGTCTTGGTCTTCCTTATTCCGGTCGCGCTGTTTCTGGGTGGCGCCGGGCTTGTCCTGTTTTTCTGGGCCATGCGCGACGGCCAGTTCGAGGATCTCGACGGTGCGGCAAACCGCATCCTTATCGATGACGAGGAAGACGATCGGACTGCGAAAAGCGAAGGGGATAATCCTCCCCGATGAAAACAGGTATCTTTGCCCTTCTTGCGCTACTTCCGGCATCATTCGGGCCTGTTCCCGCATCTGCCAAAACCGTCGAAGCGCGTCTTTGCGGTGGCGGCGTCATCAGCATACCGATCCCAATGCGCGAGACTCCACCTGCCGCTCCCTGTCAAAGCAAGGGGTGTCACGCATTCTGTTCTCGCAAACGAATTGATCCAGCGCAATGAACGTGGTCCCCGATGCGAGCAGAGAGCCCGCCATGTGGCCCTACCATCCTGACCTGCTGGCAACCCCGGTTCCCCGCTACACGAGCTATCCGACAGCAGCCGAGTTCGCTCCCCTGTCGCCCACGCAATATGCCGAGGCGCTTGGCGGCGCGCACGGCGCCATCTCGCTCTACGTCCATATCCCGTTCTGCGAGAAGATATGCTTCTACTGCGGGTGCAACACCGGCAAATCAGGCAAGCGACAGCGTCTCGAATCCTATCTGGACGCCCTGTCTTGCGAAATCGATCTCGTATCGAGCCTCTTGCCAAGAGATGCATCGGTGCGTCGGATTGCATTCGGGGGTGGGAGTCCAAATGCCATTAGTCCGACCGAATTCCTCACGCTAGTCGACCGCTTGATCGCACGCTTCAGCATCGATGATCCGACCTTCTCGATCGAGCTTGATCCTAGAACGTTCTCGCAAGAATGGGCAGAGGCGATCGGGAGCGTTGGCATCCAACGCGCAAGCCTCGGCGTTCAGACTTTCGCTGCCCAGTGCCAAGAAGCCATTGGACGCGTGCAACCCGAGAGCCTTATCGAGCAGAGCACCGACCTTCTCCGAAAATACGGGATCTCTTCGCTCAATTTCGATTTGATGTATGGCCTTCCGCACCAGTCGCAGGAAGATCTCAGCGATAGTCTGCAGCGCACACTCGCCATGAGTCCGGACCGCATCGCGCTCTTTGGCTATGCTCATGTTCCGCATCTGATTGCGCGACAGCGTGTCATCGATGGGAATGCGTTACCGGGTTCGGAGCAACGCTTCGCAATGGCTCAGCTAGGCCACGCTCTGCTTACAGGGCAGGGCTATCGATCAATCGGATTTGATCATTTTGCCAAACCCGATGACTCACTCGCCTTGGCATCTGCTGCAGGAACGTTGCGACGAAATTTTCAGGGCTTCACCGATGATCAGTCGCCCGTCCTGATCGGGCTTGGCAGTTCGGCAGTAAGCAGCTTCCCGCAGCTCTTGGCGCAGAACGAAAAGAACAGTGGCCGGTACAGAATGCTGGCCGGGCAGAGCCGACTGACGAGTGCGGTTGGCATCACTCGGACCGAAGACGACCGCCATCGCGGGGAGATGATCGAGTCACTCTTGTGCCGCGGCAGTGCTGAAGTCCGGCGAGTCACGACTCAGGAACTCTTGGATGCTCTGCAACCATTTCTCGATCTCGATCTTGCGATCATCGAAGATGGCCTTCTTGCTATAACGTCCTCCGGACTACCCTATGCACGTGTGATCGCTGCCTTGTTCGATACATATCGCCCGCAGTCTGTCCGTCGTTTCAGTTCGGCCGTGTGACGCGGTCCTAAAGGAGTTTTCTCGATGCCACTGTGGTTCCTTCCTGCTCTCATCGCACTTTTCGCCGTCGTCAGTCTGGTCGCTGGGATTTGGCTGTTGCTGCACTTGCGCGATGTCGCTCGTGTATTCCGGGGCGACAGGCCTGGGGAAATGGTGCGTGGGCCGGGGCGAAGGAGGGCGACACCCGCAGCGGTTTGGACAGCGCTGCTCATATTTAACGCAGGCTGGATCGCCTGCATCATTATCTGGGTCTTCGTTCTGAGCGGTGAAGCCAATACGGTCGTGAGCGCCAAGGGCTGACCGCTTCGAACCGTCCTCAAAGTCTGATGAACTCTCGGGCTTGATCGATCTGATGACGCCCCTGAGTTGCATGATGCGATAACCAATCAAGTGAACTGCTGGCGCAACGGACAATGTTCCGTCCTTCGGCTTTCGCCCGGTAAAGCGTGCTCTGCCACGTGAAAACTGGACCGTTTCGAGCTAGAGTTTTCCGCCGTAGACATTCTTGGCTGGACGAGGAGTTACGGCATGAAGGCATCGAAGTTCACGGACGCGCAGAAGGCGTTCGTCATCAAGCAGGGCGAGGAAGGCACGCCGGTGGCGGAGGTGTGTCGTAAGGCAGGTATCAGCCAGGCGACTTACTTCAACTGGAAGAAGAAATACGCGGGGCTGATGCCGTCGGAGATGCGACGTCTGCGTGATCTGGAAGATGAGAACGGCCGACTGAAGCGCATCGTCGCTGACCTGACGCTGGACCGCGAAATGCTGCAGGATGTCATCAAACGAAAGCTCTAAGGCCGGATCGGAAGCGCGAGATTATCGACGCTGTTCGGCAGGACTGGCAGGTGACGATCCGTAGGGCGTGTGCCGCACTGCACTTCGATCGTTCCACCTATCACTACCAGGCCCGTCGCACCGATCCGGCCTTTCTGAAGAAGTGCATCAAGGAGATCTGCGAGACGCATGTCCGCTATGGTTATCGGCGTGTGTATTACATCCTGCGTCGGGACGGTTGGCATGTGAACCTGAAGAAGGTCTACAGGCTTTACAGGGAGTTGGGCCTGCAGCTGCGCAACAAGACGCCCAAGCGGCGAGTGAAGGCGAAGCTGCGAGAGGATCGTGCGCCGGCGGTCCGACCGAACGATGTCTGGGCAATGGACTTCGTGCACGATGAGCTGGCGACTGGTCGCAAGCTGCGGATCCTGACGGTGGTGGATACGTTCTCCCGGCTATCGCCGATGATCGATCCCCGGTTCAGCTATCGCGGTGAGGACGTGGTCGCCACGCTGGATCAGGCATGCAGGAAGATCGGCTATCCGAAGACGATCAGGGTGGACAATGGCAGTGAGTTTATCTCTCGGGACATGGATCTGTGGGCTTACCAGCGCGGTGTGATCCTGGACTTCTCCCGCCCTGGCAAGCCCACGGACAATGCCTTTATCGAAGCGTTCAACAGCAAGCTGCGCAGCGAATGCCTGAACGCTCACTGGTTCCTGAATCTGCAAGATGCTTGCGAAAAGCTGGAGGCCTGGCGTAGACACTACAACGAAGAACGACCGCACAGCGCGATCGGGAATATCCCCCCGATCATGCTGGCAAACTCAGCCGGTGAAACCAGCCCACCGGACCTGAGCAAGGCGGAAAACTCCAGACCTGCGCGGTCCAAGGTTGGGTAGCAGTGCAACAACCGCCCGGCTCTAATCCCAGCTGGGGGAAAGCTGGGGGTCACGTCAAGAGCGATGTGATAGCCGCCGGCCTCATTTCTCATTCGCGCTAGTCAATTTCCCGCTGCATATGCAGAAATAAGAGTGTGCTAGCGCAATCTCTCTCGCAGGTGGAAGATCGTGCGTCGCATGGCGCAGGGCCGATTTTGCCTCACGGAGTTTCGGGTGTTCTTCAATCGATCCGGTGCTAAAGAGCGTGGCCGTGGACGGAGTTGAGCATCTGAAGGGCCGGATTTTGGCCGGGGTATCGCTTGCCTTGATGGCGAGCGCTTCGCCTGCGCTTGCATCGCAGCAGGACAAGGCTCTGCCGGACGTTTCGGAAACATCGGACCTACCCGATCCGAGCGAGAGCTTGCCCACCTTTACGGAGGTCACCGACCTTCCCGACCCCGGCGAGAGCCCGCTCCAGCTCGATTTCAGCGCCGATCCCATTCTCGGCCTGGCCGATTCCGCGGCCGATCCCGAGCTTTTCCGGCGCATCGTGGCGTCGTCGCTGCAGGCCAATGCTTCTCGCCGCGAGGTCGAAGCTCGGGTCGATCTTGCCGAAGCGCAGGTCGACGAAGCCGAGGCGGCCCATTTCCCGACGGTGGATCTCAATTTTACGTCTTACCGCACCATCGCGCGCAATTTCGGCGACGACCCGTTCAACCTCCTGGAACGCTCGCGCCCGCGCGAACGCTCGGATGCGACCGCAATAGTCGAATACACCGTTTTCGATTGGGGTGCGGCCAACGGCGTCATCCTCGCTGCCCAAGCGCGTTTGCGGGCTGCCGGTTATGAGCGCGATGCGGCGCTGACGGGGCTCGTCAACGACGTGGTCACCAACTGGTACAGCGTGTTTGCCTACCAATCGCTGACCCGCCTCGCCGAAGGCTATCTGGAGGCACAGGACGGGATCGACGAGGCGCTCGACAAAAGGATCGCGCAAGGCGTGAACGCTCCGGCCGACAGGGCGCGCGTAGAAACGCTGCGGGCAGACGGGCAAATCCGCCTCGCCCAGTTCCAGCGCCGGCTCGCTTCGTCGGAAGCACGGTTCGCGCAGCTTACCGGCGTTCCGGCGCCGCCCTTGCTGCAGCGCCCGCCGGTGCTCTCCGAAATGCGGATCAGCAGGGATTATGCCGTGCTGGCCGCCAGCGAGGCGCCTGCGGTCAAGAGCGCCGAAGCTGCTGCCGAAGCCGCACGGATCGACGTGCGCAACAGCTGGGCCAGCCAGGCCCCCAAGCTGACTGCGCGGGTCGACGCAGGGCGCTATGGCGTATTCGAGGATCAGGAAGACTACGATGTGCGCGGCAGTTTGAACCTGCGCTATCGCCTGTTCGGCGGCGCACTGGCGCGGGACGATCAGGCACGGGCCCGTGCGGCAGCCGCCGAGGCAACCGCCGACCGCGTCCGCCAGGAAAGCGAACGCGATGCGGCGATCATCTGGGCCGATGTGCAAGCGCTGAAACAGCAGCTGGTCGCGCTCGAAGCTGCCTATATCTCTGCCCGGCAGACCCGCGACGTCGTCTTCCGCCGGTTCGCCGCCCTCCGGGGGACGCTGTTCGACGTGGCCGACGCGCAGAGCGCCTACCTCGCCGCCGCCATCGCCTATATCGAAGGGCTGACCCAGCTCGACGCCTCGCGCTATGTCCTGCTGGCGCGCACCGGACGCTTGCTCGAACAATTCGACATGGAGAACCAGCCATGAGCGAAGCTCCCATGGTCGAAATCCCCGAGAAGCGGCTGGCCGACTGGATTGTGGAGCCGATCAAGGCGAACTGGCGGACCTATTCCAAGGTCGCCATCGCTGCGACGCTGATCAACATCTTTGGCCTTGTCACCGCGCTGTTCACGATGACGGTGTACGACCGCGTCATTCCCAACAGCGCCTTCACCTCGCTCGCGGCGCTTTCGATCGGGCTTGGCATCATCATCGTCTTCGATTTCGCGCTCAAGCTGCTGCGCGCCTATTTCGTCGATCACGCAGGCACCAATATCGACAAGGACGTCGGCGAGACGGTCTTCGAGCGCCTCATCGAAATGCGGCTGGAGCTGCGCAAGGGTTCGACGGGCCAGCTGACCGGGCTGATGCGCGAGCTGGAGACACTGCGCGATTTCTTCGCCTCGGCAACGCTGGCGGCAGTGGTCGACGTGCCGTTCATCCTGATCACGCTGATCGTGGTCGCGCTCATCGGGGGCTGGGTGGTGCTGGTGCCCGCGCTGATGGTTCCGCTCGTCATTCTCGTGGGTCTCGCCGTCCATCCCACGCAGCAGCGCCTGGCCGCAAGGGCGATGGACGAGGGCCTGCTCAAGCAATCGGTGCTGGTCGAGACGATCGGCAGTATCGAGGCGGTGAAGACCGCCGGGGCGCGCAATTTGTTCGAAGACCGCTGGACGCGGGCGCTGGGCGATCACGCGCATATCTCGCTCCAGCAGCGCCTGATCGCCAGCATCGGGACGACCTTCGCCACTTCGGCAGGCACGATCTCGTATGCGGGTGTCGTGATTGTCGGCGTGTTCTCCGTGGCCGATAACCGCCTGACCATGGGCGGCCTCATCGCCTGCTCGATCCTGGCCGGACGTGCCATCGCGCCGCTCGCGCAGATTTCGCAGCTCGTATCGCGGCTGACCGCCACACGCACCGCTTATCGCCAGATCCGTTCGCTGATGGAGCGTCCGCCCGAAGGGCCGGGTAGCGATGCCATCATGATCGACCGGACGCGCGGCGAGCTGGAGCTGCGCAATGTCAGCTTCCAGTATCCCGGTGCCGCGACCAAGGCGCTCGACAGCGTCAGCCTGACGATAAGACCGGGCGAGAAGGTGGCGCTGCTGGGCCGTGTCGGTTCGGGCAAGTCCACACTCGCGCGCATGATGCTGGGCCTCTATCCCCCGCAGGACGGCATGGTGCTGTTCGACGGGATCGACATCGCCCAGCTCGACCCCGATTCGCTGCGCCGCTCGGTGGGATCGGTGCTGCAGGAACCGGCGCTGTTCTCCGGCACGATCCGCGAGAATATCGCGCTCGGCCGCCCCAATGTCGACGACGAGGAAATGCTGCGCGCCAGCCGCGTGTCGGGCACCGACATCTTTGCCAGCCGAATCCCGCGCGGTTACGATTTGCGACTGGTCGATCGCGGCGAAGGGCTTTCGGGCGGGCAGCGCCAGTCGATCGCCATCGCCCGCGCGTTGGCAGGGCGGCCGCCGGTGCTGGTGATGGACGAACCCAGCAGCGCGATGGATGCCCAGACGGAAGCCGATCTGATCGGGCGCTTGCGTGACGAATTGGCCGACCGCACGCTGGTGGTCGTGACTCACCGCCAGCCGCTGCTCGCGCTGGTCGATCGGATTATCGTCGTCGACGAAGGAAAGATCCGCGCCGACGGACCGCGCGATGCAGTGCTGGCGAAACTCGCCGAAGGGTCGCGCCAGCAGGGCAATCCGACCAGCGGCCACGTCACCACGGCAGTGACCTCCAAGGCAGTGAAACCGAAATGAGCGCGCGCGAGGATCCGGTGGACGAGACGCCCGAAGGCCAGCCCCAGCCTGAGCCGATGCCCGGCCAGATGCCCGAGCGCGAAGAGGGCCGCGTCGAGCGATTTATCGACAATCTCGAACCGCGCCGCGTCTCACGCTGGCTGTTCTGGGCGATCGTCGTGTTTTTCGTCGTCTTCCTGGTCTGGGCGGCACTGGCGGAAATCGACCGCACCGTGCGCGGGCAGGGGCGGGTGATCTCGAGCAACGAGCTCCAGGTCGTTTCCAGTCTCGAAGGCGGGGTGCTCGAAGAAATTTTCGTCACCACCGGCCAGCAGGTCGAAGCGCTGGACCCGGTGCTGCGGCTGGATCCGACGGAAACCGGCTCCAATCTCGGCAGCACCTCCGCCACGGCCGGAGCACTCGAAATGAAAGTCGCGCGGCTGGAGGCCGAGCTGGCCGGTCGCGCGCCGAGCTTCCCCGCTCCGGCGGATGAGGAAGCGGCCCGGCAGCGCAGCATCGAGAGCGCGCTGTACGCTTCGCGCCAGGCCAATTTGCAAAGTTCGCTGGCAGGGGCGCGTGCGCAGCTCGCCCGGGCGCGGCAGCAGGTGACAGAGGCCGAACGCCAGTCGGATTCGCTCGCCAGCCAGGCCCAGGCGGCCCGTGCCGAAGCCGATCTGCTGCGGCCACTGGTCGATCAGGGTATCGAACCGCGTCTCTCCCTGGTGCGCGCGGAAGGACAGGCCACCAGCGCCGAGGCGCAGCTGGCCGGAGCCCGCGCCAGCATCGGGCGCGCGCAGGCGCAGGTGGTCGAAGCGCAGGCCAATCTCGACCGGACCTTGCGCGACTGGCGCGCGCAATCGGCGAATGAACTCGCTGCCGCGCAGGCGGAACTGGGTGCGCGAAGCGCTACTTTGCCGGCTCTGGAAGAGCGGCTCGAGCGCACGACGTTGCGGTCGCCGGTGACGGGCACGGTCAACCGCGTGCTCGTGAATACCCGCGGCAGCGCCGTTTCTCCGGGCGAGCCGCTGGTCGAGATTGCCGCGACCGACGATGCGCTGCTGGTCGAAGTCCGCATCCGCCCGCAAGACATCGGCACCGTGCGGATCGGGCAGGAGGCGAAGGTCGGCATCACCGCGTTCGACCAGACGATCTACGGCAGTCTCGACGGCCGGGTAGTCACCATCTCGCCGGACTCGATCGTCGACGAGCGGAGCGGCGAGATTTTCTACCTGGTGCGCGTGCGGACCGAGATGGATTCGATTCCAAATGTCGATGGCGACCTCGAAATCGGCACCGGCATGGTCGCGGATGTCAGCCTGCTCGGCGACAAGCGGACGGTGCTGCAATATATCTTGACCCCGCTACGCCGCTTCAGCGATCGCGCGTTTCGCGAATAGGGCGCGCCGGACACCGGGCGGCTTGCAAGTCCGGGTCCGAACGGCGACAATACGCTGCATGAACACGACAATTCCGCTCGCCCTGCTCCTTGCGACTACCGGCTGTGCGGCCAGCGAAGGGACTTACGACGTGGCGGAGCAACGCGCGACCTGCACGGTTTATAACGCCGAACGGACAGTCATGGGCGAGGCCGAACTGTGCGCTGCACTGATGGAAGGGTTTGCGGAAACGGGTGGCGATCCGGCGACGAGCGTCGCGGTGTCTGTTTTATCGCCAACGCAGCTCGAAGTGCTGGTGACGGTCGCCTCCGGAACGCAGCGCGATCCGATTACGTTCGATGTGATGGACACCGAAATGCGCGAAGCGATCGTGAAGGGCTTCGGCGCCGATCTTGCGCGGATCCTGGCCCGAGACGCAGCGTCCGGTGGTTGATCCGGCCCATTCGCCCAAACTCGTCATTTTCGCTCGCCTGCCGGCTCCCGGAAAGGCGAAGACGCGGCTGATCCCGGCGCTCGGCGAAGAAGGTGCAGCACGGCTCTGTGCCCGGCTGCTCAATCGCACGGTGGAGGAGGCGAAGGCCAGTGGTCTGCGGTTCCAGCTGCGAGTGACCGGCGGCGAATGCGCGGCATTCCGCGAGCTTTACGGCGAGGATGTCGAGGTCGTCGAGCAAGGCCCCGGCGATCTCGGAAAGCGCATGGCGAGGGTGGAGGGGCCGGCGCTCATCATCGGGAGCGATTGTCCCGGCATGACCGCACCCCTGATCCGCGCCGCGGCGGACGCGCTGGAAGATCGGTCGGTCGTTATCGGCCCCGCGACCGATGGCGGGTATTACCTCATCGGCTTTCGTGAGCAGCTGCCGTGGCTGTTTGCCGACATGGAATGGAGCACGCCGTCCGTTTTTGCCGAAACGCTGGCGAGACTTGCAGCTCGCGGGCTGGGGCCGGCGGTGCTGCCCGAGCTTTCGGATATCGACACGCCCGAAGACCTTGCCAGCTGGCCGGAACTCCAGTGAGCACCAGCATCGTCGTTCCGGTGCTGGACGAGGAAGCGGCACTGCCTGCGCTGATTGAACGGCTCGCCAGCCTCGACCCCCGGCCTGCCGAAATCGTGCTGGTGGATGGCGGCAGCAGCGATGCCACGGTCAACCTCGCGCAAGCTGCGGGCTGGCGGATCCTCGCCGGTGAGCGGGGCAGGGCACGGCAGATCAATCTCGGGGTCGCCGAAGCAATCGGGGACAATGTTTGTATCCTCCATGCCGACACGCTGCCGCCTGCAGACATGGTCGCCGTGATCGAGGAGACGCTGGCCGACGAGCGCATCGCGCTCGCCAGCTTCACGCCGCTGATCAAGGGGCCGCAGAAGACCCGCTGGTTCACCACCGCGCATAACTGGATCAAGACCTGGTACGCGCCGCTCATCACCCGGCCGCACCTGTTCCTGCGCGGCGTGCGCCTGCTGTTCGGCGACCATGCCATGTTCTTCCGGCGCCAGGATTTCCGGCGCATAGGGGGCTGCACGCCCGGCGATGCGGTGATGGAGGAAGCCGACCTCTGCGTAAAATTCGCGCGGCTCGGGCGGATCAAGCTGGTGCCGCGCTGGGTCGAGACATCCGATCGCAGGATCGCCGCCTGGGGGCCGCTCAAGGCCAACTGGATCTATTTCAAGGTCGGCATGCTCTGGGCCTTCGGCCTGCGCGACAGGATGGCGAAGCACTACCCGGACGTGCGCTAGGCGTTCGGCAGGAAGCCCGCTTCGATGCAGTAATCGATGAGGCGATGGATGTAGGGTTTGCCGGTCGCCGGACAGGACTCCCCGCCAAGCTTGCGGAACGCACTGTCGTCGAAATGCGGGTCGCGCTGGAAGTAGCTGGCGTAGAGCCCGGCGATCCGTTTGAAGAGCCGTCTCTCGATTGCCGGAAGACTGGCCAAATCGAAAATTTCGGGAGCGACCAGCTCGGGTTCGCGGAATTGCGAGTAGGCGCCGATCGCGCCGGTGAAGTCCGCCACCGGCAATGGTTGTCCCGACACGAGATGGAAGGTCCCGCCGCTGCTCGCGCCAGACGTCGCGGCGATGGTCACGATGCCCTTCGCGACATGATCGATCGGCACGAAATCCAGCGTCGCCCCCGCGCGCGCCGGCATGTGTTTCACCCGGCCCTCGGCGATCAGCTTGAACGCGGAATAAGTCGTGTCGAACTGGCGGATCGCCCCGCTAGCATATTCGCCCACCACGATCGAGGGGCGCGCAATCGCCCAGCGCAGATTGCTGGCGCGCACCAATCGCTCGCCCGCCGCCTTGCTTGCCTCGTAACCATTGGCGAAGCCGCCGTCCGGTAGCGGGTCATCTTCGCGGATCGTGCCGTCGCGCGCTCCGCAGACGTAGGCGGTGGACACGTGAAGCACGGCCATGCTTCCCGCCGCGGCAAGCTCCAGCATATGCGCCACGCCATCGACATTGACGGCGCGGTAGTCTGCCTCGTCGAGGTCGAAACGCACCGTCGCGGCGCAATGGATTACGACATCGTGTGTCTGCGCGACTTTTGCGAACAGCTCGTCGTTCCAGGCGAAGCGCGGCTGCGACACGTCCCCCGTCAGCGTCCGCGCGGCCACCGCCGTCCCGTCGTTCGCGCGCATCTCGGGCGTACGATGGACCAGCGCCGTTACGCGATGCCCCGCATCGATCAGCCGCGCGCAAACCTCTCCGCCGAGCAGGCCGGCGGCACCTGTTACGAGAACCCTTAGCAACAGGCTGCCGCCGAAGGGCTGGCCTCCTCCGAAGTCTCGAAGGGCGCGGGAACGCCGCAGTCGGGGAACACGCCGTAGTGGGTCGAAAAGTCGCGGAAAAAATCGAAATGCCCGGCGAAGCGTGTGTCGGCGAGCATCGCCCAGCTGTTGCCGCAGGTCGGGAACATCCGCCCCGCTTCGATGTGGTGATGACCGTCGAGCTCGAACACCCGCTCCTGGCCCGGTACCGTCCCGCGATAGCGAACGGCCTGCCCGTAATCTTCGCACTGGCTTTCCAGCCCGTCGAGCTTGAACAGGCGATAGGTCGCCGAATGAAAGGCGATTCCTTCCAGCTTCGCCTCGACCTCGCGGTCATCGATGGCAAGCGGGCGGCTGGTGACGAGGCGCGGATCGAGGAAGCCGGCGGACTTTGCTAGCGCGACGAAATCGCCCCAGTAAAGCGCGCCAGACAGGCATTCGCCATGCAGCACGGGATCGCTGCGAAGTGCATCCGGCACACGGCGCTCGGAATAGACGTCGGAGAAATACAGCTCGCCGCCGGGCTTGAGCAGGCGGTGAGCGGCTTCGAACACGGCGCGCTTGTCCGCAACGAGGTTGATGACGCAGTTCGAAACGATGACGTCGAAATGGTTCTCCGGCAGGTCGAGGTCGAGCAGGCGTTCGATGTCGCCTTCCAAGAAACGGACGTTCGATTTTGCGTAGCCGAAACGCTCGCGGTGCCAGTCTTCATGCTCGTGCGCCACGGTGAGCTGCTCGGGCGTGGCATCGACACCAGTCACCGACCCGGCCTCACCCACAAGCTGCGCCAAGATATAGGCATCCTGCCCGCTGCCCGAACCGAGATCGAGGATTTGGCACCCCTCGATGGCCTGCGGCGCAACGAGGCCGCAGCCGTAATATCGTGCCTTCACGTCCGGATGCACGTTGCGCAGCGCCTCGAGAATTGCGGGCGGCGGGGCCTCGACCGTGCAGCAGGCATCGGTTTTCAGATCGGCAGAGGAGGCAAGGACCTTGCCGTAATAGTCCTGCGAATTTTCGAGGTTCATGTAACCGGGAACCCCTTGTCTGGCGAATATGATGCAAAGCGCGACGAGTGTTCGCATTGGCACTAATTTCGGTTACGGGACAAGCGATGAAATTCACCCATGACGTTATCGTGATCGGCGGCGGCGCCGCGGGCCTTACCGCTGCCGGTGGTTGCGCCCTGTTCGGCCTCGATGTGGCGCTGATCGAAGGTCACAAGATGGGGGGCGAGTGTCTCAACAACGGCTGCGTTCCTTCCAAGGCTTTGATCTCTGCAGCAAAGCGTGCGGCGGAGGCACGCGAGGAGAAGCGCTTCGGCGTGACGCTGCCCGCCCCGCAGGTCGAATGGGCTGGCGTTCACAAGCACATCCATGACGCGATCGCCGGGATCGAGCATCACGATTCGAAGGAAACATTCGAGGACATGGGCTGCGAAGTCTTCCTCGACACCGCGCGGATAACCGGCAGGCAGACGGTCGAGGTTGCAGGGCGCATCCTGCGCGCGCCGCGGATCGTCATAGCGACCGGCTCGGCCCCGTTCGTGCCGCCGATCGAAGGCGTCGACACCGTACCCTATCTTACCAACGAGAACCTCTTCGACCTTACCGAGCAGCCCGGCCACCTGATCATCGTCGGCGGCGGGATCGTCGGCATGGAAATGGCGCAGAGTTTCCGCCGGCTCGGCAGCGAGGTGACGGTGATTGAGCCGGGCGAACCGATGGGCCGCGACGATCCGGAGTCGGTGGCCGTCGTGGTCGATGTCATGACAGCGGAGGGCGTGCGCTTCGTGAAAGGCTCGGCCGCGAAGGTAGAAGGCGGCGAGGGTAACGTAACGGTGCATACCGACAGTTGCGAGACGATCACCGGCACCCATCTGCTCGTCGCCGTTGGCCGCACGGCGCGCGTTTCCGGCTTCGGTGCCGAGGAGATCGGCATCGCAACAGGCAAGAACGGCTTCAAGACCGACGAGCGCCGCCGCACTTCGGTCAAGGGCATTTACGCCATCGGCGACTGCCGCGAAGGGCCGCGGCTGACGCATGTCTCGGGCTATGAAGGCTCGAACGTGGCGCTGGAAATCGTCACCGGCCTGCCGACCAAGGTCGATTTCAGCGCGCTGCCATGGTGCACCTATACCGAGCCCGAAGTCGCGCAGATCGGCCTGACCGAGGCGGAGGCGCGCGACAAGCATGGCGATGCGGTCAATGTCGTTAAAGAAGAGTTTTCCGAGAACGAGCGTGCCATCGCGGAAGGTTATACCAAAGGACACATGAAGATGGTGCTCAAGGGTAAGAAGGTGCTCGGCGTCAGCATCGTCGGCAAGAATGCGGGCGAATTGCTGTTGCCCTTCACCCAGACGATCAGCGGCAAGAGCAGCACTTTCGCGCTCGGCAGTGCAATCATCAGCTATCCGACCCGCAGCGAAATTTCGAAGGCGGCGGCCTTCAGCGCCTGGGAGCCGACCGTGTTCGGCAGCCTGCCGAAGAAATACGCCGGCTTCGTCGCCAAGATGCGGCGCACCTTCGCTTGATGGCCTCGCGCAGCAGGAGCCGTACCGCGCCGAGCGGACCGTCGCCCTTTGCCGTGGAGGCTGCGCCGCTGCCGCGCGAGAAATTCAGCGATCCGCAACTGACCGCCAAGGGCGAGGAGCGCGCCAGTGTCGCGCTGAGCGAACTCGACACGCTGTGGCTCAATACCGGAACGCTCTGCAATCTCGCCTGCGCGACCTGCTATATCGAGAGCAGCCCGACCAACGATGCGCTGGTCTATCTGAGCGCGGACAATGCCTCGCGTTTTCTCGATGAGGCACAGACGATGGGCGCGCGGGAAATCGCGTTCACCGGCGGCGAGCCCTTCATGAACCCGGACATGCTCCCGATGCTGGGGGACACGCTCGCTCGCCGGTTCGAGGCGCTGGTGCTGACCAATGCGATGAAGCCGATGCGGCGGTACGAAGCGGCGCTGCTCGACCTGCGCGCGCGTTTCGGATCTAAGCTCACCCTGCGCGTCAGCCTCGATCATCATAGCCGACAGGTGCACGAGGCCGAGCGTGGCGCGCGGACGTGGGAGCCTGCTATCGACGGCCTGCGCTGGCTGTCGCGCCATAATTTCTCAATCGCCGTCGCCGGTCGCCTGCTGCCCGGCGAAGGCGAGGTCGAGGCGCGCAACGCCTATGCCGTCCTGTTCGACGCCGAGAACATCGCGATCGACGCCCGCGACCCCGCGCGGCTGGTCCTGTTCCCGGAAATGGACGCGGACAAGGACATTGCCGAGATCACCACGGCCTGCTGGGACATCCTCGGCAAATCGCCCGCCGACATCATGTGCGCCACGAGCCGCATGGTCGTGCATCGCAAGGGCGAATCTGCGCCGCGCGTGGTCGCCTGCACGCTGATCCCGCATGATCCGGGCTTCGATCTCGGCGAGACGCTGGAGGAGGCGAGTCGCGACGTGCCGCTCAACCATCCCCACTGCGCGCGCTTCTGCGCATTGGGCGGAGCGAGCTGCTCGGCCTGATCTTTATCGGTTTCGGACCGAAAGCGCCTGCTCGCGCATTAGGCAGGCATGTTCTTCGAAGAAACCTGGCTCGATATAGCCGCCCGCGCTGTCGTCCTCTCGCTGATTGGCATCGTCTGGGTCACGCTGGTGATCCGAATGATCGGCTTGCGATCGCTGTCGAAGATGACGAATTTCGATTTCGTTGTCACAATCGCCTCGGGTTCGCTCCTCGCCGGTGCTGTTCAGGCGAGCGAATGGCCGGCGTTCGTTCAGGCATTAGCCGCGCTGGCAGCGCTCTTCGGGCTGCAATTCATCATCGCCAAGCTGCGCCAGCAATCGGAGAGCTTCGAACAGGCGATCCAGAACGGGCCGATCTTCCTGATGTGGGAGGGCAAGTTCATCGACAACGCGCTCGAAACATCGCGCGTCGCCAGGGACGACGTGATCGCCAAACTGCGCGAGGCCAATGTTCTGGACTTCGGGCAAGTCCGAGCCGTCGTGCTCGAGACGACCGGCGACATATCCGTGCTGCATGGCGATCATCTCGACGACGACCTCGTCGAGGGGATCGACCGCCCCTGACGGTCTAGAAGCTGCGCTTGTCCAGCCAGCGGGCCAGCGCCACGCCGCCTGTAATCAGGAACGGCACCAGCACGATGCTGAGCGTCACCTTGGCGATTACCTGCCCGATTAGCAGCGGCGTAATGTCGAACTCGCCGTAAAAGGCGAGCGTGACGAAGATCACCGAATCGATCGCCTGGCTCAGCGCGCTGGCAATTGCGCCGCGGACCATCAGACCGATCGTATTGTCCTCGTTCGAACCGCGCAGGCGCGAGAAGATCCATACGTTGAGCAGGAGCGACACGATGTAGGCCGCGGGTCCGGCCGCCATGATCCGCGGTGTCTGCGCCAGTACGGTGTTGAAGGCATCGAGGTCCGGACCGCGATACTCGACCATGTCGGGGGAAGCGGGCAGCGAGAGTACCAGGAAGATCAGCAGCGCCGACACCGCCAGCGGCAGGAAGCCCCACCACACCAGTTTGCGTGCCAGTTTCTCGCCGTAGAGCTGCGCGATCGTGCTGGAGATCACCACCAGCCCGAGGAAGGCGAAGATGCCCGATTCCACTGCCAGTTGGGTCGGCCACAGCTGCACCTGCTTGAAAGCCAGCACGCCGGCGATCACCGTCAGCCCGCCGTAAAGCACGAGGTAGACGAACAGGCCGAGCGGGACCGAGGCGGCGGCTACGCGTTCCTGATGGGCAGGCTGGTTGGTCATTACGAGGGAATTCGTCCTTGAAAATCGGGTGACAGCGAATGCTGGCTTGAAATGCGAAAATTGACTAAGCGGACCCGCCGCGCAAGGTAGCGGCCGATTTCATCCGCAATTCGTCGCATCGCGAGAGGGGTCCGCAGTGCAGCCCATCCTGATCAATATCGCCGGTATCCTCGCGATCCTGGCGATCGCTTTCCTCCTGTCGACCGGCAAGCGCCGGATCAAGCTGCGCGTCGTCGGCGCGGCCTTTGCCTTGCAGGCGCTCACGGCGCTGCTGGTGCTGCGCACGCCCTGGGGCGTCGAGGCGATCCAGGCGATGGCAAACGGCGTAATCGCGCTGCTCGACTATTCCAAGGCAGGAATCACCGCGATCTTCGGCCCGATGGAGGGGAACCCCTTCGCCAACACCTTCGTAATCGCGGCGCTGCCGGTAATCATCTTCTTCGCCGCGCTGGTCTCCATCCTCTACCACTGGGGCATCATGCAGCGGCTGGTGCGCTGGGTCGGCGGGGCGATCGGCTGGATCACCGGAATCAGCAAGGTGGAGGCGCTGGGCAGTGCGGCAAACATTTTCGTCGGCCAGTCCGAAAGCCCGCTGGTCGTGCGCCCCTACCTTGCCGCGCTTACACCGAGCCGCCTGTTCACACTGATGGCAGTCGGCATGGCGGGCGTCGCGGGCACGATCCTCGCCGCCTATGCCAGCTTTATCGGCGCAGAGGCTGTGCCATTCCTGCTGGCGGCTGCTTTCATGTCGGCCCCGGGCGGCATTCTGATGGCGAAGATCATCATGCCGGACGACGAGAGCGATCTCGCCCGCGATGCCGCTGAACTGGCCGAGCTCCAGCTGCCGACCACGCGTATCAGCGCCGAAGGACCGGCTGCCCTGACCGAGAGCGGCAAGCCGCACGAAGTCGAGGTCGCCGAGACGTTCGAGGAAGGCCACAAGCCTGCCAATGTCATCGAAGCCGCCGCGCAGGGTACTCAGACCGGCGTGAAGCTCGCCGTGGCGGTGGGCGCGATGGTCATGGTATTTGTCGCTCTGGTCGCGCTCGCCAACGGCATCCTCGGCGGGATCGGCGGCTGGTTCGGCTATCCCGGTGTCAGCTTCCAGCAGCTGCTCGGCTTCATCTTTGCGCCGGTGATGTTCCTGATCGGCATCCCCTGGGAGCAGGCAGGGGCAGCGGGCGGTCTGTTCGGCACGAAGATCGTCCTCAACGAATTCGTCGCCTTCATCGAACTGGGCGCAATGGATGCGACCGTGCTGTCGGACCGCAGCCGCGCGATTGCGACCTTCGCGCTCTGCGGCTTTGCCAATTTCAGCTCGATCGCGATCCAGATGGCAGTCACCGGCGGGCTTGCCCCCAACCAGCGGCCGGTCATCGCCAAGCTCGGCCTGCGCGCTCTCGCCGCCGGCAGCCTCGCCAATCTGATGAGCGCGGCGCTGGCGGGACTCTTCCTGCCGTATTAGAGAGCGCTGCATGAGCGAATCGAATACCGACATCGCGGTTGTGTCCCTGGCACAGCCGATCGAAAGCATTGCCGACGAGCTGGGCCGCAGCTTCGAGGAATACGGCTTCGCGGTCATCCGCGACCACGGCATCCCGCAGGAGCTGATCGACCGGGCCGAGGCCCTCTCCAAGGAATTCTTCGCGCTGCCCGACGATGTGAAGCGCGCCTATCACATCCCCGGTGGTGGCGGCGCGCGCGGCTATACGCCTTTCGGCACCGAAAAGGCCAAGGATGCCGAGGTTCACGATTTGAAGGAATTCTGGCACGTCGGCCGCGAATTGCCCGAAGGGCATGCGCTGGCGGAATATATGGCCGACAACGTCTGGCCCGAGGAAGTCGGCGGGTTCCGCGACACCTTCACCGAGCTTTATACCGCTTTCGAGGAAGCGGGCGCGCGAGTGCTGCAAGGCATTGCCCTGCATCTCGGGCTGGACCGCGATTTCTTCGCGGCTACGGTCGAGGACGGCAATTCGGTGATGCGCCTGCTCCGCTATCCCCCGCTGGAAGGCGAAGAAGCCGAAGGCGCGATCCGCGCGGCGGCCCATGGCGATATCAACACGATCACGCTGCTGCTGGGCGCCGAAGAGGCCGGGCTGGAACTGCTGACCGCACAGGGCGAGTGGAAAGCCGTCGCGCCGCCGGAAGGGGCGCTGGTGGTGAATATCGGCGACATGCTCGACCGGCTGACCAACGGCCGGCTACGCTCGACGACTCACCGGGTCGTCAACCCGCGTGGCGAAGCGGCCTATCGCGCGCGCTATTCGATGCCTTTCTTCCTGCATTTCCGGCCGGACTATGTGATTGAAACTCTGCCGCAATGCATCGACCCGGCGCACCCGGACGATCATCCGAAAGCGATATCGAGCCACGATTACCTCATGCAGCGGCTGCGCGAGATCAATCTCGCCTGAGCGATGCTGCACTGCGGCAAGGCAATAAAATTCACGCGGCGTTGCATTTACGCAACACCGTGAAGTCTCTGATAAGGCGTGTATTTTCTGTCGTTCGCAGGTGCAGCGTAACCGCGCGGCCACCACTGTCTTGACTCTGTCACAAAACCTCCGCTTTGCGGCAATCAACCCGGACTAGCCGGGCTTCGCTTCTCTATAGCACAGTTTCGATTTGGACACTTAAGGGGTCTCCTGACATGAAGTTCAAGTATCTCCTGGCTGCCTCCGTAGTCAGCACCGCAAGTGCAATGGTCGCCGCACCGGCTGCCGCACAGTCGACCGGTTCGGTCGAATTCGAAGACGATGTGATCGTCGTTTCCGGCGCCCGCAATCAGGACGTGGGCGGCATCGAAGTCCCCGACACGCCCAAGGCCAAGCAGGAACTCAACGAAGAGATCATCCGTCGCCAGCGCCCCGGCCAGACGGTCAACGACATCGTCAACCTCGTCCCGGGCGTCAGCTTCCAGAACAACGACCCCTGGGGCTCGTCGGGCGGCAGCTTCACCATTCGCGGCTTCAACGACAGCCGTATTTCGCAGACGCTCGACGGTCTGCCGCTGAACGATTCGGGCAACTACGCGCTCTACACGAACCAGCAGGTCGACCCGGAAGTTCTCGAATCGGTCAACGTCAACCTCGGCGTTACCGACGTCGACAGCCCGACTGCTTCGGCCGTCGGCGGCACGATCAACATCCGTACGCGTGAACCCGCCGACGAATTCGGCGTGACCATGACGTTGACCGCTGGCGACACTTTCCCCGAAGGCGACAACATCGGTGTCGACCGTCTCTACGGTCGCGGTTTCGTGATGATCGACACCGGCGATATCACCGGCATGGGCACCAAGGCGTTCGCGTCGGCCAGCTACACGACCTACGCCAATCCCTTCAACAACTACGGCGAAGTGGAAAAGCAGCAGTACAACGGCCGTATCTGGCAGGACATCGGCAGCAATGGCGATTTCGTTGCCGTTGCCGGTCATTATAACGAGAACCGCAACAACTTCTTCGGTTCGTTCTTCGTCACCGATATCATCGATGCGATCGAAGCGGGCGACGAGAGCTTCCGCTTCTACAACATCGACTATCCCTGCACCGTGGACAGCGTGCCGGGCGTGTTCGAAACACCGGCGCAGGTTGCAGTCGATGGCTATGTCGATCCCGACGGCGTGAATGGCTGCGGTGCGGAATTCGAGCGTCGCTACAACCCGTCGAACACCGGCAATATTCGCGGTTCGTCGCGCTTCACCCTGACCCCGGACCTGATCCTGACGATCGATCCGAGCTACCAGTACGTAAAGGCCAACGGCGGCGGTAACGAGGAACTGCTCGAAGGTACCCGCGAGTACAACGGACAGCAGTACACCGGCTTCCTGCGCGGCGGTTACTACTTCGGCCGTGACCTCAACGGCGACGGCGACATGCTCGACGAGATCAGCGGTTTCGATCCGAGCCAGACCCGTACGCACCGTTTCGGCGTCATCTCGAACCTCGCGTACGAGATCAATGCCGACCACCGCGTTCGTCTGAGCTATACCTATGACGATGCGAACCACCGTCAGACCGGCCAGACCTCGATCGCGCGCATCGACGGTGAAATCGTCGACGTTTTCCCGGTCAACGATCCGGTCATCACGGCAGACGGTTTCGAACTGAACAAGCGTAACCGCCAGTCCTATGCGACCCTGCATCAGGTGTCGGGCGAATATCGCGGTCGCTTCGGCAACCTCACGACCGTGCTTGGCCTGCGTGCACCGTTCTTCAAGCGCGAGCTGAACCAGCTCTGCTACACGACCAGTGCTTCGGGCTTCGTCGACTGCTTCGAAAACCAGGATGCCGCTGCTTACGAAGCAGCCAATCCGAATGCAGCACCGCCGATCTCGGTCACCTACAAGTACGACAAGCTGCTTCCGAACGTGGGCGCGGTATACGAATTCGGCGATGCGTCGATTTTCGGGAACTATGCCAAGGGCCTTTCGGTCCCGGGTACGGACGAGCTGTACGACTCGCTCTTCTTCTCGAACAAAACCGACGATTTCCAGCCGGATTCCGAAACCACCGACAGCTTCGACCTCGGCTTCCGGTATCAGAACGGCCGCGTTCAGGCCCAGATCGCCGGCTGGTACACCAAGTACAGCAACCGCCGTGCCGTGGCTTACGATCCGATCCTCGACGAATCGATCGCACGTAACCTCGGCCAGGTCGACAAGTACGGTATCGATGGCTCGGTCGCGTTCCAGCCGACCAATAACACGCTGCTCTATGTGTTCGGTTCGATCAACGAATCGGAAATCAAGAACGACGTGCAGCTCGGCCTGGACGATGACGGCAACCCGATCTTCGCTCCGACTGCCGGCAAGAACGAGAGCGGCACCCCGCTCTGGTCGGTCGGCGGCCGCGCACAGGGCTCCTTTGGCCCGGTCGAACTTGGCGTACAGGTCAAGCACACCGGCAAGCGCTGGGTGAACGATGTGAACGACCTGTCGGTTGGCGGTTACACGCTGGTCGATCTCGACGCTCGCATCCGCCTCGGCGAATACTTCAACGGCCGCGATGCAGCCCTGCAGTTCAACGTCACCAACCTGTTCGACGAATTCTACGTCGGCGGCTTCGGTGGCGATCTGGACGGCGCCGGTTTCGCGCAGCTGTCGCCGCCGCGTGCAGCCAGCGTGTCGCTGATCCTCGGCTACTAAGCCTATAACGGAACCGGGGCACGCATCCCGGGCCGATATACACTGGGGGCGGCTTTCTTTCGGGAAGGCCGCCCTTTTCATGTCTGCTGGGGATCACGCTGCTTCGAGCAATTCCTCGGCCAGCTTCAACCGCACATCCATGGCCACGCTGGAGCGCAAGGCCCGTTCGAGCGCCGCCGCGCGCGAGCCGAGTTCTTCCTCGCCGAACATGCCCGCCGCCCCGGCCAGCTTGTGGACGACGCGCGCCAGCTCTTCGACTCCCTTCCCCTCCATCGCCCGCGCTTGGACGGCTGCATCGACAGCATCGATTGCTTCGCTGCGGCGCTGTTTCCAGCGCTCGTGCAGCGCATTCTCGGCATTCGCGCTGCGCGATGGGGCCACATCGGACGGTCGTCTGATCCGGGTTTCAGGCTTCTCGCTATCCACCACGACACGCATCGGAAGCCAGCGGGCGATTGCTACGGCAAGGTCTTCGAAGACCAAAGGTTTGGCCAGATGAGCCTGCATTCCGGCGACTTTCGCCGCAGCCACGTCTTCGGGATAGGCATTTGCAGTCAGGGCTACGATCGGCAGCCTCTCCGGGCCGATGCCGTAGCGCCGTATCTCGCGCGTCGCCGCATATCCGTCGCAACCCGGCATCTGGATATCCATCAACACCAGATCAAACGGGTGCCCGGACCCGTTTGCCTCGATTACCGAATCGATCGCTGCGAGCCCGTCATGGGCGAGTGTTACATCCTGGCCCAGATTTTCCAGCATGGCGGTCACCAGCATCCGGTTGACGTCGTGATCCTCGGCCAGAAGGATGCGGCCCTTGGGCGGGAGGACGATATCCGTCGCGCGCCGGTGCTGGCCCGGGGAGGCCCCCTCGCTCGCGTCCACCTCGATCGTCGGAATGCGCAGCGTAAACCGCGAGCCGATGCCCGGCATGGAATCGACGGTCAGCGACCCGCCGAGCAAATCGGCCAATTGCCGCGATATACTCAGGCCAAGCCCGGTCCCGCCGAAGCGGCGTGTGGTCGAACCTTCTGCCTGTACGAAGGGCTCGAAAATCACTGCGAGGCGTCCCTCGTCGATGCCGATGCCGCTATCTTCGACCGAGATGGCCAGCTGGGATTGCTCGCGCACGACGGAGACCTCGATTCCGCCGGTCTCGGTAAATTTGACGGCATTCCCGATCAGGTTGAGCAGAATTTGCCGCAGACGCAGAGCGTCGCTGGCAACAAGATCCGGAATCCCTTCGCTGGGCGTCAGGGTGAGCGACACGCCCTTCGATTGCGCCTGCGCCTGGTGCAACTGCACGCAATCCGCGGTAAGCCGGCACAAATCCACCGGTTCACTGGTCACTTTGAGCTGTCCGGATTCGATCTTCGACAGGTCGAGGATGTCGTGGAGCAGCATCATCATGGACCGGCCGGATCGCTCTATCAGCTCGGCATAACGAGCCGATTCCTCGTCGAGGTCGCGTCGCTGCAACAGCTCGGCAAAGCCCAGTACGCCGTTCATGGGCGTGCGGATCTCGTGGCTCATGTTGGCAAGGAACTGAGCCTTGGCGCGCGCGGCATTCTCCGCATGCGCCCGCGCACGTTTCAGCTGGCTTTCAAGCAGCACCCGGTGCGTCACATCGCGCGCTGAAACCACGATGCCTTCCCGCTCGCCCGTTTCCGCATTGCGCGCTACCGCACAGTCGGCCTCGATATAGACTGCCCGGTCGTTCCCATCGTCAAGATAGCGGCGATAGGTGAAGCGCTCTTTATCGGCCTCGCCGGAATTGAGCCGGTGTTCGACCGCCGCGATCTCGTCCGCGGCGTCGGGATGAACCCGCTCGCTCACAGGGTTGCCGATGAAATCCTCTGGCGGAAGGCCCAAGACCGCCAGGACCGAGGGCGAGGCATAGGTAATGACGCCGTCGGCGTCGACCCGCAGGATCGCATCGGTCACATTCTCGGCCAGCAGGGCGAGCTCGGCTTTCTGCGAAGCGAGTTCGGCAGCAAACCGTTGGCGCGTAGCCAGCACGGCGGATACTGGCAGGCCGAGCAGGATGGCAGAGGCGAGGAAGGCCTCGAGCACCATGAAGCGGATTGCGTCCGGATAGGTCAGAAGGTTTATCGGACCATAGCCCATTTCGGTGCAGACCAAGGCAATGATGGCGACCTTGATGGTGGAAAAAGCAGTCCCGAGGCTACCGAGCCGAAAAGCATGGATGACCACGACCGGTGGGATTAAGAATAGCAGCGGATAGGTGGTCTGAACAAAGACCATGACCGTGACTGCGGTTCCTGCGATGGAAAGACCCACCCATTCGGCCAGCCTCCGTTTTTCCGGCGATTTAGGCGTCCTCAGCGCGTCGATTGCAATCATGATACTGGGGGCCAGGATGAGCATGCTCAGCGCATCCGAGATGACCCACTTTCCGTAGACCGCCAGCAAAGTCGCCGGCTGCGCCCCGAACGCAAGAACTGCAATCAGCCCGCTGGCAGCCGGTGCCATCACGCCAGATGCCAGAGAAAAACGGCGCAGGTCATCGATATCGTTCATGATCGGCTGCCTCCCGCACCAGCGGCGCGTTAGCCACACCGCGACCGCGATCTCGGCACCGTTGGCGCTGGCGAGCAGGAGGGCCTGTGCCATCGGATCACCGGAGGCAAGGTTCGCCGCGACATTACCGACGAAGATCGCGGCGATGATGGACCTGAATTGCTCGAACCGAAAGCGCAGGAGAATAGCGACGGCCACCGCATTCGGGAGCCAGATTGCCGCGATCCGCCCTTCGTTGCGAGCGAAGTCGATACTCATGTAGGCCAAGACGAAGAAAGCTAGTGCGGCCGCGACATGGACCGCTGCGACACGCGCGACGCGGTTCGATGGGCTTCTGGTGGAAGGGAGAATAGGGCGGGTCCGGTCCATGCTGTCCTCGTGCAGCGTTCAACGATCCTACCCCGGGGCTCGGCGGAACACGCGGGGCGAGTGGACCGTTCCAGAACCCATGGGAAACGAAGCGACGCGCTACGCAAGGATCAGGAGAAAGCCCAATCCGTGGGTTATCCTCGCCATCGTGCTGATTCATTTGGGCATCTTCTACGTACTCATGCGTAGTCTGGCGCCGAATGCAGTCGCGACGGTCGAGGAAAGCGTCGTTTCCGCCTTTACCGTCACCGTCACTGCGCCGCCCGAACCCGAGCCGGAAGTGCCGCAGCCGGAGCCGGAAGGCGATCAGGGCGATCCCGGGCGTGAAGCGGTGGCGAAACCGGTTACGGCGCCCACACCGAAGCGTCCGCTGCGTGAGGACCGGCCCGCTCCGCGCGCGGCCTCGACCGGCACTGCGGATACCTCAGGCGCAACCGAGGCGGGCGACGGAACGGGCGCTGCCGGGTCGGGGCTCGGCACGGGCAGCGGGAATGGGGGTACCGGTCGTGGCGGCGGAGGAGCGGTGACGAAGCCGGAGATCATCTCCGGAGCGCTCAATTCGGCGCGCGATTTTCCCATCCCGCCCGGCGGGCGCGAAGCGCGGATCGGGACGTCGGTGATCGTGAAGGTGACGGTGCTGCCGAGCGGACGCGCGACAGATTGCTCGGTCTATCGCTCGAGCCCGTTTCCCGATACAGACGCCGCAGTCTGCCGCCTGGTGGTCGAGCGACTACGTTTCCGCCCGGCGACCAATGCCAATGGCGAGCCGGTGGCAGCGCCGTTCTATTACCAGCAGCGATTCTTCAATTAACTTTCCGCTGATCAGGCAGCAGGTTCATACTCAGAGAGGATGCGGGAAAGCTCTTCGCGGCCGTAAGGCTTGGTCAGCACGCCGTGAGCGCCAAGCTCTGCCAGCCGGTCCTGCATTTCGCCGTATCCGGTGGCAAGCCAGAACGGGATGCCGAGTTTCACAAGCTCCTGCGCCACACGCTCGCTCGACTCCTGGCCCAGGTTGAAGTCGAGGATCCCAAGTTCAGGAGCGTTCTTGCGAATGGCGTCGAGCGCGCCGGTGACATTGCTCTCAACATCGACCGTCGGCACGCCGAGAGCGCGAAGACAGTCCTCGGTATCCAGCGCGATCAGCATGCTGTCTTCGACCAGCAAGACCCTCTCCGGAAGGTGGCCCAGTCCGTCGTCCTGCGGTTTCACGGCGCTGGTCGGACTCGGCGTCTCTCCCCGCGATGCCCATTCAATGAAGCGCTCGGGCACGCAGAACCGCGCCCTTACGCCTTCCAGCTTGTATTCGATACTCGCATCGCCGCCGAGTTCGTGCGGCAGCGAGCGTTCGATGATCGTGCTGCCGAAACCGCGCCGCTTGGGCGGCTTGACCGGCGGACCGCCGCTTTCGCGCCACAGGATTTCCAGATCGCCGGTATCCCCCCGCCGGACATCGATTTTCAGTTGTCCGGTCGAATCGCTGAGCGATCCGTATTTCGCCGAATTGGTAATCATCTCGTGGATGACGAGCGCGAGAACGGTATAAGCTTCCGGCGTAATCATCGCCTCCGGCCCGTTGATCTCCAGCCGTTCTCCCTTGTCGGCAAGATAGGCCTGGGCTTCGGAATCGATCAGCTCCGAAAGCGGGGCTGAACTCCAGTTCCCTTTGGTGATATTGTCGTGCGCCATCGCGAGCGAACCGATGCGCCCGCCGACGATTTCGGCGAAATTGTCGACGTCTTTCGCATCGCCCTTCGACTGATTGATCAGGCCGCGAATAAGGTTGAGGATGTTGCGGACCCGGTGGTTCAGTTCGGCGATCAGGAGTTCCTGCTTCTCCTGAGCCCTGGCCCGCTCCTGCATCGCCTCGTCGGTGACGCGCAGGATGATCTCGAGCAGCGTGACGCGCAGGCCCTCGGCAATCTGCTTCTCGGATGCCGTCCACGGGGAAGACCTACCCTCGACCGTTTCCTGCCAGGCCTCGAAGCTCTTGCGCGGGGTCAGTCGCGCGCCGTTCGGTCCGTATTCGACAGGCTTTTCCGGATTGCCCGCCCAAGTCACGACCTGGCTCAGCGGTTTGCGCCAGAGCACCAAATAGTCGCGTGGGGTGCGCGACACCGGGATAGCCATCGCGCCGACTGCGCGGTCGGCAAAACGCTCGGCCCTCGGGATGCGTTCGGCGATCGCGTCGGTGGTAAAGATGCGGCTGGTTGCCGCTGCGTTGAGCGAACCCACGATGGCACGGAACTCTTCCTCGTTCGGTGCCGAGCCGCGGGCATTGTAGATATCGTCGATGAAGACGCTGGCCCCGTCGTGCTCGACGATGCGCTGGATCAGCGGATCGATCGTCGGCAGGCTTTCGGAGAGCGACTGGCCAGCAGCGATGTCGCGCATCAGGCGGTCGTGCACCTTGCGACCTTCTTCGCGAACCGCTTCTTCCTGGCTGGCGATTACGCGCTCGAGGGTCAGGGAGAATAGCTCGGAAAACAGTTCCGCGCCGGTGCGCTGCGAATATGGAAGCAGCTTGGGGCTGTAATGGTGGCAGGCGAACAGGCCCCACAACTTGCCGCCGATGATGATCGAGATCGACAGCGAGGCGCCGACGCCCATGTTTTTCAGATATTCGATATGGATGGGCGAGACGGCGCGTAGCGTGCTCATGCTGAGGTCGAGAGGTTCGCCGTCGAGCGAGACGCCGGGCTCGATCGGGACAGGCTCGGCATTTACATCGCTGATGATGCGGAAGCGATTGCGAACGTAGAGCTCGCGCGCCTGCGCGGGAATGTCGGTTTTCGGATAGCGCAGGCCGTGAAAGCCTTCCAGATCCTCCCGTTTCGCCTCGGCCACGACTTCGCCCGACAAGTCGTCATGGAATTTGTAGACCATGACCCGGTCGATATCGAGGCTGTGGCGCAACTGGCGCGCTGCTTCGCCGACAAGAGCCGGTACATCCCTGAACTTGTCGAACCGGCCCAGCACAGGGCGCAGCGCAGCCAATTGGCGGTCGAGCTCGCCTTCCAAGTACGGCTCGATTTCCAGAACGGTGTAATTGCCCGTGGAGTGGATGGCGCAGTCGAACTTCTCGCCATTGCCGAACAAATCGAATCTGAACATCCGTTCGACCTGATCGGAATGGGAGACTTGCGAGGCAAGGCTGCGAAGGCGCTGCATTGCATTGGGCGGCACGATGTCCGTGAGTGCCAAGCCCAATTCGATCGGCTTATCGATGCCGGTGACTTCGGCGAAGTTTGCCGAATAATGCGACACGAACCAGTCGGCATTGAATGCGACGAGCGCGCCGAACGGCTGGATCGCACCCAGCTGGTGGATCGGCTCGCGATCGCAATTAGTCAAATCGACATCGTAATTGGCGGCTTTCATGCGGCGGCCCTTTCGGTCGCTGAGCGCTGAACCGCAAGGAAAATGTCGAACACCCGGCGCGCACCGCGGATGGCGTGCTTATGCGTTGCTTCGTCCATGGGGACTTCTATGCGCGGGCGTAGCTCCGCCCAATAATGCGGCATGGCTTCGTCACCGAGAAAGCGATCCGCGCCGCGCAGCCCCGCCTTGCGGCGTCGGTGCAGCAAGGCCCGGTTACCGAGCGAGGACCCGGCGAGCGTCCATGCGATGCCCCAAGCCTCGCGCGGGTCTTCCGCCTCGAACGTCGGCACATCGTCGATCGGCCGAGCGCCGAGCTCTCTAAGGTCTTCCCGGATCAGCGCAGTCTGGTTTGGCGGCAGGGGGGCGGTCGCATGCGCTGACAGCCAGCTTTCGACCGGGGAGCGCACGGCAAGTTGGATCCGCAGGAATTGGTCATACTGCGTGCCCTCGGCCAGAGGGGATAATTCCCGGTCGAGCGCATCGTGCTGGAAGCGTGTGGCTGCATTCAAATCGGTGCGGAGCGTGGTTCGCTCAGTCATGGAACGGTTGGGTCCCCCAAAAATCGGACTTTTCCCTCCGCGACGGCCTAACCCGCCTGCGACGCGGGATAGGGGATGATGCCGATCTCAAACAACTGCGCAGGGCAGCTTCTGTTCCGGGAAGTGGGCAGTTTTCGGCTGGTGGTCAGTCGCCGCTCTTGTCGGCCAACATGCGCTGGCCCTGGCTGGCGATGGCCTTGGCGACCACCGGCTCCACAAAAGAAAGTGCCGGGGGCAGATTCACTTCGAAAACGACTTGGTTTTCCTCGATCAACACCTTGCCGACCACGCGCTGGCCCATGGTCGAAACCGACAGGTTCATGCAGTCCTCGTCCGGCCAGCTCGTTTCCACCTCGGCCATGCCGCCGGGGACGAAGTCGCGGATCTTGTGCGAGCGCGATTTCAGGCGGTTGCGGACGGTGTCCTTGGGCAAATCGTGGGCGATGGGAACGCGCATCAGCTCTTGTCCTCCAATTGCGGGCTGGTCTCGGTGCCGGCGCCGAACTTGTAATCGAGATAGCGATGCTTGATCGCCAGATCGTCGAGCGAACCTTCGGCCAGTTGGCGGGTGATCGAATCGATCTCGCCGCTAATTTTGCCAAGGCTCTCGGTCAGTTGCTCGTCGGGCGTTATCCCCGCGCGCTTTTCGGTGCGGAGGTGCGCCGGGATCTTGCGATAGCTGTCGATCATTTCCGGCAGCTGCTCGCCCACCAAGCTGCGGACTTCGCGCGCCTTGGGATGGTTCTGATCGAGCCCTTCCAGCTGAAGCCCCAACGCGTCCAGCTGCACCCCCATGTCGTTGACGATGGTCGCGGCCGGCGGGGGCAGGGCGGGGCGCTGGGCTTCCAGCCACAGTTCGGTCCGCCCGACCATCTGCTGGACATTGCCCTTGTTGATGTCCGCGCGTTGCGGGGTCTTCACCTTGGGGAAGCTGGAAAACAGCGCGACCGCGATCGCGGTGGCCACGACAACGGCCATCACGCCCCAGAAACCGATACCGCTGAACATGGCCCCGGCGATGCCCGCGCCCACCCAGATCGCGAAGACGGCGAGCACGATATTGCGCACGCGCAGCCACAGGTTCTTCTGCTTCAGCCTGGCCGAACCTTCACCGATCGACGGCGCGCGGCGGTGTCGGCCGCCCGCGCGATTGTCGTCGCGCAAGATGCGGCCCTGCTCGATCAGGCGCTCGCTATCGCGGGTTAGGTCGTTCACGTGTCCGGCCTCAGTTCTCGATGCTCAGCAGGCCGGAGTCAGCGACCTGCTGTTGTGCCTGGGCCTGGCCTTCAGCGCGGGCGATATAGCCTTTCGACTTCTCAACCTCCTGCCCCAGCAGCGTGACGGTCTGCTTCATCGAATCCAGCGCGCGGATCTTGAACTCGTCCACCTCGTCCATCGTGTCGTAGATGTTCTGGAAAGCGCGTTGCAGCGTTTCCAGCGGGATCGTGCTGGCCGCGGCCTGCTCGTGGATCTTGCCGGTCTGGTCGCGCAGCATCGTGCTGGTGCTATCGATGATCCCCGCGGTCGTATCATTCAATGCCGTGATCTGGCCGAGCACGAGGCGCTGGTTGGTCATCGCTTCCGCCACCGTCACCGCCGTGCGCAGCGCGCCGACGGTGGTGGTGCTGGCGCGATCCACGCCCTTGACCAGCTCGACATTGTTTTTCTTCACGAGGTCGAGCGCGAGATAACCCTGCACGCTCACCGCCATCTGCGTGAGCAAATCCTGTGTGCGCTGGCGGACATAGAACAACGCGGTTTCGCGCACGGCCTTGGCTTTCGCCGGATCGGTCGCGTCGAGTTCGGTGGCCTTCTCCTCCAGCTTGGCGTCGAGCGTGTTGGAGATGTGGATCATCTGTTCCAGATTGCCCATCGCCTCCCACAGCTTCTGGCGTTCCACATCGATCGCGGCATTGTCCATGATCAGCTCGTCCTTGCCGCTGGCGAGGTTGGAGAGGATCGACTGGATGTGGGTCTGCGCGCTCTGGTAGCTGCGGAAGTAATTAGTCAGCTTGTTGCCAAAGGGGATGATGCCGAGGATCTTGCGCGTGCCCGACAGCTTGCCGCGCTTGCCGGGATCGAGATCCTCCACGACGCGGCGCAGTTCGGCGAGGTTCGCGCCGACGCCTTCGTCCTTGTCCATCGCGCGCACGGGGCGGTCGAGGAAGCGGTTGGACATGCCGGCCGCCGCCATGATTTCCTTGCGGCCCATGTTGGTGAGCTGGTCCACCTTCTTGCCGAATTCGGGCGAATTGGCGTCGGCGGAGATCAGATCCTGGACAAAACCGTCGACCTTGGTTTCCAGCTTGCTCTTGGTCTCTTCGGATACGGGAACGAGGCCGGCCGCTTTTTCGGGCGCGACCTGCGGCACCGGATCGGGCGGCGTCAGGTCGAATTCGGTCGCTGTGGCAGTCGCGGTTTGCGTCTTGCTGTCGCTCATGGTCGCGCGGGTCTCCCGGTTACAGGCGCTGAGGTTCTCCACCTGTATTAGGATCGTAAGACACGATCTTCAAGGCGGGATCGCAATCCTGCGCGCAGCGACGCGCGTTCGGCAAGCATTTTCGGCGGTGGTCGTGCCGCGCAGGGCCTGTCAGGCAGCAAGGTCCAGCGGCTGAATCTCGCCCGACAGGTATAGCCGCTTGGCCTTAGCGCGGCTGAGCTTGCCGGAGCTGGTGCGCGGCAGCGTGCGCGGAGGGACCAGTTCGACCACGCAACTCATGCCGGTGACGCCGCGCACCTTGTCGGCGATCTGGTCGCGCAGCTTGATGCGCTCTTCGGGCTCGGACACGCGGCAGTGGACCAGCACGGCGGGCGCTTCCTCGCCATTGTCGGTGTCGACCGAAAAGGCGGCGATATCGCCGTGGTTGAAGCCAGGCAACTGCTCCACCGCCCATTCGATGTCCTGCGGCCAGAGGTTCTTGCCGTTGATGATGATCATGTCCTTCGCCCGGCCGACGATGAACAGATAGCCATCGGCCATGTAGCCCATGTCGCCGGTGTCGAGCCAGCCGTCGACCAGGCATTCCTGCGTCGCTTCCTCGTTGCGGAAGTAGGAGTGCATCACGCTCTTGCCGCGGCACCAGACCTTGCCGATCTGGTGGTCGCCCTTGGCCGCGTTCTTCTCGTCGCGGATCTCCACTTCCATTCCGGGGATGGGTTTCCCGCAATTAACGATGGCGCGATACCGCGCGGGCTTCGACAGATCGCGCGGACGGCCCGACAGGCGCTCTTCCTCGACCAGTTCGACCCGAATGCCTTCTCCGGGCGGCATGACCGTGACCGCCAGCGTCGCTTCGGCCAGGCCGTAGCTGGGGTTGAAGGCATTCGCCTTGAATCCCGCCTCGGCAAACGCATTGACGAAATTCTGCATTACGTCGGGCCGGATCATGTCCGCGCCATTGCCCGCGACCCGCCAGCGTGAGAGGTCGAATCGGTCGCCGACATTGCTCTGGCTGGAAATCCGGCGCGCGCAGATGTCGTAACCGAAGGTCGGCGAATAGCTGAGTGTGGTGCCCTGGTTGCGGCTGATGAGATCGAGCCATGCCAGCGGACGGCGCGCGAAATGCTCGGTCTTGAGATAATCGATCGAAGCCTGGTTCGCGATCACCGACAGGAAGCAGCCGACCAGCCCCATGTCGTGATACCACGGCAGCCAGCTCACCACCCGGTCGTTGCCGCGGAAATCCATCGAGATGGAATGGCCCTGCAGATTGTGGAGCAGCGCCTCGTGCGTCACCGCGACGCCGGTCGGGAAGCGGGTCGAGCCGGAGGAATACTGGAGGTAGCAGATGTCTTCGGGCTGCGCTTCGGGCAGGTCGCATGCGGGATCGGGCCGCAGGGCGAAATCTTCCCAGCTCTGCCCTTCGCAACCCTGCCGCTCGGCAGCCGCTGCGCCCATTTCGGCGATTTCGCCGGGGTAGATCAGGATTTTCGGATCGCTGCTGTCCAACTGCACGGCAAGCTGGTCGATATAACCTTCCTTGCCGCCGAAGCCGGTCGGCAGGGGCAAAGGCACGGGCCATGCCCCTGCATAGACGCAACCGCAGAACAGCGCGGCGAATTCGGCGCAGGTTTCCGCAACCAGCGCCACGCGATCGTCCTTGCCGATCCCGGCAGCGACCAGCTGGCGCGCGACCTTGAGCGCGTCTTCGCGCATGTCGGCATAGCTGTAGACGCGCTGCAATGTGCCGCGCATGTCGTGGAAATTCATGCCTTTCGCGCTTCTGGCGGCGTAATCCACCGCCTCGGTGAAGGTCGCGAAATCGGAACGGCGACGGGTCAGGTCGCAATTGTTCGGCGTCGGCGTCAATGCGGCGTCGGTCATAATCTTGTAGCGATACCCGTGGATTGCGTAGGCGCCCGAGGCCACCCTCATAATTTCCCAAAAAGCGCCCGTCTTGGTGCGGGCGCTTGCACAGCCTTTCCCATTTCATGGGGACTGTGGCAGGAATATGGCCGATGAGTGATGCAGACGCAACGTCCCGGCGTAGAAAGCGCACGCCTAAACCCCTCGACGCGCGCCAGCTGGAGGAGCTGGCGCTGGCTTATGTCGCGCGGTTTTCCACCAGTGCAGGCAAGCTGCGCGCCTATCTGAAACGCAAGCTGCGCGAGCGGGGCTGGGACGAAGATGGCGAGCCGCCGGTGGAGCAAATCGTCACTCGCTTTGTGGAAAAGGGCTATGTCGACGATGCGGCATACGGGCGTGCCAAGGCGCAGGGCCTGCTTGCCAGGGGTTATGGCGGCAGGCGGGTCGAACAGGCGCTGCGCGCGGCCGAGATCGGGGAGGAGGTGCGCAGCAAGCTCGCTCCGGGCGAGGCCGAGCGGCGGGCGGCAATCGTTGCGCTCGCGCGGCGGCGCAGGTTCGGTCCTTATGGCGGGCCGCTGCCCGTGGATGCGGAGGCCGCGCACAAGCTTCGCGAAAAGCGGCTTGCCGCGCTGCTGCGCGCAGGCCATGATTTCGACGCGGCGCGGCGCGTGCTGGAGGCCGCGACAATCGAGGAGCTCGAAGAGTGGGTCGCGGAAGCAGCGGAGGACGATTGATGGCGCGCGGCCTGGCGGGGCTCGCCGCGGCGCTTCTCGCGGCCTGTTCGGCGCAACCGGGAGCGGAAGCCGGACCTGCGGCGGACGTCGCGGCCGAGGCGACGCATCCCGTCAGCGGCCTCGAAGTCATCCCGCTCACTGTGACCGGCGCATCGGGCACGCACCGCTTCAACGTCGAGCTTGCCGACACGCCAGAAGCGCAGCGCGGCGGGCTCATGTTCCGCACCGAGTTGCCGGACGATGCGGGCATGATCTTCCCCTATGACGGAACGATGGCGCAAAGCTTCTGGATGAAGAACACGCCGCTGCCGCTCGACATCATCTTCATCGGGCCGGACCGGCGGATCAGCAATATCGCCGCGATGACGGAGCCCTATTCGCTCGAATCGGTCTATTCGGTCGGCCCGGTCCTCGGCGTGCTGGAGTTGCGCGGCGGCCTTGCAGGCGAGCTCGGGATAGAGCCAGGCGACAAGGTGGATTGGTGATGGCGAATTCGCGCAAAGCGGCGCTTCCCTCCCGCGTGCGATTGCGCTAATCGCGCCGCCATGAGCTTTCTCGGCAAGATCTTCACCTGGTGGAACGGCGCCACCATCGGCACCATGCTGTGGTCCTCGCGCAATGGCGAGCATGTCGGCACCGATGCGCAGGGCAATGCCTATTACCGCTCCAAGAAGCGCGGCGAAGGTCAGCGCGAACGGCGCTGGGTGATTTACGAAGGCAATAACGATGCGAGCCGCATCCCGGCCGAATGGCACGGCTGGCTGCATGGCGCGGGCGAAGATGTGCCCGAAAGTTTCCTGCCGCCCCCGCGCATCTGGGAAGCCGACTACACGCCGAATGCCACGGGCACGACGGGTGCCTATCGCCCCGCCGGTGCGCTCGAACGCGGCGGCAAGCGTGCGCGCGCGGTGGGCGATTACGAAGCCTGGTCGCCGGACGCGTGAGCATGCGCGGGGCACTCGCCCTCATCGGCGCCATGGCTTTGGTCGCAGGCTGTTCGGACGAGGTTCCTGAAACGCCTGCGACGCAGGAAAACGAAATCCCCGAGGATCTTCAGCAGGCGGACATGCCGGAAGTCCCGGCCGACGAAGCCGGCATCGGCACGCCCATGGCCGAGCGGGTCGCGACGATCGGCCTTCTCAACAAGCGCAACAATGTCAGCCAGGAGTTCGAGCTTTCGCCCGGCGAGCAACGACGGGCGGGCGATGTGATCGTGCGGCTGCAGGCCTGCGAGCGCACCGCGCCTTGGGAGATGCCGAAGGAAACCGGCGCTTTCGTCCAGGTGCTGGTGCGTCAACGCGGCAGCGAGGACCAGTTCGCTCGTATCTTTTCGGGCTGGCTGTTCAAGAATTCGCCCAGCCTGAACGTGGTCGAACACCCGATCTACGACGTTTGGGTCAAGGATTGCGCTATGAGCTTCCCGGGCGAAGAAGCCTCGGACGAGGCGGCTTCCGAATAGCTCCGGATTGCCGCCGGGATCGTCGTGTCCGGCGACCCCGTGGCTCCCGACAGCAGGTCGAGATAGCCCGCCTGAGGCAGCGCCACCGCGCCCAACGTCGCGAGGTGCTCGGTCATGAACTGGCAGTCGAGCAGGCGATAGCCCCCCTTGCGCATAGCGGCGACCAGCCAGGCCAGCGCCACCTTGCTCGCATCGGTCCGGCGGCTGAACATGCTTTCCCCGCAAAATACCTCGTCGAAGGCGACGCCATAGAGCCCACCTGCAAGTTCGCCGTCCTGCCAGCATTCGATCGAATGCGCGTGACCGGCGCGGTGGAGCGCGAGATAGCTTGCCTCGATGCGATGGCTGATCCAGCTTTCCGCATGCTCTTCGCGTGGCTCGGCGCAGGCGGCGATGACTTGGCCGAAAGCACGGTCGCACGTTACCTCGAAGCGGCCTTGCCGCAGCGTCTTGCGCAGGCTGCCGGACAGGCGGAAACCGTCCAGCGGAATGATCGCCCGCTCACGCGGCTCGACCCAGTAGACCTCCGGGTCGCTGCGATGGTCGGCCATGGGGAACACCCCCGCGCGATAGGCGCGCAGCAGCAGATCGACGGGAATCACTTGGGAGCTAGGGGCGTGCATCGCGAGCAGTCTTACCAGTTCGCCGCCACGCATGATATCCGCCTTGCTATTCGCGCGGCCCCATATTAGAGCGCGCCGTCGCTGCAGGGGTGTAGCTCAGCTGGTAGAGCATCGGTCTCCAAAACCGAGGGCCACGGGTTCGAATCCTGTCACCCCTGCCATTTCCTTTTCCTCACTTGTCCAGTGCCGCGCCGCGCCCTATCGCGCCGCGCATGACAGAAGAAGAAAAGCGGAAACGCGATCTCGCCGATCGCAAGTTCTACCCGGCCGAAGAAGAGGCCAAATTCGAAAAATCTTTGCCGAAGCAGACGCCGCAGACGGCGCATCCGGCCTACAAGCTCGCCTTCCAGGACAAGGACTTCCTGCTGCGCGAGGAACTGCGCCCGGTGCGCTTCCAGCTGGAGCTGCTGAAGCCCGAAATGATCCTCGACGAGGCCGGAGTCGGATCGACCATGGTCATGTACGGCAGCGCGCGCATCCCTCCCCCCGAAGCCGCCGAGGAAGCGCTGGAAGGCGCAAAGGACCTGCCCGACGACGAACGCAAGATCGTCGAGAGCCTCGTCGCCAAGAGCAAATATTACGGCGAGGCGCGCAAGCTGGCGCGGCTAGTCACCGAAAAGTCCATCATCGAGGACGGCAAGCGCCAGTTCGTCGTCTGCTCGGGCGGCGGCCCCTCGATCATGGAAGCGGCCAATCGCGGCGCCAGCGATGCGGGCGGGGAGAGCATCGGGCTCAATATCATCCTGCCGCACGAACAGGCACCCAACAGCTATGTGACGCCCTATCTGTCGCTCAACTTCCACTATTTCGCGCTGCGCAAGATGCATTTTCTGTTGCGCGCGAAGGCGGTCGCCGTGTTCCCGGGCGGCTTCGGCACGTTCGACGAATTCTTCGAGCTGCTGACGCTGATCCAGACGGGCAAGATGAAACCGATGCCGATCCTGCTGTTCGGCAAGGATTTCTGGACGCGGGTCGTGAATTTCGAGGCGATTGCCGAGGAAGGCACGATCTCGATGAAAGACCTAGACTTGTTCCGCTGGTGCGAGACCGCCGACGAGGCCTGGGCGCATATCAGCGCCTTCTACGAACTCGACCGCTAAAGCCGGATCAGTCGGAAGATAGCGAGCGCACCGCTTGATGGCCGAGCGGGCCATTGCCCTCGCCGAGGCCGGGCGCGCTCTCGATCGCCGCGAAAGTGAAAGCGCGAGCGATGCGCACCGCATGGGTCAGCGGTTGGCGATGCGCCAGCATCGTGGCGAGCGCGGCGGATAGCGTGCAGCCCGTGCCGTGGGTGTGCCGCGTGTCCAGCCGGGCATGGCCGAAACTGCCGATCTTGCCAGCAGCGGAGACGATCCGGTCGATGGCTTCGCTGCCCTCGCCATGGCCGCCCTTGGCGAGGATTACCGTGTCGTGGCGCGATGCCAGTTCGCCTGCCGCGTCGTAGATGTCCTCGTCCGCCAGCGTGTCCCGGCCGGTCAGCGCGGCGAGTTCGGGCAGGTTTGGCGTGACCACCGTGGCGATATCCATCAGCGCGCCGAACGCGGCGATCGTCGCCTCGCTTGCCAGTTCCGCACCGCTGGTCGCGACCATGACCGGGTCGAACACGATCGGCCCGGCAAAGCTGTCGAGGCGCTCTGCCAGCAGCATCGCGATCTCGGGGGAGCCGAGCATGCCGATCTTGACTGCGTCGGCGCCGATATCGCTGAGGCAGCTATCGACCTGGTCGAGCACGAGGTCGGGATGCATGACCTCCACGCCCTGCACGCCGCGCGTGTTCTGCGCGGTCACGGCGGTGATCGCGGTCATGGCATAGCCGCCAAGCATGGCGATGGTCTTGATGTCGGCTTGGATACCGGCGCCGCCCGAACAGTCAGAGCCGGCGATCGAGAGGACGCGGGGAGGAGCGCTCATCCGTTGAACCTGCGTTCTTGCGAGGCGGGAAGCTTCTCCTGCAGCGCCTTGCTGCGTGTCGGGCGATCCATCAGCTCCCCGCCGCAATTGGGACAGCGGTCGTCGAGCGATTCGGAGCATTCCGTGCAAAACGTACATTCGACACTGCAGATGAAGGCACCGGGCGCCTCGGCGGGCAAGTCGCAGCCGCAGCGTTCGCAATCGGGACGCATTTCGAGGGCCATCAGGCAGCCGCCTTCACGGCATCGCAGATCCGGTCGACGCAAGCCTCGACCTGTGCCGCATCGTCGCCTTCCGCCATCACGCGGATAACGGGTTCGGTCCCGGAGGGACGGATGACCAGACGGCCCTTGCCTTCGAGCTCCGCTTCGGCCTTGGCGATGACCTGTTTGACGGTCTCGTTGTCGAGCGGCTTGCCGCCCGAATAACGCACGTTCTTCAGCAGCTGCGGCACCGGATCGAACACATGGAGCAACTCGCTCGCCGGCTTGCCCGAGCGAACGAGGCTGGCGAGCACGCGCAGCGCCGCCACCGATCCGTCGCCCGTGGTCGCATGATCGAGCAGGATCATGTGGCCGGATTGCTCGCCGCCGACGTTGAACCCGCCTTCCTTCATCCGTTCAAGCACATAGCGATCACCGACCTTCGTCCGCTCCAGCGTCAGGTCGAGGTTCTCCAGATACCGCTCCAGCCCGAGATTCGACATCACCGTCGCCACGACGCCGCCGCCGGTCAGCGAGCCGCGTTCATGCATGCGCGAGGCGATCAGCGCCATGATCTGGTCGCCATCCACCGTCTCGCCCTTCTCGTCGATCACGATCAGACGGTCGGCGTCCCCGTCCAGCGCGATGCCGAGGTCCGCGCCTTCCTCGACCACCTTGGCCTTGATCGCATCGAGCGAGGTCGAGCCGACGCCGTCGTTGATATTCGTGCCGTTGGGATCGACGCCGAGCGTGATCACCTTTGCGCCCAGTTCCCAGATGACCGACGGGGCGACCTGATAGGCTGCGCCGTGCGCGCAATCGACAACCACCGTCAGATCGTCGAAACGGATGTCGCTGGAGACAGACTGCTTGATTGCATGGATATAACGGCCCCGCGCGTCCTCGATCCGGCGCGCCCGCCCTACGCGATCTGCCGAGACCAGCAGGGGTTGCTGTTCGAGCAGGCGTTCAATCGAGACTTCCGCATCATCCGACAATTTGAAGCCATCAGGCCCGAACAGCTTGATGCCATTGTCCTCGAACGGGTTGTGGCTGGCGGAGATCATAACGCCGAGATCGGCACGCATCTCGCGGGTCAGCAGGGCGATGGCGGGAGTGGGCAGCGGACCGGTCATGATCACATCCATGCCGACGCTGGTGAAACCGGCCACCAGCGCGCTTTCCATCATATAGCCCGACAGGCGCGTGTCCTTGCCGATCACGACGCGGTGGCGGTGGTCGCCGCGCAGGAAGTGCGTGCCTGCCGCCTGGCCCACGCGCATGGCGGTCTCGGCCGTCATCACGCCTTCGTTGGTGCGTCCGCGAATGCCGTCTGTGCCGAAGAACTTGCGTGCCATATGCGTTGGAAACTCCTGCCTTTCGCGAGGGGCTCTGTGCCGCGAATGCCGGGCGAAAGGAACCCCTTGCGATCTTTTCAGCGGGAATTGGCGGGAGGCTGCAACCCATCGCTTGCCCGCGCGTTACAAACCTGAACCCTACCTTTCCGACGCCAGACTAGAGGGGACCCCCAATGGCATTCGATCTGATCGACCTACCCTATGACGACACTGCACTCGAGCCGGCCGTTTCGGCCAAGACGCTGTCGTACCACCATGGCAAGCATCACCAGGCCTATATCGACAAGACCAACAAGGCGATCGAAGGCACCGATCATGCCGACAAGAGCCTGGAAGAGGTGATCAGTGCTGCTCGCGGGTCGGACCAGGGCCTGTTCAACAATTCGGCCCAGAGCTGGAACCACGGCTTTTACTGGCACTCGATGGCGGCGGACGAGACATCCGCATCCGACGAACTGAAATCGATGATCGATCGTGACTTCGGTTCTGTCGACGGCCTCAAGGAAAAGCTCGCCGAGCGCGGCGCCGGCCATTTCGCCAGCGGTTGGGTCTGGCTGGCGGTCAAGGGCGGCAAGCTGACCATCGAGGAAACGCATGACGGAGACACGCTGGCCGATCAGGACGGGGTGAACCCGCTGCTCGTGATCGACCTGTGGGAGCACGCCTATTATCTCGACCACCAGAACGCTCGCCCGGCCTATCTCGACGCGGTGAACGGCAAGCTCAACTGGAGCTTCGCCAGCGAAAACCTCGCGCGCGGTACGACTTGGGAATATCCCAACTGACCGAGTAATTCCGACACGTTCGAAAGCCCGCTGCGCCATTCACGCGGCGGGCTTTTGCTTATGCGCTCAGCCCTTTTCTTCGGCCTCTTCGCCACCGAATATCTCGCTGGCAAACAACGGCTCGCCGAAGACGAAGCCAACCAAATTCGGCCTGCCGACATGATCGAAGAGGGCGGTCAGCATCAGCAGGATGGGGACCGACAGCAGCGCGCCGAAGACGCCCCAGATCCACGAGAAATAGGACAGGGCGATCAATATCATTACCGGGTTCATGGTGAACCGCGCGCCGAGGATCGACGGGGTGACGACATTCGCCTCCACCGTGTGCAGCGCGAGATAAGCGATCGCCGGGACCATGCCCAGCAGGATGGTGTCCGCCGTGCCGATGCCGAACAGGCCCAGCAGTGTCACCATGACGATTGGCCCGATATAGGGCAGGAAGTTCAGCAGTGCGGCAAGTCCGCCCCACATGATCGGCGCATCCACGCCCAGCGCCCACGCGCCGAGCGCCACGACCACGCCGACCATCGCGTTAATCCACCCGACAGTGAGGATATAGGCCGCCACGCGCTCCTGCACTTCGCGCAGCACCCGCGCGGCCTTGATGCTGGTGCCGAAGCTCGTCCGGCCGAACAAAAGACGCTGGCGAAGGCGAACCCGCGCCTCGATCATGAAATAGGCCATCAGCAGGGTGAGAACGGTTTCCAGAACCACGCCCGGCGTCGCGAAAGCCAGCTCTTCGAGCAGGCTCGGGCTGGCGAGAACTACCTCGCGCCCGCCTTCGCGGTTCATCAATTCGGCCAATTGCTCATTGATTTGCGCAACCCAGGCGAACTGGCGCTGCAATTCGCCGAAGCGGTCCATCACCTGATTAGCCATCGCCGGCACATCGTCGAACAGCGCCACCGCCGGCTGCAGGATCAGTGCGAGGGCAAGCAACAGGACAGCGAAGAATATCAGCAGCGCTACCAGCGAAGCGATCGCATTTGGCAAACCCCACCCGTTCAGCTTGTCGGCGAGCGGGGACAGGATGACGGTCAATACCAGTGCCGTCACCAACGGCAGGAATACCACCGCGCCGATCGACAGAACGAAGGGCAGGGCGAAGAACAGGCCGAGGCCGATCAGCAGCACCAGCGAGGAAATGAGCCGCAGCTCCTGCTCGGCAAAAGCGAGCCGCCGCGAGCGGCTTGTGCGCGCAGGCGTCGGTTCGACCGGTGCGGAGGCTTCGCTGTCGTCCATCGCGCCTATCTGCCGCGCACGGCAAAATGTGACAAGTTTACAGTGCGATTCGCGCCTGCGTCAGCTGCGCGCGGCAATGCCATTGCCTGCGGCGACGTCGTCGAGTTCTTCGAGAATCGCCCGGTGCGCCGCATCGTCCTGGAGCGAGCGCTTGGGGATCGAGCCGTCGCTGAGCATCGTATTCAGCGCTGCCCGCGCGCGCCCGACCCGGCTCTTGATGGTGCCGACGGCGCAGTCGCAGATCGTGGCGGCTTCCTCGTAGGAGAAGCCACCCGCGCCGACGAGCAATAGCGCTTCGCGACGTTCCGGCGGAAGCGTCAGCAGGGCGCGGTGCATGTCGGACAGATGGATCGGCTCTTCCTGGCCGGCAGGAGCCGTCAGAATGCGCTCGGCCACCGTCTCGTCATACTCGCCGCGGAAGCGATTGCGCCGCATGTCGGTGAGATAGGCGTTACGCAGGATCACGAAGGTCCATGCGCGCATGCTGGTGCCCGGCTGGAACCGCTCCTGCGCGGCCCACGCCTTGAGCAGCGTTTCCTGCACGAGGTCGTCGGCCATATCCGCCCGTCCGCAGAGCCCGCGCGCAAACGCACGCAGGTGCGGGACGACGTCCGTCAGTTCCCGCTTGAAGTCGGCCTTCTCGGAGGCCGTTCGTTCAGTGCCTCCCATCAGTCCTTCGTATCCAGTTGCTCGAGAAGATCCTTGAAGCTGTCCGGCAGCGGTTCGTCCACTACAGAATCATACAGCTTGCGCAAACCGTTTGCCCATTCGGGATCCTTGCCGTCCCTATTCGCGGCGGGCGCACCGCGAGGGGTCGGCATATCAGTTTTGTCGGAATTCATGTCGATCCAGATTTTTCCCTCTACGACCCTTCCGCGCACGAAACCGCTCGCGCGGGAGCGCATATTCGAACCCGTGTGTGGAGGCGAAACGCGGTCCTTGCCCTCTTGTTCCCGACAAATTGTGACATGGAACCAATCGCGCATCGCGACATAGTATTGGCACGCCATCAAATGATAATAGGGGTTCGCGCTGGGAACCGATAATTTCGAACGCAAGGGTAGCCGCCGGCGATTGCTGGCCGAATACCCGCGTGCGGCGCCCGTGATCATCTTCCTGATGGTCATGGCGATTACCGTGACCAGCGTGTTCGGCATCGAGCGCGGAGAGGCGGAGCGCAACGAAGCCGATATCAACCGCCGGACCATGGCGGTGGCGTCGGCAATCGAGCGGCGGGCCTTTTCCAGCACCTCTTATCTCCGTGCCGGTGCGGCACTGCTGAGCACTCAGGACGAAGTGACCGGACTACTTTTCCGAAGGTTTGTCGAAGAACTGCGGCTCGATTCGAACTTTCGCGGAGCCGAGGGCATCGGCTGGGCGCCAGCGATCATGGCGCCGCAAGTGCCTGCGTTCGAGGAAAGGCTGTCAGAAGGCCGGGTGTCGGACGTAAAGATCACGCCGTCTCTGGATGCGAAGCCGCGCCCAATGCTCGTACCGATACTGTATCTGAAGCCCGATACGCTGCGAAGCCGCCGCGCGCTGGGATATGATATGTATTCCGAACCGGTGCGCCGGGCCGCCATGGATATGGCCGAGCGCGAGCAACGTCCGATTGCGACCGGCCGGATCGTTCTGGTGCAAGAAGGCGGTGGCAATGAACCCGGCTTCATAGTCTTCATGCCGGTCTTCGATGCAAGCGGATCGGGGCAAGACTTGAAGGGCTTTATTTATAGCCCGTTCAGCGGTCCGCAATTTTTGGCTTCGGCCGCTGAACTGGTGAGCTACGATGGGCTGTCCGCAAGACTATACGATGTCGAAGGCGGGGAACGCACTCTCCTCGCCCAGCTTCCTGGATGGCGCAATTCGCCGAATGTAGTCGAGCGCGAGGTCGAGATCGCCAATCGCAACATGCTCCTCGTGGTCGAGTCCGGTCGGGACAATGCGCTGTCGATGATGTCCATGATTACGCTGCTCTTCGGCCTGGCGGTGGCCAGCCTGCTGATGCTGGTCGCGCGCCTGCTGGCCCAGCAGGCGTTGGAGGACAGTCGCTCGCTCGACTGGTTCGCGCAGCAGAATTCCATTCGCGATTCGCTGACGCGCGAGCTCAATCACCGCGTGAAGAATACACTTGCCAACGTGCTTTCGATCGTCTCGCTGACCCGCCGCCGGGCCAGCGATCTCGACGAATTCGCCGAAGGGATCGACGGGCGCATCCGGGCCCTTTCCGCCACGCACGACCTGCTGACCCAGTCGGAATGGGGCACGACGCCGATCCGCTCCGTGGTGGAGGTGGAGCTGGCGCCCTATTCGCGCAACGCGGAACATGAAGTGGTGCTCGACGGGCCGGATGTCGATCTCGCGCCCAACGATGCGTTGAGCTTCGGTCTCGCCATCCATGAACTTGCCACCAATGCGGCGAAATACGGATCGCTCAGCGTCGACGGCGGACGGGTGGAGGTCCAGTGGGCCAAGGTCAACGAACGTCTCGCCAAGGTCGAGTGGGCCGAGCGCGGCGGGCCGACCGTCGTCAAGCCCGAGCGGCGCGGCTTCGGCACCGAACTGATCGAGAAGATCGTGGCACATGAGCTGCGTCATCCGGTCGAGCTGGTGTTCGACGAACGCGGCGTGTGCTGCACACTACTGGTCCCCGTGCGCCAACCGAGCGAGTTTGCCCTGCGGGCGGCCTACCAGACCGGCAACAAACCGACCCCGCACGACGAAAGCTAAGCGCCGCCCTCCGCTGCGAGCGCAACAAAAAAGGCCCGCCGGTTTATGGCGGGCCTTGTGTATTAACTAGCGATAACTGTCTTCAGGATCAGCCCAGGGGCCTGCTCGATCCGAAGAAGAGTGCCTGGCTGATCGCAGCGCGGACGGTCTGTTCTTGGAACGGCTTGGTGACCAGGTATGTTGGCTCGGGCCTGTCGCCAGTCAGCAGTCGTTCCGGATAGGCGGTGATGAAGATCACCGGCACGCTGCTGATCGCAAGGATATCGTCCACCGCGTCGAGGCCGGAGGAGCCGTCGGCCAGCTGGATATCGGCCAGCACGAGGCCGGGCGTCTTTTCCGCCACGACTTCCTGTGCCTGCGTCCGCGTGGCGGCCGTGCCACACACTTCATGGCCGAGCGAGGTCACGAGATCTTCGAGCTGCATGGAAATAAGCGGCTCGTCTTCGATGATGAGCACGCTGGTCGAGGACTCCTTGTCGATTTCGCCGACAGCCTCCTGGACCAGCCGCTCGATCTCTTCGGGCTGCATTTCCATAATGTCGCCCGCCTGCTCGACGGAGAAATCCTCAAGCGTGGTCAGAAGCAGGGCCTGGCGGTTGAGCGGCGTGATGGATTTCAGCCGGTCGTGTGCGGCGCCTTCGTGGCCTTCGCTCGAGTCCGGCTCGGACACATCCATATAGGCGCTGGCCCATACCTTGTTGAAAGCCCGGTAGAGCGGCACGCGCCCCCCTTCGAGCGATGCCTTGAGACTTTCATCGGCGAGCGCCGCCTCGAGCGTGGCGCGTACAAACGCGTCGCCCGTGGCCTGCGAGCCGGTCAGCGCGCGCGCATAACGGCGCAGATACGGAAGGTTGCGGGCAATTTGATCACCAAGCGACATAAGACCCCTTTTGGTTAAGTGCGCGCATTGAACGCCCTGCATCCATGTTGGTTCCTTTCCGCGGCGGGTTGTGTAGTAAGGCATCATGGCACGCGAGTGCAGGCGGTTTGGAGCCCGCTTGTGACGACAAGGGGAGAAATTGCATGCACGAGGTCGCAAATCCGTACAGCTGCGAGAATTGCCCGCTCCAGAGCAGGCCGGGATTGCGGCCGCTCGAACCACAGCAACTGGCCTACATGGGCGAGTTCAAGGAAGGCGAGATTGCGCTGGATGGCGGCGAGAGCCTGCTGGAACAGGGCGAGGAAGGCAATCGCCTATATACCCTGATCGAAGGTGTCCTGATCCGTTTCCGCACGCTGGACGACGGGCGCCGCCAGATCGTGAGCTTCATGTTCCCCGGCGATCTGACGGGCTTGCAGGGCGCATTCGACGAACCTGCCAGTCATTCGGTCGAGGCGCTGGTGCAGGCCCGCCTGTGCGTATTCAAGCGGCGCGCCTTTATCGAGCTGATCTCCCAACACCCGCGCCTCGGGTACGACATCACCTGGTTGGCAGCGAAGGAGGAGCGCCAGCTGGAGGACCATATCGTCGCGCTCGGACAACGCAGCGCGCGAGAACGCGTTACCTATCTGGCGGTTTGGCTGGTCGATCGGGCGCTTAAGACTGGGCTCGCGGCGCGCGACAACGTATTGCACCTGCCGATCAAGCAAGCGCAGATCGCAGACATGCTCGGTCTCTCGCTGGTTCACACCAACCGCACCATTCGCCAGTTGGAGCGCGAAGGGCTGGTCATCTGGAAATCGCGCGAAATCTGCGTGCCAGACATGGATGCGGCATGTGAGATCGCGCAGTACGATCGCGACGATATTAGCCTGCGGCCCTTCATTTAGAGCGGAAATCTTCGGTTTTCCTAGCCTTTTGAAGAGAGGCGAAAATTTTTTCATCTTCCATGGAACCTGATTTCAGGCCGGTCATTTAGTCTATGTCACCGCCGAGACCCCCCTCCCGTCCAAGCGGCTGGTGATACGATCCCGAAAGGCCTCCATTGGAAAAATCCAGTGGAGGCCTTTTTTCGTGGATAGCGAGTTTCCGTTCGTGTGGGTGAGGCGCGCGTTCTCGCTCGCGCTTGAGCGACGTCTCGTTGCTTCAGCTATTTTCGGAAGTCAGCGCAGACGGCCGCGCAAGCGCGAGATGATACCGCGGCGCTTTGGCTCGCGGAGCAGGTCGATCAATGTCTCGAAATCGTAGGGCTTGGCAAGGACGCAGCCCATCTCGGCCACCTCTTCGGGGATATCCTGCGGTGCCCCTGTCGAAAATACGATCCGCGGGCTGTCCGGCCCCAACGTCTTGACGAGCTCGGCGATCGCCCAGCCGTCGTCGCGATCGGCAAGATGCACATCGAGCACGATAGCGTCGGGGTGTTCGCGGCGCAGCGCATCGAGTGCCTGTTCCGTGGTCGTGCAAATCTCGACATTGCGCACACCCGCACCCGCCAGAGCGTCCTCTAGTGCGAGGCCGATGATCGCGTCGTCCTCCACGATCAAGACGCGGTCGGGCAGGGGCGGGAGGTCTGATTTCGTGGTTGCGGCTGCGTCTGGCATTGTCTGGCGATCGAGTGGGCGGGCGATTGCCCGTGTGTCGCCTAACGGTGCAGGGCCGCAGTGTGTTCCGGCATGGCGCAAAACCCCGCGCCGGCGTGTCCGCGATGCAACAGCGCTGCGCTATAACGGCTTGCAATAGATCACGTATTCGCGGTTTACGGAGCTGTCGATCGCATCGGCAATCGCCTTCATGCCCTGGTTGTCGTCGAGGATCCAGCCGATCTCCGCATGCTTCGCGCCATAGGCCTCGGTCGCGTTCAGGCGGATCTGGCTGATCATCATGAAAGCGAGCTGGCTGGCGAGGCGCGAGTTATGCAGTTCCTTGAGCACTCCCATCAGCGGCACGCGCATGTCGGATCCGGTCGGTTTGCGCAGCCAGCGCAACATGCGCACCCATCCGAAGGGCAGCAGCTTGCCGCCGGTCTGCTTCAACACGCCATTCACGTCGGGGAAGGTCAGCATGAAGGCCACCGGACGGCCATCCAGCTCGGCGATCATGTTGATGTTTTCGTGAATGATCGGCTTCAGCTTCTTGCCCGCATAGGCGATTTCTTCGGGCGTGAAGGGGACGAAACCCCAGTTCTTCGACCACGCATCGTTGAGAATGCTCAGCACGATCTCGACCTCTTCGGCCCAGCGGGACTTGTCGACCGGGCGGATGCGGATGCGCTCGTTGCGCTGGCCCGATTGCACGATGCGGCGGATCAGCGGCGGAAAATCCTCCGTGACGTCGAGATCGTAGGTCAGCAGCGTCTTCTCGCGCACGTAGCCGGCGCTTTCGATCCATCCGGCGTAGGCGGCAGGATGGTGCCCCATCATGATCGTCGGCGCGTGATCCTGCCCCTTCACGAGCAGGCCCGGCTCTTCCCAGACCGACATGGAAATCGGCCCGATGACATGCGTCATGCCTTGGTCGCGCAGCCAGTCCTCGGCCCGGGCTAGCAGCGCTCCGGCGACTGCTTCGTCTTCGGCATCGAAATAGCCGAACATGCCCGTGCCCGGTCCCATGCCCTGCTCGGGCGGCAGTTCGAGCGCGAGGTGGTCGATATGTGCGGAAATCCGCCCGACATCTCGGCCGTCCCGTGTGGCGACGAACAACTGGTGGCTGGCGTGGCCGAAGAACGGGTTCTTGCCCGGATCGACCAGCTCGAGCTGCTCCGAACGCAGTTGCGGCACGGCATGCGGTTCGCGCGCGGCGAAGGCGCGGCCGAGGTCGACGAAGCGGGCGCGCCCTTGCTTGCCTTCGACCGGTTCGATCACTATTTCGCCTGCCGACACCAAAATACTCCCGTTCAGCCTGCGTTAGCCCGTTGTGTGCTGAATGATCTTTGTCAAGGAATGACCCCGCGGCCCCCGCGCACCGTCGATCACAATGATCGCAAGCGCCCGCTGTATTCCGCGCCCCTTTTGCGATAGGGGACCTCCAAGGAAATCGAGAGATGAACGCCCACCAGCCCATGCCTTCCGACGATTTCGTCGCACGCCGCGATGCGGGCGCCGGCTGGCATGCGCAAATGCCGGACGACAAGGCGATGCTGCGCGCCGCGCGCGACCTGACCAAGGACATCGCCGAAGCGCGGCCCGCGATTTACTGGCCCGACATGATCGGCTCCGCCCTGCTCGGCTACGTTGCAATTGCGGCTGCGATACTGGTCGACGGAGCGCTGGCGAAGATCGCTTTCGGCATCGTCGGTGCGCTCGCCTTCTACCGCGCGCTGATGTTCATCCATGAGCTCACGCATATTCACAAGAACGCGCTGCCGGGCTTTCGGCTGTGCTGGAACCTGCTGGTCGGCATCCCCCTGCTGGTGCCGTCTTTCATGTACGAAGGCGTGCACACGCTGCACCACAAGCGTACGCAATACGGCACCGTCGAGGACCCGGAGTACCTGCCGCTTGCGCTGATGAAGCCGTGGAGCCTGCCGCTGTTCGTGCTGGTTTCGCTGCTCGCGCCGATCGGGCTGATCGTGCGCTTCGGCCTACTCGTGCCGCTTGGTGCGATCTTTCCGCCGATCCGTAAATTCGTGTGGCAGCGCGCTTCCTCGCTCTCGATCAATCCCGAGTTCCGCCGCCGCCCGCCCGAAGGCGATATCTCGAAGCGTGTCTTCTGGCAGGAGCTGGGCGGCATGCTGTGGGCCTGGGCGCTGGTCGGCAGCGTGTTCTGGTTCGGCTGGGCACCGCTGCTGACTGCCGGAGCGATCCTTTCGGTGACGGCACTGCTGAACCAGTTGCGGACGCTCGTGGCGCATCTGTGGGAGAACGAGGGTGAGGCTATGACCGTCACCGCGCAATTCCTCGACAGCGTCAACGTGCCGCCGCCGGGCTATGCGGCGGAGATCTGGGCGCCGGTCGGGCTGCGCTACCACGCGCTGCACCACCTGATGCCTTCGATGCCCTATCACTCACTGCCCGAAGCGCACCGCCGTCTCGCCCGCGAACTTGGCACGAGTTCAACCTATCACGGGGCCAACCACAAGGGCATGGCGACGCTGGTGGGACGGATCGCGCGCAGCACGATGACGCCGCGCGGCTGATCAGCCGAGAAACCGGATCATTGCACAGCGCCGTTCGCGCGGCAGGCCCAAGTCGACGGCTTTCTCGAGAGATTCCGCCAGATGCGGGCGGCCATCGAAATCCTGCAATTCTACGAAGCCGTGGCGCGCATAGAACGGCGCGTTCCAGGGGATGTCGATATATGTATTCAGCGTGATCGCTCGGAAGCGGGAGTTCGCTGCATCGATCGCCAATGCTTCCAGCAGCGTCGCCCCGATCCTGCAGCGCTGGTGCGTGCGCGCGACGCTGATTTCGGCTAAGTGCAGCTCACGCCTAATTGGGGCGGCGGCAGCGAAGCCGATCACCCGCTCGCCCTCGTAAGCTGTCAGGCAGTGGCCCTTGCGGATCAGGCGGCGGTAGTGATCGGCGCTTTCGGACGGCGGGACCGGAATACCCTCCAGCGAGGGTTCCTCGCGGAGGAGCTGGGCCGCATCTTCCTCGACCTCGTGGAAGCCGTCCGCATCCTCCGACTGCGCCAGCCGGATATGCCAGCCGCTCATTCCTCCGTCCGGACGAGCACCGTCTCGCCGATCAGGACGAACAGCAGGAACGGCGCCCAGGCGGCGAGGAAGGGCGGGTAGCCGCCGAAGCTGCCCATGGCGAGCGCGGCATTGTCGACCACGAAATAGGCAAAGCCCAGCGCCATACCGATGACGGCGCGCAGGAACAGCTGGCCGGACCGGGCAAGGCCGAAGGCGGCCACCGCGCCGAGCAGCGGCATGAGGAAGGCAGACAGCGGCCCGGAAATCTTGTGCCACCACTTGGCGCGCAATTCTGCCGTACGTCGACCGGCTGTCTCATAAGCGTCGATGGAGTCCGACAATTCCCAAAAGGGCTGGGTCTCCGGATCGACCTTGGCAAGATCGATCTGCGCCGGTGTCAGACCTTCGCCGACCACCAGCGTATCGAGCTCTTCGGTCACCGCATTCTGCACACTGAAGCGCGTCGCATCGTCCAGCCGCCAGCCTGGGGCGGCATAGGTCGCGCGCTCGGCATCGACCTGCTCGAGGATCGTGCCGTCCGTATTGCGGTTGTACCATGTGACATCGGTCATCGCGATGTCGCTGCCGGAGCCGGTGAGGTTGGCCGCGCTCAGCACGCTCGTGCCGTCGGTGAGATAGACATTGGCGCGTACGTCCGTCTCTTGCGGAATGGCACCGTATTCGACCGCCTCCCACGCTTTGAGCGTGGAGGTTGACCGCGTAGTTATCTGCTCATTGAAAACGAAGCTCAGCAGCGAGACTATCCCTGCGGTAAGCAGCAGCGGCGCCAGCACCTGATGCGCGGACAGCCCCGCCGCCTTCATCGCGATGACCTCGCTATTCTGGTTCAATGCGACCAGCGTGATCAGTGTCGCCAGCAGCACCGAATAGGGCAGGAAGCTCTGAATCAGCTGCGGTATCCTGAGGCCCGCATAGGTCAGGAGCTGGCCCTGGCCGTTGCCCTCGACGGCGAGGATCTTCCCGCTGTTTGACAGCAGGTCTAGCATCATCAGCACCAGCACCAGCATGAACAGCATGGCGAGGATGCGCACCACGAACAGCTTGGCGAGATAGACCGTCAGCGTCTTGGACGGGAAGAAATCGAATTGCATGCCCGCGCCCTATTCCGCCGGTTGCGCCACGAGGTCGGGCCGCGCCCGCCTGCGCCGGAACAGCTTGCCTAGTTTTTTCGACAGCTTGGCGAACCACACCTCCAGCGCGCCGATCGCCTGACCGCCCGGCACGAAGGCCACGCGGTAATACATCCAGCCGATCAGCGCGGCGAAGATGACGAAGGGGCCCCACAGCGCGATGATCGGGTCGATCCGCCCGAGGGCGGCCACGTCCTCTCCATACTGGTTCACCTTGTGGTAGCTCACCACCATGATGATCGAGAGGAACACGCCCAGCGCGCTGGTCGATCGCTTGGGCGGGATGCCCAGCGCCACCGCCAGCAGCGGCAGCATCAGCATCATCACCACTTCGACCAGCCGGAAATTGAAACTCGCCTGGCTGGCATCGCGCTGGGCTTCGCTGGCATTGTCGCTCCAGCCGACGCGAAGCAGTTCGGGCAGGATATACTCGCGCTCCGCATCGCCGCGGTCGCGGAACGCCTCGATCGCGGGCAGGTCGATCGGCAGATCGTGACGGGTAAAGGTGAGTACGCGCGGCGTTTGCTCGCCGGTGTCCTGCACGATCGTGCCGTCGGTCAGGCGCAGGATGATCGTGTCGGGATCGTCCGAGGTCGCCAGGAACGCGCCCTGCTTGGCGGAGATCGACAGGACCTGGTCGTTACTGTCGGACACACGCGCGAAGATGCCGTGCAGTTCGCGCCCCTCATCCTCGCTCCGCTCGATCCTGAGCGCCATGCGATCGGCGAGCGTGGTGAACTCGCCGACCTTGATCGATGCCCCAAGCGCGCCAGAACGCAGATCGTATTCGAGCTGTTCGTAATAGTACCGGCTGATCGGCTGGACGTAGAACACCAGCGCCACATTCACCGCTATCAGGATCGCAGTCAGGATATAGGGCACGCGCAGCAATCGCCCGTAGCCGAGGCCGACCGCGCGAAACACGTCGAGCTCGCTGGTCGTCGCGAGCTTCCGGAAGGCAAGCAGCACGCCAAGCAGCAGGCCGAGCGGAATGGCTAGACTGGCATATTCCGGAACCAGCGCGGCAAGCATCTTGAACACCACGCCGACGGGGCCGCCCTCGACCGAAACGAATTCGAACAGCCGCCCCATCTTTTCCAGCGTCAGCAACGACGCGGCGACGAAGAACACGCCGAGCATGGGCACGATGACCAGCCGGAAAATGTAGCGGTCGATGGCGGGGATGAAATTCAGCAAGGGTCGTGTGGCTCTCTACTCGCACCGGCCCTAGCGCGCTTTGCGCGGGAGGTCATGCCCCTTCTGCCTGCGTTCATGCGGGAGCCTGATTTGGGAGGTTACGTTGTTGCGGTAAAAGGAGTGGTTGCCATGCGGTTGGTCTTTGCGTCGTGTCTGTTGCTTTCCGCCTGTGCCACCGTGCCCGATGGCGCCGTGCCAGAGGCTGCGATCCCTCCAACCGCCAACCTCGCAAGTCCGATGCCCAAGGGCGCCAGAGTAGAGCCGTCGGGCTATTTGACGATCCGTGACGTCCCGCCGACGGATATACCCGTGGAAGCCCCGCCAAGGCCCGACACACTCGACAGCTTCGCACGCAAAACAGGGCTCGGCACGCCGGAGGAGCAGGCCCGCGCATGGGAAGCGGCCAATGGCGACGCGGCATTCCAGCATGAATTGCAGCGCCTGCGCGGTGTGCTGGAACAGCAGGAGGCGGACAACTTCGTATCGGTCCGCCTCGTCCGCGATCCTCAGGTGTCGGGAGAATTCGCGTTCCGGCGCGACGGACCGGCGACGCTGGCGAAATACACGACCGATCCCGTCTTTCGCGCCGTGACCGTCGACACGGACCCAGTGGCCCTCGCCGAACTGCGAGCGCTGTGGGAAGAAAGGATGCGCGAGAGAGACGCGGCGATCGGTCTGCTCGGTGCCAATGAGCGCGAGAACACGGTCGAAATATCCACCGGGCTGACCGAGCCCGATTTCCGCTCGATTGCGCGCAGCAAGGGCTGGGATCTGGCAGATTCGCGGCTCGACTTCACCTTTGCGCAACCGCGCCGTCCGGCGTTCGTCGATCCTGCGATCGCAAGCCACATGCGCTTTTTCGCGCGCGAGAACGAAGCGGCCTCGATCCGCCTCACCGCTCTCGGCCAAGGCACGGTCGTGTTGCAGGACGGGTGCTTCCGGTTAGCCGATGAAGGCAATCGGCCGCGTGGACAGCTTGTCATGTTCGGTCGGGATTCGCAGCTGGGCATCGACAGCGAAGGCTATCTGGCGGTCAGCGATTCCGGCGGCGGCGAGCGGCGATACCGCATCGGCGAACCGGGCGCATGGGGCGGGCCGAACGGGGTCGACGAAGACAGCGAAGACGTGCGCCGCTTGCGTGAAGCCTGCGGCAACGACCCGATCGTCAATATCGCCGAACCGCAGAGCCAGCGCCTGTTCGCCTCGCCCGACCCGCAATGGGTGCTCGACTATGCCTATACGAAGGACATAACTTACGAGAAGGCGTGGGAGCGCGTGCGACGCTGCATCTCCGCACAGCTTGATCGCGGCCGCAGTGCGCTCGATGCGCGCGATCGCTGCATCCGGCAGTATAACGGCTGGGAGTACACCGGTGACGATTTGCCCCCTCCGCCGGGGCAGTAGCACGCGTCTACCAGAAGCGGCTGCCGGGAATGCCCTTGAAAGGCCCGGCTTCGCGGCTCGTAATCCAACCGCCGTAGAAGCGGCCGGGTTGCGGCACGACCTGCTCGCCATCGACCAGAACCTCGTCGAAGGGCTCGGGATAGAAGGCGACATGCCCAGCAATGCCCGAAAAGGTCGGCGTCGGATCGGGATAGGACCAGCCGGCCGCCTCGATCCGCTCGCCGACGATCTCGACATCCCAGTATCGCGCTTGCCCTTTCCATTCGCAGAGCGAACGGCCGGGGTTGGGCGACAGGTGCTCCATCGCGATATCGGCCTGCGGGATGTGATAAGTCGGCGGGTGGCTCGTCTCGAGCGTCCGCCGTGCATCGCGCGTATCGGCCAGCGTCACGCCCCGGTGGCGGATGACGATATGGCGGTTCGTGAGCTCGGCGATGGCGGGGCGGGGGTAGTCCCAGACGCTTTCCTGCCCGGGGCCGGGCGGATCGGGGTCCGGATGGCCGAATAGGGCGATCGGCTCAGGCCTTTTCCAGCGTGCACTGCAGCGGATGCTGGTTCTGGCGGGCGAAATCCATCACCTGGTTCACCTTGGTTTCGGCGACCTCGTAAGGGAAGATACCGCAAACGCCCACGCCCTTCTGGTGGACATGCAGCATCACCCGTGTCGCCTCTTCCATGTCCATGCGGAAGAAACGCTTGAGGACGATCACCACGAACTCCATCGGCGTGTAATCGTCGTTCAGCAGCAGCACCTTGTACTGGCTCGGCTTCTTGGGCTTGGTCCGCGTCTTGGTGGCGACGCCGACCTGGCCTTCGCCGTCCTTCGCATCGTCGTCGTCGCCATCGGCGGCGCGGGCGGGAAAGGGAGGAAGGCGATCGATCATTGCAGGCCCATTATCGTAACGCTTTGCCAAATCGCAAGGCGGACGAGCGTTTCACACCATGTTTCGGGTCAAGAAAACGCTGAAATGCTGCGCCCCGCGGTCGAAAATCGATGAAGCGAAAAAAATGGGCCGAATGGCGCGATGCCATCCGGCCCGGGTGTCCAATCGCCGGGCGGGGGAGAGAGGAGAGAGTGCCCGGCGGATTGAAGCTGGTAATTTCGCTTAGGCGGCCTTGCGGACCTTTTCGGCGGCGAGGCTCATGCGGTTCGAAACCGGTGCGAAGGCTTCGTTGGCGAGCTTCAGCATGGCTTCGGTGTTCTTCGAGGTGGTCGAAACCATCGCGTCGAAGTTGCGGCGCATGATTTCGCCCTGCAACTGGAACAGCTCGGTCGGCGACTTCACGGCAGCCATCTTCTTGACGTCGGCCTGGACGGTCTCGGCAGCGGTCTTCGCTTCCTCGACATAGATGCGGCCCATGTCCTGCATGCCCGAAGCGAGGATCTTGCCGCTTTCCACGAGAGCTTCGAAATTGCCCTTCTGGAATTCTACGGTGTCCTTGGTCAGTTCGGTGCCCTTGTCGTAGGCAGCCTTGGCGCGCGTCTGCATGTCGGCAGCAACTTCCTTGGCCTTGGCGGTGTAGTCGGTGGTCTTGGCGTTCTTGGCAGTGGCCATGATGTTTTCCTTCAGCTTGGAAATCGGGGTGATGTTGGTGGTGGCCGCTTTCTTGCGAGCGGCGGTAGTCTTCGCGGCGACCGGCTTTTTAGCCGGGGCCTTCTTCTTCGCGACGGTCTTGGCGGCAGCCTTCTTCGGCCTGGCCTTTTTCGGTGTGGCCTTCTTGGCAGCGACCTTCTTGCCAGAAACCTTGTTAGCTTGGGCCTTTTCCGGCGCTGCCGGCTCTGCAGGCGCAGCGACTGCTTCGGCAATCTTGTCGGTCTTTACCGGAGCAGTCGTGCCCGCTTCGACAGCCTTCTCGACGGTCTTCGCGCTCACGCTCGCCTTGGCGGCGTCGGCGGTCTTCTTTTCCGCAGCCTCGGCGAAAGCCTTCTCGGCGGCGGCATCGATTTTGCTCTGGCTGTCAGCCATGGGAACCTCGCTTTTGTTGCAGTGCACAAAATAGGCATTGCAGGTGCGAAGTCAAGCGCTTTTTGTGCAGTGCACAATAAGCCGCGATAAGGCGTTATTTCAGCGACTTAGCGCGCGGCGACGTAGCGTCCCGGTGCATCTTCGATCACTTTATCGCCCTTGCTGCCCGGCTTACGCTTGCCCTTCGCTGGCACGGTTTCGCCGTCCTGCTCGCGCAGCCAGTCGATCCAGTCCGGCCACCAGCTACCCGGATGTTCCACTGCGCCGTCGCGGAATTCGGCGAGGGTGCGCGGCTCTCCGTCGTTGAGCCAGTACTGGTACTTGCCCGCATCGGGCGGATTGACCACGCCGGCGATATGTCCGGACCCGGCGAGCACGAACCTGATCGGCCCCTTGAAGTGGTCGGTAATCTTCCAGACGCTCTCGGCCGGGGCGATATGGTCTTCCTTGCCGGCCTGAACATAGGTGGGCGTTTCCACGATGCTTAGATCGATCGGCGTGTCATCGACGCTGAGCGCACCGGGCTCTACAAGCTTGTTGTCCTTGTAGAGGTCGCGCAGGTACTGGGCGTGCCACTTGGCCGGCAAATTGGTCACGTCGCCGTTCCAGTGCAGCAGGTCGAAGGCCGGATAGTCCTCGCCCAGCAGGTAGTTGTTGACGACATAATTCCAGATCAGATCGGTGCCGCGCAGCAGGTTGAAGGTCGCCGCCATGTAGCGCCCGTCGAGATAGCCGTCCGCGCTCATCGCCTTGACCATGCCGAGCTGCTGATCGTCGACGAAGTTGAGCAGCTCGCCCGCCTTTTCGAAATCCACCTGCGCGGTAAAGAAGGTCGCGCTCTTCACCTTGTCCTGTTCGCCGCGGCGGTGCAGCAGCGAAAGCGTGGCGGCCAGCGTGGTCCCGGCAACGCAATAGCCGATCGCATGGACGGCCGGCACGTCCAGCCGCTCGCGAATATGGTCGATCGCGTCGATCTGGGCGCGGACGTAATCGTCCCACACCACGTCCTTCATGCTGGCGTCGGCCGATTTCCAGCTGACCATGAACACGGTCACGCCCTGGTCGACCGCCCATTTTACGAAACTCTTTTTCGCATTGAGATCGAGGATGTAGAAGCGGTTGATCCACGGGGGGAAGATCACCAGCGGCGTCGCCAGCACTTTTTCGGTGGAGGGCGAATACTGGATCAGCTGGTAGAGCGGCGTCTCGTGCACCACCTTGCCCGGCGTCACCGCGATATTCTCGCCCAGGGTGAAGGCGCTGGCGTCCGTGTGGGACAGCTGGCCGCGCCTCAGATCTTTCAGCAGGTGCTCCATGCCCTTGACCAGATTGTCGCCGCGGCTTTCCAGCGTGCGCTCCATAACTACGGGATTGAGGAGCGGGAAATTCGCCGGGCTGGCAGCTTCGGTGATTGCCTTGGTGGTGAAGCGCAGCTGCTCGCGCTTGTCCTCGCTCAGCCCCTCCATCTGGTCGACCATGTCGGATACGCGCTGGGCGAGGAACAGATAGGTCTGGTGGATCAGCGCGAAGGCGGGATGCGCGCGCCACTTTGGATCCGCGAAGCGGCGATCCTTCAGCGGCATTTCGGGATCGTCTGCCGGAATACCCGCCATTTCGCCCAGGCCGTATTGCCCCAGCACCTGCTGCCACAGCTGCATGCCTTCCTGCATCAGCTGCTGCTGCTGCGCCGGATCGGCGATCGGCATCTGGCGGAACCAGTCCTGCGCGAGGCTCTGCCAGCGGGTGGGATCGAAATAGGGGGCCATGGCCTGCGGATTGGTGAGCTGTTCCGCCTGGTACTGCATCCACATGGTCTGCAGCTTCGTGCCGACCTCGGCCCAATGCTGCGCGTCCTCCGGCTTCATCGGCGTATCGCCCATCATGCCGCCCGCCATCGCGCCCTGGAACGGCGCGAACATCATCCGCGCCAGCTTGGCCGGGGCTTCATACATGTTGGTGAAGGGATCGGGGCCGGTCTCGGTCATTGTCGCTCCTGATCGTTGGCAAGCGCAAATTGGGGCAAGCGCGGATTGGGTCCGACATAGGATATTGCGGGCCCGTATGCACCTAGGCCGATTGCACCTGCACCGTGAATAGGTAATCAGTGTGACTCGTGTAACGCCTTACGGAGCCGGAATGTCCGAAGAATTCTACCGCATCAAGCGCATGCCCCCCTATGTCATCGCGGAAGTCAACGCGATGCGGCATGCGGCGCGGCAGGCGGGGCGCGACATCATCGATCTCGGCATGGGCAATCCGGACCAGCCGCCCCCGCAGCATGTCATCGACAAATTGTGCGAGGTCGCGGCCAAGCCCGATGCGCATGGCTATTCGCAGTCGAAGGGCATTCCCGGCCTGCGTCGCGCCCAGGCGAATTATTACCAGCGGCGGTTCGGAGTGGAGCTGGATCCGGAACGTGAGGTGGTGGTCACCATGGGATCGAAGGAAGGCCTCTCGTCCATGGCTACCGCGATCAGCGCGCCGGGCGACGTGATCCTCGCACCGAGCCCGGCCTATCCGATCCATACCTATGGCTTCATGATCGCCGGGGCGACGATCCGCAGCGTGCCGACCACGCCGGACGAGAATTACTGGAAAGCGCTGGACAATGCGATGGCCTACACCGTCCCGCGCCCCACGGTGCTGGTGGTCAATTATCCCAGCAACCCCACGGCCGAAACGGTCGATCTCGATTTCTACGAGCGGCTGGTCGCATGGGCGAAGCGCAACGAGGTCTGGGTGCTGTCCGACCTCGCCTATTCCGAGCTTTATTATGACGGCAAGCCGACCCGCTCGATCCTCGAAGTGCCGGGGGCAAAGGATGTGGCGGTTGAATTTACCTCCATGTCCAAGACCTTCTCCATGGCCGGCTGGCGGATCGGCTTCTGCGTAGGTAATCCCAAGCTCATCGCCGCGCTGACGCGGGTGAAGAGCTATCTCGACTATGGGGCGTTCACCCCGGTGCAGGCTGCGGCCTGTGCGGCGCTCAACGGGCCGCAGGATGTGGTCGAGCAGAACCGCGCCCGCTACCAGCACCGGCGCGACGTGATGGTCGAAAGCTTCACGCGCGCAGGGTGGGCGATTCCCAACCCGCCCGCCAGCATGTTTACCTGGGCCAAGCTTCCGCCGGGTTTCGAGCACATGGGCAGCCTCGAGTTCTCGAAACAACTGCTGCAGGAAGCCGGAGTTGCCGTGGCCGCGGGGGTCGGTTTCGGCGAGGAGGGCGAGGGCTACGTCCGCATCGCCATGGTCGAGAACGAGCAGCGCATCCGCCAGGCCGCGCGCAACATCAAGAAATTCCTCTCCGACCACGCGGCTTGATCGGCAGGGCCGGTCGCCCCCGGCGTCGGCGCGTTTCCATGCGCGGCAAAAGCGGCCATCGGTCTCGCATGCGTGAAAGCGAGACCGAATTGTGAGCCTGCCGTCCTTCCTCTGGCTGTCGGCATCCGCCTGCCCGCCCGCCCGTTGGGACCTGCGCTATGCCGACTGGACTATCGTCTTTCCGGAGCATCGAAAGGAAGCGCCCGATCCCTTGCCCGCACTGCTCGACTGGCGACCGGCGTCCCGGCCGGAATTGTGGAGCGGGATCGTCGAGCCGGAGACAATTGTGGCAGTGGGGGTCGACGATCCGGCAGATCGCGAGCGCCTTATCGCGGGCGGTCTGGGCGATGCGGTGGGCACGCAGATCGTGCTTGTGGAGCTTGCCGCGCGCCTGCTGCGGCTGGAGATCTGCGCCGGAAAGCTGCCGCGCAAACGCGCTATCGGGCCGCTCGAGCTCGACCTGTTCTATCGCGACGCGCGTGACGGCAAGGGCTGGATCGGGCTCCACCCCCGCGAATTCGCGCTGCTGTGGCGGCTTGCGGAAACGCCCGGCCTGCGCGTCTCCCGGCGCGAGCTCGTCCGCGATGTCTGGCGGCTCGACCATTTGCCGGAGACCAACTCGCTCGAGGTCCACGTCTCGCGCCTGCGGGCCAAGCTGGCGATCTCGCGCTGCGCCTGGCTGGTGCGCACGCATCCCGACGGAGGCTATTACCTCGCCGAAGAGCGACTGACTAAGAGCTTCTCGCGAGCGGACATGCTGGACAGGCAGGTTGCAATCGGCAACGGTGTTCTCGCCGACCCGTAAGCCGCAAACAGACAGCAAGAGGACATGACAATGCAGCCCAACGACCGCGTTTCGATCGAGCTTGGCGACAATGGCGTGGCGCAGGTGCGCTTCACCCGCGGCGACAAGATGAACGCGCTCGACCAGGCGCAATTCGCCGCCATCATCGAGGCGGGCGAGGCGCTGCGCGAGATGGAGGGGCTGCGCGTCGTGGTGCTCTCGGGCGAGGGGCGGGCCTTTTGCGCCGGACTCGACCTGTCGAACTTCAACGCCGCGCCCGATGTCGATCGCACCCCGCTGACCGAGCGGACGCACGGCAATGCCAATCAGGCGCAGGAGGTCGCGATGACCTGGCGCAAATGCCCCGTGCCGGTGATCGCGGCAGTGCACGGCGTATGCTTCGGCGGCGGGCTTCAGATCGCCAGCGGCGCGGATATCCGCGTGGTCCATCCCGACACGCGCATGGCAGTGATGGAGATGAAATGGGGCCTCGTGCCAGACATGGGCGGCTATGCCCTGTGGCGCGGCCTGGTGCGCGACGATGTGCTTCGCGAACTGACCTATACCAATCGCGAATTCACCGGCGCGGAAGCGCTGGACCTAGGTTTCGCTACCATGGTGGAGGACGATCCCCTCGCCCGCGCCACCGCGCTTGCCGAAACCATCGCCAACAAAAACCCCGCCGCCATCCGCGGCGCCAAGCGCCTGTTCAAGGTGATGCACGAGGAAGGCGAAGACGCGATACTGATGGCCGAGAGCGAGGAGCAGGCCGGCATCATCCGCAAGCCCAACCAGATCGAGGCAGTAATGGCGGAAATGCAGAAACGCGCGCCGAAGTTTGCTTGAGGGCTGATGGGCGTTTCGCCCTCGTCCGCAACGCCTGAGAAGTGACTGACAGGTTTGCTCTCCTCGGAATTGAAGCTCGCGCGCTATGTCCATGGGCTGTCGGCGGGCGACGATCCGGTGATGGCCTATGCAGGCTCCGGCACGGCGCTCTCCGATGCGCGGTTCCTGCATGCCGACCGGCTCGGCTCGATCGTGTTGTCGAGTGATCACAATGGCGGCTCGCCGAGCGCCTACAGCTATGATGAGTTCGGCGTGCCCGGCACCACCCGAACGCCCCGGTTCGGCTATACCGGGCAGGCCTGGGTTCCCGAAGCGGGCCTCTACTACTATAAGGCCCGCATGTACTCCCCCTCCCTCGGGCGTTTCATGCAGACCGATCCCATCGGCTACGGCGACGGGATGAACATGTACGCCTATGTGGGGAATAGCCCTGTGAATGCGGTGGATCCGACTGGAAAATGCTTCCACTGGGTTTGGGAAGAGTTCTTCGTCCTTTGGGATGACGAAGGTCTCCCGCTTAAAGTCGAGAAAAGAAGGGAGTGGAATGAGCTCGTAGGCTGCGAAAGTTCATCTGGAGGGCAAGGGGGGTCTTCGCAAAACTTTGGGGGCCTTGGGGGTAACCGAATTGTCGTTTCCCGGAAGAGGCCGCAAAGGGAACGCTGCGGAATGGGATCGTGCGGCGTCGTAAGCCGACCATTGCCGAAGTGCCTGCAAGACTTCTTGAAAGGCAGGATAGCTAGTGATCCTAGCAAGATCAGATTCCATCGCGGCGGCTCCGTCTGGAACGTGTTCAACAACTCGGGCACTTATGGAAACAACATCTATTTGGTTCCGAGCGCCTATGCAGTGGGCGGGTCCATGCGTCACAAGTTCCACGAAATATTTCACACAAGTCAGAATGCCCAATACGGCTTCGATGCGCGACACCACGCGGCCGCCTATGCGGTGTTCGGCGGCCATGACGCTTCTCCTTTAGAGAAAGCTGCCGATGATTTCCGAGATGCTGCTTGGGATGATTTTGAGAAGGCAGAACTGGACAAAACATGCCCATTCTGAACTCTTCTTGGAAGGCGAGGCTCATGATGATCCTCGGCTGCCTAGCTCTCCTTGGCTGTGAGCAGCGCTCCAGCAACTATGAGAATCTGATGGATATCCCCCCTGATCGTTGGGAGACATTCGCTAAAAGTCTTCCCATCGACGACCGCCTAGATCTCCATATTGAGATTATGGAAAGCCGACATAATCCGCCTCACACGATCGAGTCCGCTTTTCAGGGCGATGCCGTCGAGACGTACAAACTTATCGTTCGCCGGATATTGGAAGGTGACGAGAATCGATACTACATCCCTGTGATCTACGAGATTGATCGAGATGAGGATTTTTCAATCTGCCGGATGGATGATCGCAAGGTTGTGCAGGAGTTCCTGTGGCGCAATGCAACATCTGCCGTCCCTCCCGACAAAAGAGCGGAATTCTATTATTGCTAGCCGCAAAATAGTCGGTCTCTAACGATCGCCGAGAAAGAGTTCTTGATGTGTAACGGCGCGAGCGGAGAGGATGTCAATACATTCGAGTTAACCGATGGCCTGCCGTATGCCTTCTATCTTTAGAATTCCGGGGACGAATTCCGGGGACAGTATACTTAATTGACCGATGTTCGAATGCAGACTATCTTCTCGCCATGGCTCGTCTCGCTCGCGTCGTCATCCCGGATGTCCCTCACCACGTAACCCAGCGCGGTAACAGGCGCTTGCCGGTGTTCTTCTCAGACGAAGACCGGGTGGACTATCTCCTACTCCTCGCGGACGCGGCTCAGGCCTCGCAGACAGAATGCCTCGCCTGGTGTCTGATGGACAATCACGTGCACCTGATCCTGACGCCGAGCTCAGCGGCGGGGCTGCGCGCGAGAGTTCCGGGAAGTTCCGGGGACAGTATACTTAATTGCCCTGAGATGATGATCGGGCTACCACCCGGCCATGGCTCGCCTCGCCCGCATCGTCATTCCCGGCGTGCCGCACCATGTCACCCAGCGCGGCAACAGGCGATTGCCGGTGTTCTTCTCTAATGACGACCGGCATCAATATCTCAGGCTCGTCGCCGAGGCCGCAAAAACGTCGAAGACGAAATGTTTGGCATGGTGCCTGATGGACAATCACGTGCACCTGATCCTGACGCCGAGCTCAGGGGATGGTTTGCGCGCAACGCTCGGCGAGGCCCACCGGCGTTACACCCGGATGATCAACTTTCGCGAAGGTTGGCGAGGGCATCTCTTTCAGGGTCGTTTTGCCAGCTATCCAATGGACGATGCGCATTTGATGGTCGCAGTCCGTTATGTGGAGAACAATCCAGTCGCGGCAGGCATGGTCCAGCGGGCCGAAGACTATCGCTGGTCGAGCGCGCGCAGCCACCTCGCGAGGGAGCGCGCAGAGGACGATCCGCTGACCGACATGGCCGCACTCGCCGGATCGGTGCCAAACTGGAAAGCGATGCTTCGCCACGGCCTCGAGGCGGGCGGCGTAACGGAGGATGGCGAGGCGATCGCCGAGACAATCGAAACTCGCCTGCGCACCGGCCGCCCGCTCGCCGCAGAAGAGTGGATCGAACGACAGGAAGTCCGCCTCGGCCGTCGCCTGCGCCCGCGCAAGCCGGGACCCAAGCCGAGGGCCGTCTCGCAGCCTTAAGGCAAAGTCGCTTTCCTACTCGCTCCGGATTTGCCTTAGTCTCGCGGATGACCAAGCGACCGCGCCCAAACTCGCATCTGCCCGTTGGCAGTGCTTCCACACAACGCCCTCTGCATCCTGCGATGCGCCCGGCGACACTGGGGCCATGGCCGGGCATGACGCAACTGGAGCGGCTGGTTCGCGCATTTTGGCGGGTGTTGCGTAAAGTGACACCGCAGCCCGCCGGGCGCGCTACAAGCCGTGGTAATCGTTCAACAAATCCGCCGAGCGGAATTTTGCAAAACCCCCCGGTCAGTGTCCAATTCGCCTATCCGAACACCGCCACGCACTGCATCCCGTCGAGCACCTGTTTGCCGTCCGCATTCCACAGCCGCAGCCGCTCGCTGGAATATCCGGCGTCGGCATGCTGGCTGGAATTCTCGCTCAGCCACCAGCCGTCGCGTGTCGTCGGTTCGGTGTCGAGCAGATTGAACGACCAGTTGATCGAGCTGATCGGACCCTGCCGCTCCATCGCGCGCATTGCGCCGGGCGGCAGGACATCGCCGAGCAGGATCAGCTCGCTGACGGGGTCGAGGCCCTCGCGGTCGGTCAGCCGCGCCCAGCGGCGCACCACCGGATCGCCCGGCCCGCGCATCTCCTGCGCTCGCAGGATCTCGAAATTGTTCTGGATGAAGGCCGGCCCCTTGCCCTTCATCGCCGGCTCCTGCTCCTCCGGCGCGCCGGGCCAGTCCTCGACCGGCGCGGCGGGATGCGCGGCATTGGGCTCGCGCGCGGTGCCGAACAGCCAGAAGGCGGTGAGGGTGCATTTGCCCTCGCACCAGATTTCGCTGCGCACCTGCGCCACATTGCGCCCCTGCCGCACGATCTCGCGCCGCAGCTCCACCTCCGGCCCGGTCGGCGCCACGAACGCGACCTGGCCAGCGCGCAGCGGCGGCAGGTCCGGAAAGGCGCGCACGGCGGCGAGATAGGCGATCAGGGCAGACGCGCCGCCATAGAGCGTGCGCCCCTGCATCCAGTTGTCGAGGCCGCTGAAGCGGGTCGCGCCGCCTTCGGCAGTGACGGGTTCGATAAGGTTGGCAAAGCTCATGGAGCGACGTCATTGCGGCTGAGCGCGCGCGCGTCCAGAGTGACGTTACGTAAGGGTGTCACGCGGCGATTGCCAAGCCCGCGCAGAATCGCTAGTGCGCCGCTTCCCGTGCCGAGAGGCAAGGGCGAGGCCCGATGGCGGAGTGGTTACGCAGAGGACTGCAAATCCTTGCACGCCGGTTCGATTCCGGCTCGGGCCTCCACTTCCCGCAAGCGGGAATGTGCCGCTTTAGCTCAGTTGGTAGAGCACATCATTCGTAATGATGGGGTCACGTGTTCGAGTCACGTAAGCGGCACCACCCCTTTCAGTAGGTAAAATCAGTCCTTTAAGCGGAACGGCTGTTCGGCTGGTCGTGCGTTTGGGTCCTGCTTGGGGCGCTTTGCGTAGGGAAACAGGTCTGATGCACGGCAATCCCACAAAATTCCGGTGGGGCGGCTTTGGTACGGCGGAAGAACCTGTGGATGGCAGCTTTCTCAATTACTGCGAAAGGGGCATTACGACCGGAATGGGGTGGTTAGCGGACTTCAATCGCTGCCGAGAACGATGTCTGCAATTTCGCCGTGAGTGCCTAAAAGTCGGCCATTCCATTTGACTGTCGTGCGCCCGAACGGAGTGATGATCGCCATGACATGGTGGGGGGCGCCCACTCCTATCTTGTCGCTGCGAAGAACCTCACCGTGATAGAGCTCCGGTTCACGTATCAGTCGCTCCAAAGCGGTGGCTTCAGCATCAGCTAGCGACCTTGTTTTGTTAGCCACCAACTTCCGCTCGGCGTTGAGAAGGCCCCCGGGTCCGCGCTCAACTACCTGACTCCATTGCCAATTGCCCGCCTCATCCCGCCAAACGATGGTACTCGCTTCATTGCGAGAATGGTGAACGGCGACGCTATCCACAAAAATAGCGGTGTTCCCGATATATTTTGGGATGTTGTATCGATCCCGAAGTTCGAAACCTCTGGTAATTTCGACTATATCTGGCGGAGAAAAGTCGCTGTTGGTCGGCGCGCTTGAGGGTGTGGCACACCCTGCCAAAACAATGCTAAAAATGATGGTGCTGAATTTCCGCATGGCCTCCATAATGGTTTAATGTCGCCTAGTCCGCAATCGGGTCGATAGCGGAAGGGCAGCTTTTGGTGAAAGCATGAGTTTTATCATCCCCTCGAAGTTGTGATCAATCGATCTCCTGGCAAAGCTTCGAGATGGCCGCGACCGATAACTCTACCCTGGCGCGTTCGCCCTCTTGGTATTGATGTGCGCACACATCCAGTAGTTCCACAGTGAGGCGAGCCGCGACTGGCAGGGTTAGAGCGATAAATAGCGGCTCGATGAAGTGGGACTGCGGTCTTGGATGTTCGACCCGATGGCGAATGAAAGTCAGGCGATCTAGAGCCTCCAGTTCATCTTGTGAGACCTCAAGTTTTCGCCCGCTCCATTCCATCGGATGCGCCATGGCGCGCGCAAGCAAGGCTGGAAATGGTAGAACGAAGTCACCTGCGGGAGGTGTTGCTTCGCCCGTGCGACTTTCTTCGAAATAGGCGAGATATTCGGCTCTCAGCCTCTCGCTATAAGCTCCGAGGCCGGTCGAACCAGCGAGCGCGTCTGTCAACGCAGCCTGCATTGCTAGGTGCACGGCCTTAGCCGCCTGTGCCAGCCTTAAGGGTTCTTCTCTCCAGCGTTGCAACTGCTTCTGGCAATCACCTAAATTTAGTATCGCGAGGGCTCGAGGTGTAACTTCGGCGTAGTGGGCAAGTGGGTCTGCATCGCAGCGCCCATCTTCTGGCTCGCTAGCCAGAACTTCCGCTAATGAGGGTCTTGCCGCTGAATCGCTCAATAATTTGCCCTCTTGTCGTGCGCTAATTTGCTAGAGAGTTATCCGCCAACTCTGCCTATAGTCGGACGGCCCACAATCTGCTCGTAAACGGCTGCTCCGATCCATTGCGATCTGTCGCTACCCTTGATCTTCAAAATAGGCGTCGTCCAGGCGTTTGACCTGAACCATTCGGCTAACGCGTACTCCCACCCCGAACTCGATCATAAGCTCTGCCAAGCGGCGACCGTCGATCAGGATGATGCGCTGTTGCAAACCTGCAGCGTAGTCTTTCGCGTGTTGACTGAAAGTCGAGGTGGTGACGAAGACGCCCTTCGAGGCACCGAACCCTACCAAGCTGCCTACGAACCCCTGTATGGCTGGTCGACCTATCGGCGAGTCCACCGCATAGCGCTTCGCCTGGACATAGATGCGATCCAGTCCAAGCCGATCTTCGTCGACGATTCCATCAATTCCCCCGTCACCACTCTTCCCGAGCCGCAGCGCAGCGTTTTCGTGAGAGCCACCGTAGCCCATGGCGAGCAGCAAATCGACGATCAGCGCCTCGAAGAACGTCGGTGTCTGCTCTAGGATGCGAGCAAGGAGATCAGCCTTAAGCGCTTCGTTTATCGTGGCGTGGGCCGCATCAATTTGTTCTTCCGGTGTGGCTTCCGCAGCTGGCTTGAGGACGGTCTTCTCAGGATCGCTTACTGCCGGATCGCTGCCATCGTTGCTGTAGAAGGTCTCGAACGCCGGATAAGATTTTAGAAGCTCGACATCGATCGCAACTGGGTTCGTGTCCAAAAGTGCATTGCCCGCGTCCGTCGCGACAAAAACCCCGCGCTTGGGGCTTCGGATCAATCCTGCTTTGCTCATGTAGAACTTCGCCCAATGGATACGATTGTGCAGGATTCTCTGTTTTCCGCTGGGAAGTAGCTCCTCACGTTCCTCTTCGGTCAGGCCTAACTGGTCCGCAATCTTATCCGCTGCAACCGGAACGCGAGTTTCGCCAAGCGCAGCGACCTTTAGGACCGGCAGCATAAGTGATTGGTAATCGGGTATCGCCATGAATGCAGCTAACCCCACCGTCACGAGACATGCAATACGCCGAACTGCGCAAATACCGGTATCTTATATGGAACTCCGTCAGTCGAGCAGGTCACCCAAGGTGCAACCGAACGCCTTCGCGATCCGCTCGATGACCGTGACCGTGGGGTTCTTCACCTTGCGCTCAATCCCGCTGACATAGGTCCGATCGAGCCCAGCCTTGCGACCAGCCGCGCTCTTTCCTGAGCGCCTTCATGTTGGCGGCAGCGGACATCCATCCACCAGACTGAACCGAAATGTAGTCCATTAAATTAGGGACTATCTATCTCATTTTCGCTGGCAAACTTCGGTTCGGCGGCTAACGTTCACGCGTCAGCGGGGAGCAAATATTATGAAAAATCAAAACGAAAATTTGTTGAGGATCTCGCCATGAGGGTCGGCTGGCCGGGAATTCTGCTGACCGGTGCGGCAGGGCTGGGGGCAGGCTATGTCCTCGCACCCAAGGAAATCCTCGACAACGAGGTGACCGACTCCGGTTTCTTCCGCGTCGACACTACTAAGGTTCTTGCCACCACGGTTGAAAGCCTGCGGGCCGAGAACAGCCTGGTGGTGTGGTCCTACAAGGGCACGGCCAGTGTGAGGGCAACCAGAAAAAGCTGGTGGATTTTTGAAGGAGAGCAGCGGCTCATCGTCCCATACACGATCGACTACCGCCTCAATCTTTCGGACCTCACACTCGATAAGGTGGAGTACAACGAGAAGGCCAAGCTCGTTACAGTTCGACTTCCAAAGTTGCGGCTGTCGGATGTGGCGTTTCAGCCGGAGCAGGCGACGACCATCAACGGTGGAATTCTGTCTTACAGCGACGACACTGTGCAGGCCTTAGGCAAACTAGCCTATGGTACGGCCCGGAAAGCTGCGGTGAAGCAGGCCCAGCAGCGCAGCATGGTGGACGTGGCCAAGCGACAGGCAAAAGAAAACGTCGAGGCCTACTTCGAAATACCGCTCCGCATTGCGGGGCAACCTGACGTGAAGGTCGTCGCCACCTTCGACTGATCTACCAACAACTCAACCAACCACGAGGCCCTCGGAAGCAATTCCGGGGGCCTTTTTCGATTCTGGAGAACACAAATGATCACAATCAAAACATGGCCCGACCTACGGGCTGCGATCGAGACCCACCCGGCAAGAGAAATTTTGGTTGCCCACGCGGACAGGCTGGAAGAGTTCGGGGACCAGCTGCTCGCAGAGCTTTGCGAGTTCATCCTTGTTGAGCCCACCGACACCATCGCCGACCTGGAGACAAAGCTGGGCCGCGCTCTTGATCCACCGCCCTGGGAGTACGTCGATCGCTCGGACGGCTGGTACGAGCTCGTCCTGGTCACCGGCGATGATGGCTTCGGCTACGTCGTTTTAATCGAGGACCGACCGCAAGTCCTGCTCGCCTACTGCAAGTCTTTGACCCTCTAAATCTCAACCACAACCCAACCGACACGCGTCCAGGCACTCCGCCTCGGGCGCATTTTTTATGCCTGAAAGGAATTACCATGATCACGATCTACAACGAGCAGGACGCTCGGAACCTCACCGACCCGGAACTGCTGGAGCTGGTGCGGGGGCACCTCATAACGGCAAAGGAAAACGGACTGGAGAACCTGACCTGCATCGCCATCATCGAACCAGCCGACAGTGAGCAAATTATCATCGATGAGCTCGGCTTCTCGCCGCTGCAAAATCCTCTGACTGAAACTCGCTTCGGCGATCCCGACTTCATCCCGGCGTGGGATTGGTTGGAAGTTCATCCCGGCTGGTACGAGCTGATCTTCACAGTGGGCGATGATGGTTTCGCCTACATTTTGCTCGTGCCGAGCGAGGCAAAGGAAAGTGACCTGACCCGCCTGTGCGAGCGGTACGGGGGAGGGGCAGGTTTCTGAAAACCTGACGAGCCTAGGGGCGGGTTGACTTCGCCCGCCTCAGTGCCGATATTTCAGGTGTCTCCTTCGGGAGCGTAATGATTGCACAGACCATCAGCTGACTATGCGCGGGAAGCGCACTTTTAATAGCTGCCTGCACTGACAGGCGTCAGATTGAGGGTTTAGTCTGCATGAATAAATTGAATGATTCGCCTCATGGCGAAGCCGTGCGCCATTGGCAGGCGTTCGGCTTTGAGAACACTATCTATGATGAAGAAAGCGACGCACTTGTTGGACCCGTTCCGGCAGATGTCGTCGCTTTTGTTGCTTACGGTCCCAAGCAGATTGAGGGGCAAAGAAGAAAGCTTCAGGCGATCGGTATACGACCGAGGTTTTGGGCCCGAGTGGGACCTAACGAAACTCTCGTTCTCTACCAACTCGATGAGGATATCTCGCTAGAGGAAGTCAGAGAGCACTTCGGCTCAGCCTGCCGGGTCTACGGCGAGGGTGATTACATAACCTTGCCATCCGGGGATTACTTCACCCCTGAGGAGTGGCCCGAAACTATCGATGGTTTGTCAGTCTTCGACACTTTGGAAGGCTATCAGGAACCAGAGGAAGAGAGTCCCTTCGATGATTTGCCCCCGCAGATTAGCGAAGGGACACTTCTGGACGAATTCAGTATCCGAGATGTCGATCTTGGAGAAACGGTTCTGAGTCTTTTCTTGCTCGGCTTGATCATCCTGTCGGGGCAAGCGACAGTAATCTATGCTCCCCCTAACTCGGGGAAGACCCTTCTCACGTTATATCTGCTCGTTGAAGCCGTGGCTGCAGCTAAACTGAGCCCAGCTCGCTGCTATTACGTGAATGCTGACGATAGCCTTGAAGGGATCCAAACCAAGCGCTCGATCCTCGCCGAAACAGGCATTCACATGCTTGTCGCCGGAATGCAGAACTTTGAGACGAAGAAACTCTCTGAGGCAATGCAAACATTAATAGAGGAGGACGATTGTGTAGGTGTCTTAATTGTTGTCGACACTTTGAAGAAATTTGTAAACCTAATGGACAAGAGGGAGGCAGCTAATTTCGGCGATTTAGTTCGCAAATTTGTCCTAAAGGGCGGTACTTTTCTTGCTCTCGCTCACACTCGCAAGAATGAAGGGGCAGATGGTCAACTAGTATATGGTGGCACCTCGGATGTACTTGAAGATTTCGACTCTGCCTCTGTTCTAGGGGCCCTCCCGGAGCGCACCTCGAAAAACGAAAAACTGGTGCAATTCCAGTTCCTGAAGCGGCGCGGGCGAAATGTCGAGGAGATCTATGCCTACGACGACGATCCGGACCTTTCCTACGATGTTCGCCTAGCTTCCGTCCGGCTGGTCGACGAGGAAGAGCTGGCCACCCATGTCTCCCAAGACAGGCTGCGCAGTGACAGCGACATCATCGAAGAAATCAGCTCTTCTCTTGCCGCAGCACCTGTCCAGAAAATGGCCCTCGTAAAGGACGTCGCCACCAGAATGGGGACCAGCCGCCGGGCCGTCATGGTCGTTCTGGAACGCTACACAGGCACCCAGGCGGGCAATCACCTCTGGACCTATGAGATAGGGGAGAGAGGCTCAAAGAACTACGAGCTTCTGCCCCCGCCGGAGGGTGACGGCTGATGAGGGACCGGGCCAGGATTTCAGAATCCTGTGCCCCCCTCCTGCTCACCTCGGGGAGGGTCGCGACCGGCTCTCCCCACCACCCCAAACCACCCGCTCTCCAGCCCGAGAGCTTGCCGAGATCGCCGAAGTGGTGGTCCCGGCACCCAACCCCCTGCGCGTCCCCGGCGGCCCTATGCTGCTTCTGGATTATCGCGCTTTCAACAAAGGAAAATCCAATGCCTAAGGTTAAACTCACCCACGCTTTCTGTGCCACCGCTCCGTGCGAACCGGGCAAGCGCAAGACCGACTTCTACGATACTGGTACAACCGGCCTCATGTTCGAGAAGCGCGCCGGTGGAGGAGGGACATTCTACATGCGATATCAGGACGCACGTGGGCGGCAGAAGCAACTCAAGATTGCCGCTTACGGGGATCTCACCTTCGACCAGGTGAGGAAGGAAGCCCAGCGCTTGCGCTCACAAATTGTTCTGGGCGGTGACCCAGCCGCCAAGAAGGCGGAAAAGAAGGCGGTCGTGGACTACGCTGAACTTGCCGCGCAGCACCTTGCCTACGCCTCGACCTACCAGAAGACCCCGGCAAACACGGAAAGCATCATCCGGCTTCACCTCGTGCCGCGCTGGGGGAAAGTGCCCCTGGATGAGATCACTCAGGCCGACGTCGCCCAGTGGTTGGCGGCAAAGGCAAAGGAGGGACTTGCCCCTGCCACGGTCGAGAAAATCCGGGTGACATTCAATCGCAGCTTCGAGTTGGCTCTCCGGTGGAACATGTCGGGCGTTACCAAGAACCCGGTGAAGGGCATTCCGCGCAAACCGATCAACAACGCGCGGGAACGCTATCTGAGTGCGGCTGAAGCCAAGAGGTTGATGGCTGCGGTGGAGGAGTCCGAAAACCCGCAGCTGAAGCACATCGTGGGGCTGTTGCTCTTGACCGGGGCCCGCGTGTCCGAGTTGCTGCACGCCAAGTGGGAACACGTCGACGCAACTAAGCGGCAGTGGCTGATTCCCACATCGAAGACTGGCAAGCCGCGGCATGTTCCGCTCTCAACCCCGGCGCTCGGCATCCTGGAGACAGTTCCGAGGTTCGAGGGCTGCCCCTACGTCGTCCCTAACCCCGACACGCTCAAGCCCTACGTGACCCTCAAGCACGCGTGGCAGACGGCGAGAAGGAAGGCGCGGCTGCCGGACCTGCGCATCCATGACCTTCGGCACAGTGCCGCAAGCTTCATGATCAATGCAGGAATCGACTTGTTTGCCGTCGGCAGGGTGCTGGGACATGCCGACCACAAGAGCACAATGCGGTACAGCCACCTGGCCAACGACACCCTGTTGGCAGCCGTAGAGGCGGGCGCAGCCAAGCTCGGTGGAGGGCTCTAAGATGGCTTTTCAGGAAGGTACTGCAAGCATGATTTGCCCGATCTGCACTGCCGAGCATTCGGTTCGGTGGGCCCGCATTCCGGTACGGGAGCCCTTCAGGCTAACCTGTCGTAAGTGTGGAGGCGTATTGGCCGAAGGAAAAGGCGTGCAAGACTACGAGACACCGCAGCTACGATAGCGGACCAACTTTACTCACCCCGGACTTGCTTGGCTTTCGCCAGGTGGGTTCGGGGTCTTTCTTCCCGCCTCATTTTTTTTGCGCGCCGCCCAGGCGAACATCACCCTTTCCCGATCAAACCCTTGCTCGGAAGTGCTCGCCTGCATGTGTCGGGCGACCTGGAAACTGTCCTGACCGTGCCCTTCGATGACGACGATCGGTTCCTGCTGGGGCTCAGCGATGGGACGTTGTTGCTGGGCACGTACGACGACGAGCTGCGCTGTTCGTGGGAAGTGGCTAGAGAAGGAGCTGGGAGCGTTCGCGTTGAGGCTCGCGGGGTCTACGTGAACACCTCAGTCGAGTGGGTGACGGCTTCGCTCTACGACGCAACCGTGGTTGAGCCGCACCAGCCGCAACCTTTGCCGCTGTTTCCCGAGCTGGCCGCTTGCGCCTGAACGGCAGCTATTCCTGTTTCTGGCTCAATAAGCGGACTGGCAGCTAGCGGCCCAATTTCAGTCATTCAGCGAGACTATCGCCCGAAGGCAGCTTTGGGGCCGGCTGCGGAAAGGCAGCTTTTATATCTTTGAGCGGATTAAGCGGACAGCGACTGCTGACCGAATCGCAAGCGGGTGCATTAGACAATGATCTGGAGAAACCCCTCTTGGTATAGACCTTTGCCGTCGTTAAAACGCCCTTGCAGGACAGCCAACACGGAGCCGAGAGCCACAAACTAAATCGGTTTACTATTTAGCGCGCCTTTCCTACCATCCAGAGATGGCGAGAGAAACCTTTACGATTGAGGGCGCAGGCGCGATTTCTCTTACAGCCGAGGCTGAGGGGGATGCCTACGCCATACCCGTCCTTCTTGCGCATGGCGGCGGGCAGACACGGCGCGCGTGGAGAAGGGTGGTCAGCGAGCTGGCTCAAGCCGGCTTTCGCGCAATCGCCTTCGACATGCGCGGTCACGGAGACAGCGATTGGTCGCCATGCGGAGCTTATGAAATGCGCGACTTCGCGGCGGATCTGGTCGCTGCAGCGTCGCGCCTGGACCAGAAGCCAGCGCTGGTCGGCGCTTCACTGGGCGGGCTCGCCGGACTGATTGCCGAAGGGGAGCTTGCTCCAGGTAGCTTTGCTTCGCTCACATTGGTCGACATTGCCCCGCTTATGGAACCCAGCGGTGTGATGCGCGTGGTTGGTTTCATGGAAGAGCATGTCGATAGCGGCTTCGCCTCACCAGAGGAGGCGGCCGACGTGATCGCTCGCTACATGCCGCATCGTCCCAGGCGGGGCGCGAGCGATGGTCTGAAAAGCTATCTGCGGCAGAAGCCGGATGGGCGCTTCTATTGGCACTGGGACCCTGTGTTTATCCGTAATATAATGTCAGCCAGACAAGGCGACCCAGACAGCCAAGAACGTCAATCGGCAATGCTGAGCCAAGCTGCGGCGAATCTCACGCTTCCGCTTCACCTCATCCGAGGCGGCTCTAGCGACCTTGTTTCCGAAGAGGCCGTTTTGCATCTGCGACAACTCGCCCCCCATGCAGAATACACCGATATTGCCGATGCCACGCACATGGTCGTGGGCGATGCGAACGATGCCTTTTCCGCCGCTATCGTCGATTTCCTAGGGCGCTATCACTCATCCGATACGGCTCAGCCACAGGGGACGAGGGAGCTATGATCGATCGAGAGCGCTTGCAGGAAATGCTGAATATCGCGCCGTTTCACCGATGGCTTGGGCTGGAGATTGCAACATGCTCCGACCAGTCAATCTCGATCACCATGCCATGGCGCGAAGAGATCGTGTCGAACCCTATGATTGGGTCGGCGCATGGAGGGGTCCTGGCTTCACTGGTCGACCTCACCGGGCTTTATACTCTGCTTGCCGGGGGCGTCGCGGCGAGAGCGACGGCCGATCTGCATGTCGATTACCACCGTCCTGCAACCTCAGGACCTCTCACTGCTCACGGACAGATCGTGAAGATCGGGCGACAGATTTCGGTGGCGGAAACCCGGGTTCTCGAGCCCGACGGCAAGTTGGTCGCCAGCGGCAGGGGCGCCTACTTCTCGTCAACCGGATCAATTGATCAGCGCGGCGGGACTATTGATCTCGAACAGGCTCTTGCCACCCAAGGCCCAGCGACTTCTGCAGCGCAATCCACGACAGCGTAAGGGCGCCTCTTGCCCGGACGAGGTCTCCTGAGGCCTGCTGCTGTTCTCGCAGGGCCCGGTTGAGGTCAGCCTTCGAGATCGCTCCTGCGGCAAAACGTTGGCGGTTCAGGTCTGCCGCGACGTCAGCCTGCTTCTTGATTTGCATACTGGCAGCGAGCGCAACACGCTGCTGGCCGAAGCGAGCCAAGGCACGTTCGGCGTCTTGCAGTGCCAGAAGCACCGTCTGCTGGTAATTGGCGACTGCTTCGTTGCGCGCTGCCCCGGCTTGGTCGATCGCAGCGTCTACCCTGCCGAAATCCAGAAAATTCCACTGGAGGCGCGGAATCGCGAGTGCGGAGAAATCGCCGACATCGACAACGTCGTCCAACGAGGATCCGCCGAGGCCCAGGATCCCCGTGAAGGACAATTTCGGGAACCGCGCCGCCTCGGCCACCCCGATCCGCGCCGTCGACGCGGCAAGAGACCGTTCGGCCGCCCTTATGTCAGGCCGACGCGCCACCAGGCTTGCCGGATCGCCGATCGCGACCTGCTCTGGCGGCATGGGAATGGAATGCGCAGTCGTGAGCGCTGCATCAACTGATCCCGGCACCTGTCCGGTCAGTATAGCGAGTGCATCAGACAGGACTGCGATATCCGCTTCAGCTTCGGCAAGTTGTGACTTGAGCATCTGCAGTTCGGCATTCGCGGTGCCTACCGGGAAAAGCGGCAATGCACCGCGCTGATAGCGTTGGTATGTCAGCGCCAGGATCTCTTCCTGCAACGAAATCTGCGCCTCAAATTGTTCTGCGCGGAATTGGGCCTCCCGCAAATTGACGTAGGTGCTGGCCACTTGGGCAGTCAACTGGACCTTTGCGTCCTCTGCATTGGCCACCGTTGCAGCAGCTTGGGCATTGCTGGCTTCAATGCGCCTGCGCGAGCCACCGGCGAACTCCAGCTCCCAGTTGGCGTTAAGGCCCACATTGAAAAAGCTGAGCGAGTCATCGGTTTCTGCGTCGGAATTGGTTTGCTCTGACGGGGGGGGCGCCCCGCCTTGAATGTCGAGACCAGGAAGCCGGCCCTGCACGGTGGTGGCCTGTGCCCCAAGCGATGGCATTCGACCCGCACGGTCTTGCCTGATGGATGCCCGGGCCTGGGCAATGCGCGCCTGCGCTGCGGCGAGCGAAGGGTTGCCGGACAGCGCAGCCTCCACCAGCCGCGTCAACTCGGGATCGCCGAGCAGCAGCCACCATTGAGCGACAACCGGATCAGATGCGCTCACATCACTGCCAGCGCGCACAAAGCGAGTGCCCGTGTCTGCTGAAACAACTTCCGGGGGGCCTGCATAATCGGGCCCTGCCGTGCATCCAGCTAGCAAGGCGATAGTGATAATCGGAGGTAGCAAGTGGCGCATAATCTCGGGCTCAGTGCATCGAAAGGGAGACATTTTCCGGAAGCGGCTTGAGGAACAGAACAAGCGGGACCGTCGCGAGTGTGAGAAGTCCCATCACCAGAAAGACATCATTGTAGGTCATGATGAACGCTTCGCGCTGGAGAGTGCCGCCGAGTGCCGCCATCGCTCGTTCCATATCGCCCAAGCTTCGCGCCAGTCCGTCGAGATAGGTCTGCAGCGAAACGCTGTTCGCATTCAGCGTTTCTTCCATGCGCCTCGTATGGTGCCAAATTCGCTGGTCCTGGAACGAAGCGAGGGCCGAGAGGGCGAATGATCCGCCAAGATTGCGGGCCGCGTTGAAAATGCCCGAGGCATCGCCCGCGTCTTCCTTTGCCACCGACGCAACCGTTGCCTGATTCAGGAACATCATCGCAAGTATCATTCCGGCCCCGCGGATAAGCTGACTTTCAGTGAAGACAGCGCCGCCGGATTCGGCGGTCAGACTCGTGCTGACAAAGCAGCTGATCGCCATCAGCAGCATTCCGGTGCCGACGGCAATGCGGATGTCCACCTTGCGGATCATCAGGGGCAGAACCGGCATCAGGAGAAAGGCCGGGACACCCATCCAGAAGATGACCAGTCCCGTCTGAAAAGCATTATAGTCAGAGATGATCGCCAGAAACTGCGGGATGACGTAGGTCGAACCATACATCACCATACCCAGGGCGAGCGCCATGATCGCGACGCTGGCGAACTGTCGATTGAACAAGAGCTGCAACTTCAAGACTGGCTTGCGTGCCTTCACCTGTCCGTAGATCAGCGAGGCAAATCCGACGACTGTGATGATTGTGAGCCAGCGAATGAGAGAGGATTCAAACCATTCCTCGCGGTGGCCCTCCTCAAGGACGACCGTAAGTCCGCCCAGCCCCAAGATAAGCCCGACAATGCCCGCCCAATCGGCGTCCGTGAGATATTCCCACTTGGGCTTCTCGTGAGGCAGCCCGATAAACAGCAAGAGCAGCAGGATTGCGCAGACTGGCACATTGACGAAAAAGGCATAGTGCCAGCTCAGGTTCTCGGTCAGCCAGCCGCCGATCAATGGCCCCATCACGGGGCCAAGAACCACAGTCATGCCGAACAGGGCCATTCCGATTGGCTGTTGGTGCGGCGGCAATCGTTTAGCCACAATAGTCATTGCGGTCGGAATGAGCACGCCGCCCGTGAAGCCCTGACCCGTGCGGCCGATGATCATTGTCGTAAGGTCGGTTGCAATCCCACACAGCACCGAAAAGGCGGTGAACGCGCTGACCGCGATGATGAGGAGGGTTCGCAGACCGAACAGCCGTTCCAGCCAAGCGCTCAGCGGAATGACGACAATCTCAGCAACGAGAAATGACGTAGCAATCCAGGTGCCTTCGGCGCCTGTGGCACCGATCTCGCCCTGAATGACGGGGAGTGCGGAATTGACGATTGATATGTCCAGCGTCGCGAGCATGGCGCCAAGCGCGCCCGCGGCCACAGCGACCCAGGCAGTAACGTCTGCGTTCTTTCGGCTCCCGGCCGGCCCGATCGAAGTGTCCTGCGCTGCCAGTATCTCGGTCATTGAGTCCGGCTCGAGATCTCTTCCAATTCGCCGGCAGCATTCCGAGTGTCGACGGTAGCCACTACCGACATGCCGGGAACGAGCAGACGCCGCACTTCAGGGGGAGCATCGATAGCGATGCGGACGGGTATCCGTTGAACGATCTTGGTAAAGTTGCCGGTGGCATTTTCGGGGGGGAGGATGGAAAATTCCGCGCCCGTTCCCGGCGATATGCTGTCCACTCGTCCCGCGATCTCAAGGTCTGGCAGGGCGTCAACTTCGAGCCTGACGCTTTGGCCGGCCCGGATCAGGCCGACCTGCGTTTCCTTGAAGTTTGCCGTCACGTAGATCGCCCTCACCGGAACCACCGTCATCAAACGTTGACCCGGTTGCACGAACTGGCCCACCCTCACCGAGAGATCGCCGACGCGGCCGGCCTTGCTGGCGCGCAGCAAGGTCGATTCAACCGTAAGGTCGGCTGTTTCCAGCTGAGCGCGAGCAGCGTCCGCCTGCGCCTGGGTCTGGTTGATCTGCTCGAACAGGGTCCCTCGGCGCGCGGTCGCGGCAGCCACCGCCGCCTGCGCAGCGGCGAGGTCGGCCCGCGCTTGCCGCGCCTGCGCCTCATACTGGTCTAGCTTTTCCCGCGGTTCGGCTCCTGTCGCGGCAAGGGGCCGATATCGCGCCACCTGGTCGTTCGCGAGGTCCAGTGCTGCGCGCGCGGCGGCGAGATGGCCCCGCGCCTGGCGAATGGCTGCATCCTGTTCGGCTACCTGAGAACGGATTGTGTCGGCACCGGCCAGGGTCGCAGCGATCTGTGCGCGCGCCTGCTGCGCTTGCGCCTGATAATCCCGCAGATCCAGTTGTACGAGGGCTCCGCCGCGAGCAACCTGCTCGTTCTCCCCCACGAAGACCTCTTCGACGTATCCCGCTACCTTGGAAGAGATAACGACGCTGTCGGCAGCGACATAGGCGTTATCGGTCGTCTGCATGTACTGTCCGTAGGTTACGTGCCGGTAGTACCACCAGATCCCGCCAAGCAGCACGGCAAGACCAACGATGATTAGCACGATGTGCAAGCCACGCCGCGATTGCGGTTTCGTTGGGGTTGTGCCCTTCTGCTCCGGTTGGTTGGAGTTATCGGTCATCTGACTCTTTCGGCAGCCTCAGTAAAAGGTGAACGCGTCTCGCGCCCTATGAGCCGTGAGTCAGATAGTAAAGGCATTTAGCAGTTTGCATTTGGGCATCCGAGGCTATCCGACTACACAGCGCTATGGATGAAAAACCAGATACCATGTCACGGTCTCAGCGTCGACAGAAGGTCATCACCGATGATGACCGCATTCTCTATCTTATGGACGAGATCAGTCGCGGCGCGCGCAGAGTGTACGATGCGAGGGTCGCCAGGATCGGTCTCAATCAGACACAGTGGAGGATCATCGGACAACTTCTTCGCGATCCTGCCCTTACGCAGGCTGAAATCGCCAAGAAACTGGAACTGGAATCGGCGACCATCGGCCAGGCGGTTGCATGTCTTTGCGCACGCGGGCTGATGAAAAGGCTTCGAGCTGAGACGGATCGGCGAGCGTGGCAGCTCATCCTCACGGAGCAGCTTGACGATCTGCTGCCCGAACTGAGAGGCTCCGCGGATAGGCTTCATGGTCTGCTTTGGCGCGACATTGCCGCCGACGAGAAGCAAACGTTGCAGCAGACTCTTGAAAGGGTATCGGAAAATCTGGACCAACTCCGGGCCGAGGCTGAGTAAAATCATGGCATCGCCCCCGGAAAAGCCTATCAGCAGCATCGCTCGCGCCGCGGAGATCGGCCAAATCCTAATGAGGCACGGCGCGAAGAATCTCGCCGGAGCCCTCGGATTTATTCCCTCTTCGAGCAATGTCATCGATCCTCGCGAATTTCGTCCGGCTGCAGTTGTCGCGTTCCTCCGTGACATCGGGCCAGTTGGTATAAAGCTGGGGCAGCTCCTCGCCACCCGAAGCGATCTGTTTACCGAACACTGGATCACGGCATTCTCAACCCTGCACGATCAGGTGTCGCCAGTGCGCTTCGCAGATATCGAGCCCGTACTTGCTTCAAGCTGGGGTGAGGACTGGCGGAACGACTTTGCGCAGTTCGACGAACAGCCTTTGGCGTCCGCCTCGATTGCACAGACCTATTCCGCCAAGCTACGGGACGGTAGCGAGGTCATCGTGAAGGTTCGCCGCCCGGGCACCGCCGCGCGCATGGAAGCCGATGTGCGCCTGCTTGTCCGTCTTGCCGAGATCGCAGAAGCACGCTCGCCTGACATCGCGCGTTACCGGCCAGTCGAGTTTCTGCGGACCTTCGGCCGCAATCTAGCCTGGGAGATGGACCTCGCTGCGGAATCCCGAGCCTGCGAGCGGATCGGCGCATATCTCGATACCATCGGCGTCAGGACCCCGGCCATCCATTGGGAACTGACCGGGCTGCGGGTGAACGTTCAGGAACGCCTGTACGGCAGGCCCGCGTCTTCGCTGGGCAGCCCATCCGGCGACCCGCGGGTGGCGGCTTTCGCTAAAAGCTATGCCAACGCTGTCCTGCGAATGATCATCCTGAACAGCGAATTCCACGGCGACCCTCATCCCGGCAATGTTTTCCTGATCGGCGAGCAGGATGTCGGCTTCATCGACTTCGGATCAGTCGGGACGCTCACCAAGACGAGGCGCGACGAGATCGTTCGGCTCGTGCTTGCGATCGCTGGCGAGGAAACGAGCGAAGTCGCGGATGTCCTGCTCGCATGGGCGGGGGAGCCGAAGGTGGATCGCGATGCGCTCGCGGTGGATCTGGATCAGTTGATCGGAGAGTTCAGGGGGACCGTGCTATCTGGCATCGAGTTCTCGCAGATTTTTTCCCGCGTTTTCGATCTGTTGCGGGATTATCGACTGGTTCTGCCACCTGATCTGGCCATTCTTCTGCGTACCTTGTTGACTGCAGAGGGCTTCGTCCGATCGCTGGCACCGGACTACAACATCGCCGAAGAGACCCGGCCGATCATGACGGAGCTTCTCGCCGAGCGGTTCTCGCTCGCTAGCGCTCGGTCGGGTTTGAAGAAACTTCGCGGTCAGCTGCTGGGGTTGTCGGCGTCCTTGCCCGACATACTTGCCACTGCGAACTCGATCGCAAGGTCAGGATATGTGCCGGTTCAGCTCGATCCGCTCAGTATCGAGCAGCTCGCTGGACTTCGCAATGAGCGTCAGTCCTTGAAAGGCCCTCTAGCTGCCGCATTGATCGTGGCTAGCGCATTGCTTGTCGATCAATCCTGGCTTCTGGCTGGCGGCGCGCTTGTGATTGCTGGGGTGGTGCTCATCCGAAAATCATAATGAAGGAGCAATTTAATTCGTGCACGGTCACGTTAGGGCAAAGCCGAACTTAATGAGGATTTCATGCGCCTCACTTCAGCGACCAAAACGCACTGAGAAGAAAAATTTTTCGACCTATTGCGATTGAAGGCTTATTTTCCTCAATCAGACGAAACTTTGGAACGGCAGCTTTCAGGCTTGTCCTCGCCTGACTTTATGGCCGCTATTGGGGCGCCTTGCTGCCGGAGCTTGGTACTCGCCTCGACGGCGGCTTTCGCGGCTTAGCCTCCTGAAAGCGGACCGGAAGCTTCCCACCCCGTTTCGGTCATCCTCTGACGACGTCACGAAATCCAAAAGCTCTCGCTGCGAGTTCTCGGCTAACCTCGATGGTGAAGGGGCAAGGAGGTCCAGCGCGGGTCACTTTCGAGAAAACTTTCCTATGAAAGCGCTTTCGGTAGGAAACCGCTCAAACCGGACCTCCGGTGAATTTAGGTCCTGCGTGGGTGAAGGGACTATCCGCTCTCCAAGGATGGTTGGAACCCTCGGAAAACCTAGTGATCCCGCCCTATCTTCCCTTGCATTCGTAATGATGGGGTCACGTGTTCGAGTCACGTAAGCGGCACCACTTTTCATGAACCGCACAAAACCGCCACTTCTTGACCACCCCAATCCTGATTGCTGAGAACTTTTTTGTGAGCAAAGTCCGCCAAATCAGCTTCGCTCGCCCGTTTCGGACCCTCGAGATTTGCTAGAAAACCGAAGAACTGCTTTTGATGAATGACACTGCCGGTTGATTTTTGGTTTCTGCTGAGCCGCGCAGCTATGCAGTGGAGCGCGCCGTTTTCCCCGTTGTCGCATGAAATTCGCGAAGCGATGATGATCGGATCGTCTCGACGACGGCCATCATGAGAGAAGTACCGAAAGCCGTCGCTCGGGTAAGTAACGGAACCTTGTACGCTTTTTGCAAGATGGCAGTTCAAAACTTGATCGAGATACGAATCTGTTCTTCCTCAAGACCAAGCTTATGGGCAAGATCACGTCGGGAGGCGGCGATCGTTTCCTGAAACAACGTATTAATACCGTTGTCCGGCGCCACCGTGCTTTCCCGAGTCTCCAGAGCGAGAAACTGTGACCGCCTTAGAAAGTCGAGCACCGACTGCTGATTTTCGGGAGAAGGGGTCGCACGACCGCTCTCCCAAGCCCACAGGGTCGGCCTGCTGACCCCGAGATGTCGAGCCAGTTCGGTCGTGGTGTAGCCCGAGGCCCGCCGCGCAGCCAGCAAGGCCTCGGGAAGCTTGGCTAAAACACTTTCGGATGAAGTGACCTCGGCGGGACTATCGGAATTGACATGCAGGATGTCCGAAAGGTGGGCCTCTGAGAGTGGGGTGACGAAGGTACAGCCATACAGCGTGTCGTTAGACCACGCTACAGAAGCCTCGACGGGGTGATCGTCGCGCGGGGCAAGCTGCATGTTCACCGACTGACCAGGCAACAGAAATTCGAGCGTTGAGAGCAGACAACCCTCGCGTGACAGGTTGAGAATGCTGCCGGGAAGCTTCGGTCCTTCTCCGGAGAAAATCGAGATCGGCAGTTGTAAGGGGTAACGCGGCGAACTGCGCGACTGGGCTCCTCTGCCGACTATCATGATGGCCATCCCGTCTAGAAGTGTGCAGGCCTACCATGTCCTGCGCGTAGCCTCAATTCGCTACGAGGAATTAACTTATGTTAAGCCGCTTGACTAACCGTTAAGTCCCTCCCTTATCTTCACCGAGGGGAACTGTGCCATCGCGGAACATTCGCCGTAAACACAGCGCCTTGAGCATTTACACAGGGCTTAACACGTTGTTAGGTCATTTGCATCGCAGGACGGCGATTCGGAGGGGTGAGCAGGAAATTTTCTGCAGAAAAACTTAGCTGAATCATAAGACTGCGCGCTTGATGCGCTCCGCAGATATAAAAGACGGAGTTCTGGCAATTTCCTTTCACGGGGGTTGCATTTGGGTTCGCACTTAATGGCAGTGTTAAGCACTGTTCTCGCTATGATGTCTGAAAGGAAGTACCTCATGAAGAAGCTTGCTCTGGTCGCTGTTGCGACTACCGCTATGGTCTCGTCGCCTGCATTTGCCGGCGCTACCGACTCCGCCACTCTCGACGTTAGCGCCACCGTAGCTGACGAATGCAGCATCGAAGCGCCTGCCGCTTTCGAATTTGCTTCGGTCAATATCAACCAAGGCGCTGGTGCCAATGCGCTGCTGCTGAAGAACGGTTCGCAAAATGCCGATTCGGGAACGCAGAACATCTATGTGAGCTGCAACTACGCCGCGCAGATCGCTGCGAAATCCACCGCCAACAACGGTCTGCTGAATGCTGCCGGCGCAAGCCTCGCAGCGAACGATGCCGCGGACTTCACCAACCTGATCCATTACCGCATCGAGCTGACCTCGAACGATGGCAGCTTCAGCAAGCTCGATTACCGCACCAAGGGCACCGGCGCCTCGCCGACCGTTACTCCTGGCGGCGCGTTCCACGACGATGCCAACCTGAAGGTCTACATCGACCGTGACGATACCGGAAAGCGTCCGGTTGCCGGCGCTTATGTCGACACCGCCGTGATCACCCTCGGCGCGATCTGAGACTGAACGAGCCTTTTGAACAGGAAAAGGGGGAGCTTCGGTTCCCCCTTTTTCTACGTTTACCACACATTGACGGATAGGGATCAATGTGCGGACCGTGCGCCGGAGTGGCGAAGGATCGAGTGGGGGTTGCAGTGATCAGATATCTTCTCGCCGTACTGAGCGCGGCTTTGCTGGCAAGCGCGCCGCTGCCTGTACAGGCAGCCCGTATCTCGCCGATGGTCGTCGATGTCGAACCATTCGGCCGGGAATCCATCGCGCGGGTCGAACTCACCAATCCCGGGGCCGGAGAGTTTCCGGTGGAAGTCCAGATGTTCCGCGGTGTGATCAGCGAAGACGGACAATTGGAACTATTTCCGGCGGACGACGATTTTCTCGTCTTTCCGGCCCAAATCGTAGTGCCCGCCAATTCGCAACAAGCATTCCGTGTGCAGTACGTCGGCGATCCTGAGCTGGCCAAATCCGAAGTCTACTACATGCAGGTCAGGCAGGTGCCGGTAGAGGTTTCGCCGGGTCAGTCGCAAGTCCAGGTTGTCGTCAACTTCAATGTCCTGGTGAATGTCATACCTGACGGTAGTGCTCCGGAGCCAGTGGTCGACGAGGTGGCTCCCGTGATGAACGGTGAACAGCCAGGCATCCAGGTGCGGCTGGCCAATCGCGGCACCCGGTACTTCACCGCAGGAACCTTGCCGTGGCAGGTCCGCGGACAGGCCAAGGATGGAACCTCGGTCAGCTTGAAGTTGACGCCCGAGCAGATGGCGAAGCTGATCGGCGTCGGAGTGGTCGCGCCCGATCGGGTCAGATCGTTCTTCATTCCGACGGAAAGGCCGATGGCCGAGGAAGGCCTTACCGTTACCCTGGGGGGCTGATCCATGAACGGGGGCAATTCCGCCGGGCTGATCGCGGGGGTCAGCCGATTGGCACTGATTACCGCCTGTCTGGGCCTGCCCTATGGTGCGCGCGCCAACGAGATGGTTGCGCAGCCGGCGACGGAACCGGCTGCCGGACGGCAATCGCGTTCGATCGACATGTCGGTACCGCTAGTATGGAATGGTCGTGTACTGGGGGACGTGCTCGTTCAGGTGGAGCCCGATGGAACGGCCGCTATCGAAAGCCAGTCGCTGACCACTCAACTCTCAAGACTATTGAACGATGCGGGCGTCGTCCGCCTCCGCGAAGCAATAGCGGGGAATCCTTTCGTCACTTCGTCGGAACTGGCAACTGCAGGATTCGACATCAATTTCGACATGTCGCGTCTGGAACTTGTGGTACAGGCGATCGAGGCGACCTACCGCCCGATCGAACCGCTGAGGGGAAGGCAGGATTCCGCCGAACCCGAGTTGCCGACGATCGAGCCGGCGAATTTCAGCGCCTATCTCAATACCAGCGCGAACCTGATCTACCGGGACACCGGCGGTCTCGGACCACCCGAAATCTTTCTTTCCGGTGCAGCCCGCTATCGGAACGTCGTTCTCGAATATGACGGCGGACTCGCCGAGGGACTGAACGGCGAGTATCGTCCCTACCGACGGGCAGTGAGAGCGGTCTATGACCAGCCCGAAACTTATCGACGGTGGAGCGCGGGCGATCTGCGGCTGACCAATACCGGCACCTTGCAGACTCCTTTCATCGGCGGGGTCGCCCTGGAGAAAAGCCGCCGCGTTTTCGACCCCTTCGCGCCCGTGGTGAATCTGGGCGGAAGGCAGATCTTGCTGACGTCCCCATCCACGGTGGAGGTCATCGTCAACGGCGCTTCATATCAGACGCTGGATCTCCAGCCAGGCACTTACAGCCTCGAAGATCTGCCAATACAGGCGGGGTCTAACGACGTCGAACTGGTCGTGCGGGATGCAACGGGGCGTGAACAGGTGACGCGCTTCGACTATTTCTTCGAGCCGATCGAACTCGAGGCCGGGGAGGACGAATACACCTTCGCGGCCGGGGTGATCGCGACGGAACTGGACCTGCAGCCTCGGTATTCGGACGATCCCGTAGCAATTGCGCATTACCGCAAAGCTTTGAACGATACGCTGATCCTCGGGGGCGGCTTCCAAGCTTCGCAGGACGTGCAGGTGGTTTCGGCAGAAACACGCTTTGTGCCTCAGGTAATCCCTGGCAGCTTCGATCTGCAAGCCGCGGTGAGTTCGGGCGATGGCACTGGCTTCGCCGTGCGGGGTGGATACCGTCTCGTCGCAGGTATCGGCCTAGAAGCGATCCGTTTTTCGGTCAGTTTCGATTACAACAGTGACAATTTCCGGACCGTGAGCGATCTGACCGATTTCCGCCTCGAGAGCCTTTCGCTCAATGCAATCTTCAGCAAATCGCTTTCCCCGCGCACTTCGATCCTAGGCGGTGCTAATTACCTCTCGCGATCCGGAGCGGGTGACCAGAGTACCGTCTTCGCGGACATTTCACATTCTACCAGACACAACCTGCGGTTTACCGCCGGGGTAGAGTACGGGACGGGTTCGGCGTTCGGTCGCAACTTTGGGGTACGCGCGTCCGTTTCCTACTTCTTCGGGGGGCGGCATCGGGCCGATGCCAGTTACCAGAGCAGACGCAAGTTGGCGCGCGCTACGCTGTCACGCAGCCTGACCAACAATGTCGGGTCGCTAGGCTATTCGATCAATGCGCAATCGTCCGACGGCAGCACATCGCTGGACGGGGTAGTAGATTACATATCCAATCGGTTCGAGGCGCGCGCCTCGCTTGCAACTTCGGGACCGGACCTTGGTGGAGTCACCGATAACCGGACCGCCAGACTGCAACTCGGCACATCCTTCGCGGTAGCGGATGGCGTATTTGGTATCGGTCGTCCGATCCAGGACTCATTCCTTCTCGCCCGTCCCCATCAAACGCTCCGGGGCACCGACGTTATTACCGGACGCAGCCTCACTGGCGGCGCATACGAAGCCGCCAGCGGACCATTGGGGGCGGCGGTGGCCAGCCGCCTCTCATCCTATAATACGCAGGACGTGCGATACGATATCGACTCGCTCGAAGCTGGCTACGATATCGGGACGGGTGTGGCCCGTGTCGATCCGCCATACCGAAGCGGTTTCGAATTCGTCGTTGGCAACGACCGGTTCGTAAGTGCAGTTGGCTTCCTGCAATCGGGCGACGAACCGGCCGCGCTCATGGTCGGACGGATCACTTCGGTCGACGACGAAGGCTTCGAAGCGCAGCCATTCTTCACGAACTCCGCCGGCCGTTTCGGAGTGATCGGGCTGGCTCCGGGTCGCACCTATGTCGTGCGCCTCAATGATACGGGGCAGGAGTTCACGATAGAGGTGCCGATGGAAATCACGGGCCTTCTTCGGTTGGGGACGGTTCGAGTACCGACGAAAAGCGACTAGGAGACGATATGAGACAGTTGAACTTAGTCCTGACCCCAGTCGCGCTCGCCGCGATGCCCACATCGCTGATGGCAGCCGAATGCGTGCCCGAATTCGCGAGCGCCGACCAATCGGTGGTAGTTAGCGGCGTCGAGATTGCCCCCGGCGCGATGAGCGTCGACAATTTCCAGGTGCGTATAAGAAAATCACTCGGAGACGACAGCAACGCCGGACGCGGTGCTGCCGGAAATCCTTGCCCGGCGACGATCAGAGTCTCGCGTCTGACGGGCCCGGTCGATCCGAATTTTCCCGAATACAATCTCAGGGCGCCCGGACAGTCGCAAATCGAGATACTCCAGGACCCTTCGGCCGGTGGTACTTCGCTAAGCGACGTGAAGATCGCAAATGCGCCAGTAGGACCGCAAGGGCGGTCGGTCCCGTTCGACCTACAAGTACCTACCGAGTGGGGTTTGACGGCAGGGACTTACACTGATCGGCTGGAACTGCTTTTGTTCGACCAGAACGGGGCGCTTGTCGACCGGACCAACCTCACGATCACCATACTCATTCCAGCCACAGTCTCAGTCAGATTCGTAGGCGCAGTGATCGGTGGCGGCATCGGATCCGGAGCACGGATCGATCTCGGCACACTGTCAACGTCCGAGCAGACGCGGTCACAACCGTTTGGCGCGCGCATTTTCAGTACCGCGCCCTATCTGGTGAACGTCGCTTCCGCCAATTCGGGTAACCTGGCGCACGTCGATCTCGGCAGCGAGATTCCCTATCGTCTGTACTTCGACGGGGCGCAAGTCGATCTCACTGGTATCAGCGCCTTCACTTACCTTGCTCCTACTCCTCGTTCAGGGAACACCCGCCCGATGAGTTTGGAAGTTCCGCCGGCTTCAGTTCCGGCGGGACGGTACAACGACCGGATAACGCTGACAGTCAGTGCCCTTTGATCAAAGGGCCGTAATTCCAAGGCTGATCGCCAGTTCCTCGCGCAAGCCCTGCGCCTGAACGACGAAGGGCACCTTTTTCGCTCCAGGACCTTGGCGGACAGAAATATCGGTAAGGCCGGTTGGCGCAAGCGGGCTGGCTTGTCCGGCGTAAACGATGCGCGCAGTTTCTCCTGCCGCCAATGTACGATGCGACGCGATAACGCGAAAACCATGGCTGGCGTTGCACATCTCGAACACATTACCCGTAGTAACCCCGCTTTCCGGATCAACTGAGGCGATAGACGCTTCTAGCTGGCAGATCTCTGGGATATTTAGGGAAATGTGCATCCCAGCCGACGCGCCTGGATTGGCTTTGGCGACGGAGGGAAAAGCCAGAATGGCAGCAAACAGGGCAAAGCGAAGCATGATCTTCTCCTTTGCCCGAATTTATAATTAGGAAACCTAAATATACGGTATATTTGAAGATCTCGCGCTTTGCTGAAAATGGGATGCAGTCATTCAATCTACACGCCATCTGCGCCCTTTGCACAATTCCTTAACATGGGATGTAATGGAGCCTCCGTTTCGCGACCCACTTCGCCACACCCGGTCAATCATTTGTCGGCCCTTAGCCGCCGTTGAATTACGATGCTGAAGTGAAATCAGAGTCTCCTAAAAGAAATTTCCCAACAATTTGAGTGCCCATTTTTGTCGTCTATGGGGCACCACTCTACCCATCTATCATTCGATACATCGCTTCGCGCTGCGCGCTGGAGCCTGCAGATCGCCAGGCTTTGGCGGCCCGACTAGTGCGATGGCACTATTTGCGGCATTGAGGCCGAGGATAGACAACCATGCGGTGGACGATCGGGTCACACCCGGTTGGCAAGCAGGGGTTCGGGGCAGAAAATGGCATCAGGTCCGGCCAAAAAATCCCTGCTGCGCGGCTCGTCGCGCCGGGAGAAGGTGTTCTTCGCAATCGTCGCGGCTTTCTTCGCCCTGGTCGCCCCATTGCAGGTTTTCGCGCCATACGATTGGTTGCAGAGCATCGTCTCCGCACAGATCAACCAGAAGCCCTACGATGGGGATGGGGTGGTCGTTGCGATCGACGATGCGACCATTGCGGCCACGCCCGATGGAGAGTGGACGCCGGAGCAACTGGCTGCGCTCCTCGATCGGATCGCGTCGGCAAATCCCGCGCAGGTGGTGGTGGAAAACCAATATCTCGATCCGGGAGAAACGCAGCGATCGAGCGCGCTCGCACAGGCGCTGGGCCGCTTCACGGCCGATCCTATCTGGGAGACCAGCTTGCCGATCGACGATCGGCAGGAGTTGAGCACAAGTTCTCTGCCCCCTCCGGGTGTCGAATATTCCAAGGTCGCCCTTGCCGGGGAACCACTGCCCGGCCCCGCGACCATTCCGGCGGTCATGCCCGTCAAGGCGACATTCTCGCCTGCTCCTGTATGGACCGTCTATACCGCGAGCGCGGAGACCGGCGTCTATCCTTCGATCGCCGCCCTGTTGGCCGATGGCAGCCGGCCGGGCGACAACATCTTCAATATCGACGTCAGCTACGATCCTGAGACGGTGTCTCTGATCAGTGCAGGATCGGTCTTGCGGGATGAAGTGGAGCTGTCCGTTCTTGAGGGGCGAACGGTGGTGATCGGCTTCGTTACCGATCCCAGACGCGATTATGTAGCGACGCCGCACGATTTCTACACGCCGAAGCCGATTGTCACCTTGCTGGCAGCCCAGACCCTTTTCGATGGCCCGCCGGCCTACATCGATTGGCTCCCTGCATTTCTGGTCGCTCTGTGTGGGGCCGCCGCATGGCTGTTCCTGACTCCCGCGGTGGGGCGCACGGTATTGCTCGGCAGCATCATTTGCCTGGTCGTGGCACCGACGATCCTCGAAGCGAGGTTGATCTATCTGGAGAGTTCGGCCGCCGTCGTTTTCCTGGCCGTGCTTATGATCGGACGGCTGTGGCAAAAAAGCGGCCATGCGGCACGGGCCTATCGCGAGGCGGCGGAATCGAAATCGCGATTCCTGGCGCAGGCCAGCCATGATTTGCGCCAGCCGATCCATGCGATCGGATTGCTGGCCGACCGGCTCGAACAGACGCAGCTTTCAGCCCAGCAGGGCGACATCGTGGCCAAGATTTCCTGGTCGGTCGACAATGCAAGCAGGATGTTCCGCTCCCTACTCGATATCGCCGCGATCGAGAGCGGCGCCCTGCAACCGGACATTGAGGCAGTTTCGATGAACGAGCTGCTCGCCAAGATCGATGGGCAAAACTCGCTGGCGGCCGAACAGGCAGGGGTCGAGATCCGGTTCGTCCCCTGCGATGTTACAGTGCTGACCGACCGGGCGCTGATCGGCACGATGCTGCAGAACCTGGTATCGAATGCGATCAAATATTCGCGCGGCCAGCGGATCGTCGTCGGGTGTCGGCGTGTGCGCGGGCGGATGGCGATACACGTCGTGGATACCGGCAAGGGGATTTCGCAATCCGATCTCGCGCTCGTTAAAAAGGAATTTTATCGCGGGGGGAGCAATTCGCTGATGCGGAGCGACAACAAGGGGCTTGGCCTTTCGATCGTCAGCGGCCTTGCTTCGCTGCTCGACCTGAAATTCACGCTAAAATCGGAAGAAGGCAGGGGAACATCGGCTATCATCAGCGGTCTCAGGGTGATCGATGCCCTGCCGGAGCCTGCTACCCCCCGACCCAGGCACTCACTTCCTCTTGCCGGATTGTCAGTGCGCATTGCGGATGACGATCCGGAACTGGTCGAAGCGACGGTGAAAGTGCTGAGCCAATGGGGCTGCGATGTAAGCACGACCTTCAAACCTCCGACCGATGACGTGAGTGAGGCCGTTCTTCTTACCGATTTCGATTTCGGCGACGGCGAGACCCTTGCCGATCATGTGGCGACACTTGAGCAGATACGCGCGAGCGGCACGACGATTGCCATTCTTTCAGGACGTCATCCGGATCAGATCAGAGAAGAGTTGCCAAATTTTTCGGGGCTGGTTCTGACCAAGCCTTTGCGTGCAGCCCAATTGCGGTCCGCGCTGATGGCCATGAGAGCAGGCGAGGGGCCCAAATAAAACCGCAACTAGTGCATATTGACTAGTGCAAGGCAGGCCGGAGCAACCCATGTTGGTCTTGTTCAAGGGGATCAGATTCGCAATCAGGAGGACGCGATGGATAAGACGAAGACTGGTGAAATTTTGATCGAAAACGAAGTCGAGCTCGTAGTCGGTGGCACTAGCGACACAGATACGGAGGTCGTAACGCCTCCGCCTCCGGGTCCGGAGGACATCCTCAACTGGATGCCGCCTTGGAGAGCTTGAGCCGGCATCGCCGCCTCAAGTAATCAATGAATGAAAGGGTCGCTTGCTAGCGGCCCTTTTTTCGCGACGCCGGATACATTTCTTTTTCGCGGTCCTTCAGCCGGTTCAATGCACACCGTATTTCATCGCCATCGCCGCTGCGGCTGTCCGCGTTTCCACGCGTAATTCACGCAGCAGCGCCGAGACGTGAATGCGCACCGTAAAGGGCGAAATGCCGAGATCCTTGGCGATTTGCTTGTTCGAATGGCCATCGGCGATACCGCGCAGCACATCCATCTGGCGCGGGGTCAGGCGCGAGAACTGCGATACCGAAGCGGCCTGCGCCAGACCGCTCCCGACGCTGACGTTCACGAACTCTCCCTCCATCACCGCCGCAATACCGTCGCGGATCTGGTCCTGCGTGGCGGCCTTGCTGATGAAGCCGTCGACACCGCAGGCCATCACATTGTCGGTCGATCGCTTGTCGTCGGCCATCGAGATGACGACGATGGATGCCAGCGGGAATTTGCGCCGCAGCTGAGGCACCGCCGTCTCGATATCCATGCCGGGGAAGCGCAGATCGAGCAGGAACAGGTTAGGGCTATATCCGGCTTCAGCGGTCTCCAGCATCTCCTCGTAGGTGCCCGCCTGATCGATCTTCGCTTCGGGATCGAGCTTCTTCAGGATCGAACTGATCCCTTCGCGAAAAATCGGATGGTCGTCCGCCACCATCATTCTGGCCGGTCTATTGTCCATCGGTCTGCGTTGCACTCTCACGACTTCAAACTCCCGCAATCATGCATCGGTATGTGCCGATGACCATAGCACATGACGACTATCGGTTGACGACTGAAATCGTGACCACCGTTTGCCTTCTGCCGTCCAGCGGATTGCGCGATAGTACATTCATACTGTTGCCCGCAGTCGCGCGTTGCTGAAATCAGCAGGGCGGCATACTGATCGGCAGTAGGCGCACCGGCACAAAGGCGCGGGGGAATTTCGGGTTCATGACACAGCTCTTCCGCACGGAGGCTCTGCAACAGAAAAAGGATCGCCTGTCGGGCGAGGTGGCCATTGCCGTCCCGGTCAAATGGCAGCTGATCGGCTATCTCATCTTCGGCAGCCTTGCAGCGGCGCTGATCTTCCTTTCGCTGGCGAGCTATGCGCGGGTCGAGACCGTGACCGGTACGATCGTGCCGGACAAGGGTGTCGCATCGATCGTGCCCAACCGGCGCGGCGTCATTACCGAAATGCTGGTCGAAGACGGGCAATCGGTCGGAATCGGCGAGACGCTGGTGGCGATCCGCGCCGAAGAAGACAGTGCATCCGGCGTGTCCGCACTGGCGATGACCGAACAGGCCATCGCGCAGCAGGACGCCAGCCTGCTTGCCCAGCTGACTGCGACCCAGCGAACGGCGTCCGCCCAGCGCAGCCAGATTACCGTCCAGGCCGCCGGCTTGCGCACCGAGATCGACCAGCTCCAGTCGCAGATTGCGCTGCAACGGGACCTCGTCAATTCGGCCGAAGCCGATCTCGAACGCGCGCGGCGGGTCGCCGAGCGCGGCTTCATCAGCCAGCAGGACTTACGCGCGCGCGAGGATGTCTATCTCTCGCGCCGCCAGCAATTGTCGCAGCTGCAGCAATCGCTGACTTCGCGGCGGGCAACCCTGGCGGAGCTGACCAATAGCGCAGCGGGTATTTCGGCGCAGGCGGAAAGCCAGGCAGCCAGCATCGCGGCCTCGCGGGCGCAGGTGGCGCAGCAGGCCGCCTCCAATGCCGGCGCGCGATCTTATGCGCTGACGGCGCCGGTTGCGGGCCGGGTGACTGCGCTGACCATGCGGGCAGGCCAGCTCGTCAGTCCGCAATCGCCGGTCATGGCGATCGTGCCGGAGGGTTCGACATTGCGGGCAGAACTTGCGGTGCCGAGCCAGGCAATCGGCTTCGTCGAGCCCGGTCAGGAAGTGCGGCTGGCGATCGATGCCTTCCCTTACCAGCGTTTCGGTACGGTCACGGGCACGATCCGCACCGTATCCTCCAGCGCGATCAGCCAGGCTCTGCCGAACGGCTCAGTGGTCTCGGTTTATCCGGTAATCGTGGATCTCGCGGCGAGCGAGATTTCGGCTTTCGGGCGGATGGAGGAGCTGGTGCCGGGCATGTCGCTGACCGCCCGGATAGTGACCGAGAACCAGTCGCTGATCGAGTGGCTGTTCGAACCCCTCTTTGCAGTACGGAACCGCTAGGATGGAACTCGATCTCGGCCTCACCACCCGCAGCCGCGTGCGCCTCGTCCGGCAGACGGAAGTGGCGGAATGCGGCCTCGCCAGCCTGACGATGATCGCCAATTATCACGGGCTGGACATCGATCTCGGCACTATGCGGCGGCGCTATTCGCCTTCGCTGCGCGGTGCCCCGCTGCGGGCGTTGATCAACCTCGCCGACCAGATCGGCCTGACACCGCGCGCCGTAAAGCTGCCGCTGGAAGAACTCGGCAATCTGCACATGCCGGCTGTCCTGCACTGGGACATGAACCACTATGTGGTGCTGGAGGCGGTGAAGGGCGGCAAGGCCCTGATCCACAATCCCGACGGTCGCTCGCGCTGGATGCCGCTGCCGGAAGTGTCCGAGCATTTTACCGGCGTCGCGTTGGAATTGCGCCCAAGCAGCGATTTCGATCGCAAGTCGCTGCGCGAACGGCTCAATCTCTCGCAGCTCTGGCAGAGCATGACCGGCCTCAAGCGGTCGCTCGCTCAGATCCTGCTTTTGAGCCTGGTGCTGCAGGCCTTCGTTCTCGCCTCGCCCTATTACATGCAGGTCGCGATCGACAGCGCATTGCCCGCGCTGGACAACGATCTGCTGACGGTGCTGGCACTGGGCTTCGGCCTGTTCACCATCATCAATGTCATGGCCAGCCTGCTGCGGTCCTTCGTGCTGCTGAACGCAGGGACCAGCATCGGTTTCTCGCTCGCTTCGAACATCGCACGTCGGCTGTTCCGGCTGCCGGTGGAATGGTTCGAGAAGCGGCATACGGGCGATGTCCTGTCGCGCTTCCAGTCGATCACCCCGATCCAGTCGCTGCTGACACAGGGCGCGGTCGCCGCGCTGGTCGACGGGGTGATGGCCCTGCTGACGCTGGCGGTGATGTTCTATTACAGCCCGATGCTGGCCTTCATCGCGATTGTGGCTTTCGGCCTCTACGCGCTGGTGCGCGCAATCAGCTTCTCCTTCCAGCGCGAGGCGCAGGAAGCGAGCATCATTACGAAGGGCAAGGAACAGTCGACGCTGATCGAGACCGTGCGGGGCATGGTGACCCTGCGCCTGTTCGGGCGCGAGGCGCTGCGCCATGCGCTGTGGCAGACGCGGTTGACCGATGCGGTCAATTCCAACGTCCGGCTCGCGCGGATCGGCATCTGGCAATCGACGGCCAATATGCTGATCTTCGGGATCGAGAACATCATCACGATCTGGCTGGCAGTCGGTTTCGTGATCGAAGGCGCGGGCTTCAGCGTCGGCATGGTCTTCGCCTATATCGCCTACAAGGGGCAGTTCATCAGCAAGTCTGCCGCGCTGATCGACCAGGCGATCGCCTTCAAGATGCTGGGCCTTCACCTGGAGCGCCTGTCGGACATCGCTCTCTCGCCAGAAGACCGCAGCTTCCAGCCCGGCACCGATGCCGTGACCGAGCTGAAGGGCAAGATCGAGATGCGCGATATCTTCTATCGCTATTCGTCGAGCGACCCGATGGTGTTGCAGGGCGTCAGCCTGACCATCGAGCAGGGGGAGCACGTGGCGATCACCGGCCCCTCGGGCGGGGGCAAGTCCACCTTGCTCAAGGTCATGCTCGGCCTTGTCGAGCCGGAAAGCGGCGAGGTCCTGATCGACGGCATCCCCTTGCACCGCTTCGGTTACAAGAGCTTCCATTCGCAGACGGCCGCGGTGCTGCAGGAAGACAGCCTGTTCGCCGGATCGTTGGCCGACAATATCGCGCTGTTCGACGACGAGGTCGATATGGAGCGGGTCATTTCCGCCGCGACCGCCGCGTCGATCCATGACGACATTATCCAGATGCCGATGCAGTACGAAACCCTGATCGGCGACATGGGATCGACGCTGTCGGGCGGTCAGAAGCAGCGCGTGATCCTGGCGCGTGCTCTGTATCGCCAGCCAAAAATCCTCTTCATGGACGAAGGCACCGCCCATCTCGACGCCCGCCACGAGCGCAAAGTGAACGAAGCGATTTCCGCCATGGGCATCACCCGCGTAATCATCGCCCACCGCAAGGAAACCATCGAAGCGGCCGACCGCACGCTGGTGATGATGGGCGGAGCGATGGCCGAATGGCATGGCGAGGGCACCTGATTGCTACCGGAGCGCTTTTCAGGCTAAGGAGTTCGCAGCGGTTACGACTTAATGGGTGCGCAATGCGTAAGCTTCTGATCTCGACCTTTTCCGCAATTTCGCTTGCAGCGGGCGGTGCCGCAGTGGCGCAGAACGTCGGCGGTCAGGCGATCCCGTCGGACCAGGATGGCGCGCTCGATGAGCCGGAAACCTGGAATTGCACCCGCATCCAGCCGGAATATTCGCGCTGGCTCGACGATGGCAATAGTCCGGAAAGCTGGCGCTATGTGGGCAAGACCTACCGGGAGGTGGACAGCGGCGATCTCTACACATGGCAGGACTGGCTCGAGTGGGCCGAAGATGCCGGCTGCCCGGTCGGCCTTATGGAAGGGACGGTTGCCGGCGGGCCATCCACCGGGCTGATTGCCGGCGCGATCACGGCATTCGGAACGGGACTGGTCGTGGCTGCGAACGGATCGGGTCCGAAAAGTCCGGGTTGAGTGCCGACTTGAATCCTAGAGCGAAAAGGGGCGCCCGGTGAGGCGCCCCTTTTCGTCGCAGCGCTATTTGAGCGGCAGGATTTTGCCGATGATGTAATCGGCCGCCTCTTCCGGGCTCATCTCCACCGTGTTGACCCGGATTTCGGGATCCTCCGGTGCCTCGTAGGGGCTGTCGATGCCGGTGAAGTTCTTGAGCTTGCCCTCGCGGGCCTTCTTGTAGAGCCCTTTCACATCGCGTGCCTCGGCGACCTCCAGCGGGGTGTCGACGTGGATTTCGATGAATTCGGCATCCTCCATCATGTCGCGCACCAACTGGCGGTCGGCGCGGAAGGGGGAGATGAAGGCGGTGAGTACGATCAGCCCGGCATCCGTCATCAGCTTGGCGACTTCGCCGATGCGGCGGATGTTCTCGATCCGGTCGCTTTCGGTGAAGCCCAGATCCTTGTTCAGGCCGTGGCGCACATTGTCGCCGTCGAGCAGGAAGGTGTGGCGATTCATGATCGCCAGCTTCTTCTCGACTTCATTGGCAATGGTCGACTTGCCCGAGCCGGATAGGCCGGTGAACCACAGTACCCGCGGTGTCTGGTTCTTCATGCCGGCATGGTGATCGCGGGTGATGTCGGTCGCCTGCCAATGCACGTTCTGGCTCCGGCGCAGGCTGAAGTGCAGCATCCCGGCACCGACTGTCCGATTGCTGATCTTGTCGATCAGGATAAAGCCGCCCAGCGCGCGGTTATCTTCGTAAGAATCGAACACGATCCGCTTGTCGGTGGTGATCTCGCACACGCCGATCTGGTTGAGGTGCAGCGTCTGCGCGGCGAGATGGTCCATCGTGTTGACGTCGATCTCGTATTTCGGCTCGGCGACAGTCACGCTGACCATCTGCGTGCCGAGCTTGAGCCAGTAGGCGCGACCGACGACCAGCGCTTCATCGTCCATCCACACGATGGTGCTTTCGAACTGGTCGGCGACCTCGGGCGGGTTGTCGGCGGCAGCGAGCACATCGCCGCGCGAGCAGTCGATCTCATCCTCGAGCGTGATGGTGACCGACTGACCGGCGATCGCCTCTTCGAGATCGCCCGACATCGTCACGATCGACTTGACCTTGCTCGTCTTGCCCGAGGGCAGCGAGCGCAGCGTGTCGCCCGGCTTGACGATGCCGGTCGAAATCAGCCCGCTGAAGCCGCGGAAATCGAGATTGGGGCGGTTGACCCACTGCACCGGCATGCGGAACGGTTTGGCCAGGTTGGTGGCGCTGCTGACCTCGACCGCCTCGAGATGATCGATCAGCGTGGGGCCGTCGTACCAGCTCGTATTGTCCGACGATGCGGTGATATTGTCGCCCGCGAGGCCCGAGATCGGGATGGCGGTAAAGCTCTCGATCCCGATGCTCTTGGCGAACTCTTCATAGTCCGCGACGATCGCCTCGAACTTCTCCCGGTCGTAACCGATAAGGTCCATCTTGTTCACGGCGAGGACGAGGTTCTTGATGCCGAGCTGGTGGCACAGGAAGCTGTGGCGCTTGGTCTGCACCAGCACGCCCTTGCGCGCATCGATCAGGATGCAGGCGAGGTCGGCGGTCGAGGCGCCGGTGACCATGTTGCGCGTGTACTGCTCGTGACCCGGGCAGTCGGCGACGATGAACTTGCGCTTTTCGGTCGCGAAAAAGCGATAGGCGACGTCGATCGTGATGCCCTGTTCGCGCTCGGCGGCGAGGCCATCGACCAGCAGGGCGAAATCGATCTCCTGCCCCTGCGTGCCGACGCGCTTGCTGTCGGCTTCGAGGCTGGCGAGCTGATCCTCGAAGATCATCTTCGAATCGTAGAGCAGGCGGCCGATCAGGGTCGACTTGCCATCGTCCACGCTGCCGCAGGTGATGAAGCGCAGCATCGACTTGTTCTGGTGCTGCTCGAGATAGACGTCGATGTCCTCGGCAATGAGGGCGTCGATCCGGTAAACGGGTTCGGTCATCAGAAGTACCCCTCCTGCTTCTTTTTCTCCATCGACGCGTCGCCCGCGTCCTTGTCGATTACGCGGCCCTGGCGCTCGCTGGTGGTGGTCAGAAGCATTTCCTGCACCACCTCGCTCAGCGTGGCGGCCTCGCTCTCGACTGCGCCGGTCAGAGGGAAGCAGCCCAGCGTGCGGAAACGGATCGATTTCTCGAAGATCTCGGGGCGGTAGCCCATGACCTTTTCCAGCCGGTCGAGGTCGTCGGCCATGAACAGGCCGCCTTCATATTCGAAGGTCGGGCGCGGCGCGCTGAAATAGAGCGGCACGATCTCGATGTTCTCGGCCATGATGTACTGCCAGATGTCGAGCTCGGTCCAGTTGGAGAGCGGGAACACGCGGATGCTCTCGCCCTTCTTCTTGCGCGCGTTATAGAGGTTCCAGAGCTCCGGGCGCTGGTTCTTCGGGTCCCAGCCATGGCTGGCGGTGCGGAAGGAAAAGATGCGCTCTTTCGCACGGCTTTTCTCCTCGTCGCGGCGCGCGCCGCCGAAGGCCGCGTCGAAGCCGTATTTGTCGAGCGCCTGCTTGAGGCCTTCGGTCTTCCACATGTCGGTGTGCAGCGGGCCGTGGTCGAACGGGTTGATCCCGCGCTCGACGGCTTCGGGGTTCTGGTAGACGAGCAGGTCCATGCCCGCGTCCTGCGCGCTCTTTTCGCGCAGCGCGTACATGTCCTTGAACTTCCAGGTCGTGTCGACATGGAGCAGCGGGAAGGGCGGCGGCGAGGGATAGAACGCCTTCTTAGCGAGGTGCAGCATCACGGCGCTGTCCTTGCCGATCGAATAGAGCATCACCGGCTTTTCCGCCTCGGCAAGCACTTCGCGCATGATGTGGATGCTTTCGGCCTCGAGGCGCTCGAGATGGGTAAGGGTCTTCGCGTCGCTCATCGGAACTCCTTTTCGGCGGCGAGGGGTAGCGGACCAGCAATTGGATGGACCTCCCAAATGGGAGGCATTACAAGGCCTGCATGCGTATTCCCAATATCGGCGAGGTCGAACTGCTCGTGCCCTTGCAGGAGGGTGTTTTCGAGCAGCCGATGTGGTCGACATTCCTGCGTCGCCTGAAGCGCGTCGCGGGTGTCGACAGCGCGCTGATCCGCCTGAGTATTCCCGGCGCACGCGGCGAGATCGATTTTGTCGAGGGCAACATGCGGTCATCTGCCGAGCTGCCTTTCGCCGATCTGCGGGATGGCCGCGTCTATTCGGCGGAAGAGATGGGTGAGCAGAAAACAGGCGAACCGGACATGCGCGTGATCCGACTGACGGGGGCAGAGGGGATCGAGGCGTGGATGGCGCTGCTCGGAAACGATCTCGATGCCGAACATTCGCGTTTGCTCACCGCTCTCGCGCCATATTTCCGCGTGGCCTTGCGCGTTCTTGCCAGCATGGAGCGCGAAAAGGCACGGGCCTCTTTAAGCGCAGATGCGTTGGCGCGGATGAATTTCGGGTGGGTGGCGCTGGACGAACGCTGTCGCATCGTCGAATGCGATCCCCAGGCGGACCGGTTCCTCTCGCGGTCGGGGGCATTGCGGCGCGGCCCGTATGATCGCCTGACACCTTCGTCGCCGGAACTCGACCGCCAGCTGACCGCGCAGGTACGCGAATGTGCAGCCGATCGGCACCTGCGGCCTCGCGCTCTCAATCTCAGCCGCGATCCCTGGGTGGAGGTGCTCGTATCGCCCGTCCATCTCGACACACTCGTGGGCGACAGCCGTGCCGTTGCCATGCTCTACCTCCGCGGCGACCGCTCCTCCAGCGCGGACCGGCACGAGCAATTGGCCGATCTGTTCGACCTGACACCCGCCGAGGCGCGGCTGGCATGGTCGCTGTCGCAGGGGCTGTCGATCGCCGAGGCGGCGGAACAACACGGCCTGACCATCGAGACGGCGCGGTACTACTCGAAGAAGATCTACGCCAAGACGGGCGCGCGCGGGCAGGTCGATTTGGTGCGCAACATCCTCACCGGAGTGCTCGCGCTGGCCTAGTCGGTCCGTGCGGTGAGGTCCGGCCAGAAAACATCCGCGCCGCAAGAGATCACGCTGTCGCCCAGCACCTTGCTCCAATACGCATCGCCGCCGAACTCGCTGCGCCATTGGCGAACGCGCCCACTGAACTGGTGGAGCGGATATTCCTTCGTAAAGCCGATCGCGCCATGGACCTGATGGGCAATCCGTGCGCCTTCGCTCGCCGCGCGATTGGCCCGCAGCTTGGCCGCAGCGATCTCGAACCCGGCATCGCCGCGGTCGAGCGCTTCGGCCGCGCCCATCGCGGCGCAGTTGGCGGCTGCGGCTTCACAGGCGAACGTTGCCAGTTCCTGCTGCACTGCCTGGAATTTCCCGAGCGGGCGGCCGAATTGCTGGCGCTCGTTCACGTAAGCAACGCTCATCGCCAGTGCGGCATCGAGCGCGCCGGCGATCTGCGCGGTCCGGGCAAAAGCGCCGAGACGGAAATGCGCCTCGGTTCCGTCTTCTGCGCGGCTGGCGACGATCCGATCGACCAGCGGCAGGCCGAGTGCGTGATAGCCGGCGAGGCGGAAGACGGTCAGCGCATCGACATGGTCTCCGCCGAACCCACCGTCCGCTTCGGACACGAGCAGCAATGGGAGACCGAGCTCGTCCAAACGAGACCAATCGCTGTCGGTCGCAGCGGGCCCCAGCTCGGCAAACAGCGGATCGGCCATCTCGGCCAGCATTCGGCGGGTGTCGCTCATCTCAGTCCGAGCCCCCGCGCAATGATACCCTTGAGGATTTCGTGCGTCCCGCCACGCAACGAGAAACTGGGCGCAACCTGCAGCAGATAGGCCGTGACGCTCGCCAGGACCTCGTCGCCGGACAGGTCCATCTCGATGGTGCCTTGCACCAGCTCTGGGATCGCCTGTTCGTAGGCATTGCCGAGATCCTTGACGATGGTCGCCTCCAGCGCGGGATCTTCGCCCCGGGCAAGCTTGGCCGCAACCGAAGCGCTCATCAGCCGCAGCGTCCACGCATCCGACGCCAGCCTGCCCACGAGGTCACGAACCGACGGATCGGGATGGGTTTCGGCATGACGCACCAGCTCGAGGAACAGCACCATCGACGACAGATAGCGCTCCGGCCCTGAGCGCTCGAGCGACAGCTCCGCCGTTGCCTGTCGCCAGCCCTGGCCTTCTTCGCCGAGCAGCGCGGACGCAGGCAGGCGCACGTCCTCGAAGAACACTTCGTTGAACTCATGCGCGCCGGTCAAATCGATGATCGGCTTCACCGAGACACTCTGCGCATCCATCGGAATGACGAATTGCGACAGGCCCTGCTGCCGCTCCGAGCCTACCTCGGAACGGATCAGCGCGATCATGAAATGCGACCAGTGCGCCCCGGTGGTCCACACCTTCTGCCCGTTGATGATCCACTCGTCCCCGTCGCGCCGTGCGGACGTCCTGACCGAAGCGAGGTCCGATCCCGAGTTCGGTTCGGACAGTCCGATGCAGGCGAATACCTCGCCGCGCGCCATGCCGGGCACCCAGCGCTCCTTCAATTCGTCGTTGCCGAGCCGCAGCAGCAGCGGTCCGCTCTGCCGGTCCGCGATCCAGTGTGCACCGACCGGAGCACCGGCAGCCAGCAATTCCTCGATCACCACATAGCGCTCGAGCTGGCTGCGCTCGTGGCCGCCATACTCTTTCGGCCAGGTCATGCCGAGCAGCCCTGCCCCACCGAGCCTGCGGCTGAACTCCGGATCGGCCTTGGTCCAGCAATTGGCCCGGCGGACCGGATCGCGCTCGCCATGCTCGGCCACCAGTGCGCGGACCTTGCCCCTCAGCTCGGGCGCGCTCTCGGGCCAGTCGACGGCTTCGGTGACGAAGGTCTGCACGCATTCTCCTCTCACGGCCTCTCTCACCAATTTGCCGCCGCACCGCAAGACCCGTTGCAACGAGCAACGAATCCCGACAGTGTATCGGCAAGACAAACGAGTCCCCCAATTTGCGAGGAGAGAGACCATGACCGATTACAAGAACCTCATCGACGGCGAGATGGTCGACAACGGCGAATGGCTGGATGTGCTTAACCCGGCCAACGAGCAGGTCGTCGGCCGGGTGCCCGCCTGCGGCAAGGACGAGCTCGACCGTGCCGTCGCCGCCGCCCGCCGCGCCTTCAAGGACTGGCGCAAGACCTCGCAGGAAGAGCGCCAGAAAGTCGTCCAGGGCATTGCTGCCGCGATCAAGGACAATGCCGACGAGCTGTTTCGCCTGCTGACCAGCGAACAGGGCAAGCCGCATGCGCAGGCCCAGCAGGAGATCTACGGCGCCGCGGGCCTCGCCGCAGCACAGTCGACACTGACGCTGGACGATGTCGTCAATCAGGACGACGACCAGCGCCTCAGCCGCACGCGCCGCGTGCCCGTGGGTGTGGTCGGCGGCATCGTGCCGTGGAACTTCCCCGTCATGATGGCGATCCAGAAGATCGTCCCCGCGCTGGTCGCAGGCTGCACCATAGTGCTGAAGCCTTCGCCCTTCACGCCGCTCACGACGCTGCGAATTGCCGAGCTGATAAAGGACGTGGTTCCGGCAGGGACCGTCAACATCATCACCGGCGAGGATCACCTCGGCCCGATGATCACCGAGCACCCGGATATCGACAAGATCACCTTCACCGGCTCCACCGCGACCGGCAAGAAGATCATGGAAGGCGCTTCGGGCGACCTCAAGCGTATCACGCTGGAGCTCGGCGGCAACGATGCCTCGATCGTGCTGCCCGATGCCGATGTCGAGAAGGTGGCCGAGCAGCTGTTCTGGTCCAGCTTCTCCAACGCCGGCCAGGTCTGCATCGCCGCCAAGCGCGTCTACATCCACAAGGACATCTACGACGATCTCAGCAAGGCCATCGCCGAATACGCCAAGAGCGTGGTCGTGGGCGACGGATCGCAGCAGGGGACGGGTGTCGGCCCGATCCAGAACAAGAAGCAGTACGACCGCGTGCTGGAGCTGATCCAGGACGCCAAGGACAATGGTTACAAGTTCCTGACCGGCGGCGACAAGGATCCGTCCGGCACCGGCTATTACGTGCCGATCACCATCCTCGACAATCCGCCCGAAGACGCGCGGATCGTGGCCGAGGAACAATTCGGCCCGGTCATGCCGCTGCTCAAGTTCGACAGCATCGACGAAGTCATCGAGCGGGCGAACAATTCGGAATACGGCCTCGCCGGTGCGGTCTGGACCAAGGATACCGACAAGGGCGTCGAGATCGCCGAGCAGCTCGAAACCGGTACGGTGTGGATCAACGAATTCATGCACCTGTCGCCCTTCTCGCCCTTCGGCGGGCACAAGCAGTCGGGCTTCGGCGCAGAATACGGCGTCGACGGATTGAAGGAATTCACCTACCCGCAGGTGATCACGGTCAAGCGCGACGCGGTCGTCTGAGCAGGCCCGGCTTCGCCCAGACCGCGACATTCGCCAGCAGCAACGCCGCAAGGATCGTTGCTGCTGGCGTTGTCGTTTCTGCACCGGCGAGGCCGAGCGGAGAGAACGCCACGTAAAGCGCAACGACGCAGCTCAGCAGGGTGAAGGCCGTGCTGCGCCCATGGCGCCAGGGCGTCATGTCGACCGGCCGTTCCTGCGGCGGCACATAGCGCTTCGCCCGTGGCCGCAGCGTTCCGGCGGCAAGCATGATTCCCACCTCGATCACGAACAGGATCGCGTAGAGGTGGATGAAGTGCAGCGTCACGACATCGTCGAACACGAAGCGGAGCAGGCCATAGGCGATGACGTTGAAGACGATCGCGCACTTGGCCCCGATCGCCGGCACGCGGCGGGTGAACAGCCCGACGATCATGACCGCTACGGTCGGGATGTTATAGAAGCCGACAAAGATCCGCACGATCTGCCACAGGCCTTCCTTGGCATAATGAAGCAGCGGCGCGACTGCGAAGGAAGCGATCGCGATCAGCACGCTCACGCGCTTGGCGACGGAGACAAGCAGCCCGTCGCTCGGCATCTCGCGTTTCAGCGGCGCCCAGATATCGAGGGTGAATAACGTCGCCGCATTGTTAAGCAGCGAGTTGAACGAGCTGAACACCGCGCCGAGCAATACAGCCAGGAACACGCCCGACAGCCAGGCGGGAAGGACATCCTCGACCAGCCGCGGATAAGCCTTGTCGATGCTCGCGAGGCCGGGTCCGTAGAGGTGGAAAGCGATGACGCCCGGGATCATCATCATGAAGGGAACCAGCACCTTGAAGAAGCCTGAGGCCAGCACGCCCTTCTGGCCTTCCGCCAGCGACCGCGCGCCCAGTGTGCGCTGGATGACATACTGGTTGGTGCACCAGTAGAACAGGTTGGCGAAGATCATGCAGGTGAAGATCGTGCCGAAGGGCATTGGATCGCTCGCACTTCCGATGGCGTTGAGTTTCTCCGGGTGGTCGGCTGTCAGTTTCGCCAGCCCGTCCAGCAAATTCCCGCCGCCGAGCGCGATCAGCCCGAGCACCGGAACCAGCGTGCCGATGGCCAGCAGGCCGATGCCGTTTAGCGTGTCCGATACGGCGACTGTCTTCAACCCGCCGAACACGGCATAGGCCGCGCCGCTCCCACCGATGACGAGAGCGGGCGCGCTCCGACCGCAACCTGGCGCTGGCCGCACGCGGCGTCCCTGAGGATCATATCGCGCGACTGACCAGCCCGGTGGGACTGATGCCAGCCTGCAAGGATCCGCGAACCCTTGCGCTTTCGGCGTTGTCCGAAATCGTCGGCCGTTATGAGCAGATGCGTGCCGTCTCCTAAGATGAAGACAGGGGTTGTCCTGCTTGCGGCGGGCCAGGGGAAACGGTTCGGCAGGGACAAGCTAACGGCCGATTTTCGAGGACGCCCCCCTTTGGGAATCGGCCGCGCAAACCGTAGAAACCACCGATCTTGTCGAGCGCGTGCTCGTCGTCGGGCCGAATAGCGCAATCAACAGCCGTCCGGGATGGAAACGGGTCGAAAACTCCGAAGCAGATCAAGGCATGGGCACTTCGATTGCGACGGGCGTGGGAGCGCTGACGGAGTGCGATCGCGTCATTGTCATGCTCGCCGACATGCCACTCGTTTCGCGCACGCATCTTGCTCGGCTTCTCACAGCGCAGGGCGTTGCCTTTACCCGCTATAGCGATGGTACCGCGGGATGTCCGGCGATTTTCCCGCGGCCTGTCTTCCCGCTGCTCGAATCTCTCACCGGTGACCGGGGCGCGCGGGGCCTTCGCTTGGCAAATGCGGAACTTAAAGAGCCCGATTGCGACAGCGAACTATCGGATGTCGATACGGCGCGCGACCTCGAGCGTTTGCACTCCACCTGTGGACGGTCACTGACCCCTGACCGATAATCGATCGATATACGACGCTGATCAGACATCCGGTAGCTTCTGGTCGGCGAAGCCCCAACCGGCCAAGGTCTTGCTCTGCGCGCGATCGATCAGGCGCTTCGCATCGTCGATGGAGAATGGCTGCGCGTCTTTCACCTTCTTCAGCTCGTTCCAGCAAATCGGCACCGCCACAGGTGCGCCGGAACGGGCGCGTGCGGAATAGGGCATCACCGCGGTGCTGCCACGCTGATTGCGCAGCCAATCGATGAAGATCTTGCCCGTGCGCTTCGCCTTGCTCATCGTGGCCGTGAAGCGATCGGGTTCGGCGATGCTCAGTGCTTCGGCAAAGCGCCGTGCAAAATCCTTGTGTTCGTCCCACGAGTGGCCGGTATTGAGCGGGACCACGACGTGCACGCCCTTGCCGCCGGAAAGCATGGCGAAGCTGACGAGGCCGATATCGGAGAGCCGCGCCCTGATGTCGCGCGCGGCCTGCTTGACCTCGTCGAAGCCCAGGCCCTCGTCGGGATCGAGATCGAACACCATCCGCTCGGGCGCCTCGACATCGTCGCTGCGAGCGCCCCAACCGTGAAACTCGATCGTGCCCATCTGCACGCATTGGAGGATACCGCGCGCATCCTCGACATAGAGGTAGTCCTCGCTCCCGCCGTCCTTTTCGCGGATCGGGACATGGTGCACATCGTCCCCGAACGCGCCGCCATCGTGCTTCTGGAAGAAGCATTTCTTCGCGCGGCCTTGCGGACAGCGGACGAGACTGACCGGTCGGTGCCCGACGAAGGGCAGCATAAGCGGAGCAATGGCGGCGTAATAGTCGGCCAGCTCGCCCTTGGACTGGCCGCTATCGGGAAAAACCACGCGGTTGCGGCTGGAGATTTCGACGTCGGCTGTCGGTTGCGGAGCTTTTGCGGCTACCTCGGGCTTCACCGATCTGGCGTCCTTGTCGCTGCGCAGGCCGAGATAGCTGCCATGGCGAATATTCCCGTCGGCGGTGAATTGGGCGAAGGCCACTTCGGCGACGAGTTTCGGAGTCAGCCATGTCACGCCGCGTGCGCTCGCGGTGTCGGTCTCGACCGGCGGCGTCTTTCGCTCCAGCCGCTTCATCTTCGCCGCCAGCTCGTCGAGCTCGTCGCTGGTGAAGCCGGTGCCGACATTGCCCTTGTAGACCAGGTCGTCGCCTTCGTGCTGAGCCATCAGCAAGGATGCGAACGGGCGACCCTTCGCCTTGCTGGCCTTCCATCCGACGATCACGAATTCCTGCCGCCGCGTGCATTTGACCTTTACCCACGCCTTGCTCCGCGAATGCCGATAGGGCGCGTCGATGGCCTTGGCGATGATACCTTCCTGCCCGGCGCGGCACATGGATTCGTACAATTTCTCGCCTGCGCCGATGATGTGATCGGCGACATGGATCGGCGGTTCGGCAGTGGCGAGCAGCGCCTCCAGTCGCTCCTTGCGCTCGATATTGGGTAGCTTGGTCAAGGCCTCGCCGTCGAGCGACAACAGGTCGAAGGCGTGGAGCGCCAACGCATCGGTCTCGGACTGGCTGCCGTGCCCGCGCTTCAGAACCTGCTGGAGCGTCGAAAAATCCGGATTGCCCTTCGTATCGTAAGCGACGATCTCGCCGTCGATGAGGCAGGCGGGAAGATCGAGCGCCGCGATCGCCTCGACCAGCGGCGCGAATTTGTCGGTCCAGTCCTTGCCGCTACGCGTATAGATGCGCACGTCCTCGCCCTTCGCTGCGATTATCGCACGGTAACCGTCGAACTTGATCTCGTGCATCCAGCCATTGCCGGTGGGCACCTCGTCGAAAAGCGTTGCGAGTTGGGGCTTCGCGAATTTCGGGCGCGGCGCGGATGTGCGTTTGCTGCGGGATTTCCTTTTCCGGACATTGCGCGACGAAGCCTTTTCCATCTGCGCGAGAAACGCATCGTCCTTCTTCCCTGCCAGCGGGTATTGACCCTCTTTGTCGGCAGCGATCTCGGCCATCGAGCGCCCGGTCAGCACGCTGGTCAACTCGCGTTCGACCAGGACGTCGCCTTCCTCGGCGTGGTCGTCCTGCAGCTTGCGCAGCAGCCAGTTCTCACGCTTTTCGCCGGGTTTTTCCTTGAGCCGAATGAGCAACCATTCGCCCTGCATGCGCTCCCCCTCCAGGCAAAAATGCAGATGCCCCTCGTCGAGGTCATCCGCGCTCTTGCCTTCGATCGGGGCCCAGCTGCCGCGATCCCACAGCATCACCGTGCCGCCGCCATATTCGCCCTTGGGGATCGTCCCCTCGAACTCGGCATAGGACATCGGGTGGTCCTCGGTCCGCACCGCCAGCCGTTTGATGTCGGGATCGGGTGAAGGTCCCTTGGTTACTGCCCAGCTCTTGAGCACGCCGTCGACTTCCAGGCGCAGGTCCCAGTGAAGCCGCGTGGCATCGTGTTTCTGAACAATGAAGAGATCGCCGCGCTCGCTGCTTTGCGTCGCACCGGACGGTTCGGGCGTCTTCTCGAAGTCGCGCTTGGCGTTGTAGGCCGCGAGCGGATCGGAAGGCTTGCGCTTGGCCGCCATGTCAGGCGCTCTTCTTGCGCTTCGAACCCGACTTTCCGCTGGACGGTTTCTTCTCCCCGACCGACTTCTTCAGCGCGGCCATCAGGTCGATCACGTTTCCACCGTTGCCGCTGTCCGGATCGTCGACGTCCGCGACGATCGCTTTCTTGCTCTTCGATTTGGCCTTCTTGTCGATCAGTTTCTTCAGCGCATCGACGTACCGGTCCTCGAATTCGCTTGCATCGAAGGGCGCGCTTTTCTCTTCGATCAGCGTCGTCGCAAGATCAAGCAGCTCCTTCTTCGGCTTCGCCTCGTCGATGTCCTCGAAAAAGGCCTGCCCGTTGCGCACTTCGTCGGCGTAACGCAACGTTTCGAGCAGCAGTCCCTTGCCGCACGGCTTGATCGCGACAAGCTTCTCGCTTCCGCGCACCGACAGCTGACCCAGGGCCACCTTCTTCGATTTGCGCAAGGCCTCGCGCAGCACGACGAAAGCCTCCTCGGCCAGATCGTCTTTCGGTGCGACGTAATAGGGCTTCTCGAAATAGAGCGGGTCGATCTCGCATGCCTCGACGAACTGGACCAGCTCGAGCGTCTTGCGGCTCTCGATCTTGACCGCCTCGATCTCCTCGTCCTCGAGCAGGACGTATTCGCCCTTCGAGATTTCGTAGCCCTTGATGATATCGTCGCGATCGACCGGGCCGACGCCGGGCACGGTTTTTTCGTAATTGATCCGTTTTCCGCTGGGCTCGTGGATCTGGTTGAACCTGATCTTCGCGCCAGACTTGCTGGCCGAATAGATTTCCACCGGGATCGAGACGAGGGCAAGCCTGATCTGTCCCTGCCAATATGCGCGTGCCGCCATCTGCTCCTCCGTTCGCCGAGTCAGCGAATGGCGGGCAGATTGGTTTCCGGAAGGAAATACCGAAGGACGAGATCGAGCGGACGGCTCTCGATGGGAACGTCCGGATCACAGACCGCAAGACCCGCACCGCCACGCCTGATCTCGGCCCATAATCTGTTATTCAGCTGAGGTAACGAGCTGAAAGCGGACCAGCATCGCCTCTCCGGCGCTTTCGTCGAGGTCAACTGCGCCACGCTCAAGGGCGACAATGCGATGTCTGCACTGTTCGGCCATACCAAGGGGGCCTTCACCGGTGCCGTGTCCGAACGTGCGGGCCTGCTCCGCAGCGCCGACAAGGGCATGCTGTTCCTCGACGAGATCGGCGAATTGGGCCTCGACGAGCAGGCGATGATCCTGCGCGCGGTCGAGGACAAACGCTTCCTTTCTGTGGGTTCGGACCGCGAAGTCGAGAGCGACTTCCAGCTCATCGCCGGGACTAACCGCGACCTGGTCGATGCCGCGGCCGAGGGCGAATTTCGCGAAGACCTGTTTGCGCGCCTGAACCTGTGGACCTTCAATCTGCCTGGGCTCGCCGAGCGGCGCGAGGATATCGAGCCAAACCTCGAATATGAGCTCGAGCGCTATGCTTCGGCAGAGGACACGCGCGTCACCTTCAACAAGGAGGCGCGAGCGCGCTACCTCGGTTTCGCCACATCGCCGCTCGCAGTGTGTAACGGCAATTTCCGCGATCTGTCCGCCAGCATCACGCGGATGGCGACCCTCAGCCCGGACGGACGGATCGACACCCCGACCGTCGAAGCGGAGATTGCCAGACTGGAGAAGCTGTGGGCGTTTGCCGATGGGGATAGTAGCGAGGCACTGCTCTTGGAAATCCTTGGCCAAGAGGCACTCGCAGAGATCGATCCCTTCGACCGCGCTCAACTGGCGCAAGTCATCGCAACATGTCGCCGCCACTCCTCGCTCTCGGCAGCGGGAAGGGACTTTTTCGCGTCATCCAGACTGCGACGCAAATCGACCTATGACGCCGACCGATTGCGCAAGTACCTCGCTCGCTTCGCATTGTCCTGGGATGACGTCAGCTAATGGGCCGCTAGGGCCGCGTGCACATCTGCTGAAGATGCTCCATCGTTCTTGCATATCGTGATTGGTGGCGATGAAGAAAATCGTTCCCTATCAATGACTTATGGGTGGCGGAGCAGGAGGGATTCGAACCCTCGATACGGGGTTACCGTATACACACTTTCCAGGCGTGCGCCTTCGACCACTCGGCCACTGCTCCGCATTCCCATCCGCGGTGCCGTTTCGCTGCTTGCGCGCGGCAGGTCGTCCGGGAAGGCGCGCGTCTAGCGGTGACGGGTGGGAATCGCAAGCCGAACCGGAAGCGACCTATTCCGCTTTGCGAAATTGGTGGTAGAATGATGGTTGGCGACGGTGCTGCGCGGATCAGGCATCCCCTGCGAACACCGTCTCGAAGCCCCTTTCCGCCCTCGAAAACGCGCGGGAAGGGGTTTTCGATTCCCAGAGCCGCCGAAGCCGAGCGCTCTTGCCTTTCGGCGACGGCATGGCATCGTCGTGCCCATGACCAGACAACTTATAGCTCTCGCTGCGGCCCTCGCGCTCGCTTTTCCGGTTTCGGCACAAGAGCAATCGGACGGCGCGCCCTCGCCGAACGAGATCGTCGCCGAGGCTTCGGCGGAGGAATGGGTCGCGATTCCTGCGGAGGACCTGCTTGTGATGACGCTCGCCCCCGATGCCGAGGGCAAAGAGCGCAAGGTAATTATCCAGCTGATGCCCGCGCCCTTCTCGCAAGGCTGGGTGGAGAACATCCGCACGCTGGCTCGCGCGGGCTGGTACGACGGGATCAGCGTCAACCGCGTGCAGGACAATTACGTCGTCCAGTGGGGGGATCCGAATTACGACAATCCCGAGGCCGACGGTGCCGCGAAACCGCTTCCGGAATCGGTGAACGCCGTTTCGGAAGCAGCTTACACCGTGGATGGCGATGCAATCGCTCTCTCGGTAAAATTGGCTGACAGCGAGCGCGACCTCGCGCTGGAGCGTGGAGGCGCTCTGGCGGGCACGGACGAGACGACCGGCATCATCCTGGCGAACGGACTGGTCGATTCCTACTCGCAGGCGGCCTTGTTCGACAACGGCTGGCCGCTGGCAACCAACGCCGGCGATGCCGCGGAGGGCGAACCCGCGGCGGTCTGGCCCGTCCATTGCTACGGCTTGGTCGGTGTCGGGCGCGGGATGTCGCCGGATACCGGCTCAGGCGCCGAGCTTTACACCGTGATCGGCCATGCGCCGCGCCATCTCGACCGGAACATCGCGCTCGTCGGGCGGATCGTGGAGGGGATGAAGCATCTATCCTCGCTGCCGCGCGGGACCGGCGATCTGGGCTTTTATACAACTGAGGAGGCGGACCTGCGAACGCCGATCCTGTCAATCCGCGTCGCCAGCGATCTGCCATCAACCGAACGTCCGGCATTCGAATACCTCTCCACCGAGGGCGAGACCTTCGCCCGCTATGCCGATGCCCGCGCCAACCGGCGCGATCCGTTCTTCATCGTGCCCGCCGGAGGAGCGGATATCTGCAATATCCCGGTGCCGGTGCGGCGCGTGGGCGGGTGAGAGAGGCGTTCGCCTGCACCGCCGAGATCCGGCGCTGGGAAGGCGAGAAAGCGGTCTATCACATGATCACCATCGGCGGCGACATGGCCGAGGCGATCACCATGCATGAGCGACTGCACCGCCTGGAGCTCGGCAGCAGGCGCGGCTTCGGATCGGTCAAGGTGATGGCGGCGATCGGCGATACGCGGTGGAAGACCTCGGTCTTTCCGTCGAAGACCGGCGAGTGGTGGCTGCTGGTGGGCAAGAAGGTCCTGAAGGCCGAGGATCTGGTGGCGGGCGACATGGCCGAAGTCGCGCTGGAATTGCTGTGAGGCGCGGGCAGCATCATTCGAAGCTGGCATGGGCGGTCGGCGGAGGCTTGCTGGTCGCGGGCATTGCCGGGCTTGCGAGCGCCACCATGCCGCATGGTGAAACGCTCTGGCACCTGATCGCGGCGCCGGAGGAAGACGGCCTCTGGCGCTTCGAGCGGATCGACGGGCGCGACGTGTCGAGGGTCGGCTATTCGGTTCGCGTACATTGGGGTGAAGTGTCCGAGTGGTACAATGGTTGCAATTACTGCGGGACCAGCGATGAGGGCATGACGATCTGCACATTGCAGGCGTGTGTCGAGCAGCCCTCCGACCAGCTCTATTTTCGCTTTTCGCGCGGGACCCCACACATGCGCGTCGACGGCGACCGGATGATCTTGTCAATACCCGGTCACCGCGCCGAGCTGGTCCGCTTCACCGAACGGGTAATCTAGACCCGCTGCATCAGCTCGATGCGATTGCCGAACGGGTCCGCGATGTCGCCGCGGATGAAGCCATCGAGTTTCTTGCCCTGTTTGAACGGAATACCCGCTAGTTCCAGCCGGGCGATCAGCGCGCGCAAATCCTTCACGAGCAGGGCCGGGTGCGCGCGCCGCGCAGGGAGGAAACCGTCCTCCACTCCGCAATGGATCGCAACGCCGCCGCCTTCGAACCAGCAGCCGCCATTGACGGCGAGGTGCGCGGGCTTATCAATTTCGTCCAGCTGCATGATCTCGCCCCAGAACATGCGGGCGTGGGGTTCTCCGCCATGGGGCATGGCGAGCTGGATGTGGTCGATCCCGGCCAGCTGCGTCACACGCGCTCCGCCTGGGCGATGGAATCGCTGGCCCGCAGCGCGCTGAGGATGCGGGTGAGATGGGCGAGATCCTGCACTTCGAGATCGATCTCGTAGGTCGTGAAGGGGTGGTCGAGCTGCGTTTGTTCGAGGCTTTTCACATTGACGTGGTTCTTGGCGAAGATCCCGGCCATTTCGGCCAGCGTGCCCGGCCGGTCGTAGAGGGTCACCCGCATCCGCCCGACGGCCCCGCGCGAACGCTTGTTCCACGACAGGTCCAGCCAATCGGTATCGATCCCGCTGGCAAGCTGCGCGCAGTCGATCGCGTGCACTTCCACGCCTTCGCCCGGTTTGCGTATGCCGACGATGCGGTCGCCCGGAACGGGGTGGCAGCACTCGGCCAGCTGGAAGCCGACACCGGGTGTCAGGCCGCGGATCGACAGCGCCTTGCCCTCGCGCGCCCAGTCGGGCTCCTCCGCCATGCCTTCGGTGCAACCCGGCACCAGCGCTTCCATCACGGCGCGGTCCTCGATCTTGGCGGCGCCGATGGCGTATAACAGGTCCTCCTCTTCCTCCAGCTCCAGCCGCTTGAGCGCCTCGCGCGTGGCTTTCTTGCCGATCTTGACAGGCACCCTGAGGGCGATTTCGTCGAACAGCTTCTTGCCGATCTCGGCGACTTCTGCGCGCTCTTTCAGGCGCACTGCACGCCGGATCGAGGCGCGCGCCTTGCCGGTGACGACGAAGCCAAGCCAGCTCATCTGCGGATCGGCTTGCGCGCTTTTGATGATCTCCACCACATCGCCATTGTTGAGCTGGGTGCGCAACGGCATGTGCCGCCCGTTGATCTTCGCGCCCACGGTCTGCGCGCCGAGATCGGTATGAACGGCGAAGGCGAAATCGACCGGGGTCGAGCCCTTGGGCAGCTGGAACAGCGCGCCCTTGGGCGTGAAGGCGAAGATGCGATCCTGATAGATCGCCATGCGCGTATGCTCGAGCAGTTCCTCGGCATCGTGGCTGGCGTCGACGATCTCGATCAGGTCGCGCAGCCAGCCGACCTGCCCGTCCGGTCGGTCGCCCTGCTTGTAGGCCCAGTGCGCGGCATAGCCGAACTCGTTGAGCTTGTGCATCTCGCGCGTGCGGATCTGCACCTCCACGCGCATCGACTTGCCGTAGATCAGCGAGGTGTGGAGGCTCCGATAGCCGTTGGTCTTGGGCGTCGAGATATAGTCCTTGAACTTGCCCGGCAAGAATTGCCAGGTCGTGTGCAGGACTCCCAGCGCGCGGTAGCAATCGGCCACGTCCTCGCAGATGACGCGAAAAGCCATGATGTCGGTCACCTGCTCGAAACTGACATGGCGTTCGGCCATCTTGCGCCAGATCGAATAGGGATGCTTTTCGCGGCCCGAGACCTCGGTGACGATCCCGGCTTCCGACAGCGCATGTTTCATATCGAGCGCGATGGCATCGACCTGGCCGCCGTCTTCGCTGCGGATCTGGTCGAGGCGCTGGGTGATGGTCTCGAAGGCTTCGGGCTCGAGCTGTTCGAAGGCGAGCATCTGCATCTCGCGCATGTATTCGTACATGCCCACCCGCTCGGCCAGCGGGGCGTAGATATCCATCGTCTCGCGCGCGATGCGCTGGCGCTTCTCCGGCTTCTTGATGAAGTGGAGCGTGCGCATGTTGTGCAGCCGGTCGCCCAGCTTGACCAGCAGCACACGGATGTCCTCGCTCATGGCGAGCAGGAACTTGCGCAGGTTTTCCGCCGCGCGCTCGTTCTCGGGCATTTGCTCGATCTTGGAGAGCTTGGTCACCCCGTCGACCAGCCGCGCGACATCGGGGCCGAAATTCGCCTCGATATCGTCGATCGTCGCCAGCGTGTCTTCCACCGTATCGTGGAGCAGGGCGGTCATGATCGTTTCCTGGTCCAGCTTCAGGTCGGTCATCAGCCCGGCGACTTCGACCGGATGGCTGAAATAGGGATCGCCGCTGGCGCGCGTCTGCGTGCCGTGCTTCTGCACCGTATAGACATAGGCGCGGTTGAGCAGCGCCTCGTCGGCGTCGGGGTCGTATTCCTGGACCCTTTCAACAAGTTCGTACTGGCGCAGCATCGTGGACAGGATGTGCGGATTCGCTCGCCTATTGCAACGCAAAAAAGCTGTGCGGTGTGATCGGGTTGTTCGGTGCGACCCGCATAGCTTGTTCTCGATCTATGTATGCCTAGAGTGGGCAAATGGACAATGATGAGATTTCCGCTTCGGCCTGGCGCTTTGCGATTGATCGCGGCGGTACGTTCACGGACGTCGTAGCGACGACGCCTGGCGGGAAGCTCGTTACGGACAAGCTCTTGTCCGAGAACCCCGGTTTCTATTCCGATGCACCCAGCGAGGCGGTGCGGCGCCTCATGGCCGAACATGGCGCGGGCCCGATCGCCGAAGTCCGCATCGGTACGACGGTTGCCACCAATGCGCTGCTGGAGCGGAAGGGCGAGCGGCTTGCGCTCGCCATCACGCGCGGCTTTGGCGATGCCTTGCGCATCGGCACGCAGGCGCGGCCCGATATTTTCGCGCGGCACATCGTGCTGCCGGAGCAACTGCCCGCGCAGGTCGTAGAGATCGAAGAGCGGGGGGCTGCGACTGGCGAAGTGCTGCTCCCTCTGGACGAGGCACAGGCACGCGCGCAATTCGCAGCGCTGCGCGCGGACGGTTTCGACGCCATCGCCATAGTGCTGATGCATGGCTGGCAGCACCGCGACCACGAGGCGCGACTTGCCGCGATCGCTCGCGAGCTTGGCTTTGCGCAGGTCAGCGTCAGCCATGAGGTCGCGCCGCTGATCCGGCTGATCCCGCGCGGCGATACGACGGTGGTCGATGCCTATCTCTCGCCGGTCCTGCGGCGCTATACCGACAACCTTCAGGCGAGCTTGCCCACAACGCGCACATTGCGCTTCATGCAGTCGAATGGCGGGCTGGCGGAAGTCGGCGCGTTTCGCGGCAAGGACGCGATCCTTTCGGGTCCGGCCGGCGGTGTGGTCGGCATGGTCGCAGCGGGCGAGGCGCTGGGCCACGGCAGGCTGATCGGCTTCGACATGGGCGGGACCAGCACCGATGTCGCGCATTATGCGGGCGAGTACGAGCTGACCGGCGACAGCGTGGTCGCGGGCGTACGCGTCGCCGCACCGATGATGCAGATTCATACGGTCGCGGCGGGCGGCGGCTCGGTCTGCCAGTTCGACGGTGCGCGCTTTCGCGTCGGGCCGGATAGCGCGGGCGCCGATCCCGGCCCCGCCTGCTATCGCAAGGGCGGCCCTCTGACGGTGACCGACTGCAACCTCTTCCTCGGGCGGATCGACCCGGCATTCTTCCCTAATGTCTTCGGGCAGGGCGGTGACGAACCGCTCGATCCCGCCACCTCGCGGGCGCGGTTGGAAGAGGTGGCAGCCGCCATGCCGGATCCGCAGCCGCTGGAGGACATCGCCGAGGGATTCCTCGCCATCGCGGTCGACAGCATGGCCAATGCCATCCGCAAGATCAGCGTCGCGCGCGGGCATGATGTAACCGGCTATGCGCTGGCCTGTTTCGGCGGTGCGGGCGGGCAGCACGCCTGCAAGGTCGCCGATGCGCTGGGCATGGAGACGGTGCTGGTGCATCCGCTCGCCGGCATTCTGTCCGCTTATGGCATCGGCCTAGCGCCGGTGAAGGCTATTCACGAGGTCAGCCTGGTGCGGCCATTGGTCGAGAGTTTCGATGCCGAACTCGCAGCCTTGCAAGACGAGGCGCGCGGCGCTCTGACGCAGCAGGGGATCGCGCCGGACGCGATTGCGCTCGAAAGCCGCGCCCGGCTGCGCTTCGAAGGGAGCGACAGCCTGCTCGCAGTCGATTGCGATGACCGCGATGCAATGGATACCGCTTTCCGCGCCCTGCACCGCCAGCGCTTCGGCTATTCCGATGCCGCAGCACCCATCATCGTCGAAGCGCTTAGCGTCGAGGCGAGCGGCCATGCCGGCGGCCTCGGCGAAGCGCAGGCCGTTCCGGAGGCTGTCGGTGTCCAGGCATCGGGGACATGGCAAACCATCGAACGCGCATCGATGGGCGAGGGCGAAGCGATCGAGGGGCCGGTCCTGATTATCGATCCCGGATCGACCACGGTCGTCGAAGAAGGATGGCAGGCGCGTCTTGCCGACGAGGGTAGCCTGGTACTGACCCGCGCGCAGCCGATTGCGCGAGACCGGGCGGCGGGGACCGAAGCGGATCCGGTCCGGCTCGAGATCTTCAACAACCACTTCATGGCGATCGCCGAGGAAATGGGCGTCGTGCTGCAATCGACCGCGACCTCGGTCAATATCAAGGAGCGGCTCGATTTCTCCTGCGCGCTGTTCGACCGGCATGGTGCGTTGATCGCCAATGCGCCGCACATCCCGGTGCACCTCGGCAGCATGGGCGACAGTATCGCGCGCGTGATCGAGATGCGCGGCGACAAGCACGATGGGCGCGGTTTCCGGCGCGGCGATGCCTATGTGCTGAACGATCCCTTCCGCGGCGGCACGCATTTGCCGGACATCACGGTAATCGTCCCCGTATTCTACGACGAGAACGGCGACGAAGAACCGGACGCCTTCGTGGCCGCGCGCGGGCATCATTCCGATATCGGCGGTATCGCACCCGGTTCGATGCCGCCCGAGAGCCGCACCATCGAGCAGGAGGGCGTGCTGATCGACAATCTGCTGATGGTCGACGAAGGCGAATTTCGCGAAGGGGCGGTGCGCGAAGCTCTGGCCGGCGCGAAATACCCTGCGCGCAATCCGGACCGCAATTTGTCGGACCTGCGTGCGCAGCTCGCCGCCTGTACGCGCGGTGCCGAGCTGTTGCAGGCGGCTGCGAAGGATCACGGGGCCGAAGTCCTGTCAGCCTACATGGACCATGTCCTCGCCAACGCCGAAGAGAGCGTGCGGCGGCTGCTCGACCGGCTCGACGATGGCGAATTCGCCTATCCGATGGACAATGGCGCGGTGGTGAAGGTTGCCATCCGCATCGACCGCGAGGCGCGCTCAGCCGTGTTCGATTTCACCGGCACGAGCGCAGAGCTGCCGAACAATTTCAACGCGCCGAAGTCGATCACCCGGGCAGCGGCGCTCTATGTCGTCCGCACGCTCATCGACGATGCGATCCCGATGAACGACGGGTGCCTGCGACCGGTCGAGCTGATCGTGCCCGAGGGCTCGATGCTCAATCCGAAGCCGGGCGCAGCGGTGGTCGCAGGGAATGTGGAGACGAGCCAGGTCGTCACCGATGCGCTGTTTGCCGCAACGGGTCGGCTCGCGCCGAGCCAGGGGACGATGAACAATTTCACCTTCGGCAACGAGCGGCATCAATATTACGAGACCATCTGCGGCGGTTCCGGGGCGGGACCGGACCATGACGGTACCAGCGCAGTGCAAACGCACATGACCAATTCACGGCTCACGGATCCGGAAATATTCGAGACGCGCCTGCCGGTGCGGCTGGAGCGCTTCGCAATTCGCCACGGGTCGGGAGGCAAGGGCGCGCATCGCGGTGGCGACGGCGTCGAGCGCTGCGTCACTTTTCTCGAGCCGATCCGCGCGAATATCCTCGCCAATCGCAGGACGGTCGCGCCCAAGGGGATTTGCGGCGGCGGCGATGCCCAGCCGGGTGCAAACTGGGTGGACCGCGCGGATGGTACCCGCGAGTCGCTCGATGCAACCGCTGCTGCGGACATGCAGCCGGGCGATCGATTCACAATCCTCACGCCTGGCGGCGGCGGTTTCGGCGCGGCGGACACTTCCGACCGGACGGAGAAACCCTAGCTGTTGGCCGCGCCCGGTAGAGGAAAGGTCGTCGCGCTGCCCGTCCCGTTCATCGCATCGGCCACCGGCTGCGGCAGCACGATTTCGCCGACCCGGACCCGGGCCGCGCTGAAGCCCAACCGGACTTCGTAGTCGCCCGCTTCCACCTTGAAGCGCGCTTGCGCGTCATATTGCGCGAGAGCCTCGGCAGCGAGTTCGAAGGACACCTGTGTGGTCTGGCCCGGTTCGAGCGCGATCCTCTGGAACCCGCGCAGAACGGCGTCCCGCGACGCGTCGGGGCCGTCGAGCCTGCGAAGGTAGAGCTGCACCATCTCTTCGCTCGCCCGGTCGCCGATATTGCGAAGGCGGGCGCTGGCGAGGATGCGATCGGCGCCCAGCTCTAGCGAGAGATCGCCGAGAGTGAATTCTCCGTAAGACAGTCCGTGACCGAACGGCAGGCGAAGCTCTCCGCTGCGCGTCCGTATTGCATAGGGGAGACGTCCGGACGGCTCGGATTTTCCGCTCAGCACCTCGGCGATCGCATGGCCCGAGTGCGTGCCCAGCATCCCGGCATGGAGGATGCAGGGCAGCGGCTCCCCGCCGATATCGGGATCGCAGGGCCGCGACCCGAGCGTGACGAGGACGGTTCTCGGATTGGCAGCACGCAATGTCTCGAGCAGCACCGTCTGCGCTTCACCCAGCGGCTCGCCGGGCCGTTCGCCGCCTTGCCCGAGCACGGCCACCACGGTCCCTGCACGGCGCGCCGCTTCGCCGGCCATGCCGACAGCCATGCGATCGGCATGGATCATCCGGTCGATGACGGTCTGACCTTCGCGCAGGGCGAGGCCGGCCACGAATTTATGCGCGATTCCAAGCGCCTCGAGCCCGTCGGTGACGCTTGCGGCATCGCCCATGCTCCCGCCGGACCCTAGCGAACGGTCGCGAGCTGCGCTGCCGACCACGAGCACATCCTTGCCGCCGGGCGACAGCGGGAGCAGCCCGCCCTGGTTGCGGAGCAAGACGATCGACTTGCTCGCCAGATCGTATGCCGGGTCGCCGCGGCCAGTGGCGCGTGCCGGTGCAGCGGATGCCATGTCCTCCGACGGACGGAACAGTCCGAGATCGAATTTCGCTGCGAGTACCCGGCGCACAGCTTCGTCGAGCTCGCTGGCGCATATGCGGCCGTCCTCGACTGCTGCGACCAGGCGCTCTACCGACAGGCCGACGAAGCCGGGTCCTTCGGCGTGGTGTCCGGAGTTCTCCGCCAGCTGCGCCCAATCGGCGAGCAGAATTCCATCGAACCCGCCGACGCGGCGCAGGTTTTTCAAGGCTGCGTCTGCGATGGGGCGGTCATTACGCCGATCGTGTCCCGCGAACTCCAGGTGGATGCTGGCGGGTTGTCCCTCTTCGACCGTCTTGAGCATGGCGCGCAGGTGCTCGCGCTCTCGCAATCTTCCTTCTCCGCGACGCCCGGCCCCGTCGTTCGAAACAAAGTCGAGCGTGGCCAGCATCTGCCGCCGAGATTCGGTGCGCTGGGCCTGCAGGCCGCCGATGCGAGCGGCAGCTATCTGCTGGGCGAGCCATGCACTCTCTCCGGCCGACTGCTCGAAGCCGGCATCGGCGAGATAATTCGACGTGGCGAGGACCGGTGAAAAGGCCCAGTTCAGGCCAAGTGCGAGGTATTCTTCGGCAAGCGCTCCTTCGGCAGCAGCTACTGCCTCGGGGTTCCAGCTGGCGGCCATACCGACCGGGGCGGGCAGGCGGCCGGGCAGGACCTGTGCCGGATCGGCTGCGAAGAAGAGCGGTATGCCGAGGCGAGTTTCTTCGATCGCGATCTGTTGCAATTGGTGGGTGCGCATGGCGCCGACCGGATCGATGAAACCGCTCACCAGACCGCGGCGCAACTGGTCGATGCGCGTCGGATCGCTGCTTGCCGATCCATCCGGCAGGAGCACCAGTTGCCCCGCTTTTTCTGCCAGCGTCATGTAGTCGAGCAGGTCCTCGACGAACCTGACGCGCTCGGGAGCGGGAGTGAAGGGCGTTTGCGACATTGCCCGCCGGTGATCGCGGGGAATGGTAAATATCCGGTTTGCAAATGCCCGTTCATGCGACAGGCCGTGTTCTCGCAGCGGCGCTTGTTCAGAGATTTACAGATATAAAAATATCTTTATATCCACGCCGAGAATGCACATCGAAACCCTCTTCCGCGCGCTTGCCGACCCTACGCGCCTCAGGATCCTGCGGCTGCTGGACTCGATGGAGCTGGCCGTGGGAGAGGTGGCGCAGGTGCTCGGCCAAAGCCAGCCGCGGGTCTCGCGCCATATCGGTATCTTGTGCGACGCCGGTCTCGCCGAGCGGCGGCGCGAGGGGAGCTGGACTTTCGTCCGAGCGCGATCGGGATCGACGCCGGGCGGGGAGCCATCCTTGGTGCCGCATGCGCTCCGCCTCCTCGAAGAGGCGGAAAATGCGGATCGCGAATTCGCCGAAGTGCGCGAGGACGACCGGCGCAAGCTGGCAGAAATACTCGAGGCGCGCGAGTCCGAAGCGCAAGCCTATTTCTCCCGCCATGCGCATGAATGGGATGAACTGCGGCGCCTTCATAGCTCGGACGAGGCGATCGAAAGCGCGCTTGCCGAGGCGCTCGGCGAGGCCTCGCTCGGTCGGCTGCTCGATATCGGGACCGGCACCGGGCGAATGGCAGAACTTTTTGCCCGGCGTGCGGACCACGTGGTCGCGCTCGACAAGAGCTTTGCCATGCTAAGGGTCGCGCGGGCCAAGCTGCAGACGCTGCCGGCCGAGCAGGTGGAGCTGGTGCAGGGCGACTTCGCGTCGCTGCCGCTACCACCGGCGAGTTTCGACACGGTATTGTTCCACCAGGTGCTACACTTCGCACAAGTGCCCCGCGCTGCGCTCGATGAAGCGGCCCGGGTCACGCGGCCCGGCGGACGCATCGCGATCGTCGATTTCGCTGCCCACCAGCACGAGGAACTGCGCGAGCGCCATGCCCATGCGTGGCTCGGTTTCACCGACGACAAAATGCACCAGCTTCTGCTTGAGGCCGGATTCTCTCCGTGCGAGACGCGCGCGCTCGAAGACGGCGAACTGGTCGTGAAAATCTGGATCGCCGAGCGCGATAACGAAGCAAGAAAGGCAGTATCTTGAGCCCAACCCTCAACCAGATGCGCGAAGCGCAGCGTGCCCTCGAGGCGCCGCTGTTCTCGGGGCTTCCCGGCGATATCGAGGTAAGCTTCGAATTCTTCCCGCCCAAGTCCGAGAAAATGGCGGAAACGCTGTGGCAGAGCGTGGAAACGCTGGCCCCGCTCGATCCGCGCTTCGTATCCGTCACCTATGGCGCCGGTGGCTCGACCCGCGAGCGCACGCATGAAGCGGTGCGCCGGATCGTGAGCGAGACCGCTATCCCGGCGGCCGCGCATCTCACCTGCGTGCAGGCGACGCGCGAGGAGGTGGACCAGGTCGCGCGAGAATATTGGGAAGAAGGCGTGCGGCATATCGTCGCTCTTCGCGGCGATGCCCCCGACGGTGGCGGCAGTTACGCTCCGCATCCCGGCGGTTACGAAAACGCTGCGGACTTGATCGCCGGCTTGAAGGAGATCGCCGACTTCGAAGTCTCGGTCGCGGCCTATCCCGAAGTCCATCCGGATTCGCCGGATCGCCAGGCCGACCTCGACAATCTGAAGCGCAAGTTCGATGCCGGGGCGACCCGGGCGATCACCCAATTCTTTTTCGATCCGGAATGTTTCTTCGATTTCCGCGACAAGGCTGCGGCAGCCGGGATCGAAGGCGAGATCGTGCCCGGCATCATGCCGGTGATGAGCTTCGCCGCCGTCCAGCGGATGAGCGGTTTGTGTGGCACGGCTATTCCCGACTGGATGGAAGGGCTGTTCGACGGCCTCGACGAGCGGCCCGAAGCCCGCCAGCTGGTCAGCGCGACGATCGCTGCCGAAATGTGCCGTCGCCTCTATGCGGGCGGCGTGCGCCAGTTTCACTTCTACACTCTCAACCGCGCCGAACTGAGCTATGCGATCTGCCATATGCTCGGCCTGCGACCGAAGGCCTGACATGTCCAAACGTACCGAATTCGCCGAAGCCGCCAGCCAGCGCATCCTCATCAAGGACGGCCCCTATGGCACCGAGATCCAGCGCGCCAAACTGGCGCCGGAAGACTATGCGGGCGATACCGGCCTGACCGCCGACCAGAAGGGGAATAACGATCTCGTCAATTTGACGCAGCCGCAGGTCATCCGGAGAATCTGCGACAGCTATATCGAAGCGGGGGCGCATATTCTTGCGACCAACACCTTCAACGCCAATCGCATCAGCCAGGCGGATTACGACGCCGAGCATCTGGTGCACGAGATCAACGTCTCGGCCGCGCGCATCATTCGCGAGGCTATCGACGCCGCGATTGCGAAAGACGGCATCCCCCGTTTCGTCGCAGGCGCGATGGGGCCGACCAACAAGACGCTGTCGCTCTCGCCCGATGTCGAGGACCCGGGCTTTCGCGAAGTCACCTATGACGAAATCGTGGCCGTCTATGTCGAGCAGGCGCGCGGGCTGATCGAAGGCGGGGCGGATTTCATCCTGATCGAGACCGTGTTCGATACGCTCAACTGCAAGGCCGCGATCATGGCTATCAAGCAGCTGGAGCGCGAGCTCGGGCAGGATATACCGATCATGATCTCGCTCACGCTGACCGATCTGTCGGGCCGCAACCTGTCGGGCCATACGGTGGAGGCCTTCTGGTACACCGTGCGCCACGCCAAGCCGCTGACGATGGGCCTCAACTGCAGCTTCGGCGCAGAACAGCTGCGCCCGCATGTCCAGATCCTGTCGGACATCGCGGACACCTATTTGATGGCCTATCCCAATGCCGGCCTGCCCAACGATCTGGGCGAATACGACGAGCTCCCCGAGACAACGGCGTCGCTGACCAAGGTGTGGGCCGACAATGGCCGCATCAATGCGCTGGGCGGCTGCTGCGGTTCCACCCCGGCCCACATCGCCGCGATGGCGAAGGCAGTCGACGGCATTGCACCGCGCAAGCTGCCGACCGTCGACCCGGACATGCGCCTGGCAGGCCTCGAGCCATTCACGATTGCGGCATGAGCGAGCACCCCGATCACGATGGGAAAATTCGCGAGGCCGGCATAGTGGACGCGGCACGGCTTTCGCTCATCTCCAACGTGACATTTCTCGAAACGTTCGCAGGCATGATCGACGGGGAAGCCTTAGTGGCGCATTGCGACAAGCACCATGAGGCGGCGTATCTGGCCAATCTGCTCGGCGAGGGCGCTAGAGCCTGGCTCGCCGAGACGGACGGAGCTCCCATCGGCTATGCGCTGCTCAACCGGCCTGAGCTCGAGGCCGCCGACGAGGGCGATATCGAGCTGAAGAAAATCTACGTGCTGTCCCGCTTTCACGGGAGCGGTACTGCGAAACGGCTGTTCGACGCCGTCTTGCAGGCAGCGGCAGGCAATGACCGCCTCCTGCTGGGCGTGAAAAACGACAATCACCGTGCCATCGGCTTCTATCGCAAGAATGGCTTCACCCAAATCGCCACCCGCCGATTCGATGTCGGCGGGAAGCTTTACGACGATGTCGTACTGGCACGCGACCTCGACCGGACCTGAAATTTATGAGTGACCTTACGACTGCCCGCTTCGTCAATATCGGCGAACGCACCAATGTGACCGGCTCCGCCCGGTTCAAGAAACTGATCCTGGCGGACGATTACAATGCCGCCGTCGAAGTCGCGCGCCAGCAGGTCGAAAACGGCGCGCAGGTCATCGACGTCAATATGGACGAAGGCCTGCTCGATGCCGAGAGGGCGATGACCACCTTCCTCAAGCTGATCGCCGCCGAACCCGATATCGCGCGCGTGCCGGTGATGGTCGACAGCTCCAAATGGGAAGTCATCGAGGCCGGCATCAAATGCGTCTCCGGCAAGCCGATCGTCAATTCGATCAGCATGAAGGAAGGCGAAGACCAGTTCCTGGAGCAGGCGCGCAAATGCATGGACTATGGCGCCGCCGTAGTGGTCATGGCCTTCGACGAGAGCGGTCAGGCCGATACGAAGGACCGCAAGGTCGAAATCTGCACGCGCGCCTACCAGCTGCTGACGAGCATCGGCTTCCCTGCGGAAGACATTATCTTCGATCCCAATATCTTCGCCGTGGCGACCGGGATCGACGAGCACGACCGCTACGGGCTCGACTTCATCGAAGCGGTGGCCGAAATCAAGGCAGCCTGTCCGCACGCCAAGACCAGCGGCGGCCTCTCCAACCTATCCTTCAGTTTCCGGGGCAACGAGACCGTGCGCCGCGCGATGCATTCGGTGTTCCTGTACCACGCGATCCCTGCCGGGCTGGACATGGCGATCGTCAATGCGGGCCAGCTGGATGTTTACGACCAGATCGACCCGACCCTGCGCGAGGCCTGCGAGGACGTGATCCTCATGCGCCGTCCGGATGCTACGGAGCGGCTGATCGACCTTGCCGAAAGCTACAAGGGCAAGTCCGCCGCCGACGAAAAGGCGGCCGAGGAATGGCGCGGCTGGGAGGTGAAAAAGCGGCTGGAGCACGCGCTGGTAAAGGGCATCGATGCGCATGTCGTCGCCGACACGGAGGAAACGCGCGAGCTTGTCGCCGCTTCAGGCGGTCGCCCGATCGAGGTGATCGAAGGCCCGCTGATGGACGGCATGAATGTGGTCGGCGACCTGTTCGGCAGCGGCAAGATGTTCCTGCCGCAAGTCGTGAAATCGGCCCGCGTGATGAAGAAGGCCGTCGCGCATCTCATCCCCTTCATCGAGGCGGAGAAGGATCTGCTTCCCGAAGCCGAGCGCAAGGCGAAGGGCAAGATCGTGATGGCGACCGTGAAGGGCGACGTCCACGATATCGGCAAGAACATCGTCGGCGTGGTACTGCAGTGCAACGGCTATGACGTGATCGATCTCGGCGTGATGGTCCCCTGGTCGAAAATCCTCGAGACGGCGCGCGAGGAAAAAGCCGACATGATCGGGCTGTCCGGGCTCATCACGCCCTCGCTTGACGAGATGGTGACCGTGGCCGAAGAGATGCAGACGGCGGGCATGGACATGCCGCTGCTGATCGGCGGGGCGACGACCAGCAAGGTGCATACCGCGCTGCGCATCGATCCGGCCTATGAGGGTCCGGTGATCCACGTGCTCGACGCGAGCCGCGCGGTCGGCGTCGCCAGTCGGCTCTTATCGGACACGCAGCGCGACCAATTCGTCGAGACCACGGCGAGCGACTATAGCCATGTCCGCGATGCCCGGGCGGGCAAGGGGCAGAGCGTGCTGCTGAGCATCGAGGACGCCCGCGCCAATTATTACGACGCCTTCCTGTCGGACAAGGCCGCCCCGCCGCTGAAGCCCGGGGTACATGTGTTCGACGACTGGTCGCTCGCCGATCTGCGCGACTATATCGACTGGACGCCCTTCTTCCGTGCATGGGAACTGCATGGCAATTATCCCGCGATCCTGAAGGACGAAGTCGTGGGCGAGACGGCGACACAGCTATTCGCCGACGCCAATGAAATGCTCGACCGGATCGTGAACGAGAAGTGGCTTACCGCTAAGGGCGTCGTCGGCTTCTGGCCCTGCGCGCGAGACGGTGACGATGTGACGCTGCATCTCGACGATCGCGACGACGTCGTGCTCCCATTCCTGCGCCAGCAGGTGAAGAAAAGCCGCGACCGGGCGAACATGTGCCTTGCCGATTTCATCGACCCCGCGGGCGACTGGATGGGCGGCTTCGCCGTCGGCATCCACGGCATCGACGAACATTCGAAGCGCTTCCTCGAGGATAAGGACGATTATTCGGACATCCTCCTGAAAGCGCTGGCGGACCGCTTTGCCGAGGCCTTTGCCGAACGCCTGCACCAGCACGTCCGCACCGACCTTTGGGGCTATGCGCCTCACGAGCAGCTGACCAACGAGGCGCTGATCAAGGAAGAATATCGCGGCATCCGCCCTGCACCGGGCTATCCGGCCTGCCCCGATCACAGCCTGAAGCCGATACTGTTCGACCTGCTCGATGTGCCCGGCAACGCCGGCCTGACGCTGACCGAGAATTTCGCCATGTGGCCCACCGCTGCCGTCAGCGGATTCTACTTCGGGCACCCGGAAGCGCAGTATTTCGGCGTCGCCCGGATCGGGCGCGACCAGCTGGAAGACTATGCGCAGCGGCGCGGGGTCGATATGGCGACGGCCGAACGATGGCTGAGGCCCAATCTCGATTGAGCACCCTGCCGAAGGGGAGGCTGGTTTGGATCGGCGGCGGCATTCTGCTGCTCGCCTTCGGCGCGCTGTTGTTTTTGGCCCCCTACGATACGCGACTTATCTCTCGCCTATGGTTCCTCCCCGGGATCGGGGTCATCGGAGCGATCATCGCCAATACGTCCGGTACCGGCGGCGGGGTAGTCTTCGTGCCGGTCTTCAACGCCCTGCGCGAATGGGAGGTTATGGACCTTCAGCCACTGCAAGTGGTGGGGGTTTCCATGTGTATTCAGAGTTTCGGCATGACGATGGGGGCCCTGCGCTGGACCGACCGATTGTATCACCAGCCGCAGCCTGGACCTTTGCATGCACAGGTGCGTCCGAGGGATTTCTTCACCGTGGCCGGGGCGGTTCTGGCGCTGTCGTTGCCTGTCATGCATGCAACCCAGCGCCTGACGGCTTTCGACCAGCACGCAGTCTTGATGGGCTACAAGACTTTTTCCATACTGCTCGGCATTGCGTTGATCGCCTCGACCTGGACGGTCAATCTGGAGCGTGCGGAAAAGGCTCGGCTCGAGCGTCTCGACCTCGCTGTCTTGCTGATGCTCGCAATACCGGGTGGCATGCTGACGGCTTTGTTCTCCGTCGGCATCGGCGAACTTGTCGCGCTATACTTGTTCATCCGGCATTACCCAGTCCTGCTCTGCACAGGGGCAGCCTGCTTGATCTCCTCGGTCAGCGTCGTCGTAGGCGCTCTCTGGCATGTCGAGGCGGGCACGATTCAGTGGGAGGTGGTACTGCTAGCAGCTCCTGCGGCGGCACTGGGTGGGTTCCTTGCGCGACCGATTGCGCTCTGGCTTGGGGCGAGGCGCCTCAAGACGCTCGACGGCAGTTGGATCGTCCTGTCCGCGCTTTACCTGCTATCGCTCAATTGGAGCTGATCGACATGATTTAGCTCGCCGCGGCAACTACGGGACAGGCGTGCACGCGCTCTCTCTGGCACTGGATGGTTGCACCGACGATCTCTTCGCGGACAGTGTACACCGTGATGGCCATGCGGGCGAAGCGTATGGCTTGCGCTCCGGTCTGTGGATCGCGGAGGACGACAGCGAAGACCTCGCCTACCTTGCCACCGCCGTGCGCGATCGCACTTCTCCGGACGAAGGCGGTTTCGCGCCCGAGGAAATCGCCCTTGTTCGCCGCGCGATCGAGGCCGGGGAATAAGGCTTTTCGCGATTGACGCTGCGCGGGGATTGTCGCAGTGCAACGGCCGTCGGCTGCGGGAGCGATTCTGTAGCGGGCGCGCACGGGAGAGCGTGCGGGGCGCCGTCCCCGTACCGCCGAAGGAGCAACCGCCCCGGAAACTCTCAGGCCACCGGACCGTGCGGGCCATCGACACTCTGGAAAGCGCCGGTCGCCATCGCGGCCAGCCACCGAAGGGGTAAGCACGCCCATCCGCGTGCCAGTCTCTCAGGTTTCCCGACAGAGGGGGCATGGGTTGTTTTTCCGCGCCGGGATCGGCGCGCCCATGCTTTGAAGGACGGGACTTGAGCGAGACTGAAGAAAACGAACAGCAGGAAACCGGCACGCTGCCGCTGGATGCGTGGCATCGCGGCAAGGGCGCTCGCATGGTCGAGTTCGCCGGTTACTGGATGCCGATCCAGTACAACAAGGAAACCGGCGGCGGGATCGTCGCCGAACACGAATGGACGCGGAGCAACGCGGGCCTGTTCGATGTCAGCCACATGGGCCAGTTGATGGTCACGGGCGACAAGGCGGCGGAAGAGCTGGAAAAGCTGCTTCCCGGCGCGATCGCCACACTGAAGCCGGGCCGGGTCCGCTACTCGCTGCTCCTCAACGACGAGGGCGGGATCCTCGACGATCTGATGGTGACGAATGCCACCCCGTGGATCGAGGGCGACGAGGACGCCGGCACCGAAGGTCATTGGGGCGAGCCTGCCTATTACATCGTCGTCAATGGCGCGATGAAATGGGACGATATCGCTCATTTGCGCGAGCATCTCGACGACGATGTTACGCTGACCCACATGGACGATTACGCGCTGGTCGCGCTGCAGGGCCCCAACGCTGCGACTGCGCTCAACCGCATCATGCGCGGCGTCCCCGAGCAACTCGTGTTCATGCAATCGCTCGAACATGACTTCGGCGAATGGCCGCTGCGGATCACCCGCGCAGGCTACACCGGCGAGGACGGATTCGAGATCTCGGTCCCCGCCGAATTCGCGGAATCGCTGTGCGACCGGCTGTGCGCGGAGATCGAAGTGCGTCCGGCAGGCCTCGGCGCGCGCGACAGCCTGCGGCTCGAAGCGGGCTTGCCGCTCTACGGCCACGACATGACCGACACGGTTGATCCGGTCAGCGCCGATCTCGCCTTCGCGCTCACCAAGAAGCGCCGCGAGACAGGCGGCTGGATGGGCTTCGAGGCGGTGAAGACGCTGATGGAGTCCGGCCCGAAAGAACGCCGCGTGGGTCTTGCCCTAGAGGGGCGTCTGCCGGCCCGTGAAGGTGCGGAAATCTACGCAGGCGACGACAAGGTAGGCCGCGTCACCAGTGGCGGCTTCTCGCCCACGCTCGGCCACCCGATCGCCATGGGCTATGTCGATGTCGCTCACGCCGATGCGGGAACCGATCTTGAGATCATGGTTCGTAACAAGAGACTTGCGGCGAAGGTGGTGACGCTCCCCTTCGTCCCCCACAACTATTACCGAGGGAGCTGACCCGATGGCCCGTTACTTCACCGAAGAGCATGAATGGATCGACGTGGAGGGCGATAGCGCCACCGTCGGCATCACCGATTACGCGCAGGGCCAGCTTGGCGATATCGTCTTCGTCGAGCTGCCCGAAGTCGGCAGCATGATCGACAAGGGCAAGGACGCTGCCGTGGTCGAAAGCGTCAAGGCAGCCAGCGACGTCTACGCCCCGATCAGCGGCGAAGTGATGGAATCGAACGAGGCGCTGGAGGAAGACCCGGCGCTGGTGAACACCTCGCCCGAGGAAACCGGCTGGTTCTTCAAGATGACCATCGGCGACAAGTCCGAACTCGAAGGGCTGATGGACGCCAAAGCCTACAAGAGCTTCTGCGATAGCCTTTAACGCGCTGACGCCCCGGCGGGGCTTGAAGGGACACATATGCGCTACCTACCCCTGACCGATACCGACCGTTCGGCGATGCTCGCCAAAATCGGCGCGAGCGACATCGATGCCCTGTTCGTCGATGTGCCGGAAGAGGCGCGGCTGAACGGCCCGATCGAAGGCCTCCCGATGCATGCCAGCGAGATGGCGGTCGAAAAGCATATGCGGCGGCTCAGCAAGAAGAACCTCGCGGCGGCGGATGCGGCCTTCTTCCTTGGGGCGGGAGCCTACAAGCATCATGTCCCCGCCAGCGTCGATCACATCATCCAGCGCGGCGAGTTCCTGACCGCCTATACGCCCTACCAGCCGGAAATCGCGCAGGGCACGCTGCAGATGCTGTTCGAATTCCAGACGCAGGTCGCACGGCTCTATGGCTGCGCGGTCGCCAATGCGTCGATGTACGATGGCTCGACTGCGTGCTGGGAAGCGGTTGCCATGGCCAGCCGCATCGCCCGCGGCAAGAAGCGCAGGGTCGTGCTCTCCGGCGCGCTCCACCCGCATTACGCCGAAGTCGTCCGGACGATGGCCAAGTTCACGCAAGACGAGATCGCCGGAGCTCCGCCCAGCCTGACGGCCAAGCCCGATGACGACGGCCTTATCGCCCGCATCGATAGCGACACGAGCTGCGTCGTGGTGCAATATCCCGACATCCTCGGCCGCCTTCCCGATATCGCGAAAATCGCCGAGGCGGCGCATGAACAGGGCGCGCTGGTCATCGCGGTCAACACCGAGCCCGTGGCGCTCGGTGCGGTGAAATCGCCGGGAGAGCTGGGCGCGGACATCGTCGTCGGCGAGGGCCAGGCGATCGGCGTAGGCCTGCAATTCGGCGGGCCGTATCTTGGCCTCTTCGCCGTGCGCGACGAAAAGCATGTCCGCATGATGCCGGGCCGCCTGTGCGGGGAAACGGTCGATGCGGAGGGCAAGCGCGGCTTCGTGCTGACGCTGTCCACGCGCGAGCAGCACATCCGCCGCGAAAAGGCGACCTCGAACATCTGCACCAATTCCGGCCTCTGTGCGCTGGCGTTCAGCGTTCACATGACGCTGCTCGGCGAGAAGGGGTTGCGGCAGCTGGCGATGGAGAACCACCGCCTTGCCTGCATCGCCGCCGACCGGCTGGCCAAGGTGCCCGGTGTCGAAGTGCTCAACGAGAGCTTCTTCAACGAATTCACCGTGCTGCTGGATGGCGACGCGCGCCAGATTGTGCGCAAGCTGACCGGGCAGAATGTGCTTGCCGGCGTCTCGCTCGGCCGCCTGTTCCCCGGCAATGAGGCGCTTGCCAACGGGCTGCTGGTCGCAGTGACCGAAACCACAACGGAGGAGGATATCGAAATCCTTGCCTCCGCGCTCGAGGAGGTGCTGGCATGAACGCGCCGACGAAAACTCCGAACGCATCGGGCTGGAAGCCCGGCTCCCCGGTCGAGGGCGACAAGGCGATGAGCAGTCCCGAAACCGCAACCGGCAATCGCGCGCTGATGCTCGAAGAACCGCTGCTGTTCGAGATCGGTCACAGCGAGACCACCGGTGTCGATTTCGATTTCGCTGCCAAGCTGGACCTTGCCGGAGTGGAGCAGCCGAGCCCGCCGACGCCCGCGCCCTCCAGTCGGCTTGGCAGTTTCGAGCGGAGCGAACCCATCGGGCTCGTCGGCCTGACCGAGCCGGAAACCGTGCGTCATTATACGCGCCTCAGCCGGCAGAACTATGCCATCGATCTCGGCCTGTTCCCGCTCGGCAGCTGCACGATGAAGCACAACCCGCGGCTCAACGAGAAGGTCGCGCGGATGCCCGGCTTTGCCGACGTCCACCCGCTGCAACCGGTCGATACGGTGCGCGGCGCGCTGGAGGTGATCAACGAGCTTGCCTTCTGGCTGATCCACCTCACCGGCATGCATGGCGTGGCGATGAGCCCCAAGGCGGGCGCGCATGGCGAGCTGTGCGGGATCCTCTGCATCCGCGCTGCCCTGGAAGCGCGCGGCGATGCGCGCAAGGTCATCCTCGTCCCCGAAAGCGCGCATGGCACCAATCCCGCCACCGCCGCCTTCGCCGGTTACGAGATCGAGGACATTCCGGCCAATTCGGACGGCCGCGTCGATCTCGATGCGCTGAAAAGCCGCCTCGGGCCGGACGTGGCCGGGGTGATGATCACCAATCCCTCGACCCTCGGCCTGTTCGAGCGCGACCTGAAGGCGATTTCCGACGCGGTCCACGAAGCAGGCGGCTTCGTCTATTGCGACGGGGCGAACTTCAACGCCATCGTCGGCAAGGTCCGCCCCGGCGATCTCGGCGTCGATGCGATGCACATCAACCTGCACAAGACCTTCTCCACCCCGCACGGCGGCGGCGGCCCCGGCTCCGGCCCGGTCGTGCTCTCCGAAGCGCTCAGCCCCTTCGCACCATTGCCTTACACCTCGCGGACAAAGGACGGCATCGTCCACCTCGTCGAGGAAGAGGACGCCGACAGCTTCTCCGAAGAGCATTTCGGCGGCCGCATGCAGCATTTCGGGCGCATGACCGCGTTCCACGGCCAGATGGGCATGTTCACCCGCGCGCTGTCCTATATCCTCAGCCACGGGGCGGACGGCTTGCGACAGGTGGCCGAGGATGCCGTGCTCAATGCGAATTACATCCTGCGCAGCCTGGAAGATGTGCTCGACGCGCCCTTCGCCCATAGCGGCCCCTGCATGCACGAGGCGCTGTTCAGCGACACAGGCTTTGCCGAGGGGCTGTCGACGCTCGATCTCGCCAAGGGGCTGATCGACGAAGGCTATCATCCGATGACCATGTATTTCCCGCTGGTGGTCCACGGAGCGATGCTGGTCGAGCCGACCGAGACGGAAAGCAAGGCGGCGCTGGATCAGTTCATCCTGGCCCTGCGCAGCGTTGCGGAGCGGGCCAAGGCTGGCGACGAGACGCTCAAGACTGCGCCCTTCTATGCCCCGCGGCGCCGCCTCGACGAAACGCAGGCCGCAAGGAAGCCGGTGCTCGCCTACAAGGAGCAAAGCGCTCCAGCCGGAACGCCGGTCCTTAGCGAAGTCGGCGGACGCTAGTCGCGGCTGTCGGTTTTCGGTTCCACGGTGATGGTGATCTGGCTGAGCGAGATCACCGCCACCCAGAAGCCGATCACGGACAGCGCGCTGGCGCCGAGGACGGTAAAGGCCGCGCCTTTCAGCCCGTTCCAGTCCATCGCAACCTGCAGCAGCGACAGGCCGATGATCGTTGGCACCGCGCGCATGACGAAGGCGGTACCGGCCCGGCCGGCGCTGACCAGTAGCGATTCCAGGCTAGCCCCGACCAGCTCGATGGCTCCGGCAATGGCGAGGATGACCATCGCCCAATAGACCACACGGAATTCGGGCCCGGCGATCAGGACCAGTCCCGGCCGCCCGAGGAAGATCGCCACCAGCACGGCCAGCGCACCGCCGACGAGCGCTATATTGGCCATGCGGCGCGCCATGTCGTGGGCATTGTCGCGGGCGTGCACCAGCTCGGGATAGATCGCCTTGGAGACGGTCTGCGCCAGGCTGACCAGCGCTTGGCCGAGCTGGCTGGCGACACGGAAGCCGCCTGCGAACGCCTCGCCGCCGATCGCACCGACCAGCAGGATGAGAACCTGTTTGGAGCCGATGTTGAGGCTTCCGGTGAGGTTGGTCGACCACACGAATTTCCACGCCCCGGCATGCTCGCGCGGGAGGCGGAAGAGGCTGATCTGGGAGAAGTCGATCCGCTCGGTCCGGCCGGCAGCGAACCAGAGCGCGGCAGCCACGCAGACTTCGGCAGCGGCCCAGGCGAGGATGAAGCCGGTGACGGTCGGCATGAAGATCGCGGCGAGGATTGCGCCCAATGCGCGGATTACAGGCTGTACCGCCTCAGCTGCCGTCGCTCGGCCGTATTCGAACCGCAGCCGTAGCAGCCCGGTCGGGGTGGTGCGGATGGCCAGCAGCGAAACCATGCAAAAGCCGAAGGCGAGCCACAGCAGGTCGGGGGGCAGGGGTAGCCAGAACTGTGCGGACCAGCACAGCGCGGCGGCGAGCACGGTCCCGAGCACGATGGACAGGAGGTCGAGCGCGATGGCGAAGCCGGTCGCTTCGGCGGGGCCATCCTCGCTCGCACCCCAGCGCACGACGAATTGCCAGGTCTGGAAGTTCGCGAGGCCCGTGACGGTCTGCCCGAGCGCGACGATGAGCGCGAAATAGCCGAACCCGTCGAGACCCAGCGTCCGCGTGGCGAGCGCCAGATAGACGAGGCTTAGCACGGCATTGACGCCGCGGCCGCTGAGCAGCCAGCCGATATTGCGGAGCAGCCGTTTCATCGTTCAGGTGTCGCAGCCTCAGGCGGCGGAGGCGTTCCGCTTGGCCAGCAGGCGCTCGGTGACTTCGAAGGTGCGCTCGTTATCGACGTCGATGGCGCAATAGCCATTGCTCATCTCGAGCGGCACAAGCTTGAAGCCGAAGCGGCGCGAGACCTGCGCGAAGAGTTTCTCCTTCGTGCCCCAGCCGAGGAAGAAGCGGATCAGGTTCACCACGCCGAAGGCTTTGGCGATGCGGCTGGGAAATTTCATGAACTGGCCGCCGCCGCGCATGATTTCCGCCGCGCCGAGAGCCTCTTCGCTGCCGATCCAATAAGTGTTGCAGTTGGAATAGCCGCCGTCGGAAAATTCGTAGAACTTCTTCTGGCCTACCGGGTCGGCTGCGATCACGCCTTCTTTTCGCGCCAGGGCGGCGGCCGCGCCTGCCTGGTTGGCGATCGCCTTGTCGATGAATTCGGCGTAATCGTGCGGCAGCCACAAGCAATTGTCGGCCGTGGTGATCATGATCGGATAGCTGGCACCCTTCGCGCCGGAAAACACGCTGTCGACGAGGTTGAACGCGCCGGGGCGGAACACCAATCGACCTTCGTCCATCAGCGCCTTGATCGACGGGATCGCCGCGATCTCGTCCGGTTCATGTGCCACGACGCGGATTTCCCCGATACGATCGCAGGCGGCGACATTCGCAATCACCCGCTCGATCATCGGCATACCGCCCACTGGCACCACGCATTTCTGTGCGACACCGGCACGCACGGCCAACGGGTCGAGGACGCCGGAGCGCTTGCCGGCCATGACGAGGGCGGTGATCTTTGCGTGTGTCTGCGTAGCCATGCGCGCGCATTTAGGCCCGAAGTGCGGGGTTGTCACCTTGCAGCGCAGCGGGCAGCGAGTGCGCCATGCGGATTATCTTCAGTCGCAAGGGCTTCGACAGTGCTTCGGGCGGCGGACCGTCGCCGATCGTGGACGGGCGACCCGTCAGCCTGCCGATCCCGGCGGGAGCGGCATCGCGCACAAGCTATGGGGATCTCGGGCTGGGAGAATTGGCGCACGCGGCCAGCCGGGGCCAACATGGCGCCGACGACCTCTGCCATCACGATCCGATGTTCACCGGGGAGGGCATCTGCCTGTTCGGCCAGGTCGGCGCAGCGCAAACGCATCTGGCCAACCGCGGCGTCGGGGTCGGCGACGTGTTCCTGTTCTTCGGCCTGTTCCGCGCGGACGGCGGCGAACCGCACCATCGCATCTTCGGTTATCTCGAGGTCGTGGAGGTCATCGAATTGGCAGAAGGAGTGCCGGAGTGGCTCGTCGAGCACCGCCATCCGCATGCGCTGGCGATGCATGGCAAGAACGACACGATCTATGCCGGGCCCGGCAACGTCGCCAATCGCGCAAGCGATGCCCTGCGGCTGACAGTGCCCGAAGGGCCACCGAGCCTGTGGGGCCGCCCGGAGTGGCTACGCAAGGGTGGCCTCAGCTATCACGACCGCGCCGATCGCTGGCTGCGCGGCGGCAGGCTGCGGAGCGTGGCGCGCGGACAGGAATTCGTCGCGGACGTCGGCAAGCGCACAGCACCGCGCGACTGGCTGGCGCGGATGATTGCCGAGATCAGAGCGTCTTGATGACAGAGGAGAAGTCGAGCGCGCCGTGCTCTTCGGCGAGCTTCTCGTAGATCTCCGCCGCCTTCGCACCGAGCACGGTGGTGGCGTCCACATCCTGAGCTGCATCCATGGCGAGACGTAAATCCTTGAGCATCAGCGCGGTTGCAAAGCCACCCTTGTAATCATTGTCCGCCGGGCTCTCGACGCCCACGCCGGGCAGGGGCGTATAGGCGTTGAGCGACCAGCAATAGCCCGAGGACTGGCTGGAGATCTCGTAGAATTTCTGCGGATCGAGGCCCAGCTTCTCGGCCATTTTCATCGCTTCGGCGGTGCCGATCATCGAAATGGCAAGCAGCATGTTGTTGCAGATCTTGGCGGTCTGGCCTGCGCCGGCATCGCCCGCATGGATGACGGCCTTGCCCATCGCCTGCAGCACGTCTTCGGCGCGTCCGAAGGCCTTCTCGGTGCCGCCGACCATGAAGGTCAGCGTCCCACCATTAGCCGCCGCGATCCCGCCTGAAACAGGGGCATCGACCATGTCGTATCCGGCAGCTTCGGCCGTGGCGATGACATCCTTCGCAGTGGCGACATCGATGGTCGAGCAGTCGAGCAGCACTGCACCCGCCGGAGCCTTGCCGATCACGCTGCCTTCATAGACCGACTTCACGATCGCGCCATTGGGCAGCATCGTCACCACCCCCTCGACACCTTGCACGGCTTCAGCCGCATCGGTGAAAGTCGCGCAGCCATTGTGCTTTGCCGCCTCAAGTGCCTCTTCCGACAGGTCGAAGGCATTCACCTCATGCCCCGCCTTTACGAGGTTCGCGGCCATTCCGCCGCCCATGTTGCCGAGGCCGATGAAGGCGATTTTCATTCTGATTTCCTCTCGAAGTATTCTTTCAACCGGCTGCCTGTGACGGTGCCGAAGAAGGACATGAGTCCGGCCAGGATTGTTCCAAGGATGACAATCAAGAGGCTTAGCCCATCAAAGCTGGAAGGCGCCGCCGCGATCTATCCCGCAAGAAGCGCTATCGCTATTGCTGCAATCCCGCCCGGTATCACATTTTCCCATATCCATCCCCCGACAAGGCCGCACACGAGGCCAATCAGCGGATAGATTTCCAGGCTCATTACCTACCCTTCCACTTGCCCTCGCGCTTCTCGACGAAGGCGGCCATACCTTCCTGCTTGTCCTCGCTCGCGGTGAGGATCTGGAAAATGCGGCGCTCGATGATCAGCCCCTGGTCTAGGCTGGTCTCGAACGCGGCGTTGACCATTTCCTTGTTCGCGATAGCGGCCATCGGCGGCATGCTCGCAATTTGCGTGGCGGTTTTCATCGCTTCGTCCAGCAGGTCGTCATGCGGCACGACGCGCGCGACGAGGTTGCTGCGTTCGGCTTCCTCGGCGTCCATCATTCGGCCCGTCAGGCACATTTCCATCGCCTTCGACTTGCCGACCGCCTTGGTCAGGCGCTGCGATCCACCCATTCCGGGAGCGACCCCCAGCTTGATCTCGGGCTGGCCGAATTTGGCGTTTTCCGAAGCGATGATGAAGTCCGCCATCATGGCCAGTTCGCACCCGCCGCCCAGTGCGAAGCCGTTGACCGCGGCGATCCACGGTTTGCGGGTCTTCTTCACGATCTCGCTGGTCCAGGGCGCGAAGAAGTCGTCGAGGTAGAAGTCGGCTGCGTCCTTCTCGCTCATTTCCTTGATGTCGGCGCCGGCGGCGAAGGCCTTGTCGCCCGATCCGGTGAGCACTGCGCAGAGCTGGCTGCTGTCGGCCTGGTAGGCGGCGAAAGCCTCGATCAGCTCTTCCAGCATCTTGCTGTTCAGCGCATTGAGCGCCTGGGGGCGGTTCAATGTGATCAACGTGACGGCATCGCGCTGTTCGACGGTGATGGTTTCGTAGCTCATTCTATTCTCCGTCATCCCAGCGAAAGCTGGGATCGGTCTCAGTTAAGTCCGGCCAAGCGGACAGCGATCCCAGCTTTCGCTGGGATGACAATTACTGCAACGGCTCCCACTCCTCGCCTTCGGGAAGCGGGGCGAAGATGCTTTCGAGCAGTTCCTCGCTCACGCCCTCGGGCGTTGCCGGATCCCAGTGGGGGTCGTTGGTCTTGTCGACGATTACCGCGCGCACGCCCTCGGCGAAGTCGGGGCGGGTCAGGACGCGCGAGGCGATGCGATATTCCATCCGCATGTTGTCGGCGAAACTATCCAGCTTTTCGCTTTCCGTTAGCTGGCGCAGCGCGACCTTGCAGGTCTGCGGGCTCTTGGTGCGCAGTGTGGCGAGCTCCTTGGCAGCCCAATCGCTATCGTCGGCCTCCAGGCTTGCGAGGATGTCCTCGTAGCGGTCGGAAGCGAAGTGCCTGTTGATCCGCTCGCAATTGGCCTCGATCCGGGGCTCGGGCGGGGTCACCGACAGCTCGGACAGAATGCCCGCAATGCGGCCGGGATGCTCGGTGATCCGCGCCTTAGCCTCCGCCAGCTTCTCGGCAGGGATGTAATGCGTCGCGATCCCTGCGAAGTGGCATTCGGCCCCGTCCAGCCGCGCGCCGGTCAGCGCCAGGAACTGGCCGAGCCGTCCGCCGAGGCGCGAGAGGTGCCAGCCGCCGCCGACGTCGGGGAAAAGACCGATACCGGTCTCGGGCATTGCGAAGCGCGTATTCTCGGTCGCGACGCGATATTTGCAGGGCAGGGCGATGCCCACGCCGCCGCCCATCGTGATGCCGTCCATGAAGGCCACGATGGGCTTCTCATAGGTCATAATCTGATGGTTGAGCTGGTATTCGTCGTGAAAGAACTCACGACCGCTTTTGCCCCCATCGTTCAGCGCGGAATGGCGCAGCAGGTTGATGTCGCCGCCGGCGCAGAAACCGCGACCTTCGGCGTGGTCGAGGATGACTGCCTCGATCTCGTCGTCATCGGCCCACCCGGACAGTGGCGCGCTCATCGCGTGGCACATGTCGAGCGTCAGCGCATGCAGCGCCTTTGGCCGATTGAGCGAGATATGGCCGGTGCGGCCGTGGGTGTGGATGTTCACTTCGTCTGTCATCGAATTGCTCACTGCCTCAGCAAATCCCGGCCCACGATCATGCGCATGACCTGATTGGTGCCTTCGAGGATCGAATGGACTCGCAAGTCGCGCCAGAAACGCTCGATGGGATAGTCCTTGAGGTAGCCATAGCCGCCGAACAGTTGCAGCGCGTCGTTGACGACCTTGCTGCCATTGTCGGTCGCAAGGCGCTTGGCCATGGCCGAGAAGCGCGACTTGTCCGGCGCGTTATCTGTAACCTTGGCGGCGGCGAGGTACAGGAGGGCGCGTGCGGCCTCCAGATCGGTTGCCATATCAGCCAGCATGAACTGCGTGTTCTGGAACCCCGCGATCGGCGTGTCGAACTGCTGGCGATCCTTGGTGTAGGCCACCGCCTCATCGAGGCAGCGTTGCGCTCCGCCGAGCGAGCAGGCGCCGATGTTGAGGCGTCCACCGTCGAGACCCATCATGGCGAAGCGGAAGCCCTCGCCTTCGTCGCCGACCCGGTTCTCCACCGGCACGCGGGCATCCTCGAAAATGACCTGCGCGGTCGGGCTGGCATTCCAGCCGAGCTTCTTTTCCGGTGCGCCGAAGCTGACGCCCGGCGTGTCCTTGTCGATCACGAGGCAGGTGATGCCCTTGGTCTTGTGCTCGGAAGTGCGGACCATGGTGACATAGACATCGTTCACGCCGCCGCCGGAGATGAACTGCTTGGTGCCGTTCAGCACATAGTGGTCGCCATCCAGCACCGCGCTGGTCTTGAGGCCCGCGGCATCCGAACCGCTGCCCGGCTCGGTCAGGCAATAGCTGGCGATCTTCTCCATGGTCACGAGGTCGGGAAGGTACTTTTCCTTCACCCCTTCGCCGCCGAAGCGGTCGATCATCCAGCTGGCCATGTTGTGGATCGAGATGAACGCGCTGGTGGTCGGGCAGCCATAGGCCATGGCTTCCATGATCAGCGCCGCCTCGAGCCGGCCGAGGCCGATGCCGCCGCTCTCTTCCGAAACATAGATCGCGCCGAAACCGAGTTCGGCGGTCTGCTTGATCACGTCGCGCGGAAAGTGGCTTTTCTCGTCCCACTCGCCGGCATGCGGCGTGATGTTGTCGGCGGTGAAGCGCTGGGCCATTTCCTGGATGGCCAGCTGGTCGTCGGTAAGCTGGAATTGTCCTGTCATGGGCAGCGCTCTAGCCCTCTGGCGGGGGCAAGGGAAGGGGTGAGGCCGGTCAGTCGGAAACGATTGCTTCGACCTCGATTTCGACTTTCCATTCCGGTCGGCAGAGCCATGCGCAGCCTACCATTGTTGCGGCGGCGCGCGCCTCGCCGAAGTGGCGCGCGTGCACCTTTCCCACCGCGTCCTGATCGGCCGGATCGGTCAGGAACATGCGCGTGCGGACCACGTCGCTTCCAGAACCGCCCAGCTCCTCGATTGCGCGAAGGATCAGGGTGCAGCAGCGCTCCGCCTGTTCGGCAGCACCGCCTGGCGTACTCGAGCCATCGTCTTCCATCGGACCGGTGCCGGCAACGACGATCCGGTTGCCGTCGCGTACCGCGCGGGCGAAGCCGAACCGCGCCTCGAACGGAGAGCCGGTGAATGCGTGGCGGCGGTCGCTCACCCGCAGGTGATCTCGATGATCTCGCGGCTTTCGTCATAGCGCACGTTCACGCGATCGGTCCGATAATCCATCGTCCATGCAGAGTTCGGCGGGCCCCAGCGCAGCGTTTTCGCGCCACTCTCTCGCAGTATGGTGGCACCCATTTCGGCGCTCGCCTCGTGCCCGATATGATACTGGACCGGCTGGGCATCGCATTCGCCGCCGCTTTGGTTTACCGGGACTGAGCCGGGTGCTTCTGAATATGCTCCAGCGCACGCAGCGAGAGGCAGTGCCACAACACATAACAACAGACTACGCATATCGTCCTCCTCAGTTATCGCAGCGTTTGCGCGGCAAATCGCGGCCGGCGCTTGCATCGGCCGGGTCCAGGACAAGCAGCCGCGCTCCGCCATCTTCGAGCACCAGCTCGCGGCGCTCTTCCCACGTTTCGCCTTCACCTTCCATGGCGAGCGTGACGATCACGCTCCCGGTGCCGCTGTCCTCGATACCGGTCAACTGGCCCGCGGATTCGTAGAAGGTGATGGAGGCCTCGCCAATATCGAGCCGCAGGTCGGACGCCGGGGCGCAGTTTCCTTCGACATAATCCCACACCCCGCGGAAGCGTGGCGGGATCGTGCCGATAAGCTCCGGCAAAGGCGGTGCCCCGTCGCCGATGCCGCCATCGGGCTCGACCGGGATGGCGGTCTGCTGCGGGGCGGGATCGTCCGGCGTGCTCTGGCCGGGCGAACAGGCTAGCAGGGCAAATACGGCAAGCGATGCGAGGGCCGGGCGGGTCATGTATCACCCCATCGTCGGGATGACGAAGGCGTTGCTGCCGTCGCCGCCGCCGTCGGGCCAGCGCTGGGTGACCTTCTTGGCCTTGGTCCAGAACTTGAGGCCTTCCATGCCGTACTGGTCGATATCGCCGAAGCCGCTGCGCTTCCAGCCGCCGAAGCTGTGATAGCTGACCGGTACCGGGATCGGCACGTTGATGCCGACCATGCCCACATTCACGCGGTTCGCGAATTCGCGCGCCGCGTGGCCGTTGCGGGTGAAGATGGCGACGCCGTTGCCATACTGGTGCTCGCTCGGGAGCTTCACAGCTTCCTCGAAATCCTTCGCGCGCACGATCTGGAGCACGGGGCCGAAGATTTCTTCCTTGTAGCTTTCCATGTCCGGCGTCACGCGGTCGAGCAGCGTTGGGCTGACGAAAAAGCCGTCCTCATGGCCCTGCAGGCTGAAGCCACGTCCGTCGATGACGACTTCCGCGCCTTCCTTCTCGGCCGTGTCGATCCAGCCTTCGACGCGCGCCTTGTGTTCGGGCGTGACGACGGGGCCGTAATGCGCGTCGGGATCGTTCGAGACGCCGACACGCAAGCCATTGATCGCGGGGACCAGCTTTTCGCGCAGCTTGTCGGCTGTGTCTTCGCCCACGGGGACCACGACGGGCAGCGCCATGCAGCGCTCGCCCGCCGAACCGAAGGCGGCACCGGCAAGGTCGTTCACCACCTGGTCGAGATCGGCATCGGGCATGACGATGCCGTGGTTCTTCGCGCCGCCGAAGGCCTGGACGCGCTTCGCATTCGCCGTGCCGCGCGAGTAGATATATTGCGCGATGTCGGACGAGCCGACGAAGCTGATCGCCGGAATGTCGGGATGATCGAGGATGGCATCGACCATTTCCTTGTCGCCATGGACGACCTGCAGCAGGCCCTCGGGGGCGCCAGCTTCGAGGAACAATTCGGCGAGCCGGACCGGAACGCTCGGATCGCGTTCCGACGGCTTGAGGATGAACGCATTGCCCGCTGCAATCGCCATGCCGAACATCCACATCGGGATCATGGCGGGGAAATTGAACGGCGTGATGCCTGCACCGATGCCGAGCGGTTGGCGCATCGAATAAACGTCGATGCCGGGGCCTGCGCCTTGCGTATATTCGCCCTTCAGCGCCTGCGGAATGCCGCAGGCGAACTCGATCACTTCTAGGCCGCGCTGCACGTCGCCATGCGCATCCTCGACGACCTTGCCGTGTTCGCTCGAAAGCAGCTCGGCCAGCTCCTGCTTGTTCGCTTCGACGAGGCGCTTGAACTCGAACATCACGCGCGCGCGGCGCTGCGGATTGGTCGCCGCCCATTCGGGCTGGACCTTTTTCGCGGCATCGACGGCCTTCTGCAGCAGCGCGGCATCGCCCAGCGCGACTTCGGCCTGGACCTCGCCAGTCGAGGGGTTCCAGATCTTGTGCTTGCGAGTGGCGGCGGGGTTGTCCCCGGCGATGAAATGGTCGACTTGGCGCATGAAAGATTCCTCTCTTTTCTTGCCAACGGCTCTGGCAACGCAAAGTTGCGAAATCAACCGGTATCAAATGAAACCGGCATCGCTTGCGGCTAGCCGACCGCCGCCATCATCTGCGCGCACAGGATCGCGCCATAGGTGCCGAGCGCATAGCCAAGGACAGCGAGCAGCACGCCAACGGGGGCAAGGGCCGGATGAAAAGCAGCCGCCACCACCGGCGCGCTTGCCGCCCCGCCGACATTGGCCTTGCTGCCGACCGCGACGAAGAAGAACGGCGCCTTGATGATCTTAGCGACCACCAACAGCAGGACGATGTGGAACAGCATCCAGATTGCGCCGATGGCCATGAAGGCAGGGGCGTCCATGATCTTGGTCACGTCCATGCGCGTGCCGATGATCGCCACCAGCAGGAAGATGAAGAGCACGCCGAACTTGCTCGCGCCGATACCCTCCAGCTCGCGGGCGCGGGTAAAACTGGCGGCGAGGCCGGCGGTGGTGGAGATGACGACCACCCAGAAGAACTCGCTCGCCAGCGTCGCGTCCTCGCCCTGGACGCTGGCAAACCAGCCCCCGATCCAGCCGCCGAGCAGGTGCGACGCGCCGACGACGGCCATAGTCGCGCCGAAGAGCAGCACATAGTCATTGGCCTTGGCCACGCGCTCGATGCGTTCTGAGTAATCCGCCATGCTGTCGCGCAGCCGGGCGATGGAGGAGCTGTCCGCCCCCAGCCAGCGATCGACCCTCTCGGTTGCTCCGGCGCCGTAGAGCAGGAAGATCATCCAGATTTCCGCCACGATGATGTCCACCGCAAGAAGGGCAGCAAAGCCTTCCAGCGGATAGCCATAGACTTCCAGCATCGCGGTCTGGTTCGCGCCGCCGCCGATCCAGCTGCCCGCCAGCGTCGCCAGCCCGCGCCAGGCCGCAGTGTCGCCCGATCCGACCACCGAAGGCTCGAACTGCGCGACGATCCACAGTGCGAGGGGACCGCCAAGGATTATCCCGACCGTAGCAGTCAGGAACATGATGATCGCCTTGTTGCCGAGTCCGAGGATGCCCTTGATGTCGATGCTCAGCGTCATCAGGAACAAGGCAGCGGGCAGGAAATAATCCTTCGCGACCGGCCACAGCTGGCTCTCGCTCGTGTCGATCAGCCCGGTGGTCACGAAAAGAGACGGGACGAGGTAGCAGACGAGAATGATCGGCACGAAGATGTAGAACCGCTGCCATCCCGGCCGGTCGCGCGTCGCGAAAACGAAGGCGAGCAATGCGCCCAGCAGGCCGAGGATGATGCGATCGTCGCTGATCATGGTGCGTCTTGTTTCCCGTCTGTGATCCTGCGGGCCTGCCTAGCGTCTTCTTTCTGCGCACGCCAAGGTGTTGGTCCTCAGGCTCCACATCGCTACGAGGAACGCATTTTCCCGCGTTGACCTTGTCTCCGCGCTGCGGCAAATGCCGCCGTCCGGCGCGCGGGTGTAGCTCAATGGTAGAGCAGCAGCTTCCCAAGCTGACGACGAGGGTTCGATTCCCTTCACCCGCTCCACTCAGAACCGTCCGGTCTCGAAGAATTTCCGGATCCGCTCGCGGGGCTCTGCCACGCCAAGGCCCTTCGCTTCGAGCCAGCCGTCATTGAAGATCGTATCGGCATAGCGTGCGCCGTCGTCGCATAGGATCGAGACGATCGAGCCTGCCTCGCCCCGCGCAGCCATTTCTGCGGCGATCATGGCGCAAATCCATACATTCGTGCCGGTCGATCCGCCGCAGTGGCGGCCGAGCCGCTCGCTGACTTCATGCGCAGCGGCAATTGAGCAGGCGTCGGGCACCGCTTCCATCCGGTCGATCACGTCGGGGAGGAAGCTCGGCTCGATCCGCTGGCGCCCGATCCCCTCGATGCAGCCGGAGGGATGCTCGACGCGGACGACCGACCGGTCGACCCAGTGGCGGTGGAAGACCGAGCCTTCCGGATCGGCGACGCAGACCCGCGTATTGTGCCGGTTGTAGCGGGCGAAGCGGCCGATGGTCGCCGACGTCCCACCGGTTCCAGCCCCGCATACGATCCAGCGCGGCACCGGATGCGGTTCGCGCGCCATCTGTGCGAAGATCGATTCGGCGATATTGTTGTTCGCCCGCCAGTCGGTAGCCCGCTCGGCGAAGGTGAACTGGTCGATATAATGGCCACCGAGATCGTCGGCGAGCGCCTGGGCGGCAGCATACATCTCGCCCGGCGCATCGACGAAATGACATTCGCCGCCGTGGAACTGGATCGCCTCGATCTTCGGCTTTGCAGTCGAGCGCGGAACCACGGCGATGAAGCGCAGGCCCAGCATGCGAGCGAAATATGCTTCGGACACGGCAGTAGATCCGCTTGACGCTTCGATCACCGGCATGCCTTCGCAGATCCAGCCGTTACACAGGCCATAGAGAAACAACGACCGCGCCAGCCGGTGTTTGAGGCTGCCGGTCGGGTGGCTGGATTCGTCCTTCAGATAGATCGCGATGTCGGGCAGTGCGGGAACAGGGAGAGGAATGAGATGCGTGTCGGCCGAGCGCGTGAAATCCGCCTCGATCCGCCCGATGGCCCAGTTCACCCAATCGCGATTGGGTGCTCGCTGTTGCTCTGTCACTTCGGCGGCATCCGGATCGCTCCGTCCAGCCCAAACTGGTGGCCGTTGATGTAGCTGTTGCGCGCGATCTCGAGGATCAGCGAGGCGAACTCCTCCGGATGGCCGAGCCGCTTAGGGAAGGGGACGCTGGCGTTGAGCTGGTCCCACATCTGCGGATTGCGGTCCTTCATGCCGAGCATCAGCGGGGTCGCGAATATACCGGGCATGACCGAATTCACGCGGATGCCGATGTCCATCAGGTCGCGCGCCATCGGCAGGACGAGGCCGTTCACCCCGGCCTTGCAGCTGCCGTAGATGACCTGGCCGATCTGCCCGTCCTGCGCCGCCACGCTGGCGGTAAGCGTGACGCAGCCGCGCTCCCCGTCCTCGTTCAGCGGTTCGGAGTTTGCCATGCCGAGCGCGGATAGGCTGGCGATGCGATAGGAAGAGACGAGGATGCCCTCCGCACCAAACGCGTAATCCTCGGTCGCGAGCCGCTTGTAGCGCCCGTTCTCCTTGTCCCAGCCGAGCGTCTTGCCGCGCCGGCTGGTCATCGCGCAATGGACCGTGACGCGTTCCTGCCCGTGCGCCTGACGCGCTGCAGCGAAACCGTCGACCACCGACTGCTCGTCGGTAATGTCGACCCGGGCGAATGCGCCGCCGATGGCGTCGGCATGCGCCTTGCCGCCATACTCGTCGATGTCGAAGATCGTCACCTTGAGCCCTGCGTCCGCTAGCGCCTGCGCGCTGGCCTTGCCGAGGCCCGACGCCCCGCCCGTGACGACTGCTGCCACGCCTGCCTTGAGTTCCATTGCCTGCTCCTCACCCTTTGCCTGAAAGCCAAGCGTGCTATCGCACGGGTGCACGGCAAAGCCAAAGGGGCGATCGCAGATGACATCCTTCCTGTTTGCAATGGTGGCGAGCTTCCTCGCCGCGACGGGATCGCGTGACCAGCTGCTCGTCGCGCATCTGCGGGGGCGGCTGGGCAGTTCGTATGCGCTGCTGCTGCTGGCGATGGCGACAGCCATCGCGACCGCGTTCCTCGCCGCGTGGTTCGGGAGCACACTTGCCGGGCAGCTTTCGAGCGATGCGGCGACCATGTTCGTCGCAATCACCATGCTGCTGGCGGCGATCGAGTGCGCCTGGCCGAACCGCGCTCGCACGCCACAGGAACCGACGCGGTCGCTCGGCGCAATCGGGATCGTGTTTTTCCTGAGGCAGCTGACCGACGCCTCGCGTTTCCTGATCGCAGCATTTGCTGCCGCGCTCGCGTCGCCGATGCTCGCGGCGAGTGGCGGCGCCATCGGGGGGACGGCAGCGGTTGGACTTGGCTGGTTTCTGGGCGATAGGCTGGAGCACTTGCCATTGCGGGGCATCCGGTTGTGCCTTGCCACGTTGCTGCTCCTGCTTGCAATCTGGCTCGGCCTGACAGCACGTGGCTTGATCGGCTAGGTCGATCACTATCTCAGTCAGAGTTGGGGAAACGGATTGAGGCTCCGCCCGTTGGTTCGGTGTAATTCAAAATCGAAAAGGGAAATTCACATGGCCGAACTCGGCGACAATGCAAAAGTCGGACTCGTCTCTGCGCTCAATGGCGCACTGGCGGATACGATGGCGCTCTATTTCAAAACCAAGAACTTCCACTGGCACGTAGCGGGTCCGCGCTTTCGCGACCTGCATGTCCTGTTCGACGAACAGGCTGCGCAGTTGATCGGAACAGTCGACGACCTCGGCGAGCGCGTGCGCAAGAACGACGAATACACGCTGACCTCGATCGGGATGGTGCAGTCCGAAACCCGCATCAAGGACCAGGACGACGTCACTCTGACCGCGGATGCGATGGTCGCGGAACTGCGCGACGATAACCGCCTGCTGCACAAGCGCCTCGGCGAAGTAAAGGAAGCGGCCGAAGAGGTCGGCGACAACGCCACCAGCGGTATCGTGGATGACTGGATCGACCAGTGCGAGGAGCGGATCTGGTTCCTCAACCAGACATCCAAGTAAGCGAATAGCTATTCGTGACATGTCCGGCCGCCTTCACCCTTGGGTGCGGGCGGCCTTCGTGTATCAGAGGGCATGGCTGACATGACATTGATCGAAAATGCGGACGATGCGGCGATTGCCGAGTGGTTCGCGCGCGAAATCGGCACGCGGATGGCGCAGAACGACGGACCGGTGACGATCACTGTTCCCGGCGGTTCGACGCCCTTTCCCATTATGGAGAAGCTGCTCGAAGAGGATTTGGACTGGTCGCGCCTCGTCTTGTGGCCGGGCGACGACCGGATCGTGCCGGAGGATCACGAGGCTTCCAATACCGGCAAGCTGCGCGCCCTGTTCGAGCCTGTGGGGGCCGAAGTCGTCACGCTGACGGTGATGGAGGCCGTGCCGCATTTCGATCTCGCCTGGCTGGGCATGGGCGCGGACGGGCACATTGCCTCGCTGTTCCCCAATACAGATCCCCAGGTCGACGATCCGCGGCCGATCCTGCGTCTGACGCCCGATCCGCTTCCGCCGGAAGCCCCGTTCGACCGCATCAGTCTGACCATGCCCTCGCTGCTTGCCAGCGACGCGCTCGTCTTCGTCATGCGCGGGCAGGAGAAGCGCACGGTGTTCGACGCGGCGGCGGCGGGCGAGAACGATTTGCCGATTGCGCGGCTGCTCGGCGCGGCTAAGCAACAGGTGACATGCTTCGTCTGATCCCCGCGCCGCTGTTTCGCCAGGCCCTGCGTGTCGCGCACAAGGTGCGGCACCAATGGCGCAAATGGCGCGGCGTGACCCCGCACGGTGTCTGCGTAATCGCTCGCGACCTGGAGGGGCAGGTGCTGCTCGTGCGGCATAGTTACGGGCCGTCGGGCTGGTACATCCCCGGCGGCGGGCTCAAGCGAGGCGAGGATCCCGAAGATGCCGCTCGGCGGGAACTGCGCGAGGAAACGGGCTGCGAGATCGATGGGCTCAAGCCGCTCGGCGAGGTGCATGAAACCCTGTCAGGCGCCCCGCACATGGCGCACGTCTTCACCGGCGTTGTCGACGATATGCCAAAGCCAGATGGCCGTGAAGTCGTGGAAGCGCGCTTTTTCCCGACCCATTCGCTGCCCGAACCGCTGGCGCCCAGCGCACGGCGGCGGCTGGAGGTCTATACCAGGCGCCGCAGCTAAAGCAGGCTGAGCTGGGCATCGGGCCGCGGTGGCTCGTCAGCATCTTTTCGTTCCAATTTCGACAGCGTCAGGCCCATCAGGCGGATCGGCATGGGCAGGGGCAGGACCTCTTCCAGCAGTGCGCGGCCGATATTGGCAAAGGTTTCCCGGTCGGTGATCGGCGTATCCACGGTCTTTGCCCGGCTGAAGCTCGTGAAGTCGTTGTACTTCATCTTAAGCGTCACAGTGCGGCCCTTCGCTTCGGCCCGCTCGATATAGCCCCACACGATATCGATGATGTCCTCCATCGTCTCGCGCAGCTCGCCGCCGGAGGAGAGATCGCGGCTGAAGGTACGTTCTCCGCCGACCGATTTGCGCGTCCGGCTGGAGCGCACGGGCCTGAGATCGATCCCGCGCGCCGCGCGGTAGAGATAATCGGCGAAGCTGCCGAAATGCGCGCGCAGCCACTCGATGTCCTTGGCCGCGAGATCACCGCCGGTTTCGATACCCAGCCGCGCCATCTTCTCCGCGCCCTTGGGGCCGACGCCGTGGAACCGCCGGATCGGCAGCGTGCTCACGAACTCCGCACCCTCGCCAGGGCGAATGACGCAGAGCCCGTCGGGCTTGTTCTGGTCGCTGGCGATCTTGGCGAGGAATTTGTTGTAGCTCACGCCTGCACTGGCGGTAAGGCGCGTCTTGGCGCGGATTTCCTGCCGGATGAGCTCCGCAATGCGGGTGGCGCTACCGATACCGAGCTTGTCCTCGGTGACATCGAGATAGGCCTCGTCCAGGCTCAGCGGTTCGACCAGGTCGGTGTGGTGGCGGAAAATCGCGCGGATTTGCTGGCTGACCTCGCGATAGGCGTCGAAGCGGCTCTTGACGAAGATCAGCTCCGGGCATTTTCGTTTCGCCGTGACGGACGGCATGGCGCTGCGCACGCCGAACTTGCGCGCTTCGTAGCTCGCTGCTGCGACGACCCCGCGCCCGCTCGATCCGCCCACGGCGACCGGCTTGCCGCGCAGCTCCGGATTATCGCGCTGTTCGACGCTGGCGAAGAACGCGTCCATATCGACATGGATGATCTTGCGCAGGCCGTCGGCCTCGCCTGCCTCCTCGTCACCCGTGCGTTTTTCGCCATCGCTCATGCAGGAATAGATAGGGCAGTGGGTTGCAAAGCGGAACCTTGTGAGCCACCTGCCATTTTGTGCAGATGCGAAACGATCAGCTAGCTTCGGGCGAACGCCCTTCGGCCGTGGCGGCAATGCGCCCGCGCATCGGCGAGCGCGAGCTGATCTGGATGATGGCGCTGCTGATGGCGCTCAACGCCTTCGGGATTGACGCCATCCTTCCTGCCTTGGACGCGGTGGCAACCGATCTCGGGGCGCAGGGGAACGACCGGCAATTCGTGGTCGGCGCCTATCTGCTCGCCGCCGGGATCGGAACGCTGGTGCCGGGTGCTTTTGCCGACCGCTACGGGCGCAGGCCCGTGCTTTTCACCGGCCTTTTCTTCTACATCGTGCTATCGGTCGCCTGCGCACTGGCGACGACCTTCGACATGCTCGTAGGGTTGAGGGCGGCGCAGGGCTTCTTCGCCGCCGGCATCATCGCGCTGCCGCCCGCCATCATCCGCGACCGCGTGGGCGGTGACAAGATGGCGCGCATGATGAGCCTGATCTTCGTGATCTTCCTGCTCGTGCCCGCCGTCGCGCCCAGCATCGGCCAGGCCGTGCTGCTGGCATTCGGCGACTGGCGCTGGATCTTCGCAGCCATGGCCGTGGCGGGCTGCGTGATGAGCCTGTGGGTATACACCCGCCTGCCGGAAACGCTGCACGAGGACGACAAGCAGGAAATCCGCATTCCGGTAATCGCGCGCAATATGCGCAAGGCCGTGACCCTGCGCGAGACGATCGGCTACACGCTGGGCAGCGCGCTCGTGTTCGGCGGCTTGTTCGGTTTCATCAATTCCAGCCAGCAGCTGATCGGCGAGGCCTTCGGCGCGGGCGACCGCTTCCCGCTGATCTTCGCCATCTGCGCGGGCTGCATGGCGATCGCCAACTGGTCCAACAGCCGCATCGTGGAGCGGTATGGCGCAAGGCGCGTGAGCCACGTGGCGCTGTTCGCCTTCATCGCGGTGGCCGCCGCCCAGCTCTATTTCGCCAACCAACCGGACGAAAGCCTGTGGACCTTCGTGCCGCTGATGGCCGCCAACATGAGCCTGCTCGGCTTCATCGGCGCCAATTTCGGCAGTATCGCGCTGCAGCCCTTCAAGCATATCGCCGGCGCAGCCAGTTCGGCGCAGGGGTTCCTGCGAATGACCAGCGGCGCGCTGCTCGGCGCGTTCATCGGCTATGCCTATGACGGCACGGCCCGCCCGCTGGCGCTGGCACTGCTGTGCACCGCAGTGCTGAGTTTGGTGTTCGTCCTATTCAGCGAGCGCGGCGCCTTGTTCGGTCCGCCGGAACCGGAGGCGGACTAAGCCTCTGCGCGAAGCCTGCGCCAGGCGAGGTCTGCGAATTCGCATAGCAAGGGCCGCGTGTCGCGCGGGTCGATGATGTCCTCGACATTGAAGCGTTCGGCGCTGCGGAAGGGGCTGGTGACCTTGTCGAGCCGCTCACGGATCGCCGCAAGTTCTGCCTCCGGGTCCTCGGCCGCTTCGAGATCGGATTTGTAGGCGACCTCCAGCCCGCCCGCGATCGGCAGGCTGCCCCAGTCGCCGCTCGGCCAACAGAAGCGGTATTGATAGGTCTCGGCGTTGCTCATCGCGCTGCCGGCGATGCCATAGGCGCGGCGCAGCACCACGCTGGCGAGCGGGACGCTGGCCTTGTAGACCGCGTTCATCGCCTGCACGCCATAGCGGATCGTGCCCGCCGTCTCCGCCTCGCGCCCGATCATGAAGCCGGGGTTGTCGACCAGGTGGACGATCGGCAAGCGGAACCGGTCGGCGAGTTTTACGAAGCGCTCGACCTTTTCGCTGGTCTTGGCGTCCCAGCTGCCGCCGAGATAGCTCGGGTCGCTCGCCAGCACAGCGACCGGCCAGCCGTCGAGCCGGGCCAGCGCGGTGATGCAGGCGCGGCCCCACATCATGCCGATCTCGAACACGGTACCCTGGTCGAATACCATCTCCATGCAGCGGCGCATGGAATAGACCTGCTTGTCCTCGCGCGGGACGAGGGAGAGCAGCGCTTCCTCGCGCCGGTCCGCCGGGTCGCGGCATTCGGTTCGGCGGGCGAGCTGGCCGACATGCTCGGGCATGAAGCTGAGGAAATGGCGTGCGCGGGCGAAGGCCTCGGCCTCGCTGGCGACCTCGTCGTCGACCACGCCGTTGCGCGTATGAATGCCGCTGCCGCCGAGGTCTTCCTTGGCCTGCTGGTGATCGTCCGACCCCTTGTAGCTTTCGCCCAGGCCATCGACCACCGCGGGTCCCGCGGCGAAGATCTGGCTGAGGCCTTTGACCATGATCGAATAATGGCTGGCGACGATCCGTGCCGCGCCGAGACCCGCCGTGGGGCCGAGCGCCAGCGCAACGACCGGCACGGTGTCGAGGTTTTTCACCACGTCCGACCAGCCCGGCACGGCGGGAATGTAGGTCGCGCCGATCTGCTCCAGCGTCTTCACCGATCCGCCGCCGCCGGTGCCGTCGATCATGCGGACGATGGGGAGCTTCAACTCATGCGCCATCTTCTCCGCCTGCACCATCTTGCGGCTGATCCCCGCATCCGCTGCGCCGCCGCGAATGGTGAAATCGTCCGCCGTCGCGACGACCGGGCGCCCGTTGATCGTGGCCTTGCCGAACAGGAAGGGGGCGGGGAGGACGGACTCGAGATTGCCATCTTCGTCATAGGAGCCCTTGCCCGCGATCTTGCCGATCTCGCGGAAGGAGCCGTCGTCCACCAGAGCCGCCAGCCGGGCGCGCGCATCCATCTTGCCGCGGCCATGCTGGCGCGCGACCTTGTCCGCCCCGCCCATCTGCTCGGCGAGGGCTTCGCGCTGGCGCAGTTCCTCGAGTTCACGCTGCCAGGTCATGCCAGTTCCCACTCCCCTTCAGGGGAGGGGGTTAGGGGGTGGGGGCGTGACGCGCAATGCCCGCTGCAGACCCCTCTCCGCTGCGACTAGGCGGCAAGCCGCCAAGTCTCGCTGCCTCTCCCCTGAAAGGGAGAGGGATTCAGCCCTCTTCCGCCGGCTCCACCACGCATAGCACAGCCTCGACTTGCACCTGCCCGCCCTCGCTGGCGGAAAGCTCGGTCACGGTCCCGTCGAACGGCGCGGTGAGCGCGTGTTCCATCTTCATCGCCTCGAGCACCATCAGCCGCTGCCCGGCGGTGACGACCTGGCCCTCGGCAACATCGACCGCGATAACCTTGCCCGGCATCGGCGCGATGATTGCGCCATCGGCGGCGGAGGCTTGGCCACCATCAAAGCGCACTTCAGTGAACAGGCCGGACCAGCCCAAGTAGTCGTAGGCGAACACCCCATCGCGCTTCAGACGGGCAATCGGTATGTCCCAGACCGAACGTCCCGACAACTCGACCTCATGGACTTCGCCATTATGCCCGACACGCACCGTAGTCGGGCGAGGAACTGCGTTGAGGCGGAACCCGGCAGAGGGCGGCGTCCAGCCTTCATGCAAATCGAGGGTCTCGGTTGCATCTGATCCGGCTGCACGCGCCGCGATTAAAAGACCGGCGGCTTCCAACACATCCTTGGGCGGCTGTAAGGCGGGGAGCAGATCGTCGAGATTGCGCTCAATGAAGCCGGTTTCGACGTCCCCGGAGACGAATGCTTCCGCTAGCACCAGGTTGCGCAGAAAACCGGCATTCCATTTGACCGGATAACAGATCGACGAACCTAGCTTGTCCGCGAGGGCAGTGATCGCTTCCTTGCGGGTGTCCCGGTGCACAATCAGCTTGGCGATCATAGGATCATAAAAGGGCGAGACTTCCGCACCTTCTTCGACGCCGGTATCGACTCGGCCCGGTCCGTGGCGCCGATTGCTTTGCGCGACGTGGAAATCCTCAAGCGTTCCAATGCTCGGCAAGAACCCTTTCGCCGGGTCCTCCGCATACAACCGCGCCTCGATCGCGTGGCCGTTGATCGACAGCTCCTCCTGCCGCTTCGGGATCGGCTCGCCGCTCGCCACGCGCAATTGCCATTCGACCAGATCGACCCCGGTGATTTCCTCGGTCACCGGATGTTCGACCTGCAGGCGGGTGTTCATTTCCATGAAGAAGATGCGGTCGGCGCGCAGCCCCTCCGAAGCGTCGGCAATGAATTCGATCGTCCCCGCGCCCTCGTAATCGACCGCCTTGGCGGCGCGCACGGCGGCGGCGCAGATGTCCTCGCGCGTGGCGGCGTCCATGCCGGGGGCGGGGGCTTCCTCGATCACCTTCTGGTGGCGGCGCTGGAGCGAGCAGTCGCGTTCGAACAAATGGACGACATTGCCGTGGCAGTCGCCGAACACCTGCACCTCGATATGGCGGGGCGAGGTGATCCACTTTTCCAGGATCACGTCGTCATTGCCGAAGCTCGCCTTGGCCTCGCGCCGGCAGCTTTCGAGCGAGGAGAGGAAGTCCTCCGCCGCATCGACCTTGCGCATGCCCTTGCCGCCGCCGCCCGCGACCGCCTTGATCAGCACCGGATAGCCGATCGCGTCGGCCTCCTGCTGCAGGCGCTCCGCCGACTGGTCGTCACCGTCATAACCGGGCGTGACGGGCACGCCCGCTTCGCGCATCAGCTTCTTGGCAGCGTCCTTCAGGCCCATGGCGCGGATAGCCGAAGGCGGCGCGCCGACCCAGATCAGCCCGGCATCCATCACGACCTGCGCGAAATCCGCGTTCTCCGACAGGAAGCCGTAGCCCGGATGGATCGCCTCCGCCCCGGTCTGCTTCGCGGCGGCGATAATCTTTTCGCCGACCAGATAGCTCTCGGCAGCAGGCGAGGGGCCGATATGCACCGCCTCATCGGCTGAGCGGACATGCAGCGCCTTTGCATCGGCATCCGAATAGACCGCCACCGTGGCGATCCCCATGGCGCGCGCAGTGCGGATGATGCGGCAGGCGATCTCGCCGCGATTGGCGATGAGGAGCTTTGAAATCATGGACGTGCGCTAGCCGTAGCGTCGCGCCCGTTCAAGCTACCAACCCGCAACGGGGCGGAAATCGTGGCGGCTCCACAGGATCGGCTCGCGCGGCTGGGCGGGGCGGTTCCACAGAGCCTCGAAGAAGGCGCTCGTGACGTGCCAGCTCTTTTCGAGCCCGCTCACTCGCGTGCGCCTGTCCCAGGCCAGCTGCCCGCGGTTCAGCACCTTGCGCCCGATCGCGCCGTAGATATTGGCCGCAGCCAGCACCGCCCAGCGTTGCCGGAAGCGCAATTTCTTCGCGCCAAGCTTGGCCGCTTTCTCGTGCTTTTCCATCAGCGCGATCAGGCGCGGCATCAGGCTGGCGAGGCGGAAGCGGTTTTCCGGCAGGGCATGCTCGCCTGCTTCCCAGCCCATCTCGTCGAGCCAGCTCTTCGGGAGATAACAGCGCCCGGCATCGGCATCCTCGACGATGTCGCGCGCGATATTGGCGATCTGGAAGGCAAGGCCGAGGTCGCAGGCGCGGTCCAGCGTCTCGCCGTCGTCCTTGCTGACGCCCATGACCACCGCCATCATGATCCCGACCGATCCGGCGACGTGATAGCAATAGCGCATCATGTCGCTCTCGGTCGCGGGTTGCCAGCGCGTCGCGTCCAGCGCGAAGCCGCCGATCATGTCGTTAGCCATGTCCCAGGTGAGGCCGGTCTCATCGGCGACCATGCCGAAGGAATCGAATGCGAAATCGGCAGTCGGCTGCTCATCCAGCGCGCGCTTGGTCAGCACGCGGATCGCCTGCACGCGGTCTTCGGCGCTTTTCAGATCGCCCTGATCGCCCAGAGGGCCGCCCTTGTCCTGATTGTCGGCAATGTCGTCGCAGCGGCGGCACCAGGTGTAGAGCAGCCAGCTGCGCTCGCGCGTGTCGCGGTCGAACAGCTTGCTGGCGGCAGCGAAGCTCTGCGAGCCTTCCTCGATCGCTTCCTTGGCGCGCGCGACGAGATTGCGCCGGTCGCGACCGCCACCGGCGCGCGTCGGGGTCGCGCGAATCTTGCTGGTCGTCAGGGGGCGAGGCGTGCTCAGAGATCGTCTGCCTTCATCTGGAAGATCGGCGTATGCGCTTCGTAGCTTGCCATTTTCTTTAGGAGCCCGCCGAGATTGTCGTCGGCGATCAGGATGTTCTGGTGGGCCGGGCGCACGAAGCCGACCTCGGCCATCCGGCGATTGAACGCGATGAGGTCGTCATAGAAGCCGAAGGCATTGAGCAGGCCGACAGGTTTCTGGTGATAGCCGAGCTGCGCCCAGCTCATCGCTTCCCACAATTCGTCCATCGTGCCGACGCCGCCGGGGATGGTGACGAAACCGTCCGAGAGATCGGTGAAGCGCTGCTTGCGCTCGTGCATGCCGCCGACGGTGTAGAGTTCGGTGCAATCGTGGTTGGCGACTTCGGAACTGGCGAGCGCGTCGGGGATCACGCCGATGACCTCGCCATCCGCTTCCAGCGCGCCGCGCGCAACCGCGCCCATCAGGCCGAGCCGCCCGCCGCCATAGACGACGCCGATGCCGCGCTCGGCCAACGCCGCGCCGACATCGTAGGCGAGCTGGATATAGCGCGGGTCTTCGGGCGAAGCCGAACCGCAATAAACAGCGAGACGATTCACTTTACCAGATCCTCGACCATCAAGCCCGCCGTCGCCTTGGCGCTGCCGACCACGCCGGGGATGCCGGCGCCCGGATGGGTGCCCGCGCCGACGAGGTAGAAATTGTCGATCACGTCGTCGCGATTGTGGCCGCGGAAGAAGGCGCTCTGCGTCAGCACCGGTTCCAGGCTGAAGGCGCTGCCCATATGTGCGTTGAGATCGCTGGCGAAATCCTTCGGCGCATAGTGGAACTTGGTCTTGATGCGCGAGTGGATGTCGGGGATCAAGCGGCGCTCGATCTCGTCGAGAATGCGCTTTTCGAGGATCGGACCCATCTCTTCCCAGTCGACTGCCAGCTTGCCCATGTGGGCGACCGGAACCAGCGCGTAGAAGGTGCTCATCCCCTCTGGCGCCATCGACGGATCGCTGACGCTGGGGTGGTGCAGGTAGATCGAGAAATCCTCCGGCAGCACACCGTGATCGTAAATATCCTCCAGCAAGCCTTTGTAGCGCCGGCCGAACAGGATCATGTGGTGCGGGATGCCGGGCCAGGTACCCTCGATCCCGAAATGGACCACGAACAGGCTGGGGCTGAATTTCTTGCGCGCCAGTTTCCCGGCATAGGATTTGCCGCGTTTGGAATCGGACAGCAGGTTGCGATAGCTGTGTACGATATCGGCATTGCTGGCGACCGCATCGAAGCGCTCGCGCCAGCCGGACGCTGTTTCCACCTCGGTAGCCTTCGTGCCCAGCGTATGCACCTGCACCACCGGATCGCCGACCCGCATGGTGCCGCCGATGCGTTCGAAATGGCGGATCATGCCCGCAACCAGCCGGTTGGTGCCGCCCTTGGCCCACCAGACCCCACCGTCCTTTTCCAGTTTGTGGATCAGCGCGTAGATGCTGCTGGTCTTCATCGGATTGCCGCCGACCAGCAGCGTGTGGAAACTCAGCGCCTCGCGCAGCTTCTCGTTCTCGACATAGCTCGAAACCATCGAATAGACGCTGCGCCAGGCCTGCTGCTTGGCAAGGGCAGGGGCAGCCTTGAGCATCGACTTGAAGTCGAGGAAGGGCTTGTGCCCCAGCTTGACATAGCCTTCCTGATAGACGGCTTCCGAGTAATCGAGGAAGCGCTGGTATCCGGCGACATCCGACGGGTTGAGCTGCGCGATTTCGGCGAACAGCTGCTCCTCGTCGTTGGAATAGTCGAAATTGGTGCCGTCGGGCCAGTTCAGACGATAGAACGGCATGACCGGCATGATCTCGACGTCTTGCGCCATGTCGTGCCCGGTCAGGGCCCATAGTTCGCGCAGGCAATCGGGATCGGTGATGACGGTCGGGCCGGCATCGAAGGTGAAGCCGCCATTTTCCCAGTAATATGCGCGACCACCGGGCTTGTCGCGGCCTTCGATCACGGTGGTCTGGATGCCGGCGGACTGCAGGCGGATGGCGAGAGCGAGCCCGCCGAAGCCGGAGCCGACGACGCAGGCCGTTTTTCCGGTCGCGGGCACGCCCGCAACGGTGGTTTCACCGGTGGCGGTGGGCGGTGTGTTCGTTTCGGCGTTCATCGGGATCCCTCTTGGACCAGCGGAGCGCCCTTGCCAAGCAAGGCGCCGATTGCCGCCGGTATGGGTATCGGCGGCTTGCCGATCAATATGCGTGCCTTGTCTGCCAGAGTGGAGTGGCCCGCATAGAAACGCTCCACGAGTGGCTCCGGCAATCGATAGAAATGCGCGAATATGCGGAAGCGTTCCTCCGGTTGCGCACCCTGGAACAGCATGCGGCCGAGCGCGCGGTAGAAGCTTGTCGCGCGCCAGTGATCGCGGGCGCGTTTGTCGATCAATGCCGCGAGCTGTTCGCCGGGCAGGGTGGCTTCGCGCGCAATTGCCAATGCATTGTCGACTGCGAAGGGCAAGGTGTAGCTGGTGAGCGGATGGACGAAGCCGCCGCGTGCGCCTGCGCGAACCACGCCGGGAGGGCCGATGTCGCGCCGGTAGGCGGCAAAATCGCCTCCGGTGATGACCGGCAGGACCCCGGTTTCGCCGCCGACGATCTCGCCGTCCCAACCGTGCTCGCGGCAATAGTCGCCGATCCTGCGCGAAAGGGCGCTGCGATCCAGCACCGGATCGTCGGCGTAATAGGTATCCTCGACGAACAGCTCCTCGACGCCCAGTGGGAGGGTATAGACGAAGCGATAGGCCGCGTGCTGGCGAACCCGGGCGTCCATCACGATCGGGCGCGCCATCCCATGCGCGGCGGGCAGCTTGATATGGCGGCCCATGAAAACCTGCCATCCGCCACGCAGGTGCTGCGAAGGGACGGCATTGCGGCAATCTATCACGACGCGAGCCGGAACATGCTCGCTGCTCTCCAGCGTTACGCCATCGGCCGCGATGTTTGCGACCGGGCTGAGAAGTCGCAGCGTTTCCTGCGGCAGTTCGCGCCGCAAATTGGAATCGAAATCCCGGCTCGCGATAGAATGGTAGGTCGAGGTGAGGGTGCGGGCGATGTTGGGGAAATAGACCTCGTATCCCCGATCCCATTCGACCTGGCGGCAGTTTGCCAGCAAAGCCTTGCCAGCGGCGTCGAGATCGCTGTCGAACCAGCTCCAGCGGTGATTGCCGCCGAATACGTCACCGCTCTCGAACAGGGCGAGGCGCATTTCCGGGTGAGCGCGATGGACGGCCAGAGCGATCAGCCCGCCGGCGAGCCCTCCGCCCACGATTGCCATATCGATCATGCGCCCGTTCATCGATTGCAGGGCTTAGGCAGTTCGCGCTCCGGCGGCAATGTGGCTCTTCGTTGTGCGACACTGGAACGCGATGCGCGCCAAGCCGTTTGAGGCGAAAGACGAAGTGAGGGTATTCATGAACAAGCTAGCCATCGCCGCCGCCATCGGCGCGGCATTTTCCGCATCCGTTGCCAGCGCTCAGGACCAGGGGGAGCCGGGCGTTGCCGCAAGCGCTCCGGAAGAAAACGCAGTCGAGGCAACCATATTCGATGGCGATTTCGTCAGCGTCGGTGTCGGTGTGGCTTACGGACCGAGCTATTCCGGCTCGGACGATTACACCGCTTTCGTCTTGCCGATCGTACAGGGCTCATTGGGTGGCGTGGACATCAACCCGCGGCCCGCAGGCATCGCGCTCGATTTCATCCCCGATCCCGATGAGGGCGTGTCGTTCTCGGCGGGGCCGATGATCAAGCTCAATCGTGACCGCGTCGATGTCGACGACATCAAGGACGAGGTCGTTGCACGCTATGGCGAGCTGGATACGGCGATCGAAGTCGGCCCGAGCGTAGGCGTATCCTTTCCCGGCGTGCTCAACCCGTACGACAGTGTGAGCGTCAATCTCGACGCAGTGTGGGATATCAACGGTGCCCATAGCGGTCGCACGATCAGCCCGAGCGTGACCTACTTCACACCGCTCAGCCGCGGCATCGCTGCCTCGCTTTCGGTCAGCGCGAACCATATCGACGACGATTACGCCGACTATTACTATTCTGTCGCGCCGCTCAACACGCTGGTCCCCGATCCGGACGCCCTGCCGCTTTTCCAGGCCGAGGGCGGGTTCGAGAGCATCGGGACCAATGTGCTGCTGGCCTTCGACCTCAACGGCGATGTGACCGACGGCGGCCTCGCCCTGATCGGGCTGGCGAGCTACTCGCGGCTGCTCGGCGATGCGAAGGACAGCCCCTTTACCAGCATTCGCGGAAGCGCCGACCAGTTCATGGTCGCAGCAGGGATCGGCTACACGTTCTGAAGGTTCTCAACCCGACAAATTGAAAGGGCGGCCCGAGAGCCGCCCTTTTTCATGTCAGCCTTCGTCTTCGGCTATCATCAGTGCCGGTCGCGGACTGGGCATTGCCGCCTTGCGATCGCCGGTCTTCAGATAGGTATCGAACCAGCGCATCATCCGCAGGTTATAGTCATAGCGTGCAGCAGCCTTCTGGTTGCCATGGCCTTCGCCCGGATAGAGCACGAGGCGCACCGGCACATCGGGCTTGCGCACTTTCATCGAACGATAGAGTTCGTAGCTCTGGCTGGGCGAGACACGCGTGTCTTCCTCGCCGTGTAAAATCAGCAGGGGCGTGTTGGCCTTGTCGACATGGTAGATCGGGCTGACTTCAAGCATGCCCTGCCAATCGTCCCACGGCCACTTGCCGGAATGCACATTGTACATTTCGTACGGAATGTCCGTGGTGCCGAACTTGCTGATCTGGTTGGAAATGCCGACGAACATCACACCGGCGGCAAATTCGTCCGACAAGGCAGTCGAGGACCATGCCGTGGCATAGCCGCCATAGGATCCGCCGGTCACGCCGACACGGTCGGCATCGGCAATGCCCGCCTCGACCAGCGCGCGCTTGGCATCGACCAGATCGGTGAATTCGGGATCGGTGTAGTTGCCGGTATGCTGCTTGGAGAAGGCCGTGCCGTAACCGGTGGACCCGCGGTAATTCGGCAGGAACACGGCGTAACCTTGTCCAGCGGCGACCTGGCCCGGGCCGCTGTAGCTGGTGTTCCAGCCATCGGATTCGTGGGCTTCCGGTCCGCCGTGGACGTCGAGAATGAGCGCGGCGCCGCCGCGCGGGACGCCGCCGACAGGCTCGATCAATACGCCCTCTACCTGCTGGCCGTCACGCGCAGTGAAGGTCATGGTGCGCTGGTTGCCGAAGTCGATTTCCGAAAGCCAGGGGTTGTGCGTAGTCCACCTTTGAAAAGCGCCGCCCTCCCAGACGAACAATTCGGTCGGGTGCCGCGCGCTGCTGGCCTCGACTGCAATCGTGCCGCCGCCGGTCTCGAGGCTGGATAGCAGCAGGTCGCCGCCTTCATGTTCTTCGGCAACGCTGCCATCGGCATTGTAGATGCGCAGCGCGCTTTCCGTGCCCTTGTGGATCACTGCGGCCAACCGACCGTCGGCGAGCCATGCCGCATCGACGGCGGCCTCCGGCGCGCCTGCGTTAAGCGCGCGATACTGACCGCTTGCAACATCGACGAGGTGGAGCGTCGTATCCGCAGGGTCGTTCATATCGACGCCGGCGATCATCGACAGCTGCCGACCATCGGGCGACACCTCGATGTCTCCCAGCTTGCCTGGGGTTTCGATCACGCGCAGGACCCGGCCGTTCGTCAGATCGACCACGTGAGCGCGCTTGGATGTATAGGCATCGTCGATCTGCGGCGTCGGCGCGCTGTCGACCACCGCCGTGCGGCCATCGGGCGCAACGCGGAAACCGCTGACATAACCGGGAATCGTAACGGCACGCGGATCGGCGTCCACTTCCCCGCCGACATTTGCGGCGAACAGGCGGTTGAGGCGGGCTTCTTCCTCATAGACGATGGCGTTGAAGCCGGCCTTGGCTTCCTTTTCGCGGGCAGTGTCTTCTTCGGCACCGGCCAGCAGCCATATGCGCGAGCCATCCGGGGCCCAGGCGTAGGCGCGGACATCCGCACCATCGACCGCGGCGAGCTTGCGCTGCGCACCGCCATCGACCGGAATGCCCCAGACCGCGCGGTCCTCGTCCTCATCGGCCCAGACGAAGCTGACCATCCGGCCGTCGGGCGAGAATGCGATGGACGACGCGCTGATGTCATCGGGCAGGAATTCGCGGGCATTGTTGGGGCCGTAAGCCATGCTGAGCCGGAGGCTGGTCGAGCCATTGTCCTCGCCCTCGGTCACGTCGGGCAGGCTGGCAGTGGTGTAGGCCACCCGGCTGCCATCTGGGGAGACGGCGATCGTACCCACGCTTTCCAGCTTGGCGACGTCTTCCGGGGTCATCGGCCGGGCCTGCGCCTGCGCAGCAAGCGATGCGGTGGCCAGAAGGGTTGCAGCAGTAGTCGCGGCGCGAAGGATCATCGAAATTCCTCTCTCGAAAAGAACGGTTGGGCGCTTCATAGCGGCCATCGCGCGAAGGGCAAATCGTGCGCGAGTGCGCCTTGCAGTTTGTCGAGCATGGGGCGACGGTCGTCTGCATCTTCGCTTGAGTCGATCTATCCCGTGTCATAGGCCGACAACACACGAACTACAGGGGATCGATATGACCAGTTTCCGCAGGGCCCTCTTGGCCGCTACCGCCTTCTCTTTCGTCGCCACCCAGCCTGGCGCAGCGCTGGCGCAGGACGCCGCTGCCACGACAGAACAGGAAAGCGAGCGCGATCGGCTGTTCGAGCTTTTCGCAGAATCGGATGCGCGCAGCCTGGAGCTGGAGCCCCTCAGCCGGCTGTTCCGCGGCGACGACACGAATGCCGATAGGCTCGGAGATTACCTGACCGACTCCAGCTTCTATGCCTCGCGGCTCGACACGCAGCTCAATCTTGCGCTGCTCGACCAGATCGACCGCAGCGCGCTCGCGCCGACCGACCAGCTGGCCTACGATGTTTTTAAATATCAGCAGGAAACAGCTCTGCGCGGCCAGTCCGACGAGATCCGCGCGCTGACCGAAGTGCGGCCGATCAATCACTTCCGCGGCTTCCATACCTTCTATCCGAATTTCGCCAGCGGCAATGGCGCGGCGCAGTTCAAGACGATCGCGAATTACGAGGACAATCTCAGCCGCCACGACGATTACATTGCCATCAGCGACCGCGCGATCGAGCTCTCGCGCGAAGGGATGGAAAGCGGCGTGCTGGAAACGAAGCTGACCATCGGCCGCGTGATCGAGCAGCTCGATACGTTGCTGGCGGTGCCGCTGGCCGAATCGCAGTTCATGGGTCCGGTGCAGAGCTTCCCCGACGACTTCTCCGACGCGGACAAGGCGCGGCTGACGGCGGCCTACGAAGCGAAAACGCGCGAAATCAACGCCGCGCACGAGCGGGTGCGCGATTTCCTGCGCGACGAATATCTTCCTATGGCCCGCGACAGCATCGGTCTCAGCCAGATGAAAGGTGGCGACAAGCTCTACGCTCAGTTGATCGAGCAGACCACGACCTTGCCGCTGGAGGCCGACTACATCCACGATCTCGGTCTCAGCGAGGTGGCGCGCATCAAGGGTTCGCTCGAAGCGCTGCAGGCCGAAGTCGGCTTTGAGGGCACGCTCAACGAGTTCTTCGATTACGTCCGCACAGACGAGCAGTTCAAGCCGGAAAGCCGCGAATGGCTGACACAGGACTTCTATCGCATCGGCGAGATCGTCGACGGAAAGATCGGCGAGTATTTCTCGCTACTGCCGAAGTCGGAACTGAAGATCGAGCCTTACGATGTGTCCATCGAACGGTATTCCGCGGGCGGATCGTACCAGTCCGGCGCGCCCGACGGTTCGCGCCCGGGCACGTTCTATTTCAACGCTTACGATCTCCCGAGCCGCCTCACGACGGGCAATGTGACGCTTTATCTCCACGAGGGCGCGCCGGGGCATCACTTCCAGATCAGCCTTGCGCAGGAGAATACCGACCTGCCGGCATTCATGCGCTTCGGCGGCACCACCGCCTTCGTCGAGGGCTGGGCGCTCTATTCGGAGACGCTTGGCTACGACATGGGCCTGTTCGACGATCCCTGGGCGCGTTACGGCACGCTACAGGACGAGCAGCTGCGCGCGATGCGGCTGGTGGTCGATACCGGCATCCATTCGAAGGGCTGGACGCGCGACCAGGCGATCAGTTTCATGCTCGACAATTCGGGCATGACGCGCACCGAGGTCGAGAACGAGGTCGACCGCTATATCGCCATCCCGAGCCAGGCGCTGGCTTACAAGATCGGTGCGCTGAAGATCCAGGAACTGCGCGATCGCGCCAAGCAGCAGCTCGGCAGCCGCTTCGACATCAAGGATTTTCACGCGCAGGTTCTCAACACCGGCGGCCTGCCGCTGCCCGTGCTGGAGTCCAAGATCGACCGCTGGATCGCCAACGGCGGCGGGTAAAAGCGCAGAGCGGCATCTGGCGCCATTAAACCGCGCCCCTTAAGCCGGTTTCATGGACGCCCGCTCTTTCTTCCGTGACGCGCACTGGCTGACCGGCCAGCGCGTGCGCGGTTACGCGCTGCTCCTCGGGCTGGCCTCGCTGGCACTGCTGGCGAACAGTTTCGTCAAGGCGATGGGCGCCGATGGTACGGATTTCCTGGCGTTTTGGGGGGCAGGGTATGTCACCGTGCAGGGCGATCCGGCGTCGGCTTACGATCTGGCGGTCCAGCAACAGGTACAGACCGGCACCGGCAGCGAAGGCTGGTTCGCCTTCGTCAATCCGCCGCCATTTCTGTTCGCCGTCGCGCCGTTCGGGGGCTTGCCGTTTCCCGTCGCTTGGCTTGCATGGGTTGCCGTCACTTATGCGCTCTGGGCCTGGGCCGGCATCTGCGCCTTCCCGAGGCTTTGGCCATTGGTCTTGGTCTATCCCGGCGCACTCATCGCAGCAGGTCACGCACAGACCGGCCTGCTGACCGGCGCGCTACTGGTGCTGGCGGCGCATGCGTTCACTCACCGCCCCGTGTGGTCGGGAGCGGCGATCGGCGCGCTCGTGATCAAGCCGCATCTCGCAGTTCTCGCGCCGTTCTGGTTCGCTGCCAGCGGTCGGTGGAGCGCATTCATCGCGGCAGGCGCCACGGCTGTGGGCCTCGTCCTGCTTTCCTGGACCGCATTCGGCGCCGAGACCCTGCTGGCCTATACGACCAGCTGGGAAGCGAGCGCTGCGCTGATGGAAGGCGTCAATCGCGATTTCCTGCTGCGGATGACGACCTTCTTCTCGCAAACCCGGCTGCTGGCCGGAGATACGGCGGCTGCGATCGCGGGCGGACTGTCTTTCGCCCTCGCGGTATTCGCGACGGTATTGGCGGCGAGGCGCTTTCGCGAAGACCCAGCGGCGATCGCTGCGACAGCGCTGGCCGCGACCGCGCTCGTCTCGCCCTATCTGTTCAATTACGATCTGCCCTTCCTGATCTATCCGACCCTGTGGGCCGCCGACCGGGGACTGCGCAACGGCTTCCGCCCCTACGAAAAGCTCGCGCTCGTCGCACTGTGGTTCGCACCCTACGCGACGCGCGCGGCGGCCCTGCCATTTGGCATCAACCTCATGCCCCTCGCAGCGCTCGTTCTATTGTGGCTGGTGTGGAGCAGGGCGGCTACAGAGCCTGCGGGAACCCAATCCGCCCATTAGGTGTTCATACCCAACAGGACGGAGGGAAAGCAATTCATGAGGTTAGCCCATGTCGAGCATGTCCTTCCACAGTAGCCGCCCCGATCGGTGGGTGACGCCACGGCCCGTCAGCGACAGTTCCGCTCGCTTTCAGACCTACGGCAAGATCCTTCCGATGGAGAGTGAAGAGCCGGGCTTCCTTGCTCGTCTGTTCGGTCGGCGCTGAGGGTTCAGTCAAAGGATAAGGTGCCGAGAGTAACGTCCACTCCCGGCCCCTTTTTCTTTGCTATTATCTGACGGAGGCCGTCAGTACTCCTCGGGCTCTTCCGGTGTCGCGGCGTGGTGGTCCTTGCCCGCCGTCCGGTCGCCCTTGGCAAGCTTGAACACGACGCCCGAGAGCAGCGCGAGGGCCAGGAGGTTGGGTAGCGCCATCGCGGCATTCGAAATGTCGCCCAAACGCCAGACGAGTTCGCTAGGTTGCGCTGCACCCAGCCAGATCACCACGCACCATAGCACGCGCCACGCCATGTGCAGCTTGCGCTCGCCCGACCGCGTGGAACCTTTCATGCGGTCATAGAGGAAGGTGATCGCCCGCTCCCCGTAGTAGCTCCACGTCAGCAGCGTGGTGAAGACAAAGAGGATCAGCGCGATCGATGCGACCAAAGTGCCGATGGGAACGCTGGCGATCTCCACCGGGAAAGCGGCCGCGAAGGCGCCGCTGGTCATTTCGAAGCCGACCCGGTCGGATTGCCATGCGTGCAGCACCGGCTCGCCTGCCGCAGTGAAATCGCCGCGTACGGTGAGAATGACCAGCGCGGTCATGGTGCAGATCACGATCGTGTCGATGAAGGTGCCGAGCATCGCCATGCGGCCCTGCAATTCGGGATCGTCCGTCTGCGCCACGGCGTGGGCAATTGCGGTCGAGCCCTGGCCTGCCTCGTTGGAGAACAGCCCGCGCGCCACACCGGCACGGATGGCCAGGATGATGGCCGCACCGACGAAGCCGCCACTGGCTGCCTGCGGGTTGAACGCGCCGTTGAAGATCAGGCTGAAGGTTTCCGGCAGATCGCCGAAATTCAGGATCAGCGCGATGATCGCCATGACGATATAGGTCGCGGCCATGAACGGCACGACCTTTTCGGCGACGTTACCGATCGACTTGATGCCGCCGATGATGACGATGAACACGAGGATCGCGACGATCAGCCCGCCGAGCCATTCCTCGATCCCGAACAGCTCGTTGAGGCCGTCGGCCACGGCGTTCGCCTGGATCGAATTGCCGGTGACGAGCGCCGAGAACAGCGTGCCCAGGCAGAACACCACCGCCAGCCAGGTGAACTTGGGGCCGAGGCCCATCATGATGTAGCTCATCGGGCCACCGCGTTTCACGCCGTCGCTGGTCGTCTCGCGATAGCGGATGGCGAGCGAGCCTTCTGCGAAGGCCAGCGCCATGCCGAACAGTGCAGTGATCCACATCCAGAAGATCGCGCCCGGTCCACCAAGGGCGATGGCGGTGGCGACGCCGGCGAGATTGCCGGTGCCGACCTGCCCCGACAATGCTGTCGACAACGCCGCGAAGGGCGAGATTTCACCCGCACCCTGGCTTTTGCGCCCGGCGAACAGACCCTTGAAGGCGCTGCCCAACTTGACGATCGGGTAGAACTTGAGGCCGACCATGATCCACAGGCCGATGCCCAGCAGAATGATGGTCATGGGCGGGAAGGGCAGGACTTCCACCCCGTTCCACGTACCGCCCCAGATGAAATCGGATATGTTGGTGACCGGCTGAATCAGCCGCTCGCCCAGACCTGGTGCCTGGCTGGTTGCCATTGCAAGAATTCCCCTCATACGACCCGGATGGGTAAAGCGCGGAGGCTAGGGCCGAAGCGCGCGCTTGAAAAGGCCGGAAATACGGCCCTTCCACCGCTTGCCTTTTGCCCGCGCACAGCCTAAACGCCCTTCCGTCTTCCGACATTGGGATCACGAAAAGCCCCTCCCGGACTTGAACCGGGGCGGCGAGAGACCCTACCTGAAAGGGACGTGGCGGAAGGCGCTACGAGTTTTACGCGAGAGTGCGAGCGATGGCAGACAAGCAGAAGACCAGTCCGGCGGAATTCCTCCGGCAGGTGCAGACCGAAGGCAAGAAGGTCGTATGGCCGACGCGCGAGGAAACCGTGCGCACGGCGATCTTCGTGGGCATCCTGACGCTGATCCTCTCGCTGTTCTTCCTCGGCGTAGATTCGCTGTTCGGCGCCGTGGTGCGCTGGCTGCTGACGCTCGCCTGATTAGCATTCTTCCGACAGGGTAATTTCGACACATGGCACGCTGGTACATCATCCACGCCTATTCCGGCTTCGAGAACAAGGTCCGCGATTCGATCATCGCCGAGGCCGAGCGCCTGGGCCTGTCCGAAGGCGTGGAAGAGGTCGAGGTCCCGACCGAGACGGTCACCGAGATCAAGCGCGGCAAGAAGGTGCAGGTCGAACGCAAGTTCATGCCCGGCTACGTGCTGGCCAAGCTCAACATGACCGACGATGTCTATCACCTCGTCAAGAACACTCCGAAGGTGACCGGCTTCCTCGGCACCAACAACAAGCCGCAGGCGATTTCTGACAAGGAAGCCGCGCGCTATTTCGGCGGGGTGGAAGAAGCCAAGTCCGCGCCGAAGAAGCAGGTTTCGGTCGATTACGAGATCGGCGACAACGTCAAGGTGCTCGACGGGCCCTTCGCCAGCTTCAACGGGCTGGTCGAGGAACTCGATTTCGACAAGCAGAAGGTCAAGGTCTCGGTCTCGATCTTCGGCCGCGCCACTCCGGTGGAACTGGAATTCGAGCAGGTCGAACTGGTCAAGTAATCCGAGCGGGACTGGGCTCGAACTTCAACGAGCGCAGGCGCTGTCCTGCGTAGCGCGGACGCGTGAGGCGTTAGGGCTCGTACGCATCCGCAGCGCGGCGTTATCGCATTTGCGCAGCTGGAAGCGCACCTTGCGGTCCCGGAAATCGAGCGAGACGCGGCGGAAGGTTTCCATCAAATCGGTGCCGAGGAGGAGCGATGGCTCGTCCTCAAGCCCGAACACACCGAATGGCGGGATATCGGCAAAGGCGATTGGCACGTTCTGAAGCGTGATCGGGCCGAGTTTAAGATTGCGGACGACGGCGAACTCGATTGCAATGGTCTTGCCGGTGACGCCCGTTACCTTGATCGTCTGGAATCCGCCGCGCCTTTTCCTCAGCAGTTCGTCGCGCAGGGCCAGATTGCCGATGGTCACTTCCGATCCCGTATCGACCACCGCATCGACCGAGGTGCGGTTCGCCGAAACCTCGGTCAGGATCAACTGGCCGCGCTGAAGTCGGCCGGTGACGACGATCACCCCGTCCCTGACGGAGGCATTTTCGAGGTCGCTTTCCAAGTCGTCATCGACGCGGATCGTGCGCTCCTCGAAGTCAATCATCAGGCGTTGGTTCACCAGCGCGTCGAGGCCGATCATGCCATCGCCGCCCATGTCGCGCTCGTCGAGGACAGGTACTTCGAGGTCGGTTGTGACCGTCGGGCCGAGCCGCAGTTCGTCGATCCATGCGCGGTCCACCATCTTGCTCTCGGTAACGCCATGCAGCATCGTCGGCGCGCCGTCTTGCAGGGCAAGCTTACCCGCCAGCATCTGGCCTACGGCTGAAGTGTCCGCCCCGCTGTCGACGACGAATTTGTATGGGCCTTTGCCGTTGACCTCCACCTCCACCGTCATGCGACTGCGCAGTTTGCGCGCCTCGATTTCCTCGCCCCCGATCGCCAGGTTCTCGTCGAACTGCGCAGGCGGCAGATCGGGCATTCTCGAGGCTTGATCATCGGGCGACTCGTCTTGTGCTGCCAAGGGGGCGCCAAGCACGAGCGTCATAGCTGCAGCGAAAAGATTGATGGAGCGAGACGACATTCGTGGAGCCTATCAGATCGGGGAGCGGCGGTGCAGGAGCTCTCGACCACGGTTCCACACGGGTCCACGGACGCTCGCGGCACGTCGTGTGGACGTTTTCCTACACCGGCGCGATGCTTTACGCCGCGAACCATGACATGCGTCCTTTTGATGCGGAATGAACCGGATACGGTGCTGTTGTGCGCGATGGCTGGTTTTTCTGCCCTGGACAGTGGTCCAGGCGGTCCATGTGATGGGACACGCCCACCGCAGTCCCAACAGGGCTCCTACATGCCGGAATTGGGGCGAATCGCTTGCAATCGCGCGCTAAATCGCTATGTGCGCGCCTTCCCAAGTCAGCTTCGGGAACCCGCGCGGGAGGTTCGGCATGCCGGACCGCTTGACCGCTTACCATGAGCCTCGGCTGGAAACAGGCGCGGCGAAAGTGAGAAAGGAGGCCATTCATGGCCAAGAAGATCGACGGCTATATCAAGCTGCAGGTGCCTGCGGGCATCGCCAACCCCTCGCCCCCTATCGGCCCTGCACTGGGCCAGCGCGGCGTGAACATCATGGAATTCTGCAAGGCCTTCAATGCTGCGACCGACAGCATGGAAAAGGGCATGCCGATCCCGACCACGATCACGGTCTATGCCGACCGTTCATTCAGCTTCGTCACCAAGAGCCCGCCGGCCAGCTTCCTGATCAAGAAGGCTGCCAAGCTCAAGTCGGGTTCGAAGGAGCCGGGCAAGGTTTCGGCCGGGACCATCAAGCGTTCGGCTCTGGCGGAAATCGCCGAGCAGAAGATGAAGGACCTGAACGCGAACGATATCGAACAGGCCACAAAGATCATCGAAGGCTCCGCGCGTTCGATGGGCCTCGACGTGGTGGAGGGCTAAAACCATGGCAAAGCAGACCAAGAAGCAGCAGACCGTCGCCAAGCTGGACAGCGAGAAGCTCTACACCGTCGACGAAGCTCTCGCCACGCTGCGCGAGCACAAGGCGAAGTTCGACGAGACGGTCGAAGTCGCGATGAACTTGGGCGTCGACCCGCGCCACGCCGACCAGATGGTCCGCGGCATGGTCTCGCTCCCAAGCGGCACCGGCAAGGACGTGAAGGTCGCCGTGTTCGCGAAAGGCGACAATGCCGACAAGGCTCTTGCTGCAGGTGCAGACAAGGTCGGTGCCGAAGACCTCATGGAAGACATGCAGAACGGCAATCTCGATTACGACCGCGTGATCGCCACCCCGGACATGATGGGCGTCGTCGGCCGTCTCGGTAAGGTGCTCGGCCCCAAGGGCCTGATGCCGAACCCGAAGCTCGGCACCGTGACTCCGAACGTGGAACAGGCCGTGAAGGACGCCAAGGGCGGCCAGGTCGAATTCCGCGTGGAGAAGCAGGGCATCATCCACTCCGGCATCGGCAAGCTGTCGTTCAAGGACGAAGACCTGAAGAAGAACTTCGAGGCGCTGACCCAGGCGATCGTGAAGGCGAAGCCGTCAGGCGCCAAGGGCAAGTTCGTGCGCAAGGTCACGCTGACCAGTTCGATGGGCCCGGGCCTCAAGGTCGACCTCGGCGAGGTCGAAGGCGCGTAAGCTCTTCTCATTCAGAACCATTTTAGAAGGGCCGGGAGGAAACTCCCGGCCCTTTTGTTTTCGTAGCACAATCGATCTAGCAAATGTGTGTGGTACGAGATGCCGCAGCGCTCACCTAACCTGATCTCCTCACCCAACATATAGGAGACTGGTGATGCAAAATCTGAATATCGAAGAGCTGGATATGGTCGGCGGCGGTTCGCGCCTCATCCGCTTCGTACGCGACGCAGTCGCCGGCGGCATCATTTATGACGTGGTCAAGACAGTGGCCTCGAGCATCGACGTGGCTGACGTCGGCGATCCGATGGACACCAAGCTCGGCATCAACAGCTGATGCAAAGGAGGGAAATGATGAACTCTCAAGACTTTCGCATCATGGATCTCGATCCAGCCGAACTGGAAAGCGTGAGCGGTGGGCGTGGAACGCTCGTTCGCGGAGCGCTGAGGTTGGCGAACCGGATCTGGGTCGCAGTAGAGGCCGCCGAGATCATCGGCCCGGTCGATGTCTCGCAGGTCGGCGACCCGATGGACACCAAACTCGGCATTAACTGAGAAGGCCGAACGGTTTGAAAGGCCGGGGCAGCGCTCCGGCCTTTCTGTCTCAGCTTGTGGCCGCGCCTTTATCGACAGGCGCGCTCCGCAGCTGTCGGGAATAGACCCAACCAATGCCGATCAGGCTGAAACCGAGCGCCATAAAGCTGGCGATCCGGAGCAGCCCTTCCAGACCCGCCGCATCGACGATGAAAACCTTGGCTACGGCGATCAGGATCAGCATCAGCGAGCCGATCCGCCAGCTGCGCTGGTTTAGGCGGTTGCCGAGGAAGAGATAGAACAGCGCGAGCAGGATGCCGGCCAAGCTGCGCATGAGATCCTCGGTTTGCGATAATGGGATGCCTGCCGTAACAGAGCCTTCGAATGCCTGCCTGAGCAAGGTCAGGGCCAGCATCGACGAAAGTGCGATCACTATACCGTCGAAGGCGGGACGCAGCCTTTCAGCCAGCCATAGCCTGAGCGATAGTGCGGCAATGATCGCGATGCCGTAGGCAGCCGTCGCGAGGTTTGCGACCGGCACGGGTCCAACCGCCTGACGATCCCAGAGAGGGTTGTGAAGCAGGCCGGTATAGACCGTGAAATGCAGCAGCGCCGCGGCGGCGAGACCGATGCCGAGCCATCGCCGGGGCGCAATGCTGGCGATACCCGTGGCTGCAAGCCAGCCAAGCCCTAGAAGCAGGCCCTCCCACAGGGTCCGCTCGGCAAGCCCGAGCGCGACGAAGCGGGTCTCGGTTTCGATCGCCAGCAGCTGCTTGAACAGCACATGTGCCGAGATGAGCAGCACTGGCGCAGCGAGCCATGCGGGTCGCAGGGTCTCGATAGTGCGGATGGCCTGCGACAGAGGGAGCATTGTCAGCGCTGCGGCCAGCGGAAGGATGCGGAGCAACACCGCCTTGGGTGAGGGCAAGTCGATCACGTAAACCGGATCGGCAGCCAGCGAGGCTGCACCCGCCTCAAGCCACGTCAGCAGCGGAACCAGCGTCCATAGTAGTGCCACAAAGGCGAACGCCAATCGCGCAGCCTCTCGCTCCTTCGCGAAACGCCATAGGGCAAAAGCGCCTAGGGCTGCGGTCCATGCCAGCACATCGGGAGCCAGCACCTGCGCCAGCGCGCCGTATACGAGAAATGCCCCGACCACTTCGGCGCTGTGGCGCATCGCGGGTTCTCGGGTAAGCGCCGCCAGCGCTGCAAATGGCGCAGCAGCCGCCGTCCAGCGCAGGACGGCCTGCCATGCCGTTGTCGAACCGGCGTCACCGCCGAGCAATGCGGCTTCGTCGAAGAAGGCCCCGGTTGCGATCAGCGCGCCGAGCGTCACAACGCAGCCGATCGAACACAACCGCGCAAGTGCCGTGTCGCCGTGGCGGTGAAGCATGACGTAAGCGGGGAGCAGCGCAACCGAGGCCATCAGCGGCGCGCTCCAGCCCGGCGCCACCATGAGCAGAGCCGCGAAGGCGAGCGCAGTGGCCGATCCGAGCAGGCAGGCAAACCAACGGCGGTCCTCCCGCACGCGTAGCAGCGAAGCGCCCGCCGCCGGGAGCAGTGCAAGGAGAGCAGTCGCAAGGGACAGCGCCCATTCGGCCACGTCCGCGTCGAACTCGCCGAATGTGGCGTAGGCGATCGCGGCGAGCGCGGGTGGAACCAGCACGACCTGCAAGCGGTCGACAACCCGGTCGGAGTCATCGCGCAGGTAGGCGTGCGGCAGGACCGCGAACATGAGCGCCAGCGCAGCGCCGACCCAGGCGAAATGGCTCGGGAATGGGACCGGCCACTGCGCATAGAGAAGGAGGCCGACAAGCGCCGCGATCCCGTTCGCCTCGCGCATTTCGGGCCGTTTCCAGCCGAAGAACGCCAGTGTCGCACCGAGCAGCAGGTACAGCCCCCAGGCGAGCGGCGCGTAGCCGCCCTGATCGATCAGCAGCGCCAATTGCACGCTGGCGACCAGCGCCGCGGCGAGCCGCAACGGCTGCTCGAACCACCCGGCATCGCCGAACGCGGGCATCACCACGCCGAGGACGACGAAATAGAGACCCAGCGCGAGGATCTCCGCCACGCCCGGATCGCCGGCCAGTAGCAGCAGGGCGCCCCAGCCGAGGCCGCCGACGATGGCGGCAATGCCGAGCCATTGGCGCTGTTGCTGGCGGCCCGCATATACCAGCCCGCCGGTAACGAGGCCGAGGTAGAGCGCCAGCAGCGGCAGGTTTGCCTCCTCGCCTCCGACGAGCGCAGGTGCCGCAAAGCCGCCGACCAAGCCCAAAACAGCGCTTGGCAGGCCGAAACGAAAGGACAGGCCGATTGCGCCTGCAGTGACGGCGGCGAGTCCGAGAAACGCAAGCGTCTGCCCGATCAGCCCGTATTGAGAGCCGGCGAGGTAGAAACCTGCATAAAGTGTGGCTAGACCTGCGCCTGCCAGCGCTTGCGCAATGCGCGGGTCGGCCACCTTGTCTCGAAAACGGTACGCCGCCTCTGCGCCGGCGATAAGTCCGCCGCCGAACAGGAATGCCATGATCACGCGAAGCGTGGGTGTGATCAGCCCGCGCTCGATCGAGTAACGGACGAGGAAGACCCCCGCCACGGCGAGGGTAACGCCGCCCGCCCAGATCGGCAGTCGGCGCCCGAACACGTCTTCGAGGTCGAAGCTGAAGCGCGCGAAGACCGGCTCTTTCGAGGATGGTTCATCGACGGATTGCGATGCAGGCTCCGGTTCGTCCAGCGGTGTAGCAGCGACGCCGGCTTCGTCTGCGACACTTGGGCGATCCCGCTGCAAGACCACCTTCGGGACGCTCATCGGGCGCTCGGGCGGTGCTTGGACAGCAGTGTCATCAGGGACAGGCTCGCCATGCTTGGCGTCATTGGCCGAACGCATGTAGTCGAACATGCGATCCTGCAGCTCGCTCAACTCGTCGATGCGGCGTTCGGCCTTACCGAGACGCTCGGTCAGGTAATAGGCGACCCCGCCGAGTATCAGGATGAATAGCCATTCCACGCGTCAGCGAACCTCCTGTAGAGCACGGATACTGCGCGTGGCAGGCTTAACAAAGGCCTTGTCAGATTCCGCCGGGGGTAAAGTCGAAACCGGCGCTCGCCAGCCCGTCGCACAGGCTGTCGACACAGCTTTTCAGTTCTCCGCGGTCGGTCGAGCGGACCACGAAATTCGCGCCCACGCGGCCCTCGCGAAAGAAGGGGTAGCTACCGATCTGGCACGAGGCATGGGTCTGTTCGACCTGCCGTAAGATGTCGGCGACCTCGCTTTCTGGGGTCCAGCAGCCGACCGTGTCCGAGATCAGGGGCTTACCGCCCTGCAGCGTACCCGTCAGCGCGTCGAGCATGCCAGCCGTGATATGGGGCACACCCGCCATCAGATGCACGTTGCCGATCTTGATCCCCGGTGCACCGGACATGCGGTTGGCGATCAGCTCCGCCCCCTCGGGCACGCGGGCCATGCGCAGACGTGCATCCGTGACGCCGCCTTTGTCGGCATAGTATTTCTCGAGAATTTCCCGCGCTGTCGGGTGCACTACGACATCGACACCCAGCGCCGCCGCAACCGCATCGACCGTGATGTCGTCATGCGTGGGGCCGATCCCGCCGGTGGTGAAGAGATAGTCGTTCGCCTCGCGAAGCGCGTTCACCGCTTCCACGATCCGTTCGATCACGTCCGGCACGACGCGGACCTCGGCAAGGCGGATGCCCTGCACCTGCAGCCAGCTGGCGACCTGCGCGATATTCTTGTCATGCGTGCGGCCGGACAGGATCTCGTCGCCGATGACGACGAGGCCGGCGGTGTAGATGCGTTCGCTCATGCGCTCCGACCTAATGCGGTGCGGCGCGGAAAGCTACTCCGCAGCTTCCATGCTTCCCTGCGCAGCCGAAACCTCTTCGGTCGCGCGGAAGAAGGTGAGCACGCCGTCATCGACCGGCTCGCTCGCCATGCGCTTGCGATCGAGCACATATTCCTGGTTCAGCCGCCAGGGATAGCCCACCGCGTTCTTTGGCATGATGTGCTTGGAGCGTTGGATATAGCCCGAAGAGAAGTCGAAGATATCGTCTTCCTCCAGATCGTGATCGTCGGGCAGGCGGGGCACGGCGATGTCGACGTCCATGCCCTTCATCAGGTTGAGCACGCGGCAGACGTAATCCGAATTGATGTCCGCGCGCAGCGTCCAGCTGGCGTTGAGATAGCCGAACACGACCGCCAGGTTCGGTACGTTCGAGAACATGCAGCCCTTGTAGTAGAAGTGCTCTGCCAGATCGATCGGCTCACTTTCCTTCGACAGCTCGATCTTGCCTGCCACCGCCAGTTTGAGGCCGGTCGCGGTTACGACGAGATCGGCAGGCAGGAAGGTGTCGTCCGTCAGCCGGACCCCGCCCTTCTCGAATGCCTTGATGTGGCCGGTCACTACGTCCGCTTTGCCGCTCTTCATGGCCTCGAACAGATCGTCGTCCGGCACCAGGCAAAGGCGCTGCTCCCACGGGTTGTAGGGCGGGGTGAAGTCGGCGAGATCGTAATCCTCGCCCATCGACTTGCGAATGCGCTTGTGCAGGCCTTCCGCCATCTTGTCGGGTTTGGTGCGCGCCCGTTTGAAGCCGAAATCCTGCAGTTTGATGTTTTTCCACCGGGTGATCTTGTAGGCGGTTTCTTCCGGCAGAACCTTGCGCAGGAAATTCGCGATCGAATCCTTGGCCGGGCGGCTGAACATCCAGGTCGGTGTGCGCTGGAGCATCGTCACCTTGGCCGCCTTGTCGGCCATCGAGGGCACGATGGTGACGGCGGTTGCGCCGGACCCGATCACGACGACGTTCTTGCCCGCATAGTCGAGGTCTTCGGGCCAGAATTGCGGATGCAGGACCTGGCCTTCGAATTCGCCGAAATCGAAGCCCGGGTCGTAGGGCTCGTCGTAATCGTAATAGCCTGCGCCGAGGTAGAGCCAGTTCGCGGTGAGATGCTTGCGCTCGCCTTCCTTCGTTTCGAGCGTGACATGCCAGCGGGCCTCGCTGCCGCGCCAGTCGGCGGAAAGGACCTTGTGGCCGAAGCGGATATGCTGCCGGATGTCTCGCTCGTCGGCGATGCGCTCGAGATAGTCGAGGATGGCAGGGGCATCGGCGATGGACTTTTCATGCTTCCACGGTTCGAATTCAAACCCCAGCGTATGCATGTCGCTGTCCGAGCGGATGCCGGGATAGCGGAACAGGTCCCATGTGCCGCCGATGTTGTCGCGTCGCTCGACGATGGCGAAACTATGGGTCGGGGCCTTGTCCTTCATATGCGCCGCCATTCCGATACCGGATATGCCTGCGCCGACAATCAGCACATCGAAATCGCTCGCCAAGTCAGCCATTCTTCTCTCCTTTTGGTCACAGAATAGACCATGAGAGCGGCAAGCGCCAGTCAGTCTCTAAATGAAATGTTTTGTGGGGAGCTCGCCTTCGGGCACCGCAGTCAGGGTCAAAATAGCTGGCGCGATCCCTGGCTCGCCAGCGCCCGGCGTCGGTCGGCCGGTGTTTCTCCGGCCGAGTCATACGGCGTGATAGTCCGCGGAGTGTTCGGCTTTTTGAACCTGGCAAATAGAAGAACGAGCAGGAACGGACCGAAATAGAACGGTAGCTGGCGCAACAGGGTCAGCAATATGCCATCGCGGAACACCACGATGGTCGTAGCTGCCAGCAAAGCATAGGCAAGCATCGCCACCGGCGTGGCCGATTGACCGAGCAGCCGGGCGTAGATCGCGCCGTAGAGCCAGGCCAAAAGCGCGGCGTAGATCGCAATCCCGACATATCCGAACGACATCCACCCCGCGCCGGGCAGCGAGATCGTCATGCCGATCGGCGTGCCGTAATCCCAGAACTCGAAAAATTTGACCGGCGATCCGATTGGCTTGTCGGGCCATAGCGATCGCGGAACGGGTTCTGTGAAAATCTGCAGATTATGCGCGAAATAATCCCAGCTGCCGGTGCGTTGCGGGACCGCGTAGACGATATATTCGAAATACTCGAGATTGGCGAAATCCATGTGCTCGAGCGGGTCGAGAGCGTGGGCGGTGGTGTAGCCGCCATCGAGGTCCGAACCCAGCATGCTGCGCAAACTCTGGCCGCGATCGATCACGACCGCATTGAAGACAAGCACTGCGAGAATGCCCAGCCCGGCAACTCGTGGGTCGAACCAGCGTCTACCCCGCTCCAGCAAGAAGATAATCGCAATGGCAGTGGCCGCGAAGACGAATGCGCCGCGCCCTCCCGAGCCGAGCATCAGCACGCTGGCGATCGCGAAAATGAACCATCCCAAGGGCCGATAGCGCAGCAGCCAGACGGCGAATACAGAGAGGGGCGCGAGTATCAGGGCGGATTCCATAAACCAGCCGTTGGCCTCGACATTGACCATGATGCCCGTCCCGGCATCGCGGGCGAGGCCGGCAGGAATGATCATCGCGCCTGCGATCAGGGCCGCGATGGCCAGCGCGCTTGGCCCGGTTCCCCAGATCCAGCTCGCCCGGAACGCTGCACGCGCGTCGGTCCAGCGATCCTCTCTCGCAGCGGCAAGGGCTGCGTTCCCGCCCGCGCCGGAAAAGGCCTGTCCCGCCATGACCTGATAGGATGGAACCGCGAAGATCATCATCCACGTGCCGACGCGATTGGCTGGCCAATTCGCAAACAGGATCGGCAGCGTCGCCAATTGGACGGCGACACGGGTCGCAATCCCGCCGAGATAGGAAATTGCCGCGCCCAGCAGCCGACGCCGAGTGCTCTGCCGCATGCTATTCGCCTTCGCGGCGATCCATCTCGCGGACGATGTGCTCGAGTACGCTGGGATGGAGCGGACGATCGAATTGCGCGCCGACCGTGCTGCCCTCGCGCCATTTCACCTCTGCGGGGATAGGGCCGATGTTCCCGAGCTTGACCAAGATTTCCCCGTCTTCCTCGAGGATGGAGAATCTGTCGAAAAAGCGACAGCCATATTCGGAAACATCCTTGATCCAGACATCTCGTGAATTTCCATGCTTGCCGCGATAGCGACCTGCGACCTGGACTGTGAACCGGTCTTCCCGTCGATGGTCCTGCGCCATGCGATATCCCTCAGTTCCCACCCTCTTATGCGGTGCCGGTTCGTCTGTGCAAGTGCGGGCTTAACTGCACTACTCGCAATCTCGTGAACTTCGGGTTAGGGACACGGCAAAACTGCCATGGGACGTGGGATGTCGAACAGTCTGAACGGTGCGCCGCGGCGCGTGACCTCGATCGATGTTGCCGAGCGTGCAGGGGTGAGCCAGTCGACCGTCAGCCGAGCGCTTTCTGGGTCCGAAACCATTACCGAAGCGACCCGCCGCCGGGTCGAGCAGGCGGCACAGGAGCTCGGCTACCACGTCAATGCCCGCGCGGCCGGTCTGCGGCGTGGCGAAACCGGGACGATCGCGATCGTCGTGATCGGCCGGGCAGGGCAGGGCGCTGCCGCGATCAATCCGTTCTATTATTCGATGCTGGGCAGCACCTGCGCGGCGGCGGCGGAGCGGGGTTACGAAGCGCTCGTCTCTTTCCAGGCCGAGCCCGAGGAACTGTTCGGCCACTACGTCGCGCGGCGGCAGGCCGATGGCGTCGTCGTGATCGGCACTGCGACCAATCAGCCCGCATGGGACTATTTCCGCGAATGCGCCGGGCAGAGCGAGTCCATCGCGTTCTGGGGCTCGCCGTTCGATGATGCCACTTGGGTACGCTCCGACAATCGCGACGGGGGGCGGATTGCAGTCGAGCGGCTGGTCAAGGGCGGCGCGAAATCGATCCACTTCGTCGGCGACACGCACTCGTCGCAGCGCCAGTTCTCGGAACGCTACGAGGGCTATCGCGCGGCGATGAAGGCGGGTGGTCTGGAAGTTCACGAACCCTTGGTCGGGGAAGGCGAGGATCGCGTTTCGCAGGGTCGCAACGCCATCGCCACGCTGGTCGAGAGGGGTGCGGATTTCGACGGGCTCTTCTTCGCCTGCGATGCGATGGCGCTGGGCGCGCTGGAGGAACTCGCCTCGCGCAAGATCGCGGTGCCCGGCAACGTCTCGGTGATCGGGTTCGACGGGCTCGGCTCGGGCGAATTCAGCGCACCGCCGCTGACCACGGTGGAGCCGGACTTCGCGATGGCGGGCAAGCTGCTCATCGACACAGCGCTGGCCAAGGAGGGCGAGAAGCCGGAGCGGCGGGTACCCGTGCGGCTGGTGGAGCGCGCCAGCGTGGGCTGAGACGCCAAGGCGCAATCGCCATTTGCCCTCGCGCCCCAGCCGCCTATGAAGCGGGCAAGGCATTCGAGGGAGACAATCATGAAATCCAGCATCGCATCCGTCCTTGCAGTCCTGTTCGCGAGCCAGGCGGCCTATGCGCAGGAACCCGAACCGACTCCCGATCCGGTCGAAGAGCAGGAGGTCGATGCTTCGCAGGACGAACAGCCTGCCGAAGGCTCCGGCATGGCGGTCGATGCCGCTCCGGCGACAGCCAATCCGGCAGCGTCGAGCAGCGACGACGAAAGCTGGGACGTCGCCAATCCGCGCGGCTTTACCATCCGGCAGGTACCGATCCGCACCGATGAGGGTACGTGGATCGATGTCGATGTCTCGCCCGATGGGCGGACGCTCGCCTTCGCGCTGCTCGGCGATATTTACACCATGCCGATCGCCGACGGCACGCCTCGCAGGATCGCAGAGGGCCTAGCCTGGGAGGTGCAGCCTCGCTTTTCGCCCGACGGACGACGCATCGCATTCACCAGCGACCGTGGCGGCGGCGACAACATCTGGGTGATGAATGCCGACGGCTCGAACAAGAGCCAGGTGACCAAGGAAGAATTCCGCCTGCTGAACCAGCCCGACTGGTCGCCGGACGGCAAATATATCGTCGCCAAGAAGCACTTCACGACCGAACGCTCTCTCGGAACGGGCGAAATCTGGCTCTACCACCCTTCCGGCGGTGGCGGCGTCAAGCTGGTCGCGCGCGCCAATGAGACCTTGCAGAAGGAGCTCGGCGAGCCGATCTACGCACCGGGCGGCGAGGCAGTCTACTACACACGCAACGTCACCGGCGGACCGATCTTCGAATATGCGCAGGATTCGACGCAAGGGACGTTCGCTATCGAGCGTTACGACCTCGCCACCACAGAAGTGACGACTGCTGCCAGCGGATACGGCGGGGCAGTGCGCCCGACACCGTCGCCCGATGGCACGTCGCTTGCTTTCATCCGGCGCGACAAGGATACGACCGAACTCTGGGTGAAGAACCTCGCCACCGGCGTCGAGCGGATGATCTACGGCGATCTCGATCTCGACATGCAGGAAACCTGGGCGGTCTACGGCTTCTATCCGCGCATGGACTGGACACCTGACGGCAGCGCAATCGTCGCCTGGGCTGGCGGCAAGATCCGCCGCATCGCCGCCGATGGTAGCGGCGCGAGCGTGATCCCGTTCCGGATCGACGACACGCGCGGCGTGGCCGATGCGCCTCATCCCGTGATCCCGGTAGGAGAGGACAGCTTTACGGCGAAAATCCCGCGCTTCGCCAGCGTTAGCCCGGATGGCCGCACGGTCGTCTTCGAAAGCCTCGGCAAGCTTTACACTAAGTCGCTCGGCGGCGGCGAGCCGCGGCGCTTCTTGTCCGATGACGGCGAGGCGCTGGAGCTGTGGCCCAGTTGGTCGCGCGACGGCCGGCGGGTCGTATTCGTGCGCTGGACCGACGATGGCTTGGGGCAGGTCATGACGGCAGACGCCAATGGTCGCAATGTACGGGCCGTGACCCGCACACGCGGCCATTACGCGCAGCCGCAATTCTCGCCCGACGGCGATACCATCGTGTTCGAAAAACGCTCGGGCGGGTATCTCACCTCGCCGGAATACTCGGAGAACGAGGGCGTCTATTCGGTTTCCGCAAACGGCGGCACGCCCACGCTGGTAGCCCGCGACACGACCGATCCCCAATTCGGCGCCGAGAACGACCGCCTGTTCATGCTCGGCCGGTCGGGCGGCAAGCTCCAGCTGCTGTCCGCTACTCTCGCCGGCGACCGCCGTCAGGTCCACGCGGAAGGCGAGCTGGTAAGCGGCTACAGCGTCAGCCCGCGCGGCGACATGCTAGCATTCCGCGAGAATTACGAAGTCTTCGTCACGCCTCTCCTGCCAGGTGGTCAGGCGGTGACACTGGGCGAGACAGCCAGTTCGCTACCGGTTACGCGCGCCAGCAAAGGCGGGGCGGACTACATCGGCTGGACTGATGGGGGCAGCACGCTGACCTGGTCGATGGGGCCGACGCTCTATCGCGCTCCGACCTCGGCGATGTTCTCCAATGCGCCGCGGGCCAAGGACGCGCCGAAATTCACGCCGCCTGCCAGTGGCATCTCGCTCGCCCGGACGATCCGCGCGGATAAGCCGACGGGCGTCGTCGCGCTGACCGGCGCGCGCATCCTGACCATGACCGGCGACGGCGCAGGCGCGATCGAGAATGGAACGATCGTGATCCGCGGTGACCGGATCTCTGCAGTGGGCGCGGCCGATACCGTGGCCGTCCCGGCGGGCGCGACGGTGATCGACGCAGCGGGCAAGACGATCATGCCCGGCCTCGTCGATGCCCATGCCCACGGACCACAGGGCGTGGCCGATCTCATCCCGCAACAGAACTGGTCGCTGGTCCAGAACCTCGCATTGGGCACCACCACGCTCCACGATCCGTCTTCGCGCGCCAGCATGATTTTCGCAGCGTCGGAACGGCAGCGGGCGGGCAGTCTGCTGGCTCCGCGCATCTTCTCGACCGGCGAGATCATCTACGGCGCCAAGGCACCTTCGGTCTATGCTCGCATCGACGGATACGAGGACGCGCTGGCACACGTGCGCCGGATCAAGGCGCAAGGCGGCGTCTCGGTGAAGAACTACAACCAGCCGCGGCGCGAACAACGCCAGCAGGTGGTCGCCGCCGCTATGGCCGAGGACATGCTTGTGGTCGCCGAGGGCGGTTCGCTGTTCGGCATGGACATGAACCTGATCGCCGATGGCAATTCGACCGTCGAGCACAATGTCCCAGTCGAATATTTCTACGAAGACGTGCTGCAGTTCTGGGGCGGGTCGCAGACCAACAATACGCCGACGCTGGTGGTCACCTATGGCGGGCTTGCGGGCGACCCGTATTGGCGGCAGGCGACAGACGTGTTCGACAATCCGCTGCTCGTCCACACCCCGCCACGCCAGCTGATCGCGCAAACCGCGCGGCGCGTCACGGCGCCGGAATGGGCCTTCGTCGATGATGATGCAGCGCGCGAAACGAAGAAGCTGGCCGAGCGAGGCGTGAAGATCAGCATCGGTGCGCATGGCCAGCAGGCAGGTATCGCCGCGCATTGGGAGCTGTGGAGCTTCGTGCGCGGCGGCATGACCCCGGTCGAGGCTCTGCGGGCGGGCACGATCTGGTCCGCCCAGTCGCTCGGCATGGACCGCGACATCGGCAGCCTCGAGGTCGGCAAGCTGGCCGACCTGCTGGTCCTTTCCGCCGATCCGAGCGTCGATATTCGCAATTCCGACGATATCGAGCGCGTGATGCTCGGTGGCAGGCTCTACGATGCGCGCACGATGAACGAGGTCGAGACGGGCTCGGAAACCCGCCGGCCGTATTGGTGGGAGTGACGTGATCGCTGCGGGCGATGCGCCGTCTGCGCAACGCCCGCAGTAAACGAATCGTTTAGCTTGCGCGGACCTCGGCAGTGAAGGCCTGCATCTTCGCACGCAGAGCTTCGGCCTGTAGTTCGAGTTCTTCCGCCGATGTCAGCACCTGGCTGGCCGCGGCGCCTGCCGACAACGACGTCTCGCGGACCTGCGAAATGCTGCCCGAGACCTCTTCGGTCGAGCGGGCGGCAAGGTCGATGCTGCGGGCGAGGTCCTGACCGGCAACCGACTGCTGGTCGACCGCGCTGGCGATGGACACGGCAGTCGTTTCGAGTTCGCGGATCTGGTCGACGATCGAACGCAGCGCGCCGACGCTGGCACCGGTCGAATTCTGCATGTCACGGATCTGATCGGCGATCTCTTCCGTCGCACGACTGGTCTGCGAGGCGAGTTCCTTCACTTCGCTGGCGACGACTGCGAAACCGCGCCCGGCTTCGCCCCCGCGCGCCGCTTCGATCGACGCGTTGAGCGCGAGCAGGTTCGTGCGTTTGGCGATCGACTGGATCAGTTCAACGATTGCGCCGACCTGATCGGCCGAACTGGCAAGGGCAGAAATCGTATCGTCCGCGCCGGTTGCGGTCTCGGTCGCCTTGCGCGCCAGATCGGCCGAATGCGCCGCTTGTCGGCTGATCTCGCCGATCGACATGGCAAATTCGTCGGAGGCCGCCGCGGCCGCGGTCGCGCCGCTGGATGCCTGCTCCATCGAATAAATGACCTGTTCGGCCTGGCCGGTCGCCTGGTTGGCGGTAGATGCCATGCCTTGCGCCGTCGTCTTGAGCTGGCTCGATGCCGCTGCGACACCACCGGCGATCTCGCCGACGCTGGAGTCGAGGTTGGCAGCCAGCTGGAGCAATTCTGCCTTGCGGGCCTTCTCCGAGTTATGCTTCTTTGCGAAGAGCTCGTCGAGCTTGTGGCCGGACTTGGTGAAAACGTGCAGTGCGCGCGCGAGGTCTCCAATTTCATCGACCCGATCGGTACCGATCAGCTCGATGTCGCGGGCACCCGCTGCGAGGCGAGTCATTTCCCGGCTGATGTGCGAATAGGGCGCAATTACCCGTTTTCGCATGAATTGCAGGGCGATCAGGCTGACAGGGACGCTGAAACCGACAATACCGAGTATCGCGATCAGGGCCAGTCGGCTGCTCGCGGGTGAAATAAGCCCCCAGGCGGCCAGGGTTCCGATGACCGCAAGGCCGCCGACGGACATGAGGGAGGCCAGCACCGCCTTGTCGTCGAGCGACTTGCCCATGAACCACGCGCCGACGCCGGTGACTTCATCATCCCGCACGCCGGCACCTACTTCAACGTCGGCGATCTCGCGGATGAGATCGTGTTCCAGGAAATTCGTCGGCGCGTTCATGCGTCACTCCCCATTAAGCTGTTGCTAACTGTAAGACGGGAGCGCTTGCGAAATGGTTAAGCGGTGAGAATTCGGTCTCGATCGCGTGACGACGAAATTAAGGCAATCGGTACGGAGCCCCGGCGATTTATTGCCAGAGGATGCGACGGTCGCGCTGGCTGCAACGCAGATCGGAGGCTCTTCCCGGTCACCCCTGACGGACTTGCCCGAGGAATGTGGCGACCTGCTGGCGTAGCTCGTCCGCCTGCTCTTCCAGATCGTTCGCCGAACTCAACACCTGACTTGCTGCGGCTCCGGTCTCCAGCGAGGTTTCGCGAACCTGCGAAACATGGCGAGACACGTCGTCGCTGGCGCGCGCAGCCACATCGATGCTGCGCGCGAGATCGCGGCCGGCCACCGACTGCTGATCGACTGCGCTGGCGATCGAAGTCGCCGTCGTTTCGATCTCGCTGATCTGGCGCGCAACGGCGCGTAGAGCGCTGACGCTGGCACCGGTGGAGTCCTGCATGGCGCGGATCTGGGCGGCCACGTCGTCGGTGGCGCGGCTGGTCTGCGCCGCAAGTTCCTTCACTTCGCTGGCGACGACCGCGAAGCCGCGGCCCGCTTCCCCGCCACGCGCCGCTTCGATCGAGGCATTGAGCGCGAGAAGATTGGTACGCTTCGCGATCGACTGGATCAGTTCGACGATCGCGCCAACCTCGTTGGCCGAAGTGGACAGCGCAGAGATGGTCTCGTCGGCGCCCTTGGCGGTGTCGTTGGCCTGGCGTGCGAGTTCGGCCGAATGCGAAGCCTGCCGGCTGATCTCGCCGATCGACATGGCGAATTCGTCGGATGCGGCAGCTGCTGCCGTCGCTCCGGTCGAGGCTTCGGCGATGTGGCGCGCCACTTCGCCTGCTTCCTGCGATGTGCGGTCGGCGGCTTCGCTCATCACTCCTGCCGTGCGCTGGAGCTGGCTCGAGGCACTCGCTACGCCGCCGACGACCTTGCCGACAGTCGTTTCGAAACGATCTGCGACGCGCTGCATTTCCTTGCCGCGCTCCGCGCGCAAAGCTGCGCGTTCCTCGGAAAGTTGCTCGAATTCTTGCGCGGACTGCGCAAATACCTCGAAAGATCGCGCAAGGTCGCCGATCTCGTCGGGGCGTCCTGTGCCCGGGATGTGTATGCCCTTTTCACCCGCCGCGAGGCGCGTCGCAACATCGCTGATCCTGCCGAGCGAGCGCGAGAGATCACCGCCGATGTAGCGGTTGCTGAGCAGCACCAGCACTGCGCCGCCTGCGCACATCACGAAGAGCAGGGCAAAGAGCATGACGATGCCGGTTCGGGCTTTGTCGTCTTCGGCTTCGCCCACCGCGACCAGTTCTTCGCGCAGGTCGCGGGCCGCTGCTATGATATCGTCACCTTCGACGAAGACGCTGTAGGAGAACGCTAGCCATTGCTCCTGGGAACCGCGCGAATCGCTGGCAGCGGCAACGCGCGAGGCGAGGGCGGCGAGCGAAGCATCGAGTTCGTCGATCACAGGGATGGTCGTCGGAGCTATCTCGTTCGCGTGCGATTCGATCTCGCGAAGCGTCCTATCGGCTTGCCGCAGCGAGTCCTGCGCTGCGGCCAGATCTTGCGGATTTCCTGTGACCGCATAGTGCTGGACGAACAGGCGAGCGTCCCCGATTTCCGCCACCATCTGGGCGGAATCGTAGGTTGCCTCGGAGATTCCGATCCGTTCTTGGCGCAGTTTCACTGCGTACCAGCCCCCTCCGAGGATCGAGAGGAGAATAAGCGCCATAGCAGCGATGTTGATCCAGGCGATGGCATCGAATTTCTGACCGACGGTCTTCGAATACATCCAGCCCCTGATGGCGCGCACTTGTCGTTCGACGTCGGTGGATTCGAAAGTGGCAGGCTCTCGCCTTTCGCCGAAAACTTCTTCGGGCATAACCTCGTATTCGGCGACGAAGTCGCCGCTCGCTTCGGAAAGAGCGTTCATGCTACTTTTTTACCCTTGGGGGTTTCTGCGACCATGCATTGGACCGGCTGGCCGAGATGCTGCTCGATTTCATCGGCCGGCATGGCCTTGAAGTAGAGCCAGCCCTGGATCTGGTCGCAGCCGGCAGCGCGGACCATGTCAGCCTGTTCCTGCGTTTCGACGCCCTCGGCCGTGACGCCCATTTTCATGGCCCGCGCGACCGTGATGCTGGACAGCATCATCGCCCGGCTGCCATCGTCCTCGCCGGCCTGCACGACGAGGCTGCGATCGAGTTTGAGCTTTTCGAACCGGAACTGGCGCAGGAAACCGATCGAGGCATAGCCGGTCCCGAAATCGTCGAGGGCGATGCGCACGCCGAACCCCCGGATGAGCGCAAGGCTGCGTTCGGCGACGACCGGGTCAAGCACCAGGCAAGTTTCTGTGATCTCGAGTTCGAGCCGTTCGGCATCGAAGCCGGTTTCCTCGAGGATATGGCCGAGCTGGACCGGGAATTCGGGATTGCGAAGCTGTGCCGCGCTGATGTTGACCGACAAGGTGATGTCGTCCCAGGCCAACGCATCGATGCAGGCCTGCCGCAGGACCCATAGGCCGATCGCGTTGATCAGCCCGCTTTCCTCGGCCACCGGAATGAAGACATTCGGGCCGATGGGCTTGCCGTCGGGACGCTCCCAGCGCAGCAGGCACTCGACCGCAACGACCATGCGCGTGGTGCTGTCCACCAGCGGCTGGTAATTCAGGCGAAACTCGTCACGCGCCAGCGCCAGGCGCAATTCGTCGTCGAGTTCCTTGATCTGCTCGCGGCTCTTGTCGAAGGCCGGATTGAACCAGGTGCAGCGCATCTTGCCGCCACGCTTCGAGGCATACATGGCGACATCGGCGCGGCGCAGCAATTCGGAGGAACTGACGGTATCCCCGGCATTGCAGCGCGCCAGGCCGATGCTGGCACCAAGGGTCAGGCGGCGATCGTCGACATTGACGGGTTTTGCCAGTCGCTCGACGATCCGGCGGCACAGCCCTTCGAGCAAGGTGCCCGCGAGGGGACCTGCCGCCATGACGGCATATTCGTCCCCGCCGAGGCGATAGATCGTCGCCTCGCCTTCGGTCATCTCCAGGAAGATGCGGGAACATTCGCGGATCGCCGCATCGCCGACGAAATGACCATAGTGATCGTTGACGAGCTTGAACCCGTCGAGATCGACAAGGGCGAGGGCGACTTCCTCACCGCCGAGCGCCTTGCGCTGCATGTCGCGGTGGAGCGCGCGGCGATTGGGTAGGCCGGTCAGGCTGTCGCTCATGCTCAGGATTTCCGCCCGGCGTAGGTGGCGGATGCCCGAATAAGCGAGCAAACCGACCGCAGCAGCGAAAATAACGGTGCCGGTCGCCAGGATGGCCATGGGCTGGCCGATGCCGAGCCGACTGCTCGCCATGGTGAGCGCAAAAGTCGTCAGGAAGATGCCGGCCAGGATTACCAGTGGCCCGAAGACCACAGCCCTGTTGTCGCTGACAGCCTGATCCTGCCGAGTTTCCACCAATGCCCCCGATTGCAACCGTTCGATGTTCTACAACATGGCGATAGCGGTCATTCGCTAAGGATTGGTGAAGCCGCGTTTACCTTGTCCGTCACGCGGAGGCCTGGTGCTGTAACGTGCGGGTGGCGCGAGCATGGACGGAAGTCGGCCGGTAAAGCGATGACCCCCATGGCGAAGGCTCGAACCGTTCGGTCTGGCCCACCACCGATTCTCCGGCGCCGAGCATTAGCAAGCCGTCGCTGGCTGTCGCGCTGGCCAGACGGTCGAACACCGTACGGCGGATGTCCGTGTCGAAATAGAGCAGCACGTTGCGGCATAGCACGAGGTCGAATTGCCCCGGATGGGGCGGGTGGTCGAGAATGCTGTGCTGCTGGAAGCGGACCATCGAACTGATCTTGTCGTTGGCCTGCCAGCCGCGCGGGGTTTCGGTAAAGAAGTTGAGCATTTGCGCGACACTGATGCCGCGCTGGATCTCGAACTGGGTGTAGCATCCGGTCTTCGCCGACGCGATCGCCTTGCCGGAGATGTCGGTTCCGAGGATGTCGATATCCCAATCCCGCCAGCGACCGGGCTGTTCGCAGAACAGCATCGCGAGGCTGAGCGGTTCCTGTCCCGTGGAACATCCGGCGGACCAGATACGCAGACGCTTCGATCCGGCGCGCCTGCTCGCGAGATCGCCCAGAACCTGGTTGGCCAGCATCGCGAAATAGACGTGATCGCGGAAAAAATAGCTCTCGTTGTTGAGCAGAGCCTCGACGACCTTGGTCGCCAGGTGATGCTCGCCGGGACGTTCCAGCATGCAGGCCAGCTGGTCGACATTGTCGAGGCCGAGTTCGCGGAACAGCCCGGCAAGCGCCGTGGAGACGCGCCAGCGCCGGTTTTCGGTCAGTTGCTGTCCGGTACGCTGTTCGAGGAGGTCGGCGATTATCTTGTGAGAGGCGTCGTCTACGCCCATGCCTCGGCCCCCACGCTGGCGAGCACTTTTTCCGCGAGTTCCTCCGGCGGGCTGGCAGCGGCGACAAGGCCCATCTCCGTCACCGCACGCGGCATGCCCCACACCGCGCAGGTCTCGGCATTCTGGGCGTAGAGCGTGCCGCCTGCCTTCGCGATCGACTGCGCGCCTTCGGTGCCGTCGCGGCCCATGCCGGACAGCAGGACTGCGGCGACCCGCCCGTCGAAAGCTTCGGCGAGGGATTCGAACATCGGGTCGACGGAAGGCATGCAACCGCTCTTCACCGGATGATAGGCAAGTCCGGTGACGTAGCGCCCGCCCGACTTGCGCACGACCATGTGGCCGTGCCCCGGTGCGATGACGATGTGGCCACGCTTCAGCTCGACGCCTTCGTCGGCGAGGACAGCAGGACGGCCGGCAGCCAGTTCCATCTGCTTGGCGAAAACAGGGATGAAGCTGTCCGGCAGATGCTGCGTAATCAGGATCGGCAGGTCGAAGTTCTTCGGAATCTTGCGCAGGAACAGGTTCAGCGCGTGGATGCCGCCGGTCGATGCACCGATCGCGACGACCTCGGGCCGCTTGCCCGATTTGACGGTCGAGGGTGCGGAGCGCGCTGGCTTGGGCGCTTCCGCATCGACGCCGGCGAGTGCGCGGATCTTGCCAAGCAGAGCTTCACGGTAGCTGTCGTTGAAGCCACCGGGTCGCGGCTTGAGCATGGTGTCCGCCGCGCCGAGCGACAGGGCCTGCACAGTGTGCTCGGCACCGTCCGCGGTCAGCGAGGAGATGACCAGGACCTGCGCACCGGGCGCGGCCTGCTGGATTTTCGGCAGCGCTTCGATCCCGCCCATTCCGGGCATTTCGAGATCGAGCATGATCACGTCGGTTTTATGCGTGCGCAGTTCGTCGAGCCCGCGTTCGGCCGTATTGGCCGTGGCAACGATGCAAATGTCCTTCTCCTTCTGGAGCATGCGCGTGAAGACGGTTCGCACGGTCAGCGAGTCGTCCACGATCATCACCCGGACCTTGCGACCCACGGATGCGGCGGGATCGGCCCTCTGGCTGCGAAGCACTGCGCTCATTGCCGGCCTCCTCAGGCCATGCCGACCAGCTGCAGCTTGATCTGCAGGGTCTCGTGGTCGAACGGCTTCATCACATATTCGTCGGCACCTGCGCTGATCGCCTCGCGGATATGGGCCACGTCGTTTTCGGTGGTACAGAACACGACCTTCGGCTTGTCGCCGCCGTCGCGCTGGCGCAGCTGGGTGATGAATTCGATGCCGGTCATTACCGGCATGTTCCAGTCGAGCAGGACCACGTCCGGCATCGATTCCATGCAGCGATCGAGACCTTCCTTGCCGTTCTCGGCTTCCTCGACCTCGAAATCGAGCGTTTCGAGAATATGGCGCGATACCTTGCGGATGACGCGCGAATCATCGACGATCAGGCAGGTTTTCATGACGTTGGACCTCGTGTGTTTCGGGCCATGCATACCGCCCGAGGGGTAACTATTCGCTTAAGCCGCCTCTTCCATCGGGCCGGCGATGAGCGAGGACGTGTCGATCAGCAGGGTGGGGCCGCTCTCGGTCTCGACCATGCCGCGGGCGGCGCGTTGCCATCCCGCGCCGAAGCCACCGGGCACGGCGACAGGCTGGCTGAGCGCTTCGCCGACATCATAGGCGGCATCGACGAGCAGCGCGTAGAGATGCCCTTCGACTTCGACCACCGCCGCGCGCTGGTCGTCTTCCGCAACCGACTTTTCGAGGCCCAAGGCCAGCGAGCAGTCGATCACCGTCAACGCCTGACTACGCAGGGCCGTGAGGCCGAGAATGAAGTCCGGCGTTCCCGGGATCGGCGTGATCTCCTCGATCTCGATCACGGACTGGACATCGCTCGCCGGGATGGCCGCGTGGCGGTCGGCGACGAGGCACTGGAGCAGCAAATCGGTCATGCGGTCCTCCCGAGGCGGGCCTGTTTGAGCGCGGCCAGCAGGCCGTCGCGGTCGTAGCGGTAGATGGTATCGCCATCGGCTCCGGCAGTGTGCGGATCCTGGGTCAGGCGGATGACGCTGCGGGCGCTGGCGGATCGTTCGGGCCGGACGGTTTCGGCCAGCTGGATCTCGACATCGGCATCTTCGCCGTCATCGGCTGCGATACGGTATCCGGCTGCCTCGACCAGCGGCTCCAGGATCGTACGCGCCCAGTCGCTATCGTCCGGAATCCGGCAAGACAGTACCTCCTGAGTGCGGCGCTGGACGCGCTGGCGCGCAAACAGCGCGTGCCCGTCGAGCACCGGCACGAGCGAGTCGCCGATGAGGGTCACGCCCTCGATCAGGGGATCGTCCTGCGAGGGAATGATCTCGCCATCCATATCGGCGGCGTCGAGCACTTCGTTGACCGCATAAACGACCTCGCTCTCGCCATCGGTCAGGCGCAGCAGGCGGCAGCGATTTTCCGGCAGCTCGCCGAATTCGAGGCCGAGGAGCGTGAATACCGATCCGTCGATGACGGCCTGCGCTCGCTGGCCCTCGATATCGATCGCCTCGCGCGACACGGTGTCGATCCGGCGAACCATGTCGAGCCGCACGGCGCGCTTGCGATCGTCGAGCCCGGCGAAGAGCATGATCGGCACGGCCTTGCGGCCCGTTTCGATGACCTCTTCTTCTACAACCTCGGTCGTGCGGCCCTCGCCCATGTGCAGGCGGTTGGTCGCGATGCTCGGCAAATCGAGCAACATCATCGGGCGGCCATCGTCGAGCAGGGTGGTCCCCGCATAGAGGCGGGTTTCCATCACTGCCGGGGCGATCGGTTTGACCACTACGTCCTCGTGATCGAACACACGGTCGACGGCGAGGGCAAAAACATCGTCGCTGGCGAGACGGATGAGGACCAGCGTCTTGCTGTCCCATTCCGCATCGTCGATCTCGTCGATACCGAGAATGTCGCCCAGCGCGAGGCACGGGACGCGCTTGTCGCGGAAGGTCACGAGGCGGCGGTCGCCGGCAGTGGCGAATTCGACGTTGCTGCTGCTGCTGAAGACGATCTCTTCGACATAGCTGCGCGGGATTGCATACCGCTGCCCGCCGGCGCCGACGGTAAGAGCGGCGATGATGCTGAGCGTGAGCGGCAGCTTGAGATGGAAGCTGGCGCCTTCACCCGGCTTGCTGACGACATCGATCGAGCCACCGACGCGTTCGATATTGGCACGCACCACATCCATGCCGACACCGCGGCCGGAAACCGAGCTGACTTCATTGGCAGTCGACAGGCCCGGCTCGAAAATGAGCAGGTGCTTGCGCCGGTCGGACATGCGATCGACTTCGCTCTGCGAATAGAGCCCGGCGGCGACGGCCTTGTCTGCGAGACGGCCGGTGTCGATCCCCCGGCCGTCATCGGAGACGACCAAGCTGATCTGGTTGCCAGCCTGGCGCGCTGCGAAGCGGAGCAGGCCGATCTCGCGCTTGCCGTTCTTCAGTCGCTCGCCGGGTCCTTCGATGCCGTGATCGATGGCGTTGCGAATGATGTGGGTCAGCGGATCGCGGACCATCTCGATCATCTCGCGATCGAGTTCGACCTCTCCGCCCTCGAAATCGACCATGACCTGCTTGCCGAGTTCGTTCGACAGATCGCGGACGAGGCGGGGAAGCGAGCTGAAAAGATGCTCGAGCCGCTGCATCCGCATGCGGGTAATGGCGGCGCGAACGTCGGCCAAGATTGTCGATAGACGGTCGAAGGGCCCGTCGATGGTCGGCTGCTCCCCGGCTTCGCGCAAGCGGCGCGACAGGTCGTTGCGGGCCAGCACCATGTCGGAAACGCCCTTCATCACCTCGTCGAGCAGGTCGACCGGCAGGCGGATGGAGCGCTGTACGGCCTGAGCGCGGGCGGGTTTCGGTGCGGAGCTCTCGCTGTCGGAATCGTCGCCGCGATCCGCGTCGGCATCGCTTTGGTCGTTCGCAGGCTGGGCTTCCGGCATCACGGCGCTGGCAACCACGATGTCGTCACTGCCCTGGAGCGCTGCAATCAGTTCATCGTCGCCGCCCTCGGGAAATTCCTCACCCGCTTCGATCGCGTCGGTCATCTCGCTGATCCGGTCGATGATGGCGAGGACGGCGGATACGAGCGCGCTGTCGGCCTCGCGGCGTCCGGCGCGGCACTCGGACAGGGCATCTTCGGCTGCGTGACTTAGCTTCTCGAGCCGCGGAAAATCGAAGAAACCGCAATTGCCCTTTACGGTATGGACGAAGCGGAAAATCGTATCGAGCCGCGCGCGGTCGGACGGGTCCGCTTCCCAGGCGACGATCTCCCCGCCGCTGGCTTCCAGCATTTCTCGTGTTTCGGCGACGAAATCCGCCAGAAGATCATCCATATAACTGCCCCTGATCCGATCGGGCCCAGCTATGCAGCAAGATGGTTAACGATTGGTTTGGGAAACTGCGCTCGATTCCGACCGGTCGCGCAGCACCTGCCAGACGAGGTAAGTCGCCAGCGCGCCCCCGGCGATATTGGCAGCGAGTTCGGCGGCATAAATTGCTTCGGAGCCCCAGCTTCCGCGCAGCAGCCAGCCGAAGGGGAGCATCACCAGAAAGACGCGGGCCGCACTCTGCGCCAGCGCCACGCCTGCGCGATCGACGGCGTTGAGCGCGCCATTGGCGACGATCAGCAGCCCGAAGCCGGCATAACCCCACACCGCGATAGCGAGGTAGCGGGAAAACTCTTCCACGACCGCCGGATCGTCGGTGAAGAAACGCGCGAACCAGTCGCCGGTGAAGAATAGCAGCACTGCGGTGGCGAGACCGTAGACGATGCAGAACAGCGCCGACCACCACATCGCGCGGCGCGAGCGATCGGGGCGGTTCGCGCCCCAGTTCTGGCCGACGATCGCACCGATGGAGCCGGACAGCGCCAGCAGCGGGACCGTGGCGAAGCTCTGCAAGCGCCCGGCGGCGCCGAAGCCCGCCACCGCCGCTTCCCCCTGGCTGGCGAGCAATGCGGTAAGCACGGACAGGCCGATGGGGTTGATTGCATTCGAAAACGCCGCAGGCCCGGCCACCGAAAGGATCGCCTTGCTCGATTCGCCGACATTGCAGCGACGTATGGTGGCCGGGTTGATCGGCAGTTGCGCGCCCTTGATAAGGTAAAGCGCGACGAGGATGGCGATGAAGAACCCGGCAATCGTGGCATAGGCTGCGCCCGCGATCCCGAAGCCGCCGAAACCGAAGGCCCCGGTGATGAGGATCGGATCGAGTACCCAGTTCGCCGCCGAATAAGTGACCGAGACATAGCTGGTCTTGCGCGCTTCCCCCTGGCCGCGCAGCACGCCGTTGAGCCCCATCTGCAATAGCAGCACCGGCAAACCGAGCGCATAGGGCTGCATGTATTCGCGGATCAGCGGCAGCAGGCTGTCCGAGGCCTGCATCAGCCGGAACAGCGGATCGAGCAGGGCAAACAGCAAGAGACCCATGGCCACGCCGATCGCCAGCGCGAAGATCGCGCCGAAGTTCGCGCGCCGCTCCGCACGATCGCGGTCCCCTTCGCCCAGCGCGCGGGCGATGACCGAATTGATCCCGACCATGACCCCGACGCCGAGGCTGGAGAGCGCGATGGTAATCGGAAAGATGAAGGCGACTGCCGCCAGCTCCTGCGCGCCCAGCTGGCCGATGAAATAGGCATCGACCAGCCCGACCGACATGATCGCGGCGACCCCGATGATCATCGGTGCGGTCTGGCTGACGAGGTGGCCGCGGATGCTCCCGGTGGTGAGTTTGGCCGTCTCGCTCATCGCCGGTGCGCCTAGCGGGCGGGGATCGCATTGCCTAGCGGAGAAATACGCCGCGCCGCTTGCCCGCCGATGAGCGACCGTGCGATAGCGCGGCCGTCCCTTCCAACCGCGAGGCGAAGCGCGCATACATGACCAGCATGACCGTCAACGGCAGGCCAGTGCGGTTCCGCATGGAGCCCGACACGCCGCTCCTCTGGGCGCTGCGCGATGCGGCCAACCTTACCGGCACCAAATACGGCTGCGGCGAGGGCGATTGCGGCGCCTGCATGGTGCATGTCGATGGGGAGGCGCTGCGATCATGCCTGATCACCATCGGCGAGGCGGAAGGGCGCTTCATCACGACGATCGAAGGTCTGAGCCGCGACCGCACGCATCCGGTGCAGCAGGCGCTGGTGGCCGAGCAGGCGATCCAGTGCGGTTTCTGCACGCCCGGCACCGTCATGGCTGCGAGCGCATTGCTGGCAAAGAGCGGCTCGCCATCCGAGGCGGAGATCAAGGCGGCAATCCCGAACCTGTGCCGCTGCGGCGTCTATCCGCGGCTCGTCCGCGCCATCGAGCGGGCAGGACGCGTCGCCCGGCGGCAGGAGCGCATCAGCGCCGCGCCGGTGCCGGGCATCAACGCCGAGGACGCGGCCCGCGATGTACCCGCCATCAGCGCGCCGGAGGACTGACTGAGGGCGACAGACCGGCGACAAAGGCGACACCCTGTCGCCCGGCGAAGGTCGCGACAAGCCACTGAATTACTTGGATTACCGTGTGAAGCGCGGGCGATACACCGTGGCATACCCCCGGGGGGATCGCCATTCTGCGTCGACCGACCATGACAAAGAGCGGCAGCGAGCCTAGCCCGCCGCCGCCCCTGTAGGAAAGCCGGTATCGGCGCTGCGATCAGAGCTCGAAGCGCACGCCCAGCTTGGCGGTCAGTGGTTTGCCCGGCTGGATGTTGTTGTCGCCATGCGCGCTCGGATAGTAATCCTCGTCGAGCAAGTTCTCGATATTAAGCTGCAGGCTCACCCGGTCGTTCAGCGTGTAAAACACTGCCGCATCGACGCGGGTATAGGCCGGCAGTACGACGTCGTTGCTGAAGCTGGCGAACTGGCTGGCCTGATGGACCAGGCCGAGGCCGGCACCGAGATTGTCGGTAAAGTCGTAGCGGCCCCAGGCACCGATCTGGTGTTCCGGCAGCTGCTGCAGCTGGGTCCCGATGCCGCCGGAATTGGTCGCCGAGCGGATCTCGCCGTCGAGATAGGTGTAGCCGACATTCACATGCAGCTGGTCGGTCAGCGATCCGGCAAGGCTGGCCTCGAAGCCCTGCACGCGCGTTTCGCCCGTCTGCAGCACCACATTCTGCACCGGGTCGGTGAAGGCCGTGTCCTTGCGGTCGAGCCGGAAGACGGCCGCTGTCACCAGCAGATCGGCGCGTGGGGCGTATTTTACGCCCGCTTCCCATGTCTCGAAGCTTTCGGGTTCGAGGTTGATGCTGGTGTCGCTCAACACGGTGAACTGGTCGCCCGAGGCGGGGAGGAAGCTTTCCGAATAGCTGGCATAGATCGACAGGCTGTCCTGAGGCTTCACGATCACGCCGAGGCGCGGGCTGATCTTGTCGTCCTTGCGCGAGCCGAAGAAGTCGTTGCCGATGTCGTAGCTCTCGAGGTCGAACTCGTCATAGCGCGCGCCGACGATGACCTGCAGCCAGTCGGCAAGGTCGATCTGGTCCTGGATGTAGAAGGACAGGGTCGACAATTCGGAGGTCGAGGCGCGCTGGAATTCGAAGCTGAAGGGCGGCACGAAAATCGCTTCGGCGAGGTCGGTGGTGTAGGACCGCTCTCCGTCGAATAGCGTGCGGTCGCGATCGGCATCGGTGTCCTGGCGCGAGAACTCCGCGCCCAGCAGCAGGGTGTGGCCGATGCCGCCGGTGTTGCCTTCCCAAACGAGATTGGCCTGGCCGATCAGGTTCTCGCGCACGGTGCCGCTCTCGTAGCCGCCCAGGCTAACGGTATCCGCGATCCCGTCGCCATCGGTGTCCGTCGCGCCCGAGGGTACGATGTTCGAATAGAACTTGTCGTAATGCGCATATTGCACGGTGGCGTTGGCGCTGAGGCCGCCGTCGAAATCGTGATCGATGCGCGCGCGGGCGATATGCGCTTCTACGTCGCTGTAATTGTAGTCGGGGTCGCCAAAGAAGGTTTCGTCATTGCCGGTCAGCGGGCGGCCCTGGAAGGCCGGCACACCGCGATCGACCACGCGCTGGTCGTCGTCATAGGTGTAGCTGAGGACCAGTTCGGTCGACGGGCCGAGGCCTACGGTCGCCGTCGGGCTCACCCCGATGAAGCGGCCTTCGTAGACGTCGCGGTGGTTGTCGAATTCCTCGTAGGTCGCGTTGAGGCGCAGGGCGAGCGCGTCGCCTGCGGGCAGGCCGATGTCGGAGGCGAGGCTGAAGGCGCCATGCGTATCGACGCTGGCGGCCCCGGCGAGGCGCAGGTCGCCGATCTCGGCCTTCTTGCTGACGCGGTTTATCGCGCCGCCGCCGGCTCCGCGACCGAAGATCAGGGCATTGGCGCCCTTGAGCACTTCGACGCGCTCCACATTGTAGAGCGGACGGTAATATTGCGCGTCGTCGCGCAGACCGTCGATGAAGAAGTCGGCGGTGGTTTCCTGGCCGCGGATGAACACTTCGTCGCGGTGGCCTTCGCCGGTTTCCAGACTGACGCCGGGCACGAACCGCAGCGCTTCGTTGAGCGAAGTGGCGTTCTGGTCGTCCAGCTGGTCCCGGGTGATCGCAGTGACGGCCTGCGGCACATCGATCAGCGGGGTGGGGGTCTTGGTGGCGGTAAGCCCGTCGTCAGAGCCATAGCCGTCGGCGTCGCCGGTGACGACGATGTCGCTGGGCAGATAGTCGCGCTCGGGCTGCTCGTCGGCGAGGACGGGAGTAGCGGCGAATGCGGTCGCGCTGCCGAGAAGGAGGGCAGCGCGGGTGGAAACGATCCTCATAAAGTAGGCTTTCTGTTCTTGCGGATGATTCTCAATCTGATGGCGCGCCTGCTATTGAGAACAATTCGCATTCGCAACCGCAAAAGCGCTTTCTGCCGATGAAAAAATCGCAAGCGCCGCTTTCACTGATCGCAACAGTCGCTTAAGCGGACCGCGCAAACGCTCGAGCAGGAGAGGTTAGAAATGAAGGCGACGATCTGGCACAACCCGAAATGCGGCACCTCGCGCAAGACGCTCGCGATCCTGGAAAACCTGTCCAAGGTCGACGTGACCGTGGTCGAATATCTCAAGGATCCGCCGACGAAGAACAAGCTGGCGCAGCTCTATCGCGATGCGGGAATCTCTCCGGCGCAGGGCTTGCGGATGCGAGGGACCGACGCGGCGGACCGCGGCCTGCCCGATGCGGACGACGAGACGATCCTGGAGGCAATGGTCGCCGATCCGATCCTGATCGAACGTCCGCTGGTCGAGACGGACAAGGGCGCGCGGCTGTGCAGGCCGCAGGATACGGTGCTCGAAATTCTCTAATTCCGATCTTTCGTCAGCATACTGTCGCGCTGGAGGCTCACCCAACCATACGCGAAGACGATGGCGCATAGCGCCACGATGAGGCCGAAGCCGAGCCAGTCGGAATGGCCGTAGAGCCAGACACCTAGCGCCGGCGCATAGATGAAGCTCGCGCCCGCAACCGAGGCGGTCACGCCGGAGGCCTGCCCTTGCTCGGCGCGGGTCACGGCAAGCGATGTGCCGGCAGTCGTGCCCGGCCGGAACAGGCCGAAGCCGAGCGAGGCGATGGCATAGGCCAGCGCAATCGAATGGAGATCGTCCGCCACGCCGAGGAAGGCGACCCCGAAAGCGGCCACTGCGATGCCGGAGAGCGTGGCGGCGCGAGGGCCAAGGTCGAAGCGCGGGATCAGCCCCCATTGCGCGAGGAGTGTGGCGATCGCTCCTGCCATCAACACCAGCCCGACAGGACCGGCACCTTCTGCCGGCGTGCCCCGAAGGCCGAGGCGATCGAGCACGAGGAAGCCCGAGATACCCAGCACCATCGCCTGCGCATGCCCGCCGAGCAGGCCCGCTACGACCCACGGCCGCAGCCGTGTTTCGAACCAGCGCAGCTTGTGCGGTTCGATGGCCTCTTCGTCCTCGTCCTCGTCCTCGTCGTCGCCGCTGGAGACTTCCGATGTCGGACTGCCGGAATAGGGTGCGTCATAAGCTTTGCCACGCGCGGGGAACTGCGGCGTGTCGTTGGGCAGTCGCAGGCGCAAAGCGACCAGCGCAAGGATGCCGATGACCGAAAAGATCAGGAACGGGCCGGTCAGCCCGACGAAGGGCAGCACCATCAGCGGGGCGAGTGCGGGGCCGATCACCGTGCCTAAGCCGAAGCTGGAGGCGATCAGCGAGAGTGCCTGCGTGCGCTCCGATCGCGGAGTGCGCGCGGCGACATAGGCCTGCACCGCGGGCGGGGCGGCGCTGCCAAAGCCGCCGTAAAGGCTCCGCGCGACGGCGAACAACAGCAGCGCCCAAAAGGCTGAGAGATAGCCCGTGAGGCCGAGCCACAGCATTGCGCCGCAGAGCGAGAAGCTGGCGATGAAGCCGGTGAGCCCCAGTGCCATCATCGCCTTGCGCCCGCGCCGGTCGGAGCGTTCGGCCCAGAACGGCGCGCAAATGACCCACAGCAGTGCCGACCAGCTGTAGGCGAGGCTGATCCACACGTCGTCGATCAGCAGCGCCGTGCCGATCGAGGGCATAACCGATTGCATCGCTGTATTGCCCGCCGCCGTGACCAGCATGACGGTGAACAGGAGCACCATCCGCTCGCGCGAAATCGCCCGCGGCATGGCGGGTTTGGCGGGCGCTACGGATTTGGCGGGGTCGACGTCGGCCATGGTCGTGCAGCGCTACGCTCAGCTACGCGCGCTTGCAATGACCATGCAGCGCTGCCAGAGCCGGGATGTGTTTTCGAGGTCGCTAAGGAAGTCAATTGTCGTCCGATAACAGTGTAAGCGCAATCCACCGCCCGTCGCTCCGCCGCAAGGCCGCGCGCTTCTTCGGGCAGTTCGGCGTGTTCTTCCGCGGATTCCTCGAAGAACCCAAGATGGTCGGCTCGATCATCCCCTCCTCGCGCTTTACCATCGCCAAGATGCTCGGCCCGGTGAAATGGGACGAATGCAAGGTCTTCGTCGAATACGGGCCCGGCGTCGGCACTTTCTGCCAGCCGGTGCTGGACCGCTTGCCGCGCGATGGCATGCTGATCGTGATCGATACCAACCCGCTCTATATCGACTATCTCAAGAAGCATTTCCGCGACAGCCGCTTCCACGCGGTCCACGGTTCGGCTGCCGATGTCGAGGATATCGTCAAAGCGCATGGCGCGGACCACGCCGATTACGTGCTGTCCGGCCTGCCGTTTTCGACCCTGCCGGACGGCGTGGGACCGGCGATTGCGGAGGCGACCTATCGCATCATCCGGCCCGGCGGCGCTTTCCTGGTCTACCAGTTTTCCGCCAAGGCGCGTGATTACATGGCCAAGCATTTCCAACGGATCGAGAGCGGGTTCGAGCCGCTGAACGTGCTGCCCTGCCAGCTGTTCTGGGGCTGGAAAGAACCGAAGGGCTGACCAGCGCTCAGGTGGTTGGCGGTACGCTCGGCCCAGCGCGCTCCAGCCGCCGGAACTGGCGATGCACTGCGGCGAGCACGCTGGTGGCCAGCACGACAATCGCCGTCACAGCCGCCGCCGTCGCGATGGAATTGCCGATCTCCGCCACGGTCGGCCCGCCGATAGACAGCACCAGTCCAATGACCAGCAAAGCGACGAGCAGCGCGACGAATGCGCCGACGGCGAGCAGCAGGTAGAAGGCCAGCAGGCGCCCACCCTGTCCCTTGGTCATCGCCCACGATCCGGTCAGCGCGCGGATCGGGTTCTTCTCCCCGTCCACCGCCACGAGCGGCAGGACTAGCGAGAGACGCGTGAAGAGGTAGAGCGCGAGGCCGAAAGCGAACAGCGTCGCGACGAAGGCAAGCGCACCAAGGCCGGTCAGGCTGGCGAGCGAGACGATCAGCAGCACGATGAAATTGATCGCGAGCGACTGGAGGATCAGGGCTAGCCATGCGGGCAGGATTGCCTTGCCGCCGATTCCGATAGCCTCGCCGACAGTCGGGCTAGCGCGGCGACCGATCAACGCGAGCATCGATAGCTGGCCGATAGTGGCCACAACCGCGATGATCGCGAAGATCCACCAGGTCTTGGCATAAAAGGCATTCATCGCCTGCATCGTCATCTCGAAACTCGCCCCATCGGGCAGGTCCGGCCGTTCCGCCACGGTGGGCAGCAACAGCATTGCCACCGCGTAGGGCAGGAACACGAAGATGCCCGAGATCGCGAAGAGCAGCCCCGAGTTTTCGCGGGCGAGGCGCACGGCATCGCGCCATGCGGTGTCGAGGTCGAATTTCATGCGATCTCTTGTCATCGCCTCTTGATAAGCGCGTCGGCAGTCGCCACGCAATCGCCGATGTCCCAATCGCCCCCCGAAACCGTCGAATGGCGTGCCGAAAGCGACCAAATCGCCTATCGCGATGCGCTCGCGGCGATGGACAAGCGCAATCGCGCGATCGGCGAAGGCGAGGCGAGCGAGATGGTCTGGCTGCTCGAACACCCTCCGGTCTATACGGCAGGGACCAGCGCCGACGGGGCCGAACTGCTCGATCCGCGCTTCGAAGTGGTCGAGGCGGGGCGTGGCGGGCGCTATACCTATCACGGGCCGGGCCAACGGATCGGCTACGTCCTGCTCGATCTGAAAGAGCGGGGGCGCGACGTGCGCTGCTTCGTCCATTCGCTGGAAGGGTGGGTGATCGCGACGCTCGGCGACATCGGCATCGAAAGCTGGCGCGCGGACGGCCGCATCGGCATCTGGACACGTGATATCGACGGGCGCGAGGCGAAGATCGGCGCAATCGGCGTGCGCGTACGGCGCTGGGTGACGATGCACGGCTTCTCGGTCAATCTCGCGCCGGACCTCACGCATTTCACCGGTATCGTGCCCTGCGGTATCGACGAATTCGGCGTCACCAGCCTGCAAAGGCTCGGAATCGAGCTTGCGCCGGAGGCCTTCGATGCGGCATTGCACGCGCGGCTGGGCGATTTTCTCGCTGCGCTGGATGGAAAGGATTGCGCGCTCCCATGACCCGAGATTTTCCGCTTGTCCTGGCTTGCGCGCTAGGATTGGCCGCATGTGGCGACGATGCCGCCGACGCCCCGGCAGAGAGCGACGAGCGCGGTGCGCGCGGCGAGGTGCTGGGCGGCACGATCAGCGACGACATGATCCCGCTCGACCAGCTGCAATCGCAATCCGCGCCGCAAAATCCGGGGCCGGATAGTGGCGAGGGTGCGGGCGCTGGTGGTTCGCAGGAGCCGGCTGCCGACGAGCCGAACGAAAGCGCGGCGGAAGCCGAAGCCCCCGCCGCGCCTGAAGAGTCCGAAGCGGAACCCGTCGAAGAGTAGGCGCTATTCCGCCGCTTCGGCCCCGGCCAGCGTCGGATAATCGACATAGCCTTCCGGTCCCTGGCCGTACCAGCTGCGCGGCACGTCGACATTCGGCGCGATCTCGGCCCCGATGCTGAAGCGTTCGGGCAGGTCGGGGTTGGAAATGAAGTCGCGGCCCCAGCTGACCGCATCGGCGCGTCCGGCATCGATATCGGCCACCGCCTCTTCGGGCGAATAGTCGCTGTTGAGCACCAGCGGGCCGGTATAGAGCTGGCGAATGACCGGGCTCTGCTTCGGCACGTCGGTCGAACCGAAGGTGCCGTCCGGTCCCGGCTCGCGCAGCTCGACGAAGGCAAGGCCCAGCGCTTCGCAGACCTTGGCCGCTTCGCCGAAGGTCGTAGCCGGATCGCTGTCGTCGCACCCCTGCGTTTCGCCATTGGGCGACAGGCGCACGCCCACCCGGTCCGCGCCCCACACATCGACCAGCGCGGTCAGCACTTCCTTCAGGAAACGCGCGCGGTTTTCTGCACTGCCGCCGTATTCGTCTTCGCGCAGATTGGTGCTGTCGCGCAGGAACTGGTCTACCAGATAGCCATTCGCGCCGTGCAGCTGAACGCCGTCGAAGCCCGCCTTCTTCGCGTTCTCCGCGGCGTGGCGATAGTCCTCGACGATGCGCTTGATGTCGTCGGTCGTCGCCTCGCGCGCCTGCTCGTAATCCTTGCGGCCTTCGAACGTATGCGCATGGCCCGGCGCGGTGGTCGCGCTGGCAGAGACCGGCGGGTTCCCGCCCAGGAACAGCGGGTGGACGAGGCGGCCCATGTGCCACATCTGCAGCACGATCAGCCCGCCTTCGGCATGGACTGCATCGGTCACCAGTTTCCAGCCTTCGACCTGTTCATCGCTCCAGATGCCGGGCGCTGCCGGCCAGCCGAGGCCCTCCACGCTGATGCCGGTCGCTTCGGAGATGATCAGCCCCGCGCCAGCGCGCTGGCGGTAATAGGTCGCCATCATTTCGTTGGGGACCGAACCGGGCTGGGTCGAGCGCCCGCGAGTGAGCGGGGCCATGAAGATGCGGTTCTTCGGTTCGAGACTGCCCATGGTCAGCGGCTGGAAGAGTGTTTCGTGCATGCGGCCAATTCCTTTTTGCTGGCGCGTGATTGGCATTGAGCTAGGTCGCGGGCATGAAGCGCGCAACCGTCACGGCCGACAAGAATGGCTATCAGCCCGGCGCATGGCACTTTGCCGCGTTGATCGCGGGCAATGCCGCCCTGGCCCTGGGGCCCTGGCTGGTGCGGTTGGCCGATACCGGACCGGTCTCCGCTGCATTCTGGCGGCTCGTGCTGGCGCTTCCGCTGATGGCTCTGCTCGCATGGCGCGCGCGGGGACCGGCTCCGCTGGACTGGCGGGTCGTCGCGCTGTGCCTGGTGGCGGGTACGTTCTTCGCCATCGATCTCGCCAGCTGGCATATCGGGATAGAGCAGACCCGGCTCGCCAATGCGACACTGTTCGGCAATTCGGGGAGCGTCATCCTGATGGCGTGGGGGCTGATCGCAGCGCGCCGCGCGCCTTCCGGACGCGAGGGGGCTGGCGTTCTTGCTGCGTTGGTTGGTGCCGCGATATTGCTCGGGAGGAGTCTTGAGATTTCGACTGCGACTTTCGTCGGCGATCTGTTCTGTCTCGCCGCCGGTATTTTCTACGCTTTCTACCTGCTTCCCGCGCAGAGGGCGCGTGCGACGCTGAACCCGTGGCTAGTGCTCGTGCTGGTCGGCCTTGCCGCATCCCCGCTACTGCTGGGTATGGCCGTGCTGGCAGGCGAGCCGATCTTGCCGGGACCGGCGGGCTGGACGCCGGTTCTGCTGCTGGCCTTTTCCAGCCAGATCGTCGGGCAAGGGCTGCTGGTATTCTCGCTTCGCCATTTCCCGCCGCTTATTATCGGCATGGCCCTGCTGACCCAGCCGGCGTTGGCAGGGCTGGTCGGCTGGCTCGCGTTCGGCGAACTGCTCGTGCCGCTGGATATCCTCGGCATGGCGCTGGTCGGTGTCGCTCTGGTATTGGCGAAGGCACCCGCGAAGGCCGGACAGGTGCGCTAGGCGTTTACCAGAAGGTCTTGTTGAACTCGGTCAAGTGGGTCTCGAACCGTTCGAGGTCCGGGCCGACGAGCGCCAGTCGCGCCTGTGCCGCAAGCCGCTCCGCCTCTTGCTTGAGCAGGGCCTGCCGTCCTTCGTGTCCGATCGGCACGGCGGCATTGGCCAGCGTGTCCAACATGACTTCCGCGGCAAGCGGGGACGGCGCCACGCCGCTGCGGATCGCCCCGAAACCGCGCTTCACATAGTGCGCGAAATCGTCGGGCAGGGGGATGACGAGACATTCGTCCTCCTCGTCGCCGCAAATATGCTTGCGCAGGTCCCGCCGCCCGATTTCGGCAGTTGCCGCGCCGAGCCAGTGCAGCGCGTTGATGGCGGTGAACGGGTCGTTGATGCCGGGCGATAATGCGCGCAGGCCGATCTCGACCAGTTCGTCGATCAGAAACTGCGGATCCTGCTCCGGCGTGCGCGTAGCACCGATCGTGAAGCTTTCGCGGACACGTTCCTCGACCTTGCCCGGGTCGCAGCCGTCGACTTCTACCAACACCATCTTGGGATGCACGAAGTCGCCAGTGCGGACCTTCAACGAGAAGGTGCAGCCTGAGTCTTTCCCGATGGCCGCGAGGTCGGAGAAATCGATCATCTGTACATAGCCGGTTTTCCAAGCCTCCAGCGGTTCGCCGCCCTTCGGCTCGACGGGATCGGTAAACTCGTCCTCGACCGGATAGGTATCCTTGATGGTTTCCAGCAGCCGCTCCCCGATCCCCTTCAGCACCTTGTTGATGCGAATGCTGGACGGGATGTGGTTGAGGAAGAAAACGAGCACCGCGACGCATAATGCCATCAAGACATAGGCGACCAGCAGCGACAGTTGCGGTGTGAAGCCGGGCGGGGCGGTGGCCCCGGCCGTTTCGATCGAGGCTGCTGTCTCGTCTTCGCCCCGCACCGCCCGTAGCACGATCAACGCATAGACGAAGCTGCCGATGAAGGTCGCGAGGCTCAGCTGGTTGCCGCGATCTTCCATGAAATTGGTCAGCAGGCGCGGGCCGTAATTGCCGCTGGCATAGGCTACGGCGGCGATGGTGATGGAAAAGACGGTCGAGGCGACGCCGATCATGCTGCCCGCCATCACGCTCAACATGGTGGAGGCGCCATCGGGACGCGCCGGAATGATCCAGCTTGTATCGTTCAGGAATTCGGCAAAGCCCAGCCGGTCCACCGTAACCATCGCGAAGGCAAGGATTGCCGCGAGGATGGAGAACAACGCCGGATAGAACCAGTAATTGGCGTTCAGTCGCGACCAGAAAAAGCGGATCTCTGCAGTCATTCTTGCCCTTCTGTGCCGGTCTGCTTGGCGAAACCTTTCGCGAAAGCCTCGCGAATGTCGTGGCGGTCTTTTTCAAACTGCGCAACGGCGACGGCATGGTCGCTGAGGTCTAGTGCCAGCTGGCGCAGCATATCGACGAGGCCTCCACTTCCGCCGTCCGCCTCTTTCCGCTCGGCAATCCGCGCATAATTGTCGATCATGCGGATGCTGACCGGTGGATACTGGCCGGCAGCCTGTCGGAAGGCGCTGAGCGGGTTGGCGAACAGGCTGCGGAAGTCCTGACCGATGGCCTGCAGGAACAGCACCGTGCCCACCAGAAGCAAGGGCGTATCCCCCAGCGGTGCCTCCGCATCAATCGACAGCATCGCGACGAGCGAGACGATGAGACAGAATGAAAGCCCGGCAATGCTCACTCGGACGAGGGGACGCTCTACCCAGCGATCGATCAGGCGCACACCCAGATTGCCGGCCGCAAGGCTCAGCACGATCAGCGTGATGGAGAAGTACAGTGTAACGAACGCGGCGTTGATGCCAGCCGCAACGCCCACGAAATCCTTGGCCGTATCGGAGGTCTCGACTGTCGCCAGGTCGCGCGCCAGAAGCCATGCCGTGCCACCTTCACGGTCGAGCCATAGAATGCCGAGGGCCACCGGCACGGCTGCGATAACCGCGCAAACTGCCAGCAGCCAGTAATTCGCAAACAGGCGGTGGGCGATCCACCCCGGCAAACCGGTCATGCGAGTTGGTCGAACCAAAATTCTACACCCCAAGACACCATCGGGAGTTGACGGCAGATCGGGAACCTAACGTGCGGCCTCCCATTTCGTTGCCACGCCCGTTCGCAACATCGAATGGCGGCTAATAAGGCGTCGCCGAGGGTGGAACGGACGGTGGACGCAGTCGAGAAAGGACTGCTTCTGATTGCTCCTGTCGATGCCAACGCCGTTGGCAATATCGAAAATCTGGTTACTCTCACCGCCGGGCAGTACACTTCGGGATCGCTGATCCTGATGGTCAGTTACGGCGCGCATTTCGCATTCATTCTCTACTTCCTGATGACGTCGTTGCAGCTCGCGCCGCGTTATCGCGTGGTGCCGATCATTTCGGCGGTCGTCATGGCCAGCGCAGGGCTCAGCCTGCTGCGCGAATTCACCACCTGGCAGGAAACCTACGAATTCGTCGGCGGCATGTACCAGCCGGTGGCGGAAGGCGAGACGTTCACCAATGCCTATCGCTACGGCAACTGGACGATCACGGTCCCACTGCTGCTGACCCAGCTGCCGATCGCCTTCGCTCTGGCGCGGCCCGATTTACACAAGCGCGCGTTCCGTATGGCGATCCCGGCCCTACTGATGATCTGGACCGGCCTCTACGGCCAGTTCGGCGAAACCGGCGACTGGTCGCGGCTCAACATCTGGGGTGTCATCTCGACCGTCTTCTTCGTCTGGCTGATCATCGAGGTGCGCGGCGTGATCACCGCAGGCATCGCCAACAGCCCTGCTGAACTCAAGGCGTGGCCGAAGAACATCTGGTGGTTCTTCCTTGCAACCTGGGGTCTCTACCCCATCGCCTATGCGCTGCCGCAGCTCGGCTTCACCGGCGACGTAGTGGTCGTGCGCCAACTGCTCTTCAGCATCGCCGACATCTCGTCGAAGCTGATCTACGGCGTGATCCTGTCCCGGTATGTCCTGCGGCGCAGTGCGCTGGAGGGGTATCTGCCCTCGGCCGAGGCGCTTTCGACGACGCCTGCCGGTTCTACGGCAGCCTCGATTCGCGGCGACTGATGGCGTCACGCCCGATCTCCGGATCGAACCGGGGGTCCTGGCTCGGCGCCGGGGCCCCCTATGTCTTTATCGCGCTGTTCGCCGTGGCCGGCCTCGCCCAGTTGGCCGGACCGGGCTTGGCGCTGGCAGTCGGACTAGCTCTCTTTATCCTCGGCCTCGGCCATGGGGCGGGCGACGAGAACGACGGCGAATTGCGCGCTAATTCATGGGCGCTGGTCGCCGCCTACATGGTGACCGGCTCCGCGATCCCCGCGCTCTATCTCGCCTGGCCGGTGCTCGGCCTTTCGACCTTTCTCGCTTTCTCCGCATGGCATTTCGCCCGCAGTGATAGCGGCATGGACCTGCTTCCACGGCTGGCGATAGCCGGACTTGCGGTGGGAGGAAGCGCACTGCTCAGGCCACATACGACAGCGAGCGTTTTTACCGCTGCACTCGGCGAAGCGCCGCCGACATTGCTCCTGCTGCTTCTCGCCGTTGGTGGAGGCGCGGCTTTGCTTGCTGCTGCGACCTCGATGGCACTGCGCCACGCAGGCGCAAAGTCCGCGGGGCTTGCTGCGTTGGCCTGCCTCCTGTTTCACCCGGTCCTCGCCGTTGGCTTGATCTTTTTCGGCATGCACGCCCTCCCGGTGCAGAAGCGCTAGGTCGCTCGATACGGCGCGTCACAGGTCTTCAAGGCGATCGCATTGCCTACTGCCGTCGCGACGCTGGCCGCGGCGACAATCGCGCTGGCGGTATGGAGCGGGTGGCTCGCGTTTGACCTTGCGGTCGCGCTCGCATTCGGGATGGCGACGCCGCATATGCTGACCGAGCGGCTGGAGCGTTAGGCTACTCCGCTTCGTCGCCGATTTCGCGATTGAGGAAGGCGAGCAGCATGGCCGCGCGCTTCGCATCTTCCTCGCGGTCCGCGCCGACCGAATGCCCGCCTTCGATCGCCTCGCGATAGTAGAACGGCTGGCCGAAGGCTTCGAGCTTGGCGGCGGTCTTGCGCGCATGGCCGGGGTGGACCCGGTCGTCGAGCGTCGAGAGGTAATAAAACACTGCCGGATAATCGGGATCGGGCTGCATGTTCTGGTAGGGCGACCATTCGCGCATGTAGGCCCAGTCCTCCGGCACGTCGGGATTGCCGTATTCCGCCATCCAGGATGCGCCCGCAAGCAGCTTGTTGTAGCGCCGCATGTCGATTAGCGGGCTGCCGGAGATGATTGCGCCGTAGAGGTCGGGCCGCTGGTTCGCGACTGCGCCCACCAAGACACCACCGTTCGAGCGGCCAGACGCGGCGATCTTGCCGGGGGTCGCGAGGCGTTGCGCCACAAGGTCGTCGGCGACCGCGTGAAAATCGTCGAAGCTGTTCTGCCGCTTCTCGCGCAGTGCATCCTCATGCCAGCGCGGGCCGTACTCGCCGCCGCCACGGATGTTGGCGAGCACATAGGCATTGCCGCTTTCGAGCCAGAAGAGCGAGAGCGGCCCGCTGCGATAGGGTTCGGCAGTGAGATACTTGGGCGTCTGCGCCGCGCGAAAGCCGCCATAGGCATGGATCAATGTAGGCAGCGGACCTTCCGCGCCCTTGGGCCGGGCGAGGTAGTAGGGGACCCGCGTCCCGTCCTTCGAGGTGGCGAAGCGCTGCTCCACGGTGAAGCGGCTCGTATCGAACTGCGCCGGCACGGAAGCGATCCGCTTCGCCGTGCCGTCCCCCGGCACCGCCCACAGCGTCGGCGGGGTGAGCATGCTTTCGATCGTGACGAACACGGTGTCGCCCTTGCCGGAGGTATTGGCGATCTGGATCGTGCTGTTGTCGGGCAGGTCCATGTCGCGGTTGAACCAGCCGGGATAGCCCGGGCGGACCTCGATCAGCTTGCCCGACACATCGTCGAGCACCTTGACCCACAGGGTATTCTCCGAGGTCGCAACCTCTTCGACCGACTGCGTTTCGCTGGGCGAAAACACGACGAAAGGCTCCGCTGGTTTGCCGTCGAGCACATCCTGCAGCGGCCAGGCCACCAGCCAACCGGCTTCGGCCTCCCGATTACGGGTCGTAAGCGGCGAATTGAGCTTGGCGATAACATGGCCGTCGAGCACGGCCTCGAACTCGGCATCCTCGGGCAGCGGCAGCGGCACGGTGCTGCCGTTCTCGCGCACGAGCGAATAGTTCGCCGTCCAGAAGCTCGGCCCGCGCCGGATGAAGCGCCAGCGCGTATCGCCGTCGAGCACGGAGAAGCCGGAGATGCTGACATCGGCCTGCTCACCCTCGGCGATCTGACGGGCGGACGCGAATTCGGTCCCGCGCTCCCACAATTTCACGAGACGCGGATAGCCGGAGTCGGTCAGCGAGCCTTCACCCTCGTCGGTGCCGACGAACAGCGTGTCCTCGTCGAACCATGCGACGTTCGATTTTGCCTCGGGCAGGGTGAAGCCGCCGTCGACGAACGCGCCGGTGGTGATATCGAATTCGCGCACCACGTCGGCATCGGTGCCGCCGGGGCTGAGCGAGATCAGGCAGCGCTCATAGTCGGGCGCGAGGCAGTTCGCGCCATGCCAGACCCAGCTCTCTCCTTCGTCGCGGCCGAGCTGGTCGACATCGATCAGCGTGCGCCACTCGGGCGCGCCTGTTATGTAACTATCGAGGCTGGCGATACGCCACAGCCCGCGCGGATTGTCCGCATCGCGCCACAAATTGGTGACCATGTCGCCCTGGATTGCGTCGGGCATGGCGATCTGGCGATCGTCGTCGAGAATCTGCTTCGCCCAGGCCCGCGCGACTGGATATTCGGGCGTCGAGGTAAGCACGGCCTCGGTATCGGCGTTCCATTCGCGCACCTGCTCCAGCGCCTTCTCGCCCTGGATCTCCTCCAGCCAGATGTAGGGATCATCGGCATCGGTTTCCTGCCCGAGGGCGGGAGACGATGCAAAAGCAAGCGCGGTTGCGAGCGCCAGACGTGCGATCATTATTTTCTCTCCATTCAAGCTTCGTCTTCCGGAAACCAGCTGGCGCCGCCGCCATGGCTCTCGGGCATTGTTTCTATCTCGGTTATCTCGTCGCTCGTCAGGTTTGGGCGACTCCAAGGACTGCCGGACACATGAGAACGCCCAGTCGAACTCGGCTCTAACAAGTTTCTTCGACTCGAATTCCGCGTCGGCAGGACTAGTCGCGCGAACGAAGCGCGTTGTAAAGAAACCGTATTTCCCTGACGGATCGTCCATCAGCTTGCCTGGGAAGTCGTGGCCTTCCAACAGGACCTGATAGACGGGCACTACACCCTGCCCAGATCGCCCTTGCCGATCGTGCCGCTGGCCATTTCGAGCATCTTGTCGAGGCTCTGCTTGGCTTTGAGGCGCAGGCCTTCCTCGATTTCGATGCGCGGTTCGAGGTCACGCAGGCAAGCGTACATCTTCTCCATGGTGTTCAGCGCCATGTAGGGGCAGATGTTGCAGCTGCAGTTGCCGTCCGCGCCCGGGGCGCCGATGAAGGTTTTCTCAGGCAGCGCCTTTTCCATCTGGTGGATGATGTGCGGCTCGGTCGCGACGATCAGCGTTTCGCCTTCGAAGGTCTTGGCATATTGCAGGATGCCGCTGGTCGAGCCGACGTAGTCCGCATGGTCGATGATCGTTGGCGGGCATTCGGGGTGCGCGACAACCGGCGCATCGGGATGCTGGCCCTTCAACTTGAGCAGTTCGGTTTCGCTGAAGGCCTCGTGCACGATGCACACGCCCGGCCAGAGCAGCATTTCGCGGCCGAACTTGCGGCTCATATAGCTGCCGAGGTGCCGGTCGGGGCCGAAGATGATCTTCTGGTCTTCGGGGATCTGGCTGATGATCGTTTCCGCGCTGGAGCTGGTGACGATCACGTCGCTCAAAGCCTTCACCTCGGTCGAGCAGTTGATGTAGGTCAGCGCGATATGATCGGGGTGCTTTTCCCGAAAGGCCTTGAACTTTTCAGGCGGGCAGCTGTCTTCTAGGCTGCAGCCGGCGTCCATGTCGGGCAGGACGACGATCTTTTCGGGGCTCAGGATCTTGGCGGTATCGGCCATGAACTTCACGCCGCAGAACACGATCACGTCGGCATCGGTTTCGGCGGCCTTGCGGCTCAGCTCCAGGCTGTCGCCGACGAAATCCGCGATGTCCTGGATATCGGCGGTCTGGTAGTAGTGGGCGAGGATGATCGCGTTCTTTTCCTTGCGGAGGCGATCGATGGCGGCGAGCAGGTCTTCGCCGGTCGGAAGGTCGGTCTGGGCGGTCATGTAGGATCCCGTCTGCTGCGTTTGAGGGCGCTTATAAAGCGAACGGACGGGAAGGCGAGGGCGTTCCTACATTGTGAAGCCGGGCGGAAGGAAAGCCTCCATCGGGCGCTCGGCGCCGGGCGTTTCCGCGATCAACTGCTCGGTCAGGCCGATGCCGAACGGGCTGTAGGCCAGCGCCAGCGACAGCATGAACACGCCTGCGTAGATGCCCAGGCCCCACCAATAGGCGGGATGCACGCGGCCCTGCGCGCGCTTGTCGGCGATCATGCCGACGACCGGGAAGATCATCGTTACCATGACAGTGATGGTCCAGGCATTGGGGATCATCAGCGGCAGCGGCAGCGGGAGCAGGCGGCCGAGGCCCGGTCCGGTGAGGATCGCCATAGCGCACAGCATCAGGCGGCGATGCCAGCCGGTATAGCGCCGCCGCATCAGCGCCCACCACGCAAGCCCGCCGAAGCACCACAGCGTCATGATGTTGCTCCACAGGAACTCGCTGACATGGAAGAAGAACGGCCCGCCGGTGCGCCGCGCGACGACGACCATGACCACGGTGCCGAACACCACCATCAGCGGCACCCATAGATAGGCGATTTTCCCGAACTTCGCATGAAGCGACCAGTTGCCTGACGAGGCGGTCACATGCTGGGCGAGGTAGATGCCGAGCCACGCCATGAAGACGACCGCATGGATGTGATAGGCCAGTGGCACAGCGAAGCTCGACCGACCCATGGCGATGTTAAGGCTGAAGCCCGCCACGATGATGAACGACATGACGAACGCCATGATCGTGAAGAAGCGCGTATTGCCGCGCGCCTGTGGGCCGGTCTCGATTGCGGCTGTCGCCATGGTGCTCGATCTCCCCCCGGGATGTGCCAAGCGACCTGTTCTGTTTGAGAAGGGTTATGCCGCGCCGCGCGAAAAAATCAAATCAGGGCGCGTCTTCGCCTTCGAAGCGGACCTTGACCGTCACACCGCCATAGCCTGCGACCTGTAGCGGGATGGCGAGATTCTGGCGCACCGCATCCTTGGCCGCTTGCCGGGCGAGCGCGAGAACCTCCGGATTTTTCGCAAAGGCGACGGCCTTGCGCTCCGCCTGCTGCGAATTGTTGCGCGCGAGATCGACGCTGGCGTCGCGGCTGACGTAGGTGCCCTCGGTAAAGGTCTTGGCCCGGGCCTCGTCTAGATTGGGGCGAGAAATACGCAGGGTGGGGATGGTAACGTCGAGCGTTTCGGCTTCTGCGTCCCAGACGAACTGGTCGCGGTCCATGCCCGACAGGTCGAGGCGATATTCCACGTTTGCCGGAATGATTGCCGCCTGCCTGCTTTCCAATAGATCGACGCCGAGGATGCCGCGCCGATCCTCGCTCTCGGCAACGACTTCGAAGCGTGACGAGAAAACGGTCAGCGAATTCTGCTTCTCGAAGGCGAGCATCGCGCTGCCGACCGGGTCGCCCTCTTCTTCGTAAAGGAATGCGCGCCAGCCCAGCCATGCGACAGCGGCCAGCAACAGTATCACGATGAGCCAAGGTGCCGCCTGCGTGCGGGCGAGCGGTTGGTCGCGGCGGACTTCGGGAGAGATCGAGCTGCGCTCGTCGGTTCTCAGGTCGGTTTTCAGATCGTTCGCCATTGCTCGCCAGAACGTGCGACCTGCCCGCGGCGTTCCAGATCGAGCAGATGCGCGGTCACCGACATTTCCGCCGCCTTGTGCAGCTTCGGGTCGAGGCCCTTGTACATCTTCGGCACGAACTCGCTTGCGCCAAGCGGACTTTCGCCGAGCAGGCGCAGGATCTGGTTCTCGCGCTGGCGGCGGTGCCCGATCATGCCGCGCACCAGCTGGCGCGGTTTCTCCACCGCTTCGCCATGCGCGGGATAGAACACCGTATCCTCGCGCCCGTAGAGCTTCTCGAGGCTGAGCATGTAATCGCCCATGTCGCCGTCGGGCGGGATCACCACGCTGGTCGACCAGCCCATGATATGATCGCCGGTGAACAGCGCACCGCTTTCTTCCAGCGCGAAGCAGAGGTGGTTGGAGACGTGGCCGGGCGTCGCAACCGCGGTCAGCGTCCAGCCGGGGCCGGTCATCTGCTCGCCATCCTCCATCACTCGATCGGGCTCGTAGGTGCGGTCGAACGCGGCATCGGTGCGCGGGCCGCTGTCGTCGAGCACCAGCGGCGCACAACCGACGATGGGCGCGCCGGTTCGCCTGGCGAGCGGCGCGGCGGCAGGCGAATGGTCGCGGTGCGTATGCGTGCACATGATCGCGCAGACATGCTCCTCGCCGATCGCGGCATCGAGCGCGAGCAGGTGCTCCTGCTCGTCCGGGCCCGGGTCGATCACCGCGCAACCATCGCCGAGGCCGATGATGTAGGTCTGCGTCCCGGTATAGGTATAGGGCGAGGGATTGGGCGCGAGCACCCGGCGCACCAGCGGTTCGAGCTGCATCGCTTCGCCGGTCGGCCAGGGTTTGGGGGGAGGGCCTGCCATGGCCTTGCATATGGGGCTTCGGATGCGCCATGTCACCTCCCGCTGCATGCAAGGGAGAGAGCATGGCCGACCGCATCCTCGTACTCGACGCCGGAACCACCTCTACGCGCGCGATGATTTTCGCACCCAACGGGACAATGGAAGCGGTGGAGCAGGCGGAGATCACGCAATACTACCCCCAGCCCGGCTGGGTCGAGCACGATGCGGCGGAGATCTGGGACAAGACGCTCGCCTGCGCGCGGCAGGTCGTGGGCGAGGCGCCAGGGCGGATTGCGGCCATCGGAATCACCAACCAGCGCGAAACGGTGGTGGCGTGGGACAGAAATTCGGGTCCACCGCTGGCCCGGGCGATCGTGTGGCAGGACCGGCGCACGGCCACATACTGCGCGGACATGAAAAGCTACGGCCACGAAGAAAGCGTGCAACAGCGCACCGGCCTGATGCTCGATCCCTACTTCTCCGGTACCAAGATGCGCTGGCTGCTCGATCATGACGAGGCGGTGCGAGCGGCCTCGCAGCTGGGCGATCTGGCCTTTGGCACGGTAGAGAGCTGGCTGGTCTACAAGCTGTCTGGCGGCGCGCATGTGAGCGATGCCAGCAATGCCAGCCGCACGCTGCTGCTCGCACTCGACGGCGCGCAATTCGACGAGCAGCTATGCGAACTGTTCGGCGTGCCGCGCGCCGCACTGCCGGAGGTGGTGGACACGCACGGGGCCATCGCGATCGCGCAGGCGCAATGTCTCGGCGCGGAAATCCCGATCTGCGGGCTGGCAGGCGATCAGCAGTCGGCGACCATCGGGCAGGGCTGCCTCGCATTCGGGGAGACCAAGGCGACTTATGGCACCGGGGCATTCGTGCTGACCAATAAGGGGCAGGACATTCCGCGCTCCGATAACCGGCTGCTGGGTACGGTGCTATACCAGGAAGCCGGCCAGCGGACCTATGCGATCGAAGGCGCGTGTTTCGTCGCGGGCAGCCTCGTCCAATATCTGCGCGACCAACTGGGCCTGATCGGATCGGCGGCGGAGACGGAGGAGCTCGCCCGCTCCATCGAGAGCAGCGGCGAGGTGGTAATCGTTCCGGCCCTGGCAGGGCTGGGGGCCCCGCACTGGAAGCCCGATGCACGCGGGGTCATCTCGGGCCTCAGCTTCGCCAGTGGCCGCGCACAGATCGCCCGCGCCGCGCTGGAGGCGATGGCGCACCAGACGCACGATCTCGCCAGCGCCTTCGCCGCCGACGGTGCGCCGTGGTCGACGCTGCGCATCGACGGCGGGATGAGCGCGAACGACTGGATGGCGCAGGACCTCGCGAACATCCTCGACATCGCGGTCGAGCGGCCCGATTTCGTCGAAACGACCGCGCTGGGTGCGGCCATCCTCGCGGCTGTAGGTGCTGGCCTCCATCCGACACTCGCGGCGGCGGCGGACGCCATGCGCGGCAGGGGGAGGTCCTTCAAACCGGATATGTCGAAGGATGTACGCGAAGCGAGGCTGGCCCGCTACGCACGCGCACTCGCCGCCGCCTGATCAGCCGCCAACGCCGAAGGCTTGCGCGAGGCGGTCCCGCATGGCCTGCACCGGCGCTTCCGCCTGTTCTTCCGCGCGCCGCATCTCTCGGTCCAGCCGGGCTACGCGGGCGTGGAGGTCCTCGCTTTCGCGAATGAGAGCGCGGGTTTCGGGCTCCAGCGCTTCGAGATTGGCGGGATCGGCACTGCGCTCTTCCGGCAGCTCGTTATGGCGAGCGAGCTGCGCGGCGGAGAGTTCGCCTGCCAGAAAGGCCCGCTGGTTGAGAAGCCACGCGAGCACATGCATCACGCGGGTAGTGGTTCGCAGCCCCTCGATCGACAGGGCGATTTTCAGGCTGTCGCTGGCGTTGTCGCCTTTCTCGCCGATCCGCAGGTCGAACACGGCGCGTGCATCGTCGGCCAGCAACAGGGCTTCCGAATACAGATCCTCGATGATCTCGTGATTGATGTTGCGAGCCGACATTCGCTCCGGATTACGCCCCGGTCGCGAAGGTGACCAGCGCGTTTACCATGATGTCTCTCGGCGGCACGACCAAGCGCAGCACGCGGGCGGTCAGGCGATGATATCAGGCAGCAAGGTGTCTTCTATAATGGCGATGCGGTCCTTGAGTTGCAACTTGCGCTTCTTCAGCCGCGCGATCTGCAACTGGTCGACGAACCCGCCGCCGTCGCCCGCATCGGACAGGGCCGCGATGGCGGCATCGAGATCGCGATGCTCGCTCCGCAACATCTCCAGCCTCTTGCGCAGCTCCTGCTCGTTCACGTCCGTCCTTCCCGCATGTCGTTTCGTCGCATGGCCCGCAGTTGGGCCTTTGTAAATCGGCAATACTATGATCACATAATGGTCACGCGGCCCGTGCCGCACGGCACGAGTCGCTTCTTGGGGTCGCTTTAAACCCGTAAGGAGACAGACTGATGCAATCATCCCATGTCGATGCGCTCAAAGCCAAGCACGCCGGTCTCGAGGCCCGCCTGCATGCGGAACAGATAAGGCCGGCGCCCGACGTAGCGATGATCCAGCAGATCAAGAAGCAGAAGCTCAAGATCAAGGAAGAGCTCGCAACCTGTTGATCCTGCACCAGGCGGAGGCGGGGTGCATGCCCCGCTTTCGCCGAGCCGGGGTTTTGCTATAGGCAAGGGCATGTCCGCTGCCGCATCCGCCCGCCAGATCCTAACCCGCCTGCACGAAATCATGGCCGGGCGCACGCACGCCCAGCACAAGCTCGATCGCGTGGTCGAAGTTATCGCCGAAAGCCTCGATAGCGAGGTCTGCTCGATATACCTGCTGCGGGAAGGCGCGCTGGAGCTGTTTGCGACGCAAGGGCTCAATCCCAGCGCCGTCCACGTGACCCGCATGGCGGTGGGCGAGGGGCTGACCGGCACGATTGCCAAGAATATCGAGACGCTCAACCTCGCCGAGGCGAAAGCGCATCCCGACTTCCTCTATCGCCCCGAAACGGGCGAGGAGAAATTCCACTCCTTCGCCGGCGTCCCCATCGTCTACCGCGAACGCGCGGTAGGTGTGCTGTGCGTCCAGCATGTCGAGCCGCGGCGTTACGAAGATGTCGAGATCGAGGCGCTGCAAACCACCGCGATGATCCTGTCAGAACTGATCGCCCACAAGGAGCTGGTCGACGACGAGGAGGCGATCGACTTCGGCGAAGCGCATACCGAGACCGAGGTGATCGAGGGGCTGACGCTGGTGAAGGGCCTCGCTTCGGGCAGGGCCGTTTTCCACCAGCCGCGTATCGAGATCGACCAGGTCGTGGCCGAAGACATCGAGGCCGAGCGCCAGCGCGTCTACCGCGCCTTCGACAAGATGCGCGAACAGATCGATGCGCTCGGCAAGGAGCCGGAGTTCGGCAAGGGCGGCGAGCATGTCGAGGTGCTCGAGACCTACAAGATGTTCGCCTATGACGAAGGCTGGAGCCGCCGGATCAACGAGGCGATCGACAGCGGCCTGACGGCCGAAGCGGCGATCGAGCGCGTGCAGCAGCGCACCCGGATGCGCATGCGCGAGATCGACGATCCGTTGCTCGCCGACCGGATGCATGATCTGGAGGACCTTTCGAACAGGTTGCTGCGGATCGTCTCTGGCCAGCTCGGAACGGCGGCAACGCAGGGCTTGCGACGCGATTCCATCCTGATTGCCCGCAATCTCGGCCCAGCCGAATTACTCGAATACGACCGTCGCCGCCTCAAGGGCGTTGTGCTGGAAGAAGGCTCGCTCACCGCGCATGTGGTGATCGTGGCGCGGGCGATGGGCATTCCCCTGCTGGGCCGCGCCGACGGGGTGCGTGCGCGGGTGAGCGAGGGCGATGAAATCTTGCTCGACGCGGACAAGGCGACCGTGACCCTGCGGCCCGGCGCGGCCTTGATGGACGCCTTCGAGGCCCGATTCGTCAAGAAGCGCGAGCAACAGGCGACCTATGCCGAACTGCGCGCCGTCGAGCCCTTCACGCGTGACGGCACGCGCATCACGGTGATGATGAATGCCGGCCTGCGCGACGATATGAGCATGCTGCAGCTCACCGGTGCCGACGGCGTCGGCCTGTTTCGCACCGAATTCCAGTTCCTCGTTTCCGCCACCCTGCCGCAGCGCGACCGGCAGTTGCGGCTCTACCGCGACGTGCTCGACGCGGCGGGCGACAAGCCGGTGATCTTCCGCACGGTCGATATCGGCGGCGACAAGGCGGTGCCTTATCTGAACACGCAAGTCGGCGAGCGGGACGAGAACCCCGCCATGGGCTGGCGCGCCCTGCGTTTGTCGCTGGAACGCGAAGGCTTATTGAAGGCGCAGGCGCGTGCTTTGCTGGAGGCGGCCGCAGGGCGGCAGCTTTCGGTGATGTTCCCAATGGTCTCCGAACCGTGGGAATTCGACGCGGCGAAAGCTGTATTCGAAAACCAGCTCGCCTTCCTGCGCGATCGGCGTCATGTCGTGCCGGAGACGATCGAGTACGGTTGCATGCTGGAGGTGCCGGCGCTGGCCGAATGCCTCGACCAGCTCGTTCCGCGCCTGTCGTTTATTTCGGTCGGAACCAACGACCTCACCCAGTTCCTGTTCGCCGCCGACCGCGCAAATCCCAAGCTGGCCGAGCGGTACGACTGGCTCAGCCCGGCGATTCTGCGATTCCTCAAGCGGGTGTCGGACACCGTCGTCGGCCAGCCGGTCAGGATCGGCGTGTGCGGCGAAATGGGCGGGCGCAGGCTGGAAGCGATCGCGCTGCTCGGCATCGGCTACCGCCGCCTGTCGATCACGCCGGCCGCGGTGGGCCCGATCAAGGAACTGGTGCGCAAGATCGACCTCAAGGAGATCACCGAGCAGATGTCGCAGTGGCTGCTCAGCCCGCCGCCCGACATGCGAGCCGCGCTCAAGGCCTGGGCCGAGAAACGTGATATCGAGGTCGACTGAGCGACGCGGGTTAATTTCGTCGCGCATGCAGCGCGGCTCGCCGGTTTGCCCTCAGCATGCTACAGGCTGTGCTTGACAGCCGGAGCGCTGCGCCGCTTTCAGCGGCAAGACGGAAAATGAGGGCGGCACCAAGCCGCACGGTCGCCAATCGGGATTAGCATGGAAGATAATGAAACTGTCGATGAACCGGCGCCCGCCGCCTCGACCGAGACGGTAGGCGCGAGGCTGCGCGCGGCGCGCGAAGCTGCAGGGTACGAACTCGAGCAGGTAGCGGCGGAGACCCGCATCCCGCACCGGCACCTGGTTTCGATCGAAGCCGACGATTTCGCGGCGCTGCCTTCTCGTACCTACGCCATCGGCTTCAGCCGGACCTATGCCCGCGCCGTCGGACTAGACGAGCAAGAGGTCATCGGCCAGGTTCGCGAACAACTCGCCTCGGGCGACGGCGGGGAGCGGATGACGCCTGCCAAGTTCGAACCGGGCGATCCGGCGCGTGTCCCCGGGCGCGGCCTCGCGTGGTTCGGGCTGATCGCGGCGCTGTTGTTGGTCGGCGGAATCTTCGCATTCTATCGCAGCTATCTTGCCCCCGGCCTCGGCCCGGCACCGCTGCAGGACGAAACCGAGCAGGTCGCCGCGGCCGAGGCTGCGCCGACCGCCACGCCGACGCAGGCGGCTCCCTCGGGTCCGGTGGTCTTCACCAATAGCATGGAAGGCACTTGGGTGCGCTTCTACGATGGCGAGGGCGAGACGCTGTTCGAAGGAATCATGGCCGAAGGTGACACCTATACGGTACCGGAGGATGCCAGCGAGCCGCAGATCCGCACCGGGCGTCCCTATGCCTTCACGATCACCGTGGGCGGACGCAGCGTGCCGAAGATTTCGGAGGAGGACGAGGTCGTAAGCGACGTTCCTGTCGATGCGGAATCGCTGACGCAGCGCAGCGCCGCCCCGGCGGCGGAACCGGCTGCTACGGCGACTGCAACGCCCGCGACCTGATCCTTGCATTTGCAAGAGAGGGGAAAAGCTCCTTCACCGGCTCGACAGCTTCGGGGGGGTAGGGCAATTTCCATGATGACGAATTTCCGGACAGGAGCCCAGCCGATGAGTTTCGGACGCAGCCTACGTGCCACCGGCCTCGGTGCCGCCATGATCGCCCTGCTCGCGACGGCCACGCCGGCCTTGCCGCAGGACGACAACGCAGAGAACCGCATCCGCCGCTTGGAGAGCGAAGTGCGCGCGCTCCAGCGCAAAGTGTTCCCCGGTGGCGACGGACGCTATTTCGAGCCCGAAATCAGCGCGCAACCGAGTGTGGACTCGACGGCAAATACGTCCTCGACCACCGCGGTTACCGACATCCTCGCGCGGCTCGATGCGTTGGAATCGCAGCTGCAGGCGCAGACGTCGCAGATCGAGGAGAACGCCAATGCGCTGCGTCTGCTGACGACGCGGCTCGAGGCGATAGAAGGGGCGCGCGTGTCGCCTTCCACCTCAGCGCCAGGCGCATCGTCGCCAGCCACCACGCCTGCCGACGACAACGACAGCATCGTCTCGCCCTCGACCGATGCCGTCGCCCGCAACACCGCGAGCATGACCGGAACGAGCAGCGCGGCACAGGGTCCGAGCGCGGAGCGTCTCGCCGCGGTACAGGCGATCGCCAAACCGCAGACCGACGATCCGGCGGACGACGAATATTCCTACGGCTTCCGCCTGTGGGATGCCGGCTTCTATCCGGAAGCGCAGCAACAGCTGACCATGTTCGTCGAGCAGAACCCGTCGCACTGGCGCGCGACCTATGGCCGCAATCTGCTAGGCCGCGCTTATCTCGACGATGGCAAGGCGCGCGAGGCGGCCCCGTGGTTCCTAAAGAACTACCAGGACGACAAGGGCGGTGCGCGGGCCGGCGACAGCCTGCTCTACCTCGCCGAGGCGATGATCGCCCTCGACGACACCAACCGCGCCTGCATCGCGCTGGCCGAGTTCGCGGAGACCTATCCCGAACTCGCGGGGGGACGGCTGAGCGGCCAATACGCAACGCAGCGCAGCCGGGTGACCTGCAATTGATACAGCGGTCGATCCCGATCTTGTAAGTAGCTTTGTCGAGGCGGTCGAACGCCTCGCGATCCCCAAACGCGTCGGGCTGGCCGTTTCAGGCGGGCCGGACAGCATGGCGATGCTGCTGCTGGCCCACGCGGCGGGTTTCGATTGCCATGTTGCGACGGTGAACCACGGCCTACGAGTGGAGGCTGCCGACGAATGTCGACTGGTCGAGAACTTGTGCGGAAAGCTCGACGTGGCCTGCACAACTATCGACATCATGCTGGCCAAGGGGAACGTGCAGCAGGAGGCTCGCCGGGCGCGCTATGCAGCGCTGGCGGAGTGGGCGATGCGGGAGGGGATCCGCACGATCCTGACCGCTCACCACGCGGACGATCAGGCGGAAACCCTGCTCATGCGGCTCAATCGCGGCAGCGGGCTTCCCGGTCTCGCCGGGGTGCGGGAGCGGCGGACGATCGACAACACCGACATTGAGGTGACGCGCCCTCTGCTGGGCTTTCGGCGGAGCGAACTGCACGCGGTGATCGACGGTGCAGGTGTCGCGGTGGCCGACGACCCTAGCAACCGAGACGCCGCGTACGACAGAGTGCGAGTGCGGCAACACCTGGACCGGAGCGACTGGATCGATATCGCGGGCGTCGCGCGTTCAGCCAGTCTCATCGAAGAGAGCTGGTCGATGGTAGAGGGTCTCGCTGCCGAAGATGTTACCCTGCATGCCAAGCGCTATGGGGAGGCATTCACCTACGATCCCTTTGCAGCCTCGGGAGTCGAGCGCGTGCCGGTCTGGCTCGAGGTTGTTCGCAGGATAGCCGGCGACCTTGGCGTCACCCTTGTCCGGGGCGACGCCGCCAAGATCGTCGCTGCGCTAACGGACAATCGGAAGGTCAACGTCGGTGGGCTCAGTGCCGAAGTCATCGAAGACCAAGGCGCGAAAATCTGGTCGTTCAGACGAGAACCGCCCCGCCGCACCAGCTAGCGCACGTCAAACGATGCTGTCGCCGAGGTTGAGCTTCTCGCCGTCGGTAATCACGACCATGTCGCCTTCCTTGGCGATGGCGAACAGGCGCGAGGCGAGTTCGTCCGGCACGCCGACGCAGCCGTGGCTGGCATAGCCGTTCTGCACTTCGGAACCGCCATGGATGGCGATCCCGTCGGTGGTCAGGAACATGCTCCACGGCATGGGCGCATCGCCGTATTTCTCGGACACATTGTGCCGCTGCTTCCACAGGATCGGGAATTTGCCGGTCGGCGTCGGATGATTGTCGGTCCCCAGCATCACTGCCGCAGCGCCGATCTCGTAGCCGCCACGGAACACGGAGATCACGCGCGCCTGCAGGTCGACCGTCAACAGCAGCGGGCCTTCGGGCACGCCCTCGTCGTCCCAGTGCCATTCGCCATATTTGATCGGCCCGTCGATGGGCAGGATGCGGCGGACGGTATAGAGCCGGTCGTGATCGGCCAGCGCCTTGGCCGCAATTGCGCCCATCGGTTGGATAGAAGGTGCCGCGGCTTCAACGGGCTCGGGGGATGCGATCGCCTGATCCTGCGCGCCGACCGAGCCGCTAAAAAACAGTCCGACCAGCACGGCCACGACTAACAGCGAGGTGCCGCCAATCCATTTGAACGTCGCATCCATGCGAGGAATATGCCCGTTCGGGCGCCGAATTTCCAGTGGCAAGGCCCGAAGCGTCTCGCTTCAGTACAGCGGCAGGTCAGGAGGTTAGCGCTGCCGCCTCGCGCGCGACGTGCTCTACTTCCGCTTCGTCGACCGGCCCGCGTGGGGCGACCCAGCTGCCGCCGACGCAGAGCACCGGATCGAAGGCAAGCCACTCGCGCGCATTGTCGAGGCTGACGCCGCCCGTCGGGCAGAAGCGGCATTGGCCGAACGGCGCGGCGAGCGCTTTCAGCGCCGGCAGGCCGCCTGCGGCCATGGCGGGGAAGAATTTGAAATGCGTGAGACCGAGGTCGAGCCCGCGCATGATGTCGCCCGCACTGGCGATGCCCGGAAGGAAGGGAATGCCTTCGCGGGTCGCGGCCTTGCCGAGCGGCTCTGTTAATCCGGGCGAGACGATGAACTCGCTCCCCGCATCGATCGCGTCGGCCAGTTCCTGCTGGTTGGTCACCGTGCCGGCCCCCACGATGGCGCCATCCACGCCCTTCATCGCGCGGATCGCGTCGAGCGCCGCGGGCGTGCGCAGCGTGACTTCGAGCACGCGCAAACCGCCTGCAACCAGCGCGCGAGCGAGCGGCACGGCGTGGTCCACATCGTCGACGACGATCACCGGAATGACCGGCGCGGTGTTCATGATATCGGCGATAGTGGTCATGCGTATTCCCTTGCGAAAGCAGCGGCCGCTCCGAACAATCCCGGCTGAGGATGGGTAATGAGCTTGACGGGAATGGACGCCATCAGCTCCTGAAAGCGGCCCTTGGCCTTGAAGCGCTCGGCAAAGCCCGATTTCAGCAGCGTGTCGCGGATGCGGTAGCCAAGCCCGCCAGCGATCACGACACCCCCGAAACCGCCCTGCGCCAGCGCGATATCGCCGGCGACGCTGCCGAGCGAGAGGCAGAAGCGGTCCAAGGCGGCGGCGGCGAGGCTGTCGCTGCCGTCCTGCCCGCGCGTCCAGATCGCCACGTCGTCCTCGTCGGTGACCGGCTTCCCCTCCATCGCGGCAAGCGTCTGGTAGATGTCCGAGATGGCAGGGCCGGACACGACCCGCTCCACCGACACGCGCGTATGGCGCTTACGCAAGCGGGCAAGGATTGCGTCCTCGATGCTGTCCAGTGGGGCGAAATCGATATGGCCACCCTCGGTCGCGGAGACTCGATAGGTGCCATCCGGCTCGCGATAGAGATGGGCGACGCCTAGGCCGGTGCCGGGGCCGAGCACGCTGAGGCGACCGGTCGGCGCAAGCGGCTTGTCCGGGCCGGTGAGGTGGATGAACTGGTCTTCCTCCACCCGTGCCACGGCATGCGCGACCGCCTCGAAATCGTTGACGATGCAATATTGCTCGACGCCGAGTTTCTCCTGCACCAGCGCCGGGCGGATGATCCAGGGATTGTTGGTGAAGCGGATCACATCGCCGCCGACCGGCCCGGCAATCGCCATCGACACGCGCGGCGGCAGCGATCCGCCCTTTCGGTCGCGGAAATCCTCCCACGCGGTCTGGAAACTGGCGTGATCCTCAGTGTGGATCGTCTCGGGGTCGTCCAGTGTGATCGTGCCGTCATCGGCGACGGTTGCGATGACGAAGCGGGCGTGGGTGCCGCCGATATCGACGCTTACGAGCTCCATCTCACAATCCTGCCATGGCCAGCATCGAGGAGGCGCCCTGTTCTGCACCGTCGGCATTGGCGCGGAACATGGCGAAGTACTCGCGGCCCATGCCGGTGTCGGGCGCGGGCGCATCGGCGGGTTCGCGCGCGTCGAGATCGGCGGTGGTCGACAGCTCTCCGGTCGCCGCGCAGACCTTCACCATGTCGCCATCGCGCAGCTTCGACAGCGGCCCTCCGCCGAGCGCTTCGGGGGTGCAATGGATAGCTGCGGGGACCTTGCCAGACGCTCCCGACATACGGCCGTCCGTGACAAGCGCGACGCGATAGCCGCGATCCTGCAACACGCCGAGCGCGGGGGTCAGTTTGTGAAGTTCGGGCATACCGTTGGCGCGCGGGCCCTGGAACCGGACGACGACGACCACGTCCTTGTCGAGCTCGCCCTTGGAGAAGGCTTCGTTGACGGAGCGCTGATCTTGGAACACGCGGCACGGCGCTTCGACCGTCCAGCGCTCGCGCTCGACCGCGGAAGACTTGAAACAGGCACGGCCGAGATTGCCCTCGACCAGCCGCATGCCACCGTCCGCCTGGAATGGATCGGAGGCGGGGCGCAGCATCTCCGTGTCGCCAGATGGTCCGGGATCGCGCCACGTGAGTGCGTCATCTTCGAAACCGGGTTCGCGCGAATAACTCTCGAAGCCGCCATCCCAAACGGTAAGGATGTCCGCATGCGCAAGTCCCTCGTCTAGTAAGGTGCCGATGACGTAGCCCATGCCGCCGGCCTCGTGGAAATGGTTCACATCGCCCGAACCGTTGGGATAGACCCGCGCCACCAGCGGTACGGCTCGCGACAGTTCCGCGAGATCGGTCCAGTCGAACTTTATGCCCGCCGCCCGCGCCATCGCGGGAATGTGGATCGCGTGGTTGGTGGAGCCACCGGTCGCCAGCAGGCCGATAGCCGCATTGACGATCGCCTTCTCGTCCACCACGCGGGACAGCGGGCGGAAGTCGTCACCCTTCTGATGAATGGCGGCGAGGCGATGGGTCGCCGCACGGCTCAATTCCTGCCGCAGTTTCGCACCCGGCTGCACGAAAGCCGCGCCGGGGACGTGGAGTCCCATCATCTCCATCATCATCTGGTTGGAATTGGCCGTACCGTAGAAGGTGCAGGTGCCGGGCGAATGATAGCTGCCCATTTCGCTTGCAAGCAGTTCGTCGCGGCCAACCTTGCCCTCGGCATAAAGTTGGCGGGTCTTCTGCTTCTCCTTGTTGGAGATACCAGTGCCCATCGGGCCGGAGGGCACGAAGATCGCAGGCAAATGGCCGAAGCGCAAGGCGCCCATAAGCAGGCCGGGGACGATCTTGTCGCAAATGCCGAGCAGCGCGACGCCGTCGTACATGGCATGGCTCAGTGCGACGACAGTGCTCAGCGCGATCGTGTCGCGGCTGAAGAGCGACAGCTCCATGCCCGCCTCGCCCTGTGTTACGCCGTCGCACATGGCAGGGGTCCCGCCGGCGACCTGTACCGTCGCGCCGACCTCCCGCGCCCAGATCTTCATCCGTTCGGGATAGCGATAATAGGGCTGATGCGCCGACAGCATATCGTTATAGGCGGTGACGACACCGAGGTTCGGCCCACGCGCGGCCTTGATGGCTTCCTGGTCCTCCTCCGCCCCGGCAAAGGCGTGGGCGAGGTTCGAACAGGACAGCGAATGGCGATCGACCTGCCGGTCGCCCTCGCGCTCCATCAGGTCAAGATAGTCGCCCCGGCTCTTGCGCGAGTTTTCGATCACGCGCTGCGTAACGCGGTGGACAGTGTCGTTAAGCCTAGTCATCGTGCCAGGTTACCCCGTCGCGTTCGGCGAGCGCGATGGCGGCGCTCGGCCCCCATGTGCCCGCGGCATAGGCCTTCGGCTCGGTATCGTTTTCCGCCCACAATGCGCGGATATGGTCGATGAACTCCCACTGCGCCTCCACCTCGTCACGCCGGACGAACAGCGTCTGGTCGCCCTGGACGAGATCGAGCAGCAGGCGTTCATAGGCGATACGACGAACCACATCGGAAAAGGCATCGGGCATGGCTATGTCGAGCGGTACCGGGCGCAGGCGCAGCCCATCTGTGCCGAGGCCCGGCACCTTGGCCATCATGGTAAGCTGGACGTTTTCTTCCGGCTGGATTTCGATCACCAAGCGGTTGGGCTCGGTTTTCGCGCCCCGCCCTTCGAAGATCGAGTGCGGGATGCACTTGAACTGCACGACGATTTCCGTGACGCGCTTGGGCATACGCTTGCCGTGACGAAGGTAGAACGGCACGCCGCGCCAGCGCCAGTTGTCAACATGGGCCTTGAGCGCGACATAGGTTTCGGTGTCGCTGTCCTTGCCCAGTTCCTCGTCGTAGCCGGGCACGCCTTGGCTATCGACAGCTCCCGCGCGGTACTGGCCGGTGACGACCTCTTCCGACTTCACCGGGCGCAGCGCACGCAGCACCTTGACCTTCTCGTCGCGCACGGCGGTTGCGTCGAAGCTGGTCGGCGGCTCCATCGCTACCAGCGCCAGCAGTTGCAGCATGTGGTTCTGTACCATGTCTCGCAGGGCACCGCTGTCGTCGTAATAGGCGACGCGGGATTCCAGCCCGACCGTCTCGGCCACGGTGATCTGCACATGATCGACGTAATTCGAATTCCACACCGGCTCGAGCAGGATATTGGCAAAGCGCAGCGCCAGCAGGTTCTGCACCGTCTCCTTGCCGAGATAGTGGTCGATGCGGAAAATGCGGTCTTCGCTGAAGGCCTTGGCCACCGCATCGTTGATCTCGCAGCTGGAGCCGAGATCGGTGCCGAGCGGCTTTTCCAGCGCGATCCGGGCACGGCCCTTCGTCAGTCCGACGCGTTCCAGGTTGGAAATGGTTGGCTCGAACAGGCTCGGCGCGGTCGAGAGAAAGATGGCCAGCCCGTCGTATTCGCCGACCTCCTTCGCCAGTTCGTCATAACCTTCGGGCGTCGTCGCATCGACTGGAACGTAAGTCAGCCGGTTGAGGAAATCCGCCATCGGACCGCGGCGATTGGTCGGTAGGTATTTCTCGAGAGCCTCGCGCGCGAACTGGCGGAATTCGCGAGTCGACATTTCCGATCGGGCCGTCGCGACTATGCGAAGGTCAGGATTGAGCAAATGATCGGCGTGAAGCGCGCAGAGCGAGGGCAGGAGCATACGCTGGGACAAATCGCCCGTCGCGCCGAACAGAAGCAGGCGATCGGCCGTAAAGTTCATTCGGTAGATCCTGCCATCATCGTCGTTTCCCTCCTCGGCCTGTCGCTACCAGCGCCGCGCACGGCGTGCCAGTGGGCTGCATTCCTATTCTTTGGCCTTAATCTTCGCGAACATCCACGCTGCTGGATTTGAAGTCGCTGGCCCCGAAGGTGGTCATGAAGCTGACGTCAGCCGCATCCCGACCGACGCCGATTTTAACGGTCTCGGCCGGATCGGCCATGCCGGTCGCATCGACGATCTGCCATGTGCCGCCACCTTCGATTTCCGGGTCGGCGAGGAAAACCTCTGCGACAGCGTGAAAATCGGGGGGCGTGACGCCCGGCGCGTAACATGACACGTAACGCGCTGGGATGGCGCAGGCGCGAGCCATGGTGACGAGCACATGCGCATAATCACGGCACACACCTTGGCGCGAAACGAATGTCTCGACCGCGCCGGTGTCCGGACCGGATGCTCCGGGCGTGTAGCTGAAATTCTCGTGTATCCAGTCCCGCATCGCCGCGATCTGCGCGCCGCCCTGCAAATGCCCGAATTCCGATTGCGAGAAGGGCTGGAACCGATCCGCCGGGCAATAGCGGCTGTCCAGCAAGTAGTGGATCGCCTCTCCAGGCAACTGATGCGGGGGAAGCGCCTGCAAGCTCGCGAGGTCGGCAAGCTGTCGCTTGATCTCGATTCTGGCCCGATACTCGACGTCGCAATGTCCGTCCGCGCTCAACCAGATGCGCTCACCGATATCGTCATCTGCGGGAACGCGAGTGAAGTCCTGCCCCGGCGGCAGATGTGTCTCGCATGAGAGGATGGTCTGCTCGGGCAGGGCGGCGGCTTCGAATTGCAGCAGGACATCGGTCGGACCGTCGACGCTGAAGGCGAAGCGCGTATGGATGGATATGGGCATATGACGGGACAACGCCGTCGGCCCTCGATCGTTTCGGCAATCGGAACCATTTCCAGAAAACCATGCGCCCATGAAAAAAGGGCCCCGTTAGGGACCCTTAATTCGTTTGGTTTCGCCACGGCGATCAGCCGGTGAAGAACCATTTCCAAATATTCCACATGGCCATACCTCCTGTTGGTAGAGGTATTACCTGCCATTAACCATAGATGTTTGTAAAGTCTAAACCATGTTTGCGGTGCGGCCTTCCACGTGTTTTGCGTGGTATTCCAATAACTTGGCCAAAGAAATCGGCCTGCTGAAAACGAAGCCCTGAAGCTCGTCGCAGCCCATTTCGTTAAGAATCTCGGCTTCTTTCATCGTCTCCACGCCCTCGGCGACGACCGTGATTCGCGCCTGATGGCCCATCTCGACGATGCTGGACACGATTGCGCGCGCCTTGGGGTTTTCGACGATCTTCGATACGAATAACCGGTCGATCTTCAATTCGTTGAACGGCAGTCCGAAAAAGGTTTCGAAATTAGCCGCACCGACCCCGAAATCGTCGATCGAAAGACCAACGCCCAACTTGACCAATTCCTCCAGGATCGTCGCCGCCGCTTCCATATCTGCGATCCGCGCCGTCTCGGTAATCTCGAGTGTCAGATAGCCCGGGTCGAAACGGGTCGCCTGCAGCGCGTTGCGGACGAGGCCGACGATGCGCATGTCCCTGAGCAGGGTCGCAGATATATTGACGGAGACCTTGAGCGGGGAATTGCGGAAATGCAGCAACTGCCCGGCGGAACACGCGCTTTGCAGGACATATCGCGTGAGGTGCTCCATGCGACCTGCCTTCTCGCATTGCGCGACGAAATGCGTCGGTTCGATGAAGCCCTTGGCCGGGTCGTGCCAGCGTATCAGGGCTTCTACCCCGACGATGGCGCCGGATCCGCTGTCTATCTTGGGCTGATAGACGCAGTAAATCTCCCCTGCATCCATTGCTTCGTCGATCCGAGCACGGAGTGAAATGTCCCACAACAGGTCGGCATTCTCGCCGCTTTCCGCCAACTTGATGGGATCATGGGCTTCCGTGGTGTCCTCCGCAGCTGCAATGGCTGCCGGGACGCGGCCCACGGGCTCGTTGTCGATCGCGGCAACGCCGAAGGTAATGCCAACGTCGATCGATACCTCGCCGACATGAACCGGTGCCGCGAAAATTGCGCGCAAGCCAGCAAGGTGCTCCGTCTGAGCGGAGCTATCTTCGATCGGTGAGTGCCACGCGACGTAGTGGCCTTCGGTAAAGACGGCCAGATCGGGATCGGCCGCGCGCAAACGGTCGATTAGCTTCAAGAGGTAGGTAGTGCGATCTTCCGAGGCGAGGCTTTTGAGAATCCGCTCGTAATTGTGCACTTTGGCAACCACCACGTGCCCGGTTGTCACTTTGTCACGGATGAGGCGGCTGTCGAGTGCCTTCAGCGTGGGCAGCCCGGTTTCCTGATTGGTCAGGGCGAGGCGACGTTTGAGGCGCGTTCGGGACCGGAATACCGCGTAGACGGCGAAAAGTGCTAAAACGTAAGATACCTCGAGGCGTACTCCGACCCGGGCGGATGCTATCAGCATGGCGGGCACGAGCAGTACAAGTGCAGCATAGCCGAGCCAGCGGGCTTTACGCCGGAATCCGAGCATGATCATCGCTGCCAGCAAAGCGGCAAAGATTGCTAGAGTGGCAATCGCACCCAGATGACCAAGCCGCCCGCTTTTGAGCGTTTCACCACCATAGATAGAAATATAGCTCGGAGGCGCGTTCGTACTGTTCGGCACGATGAGGTTGGAGCCAGAGCTATTCCTGTCGTGTCCGATGACGACGGTGTTGCCAGCGAAATCGATGCTGGACGGTTCATCGGAATCGTCAAGAAGCTCGGCAAGCGACGTTGTTGCTATCTGCTGGCCTGAGAAGCCGTAGTCAATTTGGAACTTCCCTTGCGTCGCCCCGCTGGTTTCTCCGCCCAACGATGCGGCGAGCGAAGGGACACGTCGACCGTCGACGATAAATCCGTATTGTGCGGTCCATGCGATGCCGAGGTAATTCGTGTCCCGCCGATCGGCGACTACGCGGGATGACGTCGGCCCGAGACCGGAGAAGCTTCGACGCAACTGCTGGCTGCCGTCCATATCCCCGACGAGCTGATCGACCAATGCAATGCGCGGCCCCAGAGCGTTTATTGCTTCGCGTAACGAGGCGTCATGCGGCGCGGCTGAAGGCTTGTCGAACACAACATCGAGATAGACTTTGCCGACACCGCGGCGGTCCAATTCCTCCAAGGCCTTGGCAAGCTGAAGGCGCCGATGACCCGAGTCCGGATCATCGAGAATTTGGTCGCTCCCGACAAAGACGATGTCGCCGGAGGCCTTGTGACCCGCAATCTTGGATTGGAACAGCCACAGGAACTGATCGATGGGTTCGAAAAGGAAAACGGCGAACAGAGGGATTACGAGAAGAACCGAAAAAACCAGGTGCCGCAAGCGTTCGCCCACGCGCCGGGCGCCCCTTGGCCGCAATCGCGCCGGGAGAAGCCGTTTTCCTGGAAAGGCGCTTTCGGTACCCATCGAATGCGCTTATGGGCGTCTTAAGTTTAAGAAACCTTTGACGCGAGCCGCGGGTTTTCGCGTTCGGCGCGGAATCGTGCGGCACTGGGTGGTTAAGGCGCGCTTAGGATTTGTGTTGGCCGATCAGCTGCAAAACCGGCGGAGGGATCGTTCGGGTCGGAAAAAAGCTTATGATTTTTGAAGGTTGCAGGCTGCGGGCGTAGCCTACCTGATTTAGTAAATTGCCACTTTCGGTCGGTCTCCACGAAATTTTATACGATCGTTCCGAACAAATCATGCGCGTCGCTATCTTCGATGAGGGCCGATACGATGGCGCCTGGCTTGAGCTCGGAAGACGCGTCTCGCAAGAAGACGGCACCGTCGATTTCGGGCGCATCGGCCTGACTGCGCCCAGTAGCCCCGATATCGCCGTCCTCGTCCGGCGCCCCGACTTCATCGATAATAACCGGGATCGTCTTGCCGACTTTGGCCTCGAGTTTCGCAGTGCTGATGCGCTCGGTCACTTCCATGACGCGGGCGAAGCGTTCTTCCTTGACCTCTTCGGGGAGGGGATCGGGCAGGGCATTCGCCTGCGCGCCCTCCACCGGTTCGAAGCGGAACGCGCCGACGCGGTCGAGCTGGGCCTCTTCCAGCCAGTCGAGCAGATAGCGGAAATCGTCTTCGGTCTCGCCCGGGAAGCCGACGACGAAGCTGGAGCGGATGGCGATCTCGGGACAGATCTCCCGCCAGTTCTTCAGGCGTTCGAGCACCTTGGCTTCGTTGGCCGGGCGCTTCATCGATTTGAGCACCTTCGGACTGGCGTGCTGGAAGGGGATGTCGAGGTACGGTGTCAGCAGCCCCTCCGCCATCAGCGGGATGACTGCGTCGACATGGGGATAGGGATAGACGTAGTGCAGCCGCACCCATGGCGGCATGCCGCCACCGATGTCGAGCTGGCCGAGTTCGCGCGCGAGATCGGTCATGTGCGCGCGCACTTCGCGGCCCTTCCAATTCCGGCTCTCGTGGCGCGTATCGACTCCATAGGCGCTGGTGTCCTGGCTGATGACCAGCAATTCTTTCGTTCCCGCCGCGACCAGCTTCTCCGCTTCGCGCAGCACCGCATCGATCCGGCGGCTGGCGAGCTTCCCGCGCAGGTCGGGGATGATGCAGAAGGCGCAGGAATGATTGCAGCCTTCGGAAATCTTGAGATAGCTGTAGTGTCGCGGCGTCAGTTTCACGTCCGGCTGCGGGATGAGGTCTATATACGGGCCTTGCGAGGGCGGTGCATGCTCGTGCACGGCCTCGACGACCGCCTCGTACTGGTGAGCGCCAGTCACCGCGAGCACGCTGGGATGCGCGGCGCGGATGGCGTCGGCCTCCTCGCCCATGCAGCCGGTCACGATCACGCGGCCATTCTCTGCAATCGCCTCGCCGATCGCTTGCAGGCTTTCTTCCTTGGCGCTGTCGAGAAAGCCGCAGGTGTTGACCAGCACGACATCCGCGCCGGCGTAGTCGGGGCTCATCGCATAGCCGTCGGCGCGCAAGCGCGTGAGGATGCGTTCGCTGTCGACCAACGCCTTGGGGCAGCCGAGAGAGACCATACCGACCTTCTTCTGGTCGGGGATCGAGGTGGTGGAGGTGCTCATGTACCGATGTCCGTGAATTTCGCGGCCCCCTACACGAATGGCACCGGCGGCGCTAGGAGGCTTGCATGGGACCGGTAGACTGGAAGGCAGTGGCACTCGCGTGGCTGGTCGCAGCAGCGCTCGGCGTGGCATTCTACGGCAGGCGCGCGACGCCGCGCGGCAATCTGGTGCTGCATGCGGTGGCCGCCCTGCTTTTGCTGGCCAGCGCCACCATGCTTGGCCATATGTTCGCGCGCGTCGGCGAGACCACGCTGGCGGCCAAACCATGGCTCTATTTCATGATGGCAGGCGGGTTGGCGCTGACCTTCATCGGCCCGGCCCTGTTCATCACTGCCGCCCGGCGAGAGGAGCCGATCGGCAAAGCGCTGTTCGACTGGGGCTACTGGCTGGCAGCCTATCTGGCGATGGGCGGGACTTTCTGGTTAGTCTGAGCCGACCGGGTAGGGCACTTGATCCTCGTGGTCATGTCCATCACCCTTGGTCGTGCCATTCGGCGTCGGAACGATCTCGACGACGATATCACCGGGTTGGAGGTTCTGGCATTCGTCTTCCCAGAACCCCAGAGCCTTGCCGTTGCGATAGACGCGCAGGCCCCGGCCGCCGGTGCGCAGTTCCGAAATCGCGCAGCCGCATTCCTCTTCGGTGATCTCGCGCTCGACCAGCTGGACCCGGCCGGAGACCGAAGCGAGGTCGGCGAGGTAATCGGCGATGTGCTCGCCCTTGGCGCTGCCGGCGAGCAGCAACCCGGTGAAACGCACTGGGTTGATGACATTGTTGGCGCCGGCCTGACGCGCCAGCGATTCATTGTCGTCGGCGCGGACGACGGCGCTGATCGGCACATTGGGTGCCAGCGCACGCACGGTCAGCGTGATAAGGATCGTGGTATCGTCACGCCCGGCGGATACCAGCACGTTCTGCGCCTGGTTGATCCGCACTGCCTTCAGCGTGGTATCGCGTGTGGCGTCTGCCGCCATGATATTGCAGCCGAGCGCTTCGGCGTCTGCAAGCCGCTCCTCACTCGGGTCGATCACGACGATGCAGCTCGGGTCCACACCGCGCTCGATCAGCTCGGCGACTGCTTCGGAGCCGGAGATGCCATAGCCCAGCACCACGATGTGGTCCGAAAGCTGTTCCTGGATGCGGGCCATGCGCCATTTCTCCCAGCTGCGCTTGATGATGAAATTATACGCCGTGCCGACGAAGATGAAGAACACGGCAAAGCGAATCGGCGTGACGATGACGGCCTCGACCAGTCGCGCCCGGTCCGAAATCGGCGCGATATCGCCGAAGCCGGTGGTAGTGATCGAGATCATGGTGAAATAGATCACATCGAGGAAGCTGACCTCGCCGTCGAGATTGTCGACCAGCCCTTCGCGATCCCACCAGTGGATCATTACCACGATAAAGATCAGAAACAGGGCGAGGCCGAGACGGATGCCAAGATCGCCCCAAACCGGGATCTTCACCGCGCGGCGCAGCGGCTGGAATCGGGGGCCGCGAAAAACGCGTTGGGGTTCCTTTTGCGGAACTACGGTATCGACCTGGCGATCCTTGCGGCTCATCGCGCGCCTCGCCTGCCGATCAGCCGGGCCGGATCGACCGGCGTATTGTCCTTGAGAACGTCGAAATGCAGCTCGGGCCGATTGGCCTCGCCGCCCTGTCCGGCGATGCCGATGCGCTCGCCCGCCTGCACGAAGTCGCCCAGCTTCACGGTGACGCGCGCAAGATGGCCATAGCGGGTGCGCCAGCCATTGCCGTGATCGAGCACCACGAGCGGGCCGAAGCGTCCGCTGTCTTCCTGCGCGTAAACGACTTTTCCGCTGGCAGAGGCGCGGACCATGTCGCCGGTCTTTACAGCATAGTCGATCCCTTCGTGGCCCTTGCCGTCGGCGGTGCGCTGGAAGCCGAGCAGTGCCGCGCCATCGTGCGGAGCACGGAAGAACGGGCGATCGCGGACAGGGGTGGGCGGGATCGGGCGGGTCGAGAAGGCCGGAATGATAAGCTTCTGGCCGACCCGGATGTTGTAGGGCGGCTCCAGTCCATTCGCCACGGCGATCAGGTCGAAGGGCACGCCGTAATCGATCGCGATGGCGAAGCCGGTCTCGCCGCGTTTTACGACGTGGCTGCGCTGCCGCGGGATGGACAGCACCTGGCCCACGCGAACGTCGTAGGGTTCGACCAGTCCATTCGCCGCCGCGATCACCGTTGCCGGGACCTCCGCGCGTTCGGCGATGCCGCTCAGCGTCTCGCCCTCTTTTACGGTATGCTCGGTCTCGGTCGCGGGATTGCCCGCTGCCATCAGCACGAACGCCGCAAGCGCGAGGGCGAGGCGCTTCATCCCGCGTACCGCTCCGCCAGCGAACCGAGCGAGGAATGGTGGGTGAGGTCGAGCTGGAGCGGTGTCACCGACACATAACCTTCGTCGATCGCCTCCAGATCCGTCCCATGGTCGAGCGTATGCTCGATCGCTTCCAGTCCGAACCAGTAATACTTGAAACCGCGCGGGTCACGCCCTTCCACCACGGTGCCTCGCGAATAGTCGTGGAAACCCTGCCGCACGACGCGAATGCCCTTCACTTCGCTTGCGGGCAGCGGAGGGAAATTCACATTGACCAGTGTTCGCTTGGGCAGCGGCGTGTCGAGCAGCGGGGCAAGCACTTTCGCGCCCCATTCCACCGCCGCGCCGAAGGGCACATCATCGCCCGCGTTCTCCTTCGAGTAGACCTGACTCAGCGCAATCGAGCGCACGCCCGCCAGCGCGCCTTCGATGGCGGCGGAGACGGTGCCGGAATAGGTGATGTCGTCGGCCAGGTTCGCGCCGCGGTTCACGCCGGAGAGGATGACGTCGGGCGGACCATCCATCGCCTTGCGCAGGCCCATAGTGACCGAGTCCGTCGGTGTGCCTGTGACCGAAAAGCGCCGCTCGTCATGCTGGCGCAGCCGCACCGGGCGCGTGAGGGTCAGGGCATGGCCCATGCCGGACTGCTCCTCGTCCGGCGCGCAGATCCAGATGTCGTCGCTGAACTGCCGCGCGATGCCTTCCAGCACCTCGAGGCCCTTGGCGCGGATGCCGTCGTCATTGGTCAGGAGGATGCGCATCAGTTCGTCGGCTCCAGCTTGGTGATGCCGCCCATGTAGCTGTGCAGCGCCTCCGGCACATCCACGCTGCCGTCGGCGCTCTGGTAATTCTCCATCACTGCCACCAGCGTGCGGCCTACGGCGAGGCCGGAGCCGTTGAGCGTGTGGACGAACTGCGTCTTTTTCTCGCCTTCGGAGCGATAACGCGCATTCATCCGCCGAGCCTGGAAATCGCCGGTGTTGGAGCAGGAGGAAATCTCGCGCCACGCACCCTGGCCGGGCAGCCAGACTTCGAGATCGAAAGTCTTGCGCGCGCCGAAGCCCATGTCCCCGGTGCACAGCAACATGCGGCGATAGGGCAGGTTCAGCGCTTCGAGCACACCCTCGGCGCATTTCGTCATGCGCTCGTGCTCGGCCTCGCTGTCTTCCGGGCGGCAGATGCTGACCAGCTCGACCTTCTCGAACTGGTGCTGGCGAATGAACCCGCGAGTATCGCGGCCCGCCGATCCGGCTTCGGAACGGAAACACAGCGTATGCGCGGTGAGGCGCATCGGTTCGGCAAGGTCCGGCAAGATGTCGCCGGCGACCGAGTACGTGAGGGGCACTTCGGATGTGGGGACGAGCCAGCGGCGATACTGGGGATCAAATTGGGTCACGTCATCAAGACGCCCGACCAGTTCCATACCTCGGTCGGTATCACCATCCAGTGTGGCCATCCGCAAATCTTCGAGGATGTCATTCACTTCTGTGGTGGCTGACATTCGGGTCGAGAAACTATCCTCCGCAAACTTCGGCAGTTTGTCGGTGCCGTACATCGCGTCGTCGTTTACCAGCACCGGCGGATTGCATTCGGTGTAGCCGTTCTCGCGCGTTTGCCGGTCGAGCATGAACTGCGCCAGCGCGCGGTGGAGGCGGGCGATGTCGCCGCGCAGGAAGGTGAAGCGCGCGCCGGAGAGCTTGGCGCCGGTCTCGAACTCCATGCCGAGCGCCGGGCCAAGGTCGGCATGCTCCTTCGGCTCGAAATCGAACTCGCGCTTTTCACCCCACTGGTGGATTTCGACATTGTCGTCCTCGTCCGCGCCTTCCGGCACATCGTCGGCCGGAATGTTCGGCAGGATCGCAAGCAGCTGGTCGAGCTCTTCGCCCGCGGCCCGCTCGGCCTCCTCCCATTCGGGCATCGACGCCTTGATGTCGGCCACCTCGGCCTTCAGCGCTTCGGCCTTGTCCGTATCGCCCTGGCCCATCGCCCGGCCGATCGCCTTGGAGGCTTCGTTGCGGCGGCTTTGCGCCTGCTGGACCCTCGTCGTCGCCTCGCGCTTCTTGGCGTCGAGCGCGACGATCCGGTCGGCCACCGGATCGGCTCCGCGCTTGCGCATCGCGGCGTCGAAACTCTCGGGATTTGCGCGGATGAAAGCGATATCGTGCATGGGGCGGGCCTATGCCTTGTCGCTGCGCGCTTGGCCAGAGGGATAGGCAGCAGAGCCATCGCTTGAGCTTTCCCGGGCACCTCTTTAGGCCCCGCACGTTCAGGGACGACCGTAACAGCTTGAAAGGCGTGACAGACTTGCAAGGCCAGCCAATCGAGCCGCCACGGCGTACTCGCTTTATCGACATTGCCGACAAGGTCGTCCGCGCTGGGCGGAAGATCGGGGCCGTCGCGCCTGCACGGCTGGACAAGGATTTTCTGCTTGGGCAGGCCGCCGCGAAGACCGGTCTCGACGATTTCGGCGATCCGTGGTTCGAAAAGCCGTTCGATGTCCTGCTCGACAGCGTGAAGCGCGAGGCGCGGCTCAATGCGGCGGGCGATTTCTCCGCCATGCAGCAGTTCCAGTACGTTCTGGAAAGCCGCCTCTATGCGCAGATGTGGTTGAAGCGGCATCCGGAAATCCTCGCCCGCCCGATCCGCAACCCGGTGGTGATCGTCGGACCGATGCGGTCGGGCACCACGCGGCTCCATCGCCTGCTCGCGAGCGACAAGCGTTTCGCGCACATGCGCAGCTTCGAGACCATCAGCCCGGTCCCGCGCCCGGGTTTCGAGGACGTGCTGGCTGGCGAAAAGGAGGATTTCCGTCCGAAACTCGCCGCGCGGATCATGAAGGTCGCGCGCCTCGCCAATCCGCGCACGCTCTCGATCCACCCGACCGGGCCTTACGAGCCGGAGGAAGAGCTCGGCCTGCTGGTCGCAAGCATGTGGGGCATGAAGCACGATGCGCAGTGGCAGGTGCCGAGCTATTCGGCGTGGTGCGCGCAGGAAAGCGCAGTGCCTGCCTATCGCCACATGGCGGACCTCTTGCGCTTGATCGGCTGGAGCCAGCAGGAAAGCAGCCTCCGGCCGTGGATCCTGAAGACACCGCAGCACATGTTGGATCTGCCTGCCCTGCTGGAGGTCTTCCCCGATGCGCGGCTGATCTTCACCCACCGCGATCCCAAGCAGGTGGTCGGCAGCGCCGCCTCGCTCGCGTGGAACCAGACGATCATCTATTCCGACCATGTCGATCCCGACCGCATGGGCCAGACATGGCTCGACAAGACGGCCGAGATGATTGCCAGGATGCGCGCAGCGCGCGATGCCATCCCGCGAGAGCGGATGATCGACGTGCATTACGACGACATGGAAACCGACTGGCGGAGCACGATGGAGCGGGTCTACCGCTTCCTTGAATTCGATATCGAGCCCGCGCTGGAACCGATGCAGGGTTTTCTCGACCGTTCGGCGAAGCTCAAGCGGCATCCGCACCGCTACAGCCTCGAGGAGTTCGGTCTGAGCGAAGGCCAGGTTCGCGAGCATTTCGCCGATTACGTTTCGACCTATGGTGTCGCAACGGATCGTGAGGCGAGCGAAACGCGTAGCCGGATGTGGAAATAGAAAGGGCCGGCGTTCAAGCCGGCCCTCTCGTTCAATCCTGAGTTACCGTTAGAACTTGAACTCGCCGGTCACGAAGACCCGGCGCGGATCGCCGTAGAAGCCGGTGAGGTTGCCCTCCAGCCCCAGCACCGATCCGGTCACGAAGTCGTAGCCGGCGACGATATAGCGCTTATCGAACAGGTTCTTGCCGTGGACGCCGATCGACCAGCGATCGTTGTCGGCGGTATAGACGATGCTCGCATCGACCAGCGTATAGGCATCCTGATCGAGCGGGCCCGGCAGTTCGAACTGGCTGGAATCGCCGCGCATCGAAACCGTGCCGATGAAGTCGACGATGCCGCTGGCGACCGGCAGGCCGAGATCGAAGCTGGCATTGGCGGTGAAATCGGGCGTGTTCTGGAACACCCGCTGGTCTGCCACATCATTGCCGAACGGGTCGATGAAGGTGTTGTACTCGGCGTCGAGATAGCCGACCGCCCAGTTGAAGTTCAACCGGCTGCCGGCGCCGGCGAAGTCCCGCCCGACCAGCGCGCTGCCTTCGAATTCGATCCCGTTGACATCGGCATCGCCCGCGTTGGAGGTCACGCCGACGAAGGTGTCGCTCACGCCGTCGCCATCGGTGTCGACACCGACCGAGCCCGGAATCTGGATATCGGTGTAGTCGCCCTTGAAGATGGCGAGTGCAAGAAACAGCCGGTCTTCGAGCAGATTGGCCTTCCAACCGAGCTCATAGCTATCGACCTTCTCCGGTGCGAAGCGGAGGAACTCGAACTGGTCGTCGTAATCGACATCGCCGTCCTGGTCGATGTCCGGCGCCAGCGAAGTCTGGCCGCGCGGGTCGAAACCGCCGCCCTTGAAGCCCTTGGAATAGGTGAAATACAGTGTGTGGTTATAGCTCGGCTTGTAAGCAATCGAGGCGCGCGGGGTAAATTCCTCGAACGTCTCGCTGCCGGTGAAGTCGCTCGTCACGGCGATGGGGATGACATCGGACGGCGGGAACAGGTCCGAATAGCCGCCGATGAAGGTCGTGCGCAGCACACGGCTGGTCCGTTTGTCCCATGTGTAGCGTCCACCGAGCGACAGGCTCAGCTGGTCGGTGATGTCGTAGGTGAAATCGCCGAAGATCGACCACGTCTCCGTGCCGACATCGCCCAGGGTCTGCGCGTTCAGGCCGGGCAGGCCGACCAGCGCGCCAGTGCTGAACAGCGCCACATCGAACGCGGTAAAGGCGTTGGCATCGAGATAATAGGCGCCGAGCACCCCGTTCAGGCGGTCGCTTTCATAGAGCAGCTGCAGTTCCTGGCTGAATTGGTCGTTCTCGTAAATCGCCGGGACGTCGAGGTCGGCAGCAGGGAGGCTGTCGAAGTCGATCGGCGTGGTCGACTTGTCCTCGCGGTAGCCGGTGATCGATTTCAGCGTGATCGTGTCGCTGACTTCATAGGCGATGGTCAGGCCGCCGCCGTAGGCTTCGACCTCCTGTTCGATCACGTCGAGTCCTGCCCGTGTATCGTAGACACTGTCGAGGATCGGTGCGCCGCTGAATTGGCCGACGAGCAAGCGGGCGCCCTGCCGCGGATCGGAATCGTCTTTCACATAGTCGCCGGACAGGCGGATGAAGAGCGGGCCGTTGTCGAACTCGATCGTGCCGCGGGCGGCCCAGACGTCCTTGTTGTAATTCTCGACGCCGTCCTGGACGAGGTTGTCGCCGAAGCCCCCGCGCGAAAGGCGTGCGCCACTTGCGCCGATCTTCAGCGTGTCGCTGACCGGCGTGGAAGCCGATACGATCAGGTCCGCCTGATCGTAATTGCCCAGCGTTCCGCGCACCTTGACCTGCGTTTCGTCAGGTAGGCGAGCGGTCACATATTTGATCGCGCCGCCGATGGTGTTGCGGCCGTAAAGAGTGCCTTGCGGGCCGCGGAGCACTTCGATCTGGGCCACATCGTAAACATCCAGAACGGCAGCCTGGGGGCGGTTGATATAAACGTCGTCCACATAAAGGCCGACACCCGCCTCGAAGCCGGCGACCGGATCCTGCTGGCCGACGCCGCGCACGAAGGCGCTGAGCGTGGTGTTGGTGCCGCGGCTGACCTCCAGCGTTACATTGGGCACTTCCTGCGCAATCTGGGTGAGGTCCTGCGTGCCGCGCTTTTCCAGTTCTTCACCCGAAAGGGCAGTGACGGCCAGCGGAACGTCGGTGATGCGCTCCGCCCGGCGACGCGCCGTAACGACGATCACATTGTCGATCGCCCCCTTATCGTCGTCGAGTACAACCTCGTCATCTATGTCCTGAGCGACGGCGGGCGTCGCTATCAATGTGGCCGTCGCCACTCCGGCAAGCAGGGCGCACGTCGAAAGCTTGGTGCCACGCATAATGTAATCCTCCCACAGATGTTTTTTCGTTACGCCTCCGATACTGAAACATGAACCACCTTTCAAGTTCGATCTTGCGATCGATGTCGGTCGCGCATAAAACGACGGCGGAAGGGGCAGTGAATGCAGCAGCTTACAGATACGGCCGATCGCGTCCCGCGGACCGAACGCGGGCGCAGGACCTTGCGCAAACTGCTCGATGCGGCTGCAGCGGAATTTGCCGAAAGCGGCTTTCACGAAGCGTCGATCAGCGGGATCACTAGGCGCGCGGGCGTGGCCCTGGGGACCTTCTACACCTACTACGATAGCAAGGACGCGATCTTCCGTGCTCTCGTCGGCGACATGAGCGAGGCGGTCGGGACTGCGGCACGCGACGCGATCAAGCCGGACATGGACCCGCTTGCCGTGGAGCAAGCGGCCTTGTTGGCCTTTCTGGATTTCGCTGCCGAGCACAAGGAAGTCTACCGCATCATCGACGAGGCCGAATTCGTCGATCCCGATAGCTATCGCGCACATTACGAGCGGATCGCAGATCGTATCGAGCAGCGGCTCACGGCTGGTGCCGCAACGGGAGACCTGCGCGCAGATCTAAGCGAGCCGGAAGCCTGGGCCGTGATGGGGATCAATGTGTTTCTCGGCCTGCGCTATGCGATCTGGGCGAAAGATGGCGATCCAAATGCGGCCACCGTGGCCGCGGCTGCGAACCGCCTGCTCCGCGATGGTCTTTCAGGTTCGGACAGCGATTGAGCGTTGGAACGCGCGCGCCTTTCGCCCGTTGATAGGGCAAAGGAGAATTCATATGATCGGCAAGGTAATCGGAGCATTCGTAGGCGACAGGATCGCCAAGCAGACCAAGGGCGTCGGCGGCGCGACAGGTGCGGCACTGGGCGTAGTAGCAACCACAATGCTTCGCCGCATGAGCCTGCCCGCGATGCTTGCGCTGGGGGTCGGCGGCTATGTCGCCAAGAAGTTCATGGACAAGAAGGACGCGGAAGACCGGCAGACACCGCCCGCCACTTCTACCGCACCTTCGGCGACCACGACGACGAAAGCTGCATAAGCGCATCGTCAGTTAACGAAAAAGCCGCCCCATCGGGCGGCTTTTTTGTGCTTGCGCCATGAGAGCGCTGGTGGGCGCGGCAAGGATTGAACTGCGACCCCACCCGTGTGAAGGGTGGGAATAACGGAAATCTGCGGTTTCTGAAAATGAGAAAATCCAATAAAAACAATGCTTGATGCTCGTCGATGTTCACCGGTGTCCACCCAAGTTTTTCATGTTTTTTTCATGGATTTTAGGATAGCGATCCCGAATGCCAGATTTGAGCCGCATCGGTGATCGTGAAAAACTGAAACCAAAAGCGGGCGATGAGCCGCATTGGCATCGTCTACGCCAAGGCGTCTATGTTGGTTTCAGGCCGTCCAAGAAGATGACTGGCGGCACATGGTTCGCCAGGTTCTATGACGGCGAAACCAATCGCAACAAGCGCAAGTCTTTAGGCGATTACGGCACGCTCTCAGGACATGAGGTGTTCAAGCAGGCCAAGGCGGACGCGGAAACTTGGGCCGCCACCGTGGAAAGTGGGGGTGAGCTCGCGCGCGACATGGTGACGGTCAAGGACGCTTGCGAAGCGTATTTGAAAGACAAGCCCAACCCGATCGCAGAAGGTGTTTTTCGTCGTCACGTCTATGACGATCCGATAGCGAAGGTGAAGCTTGAGAAGCTTCGTCGACATCATTTGCGAAGCTGGCGCACCCGTTTGGAACAGGCACCTGCAATGCTGTCTCGCAGCAAGAAGGGCGAAAAGCGCTGGAAACTGCGGGCAAAATCGACCGTAAACCGCGATATGGTCCCACTTCGGGCGGCCTTAGGCAAAGTGATCGAACAAGGCCGGCCTGGTAGCGATGCCGCTTGGCAAGAAGCCTTGTTACCGTTCAGAGCAGCTGACAAGCCTCGCGACCTTTACCTCGGCAAGGGCGAGCGCACGAAGATGGTCAATTCCGCGTGCGACGAGGTGCGCGCTTTCGTTAAAGGGATGTGCCTCTTGCCACTGCGGCCGGGTGCTCTCGCTTCGCTGAAGGTGCGAGAATTCAATAAGCGAACGCACTCTCTCATCATCGGACAGGAAAAAGGCAAAAAGCCACGGCAGATTGTCCTGCCGAAGGGCACAGCCGATTTCTTCGCCAAGCAGGTGATCAATAAGGCTTCAGAAGAAGCCATTTTCTCCCGAGTAAATGGCAAGGCTTGGACCAAGGACACCTGGAAACATCCGATCAAGGAGGCCGTGGTCAGAGCCGGGTTGCCGGAAGGCGTATCTGCCTACACGATCCGCCACAGTGTCATAACGGACCTCGTGCGCGCCCGATTGCCGATCCTGACCGTCGCCCAATTGGCAGGCACCAGCGTAGCGATGATCGAAAGATATTACGGCCATCTCGTGCAGGAAGACGCCGTCGATGCTTTGGCCAGCCTAGATCTTTGAAACCGACTGACACCGAGACAGTGCAGATCAGGATGGAGGGTTGAGTCTGCTCATTGAGCGCCGATCTTCCACGTCTCACCATCAGAGAGTCGCTTTAATGGGGGGAGGTCGATACCGGGATTATCCCATTCGACACCATGCACTGGCACCAACCACTTGGGCGCGACCGCCTCAGCGAAACGGGATAGGTCACTCGCCGATGCGTGACCACTGGTGTGAATCAACTCACGGCGTGCGCCGACCTCGCCCGCGATTACCCAGCCCGATTGCTCGTTTTCCTCATCTAGATATCCGCTCCAGCTCGAATGCACGAAGCAGTCGTTCGCCGTCATCGCCAGATCGCCGCCAGCTTCATAATCGCTGACGAGGGAATTCCGGGCCATGATGAAAGCGGGATTTCCCGAAACGCGCTTGCGCGAGGTGGCCACCCCCGCAGAGATGATCTGGTCGACGAACCCACTCCGCCCCATCCGCGCGTAAAGACGCTTCATCTTCGGTGTGATGACCACTTTGAGAGAGGCGAAATCTTCGCGCGAGGGCCGTGGAAGGCCTGTTCCATTTGCGATCTGCATCAGCGCATCCGCGGTATAGAGATCGACCACCAAATCTCGCTCGGATTTGAGTGCAGCGCGATACAACGTGACTGTTCGATCGAAGTTCTGGGCAGACCAGTCAACGAAGATATGTCCAGCCACCTCGTTGGCGAGCGCAGCAAAATGCCCCTCCAGGTCTGCTTCGCTCATCACAGGTTTGTTGCTGCGAAGGTTTGTGCCCTCCATCAGCAAGACATCGATGTCCTTCGGTGGCCGCTTCATGAAACGCTCAACCAACACCGATTTACGCCCGTGCATACGGAAGTCGCCAGTATACAGAATGCGCACGCCATCGCGTTCGATCAGCAGCATGTATGCATCGAGCGCGGAATGGTCCGTGAGGAACGGGGTCACCTTGAAGCGGCCCACGGCGAACGCTGTTTCCCGCGAATGCCAGGTATTGATGTCGGATATTATTCTCTCGCCGAAAATGCCCAGCGTTAGCTGCATCAGGGCCGCGGACTTTTTTCCGGTCCACAAAGGCCAGGAGTGTGGCAGTTCATTGACCATACCCCAGTGGTCCATGTGAGGATGGCTGAAGATCACATGCGCAGGCCTCGAATGGTCGAGCGTTTCGGGCATCAAATTTCGAGCATCGCGGGGTGCGTCAAGCGGACGGCCAGCGTCAAGAATTAGCCGAGCGCCGTCATTCGCGGCCAGCTCGATACAGGAGCCGCCGATCTGTTGTGTGCCGCGATGAACTGTCAGGGAGAGGGCCATACGTTCCGCTCTAACCTTCGTAGGAGAGACTATGCGAGGCACCACGCTCGTAGATCTCGACTACCCTGATCGGCGGGACACGAGCTGCGTTTTCCCATAGGGGCGGAACGTCCGCGGTAACCAACCGCGCACGATGTGGGTCGAACGATGCAAGCCGTCTGCAGTAGTCTTCGGTTTTTCCAGCAGGATCGTAGAATGAAACGACAACCCCAGGAAGTTTTTCAACCCCGGGATCGCACTCCGCCAACTTTCGCCACAAATGATCTTTCTCGACGATCTTCCCCGCTTCTTCAGCGAGCTCGAGTAGAATTTTCGCTGCATCTCGGTATGCGCTCGAGACCTGACCGCTGCGGCCCGGGAGATCTAACCACACTTTGTATTTCATGATCTGGCTAGCGACTTTCGGCCCCTCATCTCCCTCGCGTCGCCAATTGCTTCGCAACGCGCCGTTGGTTGACATCTTTGCCTCCCAGAACACGATAAAAGGCACATCACCGCGCATCTCGACGGTGACAAGATCAATGCGAGGTGCCGGTTTGGATTTATCGTTCTTGGCGATCCAACGAAGGCCTTCGTCCCATGGCAAGCCCATTTCCAAATCGATTACGTTGGTATTTGCCGCTACCAAATTCTCGACGAAGCGCTTTTCATCCATGCCTGCACCGTTCGCATGTCCATGCGCGCATCTCATCCAATCGTTGACGACGGCCTCTGGATCTTTTGCGGTGAGCGGTCTGCTAACATAGTCCGACCTACTTACCTCACCGCAATAGGCCTTGTGCACCTTCAGGCTGAGCGAACGCTTCGCATCGATTTTCGCAATCGAGCGGCCATTCGCGTAAAAATTCAGGTAGCCGTCGCGGATCGCCAAGCGCAACGCCGGAAGGCCATCGTCTCTTTCGCTGCACTTGCCAGGTAGACACCATCGGGAAAACAATTCGCCGATAATGCTCTGAGGGTCCGATGTGTGAGAACGCAGAAGATCGACGGATATCTGACGCCTGAACAGCTTATTTGAAGCATTGGTGGTAGTGTTGGTATACATGTTTCCGCCTAAAACTTCCCACTACGACATGTTCGGTCGCAGGGGCACCTTTGGCCATGTTGGACAGAGCCTATGGAACCGCGTCGAATGGCAAATTGGACGATCACAAAGTCAGGTGTTCGAGCTCTGCAAGGCTGGCCTCGATTACCGTCTTCAGGACCCGCGCGTAATTTCCCTCCATATCCATTGGTTCTAACTCTACCACAGACTTCATGATCGTCTCGCTGGGTGCTGTATTGCACGCAACAATCCCCAACGCCGTCAGGCGCGCGGGCGAGGCCAAGCACGACACCCTGTTTTTGTGGGAGCCGACGGCAAGGACGCGGCCATTCTGGGCCGACTTAACGCGCCATTGCCCACCGGGAGTGTAATATTCCAAATACCTTTCGTCCGGATCGAGGATTGTGCCCGGATCGTCTTCTGGATCGTCTTTTTCTGCGAATTTCATATGAGCGACTGCCTCTTGGGTCTGAGCGATAATGTTATGCCGCCGTGTGCCATTTAAGTTCTGCCAGCTTGAAATGGTGCGAGTCACAAAGTCGGCGACTTCGTTTAATCCTACAGGCTTTCCATCGCAGCTGCGCATGTCCGTGTTGCAGCATGGTTCAAACTCATGAATTGTCGGCTTCTCGAACTCACGCGAGATCAGCAAATTGATTTCGCCTTTCGACATATCGCGGAAAAATCGACAATCGACCGAGCTAAAGCCAGCCTCGAATCTATCCATGATTTCCGCTGGGGGAGCATCTTCCAGTTCTTCCCAATGTTGCGCAGCAAAGCGTGCCTTGTTGAACGTTGAACTCAGCCCTTTATCACGAGTGACAATGGCAGGATCCAGCCCGGCCAGATCGGCCGCGATCGATGATCTGCCGCCAGACGGATCATGCAACTCTGCCAGTATCGATTTGAGACCGCTGTTGCTGAAAGATAAATTGTGCGCTCGAAGCGTGAACCCTAGAATGTGCTTGTGGAGCCGCTCGGACACACTGACTCCGAAAGGGTTTCCTTCTGGGCCAACGTGAAGTCCGATATAGATCAGCTCGCGGTCCCAGAAGCAGGCGTAGATTCCAGCACCGACCATTTCCGGTGCTCGTTTGATACGCGACTTCAGGTTGGCCCACGAGGGCATTCCCTCCCTGACGTTTTTTACTTGCTCGATTTCGCAAAATTCACCAGCGCTGAAAAATCGCATTTAGGCTCCTGCAAGTCGTTGTTCGCAAGGTCCAGCTATCGCAAATTATGGATCTCGCAATTTATTTCTTGAAGCCTCGGAGTAGTTTACGTCCAAATCTGTCGGAACTGAGACAAAAAATTTATGGACATATCGCGTCTTATCGACACGTTTACGTTCAAGGCATTTGTTCACTCCGGTCGGTCGTAATGTATAACGGCGATCACATGAGCAAGAGGATCGACACAAACGATAGTCTCATTTCTCCTCTCAACGAACCCTTCATTATCTTGATGCTCACAGAAACTTTCTTGCTGGCGAAGCTTCCCGAGACAAATGTTAAGTCTCGTCCTTCGAACTACGTGCAATTACCCGGCATCGGGCAAAAAGCGTTATGGGTGTTCAGCAAATTGATCGCGCAGAGACGCATATCTTGAAACACACCTCAATTAGGTCTTGGCCGAAGATCAGGTATCGGGGAAAGTTATCGAAAAATAAAAATCATGAGCGCCTCGACAACGGATGGTTTTTCGGCTCGTCTCTTGGTTTCGGTAGATGCGAGTTGACGGCAAACTTTGCCGTAAAATGCCAAAGATCGGACCTCGCATCCGATGCGCGTCCATTTCTTCACTTCAGGGGATTGTAATCTGTAGCCATGGTTAGTCCTTATGCATCCGAAGACCCTCTTCATCCTGCGAACCTCAAGGAAAAGCAGCGCGGTATCCGTGACAGCTTCCCCTTGCCCCTGACGTTGCGCGTCCATCGTGCGCTAAGTTGGTTGCGGCGTGCCGAAGACGAAGAAAACGATCTGGACGTCCGGTTCATCTTGCTTTGGATTGGCTTCAACGCCGCCTATGCCGGCGACCTCGACCGGGCATTGGGTGGTGAGGGTAGGGGCGGCAACGAGCGTGAGCGCTTCGACCAGTTTTTTGCCGCGCTGGTCGAAATGGATGAGGGTCATCGGATTTACGATGTGATCTGGGAGCGCTTCAGTCAGGAAATTCGCCTGCTGATGGATAACAAATATGTGTTCGCGCCCTTCTGGCGGCATCATGCTGGCGAGTTTGGCGGCGCAGGTTGGGAAGTCAGTTTCGAAAGTGCCAAGCATGCAGCAAACCGTGCGCTCGCAGAGAAAAATACCGCAGTGGTGCTCTCGATACTGTTTGATCGCCTCTATGTCCTGCGTAACCAGCTGATCCACGGTGGAGCGACGTGGAACAGCGGGGCGAACCGCAATCAGGTCCGCGACGGGGCATCGTTGCTGGGCTGTCTTTTGCCGGTGTTCGTTGACCTCATGATGGATAATCCTGACCGCGAATGGGCGATGCCGAGCTATCCGGTGGTGGACTAACTGGCCTAGTCCTTATCGGCGCGAAAGCCTTTAAGTTAGGCGAGTCTCGTCATGATGTCCGGCTCGTTTGGGTGGCTCAGTTCAAATTAGCGGTAAATCCTCGCGCGTCTGAAAATAAGAACGACCGTTTCTGTCGTATTAGCCTACTAGCTTCCATTCTCTGAATAGGTTGATTCGGAGTTGATCACTAGGGCCTGTATCGGATTATTTTGCCAATTTAGCAGCAGATATTGCTTCACAATTTGATGGGTGTTGAGAGCCTAGCTCTCTAGAGAAGAGGATATGCACAGTGGCAATCAGCAGCAATTTTAGCGCCGAAATCGAAGAGATTCACGAACAGCGCGGTTCGGCTTTCTATCCGCCAATCTATCGGCAAGGTTCGCGCGGTGAAACGCGCTTGTGGAAAATCGAGCGCGATGGCTCTTCATACCGAATTCATTCGGGTGTGAAGGATGGTAAACTTGCCGCAACGGGCTGGACCGCTGCCGAAGGCAAGCAGGGGCGTGATGATCTTGATCAGGCGCGGTTCGAAATTGATAGCGCCTATACATTTCATCTAAAGCGCGAATATCACGAACTTGAAGATGAGATAGGAACGCCTCGTTTCTTCAAGCCAATGCTGGCGCGGGAATACGACACTTTTGCTCCCGGGTATGCGCAACCGAAGCTCGATGGAATTCGTTGCGTGGCGCGCGCAGAAGGGCTGTTTACTCGCCAAGGGCGACCAATAAGTGGTGCCCCGCATATCCATGAACACCTCGCGCCTCTGTTTGATGCGGATCCGGATCTTATCCTTGACGGTGAGCTGTATAATCACGCCCTGAAGGATGATTTCAACGCCATCGTCAGCATGGTGCGCCGCAAGAGTCCCGGCCAAGAGCATCTCGAAAAATCACGCGAACTGGTTCAGTTTCATGTCTATGATCTGCCTTCCTCCGCGCAAGAATTCGGCGAACGATCAACGGCGCTGAAGCAGTTGATTGAATCACTGCCTCTCAATGTCGTGCAATTCGTCCAGACAGAGCAGATTTCCGAACAAGACAGATTCGATGCATTGCATGGTCAGTGGCTTGAACAAGGCTACGAGGGCTCAATGTGGCGAGCTGACGCGCCATATGAACAGAAGCGATCAAAGGTCCTCCGCAAACGAAAGGACTTTCAGGATGAAGAGTTCGAATGCCTCGAAATACTTGAAGGTGACGGAAACTGGGTCGGTCTGGCGAAGAGCGTGATTTGCAAGCTCCCTGACGGCCGGACTTTCGGAGCAACGATCCGGGGCAACAAGGAGAGAGCCAAGGAGCTGCTGGAAGAAGCGCACAAGGTCGTCACGGTGCGATACTTCCATCTCACACCAGACGGTATTCCCCGCTTTCCCGTCGTCACCAAGTTCTGGGGCGATGAGCGGACCATGTAAATCAGGTCGTATCGCTCTTTCATTCCGAGCACGCGAGCCGGTTGGCAGAAAAACGTCTGAAATTCTGGCTGGCGCGTCCACTTTTGTCGCATCGATGCGCCAAGGAGGTTGCATCAAAATCAAGGAGTTAAAGACATGCAATTTCCGGGCTATTGGATATCGGGTGACGCGAGCGAGGTTACCATTGTTCCCGCAGTTTTTGATGAAACCGAACTCAGCGAAGAAACAGGGTGGAAGCAATCTCACCAGAATGTCGACAACAAACTGCCGCATGGCTTCGTGCAGTGGGAAGACGCGCTCGCCGACATTGAAAACAGGCTAACGGGGAAGATCGCGTGCGCCCCTATCAGGAGTGACCGCGATGACTGATGAGCTGGAAAACAAGGCTGATCTTGTTCGCATAATCCAAACCCTTGCTCTCTTCGTCGCTATGGGTGACGGCCAGGTGAGTGAAGAAGAGATGGAATATCTCGATCAGGAAGCACCTGGCTGGATCCGCCATTGTCTTGCTTCCCGACCGGCAATTGAAGCTTTGCTAAATGGCGAAGATATCGATGCCGTCATGGACAAAATTCCGGACGCCATAGAGCATTCCATTTCCATGGGAATGTTGTTTGGTGGTCCACCGGTATGGGCGAAAGAGGCGCTGGAAGAGCGCGCGGTGTCAGGAGACATCGCCGCTTACGAATTGCGGTTCGCCAATCAGATCGACGATCCCATTGATCAGATGATTGCGCACTATTTTGCTCGCCGCCTGCTGACCTTCAGCGGAGAGCCGCACGAGGGCGAGCTCAAAGCTTACGTTATCATGCTGGCGGGTTGGATGGGCAGCGAACTCGACAGCGATGTCGTGGATAGCCTTCAAGAATCAGCGAATGTGATATTTCCTCTGCTGTTTGGATTGCCGCCGGCTGATGGAAACTCTTCTGATGATGAAGAGACAGAATGACACGCTACGGCTTATCCAAGTCCCGCATCACCTCCTTTGAGCAATGCCCAAAGAAGCTGTGGCTGTCGGTCCACAAACCCGAGCTCGCGCAGTTCGATGATGGCGCCGAAATGCGCTTTGCTGGCGGTAACGAAGTCGGCGAAATCGCCTGCGCCTTGCATCCCGAGGGTGTCATGGTGCAGGCCGAGCCAGACCTGACGGCAGCCTTGGCAACCACCTCTTTACTCATGGACGAGGGTCATCCTGGTCCGATTTTCGAAGCAACCTTTCAGCATGACGGTGTGCTGGTCCGTGTGGACGTTCTCGAACGGTCGGGAGAAAGTTCGTGGCGTGCAGCAGAGGTCAAGAGCTCGACCGGCGTGAAAGACTATCATCGGGGCGACCTTGCCACCCAGATCTGGGTCATGCGTGAGGCTGGTGTGGAGCTCGACGGTGCGGCGATCAGGCATATCGACAATACCTTCGAACTTACGCGCGAGGGGGATTACGCGGGGTTGTTGGCGGATGCCGAACTGATGGAGGAGCTGGAGGATCTAATCGCCGATCGCGCTGCGCTGGTCGCCAAGGCGAGAGATATTCTGGCAGGAGATGAGCCTGCCATCGAGATGGGCGATCATTGCACCTCGCCTTTCGAGTGCGAATTTTCTGCCTATTGCGGCCGCGATCTACCGGCTGGCCCCGAATGGCCCGTTACCGTGTTGCCGCGAGGAGCCGGGAAAAAATGGCTGGAGCAGGGGGTCGAAAACCTGCTCGACCTTTCAGAGGAAGATCTCAGTGCGAAGAACGCCCAGATCCTCGCCGCTACGCGCGACGGTGTTCCGTATCATGATGCAGAGGGCGCGCGGCGGGAGATGGCACAATGGGGCTGGCCACGCGCCTGGCTGGATTTCGAAACGATCGCACCTCCCGTTCCGCGCTGGATCGGAACCAAGCCCTATCAGCAAATCCCGTTTCAGTTCTCGCTGCACCTCGAACGGGAGGACGGGACGATATCGCACCACGAGTTTCTCAGCTGCGACGGCCGCGATCCCCGGCTGGCCTGTGCCGAGGCACTGGTGGCGATGGTCCCCAGCGATGCGACCCTGATCGCGTATTACGCACCGTTCGAACGGCGCGTGTTCCGTGACCTCGCCGCGTGGGTGCCGGACTTGGCTGAGCCGCTGCTCGCGATGGAAAAGGCAACGGTCGATCTTCTGCCAGTCACCCGCAATAATTGGTATCACAGGGATCAGCGCGGCAGCTGGTCGATCAAGGCCGCCCTCCCGACCATCGCGCCCGAGCTGGACTACGCTTCACTCGAAGTGAAGGATGGCGGCAATGCGCAATTGGCGTGGCAAGAAGCGGCGGATCCTGCGTGCAGCCCATCGCGGCGCGATGCATTGGCCGAGGCTCTCAAAGCCTATTGTCAACGAGATACGTGGGCAATGGTAACTATCGCGCGGGCCTTGGGAGCCGAAAATGGATGATGACCTGTTCGTTGATCTTTTTGCCTACCGGCAAAGAGAGAATAAAAATCCGCTTGAGGATTGGGCAACCGAGTGCCTCGCGGCGACAATGCGGTCACTTCCAGCTGATCCTCTAAAAAAGCTCCTGACAGACTTTGTAGGATCGGAACACGCTATTGTCGCGCAACTTGACGATACCAAAGTCGAGATATTCACCCAATACCACGCCGGAAAAGCCGGCCGGCCGGACATGCTGGTGAAATACGATGGTCAGCCTTGGATACTTTTCGAAAACAAGGTCGGCCATGCAGTTTCTCAGCGCGAGAGTGGTGATGGCGAAAGCCACCAGCTCCGAGAATATGCAGACTGGTTAAAAGAGCACTGCGTCGAGTGCGAAATGCCGAACGCAATGGTCTTTATCACACACTTAACGCCGCCGCCTGCAGACTTCGTTTCAGTAGATGGACACGCTCTATACCATAGCTTTTCTCGCTACCATTCTACATGGGGAGTGTTGGCACGCAGGATGGCAGCCCTCGTGGAAGGTTTATGCAAAGACCATCATGCGGTTCGCTTAACGCAGGCATTTCTGACATATTTGGAGTCTGAGGATATGAGTAATGAATTTCCAGATGCAGTCGCTCTGTCGTCGGCCCAATTGTATGTCTCTCAAGCCGCAAGCCTTGAAAATCTTGTGGATCGGATGTGGCAGGAGGCAAAGAATATCGCGGCGTGCGGAAAAACCGCGAGCTACCGCATCAAGGCAGAACCTGACTACGGAACTGTGAACGCACAACGATACGCGTTATCAGCTCCACGAAGCTCCAGTGGATGGAGTTACATAGAGACCGGCATTTGGTTTCCTGAACTGGACTCGTGGTATGATAGCGAACAGATCGGTCGTGATCTTGTTGGCCCTCACATATATGTCGGATTTTTCAACGGGGATGACGACTACTTTACGATGACGGACGCCGCGCCCGAAGGGTTCATAAGACCGGCTAGCGATTTTTTGGCCATCGAAAGTATGTCGGCATTTGCTGCGGATCCGGATCTGCGTGGTGGCGAGATTGTGAATTGGGTCGCTGAGAAGGCAGCGGCGCTTCGTTCGTTTCTGCTCGAACAAAAGATCGTCAGCTAAGCCACGACCATTTCTGTCGCGCATCCCGCCTATCTAGGCTGCATGACAGAACCAGAGATCGAATGCCTGAGGCGCCGCCGCCGCCGCAATCGCAATTGTCAATCCGACGCCTCTTTCGCCTCATCTGCCGAAGCTAAGCTTTTCATGCAGGCTTGGTGCGATGTGGTTTGCAGGTTGTCCGATCAGCAGCTCCGTAATTGCGGGTCGGATCTGCTGGAGGCTTGGACGGACGCGGACGCGGTGAACAAGGTTTTCGATGACGAGGAAGAATGGGATTTGCTCACAAGCAAGCAGTATCCCTCCTTGCTGCGCCGGATTGCCAAGAGCAATTCGCTTCCCAAACGAGGAAAAGGCACCCAGCTCGATCGTCGGATGGACTGGCTGGCAAAAACGCTCGATCTCGACGGCATCGAGCGTGAGATCGTGCTTACTCTCGCCCGGTGTTCCACCCACGACGAATGGGACAAACTCATTCGGGCACTTCCGGGTGGCGGACATAATCCGTCTTCGCGCAAGATCGCGTTTCTCGCCAATCTGCCGCTTGGGAAGGTGGAAGATCGACTGGCCGTTGGCGCGCGGTTGTGGAGCACGGGTCTTGTCGACAACGATGGCGACGGGGAGGTTTCTGCCAACAATTTCCTGCGGCGTATTGCAAATTCGGGTTCACCGCCTTCGCGGCTTGCCAAGCAGTTGATGCCGGTTGGCAAACCGTCCAGCCTTTCCTGGGATGATTTCGACCACATCGGACCGCAGCGAGAAATCGCCGGGACGCTGGTCAGCGCGTCGAAGCCCTGCGCCATCCTACTCTACGGGCCGCCGGGAACCGGCAAAACCGAATTTGCCAAGTTGCTTGCCTCCCGTTCGGGCAAGCGGGCAGTTTTTGCCGGGATGGAAGATGGAAATGGTCGCGAGCCGGACCGACGCGAGAGGCTTGCGCACCTGACCTTGTTGCGCGCTCTTACCAGTGGCGATCCAAGCCGCGTAGTCGTGATGGATGAAGCTGACGATGTGCTCCAGCTCGGAGCTTTGGAGGACCGTGGGGGCCGCTCCAAGCTGTTCCTTAATCGGCTGATCGAGGGCGGGGAGCGCCCGACGATCTGGATTGTGAACGATCTGTGGCGGTTCGAGGAGTCTGTGATCCGGCGCATGTCGCTGGCAATCGAATTTCCGATGCCATCGCTCGCCGTGCGAAAGCGGGTTGTCGAGAGGCACGCCGCCAAGGCTAAGCTGAAACTCGATGCTGAAGCGAAGCATCGCCTAGCATCGCTGCCTGCAGCGCCGGCAGTAATTGCAACGGCATTGCGGGGCGCGAAAGCGGCAGGCGGCGGTATCGAGTCCGCCATGGCTATCGGCGAGGGATTGGCGAGCGCGATCAGTGGGCGTCCGCCCGAGCCGATCGCGCTGCCAAAGGCTTACGACCCGACGCTTGCCGTGGCAGACCGTGATCTCGACCAGCTGGCGAACAAATTGCAAGCTAATGAGCAGCGTGGCTGGAGCATGCTTCTTTCCGGTCCGAGCGGCACTGGCAAGAGCGCATACGCAAGGCATCTGGCTGAACGTCTTCAGATCGAACTTGTCGAAAAGCGCGGGTCTGATCTCCTGGGCAAATATGTGGGGGAGACAGAAGCGAATTGTCCGTCGTCACAACATTTGGCACAACTCGCGGCGTAGAGTTACGGAGCGTGGGCCTCGTCCGGGATTGATGTTTA
>CANMMR010000007.1 GCA_947499095.1 uncultured Erythrobacter sp.
CTTCGTCACTACGACGAAGCCCAAATCCTCCTTAAATCACAACCTCAAATCTGTGCCATAGGTGCTGACGGGGGACAAGTCATTGAAAAGATGGTGGGCGCGGCAAGGATTGAACTTGCGACCCCACCCGTGTGAAGGGTGTGCTCTACCACTGAGCTACGCGCCCGCCCGTTCGCGGCGATGATTGCCGGGCAGGGGCGCGCCATTACGCGGCGAATCGCTTGCTGGCAAGCGCCTCCTAGCGCGCGAGCAGGGCGATCAGCGAGGAAAGCCAGCCCGAGGAGGCTTCTCGCTCCCGCGATGCGGTCAGCGGAGCAGGGCAGTCGAGGCAATAGGCCTGCATTCCGCGCGTCCCCATAAGGCGATCGAGGTCGCTTTCGATACGGCCGAGCGCGGCAGCCCGGCGAAGCGCGAAGGTCGCCACCACATCATTGCCCTGGCCGGTCTCGGCATCGTCGGTCAACAAGCTGCGCAGCAGCGTGTCGTAGCCCGTCGCCTGCGATCCGAGATAGCGCGCATGCCAGTCGTCGCCGAGTTCGGCCTGCTGTGCGACCCACGCCAGCGCTTCGTCCATCCCGCCATATTGATCGACGAGCCCAATCTGGCGCGCCGTGCCGCCGTCCCAGACGCGGCCCTGGCCGATGCGGTCGGCCTGCTCACGCGTCAGCCCGCGTGCAGCGGTGACCCGGTCGAGGAAGTCCTCGTAACCGTTCTCGACATTCGCCTGGATCAGCGCGTCGACTTCGGGCGTGAAGCCGCCGATGACGTCCGGCTGGCCCGACAGCGGGCTGGTGCGCACGCCGTCGCTGTTCACACCGAGGCTGGCGGCGGCTTGCTCGAATGTCGGGATGACAGCGAATATGCCGATCGATCCGGTGATCGTCTCGGGTTCGGCGAAAATCCGGTCGGCAGGCGTCGAGACCCAATATCCGCCGCTCGCCGCAAGGTTGGCCATGGAAACAGCGATCGGGATGTCCTTTGCCTTGTGCCGCAGGATCGCATTGCGAATACGCTCCGATGCCAGCACCGATCCGCCGGGAGAGTCCACGCGCACCACGAGGCCTGCGAGGTCGTACGCCAGCGCTTCGTCGAGCAGTTCGGCAATCCGGTCGCCACCGGCCGTGCCGGGGCCTGCCTCGCCATCGACGATCTCGCCCGCAATGGTCACGACACCGATGGGCTTGCCAGGCGTATCGAGCGGATTGTCCTCTAGCCAAACTGCCATATCGGTCGAGGGGAAGGCGCCGGGCTCGTCGCTCCAGGTGTCAGCGCCGACCAGTTCGACCACGCGCTCCTCGAATTCCTGCCGCGTGCCGAGCCGGTCGACCAGCCCCGCCTGCTCGGCGGCGGTGGCGAGATCGCCGCCCGCTGCCTCGATCCAGCCGACCGGATCGCCGGTGATCCGCTCGATATCAGCGGCGGGGCGCGCCTTTTTTACATTGGCAAGATACTCTTCCCACAGCGCCCCGTAGAGCTCGCTGTAGTTTTGCCGCGCGGCTTCCGACATATCTGAACGGGAGTAGGGCTCGACCGCGCTCTTGTATTCACCTACTTTGTAGACCCGCGCATTGACCTCGAGCCGGTCGAGGAGGTTGCCGTAGTAGAGCCGTTCCCCACCTGGCCCCGCGACAACGGCGCCGCCAAGCGGATCGACCCACACCTCGCTCGCATGGGCGGCCAGCAGCATCGAATCGTCGGTATAGGCGGTGGCGAAGGCCAGCACCGGTTTCTCCGCCGCGCGCACCCGGTCGAGCGCCGCGCCGATTTCCTGCAGATGGACCTGCCCTGCGCCGAGGAAGCGGTCGAGATCGAGGACCACGGCGGTAATCCGGTCGTCCGTGGCCGCGGCATCGAGGCCGCGCACCAGATCGCGGGCCTGATACTCGGCAATTGGCGCGCTGGTGGCCAGCAGGGCGGCGAAGGGGTCGATTTGCGAACGTTCCTCCACGATCACTCCGTCGAGATCGACCACCAGCGCCCCGTCGCGTACCGCGGCAGGGCTCGGCCGGGCGGTCAGGATGGCGAAGAGGGCGGCGAAAAACAGCAGCATGAAGACGAGCACCAGCGCGTCTTTCACCCCGACCAGAAACTTCCACACCTTGCCTGCGAAACCCATCGAACCCGTTCTCCTGTTGCGCCCTAGCTAGGCGCGGCGAGCGCGCTTCGCCAGCGATAAGCGCTTGAGCGCGCGATAAGCCTCGACTAAGGGCGTGGCTTCAATGGCATCGACGGAAACTTCGCCCCACGTGGCCCGCTATCCGGCGGGCGCGAAGGCATTCCCGCACCGCGACCTGATCGGCATCGGACAGCTAGAGCGGCACGAAATCCTTTTCCTTCTCGACGAGGCGGAGCAATGGGTGACGCTGAACCGCCAGCCGACCAAGCATAACGACCTGCTGGCCGGGCTGACGGTCATCAACGCCTTCTTCGAGAACAGCACGCGCACGCTGCTGAGCTTCGAGATCGCGGGTAAGCGACTGGGCGCGGATGTGGTCAATATGCATGCCGCGACCTCGAGCGTGAAAAAGGGCGAGACCCTGATCGATACGGCGATCACGCTGAACGCGATGCGCGCGGATGCGATCGTGATCCGCCACGGATCGAGTGGCGCGACGCAGCTGATCGCGGACAAGGTCGATTGCCCGGTACTCAATGCTGGCGACGGGCAGCACGAGCATCCGACACAAGGCCTGCTCGATGCGCTGGCGCTCCGCCACGCCCTGCGCGAGCGTGGGGAGGCGGCAGACGACTTTACCGGGCTCGTAATCGTGATCTGCGGCGATATCCTCCATAGCCGGGTCGCGCGCTCGAACCTGCTGTGCCTGCAAGCGCTTGGCGCTACCGTGCGCCTGTGTGCGCCGCCTGCGCTGATGCCGACCGGGATCGAGGCGATGGGTGCCGAGGTCTACCATGATTTCGACGCAGCACTGGACGGGGCGGACGTGGCGATGATGTTGCGCCTCCAGACCGAGCGGATGAGCGGCCAGTTCATTCCCTCGGCACGCGAATATCACCACCTCTACGGCCTGACGAAGCAGCGGCTGGCGAATGCCAAGCGCGATGCACTGGTGATGCATCCGGGCCCGATGAACCGCGGGGTCGAGATCGATAGCGAGGTGGCCGACCTGATCGACCGATCGATCATCACGCGGCAGGTCGAGATGGGCGTTGCCATCCGCATGACCGCGCTCGAGGTGCTGACCCGCCGCGGGCGCGGGGTCGCGGGCTGGGGAGCGGCGACGTGAAGCAGGCGCGCCCCCTCACCATCACGAACGGACGGATTGCCACTCCCGACGGGATCGCGGATGGCGGCATCCGGCTGGTCGACGGCCTGGTCGAGGCAGTCGGCGATGTCGAAGCGCAGGACGGCGACGAAACCGTCGATGCGCGCGGCAGGCTGGTCGCACCCGGCCTTGTCGATCTCGGGGTCTTCGCGATCGACAAGCCCGCGTTTCACTTTGGCGGAATTACCCGCGCGGCGCTGATGCCCGACCAGTCGCCGCCGCTCGATCTGCCGAGCCGGGTGTCGTACATCGCGAAGAGCGGCAAGCCGGATCTGTGGGTCCACCCGCTCGCCGCTGCGACCCGTGATCTCGCAGGCTCTGAAATCGCCGAGATCGCCCTGATGCGCGAAGCAGGCGCGCGTGCCGTGGCTACCGGGCGGAGCTGGATCGCGGACTCCGGCGCGATGCTGCGCCTGCTGCAATATGCCGCCATGCTCGACATGGTGGTGATCGCCCATGCCGAGGATGCCGCGCTTGTCGGCAGCGGAGTTGCAACCTCCGGCGAAGTTGCCACCCGCCGCGGCCTGCCGAGTGCGCCGCCACAAGCCGAGGCCATCGCGATTGCGCGCGACCTCGCGTTGTCCGAAATGGCCGGAGCGCGGCTGCATTTCCGGCAGGTGACGACGCGCGCAGGGCTCGAGCTGATCCGCACGGCCAAGGCGCGCGGAGCGGCAGTGACCTGCGGCGTGACGCCAGCGCACTTCATGCTGTCCGACCTGGCGACCGTCGACTTCCGCACCTTCGCCCGCCTGTCGCCCCCGCTGCGAAGCGAGGACGACCGGCAGGCCGTGCGCGAGGCCATCGTCGACGGCACGATCGACGTCATCGCCAGCGGGCACGACCCGCGCGGACCGGAGGACAAGCGGCTGCCGTTTTCCGATGCCGAACCGGGCATGGCCGGGGCGGAGACCCTGCTTGCGATGACGCTGTCGCTGGTGCGCGACGAGGTGGTCGACCTGCCGCGCGCCATCGCCATGCTGTGCACGGCCCCTGCGGAAATCCTCAGCGTCGAGGCCGGTGTCCTCGAAGCGGGCAAGGAAGCCGACGTCGCGATCGTCGATGTCGACAAGCCGTGGATCATCCAGAGCGAGAAGATGGCAGCGACGGCAGGCAACACCCCGTTCGACGGACAGCCGACGCAGGGCCGCGTGACCGCGCTCTACAAGGGCGGCGTGGCCATCGACCTGTAGCACGCAAGAAAAAGCCCCGCCCGGATCGTTCCGGGCAGGGCTGGCGAAGTTTGATGGAGTGCGGTTGTTACCGCGAGGCGACCCGAACCCCGTCACGAACTACGTTCAGAACACCGGGAAGGGGAGAGGAAGCGGCATAGGCGATGCAGCCTGCGCCCGAGCTCTTGACCGAGCGGCACATCGACTGGGCCGAGGCCTTGGCGAAACCGGCTGCCGCGACACGGTAGTAGATCTTGCCGTTCACGCGGGCCTTGGTGATGACGCGTTCCGCATCGGACAGCTCCGGATGGCGGCTCTGGAACACCTTCCACGCGGCCTGGGCATCGGACATCGAGAAGTACGAGCCGAGCTGGATGTTGTAATCGCCGGATGCGATCGCGACCGGGGCAGCCTTGGCCGGAGCGGGTCTGGCCGCACGCGGTGCGGCAGCAGGCTTGGCGCGCTGCGAGACCGGAACCGACTGCACAACTTCGCGGCTGACGAAACGCGGGCCGCTAACGGTCGCGAGACCGGCATCGGCCAGTGCCGCTTCGCCGCTGTCTTCGAATTGCGCTTCGCCGGCATTCGGATCCATCGACGGGACCGCGTTTACGGCGGGCAGTTCTCCCGCGAGCGCGAAATCGCTAGCCGCAGCAGCTTCGACCGGCTCGACCTGATCGGCGGACTCGACTGCAAGTTCACCATGTGCCGGGTGGTTGGCGAGCGCGAGCATGACCGGCTGGCCCGGATCTTCCACCGGCTGCACGCCAAGCAGGCGGGCGACCAGAACAGTCGGGTGTCTTGCGCTTGCAAGCTGGGCCCATTCCTGCAGGCGCTCGTTCAGCTTGTCGCCGGGGACGTCCTGCGAGGCGAGGATGCGGGCATTGCGCCAGTCGCCCGACAGAGCGAAGGCATAGGCGAGGTTCTGGCGAACCTTGGGCGTATTCTGCCCCCCGCGCAGCGCATTGTCGAGGATATGGACGCCCTGCTGCGGCTGCCCGGCGAGTGCCAGGGCAAGACCGAAATCGACCGGATCGATCGCATTCTGGTGCTGGCGCAGCAGCTCGTGTGCGCCGGGGATGTCGCCGATTGCAGTCAATGCCAGCGAATAGCTGATGATCGTGCGCGGGGCCGTGTCACCCAGCTCGACGGCTTCGCCGAAAGTGGTCGCAGCCGAAGCGAAACGTCCCGACTTGAGATAGGCATTGGCAAGCAGCGTGCGGGTCTGCGCATCGCGCGGCGCGGCCAGGACGGCGGCTTCCGCATGCTCGATCGCCTTGCCCTGCTGGCCCTTCGCCAGCGCTTTTTCCGCCTTGGTGGCAGAATAGTTGTGGGAAGGGGCAACCTTGCCGGTGCAACCGGCCAGCGCGGTCGTGGCCAGTGCCGTGGTTACGGCGAGCCGGATGAACCGGTTGGTTTTGGCTTTGCTCTCGATGCTCATTGTCATTCCCCTGAAGGCGATCCCACGTCTTCGATCCGTTATTTTTCCGACTGCTGGACTTGGGCGGCGAGGCTCGCGATTTCCGGCATTTCGGCCAGCAGATCGTCCAGCGCGTCGGTCACCAGCTGTTGCGCGCTGCGACCGCGGACGGTGCAGGCGAGGCGCAGCATCAGGTGCCGCTCTTGATCGAGCCGCAGCGTGAAGGCTGCCCGCTTGCCGCGCGAAGCGGCGGATTTGCGAACGACCGGCTTGGCGTTGGCCGTGGCCGGCTTGTCGAGCTGGGCGGCGATCCTGCTCAGCGATTCGCGCACCTGGTTGGGTGCGGACCCCGCATCGGTTTCGTTGGCCGCCTGTCGGGGCGCGATCGGCACGACTTTTTCTGCAGTCGGCTTTTCGGCCACGAGGGGCGTGCTGCTATCGTCACCCATGTCGTTCCAGCCGAGATCTTCCAGGTTGGCGGCGGCTTCCTTGCCGTCGACAGGGCCGGGGATCCCGGACTGCGGGCGCATGGCGGGCTTGGCACCGCCCTTGCGCGCGAGGAGCGTCGGGGTGAGCGAGGCGAAATTGGCGTCAGACATCCGGCAGTCTCCGCCCAGGCGTTCTTACTGTGCCACCCGGCGGCCGAAGCCGCCAGCGGGGCGATGGGCACCGGGAACAGCGGCTTGCGTGTTCGGTGCGGCGAAGACCGTGCGGCGGAAGTTCTTCTCCAGCCGGTCGGCGATATATTTCCAGAGCGCGGTGACCTCGGCAGCCGAGCGGCTTTCCGGGTCCACTTCCATCACCGTGCGGCCATCGATCATCGAGGCGGCGAAATCGGTGCGGTGGTGCAGGGTGATCGGGGCGACCGTGCCGTGCTGCGACAGCGCGACGGCGGCTTCCGAGGTGATCTTGGCTTTCGGCGTCGCGGCGTTGACCACGAAGACCAGCGGTTTGCCAGCCCGTTCGCACAGGTCGACCGTGGCACCCACGGCGCGCAAATCGTGCGGGCTGGGGCGGGTCGGCACGACGATCAGTTCGGCGACCGAAATAACCGACTGGATGGCCATGGTGATGGCGGGCGGCGTGTCGAGCACGGCCAGCTTGAAGCCCTGCTGGCGCAGGATTGCCAGATCGTTCGCCAGGCGAGCGACGGTAGTCTGCGCGAAAGCGGGATATTCGTCCTCGCGCTCGTTCCACCAGTCGGCGAGCGAACCCTGCGGGTCGATATCGATCAGAACGACGGGCCCGGCGCCGGCGCGCTGGGCCTGTACGGCGAGATGTCCGGAGAGCGTGGTTTTACCCGATCCGCCCTTCTGCGATGCCAATGCCAGTACACGCAAGGCTTATCCCCCTGGTTTGAGCCTCTAGTCAATCAAGTGCCGCACCAAATGCGACTGTTCGAAAACGGAAATCGCAGACTACCCCTAATTTAGGGTTAACATCGGGCGGATTAGGTCGCCGCTGCGTGAGCGGGATGCGGCGCAACGCTTTGCTAACGGTCGATTTACTATAGGGTAGGGCCGACTGCCGCCGAAGCGCGGCCGAAATTGCCGGGGACGGAACCGATGAGCAGAAACAGCAAACACGTTGGCAAGGCGCTTTGCGCTGTCATCGCGGCAGGTCTAGCCGTGCCCGCATCGGCCGATGTGAAGGACGGCGTCGATGCCTGGAGCCGCGGTGACTATGCCGCTGCCGTGCGCGAGTGGGTGGCCCCGGCGCAGGCGGGAGATGCCGATGCGCAGTTCAACTTGGCGCAGGCCTATCGGCTGGGTCGGGGGGTCGATACCGACCTGGTGCAGGCAGAGGCGCTTTATGCTCGCGCTGCGGCGCAGGGCCATGTGCAAGCAGCGGACAATTACGGGCTATTGCTGTTTCAGGGGGAGCAGCGCGAGCAAGCGCTCCCCTATATCGAAGCCGCAGCGACACGCGGCGATCCGCGCGCGCAATACATATTAGGTATCGCCCATTTCAACGGTGACTTCGTCGCGAAGGACTGGCAGCGGGCCTATGCCCTGCTGACCCTCGCCAATTCGACGGGCTTGCCGCAAGCCAAGGGTGCACTCGCGCAGATGGACGAGTATATCCCGCTGGCCGACCGGCAAGCGGCCCAGGACCTGGCGGCGCAGCTGAAGTCCGAAGCCGAGGCGGCGCGCGCTCGCGAGCTGGCTGCGGTCGATCTGGCTGTCGGTACTCCCGATTCGGTTCCGCCAGCCGCACGCCCGGCGCCGGCGCCGGCACGCGAAACACGCGGCGCGGATTTCGCCCGGACACCGCGACCGGTCACGGTTGCGCGGGCCGAGCCGACCGTCTCCATGACGCCGCAACCGCAAACTCCCGCCGCCGCGCCGCCGCCCCAGCTCCTCCGGTCCCAAGGTCCATGGAAGCTGCAACTCGGCGCTTTCGGGGTCGCAGGCAATGCCGACCGGCTGTGGGAGAAAGTTTCGCAGACGCCTGCTCTCGCCGGACGCGCAAAGCTGAAAGAGCCTGCGGGTCGACTAACCAAGCTTCTCGCCGGCGGGTTCGAATCGCGCGATGCGGCAATGTCGGCCTGCGCGCAGCTGAAGCGCGGCGGCTACGAGTGTCTCGTGACCCGCTGATCCCCGGACTAGATCACCTGCCCGCTTTCCCTTTACGCGCCCGCCGCTAGGTAGGGCGGTGGACAGGGAGCAAGACATGACAGAGCTGGCAGAACAGGTGACACCGGAGCAGGCTAGGCCCACCGGCGGCGCGAACCGTATCGCGAGCCTCGATTTCATCCGCGGGCTGGCGGTGATGGGCATTCTTGCCGCCAATATCGTCGCCTTCGGCCAGCCGATGACGGCCTACATGTACCCCGACGCCTTCACCGTGCCGCATAGCGCGGCGGAGGACTGGATGTGGGTGGTTCAGTTCGTCCTCATCGACAGCAAGATGCGCGGGCTGTTCACCCTGCTGTTCGGGGCCGGCATGGTGCTGTTCCTCGAACGAGCGGCGGCGCGCGGGCAGAGCAGGTGGCTGCAGGTGCGGCGATTGTTCTGGCTTGGCATGATCGGGCTGGTGCATTTCTTCTTCATCTGGCGTGGCGACATCCTTTTTCTTTACGCCTGCGCGGGCCTCGCCGCCTTGTTGTTCGTCGGGCTTTCGCGCCGCAAGCTGCTGGTGCTGGGCCTCATCGGCTATTTCGGCGGCGCGTTGTTCTACACCGGCATCCTCGGTTTCCTGCCGATGATGGAGGGCTCGCAAGAAGCGGCCTTTGCCGAAATGGCCGAGGACCTCGAAAGCGAGAAGCAGGCCGACCTGGCCGACGGGCGCTACGAAACGCAGCTGATCGGCGATGGCGATTACGGCGCTTGGGTGAACCACAACATCACCGAGCATGGTCCCGAGATCGGTTTCGTCCTGATGCTGTTCTGGTTCGAGACGCTGCCCCTCATGCTCGTCGGCATGGCAGCCTATCGCTACGGCCTGTTCGACGGAGGACTCGATCCGGGGCGGCAGCGCAACTGGGGCTGGGGGCTGTGGATCGTCGGCACGGCGCTCACCATTCCTGTGGCGCTATGGGCGAAAGCCGGGGGGCTCACCTACTACGGCACGCTCGCCGCGATGAGCGCGTGGTCGATGGTGCCGCGGCTGTTCGCCATCCTCGGCCTGCTCGCATTGCTGGCGCTATGGGGCCAGCGCGTCTCCGGACCGTTGGCGCAACGGGTTTCGGCAGCCGGGCGGGCGGCCTTTACCAATTATCTCGGGACCTCGGTGCTCATGATGCTGGTGTTCCACGGCTGGGCGGGTGGCCTGTTCGGTCAGCTCGGCCGGACGGAGCTCTATCTCGTCACGCTTGCGACCTGGGCGATCATGCTACTGTGGTCCAAGCCCTGGCTCGAGCGATTCCGCTTCGGCCCGCTCGAATGGCTATGGCGCTGCCTGACGTACTGGCGGCTATTTCCCCTACTGAGGTGAAACCCATGAGCGGGGGTTGCTACTGCGAATGACTCGCATTACACCTGCTCTTGCGAATCAATCGCAAGGGATCCGCGCCTATGTACATCTGCATCTGCAACGCCATTCGGGAGAGCGAGCTGCGACGCAAGGCGCTCCACGTCTCGGGCGATGCGCAAGCGTGCTATGCGGCGATGGGTAAGCAGCCAAACTGCGGCCAATGTCTGGTCGAGGCGGATGCCATCGTCGAGGAAGAGCGCGAGCTGGGCTTCGTGCCCGCCGCCGCCTGATCTTCCGCTACTGACAATCGCTCGCAACTGGCGGAATTCCGGCACTTTTTCGCGAGCACCCCTTGCCAATTCCTGCCCGACAGGAGCATAGGATTGCGGTCCCCCGCAAAAGGAGCAGGCACGTGCAAGGCGATCCCAAGGTCATCGAATTCCTCAACAAGGCGCTGACCAACGAACTGACGGCGATCAACCAGTACTGGCTCCACTATCGCGTGCTGGCCGATTGGGGCGTGTACAAGCTCGCCGAGTACGAGCGCCACGAATCGATCGACGAGATGAAGCATGCCGACATCCTCGCCGAGCGTATCCTGTTCCTTAACGGCCTCCCGAACTTCCAAGCGATCCACAAGCTGAAGGTCGGCGAGACGGTCGAGGAAATCCTCAAGGCCGATCTGGCGATGGAGATGGAGGCGATCCCGCTGCTCAAGGAAGCGGCCGAACATTGCCAAAGCGTGCGCGATTTCACTTCCGGCCAGATTTTCGAAACCATCCTTGCCAGCGAGGAAGAGCATGTCGACTTCCTCGAAACGCAATTCGACATGATCGCCCGGATGGGGCTGGAGAACTACGTCCAGCTGCAAAGCAAGTCGGCGGGCGACGGCGAGGCCGGCTGAGCAGCGCTCAATAGCAGCCGACTTCCCAGAAGGTCGCATGCGGTCCGCCATGCTTGATCAGCCGCGCAAGGCGCCGTTCTCCCTCCCACAGCTCGGCCGAGCCCTCCGCAAGATTGATATCGGTCACCAGCAAGGCCGTCCCGAGGTCCAGCGTGTCGAGCCTCACGTGGTGCAGTTCCCGCTCTCCGCGTGACAGGATCGCGATTTGGATACGGTGCATGGCGTCTCTCCTCGATTGGAGAACGCTTGCTGCGCCGCGTAAGATGAACGCCGGATAACCGCTTTTAGCTCGCCGTGCCGTAGCGTCCTTTGGCCGAGATCGGTCCGGAAATCGCGATCAGTCGTCCCGCAAGTGCCGCTTCATACTCTCGCGATTGCGCTTTGCCGCGGTTTGCGTCTCAAGCAAGAAACTGGCGAGGCCCGCAACGAGCAGGCCCATCGTTACGATCCACGTGAAGGCCACTATCGTGCCCAGAGGCGCATAGACGAAGGCGCTGACGAACAGCAGCGCGATCACGATGCTGATGGTAAGGGCCGATGCGGTGCTGAGCATCACGGCGCGCTGGGCGAGGATGCGGCGTCTTTCGAGCGCTGGCAGTTCGTCGAGCAGGATGCCAGCACGGCCTTCCTCGTCGGCGGCCACGATCTTCTCGATCTTGTTGGCGACCCAGATCAGCCGGTTTGTCATCACGTTCATGATGGCCCCGATCCCGGCGAGCAGGAAGGCAGGGGCAAGGCTCAGCTGCACGACCTGCTGCACCCGCAGAGTAGAGCTGGTCCGTTCGATCAGTTCGAGCCCGGGCAGGGTGGCGAGCACATCGAGCAGCATCACCGCTCCCCGCTGTAATTGCCGCCCCCGCCCTTGTTGGCGTTGTAGGGATTTTTCGGGCTCTTCAGCACCACGCGCACCGGCACGGCCTCGAAGCCGAGCTTGTCGCGAATTCCGTTGATCAGATAGCGCTCGTAGCTCTTGGGAAGCGCTTCCAGCCGCGTGCCGAACACGACGAACCGCGGCGGCCGGATGCTTGCCTGCGTGATGTAACGCAGCTTGATCCGCCGACCCTTGGGCGCGGGCGGTGGGTTGGCTTCCAGCGCATCGTCGAACCAGCGGTTGAGAGCGGCAGTCGGCACGCGGCGGCTCCATGCCTCGCGCAGTTCAAACGCCGCGCCGAGCATCTGGTCGAGCCCCTTGCCGGTCTTGGCGCTGACCGCGAACAGCGGCACGCCGCGCACCTGCGCCAGCCCTTCGTTCAGCGCCTCGCGAATGCCGTTGAACAGGCTGCTGGCGTTGTCCGCCACATCCCACTTGTTGATCGCGATCATCAGCGCGCGACCTTCCTCGAGCACGAGATTGGCGATCTTGAGGTCCTGCGCCTCCAGCCCGCGTGTCGCATCGAGCAACAGCACGACGACTTCGGCGAAATCGACGGCGCGGCGGGCGTCGGCTACCGAGAGTTTCTCCAGCTTGTCGGTGACCTGCGCCTTCTTGCGCATGCCGGCGGTGTCGATCAGCTTGATCTCGCGTGGCTCGCCGGTCTTCGGATCGGTCCATTCCCAGTCGATCGCGATGGAATCGCGCGTGATCCCGGCCTCCGGCCCGGTCAGAAGGCGATCTTCGCCCAGCAGCCGGTTGATCAGCGTGGACTTGCCTGCATTGGGCCGGCCGACGATGGCGAGTTGGAGGGGACCTGCGAGGAGCGCCTCCTCGTCTTCCTCGTCGATCTCGGCATCGATCTCTGCCGCCTCAGCCTTGGCGCCGATGATCGGCCACAGATGATCGAACAGGTCGGCGATCCCTTCACCGTGTTCCGCGCTGACTGCGGCCGGTTCGCCGAAGCCGAGCGAAAAACTTTCATAGATGCCTGCGTCGCCTTGTTTGCCTTCCGCCTTGTTGGCGACCAGCACCACCGGCACTTTTTGGCTGCGCAGCCAGCGGGCGATTTCTTCGTCGAGCGGGGTCAGGCCGACACGCGAATCGAATACGAACATCGCAGCGTCCGCGCCTTCAAGGCTGACTTCGGTCTGCTTGCGCATCCGGCCGGGCAGGCTGTCGGGATCCTCGTCTTCCCAGCCGGCGGTATCGACGATCTGGAACTCCAACCCCGCGATTTCCGCATCGCCGAAGCGCCGATCGCGGGTGACACCGGGCTGGTCGTCGACCAGCGCCAGCCGCTTGCCGACGAGCCGGTTGAACAGCGTCGACTTGCCGACATTCGGGCGGCCGATGATGATCACCGTGGGCTTTGATGGGGATGCGCGCATGATGGCGCGGCAAGTGGCCCTTTAACTGCCGCATTGCAAGCGGATGTGCGTGGAAGGGTTAAATGCCGTTAACCATGTCGGGCAGGCTTGCCGTAAGGTTAACGGGTTAGGCAGCAGCGGCATGAAACGCGCTCTTATCGCCATGGCCACGCTCGGCCTTTCCGCTCCGGCTCTCGCCGACGACAGCCGGGACTTCCGAGTGGATAGCGACTTCTCTTCCTCGGGAAGCGAACTGGCGCCTTACCTGCAATGCGTCCCTTATGCCCGCAAGGTCAGTGGCATCGAAATATACGGCGATGCGCATACGTGGTGGGGTCAGGCGCAAGATCGCTACGACACCGGCTCGACTCCGCGCGTCGGCGCCGTCATGGCGTTCAAGCCGCATCGCAGCATGCGCCTCGGCCATGTAGCCGCCGTGAGCAAGGTATTGGACTCTCGCCGGGTCCTGCTCGACCATGCAAACTGGTCGCCGATCAACGGGCGACGCGGCCAGGTCGAGAAAGACGTGCTGGCGGTCGATGTCTCGCCAGCCAACGACTGGAGCGAAGTTCAGGTCTGGTATGCGCCGCTCGGCGCAGTCGGAAAGACCGCATGGCCGGTCGAAGGGTTTATCTATGCCGATCAGGTCGCGCAGAGGCGTGTGCAACTCGCCCAATCCGGGAAACCGGCGAGCAAGAAAAGCTCGAAGCGCTTCCTCAGCGCGTTCGCCGACTTCCGCTGATTAGCCGGCCTTTGCGACCGGTGCGTCCTCGCCGAGGTCCTCGTACCAGGCTTCGACCGGGCCGTTGAGCTTGAGCGTGAGCGGATTGCCCTTGCGATCCATCGTCTTGCCGGCCTGAACGCGCACCCAGCCTTCCGAGATCGAGTATTCCTCGATGTCGGTGCGCTGCTTGCCCTTGAAGCGGATGCCGACCCCACGCTGCAGCACTTCGGTGCTGAAATGCTCGCTCTTCGGATTGACCGACAGGCGGTCGGGCGGGGTGTCGTTTGTCGTGTCTTCGCTCATGCGATGCGCCGATAAAGCGCCCCGCGCCGAGCCGCAAGTTCAATCCGGCGCAGCATTCAATCGGGCGGCGGAGGCGTTTCGATCGGGCCGCGACCCGGATTGTCGTAATCGGGGGACACCGGTTCCACACCGGGCGGCTCTTCCATCGGGGCTTCGTTCGGCGGGCTGTCGGGCGGCATTTCCTGCGGCGCGCCGGGATCGATCGTATCGGGCGAGGGGTCGGGCTGCGTTGCCATGGTCGGGTTCCTTAATCTGGCGGGAGGAGGGTTTCCGAGCGCGAGACATCCAGCCCCTGCTCACCCTTGCCGTCGCGCCCGCCGTCCATGGCAGGCTCGAGCGCTTTCTCGGTTTCGATATCGATTTCGTCAGGCGTATCGCGATGGTCGAGGGTTTCGCCCTCCGCTTCGCCGTCTTCTTCCATTTCGGCGGAAGTTTTCGGCTTCACATCGGGATTGACGACCGGGGGCGTCGTCGGCGGCACATGGGGTGTTTCGTAGTCGGCCATGGGGATGGCTCCTTTCGCTTCCAACAACGGCTCGCCGCCGCTCCGCGTTCCCCCGTCCGTCGCCACGCTTGCGCTTGTCGTCGCATCGCTCTAGAGGCACGCGCCTACACGTGGAGGGCCCGCCCCTTCGCGCGGCACCGTTCGGGTTAGCGGGCGTGGCGGAACTGGTAGACGCGCTGGTTTTAGGTACCAGTATCGAAAGATGTGGGGGTTCGAGTCCCTTCGCCCGCACCAGTGCCGCCCCGGCGTGAAGCCCCGTCATCACTATCGCATTTTCGAAAGTCACGAGTTTCAACCATGCAGATCAAAGAAACCGCCAATGAAGGCCTGAAGCGCGCCTATGCCGTCACCATCCCGGCAAAGGACATCGACGAGCGCGTCGGCAGCGAAGTGAAGAAGATCGCCCCGCAGGTCCGCATGCCCGGTTTCCGCCCCGGCAAGGTGCCGGCCAACCTCGTGCGCAAGATGCACGGCGAACAGCTTCATGCGCAAGCGGTCAACGACATGATCCGCGAATCGGTCGACAAGGTGATGGCCGACAACAAGCTGCGCCCCGCGATGCAGCCCAAGGTCGAATTCGGCGAAGGCTATGAGGAAGGCAAGGATGCCGAACTCACCGTCGAGCTGGAAATCCTGCCCGAGATCGAAGCGCCCGAGATCAAGGACCTCGAGCTGGAGCGCCTGACCGTTCCGGTAAAGGACGAAGCGGTTGACGAAGCCGTCCAGAACATCGCCGACCAGAACAAGAGCTACAAGGACGCCGCCAAGACCAAGAAGGCGGGCGAGGGCGACCAGCTGATCATCGACTTCGTCGGCCGCGTCGACGGCACCGAATTCGAAGGCGGCAAGGCGGAGAACACCCCGCTGGTGATCGGTTCGGGCCAGTTCATCCCCGGCTTCGAAGAGCAGCTGACGGGCGTGAAGACCGGTGATGAAAAGACCATCACCGTCACTTTCCCGGACGACTATCCGGCAGAGCATCTCGCCGGCAAGGAAGCCGAGTTCGACGTGACTGTGCAGCAGGTAAAGGTCGCGACCGAGACCAAGGTCGATGACGAGTTCGCCAAGAACCTCGGCCTCGACAGCATCGGCAAGCTGAAGGAACTGGTCCGTGGCCAGCTGGAGCAGGAAACCTCCGGCCTGACCCGCACGCAGATGAAGCGCCAGCTGCTCGACAAGCTGGCTGCCGGTCATGATTTTGCCGTGCCACAAGGCATGGTCGATGCGGAATTCGACCAGATCTGGGCGCAGCTGCAGCAGGAAGCCGCGCAGTCCGAAGATCCCGAAGCCACGCTGAAGGAAATCGAGGACGAGAAGGACGATTACCGCAAGATCGCCGAACGCCGCGTGCGCCTCGGCCTGCTGCTGTCGGAAATCGGCCAGGCGAATGGCGTCGAAGTCAACGCCAACGAAATGCAGATGCTGATCCAGCAGGCTGCCCAGCAGTACCGCGCCGAAGATCGCGAGCGGTTCATGGAATACGTCCGTACCGAGCCGATGGCCGCCGCCCAGCTGCGCGCCCCGCTCTATGAGGACAAGGTCGTCGACTTCCTGTTCGACAAGGCCGAAATCACCGACCGCGAAGTAACGCGCGAGGAACTCGAAGCCGCAATCGAGGCGGAAGACACTACCGAGGAAAAGCCGAAAAAGAAGCCTGCAGCCAAGAAGAAGGCCCCGGCGAAAAAGGCAGCTGCGAAGAAGGACGACGCCAAGTCGGACGAGAAGACTGCCGACACAAAGCCTGCGGCGAAGAAGGCTCCGGCCAAGAAAGCCGCTGCCAAGAAGGCCGACGACAAGAAGGCGGATGACAAGAAGCCCGCTGCCAAGAAGGCACCGGCCAAGAAAGCTGCCGATAAGAAGCCGGCTGCGAAGAAGGCCACGGCCAAGAAAGCTGCTGCCAAGAAGTAAGCCTTACGGCGGCATACAAAATCGCAAAGGGCGGCCGGATCGGATCCGGTCGCCCTTTTGCTAGCGCGGTGTCAGCAGGGCTTGTCGGGCAGCTCTACCGCGATCGGCTTGCCGTCGGGGCTATGGCTGAGCATTTGCTCGTCCGTGCCGGTGTGGATGTGCGCGCGGCGGCGCTCCACGTGCCGGATAAGCGGGCCGGAGACGATGCCGTGCACCAGGATCGAGACGAGGATGGTAAAGCTGACGCAGGCCCATAGCAAATCGATCTGGATGAACTCGGCATGGTTCTGGCCGTAGGCGAGGTAGTAAATCGAGCCCATCCCACGCACGCCTAGAAACGCGATCGCCAGCTTGCCCGCCAGAGGCAGATGGGAGCGTGATTCCGCCAGCAGTCCAGAGAGCGGCCGGATGACGAAAATCAGCGCGAGGCAGACGAGTGCGGCAGTCCAGGTCAGCGGTTGCAGCACACCGCTCGCCAGCATGGCGCCGAAGCCGAACAGCACGGCAACCAACACGATCTGTTCGATCTGGTCGATGAAGTGGTGGCTGATCTTGTGATAGCGGCTGCGGTTCTCCCGCTGGCGCGCAGTGACCGCTCCGACGAACACGGCGAGGAAGCCATAGCCAGCGAATATTTCCGCGAGGCCATAGGCGAGGAGCAGCGTGCCCAGCACGATCAGCCCCTCGCTGGTCGAGTATTTGGGATGGTCGGCGCTTTCGCTCTCTTCGTCGATCTCCTTCATCGGCGCATCGGCCTCGCGCTCGAAGACCCACCAAGCGCCCAACCGTCCGACCGCCCAGCCGACAACACAGCCGACGAGGATGCGCCAGACGAGGTCGAACCAGACCCATTCCAGCGTCCATGCGCCCAGCGAAGCCATGCCGACCGCGGCGATTGCAAGGTAGGTGAAGGGGAAGGCCAACCCATCGTTGAGGCCGGCTTCGACAGTCAGGCTGAAGCGGACGTCATGCCGCTTGTTCTCGCCCGGCGGGCCGACTTGCACACTGCGAGCGAGCACCGGATCGGTCGGCGCGAGCGCGGCCCCGAGGAGGATAGCCGAAGCCGGGGTTAGGCCGATGGCCCACCAGCCGAGCAACGCCACCGTGGCGACTGTCAAAGGCATGGCGATGATCAGCAGCGGCCAGATCTGCCGCCAGTTGGCCCAGCTGACCGGACGGTCGATCGCGATGCCCGCTGCCATCAGCGAAGCGATGACGATGAACTCGGTCGTGTACTCCAGCGTGACCGCATCGAAGCCGTCGTAGGTCGGGTTGATATTCGGAAGGTCGAGCGGGAGCGAGAAGATCGCGAACCCGGCAGCGACATAGACGATCGGCAGCGAGAGCCAGAATTTGGCGAGAAACCGCTCCAGCGAAACCGCCGCCATCAGCCCCAGGCCCATGACGACGAAGAGAAAGATGCGCGGTTCGTATTCCATCGCCTATCAGTCCGCGGGCAGGGCTTCGGGTTCCCACCGTTGGAAATTCGGCTTCGGAACTTCGGCGGTGCGCGCCCGCTCGAATGCGGCCCCGGCCTTGAGCACCGCGTGGTCCTGCCACTTCGGGCCCATGAAGCTGATCCCTACCGGCAGCCGCTCGACAGCGCCCATCGGCACGGTCAGGTGCGGATAGCCTGCGATAGCCGCCAGCGAACCCGCGCCGATGCTGTCGCTGAAATTGTCGCCATTGACGAGATCGCTCACCCATGCCGGGCCGCGTGTCGGCACGACCAGCAGGCTGACGTCGTTCTCCCGCAGCAGGCGGTCGATCCCTTCCTCGCCCGCCAGCCGTATCGACGTGGCGCGGGCTTCCTCGTATGCCGCCTGATCCGTCGTCTCGAGCGCGCGTTCGAACAGCGACTGGCCGAACCAGCGCATCTCGGCACCGGCATTGGCCTCGTTGAAAGCGACAAGGTCGGCAAGGCTGCGCGGTCCGTCGGTGCCCGGGCGCGAGGCGAGATAGGCGTCCATGTCGGTGCGCAATTCGTAGAGCAGCACGGTCAGTTCCGCGCCGAACATTTCGCCCTGCGGGTCGTATTCGATCTCGACCAGTTCCGCCCCTGCGCGCCGCATGTCGTCCAGCGCCTGCTCGAACAGCGCGCGCACGTCGTCGCGGCTGCCGATCTGGTTGACGAGCACGCCGATCCGTACTCCTTGGAGCGAAGCGTCGCGCAGTCCTTGCGAGAACGGCACCTTTCTCGCGTCCGCTTCGGCGGTGGCCGGGTCGGCGGGATCGCTGCCCGCGATGGCTTCGAGCAGCAGCGCCGCGTCGTTTACGCTGCGCGCCATCGGTCCCGCAGTGTCCTGCGAATGGCTGATCGGCACGACATGCGTGCGGCTGACCATGCCGACCGTGGGCTTGAAGCCGACGATCCCGTTAACGCTGGCGGGGCAGGTAATCGATCCGTCGGTCTCCGTGCCGATGGCCGCCCAGGCGAATTCCGCCGCCACCGCTGCGCCGCTGCCCGAGGAAGAGCCGCAGGTATTGCGATCGATCGCATGCGGATTGCGGGTCAGGCCGCCCACCGCGCTCCAGCCGCTGGTGGAATTGTCGTCGCGGATATTCGCCCATTCGGACAGGTTGGTCTTGCCCATCATGACCCCGCCGGCTGCGCGCAGGCGTGCAATCAGCGGCGCATCGCGTCCGGTCATACTCTCTGCCAAGGCAAGGCTACCGGCGGAAGTCGGTAATTCGCGTGTTTCGATATTGTCCTTCACCAGCACTGGTCGACCGGCGAGCAATGTTGGCTGAGCTCGCGCCGCCCGGGTCTGGGCTGTGATGTCGGGCGCAAAAGCGATGATCGAATTCAGCCCATTCGGCCCGCTGTCGAGATTTCGAGCGCGAATGGCATAGAGGAGCGTGCGCCGCTCCGCTTCGTCCTGCGGAGCCTTCACTCCGGGTGGTGGACCGGGCATCTCCAAGCGCACTGTCGGCTGTTCATCTTGCCTCTCCTGCGCTGCGAGCGGCGATGCGGTTGCAAGGAGAGCGAGCGACAGGGCGATATGCTTCATCGCGCCACCCTGCCACCGCCGAAGCGCAATGCAAGCGTGCTTAGAAATTCCCGGTCAGGGTGAAGCGCACGATCGGGCCGATGCGGCGGTCGAGCGTCTCGGTAAACAGCACGTCACCGTCGGGCCGCGAATCGTCGAAGACGGTGCGGAAACCCTTGTTGCGCGCCGACAGCACGTTGCCCACCCGCAGCCGTCCGGTCATGCCCAGGATGTCCTTGTGCTCCATGAAGACGTCCACGAAACTCTGTCCCTCCCAGAAGCGCCCTTCTTCGTAGCGGCGCGAATATTCGACCGGGCTGAAGGTGTACAGGCTCGCGCCATAAGCCCAGTCGCTGCTGGGGATGTCGTGGCGGAAATCGGCCTCAAGCCGGTTGTAGAGATCGTTTGAGAATGCGCGGCTCTCACCCGTGAACGGATCCGTTACATCCATATAACGCTGCACGGCAGTGAAATTGAGCTGCGCGCCTTTCCAGCCGATCGGATCGAATTTCACCGTTCCCGACAATTCGATATGCAGTCTCTGCGCATCGCCGATATTGCCCCGCGCTTCGGCGCCGTCGGCGAGCGGGAAATAATCAATGAAATCCTCGAACCACGCCTGCCGGACCTGTAGTTTCACAGAGCCCCAGGGACCGAAGCTCCTGTTGATCTCGGCCTCCAGATTCCAGCTCTGGTCGGGCACCAGTTCGTTATTGCCGCCGTTGCCGTTGTCGTTGTCGAGATTGATGCTGGCGAGGAAATTGCCGAAGCTGAGCTGGCCGACCCGGCGGCGCAGTTCGACCGAAACGTCGAAATCGCTGGTCGGCTTCCACGCTAGGGAGAACGACCCCTTGGGCCGCTGGAACACCCGCGAATTGGCGGCCGATCCGGTCTGCTGGATCTTCGAATATTCCGCCCCCGCCGTCGCCTGAAGCGACAATTTCGGGTTCAGCTGCTTGCTGAAACTGAGAATGCCTTCGTAGCGATCTTCCGTCACACCGCCATTGCCGGCGGGGAAGGGGATGAAAAAGAACTCGCCATCGGTATCGAGCTCTTCGATCGAGGAGCGCCGGTCGAGCCGGTTGAACGCGGCCTCGCCAGAAAGCTGCCAGTCGGCGTTGAACATGTTCCAGCCATATTCGAACCGACCGATCCGCTCGCCCACCGCATTGGTCTGGCGGAAGCGCGAGCCGGTGTCGGGCGAGCCATCCGAAAAGCTATCGACCAGTACGCTGCGGAAATTGTCGCGCTCGAAACGCTCCAGTCCGATCAGCTTGAGCTTGCCGGGGCCGAGCGGGAATTCGATGTCGCCGCCGATCTCGTATTCGGGTCCGTCCTCGTCGTTGAGCAACAGGCGATCGCGATCGGGGCCGGCAACAGGCTCGGCGAATTCGGTGATCCGTTCGAAAAAGAAGTCCTCGCCGTAGCGAAGATTCAGGTGAGCGATGACGTCGGGCGAGAACGTATAGGTGAAATTCGTCGCCAGCGTCGGATTGTCGAGTCCGCCGGAGAACTTCGTGTCCTGCGTTTCGATCAGATCGCCCGCGCCATCGGCCACGGTGATCGGGCCATCGGTTCCAAAGCGGTTGTTATCGTTGCTGAGAGAAACCGTGTAGTCGAGCTTACCGGAATTGCCCGTCAGCGACACCTCGCCGCCGAACAGCTGCGCTCCGGTATTGTACGGGCGAAAGCCGGTCGTCCAGCTGAATTGCCCCGACGCGCCGGTTTTGTTGACGATGACGTTGGCGACCTGGCCGTTGAGGCCGGGAATATCGAGCGCGGTCCCGTCGACGATTTCGATCCGGACGACGTCGCCTGCGGGGATGCGGCTGAGCTGGTCGCGCACACTGTCGGACTTGCTCGAGAAGCGCTCGCCATTGACCAGCACATTGGCAGTCGCCTGACCGAGGCCGCGCGTATTGTTGTCGCCATCGTCGATGACGAAGCCCGGAACCTGGGCCAGCATGTCGAGCGCATTGCGCGGGGCATAGCGTTCGAAATAGGCCGGCTCGAATACTTGCGCGTCTTCGGTCGGCGGATCGCCTTCGCCGGCAGGCTCGCCGGGATCGTCCTGCGCGGCGGAGGCCGGGGCCGACAACGCGCAAGCCATCAGCGCAGCTATCACGGATACGACCGTTATGTCGCGGCGGTAACTCATTGAATTGGGGCTCCCCCTCTTGGTCTGGTAGCTTTCGTCTACGTTTGTAGGCGGAAAGGCCACAGAGCCATCGATGATAGCATCATCATGCCCGACCAATGAGATTTCGCTGTCGGCCAACGGCACGTTGGTCCGGACGAACGACATGGATTGCAACCTGCAACCGATTTCCCACCGGCATTTCAGCCTTCGCTGAGATATCTGGACGGCATAAGGGTTAAGCCTCTTGAACATCGCGGGGGTACTCGCGACATAGGCGCTCAACCGATCCGACGAGAGGAATTTTCATGATCGACCTGTTCGGCAGCGATGCCTATTCCACCCAGGGCCAGTTCACGCGCGACCCCGTAACCGGCGCGCTTGTCCCGGTGGTGGTCGAACAGACCAGCCGCGGCGAACGCAGCTTCGACATCTTCAGCCGCCTGCTGCGCGAGCGCATCGTCTTCGTCACCGGTCAGGTGGAAGACGGCATGGCGTCGCTGATCATCGCCCAGCTGTTGTTCTTGGAAAGCGAGAACCCGTCCAAGCCGATCAGCATGTATATCAATTCGCCCGGCGGCGTCGTGACGGCTGGCATGGGCATCCACGACACGATGCAGTACATCAAACCTCGCGTGTCGACCGTTTGCGTCGGGCAGGCCGCCTCCATGGGCAGCTTCCTGCTGGCGGCGGGCGAGCCGGGCATGCGCATCGCGTTGCCCAATGCGCGCATCATGGTGCACCAGCCGTCCGGCGGCGCACGCGGCATGGCCAGCGATATCGAGATCCAGGCGCGCGAGATCCTGCGCATTCGCAAGCGGATGAACGATCTCTATGTGAAATACACCGGCCAGAGCCTGTCCGACATCGAGAAGGCGATGGATCGCGATACCTTCCTCGAAGCCGAGGAAGCGATGAAGTTCGGGATCGTGGACAAGGTCTTCGAAACCCGTCCGGAAAACGGCGAAGCCGAAGCCGAAGGTTCGGGTGGCGCACCCGAGTGATCGGGCAGCCCTAAGGTTCCGCGCAGCCACTGTGCCTGCGCGGGACTGTTGCACGATTGCCGTAGGATTCCAGCAACCTTGCCGCTTCAGCTTGTGGCAAGGGGATGATTGTACCTACGATATTGACCCAAATCCCGTGTCCCCTAGAGTCGCATATCTGCCGACAGGGCCGGGGAAGACGATTAGGATATGACCAAGTTGAGCGGAACCGATAGCAAGAGCACGCTGTATTGCAGCTTCTGCGGCAAGTCCCAGCACGAGGTGAGGAAGCTCATCGCGGGCCCGACCGTGTTCATCTGCGACGAATGCGTCGAGCTGTGCAACGACATCATTCGCGAAGAAACCAAGGCCGGGCTGACCAGCAAGAAAGAAGGCGACGTTCCGACGCCGTCCGAAATCTTCCAGACGCTGAACGATTACGTGATTGGCCAGGATCGCGCCAAGCGCGTCCTCTCTGTCGCGGTGCACAACCACTACAAGCGCCTGAAGCACAGCGGCAAGTCCGGCGATGTCGAGCTGGCTAAGTCGAACATCCTGCTGGTCGGCCCGACCGGCACCGGCAAGACGCTGCTGGCGCAGACGCTGGCGCGCACTTTCGACGTGCCCTTCACCATGGCCGATGCCACTACGCTGACCGAAGCCGGTTACGTGGGAGAGGATGTGGAGAACATCATCCTCAAGCTGCTGCAGGCCAGCGACTACAATGTCGAAAAAGCGCAGCACGGCATCGTCTATATCGACGAGATCGACAAGATCACGCGCAAGGCGGAAAACCCCTCCATCACCCGCGACGTGTCGGGCGAGGGCGTGCAGCAGGCGCTGCTCAAGCTGATGGAAGGCACCACGGCTAGCGTCCCGCCGCAGGGTGGTCGCAAGCACCCGCAGCAGGAATTCCTGCAGGTCGACACGACGAACATCCTGTTCATCTGCGGCGGCGCGTTTGCGGGCCTCGACAAGATCATCGCCGACCGCCTGCAGAAGCGCAGCATCGGTTTCGGCGCGCATGTCGCCGATCCGGACAAGCGCCGCGTGGGCGAACTGCTCGAGAAGAGCGAGCCGGAAGATCTGCTCAAGTTCGGCCTGATCCCCGAATTCGTCGGCCGCCTGCCCGTCATCGCCACGCTCAACGACCTCGATGTCGATGCGCTGGTGACGATCCTGACCGAGCCGAAGAACGCCATCGTCAAGCAGTACAGCAAGCTGTTCGAGCTCGAGGATGTCGAGCTGACCTTCAAGGACGAAGCGTTGCGCGAGATCGCGGAGAAGGCGATCAAGCGGAAAACCGGCGCGCGCGGCCTGCGCTCGATCGTGGAAGGCATCCTGCTCGACACCATGTTCGACCTGCCCGACATGGAAGGCGTGAGCGAGATCGTGATCGATAAGGACGTGGTCGACGGGCGCAAGGAACCGGTCCAGGTCCATGGCGGCAAGAAGGACGAAGAAGAGGCCGCCTAAGAGGTAGCCAGCAGTCCCGACTTCTCCGACAATTCAAAAGAAAACCCCGCCCGGCCTCTTGTGAGCGCCGGGCGGGGTTGTTTGGCGCCGCGCATTATGGGTTGGACTACGCGGCACCGGGGGAAAGTCTATCAACCCGGCAGGAAGACGCCGTCGGTGACATGGATCACGCCGTTGGTGGTCTTCACATCGGCCATGGTGACGGTGCTGGTCCCGCCAGCCGCGTCGGTAATCACGATATTGTCGCCGCTGAAGCTGGCGCTGAGCGTCTCGCCGGCGACGGTCTCGAACTCGTAGGTCCCGCCGGCCTGGCGGATGGCATGCGTCAGCTGTGCCGCAGGAATACGGCCTTCGACCACGTGGTAAGTGAGGATGTTGGTCAGTCGGTCGCGGTTCTCCGGCATCAGCAGCGTATCGACCGTGCCGTCCGGCAGCGCCGCGAAGGCATCGTCGGTCGGCGCGAAGACGGTGTAGGGGCCTGGGCTGGTCAGCGTATCGACGAGCCCGGCGGCCTGCACGACGGCAACCAGAGTGGTGTGAACGCCGGTGCCCTGTGCGGCTTCGACGATGTTCGGCTGCGCCTTCTCGGACTTCATGCCGTGATGGTCGGCCAGTGCAGGCGTGCCCGCGGAAAGTGCAAATGCGCCGGTTGCGGCGATGGACGCGAGGGCAGCGGCCTTGAGTTTCTTCGAAATATGCATCGTAGTCTCCTTTTCCCAAGCCCCGTCCAGCTTGCGAAGGAGATACGGATCCTCTGACTTGGCAGATGCACGCCCGAGCTGAAAAATTGCTTAGATCGCGGTGAACCGTGCCTCTGCGACGACCGGTCCGGCCTCGGCTTGCGGCGGCTTTCCGCCCAGTGGCTCGCGCGTAAGCAGTAGCTGAGACCCGCCGTGAATGCGCGGTGCGACCTCGATCGGCACCTCGTGCGCGGTGACCTCGCCCGGCGTCACCACCCCGAGCGAAATCAGTTCGCCTTCGTCGGGAACCAGCCAGATTTCGTGGTCATGAACGCCGTCGGCCGATAGTCCCACTGCCGTCACCAGCAGGCTATGCGCATCGGGAAGATAGGTCAGGTCGAGCCGCAGTGGAGTGCCTTCGATCGGCATGTTCGCGGCGAGCGGTGGCTGGGTGAGGGCGGGGCCGCTGGCTATTGTCCCCGATGGACTATCGGGCGCCTGCCGTAGCGGCAAAGCGAACACCGCCAGCGCAACGGCGGCAGCAGCACTTATCCCACCGACCCATTGCCAGCGGCGGACCTTGCGCCGCAGGGAGACGACTTGCGCCGTACCGGCATCCGCGCCCATCACCGCTTCGATCTTCGCCCACACTTCGGCACGCGGCATGCGCGGGTCGATGTCGTCGGCGAGCGGGGCAAGGCGATCCTGCCACTGCGCGACCTCCGCGGCGAAAGCGCCGTCGGATGGTTCGCGAGCGCGTGCCGCGAGCAATTCCTCTCCTTCCAGTAACCCGAGCGCATATTCGGCAGCCATGACGGTGTCGGGGCGTTTGACCTCGCTCATTCTCCCGCCTCCATACACGCTTTCAGCTTCGCCAGCCCGCGTCTGATCCAGCTTTTCATCGTGCCGAGCGGGACATTTTGCCGCTCGGCCAGCTCGGCATAGGTACGGCCTTCGAAGAAAGCGCTACGGATTGCTTCGCGCGGCGTTTCGTCGAGCTCTTCGAGACAGCTATGCACTCGCGCTTCGCGTTCCTCGTCGATCAGCATGGCATCGGCCGCCGGATTGCCATCGGGCACGGCGGCAGCATTGTCCTCGGGCACTGCGCCACCCCTGACTTTGCCGGTCCGCAGGCGATCGATCGCGCGATTGCGCGCGAAAGTAGCCAGCCAGGCGATGGGGCTCGCTCGCTCGGGATCGTACCGATCGGCTCGTCGCCACAATGTCAGATAGACGTCCTGCAATGCGTCCTCGGCTTCCTTTTCGTCTTTCAAGATACGAAGGCAGATGCCGAAAAGTTTCGCCGCGGTCGCGCGGTACACGTCCTCCAGTGCGGCGCTTTCGCCACGGGCCAACCGGCTCATCGCCGCCTTGAGCTTGTCCCGCGCTGCCTTGCTCGCGCGCTGCATCAGCAACCGCCCGCGCAATGGGGCGTTCGCTCGATCTGGATGGTCGCATGGCCGATGCGGTAGTGATGCTCCAGCTCGTGCGAAATCTCGCTGAGGAAGGTGTCGCCCGGATGGCCTTGCGGCATGACGAGATGCGCCGTCAGCGCGGTCTCGGTCGTGCTCATCGGCCAGATGTGGAGGTCGTGGACGGTGTCCACACCCGGTAGCGCAGCCAGATAATCACGCACGGATTTCTCCGAGATACCCTTGGGCACCGCGAGCAGGCTCATCGCCACGCTGTCCTTAAGCAGGCCCCAGGTGCCCCAGGCGATTACCAGCACGATCAGCAGGCTGACCGCCGGGTCGATCCACGTCTCGCCGGTCCACAGGATCGCCAGCCCGGCGAATACGACGCCCAGGCTGACCAGCGCATCGGCGGCCATATGCAGGAAGGCTCAGCGGATATTGATATCGTGCTGTCCGCGCAGGAAGAGCGCCGCGGTGCCCGCATTGATCAAAATGCCGATCCCGGCGACGATCGCCATCGTCTCGCCCTGGACTTCGGCGGGCTGGGCCATGCGGTGCAGTGTTTCGTAAAGGATCGCCCCGATGGCGACGAGCAGCAGCCCGGCATTGGCGAGCGCCGCGAGGATGGTCGAGCTCTTGTAGCCATAGGTGAAGCGGTCGGTCGGCGCTTTCTTCGCCGCGACGCTCGCCCCCCAGGCCAGCATGAGCGCCAGCACGTCGGACAGGTTGTGGCCCGCATCGGCGATCAGCGCCATCGATCCCGAGATCCAGCCATAGGCCGCCTCGACGATCACAAAACAGGTATTGAGGATGATGCCGAACAGGAAGGCGCGGCCGAAATCGGCCGGAGCATGGCTATGCCCCGCGTGATCGCTGCCATTTGCGTGATTGTGCCCTGCGCCCATCGCTATCAGTCGTACACGCAGGCATCGAGGCCGTCACGGCCCACCACGCCGATGCGCGCGGCAATCGTGTCGCCATGCCCGCGCAGCCAGCCGCGCGGGTTCACGACGGAGCGCTCCTTCGGCAAAGGCAGCGCCGCGGCCATGCGCGCCGCTTCGGTGGGGGCCAGTCTGGCGGCCGATTTGTCGAAATAGCGTTCCGCCCCGGCTTCCACTCCATAGGTGCCGATGCCGGTCTCGGCGACGTTGAGATAGACTTCCATGATCCGCCGCTTGCCCCAGATCTGTTCGATCAAAAGGGTGAAATAGGCCTCCAGCCCTTTGCGGAAATAGCCGCCGCCCTGCCACAGGAAGACGTTCTTCGCGGTCTGCTGGCTGATCGTGGAGCCGCCACGGATGCGCCCACCCTGGGCATTTTCGCGCATCGCCTGCTCGATCGCCTCGCGGTCGAAACCGTCATGCGCGCAGAATTTGCCATCCTCCGCCGCGATCACCGCGCGAACCATGTTGCGGTCGATATTGTTGAGGCTGGTCCAGTCCTTCGTGATCCCGTTCCCGTCCATCACCATCGTGGCGGTGACGGGCACCGGCACGAATTTGAAGGCGAGCACCAGCAGCAGGCTTAGCGCCAGCATGCCGAACAGGGCCTTGAAAAGAAAGCGGACGAACCAGCGCATGGTCCTGCTGCTAGCGGCCATGGAGAGCGGTTGCAATCGGCGGTGCTTGCCCATGAGACGCGCCCGTGCTTTCTGTCACGTCGAACGACGACAAGGGGACGATGGATGCGCAATTTCACTCTGGCCGCGGCGCTGGCCGCTTTCGCTGCGATACCGGCTCTGGCCGACAGCGCGGAGGTCGCCGACGCAGTGGCAGCGGATTACGACAATCATCTTGAGGACCTCTTCGTCCACTTCCACCAGAACCCCGAACTTTCCTTCCTCGAGACCGATACCGCCAGGCGCATGGCCGCGGAACTGCGCGCCGCCGGGCTGACGGTGACCGAGAATGTCGGCGGCACCGGCGTGGTCGGCATGCTGAGAAATGGGGACGGCCCGCTGATCATGCTGCGTGCCGATATGGACGGGCTGCCGGTCGAGGAACGCTCCGGCCTCGACTACGCATCCACCGCCACGCAGGTCGGGCAGGATGGCGAGACCTATCCGGTGATGCACGCCTGCGGGCACGACGTGCATATCACGTCGATGGTCGGCACGGCGCGGCGCTTGATGGCGATGAAAGACGACTGGTCGGGCACGCTGATGTTCGTGGTCCAGCCTGCGGAAGAGCGTGTCGGCGGGGCGAAGGCCATGCTCGAAGACGGGCTTTACGATCGCTTCGGCAAGCCGGACTATGCGCTCGCCTTCCATGTCGCCTCTATCCTGCCGACCGGCGTGGTGTCTGCTGCCGAGGGGATCCAGTATTCGAGCGCCGATTCGGTCGATATCATGGTGCCGGGCGTCGGCTCGCACGGGGCCAGCCCGCATATGGGCCGCGACCCGGTCTATATCGCCTCGCAGATCGTCACCGCGCTGCAATCGATCGTCAGCCGCGAGATCGAACCGCTTTCGCCCGCGGTTATCACGGTGGGCGCGTTCCAGGCCGGCACGAAGCACAACATCATCTCCGAACGCGCCGACCTGCAACTGACCGTGCGCGCGAACGACGAGGATACGCGCGCGCAACTGCTCGCCGCGATCGAACGCGTGGCGGTCGGCATCGGCAAGGCCCACGGCTTGCCCGACGAGCTGCCGGTGAAGGTCACGGTGAGCGAGGGGACCCCGGTGACCTACAACGATCCCGAACTCGCCCGCCGGCTGAACGGCGTGATGCGCACGACTTTCGGCGAAGCAGGCTTTGAACCCTTCGAGCAACGCGGCATGGGCGCGGAGGACTTTTCCTACTTCGTCACCGAGGATCTCGGCGTCCCGGGCTATTACTTCGCTGTCGGCGGCACTCCGCCCAAGGCGTTCGAAGCTGAAGCAAATGGCGGCCCGGCCGTCCCCTCGCACCACTCGCCCCTGTTCAAGATCGCCCCGCGCGAAAGCGTGACTCTGGGTACGCGGGCCATGGTCGCGGCGGTGCTGGATCTGGCGGGGGGCTAGTGGCAGCCGCAAAACAAAGGGCCGCCGCTCCCATCGGAACGGCGGCCCTCCTTTATCTAGCGCGGAGCGCGACGATTATGCCACGCCCGGCAGCAGCCTTTCGCCGGCGATCGCCTTCATCGCCTTCTGCACCTTCTCGAAGGCGCGGACTTCGATCTGGCGGATGCGTTCGCGGCTGACGCTGTAGACCTGGCTCAGTTCCTCAAGCGTCTGCGGGTTTTCCGTCAGGCGCCGCTCGCGGAAGATGTGCTTCTCGCGATCGTTGAGATTGTCCATAGCCTCCACCAGCATGTCGTGGCGGACTTCGGCTTCCTCGGCATCGGCGACCAGCTCGTCCTGCAACGGGCCATCGTCCTTCAGCCAGTCCATCCATTCGCCGCTGCCGTCTTCGCCATTGCGCATTGGCACGTTAAGCGAACCGTCGCCGCCCATGAGCATGCGGCGGTTCATGTTGATCACTTCCTGCTCGGGCACGCCGAGATCGGTCGCGATCTTGGCCACATCGTCGGGATGGAGATCGGTGTCCTCGTAGGCGTCGAGGTTCTTCTTCATCCGGCGCAGGTTGAAGAACAGCTTCTTCTGCGCGGCAGTGGTGCCCATCTTCACGAGGCTCCACGAACGCAGGATGTATTCCTGAATCGATGCCTTGATCCACCACATGGCATAAGTGGCGAGGCGGAAACCGCGATCGGCTTCGAATTTCTTTACGCCCTGCATCAGGCCGACATTGCCTTCGGAGATAAGATCCGAAACGGGCAGGCCGTAGCCGCGATAGCCCATGGCGATCTTCGCCACGAGGCGCAGGTGCGACGTGACGAGCTGCGCCGCAGCTTCGCTGTCCTCATGCTCTTCATAACGCTTGGCGAGCATGTATTCCTGCTCTTGCGTCAGCACGGGGAATTTCTTGATTTCGGAGAGATAGCGATTGAGGCTTTGCTCACCGCCGAGCGCCGGGACGCTCAATGCTTTGGTATTGCTCACGTAAACCCTGACCTTTCTAGCGTCGACCTCGCGCGCCGAACCCCTGCCGGGCATTCGACTCTCGGGCCACCGGAGTTACTTATAACAGATATCGCCCGCGACTGTGCTGCTTTTCATCGATTTCAACGTGCGGTTTCGTCGATGAGTTCCCGCATATCTGGGGGCAATTCGGCGCGGAAATCCAAGCTTTCGCCGCTGATAGGATGAATGAACCCGAGGCTGGCTGCGTGGAGCGCCTGACGGGCGAATTGCAGCTGCTGAAGCGTCGCGCGGAGCGGCTTGGGAGTGCGTCCATAGACAGGGTCTCCTAATAGCGGATGACCGATTGACGCACAGTGAACGCGCACCTGGTGGGTCCTCCCGGTTTCGAGCCGGCATTCGATCAATGCGGCATGGTCGAGGCGCCGGACGGTCTTGTAATGCGTAACCGCATGCTTGCCCCGCGTCGCATCGTCAGGCAGCACGGCCATCTTCTTGCGATCCTTGTTGGAGCGGCCGAGGCGCCCCGAAACGGTGCCCGCCGCCGGATTCGGATGGCCCGCGCAAACGGCGAGATAGCTGCGCGTGATCGAATGGTCGGCGAACTGCTTCGCCAGCCCCTCATGCGCGGCATCGGACTTGGCGACCACCAGCAGGCCCGAGGTATCCTTGTCGATCCGGTGGACGATCCCGGGCCGCGCGACGCCGTTGATGCCGGACAGCCGCCCCGCGCAGTGGTGAAGCAGGGCATTGACCAGCGTCCCGTCGGGATTGCCTGCCGCGGGATGCACGACCATGCCTGCGGGCTTGTTCACCACCAACAAGTCGGCGTCTTCGAACACTATCTCGAGCGGGATGTCCTGCGGTTCCGCGGCCAGCGGTTCAGGTGGGGGGAGGGCGATATTATAACGCGCACCAGCCCCGACCTTGGTGGACCCGCTGGCCACCACCTTCCCGTCCACCTCGACCGCGCCATCCGCGATCAGCCCCTTTACCCGCTCGCGCGACAACCCGCTCGCTTCGGCCAGCGCCTTGTCCAGGCGGCCACTGCTGGCGAGCGATCCGTTGATGATTTCCGGGGAGGCCATGCTAGGGCCATGCGCGATGACCGTGGACATCTCAAGCGCGCTATTGGACCAACTCCTCGCAGAGGCGGAGGGAGCGCATCCGAACGAATGCTGCGGTATTCTCCTCGGCGAAGGCGAGCGCATCTCCGCAATCATCCCTGCCGCCAATGTCCACCCCCACCCCGCAGGCCATTTCGAGATCGACCCGCAACCCCTGATCGACGCCCACCGCGCCGCGCGCCGGGGCGGCCCGCAGGTCCTTGGCTATTACCACTCGCACCCCGATGGCCGAGCGGAGCCTTCCGCCACCGATGCCGCCATGGCGGCGGGCGACGGGATGGTCTGGGCCATCGTCGCGGCAGGCCGAGTCGCGTTCTGGCGTTCGGGGGATGCGGGGTTCGAAGCGCTTCCCTATGTGACCTCGCCTCGCTAAGACACATCCTCAATTTTTCATTACCGGGATCACGATGGACGACCGCCAATCGATCGACCTTGCCGCCATGCTCTGCTCGCGGCTGTGCCATGACATGCTGAGCCCCGTGGGGGCGCTGTCCAACGGGCTCGAATTGCTCGCGCTGGAAACCGACCCGGAAATGCGTGCCAACGTCATGCAATTGCTGGAACAGAGCGCGGCGATCTCGACCAACAAGCTCAAGTTCTTCCGGCTCGCCTTCGGTGCGGCGGGCGGCTTCGGCGAGCGTGTGGACGTGGAAGAGCCCAAGGCGCTGATCCAGGCGCTGGTGGCGGATAAGGACAGGGTAGAGGTCAACTGGGCGCTGGCGGATGCCTCGCTAGGCAAGCCGGCGGTCAAGGTGCTGCTGAATTTCGCGCAAATCGCGATCGACGCGCTGGTGCGCGGCGGCACGCTGGATGTCGGTGCGGAAACGCGCGACGGGGCGTGCGAGATTGTCGTGCGCGCCAGCGGGCCGAAGGTGGCTTTCGACGAGACCATCGGCAAGGCGCTTGACGGCAGCCTCGACCGCGGCGAATTGTCGAGCCGCACGGCGGCGGCGCATATGATCCACCTCCTCGCGCAGGAAAGCGGCGGCGGACTGCAATATCACAAATCCGCCGACGCGCTCGTGCTGGGCGCAGTGCTGCCCCAGGGCGAAGGCCTGATCGGGTGAAGTCCGACTTCGGCAATATTGGCGAAGGCCTGCCCGCCAGCAAGGACGAGCTGGTCGATCGCGAGGTCCTCTCGCCCAATCACGACGAGCGCAGCGGGCCCATCTCCATGGTTGTGATTCACTACACCGAGATGGAGGACAAGGGCTTCGCGATCGAACGGCTGTGCGACCCGGAGGCCAAGGTCTCCGCGCATTACCTGATCGGCGAGCATGGCGAGGTCGTGCGGCTGGTGCCGGAAGACAAGCGCGCCTGGCACGCAGGCGTCTCCTACTGGCGCGGGCACAAGGATGTGAACGGCATCAGCGTCGGCATCGAGCTCGACCATCCGGGTCACAAATACGGCTATCGCGAATTCAACGAGGCGCAGTTCGAAAAGCTGGTGCCGCTGGTCGCGCGGATCGTGAAGCAATACGATATCCCGCGCGCCAATGTGGTCGGCCATTCCGACGTCGCGCCCGCCCGCAAGATCGACCCGGGCGAGCTATTCCCGTGGGACCGCCTCGCCGAATACGGCCTGTGCCTGCCCCGCCCCGAAAAGCTCGAACGCGGTGATCCGTTCGACAATGACGCGAGCTTCTACCTCGCGCTTGAACGCTACGGCTACGACATCACCGACGGGCACAAGGCCGTCGAAGCCTTCCAGCGCCGCTGGCGGCCGGAAAAGATCAACGGCGAGATCGACGGCGAAGTGCGCGCGATCCTGTTCCAGCTGCTGCTGGACAGGGACCGGGGGAACACGCGGTAGGGAACACGCGGTAGGGGTCAGGTGTATTTCGAGTGCGAAGCCGAAGTCGGCCTTTCCTACTCGCATGATGCAGAGGCATGGGAGCGAGATGACGAAACAATGTCTCTCGATTTCCCGCTATTGCACAGTGAGCCAAGCGTTTTTGGCCAGAGCGCACGGCGGCATGACGCCGGAGCGCGTTGATCGTGGCCCTGAGCCGCTATCGGCGGAAGGTGACACATCGACCGGCGACATTCACTCCAGAAAACTGAATTTCCAGCCAAACCTGGCCTATCGGCGTTTCCCCGGGGGCCCCTGTCAGTGGTCCACATCTCCGTTTTGGCTTGGCGGAACCGCCGCTGCGCTCTATTTGCGCTCTGGCCAGGGGGCTGGGCAGCCGCGTGACTTCGGTCGCGAGGAAAGTCCGGGCTCCACGAAACGAGGGTGGCGGGTAACGCCCGCCCGGCGCAAGTCGAGGGAAAGTGCCACAGAGAGCATACCGCCGATGGCTCCTTCGGGAGATCAGGCAAGGGTGAAAGGGTGCGGTAAGAGCGCACCGGGGCTTCGGCAACGCGGTCCGCATGGCAAACCCCACCCGGAGCAAGGCCGAATAGGGGCGGCGCGCTCTTGAAAGAGGGCAGGTGCGTTTCGCATCGACCGCCCGGGTTGGCTGCTTGAGTCATGGAGCGATCCATGGCCCAGACGAATGGCTGCCGCCGCAGATACGGTCCGCTCGTCGGATACCGTCTGCGGAGACAGAACCCGGCTTACAGGCCCCCTGGCACCTCACCCCTCGCGGAACGGCGCGCCGACGGGCTGGTTGAGGCGACATGACGCAGCACAGCTCCCCACATCGCAGCCTCGCCCAGCGGCTTGCCCTCGTCCTGGCCGTGGTGATCCAGATCGGATCGACCTTCCTCCCGCAGCTCGGCTTCGGGGAACCTATCGGCGAGCAGTCGGACAGCGTCCGCACTTTGGTGACACCGATCGGCTGGGCGTTCGGCATCTGGGGGCCGCTGTTCCTGCTCTCGACCGGCTTCGTGCTCTGGCAACTGCTTCCGGCGCAGCGGGACAATGCGCTGATCGATCGCATCGGCTGGTACGCAGTGGTCGCGCTGGCATCGCAGGGGGTGTGGGCCCTCTACACGCAGTTCGTGGACCTCGACTGGATATCGGTGGCGATCATCGCGACGTCGCTGGTGAGCCTGCTTGGAATCCTGCGTGTCCTGACACATCTCGACCGCCCGATGACAGGGTGGGAGCGGTTCCTGATCGGCGTCACCTTCAGCGCGCTTGCGGCGTGGCTGACCGCCGCGACCATCGTGAACATCACCGCTGCGTTGCGCTTCCACGATGTCGGCGCGGGGGATACTTATCCGCTGCTCGCCGCCGCCGTTGTCGCGGTCGGTGGCGTGATCGCCGCGCTAGCTGTGCTGCGGAGCGCGGGCAACCCGTGGTATGCGCTTGTATTCCTCTGGGCGCTGTGGGGCATCTACAATCGCGGCGGGCAGGAAAGCGGCGCGGTCGCGGTCGCCTGCGGCGTGTCTGCGCTCTTCGTGATCCTCGCCGCAATTGCCGGCCTGCACCGTCCGGCAAACAGGAAGCGGTGGCTTGGCTGACCTTCGCGCTGGACAATCGCCGCCGAAACGCGAAAACGGCGCGCAATGACAGTCAAAAAGAGGGTCAATCCATGAAACGTTTCGCGCTTTGCGCGGCCAGCGCCGCCATCGCCTTCACTTCCACCGCGGCGCGGGCCGACGAAGGCATGTGGACCTTCGACGGTTTCCCGACCGAACGAATGGAAGAAACCTATGGTTGGGCACCGGACCAGGCGTGGCTCGACCGCGTACAGGCCGCCGCCGTGCGCCTGACCGGCGGTTGCTCGGCGAGCTTCGTTTCGGGTTCGGGCCTCATCCTCACCAACCACCACTGCATCGCCAGCTGCCTGTTCGACAATTCGTCGGACGCGATGGACTATCTCGACGCGGGCTTCGTCGCGCAGAACCGTGAAGAGGAGCTCAAATGCCCCGGCCAGCAGGCCGAGGTGGTGACCTCGATCGCGGATGTGACCGAAGAGGTGAAGACCTCCTTCGCCGGCCTCGCAGGCGAAGCGCTGACCAAAGCGCGCGACGCCAAGACCGCCGAACTCGAATCGGCGGGTTGTCCTGACACCGATACGACCCGCTGCCAGGTCGTCACGCTGTTCGGCGGCGGGCAGTACAAGCTCTACACCTATCGCAAATATTCCGACATCCGGCTTGCCTGGGCACCGGAAGACCGCGCCTCGACCTTCGGGGGCGATCCCGACAATTTCAACTTCCCGCGCTACTCGCTCGATGCGAGCTTCCTGCGCGCCTATGAGAACGGCCAGCCGGTCGCCACGCCGCAGCATCTCCAATGGAACCCGCGCGCGCCGGAAGAGGGCGAGGTCACCTTCGTGGTCGGCAATCCCGGCTCGACCAGCCGCCTCTACACGCAGAGCCAGCTCGCCTTCGAGCGCGAGGTACGCCTGCCGGTGACCCTCGCGACCCTGTCCGAGCTGCGCGGCCGCCTGATCACTGCAATGGACGAAAGCCCGGAGAAGGAGCGGCAGGGGCTCGAGACGCTGAACGGCGTCGAGAACGGCCTCAAGGTCTATATCGGCCGCACCAAGGCGCTGAACGATCCGGATTTCACTGCGCAGCTGGCCGAAGCCGAGGCGGAGCTACGCCGACGCAGCGCCGGAAATGCCGAGATCGGCGATCCGTGGACCGCAGTTGACGAAGCGACCGACGCCTATCGCGCGCTTTACCTGCCGTCGCGCTTCATCAGCCCGTCGGGCGACCTGTTTGGTTACGCTTCGACGCTGGTATTCGCCGCGCAAGAGCGCGCGAAGCCCAATGGCGAGCGCCTGCCAGGCTACACCGACAGCGCGCTGCCGCTGACCGAGAAGCGCCTGCTCGATGAACGCCCGGTCTACCCCTGGCTCGACGAGCTGATGATGGGCTGGAGCCTCTCGAAGGCGCGCGAGTATCTCGGCGTCGACGATGCGGACAGCCGCCTGCTGCTTGGGCAGGAAAGCCCCGAGGCGCTGGCCGAACGGCTGGTCGAAGGTACGCAGCTGGCAGATCCGGCCGTGCGCAAGGCGCTGTGGGACGGCGGGCTGGCCGCCATCGAGGCATCGGACGATCCGATGATCCAGTACGCCCTGCGCCTCGCCGATCGCCAGCGGGCGTTGCGCGATGCAGTGAACGAGAGCTATTCCGGCCCGCTCGCCATCGCCGGTGGCAAGCTCGCCGACGCGCGCTTCGCGGCCTATGGCGACAGCCTTTATCCCGACGCGACATTTACGCTGCGCATCAGCTACGGCCAGGTGAAGGGCTGGGAGGAGCGCGGCCAGCAGGTGCCGATCCTCACCACCATGGGCGGGACTTTCGAGCGCGCGACCGGCGCGCCGCCGTTCGACGTGGCCGAAGCCTTCGCCGCGAACCAGGCCGATATCGATCCCGATACCGCTTTCGACTTTGTGACCACCAACGACATCATCGGCGGCAATTCCGGCTCTCCGGTGATCGACCGCGCGGGCACGGTGATCGGCGCGGCCTTCGACGGAAATATCCATTCGTTGGGCGGCAATTACGGCTATGACGGCACGCTCAATCGTACCGTGGCGGTCTCGACCGATGCGGTGCAGGAAGCGCTGGAGGCGATCTACCCCGCGCCTGCTCTGGTTGAGGAACTGGCTGGCGAGTAACGTACGTGATGGCGGGCTTCCGGATCGACCGGGAGCCTGCCACGCTTCAGTCGAGCGTACCTGCCCGAATGGCGATCGAACCGTCGGTCTCGGCCGCCTGGATGGTACGCCGGGTTTCGTCTTCGAGAACCAAAGCGGTTAGGCGGCCCGTGCGAAACGCACCGGTATCGATGCCGATGCGATGATCGGTCCGCTCGATGTCCTCGAAGATCGTGTGGCCGTGCACGACGACATGGCTGAACGGGTCGGGATGCTTGAGGAAGCGCTCGCGGATCCAGCGAAGGTCGCCCTTTTGCTGCTCCTCCAGCGAGCGCTTCGGATTGAGCCCGGCGTGGACGAACACATAGTCGCCGGCGACGATGAGATCCTCGAACGAGGCAAGAAATTCGCGATGGTCCTGCGGGATCAGCTTGGCCATCTCGGCCTGTAGATCCTTCATCGTGAGTTCGTTGTAGCGCTTGCGCTTGATGCCGTAGCTCAGGATGGTCTCGCGCCCGCCGTGCTTGACGAAATGGCGCAGCATTTCCTTGTCGTCGAAGCTCTCGAGGAACATTTCCTCGTGATTGCCCGCGATGTAGCGCACCTTGCGTGTCTTACCCCAGTCGCGCGCACGTTCGATGACGCCGCAGCTGTCGGGGCCGCGATCGATTAGGTCGCCGAGCAGGATGACCGTCGTGTCTGCCGCTTCATTGGCTGCATCGTCGGCTTCGATCGCTTCGATCAGTTCCTCGAACAGGTCCAGGCGACCATGGATGTCGCCGATCACGTAGTAGCGTTCGCCATCCGGAACCCGCGCCACGCGCCGCGCGGTGGGACGTTCCTTGAACAATTGGCGAAGGGATCGAAGCATTGGTGTTGAGTTCTCGGTAGAGGGATGCGGGCCAACCCGCCGGGCGACCAGATAGGCCCTAGTCCGCCACGGGACAACCTTCGCTGAATAGCGCGTTTTGCAGTTGCGAAAACATCACAGGTTTTGCTGCATGTGCAAAAAGTTTTTGGGCCATATCTTGCGCAAAGACGGCTCGACGTGCACAAAAGTTACCGTATCCGGACGAGGAGCCACCAAAACGGCCCCGACGGATTCGCAGGTGGGACGAAGCGACACTCGTGTAGGAGTTTGTAATGCTGACGTCCTTTCGCGGCCTGATGGCCGTTTCGCTCGCATCCGTGAGCCTGATTTCCGCCGCGCCCGTGATGGCGCAGGTTTCCAACCCGGCTGAAGAGGTCGAGGACGGCGTCGATGCTGGCCCGGTAACCGTATCCGCCAACGTGGCACTGACCACCGACTATCGTTTCCGCGGCGTTTCATTGTCGGCTGGCGATCCTGCCATCCAGGGTGGCATCGATGTCGCGCATGACAGCGGTTTCTACGTCGGCACCTGGGCATCCTCGATCGACGGCGGTCCCGCCTATGGCGAACTCGAAGTCGACATTTACGCGGGGTACAGCGGCCAGATCAGCGACGCCGTCAGCTTCGATGTCGGCGTGCTGTACTATCTCTATCCGACCGAAGACCTCGGCCTCGATACCGACTATTGGGAGCCTTATGCCTCGCTTGGCTTCAATCTGGGCCCGGCGGAAGCGACGGTCGGCGTCGCCTGGGCGCCGAGCCAGGATTCGCTCGGCAATGACGACAACCTCTACGTCTATAGCGACCTCGGTGTGGGCGTTCCGAACACGCCGATTACCCTGACCGGCCACCTCGGCTACACCGACGGACCGCTGGCTCCGCCGCTGCTGGCCGGTACCGCCGACGATACCGGGCTGGACTGGGCGATCGGCGCGACCGCATCGGCTGGTATGTTCGAAGTCGGCGTTTCCTATGTCGGTGTCGAAGGTCCGTCGATCGACGGCTTCACCGACGACGCGATCGTCGGCACGATTTCTGCCAGTTTCTGAGTGACCAGCCGGGCAGGGGGCGGGCCAGCGCTCGTCCCCTTTCCCGCCAGAGTATTCGAATGTGCCGCACCCGCTGCGGCGCATTTTCGTTTGTATCCTGGAAGATTTACGCCATCTGCGCGCAATGACCAAATTCCTCCATACCATGATCCGCGTCGCCGACATCGACGCGACCATCGCCTTCTTCGATCTTATCGGGTTGAAGGAAGTGCGCCGCTTCGACAACGAGAAGGGACGCTTCACGCTGGTGTTCCTGGCCGCGCCGGGTCAGGAAGGCACGGCAGAGGTCGAACTGACCTACAACTGGCCGCCGGAGGATGGCAGCGCGCCAGAGAGCTACGATGGCGGACGCAATTTCGGCCATCTCGCCTATCGCGTCGACGATATTTACGCGACCTGCCAGCGGCTGATGGATGCGGGCCACACGATCAATCGCCCTCCGCGCGACGGTCACATGGCCTTCGTCCGGACACCCGATGGTATTTCGATCGAGCTACTGCAGGAAGGCTATCTCGACCCGCAGGAACCGTGGGCGAGCATGCCTAATAGCGGCAGCTGGTAGTCAGCCCTTCTTTTCGATGTAAGGCGAACTCGCATCGTCCGGGTGCGCGGCCGACAGGCGGATGACCGTGTAGCCCACGATTGCCGATAGCAACGAGCCCAGCAGGATGCCGATCTTGGCCTCGTTGATCAGCAACTCCTGCCCGGCAAAGGCCAGCCCGCTGATGAACAGCGACATGGTGAAGCCGATCCCGCACAATAGGGTGATGCCCCAGATCTCCTGCCAGCTGGCCTGGTCGGGACGGGGGGCGATGCCCAGCCGGTCCGCCAGCCAGATGGCCGAGAAGATGCCGATCTGCTTGCCGAGAAACAGGCCTGCGATGATGGCGACCGGCAGGGGGGCCAGCAATTGCTCCATGCCGAGACCGGCCAGCGGCACCCCGGCATTGGCGAAGCCGAAGACGGGAACGACCAGATAGGCGCTCCAGGGAGCCAGCGTATGCTCCATGGTTTCGACCATGGTCTCGTCGTCCTTGCCGCGCATCGGGATGCACAGCGCGCCTACGACGCCCGCAATCGTCGCGTGGATGCCGGAGTTGAGCACGAAGAACCACAGCACCAGCGCCAACAGGATGAAAGGCCAATAGGCGGACACGCGCGCCTTGTTCATCGCCAGCATGGCACCCACGATGACTGCGGAGGCGGCCAACCACTCCAGCTTGATGTTCTCGGTATAGAAGGCTGCGATCACGAGCACCGCACCGATGTCGTCCACGATGGCGACGGTCAGCAGGAACAGGCGGAGCGATGCCGGGCACCGATTGCCGAGCAGGCCCAGTACGCCCATAGCAAAGGCGATATCGGTCGCCGCAGGGATCGCCCAGCCGCGCAGCAAGGTGCTGTCGCCGCCGACGACACCGACATAGAACAGGGCGGGGACGACCATGCCCGCAGCCGCCGCCATGATCGGCAGGCGGCGCTGCTGGGCGGTGGACAATTGCCCTTCGATCCACTCGCGCTTCACCTCCAGCCCGACGACAAAGAAGAAAATCGCCATCAAACCGTCGTTGATCCACAGGTGGAGGTCGTACAGTTTGGGGATCGGGGTCCACGCCAGCTTGCCGTAGAACAGCTGCTGGTACTCCGCGGCAAATGGCGAATTCGCGGCCAGCATTGCCGCAACAGCCACGAAGATGAGCAGGATACCGGCTGAGGCATCGCTGACGAACAGCGCTCGCACGGGAGCGAAAACGAGGCGGAAGGCTGATGGGCGTTCGGTCATGTCGAGGGGGTCCTTTGAGCAAACCGCATCGCGTTGCAAGGGGGTGATCGTTTCGCTAGACGCCTTGGCGGGGGGAAACGGGTCGTGTTCATCGGCGAATTCACTGTCGCGCAATGGTTTTTGCTCGTCCATCGCGAGCTGCTGCTGTTTTGCGCGGCCTTCTTCGCGATCGGCGTGATCGACGAATTCGCAGTCGACCTGTCCTATATTTGGATGCGGCTGCGCGGCCGGATCGCAACCCCGAAGATCGATGAATCGCAGCTGACCGAAAACCCGCTGGCAGGTCGCGCTGCGGTGCTGATCCCCGCATGGCAGGAAGCGGCGGTGATCGGCCCGACAATCTACCACATGCTCGAAGTCTGGCCCTATCGCGATCTGCGGATCTATGTCGGCTGCTACCACAACGACCCGGCGACGATGGGGTCGGCCATGGCGGCTGCACGGGGCGATCCGAGAGTGCGGATCGTGGTGCATGGCGAAGACGGCCCGACGAGCAAGGCCGACTGCCTCAACCGTCTTTACGCTGCCTTGCGCGAAGACGAGACGCGCAGCGGGACAGCGGCCCGCATGATCGTGCTGCATGATGCAGAGGACATGGTCGATCCTGCAGCTCTCGCACTGCTGGACGACGCGATGGACGCTGCGGACTTCGCCCAGCTCCCGGTGATGGCGCTGCCGCAGGGCGGATCGGCCCTGGTCGGTAGCCACTACGCAGACGAGTTCGCAGAGTCGCATGCCAAAGCGCTCCTAGTGCGCGACGCTCTGGGCGCAGCTATTCCGGGCGCAGGTGTGGGCCTCGCGATTTCACGCGAGATGCTGGGTCGCTTCGGCGAAGAGCCATTTGCGCGGCAATCGCTGACCGAGGATTACGAACTCGGCCTGCGCGTCGCCGAGGCAGGAGGGAGGGGCCGCTTCCTGCGGTGCCGCACCGCCGACGGCCGCCTGATCGCAACGCGGGCCTTCTTTCCTGCACGCCTTGATCAGGCCGTCCGGCAGAAGACGCGCTGGATGCATGGCATCGCGCTGCAGGGCTGGGACCGGCTCGGCTGGCAGGGCTCAGGTGCCGATATCTGGATGCAGCTGCGCGATCGGCGCGGGCCGCTCGCCGCTATCCTACTTTCGCTAGCGTACCTGCTTATCGGGCTAAGTGGATTACTTTACTTGCTGGTGAGCAGCGGCGCGATCTCCGCTCCCGAGTATTCAGGCCTGTTGGGCTGGCTTCTGCTGCTCAATCTCGTCGGGCTTGGCTGGCGCTTCGCAATGCGGGCGCTTTTCACCGCGCGTGAGTACGGATGGTGGCAGGGCCTGCTGTCGGTACCGCGGCTGATCGTGTCGAACATCATCGCCATCATGGCTGCGCGCCGTGCACTGGCTGCTTACCTCGGAACGCTTCGCGGTGCCCCTTTAATCTGGGACAAGACGGACCACCAGGATCACCCGGCGCTGGCCGCAAGGGCCGAGGCGCACGCATGAATAACGGGGCGATCGAGGCGCGTCGCGGACAGCCGGTACTATTCCTCGGCCTGCTGCTGGTCGGCTGGCTGCTAATCCGCGTGGTGTCGTGGGAGAGCCCTTGGCCTGCTGTCGTCGGCGATCACGGACCAGCTGCGCTGGCATCCGCAATCGGGCACGAGCGGTCTGCTAACGCCCTCCAACCGCCCCCGCCATCGCCTGCACAATTCGACACGCTGCCGATCTATGCGGGACCCGTCCCGAGGCTGGCGCCTTCCGGCAAGAAGCTGCCGTTTGCGGCTCACGCGGAGACAAAGGCTAGCGAACATCGCGCTCATTTCGAGACCGACCAGCGGGCAGTCGGTCATAACCTTTTGCGGATGGCCGGAGTGGCACAGCTGCCCATGCTGCGCAGTGTTGCGAGCTGGATCGACCGCAAGCCTCAAATCGCGCCGACGAACCTCGCCCCTTTGCAAAAACCGTGGCGGATCGATTCCTGGCTGTTGCTGCGCGAGGGCGGAACTTCCGCGCTCACCGGTGGAGCGCGCCCGGCAAGCTACGGAGCCAGCCAGGCGGGAGCCGTCATCGCCTATCGCCTTTCGCCGTCCAGCAGGCACGATCCCGCGATCTACGCGCGAGCCAGTAAGGCGCTGGTCACAGCGGGAGAATCCGAAGCGGCGCTCGGGGTGCGCGCGAAGCCGGTTGGCGGCCTTCCGGTGACGGTGCACGCCGAACTGCGAGTCACCGAGTATGCCGGTCGGGTGAAACTGCGCCCTGCCTCTTTCGTTTCCACCGGCATCGACGACGTACGAATACCGCTGGGCTTGGAAGCTTCCGGCTACGCCCAGGCAGGTTATGTCGCTGGCGATTTCGCCACCGCCTTTGCCGACGGCAGGATCGATCTCACCCGCGACGTCGAGGACAACGATTCCATATCGTTAAACGCCGGTGCCGGGGCCTGGGGCGGCGCCCAGCGCGGTGCGACGCGGGTGGACATCGGCCCGACGCTCAAGCTGGATTTCGGTCTCGGCGATGGTCGGGCGCGGGTCGCGGCAGACTATCGCATCCGTGTGGCCGGCAATGCCGAACCCTCGTCGGGAGCTGCCATTACGCTTTCGGCGGGCTTCTGACACGGTTCAGCTTTTATCCGGGCGGGGCCTGCGATAGGGCGCTCCCATGGATGTCTACCTGCCCATTGCGAACTTGTCCGTAAACGGGCTGTGGATCGTTGCGCTGGGCGGGCTGACGGGCGTGCTCTCGGGCCTGTTCGGCGTAGGCGGCGGCTTCCTAACGACGCCGCTGCTTATCTTCTACGGAGTGCCGCCCACGGTGGCCGCCGCCTCGGCTTCGACGCAGGTTACAGGGGCCAGCGTGACGGGGGTCATCGCACATAGCGGGCGCAAGGGCGTCGATTATCGTATGGGCGCCGTTATGGTCGCGGGCGGGGTGGTCGGGTCGGGATTCGGCGCGCTGCTCTTCCGCTTCTTCCGGTCGATCGGCCAGATCGATGTCGTCATCAACGCGCTCTACGTCGTGCTGCTCGGGTCCATCGGTTTGTTGATGGCGAAGGAATCGGTCGAATTGTTGCGCGGCGGAAAGTCCGGCAGCAAGCAGGCCCCGAAGCGGCGGCACCACCCTTTGGTGGCAAGCCTGCCGATGAAGTGGCGCTTCTATCGCTCCGGCCTCTACATTTCTCCGCTGGCCCCGCTGCTGGTCGGCGTGATCGTCGGGATACTCACTATGCTGATGGGTGTGGGCGGCGGCTTCATCCTCGTGCCCGCCATGCTTTACATTCTCGGCATGAGCGCCAATGTCGTCGTGGGCACCAGCCTGTTCAACATCCTCTTCGTGACCATGGCGACCACCATGATGCACTCGCTGACGACCAAGGCGGTGGACATCGTGCTGGTCTTCCTGCTGCTGATCGGCTCCGTCACCGGCGCGCAGATCGGCTCGCAGATCGCGGTGAAGGCAAAGCCTGAAATGCTTCGACTGATCCTGGCCGCAATCGTGCTGGTGATCGCCTTCCGCATGTTCCTCGGCCTGTTCTACCAGCCGGACGAGATTTACACGGTGTATCCGTTGTGAGGGTGCTGCTCATCCTCCTCTGCGCCTTCGCGCTCATGGGCCAGCGCGACCCGATCCTCGTGCCCGAGGTCAGCCAGCACGAAGTCGAGGTGCGCCAAGGCTTTACCGGGACGGAACTGCTGCTGTTCGGTGCCGTCCTCGATCCCGGCGGGCGCGCGGCGGGCAACCAATACGATATCGTCGTGGTGCTCAAGGGCCCGGCCGAACCCGCACGCCTGCGCGAGAAGGAGCGCTTCCTCGGCGTGTGGGTCAATGCGGAGAGCACCGATTTCCGCTCGGTTCCGTCGTTTTTCGCCGTCGCATCGTCACGCCCGGTGAGCGAGATCGTCGACGAGAAAACCGCCGCGATCTACGAGTTCGGAACCGACTACATCCAGCTCAGTCCGAGCGGGGTCATCGATCTCGAGGAGCAAGCGCGATTCTCCGCCGGGCTCGTGGACCTGAAAACGCGCCAGCAGCTGTACAAGCAGGATTTCGAGGGCGTGCAGATCAGCGAACAGGTCTTGTATCAGGCCCGCATTACGTTGCCGTCCAACGTCACGACGGGGACTTACACGGCGGAGACTTTCGCGGTGAGCCGCGGGCGCGTTATCGCGTCGGCGCAGACCGAAGTCGAGGTTCAGAAGGTCGGCTTCGAGCGTCAGGTCGAGGAATACTCGCAGGACTTGTCGCTTCTCTACGGTCTATTCGCCGTGATGCTCTCTGTCGGGATGGGCTGGCTTGCCGGCCGCCTGTTCGCGATGATTTAGGCGAAACCGGCCTGTTAACGTTGACCCGATTTTAACTGTCTCGCCGGCATAGGCTGAAGCCCTGCGCAATGGGCGCGAAATTGGGGGCCGAACCGAACGATGACCGATATGGGCAATCCGAACCACCGCACTTTCGATCCTGCGAAGGAGGAGGGCGCCCAGCCGCCGCAGCCGCGCGGTTCTTCGCTACGCGACCGGATTCGGCGGAGCGAACAGGAAAGCGCTGGTACGCCGTCGCTCTCGCGATCGGGCTATGTCCACAATCCGCAGCCGGTCGAGGAGCAGCCGGCCGCCGAACAGCGGGTTGCAGAAGAGCGCCGCCCGATGATGGCGCCGGACCAGCAGCAACCAGCTGCCGACGAGGCGCCGACTGCAGACGAGCAGCCCGCAGCACCGCCGCCCATTCCCGCTCCACCATCGCAGCTGCGCGCCGAGGCGGAAGCGCGCAAGCCACCGCAACCCGAAGCGGAGGAAGAGCCGACTGTCGGTTCCGACGAGCAAAGCGCGCAGAACATGATGCAGCCGATCGGCGTGGTTCTCGAAATCGCCGGTTCGGGATCGATGATCGCCATCGACCTGCAGCGGCTGACCGAATGCGCGGAGGATGCCGATCCCTCGATTGCCATGGCAGGGCAAGTCGGCAGCCAGATAAAGATCCGAGTCGGCAACAGCTGGCTTCTCGCCAGCGTCCGCAACCAACGGCAGGACCGCAAGGCCGGCAGCATCCTCGCCAATATCGACTTCCTTGGCGAAGGCGTGGAAGAAAAGCTCACCGGTCGCCTGCACGGCTTCCGCCGCGGTGTTACCCGTTACCCGGTGCCCGGCGCGCTGGTCTATCCCGCCAGCACGGCCGATCTCAAGCAGGTCTATGCCAGCGACGGCCGCAGCGCGGTCACCATCGGCAAGGTCTACCCGACAAAGGATATCCGCGCCGGCATCTATATCGACGCGATGCTGGGCAAGCACTTCGCCCTGCTCGGTTCGACCGGTACGGGTAAATCGACCAGTGCCGCGCTGATCCTCCACCGCATTTGCGAAGCAGCGCCTGAAGGCCACATCGTGATGGTCGACCCGCATGGTGAATATTCGGCCGCCTTCCGCAACACCGGCGTGATCCTGGACGTCTCGAACCTTCAGATGCCCTACTGGATCATGAACTTCGAAGAGCATTGCGAGGTCTTGCTGACCAGCAATGGCAACGAACGCCAGATCGATGCCGACATCCTTGCCAAGGCACTGCTCCACGCGCGCAGCAAAAGCCGCCTCGCTGAAAGCATGGGCAAGATCACCGTCGATTCGCCCATCCCCTACCTCTTGTCCGACCTGTCGAATGCGATCCAGGATGCGATGGGCAAGCTGGACAAGGCGACGACGTCAGCGCCTTACATGCGGATCAAAAACAAGCTGGAAGAACTGAAGAGCGATCCCCGCTACCAGTTCATGTTCTCCGGCATGCTCGTGGGCGACACGATGTCGGAGTTCATTTGCAAGATCTTCCGCATGCCCTCCAACGGCAAGCCGATTTCGATCATCGACGTGTCTGGCGTTCCCTCGGACATCACTTCGACTGTCGTCGCAGTGCTGAGCCGGCTGGTGTTCGACTTCGCCATCTGGGGCCGCGAGGAACGCACCTCGCCGATCCTGCTGGTCTGCGAAGAGGCGCACCGTTACGTGCCGAGCGAGAAGAACTCGGACGGCAATTCGGTCGGCACCATCCTCAGCCGGATCGCCAAGGAAGGCCGTAAATACGGTATCTCGCTCGGCCTCATCACGCAGCGTCCCTCGGACCTTGCCGAAGGCGTGCTGTCGCAGTGCGGGACGATCATCTCGATGCGCCTCAACAACGATCGCGACCAGGATTTCGTCCGTGCCGCGATGCCCGAAGGCGCACGCGGCTTCCTCGATGCAATTCCTGCGCTCCGCAATCGCGAATGCATCATCTGCGGCGAAGGCGTGGCTATCCCGATCCGCGTTAGCTTCGACAATCTCGAAGAATCGAAGCGCCCGGCGTCCGAGGACCCGAGCTTTGTCGAACTGTGGAACCAGACCGGCGGCGAGGAGGAAATCGTCGAGCGCACCGTCCTGCGCTGGCGCTCGCAGGGTTAGAGAAAACCGAGCCGAAGGCGAGGCAAGAGCGCCCGCCCGCAGCGGGTGCAGCGTGCTGCACGTCTAGCGAGGACGCAGCCACGGATGTGGCTGCGAAACTCAATTATGTCCCCCGCGTATCGCCAAACAGGTGAATGTGGAGCCGGTCGCTCATCCGGAAACCGTGATCTACGCATAGCGGGGCGAGCCATTTTTCGCGCTCCCGCAGCGTTTCGCTGTCGGTGCCCTCGGGCATCAGGAAGACGTGATCCGGCTTGAAGCGGTAACGATCGCGGAGCGCCAGCACCTCGTCCAAATCCGAAGGCTCGGCGATTACGAATTTGAACCACGCGCGCGGATCGGTGGCATAGGCGTCCAGCCGCTCGGGGATCAGCGCCAGCTCTGCCGGATTGCCGCTATGCGCCAGCTTGGGGCTGACGTTGAATTGGTCGATGCGGATGTCGAGCGGGGGCGGCGCGGAGGTGCTGCCATTGGTCTCGATCTCGACCGAGACGTCCGGCAGCAGTTGAAGCAGCTTGGCCAGCGCCGGGGCCTGCAACAGCGGCTCGCCGCCGGTAATGACGAGGCGTCTCTGGCCAAGCTCGGTGATGCGCGCGGCGACCTCCTCCTCGTCCAGTTTGACCTGATTGGCCTTGCGGTCGAACTCGATCCCGTCGCGGTGCGGGCGCTCATCACCGGTGAAGTGCCAGGTGTAGGCCGTGTCGCACCAGACGCAGGCAAGGTTGCAGCGTGACAGGCGCAAAAAGGCGACCGGCGTGCCAGCGCTCGGTCCTTCGCCCTGAACGGAGGCGAAAATCTCGGGCCCCCCAATGTCGTCGGTGGCGAGCACTAAAGGCACAGGAAACTGTCTCGATTACCGGTTGTCATGGTCCGCGGCCCTATGGCACGAAATGCCATCCTGGGAAATCGGCGAGCCTGACGCCGCGGGCCGATCAATGCCATTGCGCCGGGTCGATCGCCAGCAGCTCGGTCAACTGAGCATAAAGCGCAGGCTCTTCGCTGCGCAGCGCCTTCGGTTTCTCGAAAAAAGTAACGATCGCTTCGGCGAAAAACTCCTGGTGGTTCGTCGCGCCATAGGGGTCGATCAGTGTCCGTTCACCGTTCTCGAGCCTTTCGAGGTGATCGTCATAGGCCTCCAGCATCGCCTGCTCCCATTTGGCGTAACGCTGCCCCTGGCGCAGGATGGGGATGCCGTTGACGTGGCCGCTCAGCCCGTCGAGCTGGTGAGCGAATTCGTGGATCACGACATTGTGGCCATCGCTCGCATCGAGCCCGCCATATAATGCATCGTCCCACGACAGGACCACCGGCCCATGGGCCCAGCTTTCTCCGAGCGTAGCATGGTGGGTTTCGTGCACCAGTGCATCATCGGGCGTGCCGCGCCCGGTAAGGAATGCGGCGGGATAGATGAGTATGTTCCGCAAAGTATCGTACCAGACGGGGCTGTTGACGATCAGGAGGCTGGCCTGGGCAGCGATGGATAGCCGCATTTCCTCGGTCACCTCGACGCCATTGATGCCCCTGAAGGTGACCTGGTCCAGCAGCAGGTTCATCTTGCCTTCCAGCGATGCCCGCAAAGACCCGGGCAACCGCTTGACCAGCGGTACGAGCCGTTCGACGATTTCGCGCTGCTCGGCGTCAAGCGGCGTCGCCAAAAGCGCTTTACGCTTCTGACGCCGCCAAACCCAGCGAAGCGCTGCCAGGCCTGCAATCAGCAGGAGTGCCCCAGGTACGATCCATGACATCATGCGTCACAGGTAAGATGCACCCGGAGGCTTGGTAAGAGTGTCCCTATCCCAGCCGTGCGAGAGCAGCGCGCAGGCGGTCGATCTCGGCAGCGTGGAAAGCAGCGTCGGCGCGGGCCTTTTCCACCGCCTCGGGCTTGGCGCGCTCGACGAAGTTCGGATTGGACAGCCGCCCGTTGAGGCTGCCGAATTCCTTCTGGCTGGCCTCCATCGCCTTGGTGAGGCGGGTCTTCTCCGCATCGATGTCGATCACGCCTTCCAGCGGGATGACGAAGGCATCGTCACCCGCCGCAATCTGCATGGCCGCACCGCTGGGCGCCTCGGCGAAATGCACGGGAGTGAGGCGCGCGAGGCGCTCGATCGCTGCCGAATTGGCGTCCACGACCGAGCGGGCGAGGGCGCTGGGCGCGGCGCAATACGCCCCCAGCTTCGCGCCCGGGGCGATGCCTAGCTCGTTCTTCGCCGTGCGCGTGGCGCTGGTGAGAGCGATCAGCCAGTCGATCTCGGCCTTGGCCTGCGGATCGACGGTCGCCTTCGGATCGGGCCATTTCGCGGTGATGAGCGGATAGTCGGACCGGTCGCCCTGCTTCGACCACAGCTCTTCGGTGATAAAGGGCATGAAGGGATGGAGCATGACGAGGATCTGGTCGAGCGCCCAGCCGGCGACGGCCTTGGTCTCCTCGTCGAAGTTCCCCTTGATCAGCTCGATATACCAGTCGCAGAAACGATCCCACACGAAGTGGTAGATCGTGTTCGCCGCCGCATCGAAGCGCAGGTCGGCCAGTGCGGCGTCGAGCGCCTGCTTCGTCTCCACCACTTCGCCGATGATCCAGCGGTTGACTGCGTGGCTGGCCGCGGGAGCCTCGATCGACGCGCTCGCGCCGATGCCGTTCGACTGGCAGAAGCGGGTCGCGTTCCACAGCTTGGTCGCGAAGTTGCGATAGCCCTCGACCCGCTTCTCATCCATCTTGATGTCGCGGCCCTGGCTTTCCATCGCCGCCATGAAGAAGCGCAGCGCGTCGGCTCCATACTGGTCGATCAGGCCGAGCGGATCGACGACATTACCCTTGGACTTGGACATCTTCTGCCCGTCCGCCGCGCGCACGAGGCCGTGGAGATAGAGCTTGGGCCAGGGGGCCTCGCCGGTGTTGAAATAGCCAGCCATCATCATGCGCGCATCCCAGAAGAACAGGATGTCGAAACCGGAGATTAGCAGGTCGTTGGGATAGTGCTTTTCGACAAGGTCGGTGTTTTCCGGCCAGCCGAGGGTAGCAAAGGGCCACAACGCGCTTGAGAACCACGTGTCGAGCACGTCTTCGTCGCGGGTGAGTGTAACGCCTTCGCCGGCCTGCGCCTGCGCTTCGGGCTCGGTCATGGCGACATAGGCCTTGCCGTCCGCATCGTACCACGCCGGGATCCGGTGTCCCCACCATAGCTGGCGGCTGACACACCACGGCTGGATGTTCTCCATCCAGTTGAAGAAGGTCTTCTCCCAGCTCTTCGGGACGATCTCGATCTCGCCGTTCTTGACCGCTTGGATCGGCTTCTTCGCGAGCGCTTCGGCATCGACATACCACTGGTCGGTCAGCCAGGGTTCGATGACCACGCCGCCGCGGTCGCCGAACGGGGTCGCGATGGTGCGCGGTTCGGCGTCGAGTTCGACTTCCTCGCCATTCTTGGTCTTGGCGATATGCGGGATCAGGTGGCCGCTTTCCTTCAGGCGCTTGACCACCAGCTCGCGCGCGCCGTCGCCTTCGCCGACGATCTTTTCGCGGCGGAAGCGGTGCAGGCCGAGGAATTCCTCCGGCACCAGCCCGTCGGCGGTCTGGCAGACGTTGGCCTCCGCATCGAGCATGTTGAGCATTTCGGCCGGCTGGAACCCGGCCCGCTTGCCCACGTCGAAATCGTTGAAGTCGTGACCGGGTGTTATCTTCACCGCGCCACTGCCAAGTTCGGGATCGGCATGCTCGTCCGCCACGATCGGCACGCGGCGACCGGTGATCGGCAGCACGACATGCTTGCCGACCACGCTCCGGTAAAGCTCGTCATCGGGATGCACGGCCACCGCCATGTCGGCGAGCATGGTCTCGGGGCGCGTGGTCGCGACTTCGATGTAGTCCCGCCCGTCGTCTAGCGTGACTCCGTCTTCGAGCGGATATTTGAAGTGCCAGAAGTGGCCCTTCACATCGGTCGTCTCGACCTCGAGATCCGAGATTGCGGTTTTAAGCTTGGGGTCCCAGTTGACCAGCCGCTTGTCGCGGTAGATCAGGTCCTTGTTGTAGAGATCGACGAAAACCTTGAGCACGGCATTCGAGAAATGCTCGTCCATGGTGAACTGCTCTCTGGACCAGTCCATCGAACAGCCGAGACGGCGCAACTGGCGCGTAATCGTGCCGCCGCTCTCTTCCTTCCACTCCCACACCTTCGCGACGAAATCTTCGCGCGAGTAGTTCGTGCGCTTGTCCTGTTGCGCCTCCAGCTGGCGTTCCACCACCATTTGCGTCGCGATACCCGCATGGTCCGTGCCGACCACCCACAGCGCGTCCTTGCCGCGCAGCCGCTCGTAACGGATCATCACGTCCTGCAGCGTATTGTCGAGCGCGTGGCCGATGTGCAGGCTGCCCGTGACGTTCGGCGGCGGGTTGACGATCGTATAGGGTTCGGCGTCGGGCCGCTCGGGCCGGAACAGGCCGTTTTCCTCCCAATGCGCGTACCAGCGCGCCTCGATATCGGCCGGGTCGAAAGTCTTGGGTAGCTCGGTGGTCATTGTCTGTGTTCGCTCGCGCTTACTGGCGGCACCGGGCCGGTGCCGGTAAATCAGATAGGATTCCATGCCAGCGCCCATGCTGCGATGCAACGCCGCAGGTGATGCGTCGGCATAGCCGCTTGTTTCGCACGGCAATTCCCCGCATAGGGCGCAGCAATGGGTGGTTTCGCCGAATACGAGCTGGTCGAGGGGGACGACGGGGGGCAGGTGCTCGCCCTGTCCGGTCCCTATCTGGTATCGACCATCGGCTCGGTCGACGAGGAACTGCGCCATCTGGAAGGTCCGATTGCGAGGGTCGATCTCTCCGACATAAGCGAAATCGATACGGTTGGCGCCTGGGTTGCCAGCACTATTGCGAGCGACCACGATGCAGCAGTCACCGGGGCGAGCAATCGCGCCACTCGGCTTATCGAAGCGCTCAAGGGCTCGCGCGGTGAGGAAGAGGTCGCCGCTCCGCGGCTGCCGGTCTGGGAGCGTGTTCCGGATGCTCTCGGCACCAAGGTGTTTGCTGCGCGCGACGGCGTTTTCGGCGTACTCGGCTTTCTTGGCGCGCTTATCGCCGCCTTCGGCAACCTCATCCGCCATCCGCGCCGCTTTCGCTGGCTGGCGCTGGTTCGCCAGCTGGAGCTGGTCGGTGTCAGCGCACTGCCGATCGTGGGGCTGATGAGCTTCCTCATCGGCATCGTCATCGCGCAGCAGGGGGCCGTGCAGCTGGCGCAATTCGGTGCCGAAACGCTGACCATCAACCTCGTCGGCCGCATCACCTTGCGTGAGCTGGGCGTGCTGATGACCGCGATCATGGTCGCCGGTCGCTCCGGCTCGGCCTTCGCCGCCCAACTCGGCACGATGAAGCTGACAGAGGAAATCGACGCGATGCGCACTATCGGCATCTCGCCGATGGAGGCACTGGTCATTCCGCGCATCCTGGCGGCCATCCTCATGATGCCGCTGCTCGGCTTCTACGCTGCCCTGGTCGCCATCGTCGGCGGCGCGGTGATCGGTGATGTCATGCTCGGCATACCCTTCTACACCTTCCTTGCGCGCATACAGGACGTGGTGCCGATATACGACTTGTGGGTCGGGCTGGTGAAAGCGCCGGTCTTCGGTCTGATCGTGGCGCTCGCAGGCTGCTATCACGGTATGCAGGTCAAGGGTAATTCGGAAGAGGTCGGACGGCGCACGACGATGGCGGTGGTCTCAGCGATCTTCGCGGTCATTGTCATCGACGCCTTCTTCGCGGTATTCTTTACCGAGATCGGCTGGGGCTGATGGCGCAGCACGACGACGGCAGGACCCTCGGGCGGCACGAGCGCTATCGCGGCGAACATCCCATCGTGGTCGAGGGGCTGGTCAATCGCTTCGGCTCGCAGACGATTCACGACGGGCTAGACCTCAAGGTCCGGCGCGGCGAAATCCTCGGCGTGGTCGGCGGTTCGGGCACCGGCAAGAGCGTGCTGATGCGCTCCATCATCGGGCTGCAGCCGCCCACCGAAGGCGAAATCACGGTCTTCGGCAAATCGATGACCGAGGGCGATCCCGATGCGGAGATCGGCGTACGCAACCGCTGGGGCGTGCTGTTCCAGGGCGGGGCGCTGTTTTCGACCCTGACGGTCGGCGAGAACGTGCAGGTGCCGCTGAAGCAGTTCTTCCCGGACATCTCGCCCGAGCTGCTCGACGAGATCGCGCGCTTCAAGACCGTGCTTTCCGGTCTGCCCGAAGAGGCCGCGGGCAAGTTCCCCAGCGAGCTGTCGGGCGGGATGAAGAAACGTGCCGGCCTCGCCCGCGCGCTTGCGCTCGACCCCGAGCTCCTGTTCCTCGACGAACCGACTGCGGGCCTCGACCCCATCGGCGCGGCGGCGTTCGACCGCCTGACGCGCGAGCTGAAGGAAACGCTCGGCCTCACGGTGTTCCTGATCACCCATGACCTCGATACGTTGCACGAAATCTGTGACCGCGTGGCGGTGCTGGCGGACAAGAAGGTGATCGCCGTCGACACGGTGCCGAACCTGATGCAGCTCGATCATCCATGGATCCAGGAATATTTCAACGGCCCGCGCGGACGGGCCGCGCTCACGGCGCAGGCGCTCGACGAATTGCGGCAGCATATGGACAATCCCATCGCTGCGCATGCGGTCAAAGCGTTGGACAATAAGCATGATAGCAGGGCATAGAGACTGACGGATGGAAACGCGGGCAAATCATATCTGGGTGGGGGCGGTTACTTTGCTGATCCTCGGTGCCCTTGCGCTGTTCATCGTCTGGCTCGCGCGGCTCGGCGGCGGGGACCAAAACGAATATGACATCTTCTTCAAGCAGTCCGTGGCGGGCCTCGCCAATGGCAGCTCGGTCGATTTCGCGGGCGTGCCCGTCGGTCAGGTCAACCAGATCGAGTTGTGGGACAAGGATCCCGAATTCGTGCGCGTCCGCATCAAGGTACGCGAGGAGGTGCCGATCCTGGTCGGCACTACCGCGACGATCCAGGGCAGCTTCACCGGCGTTTCGACGATCACGCTCGACGGGGCGCGAACCGGCGCTCCGCCGATATCTTGCGAAACGACCGCCTGCACCGAAGGTGTGCCGATCATCCCGCCAACCTCCGGGGGCGGGATCGGTGCCGTACTTGCCAGCGCACCGCTGCTGCTTGAGCGCTTGGCCACGCTGACAGAGCGGCTCACGCTGCTGCTGTCGGACGAAAACCAGAATTCGTTGCAGGGCATCCTGCGCAATACCGAGCGCATGAGCGGCGATCTTGCGGCAGCGACGCCGCAGATCGAGCGGGTGTTGACCGAACTGCAGGTGACATTGCGCGAGTCCAGCGAGGCTTTGGATGCGTTCGAGAAAGTCACGCAGTCGACCGACAATCTGATTAACCAGGAAGGCTCGCAGCTCGCCGAACAGCTACGCGGTACGCTGAATTCCGCAAGTGGCGCGGCCCGGGCGCTGGAGCAGACGCTCGCCGATGCGCGCCCGGCGACCAAGCAGCTGACCGAAAGCACGCTGCCTGCTGCCGAAGCAACGCTGCGCGACCTGCGCGCCACCAGCAAGGCCCTGCGCGACGTGACCGAGAAGATCGACGAAAAGGGCGCAGGTGCCCTGCTTAGCTCGCAACCGCTGCCCGATTACGAACCGTGAGGCGCATGATGACGACCCGTTTTCTTCGACCGGCCGCATTGGCCCCGATCGCCTTGCTCGCGGGCTGCATCAGCTTCGGCGGCGAGACGCCCGACAATCTGTTGACGCTGACGCCGACCGCTTCGGCGCCCGTGGGCGCTGGCGGCTCCGCCAACGCCGGGACCGCGCTGGTCCTGTCCGAATTCGAAGCGCCTGCCGCGCTCGATGTGACGCGTGTGCCGGTCCAGATCGATCCGACCAAGCTCGCCTATCTCCAGGAAGCGACCTGGGTCGAAAAGCCCGCGCGCCTGCTGCGCCGCCTGATCGCCGAAACCATCCGCACGCGCTCGGGCCGCGTCGTCATCGACGGCGACGATCCGGGCGTGCTGGCCGAAAACCGCCTCACCGGAACGCTGCGGCAGTTCGGCTACGATGTCCCCACGTCCAGCGTCGTGCTGGTGTTCGACGCGGTGAAGCCGGGCGAGGGTAGTGCAATGGAAACCCGCCGCTTCGAAGCGCGCATTCCCGGCATCGCCGCCGACCGCGAGAGCGTCGGTCCGGCACTCAACCGGGCGGCAAACGACGTCGCGGTGCAGGTCGCCGACTGGGTCGGTTGACGCGTCAGTTTCTTGCCAGCAACATGAAGGTGTGAGCGGCGGAGAACTCGTCGCCCTTTTTCCGGCGGCGCTCTTCGGCCTCTTCCTCGCGGCCCCACTGGTGGGCCTGCCATTCCTCTTCGAGATTGGCATCGCGCCACAGCAGCATCGGATCGTTCACGGCCTCGTCGTCTGCCAGCAGGGCGATCGCCAGCGACGCGCTGAGCGATGCAAGCGCGGTCATGCCCGCCAGCGCGAAGGCGTCGAGCTGTTCGAGATGGGCTTTCAGCGTCGCGATCGTTTCCGGCGGCTGGGACTTGTGCATCACGCCGCTGATCCGCTGGAAAGCGACGCCGTACATGTCTTCGAGGCGGCAAAGCAGGGGCTCCCAATCTTCCTGCTGCCGCCGATAGAGCGGCTCGTCCGGGTCGGCGCGGTAGCATAAGGTATCGGTTTCCGCGAAAGCCAGCAGCTTCACGATCGTATCGTCCCGGTTCTCCCCGACGATGTCGATGGCGAAATCGACATGGTCGCGGAACAGGAACATGCGCGGGTCTATCTCCTCGTCCTGTTCGGCCCATTCTGCCGCAAGGGCATGCGCGAGAGTTTCGGTCGGCACGAGCTGAGGTTTGCCCATCTGCGTCTTGATCGGCCTGCCGTCGAGCAGCACGCGATAGCCGCCCTCGGTCGGCTCGACGCTCACATCCTTGTAGAAGCGCTTCATTTGTCGCGCGTGCTCCAGCGCTTGGCGAGCTGGGTGGGAATCACGAAGAATTCTACCAGCCCCAGCACCAGCAGCGCGATACCCAGCGCGTAGGGCAGCGCTATCGCTTCGGCGACGATCAACGCGCCGACGACGACCATGGCCGCCCCCGACAGGCGCGTGAATTGCAACAGCCAGAAACGGCTCGCGGCGGGATCGGGCTCAGCCACGGATCATGTCCTCCAGTTCTTCCATCGTCTCGGCCACCGCGCTGGCGCCGGTCTGCAGCAGCTCGCGCGGCTCATGATAGCCCCAGGCGACGCCGATCGCACGCATGTCGGCCGCTCGGGCCATTTCCATGTCGAAGCTGGTATCGCCGATCATCACCGCCGCTTGCGGTTCGACGCCCACGTCGGCCAGCGCGGCTTCCAGCATCGCCGGATTGGGTTTCGACGGATAGCGGTCCGCCCCGTGCAGGGTCACGAACAGGTCCTTGATCCCATGCGTTTCGAGGCAAAAATGGAGTCCGCGATCGCTCTTGCCGGTCGCTACGCCGAGCAGCCAGCCATCGGCGGAGAGCCTTTCGAGCAGTTCGCGCATCCCGTCGAAGAGCGGTTCGTGCAGTTTGCCCGAAAGGCGGATCTCGCGGAAGATGCGCTTATAGGCGTCGACCACCTGCAGCCGGTCGACCTCGCGGCCGTCCATCATCAACTGGCGCACGGCGAGGGGCAGGCTCAGGCCGACTGTCCGGCGGATCGCATTACGCTCGGGCGGCGGCGCGCCGATGACGCCGAAGGCGCGCTCCATCGTTTCGCAGACGGCGGCCTGGCCATCGACCAGCGTGCCGTCGCAATCGAAGATGGCGAGGCGGTTCATGCACCAGCTTCCCGCATCCAGCCGGCGAGCGCAGGATTTCCAGCTGACACCAGCCCGGCCGCGATCCACTGACGCTCTTCGGGGCTGCTCTTCTGCGAAAGCTTTACCGTCGAGCGGCTGGCGGTAACGGCCATTTCAAAGCCCATGATGCTGTTCAGCTGCGCAGCCCAGACGCGCTCGCTGGTTTCGGTCGCCTGCCAGCCTTCCCCGGCAAGCTTGCCTTCATGCCTTGCGATCATCCCCATCAGCATCTCTTCCAGCGCAGCTTCGTCGAGCACCGACACACGGCCTTCGAGTTCGAGAGAAACATAGTTCCACGTCGGCACCGTGTCGCGGTTCGCATACCAGCGCGGCGATATGTAGCCCTGCGGGCCGTCGATCACGATCAGCGCTTGCGCCCCGTCGAGTTCCTTAGCGAGCATATTGCGCCTGGCGAGGTGAAAGCGGATGCCGCCGTCCGGACCTATGGCCAGAGGGGTATGAGCCACCCGCGGGCCGTCCGCGGCCTGCGCAAACACCGTCCCGAAGCCGACCGTGTCGAGAAGCTGCGCAAGCAGCGCTTCGTCGTCGGCCCTGAACACCGGGTTGGGGTGCATCAGCGCTTGCCCTTCGGCTTCGGGGGTTTCCCGCCCGATCCACCCCGCGCCCGGCGCGGTCCGCGCTGGGACTTGCGGTAATTCTTCGCGTGCTGGCGGGCCTGCTGCTTCTTTTCCTCGCGGCTCTTGGGCGGCGGATCGTCGCGCATGGGCGTCGCGTCACTTTGGTTGAGGTCGAAGCCGAGTTGCTCCATGCTCGCCGCGAAATGCTCGGGCAGGTCGGCGGTCGTGTCGAGCTTGCCGCCGTCAGGGCTGTCGATGATCAGGCGGCGCGCATGCAGGTGCATCTTGCGGCTGATCGAGCCGGTAAGAAACGCATCCTTGCCGCCGTATTTCCCGTCGCCGACGATCGGGTTGCCCATCGCCGCGCAGTGCACGCGCAGCTGGTGGGTGCGCCCGGTCAGCGGCTGGAGTTCGAGCCACGCGGCCTTCTTGCCCGCGCTGTCGACCACCCGGTACTTGGTCTTGGCCGACTGCCCGCCCTCGTGATCGACATGCATCTTCTCGCCGCCGGAGCCCGGCTGCTTGGCGAGCGGTGCCTCGATCACGCCCTCGCGGATTTCGGGCACGCCGACCACCAGCGCCCAGTATATCTTTTTCGCGCTGCGCCCCGAGAAGCGCTTGGAGAAGAAGGATGCGCTCCCCGGCGTTTTCGCTACCAGCAGTACGCCCGATGTATCCTTGTCGAGCCGGTGGACGAGGCGCGGGCGCACGTCCTCCTCGCCCGGCGCGAAAGCGTCGAGCAGGCCGTCGACGTGATGCGTCGTCCCGGTGCCGCCCTGCGTGGCGAGACCCGGCGGCTTGTTCAGCACGATCGCGCTCTTGGTTTGCTTGACGATCATGTCGTGCGCCTGGCTGATTTCATCCTCGGTCAGCGGTCGCTTGGCCTTGGGCTTCTTGTGCGGCGCATCGCCACCCGGAGGCACGCGAATCTGCTGGCCCGCAGCGATCCGATCGTCGGGTTTGGCGCGCTTGCCGTCGACGCGGATCTGGCCGGTGCGCGCCCATTTGCTGACCGTGCCGAAGCCGACCTGCGGCAGATGCCTCTTGAACCAGCGGTCGAGGCGGACGCCGTCATCGTCCTGCTCGACGGTAAAGGTGCGGACTTCGTCGGCGGTTTTCATGCGAAGCTCCGCATCAGGGTGATGCCGACCATCAGCGCGCTGATGCCGAGCGCAAAGCTGAGAATCGCGTAAAGGGCGGCGAAGAGGAATTGCCCGCGGCCGATAAGCAGGACCATCTCCAGGCTGAAAGCGCTGAATGTGGTGAAGCCGCCGAGCAGGCCGACGCCCAACAGCAGGCGCATCTGCTCGCCGTCGCCGCTGCTGCGAACGGCCAGCCAGCCAGCCAGCAACCCCATGGCGAGGCTGCCGACGGCATTGGCGGCGAGCGTCGCCCAAGGGAACAGCGAGACCATCTGCGGCCCCAGCCACCACGTCATGCCTCGCCCGAGCTGATAGCGCAGCACGGCACCGATCGCGCCGCCGAGGGCGACGTTGAGGCTGGCAAGGACGGGAGAGTAGCTGGACATTGCGCCGACGCCTTAGCGCGGCATGGCCAGCGCGTCACCCGAAGTTGTGCGCGCTGAAGCGCGAGAGGTCCTGCGGTTTGAGGTCGAGCAGCTCGACCACTCTCTCCATCGCCTCCATGCCGTCCGGATCGAGTCTCTCGCGTTGCTCGAACCCCCGATAGAATACGATCCCGCGGTTCCGCCACGGATCGCGATAGAGCATCGGCAAAGGATAGGCCGCCGGCGTTTCCGCCCAGGCCGACAGCAGCGTGACGCTCTGGCCGCCGCTGCGGATTTCGAGCGGCACCATCTCGCTATTCTTGAAGCCGGGGACTTTCTGCGTCTTGCCCTCTATGATTACCGGACCGCGCGAATAGGAGGACGCCGGAACGCGCTTGATCAGGGCGACATTGCCGTTCTCGTCCTTGGTACGCGAATATCGTGCTGTCTCGGCGGCGTTGGCGCCCGATTCCAGTTTCGGTGCCTTGTCGCCTGGCACCACGGTGTAGCGATATCCCTTTCTAGTCTCCGGATCGATCTGGGTCACCTCGTCCAGCAGATAGACTGCGAGCATACGATGCGGATTGATCACGGTGTCGTCGCTCCGTTGAACTAGCGTGAGCGACCGAACGGACCCGTAGAGGCGCAGGCTTCGGGCCTCCTCCACGCTTTGCGCTACTTGCGCGGTCGCAGCATTCGCCTGCACGCGGCCGTCGATATAGATTGTCGCAATGGCGGCGACGTAGAGGACGGGCCACAGCATCATCCGCACCGGCTGCGTGCCGATGACGGTTTCGATCGCCAGCAAGACCATCCCGGTGGTGAGCAACAGCCCGGCGATCACCGGCAGCAGGAGATAGATCGAAACTTCGCCGATGACCGGCAGGATGCAGATGCCGTACAGCACGAGGCTGGCGATCGTCGGTGTTTTCCAGCTCGGTTGTTTCCGCAGGTCCATATCGGTCAACTCGGTCAACTCGGTCAACTCGGTCAACCTACCCGAAATGTCTTCCAATGGCGTAAACGCCACACTCACACATGATTTCGGCGAGCAAACAGGGTTGCCTTTTGGCCCTCGAATCCGTATGTGCGCCCCTGTTCGAGCCGATCCGGAACGGATTCGGCGCGTTTTTCGTTTATCCAACGAAGCACAATTCAAGGAGGCATACCCCGCCGCGAGCGGGCTCTGGCCCGCAAGTCGAGGTATTGAAGTTTATGCAGATCATGGTTCGCGATAACAATGTCGACCAGGCCCTCCGCGCGCTCAAGAAGAAGCTGCAGCGGGAAGGCGTCTATCGCGAAATGAAGCTGCGTCGTCACTACGAAAAGCCGAGCGAGAAGCGCGCCCGCGAAAAGGCTGCCGCCGTTCGCCGCGCCCGCAAGCTCGAGCGCAAGCGGATGGAGCGCGACGGGGTCAAGTAATCCCGGCTTGCGACACCAAACAAGCTAAGCCATGAGGGCGCGGAGAAATCCGCGCCCTTTGCGTATCACAGGCGAATTTGCATGACCGAGATTACCCGCGTTCCCCTCCAGCCCATTGCCAAGGGCTCGCTGACCAAGCTGTGGATCGGCGTGATTATCGCCGTGCTGCTCGGCGCGGGCCTTGCCTGGGCGGCCGTACCCAAGGGCGTTTCGGTCGAAACCGTCGCCGAGGGTACCGGCGAATCGCCGAAGGTGGGCGACGTGGTGTTCGTGAATTACGTCGGGAAACTCACCGACGGGACCGAATTCGACCGCTCGCAGCGCCTGCCGATCCCGCCGGGCCTGTTTCCGGACGGCAATCCCCTCCTGCTGCAGGAAGGCGCGATCATCGATGGCTTCATCGAAGGGCTGACGCAGATGAAGAAGGGTGGGGAATACGTCCTCACCATTCCGGCGGACCAGGCGTATGGCGCCGAACCGCCGCCGGGCTCGCCGATCCCCGCCAATGCCGATCTCGTGTTTGAGGTCGAGGTGGTGGACTTCATGAGCGAGGAAGACTTCCAGGCGCGCGCCGCCGCAATGCAGCAGATGATGCAGCAGCAACAGCAACAGGGCGAACCCGGCGCAGCGCCGCCTGCCGAGTAGGCTGCGTCACGCGAATTCTTGAAGCTGCGGAGCGGCGCTGCTAGCTCGCTTCGCAACCGGTCAACTCCAGGAACGGAAAGGACGGCAGCCATGTCCGTCGATAAGGCCACCGTGGCGAAAATCGCCTCGCTGGCGCGCATCAAGATGGGTGACGAGGAGCTCGAGCGCATGGTGCCCGAGCTGAACGGCATTCTCGACTGGGTCGAACAGCTGGGCGAGGTCGATGTCTCCGGCGTCGAGCCGATGACCGCCGTGATCGAAAACCACCTCCGACTGCGCGATGACGTAGTTGATGCCGACCCCAAGACCGCCGGCGGTCGCCGCGAAGATGTGCTCGCCAACGCACCCGCGGCCGAACACGGCTTCTTCGGTGTGCCCAAGGTGATCGAATAATGACCGACCTTACGAACCTTGGCGTCAAGGACATCCGCGACGGCGTCGCGTCCGGCGAGTTCACCGCGCGCGAAATTGCCGAAGCATTCAACGCCGCCGTGGCCGAAGCCGCCAGCCTGAACGCTTTCATCGTCACCACGCCCGACCATGCTCTCGCAGCTGCCGACGCAGTCGATGCGAAGCGCGCCAAGGGCGAGGACCTCGGCACAATGGGCGGCGTGCCGATCGGCATGAAGGATCTGTTCGCCACCAAAGGCGTGCAGACAACTGCCGCCAGCCACATCCTCGAAGGCTTCAACCCGCAGTACGAAAGCACCGTGTCGCAGAACCTGTGGGATGCGGGCGCGGGCATGCTGGGCAAGCTCAATCTCGACCAGTTCGCGATGGGCTCCTCCAACGAAACCAGCTATTTCGGCAACGTCAATTCGCCGTGGCGCAAGGCGGGCAGCGATGCCGCGATGAGCCCGGGCGGCTCCTCGGGCGGTTCCTCGTCCGCAGTAGCCGCACGCATCGCGCCTGCCGCGACCGGCACCGACACTGGCGGCTCGATCCGCCAGCCCGCCGCCTTCACCGGCATCTGCGGCATCAAGCCGACCTATGGCCGCTGCAGCCGCTGGGGCGTCGTGGCTTTCGCCAGCAGCCTCGACCAGGCCGGTCCGATGGCCCGCACAGTCGAAGATTGCGCGATCATGCTGGAGGCGATGGCCGGGTTCGACCCGAAGGATGCGACCAGCCTGAGCATGGACGTGCCCGCATGGGAGGCTGGCCTTTCCGCCGACCTCAAGGGCAAGCGCATCGGTATTCCGAAAGAATACCGCATGGACGGCACCGACGAGGAAATTCTCAAGTCGTGGGAGCAGGGCAAGGAATGGCTGCGCGATGCGGGCGCGGAGATCGTCGACGTCTCGCTGCCGCACACCAAATACGCGCTGCCCGCCTATTACATCGTCGCTCCCGCCGAAGCCTCGAGCAACCTCGCGCGCTATGACGGCGTGCGTTACGGCCTGCGCGATCTCCCCGACGGGGCGGGCCTGCAAGACATGTATGCCGCGACCCGCGCCGAAGGCTTCGGCGACGAGGTCAAGCGCCGCATCCTGATCGGCACCTTCGTGCTCTCGGCCGGTTTCTACGACGCCTATTACAACCAGGCGCAGAAGGTCCGCACGCTGGTGAGCCGCGACTTCGCCGAGGCTTTCGGTCAGTGCGACGCGATCCTCGCGCCGACCACGCCGACGGCGAGTTTCCCGCTGGGTTCGCTCAACGACGACCCGCTGACAATGTATCTGAACGACGTGTTCGCCGTCCCCGCATCGCTCGCCGGCCTGCCCGCGATGAGCGTGCCGGTCACGGTCAATACCGACGGCCTGCCGCTCGGCCTGCAGATCGTCGGCAAACCCTTCGACGAGCAGGGCGTACTGAACGCAGGCCTCGCGATCCAGCAGCGCGCCGGGTTCGATGCGAAGCCGGAGAAATGGTGGTGACATTATTCGGTGAAAGTTCTGACGACCGGCGCGATAGGTTGCTGGGTATCGCGGGGCTGACAGCCGGCATTCACGGCCTCCGAATTCTTGCGGAGCGTGGGCTTGCATCCTCGGTTGATATACAAACTTCGGTCGATGGCATTCGGGCGGTGCTGGAACTGCTCCCGGAAGGCTCACTGGAGCAAGGGCAGTTTGATCGTCTCGAGACAATGTTCGACCAAATGATCTCGATTGCCCGGACACGTTTCGAGGAAACAGAATGAGCACTTATCGCATCCAGGGCGCAACGGGGGAGTGGGAGGTCGTAATCGGCCTCGAGGTCCATGCGCAGGTCACGTCCAAGGCCAAGCTGTTCTCCGGCGCCTCGACCGCCTTCGGGGCGGAGCCGAACACGCAGGTCAGCCTCGTCGATGCAGCGATGCCCGGCATGCTGCCCGTGCCGAACGCCGAATGCATCCGCCAGGCGGTGCGCACCGGCATGGCGATCGAGGCGCAGATCAACAAATACAGCCGGTTCGACCGCAAGAACTACTTCTACGCCGATTTGCCGCAGGGCTACCAGATCAGCCAGCTCTATCACCCGATCGTGGGCGAAGGGCAGCTGCTGATCGAGGCGGACGAGAAGGCGGGCATTGCCGAAGACAAGGTCATCGGCATCGAGCGCATCCATGTCGAGCAGGACGCGGGCAAGCTGATGCACGACCAGCATCCGACCATGTCCTATGTCGACCTCAACCGCAGCGGCGTGGCGCTGATGGAGATCGTCTCCAAGCCCGACATTCGCTCGCCTGCCGAGGCCGGGGCTTATGTCCGCAAGCTGCGCTCGATCCTGCGCTACGTCGGCTCGTGTGACGGAAACATGGAAGAAGGCTCCATGCGCGCCGACGTCAATGTCAGCGTGCGCAAGCCGGGCGAAGAATTCGGTACGCGGACCGAAACGAAGAACGTGAACTCCGTGCGCTTCGTCATGCAGGTCATCGAATACGAGGCCAACCGCCAGGTCGATGTGCTGGAAAATGGTGGGACGGTCGATCAGGAAACGCGCTTGTTCGATCCCGGCACCGGCACCACGCGGACCATGCGCAGCAAGGAAGACGCGCATGATTACCGCTACTTTCCCGATCCCGACCTGCTGCCGCTGGAACTGGAGGACGCGTTTCTGGAGGAATGCCGCGCCTCGTTGCCCGAGTTGCCCGATGCCAAGCGCCAGCGGTACGAAAGCGAGCTCGGCCTCACGCCCTACAATGCGCGAGAGCTGACCGCCGAAGTCGAAACCTTCGGGCGCTTCGAAACGCTGCTCGCCGCAACTGCCGCGAAGATCGGCAAGCCTGAAGCCAAGGTCGCGACGCAGGTCGCCAACTGGGCGCTCTCGGTCGCGCCCGGCGTCATGAAATCGCTCGGCGACGAGGCCGACCCGTCGAACGCCACCGCCGAAGCACAGGCGAGCATCCTCGCCATGCAGGACAAGGGCGAGATTTCGGGCGGACAGGCCAAGGAGATCTACGAGATCGTTCTCAAAAGCGGTCGCGACCCCGAGGAAGTGGCCGGCACCGAAGGCCTGAAGCAGGTCAGCGACACCGGCGCAATCGAAGCCGCGATCGACGAGATTATCGCCAACAACGCCGACAAGGTCGAAGAATATCGGGGCGGCAAGGACAAGCTGTTCGGTTTCTTCGTCGGCCAGACGATGAAGGCGATGCAGGGCAAGGCCAATCCGGCAGTGGTCAACCAGATCCTGAAGGACAAGCTGGGCTAATGCAGCTGGCGCTAACCCCGGCCGGTCGTTCGCTGGTTATCACGGGGGCAACGCTGTTTATGGCGGGCATCCTGCAAGGCGCCGTCTTGGACCTGCACGCCAATCCACGGATGGCCCTGTCCGCGCACCTCGATGCTGTGCAAAGCGGAATGGCGGTGATGATCGCGGGCGCGCTCTGGAGCACGGCCAAGCTGGGCCAACGGATTGAGCAGATTGCGCGCTGGACGCATGCGATCGGTATGGTCGGCCTGTGGGTCGGCATTACGCTTGCGGCAGTGAGCGGTGCCAGCCAGGTGCTGCCGATGGCCGGCGAGGGACATGATGGTTCGGCTCTGGCCGAAAGCGTCGTTACGCTCGTCGTCCTGGGATCGAGCGGTCTTCTGACAGTCGGCTGGGCGCTCTTCCTGTGGGGCCTGTTCCGGGCGCGATGACCTCCATCGTCCTTGTCCAGCCCGAGATACCCGGCAACACCGGCGCGGTTGGACGGACCTGTGTGGCGCTCGATATGGAACTGGTGCTGATCCACCCGCTGGGGTTCGAGATTTCGGACAAGCGAGTGAAGCGCTCGGGCCTCGATTACTGGCCACATATCCGGCTGGTCGAGTTCGCCAGCTGGGAGGCGTTCATCGCGGAGCGGGTGCCGCGGACGGACCAGCTCTACCTGTTCGAGGAATACGCGCAGCGCAGCTTCTACGAACCGGATTACCCGGAAGATGCCTATCTGGTCTTTGGGCGCGAGACCAAGGGCATCCCGGCGGAAATCATCGAGGCCCACCGCGCGCGACTCGTCGGTCTGCCGATGCGGTCGGACAAGGTTCGCTCGCTCAACCTCGCAAATACAGTGGCGGCTGCGGCTTATCAGGCAGTGCGGGCACACCTCGACTGATTGCCAAAGTCACTGCTGATGGTAGGCTCGTGCACATATGAAGTGGGCGTTCATCATCTTCACCGTGCTAGACGCACTGGCGCTGCTGCTACTGGCAGTCGGCACGTTCGGCTGGTTCGGGCAAGAGCGGGATCCCCTTTCGGGCATCTTTCTTGTCCCGCTCGGCCTGCCGTGGAACTGGCTGGGCGACAAGGCCGGCCTGACCGGTCCGGTGCTGGCCATCCTTGCGCCCGCCATCAATGCAGCAATCCTCTACTGGCTGTGGAAGCGCTGAACCTCAGCCCCCGGTAATCAGTGCATCCACGATCACATAGGTTTCCGGGCCGTAGCTGATCGCGACCCGGTCGCCATCGCGGCTGGTTTCGAAGTCCCATCCGGCAGACCCGTCCGACTGCGCGCTGTCCGCGCCATAGGGTTCGGTCCCGCGGAAGAAGATCGCCCGCTTGCGTCCGTCGGGCTTGGTCACCTCGACCAGGTGCTCGCCCGGCTTTTCGCTCCAGTTGCGTTTTACCCCCGCGTTGCAGGACTGGGTCGGGGCATTGCCGTCGAAGCCGCAGTCGAGGATGGTCGTCGCGTTATACTCGGTGCCTGCGACCAAAGCGTCCTCGCTCTCGCTGGCCATGGGCCCGTTTTCGCCCATCCCCACATTGGCGTCGCTCATTACGACACTGACCAGCCGCACGCCGTCGATATTCTCGACGACCTCTCCGCCCAGCGCTTCGGCGGATGCCTCGGTCGGGCAGCCGACCAGGATTGCGCTGTCGTCGAGATAGTTAGACGTAGCCGCGCTCTCGCCCAATCGTCTGCACGGATCGCCCGACGCCGGGTATCCGTCGCCGAACGGGGCGAGCGTTTCGGGAATGACGGCGACATCCTCTGCCGGCGCCTCCGGCTCGGACGTATCCGCGGTCTCCCCGCAGGCGATAAGGACGAGGGCCGAAGCCCCCGCTAATACTGGTCTGAAGATCATCTGTTATCCTCCCTCAACGGCAATTGGGATGCTGGCCAATATCGCGGATATCGTAGAACCGGCCATCGGCGATGGTGACCTGCACGCACTGGCGCGACTGGGGCCGCCACTGGATCGAATAGCGCGTGTTGCCGCTGGTGAAATTGTCCACCTGGCGAAAGCCGCGGCGCTCGAGCTGGGTCATCCCGCCTGCCGCGCGGGCGTCGCGCAGATCCTTGAATTGCGCCGCCTGGCGATAGCCGCCTTGGCCGTGATGATGCGACAAATTGGTATTGCGTTGCTGGACGCCCGCCGAATAGCCGTTCGAATAAGCATCGGAGCGGTCGTAATTGTGATAGGCCGCATTATGCAGTCCGTCGGTATAGCCGCGCTCGTACTGCAGCTCGCTGTCACGGTCGGAGTGGTGGTTGCCGTCCTCGTGATGGTGCGACTTGTGGCTCAGCAAAGCACCGAGGATCGCGGCACCTGCCACGGCGGCGACCGCGGTTCCCGCGCTGTCTTCGTGGTGGCCGCAATCCTGGTCGCTGGCGTCGTGAATAGTCTCGACACGGCCATTGTAGACTTCGACCTGCACGCAATCGTCGTCCGCCTCGTCCCACCAATAGCGGTAGGCGTAGCCCATCTCGTTCTTGTGGGTGGAGACGTGAGCGAAACCGCGCTGCTGCAGCTGGTATTCCGCATCGCGGCCCATGCTGCCGTTTATATCGACCAGCTGGCTGGCTTTCTCGGCGAGGACCGGCGTGGCGACCATCGCGACAGCGGCGCAGAAAAGTGCGGATTTTGGCAGTGTGGAATTCATGACGAACAACTCCCCTTATTCGTGAACACCTTGCACGAACCAAGCCGTTCCGCGGGCCGAAACGACTCGGCTCCCGGTAGAAGACTACCACCGCGCGGCGGATTGGGAGGTTCGGTAACCTTTCAGGCTATGGCCAGTGCCAATGCAAAAGGGCGTCGGAATCTCTCCCGACGCCCTCCAATTCTCGCTGTTGAACAGCCTAGCCCTGGCGTTCGCCCGTGATCGGCATGTCGCCGAAAGCGCCCGCGTTCACGGTGCCGGTCAGCTGGTCGCCATCGACGGTCGCGTTGCAGTTCAGCGTCATCGGCATGGGGACGGTCATGTCCATCTTCCAGCTCAGCGCGTTGCCGTTGATGGTGCCGTCCTTGACGTCCATCGAACCCATTCCGCCGGCCATCGAGCCGGTAAAAGTGTTGCCATCGTCACCGGGGACGACGGTGAAGGTGCCTTTCTGGTCGCCCATCGGGCTCTTGACGACGGTGTCATACGTACCGGCTACGGACATGGTAATTCCTCTCTGCAAAATTTGAGGGTTTGAAGTGGCACCTTAATCCGCGTTGCTGACATCAGTGTCAACATCGAGATAGGTCGTCGGCAGGCCGAGCTTCTCGAGCTGCGCGTCGATCTCGCTCCGGTCGCCGACCACCACGATGGTGAGGTCGTCGGGGCCGAGATACTGACGTGCCGCCGCATCGATCGCGGCCTTGTCGATCGCGCGATAGGTGGCGGGCAGGGTGGTGTAGTAATCGTCCGGCCGGCCGAGCCGGTCGTTCTCCACGATCGCACCGAGCACTTGGTAATTGGTCTCGAAGCGGTTCGGGAGGCCGCGGATATTGCCGTCGGTGACGCGGGTGAACTCGGTATCGTCGACCGTGCGGGTGCCTTCGGCGAATTCGCGTGCGGTATCGAGGATCAGCTGGACCGAATCGCCCGTGCGGTCGGACTGGACCGAAGTGCTGACCGTGAAGGTGCGCGGACCGGCCGGGGCATCGACGCCGCTGCGCGCGCCGTAGCTCCACCCCTTTTCCTCGCGAATGATCATGTTGAGTCGGCTGAGGAAGCCGTTGCCGAGGACTTCGTTGGCTAGATCGAGCGATTCCAGCCCCGGCGTCGCGCCCGCGAGCGGCAGGACCCGGCCGGCATAGATGACAGATTGCGGCGAATTGGGCCGGTCGATGACCACGAGGCGTGTGCCGTCCACCCGAGCGGAATCGGTGAAGACCTTCTCGGGCGCTGCGGCCCCGCTCGGCTGCCAGTCGCCGAACGCACCCTCCAGCTGGCGGGTCAGTTCGGGCATGGTGATGTCGCCGACCACGAAAATCTCGGCATTGTCGGGCCGGATCCACTTGCCATGCTCCGCGCGCAGGGTTGCCGGGCCGATGGCCTCGACCACCGGTACGGTGCCGAGGCTGCCGACGGTGCCATAGGGATGGTTCTCGCCGAAGATCAGCGGGCGCAGCGTGCGGCTGGCCAGCCCGCCCGGGGAGGACAGTTGCTGGGCGATCTCGGCCAGACGCTGGTCGCGCACACGCTCGACCTCGGTCTGGGCAAAGGCGGGATTGCGCACGATGTCGGCCATCAGCTCCAGCGACGGCGCGAGATTGGTCGCGAGCGCATTCATCGTCACCGAACTGGTGTCGAGCGAGCTGCCGGTGCCGATCGAAGCGCCGAGGCGCTCTTGCTCCTCGGCGATCTCGACGGCGCTGCGGCTGGTCGTGCCTTCTTCTAGCAGGTCCATCATCAGCGATTGCGTGCCAGCGCGGGCGGCGCCATCTGCGGAATAGCCGGCATCGAACTGCATCGAGATGACGACCTTGGGCACGGCGGTACGACGGGCCAGGGCGACCGAGATGCCGTTCGAGAGCTCGGCTCGCTCGACGGTCGGGAAAGTCAGCGGGCCGACGTCTTCCGGCGTCGGCATCTCGCGCGGCGGGCCGGTGCGGGTGATCTCGATCGGCTCCTTGGCGTCCGGCTCAGGTGCGGGAGTGGTTGCCTCGTCGCCCCAGCCGCCCATGTCTGCGCCGCTTTCGACCCGCTCGCCGGGCACGATGGCAAGCTTGTAGGCCGGGCGATTGAGCCAGCGGCCGAGCGCCTCGCGCACTTCGCCGCTTTCGAGCGAGGCCGCGCGCTCCAGTGCCGTGCGGTAATAGGCCGGGTCATCGGAATAGAGCAGCCCTTCGGCCAGCGTCGATCCCTTGCCGCCGAAGCCGCCGACGCGTTCCAGTGCGTCGATCTCGCTCGACACCCAGCTGGTTGCTGCGCGGTCCATTTCGGCCGGGGTCGGCCCGCTGGCGAGATATTCGGCCATGACGGCGTCGAGCCGGGCTTCCGCCTGTGCGCGATCGACGCCCGGCTTGATGTCCATCTGCGCCATCAGGATGCCGACTTGTTCGGACTGCCAGTTGAAGGCGCTGACGCTGGTGGCGAGCTGTTCGTCGCGGACCAGCACATTGTCGAGCCGCGAGCTGGCGAGGCCGCCGAGGATGTTCATGCCGATCGCCAGTGGTACGGCGTCCGCGTGGTTGATGCCGGGCCCGGTCCAGGCGCGATAGACACGCGTCTGCGGAACTTGGTCGACCAGCTCGCGGGTCTTTTCCGCCGCCAGCGTGACCGGCGCGGCCTGCACCGGCGTGACTTCCGGCCCTCGCTCGATCTCGCCGAACCAGCGCTCGACCATCGGGCGCGCGGTCGCGGCATCGATATCGCCGGTCAGCGAGAGGACGACGTTGTTCGGCGCGTAATTGTCGATGAACCAGTTGCGCACATCGGTCAGGCTCGCCGCGTCGAGATCGGCCATCGAACCGATGGTCGAGTGGCGGTAAGGGTGCCCGACAGGAAACAGGCCCTCGAGAATGGCGTAGAACGTCAGGCCATAGGGCTGGTTGTCGCCCTGCCGCTTTTCGTTCTGGACCACGCCGCGCTGCTTATCGAGCTTCTCCTGGCTGATCGCGCCGAGGAGGTAGCCCATGCGGTCGCTTTCCATCATCAGCGCTAAGTCGAGCGCGCCGGTGGGAACGGTTTCCACGTAATTGGTGCGGTCGAAATTGGTCGAGCCATTGGTGCTGGTCGAGCCTGCGGCCTCCAGGGGAATGTCGAAGTTCTCGACGTTCTCGCTGCCGCCGAACATAAGGTGCTCGAACAGGTGCGCAAAGCCGGTTCGGCCGCGTGGTTCGTGCTTCGATCCGACGCGGTAATAGGTCGTCACGCCCACGATCGGCGCCTTGCGATCGGTGTGGACGAGGACGGTGAGGCCGTTGTCCAGCGTGAACTGCTCGTAGGGAATATCGACCTTGTCTACGAGGCTGGCTAGCGAGCCGTCGGTGGCGGGCGGAGTGGCCGCGGTTGCCATCGGCTCGCCGGGCACGCTGGCGCATCCGGCAAGAGCGAAGGTGGCAATTCCGGTCAGCAGGATATGGCGCATGGTCGAGTTCCTGTTAGCGAGTTCGGTCGGATGAAACGGTATAGCGGCGCACGGCATTGGCAAGCACATCCTCGCGCCAGAAATGCACCGGCTTCAAGCGGTGCTGGATGAACAGCGTAGCCTGATCGGCGTAATGCGGGGAATCGGGCCGCGTGGTCGCAGAACCGAAGGGCTGGATCGAGCGCGATTTGACCCGCTCGCCCGGCATCCATTCGACCCACTGGATGAAGCTGTCACCGTGGCGCACGGACAGGCGGCCATCTTCTTCGATGTCCCATAGCGTCGAGGCGCGCAGCGTGTCGGAGCCTCCGTCGAGCGGAAGGTCGACTTCGCCCTGGCGCAGGCGCAGCAATTCGCCCATCGGCGGGTCGAGCCTCCCGAAATGAGTCAGCAGGTGGTCGACCGAGCGTTGCAGTTCCTTCTCCGCATCGGGCCAGGGCTCGTTGTTATAGCTCGATCCCATGAACGGCCGGATCATCAGCAGGGCTAGGCTGTCGGCGCGGCCGTTATTGTCGGCTTTGAGATCCCATCCAGCGAGCAGGCGCTGGGCTGCCAGCAGCTGCTCGTCATCGGTGCGGATTGCCGCCACATCGCGCAGCATCTGCGCGATGTAGCCCGTGTTTTCATAGCCGGTGTCGTATTTGATCCGCTCCAGCGCAGCGCGGTCGAGCAGGTCCGCTTCGGCCATCAGCTTCGCCCCGCGCGTCCCGCGATTGGTGTTCTTGATCTCGATGCCGAGTTCGGGCGGGAAGTCCTCGGGCGACAGATTGCTGCCGGGCCCGGCGTCGAGGAAGGGGTTGTTGTTTGCCTCGACCAACCAGCCGCTGGCCGGATTCACATACCGGGGCAATTGCTCGTAGCTGACCGGGCCGCGCGTGATCAGGTCGCTGCGATCGCCGGGCAGGATGCCGCGCCAGTCGATCCGCTCGCCATTCACGGTCGCGGGCCGGGACGGGATCGCGGCATTGTAGATATTGGCGATATTGCCCGCCTTGTCGGCATAGATGAAGTTGGTCGAAGGGATGTCCATCCGCGCGAGGATGCCCTGCCATTCGTCGAGCGAGCTGGCCTTGTTGAGCCGGTAGTAGGCGTCGAGCTGGCCGAGATTGCCCATCCCGCCATAACGGATGGCGAAGGCACCCTGGTCGTTCTTCACCACAGGGCCGTGCACGCTGCGCCAGATATCACGCCGGATCGGCAGGACGATCGGCCCGACGCGCACCGGCAGCGTCACCGTGCGCTTTTCGAGGTCTCGCCACTCGCCGTCGAGTCGATAGCGTGTGCCGCTGTCGTCCAGCACCAGCTGGTAGATATCGACCATGTCGGGCGTGTTGACCGTGTTGGTCCAGCCGAGTTCGGCATTGTGGCCGAGAAAGGGGTAGGGGCTGCCGGGGAAATTCGCCCCGGCGAAATGCCAACCTTCGCCGCTCTCGACCACCAGCTCGTACCACGCGACACCGCCGCGCCAGGGCTGGTGCGAGTTCGAGATCAGCGTAGTCGGCCCGCCGGACTTCTCCGGGGTCACGGCGAACGCGTTGGAGCCTGAAAACGCGGCTTCGTCCGCATAGGGCAACGGGCCGGGCGCGGGGCGTCGTGACATTCGGCTCGCTCGCACGATCGGCTCGGCATTGTCGTCTAACATCGTTTCGCCAGTGCCCAGTATGGCCGGCCCTTGCTCGGGGCGCAGGGGCTCGCCTTCGACCAGCGGGCCGATGACATTGCTGAGGCCGAAGAAAAACGGCTGGCGCAGCGCGAAACCGGCGGCCACGTCTACCCCGTCCACCGGGAAGAGGTTGCCCAGTTTCACTTCGTCCGGATGCGCCGCCGCGTAATCGTTGAGGCCCGCGGCATAGGCTTCGAAGAGCGCGCGCGTATCCTCCGGCAATTCGGGAAAACGCTGCTCGGCAGTGCCGCGCGCGTCGAGCAGGTGGTAGGCATAGTCGAAGGCCGCGCCCTCCTGCCCGGCGATCGCGCCATAGCGCCCGCGGCTCATCGCGATCACATCCTGCAGGGTGGAGAAATCGTCCTCCGAATGGGCGACGGCCACGCCATAGGCGACGTCCGCATCGCGTGTCCCATAAATGTGCGGCACGCCGAATTCGTCACGCACGATCTCCGCAGTATAGGTGCCGGTAGAGGGGCGGACATCGTCCCGCTCGGCCCAGAAGGGCTCCCACGTCGCCAGCGCCACGAAAGCGATGAGCAACACAACGAGCAGCGCGAACCCGCCGCGCGCAAACCATTTACGCATTAAGACAATTCCTCTCTCGGCGCGTGGCCTAGCGAGAAAGGCGGCCAGTGCAAAGAGGCCGCATTCGGCTGGGCAAAACCCGCCATGCGCTATTTCGTTAACGGGATTCGGCTCGCTAGCCAGAGTGTGTGAGCACGCAGATCACCATCGGCCATGACGCCACCGGAAAACCGGTCGAGTTCGACGTCGAGGAACTGCTCGCCACGCGCCTGCTCGTCCAGGGCAATTCCGGCAGCGGCAAGTCGCATTTGCTGCGCCGCTTGCTGGAGGAAAGCGCCGGCATGGTGCAGCAGGTGGTGATCGATCCCGAAGGCGATTTCCCCTCGCTGGCCGAAGAATTCGGTCATGTAGTGATCGACGGCGCGGCCTATTCGCCAGGCGAGATCGAGGCGCTCGCCCGCCGCATCCGCGAACACCGCGCCAGCGTGGTGCTCGATCTCGACGGGCTGGAGGTGGAACAACAGATCCGCTGTGCCGCGCAATTCCTCACCGCCCTGTTCGATGCTCCGCGCGAGCACTGGTACCCGGCGCTGGTCGTCGTGGACGAGGCGCAGATGTTCGCCCCCTCGGCTGCGGGCGAGATGGCGGAGGACACGCGGCGAATGACGCTGTCGGCCATGACCAACCTCATGTGCCGCGGGCGCAAGCGGGGCCTCGCGGGTATCGTGGCGACACAGCGACTGGCGAAGCTCGCCAAGAACGTCGCGGCCGAGGCGTCGAACTTCCTCATGGGGCGGACCTTCCTCGACATCGACATGGTTCGTGCGGCCGACCTGCTCGGCATGGAGCGGCGGCAGGCGGAGCGGATTCGCGAGCTGGAGCGCGGGCACTTCCTCGCGCTCGGTCCGGCCATCACGCGGCTCCCCTTGGCTTGCAAGATCGGCCCTGTGAAGACCGGCCACCAGGCACGCGCGGAAGGGTTGATGGCGCTCCCCGATACCGCGCCTGCCGACATGGAAGCGCTGCTGACACGAGACCTTGCGGGAGACGTCTCAAAAGCTGCGCCGCCTCCGCCCCCGTCCGCCCCGCGGGTCGAGGACGTCGAGCAGAGTATCGCGCAGGCGGAAGAGCGTCAGGTTGCGCCGCCCGCCGAACCGCGCGACACCTCCGCCGTGGCGGAGCAGATCGAGGCGATTATCCGTGCAATGGCGAACGAAGAGGGCGTCGCCTTCCAGTCCGCCAGCGCGCAATATCAGACCCTCCTCACCCGCTGCCGGCGCGAACGGATCATCGGCCCGATGCCCGACATGCGCGCCTTCCGCCGCCGCTTCGCCATGGCGGGCGCTGGTCTTGACGAGTTGCCGGAAGGGACGGCCGCGCGCATCATGGAACTGGCCGAGGCGGTCGAGGAAGACCTGCTCGCACCCTTCCTGGTCATCGCTCGCGCCGCTCATGCGGGCGAAACGCAGGTCGACGAGGAGGCGCTTGCCCGTGCCTATGGCACCAGTTCGCCGGGACGCATCCGCCGCCTGCTCGACCACCTCGAGCGGCAGGGCCTCGTCGTCGTGCGCGAGGATTTCGGCGGCGACCGAACCGTGATGGTGCCCGGGCTCGAAGGCGAGCCAGCGGAATAATTTTCGCTGCGCCTCTCGCCAAGCGCGGGCACACCCCTATATTCGCCTAACACACCTCGCGAAATTTGCGTCGAGGGCTTGTGTTGCATAACCGCAACACCATATGCGAGCGGATATTCAAGCACAGGGGTTTCCAGATGAATCTCGAAAAATTCACCGACCGCGCCAAGGGCTTCCTGCAGAGCGCGCAGACCGTTGCGATCCGCATGAGCCATCAGCGGATCACGCCGCTGCATATCCTCAAGGCGCTGCTCGAGGACAATCAGGGCATGGCGGCGCAGCTGATCCAGCGCGCGGGCGGCAATCCGGGCGTGGCGATTACCGAGGTCGATACGGCGCTCGGCAAGATTCCGGCGGTTTCCGGCGGCGGGGCGCAATCGACGCCGGGCCTCGACAACGATGCCGTGCGCTCTCTCGACCAGGCCGAACAGCTGGCCGAGAAAGCTGGCGACAGCTTTGTGCCCGTGCAGCGGTTGTTGCAGGCACTCGCCCTGTCGGACAATGACGCAGGCAAGGCGGTCAAGTCCGCCGGTGTGGATGCGAAGTCGCTCGAAGAGGCGATCCAGGAAGCGACCGGTGGTCGCAGCGCCGACAGTGCCAGCGCCGAGGAAAGCTACGACGCGATGAAGAAGTACGCGCGCGACCTCACGCAGGCGGCGCGCGACGGCAAGCTCGATCCGGTCATCGGCCGCGACGAGGAAATCCGCCGGACTGTGCAGATCCTCGCCCGGCGGACCAAGAACAATCCCGCCCTCATCGGCGAACCCGGCACCGGCAAGACCGCGATCGCCGAAGGGCTTGCGCTACGCATCGCGAATGGCGACGTGCCCGACAGCCTGAAGGGCCGCACGCTGATGGCGCTCGACATGGGCGCCCTGATCGCTGGCGCGAAATATCGCGGCGAGTTCGAAGAGCGGCTGAAGGCCGTGCTCGACGAGGTAAAGGGTGCCGATGGCCAGATCATCCTGTTCATCGACGAGATGCACACGCTGATCGGCGCGGGCGCTAGCGAAGGCAGCATGGATGCGGGCAATCTTCTCAAGCCTGCCCTGTCGCGCGGCGAGCTGCACTGCATCGGTGCGACCACGCTCGACGAATACCAGAAATACGTGGAGAAGGACCCTGCGCTCCAGCGGCGATTCCAGCCCGTCTATATCGACGAGCCGAGCGTCGAGGACACGATCAGCATCCTGCGCGGCATCAAGGACAAGTACGAGTTGCACCACGGCGTGCGCATCACCGATGGCGCGATCGTCGCTTCGGCGCAGCTCAGCAATCGCTATATCCAGAACCGCTTCCTCCCCGACAAGGCGATCGACCTGATGGACGAGGCGGCTTCGCGCATCCGCATGGAGGTGGAAAGCAAGCCCGAGGAGATCGAGGCGCTCGACCGCCGCATCATCCAGCTACGGATCGAGGAGCAGGCCCTGCAAAAGGAAAGCGATTCCGCCTCGAAGGATCGCCTCGAGGCGCTGCGCAAGGAGCTGTCCGAACTTGAACAGCAGTCCTCCGAGTTGACCACGCGCTGGCAGAACGAGCGCGACAAGATCCATGCCGAGGCGCGGGTCAAGGAAGAACTCGACCAGGTGCGGCTCGAACTGGAGCAGGCGCAGCGCACAGGCGATCTCGCCAAGGCGGGCGAGCTGCAATACGGCAAGATTCCGCAGCTCGAGAAGCAACTCGCGGAAGCGAGCGGCCAGACCGAAAACGCGCTGCTCAAGGAAGAGGTCACCGAGGACGACATCGCCGGCGTCGTAAGTCGCTGGACCGGCATCCCGGTCGACCGGATGATGGCGGGCGAGCGCGAGAAGCTGCTCGATATGGAGAACATCCTCGCCAAGCGGGTGATCGGCCAATCGCAGGCCATCGATGCCGTATCCAAGGCCGTGCGCCGCGCGCGTGCCGGCCTGCAGGACCCGAACCGGCCGCTCGGCAGCTTCCTTTTCCTCGGCCCCACCGGCGTCGGCAAGACCGAGCTGACCAAGGCGCTCGCCGGCTTCCTGTTCGACGACGACCAGGCAATGGTCCGCATCGACATGAGCGAGTTCATGGAGAAGCACGCGGTCGCCCGCCTTATCGGCGCGCCTCCGGGCTATGTCGGCTATGAAGAAGGCGGCGTGCTGACCGAAGCGGTGCGGCGCAGACCCTATCAAGTCGTACTGTTCGACGAGGTCGAGAAAGCGCATAGCGACGTGTTCAACGTGCTGCTGCAGGTGCTCGACGACGGGCGTCTGACCGACGGGCAGGGCCGCGTGGTGGATTTCACCAATACGCTGATCATCCTGACCTCGAACCTCGGCAGCCAGTATCTCGCGCAGATGACCGACGAGCAGAAGGTCGAGGATGTCGAGCCGCAGGTGATGGACGTCGTGCGCGGACATTTCCGCCCCGAATTCCTCAACCGGCTGGACGAGATCATCCTGTTCCACCGGCTGGCGCAGGAGCATATGGCCCCGATCGTCGAGATCCAGGTCGCGCGCGTGCAGAAGCTGCTGAAGGATCGCAAAATCACGATCGACCTGACCGAGGGCGCGAAAAAGTGGCTCGGCCGGGTGGGATACGACCCGGTCTATGGCGCAAGACCGCTGAAGCGTGCGGTGCAGCGTTATCTGCAGGACCCGCTGGCCGACAAGATCCTGCGCGGCGAGGTGCCGGACGGCGCCACCGTGGCGGTCGACGAAGGTGATGGCGCGCTGGAGATGGCCGTCAGCTGAGGCCGGATGGCGGCTGGGTCCGTCTCCGCAAACAGTCTGCACATGAAAAAGGGCCCCGGTCTCCCGGGGCCCTTTCTTTTTGGTCCGAAGGTCGCCCTTCGTTCGAACTTACAGCTCGATGTTGAAACCGGCGTACCAGTAACGACCGAAGTTGTCGTACGGTTCACCGCCGGCGATGCCGAGCTGGCCGAAGGGCGGCTTCACATCGAACGCGTTGTCCACGCCGAGGTAGAAGCTGAACTCTTCCTGCACATCCCAGGTCACGCGGAAGTTGTTGTAGATCTTATCCGAGAAGGTCGGATCTTCATACTGGTCCGCGTTGTTCGGATCGAGGGTGACCAGTTCGCCCGGAGTACAAGTGCCACCCGAAGAGCCTACAGTGCCTTCTGGCGGGCAGAGACCCGGATACGGGTTCTGGTTCTCGTACGCGCTCTTGTACATCGGGCCGATGTAACGCGCGGACCAGGTCAGGGCGACATCGCCGAAATCGTAGGTCGTATTGAGCGAGGCGGCCCAGTCGGGATCGCCCAGTTCGCTCTTGATACGGTTCGGATTGTCCGGAAGCGTCGGATCTTCGTAGAAGTTCAGCTTGAGCAGGTGCGTTGCAATTGCGCGCACGCTCAAACGGTCACCATTGTCGAAAGTCCGGTTGTACCGCACGTCGATGTCGATGCCTTCGGTTTCGCGCGAGGCGAAGTTGACACCGCTCGAAAGCACGGCCGGCTCAAGGAAGAACCCGGTCGTCGCGTCGCGTGCAACTGTCGTACAGAAGGGGTTATCAATCCCAGACGGCGAATCGTAACAGTTATTGAGGATCGTCTGAGCGCCGAGGACGGCGATCTGATCTTCGATCTCGATGTTGTAGTAATCGACCGTTACGCTGAAGCCCGGCAGGAACCGCGGCTCGACAACCACGCCAAGAGTAAGGGACTTGCCCTTTTCCTCGGAAAGGTTCGGATTGCCTCCAGACGTGTATGCCGTCGACGCTGTGATCGCAGGGCAGTTGATGAACGGATCGCCGAGTTCACGACGATCAGCTTCGACCGAACTACCTTGACATGCAGCGACAGCTGCCGCGTTCAGGGTCGTCGGAACGCCAGCCGCAGCGCAGTTTGCCCTGCGGTTCGGGTTAACGCTGATATTGCCCTGACCGATATCGCAGGGATCCGCCAGGAAGGCAAAGTTCTCCGATTGCGGCGAGTAAAGATCGCTCAGCGTCGGCGCACGCACCGAGACGGCGTAACCCGCGCGGAAGCGGATATCCGGGATCGGTGCGTAGATGCCGTTGACGTTCCATGAGAAGGTCGTGCCGGTTGCGGTGTTGTAGTCCGAAACACGAGCTGCGCCGTTGAGGGTCAGCTCTTCGGCGAAGGGCAGGTCGGCCAGCAGCGGAACGCGAAGTTCGCCGAAAGCTTCCTTGACCTTCAGGGCCGGCGGATCGAACGGCGCAATGGCGTTCAGGAACGTACCGCCGCTGGCGGTCAGTTCGTCGAATGCTTCGAAAGCGCGCTCTTCACGGTATTCACCGCCGATTGCGAAAGCGATCGGGCCACCCGGCAGTTCGAACAGATCCGACAGATCGCCGGCCAGCGAGGCCAGAACCACGAACTGTTCGGCATTGCCTTCCCGGCGACCGGTCGTGTTGACATAGTCCAGAGCCGCCTGGCTCGGAGCGCCGAAGCCGAACAGGTTGATCGGCACACAGTTCGGATCGTCATTGCTCGGATCGGAATCCGCATTGATGCGGCAGACCGGGTTACCGGCACCGTTCAGGACGGCATCGGCAGCCAGGTTGAAGCCTGCCGGATTCCCGTCGAGATCGAACAGGACGAGGTTGTTCAGCGAACGAAGGTCGGTTTCGAGACGACCGTAGTTGGCCGAAAGCTCGTAGTTCCAGTCGTCGTTGAACGTGCCTTCGATACCGCCGACGATGCGATAGGTCTCACGCGTCTGTAGTTCGCCACGACCACCGAAGTCGATGTTGAAACGCGACAGCGGAACGGTCTGCGTGTTGGTCCGTCCGGCAGAACAAAGGCCGTAGCTCTGCAGCGTGCCGAGCGCCTGATCGTTCAGGAAGGCGTTGTCGCAGAACAGCGGGTTGCCGCCGACATAAGTAGGGCCGCCGACGAAGAAGCTCGGCTGGCCTTCCTGGATGGCTTCGAGGCGAACATACTTCGCTTCGACGAACGGACGGAAAGCGTCGGTGACATCGAAACGGGCAAGGATGTTCGCCGTGTAGCGCTCGAGACCTGCAGCCAGCTGGCCGGTATTGCGCAGCGTGGAGCCGCCACCGCCGACGACGTTGCCGGAGAACGGAAGCGGATCATCCGGCGTATCGACGAACAGGTTGCCGTTCGGCGCAAAGCGCAGGTAGACGCCACCACCGAGGCTGCCGAGCGTACCACCGTCGGAGATCGACCCGTTGCGGACACCGCAAATGGGCTCGAGATCGGTGATGCCGTCGCTCCCGAAGTCTCCTTCGTCGCCCGGATCGTCGCTGACAAGATTGTACTGGCAGCGACCGCTGTAGGCGCCGGTCAGATCGTCGCGCTGACGGAAGTACAGCGGGTCCGACTTGGCGTACTCGCCGGAAACCGCGATATTGCCGCGACCGTCGGCGAAGTTCTTGCCGTAGGTTGCGGAGATAAAGCGGGTCGCACGGTCGCCTTCTTCCGAGATGCCGGCCTGGCCGCGAACGGCGAAACCTTCGAAGTCGCGCTTGAGGATGAAGTTCACCACGCCGGCAACAGCGTCCGAACCATAAACGGCGGAGTTACCGCCGGTCACCACATCGACACGCTCGAGCAGGTCGACCGGGATCGTGTTGACGTCGACGATGAAGTCGCCCGGCAGTGCCGTGATGTGGCGCTTGCCGTTGACGAGGACCAGCGTACGGCTGGTGCCGAGGCCGCGAAGATCGAGCAGGTTGAGGCCGGCCGTACCGATGAAGCGGGTCGAGTTGCCCTGGCTGAAGGTGGTGCGCAGCGAGGGAAGGTCGTTCAGCGCGTCGCCGAGCGAGATGTCGCCCTGGTTGGTCAGGTCTTCCGCGGTAACGCTGGTGACCGGAACCGGCGATTCGAGGTTCGGACGCGCAATGCGCGAACCCGAAACGATGATAGCATTTGCCGGAGCCGGATCGACGACAGCATCCGGGCCTTCGTCGGCAGTGTCGGACGCGTCCTGCTCGGACGTGTCGACGTCCTGCGCATAGGCCGGATTGGCCAGCGCAAGGGCGGCGAGACCGGCACCGGTAAACAGCGCGGCCCGTCCACCCAGGGTGGAAAAGGTCTTCTTCATGATTGTCAGTCCCCTACTCAAGCCGGGGTTGTCCGGCTGATGGCGCGATGAAAGCAAGCGGCGGGCTACGACGCAAGCGATGCATGGCTCCGAAGCGCGCAAATGCTACAGTTCGGTAGCGAGGGTCACCAATTTGCAACAGTTTTGCGAGACCGTCAGATCTTGCGGTCCACAAACGCGCTGCTGACATCCGGCACACGCTGCCGAACCCCTAGAGATTTGGGGCCTGGCTCGATTTCATTCAGGCAGGAAGGCCGATCCGGTGGAACGGCCCGTCGATGGTTCAGTTGCCGCCGCAGATGCTCGCATCGCTGCAGACGCCCTCGCGATTGGCGAGCCGTCCCGCTTCATCGCGAGTCTCGCTGTAGAAGGCGATCCATTCCTCACGGGTCTTGCACAGCCGCTCCTTCTTCGCCCTCGAGCCGGTCACCTTGAAGGATTTGCAAATTTTCGCATCATCGCCTGCATCCCGCTTCTCACTATCGGTCGTGCGAGTTTCAGTCGAGGTAGCCTGCTTCGAATTCGACTGCATGCTGTGCACGGGCGTCGTGAGAGCGCACAGGCTCAGGGCGATGATGACGGTGGCTGCTTTCATGATGAAGTCCTTCAGCGATCAAATCGCAATGCTATGGAGCGAATGCATAATTCCCACGAATGATAGCTTATAAAAAAAGGGGCGGCAACCGCCGCCCCTTTCTCTAGATGATCACCTTCGAAGATCAGAAGGTCATACGTGCGGTCACCGAGTAACGACGACCGAGCGGGTCGTACGTCGAGGGGTAGATGTTGCCGCTGTTGTATGCGGTCGAACCGATGTTGCTGCCGACCACCTTCGGTTCGTTGTCGAACAGGTTGATGACTGCGGCGGTGAAGCCGAAGTTGTCCGTAACGTTGAAGTTGGCGGTCAGATCGAAGTAGTGTTCGGCACCGATCGTGGTGAATTCCTCGAGGAAGTCACCGGCGAATTCCGGCTCCACTTCGACGGCATCGATGAAGCGCCACCGCAGCGAGAGGTCGGCATCGCCGACACTCAGCGTGGTACGCTGCGTGAAGGAGAACTCCGGCTGGATCGAAGGGCAATTGATGCTGTAGAAGCCGACGCAATCGCGATTGAGGCTGGCCGGATCGTTCTGGTTCGCCTTGAACGTCGAACGGTTGGTCCAGTTACCGAAGAAGCTCAGGTCGAGTCCTCCGAAGCCCAGGTCCGTGTTGAAGTTCATGGTCAGGTCGATGCCATCCGTGAACACGCGGCCCTGGTTGGTCAGGACCAGCGGCAGACCCGGCGTGGTCGCGACGCTGCCGAACAGGTTACCGGTCGCCGGGTTACGACGGATTGCGGTACATGCCGGATTGGTCGCCGACGGCGTGCCGGTGAAGCAGGCACTGAACACGTCATCGATCGTCGGAGTGGTGATCGCGTCGGTAAGCGTGATGTTGTAGTAGTCGAACGTCAGCGTGAAGTTACGCAGGAAGCCCGGCTGGATCACGGCACCGACAGTCCACGTTTCCGCGTTTTCGGCGTCGAGGTTGGGGTTGCCGCCCGAAGTGACGTTAACCTGACCTGCCGGATCGACGATGATATTGCCGATCGAGGAAGCCGGGGCGCCCTGTGCAAGACAGACGGCACGCAGGTTCGCGTCGTTGGTCGGGGCTGCGCCCGCGCACGGATCGTTGCTGAAGTTGTCGAGGCCGGTCGTCGGAACTGCGAACAGTTCGGCGATGTTCGGAGCGCGCGTCACCTTCTGGAAACCACCGCGATACTGCACACCGTAAACCGGGGTATAGGTACCGCCGATCTTCCAGGTGTATTCGGTGCCGGTCGTCGAATAGTCGGACACACGGCCCGCCAGTTCGAGCGTCAGTTCCTCGCCGATCGGAGAATCCACCACCAGCGGAACGATGAGTTCGCCGAAGGCTTCCTTCACGTCGTAGCTACCATCGGCGTCGGGCGATGCTGCACCGTTGCCGAGCACCTCGCCGGGCGTCTGCGAAAGCAGGTCCGAACGGCTGAAGGCATAGTAGTCGCGATATTCGACACCGGCCGCAATGCTGATCGGATCAGCAGCGATACCGAAGCCGAGATCGCCCGAGATGAACGCCTGGATCTGGCTGAGCTCTGCGCCTTCGGTGCCGGAGTTGCCGACGTCGAGGAAATCCTGAACTTCAGGAGTCAGGCTACCGAGCGGACCGAACAGGTTGATCGGCACACAGTCGTTCGAGGTGTCGAGGCAGGTGTCCGGGTTCGTCGAGAGTACGGACTGCTGAAGCCGGGTGAACGTACCGTTGCCCGACTGGCGCGAGACGTTTTCGCTCTCGCCGTATGCACCGAAAATTTCCCAGTCCAGATTGTTGGTCAGGGCGCCGCGCGCACCGGCTTTGACCTGGAAAAGGCGGGTCCGGTACTCGTTGAGACGCGGCCCGAATTCCACGAAGCGACGACCATAGTCGATGCCGACCGTACGATAGTTGGGATCGTTCGGATCGGTTGCCAGTGCAGCGGCATCACATTCCGCCTGGCCGAAGAGGGCCTGCACGCCAGCCGTCTCCCCATCGGTGTCGAGTCCGCAGATCTGGTTGCGGATGCCGGCCGTCAGGAACGGGTTGGACAGGGGCGTTTCCAGCACGTTGCGGAAAGTGCCCGACGGGGCGATGATCGTCGAAGTCGTATTCTGGACGAACATGCCTTCGGCGAACACTTCGATCGCGTCTGTTACTTCGAAGCGGCCGGAACCGAACATGCGGTACTGTTCCAGCGGCGTCTGGTAAACGTTCGACGGGTTGAAGTTGTACGGTGCGTAGAACGGACGCAGCGAATCGCCGTCGACCTGCAGCGTTCCGCTGGTGGTGCCAGGAACGGTGATGACGGACGGCACTGCGGTCGACGAACCGCCGGGAAGCCCGCTGAACGACGAAATGTTGTCGCGGCCATATTCGCGGTCGCCCTGGAAGACGGCGTCACGATCGGTGTAACCGACCGAGAACACCGCGTTGCCGCGGCCATCGGCGAAGTTGCCGCCGACCGTGAGGTCTGCACGGAACGTGTAACCGTCGCCTTCTTCGGTGATCGCATTGGTTGCGGCGAGTTCGGCACCCGAGAAATCCTGCTTGGTGACGAAGTTGACGACGCCGGAAATGGCGTCGGCACCGTAGGCTGCGCCGGCACCGCCGGTCAGCACGTCCATCCGCTCGAGCAGGGCAACCGGGATCACGTCGATGTTGGTAAGGCCGTTGAGGCCCTGCGGAACGACGCGCGTGCCGTTCAACAGCACGAGGTTGCGGTTGGCGCCAAGGCCACGAAGGTTGATGTAGGTCGACCCGCCGTTGCCGTTGTTGACGTTGGAGCCGACGCTAGGGACGATGCCCGGGATCTGACGCAGCGATTCTTCGACCGTGTTGGCCTGCTGCAGCGTCAGCTCTTCTGAAGTCACGACCGCAACCGGGCTCGCGCTTTCGATGTTGGGGTCTGCAATGCGCGAGCCGGTGACGACGATCGCCTGTCCTGCCGGAGCCGTTGCTGCTTCTGCTTCAGGCGTTTCTTCCGAAACCTGGGCCATCGCCGGCTGCGCGATAAGCGCAAGGCCGAGAGCGGCGGGAGCCGCGCTGGCTTTGAAATATGTCTGGAGTTTCACTCGATTGTGTCCTTCTTCCGTCTACCTGCGCCGAGGGTCGGTGCGGGTGTAAGAACCCCCATGGATGGACTGCCTGCACCGGTATTCCGGACGACAGGCCCATCGGCGGAACGCGGTATCTGCCTCGCGGGATAGTTACATTGCAAAGCAATTTTGGCAGTTTTCCGTAATGGCCAATCGGGTGTTGCGTGAATCCCACACCTAGTCGAGGCTGCGAAACGATGCGATTGCGCCTACGTATGCAGGCGACATTTTCTGCGCGTCGCCGCGTGCCGCTTGACCTTAACGTAAGGCGCCCATAGGCGAGTGGCGAAACGAAACCCAACCCGAGCCAGTCAACGAGGAGCCTGCCATGCCCGAAGCCTATATCGTCGAAGCCGTCCGCACTGCCGGTGGCCGCCGTGGGGGCCGGCTCGCCGGGGTTCACCCGGTCGATCTCGCCGCGACTTCGCTCGATGCGGTCATGGAGCGGAGCGGGCTCGAGGCGAAAGCCGTCGACGATGTGGTGATGGGCTGCGTCAGCCAGGGCGGCGAGCAGGCGATGCAGGTCGGGAGGAACGCCGTTCTGGCAGCAAAACGCCTGGGCGAGGGCGTGCCGGCGGTCACTATCGATCGCCAGTGCGGCTCCAGCCAGCAGGCAATCCAGTTCGCCGCACAGGCCGTGATGAGCGGCACGCAAGACGTCGTGATCGCGAGCGGTGTGGAAAGCATGAGCCGCGTGCCGATGGGCTCGACTGCGATGTTCCACATGAAAGAAGGGCTGGGCAACTACAAGTCGCCCGGCCTGGAAGAGAAGTACCCCGGCATCCAGTGGAGCCAGTTCATGGGCGCGGAAATGATCGCGCAGAAGCACGGCTTCTCGAAGGACGACCTCGACCGTTTCGCGCTCCATAGCCACGAGAAGGCGATCGAGGCCACGAAGTCCGGCGCGTTCGAAAACGAGATCGTCGGCGTGGAGATCGAGACGCCCGAGGGCGAGGAATGCCACACCGTCGACGAGGGTATCCGCTTCGACGCCACGCTCGAGGGGATCGCCGGCGTCAAGCTGCTGAGCCCCGAAGGCAAGATCACCGCCGCCACCAGCAGCCAGATCTGCGACGGGTCGAGCGCGGTGCTGGTCGTGTCGGAGAAGGCGCTCAAGGAATACGGTCTTACGCCGATGGCCCGCATCCACAATTTGACCGTGACGGCGGGCGATCCGGTGATCATGCTCGAAGAGCCGCTGTTCGCCACCGATCGCGCGCTGGAGCGGGCCGGGATGAAGATCGGCGACATCGATCTCTACGAGGTCAACGAAGCCTTTGCGCCCGTGCCGCTCGCCTGGCTCAAGCATACCGGGGCGGACCCCGAAAAGCTCAACGTCAACGGCGGCGCGATCGCGCTCGGCCACCCGCTCGGCGCGTCAGGTACCAAGCTCATGGCGACGCTGGTCCATGCGTTGAAGGCGCGCGGCAAGAAATACGGCCTGCAGACGATGTGCGAAGGAGGCGGCGTCGCCAACGTCACCATCGTCGAGGCGCTCTAAGGTTCAATTTCACGAGAGGACATTTTTCATGGAAGTATCAGCCAACACCCCCGCCGTCGTCACCGGCGGTGCATCGGGCCTCGGTGAAGCCACCGCGCGCGCTCTTGCGGCCAAGGGCGCCAAGGTCGCCATCTTCGATATGAACGAGGAAAAGGGCGAAGCGGTCGCCAAGGACATCGGCGGCGTCTTCTGCAAGGTCAACGTCACCAGCGACGAGGATGTCGACGCCGGTTTTGCCAAGGCCCGCGAAGCGCACGGGCAGGAGCGGATCCTGGTCAATTGCGCCGGCATCGGCAATGCGATCAAGACCGCCAGCCGCGACAAGCAGTCGGGCGAGATCAAGCACTTCCCGATCAGCGCCTTCGACTTCGTGATCCAGGTCAATTTGATCGGCACCTTCCGCTGCATCGCCAAGTCGGCGGCCGGCATGATGAGCCTCTATCCGCTGACCGACGAGGGCGATCGCGGCGCGATCGTCAACACGGCTTCGGTTGCTGCCGAGGACGGGCAGATGGGCCAGGCGGCCTATTCCGCATCGAAGGGCGGCGTGGTCGGCATGACGCTGCCCATCGCGCGCGACCTCATGCGCGAAGGCATTCGCGTCAACACCATCCTGCCGGGCATCTTCAACACCCCGCTGATGAATGCGGCCCCGCCGCAGGTGAAGGAAGCGCTGGCCGCCAGCGTGCCGTTCCCCAAGCGCCTCGGCTATCCGGAGGAATACGCCAATCTCGCCATGTGCATGATCGAGACCGGTTATTTCAACGGCGAGGACGTGCGCCTCGACGGCGCGATCCGCATGGCTCCGCGCTAGGCGTCGTTTTGCAGGTAAAGTTATTCGCCGCCGGTTCGCACCCCCGAACCGGCGGCGTTTTTCGTTTCAGTATGCGGTTTCCATCAGCTGGATGGAGCCTGCCCATTCGTCCTGCTCGGCTGCGTCGGCAAGCAGTTTCGCCACATCGCCGCGCGCGGCTTTGCCTTTGGGATCGACGTCGTCGCCCAGCCGGACCGAACCCGTCGGACCGTCATCGGTGAGCGAGACGGGTCGAAGAATGGCGTATTCGAGGCTGCTCTGCTTCAGGTGCTCGTCGGCAGCGTGCTTGGCCTCGAGGTAGTGGGCGAGTTCGCTATCGGGGTCCGGATCGTCGGCGCCGACCGAACTCAGCATGACGAAGCGGCGGACATTGCTGGCTTGGGCCATGTCGATCAGCCGGATCGCGCCGTCGCGATCGACCTTGTCGGTCATCTCGGCGCTGGTGTCGCCGCCCGAACCGGCCGCGAAGATGACGACTTCGCAGCCCTGCGCGACATCGTCGTCCAGCGCGGTCAGATCGCCCTGCCGCAATGCGACGGTATCGGGGAGTGCGCCCGTATCGGACGAGGCGCGCACGAGCGCGATGACGTCATGCCCGCGTTCGCACAGTTCCTTGACGAGACGGGTGCCGGTATTGCCGGTCGAACCGGCAACGAGAATCTTCATCGATTTTCTCCTTGGTTGTGGTCCGAACCGGCGGCAGGCAGGGCCGTTCCGAGGAGAAGGCGCGCGGCGTCAGAACCAGGCGCGCAGACCGAGCAACAGTTTGAGGCCGTCGGGGTCGTTCCCGGCAGCCTTTGCCATGGACCGCGTTGCGCCCAGCTTGGTTTCGTACCCCACACCCACATAGGGCGCGAACTCGCGGGCGATTTCGTAGCGCAGGCGCAGGCCGGTCTCGAACTTGGTCAGGCCCTCACCGATCTCGCGCTCGGGAATATCCTGCGCGGCAAGTTCCAGTTCGGCGCGGGGCTGGAGGATCAGGCGCTGCGTGAGCTTCTGGTCGTACTCGCCCTCGATCCGCGCGGTCAAATCGCCGCGGTCGGAGAGGAAGGCCGCGGCATCGACGTGCCACATGTATGGCGCGAGGCCCTGGACGCCGAACACGAGGTGGCTGCGCGTGTCCGGCTCGATGTCCAGCCGTACGCCCGCCTGAAGGTCGAAGAAGGGTCCGATGGCGTGGCCCCAGAGCGCCTGGACCTCGGCATCCTCGACTGCTCCGCCGAATGCGCCTTCCCCTTCGGACTTGAGCACGAACTTGTCGACGTCGCCGCCGTACCAGCCCTGCAGATCCCACAGATAGCCGTCCTCGCCGTCGCCGATGCGCGCTTCGAGCCGCTCGGCCATCAACGTGCCGGTTTTCATATCGCCATGCGTCGCGTGATTGGTGGCACGGGCTTCGGCCATGACAGCGGGGCCGTAGATCGCATCCGCCGCGTGCTGCGCACCCTCGAAGGCTTCTGGCGGAGGCGGTCCCTCGGGAAAATCGCCGACCTGATGCGCGGAATGGTCCATCGTCGAATGGTCCATTTTGGGCGCGCCGGTCATGTCGGGCAGAACGAAGGGCGCGGGTGCCTGCTGGTGCTTTGAATGGTCCTCCGCCGCCGGTTCCTTTTCCGGCTCTTGCTGGTGCGAGGAATGATCCGGCATGGCATGGCCCGAGTGATCCTGCGCCACCAGCGGAGCAGCCGCCAGCATCAGCGCTGCGCCGAGTAACGCTCGCGCCTTCATGCCTTATCCTCCGGCGCCGGGAAGGGGCGCACGGTAACGGTCTGCATCATGCCGGCATGCATGTGATAGAGCAGGTGGCAGTGGAAGGCCCAGTCTCCGGGCTCGTTCGCAGTGACGTCGAAGGTGGCGGTGCTGCCCGGCTGGACCACCACCGTGTGCTTCAGCGGCTGGTCCATCATGCCAGCGCCATTGACCAGTTCGAAGAAATGGCCGTGCAAGTGGATCGGATGCGCCATCATCGTGTCATTGACCAGCTTCACGCGCACGCGCTCGTCATAGGCGAAGCGGATCGGATCGTCGGTGACGGCGGAGAATTTCTCGCCATCGAAGCTCCACATGTAGCGCTCCATGTTCCCGGTCAGGTGGATGGTCAGCTGCCGGGTCGGCATGCGATGCGGGTTCGTCCGCGCGGCCTTCAGGTCGGTATAGCGCAGCACGCGATGATCGACTTTGTCGAGACCGAGGCCGGGGAAGTCCATCCGGTCCATCGGCATGGGAGCGACCATGTCGATCCCGGGGCCGACCTTCACGTCGGGCGGCAGTTTCGAGGTATCGCGCATCGAGTGATCCATTGCGCCGTGATCCGTCGCGCCATGGTCCATCGCAGGGCTAGCTTCGCCGCCGCCATGGTTCATGCCCGAATGGTCCATCCCGCCATGCGCATCATGCTTCATCGTGCCGCCGTGTGCGCCGTCCATCGAACCCATGCCCATGTCGGCCATGGTCAGCGTGACCGGCTCGCGCAGCGGGGGCGGCGTGGCGCGATGGCCCTTGTGCGAGGTGAGCGAGGCCAGCCCCATGCCGCTGCGGTCCATCGCTTCGGCGACGAGAGCGTGGCTGCCCGCGGGCGGCCTGACGATCACGTCGTAGGTTTCCGCCGTGCCGATCTGGAATTCGTCCACCTCGACCGGCGCGACATCCATGCCGTCGGCGGCAATCACAGTCATCGGCACGCCGGGAATGCGGATGTTGAAGAAGGTCATGGCGGAGCCGTTGATGATCCGCAGCCGCACCCGCTCGCCCGGCGCGAACAGATACTCCAGCCCGTCCATCGGGCCGTGACCATTGACCAGGAAGGTGTAGGTCGCGCCCGTCACGTCCGAAATGTCACGCGGGTTCATCCGCATCCCGCCCCACATCAGCCGCTCGTCCAGCGGCATGTCGCCTTCGCTGGCGGTCTGCATCTGGTAGTTGAAATAGTGCTCGCCGACCTTAAGCATGCGCGCGATCTCGTGCGGGTGGCGCGGACTGAACTCGCTCAGCAAAACGACATAGTCGCGGTCGTAGCGCGGATCGGGCTCGGCGCTCTCGATCACGATGGGGCCGTAGTGGCCTTCCTGCTCCTGCAGGCCGGAGTGGCTGTGCCACCAATAGGTGCCGCTCTGCCGGATCGGGAATTCGTAGGTGAAGGTCTCGCCGGGCTTGATGCCGGGGAAGCTCACGCCCGGAACGCCGTCGAACTGGAAGGGCAGCAGCAGCCCGTGCCAGTGGATAGAGGTGTCTTCGGTAAGCTTGTTCGTCACGTCGATGCGGACGTTCTGGCCTTCGCGCAGCCGGACCAGGGGGCCGGGTACGGTGCCGTTGACCGCGATGGCATGGCCCTTGCGCCCGCCGACGCCGAAATGGTGACGATCTACCGACAGCGCGATACGCTCGCCCGAAACCTCGCCGAACCCCTGCCGCGCGTGGGACAGGCTCTCGCCCCTCGCCCATGCGGGCACGGCAAGGCCGGTTGCCAGTAGGCCGGTCGAGCCAAGCATGAATTTACGGCGGTCGGTCTGCAATGCGGTCACTCGGCTTGTATCTCCTGAAACCCGGTCTAAGATACCCCCATAGGGTATTCAAGGGCGAATAGGATCATGAGTGAAAAACAGGCGATCGGTAACCGGCTGAAGCGGATCGAAGGGCAGGTGCGCGGCGTCCAGCAGATGGTTGCAGACGAGCGCTATTGCATCGACATTCTCCACCAGATCCAGGCGATCAAATCGGCCTTGGCACGGGCGGAGGACGAGATCCTGCGCAATCACGCGGCGCATTGCGTCGCCGGGGCCATCGCCTCGGGCGACGAGGACGAGCAGCGGCAGAAGTTCTCCGAACTGGTCGACTTGTTCGCAAAAACCAAACGCTGAACCAGAGGTAAAGGGGAGTCAGGGATGGCAAACGAACACGGCAAGCACGAAGGCAATTACAAGCGGTTCATGGCCATGGTGGGGACCTCCACCGCCATCATGTTCGGCCTGATGTATCTCAACACCTACCAGCTCGATCATGTCATGTGGAGCGAGACTCGGTTCTGGATGACCTTCGTGATGGGTGCGGTGATGGCCGTGGTCATGCTCGCCTTCATGTGGGGCATGTACAAGAACAGGGCGAAGAACTGGATCATCATCGGCGTGTCGGCGCTCACCTTCTCCTTGGCGCTGTGGCTGGTCCGCAGCCAGCAGACGATCGACGACAGCGAATGGATGTCGGCGATGATCCCGCACCATTCGATCGCCATCCTCACCAGCGAACGCGCGCACATCGAGGACAAGCGCGTGCAGGAACTCGCCAATTCGATTATTACCGCGCAGCGCAAGGAAATCGCGGAGATGAAGTGGCTGCTCGACGATATCGCGGCCAACGGCACGGCGACGACCGAGGAAGAGGCGGCTGCGCGGCCGCTGCCGGAAATGGAAGGCTTCCTCAATCCCGACGGCGGCGCCACGCCCTGAGCGGGATTTCCTACTCGGCAAGGGCCGATTATGCAGGCCGTGATGAGGATCATCCGTCCCACGCCTGAAGCAGCTCTACCTCTGGCTCGCACCTGTGTCGCGAACGACAATCCATGCGACGTCGGCAGGTTTTTCTTGCATGGACCGTGTAACATGCGGTCCATGTCGGGGTACTGAGAGGAGAGAAAGCCAACATATGTCCTACACGCAGATCAAGCTCGATATCGCCGATGGCATCGCCACCGTCACGCTCCATCGTCCCGAGAAGATGAACGCCTTCACGAGGCAGATGATGGACGAGTTCATCGACGCGCTCGACACGACCGATGCAGACGACAGCGTGCGGGCGGTGATCGTGACGGGGCACGGCGATCGCGCGTTCTGCGCCGGCGCGGACCTGACGCCGGAGGGCGGGGGACATGTGTTCTCCGACCCGAACCCGGTGGAAGACCTCTCGGACGAGCGCGTGCGCGACGGGGGCGGGCGGCTGACGCTGCGGCTGTTCCAGTCGAAGAAACCGCTGATCGGCGCCTGCAACGGCGTTGCGGTCGGTGTCGGCGTGACGATGCAGTTGCCGTTCGACATTCGCCTGTGCAGCGACAACGCGCGTTTCGGCTTCGTCTTCGCGCGGCGCGGGATTGTGCCGGAAGCAGCCAGCAGCTGGTTCTTGCCGCGGCTGGTCGGCATGCAGACCGCGCTGGAATGGTGCATGACCGGCCGCCTGATCGATGCGGGCGAGGCGCTGGAGCGCGGGCTCGTGCGCTCGGTCCATCCGCAAGGCGAACTGATGGACGCAGCCGTCGGCATCGCGCGGGAAATCGCGGACAACACCTCTGCCGTATCGGTCGCTATGACGCGCGCAATGCTGTGGCACAATGGCGCAGGCGGTCACCCGATGGAGGCGCACCGGGTGGACAGCCGCGCGATCTATCGCCTCAGCCGCAGCAACGACGCGAAGGAGGGGATCGCCAGCTTCCTCGAAAAGCGCGCGCCGGAGTATCCCGATACGGTCAGCGGCGACATGCCGGACTTCTACCCGTGGTGGGACGAACCGGAATACAAGTAGTTGCAGGCGTGATAGTCTCTCGCGCAACCGGCTTGCCTTGATTGCGCTGGGGGGTAAGGATGGCGGTATGCCGAAGCATCAACTCGCCCCGCGCCTTGCCGACTTCTTGCCCTACCAGCTCTCGATCGCCTCGAACGCCGTTTCGACGAGGATTGCGGAGCAGTATCGCAAGCGGTTCGCGCTCAAGACGACCGAGTGGCGGATCATGGCGGTGCTGGGCGATGGCGGCGCGCTGACTCAGCGGGATCTCTCGCAGCTCACCTTGATGGACAAGGTGCCGGTCAACCGTGCCTGCAAGCGGCTGGAGGACCGCGGCCTCGTGCAGCGCTCGCCCAATGCGAAAGACGGCCGCTCGCACATGCTGGAGCTAACGGCGGAGGGCAAGGCGGTGCACGCCGGCATCATGCCACTGGCGCGCAAGATCGAGGAGGAGCTGTTCGACGTGCTTAGCACCGAAGAGCGCGAGGCGCTGCGCGACATGCTCGCGCGCGTGCGCGACAATGCCGGGGACTTCGACGCGGAAAGCCTGGCCGACTGAGCCGACCAGGCTTTCGCAATACCGATTGGAACCGGTGGTTCCGTCTATGAGATCCCGCCACTGAAGGCATCGCCGATCGAACAGGCTGCGGGCCCGAGAATGACGATGAACAGCACCGGCAGGATGAACAGGATGAGCGGCACGGTCATGATGGCCGGGAGACGCGCTGCCTTTTCCTCGGCGCGCATCATACGCTCGTTGCGGAATTCGGCAGAGAGGACACGCAGGGCCGACGCGAGCGGCGTACCGTACTTCTCGGTCTGGACCATGGTCGTGACCACGCCTTTGACGGCATCGAGATTGACGCGATAAGCGAGGTTGTTGAACGCCATGCGCCGTTCGTTGAGAAACGACAGCTCGATTGCGGTCAGCGCGAATTCGTCGCCCAGTTCGGGATAGGCGCGGCCCAGTTCCTTGGCCACCCGATTGAACGCGGCATCGACGGTCAGGCCCGCTTCGGCACAGATCACCAGCAGGTCGAGTGCGTCCGGCAGGCCCTTGCGGATTGCGTCGGACCGTTTCTTGGCGATGTTGCTGAGATAAATCTCCGGTCCCTTGTAGCCGGCGAAGACCGCTGCCGCCAGTCCGCCGTTGCGCTTGATCGCACCCCAGTCCGGGAACATGTCCAGCAGGAATATGCACACAAAGGCCGTGCCGCCCAAGAGGATCGGCAGGACTATGCGGGCAGCGATGATGAACACCGCCAGTTCCTTGTTGCGGAAGCCGGCATGCGCCAGTTTCTGCTGGACGACCTCGATCTGGCTCTGTTGCAACACCTTCATGTTGCCGAGCGTGCCTTTCAGCTTTTCGGTAGTATCGGTCTTGCGCACGAGGCTCTGGCGTTTCTTGGCGCCCGAGGTGACGAGACCGCTCTTGAGCTCTTCGCGGCGCCCCTCGAGTGCCTTCACGCGCTTGACCATCGGATCCCTGATGGTGACTGCGGTATAGATTGCGAACAGCACGGCGAGGGCGGCGACACCTGCGAGTATCGAGCCGATCACGATGACGTCGAAGCCAAGGAGTTTAGGGCCGGTGGAGGGGTCCATGCGTCTGTCTCTTCCGTGCTCAGATTTCGAAATTGACCATCTTGGCCATGATGAAGCCGCCGATGCTCATCCACACCAACCCGCCGAGGCCGGCCACGATGAGACGGTCGTCGGTGAAGAAGCCCGTGAGATAATCCGGGTTCATCCAGTAAACGAGGCAGAAGACGATGAACGGAAGCGAACCGACGATGTAGGCCGATGCTTTTGATTCCGAACTCATCGCCTTGATCTTGAGCTTCATCTGCGACCGCTTGCGCAACACGTCGGCAAGGTTCGAGAGCGTCTCGGCGAGGTTGCCGCCCGTCTCGCGCTGGATCGCCAGCGTGATGCAGAAGAAGTTGAACTCCGGAATGCCCAGCCGGTCGGCCGTGTCCTGGAGCGAATCCTCCATCGTTTTACCGATCTTGATCCGTTCCACGATCCTGCGGAACTCCTGACCGACGGGGCCGGGGACTTCCTGGGAAACGACCGCCAGAGTTTCGGTCACCGGAAGACCGGAGCGCAGGCCGCGAACGAGGAGCTCGATCGCGTCGGGAAATTTGGCGTTGAACTGCGCGGTACGCTTTTTGATCTGGCGACCGACCAGCATGTGCGGCAGACCCGCGCCGACGAGCACGCCGACACCGAAGGACAGCGGCAGCGATCCGCTCCGCAGGAACAGCAGCGTAGCGACCACGAGAGCGATCCCGAGCGAGGTATAGGCATACTGGCTCAACGACCAGTTCTTGCCGGTACGATCCAGGCGAACGGCCAAAGCATCGATGCGCGACGTCGATCCCGCCACCTTATGGCGCTTGGGCTTGCGCGAGGCGATCGCCTTCTTGAGCTGCGATTCAACCTTTGCGTCGGTGCTCTCGGAATGCCGATAGCGGACCTGCTGCAAGCGTCGCTGACCTGCCTTGGCCGCATCGGGACCGGCGACCAGCGTGTAGCCGATGGCAAGCAGGGCCAAAATCCCCGCTGCAAGCAGCACGACCTGAACGATATCCATCCGCTGACTCCGTCCCCGTTATTCCAGCTTTGCAGTCGGGTCCGGTCCTGTATGGACCGGACCCGGACCGCTTCTTATTCGACCGCTTCGGCAGAGGCCGCGGGCTCTTTCTTCTTCGAGAGCAGACCCTTGAGATCCAGTCCGCCAAGCAGCGACTTCTTGCCGCTGACGACTTCGGCCTCTTCCTCGTCGTCGTGACCGATGCTGATCACGCGTGAGGCGACCTGCTTCATGCTGGCCGCGGCCTTCGACGAAGAGTTCGCTTCGAGGAAAGTCTTGCCCAGCTTCGCGGCATTGGCAGCCGCCTTCTGGTCGTAGGCGATCGTGACGTCGATCTTGCGTTCGATAGACGCCTCGAAGTCCGCCTTGCTGATCTCTGCAGCGCCCGGCTGGACCTTGTTCGCCACGATCAGCGGCGTTGCGTGTGGAGCGTTCGTTTTCAGCCACGACAGGATGCGGATCGTATCCCGGGCCGAGGCGAGCGACATCTCGGTCGCCAAGACCACCACATTCACCTCGTTAAGGAGATGCGGGAAGTTGATCATCATGTTGCGCGGCATGTCGACCACGGTCATCTCGAACGCGTGCTTGAACTCGTCTTGCAACTGCATGAAGGCCGATCCGTCGGTCATCAGCGGCTGGTTGATCGGCGCTTCGGCCGACAGGATGGCGAGATTGTCGTTCGCCCGGATCATGGCGCGTTCGATGAACAGTCCGTCGATACGGCTCGGATTGTCGATCGCATCGGTCAGGCCGCGACCCGGCTCGAGATCGAGCGTGAGCGCACCGGTACCGAAGTGCACATCGAGGTCCAGCATCGCGGTTGCCATACTGCGCTCGGTGGCGAAGTTCCAGGCCAGCGAGGTGGCGAGCGTCGATGCCCCGACGCCGCCGCGCGTTCCGATAATGGCCGTGGAGATGTGGCGCTTGGCCTTGTCTTCATCGCTCATGCGCGGTGCCGCAAAGACTGCCTGTGCCTGATTGAGCGAATCGCGCAGGACGCTCGCGCTCAGCGGCTTCAGAAGATAGTCGTGAATTCCGCTCGCGAGCAGGTCGCGATAAAGTCGCACGTCGTTCACCTGGCCGATGGCGATCACCACGGTGCCGGGTTCACACACCTCGGCCAGCGCGTTGATGTCGTTGAGCGGATCGCCGCTTTCCGACAGATCGACCATCAGGATGTTCGGGCTGGCCGAAACCGACAGTGCCTGGATCGCATTGCGAAGCCCGCCCTTGTTGCATTTCTCGGGCTGCCAGCCGAGTTCGATGACCACCGGGCGCAACACGTCGAGCGCCGCTTCGTCGCACAGGAATGCGGCGAAGGTGTCGCGGTTGCCGGGCATGGCAGATTTGAGTGAAGCGCTCATGGATCAGTCCTCTGTGGTGCCGACTTCAGCAAGGCCGCCAGCGCCGGTCGGCTCCTGGTTGCGATAGCTGTCGATGGCTTTGTTGGAACTCAGGATAACGGTTTCGCCCGTGCCCACCTGGCCGGTGACGAGGTCCTCCGGATTGGCGACCATCGCAGCCATGTTGGCATTGGTGGCGCAGCCGTAATTCGGATATGTGGCGTTGTTGTAATTGGCGTCGCTCTTGGCCGACCAGTCGGGGCAGCCCGGAACGCTGGCGAGCGTGCGCGAGATAACGACGCGCGCCTGGCCCGGCGAGATATAGCCCTCGGTCGGCGGGGCAACGTCCGTCAGCAGCAGGCCGTAGCGGCCGGCCAGCTGCGCCACGCTATCGCGCACGCCTTCTCCATAACCGGGGTCCTCGACCGCGATCTTGTCGCCGTAACGCAGGTCCATCGAGTCGAACCAAGCCAGCAGGCGCTGCTGTTCGCTGACCGGCAGGCTGTCGCCATTGGTCTGGACGTCAAAGGTGTAGTGCGTGCGCTCCACGACCGCTTGCTTGGTCGAATAGAGCGTATCGTTGGTCGGCACCCCGCCGACGCAGGCACCCAGGCCGAGCGCGAGCGAGAGAGCCATTGCGGAGGTCGTCTTGCGGTTCATGATGTTACGCATCGCTATGTTCCTTCTCACTCGAAGCTGAAGCCGGGCTTGGCGGCCGGATCGGCCGCGGCGCGACGCGGCTGGACCGGTGCGGCGCTGGCGGTTGCTGCGCCGTTCGCCGGAGCCTGCGAAATACCTGGCGTGGCCGGCTCGGTGCTTTCCTGCATGGTCGGCATCGGACGCTTCGCGCCGCTTTCCCCATTGTTTTCCATGTAGCCGAGGATGCTTTCGACCTCGTCCGGAGCGCGGAAGCCATCGGTCGGCAGCACGATGTCGCTCGCGTTGACCGGCTTAACCAGGTAAGGCGTCACGATGATGACCAGCTCGGTTTCACCCTTCTGATAGCTCTTGGAGCGGAACAGATTGCCGAGGATCGGCAGCTCCGCCAGGCCCGGGGTCTTCTCCAGGGCGTTCTGCGAGCTGTTCTGCATCAGGCCCGCGATCATGAAGCTCTGGCCGGAGCCGAGTTCGATGGTCGTTTCCGCACGGCGGGTGGTGAGGGCGGGAACGGTGAACCCGTTCAGCGTCACCGCACCGCGGCTGGAAAGTTCCGACACTTCCGGACGCACGCGCATCGAGATACGGCCATTGGCCAGCACGGTCGGCGTGTAGGTCAGGCTGACACCGTAATTCTTGTATTCGACTGTAACAGTGCCGAGACCCTGGCTCTGCGGGATCGGGAATTCGCCACCCGCAAGAAACTCTGCCGTTTCGCCCGAAAGGGCGGTCAGGTTCGGTTCCGACAGCGTGGTAACAAGGCCGATTTGCTCGCCCACGTTTAGCGTTGCGAGCAAATCCAGACCCAATACCGACCCGCCCATCGAGAGGAGACCGGGCAGACTGCCGCGGACCGTTTCATAGGTTGTTCGCGGCGTCACGAACCGCTGGTTGATATAATCGTAGGGCCGCGGTTCGCTGGTACATGCGAACTGGTAGACCGCGCAGGGATCGAGCGGCACGGTATTTTCGGTCGGTTGGTTGCCGACGATGTTGCCTGCGCTATTGCTCTGCGCGCCGAACACGAAACCGTTGGACTGGTCGCGCGTGGCGAGATTGCCCTTGATGTCGCGCACCAACGAGCGGCTGACCTCGGCGAATTTCACTTGCAGGTTCACCTGCAGCGGTGTTGCCGTGCGCAGGCGACTGATCACATTGGCTTCCTCGCCGAGGAAGGCTTCGACGAGGCGTTGTGCTTCGGCAGCGTCTTCCGGCGCGCCGACCGTACCCGTCAGCAATACGGTGTTCGTGCCGATCGTCGCGACATTGACCTTCGCGGCCGGCATGGCCAGCGCCAGCATCTGGTCGATGCTCGAGATGTTCGAACCGACGCGGACGTTGGCGGACCAGACGATGTCGCCGGCCGAGTTGCTGGCGTAGACCGTGGTCTCGCCGCCGGCTTTGCCGAAGACATAAAGCTGGCGGGTCGATTTGACCTGAACATCGGCGACACTGTCGTCGGCGACGAACACGTTGGCCATGGCACCCGGTACGGTGACGAGTTCACCGCGACCGATCGACAGCACGATTTCCGAGCTAGGCCGTGCGACCGACTGGGCGGTGGCGACGTTGGCCGGAATGCTGGCCACGGGCGCGAGCGCCAGGCTGGCGAGCAGCACTTTGGTAGTGAGACGACGTTTCATGGAATTGCCCCCTGAATGGCTTCCTGTCTTGGTGTCGCGGCCGGTCATCGAACTGGCTTCGAAGTGGTCGGCGCCGGCATGCCTTGGCCAACGGTGCCAGCCTGCGCCTTGATGGCGGTCTCCATCATCTTCTCGAAGACGGAAGCTTCGCGCATCGCGGGCGTGGTGACCGAACCGTTCTTGCCGATCGGCACGACTTCGGTTTCCTTGCCGCGCGTCACGTTGACGGTCGGGCCGGTGTGCTTGACTTCGCGTCCACCAAAGAGGTCGGCCGGGTTGAAGTCTGCGGTACTGCCGCCGCCGCCCTTGTTGGATGATCCGACCGGGCGGACGCTGCGGCGCTGGAAGCGCGAGACGTCGCCGCCGGTCACGAAGGTGCCCTTGGCGTCGTCGGGACGGGCCATGGCTTCGCGCAGCAGCTTTTCTTCTTCTTCCGGCGTAGCGTCGTCCGGAATGGTCACATCGCCCTTCGCCAGCGCCATTTCGAGTTCGCTCTGGTTGTCGGCAAGCGAACGCAGCGACAGGCTGAGCGTACCGATGGTCTGCGCCACGGCGATCTTTTCGGCGATTACCGGCGTCACTTCCAGCGTAACGGCGCGGAAAGGCTTGACGATGGTAGACCCGTCTTCGGCCTTTTCGGACACGGTCGACTGGTCGGTGGCGAGAACACGAAGGTTACGAAGTATGGTTTCCGAGGCACGCATTTCTGTGTCCTCGTCGCCCTTGATCGTCTGGGTCAGAACCATGTCCACCCGGTCGCCCGGGAAGACGAAGCCGGCCACGCCCGACTGGGCCGACACCGGAACGGTGATGGCGCGCATGCCGGGAGCGAGGGCTGCAGCCAGGAAGCCGCGATCGCCCGGTGCGACAAGCGCACCCTGGGTCACCGGTTCGCCCGCCGTGATCGGGTGGCGGACCACCGTGCCGAGCAGCTTGGACATATCCGCTTCGCCATCGAGGAAATAGGCGTTCTGCACCAGCTCTTCCGGCCATAGCTGGAAGTTGATCGCATCTGCGGTGATGATCGTGCCCACCGGCAGCGCACGCTGCGCGACGAGAACCTTGGGTCCGGTCGCTTCGACCTGCGCGGCTTCTGCTTGCGGTGCAGAGGCACCTGCAAACATGCTCCGAGCAACCAGTGCCGTACCGATCGCAACGATCAGTGCGCCTACCAGCAGAACCAGCTTCTTCCTGTCCATGGCTATCTAGCCCCCTCGTATGGCCCGCGTGAAAAATGGTGCGGGCAGGTATGGTTTCTTCGCTTACGGGCGAATTGGTTAAGATCGGGTTTTCACAGCATTCCCGAAGCGCCAGGCACCTGGCCCAGCTGTTCGGTACCGAGCACCCACAGGCCGGCGATGGCGATCGCCAGCCCGTAAGGAATTGCGATGCGGTCCTTGCGGCGGCGCATGATGTGCGCCGCGCCGAAGACGACGGTCAGCACCCCGCCGACGATCGCCATGATGACCACCAGCTTGAGAAACGGCATCGGCGCAATCCACAGCGCGAGCGCGGTGAGCAGCTTGACGTCGCCGCCGCCCATCTGGCGGATCGCGAACAGGCCGCAGCAGATCGCAAAGACGAGCGCGGCAAAGCCGATCTGCCATGCGACACCCGGCCACAGCGTCAGCCCGCTCGCCCACCACCACAGTGGCGCGCCGAGCGCGATCGCGGCATTGAGCTTGTTGCCGATGGTGCGGCTCTTGAGGTCGGTGACCGCTGCAATAAGCAGTGCGATTGCCAATCCGCCGAGCAATACGTAGGTGATTTCGATACCGGCCATGATGTCCCCGAAAGTCCGTTCGGTGCCGGTGGTACAGATCATGACTTACCAAACAGTAACCATAGCGAGGACGCGCATATCTTGGACCAGGCCATGACCCCGGCGATCGATCGACGCTCCATCCCCGCAGATGCCACTGAAACGCTCTGGAGCGCTCCCGATGGCCATACCCTTCGCCGGATCGACTGGCCCGGCAGGGAGCCTGCCCGCGGTTCGATCCTGTTCCTTCCCGGTCGCGGCGATTTCTACGAGAAATATCTCGAGACCCTGGAGGAATGGCACCGGGCCGGCTGGTGCGTGACGGCAGCGGACTGGCGCGGCCAGGCCGGGTCTGGCCGGCTGGGTGATGACGAAGTCACCGGACATATCGACGATTTCGGCGACTGGGTGGCCGATCTGGCGGCTCTCTGGACCGCGTGGAAAGCCGAGACGCCCGGACCCCATGTTGTCGCGGGTCATTCGATGGGTGGGCATCTCGTGATGCGTGCGCTGGTCGAGCAGGTTGTCGATCCCGAAGCCGTAGTCCTGAGCGCGCCGATGCTCGGCATGGCGGGGCCGCCGCTTCCGCTGCCCATGCTGCAGGGAGTCGCGAAATTGATGACGTTGCTGGGCAAACCCACGCGCCCGGCATGGAAATGGAGCGAGAAGCCGGGAGAAATACCTGCGCGGCGGCGCGACCTGCTGAGCCACGACGCCCAGCGCTATGCCGACGAACTGTGGTGGCGCGAGCAGCGGCCCGAACTGGTGATGGGGCCGGGCAGCTGGGGCTGGGTCGAGCGGGCCTACGCCTCGACCCGCGTGCTGGAACAAAAGGGCGCTATGGAAGCCGTCGAGGTTCCGGTGCTGATCGTCTCGACGTCGAACGATAAGCTGGTCAGCCACCCGGCGGCTGTGCGGGCGAGCGAGCGGCTGCCCAAGGGGGAACTGGTCGCATTCGGGCCGGAAGCGCATCACGAGATCCTGCGCGAGACCGATGGAGTCCGGAACCGCGCAATGGATGCGATCGAGCAGTTTCTCGACAGGGTCGCACCGCAAACATCGTGAACACTTTCGATTTCGCCATCGTCGGTGCCGGTATCGCCGGGGCCAGCCTTGCAGCCGAACTGTGCGCGACCGGTGCGTCCGTCCTGGTGCTGGAGGCGGAAGATCGGCCGGGATACCATTCGACCGGCCGCTCGGCCGCGTTCTGGGAGGAATGCTATGGCGGGCCGGACATCGTTCCGCTCACGCTCGCATCGGGACGATATTTGCGCGAGGGCGGCTTTCTGACGCAGCGCGGCGCGCTTTATATCGGGCGCGATATCGATACGCATGCCATCGACCGCTTCGAACAGCGTTTTGATGGGACAGGTGTGACGATACAGCAGCTCGACCGGCAAGCGCTGGAACAGCGGCTGCCCGGCCTGTGCCCGGACTGGACCCGCGCGATCTGGGAGCCTGCCTGTGCCGACATCGACGTTGGCGCGCTGCATCATCATTATTTGGCAAAGGCGAAGCGCGGAGGCGTCGAGCTAGTCTGCCGGGCCCGGATCATCGACGCGTCCCGCCGGAATGGCCATTGGGCTCTGACGAGCGCAGCAGGCGAAAGCTGGACAGCCGAAGCGCTCGTCAATGCTGCCGGCGCCTGGGCGGACGAGTTCGCGCAACTGGTAGGCGCGCGCCCGGTCGGGATCCAGCCGCTGCGGCGGACGGTGGTGCAGCTACGGGTCGCGCCGCAGGTCCCGCCCGATCTCCCGCTCGTGCTCGACATCGGCGGCGGATTCTATTTCAAGCCCGAATCGGGCCGGGTCTGGCTGAGCCCGCATGACGAAGAACCGAGCGAGCCTTGCGATGCGGCGCCCGAAGAACTGGCAGTGGCGCAGGCTATCGATCGCTTCCAGAGCGTCGTGGAGTGGGAAGTCGAGGCGGTCGAGCGCAAATGGGCCGGCCTGCGCAGCTTCGCGCCCGACCGGCGACCGGTCTACGGCTGGGATGCCGACGTCGAAGGTTTCGGCTGGTTCGCGGGCCAGGGCGGCTTCGGCATCCAGACCTCGCCCGCCGCCGCCAAGCTGGCGGCGCAAGTCTTCACCGGGGCGTCCGGCGACGATCTGACAGCAGGGATCGATCGGTCGCCATATCTTGCGTCACGCTTCGGGTAGCCAAGCGGGCAACATTTGTTAGGTTTGCCGCGCCGAATCCAATCGCAACCACGGGAGACGCGAATTCATGGCTCATCATTTCGAAATCTATAAGGACAAGGCAGGCGAGTACCGCGTGCGCTTCAAATACAATTCGGAAATGATGTTTTCGACCGAGGGCTACAGCTCCAAGGCGAGCGCGCAGAATGCGATCGATTCGATCAAGAAAAACGGCCCGGGTGCCGAGGTGAAGGACAACAGCTAAGCTGTGTCAGGCTCCGCCAGCGGCGATGGCATCGGCCGCGTCGCTGGCGAGCTGGTCCACCCGTTCGTTCTCAGGGTGACCGCTATGCCCCTTGATCCAATGCCAGTGTACGGAGTGACGCGCGGTAAGCTCGATCAGATCGTGCCATAGCTCGGCATTGCGGACCGGTTTCTTGCTGGCATTCACCCAGCCGCGCTTCTTCCAGCCGTGCACCCATTTGGTGATGCCGTCGATGAGGTACTTGCTGTCGGTGTAAAGCTCGACCTCGCAGGGCTCGATCAGGGCAGAGAGCGCGCGGATCGCGGCGGTCATCTCCATACGGTTGTTGGTTGTCTCCGGCTCGCCGCCGGACAGTTCCTTCTCATGACGTCCCATGCGCAGCAGCGCGCCCCAGCCGCCGGGGCCGGGATTGCCCTTGCAGGCACCATCGGTGAATATCTCGACTTTCTTCATGCGAAGAGCGCTGTGCCATGCTCGCGGTAAAAATCCAGTCGCGCGGCGAAATCCATCGGGTCCTTGCGAACTACGAGCGCGTCTGCGGGGGTGTTCACCCAGTCGTAGGCGCGCGACGAAATAAAGCGCATGCAGGCCCCTCGGGCCAGCACGGGAAGCGCCGCCTTCTCGGCGTCCGACAGTCTCCGCCCGGTAGCGTAGCCTGCGAGCAGCGCATCGCTGATTTCCGGGCGGAAACGCTTTCCCCGATCCTCGAATGACCAAGCCGCATGCGTCACCGCGAGGTCGTAGGCGAAGAAATCCTCGGCTGCGAAATAGAAGTCGATCAGGCCGCTGACCCGGTCGCCCAACATCAGAACATTGTCGGGAAACAGGTCGCAGTGGACGACGTCTCGCGGCAGCCCCTCGGGCCAATGGGCATTGAGGTATTCCAGCTCGGAAAAGGCGAGGTCGGGCAATGCAGAATCGATGTCTGCCAGACCCTCCTTGCCACAGTCCGCCAACAACCGCCGCCATTCGGCGAGGCCCATGGACTGCGCCAGCGACTTGTCGAAGTCACCTACCGCACGGTGCAACTGTGCGAGGGCTGCTCCCACCGCCTTGGCCTGCGCCGGTGTAGGCCGGTCGACCGATACGCCGGGCAGGAATTCGATCAGCGCCACCGCCTTGTCGCCGATCGTGCGATAGGCTGCGCCAGTCCGGTCGTGGATGGTGCGCGGGACGGGGCAATTCTTGGCCGAAAGATGATCGAGCAGGCCGAGATAGAAGGGCAGCTGCGCGGTATCGATGCGATATTCATACATCGTCAGGATGAAGCGAGCGCCGGTGCCATCCGCGCCAGTCGTCTCGATCAGCCAGTTCGAGTTCGACACGCCCTCGGCGATCCCCTTGGCGGAAACCAGTTCGCCGACATCGTAGGCCGCGATAAGCTCCGCCAGATCCTCCGCGCCGAGGTGGGTGTAGACCGCCACCTAGTCGGTCAGCTGGCGCGGCAGCTTGAAGATCATGTTTTCCTCGGCAGTCATGATCGTTTCTTCGCTCACGGCGCGCCATTCGGACAGGCGATCGACGACTTCGCGAACCAGCTTCTCGGGAGCCGAGGCTCCTGCGGTCAGGCCGAGCGTGCCGACGCCTTCCAGCCAGCTCGGATCGATCTCGTCCGCACGCTGGATCAACCGCGCGTCCGTGCCGAGCCTTTCGGACACTTCAACGAGTCGCAAGGAATTGGAGGAATTCGGGGCTCCGATAACCAGCACCAGGTCACTGGCCGGGGCGATCTTCTTGACCGCCGCCTGCCGGTTGCTGGTGGCGTAGCAAATGTCTTCCGCCTTGGGTCCGACAATCTGCGGATAGCGTTCCCGCAATGCCTCCACCAGTTCGCGCGTGTCATCGACCGACAGCGTTGTTTGCGTCAGGAAAGAAAGCTTGTCGTCGCGCGTGAAGGGAAGTTTCGCGACGTCCTCGACCGTCTCGACCAGCGTAATCTGGCCTTCGGGCACCTGACCCATCGTGCCGATGACTTCCGGATGGCCTTCATGACCGATGAAAAGGATGTGCTGGCCCTTTTCGATCTGGCGTTCGGCCTGGCGGTGCACCTTGCTCACCAAAGGGCAGGTCGCATCGACATACATCATGTTCCGCCGCTCGGCCTCTGCCGGGACCGACTTCGGCACCCCGTGCGCGCTGAAGACCACAGGTGCGTCGGTCGGCACCTCGTCCAGTTCCTCGACGAAGATCGCGCCCTTGGCCTTGAGGCTCTCGACGACATAGCGATTGTGGACGATCTCGTGCCGGACATAGACTGGTGCGCCGTATTTCTCGAGCGCGCGCTCGACGATCTCGATCGCGCGATCGACTCCGGCGCAGAAACCGCGCGGGGCGGCGATCAGAAGCTGGAGCGGCAGGCGCAGATCGCTGCTTGGTGCCGCATCGGTGGATTGAAAGGGGGCGTTCATGTGCTGCCCTCTAGCGCTTTCGTCGCACGCAAGCTAGGGCGTCCTCGCGTCCCGCACGGCGGGCCGAGTTCGAATTTCGACAAGGGAATACAAGCCGCATGACCAGCCGCAATCGCCTCCTCTCCGTGCTCGCTGTCGGACTGGCGCTCGCCGGATGCAGCCGCGAAGGCGAATTGGTGATCAACGAAGGCGTCGGTATCCAGGCGGTCCGCACTGCCTGCCCGGCGGTCGGCATTCCCGATTACACCGGCGATATCACGACGTTCCGCGCGCCAGGTTCGACTACGCTGGCCGACCTCGACGTTACGGCCGCGATCACCAATCTGCGCTCCACCTGCGACGAAGGTGCGGAGCGCGTCTATACGCAGGCGACCTTCGACGTGCTTGCCCGCCGCGCCGATACGCGCGGTGCGCGCACCGTGACGCTGCCCTACTTCTCCACCGTGCTGCGCGGCGGCTCGCAGGTGGTTACCAAACGGGTCGGACAGGTCACCCTGCAATTCGCCGATGGTCAGGAGCGCGCCTCCGCCAGTGGGCGGGCCGGTGCCTATGTGAACCGCGCCGATGCAACGCTCCCCGCCGATATCCGCGAGCAGATCACCCGCAAGCGCAAGGCGGGCGATCCCGATGCGGCGCTCGACCCGCTGGCCGATCCGGCGGTGCGTGCGGCCCTTCAGCGGGCGACGTTCGAACTGCTGGTCGGCTTCCAGCTGTCGCAGGATCAGCTGCGCTACAACGCCACGCGCTAAGCGCTGCTCTCTTGCGAATCTGGCCCAATGGGCTAGGCGCGCGCCATGGCTGACATGCAGACCCTTCACGCGGCTTTCGCGGCGCGTATCGACGCAATCCTGAATGCGCTGGAGATGGAAGGCACGCTTCCGTCCGAAACGCCGCGCGGCAATGTGACGGTGGAGCCGCCCCGCGATCCCTCGCATGGCGATCTCGCGACGAACGCGGCTATGGTGCTGGCCAAGCAAGCGAAGACCAATCCGCGCGCGCTGGCGGAAGAGATCGTCGAGCATCTCGATCGCGATCCCGACATCACTTCGACCGAGATTGCCGGGCCGGGTTTCATCAACATGCGCCTGTCCGACGATGCTTGGCGGCGCGAGCTCGAAGCGATCGCTGCGCTCGGCGCGGATTACGGCCGCTCGACAATGGGCGAAGGGCGCACGGTCAATATCGAGTATGTCTCCGCCAATCCGACCGGCCCGATGCATATGGGCCACTGTCGCGGAGCGGTGGTGGGCGATGCGCTGGCGGGGTTGCTGGAATTCGCCGGACATCGCGTGGTGCGCGAATATTATGTCAACGATGCGGGCGGGCAGGTCGATGTGCTCGCCCGCTCCGCCCACTTGCGCTACCTGGAAGCGCTGGGCGAATACATCGGCGAGATCCCCGAGGGCCTATATCCGGGCGACTATCTCAAGCCGGTCGGTGAGCGGCTGCAGCAGCAATTCGGCGATGCCTACAAGGACGCGCCGGAGAGCGAATGGCTGCCGATCTTCCGGGAGCAAGCGGTGGCGGCGATGATGGACATGATCCGCAAGGATCTGGCGCTGCTCGGCATCCATCACGACCTCTTTTCTTCCGAAGCCGACTTGCAGGCCGCGAAGAAGCCGGAGGCAGCCGAAGCATGGCTGCGCGAACATGGCTTTGTCTATGACGGCGTACTCCAAGCCCCCAAAGGCAAGGCCCCGCCGGAGGACTGGGAGCCGGTGGAACTGCCGCTGTTCCGCTCCACGCAGTTCGGCGACGATCAGGATCGCCCGATCAAGAAATCGAACGGCGCGTGGACCTATTTCGGCGCCGATCTCGCTTATCACCTGCAGAAGGCGCAGGGGGCCGACGAACTGATCGACATCTGGGGCGCGGACCATGCCGGCACGGTCAAGCGCATCAAGGCCGCCGTCGCCGCGCTGTCGGAAGGGGAAGGCAAACCCATCCCCTTCGACGTCAAGCTGGTCCAGATGGTTCAGCTGATGCGGAGCGGCGAGCCGATCAAGATGTCCAAGCGCTCGGGCAATTTCGTCACCATCGCCGACATGGTCGAGGAAGTAGGCAAGGATGTGGTGCGCTTCACCATGCTGACCCGCAAACCAGAAGCGCAGATGGAATTCGACTTCGCCAAGGTGGTAGAGGCGTCTAAGGACAATCCGGTCTTCTACCTGCAATATGCCCATGCCCGCATCCGCTCGACGATGCGCAAGGCCGGGGTCGAGCCGTCCGGCGAGCACCTCGACCGGTTGGGCGCGGACGAACTCGCGCTGGTGCGCGAGGCCGCCCAGTTCCCGCGCGTCGTCGAATCCGCCGCCAAGGCGCGTGAGCCGCACCGCATCGCGTTTTTCCTCGGCGATCTCGCTGCCGCCTTCCACAGTTTCTGGAATGCGGGTAACGACGATCCGTCCAAGCGGATCATCCAGGAGGGGGATGCCGAGCTCACCGCAGCGCGCCTCTTCCTCGCCGATGCCGTCGGGCAGGTCATCCGCAACGGGCTCGCCATTCTCGGCGTCGAAGCGGTCGAGGAGATGTGAGCATGACGGCAACGCCCTATGACAGCGACGACAATTGGGACGACAGCGAAGAGCTGGACCTGGCCGAGGACGAGAGCCTGCCGTGGCTCGAAGCAACCGATGACGAAGAGCCGCGCGGAGGGTTCGACACCGGCCGTATCGTTCTGGTCGGTGTGCTGGCGTTGCTGGCGCTTGCGGTGGTCGTGGGGGGTATCTGGTATTTCGCACGCGCGACCTCGGACGAACCGCCCGCCGACGGTAGCCTGATCGCTGCACCGGAAGAACCGTACAAGACGAAGCCGGAAAACGAGGGTGGCAAGGTCTTCCCGGGCACCGGCGATTCCAGTTTCGCTGTCGGTGAAGGCGAAACCCGCGAGGGTCGCCTTGCCGACTCGCCTCAACAGGCGCAGGTCGAACGGGAGGGGGAGACTGTGGCCGGTCCTTCGATCGCTTCGACCCTCAACGATGACGGCGCGGCGGAAAGCCCTGCGACGCGTCCTGCACCTACACCCGTGCCGGCCGGCAGCGGGACTGCCGTGCAGGTGGGGGCTTTCCCCAACCGCGCGGATGCGGAAACGGCGTGGACCAATCTGACGCGCCAGACCGAAGCGCTGAACGGCGTGCGGCACCGCGTGGTGGAGGCGCAGGTCGACATCGGACGGGTCTACCGCCTGCAGGCTCTGCCGGGCGACCGCGCTGCCGCAAACCGCCTGTGCAACGCGTTGAAGTCGGATGGCCTTGCCTGTTTCGTGAAATAGGACCTCAAGCCAGCGTAATTTCCACACTTCGCACGGGGTAAAAGCTTGCCGCACCCCCCGAAACACCGCAGTTTGCGTTCATGACACCTGCCATCTTCGGCATTTCCGGCCCCGAGCTTACGGCCGATGAACGGGCCTTCTTCAAGGAAGCCGATCCCGCGGGATACATCCTGTTTGCGCGGAATTGCGAAAACCGGGAGCAGCTTCGCCGCCTGACCGACGATTTGCGCGGCATCCACGGCCGCGATCGGCTGATTGTTTCGATCGATCAGGAGGGCGGGCGGGTCGCTAGAATGAAGCCGCCCGAATGGCCGCGCTATCCCGCGGGCGAGGCATTCGCCAGGCTATACGAGATCGCGCCTGCATCCGCCATCGAGGCGATGCGCTGCAATGCCGAGGCCATGGCTCTGGAGCTGGCGCTCGCCGGGATCAGCGTCGATTACCACGCGCCCCTGGACGTGCGGCGGCCGGAGACCGACGACGTGATCGGGGACCGTGCGCTGGGCAACGAACCGATGCAGGTCGCCGCCCTCGGTCGCGCGCTGCTCGACGGCATGGTGCGGGCGGGGGTGGTCGGGTGCCTCAAGCACATGCCGGGCCATGGCCGTGCGACCTGCGACACGCACAAGAAACTGCCGACCGTGGAGGCGAGCGCGGCGGAGCTCGAGGCCGATGTCGAGCCTTTCCGCACGCTATCCGATCATCCGCTCGGCATGAGCGCGCATATCGTCTTTGCCGCGTGGGATGCGGATCGCCCGGCCACGCTGTCGAGCAAGGTGATCGACAATGTCATCCGCCAGCAGATCGGCTTCGACGGCCTGTTGCTGACCGACGACATCGATATGCAGGCGCTCGACGGGACGATTCCCGAACGTTCCGAACAGGCGCTCGCGGCGGGGTGCGATATCGTGCTCAATTGCTGGGCTAAGCGCGACGACATGGAAGGCATCGTCGAACGCTGCGGCTCTATCTCGCAGCAGGCGCGCGAGCGGCTGGATCGGGTGCATGCCGCCATGGGCGATCCGCTGGACGCCGTGGAGACGGCGGAGTTGCTGGCCAAGCGTGATGCCCTGCTGGCGGTGGCCGAGAGCGCGGCGGCGTGACCGGGGACGGCCTCCTCTTCGCCGAAGCGGATGCCGAGGAAGACTGCGACGGCATCGCCTCCGAGGCGAAGGTGGACGAGAATGCGCTCTATCTGGAGCTCGACGGCTGGGAAGGGCCACTCGACCTGCTGCTCGACCTGGCGCGGCGTCAGAAGGTCGATTTGCGCTCGATCTCGATCCTTTCGCTGGCCGACCAATATCTCAACTACATCGAGCAGGCCGGGGCGCTGAAGCTGGAGCTGGCGGCGGATTATCTCGTGATGGCTGCGTGGCTCGCCTATCTCAAATCCGCGATGCTGCTGCCCAAGGACGAGCAGGAGGACCCGAGCCCGGAAGAGCTGGCGCTGAAGCTACAATTGCGCCTGCAACGGCTCGGCGCGATGCGCGATGCGGCGGCGCGTCTGATGGGCGGCAACCGGATCGGGCGCGATGTTTTCCTGCGCGGCGCACCGGAAGGGCTGGAGATCGCGCGCAAGACGCTGTGGCAAAGCGACCAGTTCGCGCTGATCGAGGCATACGGACGGGTCAAGGCGCGCACCGCCCCGGCCATCCACATGGTGCGCGAGCGACCGGTGATGACGCTCGAAAGCGCGCTCGAGCGCGTCTCGCACATGCTCGGCGTATCGCTCGACTGGATGGAATTGCGCAGTTTCCTGCCGCCCCATGCCGAACCGCGGCTGCGCAAATCGGCGCTGGCTTCCAGCTTCGTCGCCGCGCTGGAACTGGCCCGCCTAGGCAAGGCGGAACTGCAGCAGGAGGAGACTTTCGGGCCGCTCCACCTCAGGCGAGCTGCGGCACATGGATGATCTCTCCCGCGCGCTGGAGGCTGCGTTGTTTGCAGCCGAAGAGCCGATGACCGCAGACGCGCTGGCGGGTTTCCTCGGCGATGCTGCGCCCGGCGATGTGCGCGTGGCGCTACGTGGACTGGCTGAGCATTACGAGGGACGCGGTATACGGCTGGTCGAACGGGCGAAGCGCTGGCATTTCGAAACCGCGCCGGACCTCGCGCATCTCTTGCGGCGCGAGAAGGAGCAGCTGCGCCGCCTCAGCCGCGCCGCGACCGAAGTACTCGCCATCATCGCCTATCACGAGCCGGTCAGCCGCGCAGAAATCGAATCGATCCGCGGCGTGCAGACCAGTGGCGGGACGCTCGATGTCCTGATGGAGGCGGGCTGGGTGAAGATCGCGGGACGGCGCGAAGTGCCCGGTCGCCCGACCATCTACGCCACGACACCCGAATTTCTCGAACATTTCGGCCTTGCCAGCCGCCGCGACCTGCCCGGTATCGCAGAATTGCGCGCCACCGGTCTGCTCGACCCGGTCGAAGATGCCTATGAAGACCTGATGGGCGAGGCCGTGACCGACGGCGAGGCGGAAGAAGCGCCGGACGATAGCTCTCTGGCATAGCGCGGCGCACGCGCCTATATAGGCGGGACAGCTACGAAAAAGGTCTCATTATGTCGCTCGGTCCCTGGCAGCTCATCATCATCGCCATCGTCATCCTCGTCCTGTTCGGGCGCGGGCGCATTTCCGAAATGATGGGCGATTTCGGCAAGGGCATCAAAAGCTTCAAGCAGGGCATGAACGAAGACGACGACAAGCCTGCGGCCCAGATCCGGCACGAGGCGAAGCCCGCCGACGATGGCCTGAAGGACAGCCAGGTCAAATCGACCACCGACACCAAGTGACCGGCTAGACCGCGGTAGGCTTTCCATGTTCGATATCGGCGCCGCCGAACTGCTGGTGATCGTCGTGGTGGCGATCATCGTGATCGGTCCCAAGGATATGCCGAGGGCAATGCGCACGGCCGGTCGCTGGATCGGCAAGCTGCGCAAGGTCTCGGGCCATTTCCGCGCTGGGCTGGACGAGATGGTCCGGCAAGCCGAGATCGAGGACATGGAAAAGGAATGGGCCGACCGCAACAAGCGGATCATGGCTGAATATCCGACCGGAGACGATCCCGCCGGCGGCGCGCCCGACAATCTCGTGCCGCCGCAGATGGAGCCGCTAGCGGCCGCGGACGAAGTGCCCGATCCCGACGCCGCGGCCGAAGCCGCCATCCGCCGCGCGGCACCGGTGAAAGCGCCCGAGCATGCTCCGCCGGAGACCGACGAACCTTCGCTGCCGCTCGATCCGCCTCCGCCTCCCACCAAGGACGTATGACGTGGCGGTAATCAAGGACATCGACGAAACGCAGGCTCCGTTGCTCGACCATCTGATCGAACTGCGCGCTCGGCTGGTGCGCTGCATTCTCGCGCTGGTGGTGGCGTTCGGCGTGTGCCTCTATTTTGCCGATCCGATCCTCGGCTTCCTGATCCAGCCGCTCAAGGCCGCCTTTCCCGCCGGGGAGGGCCAGCTGATTTTCACGAAGCTCTACGAAGTGTTCTTCGTGGAGTTGAAGGTCGCATTGTTCGCCGGCTTCTGCCTCAGCTTCCCGATCATCGCGAACCAACTGTGGGCGTTTGTTGCCCCAGGTCTCTATGCGAAGGAAAAGCGAGCCTTCCTGCCCTTCCTGCTCGCGACGCCGATCCTGTTCGGAGCCGGTGCGGCGCTGGCCTATTACGTCGTCATGCCGACCGCTTTCCGCTGGTTTCTCGGCTTCGAGGGCACGGCCGGCGGGCTGGAAATCCAGGCGCTGCCGACGGCGAACGAATATCTCGGGCTGGTGATGCAGTTCATCCTCGCCTTCGGGATGAGCTTCCTGCTGCCGGTGCTGCTTCTGCTGCTGCATCGCGCCGGGATCGTGACGCGCGAGCAACTGGTCGGCGCGCGCCGCTATGTCATTGTCCTCGTGGTCGCGCTCGCGGCGATCATCACGCCGCCCGATCCCGGCTCGCAATTGCTGCTCGCCATACCGCTGCTGCTATTGTTTGAAGGCTCCCTGGTCCTCATGCGCTTCACCGATCGCAAGAAGGTCAAGGACACGTCAGAGCCGGAAAAGCCTCAGTCCGCCTCGTAGACCTTACGGCCGCCGACCCAGGTTTCCAGCACCTTCGTCGCGCGTAATTGCGCCGGCGTCGCCATCAGCGGATCCGTATCGACCAGCACGAAGTCCGCCTGCTCGCCGGGCAGCAACCGACCGAAGCGCCCTTCGGCAAAACCCGCATAGGCTGCCCAAGCCGTGAAGCCCGCCAGCGCTTGCTCGCGGTTGACGCGGTCCTGCGGGCGCCAGCCGCCGAAGGGCTCGCCATCGGCGTCCATGCGGGTCGTCGCGGCGGCCATCCCGGCGAAGGGATCGGCGCTCTCGACCGGGGCGTCCGAGCCGAAGGCCAGCTTCCCGCCAAGGCCGAGGATCGAGTTCCAGGCGTAAGCTCCGTCCAGCCGGTTCGGACCCAACCGCGCTTCGGCCATCAGGCGATCGCTGATCTGGTGGACCGGCTGCATGCTGGCGATGACGCCGTTCTGCCCAAGTTTCGGCAGGTCGACCGGATCGACGATCTGCACATGCTCGATGCGCCAGCGCCGGTCGCCGGGGAAGCTTTCCGCGATCTCGCCGATTGCATTGAGCGCTTCGGCATTGGCGGCGGTGCCGATGGCGTGGACGGCAGGCTGGAAATCGCCCTGCGCCGCGCGGACCAGAATGTTGCGCAGTTTCGCCGGGCTGGTCAGCGGCAGGCCGGTATTGCCCGGATCGTCGGCATAGGGCTGCTTGAGCCACGCCCCGCGGCTGCCCAGCGCACCGTCGAGATAGAGCTTCACGCCGTTCATCCGCAACTTGTCGTCGTAAAGCCAGGGCGAGGGGTGCGAGCCTGCGATCAGCTCCATCTGGTCGGGCCCGGCGGCATAACTCATGATGCGCAGCGTCAGCGTGCCGCGATCGCCTGCGCGGCGGAAGGCCTGCCAGTCCTCGATCGTCGTCCCCATGTCGGCCACCGCAGTGATGCCCTGCCGGTGCAGCACTTTCTGCGCTTCGGCGAAGGCGAGGTCGCGCTCGACCGGGCGCGGCGCGGGGATGGCGCGGTTCATCAATTCTTCGGCGGCATCGACGAAAACGCCGGAGGGCTCCTGCGATCCGGCGAGCCGCTCTATCCGGCCGCCCTCGGGCGACTTCGTTTCAGCGGTGATGCCCGCCGCCTGCAGGGCGAGCGTGTTGGCCCAGCCGGCATGGCCGTCGACCCGCTGGAGATAGACCGGACGATCCGACACGGCCCGATCCAGCTCCGCCGCCGTCGGAAAGCGTCCGAGACCCCATTGCTCCTGGTTCCAGCCGCGCCCGAGAATCCAGGGTCGCGCCTCGTTCTCGGCAGCGAACGCGGCGATCTTCGCCAGCGCCTCGTCGAGCGAGCGCGTGTCGGACAGATCCAGCGTCAGTGCGCCGATGCCGACGCCCATGACGTGCGCATGCGCATCGATCAAGCCGGGGATCATCACCCGGCCTTGTCCGTCCTCGCGATAATCGGTTTGCGGCTTGTCGTCCCCACGCTCCAGCAATTGGACGATCTTGCCATCGTCCCCGATCACGAGGCCGGTGAAGCGCTTGACATCGCCGTCCTCGTCGATGGTCAGCCCCTCGACATTGTCGATCAGCACGTCGGCGAGTGCTGGCGTCGCCATGGTGCAGGCGAGAAGTGCAGTGAGGAATTTCAGTTTCATCGAGCGGCCCCGTGTCATCGTGTCCCGGCGCGATAAGGCATAGCTTGGCGCAGGCAAACCCTTTCCGAGATTGCACCGTCCCGATGCGCGCCGTAGGGGCAGGGGCCATGAGCACTGCATCCACCGCGCGCGCCCACGACAAGGCGACCGATCTGTTGACCCTCGACGATGTGCGGGCTGCGGCTTCGCGCATCGACGGCGCGGTGGTAAAGACGCCGATGCTGCGCTCGCAGACGCTGTCGGAGATTTCCGGGGCGGACATCTGGCTCAAGTTCGAGAACCACCAGTTCACCGCGGCCTATAAGGAACGCGGCGCGCTCAACGCCCTGCTGCAACTGACCGACGAGCAGCGTGCGCGCGGCGTGATTGCGGCGTCGGCGGGCAATCATTCGCAGGGGCTGAGCTATCACGGGCGGCGGCTTGGTGTGCCGGTAACGATCGTGATGCCGCAGACCACGCCGAGCGTGAAGGTGATGCAGACCGAAAGCGTCGGCGGCAATGTCGAGCTGCACGGCGAGACATTCGACGAGGCCTATGCGCACGCACGCAAGCTGGAAAAAGAGCGCGGGCTGACTTTCGTCCATCCCTTCGACCATCCGCATGTCGCTGCGGGGCAGGGCACGGTCGCGCTGGAAATGCTCGAGCAAAAGGACGATTTCGACTGCCTGGTGGTACCCATCGGCGGGGGCGGGCTGATGAGCGGCATGGCCACGGTCGCCAAGGCGCTGAACCCGAACATCGAAATGATCGGCGTACAGGCTGCGCTCTATCCGTCCATGTATTCGGCAGTCACCGGCGACGAGCGGCCCTGCGGCGGCGATACGCTGGCCGAAGGCATCGCAGTCAAGGCTCCGGGCGAGTTCACCCGCGAGATCATTCGCGAGCTGGTCGATGAAGTGCTGCTGGTGGAAGAGCCGAAGCTGGAGCATTCGGTCTCGCTGCTGCTCCAGATCGAGAAGACCGTCGTCGAGGGCGCGGGCGCCGCGGGTTTGGCGGCGGTGCTGTCGCATCCGGAGAAGTTCGCTGGCAAGACCGTCGGCTTGGTGCTGTGCGGCGGAAATATCGACACGCGGCTGCTCGCCAACGTTCTGCTGCGCGACTTGGCTCGCTCCGGTCGCCTTGCCCGGCTCCAGATCACTTTGCAGGATCGCCCGGGCGCTCTCTTCAAGGTGATGCGCGAATTCGATGCGCACAATGTGAATATCATCGAGATATATCACCAGCGCATCTTCACGCTGTTGCCCGCCAAGGGACTCACAGCCGAAATCGAGTGTGAGGCGCGCGACGAGGCGCAGATAAACGGCCTCGTGGAGGGCCTGCGGGCCAAAGGCTATGATGTGGAATTGGCCGAACTCGCCTGATCGGCGACACGCGCTTTTCCACAATCTGCGAGTCGTTCGACGGAGCAAGCCCGCTTTTCATGGTTAAGGGCCTTTTAACCCGGAACCGGAAGCTGCATAACAGAGTCAACAAATCGTAAATGCGGCAGAAAGATGCTTAGCCGTAAGCCGATTTCGCGATGAAAGGATGCCTGCAGCCGTGACAGCACCGATCCGCTTTCCCCGCTTTTTCGTGACGAGCCCTGCGCCCTGTCCGTATTTGCCGGGCAAGAGCGAGCGCAAGGTGTTCACGGAACTGCGCGGCGCCAACGCCGACGAGTTGAACGAAGCGCTCGGGCGGATCGGTTTCCGCCGCAGCCAGACGGTCGCCTACCGCCCATCATGCCTCGATTGCCAGGCTTGCGTTTCGGTGCGCGTGGTCGCCAGCGAGTTCAAGCCATCCAAGACGCAGCGCCGTGCGCTCAAGGCCAATGACGACCTGGTTTCGGTCGAATGCCGTCCTTGGGCGACCGACGAGCAATTCCAGCTGTTGCAGAAATACCTTGCATCGCGGCACCCGGGTGGTGGAATGACGCAGATGGAAGATACCGACTTTGCGGATATGGTGGAACACACGCCTGTATCCAGCTATGTCGTTGAATACAGGGAGCCGGGAATCGGCGCCGAGCCGGGTCGCCTGGTCGGAGCATGTCTAACGGATTTCCAGGGTGACGGGCTGTCGATGATTTACAGCTTCTACGACCCGGAGCATGAGGATCGGGCTGGGCTTGGGAACTACATCATTCTTGACCACATCCGCCGCGCGGCAGAGCGCGAACTGCCTTACGTCTATCTCGGTTACTGGGTCGAAGGGGCGGAGCGGATGCAGTACAAGGTCCGCTATCGTCCGCTCGAAAAGCTCGGACGCGCAGGCTGGGAACGCATGCGCGACGACGAGCAGCGCCGGCTCATCGCTGCCGCCACCGCTCCGCGAAGCCGCAAGCGCGACGGTACGCTGCCCGCCAAGGATGGCAACCCGGCCGAGTACAAGCTCGCCGATTGACCTGGCTCGCCGGGTCCTGGCGCTCGGCATGGCTTCGGTTGCGCTCGTTGCCCACCCCGCGCTGGCGCAAGATCGCTCGACCGCAGAGGAACTCGAGGAGCTGATTCCCGACAGCGCGCTGGACAGTCCGGAAGACTGGGCAGCGCAAGGTACCGACGGCCCGCAGGCATCCGAGAGTGACGATTTTGCCGAGATCGAGGCGGACACTCCGATCGACGACATTCCCGGCATGGACCTCGCCTGGCCCGAGGATCTCGAGTTCGAGCCGTTTCAGGATCTCGAGCCAGACGAAGATATCGAATTCGTCGACCTGCTACCCGACAACCCGCGCCTCGCTTTCGACGATGCGGAAACCTTCGAGCTGTCGGACTCGCTGATCCTAGCCTTTCCGCAGAAAGAACCGCCGTTCCTGGAGAGCGTAGATTTCGTGGAGCGCTTCGAGGCGTTGTCGACCATCGAGGAATTAGACGACGACGGCGAGGAAAATCCAGCGCAGGTTGCCGCCCGCGCCAAGGCCGATCAGGAACTGCTCGAGACCCTGTTGCGGGTCTATGGATATTACGACGGGCAGGTCATCCGGACGCTCGCTTCGCCGGAGCCGGGCGAGGACAATGCCGATACCAGCCCGCGCGTGCGTTTCGATGTCATTCCCGGTGATCGGTATCGCTATGGCACCATCGACCTCGGCCAGCTGCCTACCGCGCCCGATGCGGACACTTTGCGCGCTGCATTCGAAATCCAGCCGGGCGATTTCCTGCAGAGCGACACCATCGTGCAGGAACGCTTCGATCTCGACCGTAAGCTGGGCGAGACCGGCTATCCCTTCGCCGAGATCGACGAGCCGGAACTGCTGATCGATCACGAGCGCGAAGAAGGCGACCTCACCATGCCGGTGCGCCCGAACGGGAAGTACGTGTTCGGCGAAGTCGTCAGTAACGATCCGGACTTCCTTTCCTCGCGGCATCTGGCCTCGATCGCCCGCTTCGATCCGGGCGATGTGTACCAGCGCAGCCTCGATCTCGACCTGCGCCGCGCTGTCACGGCGACCGGCCTCGTCTCGACAGTCTCGGTCACGCCGCGCGAGGTACAGGCACCGCAGGGTGACGAACCCGGCGTGGTGGCGATGGATGTCGAACTGGAACGCGCCAAGGTGCGCACCATCGCGGGCGCGATCGGCTATGGCTCGGAAGAGGGCATCCGGGTCCAGGCGAGCTGGGAGCATCGCAATTTCTTCCCGCCCGAAGGATCGCTGCGCGTGCGCGGCATCGTCGGGACGCAGGAGCAACTCGCTGGGGTGACTTTCCGCCGCAACAATCTCGGCGGCCGCGACAAGGTGCTGACGCTCGACGCCTATGCCTCGACGATCGACAACGCAGCCTATGACGCGAATACCGTGGCGCTGACCGGCACCTATGAGCGGTTGTCGACCCTCCTGTTCCAGAAACCGCTGTCCTGGGCCGTGGGCGCGGAAATTCTTGCAACCGACGAGCGCAATCGCATCGTCGACGGCATGCCGCGGCCACGCCAGACCTACTTCGTCGGCTCGATCTTCGGCCGCGCCACCATAGATACCAGCGATTCGCTTCTCGACCCGACCCGCGGTTATCGCCTGACCGGTTTTCTCGCCCCGGAAACCTCGCGGACAGAGGGCCAGCAATACTACTACCTGCGCAATCAGGCGGACGCTTCGTACTACCAGTCGATTGGCGACCGATATGTGGTCGCGGCAAGGGCGAGGGTTGCAACGATCCAAGGGGCGGACCTCGTCGGTGTGGCTCCATCCCGCAGGCTCTATGCCGGCGGGGGCGGATCGGTGCGCGGCTACGCCTATCGCTCGATCGGGCCGAAGAACGAATTCGACGAACCTATCGGCGGGCGAAGCCTCGTCGAATTCTCGCTCGAGGCGCGGATCGGCACCGGCTTCCTCGACGGCGCCGTGTCGGTCGTGCCTTTCGTCGATGCGGGTAGCGTCTCGACCTCGGCAACGCCGGACTTCGGCGAGATCAAGATCGGCGCGGGCATCGGCGTGCGTTACACCACGGGCTTCGGCCCGATCCGCCTCGACGTGGGCGTGCCCCTCAATCCCGGTCCTGACGACTCTCCCGTCGCGGTCTATGTCGGACTGGGGCAGGCGTTCTGATGGCTGAGGCCACCGAACTCGAACCGGCACCCGCCGCAGAGCCCGCGCCGCGCCGTAAGTCGCGAATGGGGCGCGCAGGCAAATGGCTGCTCGGGATCGTCGGGGCGATCGTCCTGCTGATCGTCGGCGCGGTGATTGTTCTGAACACGCCGCTGGGAGAGCGCTTCCTCGCCAAGCAGATCGGCGAGCGGTCGCTGCCGAACGGGCTCAACATCCAGATCGGGCGGATCGAGGGGAACCTCTACGGTGCCGCCGTACTGCACGATGTGCGCCTGTCCGATCCGCAGGGCGTTTTCATGACCATCCCGCGGGCCGAGGTGGACTGGAACCCCGGCGCATGGCTGAACAACCGGCTCGAAATCGATAGCTTCGCAGCGCGGCGCGCCAATCTGCGACGTTTGCCGGAATTCATTCCGAGCGAGGAAGAAGGACCGATCCTGCCCGGATTCGACATTTCGATCGACGAGTTCGAGATCGACAATCTGATGCTAGCACCCGGCATCGCCGGAGACACGGCGCAGCGCGTCGATCTCTCCGGCGAGGTTCAGGTCACCGACCGACGGTTGATGGTCGAGGCGGACGGCCGCTTGGGTCAGCAGGACCGCATCGCACTATTGCTCGATGCCGAACCCGATGGCGACAATTTCGACCTGTCGCTCGATCTCGACGCGGCAGCCGATGGTCCGGTGGTGGCTCTGGCAGGTCTCGATGAAGCCTATCAGGGACGAGTGCGCGGATCCGGTACCTGGAGCGCGTGGAACGGCGGCCTGCTTCTGCGCAGTGAGACGGATCGCGTGGCCGCGCTGAAAATCACTAATCGCAGCGGACGCTTCGGCCTGGTCGGCAAGCTCGATCCGTCCGCCTTCCTCGAAGGCTTGCCGCTGGCCGCACTCGGCAGCGATGTCGCGATCAAATCTTTCGCCACTATCGACAACCGCATCTTCGACGGGCGCACGCAGCTGCTGGGAAGCGGCATCCGGCTCGATGCCGAAGGCGCGATCGACCTCGCCGAGAACCGCGCCGACGACCTTGTCGTGCAGGGCTTCCTGCGCGATCCCAATCTCTTCGGGCCCGACCTCGCGATCCGCGGCGGCGAAGTGAACGCCACGATCGACGGGGCATTCTCCGACCTGACCATCGTGCACGATCTGAGGGTCGACGAACTCGATGCGAGCGGAACCGTCCTGGCGAATGTCCGGCAGCAGGGCACCGCGACTTACGACGGTACGCGCTGGACGCTGCCGCTTAACCTCGCCGTCGGCCGCGTCACCAGCGGAAATGCGTTGGTCGATCCGCGCCTCGTCAATGGACGCGGCGAAGGGACAATCGTGCTCAGCGGGTCGCAGTTGCTGGCTGACGACCTGCGCATCGCCTTCCCCGGTCTCGGTGCGAACCTTGCGCTGCGGGGCAACCTCGACAGCGGGAGCTACCAGATCCGCGGACCTATTCGCGCCGACCGGCTCACATTGGACAATGTCGGTACGGCCGGAGGCACAGCCGTTATCGACCTGACCCTCGCGTCGGGTGCGCCCTGGCGCGTGTCGGCCGATCTCGATGCGCGGATCTCGCCCGTCACGAACGCCACGCTGGCCAATCTTGCCGGTACGCCGATCCGGGTTCGCGGCGGGCTGGCCATCGGCGGGGATCGCCCGCTCGTGTTCGACAACGTAAGGCTCGATGCGAGCAAGCTCGCCATGCGGCTGAACGGCAGCGTGCGGGACGGCACGACCAGCGTGGCAGGCCGCGGGCGGCATGTGGACTACGGCGATTTTACCGTCGTAGCCGCGCTCAGAGACTCCGGTCCCGAGGCGGAACTCGTCTTCGCTGAACCCATCAGCGGCTTCACGCATGTCCGCGTCGCGATCGCACCGACCGACGAAGGGTTTGCCATCGACACGGAAGGCGGTTCACCGCTTGGACCGTTCGCAGGCCAGCTCGGTCTATTTTCGCCGGCGAATGGGCCGACGCGGATCGACGTCGAGACGCTTACCGTCAGCGATACGACCGTCACCGGTGCGCTCACGCTGGTGGATGGCGGCGCCGAGGGCGATCTCGCGTTCGTGGGCGGCGGACTCGACGGGACTGTGGCGCTGGCACCACGCGGTGGCGGCCAAGGCGTCGATGTCGATCTGACCGCGCGCAACGCTAGTTTCGGCGGCGCTACGCCCATCCGCATCGGCCGTGCCCGGATCGACGCGACCGGCGTGGTCGGCGAAGGGCTGACCAGCTTTTCCGGATCGGCGCGCGGGGCAGGTCTATCCTACGGTTCGCTGTTTATCGGGCGCTTCGCGGCACAGGGCGAGGTCGAAAACGGAATCGGCAGCGTCGATGCCTCCATTTCGGGCCGCCGCAACGCGCGCTTCGAAATGGACATGAACGCGCGCTTCCGGCCCGAGCAGATCGCTGTGGCCCTGGACGGCACATTTGCGGGCAAGGCAATCGAAATGCCACGCAGGGCGGTGCTGACCAGCACCGACGCCGGGTGGCGCCTTGCTCCGGCGCAGGTGATCTACGGCGATGGCGGAATGATCGCGGCGGGACTGTTTGGCGGCGAGCGGACCGAGCTCGATCTCAAGCTTGCGCGCATGCCGCTGTCGCTGGTCGATCTGGCGAGCGCGGATACCGGCCTCGGCGGGACCATATCGGGCACGGTCGAATACCGCGTGGGGCAGGGCGGCCTGCCGGTCGGGCTCGCGCGCGTGAAAGTCGACGGGCTGACGCGCTCCGGCCTGGTGCTGACGTCCCGTCCGGTCGATCTGTCGCTGGTGGCGCGTCTTACGGAGAGCGATCTCGAGACCCGCGCGCTCATGCGTAACGAAGACATTCGGCGCGGTCGCTTGCAGGCGCGCATTTCCGACCTGCCACAATCGGGCGATCTGCTCGAACGCCTGCGGGCAGGGCGGCTGTTCGGCCAGTTGCGCTACAATGGCGCGGCAGAGAGCCTCTGGCGCCTTGCCGCGATCGATGCCTTCGACTTGACCGGCCCGGTTTCGGTCGCTGCCGACGCCACCGGAACACTGGCCGATCCGACGGTGCGCGGGTCGGTTTCAAGCGACGCAATGCGGGTGCAGAGTTCGTTGTCGGGCACCGACATTCGTAGCGTCGCGATGCGCGGACGATTTGCCGGCTCGCGGCTGCAACTGACGCGCTTCAGCGGGGAAACGCCAAATGGCGGCACGGTCAGCGGCAGCGGCATCGTCGATCTGCGCACCATCGGCGAGCCGGTCGAGGGGCGGGTGCTGGAGGTGCGCGGCCCGATCATCGACCTGCGGGCGTCCGCGTCCAATGCCCAATTGCTGCAAGCGAACGGCCTGAACGCTACGATCAGCGGGCCGCTGCGTATTGTCTCCAACGGACTTGGCGGAACCATTGCAGGCCGAGTGCGTGTCGATCGGGCCAGCTGGCGTCTGGGGACTGCGGCGGACGACCTGCGCCTTCCGCAAATCGCGACGCGCGAGATCAACACGCCGGCCAATCGCCAGCAGGCCGTCGCACCTTCGCGGCCATGGCGCTACCTGATCGATGCGACGGCCACGAGCCGGATCGATGTCGACGGGATGGGACTCGACAGCGAATGGGGTGCCGACATCATCCTGCGCGGGACGACCGACGATCCCAGGATAGGCGGGCGCGCAGAAGTAGTGCGCGGCGATTACACTTTCGCAGGGACGCGCTTCGAGCTGACCCGCGGGCGGATCGAATTCGACGCGAACCAGCCAATCGACCCGCGCCTGGATATTCGCGCGGAAACCGAAAGCGACGGCTTGACGGTTGAACTCAATGTGCGCGGCAGCGCGACCCAACCTGAGATCGCCTTCAGCTCGAATCCCGCACTGCCGGAAGAGGAAATCCTCGCCCGCCTGCTGTTCGGCGGATCGGTCACCAGCCTTTCGGCAACCGACGCGCTGCAGCTCGGGGCCGCGCTGGCAAGCCTGCGTGGTGGCGGGGGTATGGATCCGATCAACCAGCTCCGCAGCGCGATCGGACTCGACCGGCTGCGCATAGTAAGCGCCGACCCCGCATTGGGTCGCGGGACCGGCGTTGCATTAGGCAAGAATTTCGGACGACGGTTCTACGCCGAGATCATTACGGACGGGCGCGGCTATAGCGCCACCGAGGTCGAATTCCGCGTGACCAGCTGGCTGTCGCTCCTGGCGGCTGTCTCGACGGTCGGGCGTGAAAGCGTCGTCGCCGAGATCAGCCGCGATTATTGAGCGAGTCGGTTTAGCCGTTTTCGCTGGGCACCAGCACGGTATCGAGCGGAATAATGACGCCGTTGTTCGACGCAACCGGCTCCCCGATGATGCGCGCCTGCACACCATCGCCCAGTGATACGGTGAGGTTCTCGCCGTCGATCACGAAGGTGACATCGCCTTCGCCCAGCGTGGTCATGCTCACCGATCCGCCTTGCGCTTCGATGGCGCTGCGTATGGTTTCCGGCGTAAGGTGGCCCGGCAGAAGGTGATCGCGGACGATGGCGAGCAGGATAGGTTTCTGCTCTTCTTTCGACAATTCGGCCGATACTTCGCCGAGCTTCTCGAACGCCGCATCGTTGGGCGCGAGCACGGTGTAGCTCGCCGGTCCGTCGAGAATGCCGACCAGCTCCGTTTCGGTCAGGGCATTTCGCAAGGTCGTCACATCGTTCATGGCACCAAGCGCGCCGCCGAGCGACTGCGTGCTTTCGTCGCGCGTCTCTGAAAGCGTCTCCGCATCAGTCCCAGCCCCGTCGGAGCATGCTGCGACAAGGGGCAAGGCAGCCAGCGCCGCCGCGGCAAGCGCGTTCTTAGCGATCGATTTCATGCTATCCTCCTCAGATAAGCAGTTCGATCGCTGCGGCGACCAGGCGGGTTTCGGGGTCCATGCGATAGACGTAACCGTCGGAATAACGGTACATGCTATCGGGCGTGTCGTAATATCTGTCGCGATAGGAGTAGGGGACGTTGTAGATGTCGTACCCGCGCGGCATCGGCTGGCCGACCTGGAACTCGTCACCGGTCAGCAGCGCCGCCACCGACATGATCGTGGCGTCTTCCGCATCGTAGCGATAGATCACATTGTCCGCATAACGATACTGCCCCTGGCGGCCGAGGTCGTAATAATCGACGTAGTAGTCGGAGACGTTGTAATAATCGTAGGAACTCGGCCACGGATTCCCGACGCCGAGCGCGCCGCCGAGTAGCGGGATGTAACCGCTGATCCCGCCGCCGCTGCCGAGCCGCAGCAGGTACCCGTCGTTATAGGCATAGCGACCGTCGCGATAATTGTTCAGGCCGAACAGGCTCGGGCGATAGGATTGGCCGAACAGGCCGCGATCGTAATATTTCTTTGCCTGACCCGGAGGCATGCAGCCATTGCGCTTCTTCGCCAAACCCGGAGGGCAACCTTCGATATAGCTGCGCGAGCGGTCGATGCGACGGAAGTCGCGGCCGTCGCGGTAATCGACGCGAGTTACCGAGCGAACGTCACGGTCGCCGCGACGAATAAAGTCGTTGCCATTTTCATTGTCGTTGCCGCGAATCACGCGAGCGGCATTGCCGTTCCCGTTACCCCGGTCGGCTCGGATCGCACTGCGATTACCGTTACCATTGCCATTTCCATTGCCACGGTCGGCAGCACGCTGCGGACCGCGATCGCGTTGTACCTGTCGGTCGGGCCCGCGTTGCTTGGCGGCATTGCCATTCCCGCGATTACCGCGGTTGGCATTGCCATTGCCCTTATTCATCGAGGCAGCAGACTGACCGCCGCCCCCGTTGCCGTTACCATTGCCTTTGCCGTTTCCCGGCTGCGCCATGGCTCCCGACGCAGCAAGCGCAACCGCTGCCGCACCGAACAGAATATAACGCATGTTAAGTCTCCTTTGCTTAAGCAACGTCGCGTCGGTGCGCGCGGTTCCTTCAAAACGGAGCGTTTAGCAGGCGTTCATTCGATCGCCGGAGCGGTATAGCCTTGCCTCCTCCTCCCGCCGACGGACCAGGCCCCGCATGATTTTGCCACCGGCGCGGTTCCATCGCGCGAATTCGGCTTCGGCAGCGTCGTAATTCCCGACGAGGTGGCGCTTGGTGAGGGTCGCCCGTGCAATTGCGCCAGTATTGTAGTGGAAGCTGACGAGAGCATCGAATTGGGCTTGCGTGGTCGGGGCGTTGCCGAGGGCTTGCGCAACATCCTCCGCGTGACGGGCTATATCGCGCTCTAGCCGCGCGTCGCATTGTGCCTGCGTCCATACGGTGCCGGCTCCGATGCCCGGACCAGTCGCGCCCCAGCCGATGGTCCAGGGCGCGCCTCCTGTGCCGGGGTCCGGATAGGCTTCGACCAGCCCGTCGCGCCTGACACGCGCGCATCCTTCGAAGCGCTTGATGAGATCGATCCCGCGCTGACTTGCCTTGTACTGCCCGCCGTCGCGGCTCTCGGTAGCAAGGCCGGTCGCCTCGTCGAGTGCGCGGTCGAGCGCGTCGACTTCGGATTGGCGAAACCCTCGACCAAGCAGACGACGCACGGCATCGAATATGGATTTGCGATTCATGAAAAGCGCTCCTTGCTCGAACAGGAAGCGATGCGATTAAGCAGGAAATGGCACAGTAGGAAAATGATTTGGGTGCATCTCGCCTTGGCCGGCGGCCCTTTTCATCACTTATCGAGGAAGTCCATTCCGAGGCCTGTCCTCTCCGCAAGGAAAAGGGCGCCCGGATCGCTCCGGACGCCCCCCTCGGTGATGGCGATGCTATGACCGCTAAAGGTTAAGCACTGTAATAGAGATCGAATTCCGCCGGGCACGGCGTCGTTTCGACGCGCATGACTTCTTCCCATTTCAGTTCGCAATAAGCGTCGATCTGGTCCTTGGTGAAGACGTCGCCCTGAAGCAGGAATTCATGGTCGGCCTGCAGCGCCTCGAGCGCTTCACGCAGGCTGCCGCAGACGGTCGGGACCTCGGCAAGTTCTGCCGGGGGCAGGTCGTAGAGGTTCTTGTCCATCGCTTCGCCCGGGTGGATCTTGTTCTGGATCCCGTCGAGGCCCGCCATCAGCAGCGCCGCATAGGCGAGGTAGGGGTTGGCCATCGCGTCGGGGAAGCGGAACTCCACGCGCTTGGCCTTGTCGCCCGCACCGTAGGGAATGCGGCAGGAAGCCGAGCGGTTGCGTGCCGAATAGGCCAGCAGCACCGGCGCTTCGAAGCCCGGCACAAGACGCTTGTAGCTATTGGTGGTCGGGTTGGTGAAGGCGTTCAGTGCCTTGGCATGCTTGATGACGCCGCCGATGTAATAGAGGCAGTTTTCGCTCAGGCCGCCATACTGGTTGCCCGCAAAAGTCGGCTTGCCATCGTCCCAGATCGACATGTGGGTGTGCATCCCGCTGCCGTTATCGTCCTTGATCGGCTTGGGCATGAAGGTCGCGGTCTTGCCATAGGCATGGGCGACCTGGTGCACGACATACTTGTAGATCTGCATGTTGTCGGCGGTTTCGACGAGCGTGCCGAAGGTGAGGCCGAGCTCATGCTGAGCGGCGGCCACCTCGTGGTGGTGCTTGTCGCAGGGGAGGCCCATCTCGATCATGGTCGCGACCATCTCGCCGCGAATGTCGACGGCGCTATCGACCGGGGCCACGGGGAAGTATCCGCCCTTGGCGCGCGGACGATGCGCCATGTTGCCTGATTCGTATTCCTTGCCGCTGTTGGTCGGCAGTTCGATATCGTCGATCGCGTAGCCCGAACCGGCATAGCCGTCTTCGAAGCGGACATCGTCGAACATGAAGAATTCGGCTTCGGGGCCGACGAAGATCGTGTCGCCGATACCGGTCGACTTGAGGAAGGCCTCGGCGCGCTTGGCGGTGGTGCGCGGGTCACGGGCGTACCATTCGCCGGTCGAGGGTTCGACGATGTCGCAGAAGACGATCATCATCGGCTCGGCGCTGAACGGGTCGAGATAGACCCGCTCGAGGTCGGGCTTCAGGATCATGTCGCTCTCGTTGATGACCTTCCAGCCGGCGATCGAGGAACCGTCGAACATCAGGCCGTCTTCGAGCTCGTCTTCGCCGAGGATCTTGGCGACCATGGTCAGGTGCTGCCACTTGCCCTTGGGGTCGGTGAAGCGCAGGTCGACCCACTCGATACCGTCGTCCTTGATCTGCTTGAGGACGTCCTTTGCACTTGCCATGATGTCTTGCCTTTCGTTGGAACGGATAGGTTCTTGGGTAGCGCACCGGTGCGGCACGCCACGTTGAGTCAGATTGCGTCGTTATCCTTCTCGCCGGTGCGGATGCGCAGTGCGCTCTCGATCGGCGAGACGAAGATCTTGCCGTCGCCGATGCGGCCGGTCTGCGCGGCGGCGGCGATGGCCTCGACGGTGCGCTCCGCCACGTCGTCGGAAACGACGACTTCGAGCTTCACCTTGGGCAGGAAGTCGACGACATATTCGGCACCGCGATAAAGTTCGGTGTGGCCCTTCTGGCGGCCGAAGCCTTTCGCTTCGGTCACGGTGATGCCGGACACGCCGATTTCGTGCAGCGCCTCCTTCACCTCGTCGAGCTTGAAGGGTTTGATGATCGCCTCGATCTTTTTCACGCTTGCTGGTGTCCCGCCTGCCAAATGGATTGCGCCCTTGGTAAACCGAATGCGCGCCTGCGCGCGGCGTTCCAAGAATCGTGCCAAGCGCGGGATAGGCTGGCCGGGATCGATTCAGCAAGTGGCGGCACGGATTTGCGCCATCTTCGGGAATGATTCGGCGGGTGCAGCGCAATTGTTTCCGAAGTGCTGAACCGCAGTGCCTAAGGACCGAACCAGGGCTGCCTAAGATTTAGGCAGGTACGAGCTTCAAGCCTGCAGTCTCGGGCAGCCCGCACATGAGGTTGAGGTTCTGCACAGCTGCTCCGCTGGCACCTTTGCCCAAGTTATCCAACCTGGCGACAAGACGGGCATTCGAGCCGCCCTCGTTGCCGACCACGAACAACTCCATGCGGTCCCACGGCGCAGCTTGGGGTACAAGCGTCAACTCGGCCGGCGCGGGTGCGGAGCTCACCGTCACGACGCTTGAGCCATCATAAAACTCGCGCAGCGCATTGCGCAGATCGTCCGCATGCGGATCGTTTTCCATGGCGCCGAGATGCAGCGGAACTTCCACGATCATCCCGCGGAACACCGGCACCACGGCGGGCGCGAAAAGCACGGAGTGCTCAAGGCCTGCGTGCGCTTTCATTTCGGGCAGGTGCTTGTGCGCGAGATCGTAGCCATAGGCGCGAAATCCTGGGGCAGCGCCGCTCTCATAGCGTTCGATCAGCGCCTTGCCGCCGCCCGAATAGCCGCTGACCGCATTGACGGTGTAGGGCCAGTCCGCAGGTAGTAGCTCGGCCTGAACCAAGGGTGCGATCAGAGCGACGAAGCCGGTCGGATAGCAGCCCGGATTGCTCACCCGGCGGGCATTGGCCACGCGTTCCTGGCCGACCAGTTCGGGAAAGCCGTAGCACCAGCCTTCTGCGGTCCGGTGCGCGCTCGAGGCATCGATGATGCGGGTGCCGTTGGCCGGATCTACCAGCTCGACCGCTTCGCGCGCGGCATCGTCCGGCAAGCAGAGTATGGCGACATCCGCCTCGTTCAAGGCTTCGCGGCGCGCCGCGGTGTCCTTGCGTTGCGCGTCGTCGAGCGCGATCAGCTCGAACTCGGAGCGATCCTTCAGCCGGTCGGCTATTTCGAGGCCTGTCGTACCGGCGGCCCCGTCGATGAAAATGCGGTGCGTCACGCGGCGGGGGCGAGCGCGCCGAGATGGACGTAACCGCTCGGTCCCTCGGGACCGCAGGCGATCCAGGCCCAGTCGCCTGCGCAATCGAGCAGTTCGATTTCGGTGCCTGCATCGATCGTCGCGCCGTCATCGGCATCGTCGCGCATAGCGATCTTGAGCGTCACGGCCTCGCTACCGACGCGGCGAAGTTGGGGAATTACGTAATGCGCGGACAAATACCGGCCTGCCAGCGCAATATGCGCCAAGTCGCCCCGCAGGGGCAGCGTGCCCGGCGCGGGGCGGTCCACCGGACCATTCAGTCCGACGATGCCGTCGGGCAATGTGTAGTCTGCAGGCGAGGTCACGCTTCCGGGTCAATCCGTTTCAAGGTTTCGCGGCGCTTAGCTGCGCCGCGCCGATCCCGCAAGATTGGCGCGGCTCATGTCCCCCCATAGCGCGCCTTGAGCATATGGAAGGCTGCGCGCAGGCCATAGGCGTCGCCACCTTTAGGACGCCCGGGCTTGGCGCTCGGCCGCCATGCAAAGGTGTCGAAATGCGCCCAGTCGAGCCCCTCGCCGACGAACTTGTCGAGGAACAGGCCTGCGACGCTGGCCCCGGCAAAGGCGTTGCCATGGGCATTGTTCGTGTCGGCGATGTCCGATACCAGCCATTCGCGGTAAGCATCGGGCAGGGGGAGGCGCCACGGCTCGTCGTCATGGGAGCGACCCGCTTCGATCAGCGCCTGCGCCGTGTCGTCGCGCCGGGCCATCAGGGCCGGATATTCCGGGCCGAGGGCGACACGCGCTGCACCGGTCAGCGTCGCGAAGTCGATGATGAGGTCGGGCTTTTCCTCGCTCGCGCGGGTCAGTGCGTCGCCGAGGATCAGGCGGCCCTCGGCATCGGTATTGCCGATTTCCACCGTCAAGCCCTTGCGCGTTCTCAGGACGTCGCCGGGGCGGAAGCTGTTGCCCGAAATCGCGTTCTCGACCGCCGGGACGAGCAGGTGCAGCCTCACCTTCAGCCCAGCTTGCATGATCAGCCCTGCAAGCGCGATGGCATGGGCCGCGCCGCCCATGTCCTTCTTCATCAGCAGCATGCCGGACGAACTCTTCACATCGAGCCCACCGGAATCGAAACACACGCCTTTGCCGACGATGGCGATGGTGGGGTCGCCTTCATTGCCCCACGTCAGATGCATGATCCGCGGGGCATGGTGGCGCGCCGCGGCGCGGCCCACGGCATGGACCATCGGATATTCCTGCTCCAGCGTATCGCCGCGGGTGACCGAGAGCTTGGCCGAATGCGTCTTGGCGAGCGCTTCGCACGCTTCCTCCAGTGCTGCCGGCCCCATGTCTTCGGCAGGCGTATTCACCAGATCGCGGACGAGGCAAACAGCCTTGGCTTCGGCGATCGCGGCGTCGATCTTGCCCGCGTCCTTCGTCAGGAGCACGCGCGGGCCGACCGGCTTGTCGGGCTTCTTATACTTCTCGAAGGTGTATTGCGCAGTCTGCCAGCCATGCAGCGCAGGGCCGGGCTCGCCCGATGTGCGGCGATAGGTGCCCTCGGGCAGCGCCTCGGCCAGCTTGGCCATGCACCAGCTGGACAATTCGTCGGGATTGGCCACACCGCCGACTGCAAACCAGCTGTCGCCATCGGGGATAATGCCGACCTGGTATCCGCTGCCGTCGAACTTCTGCGCCTCCAGCGCAGCACGCTGGCCGGCAGAGAGCGACTTCGCCCATTCGGCAAAGCCGTCCTTGTCGACCAGATGGATGGCAATTGCGTCCTGACCCCGGTCGGGCTGGATAAGCGGTGTCGTGTCGGCCATAGGTGGCAAGTCCCCGTTCATTTCGTCTGACGCAAAGGAAGCGCGATGCGAGCCCACCTGTTCCTGATTTCCCTCGCCCTGTCGAGTGCAGCCTGTTCCGACGGTGCCGAGTACGCCGAGCGGGCGGGCGTCGCGGAGCGTCCGGCTGCGACCGCCAGTGCGACTGCCTCAACTCCGGCGAGGGAGGCGCAGGCCGTCACTTTCGAAGACAATGCAGACGATAATGGCGACACACGCGCCTTTGCTTACAGTTGGCCTGCCGAAGCCTCCGCCATTCCGGCGCTTGCCGAACAGTTGCAGGCAGAGCGCGACGAGCAACTCGCCGAGCAGAAGAACGAGTGGCAGAGCGCGCTGGCTGACTCGCCAGTCGACTGCGTCTCCTGCCGCAATCGTGGTTTCGAAAAGAAGTGGCTGGTCGTCACCGATTTGCCCGACTGGCTGAGCCTGAGCGCCGATCTTTATGTCTACACCGGTGGCGCGCATGGCACCTATGGCAAGAGCTCGCTGGTGTGGGACAAGTCCGCCGGGCGCGGCATGGCCGGTATCGAACTGTTCAATTCGCCCGTCGATCTCGAGCAAGCTCTGGGCGCGAAGCTTTGCACCGCGTTGAACGAAGCCCGCGCAAAGCGTCGTGGCGGGCCGGTCGGGCCAGATGGCGAATGGCCGAACGATTGCCCGGGACTGGACGAAGCCTCGATTCTCGTCGGCTCCTCCAACGCACAGACCTTCGACCGGATTGCGGTTTATTTCGGGCCCTACGTGGCCGGACCTTATGCCGAGGGCGATTACGAACTCGATTTCCCGGTGACGGCCAGCGTTATCGATGCGGTCAAACCCGAATATGCCGATGCCTTCAGCGTGAAGCGCTGATTGGCTCGCAATCCGTCGTGGCAATCGCTATGTCGCGCGGATGACAGAATATCAGGTGATCGAAGGCGACCAGACCGTCTACCGCGACGGGACCATCAAGCTGCATGGCGAGGATGGTTTCGAAGGCATGCGCAAGGCGGGCCGGCTGGCGGCCGAAATTCTCGACGAGCTGACTACGTTCGTGAAGCCCGGCGTGACGACCGGCGAGATCGACGATCTCGTGCGCGGTATGACGCTGGATGCGGGCGCGGTTCCGGCGACCATGGGCTATCGCGGCTATACGCACAGCTGCTGCACCTCCATCAACCATGTGATCTGCCATGGCATCCCGGGCGACAAGGCGCTGAAAGACGGCGACATCGTCAATATCGACGTCACCCCGTTGCTGGACGGCTGGCACGGCGATACCAGCCGCATGTTCTACGCCGGGGAGCCTGCGCTCAAGGCTACGAAGCTGGTCGATGTTACTTACGAATGCCTGATGCTGGGGATCGAGGCCGCTGCGAAGCCCGGCGCGCGGCTCGGCGATATTGGCGCCGCGATCGAGGCGCATGCGCGGCAGTTCCGCTATGGCGTGGTGCAGGAGTTCTGCGGCCACGGCCTTGGCCGCCTGTTCCACGATGCGCCGGAAGTCATCCACGCGGCGAAGGCCGGGACCGGCCCGCAATTGAAGCCCGGCATGTTCTTCACCATCGAACCCATGATCAACCTCGGTCGTCCGCATGCGAAGATCCTGCGCGACGGCTGGACCGCGGTGACGCGCGACAAGTCGCTCTCCGCGCAGTTCGAACACTCGATCGCGATTACCGAGGACGGGGTGGAGATTTTCACCGAAAGCCCGAAGGGGCTGCACAAGCCGCCCTATTGAGCGGCTTTTCGGGCGCCGTGCCTATCCTTCGACAAGCTCAGGATGAGCGGGCCCTGGGTCGAATTCACAAAGTCCGCTTGCCCTGAGCCTGTCGAAGGGCACGCGCAACTTCATCCTTCCCGCGCCGACCTGATGGCCGCTCCCGCAGCGAAGGGTGCGATGGCGCAGAGCCCGAGGCTAATGGCCGACGTGAGCAGCAGTCCGCTGCTTTCGGGCCGCGAGAGTGCGCCTGCGCCGAAAATCAGGATCGGCACGGCCAGCGGGATCACCATCAGACCTGCGAGCGCCGCGCCGCCGCGCAGCGATGCGGTGAGCGCGGCGACGATCAGGCCCACGGCGGCCAGGCCCGGCGTGCCGGCCAGCAGACCGAGCAGTACTGTACGCAGCGTTTCTCCTCCCAGGCCGAGTAGGGCCGCGGCGGGCAGGGTCGCCAGCAACAGTAACGGCGCAAAGGCGACCCAGTGGGCCAGGAGGCGCGAAGCCATGGCAAGTTCCTCGCTCACGCCGCGCAGGTGCAGCTGGTCGAAAACGCCCGCATCGAGATCGGCGGTCACCAGCTTTTCCAGCGGGAGGATCGCGGCGAGCAGCGCTGCGACCCAGATCACACCGCCGCCGGTCCGCGCCAACAGTTGGGCGTCGGGCCCGACGGCGAACGGGTAGAGCATCGCGACGGCGAGGAAGAACAGCAGCGGCAGCACGCCTGCACCGCCACGCCCGCCGGGTAGCAGCAGGCCGAGATCGCGGCGCAGCAGGGGGCCGATCATGCGGCGAACTCCGCCAACGCGATGGTGCGCGGGGAGGGCAGGGCGATCGGCTGGTGCGAGGCGACGATGGCGATCCCGCCGCCTTGGCAGTGCTGCGCGATCAGTGCCTCGAAGGCTTTCTGCGCCTGCGTGTCCAAGCCGTTCAGCGGCTCGTCCAGCAGCCAGATCGGACAATCGCGGTTGAGCAAACGGGCGAGCGCGGCGCGTTTGCGTTGGCCGGTCGACAAGAAGCGCACCGGCACGTCCAGCAGGTCGGCGAGGTCGAGCAATTCCATCGCCCGGCCCGCATCGCGGCAGCCGTCGAGCGTCTCCCAGAAGTCCAGCGCCTTGCCCAGCGGCAGCGACTCGTCCAGCGCCAGCCGCTCGTCCACCAGGCCGATACCGCCGACAGTTTCCACTGTGCCCGCGAAAGGGCGGAGCAGCCCCGCAAGGATGCGGATCAGGCTCGATTTGCCGATCCCGTTCGCGCCGGTCACATGCACTGCCGCACTGCTGTCACATTCGAGACTTAGCCCCCTGAACAGCAGGCGGTCGCCGCGGCGGCAGGCGAGGTCTTTCGCGGCGAGGCGGGCTTGCATGGCGCGCAGCGATAGGCAAAAGCCGCCGCTGTCACAAGCGAGGTGACGAGGTCTTCGAAGGATGAACAGGATGTCGGTCGAAAAGCTGAGCGAGGAAGAATGCAAGACCTGGCTGAGCGCCTTGCCGAAATGGTCGCTGGCCCGCGATGGCGATGCGATCGAGCGCAAGTTCCAGTTCGACGATTTTGCTGAAGCCTTCGGGTTCATGGCGCGCGTTGCCCTGATCGCGGAAAAGCGCGACCACCATCCCGAGTGGTTCAACGTCTACAACAAAGTCGAGATCACGCTCACCACGCATGACGCGGGCGGCTTGAGCCTGCGCGACGTGAAGATGGCGCGCAAGATCGACGCGCTGCTCGGCTAGGCGTTCACCGACCGAGCGGGCGCGCACTCTCGCGGGTCTGCTTGCGGACCCGGCCCGGCAGCCACCGTGCAGCAAAAGCCATCTGCTTGGCGGTCTTGCCGACGGTCGTGTGCAGCTTCTCGCCATGGACCGCGTCCCATGCGGCCTGTGCGACCTCCAGCACCGGGGTGATCTCCAGTCCGGCCTCGGTCACGCGTTGGCGGATCCCCTCGTTGGTCTGCGCATTGGGCGTGTGGTCCAGCAGCGGCGTGTCGATGAAGCTCGGCATCAGCGAGCGGACCTTGATCCCGTCCTCCGCCCATTCGCCATCGAGGCTCTCGGTAATTGCCCGCACGCCGAACTTGGTTGCCGAATAGACGCTGGCCCCCGGCGTGCCGTAAATCCCGGCCGCGCTCGCCGTATTGAGCAGGCATGAGTTAGGGGCGGTCTTCTTGAGATGCGGATAGGCCGCCTGCGCGCCGAACAGCACGCCCTTCAGATTGATGTCGAGGCAACGTTCGATTTCCTCGGTCGAATTCTCGACCAGCGAGCCGCCGATCGGGATGCCGGCATTGTTGAAAACCACATCGATGCGTCCGCCCGCTGCGGTGGCGAAGCTTTCCAGCGCCTCGTCCCAGGCGGAGCGGTCACGAACATCGAACTTGTGCGCATAAGTGAAGCCATGGCCGATCATGCCGAGCGTTTCATCCATACCCGCCTGGTCGATATCCCCGACGCCGACGAACCAGTCGCGCGCGCCGAAATAGGTCGCGACCGCGCGGCCGATGCCCGACCCGCCGCCGGTGATGAAGATCGCTTTACGGTCCGCCATGTTTGTCTCTCTCCTCGAGCGCGCTACAGCGCGGCATTGTTGTAGGTGTGCCAGGTGAAAATCGCCATGGCCCCGCGATAAGGTCGCCATTGCTCGCCCATCGCGCGTGTTTCCTTCTCGCTCGGTCGTGCAGGCAGGTCGAGCAAGCGCCCGACCGCTTGCTGCACGGCGAGGTCTCCCGCAGGCCAGATGTCCGGGCGGCCTTCCGCGAACAGCAGGTAGATTTCCGCCGACCAACGGCCGATGCCCTTGATCCGGGTGAGTTCGGCAATCGCCTCCTCGTCGTCTTCCGGCAGGTCGTCGAGGCTCAGCTCATTGCTCGCGACCAGTTCGCACAGCGACCGGGCATAGCCCTGCTTCTGGCGGGAAAGGCCGCAAGCGCGCAGCGTGTCGAAATCGCGGTCGAGCAGATCTTGCGGGTGCATATTCTCGCCCAGCTCGGCCTCCAGTCTGTTCCACACCGAGGCAGCGGCGGCCACGCTGACCTGCTGGCCCACGATGGTGCGAAGCAGCGTGCGATAGCCGGTCGGCCTGATCCGCTCTTGGGGATAGCCGCAACGCTCCAGCGCCGCCGCGACGGTCGCATCGTCGCGCGCAACCGCATCGAGATGCTCGCGCAATTGTGCATTCGTCAGGCCCATGGCGGCGCGTGCTTGCCTTCCCGCGTTCGATTGAATAGCAGCCGCCCGCATAGGTCGGGCCAGTGGCCCATTGCAACCGAGGAAGCATTCATGCCCAAGCTGATCGTCACCACCCGCGAAGGCGAAACCTCCGAAATTGAGGTCGAGGACGGCCTGACCGTCATGGAAGCCATCCGCGACAACGGCTTCGACGAATTGCTGGCCCTGTGCGGCGGCTGCTGCAGCTGCGCGACCTGCCATGTGCATGTCGACCAGGCCTTTGCCGACAAGCTGCCGGAAATGAGCGAGGACGAGGACGATTTGCTCGAATCCACCGATCACCGTACCGACGGCTCGCGCTTGGGCTGCCAGATCCCGTTCACGGCGGAACTGGATGGGCTGAAGGTTACTATCGCTCCGGAGGATTAATGGCGTCTATTTGCGCGTAACTGCGTCCCGCGCTGCGCCCTGTTCCGTCCCGCTCCCCCACCCGGCCACCCAAACAGTATAGTGCCGTGGGTGGCCGGGTGGGGGAGCGGGATGGAACAGCAAGGTCAGGACGGATGTCCTGACCGCACCTAACAAAGAATCCGAGTGGGGGCGTGGGCTGGTGCCGCAAGCTTTCGACAGATGTCGAAGGCGTACCCCACAAAGACTCTCCCTTTCAGTCGAGCAAGCGCTTGTAGTTTGCGCACTGGCCCACCCGCGCTTACCTCACCCCGCATGACAGCAATTCCCGTACGTGAGCAAACGCTCGACCTCATCGGCAACACGCCTCTGGTCCGCCTGGAAGGCCCGAGCGCGGAGGCCGGTTGCGACATTTTCGGCAAATGCGAGTTCGCCAATCCCGGCGCTTCCGTAAAGGATCGCGCCGCGCTCTACATCATCCGCGATGCCGAAGCGCGCGGTGAACTCAAGTCCGGCGGCACGGTGGTCGAGGGAACGGCCGGCAACACCGGCATCGGCATTGCGCTGGTCGCCAATGCACTCGGCTATCGCACGATCATCGTCATGCCGGACAACCAGAGCCGCGAGAAGATGCAGACCATCCGCGCATTGGGCGCGGAACTGGTCACGGTGCCGCCGACGAAATATGCCGATCCCAACCACTTCCAGCACGTCTCGCGGCGCATGGCCGAGGAGACGGAAGGCGCGATCTGGGCGGGCCAGTTCGACAATACCGCCAATCGCAAGGCGCATATCGAAGGTACCGCGAAGGAGCTGTGGCAACAGCTCGACGGCCGGATCGACGGCTTTACTTGCGCGGCAGGGACCGGCGGGACGATCGCCGGGGTTGGCATGGGCCTCAAGGAATTCGACGAGACCGTGCAGATCGCCCTGACCGACCCGCATGGCGCGGCGCTCTACAACTACTTCGCCAATGGCGAGCTGAAAGCCGAAGGCTCTTCGGTCGCCGAAGGGATCGGGCAGGGCAGGATCACCGCCAATCTCGAAGGCGCGCCGATCGATACGCAGTTCCGCGTGTCGGATGAAGAGGGCCTTCACTGGGTCGCCCGGCTGTTGCGCGAAGAGGGGCTGTGCCTTGGCCTGTCGTCCGGCATCAACGTCGCGGGCGCCATCGCGCTGGGCAAGCAGCTGGTGGCCGAGGGGCGCGACAGCCCGCGCGTCGCCACGATCCTGTGCGACACCGGCTTCCGCTATCTCTCGACGCTTTACGATCCCGAATGGCTGGCATCGAAAGACCTGCCCGTCTTCGATTGGTTGCAGGGCGACGATTGACCGCACGGGCGCTTGCGGCGTATCGCTGCGGTCGATGGCGCAATTCTTCGATATGAGCCGCAAGCCGGATACGGGCGAGGTGTCGGACATTCCCGGCAACCGCGCCCGGCGCGAGCGCAATCTCCAGCGCCTGCAGATCGGCGGCACGGGCATCGCCATGATGGTCCTGCTGGTCGCGCTGGCGAGCGTGGTGAGCAATCGCGCGGCGCAGACCGATGCGACCGCCGTGCCGGAAGCGGCACCGACCACCGAACCGACGCCGGCGATGCCGCGGAACGACCCGCTGGCCGAGGCGGGCGTCGTGCCCGAGCTTCCCGCAGAGCCTACCACGGCGGTGACCGGAACTCCCTCGCCCGCCGCGCCGGAGCAGGATCTCAGTGCACCCCAGCCATAACAGCCTTAAGGCTGCGCTTTTCGGTTTGGGGCTGGCACTTGCCGCCTGCGGCCAGAGCGTTGCGCCTTCGGAGAGCGCCGCCGACAAGCAGCAGCTCGGCCTGTTCTCCACGCTGCCCATCTATTGGGGAAGCGGCGGGGATGTGGCCACCCTGCTCGATACCGCTCAGGAAAAGGACTGGGTGCGGGAGCAATTGGAGCGCAGGTTCGAACTCGCCCCGCTCGACGCGCTCGAGCCCGAAACCTTCGCAAATGTCGATCGCTTGCTGCTGGCCCAGCCCCGGCCGCTCGCTCCGTCGGAAAACGTCGCGCTCGACGAGTGGCTGCGCGGTGGCGGACGCTTGCTGATCTTCGCGGACCCGCTGCTGACTCGGCATAGCGAGTTTTCCATCGGCGACCGCAGACGACCGCAGGACGTCGTGCTGATCTCGCCGATCCTGAAGCGGTGGGGGCTGGAATTGCAATTCGACGAAACACAAGCTGTCGGCGAACGCTGGGTCGATGCCTATGACGGGGAGTTTCCGGTGAATCTCCCAGGCAAATTCGTGCAAGTGGATGCAAGCGCGCCATCGCAGTGCACCGTGTCGGAAAGCGGACTGCTCGCCCAATGCGAGGTTGGCGAGGGTCGTGTGACCCTGCTGGCCGATGCCGCAATTCTCGATTGGGAAGGGGAGGGCGATCTGCCCTCGCGGCGCAGGGCGGCGCTCGATGACCTGGTCGCGGCTGCGCTCGATTTCTGATCACGGGAAATTGCGGGAGCGAGTCGGAGAGCGCGCGGGAAACTGCGGGCAGCTCAACGAAATTGCGAGTGTTTCCAGCGACCTCGCTAGCAAAGAGGTGAGGGTTTTGAGAATGCAGGTGCAAAAATAATCTAGCGAAAACAAAGCTATAATGGCTTATCCCGTGAAATCCCGCAATTTTCCCTTCCATCCCCGGTCGTCCCGCGATAAATCCTCAGGACATCGGACAAGGCTGTCTATGCGCGCACCGCTCGCGAGCGGTGCAGCTCGACCATGCATGTGGGCGAGGGGGAGGAAGTCTTGTCCGGGGGAGATGTTGAACGCGCATTCGGGAACTGGGGCAGGTGACTTTCGGAGGGTACAGCGGACAAGCCTATTCGCCTGCGGGCGACAAGGGCCGCTTTGTGCTTCCGCCGCTGTTCCGCAAAGCCGTCAAGGAAAGCAGCGGCGGCCGCGTCCTCTGCCTGATGAAACACCCCACATGGAATTGCCTCGTCGGCTTCGGCCTTAGCCGCAAGGAAGAGCTCGACGCCCAGCTAGATCGCGAGGAAGAAATCGCCGTTCGCGTCGGCAGGGATTTCGACCGCGACACGCGCGCCAGCCAGCTGTTCGGCTTCCTCGAAATGCCCTTCGACGACAGCGGACGCTTCGTCATGCCGGACCACTTGCGCAGCCTCGCCGGGATCGAGGAAGGTCTCTATTTCCAGGGTGGCGGACGCTTTTTTACGCTGTGGAATCCGGACGAGCTCGCCAAGATGGGCGACGATTGGGCCAGCGCCAAGGCAGCCTGCGACAGCCTGCTCGCCGATGCGAAGGCGAAAGGCAAATGACCGGCGCTCCGCACATTCCCGTCCTCCTTGACGAGGTGATCGACGCGCTGGATCCGCAGCCGGGCGATATCGTGATCGATGCGACCTTCGGCGCTGGCGGCTACACGCGCGCGCTGTTGGAGCGCGGCGCGACGGTGCATGCTTTCGACCGGGATCCCGATGCAATCGCTTCGGGTCGCAACTGGCGCGAGACGGGGGAAAACCCGCCGCGCCTTATTCTCCACCCGCACCGTTTCTCCGAAATGCTCGACGTCATGACATCGGCCGGAGTGGCGCGAGTCGACGGGATCGTGATGGATATCGGCGTGTCGTCCATGCAGCTTGACCAGGCCGAACGCGGCTTTGCCTTCTCCGCCGATGGCCCGCTCGACATGCGGATGAGCCAGGAGGGCGAAAGCGCAGCCGATTTCCTCAACAGCGCCGATGAGAGCGCGATTGCGGATGTCATCTACCAGTACGGTGAAGAACGCCAGTCGCGCCGTGTTGCGCGGGCGATCGTTGCGGCACGCCCGCTGGAGACGACCGGCGATCTCGCCCGCGTCGTGCGCAAGGCGCTAGGCCACAAGCCGCACGACAAGAAAGATCCGGCCACCCGCACCTTCCAGGCCATCAGAATTCACGTGAACGGCGAGCTCGACGAACTGTCCCAAGGCCTGTCGGCTGCCGAACACCTGCTGCGCGAAGGGGGCCGCCTTGCTGTGGTCAGCTTCCACAGCCTCGAAGACCGGATCGTCAAGCGCTTCCTGCGCGAGGCATCCTCGACCCCGAGCGCCTCGCGTCACGTCCCACTGGCGGCGCTTGGCGATCCGGTCTTCTCTCCCGTCAGCAAGGCGATCAAGCCGGGCGCGGCGGAAATCGAGCGCAATCCGCGCGCGCGCTCGTCCGTCCTGCGTTACGCGGTGCGCACCGCCACACCGGCAAGGGAAGCGGCATGATCGCCGGCGGTTCCCGTCTGCGCCAGATCGGCTGGGCGCTGGTGCTGGCCGTATGTTTCGGCCTGCTCCTCGCGCTCACTTTCAAGGTGAACGCGGTGAAGAGCCAGGTGCGCCTGACCGAACGCCACATCATTGCTGCCCAGCACGACAAGCTGATGCTGGAAACCGAGTTCCAGACCCGCGCCAGCCAGCAGCAACTGGCCAACTGGAACGCGATCGAATTCGGCTATGGTCCGCCGCGCGCCGACCAGTATCTCGAGAGCGAACGCCAGCTTGCCGCGCTCGGCACGCCCCGCGGGCTCGATGCTCCCTCGCCGGTGAGCGTCGCGCTCAACCGGCCGCCGCGCGAAGAGCAGGGCTTGCTGGCCGACTGGCTTGGCGACGAGTCCGAGGACGCTGCGCGCCCCGGTCGCCCGTCGACGCGTGAGTTCGCGTCCACCGATCTCGCAAAGCGGCTGACCCGCCCGGTTGCAGCTGCCGGAGTTTCCGAGGTGGCCCGGTGAACGCCTTCGCGGGCTATGGTCCCGCGATCGCGGCAGGGCGCACGGGTCACGGAGCGGTCAGCATGGCCGTCGCCTCCGGCCGCGTGCAACTCGTCACATTGCGCCAGCGATCGCTGACGGTCGCCCGCTGGCGAGTCCTGTGGATCGCGCTCGGCTTCGCCTTCGTTGCGCTGATGGCGCTGCTGCGGCTCGGCTATCTCGGCATGTCCGACAGCGCTTCGCGTGCGACCTCGCTGGAGGAGGCGCTGCTGCCCCCGCGCGGCGAGATAGTCGATCGCAACGGCATTCCGATGGCGCGTGCTTTCCCGGCCTATGCGCTGTGGTTCAATCCCAAGGCTCTGGGCGAGGATGGCAATCCGCTGGTCCGCGACCCGGCAGAGGTCGCAGCCAAGCTCAAGGCGATCTTCCCCGATATGGACGAGAGCCGCGTCGCCAGGCAGCTCGCCAGCGGTCAGCAGGGCTACCTGCGCCGCCGCGTGTTGCCTGAAGACGCCAATCGCGTGCAGGAAATCGGCGAGCTCGCACTCGAGATGCCGATGGAGAACGATCGCCACTATCCGCAAGGCTCGATGGCGGCCCATGTGCTCGGCTATGTGGCCGCCGACGGCAAGGGCCGCGTCGGCATGGAACAGGTGCTCGATACGCAGCTGAACGATCCGGTGACCCGCGGGACGCCCGCCGCCCTGTCGATCGATGTGCGCGTCCAGGGAGCGCTGGAAGACGAATTGCGGCGCGGCATGAAGCTGGTCGATGCGCAGGGCGGTGCAGGCATCGTACTCGATGTCGATACCGGCGAAGTGCTGGCGCTGGCCTCACTTCCGGAGTTCGATCCGAACAAGATCGACGAACGCGGGCAAAGCCTGATGTTCAACCGCGTGACCAACCAGGTGTACGAACTCGGCTCGACCTTCAAGCCGCTGTCGGTCGCAGCTGCCATCGATGCCGGCGTGGTGCGGGACTTTTCCCGGCGCTACGATGCGACCCCGGTCAAGGTCGGCCGTTTCGCGATCAAGGACCTGCATTCGAAGGGCAATACGCTCAACGTGGTCGAGACACTGGTCTATTCGTCGAACACCGTCACCGCGCGGATCGCCGACGATCTCGGCCCCGAGCGGATGCGCCGCTACATGATCGACATGGGGCTTAACGAGCGTCCCTATATCGAACTTCCGGCCAAGGGCTTCCCGATCTGGCCGGGCGACAACTGGCCGCGCCTGCGGAACATGACCGTGAGTTACGGTCACGGTATCGCGGTGACGCCGCTGCATCTTGCCAGCGCTTATGCTGCCATGGTCAATGGTGGGATCTGGCGACCCGCGACCCTGCACAAGGTCGAGCCGGGCGCCGCGCCGAAGGGTCGCCGGGTGTTCAAGGCCTCCACCTCCAGCCGCATGCGTCAGTTGCTGCGCGCTATCACCGTGTTCGGAACGGGCAAGAACGCCGATGCGCATGGCTATCGCGTGGGTGGCAAGACCGGTTCGGCGGAAAAGCCGGGCGGCAGCGCAGGCTATCGCCGCACGGCGCTGGTCTCCACGTTCGCCGCCGCATTCCCGATGGATCGCCCGCGCTACGTCGTCATCGCCATGCTCGACGAGCCGCGCGGCACCGTGGCATCGAGCTATCAGCGCACGGCTGGCTGGACCGCCGCTCCGATCGTCGGCCGTCTGGTTCCGCGCATCGGCCCTCTGATCGGCGTGCGGCCCGACGAAACCCGCGATGTCGATATTTCCGATATTCGTCCGCTGATTCCGGGGAAGACGTCATGAAGCTGGCGAAGCTCTGTGCCGCTGCAGGCCTCGATTGCGGCGGCAGCGAAGCCGAAGTCACCGGCTTCGCCATCGACAATCGCAAGGTAGCGCCCGGCACGGTGTTCGGCGCGTTCCAAGGCACGCAGGTCAATGGCGAGGACTTCATTCCCGCCGCCATCGAAGCAGGCGCCATCGCCGTGGTGGCGCGGCCCGAAACAAAGGTCGACGGCGCGGTACACATCGCCGAGCCCGAACCCCGCCGAGCCTTCGCCCGGCTCGCCTCGTGCTATTTCACGCCGGTGCCGGAGCACATCGTCGCGGTGACCGGCACCAACGGCAAGACCTCGACCGTCGAGATGACGCGCCAGATCTGGCGCATGACCGGCGAACGCGCGGCCAGCATCGGCACTCTCGGCGTCACCACGCCGGACGAAAGCGTCTCTACCGGGCTCACCACGCCCGACATCGTGACCTTCCTCTCAAACCTTAGCGGCCTGGCGCGCGAAGGCGTGACGCATGTCGCCTACGAGGCATCCAGCCACGGCCTCTCCCAATTCCGCAACGAGGGCATTCCGGTCGAAGCGGCCGCCTTCACCAACTTCAGCCGCGACCACCTCGATTACCATGCCGACATGGAAGACTATTTCGCCGCCAAGATGCGGCTGTTCGACGAGGTCGTCTCCGACGGCGCGACTGCGGTCGTCTGGATGGGGTCCGGCGAAAGCGGCTGGAATGCGCGGGTCGTCGACCATGCCGGGAAGCGCGGGCTGACCGTGATGACCGTCGGCGAGCAGGGAAGCGACATCCGCCTCACCTCGCGCGAGCCGACCCAGCTCGGCCAAATACTGACGGTCGAGCATGACCGGCAGGAGCGCAAGATCACCCTGCCGCTGATCGGTGCCTATCAGGTTTCAAATGCGCTGTGCGCTGCGGGCCTTGCTCTTGCTACGGGCACGAGTGCCTCGGGCGTCTGGGATGCGGTATCGCGCCTGCAGCCGGTGCGCGGGCGGCTCGAACGCGCCGTGATCTCGCCGAGCGGTGCGCCGGTCTACATAGACTATGCCCATACGCCCGACGCGCTCAAAGCCGCCATCGCGGCGTTGCGTCCGCATGTCACTGGCAGGCTGATTACCGTGTTTGGCGCCGGCGGCGACCGCGACCACGGCAAGCGCGCGCCGATGGGCGAGGCGGCGGCCAAGGCCAGCGATGTCGTCATTGTCACGGACGACAACCCCCGCGGCGAAACTGCTGCGGATATCCGCGCGGCAGTGCTTGAGGGCGCGCCCCAAGCACGCGAAATAGGCGGTCGTCGCGAAGCCATCAAAGCAGCCATCGCCGAAGCGGGCGCCGAGGATATCGTCCTCGTCGCCGGCAAGGGACATGAAACGGGTCAGATCATCGGGTCGGGAGAAAACATGCGGGTGCTGCCCTTCGACGACGTGGAAGTCGCGCGCGAATGCGCTGCCGAAATCGCGGGAGAGCGGGCATGAGCGCCGCCATCCTGCGCCATCCGGCCTATGTCGAATGGCCTGCCGATCCGCGCGACCGCCTGCCGCTGACGCTGTGGGACGCAAAGAGCATTGCCGAAGCCGTCGGCGGCACGGCGAGCCATGATTTCCAGGTCGCGGGCGTCGAGATGGACAGCCGCGATGTGGTGAATGGCGATCTCTTCGTTGCGCTCAAGGGCGAGGCGATGGACGGGCACCGCTTCCTCGACAAGGCCTTTGCCAACGGCGCTGCCGGGGCCATCGTCGACCGTCCGGTCGACTGGCCGCACATCCTGGTAGAAGACACGACCGAGGCGCTGAAGGCGCTGGCCCGCGCTGCGCGCGCCCGCACCGAAGCCAGGATCATCGGCGTGACCGGTTCGGTCGGCAAGACCGGGGTCAAGGAAGCGATCTTCGCCGCGCTCGAACGCGCCAGCCGCGGCGCGGCGCACCGTTCGATCCGCAGCTACAACAACCATGTCGGCGTGCCGCTCAGTCTCGCCCGCATGCCCGCGCGCAGCCGCTTCGGCATCTTCGAGATGGGCATGAACAACGCCCGCGAGATCGAGGGGCTGACGACCCAGGTCCGTCCGCATGTCGCGGTCATCACCACCATCGCGCCCGCGCATATCGAGAACCTGGGCTCCATGGAGGCCATCGCTGCTGCCAAGGCGGAGATCTTCGCGGGGCTGGAACCCGGCGGTACTGCCGTCATCCCGACCGACACGCCCTATTACGAACAGCTGAAGTCCGCTGCCGAAAAAGTCGGCGCGAGGGTGATGAGCTTCGGCACGGCGCGCCATGCCGACATGCGGCTGCTCGACGCGATCCCCAGCGCCAATGGCGGCAGCCTGGTGACCTGCGAATTTCCCGAAGGGCGGTTGTGCTACACGGTGGCTGAGCCGGGCGAGCACTGGGTCGCCAATTCGCTCGCCGTGATGGCGGCAGTGCGTGCGGCGGGCGGCGATCTCGCCGCGGCAGGCCTCGCGCTGGCCGAGATGGGTGGGCTGAAGGGCCGCGGCGCGCGCCACGGCATTACCGCGCCGGGCGGCAAGGCGCTGCTGATCGACGAAAGCTACAACGCCAATCCCGCCAGCATGCGCGCCACGCTGGCGCAGCTCGGCCAGACGCCTTCGGGCCGCCGCATCGCGGTGCTCGGCTCGATGAAGGAACTGGGCGACTTCGGCCCGAAGTTCCACGCCGGCCTCGCCGAACCGCTGCTCGCCGCCGATATCGACTATGCGGTGCTGGTCGGCGACGAGATGGGCGTGCTTGCGCGCGAACTGGGGAAACCGCAGAGCGACGTGCTTGGCAAGCCCATTGCGTGGGCGCATTGCCGAACTGCCGGAGAGGCCATCGAACTGCTCGAGAATTTCGGCGTCGTCGCTGGCGATGCCGTGCTGGTCAAAGGCTCCAATTCGGTCGGCCTCGGTCGGCTCGTGGATCACTTCACCCGCGCCGGATAGGCGCGACAAGAGGCGCATTTGCTTTACCTTCTTGCCGAATGGCTGAACTTCGAGGGCATCGCCAACCTCGTGCGCTATCAGACGTTCCGCGCCGGGGCGACGCTGATGACGGCGCTGGTGATCGGCCTGCTGATCGGCCCGCGCTTCATCGCCATGCTCCGCGTACGACAGGGCAAGGGCCAGCCGATCCGCACCGACGGGCCGCAGACGCACCTCGTCAAGGTCGGCACGCCGACGATGGGCGGGCTGATGATCCTAATCAGCCTGTCGCTGGCGGTACTGATCTGGATGGACCTCAAGAACCCGTTCATCTGGGCGTGCCTTGCCGTGACTCTGGGTTTCGGCCTGATCGGCTTCCTCGACGATTACGACAAGGTGTCGAAATCGAGCCACAAGGGCGTCTCCGCCCGGACGCGGCTGCTGGCGGAATTCCTGGTCGCGGGTGCGGCGAGCTATATCGTCGTCAGCCAGATCAACACCTTCGTCTATGTCCCCTTCGTGAACGATTTCGGAGTCGAGCTGGGCCCGTTCTATTACCTCTTCGCGGCTGTGGTGATCGTGGGTGCGGGCAATGCCGTGAACCTGACCGACGGGCTGGACGGGCTGGCGACCATGCCGGTCATCATCGCGGCCGGCACCTTCGCGCTGATCGCCTATCTGGTCGGGCGCGTGGACTATTCCGAATATCTCGGCATCCCGCATGTCGAGGGCGCGGGTGAGCTGGCGATCTTCTGCGCGGCGATCATGGGGGCAGGTCTCGCCTTCCTGTGGTTCAACGCGCCGCCGGCTGCGGTATTCATGGGCGATACCGGGTCGCTGGCGTTGGGCGGCGCGCTCGGCGCGATTGCCGTGGCGACGCATCACGAGGTCGTGCTGGCGATCGTCGGCGGGCTGTTCGTGTTCGAGGCGCTTTCGGTCATCATCCAGGTCTTCTGGTTCAAGCGGACCGGCAAGCGGGTGTTCCGCATGGCTCCGATCCACCACCATTTCGAACAGCTCGGCTGGTCGGAGAGCAAGGTGGTGATCCGTTTCTGGATCGTCTCGATCATCCTCGCGCTGATGGGCCTGGCGACGCTGAAGCTGCGATGATTACGTCGACCGCCTGGAAGGACAAACGCTACGCGGTGCTCGGCCTCGCGCGGTCCGGCCGGGCGACGGTCGAGGCGCTGCTGGCGAGCGGAGCCGAGGTCATGGCTTGGGACAGAAGCGAGGAGGCGCGCGCCGAGTTTGCGGATCGCGTCGAACTGGCCGATCCGGTCGAGGCGGACTTGACCGGAGTCGCGGGCGTGGTCGTCAGCCCCGGCGTCCCGCTCAACACTCACCCGATCAAGCCGCATGCTGACAGCTTCGGCGTGCCGGTCATCGGCGATATCGAGCTCTTCGCGCAGGCGCGAGCCGAGCTGCCGCCGCACAAGGTCGTCGGCATCACCGGCACCAACGGCAAGAGCACGACTACCGCGCTGGTCCACCATATCCTCAGGACCGCAGGCGTGCCGACCACCATGGGCGGCAATATCGGCCTGCCGATCCTCGAGCAGGAGCCGCTGCCTGCGGGCGGAGTCTATGTGCTGGAGCTGTCGAGCTATCAGATCGACCTGACTTACTCGCTCGACTGCGAGGTGGCGGTGCTGCTGAACATTACGCCGGATCATCTGGACCGGTATGATGGCAATTTCGAGAAATATGCGGCGAGTAAGGCGCGCTTGTTCGAAATGCAAAGCTCCGGAAGCGAGGCTCTCATCTATGAGGATCTTCTCGATGCGAGTGAGGCTGTCCTCTGGCTAATGGATGACTACGCAGATGGGAAGTTGCAGATCCAAGCCGACGTGGAGGGTATGGTACGGGTTGACTTGGACGGTTTAACACTACCTCCAAGTCTCCGAGGGCCACATAATCACGCTAATGCAAGTGCCGCCTTCTACACTGGTTCCTCGCTAGGAATCTCGGAATCTTTGATGGACGATGCCCTCCGCACCTACCCCGGCCTCCCACACCGCATGGAGCGTGTCGCTGAAATCTCCGGTGTTGCATATGTCAACGACAGCAAGGGCACCAACACCGCTGCCTCCGCGCCTGCGCTGGCAGCATTCGACAACATCCACTGGATCCTCGGCGGGCTCGCCAAGGAGCCGGGGCTGGGCGAGTGCGAGGCTGAACTGGGCCATGTGAAAGCCGCCTACACAATCGGTCAGGCCGGTCCGGACTTCGCGGCGCTGCTCGAAGGCCGCGTGCCGGTCACGCCGTGCGAAACGCTCGATCACGCCGTGACTCGCGCCGCAAGTCGCGCCGTGAGTGGCGACACCGTCCTCCTCTCTCCCGCCTGCGCCAGTTTCGACCAGTATCGCGACTTCGAAGCGCGCGGCGAACACTTCCGCGAGCTGGTGGAGGGCCTCAAATGAGCACCACCATGCAGCCCTATGTCCCCGGCAAGCGCCAGCCCGCGCATATGCCCAAGGGCCGCCTCTCGCGCTGGTCGGAGCTGAAGATCTGGTGGCGTGAGATCGATCGCGTGCTGCTGTTCCTGATCCTGCTGCTGATGAGCTTCGGCACCATCGCCGTCGCCGCCGCCAGCCCGGCCACGGCCAATCGCCTGTCGACCAGCAGCGAGACGCTCGACCCGCTGTACTTCTTCTACCGCCACATCGCCTGGCAGGTGGTCGGCCTCGGTACGATGCTCGGCGTGTCGATGCTGACCCGCGACAATGCGCGCAGGCTCGGCATCGTCCTTGCGGCGACGATGCTGTTCTTCCTGTTCCTCACCCCGCTGATCGGGGTCGAGATCAACGGGGCGAGACGCTGGATCAGGATCGGCATGCAGTTCCAGCCGTCCGAATTCCTCAAGCCCGGTTTCGCCATCGCAATGGCGTGGATCTTCGCCTGGCGGCTGCGCGACCCGAACCTGCCCGTCCTCGGCATTGCGACCGGAACCCTCGGTTTGATCGCTGCACTGATGATGGCGCAGCCCGACTTTGGCGGCACGATCCTGTTTGTCGGCGTGTGGTTCGTGATGGTGGTGCTGTCCGGTGTCGATGCCAAGCGTATCGGCTTCGTCATCGGTGGCGGGATCGCAGGCATCACTGCCGCCTATTTCCTCTACGACAATGCCCGCCACCGCATCGACAGCTTCCTGGGCGGCGGCACGGCCTACGACCAGGTGGACCTCGCCAGCCGCACGCTGTTGGCAGGCGGCTGGGCCGGCGCGGGCTACGGCCTCGGCATCCGCAAGATGAGCCTGCCCGAAGCGCATACCGATTATATCTTCAGCGTGATCGGCGAGGAATTCGGCCTGCTCGCCTGCGCGGTGATCGTGATCCTCTATCTCGCCATCGTCGGCCGCGTGCTGATGCGGCTGGTGGACGAGGAGGATTTGTTCGCGCTGCTGGCCGGTGCGGGGCTGGTCTCGCTACTCGGCGGGCAGGCGTTCATCAACATGCTGGTCAACCTCCAGCTGTTCCCGTCCAAGGGCATGACGTTGCCGCTGGTCAGTTATGGTGGCTCCTCGACCATCGCCATCGGCCTGACCGTGGGCCTGCTCTTGGCGGTAACCCGGCGAAATCCCTTCCTGAAAAGCCGGACTAAGGGGCTTGGCGAGTGGATGGGAATAGGGCAGGCGGACGCGATGAATTCCCCTTCCGCTCGCCCCGTGCGCGAGATCCAGCCATGACTAGCTCCAGCCGCCACTATGTCCTCGCCGCCGGCGGTACCGGCGGGCACTTGCTGCCGGCTTTCGCGCTGGCGACCGAGCTCGACCGGCGCGGACATCACGTCGCGCTGATCACCGACGAGCGCGGGGCGGAGATCCCGGGCAAGCCCGATTTCATGCCCGCGCATGTCATTCCCGCGGGCCGCTTCGGCAAGAATCCGCTGCAATGGATCAAGGGGGCGAAGGCGCTGCTGGAAGGCCGGCGCATGGCGCTGCGGCTGTACGAGAGTTTCGAGCCGAGCGCGGTGATCGGCTTCGGCGGCTATCCCTCCGCCCCGGCGGTGCTCGCCTCGACCTCCGCCGACATCCCGACGATCCTGCACGAACAGAACGCCGTGCTCGGCCGCGTCAATCGCCTGCTAGCAGGCCGCGTCCAGGCGATCGCCACGGCCTATCCCGATGTCGAGCGGCTGGCGGACAAGCACTCGGACAAGGTCCACCTCGTCGGCAATCCGGTGCGCGCGGGCGTGCTTTCGCTGCGCGAAGAGCCGTTTCCCGAGTTCACCGAAGACGGCCTGCTGCGCGTACTCGTTACCGGCGGTAGCCAGGGTGCCCGCGTGCTGTCCGAAGTCGTGCCCGACGGGCTCGCCATGCTGCCGCCCGCGCTGCGCCAGCGCTTGCAAGTGACGCAGCAGTGCCGCGCCGAGGACCTGGAGGCCGTCCGCAAGCGCTATCGCAATCACGAGATTCCGGCCGAACTCGCGACCTATTTCGAGGACATGGCCACGCGCCTTGCCGATGCGCATCTGTTCATCGGCCGCGCCGGTGCCTCGACCATTGCAGAACTGACTGCGGTGGGCCGCCCGGCCATCCTGGTGCCGCTGCCGATCGCGACAGACGACCACCAGGCATCGAACACGCGCGAAATGGCCAAGGCCGGCGGCGCGCGGATGATCCGGCAGGAGCGTTTTACTGGCAAGGAACTCGCCAAGCAGATCAAGGCTCTCGCCGAGAACCCTCAAGGTTTGAACAGGGCCGCCCATGCCGCTTGGAACTGCGGACGTCCCAAGGCCGTCGAGGACCTCGCCGACCTCGTCGAAAGCTTCGGCGGGGCCGACATGATGGACGTCATCCGCGTCGGCGGAAACATTGCGCGCGGCGCGACACAGGGCGCACCCGCCGGCCAGGGCGCTGCGAAGGAGGCGGCCGAATGAGGGGCGTACCGACCGACATCGGAACCATCCATTTCGTCGGCATCGGCGGGATCGGCATGTCCGGCATAGCCGAGGTGATGAACAATCTCGGCTACAGCGTGCAGGGCTCCGACATCAAGGAAAGCCCTGTGATCGAGCGGCTGCGCAGCCGTGGTGTGACGGTGGCCATCGGCCACGCGCCGGAGAATGTCGAAGGCGCGGCAGTGGTGGTCACCTCGACCGCCGTGAAGCGGACCAATCCCGAAGTCGCCTTCGCGCTGGAAAACCGCATCCCCGTGGTGCGCCGCGCGGAAATGCTGGCTGAACTCATGCGCCTCAAATCGACTGTCGCGGTCGCCGGGACGCATGGCAAAACGACCACGACCAGCATGATTGCCGCCTTGCTCGATGCGGGCAAGATCGATCCCACCGTGATTAATGGCGGCATCATCGAGCAATACGGCTCCAACGCTCGTCTCGGCGACAGCGACTGGATGGTGGTCGAGGCCGACGAGAGCGACGGCAGCTTCCTGCGGCTCGACGGCACGATCGCGGTGGTCACCAATATCGATCCCGAACACCTCGACCATTACGGCGATTTCGAGGGTGTGAAGGACGCCTTCGTGGAGTTCATCCACAACGTGCCCTTCTATGGCGCGGCGGTGCTGTGCATCGACCATCCCGAGGTTCAGGCCGTGATCGCCAAGGTGCGCGATCGCAATGTCGTGACCTATGGCTTCAACCTGCAGGCCGACATTTGCGGCGTGAACGTGCGGCCCGATGCGGGCGGCAATTGCTTCGACGTTATCGTGCGCCGGCGCGGGCAGGAGGATCGCCGGATCGAGGGCGTGCGCCTGCCGATGCCCGGCCGCCACAACGTCCAGAACGCGCTCGCCGCGATTGCCGTTTCGATCGAGATGGGTTGCCCGGACGAGGTGATCTGCAACGGGTTCAACCAGTTTGGCGGCGTTCGGCGCCGCTTCACCAAGGTCGGCGAAGTCCCGACCGGCGGCGGCGTCGCGACGATCATCGACGACTATGGCCACCACCCGGTCGAGATCAAGGCGGTGCTGGGCGCGGCCCGCGAAAGTGCGGGGCGGGGGCGTGTCATCGCCGTCGTGCAGCCACACCGCTACACGCGCCTCAACGATTTGATGGACGAATTCCAGACCTGCTTCAACGAAGCCGACCTCGTCTATGTCACCCCGGTTTATGCGGCGGGCGAAGACCCGATCCCCGGCGTCGATGCGCAGGCGCTGGTCGATGGCCTCAAGGCGCGCGGACACCGCGCCGCCTCGACGATCGAGGACGAGCAGGACCTTGCCGAAACGCTCGCAGCCGAATTGCAGGAAGGCGATTTCGTGATCTGCCTCGGCGCTGGCGACATCACCCGCTGGGCGGCCGGCCTGCAGAACCAGATCGCGCTGGCGAGCTGAGCGATGGAGATGGACCAACCCGACGACGTGTGGAACTGGGACAGCGGCATGGCCCCCGATTGCGAGGTCGACGGCGGCGTCTCCGCGCCCGTGGCGATCGACGATCTGCGCGGCAAGCTCACGCACGATGCGCCGCTCGCCAAGCTGGTCTGGTTCAAGAGCGGCGGCAATGCCGACTGGCTGTTCGAGCCGGAAGACCTCGACGATCTGCGCATCTTCCTCGAACGGCTCGGGGGCAGGCTGCCGGTAATGGCGCTGGGCCTCGGCTCCAATCTGATCGTGCGCGATGGCGGGGTGCCGGGCGTGGTGGTCAAGCTGGGCAAGCCCTTCGCGAATATCGAAACGCGTGACGATCATGTGGTCGCCTGCGGGGCGGGGGCGCATGGCATCCTCGTCGCCTCGACGGCACGCGATGCCGGGATCGCCGGCCTCGAATTCATGCGCGGCATCCCCGGCACGGTCGGCGGCTTCGTGCGCATGAACGGCGGCGCATACGGGCGCGAGGTCAGCGACGTGCTGATCGACTGCGATGTCATCCTGCCGGGCGGCAATCTGGTGACGCTGCCCAAAGCGGACCTGCAATATACCTACCGCCACTCGACCTTGCCGGACGGCGCGGTGGTGGTCGCAGCCCGCTTCCAGGGCGAACCGGGCGATCCCGAAGCGATCGGCGCGAAGATGGATGAAATTGCCGAAGCGCGCGAGAACTCGCAGCCGCTGCGCACCAAGACCGGCGGCTCGACGTTCAAGAACCCGCCCGGTCGCAAGGCTTGGGAACTGGTCGACGTGGCGGGGTGCCGCGGATTGCAGATGGGCGGCGCCCAGGTGAGCGAGAAGCACACCAACTTCCTGATCAACGTCGACGACGCGACCAGCGCCGACATCGAAGGCCTGGGCGAAGAAGTAAAGCGCCGCGTCTACGAGCATTCGGGCGTCGAACTCGAATGGGAAATCCAGCGGGTGGGGCGGCCTTAGGAACTGACATGACCGACCTTCCCAAAGACTTGCATATCGTCGTCCTCATGGGCGGCTGGGCGAACGAGCGGCCCGTCAGCCTTATGTCGGGCGAGGGCGTCGCCAAGGCGCTGGAAGAGCGCGGGCACCGTGTCACGCGGATCGACATGGACCGGCAGGTCGCCGCGCGCATCGCCGAAGTCGCGCCCGATGTCGTGTTCAACGCGCTCCACGGCGTTCCGGGCGAAGATGGCACGGTCCAGGGCATGCTCGACCTGATGGGTGTGCCCTACACGCATTCGGGCCTCGCCACGTCGGTTGTCGCGATCGACAAGCAGCTGACCAAGCAGGCGCTGGTGCCGCACGGCATTCCCATGCCCGGCGGGCGGATCGTCAAGAGCGACGATCTGCACGAGCGCGATCCGCTGCCGCGTCCCTATGTGCTCAAGCCGGTCAACGAGGGCAGCAGCGTCGGCGTGGCGATCGTCACCGACGAGAGCGACTACGGCAATCCCATCGCGCGCGATGCCAAGGGGCCGTGGCAGGACTTTGCCGAATTGCTCGCAGAACCCTTCATCAAGGGCCGCGAGATGACGACGGCAGTGGTCGATTTCGCGGACGGCCCGCGCGCGCTCGCGGTAACCGAACTGAAGCCAAAGAGCGGATTTTACGATTTCGACGCGAAATACACCGACGGAATGACCGACCATATCTGCCCGGCGGATATCCCCGAAAGCATCGAACGCCTGTGCCGCCAATACGCGCTGAAGGCGCACCAGGTGCTCGGCTGCCGGGGCACCAGCCGGACCGACTTCCGCTGGGACGAGGAGCAGGGTGAAGATGGGCTATTCATCCTCGAAACCAACACCCAGCCGGGCATGACGCCGCTCAGCCTTGTGCCCGAGCAGGCCAAGCATGTCGGCATGGAGTATGGCGAGCTGGTCGAAACCGTGATCGCCGCGGCCTTGCGCGACCATGCAACTAAAGGCAGGGGCAATGGCCAGGGTTAGCCGCAAACCCCAAGGGGTCCGGCGCTCGGCCGCTGCGCGCAGCCGCAGCCAGAAGGCTCGCGCCGCGCGCAAGCATACCAGCGGTATTCTCGACCGCATCATGGCCGCGCTGCCCTTCACCGAGGAGCAGTGGCACAAGTTCTTCCTGACTTCGATCATCGTTGCAGGGCTGGCCATTGCTTGGACGGTCGCAAGCTTTGCTGGCGTGCCGGAAATGGCCCGCGAAGAGCTCGCGAAATCGGCTTCGCGCTCCGGCTTCGAGGTCAGCAAGGTCCGCGTCTCAGGCGTCAAGCGGATGAACGAACAGCTGGTCTACGAACGCGTGCTCGCCCAGCGCGACCGGCCGATGCCCCTGGTCGAGTTGGAAGATGTGCGTGACAACCTGCTCGAGCTGCCCTGGGTCGCCGATGCGCGGGTCTCGCGCCAGCTGCCCGATACGCTGAAGATCGATATCGTCGAGCGCGAACCCCATGCCGTGCTGCGCAAGCCCGACCGGCTCATGCTGGTCGACGGGCAGGGGCACGAACTCGAGCCGATCGCGCGCGAGGCGGCGAAGGGCAAGCTGCTGATCGAGGGTCCTGGTGCGCAAAAGCAGGTCGAGGAACTCGGCCGCCTGCTGGACGCCGCGCCGGCGCTAAAGCCGCATATCGCCGGCGCCGAATGGGTCGGCAACCGGCGGTGGAATCTCACCTTCACCAGCGGGCAGCTGCTCGCCCTGCCGGAAGGCGATGCAGGCGCGCCCGCGCTGGTCAAGTTTGCCCAGCTAGACGGGATGCACCGGCTGATCGGCGGAAAGCCCATCGCGGTGGACATGCGCGTGCCGGACCGTGTCTATCTGCGCTGCAAGGACGGCCCGTGCCCGACACAGCTTGCACGCAACGGGCGGGCCGAGTGATGGCTGCCCCGACGCCGCGCATCGCCCGCGTCTATGGTGCCGTGAATGTCGGCTCGTTCCGAGTGTCGGCCATGATCATGGGCGAGGCCGAAGGCGGCGAGATGGTGGTGCTCGGCTCCAGCCACCGCGCGAGCGAAGGCATCAAGCGCGGCTATGTAACCGACATGCGCGCCGCGAGCCATTCGATCCGCACTGCGGTCGAGAAGGCCGAGGCGAATGCCAATACCTCGATCTCGAGCGTGTGGATCGGCTGCGCAGGAGCAGGGCTGTCGAGCCGCATCTCCAGCGTCGAGATCGCCATTGGCGGGCGGCGCATCGAAGAAGACGATATCGAGCATCTCCTTCATGCGGCGCGCGACCATCTGCATCCCGACGGGCGCATGGTGCTGCACGCCCAGCCGGCGCATTATATGCTCGACGGCGCGCATGGGGTCGCCAATCCCAGGGGGCTGCATGCCGAAGCGCTGGGTGTCGATGTCCATGTGACCTTCGCCGAAGGGGCACCGGTGCGCAATCTGATCGAGGCTGTGCAGGGCGCGCATCTCGAAGTCGAGGGCGTCGTCGCCAGCCCGCTCGCGACCGCCTATGCCTGCCTCTCCGCCGAAGAGCGCGATCTTGGAGTGGCGTTGGTGGAGATCGGCGCGCAGGTGACTAATGTTTCCGTCCACGCCGCAGGGATGCTGCTCGGCCTGCGCTCGATCCCGGTCGGCTCGAATGACATTACCGATGCGCTCGCATCCTCGCTCGGCATCCGCCGGAGCCAGGCCGAGCGGCTGAAGTGTGTATCGGGTTCGGCGATAGCCACGCCGACCGATCACCGCGAGATGATTCCGGTCGATGGCCCGGGTGACAAGCCCGACGGGCGGCTGGCACGCGGGGCGGACGAGCAGAACCGCATCCCGCGCGCGGATCTGGTCGGCACGGTGACCGATCGCCTCGGCGTGATGAGCGGCGAGATTTCGAAGGCGCTCAAGGCGCTCGGCTTCGGCGGATCGCAAGGCGGGCAGGTCGTCCTGACGGGTGGCGGGGCCGAACTGCACGGCATCGCCGACTTCATGCAGGGCGCGCTCGGCCAGCCGGTGCGGATCGGCAAGCCGCCCGCGCTACAGGGCCTGCCCGAAGCGCATGCGACACCCGGATTTGCGACGCTTGCGGGCCTGTGCCTTTACGCTGCGCAAGACCCGGTAGACATTCGTTCGGTCGGCTCGAACTACCAATCGACCAGCCGCTATTCGGGCTTTGCTCTGGTGAACCGTGTCGTACAGGCGGTGCGCGAGTATTTCTGATGGTTGAAACCCATGCACAACAGGGCATTAGACCTTTGTGGATAAGCTTCTTCTACGAGTCTTCGCGTGATTCGCTTTGCGCGCGTAATGTGACATAGTGATTTTTCAGAATTCCGACTTTCCGGGGGACACCCAATGAGCATCAATATCGGTCCGGCATCCAGCGACGACCTCCGCCCCAAGATCATGGTGATCGGCGTCGGCGGCGCGGGCGGCAACGCAATCGCCAACATGATGGACGCGGGCATCGAAGGCGTCGACTTCATCGTCAGCAATACCGACGCGCAGGCGCTCAGCTCCTCGCCGGCGGAAAAGCGCATCCAGCTCGGTCCTGACATCACCGGCGGCCTTGGCGCAGGCGCGCGGCCCGAAGTTGGCAAGGCTGCAGCCGAAGAAACGGTCGAGGATATCGAAGATGCGCTCGATGGCTGCAACATGGTGTTCATCGCGGCCGGCATGGGCGGCGGCACCGGCACCGGCGCTGCTCCGGTCATCGCCGAGGCTGCCCGCAAGAAGGGCGTGCTGACCGTCGGCGTGGTAACCAAGCCGTTCCTGTTCGAAGGCACGCGCCGCATGCGCGCCGCCGAGGCGGGCATCGACGAGCTGCAAAAGCATGTCGATACGCTAATCGTGATCCCGAACCAGAACCTGTTCCTGGTGGCGAAGGCGGAAACGACCTTCAAGGAAGCCTTCATGCTGGCCGACGAGGTGCTGCAGCAGGGCGTGCGCTCGATCACCGACCTCATGGTCATGCCGGGCCTCATCAATCTCGACTTCGCCGATGTCCGCTCGGTGATGCAGGAAATGGGCAAGGCCATGATGGGCACGGGCGAGGGCGAGGGCGACAATCGCGCGCTCGAAGCGGCCGAGCGGGCCATTGCCAATCCGCTGCTCGACGGTGTCAGCATGACCGGCGCGAAGGGCGTAATCATCTCGATCATCGGCGGCGAGGACATGAAGCTGCTCGAAGTGGACGAGGCCGCGAACCACATCCGCGAACTGGTGGACGAGGACGCGAACATCATCTGGGGTTCGGCCTTCAATCCCGAGCTCGAAGGCAAGATCCGCGTCTCGGTCGTCGCGACCGGCATCGAGACTGATGGCAGCGCTCAGTCGAGCGCACCGCAGGCATTCACGATGAGCGATAGTCGCGCGCCCAAGCGTCCTGTACTCGACCTGCCGACCGAGACGATCGAAGACGACGAACCCTTCGAACTGTCCGAAGGCCTGTCCGCTGAGCCGGAAGCCGAGTCCGGCGACGCTGGCACGCTCGACCTTACAGCGGAAGCGGGCGCCGACAGCTCCTCGGTCCTCTCCGACGACCTCGGCTACGGCTCTGCGGACGACGACGAGGAAGAAGATTACGACGATGTCGACGGCATCGTGGATCCGCTCGCCGGCTTGCGCAACGCGGACGGCGAAGTTCCGCCGCCCGCAGAGGATGGCGAATTCGGCAGCGGCTGGGCGGAAGATGCCGGCCAGCCCTCGCCGCTCGACCTGTCGGAACCGATGGAAGAAGGCGGTCAGGACAGCACCTATGGCGAGGGCGAAAGTCCGCTTGCCAGCAAGCCGGGCAAGAAGCGCCCCGTGCTCGGCGGAGACGGCGGCGGCAGCGATTCAGGCGCGGGCAGCACGCTCTTCGAACGGATGGCCAATCTCTCGCGCGGTGCCAACAAGCCCGAGGACGAGGACGACGAGGATGACGATGGCGGCTCGCTGAACATTCCCCGCTTCCTCGGTCGCCAGAACAACCAGTAACGCACTCAGCCGCCCGGGCCAGCGCCTGTTAAGGCGCGCCCGGGTAAGGGCACGATCATGGTAACACTATCGCGGATCACGGTTGCAGCGGTCTTGGCCGCTGCAGTGAGCGTGCCGACCGCGGCCCATGCGCAGCGCGAGATCGTCCAGCCCTTGCCGCCGAAAGGGTCCGACCGGTTGAGCGATGCCTTGCGGCGGCTAGCGCGCAATGCGGCCGATGTGTCGGCCCTGCTCGACGCCGGCGAGGCGGCACTGGATGTCGGCGATATCGACGCAGCGATCGGCTTTTTCGGCCGGGCAAAGCAGCTTTCACCCACCAACAGCCGCATCAGTCTCGGCCTCGGCAAGGCCTATGCGCGCTCGCGCCAACCGATCGAGGCGCTGCGCTTGTTCGCCGAGGCAGAGCGGGCAGGCGTCACCAACGACCGCATGGCGGAGGACCGGGGCATGGCCTTCATGCTCGTCGGTGACAACCGCAGCGCGCAGGAGCTCTTCCGGCTGGCGCTGGCGCAAGGTGCCGGGTCCGAAGTAAAGCGCCGCCTCGCGCTCAGCCTGGCGATCTCGGGCGAGCGCGAGAGTTTCGAGCAGACGCTGCTGCCGTTGCTTGAGGCCCGCGATCTTGCTGCATTCCGCACCCGCGCATTCGGCCTGGCGATCCTGGGCGACACGCGCGAGGCGATCGAGATTTCCAATGCGATGCTGCCCGCGCAAATGGCGGGTCGGGTTCGTCCCTATCTCGAATTCATGCCCCGCCTGACACCGGCGCAGCAGGCAGCGGCAGGGACGCTCGGGGTGTTTCCGCGCGCGGCCAATATCGGCACCGACGATCCGCAGATCGCCGCCTATGCGCCGGTAACTCCTGCGCCAGCGACGTCGCAAGCAGCGGCGACGTCAGCGCGGCCCGCGGCGGCTCCCCAGTCTCGAGCGACGCCGCAACGGCGCGTGGCGTCTCGCCTGCCCGAGAGCACGGCTCCTGCACGTCAGCGCCAGGAACGACCGAGCCGGACGGCGACCGTCGGCCCGCGTTCGAGCGAAAATGCGGGGATTGCCCCCAATCTGTCGCCGGCGACGACGCGCGTCGTCCAGCAACAAGCTGCGCCGCAGCCGGTGACGCAGCCATCTCCTGCTCCTGTGCAGGCTGCTCAGAGTTCCAGACCAGCAGAGGAAGCACCGCGAGCCGTCACTCTTCCGGCGAGGACGGCCTCGGTGCCCAAACCTGCGGAAACCGCGCCTGTCGTGTTCGCCCGGCGACCGGCGGATGCGCCGATCAGCGTCGAGCCGACATCTGCGACAGCCGCTCCACCACCGCCTCCCCCTCCTCCCGCTAGCAAAACTGTGCCAACACTCGAGCAAGCCTTCGCCGGCTTCTCCCTCGAGCCGACTGCACCGCGCCCGGCAGCCCAGGGGGCGGTCGACATCACGCGCATCGAGGCCCCGCGCGAGAAGGCCAAGCCCGATCCCCCGCCGCCACCCGCCCATCCTTCGCGGCACTGGGTGCAGGTTGCGACCGGCAAGGACGTCTCGGCGCTCGGGTTCGACTGGCGCCGGATCGCGCGCAAGGCGGATGGGCTGCTGGAGGGCAAGGGTCCTTTCGTGACGCCGTGGGGAGAAGCAAATCGTTTGCTTTCCGGACCCTATCCCGATGCTGGCTCTGCGCGCGAAATGATGAACAAGCTCAAAGCTTTGGATATCGATAGCTTTACCTTCCGCAGTGCCGAAGGCGAAGCGATCGAGCCCCTCGGCTGACCCATGGCGCGCGCCTTGTGCACAGGGTTTGCACAAGCGAAAACGGTTCTCCCCAGCAGCGACAATCGGCTGGATTGCCAAGCCCCGTGTCCTGTCGGCATCCAGCGTGCATGACGTGTGAGGGACAGGTTCGATGAGAACGGCAAGCGAAAGCTACGAAGCGGACGAGGACGCAGCTCCGCTCGATATGCTGGTGGCCCTGTTCGAGGCACGCGGATGGCCGTGCCAAAGCGCGCAGGGAGAGATGAGCGGCGAAATTCAGGGCAGCTGGACGAACTACCAGCTGCGCGGGATCTGGCGGCCGGAAGACATGGTCCTGCAGGTCATCTGCCTGCCGGAAATTCGTGTGCCGGACGGCAAGAAGAAAGCGGCGCACGAGCTGGTTGCGAGGATCAACGAGCAGCTCTGGCTCGGCCATTTCGACATCTGGTCCAATGGCGGCGTCGTGCTCTACCGAAACGGTACCATGCTGGGCGACGACGGATTGCTGAGCCTTGCACAAGCCCAGGCGCTGGTGGAGATCGCCGTCGACGAATGCGACCGCTTCTATCCTGCATTCCAGTTCGTATTGTGGGGCGACAAATCGCCGTCCGACGCACTCAGCGCAGCCATGGTCGATGCTGCGGGCGAGGCCTGAGTATCGTCCGCGAATTTGGTTAATCGGGCAAGGTTCGCCTTTCGTCGGTTTCCCTTGAAATTCGGGGCCCGAATGGCGATATTGCGCGTATGAGAAGCGGCGGGCGTGATCGCCGCTTATGGGAGTAATTCGAAATGGCCAATTGGAACGACAACACCGAGCAGCGGCAGGGCTTCGGCTCCGTCCCCCGCGCGGGCGATGCCGTTACCCGGCAGGAAACCTTCGACGCAGGGCTGCGCAAGCACATGCTGTCGATCTACAATTACATGGCTTCGGGCGTGCTGCTGACCGGCATTGTCGCGCTGCTCACCGCGCGTAGCGGCTTGGCCTTGAGCTTTGCCAGCGGTCCGCTGATGTGGATCGTGGCGCTGGCGCCGTTGGCCTTCGTCTTCGCGATGAGCTTCGGCGTGAACAAGTTCTCCAAGCCGACGCTGCAGATCATGTTCTGGGCCTTTGCGATCGTGATGGGCCTGTCGCTGTCGACGATCTTCCTCGTTTATACGGGTGAGAGCATCGCGGCGACTTTCTTCGCCACGGCGGGCGCCTTTGCTGGCCTTAGCCTGTTCGGTTACACCACCAAGAAGGACCTGTCGGGCTTCGGCACTTTCCTCGTGATGGGCGTGATCGGCTTGCTGATCGCGATGGTGATCAACATCTTCCTGCAGTCGAGCACATTGGCCCTGGCCGTAAGCTTCCTCGGCGTGCTGATCTTTGCCGGCCTCACCGCCTACGATACGCAGCGCTTGAAGCGTGAGTACCAGTACCTGCGTGGCACCGAGTTCGCCGGCAAGGCGATCATCATGGGCGCGCTGAGCCTGTATCTCGACTTCATCAACATGTTCCTGTTCCTCCTGCGCTTCATGGGAAGCCGCGAGTGATCGCGCTCCACTGATCGCACACAGGATTCGTTTGGACGTGCCCGGGGCGCAACGCGCGCTCCGGGCATTTTCTTTGTCTTTTCCAGCCGCTAAGCATTACTGCTTCATCCCCGGTCAATCCGGGGCGGGGCAGATTAACGACAGATGTATTCCCAGGAGGGTCCGCCAGCCATGAGCAGCGCCGCACAACCGTTACTTCGCATTACCGCCGTAATCGGCACGATCGCTGCCCTCGGTGCCTGCGCCACGCCGCCCCCTCCGCCGCCGCCGCCACCTCCGCCGCCGGTCGAAGCGGTGCCCTATCGTCCGCTGCCGCCCAAGCAGGCGGCCTATGTTATGGACATTCCCCGCGTCGGCCCGATGGGCGTGCGCCAGACGGTTAACACAGGCATCAGCGACGACGAGCGCGTGTGGCACTTCCGCTCCGCCTGGAACGTGGCGGCGCTCAACTGCCTCGATCCGCAATACCAGCCGATCCTGGACGGCTACAGCGATTACATCTCCACCCACGGGCGCGCTCTCAAGCGGGTGAACGACCGCATCGACGCCGAGTACCGCAAGGAGGCCAGCACGCGCCGCGAGGCGATCATGGCGCGCGAGGCACAGATGACCATGGTTTACAATTACTTCGCCCTGCCGCCGGCGCGCGGCGAGTTCTGCGACACTACGCTGCAGCTTGCGAACCAGTACAACGCGATGGACACGGTCGACCCGACTGCCTTTGCGCTGACCAACTTCAGCACCTTCGAGCAGCCGTTCGAAAATTTCTTCCGCGCCTACGAGCAATACGAGCGCGATTCGGCGGCATGGGATGCGCAATACGGGGCGCGTTACGGCTCATCACAGCCGGGTTATGTCGCCGCGCAGCAGGCGCGTGCTTCGATGGTCGCTCCGCAGCCCGGAATAAGCGATCCCGCGCTTCTGACCAATCAGGCGAATATCCGCGAGACCACCGTGGTCGACCCCGATACCGGTGCGCGAATTCCGGTGCTTCCGGTCGATACGAGAAACGAATCCACTCCGATCGTCCAGCCGATCCCGAGCGATGCGGGCGAGGACGACACACCGCAGGAGTGATTGCGGGCCGCAAATTTGGTCTGGAAATAGTCGGCACGCCGCGTTAATTGGCGCGCCTTCCCGGCTTTCACCGGGGCGCAAGCTGGAACGGGGCCGTAGCTCAGTTGGGAGAGCGCGTCGTTCGCAATGACGAGGTCAGCGGTTCGATCCCGCTCGGCTCCACCAGCCTTACCGGTTCCTTCAGCTTGCCGTGATCGCCGCTATGTCCTGCCGCTCCCGGGCAAGGTCGCGGCGTGTCCCGGCCAAGACTTCGACCACCAATGGATCGTCCTGCAGTTCGGCCCAAGCCGGATCGTCCAGTAGCGGGCCGGTAAGCGGCACTCCCGGGCTGTGCAGGATGTAAGGCCAGCCCATTGCGATCATGGACTCCAAAGCGGAGACCGCCCGCGCCGTCTGGCCCTGCGCGGCGGCGAGATTTGATTCGAACAGCAGCGGCGTTAGTCCCATCCTGCCGCCCGCTCGCCACCGCGCGATCGACCGCTCGGCAAAGGCGAAGAGTTCGCGAGCCTCGCGCCCCCGACCGACCTCTTTCATCGCGAGACCAACATAGGTGGCGATATTGGTGCGGAAATGGTGCGGCCTGATCTGCCCTTCGGCAAAGCGTGCCAGGTCCTCGGGCGACTTGAAACTGGCATCGTAAATCTCGACGATTTCCGCGGCGCGACCGTCGCGGATAAACAGGCTTGGGCCGGCGATGACCAGCGGCCCCGTTTGCCAAAAACGCGCGCCCCACAGTTCGGCATCTTCGAAGGCTTCGCGAGACGGTAATTTGCCTGTCGTGACATCGAGTATCACGCCCAGGGGACCGTCCATGTTGGGTTGGATAATCGGCAGACCCATCATCAGCCGCATATTCGCCATTTGCATATTGGTGAGCTGTTGCTGGCCGGGCGTCATACCCGGCATGGCCTCCAGCGAGAGGCGAAGGAAGCGCGAGAGGTCGCCTTCGATATTCGCGATCCGGCCAAGCGCTGCCTTGCGCTGCCAGTCCTCGACGGCTGCCCGCTCGATCATTCGCTCGACCGCGATTGCACCACGCGCGCCCTCTACCTCGGAGACGGCATAAGAGGATTGCCAAGCCCTGCTCCAGAGCGGGTCGAGTTCGACCACGTTGCGAGCAGCCGTGGCTTCCATTTCCGCATAGTCGGGATGGGCCGCAACATGGCTCAGCCACAGCCAGGCCTCGCTGTCGCCTGGGTCGACCTCCACCGCCCGCTGCATGAATTCAAAACGCTCCGAAGACCCGGGCGCCAGCATGCCGGCAGCCTTGAGCGCTTCGACCGATGCGGGATCGAGGTCCAGCGCGCGCTTGGCAAAGCGCAGAGCCTCGGGCCGCATGCTTGTGTCGCCTCGGGCATCGGCATCGCCGGAGAGGAAAATCGCCTTGGCAAGCGCGCTCCAGCCGCCGGAGAAGGTCGGATTGCGTTCGTTAAGCCCTTCGAGGATCGTTCTGGCGGATGCGATCTGCGGTGGATCGCGGGAGCGGATCAGCCCGAGCGCAGTGAGGTAGAGCGCGTGGTCGCCGGGGGAGATTGCGGCAGCTGCTACGGCATTTCCCGGAAGCCGGTCGAGCGCGCGGAGGAGGGATCGCGCCGTGCGCACAGGCATCGAGGCGACGCTCGCATCGCCGCTGGCGAGCCGTTCCTCGAACATCGTGCTCCCGTCGATCGTATCGAGCAGCCGGGAATGCAACAACACCGATCCGTCTTGCCGTGACAGCCTGCCCTGCCAGACGTAATCCGCACCGAGCACCTCGCCCAGCTGCACGGGATCGGTCTTTGCGGCTGAGAGCTGATCCGCCGTGCTGCTGGCGGTGACGACAAGCCCGTCGCCGCGCGCGAGTTCGCTCCGCAATTCGGCTTCGAGCCCGCGAGCGAAGAACGGGTCGGAACCGCCCGCATCCTCGACCGGCATCATCGCGATGGTGAGTTCCCCTTGCGCGACACCGGGGCGGGTCGCCCACCATGCGATGGCAGCGACGGCCACCAGCGCGACGAGCAAGCCTGCCATCAGCGTTGTCGTCAACGAAGGTCTTTGCCCGCTCTTGGTGCGGGCAGCCTCCGCTGTCGAGGTTTCGGGCACCTCGCTGTCATGCCCCACGATGCGATAGCCGACGCGCGGCACGGTATCGATCTCCAGCGCAGTCGGCCCGGCGTCCCGCAGAGCGCTGCGAAGCAATGAAATGACCCGATTGATCGACGCGTCACCGACGATCCTGCCTTCCCAGCAGCGCTCGATCAGATCGTCGCGGGACAAAATCCGCCCCGGCGGGCTCGCCAGCGCGACGAGCACCTGCATCACCTTCGGTTCGACCATGACCTCGCCGCCGGGCCCCTGGAGCACGCGGCGGGAGGGAACCACCGTCACCGGACCGAGATCGATATCGGTCTGATGCGCGAGGTCGATCTTGCCTGGCGCGCGCTCCGGCTGCCGGTCGTCCCCGAAGAGATTGACGATCCTGTTGTCTATCGGCCTGTTGTCCATCGGCGGTATCCGACCTCCCCGACGCACTCCCCCGGTGCAGTGAACGGATGGTGGCAGCATACGCGGGACAAGTCACGTGGCTGCGGCAATCATAAGCAAACCATAAGCAGAAAATCAGGCTAAAAATCAGTGATCTTTGGATGCGCCATAAGCTCGGCCAAGCGCATCCAGCTCCCCACGGCAGGAACGCCGAACCTAGGGGAGAATACCAGTGACCTATCCTTTCAAGACGATCACCCGCTGCGCCCTGATGACCGGAGGAGCCGGTCTGGCGCTGGCCGTATCCATGACGGCTGCACCGCATGCGAGTGCGACCGAATGCCTGCTCGACACGAATGACGACGATGTGACCTCGACCGCTGGATCATCGGGCGGCAGCGATACCGATGGCGGTGCGAGCGGTAGCGACGTTTCGCTCGCCTGCGGAATCAACGCGACCGCCGTCGCGGGCGGTACCGCGGTCGGCAACAACACCGATGCCGGCATCGCTGCGACCGCCGTGGGGCAAGGGGCCGATGCGCTTAACCGCGGCGTGGCCGTAGGCAACACCGCAATGGCGGCTACATATGCCACCGCGCTTGGTACTGCGGCGACGGCCGGTGGCGATTATTCGGTCGCCATTGGCGGCGACGGCCCGGATGCGGGCGCGGTCGGTGCGTCGGCGAGTGGCAACTTTGCCGTCGCCATCGGCGCGGATGCCGGAGCGCTTGGCGAAGGAGCAGTCGCTCTCGGCCGCTCGGCGGCTGCCGTGGGTATTTCCTCGCTCGCCGCGGGTTCGCAGGCCAATGCGAGCGGTGACCAGTCGGTGGCGCTCGGCTCTGCTGCCGAGGCATTCGCTTTCGCGACATCGGCCGGATACTCGGCCCGCGCGCAGGGTGCGAACAGTGCGGCCTTCGGGCGCGGCGCGCAGGCTTCGGCGCAGAGTTCGACTGCGCTCGGTGCACTGTCGTCTGCGAGCGGGGAGGATTCGATCTCGCTGGGCCGACAGTCGCGCGGCTCGGGGAGTGGCGCGGTGGCGCTGGGGACACTCGCAAACGCCGCGGGTCTCGGATCAATAGCCGGAGGTTTCCAGTCGGGCGCGTCGGGCGCACAATCGATCGTTTTCGGACCGATGGCTCTCTCGACGGTGGATGCCATCGATGCCGTGGTCATCGGCAACACGGCGTTCGCCAATGAACAGGGCGCCATCGTGATCGGCGGCGACAGTGTGGACGCCGACCGCGACGGTGCGAGAGCCACCGCGCGAGACGCGGTGGCCATCGGCGCAGATGCGAATGCGTCGACTGTCGGCAGCATCGCGCTGGGCAGGGGGGCCTTGGTCACTGGCGACAGCGCGAGCATCGCTATGGGTCTCGGTTCGGTCGCGTCGGGCCTTTCATCGGTGGCGGTCGGCTCGCTCAGCTCCGCCAGCGGCACGCAGAGCAGCGCCTTCGGACGCCGCGCCAACGCATCGGGCGCCGATACCATCGCGCTGGGCCACAATGCGCAGGCTACGGCATCGCAGGCTTCAGCCGTCGGTCGGGCCGCGCTGGCGACCGCCAATTTCGCCACCTCGCTCGGCTATGCAGCAAGTGCCTATGGCGTGAACGCGACTGCTTTGGGTCACCGCACGAATGCTGCCACCGGAGCTGTTGCAATCGGAGGTGATGGCGAGGACACCGGCCTCCGCGGAGCTGACGCATCCGCAGAAGGAGCCATCGCTATCGGTCGCGACAGTTCGGCAGCGGGGATATCGTCGGTCGCGATCGGGGAAACTTCGGTGGCGCTGGACCAGCAGGCAACCGCAGTCGGCGGGGGTGCATTCGCCACCGGCAATGCCGTCGCCCTGGGCGCGGTGGCAGAAGCCGATGCCATCGACAGCATAGCCATCGGTCGGGCTGCGTATACTACAGGTCAGGAATCCATCGCGTTGGGCAGCGGAACTTATGCGGAGGGTCGTTATTCGCTGGCGATCGGCACAGCTGCCTACGGCGAAGGCGCCCGATCGCTTGCCCTCGGCGGCTTCGCCCATGCCGTGGCGGATAATTCGGTGGCGATCGGGGACCTCTCCGAAGCAAACGAGGCCTTTACCGTCTCGTTCGGGCGTGAGGAGAGTTCGGCTGGAGCCGGAAACGGCATCACCCGCCGCCTCACCTATGTTGCCGACGGGATCGACGATCACGATGCCGTGACCGTTGCGCAGCTCAACGCCGCGATTGCCGGTGGTGTCGGTGGCGGCTCGGACTATTTCGCAGTCAATTCGACGCGTGCAGGAGCGACGGCAACCGGTACCGATGCAATGGCCGCCGGTCCGGGTGCCTCGGCGACCAGTTCGGAAGCAGTGGCGATCGGCAAGAGCGCGCAGGCGAACTTCTACCGCAGCGTGGCCATGGGGTCCGGAGCCGTCTCGAATGGCCAGCGCGGCGTGGCCATCGGCACCGGAGCTACCGTGAGCGGGGCCGGCGGTGTCGCTCTCGGCGAACTGACGCAGGCCAGCGGCAGCGCATCGGCGGCAGTCGGCGGCTCCTCGCTGGCTAGCGGCTATCGCAGCACCGGCGTCGGCCACAGTACGCAGGCGACCGGCCGGCAGGCGACGGCGGTCGGATATGCTGCCGTATCGGCCCATGAGAACTCGACCGCTATCGGCGCCAATGCGACGACGACGGCGGACAACCAGGTGGTTCTCGGCGGGGCCGGGTCGAGCGTCGTGGTGGCGGATATCAATGCGTCCACAGCCCAGCAGACCGGCGATATCTACACCGTGACCATCGACGCGGACGGCAATCTCGGCCGCGGTCCGGCGCTCAGCATGGCGTCGGTCAGCAAGATGGTCTCGCGCCTTGCGAATACAACGGTGGCGGGCATCACCGACATCGAGTTCAATGCGCTGTCGACCCGGGTCGACGGGCTGGAAGGTCGGGTCGACGGCCTGTCCGAACGGCTTGGCGGATTGGAACAGGACGTGCTGGCCCTTAATGGCCGCGTCGACACTGTCGAAGGCCAGGTGGGCGACCTGTTCGACCTCGCGGCTGCCGACCGGCGCGACTTCCGCCAGAGCCTCGCTGCCGTCGCCGCGATGGCCCATCCGCACTTCCCGAGCGAGGACGGGCGCACCAGCTACGCCTCCAACGTGGCTGTGCACCGCGGCTTCGTGGGCGTGTCGGCAGGGCTGATGCACCGTATCGACCGCGGCTTCGCGATCAGCGCGGGGGTGACTTACGGTGGCGGCGAAAGCACCACCGTCAAGGCAGGGATCGCCGGGGAGTTCTGAGTTCTCACCCTAGAACCCGGCCTTTTTGGTTTGTGCGGAATGACAAATGCGCGAGCTTGGGGCACAGCCCGATGGCATGACGCCACCTGTCGATCCCGTCCTCCTGCTCGTCGGCGCAGGTCACGCGCACCTCGGGGTGATCAATGACTGGCGCAAAGAAGGCCCACCGTCCGGGCGCACGCTGCTGGCCGAGCCGCTCGAGGCGATGCTCTATTCTGGCATGGTGCCGGGTTGGATCGCAGGCGAATACCGCGCCAGCGAACTGGCCATTCCGCTGGCACCATTGGTCGAAGAGGCGGGTCTGGAATGGTATCGCGCGCGTCTCGTCCGGATCGACCCTGAGGCGCGCATCGCCCATCTCGACAATGGCGAGATGCTGGCATTCGACATCTGCTCCATCGCGACCGGCGGTGCAGGGCAGGCCAGCGATGTGCTGGGCGCGGACAAGCGGTTGCTCGACATCCGCCCGCTCAGCGGATTCATCGGCCATTGGCAGGCGCTTCGCGAGAGCGAGCCGCCTCATCCCCGGATCGCGGTAATCGGCGGGGGTGCGGGCGGCGTGGAGCTGGCTTTCGGTTTTCGAAACTCGACCCACTGGCGCGATTGCAGCGTCACTCTCGTGACCGGTAGCAGTGGCCTGTTACCCGAACACGCCGCAGCGGTGCGTGAACGCGCAGCTGAGGAGCTAGAAGCGCAGAATATCGCTGTATTGCGGGAGGACGCTGCGGTCCGCGACGGCAATCTGATGGCAGGCGAGCACTCGCTCGAGCCCCTCGATCTGATTGCAGCCGCGGTCGGCAGTGGAGCTCCGGACTGGCCCGCCGCCAGCGGCCTGCCGGTCGATGACGATGGCTTCGTGCAGGTCGACGAGCACCAGCGCGTCTGCGGGTTCGAGCATATTCTCGCCGCAGGAGACGTCGCGCGTCGGAGCGACAGGGCCGTGCCGCATTCCGGCGTGCACGCGGTCTACACCGGTCCGGTGCTGGCCAAAAACCTCCGGCGAATGCTGGCTGGCAAGTCCCCGCGCCGTAGCTACAGCCCCCGCTTCATGGACTTCTACCTGCTCAATACCTGCCGCGGCGAGTCGATCGCCAGCTACCGGCGGTTCGGCCTGCAGTCGCGCTGGCTGCGGCGGGTGAAGGACTGGCTCGACACCCGCTGGATCAGGCGGTTTACGCGCCCAGCCGGTCGATGATCGCCTCGCGAAGATCCTCCAGCCGATCGGCATTGTAGCCGAGATCGGAAACCCCGACGCGGCTGACCGAGCGCAGGTCGATCTGCCCGTCCTGGACACGCGCGACGACATCGTCCTTGAATCCGAAGGCAAAGGTTTCCGCCACGCCCTCGACCGAATTCATGCCCGACACGCGCCGCACATCGGTCAAGCCAACCGCGCCCATCGCTGCCACGATAGCGTCGAACGCTTCCTCGTCGGTGCGATTGCCGATCACGATCGGGGTGAGATTTCGGTAGTTCTCGGCGATGAGGTCCGCGTGGTTCTTGGCCTTGAGCGCCGCGTCGTCGCTGTCCGCCCACATGTCGAGTTCGCCCAGCGGTGTGCCGTAATCGTTGATCGGATTGGCGCCCATTTCGCCGCGCAGGGTCATGGTGCGGGGCGAAAATTGGGGCGGGTTGCGCAGATCGGTTGCTACGTCGTGGATCGGCGGAACGCTGGCCGCCTGGCTGCGGATCGTGGCGAGGCCCATGAACAGGATCGCTGGAATGGCGAGGCCGATGACCGCCTTCCACCACGGGCCGCGCGGCGTCTTGAAGAAGGCGAAAGCCAGCGCGATGATCGCGAATATCGACGCGACCAGCAGCAGGATCACACCAGTCTCGCGGATCATGAAGTTTAGGCCGGTCTGCCAGGGGATGATGCCGATCTTCGGTCCGAAAGCGGCGAGGGCGAACCATGCGAGCACCGCCAGCGACAGCCATAGCGACCATTTCGGCAGGCTCTTGCGCCAGACGCGGCGCGGCTTGTCCGTCGCGACCGTTTCGGTCGTGGTGGTGGTCGCGGTGTCGTCGTGGAAGGTCGCGTCGGTCTCGTTATGCTCGGCCATGCTCAGCCTCTCCCCCTGTAGGATGCGACGCCCTGGTCGGGCAGCCATAGGTCGGCAGGCGGCGGGCCGCTCTGCCAGAATACGTCGATCGGAATGCCGCCGCGCGGATACCAGTATCCGCCGATCCGCAGCCACTTGGGCCGCATCCCGTCGAACAACCGCTTGCCGATACCGACGGTGACATCCTCGTGGAAACCGTTGTGATTGCGAAAGGAGCCGAGGAAAAGCTTCAGGCTCTTCGATTCCACGATCGTCTCGCCCGGCGCATAGTCGATCACCAGATGCGCGAAGTCGGGCTGGCCGGTAACCGGGCACAGCGAGGTGAACTCGGGCGCGGCGAAGCGCACCAGGTAGAGCTCGCCTGCGCGCGGATTCGGCACGTAGTCTAGGTCCGCCTCTTCGGGCGAGCCCGGCAGCGGGCTGTTCTCGCCGAGGAACCGGGGGCTGTGTGTGTCGCTCATGCCGCGCATCTGCCGTGAAAGGCGGCCCGGCGCAAGGCGGGGCTTGGAAGCGCGCGCTTCAGTACCTATTCAGCGCGGCGCAGCGCATGTGCCTGCTTTACACGAACGCGCCCGAAAGATGCCGACTTTTCGCCTGCCTCTCTCTGCCCTGATGCTGAGCCTTTCTGCGCCTGCGATGGCGCAATCGGCACAGGATTTCTCGCTCCCGCCGGGGCCGACGCCGACGGCGAGCCCGCGCGCGCAAGGCCCGGTCGATGAGGAAAGTGGCGTAGTCCCGGTCGCGCCGCGGGTGATCAACACTTCGCGTCCGACACCGAGGGCGACTACCGCCGCGACGCCGACGCCGACCCCGACACCGACGTCGAGCGCTACGGCGACTCCACCGCGCAGCGTGGATAGCCCGCGCCCCACGCCGGTGCCACGCCCGGTCGAGACCGTTCCGGTATCGCCGCGCATCCCGGCGCCGGAAGAGCCGGTGCAGGATTTCCCGCCGGTGCAGCCCACGGACGGCTCGCCCCCCATTCCCGCACCGCCCGCTGCCCCGGACGTTCAGCAGCCGCTGGACGAGGCGGAAATTGCAGGTCCTGCGGAAACCACCACCGAAAACACCGACTGGGCGTGGCTGGCGATCCTTGCCGCTGCGCTTGCTGCGATTGGTTCCGGGCTGTTTTTCTGGAAGCGTCGCCGGACCAGCGCGCCTGCTCCGCAGATCGAGCGGCCGGTCGTTGCGTCAGCGCCGAAAGCCGATGCGGCCACGGCCGCCGATGCTCTGACCGTCCGGCTGACCGCGGAAAAACTCACCCGCAGCGCCATGTTCGCGACGCTCAAATATCGCCTGACGCTGGTCAACCGTACCGACGCGGCGTTGAGCAACATTACTGTCGGCGTAGACCTGGTTTCCGCCAGCGCAGCGAGCCCCATGGAGCAGCAGGTGGCGACGACCGAAACCAGCCTCGAGCCGAAGCATACGCTGGCCCGCATCGCGCCGCGCCAGAATGTTGCTGTCGAGGGGCAGGTCCAGTTGCCATTGTCGACCGCGCAGGTCATCATGCAGGGCCGCCATCCGCTCCTCGTGCCGCTGATGCGCGTGCGGGTCGATGGCGCGGGCGAGGGTGCGCTGGTGAAGACCTTCGTGGTCGGCCAGGGCCAGCCCGATGGCGGCCGCGTCCAGCCATTCCGGCTCGACGAGCCGCCGCGCAGTTATGCCCCGATCGCCCAGCGCGAGCTGGCCTGACGCCGCGACCCTTGGCTCGACTTGCGCGCCGAGCCCCGCTACCCGCAGCGGATGGATCGCCTCGTTTCGACCGATTGGTTAGCCCAGCACCGCAAGGACGCGGACCTCGTCGTGCTGGATGCGACGATGCACCTGCCCGACAGCGGCCGCGATGCGCGGGCCGAATATCTCGCAGCGCACATTCGCGGCGCGCGTTTCCTCGACCTTGCGAGCTTTATCGACGAGGGTTCGGAGGTTCCGAAAGCCTTGCCTACCGCCGAACAGTTCGCCGCGCGAATTGGCTCGCTCGGTATAGAGCGGTCCAGTCGCGTCGTCCTGTATGACGACAGCGCGATCAAGAGTGCAGCGCGCGCGTGGTTCATCTTCGACCATTACGGCATGGACCATGTCGCGATCCTCGATGGGGGCCTTGCGAAATGGCAGGCTGAAGGTCGTAAAATCTCCGAAGGTGACGAAGCATGCGACGCGGTCGATTTCCCCGTTCCGACGCCGCGGCGGTCGGTCCGGAGCAAGGCGGAGATGCTCGCCAATTGCACCACCTGCGAGGCGCAAGTCGTCGATGCTAGAGATGCAGCACGCTTTGCCGGCGCGCCGGACAGCGGTTCGGAGGGGCACATTCCCGGTGCGGCAAACCTGCACTTCCCGCGTCTGTTTCGTGAGGACGGCACATGGAAAGGCGCGCCAGCCCTGCGCGCCGAGTTCGCAGAGGTAGGCGTAGACCTGGATCGGCCGGTCGTCGCTAGCTGCAACAGTGGCATGACCGCCTGCGTCCTGCTGTTCGGCATGGGGCTCGCGGGCAAGGACGATGCCGCGCTTTACGACGGCAGCTGGATGGAGTGGGGCAGCGATCCCGCAACCCCGAAGGAACGCGGTGCTCATGGCGAATAGTCGCGACGATGCGAAGCGAGCTACGCGCCTCGTCACGGCAGGCCGCTCGGGCGAGTTCGCGGACCGGGTGGTCAACCCGCCCGTCTGGCGCGCCAGCACCCATCTATACGAAAACTGCGCAGCGCTGCGGGCCGGGCCGAAGAGCAATGCCGATGGCAAATTCTTCTACGGCCGCCGCGGCGCACCGACGCAATGGGCGCTGAGCGAGGCGCTGACCGAACTCGAACCCGGGGCGGCGGGAACGGTGCTCTATCCCAGCGGCGTCGCAGCGATCGTCGGCGCGCTGATGGCGGTACTGCGCAGCGGCGACGTGCTGCTGGTGACGGACAACGCCTACGACCCGACGCGCAGCACGGCCATGGGTATTCTGAAGCAGTTCGGCGTGGAGCATCGCTTCTTCGACCCGCTCGACCTCGACGGCTTCCGCGCCGCGTTCTGCAACAAGACTCGCGCGGTCATGCTGGAAGTGCCCGGCAGCCTTACCATGGAGGTCTGCGACATCCCGGCGCTTGCCGCAATCGCGCGCGACCACAGTGCGGTCAGCCTGATCGACAATACCTGGGCTACATCGCTTGGCTTCCCGGCTTTGCAGCATGGCTGCGACATCGCCATCACTTCGCTCACCAAGCATGTCGGCGGCCACTCGGACCTGATGATGGGCGCTGCCAGTGCCGGGGAACGCTGGTATCGCCGCCTGCGAATAACGGCGCAGCAGCTGGGCCATGTCGTCTCGCCCGACGATGCGGCGCTGGCACTCCGTGGTCTAAGGACAATGAAGCTGCGGCTCGATCAAGAGAGTGCCAGCGCACTGGCAATCGCCGAATGGCTCGCAGCGCGCGATGATGTGGCGCATGTCCTGTGCCCTATGTTGCCCGGCGCGCCAGGCCATGAGCTCTGGCAGCGCGATTTCGCCGGTGGCTGCGGCCTGATGAGCTTCGTGATCGGCGGTCGCGACGATGCCGCGCGCTGCCGCCTCGTCGATACGCTCGACCTGTTCGGCATCGGCTATAGCTGGGGCGGCTACGAAAGCCTTGCGCTTCCGTTCGACGTCGAACCCGTGCGCAGCTGCATGGACTGGCCGAAACCGGGCTGGGGGCTTGAGGATCGTTATGCAGTGCGGCTATCGATCGGTCTCGAAAACCCAGCCGACCTGATCGCCGACCTCGAACGCGGCTTTGCGGCGATGAACGAAGGATAGACGTGCAAGGCACAGCCGCCCCGACAGCCACGCCCTCGGCAGAGCCGACCCCGGTCGAACAGGCGTGGAGCCTGGCCGAAGACGCGCCGGAAGAAACCTCCGTTGCCGCCGCCGAGGGCATCCGCGAAGCGGTCAGCTCGAAAAGCGAAACGGCCGGCACGATCCTCGATACGCTTGACGCCTTCGCGCTGAGTTTCGGCGATTTCCGCGTGTCGGTGTTCGACATCCTGATCGTCGTGGTGGTGATCTTCGGGGTCCTCGCCCTGGCGTGGTTCATCAGCAAGCTGGCCAAGCGCGGCGTGCGCCGGATAACCAGGCTCGACGATACGCAGCAATTGCTGGTCGAGAAGATCGTTACCATCGTGGTCTGGGCTGCGGCGTTCTTCTTCGGGATCGACCTGCTAGGCATCGATCTGACCGCGCTGGCAGTCTTCTCCGGCGCCTTCGGCCTCGCGATCGGTTTCGGCCTGCAGAAGACCTTCGGTAACCTGATCGCCGGGATCATCCTGTTGATGGACAAGTCGATCAAACCCGGTGACGTGATTGCAGTCGCCGACATGGCAGGCAATGAGACCTTCGGGCAGATCCGCAAGATCGGGGTGCGCGCCGTTTCGGTGACGACACGCGACCAGCGCGAATATCTGATCCCGAACGAAAACCTGATGATCAATCAGGTCGAAAACTGGTCCTACTCCAGCAAGAACGTGCGTATGCAGGTGGCTGTCGGTGTCAGTTACGAGGCCGACATGGACCTTGCCGAAAAGCTGATGCTAGAGGCGGCCTCGCAATGCGATCGCGTGTTAAACGCTCCACCGCCGACGGTGTGGATGAGCGAATACGGCGATAATTCCGTCAATTTCACGATCCACTGCTGGATCGACGATCCCGAGGAAGGTGTGGGCAACGTCCGCTCGGCCGTATTGAAGAAGCTGTGGTGGCTGTTCAAGGAGAACGGTGTGGAGATCCCCTTCCCGCAGCGCGACATCCATTTGCGCAGCAGCGACCAGCTGGAGCGGATTTTCGCTCAGCTTGGCGAGGGGCAGCTCAAGGCCTCCAAGGTTACAAAAGAATAGATTGCCGCGCCGGAAGGTCCGATTTCAAAATCTTGCCTACCGTGCCGGACACCCATTCTGATTGGCGCCACGCCGCGATGACCCGCATCTTGGCACCATGGCACAGACCGGAACCATTTATCTCGTCGGCGCGGGGCCCGGTGATCCCGATCTCCTGACGATCCGCGCCGCAAGGCTGATCGAACGTGCGCGAGTGATCGTGCACGACGGCCTCGTCGATCCTGCAATCCTAACCATCGCGCGCGAGGATGCGGAACTCATTTCAGTGGCCAAGCGCCGCTCGCACCACACCATGCCGCAAGAGGACATCAGCGATCTGCTGGTGCGCCTCGCGCGCTCGGGCGAGGATGTCGTGCGCCTCAAGGGCGGCGATCCGTTCGTGTTCGGACGCGGCGGCGAGGAAGCGGAGGTAGCACGCGCGGCCGGTGTTCCCGTCGAAATCGTGCCCGGCATCAGCGCCGCGAATGGAGCGGCTGCCGCAGCGCAGATCCCGCTGACCCACCGCGATGCCTCCAGCATCGTCAGCTTCGTTGCGGGCCAGTGCAAGGGACTGAAGGATCAGGACTGGGCAGGGCTTGCCGGCAAGGGCCGCACGCTGGTGATTTACATGGGCGTGAAAACCGCACCCCAGATCGCCGAGAAGCTCATGGAAGACGGGCTCGCCCCCGACATGCCGGTTGCGGTGATCGAGAACGGCACGCGGCCCGGAATGCGCGTGCTGCGCGGATTGCTCGCCGGGCTGCCCGAACTGGTCGAGCGCGAGAGTGTCGTCAGCCCTGCGCTGATCGTGATCGGCGAGGTTACCGCCCGAGATGCCGCAACGCTTGCCAAGCAGGCACAGGAGGCTGCGCGATGAGGCTGCTGACCGGAAACGATCTCAAGACCGGCGCGGTCACCTGGTGGACTGGCAGCGACTGGTCGATCCATGTCGAAGACGCCGCCGATGTCACCGGCAGCGAGGACGAGACCGCCCGTCGTGAGGAAGCCGCGCGCCGCGTCAATGCGCCCTATGCCATCGATGCGGAGATGCAGGACGGCGTTCCCCGCCCGACGCATATCAAGGAGCGCATCCGCACACTCGGCCCGACCGTGCGCCCCGACCTGACCCTCAAACCTGCCGAGCCCGATCTCGGCAACTGGGTGATCTGATGTACCAATACGATCAATACGACCAGGCGATGGTCGATGCCCGCGTGGAGGAATTCCGCGACCAGGCTCGCCGCCGTCTCGAAGGCAAGCTGACCGAAGCGCAATTCACGCCGCTTCGCCTGAAGAACGGTCTCTATTTGCAGCTCCACGCCTACATGCTGCGCGTTGCCATCCCTTATGGAACGCTCGACAGTCGGCAGATGCATGCGCTGGCCGACATCGCGGACAAGTATGATCGCGGTTACGGGCATTTCACCACGCGCCAGAACATCCAGTACAACTGGATCAAGCTGGAAGAAGCAGCGGACATTCTGGCCGACCTTGCGAAGGTGGAAATGCATGCGATCCAGACCAGCGGCAATTGCATCCGCAACATCAGTTCGGATCACTTTGCAGGCGCTGCGGCGGACGAGCTCGTGGACCCACGGCCCTATGCGGAAATCCTGCGCCAGTGGTCCAGTTTCCACCCCGAATTCAATTATCTACCGCGCAAGTTCAAGATCGCGGTAATTGCCAGCGATACCGATCGTGCAGCCATGCGGTTGCACGACATCGGCATCCAGATCGTGCAGAACGATGCGGGAGAGCTGGGCGCGGCCTTCTATGTCGGCGGCGGCATGGGCCGCACGCCGATGATCGCGCCCTGCATCAATCCGTTCGTGCCGCTCGACCAGCTGGTCACTTACTCCGAGGCGTGCCTGCGTGTGTACAACCGCTACGGTCGGCGCGACAACAAGTTCAAGGCGCGTATCAAGATCCTCGTCCACGAGCTGGGCGCCGAGGAATACACCCGCCAGGTCGAAGAGGAATTCGCGCATCTGCTCGAACAGGGAGTCGAGCCACCCTTCGCCGAGCTGGAGCGCATCCGCACTTTCTTCGAGGACCCGCTGTTCGAAGCGGGTGCATCGTCCGATATCGACCGGTCGGACCCCGACTTCGCGCTGTGGGTCGATCGCAATACCGTCGCGCACAAGGCGGACGGCTATGTGTCCGCCGTCATCAGCCTCAAGCCGGTCGGCGGCATCCCGGGCGATGCGACGGCCGAGCAGATGCACCTGATGGCCGATCTCGCGAAGGATTACAGCTTCGACGAACTGCGAGTCATGCACACGCAGAACATCGTCCTGCCACATGTCCGCGCGGCCGATCTCCACGCGTTGTGGACCGCGCTGGACGTGGCAGGGCTGGGCGCGCCCAATCTCGACACGGTGGAAGATATTATCGCTTGCCCCGGTCTCGACTATTGCAGCCTGGCCAATGCGCGCTCGATCCCGGTCGCGCAGCGGATTTCGGAACGGTTCGCCAAGACTGGCAAGACCGAAACACTCGGCCAGCTCAAGCTCAAGATTTCGGGCTGCATCAATGCCTGCGGGCATCACCACGCCGGTCACATCGGCATCCTCGGCGTCGACCGTAAGGGGGTTGAGAACTACCAGCTCCTGCTCGGCGGCAGCGAGGCGGAGGACGTCAGCCTCGCCAAGATCACCGGCCCAGGTTTCGACGAACACGGCATTGTCGACGCGGTCGAGACGGTCACGACCGTTTACGAACGCGAACGCGAGGACGGCGAACGCTTCCTCGATACCTACCGCCGCATCGGCATGAACCCCTTCAAGGAGGCGCTCTATGGCTGAGCTTCTGCGTTATCGCGACGACGAGACGGTCGACCATCCCGCAGTGACGGTCGATGCCTTCCTCGACCAGTCGAATGCCAACGCGGTGCGGATTGAGCCGGGCGACGATGCCCGCGATCTTTTGCCGCACCTCGAACGGGTGGCGCTGGTGGAAGTCAACTTCCCCGCATTCGGCGACGGGCGTGGTTATTCCTCGGCCCGCATCCTGCGCGAGGCCGGATACGACGGCGAACTGCGTGCAGTCGGCGACGTGCTGGTCGACCAGCTCGCCTATATGCGCCGCTGCGGCTTCGATGCCTTCGAACCCGACCAGCAGCTCGACAAGGACGACGTGCAGGCCGCGTTCGACCGCTGGCCCGATGTCTACCAGAGCGCGGCCGACGACCGCACACCGATCTGGACGAAACGGCACGCATGAACGAATTGCGCGCCATCGACCGGCTCGATACGGCTCCGCGGTTCTCGGAGCACGATGCCATCCGCCTCAACCGCATGTTTCGCGGGTCGGAGACGGAGGAATGGCTGCGCGCGGTGATCGAGGGCGAACTGGCCGGCGAGACAGCGATCGTGTCCAGTTTCGGCGCCGAGAGCGCCGTGCTATTGCATCTAGTCTCGCGGATCGATCCGAAGGTGCCGGTGCTGTTCCTCGACACCGGCAAGCATTTTCCCGAAACGCTGGCCTATCGCGATGAGTTGACCGAGCGCCTCGGCCTCAACCGCATCGATCTCTATCCCGAGATCGCCGATCTCGAAACGCGCGACGAAAGCGGGCTGCGCTGGTCCTACGACCCCGATGGCTGCTGCGAGCTGCGCAAGGTCAAGCCGCTGGCCAAGGCGCTCGCCGATTTCGAAGCCAGTTTCACCGGGCGCAAGGCATTCCAGTCCTCGACGCGCGCCAACCTGCCGCGCTTCGAACTGGACACTTCGGATGCGCAGGGCCGTCTTAAAATCAATCCACTGATCGACTGGTCGGCCGACGATATCGCGACCTATTTCGAAGCGCACGATCTGCCGCGCCACCCGCTGGTGGAGCGCGGCTTTCCCTCGATCGGCTGCTCGCCCTGCACCCGTCAGGTCGGCGAGGGCGAAGATCCGCGCGCCGGGCGCTGGGCCGGCTGGGACAAGGTCGAATGCGGCATCCACAAGCCGGGTGAGGAACCGTTCCTTTAAGATTTAAAGCCAGCCCTCGCGGCGGTACCATTCGGCGGTCTGCGCGAGGCCTTCTTCGCCACCGATGTGCGGCTCCCATACCGAAGGGGGCACGCGTCTGGCCGAGCGGGCGACCCAGTTCGGATGCGCCATGTAGCCGACGCGGTCAGGCGTGAGCCGTGCCTTGTCGCCCCGGAGCAGGCGATCGGCCCGCGCACCTGCGAGCATCAGCGGCTTCGGCAAATGGGGGGCGAAGACCCCGCGGCCGACCGCACGTCCGATTTCGCGAGCAAGTTCCTTGTGCGCCCATCCGCCCTCGCGCCCGTCGTCGGGTTCGAAGGTCTGGCGGCGGACCAGTGCGGGCGGCGCATCGACAAGGTCGAGCAACAGCCGCGCCAGATCGGCGACATGGATGATCGAGCTTGCGCCGCGCGGGGGCAGGGGGACGAGGCCCCATTTCGCGCTGCGAAACATCTCGAGATAGTCGATGTCGTGCGGGCCATAGACGCCGGGCGGGCGCACGATCGTCCAGTCCAGACCGCTTGCTTGCACCAGCTCCTCTGCACGCGCCTTGGATGCGCCATAGGCGGACAGGTCCGGCTCTCTGGCGGAGAGCGAGGACACGAAGACCAGCCGTTTGCATTTCGCTGCCTTCATCGCTGCAATGACGTGGGCCGTGCCGTCGACATTCGCGGTCTGAAAAGCTGCCGGATCCGGTGAGTTGGTCAGACCTGCGACGTGGACCATCGCGTCCGCTCCGCTCGCAAGCGTTTCAAGCGAGACAGTGTCGGCTAGTGTCCCCTCGATCCATTCGACCCCGGCGCGCTCCTTCTGTGCGCGGCGGGTAAGGGCGCGGACCGGGACCTCGCGCTGCGCCGCTTCATCGAGCACGGCTTGTCCGACGAAGCCTGTCGCACCGGTCAGAGCGATGGTCATGCCTGCACCATGTGATCGCGATGAATTACGGCCGCGCGAGGGGCGTACCCAAGTTTTGCCTCCTGCTGCTCCTCGCGCAGGCCAAGGATCGCGCGGCACTCGGCAGCGCTGTATTCGACCAGCCCCTGGCCGAGCCGTTCGCCCTTCGGCCCGAAGATCGCGACGAGGTCGCCGCGCGCGAATTCGCCTTCGATCTCCGCGAGGCCGGCGGCGAGCAGGCTGGCACCCTTGGCCAGCGCATCGGCGCAGCCATCATCGACGGTCAGCACCCCTGCAGGTGCGAGCCGCCCAGCCAGCCATGCCTTGCGCGCGCTGGCATCGGCTTGCGGCGCAAAGACCGTGCCGACACCGGTCTCGCAATAGCGGCTGAGCGGCGAGAGGTGGATGCCATTGGCGATTACCAGCGAAATTCCCGCCCGCTCCGCAATGCGCGCTGCCTGCAGTTTGGCGAGCATCCCGCCCGAGCCGAGCCCAGAAGTCGAGGAGGTGTCCGCCATGGCGATGATCTCCGGCGTAACGCCCTCGACACGCTCCAGACGAACCGCGCCGTCTTCGCGCGGATCGCGGTCGTAGAGCCCGTCGACATCGGACAGCAGGATCACCGCATCGGCACCCGCCGCCTGCGCCACGCGCGCAGCCAGTCGGTCGTTGTCTCCGAAGCGGATTTCCTCGGTGGCGACGCTGTCGTTCTCGTTCACCACCGGCACCGCGCCAGCTTCGATCAGACGCTGCAGCGTGGCCGAGGCGTTGAGATAGCGCCGCCGGTCTTCCAGATCGCCGAGCGTGACGAGCATTTGCGCGGCAGTAAGATCATGGCGGCCGAGGTTCTCCGCCCACAGCCGCGCCAGCTCGACCTGGCCGACACTAGCCGCCGCCTGCGCGTCAGCCAGGCTACCGCGCCCGCCCTTCGCCATGCCGAGCTTCGCCGCGCCGAGGGCGATTGCGCCCGAGGACACCACGATAATCTCGGCCCCCTTCGCGCGGAGCGTCGAAAGGTCCTTTGCCAGCGTTGCTATCCAATCCACGCGAGGGATGCCGTTCTCGACCAGCAGTGCCGAGCCGACCTTGACGACAAGGCGGCGGGTCGCGGTAAGATCGAGAGGGACAGCTCCTGCCATGCGCCTGCAAGTCTTCCGTCTAGATCGGCGACCAGTCGGGCGCCTGATCGTCGTCCTCGACTTCTTCGGCGTGGGTTTCGGTCGACGTTCGGTCGGGCAAATAGCCGAGCACGGCATCGAGCAGCTCGGGAATGCCGGCACCCGTCGCCCCGGAAACGGTGAAGACCTTGTCGGCCCCGGCCGCTAGCAATTCCTCGGCAAAGCCTTCGCCCAGCTCCTGGTCGGCAAGATCGAGCTTGTTCAACGCGACCAGTTGCGCTTTGTCATCCAGGCCTGCGCCATAGGCTTCGAGTTCGTCATTGACCGTGCGATAGGCCGCGGCGGGATCGTCGCCCGAAATATCGATCAAGTGGATCAGCACGCGGCAGCGCTCGATATGGCCGAGGAACCGGTCGCCGATCCCCGCGCCCTCTGCCGCGCCCGCGATCAGTCCGGGGATGTCGGCCAGCACGAATTCGCGGCCTTTGTGGCTGACCACGCCCAGCTTCGGCACCAGCGTGGTGAAAGCGTAGTGGCCGACCTTGGCCTTGGCATTGGAAACCTGGTTGATGAAGGTGCTTTTGCCCGCATTGGGCAGGCCCAGCAGGCCGACGTCGGCGAGCAGCTTCAGCCGCAGCCAGACCCACATCTCCTCGCCAGGTTCGCCCGGCTGGTGCTGGCGCGGGGCGCGATTGGTGCTCGACTTGTAGCTGGCATTGCCGCGCCCGCCCATGCCACCTTCAAGAAAGACGACGCGCTGGCCGACCTCCGTGAAATCGGCGAGCACCTCTTCCTTGTCCTCGCTCAATACCTGCGTCCCAACGGGGACTTCAATCACGAGATCGGGCGCGCCGGCGCCGGTGCGGTCCTTGCCCTGGCCGTGCGTGCCGCGCTTCGCCTTGAAGTGCTGAGCATAGCGGAAGTCGATCAGCGTATTGAGACCCTGCACAGCCTCGAACACGATGTCGCCGCCCTTGCCGCCGTTGCCGCCGTCCGGACCACCGTATTCGATGTACTTCTCGCGCCGGAAGCTGACGGCACCGGGGCCGCCCGCGCCGGACTTGAGATAGATCTTGGCCTGATCGAGAAAATGCATGGCGCGGCCCTAGTCGCTTTTGCCTGACAAGGCGAGATCGCAATGCGCCGCAATGGACGGGGTTACCGGGTGGTTAACAAATGAGCGGAAAAAGCGGCGAAGCGTGGAACTGTTTTTGAGACTGGGCCGTTCGGTCCACACGATTAAGGCGGGAAAAGGTTAAAAGTCGCCCCGATGCAGAATGTTATGATTGTAGACGACGAGGCGCTGGTGCTGCTCGACCTCGTCCATACCGTCGAAGATCTCGGCTATGCGATCCACTCGGAGTCGACGAGTGTGGAGGGTGCTCTTGCCTCTCTGGAAGGCGAAGCCCCCGACCTCGCCCTGCTGGATATCGATGTCGCAGGAGTGCCGGTCTGGCCGGTCGCGCGTGAACTGACTGCGAAGGGCGTGCCGGTGATTTTCGTCAGCGCGAACCTTTCGCACAAAGAGCTGTGCCAAGAATTTGCCGACTGTCCGAAGCTCGAGAAGCCGGCGTCCCCAGCAGATATCGGTTCGGCTCTTGAAATCGCCGGCGAAGTCAAAAGCTGCGCCGCCTGACCCTTTCTCCCGACTAGGTCGGGAACTTCAAAGTCCGGCGATAACCGCCTTCGATCGCATCGCCGCTGGCTTCCCCGCGGAGTTGGCGCGCTGCCGTTTGAACGAGCTTGGTGCCGAAACCCGGACTGCTGTCGACCGTGTCACCCGCTGCCTGACCGTCTTCCCGCCAATCGATTGCGACTTCGCCATCCTGATGGGTCCAACCGATGTCGATCGACCCGTCGCGGGTGGCCAGCGCCCCGTACTTCGTCGAATTGGTTGCCCACTCATGCAGGATCAGCGCAATCGAGGTAATCTTGTCGTTGCTTATCGTCGTGTCGGGTCCGGACATGTCGACGTTTTGACCGGCGAGATTAGGCCGCAGGACCGTATCGACGAGCTTCGATAGCGCAATGCCGCCATCGGCCGCGTCGCCAGCCTCGTTGGTCAGCGAATGCGAGCGGCCGAGCGCATGGATGCGATCGCGCAGGCCCTCGGCGAAGGTAGCGACATCGTCAGCGTCGCGCGCGGCGATCGAGACCATGGCCGAGATGACCGAGAACAGGTTCTTCACCCGGTGGTTCATCTCGCGGATCATCAATTCGCGCTGATCGAGCAGGCGGCGTTCGGCCGACACGTCGAAGGTCACGCCGATAAACTTGCGCGTGCCGGACACCTCGATGAGTTTACCGAGGCCATGAAGATAACGGGTTTCGCCATCGTCGAGCGGCAAGCGGAAGACTTCGTCGAAATCGCTGTCGCCTTCCATCGCCATGCGCAATGCGCGATTGACGCGATCGCGATCATCCGGCGGCAGCGAAGCCATGATTGGCTCCAGCGTGTCACCGGGATCGTCCTGATCTAGGTCGAACAGATTGCGCTCGGTCGGATCTAGCACGGTCTTGTCGGTCGAGGGTTCGTATTCCCAGACGCCGATCTTCGCGACCTCCAGGGCGAGCCTTAGACGCTCGCGTTCTTCACGCAGGTCGCGTTCCAGCGAGAGCGTTTCGGAGACGTCGGTGAAGATCAGCGTTGCGCCGTCCAGCTGACCGTCGAGCAAGCGATAGGGAATTGCCTGCAACACGAGCTCGCGATCAAGAGAACTAGAATGCATACCCTCTTCGACCTGCATTCCCTGCTTGGCGGCGCTCTTCGCCATATCCACGAAGTGATCGTTGTCGAGATTGTGCGGCAGGGTGGCGAGCGGTTGCCCGATATTCTCCTTCGTCAACGGGAAGAGATCTTCGGCTGCATCGGTGAAACTGCGTAGCTTCAGCTCGGAATCGACGACAATCACCGCCAGCTTGGTGCTGTCGAAGAAGTTCTTGAGATCGGCATTGGCCGTGGTCAGCTGATCGACCTTGTTTTTCAGCTCGTCGTTGACCGTCGTAAGCTCCTCGTTGGTGGACTGGAGCTCCTCGTTCATCGACATCATTTCTTCGTTGGAGCTTTTCAGCTCCTCGTTCGTCGTCTCGAGCTCCTCGACCGTCGAGCGCAGGCGATGCCGAGTGGCCTGCAACTCTTCTTCGAGGAACTGGCGCTGGCCGTCCTCGGGATCGAATTCGTCGTAATCGTCGCCGGTGTCGGGTTCGAGGCCGCGGGTCTCGTTGACGACGAACAGGAAGGTCTGGTTGTCGATCGGCTCGCAGACGACCGTCGCCTCCAGCGTTCCGAAATCGGTGACGATCTCTACCTCTTTCACGATGGCCCGACGCCCGGTGTTCGACACCTGGCGGATCATCGGAGCGAACAGCTCGCGCAGGCCCGGGCGGGCGAGCGAGGGCACGTGGATCGAGCGTTCCAACCGCTCGGGGAAATCGAGATACCGCCCGGCCGATCCCCAGCGTTCGAGCAGCATGGCCTCACAATCGAGCAAGAGGCTGACGGGCGAGTAGCGTTGCGCCAGCTTTTCCAGAGCGCGCAGCTCCACGCCGCCCCGCCGCGTGGTTTCCTCCCGGTTCGACCTCTGTCGGCTGCGATTGATCTGCCGTGAAACATCGCTGGCCAGATTGAGAGTGTAGTTCCCCTTCACATTCTTGCGCCGGAATATGCGCGCCGTCTGGTCCACGGATTCGAACAGGTCTTCGTGCCGCCCGATCGTCTCGGACGAGCCGAGGAACAGGTAGCCGCTTTCGCGCGTGGCGAAATGAAACAGCGGGAACACCAGCTTCTGCAGGGAATCGTCGAAATAGATCAGGACGTTGCGGCAGGCGACGAGATCGATCTTGGAATAGGGCGGATCGCGCACAAGGTTGTGGACGCTGAAGCGCACCATGTCCCTGATTTGCGGCGCGATGGTGAACTTGTCCTTGCTTCCGTAGATGTATTCATCCTGGAAAAGCTTGGGGATGTCCTGCAGCGACGCCAGCGGGTAGACGCCCCTCCGCCCTATATCGAGCATCTTGTCGTCGATGTCGGTGGCGAACACCTGCACATAGGGGCGCTTGTCGAACCGCTTGGCTGCGTCCGCAAACAGCATGGCAATACTGTAAGCCTCTTCGCCACTGGAGCAGCCGGGCACCCAGATCCGCAGCTCTTCGCCGTTCTTGGCCTCTTTCACCATCGGCGAAATGACCAACTCGTCGAGCTGCCTGAAATGGTCGGAGTCGCGGAAGAAGCGGGTGACATTGATCAGCAGGTCGCTGAACAAGGCGCTGCATTCGTTGCCGTTTTCCTGAAGGTGCTTGAGATAGGCCTTGGTATTCTCGATCCCGAGCACCTGCATGCGGCGAGCGACCCGGCGGTTGAGCGTACTGCGCTTGTAATTCGAGAAATCGTGGCCGACCGCTTCACGCAAGACGTCGCAGATATCGAGCAGCGTGTCGGCATCCTCGAGATCGTTCTCGACCACGTCGGCAAGGCCGGCGCGCTGGAAGAATTTCGACAGGTGCTCGACCGTGTCGCGCGGATCGCAGGTGATATCGACCAGCCCCGTGCCGATGGCGGCGGTGGGCATGCCGTCATAGGCAGCCGTGTCGGGATCCTGCGCGATGCAGATGCCCGAATGTTCCTTGATCGCCCGCAGGCCCCGGCTGCCATCCGCGCCGGTGCCCGAGAGGATCACACAGGCTGCGCGCTCGCCCTGATCCTTCGCAAGGCTCTCGAAGAAATCGTCGATCGGGCGACGCATACCGCGCTGTTCGGTGAATTCCGTCAGCTCGAGCACACCGTCCTTCACCGCGAGGCCGTGCGCCGGCGGAATGACGTAAATATGGTCGGGTTCGAGCTTCTCCCCGCCTTCCGCCTGCTTCACGGCCATCGGCGTGTAGCGTTCGAGCAGCTGTGCCATCAGCGATTCATGCGTCGGATCGAGATGCTGGACCACTACGAAGGCCATGCCGCTCTGGCCGTCGAAGCCGCTGAACATTTCGCGCAAGGCTTCCAGCCCGCCCGCCGACGCACCGACGCCGACGATCGCGAATTCGCCCGATCGTGCGGGCTTGCTTGCTGGTGCACCCTCCTTCATTCCATCCGGGCCCTTGCAATGATGGAGTGGCTCGACGCCAGCGCGTCGAAACTGCCGAGCAGGGCCCAGTTGTCGTCGCCGGTCAGCAAATTGAGTTGCTTAAGGCTTTCCTTGAGCGCGCGATCGTAGAGGCCGGGCTCAGAAGCCTTCTCCGGGTCGACCGGAAACTGCGAGCCGAGCACGTAAGTGACCTCATCGTCTTTCTTGAGCTTGGCCATATACACCAGGTTCAGGAATTTCCGCCCGTCCTTCGTGACGTTCGGAATTACGAACCGGCCATCTGGCTCGTCGGAATCGTAGAGGAATTCGCGCATATCCTTGCGAACGGCGTCGGGAGATTCGTCCGGCTGGAGGAAACGGCAGTTGCGATCCAGAACCTCGTCCGGGCCGTAACCGGACATATCGCAGAATGGCTGATTCACTGCGATCAGCGGCATGTCTTCAGCCTTCGCATCGGCCAGGCTGAGCGAAATGCGGCTCTCGGCGAAAGCGCTGCGCAGACCTGCAGGGAGTTCGGCGCTGGTGAAGAAGGTATCCATCGCGCATTTACCTAGGTGGCAAGTAGCCAATGGCCAAGGCAAAATGCTTGATGTTGCTTTTAGTTAAATTTGGTGCCGGCTGCAGGAGTCGAACCCGCGGCCCCCTGATTACAAATCAGGTGCTCTACCAGCTGAGCTAAGCCGGCGTACCATGTGTGCTCTGTCGCTTTGCTGATTGGGGGCGGACCCCCGATATAGCATTGCTCCGCCAGAGCGTCGGAACGTGGCGCGCCACTGCGTCATAACGCGCCAAAAGTCCAGCCCTCCGTGCGCGCGACCTGCGGTGTCATTGCTGTCGGCTCCCACCGCCGCTTTTCGCCGGCGACCTTGCGCAGCCAGGCGGCGCTGAGCAGCGCGTCGGAGGAATGATCGTCGATTGGGCCATTACCTATCACCGGAGCAGAGCCCAGCGCGGTAAGTGCCTCATTGAGATCCTCATGATTGCGCATCTTGGCGCGCGACGCGCTGCGCCCGGCCTCCATCGCAGCGAGGCTGGTGTAGATTTCGACGATGACCGACCCTTTGCGCGGCAGCGGGTCGATCGGCCAGACCGGCAGCAGGCCGCGCAGGTGATGCAGCATCCGCATGCCCGTCAGGCTCGACTTTCCGACCTGCGCTGCGCCGACGAGATTGAAGTTCGAATAGGGTTTGCAACCCATCGCCGCTTGCGCCTTTTCGGTCACGCGGAAGCGCCCGCGGCCATGCGCCGCATCGTCGCAGCCGAAATGCGCGCCGGTATCGGCGCCGTTGCGGAAATAGGGTGCGTAGTCCGGATGATCGACGAACGACTGGACGCCGAAATGCTCGTCGTTGCGGCAGATATCGTCGATCAGCGCCCATAGCGCCGGAGCATCGGGCAGAGAGACTGTGTTCTTGGGGAAATATGCGCCGCAATCGACGTGGGGCAGGCCGATTCCGAGGTCGAGACCGACAAGCGTGTTCTTCGGCAGGTCTTCGCGCAGCACGGTGAGCACTTCCTCCCGGCTCCAGCGATGGTCGATCAGCACCGGCCCGCTGCCAGCCGCTTTCGCCACCGCCAGCGCGATGCCCTTGTGTTTGCGCCCTTTCGCGCCCGACCAGTCGATGGCGAGGAAGTTGTCGAATTTGCGGATTACGAATGCCTCTCGTTTCTCAGCTTGTCCCAGTAATCGAGCCGCTTGTTCACCTCGCGTTCGAAGCCGCGATCTACGGGTTCATAATATGCCTGCGGCTCCATCTCGTCGGGCCAGTAATTGTCGCCGGAGAAGCCGTCGTCGGAATTGTGGTCGTAGCTGTAGCCCGCGCCGTAGCCGATATCCTTCATCAGCTTGGTCGGCGCGTTGAGGATGTTCTGCGGCGGCATCAGGCTCCCGGTTTCCCTGGCCGATTTGAACGAGGCCTTCTGCGCCTTGTAGACCGCGTTCGATTTGGGCGCGGTGGCGAGATATGTACAGGCCTGCACCAGCGCGAGCTCGCCTTCGGGGCTGCCGAGGAACTCGTAGGCATCCTTCGCCGCCATGCATTGCACCAGCGCTTGCGGGTCGGCCATGCCGATATCCTCCACCGCCATGCGGATCAGGCGGCGGGCGAGGAAGCGCGGTTCTTCGCCTGCAGTGAGCATGCGAGCGAGATAATAAAGGCTCGCCTGTACGTCGCTGCCACGCACTGCTTTATGAAGTGCGGAGATGAGATTGTAATGCCCCTCGCGGTCCTTGTCGTAGACGGCCACACGGCGCTGCAGGAATTGTCCGAGCGCGGCGGGATCGAGCGGCTCGTCGATCTTGGCATTGTAGAGCGTTTCTGCCTGGTTGAGCAGGAACCGCCCGTCGCCATCGGCACTGGCAACCAGCGCATCGCGTGCTTCGGGGGTGAGGGGCAGGGGACCTTCCAGATCCTCCGCCTTGGCCAGCAGCGAACCCAGTGCGTCGTGGTCGAGCCGCTGCAGGATCAGTACCTGCGCACGGCTGAGCAGCGCGGCGTTGAGCGCGAAGCTGGGGTTCTCGGTCGTCGCACCGACCAGCGTGACGGTACCGCGCTCCACGAAGGGCAGGAAGCCGTCCTGCTGCGCGCGGTTGAAGCGATGGATCTCGTCCACAAACAGCAGCGTGCGCTGTCCGGCTGCGGCGGCCTTGTCGGCGGCGGCGAAGGCTTTCTTGAGGTCGGCAACGCCGCTGAACACGGCGCTGACGCTCTCGAAGCGCATGCCGACACTGTCGGCGAGCAGGCGCGCGATCGTCGTCTTTCCGGTGCCGGGTGGACCCCACAGGATCATGCTGGAGAGGCGCCCAGCCGCCACCATCCGCCCGATGGCGCCTTCGGAACCGGTCAGATGATCTTGCCCGACCACTTGGTCGAGCGCGCTTGGGCGCAGCCGGTCGGCCAGCGGCGCGTCCTCGCGCGGCACATCGGTCTCGGCAGTCGCCGGGAGGCTGTCGGGGAAAAGATCGGCCATTGGTCGGCTGACATAGGGGTTTCGTCGAGCTTTTGCAGGGGGCTCTTGCGAGGGACGATGAAAGATATATCTTAGTCATATCTAAAAGGAGTTACGATATGACTGACAAAGACGAGCGCGACGAGCCGCCGGAAGGCAACATCCCCGATCATTCCGAAGGCGAGGACTTCGATGTCGATGTGGATATCGAGGTGGATGTCGATCCCGACCGCGACAGCTCGTACAGCCGCACATATAGCGCGTCGGGCTTTTTCGGACCCGAGGGCGTATTCGGACCGAAGGGCCCTTTCGGCCCGGACGGACCTTTCGGCCCGGACGGACCTTTCGGACCGGGCGGCCCCTTCGGCCCGAACGGACCCTTCGGCAACGGCTCCCGGAGGTCCGGCGGGAAGCATCGCACGCGGCGCCGCCGCATGTTCGCCGCGGGCGAGTTGCGCCTGTTGCTGTTGCACCTGATCGCGGAGGAACCGCGCCACGGCTACGAGCTAATCAAAGCGGTCGAGGACATGACCGGCGGCAATTATTCGCCCAGCCCGGGTACGGTCTATCCGACGCTGTCGCTGCTCGAGGACGAGGGGCTGATCCGCGAGGTCGATGGCGACGAACCGCGCAAGGCCTATCGCGCCACGGAAAAGGGCCGCGGCGAACTGGTCGATCGCAAGGACGAAATCGAGAGCCTGGTCGAACGGATCGAGGGCCAGCGCGAGCGCCGCGCGAAATCCGGCAAGGCCTTCGCCACGCCGGAAATGTTCCGCGCGGTCGGCAATCTCGCCACCGTGCTCAAGAACCGCGCCAAGAGCGGCCAGCTCGACGAGAACACCATGCGCGAAATCGTCGATCTGGTGGACGATCTGGCCAAGAAGATCGAGCGGCTCTGACCCTGTCTTGCTTGCCTCTCTTCCGATCCTCGCTACGCTGCGTGACGAGGGTCGGCAGAGGGGAGAGTGATTTATGACGGAAACTGTCAGGACACCGTGGCACTTGTGGCTCGTCGGCGTAGTGACGCTGCTTTTCAATGCTGTCGGAATTTGGAGCTATCTCAGCACTCAGGCAGGCAATCTCGATGGTCTGGGTATGAGTACCGAAGCGATCGATTATGTAACGAGCTTTCCCGCTTGGGCCGATTCACTATGGGCGCTGGGCGTATGGGGCGCGTTCTCCGGTTCGGTCCTGTTGCTGTTCCGATCGCGCTGGGCCGTCACGGCATTCCTGACCGCTATAATCGGCCTTGTCGGTACTACGATCTATCAACGGGTGCTGACGGACCTGCCCGCCGACATGCATGGTATAATTCTCCCGCTGGCGATTTGGGCAACCACATTGTTCTCGACTTGGTATACGATCAGCATGCGGCGCAAGGGCGTGCTGCGCTGAGCTAAGCTGGGCTAAGCGTTGCGCTGCTCGAGCAGGCGCAGGTAGGTATCGACAACCACCTGGTTGATCGCGTCCCAAGAATATTCGCCAGCGGCGCGTGCGCCGGCCTCGCCATGGCGTGCGCGCAGCTCCGGGTTCTTGCAATAGGGTGCGAGCGCTTCGGCGAATTCGCGCGGCTTGCCTGCCTCGACCAGACGACCGGTCTCCCAGTCGTCGACCAGGCTGGCGCTCCCCGTCGCTCCGGCAGCCACGACCGGCAGCCCGCAGGCCATTGCCTCCAGCGTGACATTGCCGAAGGTTTCTGTGATCGACGGGTTCAGGAAGATGTCCCCGCTCGCCAGCGCCCGGCCCAGGTCCGCGCCGCCCTGGAAACCCACAAAGGTTCCGCCGGGCAGGGTCTTCTCGAACCATCCGCGCGCCGGGCCGTCGCCGATGACCAGCACTTTGTGCGGCACCTGCTCCTTGCGCAGCTCGACGATCGTGTCGGCGAAGATATCGAGCCCCTTCTCCATGACCAACCGGCCGAGGAAGACGATGGCAACGTCGTGGTCAGCCAACCCTTGGGCTCGGCGCCACTCCATGTCGCGCTTGGAGGGATGGAAGATCGTCCGGTCCACCCCGCGCGACCAGATCGAGATATCGCGATGCATGCGCTGCTCGTGCAAGGTATCGACCATGCTTTGCGAAGGCGTCACCAGCGCGTCGCACTTGCGATAGAGATTGCGAAGGTACGTCTCGACCATTGGTTCGAGAAAGCCGAGCTTATAGTATCGTGGATAGGTTTCGAAACGTGTGTGCACCGAACCGAGCACGGGAATGTCCCGTTTGCGCGCCCACTCCACAGCCGCTCTCGCACTGAAATCCGGCGATGAGATGTGCATCATATTGGGCCGGAAGGCTTCCAGATCGCGGCGCACCTCGTCATTCAACCCATAAGGGACGCGATATTCCGAGCGGCCGGGGATGGGCACGGAGGGCAGGCTGACCAGATCGCCTTGCGGTTCGAACGCGGGTGTGTCGATGGTCGGTGAATACACGCGCAAGGCAACACCTTGGCGAAGCAGGAATTCGGCCAGCCTGTTCAGTGCCTTGTTCGCGCCATCGACGGTCATGTTGTAGTTGCCGCTGAACATGGCGATGCGAAGGTCGGAAGCGTTCATCGTCGCGGGCCATAGGGCGCAGGAGAGCGTTTGGCGAGAGTAGGAAGTTCGGTTCGGGCCGGACGAATGTCCGGCCCGCATTAAACAAAAACGGACCCATTCCGCACAGCTTGCGTTGACCCAGCGAACCCCCAGCCTGTCGATGAATTCCTATTTCGCATTGACTACGCTGCCCGCAAGATTATTGCCGCCGACGGGCCACGCGGTCCCAACGCCGCGCGTGCTCTCTGCAAGGAGAGAATACATGACTGCCGAACCGACGCTCAAGCCTGAGCGCCCTTTCTTTTCGTCCGGACCGACTGCCAAGCACAAGGGCTGGTCCGCATCCAATCTCAAAACCGAATCGCTCGGGCGCTCGCACCGTAGCGCCCTCGGCAAGTCGCGGCTGAAATATGCCATCGACCTGTCGAAGGAGATGCTCGGCGTGCCCGAGGATTACCTGGTCGGCATTATGCCCGCATCGGATACGGGCGCGCTCGAATGCGCAATGTGGACCATGCTGCGGCCCGACCGCCCGGCCACCGTTGCCGCGTGGGAAAGCTTCGGTAACGTCTGGATCCAGGACGCGGTCAAACAGCTCAAGCTGCCCCAGCTGACCACGCTGGACGCCGATTACGGTGAGATCCCCGATCTCGCGTCGATCCCGCAGGACAACGACGTCGTCTTCACCTGGAACGGCACGACGTCGGGCGCGAAAATCCCGAACACGGACTGGCTGGCGCCGGGGCGCGAGGGTGTGACGATCAACGACGCCACCAGCGCCGTCTTCGCGATGGAGATGGACTGGGCGAAGCTCGATGCCACGACCTACAGCTGGCAGAAGGTGATGGGTAGCGAAGCCCAGCACGGCATGCTGATCCTCAGCCCCAAGGCTGTCGGGCGGATCGAAAGCTACGATCCCGAATGGCCGCTGCCCAAGCTCTTCCGCCTCAAGAAGGGCGGCAAGATCAACACCGGCATCTTCGAAGGCGCGACCATCAACACGCCCTCCATGCTGGCGACCGAAGACTATATCGACGCGCTCGAATGGGCGCAGGCGATGGGTGGCCGCAAGGCGATGTTCGAACGGGCCGACGCCAATGCGAAGATCGTGCTCGACTGGATCGAGGCGACCCCATGGCTGCGCAACATGGTCTCCGACCCTGCCAAGCGCACCAATACCGGCGTGTGCTTCGTCTTTCAGGGCGAGTGGTACGAGGGCCTGTCCGACGAGGACAAGGCGGGTGTGCCCAAGAAGATCGTCAAGCTGCTCGAAGAGCGCGACGTCGGTTACGATTTCAACGGCTATCGCGACGCCCCGCCGAGCTTGCGCATCTGGTGCGGCGGCACGGTCGAGCAGGAGGACCTCAAGCGCCTTCTGCCGTGGATCGAGTGGGCCTACGAAACCGTGAAGGCGGGCTGACAGGCGTCGTCCCGGCGAAAGCTGGGACCGCTTCCCGCACATTCCGACATTCCCGATAACGATCCCAGCGTTCGCTGGGATGACGAGGTTAGCAAAATGACCAAACCGAAAGTCCTCATCAGCGACAAGATGGACCCGAACGCCGCACGCATTTTCGAAGAGCGCGGCTGCGATGTCGATGTCATCACCGGCGAGACGCCCGAAGAACTGAAAGCCCGCATCGGCGAATACGATGGCCTCGCCATCCGCTCCTCGACCAAGGTTACGCCCGAAATCCTCGACGCCGCGACCAACCTCAAGGTCATCGGGCGGGCTGGGATCGGGGTCGATAATGTCGATATTCCCTGCGCCAGCTCCAAGGGCGTGGTGGTGATGAACACGCCCTTCGGCAATTCGATCACCACCGCCGAACACGCCGTGGCGATGATGTTCGCGCTGGCCCGCCAGATTCCGCAGGCCAATGCGCGCACGCAAGCAGGCGAGTGGCCCAAGAACGACTTCATGGGCGTCGAACTGACCGGCAAGACGCTGGGCCTGATCGGCGCGGGCAACATCGGCTCGATCGTCGCCGCTCGCGCGCAGGGCCTGCGCATGAAAGTGATCGCCTTCGACCCCTTCCTGACCGAAGAACGCGCGGTGGAGATCGGGGTCGAGAAGGTCGATCTCGACACGCTGCTGGGGCGTGCCGATTTCATTACGCTGCACACCCCCCTGACCGACGAGACGCGCAACATCCTGTCGAAGGAGAACCTCGCCAAGACGAAGCAGGGCGTTCGCATCGTAAATTGTGCGCGTGGCGGGTTGATCGACGAGGCAGCGCTGGCCGAGGCGCTGAACAGCGGGCATGTCGCAGGGGCCGCGCTGGACGTGTTCCAGACCGAACCGGCCAAGGAATCGCCGCTGTTCGGCAAGCCGAACTTCATCTGCACCCCGCACTTGGGCGCGTCGACCACCGAAGCGCAGGTAAACGTCGCCCTGCAGGTGGCCGAGCAAATGGCCGACTACCTCGTGAATGGCGGCGTGACCAATGCGCTCAACATGCCGAGCCTCAGCGCCGAGGAAGCCCCGAAGCTCAAGCCCTATATGGGTCTGGCCGAAAACCTCGGCAGCCTCGTCGGCCAGCTGGCGCATGGCAATCTGACCAAGATCAGCATCGAGCGTGAAGGCGCGGCGGCCCAGCTGTCCGGCAAGCCCATCGAAGGGGCGGTGCTCGCTGGCCTGATGCGCCAGTATTCGGACACGGTGAACATGGTCAACGCGCCCTATCTCGCCAAGGAGCGGGGCCTCGACATCCGCTCCATCCGACATGAGAAGGAAGGCGCCTACAACACGCTGATCCGCGTGACCGTGGGTACGGAGCAGGGCGATCGTTCGGTCGCCGGAACGCTTTTCGGCGCCGACGCACCGCGCCTGACCGAAATGTTCGGCGTGCGGATCGAAGCCGAACTCAAGGGCTACATGCTCTACATCGTCAACGAGGACGCGCCCGGTTTCATCGGCCGCATCGGTTCGCTGCTGGGCGAAAACGGTATCAACATCGGCACCTTCAACCTCGGCCGCCGCGCGGCGGGCGGGGAAGCCACCCTGCTGCTGAGCGTCGATCAGCCGATCCCGGACGAAGTCGTGAAACAGGCCTGCGCGCTCGAAGGCGTGAAGACCGTGATGCCTCTGGCGTTCTGACCGACATTGGGGCAGGGGCCGCCGCGATGACAAATCAAGACGACCTCCTGCCCGTCGGGCTCGAAGATGCGCTGCCGGCGCGGTCGCGGGCCATTGTCCAGGCCATGCGCGCCGTGCTCGATAGCATGGATTCGCATGGCTACGACCGCGTGCGCCCACCACTGGTGGAGTTCGAAAAATCGCTCGCCGGGCGGATGGAAGGCGTCGCCACGCGGCGCATGGTGCGCTTCACCGATCCCGACAGCTTGCGCACGCTTGCGCTGCGCAGCGACATGACGGTGCAGGTCGGGCGCATCGCCGCGACCAGCCTTGCCGAAGCGCCGCGACCCTTGCGGCTGTGCTATGCAGGCGATGTCGCTCTGCTGAAGGCAGACCAGCTCGACCCGGCCCGCCAGCGGCTGCAGATGGGTGCAGAGCTCGTCGGCAGCGATAGCGTCGCCGCGGCGAGCGAGATCGTGAATGTCGCCATCGACGCGCTGGAGGCCGCGGGCGTGGCGAATATCTCGCTCGATTTCACGCTGCCCGACCTGGTCGATACGCTGGCCGAAAGAGTCCTGCCGCTCGATGCCGGGCGGCGCGAGGCGGTCCGCCGCGAACTCGACACCAAGGACGCCGGCGGGCTGTCGGCAGTCGGCGGCGAAGCTTACCTGCCGCTCCTTTACGCAACCGGCCCCTTGCCGGACGCCATCGAAAAGCTGGCCGCAATCGATGCGGGCGGTGCGCTCGCCAGCCGGATCGCTGGCCTGCGGGAAATCGCCGCCTCGGTCCGCGAGCGCGCGCGCCTGACGCTCGACCCCACCGAACGCCACGGCTTCGAATACCAGAGCTGGTTCGGCTTCACTCTCTACGGCGAAGGCGCGCGGGGAGCGCTGGGGCGGGGCGGAACCTATGTTATCAAGGGCAGCGAGGAAGAAGCGACCGGCTTCTCGCTCTATATCGATCCCCTGCTCGATGCGCTCGGCGACCGAGCGCCCGAACCCCGCAAGACCCTGTTCCTTCCCGTCGGCCATGACTACCAAGCCGCCGCCCGTCTGCGCACGATCGGCTGGCGAACGGTAGCCGCGCTTACGGGTGATGAAGATCCGACGGCGCTAGGGTGCACTCATCGCTTGGACGGAACCGAAGCGGTTCCCCTCTAGCCGTCGACCGGCTCCCATTTCGGGTGCTTTGCCATTATCGCGGTAAACAGCTCGGAGGATACCAGCGCCTTCAGCCACGCCTGCAGGTGCGGCATCCGATCGGCATCGAACCGTTCGCGGTCGTGATTGGCAAACTGCCTTACGAAGGGGAAAATCGCGATGTCGGCGAAGCCGCGCTCGTTGCGGCACAGATAGGTTGACGCTGAGAGGCGCTGGTCAAGGTCGGCGAGGATTTCGACCGCTGCTTTGCGGTGCTCTTCGGGGTCGACGTCTTCGTAGCGGGTTGCGTATTTGTAGCGGTCGAGATGGTGCTTGAACGGGCCGTCATTGGCAGCAAGCAGCGCCTGATCTTCGCGGTCCAGCCAGCCTTCGGGGTCGTTCTGCGCCAGTGCATGATGCATGATGTCGAGGCTTTCTTCCAGCACCCTGCCCTCGGCGCTTACGAAAACCGGCACGGTACCCTTCGGCGATACTTCCAGCATCGCGGCAGGCTTGTCGCGGAGCACGACTTCGCGATGTTCGTAGGCGAGGCTGCTCACATGCAGCGCCATGCGGGCGCGCATCGCGTAGGGGCAGCGGCGAAAGCTGTAGAGGATCGCCTCAGCCATCGTCGCTCGCCTTCTCGCGCCGGCCCACATGTTCTTCGCCGCGCTCTGCAGCAAGGCGTTCCTGCCGCTGGCGCTCGGCATAGCGGGCGCGCTGCTCGTCGCTACGCTCGTCAAAACAGCGCGGGCAGCTGACGCCGTCCGTGAAACGCTCGTCGGCGCGGTCGGCGTCGCTCACCGGACGGCGGCAGGCGCGACACAGCGTGTGGTCGCCCGGTGCAAGGCCGTGACCGACGCTGACCCGCTCGTCGAAAACGAAGCATTCGCCCTGCCAGAGGCTTTCCTCCGCCGGAACGCTCTCGAGATATTTAAGGATGCCGCCCTTGAGGTGAAACACTTCCTCCACGCCCTCGGCCTTGGCGAAGGCCGTCGATTTCTCGCAACGGATGCCGCCGGTGCAGAACATCGCGATTTTCGGCGTACGGCCAGCTGCCTCCAGTTCGGCGCGCTTGGTGCGGAACCACTCGGGAAACTCGCGGAAGCTGGTGGTCTGCGGATCGACCGCGCCGACGAAAGTGCCGATCTGCACTTCGTAATCGTTTCGCGTGTCGATCACGAGCGTGTCGGGATCGGTAATCAGCGCGTTCCAGTCCTGTGGGTCGACATAGGTGCCGACGCCCTGCAGCGGATCGAGATCGGGCTGGCCCATGGTGACGATCTCTCGCTTCAACCGCACTTTCATACGGTTGAAGGGCATTGCGTCGGCCTGCGAGAACTTGACCTCTAGCTCCATGCAACCGGGAAGTTGCCGGATATGGTCGAGCACCGTGTCGATCCGTTCCGCGCTCCCCGCAATCGTCCCGTTGATACCCTCGCGCGCGAGCAAAAGCGTGCCGCGCACCCCCTGCGCTTCGCACTGAGCGAGCAGGTCCGGCCGGAACGCAGCAGGATCGTCGAAGCGCGTGAAGTGATAAAGCGCGGCTATGCGGACGGGATGCGACATGGCGGCTGCGCCGATAGCAGGCGCGCGCGCCCTTCGCATCCCCTTGCGTTGACCTGTCAGTCGTTGAACTTGCCCGGTTCCGGTCCGAGCCGGCCTTCGCTGTCGTCCAGCGCGTCGAGCTTCGCCATCTGCTCGTCCGACAGTTCGAAATCGAGCGCAGTAAAGTTGGTGCGGATGTGATCGGGGTTGGTCGAGCGCGGGATGGGGCACAGGCCGTGCTGGATATGCCAGCGCAGCACGACGGCGCTCGGGTCCTGGCCGGTTTCCTCGGCCACCGATTTCACCGCATCGCTATCCATGCCGCCGCCCTGGCCGAGCGGGGACCAGCTCTGGGTTACGATGCCCATCTCGTCATGCACTTTGCGCATGTCCCGCTGCTGAAAGCCGGGGTGCAGTTCGATCTGGTTCAGCGCCGGAACCACGCCGGTCTCGTCGACGATGCGCTTCAGGTCTTCTTCGCGGAAGTTCGAGACGCCGATGCTCTTCGCCTTGCCCTGGTCGCGCAGTTCGATCAGCGCTTTCCACGTATCGACGAACAGGCCCTTGTCGGGGCAGGGCCAGTGGATCAGCAGCATGTCGACATGGTCGCGCCCCAGCCGGTCGAGGCACTTGTCCGCTGCCTTCAGCGTCCGGTCGTATCCCTGGCTCTCGTTCCAGATCTTGGTCTGCAGGAAGATGTCGGCCCAGTCGCCGATACCTTTGCCGACGCCGCGCTCGTTCTGGTATATCGCCGCCGTATCGACCAGCCAGTAACCGGTCTCGAGCGCGGTCTTCACAGCCTCGGGCGCGTCGTCCTCTTCGATTTGCCAGGTGCCGAATCCGAGCTGCGGAATCTGGCGATCGTCGTTGAGGGTTAGAGTGGGATAATCGGTCATGCTGTCTCCTTTGCCCTAAGAATGGAGCAGCGCGCCGATGTTTCCTCCGCTATGTCGTGCTGCGCAGGAAACCGAGATCGGGCGAGGCGAAATTTCCGATATTTGGAGAAACGCTGGGCAATTCTGACGCCGATACGCCGAACCATCTGGCCAGCGTGGCTGAATATTCGTCCACCGATGTGGTGGGCAGAAGACGGCCCTGATCTACCTGGTCGGCGGTTTCTATCGAGACATGCGGCGCGCGCCCGTAGAACCGTCCGCCATTTACCGCGCCGCCAAGGATCAGGTGGTGGCTGCCCCAGCCATGGTCCGACCCGTCGCCGTTGGAGGTCAGCGTGCGGCCGAAGTCCGATGCGGTGAAGGCCGTCACGCGATTGCCGACGCCCATTTCCGCGGTCGCGCGAAAGAAGCTGTCGAGCGCACTGTCCAGTTTGGCGAGCAGGGCTGGGTGCGAGCCGGGCAGGCCGTCGTGATTGTCGAAGCCGCCCATGGCGACCATGAAAACCTGACGCCGCACGCCCAGCGCATTGCGCGCCGCGATCAGCCGCGCAACGAGGTTCAGCTGTTCGGCGAGCGAATTATCCTCTTCGAACTGCGTCGCAAGCGATACGCCGTCGAGCGCGGAATTGACGAAGCCGCCATATCCGATCGAGCGCGCCATCATCTGCGAATAATCGTTGGCGAGCACATGGCCGTCGTGCTGGCCGAGGATGGTCTTGAGTGCCGTCCCGGCGGCGCGCGAGCCCATCAGCCAGCCGTCATAACCCCAGATCTCCACCGCACCCGATCCGGTCACCTGATAAGGCGCGTAGTTCTCGCCCGACAGGAAGACCGCGTTGCCGCTGGCATTGATGCCGGTGAACATGGCGTTGGTATTGTGCGACTGGGCGAGGTCCGCCATCCGCCCGCCCCAGCCGCTCTGCGCGCCTTCGGGGAGGGAGGACTGCCAGGTCGATTGCTGGTCGTTGTGGCTGAACAGCTTGGCCGGGCGCGGATAGCGCACCGTATCGTCGCTATCGTATTGCGCGCGGGTCAGCGGCGCGATCAACGGGCCGACATTGAGCAGCGGTGCCATCTGCCCCGCATCGAAACGCGCCTTCATGCGCGGCATGGTGGGCGCGAGCGCATAGGTCAAATCGTCGGTCAGCGTCTGTCCGCCGGCCGGGCTGAGGACGGTCGCGCCGAGTTGCGAGCGGTCGAGGCCCACGCTGCTACCGTCCGAAGCCAGCCCGCGGATCGCGCGATACTTCGCGTAATTCGTGCTGTCGTAGGGGATCAGCGTGTTGTTGTGGTCGTTGCCGCCGAGCAGGAAGACGCAGACCAGTGCCTTGTAGCCGTCGGCCGAGCTGAACGCCGCCGCTTCGCCGATGCCGGCCAGACCGAGGGCATAGCTCGATGCCGCACCGAGTGAGGCGAGCTGGGCCGACCTCCGCAGGAAAGCGCGGCGGGAGACTTCGGGCATATTCGAGATAAACATCGCGCCCCTCCTCAGCGCTGGATGAGATAGTCGTAGGACGACATGACCAGCAGCACGGCGATGTGGATGCGCTTGAGCTTATCCTCCTCGCTACTGCTTTGGGTGACGGTCAGGCTGTCCAGCGCCGGCAGGATGGCATCGCGCGACGCTCCGGTGAGTTGCCCGCCAGTGAGCAGCAGGTCCAGCCGGTCGAGCAGCTTTACGCTATCGTGCGCGATGGCAAGTTCCTGGCGGTAACGCGGCTGCACATCCCGCGAATGCCACCCGCGCCCGCGAATGACCTGGCTCATGAAGTTGACGTAAGCGGCGACCGTTGTCTCGTTCACCAGCTGGAATTCGGGTGCGACCATATCGTTTGCGGCGGTCTGCGAATTCGTCGCCGCATAGCCCGGACGGAAGAAATTGAAGACCGATGGCGAGCGCAGCGGCGACTGGCCGAGCGACCATACGGGATGGTCTGTCGTCCCGATGTCCCACTTGCCGCTTTCCGAGCGCAAGTCGAATGTGCGACCCCACTGGACGTAGCGGAGCATCGGCTCGCGCAATTTGCCGAACCGCGGATCGGCGTAGCTCGTGTCCGAAAGCGCCTCCTCGTCCAGCAGGATCGCCTTGAAGACGGCGCGCAAGTTTCCGCGCTTGCCCTTCGCATCGGCCTCGAACACCTGCGCCACCCGGCGGACATAGGCCGGGCTTGGATTGCTGGTCACCAGTCGCTGGATCATCTGCTTGCAGAAGAACGGCGCGACATTGGGATGCTCTGCCAGCGTATTGATCGCCATCCGCATGCTGGCCTTGGCCCCGGTGTTCGAGGGGATCACAGTGCCCAGGAAGCGTTTCTCCTCCGGCGCATGATAATCCTCGCCGCGCGACCAGCGCCACTTGGCAGGATCCGCCGTCATCGGCCGCATGGCGACGTCCCACTCCGGGATTTCCCACGAGGCTCCATTCGGGTTGGGATGCATCCGCGTCTGCGAGAAATCGAGATCGTAGCCGGTGAAGACCTTGGAGATACCGGTCACGTCCTCGTTGGTATAGGTCTCGATCGGATTGCCTGCGCCGTCGCGCTTCACCGTGCCGTCGAGGTTCAGCTGGTAGAGGCCGATGGAGAACAGCTGCATGACCTCGCGGCCGAAATTCTCGTCGGGCACGCGTCCGGTTGCGGCATCTGCCTTGCGATTGCCGAGCGTGTTGAGGAAGGTCCCCATCACCGGCATCAAAGTGATCGCTTCCAGCAGTTCGCGGTAATTGCCGAAGGCGTGGAAGTTCAGCGCGTCCCAGTAGGCTCCCATGCCCTGGCTGCGCCAGATCAGGTTCTCAACGCCATTGGCGGAGACGACGAAAAATTCCGACAGGGCCAGTGCGATGCGCTTGCGAACCCCGCTGCCGCCCGAAAACAGCTGGCTCCAGATCATCGCATCGGCGGGCCAGGAGCGGAAATAAAGCTCGTCGCGATCGATGCGATTGAAGTTCTTCGCTTCGAAAAACTCCTTCGCAGACTGGGCGTTTTTCGCGTCCATCTGGCGGTCGAGCCAGAATTCGTAACCGTGATTCTCGACCGTGGCGATATCGTTCTCGGTCGCCGAAAGCGATGCGCGCAGCACGAAGCGCGCGGCCTGCGCCTTGGTCGCTTCGGCTTCGAGGAGAGGCGAGGTGCCGTCGGTGCCGCTGCCGCCAATGCCGAACACGCCGCCGGAGCCTTCGCTGCCGCACGCCGCCGTCGCCAGCGCAGCCGCCGAGACCCCTGCCGTCCGCATTCCCGCTCCACGGCTTTCGCTCGGCTCGAAAGACACGTCGTCCGCGACGATATTGTCGCGTACCAGTGCGCGCTGCGACACTGCGCCGTCCACCATGTCTTCGTTCCCGTCCGGGACGCGCCGCGATCCATTTCGGCTCGTCCGGAGAAGGTCTTCGCAGGCTTTCCTGCCCAAAGACCAACCAACCCTGCTTAACGCGAAAGAAACTATATCGCCGTTCGCGCCGGGCGCCATGGGATGGCCCGCGATCCGCCCTTGCCGTGGCACGACCCGTCGCCTAGGTGCGCCCCGCGCTGTGCAAGGCGCGTTCTCCGGCGAAAGGATATGCATTGGCCAACGTCACCGTGATCGGCGCCCAGTGGGGCGATGAGGGCAAGGGCAAGATCGTCGACTGGCTGGCCAGCCGCGCCGATGCCGTCGTGCGTTTCCAGGGCGGGCACAATGCCGGCCACACGCTGGTGATCGACGGCACCACCTATAAGCTATCCTTGCTGCCGAGCGGCATCGTCTCCGGCACGCTGAGCGTAATCGGCAATGGCGTCGTGCTCGACCCCTGGGCGCTCAAATCCGAGATCGAGAAGGTTGAGGGGCAGGGTGTGAAGGTCACGGCCGACAATCTCGCCGTGGCGGACAATTGCCCGCTGATCCTGCCGATCCACCGCGACCTCGATGGCCTGCGCGAAGCAGCCGCCGGTTCGGGCAAGATCGGCACCACGGGCCGCGGCATCGGCCCGGCGTACGAGGACAAGGTCGGCCGCCGCGCGATCCGCGTGTGCGACCTGGCGCACCTCAACGACCTTGAGCCGCAGCTCGACCGCCTGTGCGCCCATCACGACGCACTGCGCGCCGGGTTCGACCAGCCGCCGGTGGATCGCGAGGCGTTGTTGCAGGATCTGCGCGAAATTGCCGATTTCGTGCTACAATATGCGCAGCCGGTGTGGAAGCGCTTGAAGAAGGTCCGCAAGGCGGGCGCGAAGATTCTGTTCGAGGGCGCGCAGGGCGTGTTGCTCGATATCGATCACGGTACCTATCCCTTCGTCACCAGCTCCAACACGGTCAGCGGCACCGCCGCGGCAGGCAGCGGGCTGGGGCCCAATGCGACCGGCTATGTGCTCGGCATCGTCAAGGCCTACACCACCCGCGTCGGTAGCGGCCCGTTCCCGACAGAGCTCGAGGACGAAATCGGCCAGGGGCTGGGCGAGCGGGGCCATGAATTCGGCACCGTTACCGGCCGCCAACGCCGCGTCGGCTGGTTCGATGCGGTCATCGTGCGGCAAAGCTGCGCAATCAGTGGCGTGACGGGCATTGCGCTCACCAAGATCGACGTGCTCGACGGTCTGGACGAGGTGAAGATCTGCACCGGCTATCGCCTGCGCGGACAAGTGTTCGACTACTTCCCCAGCCATGCCGCCGACCAGGCCGCGGTCGAGCCGATCTACGAGAGCATGGACGGCTGGAAGGAAAGCACCGCCGGCGCGCGCAGCTTCGCCGACCTGCCGGCGAATGCGGTGAAATACATCCAGCGCGTGCAGGAACTGATCGAAACGCCCGTCGCGCTGGTCTCTACCAGCCCCGAACGCGACGATACGATCCTGATGCGCGATCCGTTCATGGACTGATTGCCGAGGCGGTGGCAGGATGCGCGCCATGCGCTGGCTCGCCATCCTGTTGTTTTCGCTCTCGCTGCTCGGCGCGTCGCCCGCGTCGACCCAACAGGCGCGCGAAGGCGAGGTCGCGGACTTCATCCTGATCGACAAGTCCGAGCGGACGCTATGGGTCTATCAGGGCGCGAACGTCATCCGAACTTATCGCGGCTTGCAATTCGGCGACCGGCCGATCGGCCACAAGCAATTCGAGGGCGACGAACGCACGCCCGAAGGCCGCTATACGATCACCTATGGCAACCAGCAGTCGAGCTATTTCCTGTCGCTCTACATCGATTATCCCAACGCGTCCGACCGCGCCTATGCGCGGGCGCGTGGTCGTTCGCCGGGCGGGCTGATCTTCATCCACGGCCAGCCCAACGGCCTGCCGAACGACCAGCGCGTGCCGGGCGACTGGACCGCTGGCTGCATCGCTTTGACCAATGCGGAGATCGCCGAGCTGTGGAGCCTGGTGCCCGACGGCACCCCGATCGAAATCCGCGCCTAAGTCTTGACCTGATCCGCATTTGTTCTCATCCTGTTCCGTAGAAAAACAGGAGCGCGATTCGATGCAGGCGGATTTCAGTTACGAGCCGGTGTGCAATTCCGCCGGGTGCCAGATCGGCGTGACCGTGCTGGCGGACCGCGCGCATATCCGGGGCGAGCTGCGCGACGATGCCGAGGCGGCGGGGTTCCGCGTGCTGCATTCCATGTCGCTGGCGGACTATGCGAATGGCGCGATCACCGCTTTGGGCGATGTGCTGCTGGTCGATTGCGCCGAGGATACGGCAGAAGCGCTGGCCTTGCTTTCGCGGCTCGACATGCGGGCGGGCAAGGCGGGCACGCAGATGGTCGTCTCGACCACGATGGGCGCGCTCGATGCGATCTTCGGATGCTTTTCCTCTTCCGGGCCGCAGATCCTGGTCGATCCCTGCCGGTCGGAGCGGGTGATCGCGATCGGGCGAGTGCTGGCGCATGTGCCAAACCTGCGCCTGCGCGAATTGGGCGAGGAAGACCGGATGATGCTGCTGCGCCTGACCGAACAGGTAGGCCGCATGGCGGAACGGCTGGAGAAGACCGCACCCGGCCAGCGGACATCGGGCGGAGCGTTCCGGCTCGAAGCGCCGCAACCCGGCTGGCGCAGCGAGGACGATGCCTATGTGCGGCAGCGCCCGGCTACGAACCGGCCACGGCTGCCCGATGCAGGTCATATTCGGCAGATCATCAAGCACCGCCAGGCGCGTGCGCGCTATTTCGATGGCGACCTGTTCGCGGACCCCGCCTGGGACATGCTGCTCGACCTTGCAGCGGCGCGAGCGGAAGGAACCAGGGTCAGTGTGACCTCGCTCTGCATCGCCTCCGGTGTCCCGGCAACGACGGCGCTGCGCTGGATCGGCCAGATGGTCGAAGCCAGGCTGCTGGTGCGGGTGGCCGACCCCGAAGACCGGCGCCGCGCGCATATCGCGCTGTCCGAAGAAACTGCCGATGCCATGGCCCGCTATTTTGGGGAGATAGTTGCCGTTTCGCCAAAGCTTGTGGTCGTTTAGGTTCAGGACCCTAGGGGCCGCGCAGGATAACGGTCAGCCCTGCCGCGGGCGGATCTGCCGGCAGCGCAATGCGCACCGCATCGGCGCGGGCACGGATCAGTATCGGCTCGGGCGCATCGGGATCATGCAGCACCGTGTCGGCGCGTCCGAGAGCGCGTGCCTGCCGCAGCGTCAGGTCTTCCGGATCGTCGCTCGTCAGTGTGAAGTCCAGGACCTCGCCATCGGCTTCATGGCTTGCATCTTTCAACCAATCGTCCACCGCCATGGGATCGCTCGTCTCGAACGGATCGAGTGCACCGCCTTCGCCCAGCGCGGTGTCGAGCGCGCGGCGGCGGGTATCGGCTTCGGGATAGCGTTGCCGGATCGCTTCGCGTGCACCTTCGAGCGATTTCGCCAGCGCGCCCAGCGATTGCGGCAAGAGCGCTTCCATTCGCAGCCGCAAATGCTTCGCCAGCCCCGCCGAGGCTCCGCCCGTGCTCACCGCCACCAGCACCGGGTCGCGGTCGAGCACGCTGGGCAGGGTGAAGTCGCACAAGTCCGGCCGGTCGGCGACGTTGACGAGCAGGCCGGCGCGCTTCAGCCGCAAGGCCGCCGCCTCGGAAGCGCGCTCGTCCTCCACCGCGACGAAACCGATCTTGGCGTGATGGGCTTCGGTCTCCGCGCAGGGAATGCCACCTGCTCGCCTCACCAGACGCGCCTTGGCCTCGGCCATGTCCCCGGCGCCGACGACCACCACGCGCGTGCCTTCGATCCGGTGAAAGAGCGGCAGGCTATGCACGGCGCGCCTGCATCAGCCGAGCCACTCCGGCACGTGTTCCGCATCCATGATCGCGCTCGCCGCGATCCGGTCCGCAACCACCGCGTATTTATCGCCGTCGACCAGCACTTCGGCCACGAAGCCGCGCGAGTTGTAGCTGCTCGCCATGGTCGCGCCATAGGCGCCCGCCGTGCGGAACACCGCGAGATCGCCCGCGACCAGCGCATCGCACTCGCGGTCCATGGCGAAGGTGTCTCCGGTTTCACAGATCGGGCCGACGATATGCGCGGTCATCCGGTCGCCGCTCGGCGCGACCGCATCGAAATCGTGCCAGGCACCGTACATGGCGGGCCGCGCTAGGTCGTTCATCGCCGCATCCACCACCACGAAGGGCGGGCCGTTGCCGCTGCGCTTGGAGCGGATGACTCGGGTCAGCAGCACGCCGGCATTGCCCGCGATCACACGGCCCGGCTCGAACATCAGGCGCACGTTCCAGTCCTTAGTCACCCGCGTGACCATTGCGCCGTATTCGGTGGGCGAGGGCAGGGTTTCGCCCGCTTTGTAAGGCACGCCAAGGCCACCACCCAGATCGGCATGCGTGACTTCGCAGCCCGCTCCGCGCAGCTCGGCGATCAACGCGCCGAGTTTGCCGAAGGCGGTTTCCAGCGGCTCCAGATCGCCGAGCTGGCTGCCGATGTGGACGGCGACGCCGCGCATATCGAGCCCGTCTTCTTCCGCCAGCCGCGCATAGATTTCCGCTGCCCGATCGAGCGGGACGCCGAACTTGTTCTCGCGCTTGCCGGTAGAGATCTTCTCATGCGTCCGCGCATCGACGTCGGGGTTCACCCGCAGCGCGCAGGCCGCCCGCTTGCCATGCCGTTCGGCGATGGTGGCGAGCTCGTAGCCCTCTTCCTCGCTCTCGATATTGAACTGCCCGATGCCCGCCTCGAGGCCCTGGAGCAGCTCGGCGTGTGTCTTTCCGACGCCCGAGAACACGATGTCTTCCGGCTTCATCCCTGCCTTGAGCGCGCGCGTCAGCTCGCCGCCGGAGACGACGTCCGCGCCATAGCCTTCGTTCGCCAGCACTTTCAGCACGGCGAGGTTGGGATTGGATTTCACCGCGAAGGCGATGTGCGGATTGTCAAGTTCGCCAAGCGCTTCGCGGAACACGCGGGCATGGCGGGTCAGCGTGGCGCGCGAATAGACATAGACCGGCGTGCCGACCTCTTCGGCAATGCGCGGCAGGGGCACGTCTTCGGCATGGAGCACGCCGTCGCGAAGCTGGAAATGGTCCATGGCCAGCGCCTCTGCCGAATTCGGGAAGGCGAGTCGAGCAAGCTGTGCTTTTCGGCTGAGAACCTACTCGGGCGGCAGGTCGAAGGGATCGTCCTCGCGCTCTTCGGAGCGGGTGCGCAGTTCTACCGAACGATCGGGCGCGGCCTGCGGATCGAGCACGAGCAGCTCGTCTGCGCTCGGCTGGACTTCTGCGCCATAGGGAGCGGGCGGCAGGGCGGCGCCCTCGACCGGCGCGAGGTCGGCCTTCTGGCCGCAGGCGGCGAGCGCGAGCGCGCACACAAGGATCGGCAATCTGTTCATCTACTCATCCATTCCCAGCGCCTTGCGAGCGGCGTGAACCTGCGCCTTTACCTGTTCGGGCGCGGTTCCGCCATAGGAGCAGCGCGAGGCGACCGAGGCATCGACCGAGAGCGCCTCATATACGCGCTCGTCGATCCGTTCGTCGATCGCCTTGAGCACATCCAGCGGCAGCTGGTCGAGCGCCACGCCGTCGTTTTCTGCGCGCTTCACGGCAGCGCCGGTGATGTGGTGCGCCTCGCGGAAGGGAATGTCGCCTTCGCGCACCAGCCAGTCGGCAAGGTCGGTGGCGGTGGCATAGCCAAGTTCGGCCGCTTCGCGCATGCGTCCGGTCCTGAAGTCGCTGTCCGCCACCATGCCGGTCATCGCGGCGATGCTCAGCGCCATCAGGCCGTGCGCTTCGAACACCGGCGGCTTATCGTCCTGCATGTCCTTGGAATAAGCGAGGGGAAGCCCCTTCATCGTCACCATCAGCGCCGTTGCGCAGCCGATCACGCGGCCCGCATGCCCGCGCACCAGCTCGGCGGCGTCGGGGTTCTTCTTCTGCGGCATGATGGAGCTACCGGTGGACAGCGTATCGGGCATTCGCACGAAGCCGAAGGGCTGACTGGCCCAGATGATGAACTCTTCGGCGAGGCGGCTCAGGTGCAGCGCACACTGGCTCGACGCCATCAGGTAATCGAGCGCGAAGTCGCGGTCGGAAACGGCATCGAGGCTGTTGCGCGTCGGCCGCTCGAAGCCGAGCGCCTGCGCAGTCGCCTCGCGGTCGATCGGAAAGCCGGTCCCGGCTAGCGCTGCGCTGCCGAGCGGGCTTTCGTTCATCCGCTTTCGCGCATCGGCAAACCGGCTGCGATCGCGCGCGATCATCTCGTAATAGGCCATGAGATGATGGCCAAGCGTGACCGGCTGCGCGGTCTGCAGATGCGTGAAGCCGGGCATGATGCTGGCGGCATGCTCGCCGGCGCGCGTCACCAGCGCCTGTTGCAGTGCCAGCAATCCCGCATCGATCTGGTCGAGCGCATCGCGAACCCAGAGGCGGAAATCGGTTGCCACCTGGTCGTTGCGGCTGCGCGCGGTGTGGAGACGTCCCGCGGCCGGACCGATCAGCTCGGCGAGGCGGCTCTCGGTGGTCATGTGGATGTCTTCGAGGTCCCAGTCCTCCGGCACGCCCTCGCGCGCATATTCGGCGGCGACCTTGTCGAGGCCATCGGTGATAGTCACCATGTCCTCTGCCGTGACAATACCCTGCGCGCCCAACATGGCGACATGCGCCTTGCTCGCTTCGATATCGTGCCGCCACAGCGCTTTGTCGAACGGGATCGAGGCGTTGATTTCGCGCATGATCGCGCTAGGCCCAGCTGCGAACCTGCCGCCCCACATGGCATTGGAGCCCGAATTGTCCCGCTTGTCGCTCACTGTTGCATTCACCCTGGGTCTGCTTGTCGCCGCTTGCGATAGGGGGGCGCCGGACACCGCGCAAGAAAGCAGCACTACGCCCGCGCCAACCGGCGAGATCGACCGGAGCCAGGCCGGCACGCTGATGCCGGCGAGCAATGTGCGCGACCTGCAGGGAGATGTGCTGAACATGGGCGCACTGCAGGGCACGCCGGTGCTGGTGAACCTGTGGGCCACCTGGTGCGCGCCTTGCGTGAAGGAAATGCCGCTGCTCGACGAGCTGGCAGTCGATTACGATGGCGAGCTTCGCGTGCTGACCGTCAGCCAGGACATGCAGGGCGCGGAAAAGGTCGGCCCGTTCTTCGCCGAGCGCGATTTCGCAATGTTAGGGTCCTGGATGGACCCCGAGGGCGAGCTGGGCTTCGCCATCGGCGGCGGTGTCATGCCGACGACCGTGCTCTACGATGCGATGGGACAGGAAATCTGGCGCGTGTCGGGAGATTACGACTGGTCGAGCGAGGACGCTCGCGCTGCGATCGATGAGGCGATCGGCGGATAGAAGATCGGTGAACCTTGGAAACTCCCGCGCTGTCGCTTGGGAGTTTTTCGGCCGACCCTGTCCCCCGGACAGGATCGAGTCACGAAAAACTGGTGGGCGATGACAGGCTCGAACTGCCGACCCTCTCGGTGTAAACGAGATGCTCTACCAACTGAGCTAATCGCCCCAACCACGGGTGCCGCCGGTGTGGCGGTCCGCTGCACATAGCGCCGCAAATCTTAAAATCAATTGCCGAGATCGCCAATCGGCAGCTAGGCGGCGCGCATGACGACCAGGCTCACCGTTCTCGCCACCGGCGGCACCATCGCCGGGATCGCGGGCAATGCGATCGCGCAGGATTATCGCGCGGGCGAGATCGGGATCGAGGAGTATCTCGAACGCGTGGGCGGATTGGGGCTGGAAGCGGAGCTTTCGGGTCGCCAGATCGCCAATATCGATTCGGCGGATATCGGCCCGCTGGTGTGGAACCCGCTGCACCGGGCGATCCTGGAGGCGCTGGACGATCCGGATTGTTCGGGCGTAATCGTGACCCATGGCACCGATACGCTGGAGGAGACGGCCTTCCTGCTCGACCTGACGCTTCCTTCGACCAAGCCGGTGGTCGTTGTGGGCGCAATGCGACCGGCAGACGCGGTTGGCTATGACGGGCTGAGGAACTTCGCCAACGCCGTGCGCGTGGCTTGCGACGCAAATGCAGCAGGCCGCGGCACGTTGGTGGTTATGGGAGACCGCGTGTTCGCTGCGCGCGATGTTCGCAAGGTCCGCACGCGCGGTTCGGAAGCGTTCCGCGGTTTCCCGCGCGAATCGATTGCGCTGGTCACACCCGGCACCCTCGAATGGTTCGGTGCGCCTTGGGGCGACCGCGAGGAGGCGCGCTTTGCGTGGTGCGACGATTTGCCGGAGGTGGCGATCGTCTATGTTCACGCCGGGCAGGATGCCGAAGCAGTGAAGTGTCAGCTGGGCGAAGCCACACGCGGCATCGTCGTCGCGGGCGTCGGAGAGGGAAATATGCCCGAACCCGTGCGTCAGGTGCTAGTCCAGGCCGCAGCGTCAAGCGTCGCGGTGGTGCGCGCGAGCCGCGCCGACGAAGGGCTGGTCGATCGCGAGCCGGAGGACGACGCCAACGGCTTCGTCGCGGCTCGCGCGCTCAATCCGCAGAAGGCGCGCATCCTCCTGCAATTGCTGCTGGCGAGCGGCGAGACCGATCCCGCCGCCCTCCAGCGCGCATTCGACGGCCGCTGAACGTCACCCGTTCGGCGTGACCAGATACTTCTCGCCGGTCTTCATCTGGCGATAGTCGAGGATCGCGTCCTTCTTCAGCATGCCCTCGAGATCGACCTTGGTCTTGTAGCTGCTGGCGAAGGTGGTCGTGAGGTTGTCGAGCACGCGCTTGCGCATGCGGCCGACGGTTTCCATGCCCGCTGTCTGCAGGAATGGCGTCAGCAGCCAGCCCGACAGCGTCCAGCCGAAGCCATAGCTTGGCGTCAGCGTGGTCGGGCCGAAGTCCAGGCGGCCGTAGATGAACATGCGCTTCTGCTGATTGGAGCCATAGCGCGAATATTCGGTCATCTTGCCGACCGCGACCTGCTCCATGGCCTTGAAACAATGATCGACCATCTTGCCGCCACCGATCGGATCGAAGCCGTAGAAGGCGTCGGTCTCGTCTATCGCGGATTTGAGCTGGTCCATGAAATCGTCGTCCGACGAATTCACCACATGGCTCGCGCCGAGGCCCTTCAGCAGTTCGACCTGATCGTCCTTGCGCACGATGTTGACGAGGCCGAGGCCGTCTTCCTGGCAGATCTTCACCAGCATCTGGCCAAGGTTCGAAGCGCCGACGGTGTGGAGGATGGATTTCGCGCCGTCCATCTTCGCATTCTCGGCAAAACCCAGCGCGGTCATTGGATTGACGAAGCTCGACGCGCCGTCCTCTGCGCTGTGATCACCCAGCGGCAGGCACATGGCGGCATCGGCGATGGCGTATTCGGAATAGGCGCTACCCGGAACGCAGGCGACGCGTTGGCCCATCAGCGCCTTGGCCATGTCGCTATCGCCCGTGGCAACGACCGTGCCCGCGCCCTCGTTGCCTGCCGGTAGACGCTGGCCGTGGCGCGCTTTCTGGCCGCTGTTGAACGGCTCCGGCATTGTGGCGACGACCTTGCCCGGCGAATAGTCTGCATTCTCGAAATCGGCGGCACCGGTCAGGATCGCGAGATCCGACGGGTTGATCGGCGCGGCCTCCATCTTGACGAGGACCTGGTTGCCCGACGGATCGGGGAAGGTTGTGTCCTCCAGCTCGAGAGTGAGCGTGCCGTCGCTCGTCAGCGTGGTGAAAAGCTGCTTGCCAGTGTAGGCCATCCTTGTCCCTTTCGTTGCATCGTGAAACGTGTCTCCGACCCGCTACGCTTACCGATCCGGCTTGGCTAGGGTGCCGCAACGTCAAGCGTCGCCGGGATAGGTCGCCTCGACGAAGTAGAGGCCATGCGGCGGTGCGTTGAGGCCGAGCGCCTGGCGGGCCTTCGCTTCCAGCGCCTCGGCCACCTGTTCCTCGCGCCACCGGCCCATGCCGACCAGCGCGAGGCAGCCGACCATGCTGCGCACCTGATGGTGGAGGAAGCTGCGCGCAGCGGCGTGGATGCGGACCTCCTCGCCCTCTCGCTCCACATCCAGCCGGTCGAGTGTCTTGACCGGGCTGTCCGACTGGCAATGGACCGAGCGGAAGGTGGTGAAATCGTGCAGGCCCACCAGCGCTTGCGCTGCGCGGTGCATGGCCTCGTGGTCGAGCGGTGTGCCGACCTGCCACAGCCGGTCCTTCTCCAGCGTCAGCGGCGCGCGGCGATTGGCGATGCGGTAGACATAGCTGCGACTGGTGCAGGAAAAGCGGGCGTGCCAGTCGTCGGGCACGATCTCGCAATGGGTCACCGCGATCGGATCGGGTCGCAGATGCGCGTTGAGGGCTTCCATCAGGCGGAAGGGCGCGATCTCCTTGGCGATATCCATATGGCTGCGCATCGCGCGGGCGTGGACGCCGGTGTCGGTGCGGCCTGCGCTGTGCAGGCGCACGTCCTCTCCGGTAATCCGCTGTGCCGCCTCTTCGACCGCCTGTTGCACGCTCGGCCCGTCCTTCTGGCGCTGGAGGCCGAAGAACGGCGTGCCGTCGAATTCGAGGGTGAGGGCGAAGCGGGTCATGCCCTCAAGCCGTCATCCCAGCGAACGCTGGGATCGCTTTCGGACTGGCGCTCCGCTGCGACCGATCCCAGCTTCCGCTGGGATGACGAAAGGGAGCAAAGGTCACGAGAGAACGACACCCTTCGCCACCGCATTGCCGTGCAGAAAGGTAGCGAGGTCCATTTTCGGTTTGCCCGCGCGCTGCAATTCGACCGGGCGGATCGCGCCTTCGCCGCATGCGATAGCGAGCCGGTCGTCGATCACTTCGCCGGGTGCGCCGCGACCTTCGGCCAGCTGCGCTCGCAGCAGCTTGACCCGCTGGCCATCGAGCTCGAACCACGCACCAGGGAAGGGCGAGAGACCATGCACGTGCCGCACCACTTCCTCGGCAGGGCGATCCCAGTCCATCCGCGCCTCCGCCTTGTCGATCTTGGCGGCATAGGTCGCTTGCATATCGTCCTGCTCCAGCGGGTGCAGCATATCGACATCGATAAGCGTGCCGACCATCAATTGTGCCCCAATCTCGGCCAGTTCTTCGGTCAGTTCGCCGGTCGTCTTGTCCTCGATCGGGGTGCGCGCCATCGTCAGCATAGGGCCGGTATCGAGCCCTGCTTCCATCTGCATGATGGTGACGCCGGTGACCGGATCGCCCGCCATCACCGCGCGGTGGATCGGCGCGGCCCCACGCCAGCGCGGCAGGATCGAGGCGTGGACGTTGAGGCAACCATGCTTCGGCGCGTCGAGAATGGCTTGCGGCAGAATCAGTCCGTAGGCGGCAACCACGGCCATCTCGGGTTCCAGCGCAGCAAAAGCGTCCTGCTCTTCGGCTGACTTCAACGATTTGGGATGACGGACTTCGATCCCGAGATCGTCGGCCCGCTGGTGCACCGGCGTGCGGGTCAGCTCCTTGCCGCGCCGCCCGCCCGGCCGCGGCGGCTGGGTGTAAACGCAGATCACCTGATGCGCAGCATCGATCAGCGCCTGCAGCGTCGGCACGGCGAAATCCGGGCTACCCATGAAGATAATGCGCATTGCGGCCTTTCTCTGTCTCGCCCGCGCCCCTATCTGTGGCGCGATGGCATCGCAAGAGATCGAAACCCTCGCATCGGCGCTGGCCCGTTTGCCCGGTCTCGGCCCGCGCAGCGCGCGGCGGGCGGTGCTGTGGCTGGTCAAGCGGCGCGAGACGGCGCTGCCGGCCCTGCTCGATGCGCTGGCGACCGTCGGCGAGGCACTGGTCGAATGCGAGACCTGCGGCAATGTCGACACGCGCAACCCCTGCGCCATCTGCGCCGATCCGCGCCGCGACATGAAGAGCCTGTGCGTGGTGGAGGACGTGTCCGACCTGTGGGCGCTCGACCGCGCGAAACTGTTTACCGGACGCTACCATGTGCTCGGCGGCAAGCTGTCGGCGCTGGACGGCGTGCGGCCCGAGGACCTGAACATTGCCAGCCTGATGGCGCGCGTCGAAGAGGGCGGGGTGGATGAAATCGTCCTCGCCATGAACGCCACGCTGGAGGGGCAGACGACCGCGCACTACCTCGCCGAGCGGCTGGAGGCCTACCCTGTGCGGATCACGCAATTGGCGCATGGGCTGCCGGTGGGCGGCGAGCTGGATTACCTCGACGAGGGCACCTTGGCGCAGGCGCTGAGGGCACGGCGGCCTGTTTGATGCGTGCGGAAAGCGCATCCGCGCTTTCCTTGGCTGTTCCGTCCCGCTCCCCCACCCGGCCACCCACGGCGCGGTATTCTATGGGTGGCCGGGTGGGGGAGCGGGACGGAACAGCAAGGTCGGGACAAATATCCCGACCGCACCCAACGAAGACTCGTTGAACATTTCCCTCCGCCAGACTATCTCACCCCGCATGGCTATCCGTGAAATTCTCGAAGTGCCGGATCCCCGGCTCAAGGTCGTGTCCGAACCCATCACCGAGTTCGACGACGAGTTGAAGACGCTCGTCTCCGACATGTTCGAAACCATGTACGACGCGCCAGGCATCGGGCTCGCCGCGATCCAGGTCGGCGTGCCCAAGCGAGTGCTGGTGATCGACCTGCAGCCCGAAGATACCGAGGCCGAGGGCGAGGTGTGCAATCACGGCGGGCACGAACACGTGCATTATCCGGTGAAGAAGGAACCGCGGGTATTCATCAACCCGGAAATCCTCGATCCCGCAGACGAGCTTGCGACCTATCAGGAAGGTTGCCTCTCGGTCCCCGACATCTTCGCCGATGTCGATCGCCCGGCCACCTGCCGCGTGCGCTATCAGGATCTGGAAGGCGAGACCCACGAAGAGGACCTCGACGGGCTGATGGCCACGTGCATCCAGCACGAGATGGACCACCTCGAGGGGATCCTGTTCATCGATCACCTCAGTCGCCTCAAGCGCAACATGGCGCTCAAGAAGCTGAAGAAGCTCCGCGAAGCGGCGTAGTTTGTTCAGCCTCAAGCGCCGGCAGCCGCATCCGCGGCCTTAGGCTATCCTCGCTCACGCGACCTGAAGGTCGCATCGCTGCGGGCGCGCAGTCGCGCTTGCCTCGCTGCGCTCGGTTCTCTGGGAGAGGATCAGTTGCGCCTCAAAGCAAAGGCTCGCGTCTCCTAGAGCACCGGGCCGGCGGAGGCCCGGCAAGGGCGACCGCCCGCCCGCAGCGGGCGCGGCTTGCCGCGCGTCTAGCGAGGACCAACCCGCGGATGCGGGTTCGCAAAACAATCACGCCACCTCGAGCATCGCATCGCGCGCCTTCACGCAGTCCTCGACAACTTCGTGGCACATCCGCGCGCAGCGCTGGCAGTGCGGATTGTCGTGCTTGTCGCATTCCTCGGCGCAGACCTTGCAGGCGAGGATGCAGGCTTCGAGCAGCGACTTGATCACCGCCGTATTGCCATGCGTGCGCCGCGCCGCGACCGTGCTGACGGCCTGGCAGATGTCCGACGCGTCGGAACACTTGCGGATGCATTCGGACATGTCGCCCTCTTCCGCATTGCAGGCGTCGACGCAACTGCTGGCGATCGCCGCGCAATACATCGCGTGCTTGACCGCTTCGCCCAGTTCCTCGGTGTAGTCGGCCCCCACGGCGGGGTGGTCCTGGATCATTTCCTTGATCGACATAGAATATCTCCTCTTTGCATGAGGAGCGCGCGGCTGTGGGGATAGTTCCGGGCAGGTCTTTTCCGCAGACCCCGTTCCAGCTATGTTCCGGCGCATGGATATGACCGTTCTCATCGTCGCCGTCGCCGCCCTCCTGATCGGAGTGGTGCTCGGCTGGTTTGCCGGATCGCGACCGGCAGCCGACTGGAAAGCGCGCCATGGCGAGCGCGATGCCGAGGCGCGGGAGCTGGACGAGAAGTTCCGCCGCGCCATTGTGGAGCTGGAGAATGCGACCGTGCGCGCGGCCCGTGCCGATGCACTGGATAGCGAATTGCGTGAGACCCGCGCGGCGCATGAAACGGCTCTCGACGCCCTGCGGCGGGACAACGCGGCGCTCGGGTCCGAACTGGCGACGCTCAAGGAAAAGACCGCCAATTTCGACGAGCAAAAACGCCTGCTGGTCGAGGCGCGCGAGGAATTGCTCAAGGAATTCCAGAACACCGGCACCGCCGTGCTGTCGAAGGCGCAGGAGGATTTCCTCAAGCGCGCAAACGAGCGGTTCGGGCATTCCGAAAAGACCAGCGAGGAAAAGCTGCGCGCGCTGCTCGATCCGGTGGGCAAGCGGCTGGAGGCTTACGAGAAGCAGGTCGCCGCGCTGGAGGAAAAGCGCACCGATGCCTTCGGGCGGCTCTACCAGCAGATTACCGAGATGCAGCGCGGGCAGGAAGAGGTCCGGCGCGAGGCGCAGCGGCTCGGCAACAGCCTGACCAACGCCCCCAAGGCGCGCGGCCGCTGGGGCGAGCGGGCATTGCAGAATGTGCTCGAGCAATGCGGGCTGTCGGAGCATACCGATTTCAATCTCGAACATTCGATCGAGACCGAGAACGGTCGGCTCCGCCCCGATGCGGTGGTCCACGTGCCGGGGCAGAAGAAGCTGGTGATCGACGCCAAGGTCTCGCTCAATGCCTATCAGGCCGCGTTCGAGGCGGATGACGACGACGAGCGCGGGCGGCACCTCGACCTGCATGCCAAATCCATGCGCAACCACGTCCAGACGCTCGGCAGCAAGAGCTACCAGAGCCAGTTCGACGACACGCCAGATTATGTCGTGATGTTCGTCCCGGGCGAGCATTTCGTCGCCGCCGCGCTGGAACATGATCCGGAACTATGGGACTTCGCCTTCCGCAACAAGGTGCTGCTGGCGACGCCGACCAACCTCGTTGCCATCGCGCGCACTGTGGCGCAGGTCTGGCGGCAGGACACGATCGCGCAGGAAGCAGTGGAGATCGGCAAGGCGGGCGCGGAGCTTTACGACCGCCTCGCCGTGGCCGCCGAACACATGAAGCGTGTCGGGGGCGGGCTGGAAACGGCGGTCAACAATTACAACAAGTTCGTCGGCAGCTTCGAACGCAACGTGCTGACGTCGGGCAGGCGTCTCGCGGAACGCGGCATCGAAATCGGCAAGCGCGAGATCGAGGAAGTGCCGAAGGTAGAGGCGACGCCGCGCTACAATGCGGAGGACGCCGCGCAGATCGAGGACGGCACCGGCGAAGGGCGCGAGGCGGCGGAGTGAGGGATCCTCTTTTCGTCATCCCAGCGAAAGCTGGCATCGCTCACTTCCTGGTCGGACAATAACCGATGAGCGGCTGGGTCTACCTCATGACCAACAAGCCCCGCGGCGTGCTTTACATCGGCGTAACCTCCGACCTCCCCTTCCGCATCCAGCAGCACCGGACCGGCAGAGGCTCTACCTTCTGTCGACGCTACGGCCTGAACCGGCTGGTCCATGCCGAGGAATACGATGATATCACCGACGCCATCGCGCGCGAGAAGGCGATGAAGGCCTGGAAGCGTGAATGGAAGATCGAACTCATCGAGAAGGCGAACCCGGACTGGAGCGACCTGTTCGAGCGGCTCGCCTGACCGAGAGCGATCCCAGCTTTCGCTGGGATGACGATTTTGGCGCGGTGCGGGTTGTTGTCAGTTTCCGAGCCGATAGCAGTCATTGGTGAATTCGTGCACTTAGACGCGATGATAGTGACTATTTACGATGCAGACTCGCCGATCGGCGAAGCAGAAATTTTCGCGCTAGACCCACCCATGGGTGTTGCGATGGCCAAATTCATTCCGTTACCAACATACAGCGTGAAGCTCCACGCCAACGTCGTTGATGGCGACTACATCGAAGACCGAGGCTTAAACCTTCGGATGGAACTGGCAGATGGGGTCGCTTTGAAAAGCCAAGCCATCTCAATACAGGATTGGCCTGCCTTAGATGAGCGAGAAGTTCATATTCTCGGGATTTTGGAGCCGAGCTTTGAAGAACTGTTTCGCGAGCATCCGGATTATAAGTCGTATTGGGGTGAAGAGTAACGTCCGCTTCCCACCCAGTTCTCGCCGCCGCCCTCTGCCCACTTTCCTACACGCCACCGATCTGCTCCACCCTGGCGGATGCGCAAACCGCCTGCCCATCGTCTCCGCCGCAAGCCGCCGTTCTTTCATCCCGTCCTCCTGCGCTCGCGCGAGGACGGGTGGAGCGTCGTGCGGCAGTGCGAGTTTCTGGCGCAGCTTTACCTGACCGGCTCGGTCGCGGCGGCGGCGCGCACTACCGGCATGTCGCGGGCCTCGGCCTATCGCTTGCGTGAGCGGGCGGGGGCCGAGGGGTTCGCGCATGCCTGGGATGCGGTGCTGGTGCCGCCGGGATCGGGGCGGCTGACGGGGCCGGACATCGACTGGCGGAAGGTGACACATCAGGCGCTGGTCAGCCGGGTGGAGTGGGGCCTGGTGCAGCCGGTGCTCCATCAGGGCCGCATGACCGCGATCCGCCGGAAAGCCGACAATTCCGCGCTTTTGCGGCTGCTGCGGCGCTCAGATGCGGGCGCAAGCCGAGCGCGGAAAGGAGTGGCGGGCAAGTGACGGCGCAGTTTATCAAAACACCCCTGTCAGTGGTCCATGTCGGTGGTGGATCAGCCCTCCAGCCCCGCCAGCACCTCATACCCCAGCACAGCCGCCGCGACCGCGGCATTGAGGCTGTCGGCGCGGCCTTTCATCGGCATGGTCACGCGCAGGTCGCAGGCCATCTCGTAGGCCTCGGGCAGGCCGCGGCTCTCGTTGCCGACCATGACGAAGCACGGCGCAGCATAAGGCGCGCCGCGATAGGGCTGGGCCTCGCGCAGGCTGGCGGCGACGAGCTGGCCTGCTCCGCCGCGCAGCCAGCTTTCGAACTCGCTCCACTCGGCGCGTGCGATGCTTTGCGTGAACACCGCGCCCATGCTGGCGCGCACGGCCTCGACGCTGAAGGGGTCGGCGCAATCGTCGATCAGGATCAGTCCGCCCGCGCCGATCGCGTCGCCGGTCCGCAGCATGGTGCCGAGATTGCCCGGATCCCTGAGAGCTTGGGCAACCAGCCAGATGTCGGCGCGGTTGCGGTCGAGGCTCGCCAGCGCAGTGTCGAATTCGGCGAAGACGCCAGCGACCGCCTGCGGATTGTCCTTGCCGGTGATCTTGGAGAGGATGTCGGGCGAGGTCTCGATCACCTCGCCGCCCGCCGCCGCGACCGCCGCTTCCAGTTCGGCAAGCAGCGGATGCGGATCGCGGCCCGTCGCCAGCACAAGCACTTCGGGCAAATGCCCGCACTCGCGCGCATCGGTCAGCAGGCGCAGCCCCTCGGCGAGGAACTTGCCCGCGGCCTTGCGGTGCTTCTTCTCGCGCAGCGCCCGCAGCGCCTTGACGGTGGGGTTGGAGAAGCCGGTGATGAGGCGGCGCGGATGGTTGTCGCTGGGAGCCATGGTCACGGCTCCCCGAAACCGTCCTCGATCATCGCGGCGAGGGTGCTCATCGCCTCCTCGCTCCCGGCGCCGGACACAACCAACTCGATCGTGTCGCCCTTGGCCGCGCCGAGCATCATGAGGCCGAGGATGGAGCCGCCCGCCGCCTCGTTCTCGCCCTTGGCGACGCGCACCTGGCAGCCTTGCGGCAATTCGGCGACCGCACCGACGAACCTGGCGCTGGCCCGCGCGTGCAGCCCGCGCTGGTTGACCACGGTGAGGGTGCGGCGCAGCTCGCTCAAGAGGTGGCAGCCTTCGCGCTGTCGAGATCCTGGCCGAGGAACTCGCTCGCCACCGTGATGTAGTTGCGGCCCGCAGTCTGAGCAGCGTGCACCGCATCGACCACGCCCATGCTCTTGCGCGCGCCCGCAAGGCGGATGAGCATCGGCAGGTTGATGCCCGCGATCACCTCGATCCGGCCCGTGTCGAGCAGCGAGATCGCGAGGTTGGAGGGCGTGCCGCCGAACAGGTCGGTGAGGATGATGGCCCCGTCGCCCGTGTCCACCCTCGCGATGGCATCGGCGATGTCCTGGCGGCGGCGCTCCATATCGTCGTTGGGACCGATGCAGATGGTCGCAACGCCCTCCTGCTTGCCCACCACATGCTCCATCGCGTCGATGAAGTGCTCGGCCAAATTGCCGTGGGTGACGAGAATCATGCCAATCATGCGTGGGCGTGTCCGAATAATTACCCTTGGAAGATTACGTGCCGGGTCCTGAACCATCAATGGCCGCGGGAATCAACGCCGTTCGAGCGGATCGGCGGGCCGGCTCCCCAGATTGCGATGGATGACGGTGGGCGAAAACCCCTCGGCGCGCAAGACCTCCGCCGCCCGCTCGGCGCTGTAGACGGAGCGGTGTCTCCCTCCGGTACAGCCGAAGGCGATGTTGAGATAGCTGCGGCTTTGCGCGGCATAGCGCGGCAGCAGTTCGCGCAGCAGGTCGGCGATACGGGCGAAGGCCGGTTCGAAAGCGGGATCGGCCTCGATATGCGCGGCTACCTCGGCCTCCAGTCCGGTCTTCTCGCGCAGGCCTTCGACCCAGTGCGGGTTGTCGACGAAGCGCATGTCGAACAGCAGGTCTGCCAGGGGTGGGGTGCCGCGGGCGAAGCCGAAGCTGGAGATGGTGACGGTCATCTCGCGCTCGGCACTGCTGGCGAATTGCTCGCGGACTTCCTGCTGCAGCTGGTTGGTGAGGAAATTGCTGGTGTCGATTACGATGTCGGCCCAGCGCCGCAGCGGCTCCAGCAGCTCCCGCTCGGCCTTGATCCCGTCGAGTACGGGACGGCCGCGGGCCATGGGGTGCGGACGGCGGGTCTCGTTATAGCGCCGCTCCAGTTCGCCGCCGGCGCAGTCGATGAACAGAGTCGTCACTTCGACATCGCCGCGAGCCGCCAGCTGCTTGCACATTTCGATTATCTCGGTGGGGACGAAGCCACGGGTGCGGGAATCGAAGCCGATGGCAAGCTGGCTGCCCTCGTCCTCATTGCCGAGCAGGCCGCCGAGCAGGCGTACGGGGAAGTTGTCGATCGCTTCCCAACCGATGTCTTCCAGCACCTGCAACGCCGTCGACTTGCCCGCGCCCGAGAGGCCGGTGACGAGCAGGACGCGCTGGCGCGGGGCGGTAGGGGAATCGGCGGTCATCGCATGATCCTTGTCGCTGCTTGCGCTTCGCTTGGAAAGGGCAGGCCGTGCTTTGCCAGCGCATATTCGGCGCGTAGGGCCTGCGTTGCATCCCCCGGTGCGAAGGGCAGCACCGGCACGGACATGCCGGCCACCTCCCGCGTCGGAACGTCCATCGGAAAGCGCGGGGCGTCGGTATCGAGCATAAGAATGAGAGCCACCGGAGCCTGCGTTGTCGGCAATTCCACGAGGCCGACATTGCGAACTTCGAGCAGCCCGGCGGTGTTCGGTGGAGGCGCGGCGATCAACGTGCCGTCCTTTTGGACCAGCTCGATCGCGTCGTCGCCGATCAGCACCGCGCCACGGTCGATGAGGGCGAGTGCGAGCGAGGACTTGCCGAGGCCTGGTGCCCCCTCGATCAACAGCGCCCGCCCGCCGATCGCGAGGCCGGTGACATTCGCGAGAATCTGGTTCCTCATCGCCGCGCGGGCAAACCGAAGACGAGGCAGGCGCCCGGCTCGCCGTCCTGCCTCGTGGTCGCGACGAGCGTGCCGTCATGCGCCTCCGCGATCGTTCGTGCGATGGCGAGGCCGAGCCCGGAATGCTTGCCGAAGTCCTCGCCCTCGGGCCGGTCGGAATGGAACCGCTGGAACACTTTCTCGCGCTTTTCCTCGGGGATCCCGGGGCCTTCGTCGCAGATGGTCAGGGTGATCCATCCATCATGGCGCTCCAGCACTGCATCGATCCGGCCCCTCGGCGGGGAGAACGACACCGCATTGTCGAACAGATTGTCGATCACGCGCTCCAGCCGCACCGGGACGCCTGCGACGACCAGCGGCTCTTCGGCCATGGAAAGCGCGATGGTGCGACCCTCGTTCTCTTCGCGCTCCTCGCGGCTGGCGACGATGTTCGAGAGGAGCTGTTTGAGGTCCACCGTTTCGAACTCGGCACGCGACATTTCCGCATCGATCCGGCTGGCGTCGGAAATTTCCGTGACCAGCCGGTCGATCCGCTGGACGTCGTGCGTCGCGATGTCGAGCAATTGCGCGCGCAGTTGCGGGTCCTCGACCTTGGCAAGCGACTCCGTCGCGCTGCGGAGCGAGGCGAGCGGGTTCTTGATCTCGTGCGCGACATCGGCAGCGAAGCTTTCGACCGCGTCGATCCGCTGGCGGAGCGCTCCGGTCATGTCGGAGAAGGAGCGCGCGAGCATGCCGATCTCGTCACGCCGGTCGGGCAGGCGCGGCACCTCGACTTGCCGGTCGCGGCCCTGCCGAACGCGGACGGCGGCCTGTACCAGCTCGCGCAACGGGCGCACGATTGTGCGCGCGAGGAACAGCGACAGCAGCGTCGAGACGAGCAGCGCAAGTAATACTATCGCGAGCACGGTCGAGCGTGCCGCCCGCACGCTTTCTGTGATGTCCACGGGATTGCGGGTGAGCAGCAGCGTATCGCCATCCAGCCCCACCGGCGCGGCAGCATTGATGACATGCGTGCCGTCCGGCGCATCGCGCAACACGATCTGTGTCAGGCTTTCCTCGCGTGCCCGAACCAGTTCCGGCCAGCCGGACGCGTCGTCGCTGGCTGGTTCGACATAGTCCGGGAGGGCAGGCGCGCCGACGATCCGGTCGAACCCGCGATCGAGGCGCAGGGCGAGATCGCCCTGATCGACCTCGGACGGCTCGGGCAGGTCGAAACTCGGCGGGGCGAGAGCGAAGCTGTCCGATTCCAGATTGCCATCGGGGCCATAGACCCGCAGGCGTAGGCGTTGCTCCTTGCCGATCTGGATGAGCAGCGCTTCCTGCCGCTGGACTGTTGCCCCGGCGAGCGCTTCCGCAGTGATCTGCGCTTCGACCAGCGCGAGTTTGAACCGCTCGTCGAGCAGCTGCTTGCGGTAAGCATCGAGATAAAGCACGCCGCCGCCCAGCAGCACCAGCGGCAAGACGTTAACGAACAGGATGCGGCTGGTAAGCGACAGGCGGTGCGACCAGCGGAGCTGGCCGAACCGGTCGCTGCGCAGCACATTGGTTCTGTCGGTTTCGCCCAGTCGCTGATCAGCCATCGCTGAAGCTGTAGCCGGCGCCGTAGAGCGTTTCGATGGCCGAGAATTCGGGATCGACCCGGCGGAACTTGCGCCGCATCCGCTTGATATGGCTGTCCACCGTGCGATCGTCGACGAAGACATCGTCGGGATAGGCGGCATCCATCAGCTGGTTGCGGCTCTTGATGACGCCCGGCCGCACGGCGAGCGCTTCCAGCAGCAGGAACTCGGTGACGGTGAGCGAGACCGGCCGGTCCTCCCAGGTCACATGATGGCGCGCCGGGTCCATGTGCAACCGGCCGCGGTCGATCTTCTCGGAGGTGTCGGCGGGCACCGCATCGCTCATCACCAGCGGTCGGCGCGCATCGCTGCGGCGCAGGATCGCGTGGATGCGCGCGAGCAGCAGGCGCAGGCTGAAAGGCTTGGCGATATAATCGTCCGCGCCCATCTGCAGCCCGGCGGCTTCGTCCGCTTCATCGTCCTTGCTGGTCAGGAAAATCACCGGCAGGGCGGATTCCTCACGCAGGCGGCGCAGCAATTCCATGCCGTCCATCTTGGGCATCTTGATATCGAAGATCGCAAGGTCGGGCGGATTGTTGAGCAGCGCGCCCAGCGCCGCTTCGCCATCCGAATAGAGCCGCGTGGCGAACCCTTCCGCCTGCAGCGCGATAGACACCGTGGTGAGGATGTTGCGGTCGTCGTCGACAAGCGCGATCACGCGCTGGTCGGGGTCCTGCGGGTTCGCACCCTGGATCGCATCGCTGTTCATGCCTTTGTGCCTAATCCGATTATCCGTGCAAAACAACGCAGGCTGTGCCCGCCTAAGCCAGAATTTGCCCAGCCCGGTTTGACGCAGGGGCAGTGGGCCATTACAGGCTCACGCGAGCACCGCGCATTCGTATGCGCGGATGATTCCATCACAGTAACGCACTCGCGCGCTGGAGATTTTTCGGTGACCACCCCGCTTTCGACTTCGCTTTCCGACCAGGGCATCGCCACCGATGCCACGATTCACCCGAACCTGACCGCGGAAGAGCTGACCGCCGCCGCACTGGAGAATGGCGAAGGCCGCAAGGCGAAGGACGGGCCGCTCGTGGTAGAGACCGGCAAACACACCGGCCGCAGCGCGAACGACAAGTTCATCGTGCGGGACGAGGAAACCGAAGACACCGTGTGGTGGGATAACAATGCCTCGATGAAGCCGGAGCATTTCGCGGCGCTGAAAGAGGATTTCATGGCCGCGCTCGGCGAGAAGAGCGATCTTTATGTAGCCGACCTTTTCGGCGGGTCTCAGCCCGAATATCGTGTGAACGTGCGCGTCATCAACGAGCTTGCGTGGCACAACCAGTTCATCCGCACGCTGCTGGTCCGCCCGACCGCCGCCGAACTCGACGGGTTCGAGCCGGAATATACCATCATCGACCTGCCGACGTTCCAGGCCGACCCCGAACGCCACGGCACGCGCAGCGAAACCGTGATCGCGGTCAATCTGTCGGAAAAGCTGATCCTGATCGGCGGCACGAAATATGCCGGCGAGATGAAGAAAAGCGTGTTCGGCATCCTCAACTACCTGCTGCCTGCCAAGGGCGTGATGCCGATGCACTGCTCGGCGAATATCGGCCCCGACGGCAAGAGCGCGGTGTTCTTCGGCCTGTCGGGCACCGGCAAGACGACGCTGTCCGCCGATGCCAGCCGCACGCTGATCGGTGACGACGAGCATGGCTGGTCGGACACGGCGGTCTTCAATTTCGAAGGCGGCTGCTATGCCAAGATGATCCGCCTCGACCCCGAGAGCGAGCCGGAAATCTATGCGACGACCAAGATGGAGGGCACTGTCCTCGAGAACGTCGTGATGAACGACGCAGGCGAGATCGACCTCGACGACAACAGCCTCGCGGAAAACACTCGCGGCGCATATCCGTTGTCGTCGATCCCGAACACCAGCGATGACAACCTCGGCCCGCCGCCGTCGAACGTCATCATGCTGACCGCCGATGCTTTCGGCGTGTTGCCTCCGATCGCGCGCCTCACGCCCGACCAGGCGATGTACCACTTCCTGTCGGGCTATACCGCCAAGGTCGCCGGTACGGAAATCGGCGTGACCGAGCCGACCGCGACCTTCAGCACCTGCTTCGGTGCGCCCTTCATGCCGCGCCACCCGAGCGTTTACGGCAACCTCCTGAAGAAGCGCATCGCCGAGGGCGAAGTGCATTGCTGGCTGGTCAACACCGGCTGGACCGGCGGCAAATACGGCGTCGGCCATCGCATGCCGATCAAGGCGACCCGCGCACTGCTCAACGCCGCGCTCGACGGGTCGCTCAACGATGCGGAGTTTCGCAAGGACCCCAACTTCGGCTTCGAAGTCCCGGTGAGTGTGCCCGGGGTCGACAGCCAGATCCTCGACCCGCGTTCGACCTGGGACGACAAGGACGAATACGACCGCACCGCGCACAAGCTGGTGCAGCTGTTCGTGGACAATTTCGAACCCTTCGCAGCCCATGTCGACCAGGGTGTGCGCGACGCGGCCCCGGCAGCCGCCTGACGGTTTATCGGTTGGAGAGGAGAGCCCTGCGACTTCAATGTCGTCGGGATCTCGCAAGAAGGCCTCGGCCGGGAAACCGGACCGGGGCTTTTTCGGGGACCTTCGGCCGAGGCGAGCGTTCTTGGAGGAAGTCACACGAAAGGACCGGACTATGAGCCTTGCCCAAATGCTCCAGCAGAGCGGCGCGATCGATTCGATGGCCAGCGAATTGAATGTCAGCCCGCAGACAGCCCAGACTGCCGCGGGTGCGCTGCTGCCCGCGATTGTCGCCGGGATGGGGCGAACGTCCTCGGGTTCCACCGGCCTCGGAGGGCTCGGCGGCATCATCGGCTCGCTTGGCGGAGGATCGCTGCTCGGAAGCGTGCTTGGAGCAGGGCCGACCGACACGTCCAAGGGCAACGACATCCTCGGCAATATCTTCGGCAGCAAGGATACCAGCCGTGGCGTCGCCAGCGAGGTGGCAGCGGCAACCGGCATCGACGAGGCGCTGCTGAAGAAGATGCTGCCGATCCTCGCCATGGCGGTGGCGGGATATATGGCCAAACAGGCGCGGGGCGGTGCCGCTGCCCCGGCAGGTGCCGGGGGCGGTCTTGGCGGTATTCTCGGCTCGATCGTCGGCGGCCTTGCGGCGCGCTAAGCGGCAAGTCCGAGCCAACCGCTTAATGCTGCGCTAAGCCGCGAGATCCGATAGGGCGGGGCGAAATGAAAGCCCTCTGGTTCCACGCTGCCCTGTGCCTCGCGCTAGGCCTCCCGCCGCCTCTCGCGGCGCAGGACGCGGCGCCGGTCGCGGCAGAGCAGCCCTACTCCGGTCCGGTTGTCTACCGTGCCGAGGTCATCGCCGACTATCCGCATGACTCTGCCGCATTCACACAAGGACTGCTGTGGCATGACGGCGCGCTGTTCGAGAGCACCGGGCGCGTCGGCCAGTCGGTCATCCGCGAGGTCGATCTCGAAACCGGCAACGTAATCCGCGAGATGGCCATCCCGCCAAGCCAGTTCGGCGAGGGGTTGACCCACTGGAACGGCGAGCTCGTCAGCCTGACCTGGCGCGATGGCGCGATCCATCGCTGGCAGGCGGACACTCTTGAGTTTTTGGCGACGCGAGAGGGTTATACGCTCGATGGGTGGGGGCTGACGACGTCCGCGGAAGGGCTCATCCACTCCGATGGCAGCGCTACACTTCGAGTGCTCGATCCGGAAAGCTACGCTATCCTGCGCAGCATCGAAGTCACTATGAACGGTCGCCCGTTGCGCCGCCTCAACGAGCTCGAGATGATCGACGGGCTGGTCTACGCCAATATCTGGGAGACGGCCTATATCGTGGCGATCGATCCTGCCGATGGGGTGGTCAAACGGCTTATCGACCTGACCGATCTCGTGGCTTCGGTGCCTGTGGATGGGCGCGATGCCGTCCTCAACGGTATTGCGTGGGACGCGGAAAACCGGCGCCTGTTCGTCACCGGCAAGCTCTGGCCCAAGTTATACGAGATCGCGCTGGTCGCGACAGACGCGCAGGTGCGCTAGCAGCCTCATATTTCGCTGGCAGGTGCAGCCAGTTTATCGAGATAATCCCAAATACGGCTTCCGCGCGAGCAATCGCCGGTGAGAAGAAGAGTCAGCAAGCTATCCGAGAGGGGGCCCGCTAACTCTCAAGTTGTGAGGTCAAGCCTGCAACACCAGTTTAAAGCCTAGATAAATGAGGCTGCCCGCTGCCATCCCTTGAAGAATGTCCCAAGTAATCTGCAAATTCTTCTGGGATAGAATTTTCGACATTGCCAGTTCAACCTCATGCATGATTACATTCAGGACACGGCCACTTTCACAGCGGCATAAATAGTGGCGCCGACGGCAATCCCTTCCATTGTCGCCCACACCACGCCCAGGATCAAAATCGGCAGACCCCCTGCAATTTCGTCCAGTTCATCGAACGTCAGCTCGGTGATATTATCCATAATCAATCCTCCGAGAAGTAATCGATGGCCGCAAGGACCGCAATAGTCCCGACAGCCGCTGCGATACGTACACCGAGATAGGCTGGAACAACTCCTCCAGCAATTTCCGTGATTTCGTCGTTGCCGAGTTCCGTAATCCCCTCGGATTTCTCCAAGGGAGTTGCCTCCATAAACATATTAGGGTCCGGACCCATAAACGGGATTCACAGCAGCATCGGGATGTGATTCACCAGCCTCCAGCGAGGAGGTGTGGTGGATGGCGGATTTCTTCTGGTTTTCGGATGAGCAGTGGGCGCGGATTGAACCGCTTCTGCCGCAGGATACGCGTGGTATGCCGAGGGTCGATGACCGTCGGGTGCTCTCCGGGATTGTCCATGCTCTGAAGAGCGGCGGTCGCTGGGGCGATTGTCCCGAGCAGGTCTACGGGCCGAAGAAGACGCTTTACAACCGGTTCCGGCGCTGGGCCGAGCGCGGCGTGTGGGAGCGCATCTTCGCCCAGCTTGCCGGGGTCGAGGGCGTGCCTGAAAGGCTCTTCATCGACAGCAGTTGCATCAAGGTCCACCGCACTGCCGGAGGCGCAAAAGGGGGGGCTTGGCTCATGGTATCGGCATCACCAAAGGCGGGCGTAACACCAAGCTCCATGCCGTCTGCGACGAGAAGGGCCGCCCGCACGTCCTCCTGCTGACACCGGGCAACACGCACGATGCCAAGGTCGCGATGCTGGCGATCAATGCCGTGCCGCCATCCGACTATCTGGTCGCCGACAAAGGCTACGACAGCAACGCTTTGCGTTCCTGACTGATCGAACGCGGCACCACCCCGGTCATCCCGTCGAAGGCCAACCGCAAGGTGCAGATCGAGCATGACCGGCAGATATACCACCAGCGCAATGTCGTCGAACGCATGTTCTGCCGCTTCAAGGACTGGCGCCGCGTCGCCACCCGCTTCGACCGCAATATCAAGACCTTCATGGCAACCATCGCCATCGCAGCCTTCGTCACGTGGTGGCTCTAATGAGTCCGGACCCTAGTTCTCCAAAAATTAAAGTCCGAAAGCCGGAGCCTTCTTTATAAAGATGCGAAGAAATAATATATCCGTCAACTTAATATGTATAGGTAAAAGGCACTAGGAAACATGGTCTATAAATATCTTTGACTATATCTGCTTTCTCGCAATATATCGCCCCACGTTTGTCTCTAGCACGTCCATCGGGACATTGCCGCCGAGCACCACCGCGTCGTTGAACGCCTTGAAGTCATAAGCGCTGCCGAGCGCAGCCTCAGCGCGTTCGCGCTGTTCCACGATGCGGCTGTGGCCGAGCTTGTAGCCGGTCGCCTGCCCGGGCCAGCTGCAGTAGCGATCGACCTCGCTACCCACTTCCTCCGGCTTGCTGCCGTTTTCCTCGACGAAGAAGCGCACGGCCTGCTCGCGGCTCCAGCCCTTGGCGTGGAGGCCGGTGTCTACGACCATCCGGCAGGCACGGAAGGCGAGGCTCTGGAGATAGCCGAGGCGGCCGACCGCGAAATCGTCATAGGCGCCGAGCTCGTCCGCCAGTTGCTCGCCATAGAGCGCCCAGCCTTCGCTGAAGGGGTTGAACGCCAGGATCGAGCGGATGAGCGGTAGGCGATTGGAATACTCGCCTTCCCAGACATGGCCGGGAATGGTCTCGTGATAGGTGAGGTCCGCCAGGTCGTATTTGCGGTGCAGGTCGGTGGTCCGTAGGTTGATCCAGAAGCGGCCCGGTATGGTGCCGTCCTTGCTGCCCGCTCCGCCATAGGCGCCCGGCGCGCCGACCTCCTCGGCAGGCGGGATGCGCTTCACCTCCAGATTGGGATCGACCAGCGTGTTGAAGGCGCGCGGCATTTGCGCCCTGATCCAGTTCACCCGGTCCCAGATGAACGCCATGATCTCTTCGCGGCCGGGATCGCCCTCGGCAAATTTGTAGCGCGGATCGGCTCCCAAGGCCTGCATGCGCTCGCCGACCGATCCGCTGGTATAGCCGATGTCCCGCAGGATCGGGTCCATGCGGGCATGCAGCGCTTCCAGCTCTTCGAGGCCCTGGCGGTGAATGTCGTCGGCGGAGAGCGTGGTGGTGGTGCTAGAGCGGAGAGCCCAGGCGTAGAATTCCTCGCCCCGCGGACGGGCGGCGATGCCGGGGGCATCGCTGGCTACGGCTCGCTCGGCCTTCAGTTCGGCCAGCTGGCGGGAAAGCGCCTCGGCAATCGGACCGGTTTCTAGCGCCATAGCACGATCGACGCGGGCTTCGGGGAGGTTGCTGGCGTCGAGCTTGGCACGCAGATCGTTGGCAAACAGCTCGCCTTTTCCGGCGCTGGCGATGGTCTGCTCCATCTGGCGGATCGCCTTGTCGAGCAGGAAGCCCGGCGGCACCACGCCCATGCCGCGGGCAGCACAAATACGCTCCAGCTCTCCATCGAAAACCAACGGCATCTGCTCCATCCGCTCGATATATGCGTCGGCATCATCGGCATTCGCGACGTTGTGCGACGACTGCATGAAGCGCGGCAGGGCAATGTATTCGCCGACGTTCTGGATGACGACATAGGGCGCGGTGCGCCAGTTGCCCACGGGCGTATCGCCATAGGGCAGCTCGAAGCCGTCGAGCGCGAGGGCATATGCGCTTTCGACCACTTCGAAACTGGTCAGTTGATCTGCATCGAGCAGCTCTCGCGGATAGGCGCGGGTCATTTGCAGATCGCGCCGCAGCGTGGCGGCATAGGCGGCTTGGCCCTCGGGAGACTGGTCTTCCAGCCGGCTGCGGAGCGCAGCGTGGTTGCCGGTATCCACACCGAGCGAGGTCGCCCGCTCGGGTTCATGCGCGAGGAGGTTGTAGCCGACCTGGTCGAGCCATTCATCGGGCGTCAGGTTGACGGGGGCAGAGGTCCCGTCGGCGGCATAGGTCGCGCAACCCGACAGGGTGAGCGCAGTAGTTGCGCCGAGCCCGGCGAGGGCCTGGCGGCGGGTGATGTCGTAGCTGGGTGAAGTCATGACGGCGGTGTGCGCCGCCGGTCATGACCTGTCAAACGGGCTTAGAAGAAATCAGTCGCGCAGGTTTGCCGGGACTTTGCCGCCATTGGCCGCAAGTTCGTTCATTACGCGCTTGTGCAGCCACATGTTGTCTTCGGCGGTTCCCGAATAATCCTCGCGGCCCAGTTCCTGCGCCAGCGCCTTGCGGCTCTCGTAATCGGAATCGATATTCAGCAGCTTCATCAGGTCGACGATGGAAGTGCGCCAATTCAACCGGTCTGTGCCGGGCATGGAATCGAGATGGTTCTCGACATCGACCACCGGGGTGGCCTTCTTTTCGACGACCGATGCATTCGCCCAGGCATTGCCCGGATTGGCCTTCGGCGCGCCGGAGGGGGCAGTTTTCGGCGCTTCCTGCGCCTTCGCATCCTTGCCGAAAATCGCGTCCTTGATCTTGCCGAAAATGCTCATGGTCGTCTCCTTTCCCTTGGCAACGGGCGTAGGGCGACCTTGTTCCGCCGTGGAAGCTCTTCGCAAGCTTGCGAGGCGCGCGCGTGGCGCTATGGAAAAGCGATGCTCGACGCCGTCCTCTCGCTCACCGTCCTTGCCGCGATCCTGCTGTTGATCGGCGCCTTTTTCCTGTGGCGGCGGACCGGCAATGCGAAGAACGCGCTGCTGATGGTGCTGCTGGCATTCGTGGCCCTGATGAACGTGGCGATCTGGACGCTGCCCGATGCCGGGGGCGAGGCCCCGCTCGAAAAGCTCGAGCAGGGCGCTCGCTAGGGAGCTTATTCGGGCAGCTGCCAAAGCACAGATCCGGTGTAGCTTCCGGCAACCGGCTCGCCATTGCCCCCACGCGCGGGTTCGAAGCGGGCGCGCTTGCTGACGAGGCTGCAGGTCGCCGCGTCCAGCTCGCTATGCCCGGTCGAGCCGGTGACGGTGCAGTTCGACACGCGGCCGTTGGCGGCGATTTCAAGGCGGAACCTGGCAACTCCTGTCAATTCGCGGCGGGCCCAGCTGGAGCGATAGTCGTTATTCGACAGCCAGCGCCCGGGATCGTTCTTCGGACGGGCGGGAACCGGCTCGAAGCTGGGCGTGGGAGCAGGCGATGCGGGTTTCGGCAGGACGATATCGCCGAGGCGCGGTGTCGGATTGGGGATCGGTGGCGGGATCAGATCGGTCGTGTCGATCATCGGTGGCGTCGGTTTGAGATCGAGCTTCGGTGCCGGCGTGAAGATCGGCGGACTCGCGCTTTCCGGGGGGACTGCATCGTCAGTCGGGGGCGGCGGTGGCGGGGGCGGAGGTAACGTATCGGGAATGTTGCGCGCGTCGATTCGGTTGATGATCTCCGGCATCGCGCCGCTGACCGTAAGCCCGAAGACCAGCAGTGCGCCGACACCGGCGTGGATGGCGACGACTGCTGCAATACTGCCGACCGACGGACGATTCGATTGGGTGACGTAGGACATGGATGTGCTCCTCTTCCAATGCGGGAGACTTTTTCTGCGACTCCTCGTTCTAGCAATGTTACAACATTACTATGAAACGTCAAGTTTGATGAGATTTCGTAACACGCGATTTGGATGAGCGACCGAACGGCAGAGTTCGATCTGTGGAGCACCTAAGCGGGTTCTCCGCCTGCGCGCATGCCGGATTTCAAGGCCAGCCCTCGCTGGCCAATTCACTCCATCACTTGATCGGGCAAGCCGGATCGAGGCGGAAGTCGAGATAATTGTCGACCGACTTCATCAGTTCCGCCTGCTCGTTCTCGAAGAAGTGGTTGGCGCGCGGAATTTCCTCGTGATGCACGGTGATGTGCTTCTGCGTGCGCAGCTTCTCGACCAGCTTGGTGACCGAATTGGGCTGCACCACCGTGTCCTGCGCACCGTGGATGAAGATGCCGCTGGCGGGGCAGGGAGCGAGGAAGGAGAAGTCGTACATGCTCGCCGGAGCGCCGATGCTGATCCAGCCGCGGATTTCCGGGCGGCGCATCAGCAGCTGCATGCCGATGAGCGCGCCGAAGCTGACGCCCGCCACCCAGGTCACTTGCGCTTCGGGATGGACCTGCTGCACCCAGTCGAGCGCGCTGGCAGCATCGGACAGTTCGCCAACGCCGTTGTCGAAGCTACCCTGGCTACGGCCGACGCCGCGGAAATTGAAGCGCAGGGTGGCGAAGCCGCGGTTGACGAAGGTCTTGTAAAGCCGCTGCGTCATCTGCTCGTTCATCGTGCCGCCGCCCTGCGGATGCGGGTGCAGAATCATTGCCACCGGCGCACGCGGGCGCGGGGCGGGAGAGAAACGGCCTTCGAGACGGCCTTCGGGGCCGGGGAAGATGACGGTCGGCATGGATGGAGTACCTGTCGAATCTGATGGGTCGCGCTGGCCATGGGTGGCGCATGCGAGGTCGCGGGCTATATAGGGCTTCCCCGCGATTTCGCAATAATTTCGAGCCCGTATCATTCCCGAACGCATCTATCTCGATCACGCCGCCACCACGCCGCTGCGCCCCGAAACGAAAGCGGCGATGGAAGAGGGCTTCCGGCTATGGGCCAACCCCAGTTCGCCGCATGCCGAAGGGCGCAAGGCGCGCAGCCTGCTGGAGGATGCACGCGAGCGGATCAAGGCGGCGCTGGGATGGGACGGCGAGGTGATCTTCACCAGCGGCGCGAGCGAGGCGGCCGCGCTGGCTTTGCATAGTGCAAAGGCGGGGGCGCGGCTGGTTTCCGCCGTCGAACATGATTGCATCTTCCAGGCGATGCCGACGGCAGAGCGGCTGCCGGTGCGACCGGACGGCGCACTCGACCTCGATATACTGGCAGAAGCAGTGCAGCGCGAGCGACCGCTCGTCGCCGTGCAGCACGTGAATTCGGAAACCGGCAACCGGCAGGATCTGCAAGCGATTGCGGATATTGTGAAGGATGCTGGCGGATTGCTGCTCGCAGATTGCGCGCAGAGTACCGGCAAGTTCGCCCTGCCGCCCTGCGACATGGCTGTCCTCTCGGCACACAAGTTCGGCGGTCCGATCGGTGTTGGCGCGCTGCTGATCCGCGATTTCGGTTTGCTCGAGCCCGGTGGGGGGCATGAGCGCGGTTATCGGCGCGGCACGGAGAACCTGCCCGGCGTGATCGGCATGGCGGCGGCGCTCGAAGCGGTGAAAGACCCTTACCTCGATCCCTTCGTTCTGGAGCCTGTCAATTCGCTCGAGGGCTTGCTCCCGCTTTCCGACCCCACGCCCTACATCCGCGCCATCGCCATGCCGAACATGAGCGCCACCGCGCAGGTCATGCGCTTCGACATGGCGGGCATCGCGGTCTCGCAAGGCAGCGCCTGCTCCAGCGGCACGATGAAGACCAGCCGCGTGCTGGAGGCGATGCAGGTCGAGCCGGAGGTCGCCGCAAACACAATCCGCGTATCGCTCGGCTGGAACACCACCCGCGGCGAGGTGGAACGCTTCTGCGAGGTGTGGTTTGAGATGGCAAAAGCATGACCCAGACTTTTTGGACCTTTTATCTTCGCCTCTGTATGGTCGGTTTGTTCGTCGCGTCGATCGAATACTTAACGTTCCGCACGTTATGGTCGTTCACCATCGTTTTCGGAGCGATCGCAATTCTGGCCTTCACCCTGAAATGCCGGTCGTGTGGTCTGCGCGCCTACGATCATCGCATCGCAACACATTTTCATGGACACGAGACATTGAAGGATTGTCCGAATTGCCACCAGCCGATGGTGGAACAGGCATGATCTATCTCGACTACCAGGCCACCACCCCTCTCGCGCCCGAGGCGCGCGATGCAATGCTGCGCTGGCTCGACGGGCCGGGCGGCACCGGTTTCGGCAATCCGCACAGCCCGCACCGCATGGGACGACAGGCCAAGGCGGCCATCGAATTGGCGCGCGAGCAGGTCGCGGCGCTGTTCCCGGCAGGCGGCAAGGTGATCTTCACCGGCGGCGCGACTGAGGCGATCAATCTCGCTATCCGCGGAAGCGGCAAGGGCGGAGCGGTCTCTATCTCTGCCATCGAGCATGCTGCGGTGCTCGACACCGCGGAGGATGCAGGCAAGTGCCATGTGCTGAACGTCGCCAAGAACGGGCAGTGCAATACGAAGCAGGATTTACCCAGCGACACACGCCTCGTCTGCCTGATGCAGGTCAACAACGAGATCGGGACGATCCAGCCGACCATCGAATGGCATCGCAAGGCGAAGGAGAACAACGCGCTCTATTTCTGCGACGCGGTGCAGGCCTATGGCCGGATCGAACTGACCGGTGCGGACATGATCGCCATTTCAGCCCACAAGTTTCACGGGCCTAAGGGCATCGGCGCACTGTGGGTGCGCGAAGGACTGTCGCTGGACGAGGTGCAGACCGGCGGCGGGCAGGAATTCGGCATGCGCTCTGGCACATTGTCGCCTGCATTGGTCGCCGGCATGGGTGCTGCCGCGCAGGAGGCGAAAGACCGGATGGAGGAGGATGCGGAGCATGTGCAGAAGCTCTGGAAGCGCGCCAGCGAGCTGTTCGAGAATTGGGAGCTGAACGGCAGCGCGGAGGCGCGCTGGCACGGCAATCTCAACATTCGCCCGCGCGGGCCGAACGGCGGCGGGCTCGACGTGAACCGGCTGATGAGCGACGTGCGCGACGTGATGTTCTCCGCCGGCTCCGCCTGCGCCAGCGGATCGGGCCGGACGAGCCATGTACTCGAAGCGATCGGCCTGCCGAAGAAGCTTGCCAAGGCCTCCATCCGGCTCGGCTTCGGGCGCCATACCACGATGGACGAGATCGAGCAGGCCGCGGAGAAGATCAACACCGCGGCAAAAGCGCAGGGCGCGCTGTGAAGGTCGAGTTCACGAAATCAAAGGGCGAGATCGTCATCGCCGAGTGCGAGCCGGGCGACAATCTGCTGCGCGTGGCCCAGGCAGCAGGTCTGCCGCTGGAAGGAACGTGCGAGGGGCAAATGGCCTGCTCCACCTGCCACGTCATCGTCGCGCCCGAATGGTTCGACCGGCTCGACGAAGCCAGCGAGGAGGAAGAGGACATGCTCGACCTGGCGGCAGGTGTTGCGCGGACCAGCCGGCTATCCTGCCAGATCGACCTGACCGAAGCGCTCGACGGGTTGGCGGTTTCGATCCCCGCCGAAAGCCACGATATGCGGCGGTTCTAGCCTTCCGCGTCCATTCGCACTTCGCGTTCGCGCGGGAGGAAGGCAGGCGCGGGTTCGTGACCGGCGGCAGCATCGAGGCGGGAGGCGGCGGCAAGCATGTGTTCGCGCAGGCGGCAATGCATGCTCCAGCCTGTCTTCGGATCCTCGGCTCGCACCATGAAGCGCACCGTCATCGCCCGCGCATTCTCCGAGATCACTTCGCATACCGCATCGTCCGGATCGATCACATCCTCGTCGTTCTCGACGAATTCGCGGAACGGTTCGCGCAGCGCGTCGACATCGGCGCGATTGTCCAATTCCAGCTCGACATGCATCATCAGGCTCGGGTCCTGCTTGGTCCAGTTCTCGAAACTGTCGCTGGTGAAGTCGCCGAGTGGTGCGATCACCCGACGCTCGTCCCAGGTCCGCAGGCGTAAATGGGTGAAGCCGATCTTCTCGACATAGCACCACTGTCCGCAATAATAGATCGCATCGCCGATCCGCGCGGTCTGCGCGAACGCGATCTGCACGCTGGACATGATATCGCCCAGCACCTTGCGCGCGGCGAATACGAGCACGAGGCCGATCACGCCTGCCGAGGCGATGATCGAGAAGCCGAGCGTGTTCGAGATATTGCTGGCGACGAGCAGGAAGCCGATCCCGGCCAGCAGCAACAAGGCGGTGACGATCCGCCTGATCGCGCTCATCTTCGTATAGAAGTTGCGATCCGCGTTGTTTTCTGCCGCTTCGAGCTTGTCCGTCCGGCGCGATGTGGCGAAGTCGAACAGATAATCGATGACCGCGAGCGCAATCCCGATGATCGCGGCGAGGATGAGCACCAGCTGGAGCGGATCGAGCAGGTCCTTGACCGGCCCGGACAAGCGGAAGAACGTCGTCCGCACGAGCGCGAAGGTGCCGGCAAAGGCCAGCAGTGTCGCTGGCAGGTGCACCGCCTGTAGGATGCCGTAGAGCTTGGTGTCCTCGTCCAGCCGGTGCCGCCACTGATTGATCGCGAAATAGATCAGTGCTGCAGCAAAGGCTGCGACCAGCAGGATCAGCGGCAGAGCGATCACTTCCCACCAGGCGAGCGTCCAGAACGCCTGCTTGCGCAGCGGCGCGGGCAGAGCCTCCTCGAAATTGCTGGGTCCGTAAATGAAATAAAGCTGCGGGACATTGGCGACGCTCTGCAGGCTGAACACCCACAGGGGCTCGCTGCCGGGCGCCTGCACGCGCGCGATCCTGATCGGGACGGTCCGGTTTTCGACTTCGAGATAGCCGATCACGATCGAGCGTCGCGGCGCGCCGGCCATCGGATCCTTGCTCGTCGTGGTCGTGTCGACGGCATCGGGGCGGTCGGGCAGCGAGGCCCAGTCGATTGCGACCGTCCGGTGAAGCAGGTCGTAGAGCTTGGCCGAAAGATCCTGCGGCGAATCCGCATTCGCCGTCCGATCGACGTTAGCGAGGTCCAGTGCAGCCGAAGCCCGCTCCCAATCGCCGCGCTCGCCGGCGGCCATGAAGCTTTCCATGAGGCCCATGGGCGTATCGAGCTCTAGCGGGCTGGCAGCCCCGCCGCCCTTCTGCAGCGTCTCCACTTGATAGACGTAGGGCGAGGGATCCTGCGCCACCTGACGCTCGGACTGGGCCGATGCAGTCCAGGCGATAGCGATGAAAAGGGCTGCGATAAGCAGCGAGATTTGTTGCAGAATTCTGTTCCCCATGCCGCTTTGAATGCACTTATGAGCGGATGCGTCCGGTATTGATGCGCGATCGCAGGTCCACCGGCATCGAGCCAATTGATCGCAGTCGCAGCGAGTCAGTTGTGATTTAGCGCCGGGAGAGCAATTATGTAGCACAGAAGAACTAGGGTCCGGACCCATAAACGGGATTCACAGCAGCATCGAGATGTGATTCACCAGCCTCCAGCGAGGAGGTGTGGT
>CANMMR010000008.1 GCA_947499095.1 uncultured Erythrobacter sp.
CGCTTCGAACGGTAACGCACGCTCTTGCGATCGGCATCGATGACACGGCACGCCAGCCGCTCGCTCATCCCATGGCACGCCTGGAGATGAGCAACAGCTTCTCGCTGCGCGGCGGGCGTCAAAACTTTTTTGCCAGAAGATCCTTCAACGCGGCCTGATCCAGCATCGCATCGGCAAGCAAACGCTTGAGCTCCGCGTTCTCGCTCTCGAGCTCCTTCAGTCGGCGGGCATCGGACACCTCCAGCCCGCCATACTTCGACTTCCAGTTGTAGATCGTCGCTTCCGACACTCCGTGTCGACGGGCCAGGTCAGCGGTCTTCGCACCCGCCTCAGCCTCCTTCAGCAGTCCGATGATCTGCTCTTCTGAAAACCTCGTTCTCTTCATCTCGTCCGTCCTTCTACTAGGGCCGGACTCTAATCCAACTTGGAGGAAAATCAGGGGGTCACGTCACTGACTAATCATTTCATCCCTTTTACCGAAGCGGAGATCGGTGCGAAGGGGCGGTTCGAGAGCGATTTCATGGCGCGTTACATAGCCGACCTCGATTTCTCGCCCGAGGCGCAGGCCGTGCTGAATGAAGGGCGCAAGCTCTTCATTCGTTTTCACGCCACGCAGTTCCCGCGCAAGATCCGCGAGGAGCTGAAGCTGGGCCGCCCCGATGCCGGGTGGTATCAGGTGCGCCGCGCGCTGGAGGCTTATGGCGATACCGAGCTGACCGATTTCGATCCGTTCAAATCCGCCTATGCCGCGCTGTCGGATAAGCTGCGCCCGATGGTCTATGAACTGGGTTTCCTGCCGCGATAGGGCAGGCTAGCTCCCGACCTTGCCATAATCGCCCCGCCACCCTAGCGGCTCCGGCAACCACTCACCCCTGCCACCGGAGTCTCCCATGGTCCCCCGTTACGCCCGCCCCGACATGACCGCCCTGTGGGAGCCGGAGGCGAAGTATCGCATCTGGTTCGAGATCGAGGCGCATGCGACGGAAAAGCTGGGCGAGCTGGGCGTCGTCCCGAAGAGCGCGGCGAAGGCGCTGTGGGACTGGTGGGCGACCGATCCAAAGATCGACGTCGAGGCGATCGATGCGATCGAGGCGGTGACTAAGCACGACGTGATCGCCTTCCTCACCTGGGTGGCCGAGAATGTCGGCGAGGAAGCCCGCTTCATGCACCAGGGCATGACCAGCAGCGACGTGCTCGACACAACTCTGGCGGTGCAGATGGCGCGCGCGACCGACATCCTGCTCGCCGACCTCGATGACCTGCTGGCCGCCATCAAGCGCCGCGCGGAAGAGCACAAGTTCACGCCGACCATCGGCCGCAGCCACGGCATCCATGCCGAGCCGGTGACTTTCGGCCTCAAGCTGGCGCAGGCCTATGCCGAGTTCGATCGCTGCAAGACGCGCCTCCTCGCCGCGCGCGAGGAAATCGCGACCTGCGCCATTTCGGGCGCGGTCGGCACTTTCGCGAATATCGACCCGAGCGTCGAAGAATATGTCGCCGAAAAGCTGGGCCTGAAGCCGGAGCCGGTCTCCACCCAGGTCATCCCGCGCGATCGCCATGCGATGTATTTCTCCACCCTCGCCGTCATTGCCGGCAGCATCGAGCGCCTTGCGGTCGAGGTTCGCCACCTGCAGCGCACCGAAGTGCTCGAGGCCGAGGAGTTCTTCTCCAAGGGCCAGAAGGGCTCGAGTGCGATGCCGCACAAGCGCAATCCGATCCTCACCGAGAACCTCACCGGCCAGGCGCGCATGATCCGCGCCTATGCCCTGCCCGCGCTCGAAAACGTGGCGCTGTGGCACGAGCGCGACATTTCGCATTCCTCGGTGGAGCGCTTCATCGGTCCGGACGCGACAATCACGCTCGACTTCGCGCTCGCGCGCCTGACCGGCGTGGTCGACAAGCTGCTGGTCTACCCGGAGCGGATGCAGGCGAACATGGACCGCATGGGCGGCCTTATCCATTCGCAGCGCGTCCTGCTCGCCCTCACCCAGAACGGCGTGAGCCGCGAGGATGCCTACCGCCTCGTCCAGCGCAATGCGATGAAAGTGTGGGAATCGGACGGTCGCCTGATGCTGCTCGACCTGCTGAAGCAGGACGAGGAAGTGACCGCCGCCCTGTCCGAAGAGGAACTCGAAGCCCGCTTCGATCTCGACTACCACTTCAAGCATGTCGACACGATCTTCGCGCGGGTGTTCGGGTAGCTGTGTCACTGGACGGGCGCGCTCTCGCGGCCTAGCACTATAGCAAAGGATAATTCGGGAGCCGAACCACAATGCAGATCGTCCGCACCATCGTCTGGGTCCTGCTGCTCTTCGCCCTGCTCGCGTTCAGCTTCTTCAACTGGAAGCCGGTGGAGGTGCAGATCTGGTCGAACATCGTGCTGGAAACGAAATTGCCGGCGCTGGTGATTGTCGCCTTCCTGCTCGGCCTCATTCCCATGTGGCTGATCCACCGGACCGCGCAATGGCGCATGACGCGCCGCGTCAACGCACTGGAAGCGGCGACGACGCGCATGGCCGCACCGAAGAGCGATGCTCCCGCGGCGGCTCCCGCCACCGGTCACGCCCCCGCTCCCGCCGCGAGTCCCGCCACGACGCCGCGTAGCGACCTCCCGCCCGAACCTGCCAATCCCGTCGATCCGGAACCCGGGAGCCCGCGATGAGCAATCCCGTCTATCTCGCCCTCGACGTCCCGCGCCTGCGCGAAGGGATCGAGCTGGCGAAATCCGTCAAGGGCCATGTCGGCGGGATCAAGCTGGGGCTGGAATTCTTCTGCGCGCACGGGGCGCACGGGGTCCACATGATCGGCCAGCTCGGCCTGCCGATCTTCCTCGATTTGAAGCTCTACGACATTCCCAACACCGTCGCCGCTGCGATGCAGGCGATCCACGTGCTGGAGCCCTCCATCGTCACCGTCCATGCGAGCGGCGGGCGAGCCATGCTGGAGGATGCGAAGGCCGCTGCGGCCGAGCATACCAAGGTGGTCGGCGTGACCATGCTCACCAGCATGGACGATCGCGACCTCGAACGCACCGGCATCAAGGGCAGCGCGCACGATCACGTGATGCGGCTGGCGGAACTGGCGCAGGACTCCGGGCTCGACGGCATCGTCTGCTCGGGCCAGGAAGTGAAGGCCGTGCACGACCAATGGAAGGACGGCTTCTTCGTCGTCCCCGGCCTGCGTCCGGCCGGCAGCGCGGCGGGCGATCAGAAGCGCGTCGTCACCCCGCGCCAGGCCCGCGACGACGGCGCCAGCGTGCTCGTGATCGGCCGTCCGATCAGCCGCGCGGACGATCCCGTTCAGGCTGCGCGCGAAATTGAGGCGACGCTTTAGCCCAGCCATGCGGACAGCTATCAAGATCTGCGGGATATCGACGCCCGAGGCGCTGGATGCGGCGGTTGCGGCAGAGGCCGATTTCGTCGGCCTCGTCTTCTTTCCGCCATCGCCGCGCCATGTCGATACCTATGCTGCGGCAGCGCTTGCGGCGCGCGGCGGAGGCAAGATCGGCCGGGTCGGGCTGTTCGTCGATGCCGATGACGGGCTGCTGCGCGATGCGATCGGCGCGGGGCGGCTCGATGCGGTGCAATTGCATGGCGAGGAAACACCAAAACGCGTGGCGCAGGTGAAGGAGCGCTTCGGGCTACCGGTCTGGAAAGCCTTGCCGATCGCCACGAAGCAAGATGTCGACAAAGCCGAAGCCTATCGCGGTGTCGCCGACCTGCTGCTGTTCGATGCGAAGACGCCGAAAGATGCGGCCCTGCCCGGCGGCATGGGCTTGCGGTTCGACTGGTCCCTGCTTTTCGGCTGGCGCGGCAAGGTCGGCTGGGGTCTGGCGGGCGGCCTGTCCCCTGCCAATGTCGCGCAGGCGATCGCCGAATCGGGCGCGCCGCTGGTCGATACCTCCAGCGGCGTCGAAAGCGCGCCGGGCACCAAGGACGTGGACAAGATCGCGGCATTTTGCAAAGCGGCTCGCCAGATATGACAGACCAGCCAAACTCCTTCCGCAACCAGCCCGACGCCAACACTTTCCGGCAGATGCCGGATGAGCGCGGGCATTTCGGCGATTACGGTGGGCGCTATGTCGCCGAGACGCTGATGCCGCTCGTCCTCGACCTGGAGCGCGAGTATCGCGCGGCGCAGGCCGATCCCGAATTCCAGCGCGAGTTCGACGATCTGCTCGAACACTATGTCGGCCGCCCCTCCCCGCTCTATTTTGCGGAACGGCTGACCGAGGCGCTTGGCGGCGCGCAGGTCTGGTTCAAGCGCGACGAGCTCAATCACACGGGCGCGCACAAGATCAACAATTGCATAGGGCAGATCCTGCTCGCGATCCGCATGGGCAAGACGCGCATCATCGCGGAAACCGGTGCGGGCCAGCACGGCGTCGCCACCGCCACCGTTTGCGCGCGCTTCGGCCTGCCCTGCGTCATCTACATGGGCGCAGAGGACGTGCGGCGCCAATCGCCCAATGTCTTCCGCATGAAGCTGCTCGGCGCGGAGGTCGTGCCCGTGACCAGCGGGCGCGGCACGCTGAAGGATGCGATGAACGAAGGGCTGCGCGACTGGGTCGCGAATGTCCACGACACCTTCTACATCATCGGCACCGCCGCCGGCCCGCATCCCTATCCCGAGCTGGTCCGCGATTTCCAGAACGTGATCGGCAAGGAAGCGCGCGTGCAGATGCAGGACCGCATCGGCCGCCTGCCCGATTTGCTGGTCGCAGCCATCGGCGGCGGCTCCAACGCGCTCGGCCTGTTCCACCCCTTCCTCGACGATCCGGACGTAAAGATGCTGGGCGTCGAGGCGGCAGGACATGGATTGGATGGAGAAGAACACGCGGCAAGCCTCCTCGGCGGCTTCCCCGGCGTGCTTCACGGCAACAAGACCTATCTGCTGCAGGATGAGGACGGCCAGATTACGGAGGGCCACTCGATCAGCGCCGGCCTCGACTATCCCGGCATCGGCCCCGAACACGCCTGGCTGAAAGACTCGGGCCGCGTCGAATACACGGCGATCACCGACGAGGAGGCGCTGGATGCCTTCCAGCTCCTCTGCCGCACCGAGGGGATCATTCCCGCGCTGGAACCGAGCCACGCCATCGCGGCGGTGGCCAAGCGCGCGAAGGACATGCCGAAGGATAGCGTGATCCTCGCGAACCTGTGCGGGCGTGGGGACAAGGACATCTTCACCGTGGCGGAACGGCTTGGGGTGAAGATGTAGCCATCTCCCCTTCAGGGGAGATGGTTGGGAGAGGGGAAGATGCGCGACGCTGACTCACTCAAACATGCGCAAAAAATACGAAAGGACTTGTCCGAGCCCGAGATGCGGATGTGGCTGCAACTGCGGGCTGCCAGATTTCGGGGCGTGAAGTTCCGCAGGCAAAACGTAGTCGGGAAACTTATAGTCGATTTCGCCTCGAACCACCCGAAGCTCGCTATCGAAATCGACGGAGATACGCATGCTGGGCGCGAAAGCTACGATGCGCAGCGAAGCCAGTCGCTGGAGGAGCAAGGATACCGGGTGATCAGATTTGCGAATTCCGATGTGATGTCCAACATGGAAGGGGTGCTTCAACAGCTTGGCTTGGTCATAGACGAGATGGCTCCCCCTCCCCCAACCCCCTCCCCTGAAGGTGAGGGGGCTTTGTCGTCACATCTCCCTTGATACCGACAGATCCTGTCCTACACCCTGATATCCATGCAAAGAGAAGCGCATGAACCGCCGTCTCATTCTTACTTTGTCCGGACAGGAACCAACCCGAATTCCCACCTTGCACTTTTTCCCGCTTGGACAGTGTAACATGCGGTCCATGTCTCAGACTTCCGCCGAGTTAGATGAACGAACCTGACCCTATGACCACCCCGAATCGCCTCTCCGTCGCCTTCGCCAAGCCACACCCCGCACTCGTCTGCTTCATCACCGCAGGCGACGGCGACACGGCAGCCAATCTCGACGCGCTGGTCGAAGGCGGCGCGGACGTGATCGAGCTGGGGATGCCCTTCACCGACCCCATGGCCGACGGGCCCGCGATTCAGAAGGCCAACATCCGCTCGCTCAGCGCAGGGACGACCACCGCAGATGTGCTACGCATCGCGACCGAGTTTCGCGGACGGCATCCCGACGTCCCGCTGGTGCTGATGGGCTATGCCAATCCGATGATCCGGCGGGGGCCGGAATGGTTCGCCTCCGCCGCGAAGGATGCCGGCGTCGACGGCGTGATCTGTGTCGACATTCCGCCCGAAGAGGACGACGCACTCGGCCCCGCGCTGCGCGAGACAGGAATCGCCCCGATCCGCCTCGCCACGCCGACCACGGACGACAAGCGGCTGCCTGCCGTGGTCGAGGGTAGCGAGGGCTTCCTCTATTACGTCGCGGTCGCAGGCATCACCGGCATGCAGCAGGCCGCAATCGAATCGATCGAGGCCAACGTCACCCGCATCAAGCGATCGACCGACATTCCCGTTGCGGTCGGCTTCGGCGTGCGCACGCCCGAACAGGCGGGCGAGATCGCTCGCGTGGCCGATGGCGTTGTGGTCGGCTCTGCACTGGTCGAGCTGGTCGCCGAGCATGGCGCGGACGCTCCGGCCAGGCTGCGCGAGCTCACCGCAGGGCTTGCCAAGGCCGTCCATTCGGCGGCAAGGGCTTCCTCATGAACTGGTTCACCCGCGTCCGCAATTCCATCACCTCGCTGTCCAAGCGCACCACCGACAAGGATCTGTGGGTCAAGTGCCCCAGCTGCCAGCAGATGGTCTTCGCGCAGGAATACGAAGAGAACGCTTACGTCTGCCCGCGCTGCGACCATCACGGCCGGATCGGCGCGGACGCGCGCCTGCGCCAGCTGCTCGACGAAGGCTATGAGGTGCTTCCCGTCCCCGAGGTGAAGGAAGACCCACTCAAGTTCCGCGACTCGATGAAATACACCGACCGGCTGAAAAAGGCGCGCGCGAAGAGCCCGCACAAGGACGCCTTCATCGTCGGCTCCGGCGCGATCGAGGGCAAGCCGGCGGTCGTCGGCGTGCAGGATTTCACCTTTATGGGCGGATCGATGGGCATGGCCGTCGGCACCGCCTTCTGCCAGGGGGCCGAGCGAGCGCTGACTCGCCGCGCGCCCTATATCGTGGTCACTGCCGCCGGTGGCGCCCGCATGCAGGAAGGCATTCTCAGCCTTATGCAGATGCCCAAGGCGACCGTGATGACGCGCCGCCTGAAAGAAGCGGGCCTCCCCTATATCGTGCTGCTGACCGACCCGACCACCGGCGGCGTGACCGCCAGCTATGCCATGCTGGGCGACATCCATATCGCAGAGCCCGGTGCCCTGATCGGCTTCGCCGGCCAGCGCGTGATCCAGGACACCATCCGCGAGCAGCTGCCCGACGGGTTCCAGCGCGCAGAGTACCTGCACAAGCACGGCATGGTCGACATGGTCGTGCATCGCCACGACCTGAAGGATACGCTGGCGACGCTGCTCGACTATCTGGCGCCTGCCGAGGCGGCCTGAGCCCCCTCATGCGGGACTTCGCCCGCTCCGACAGTCCCGATGTCCAGCGCCAGCTCGACCGGCTCGGCGCATTGTCCGTGCCGCAGGGGCGGCTCGGCCTCGACACCATCCGCGCGCTGCTGGCGCGCCTCGGCGATCCGCACAAGCGCCTGCCGCCGACCTTCCATGTCGCCGGGACCAACGGCAAGGGATCGACCTGCGCCTTCCTTCGCGCGATGCTGGAGGCGCAGGGCTATCGCGTCCACATAACGACGAGCCCGCATCTCGTGCGCTACAACGAGCGCATCCGGATCGCGGGCGAGCTGATCTGCGACGAGCGGCTGGCCGCTGTGCTGGAAGAGGTGCTCGATGCCGGAGCCGATCTCGAACCGAGCTTCTTCGAAGTCACCATCGCCGCGGCTTTCAATGAGTTCGCCCGCGTGCCCGCCGACGCTTGCGTGGTCGAGGTCGGTTTGGGCGGCCGGTTCGACGCGACCAACGTGCTGGAGCCCGAAGTGCTCGCCGCCTGCGGCATCGCCGCGCTGGGGATCGACCACGAACGCTTCCTGCTGGCCCCCGACAACGGCGTCCCGACAGAACCCATCGCACGCATCGCCTTCGAGAAGGCCGGAATCGCCAAACGGGGTGTGCCGCTGGTGACTTTGACCGAGACGTATCAGCAAGTCGCACGCGACACGATTGCCGCTGTCGCCGCGCGAAACGGAGCGATTGTCGACGAGGTTGATCGATCGCTGGTGGAGCGCCTGTCCCGCAAGGACCTCGGCTTGCCGGGTGCGCACCAGCATTGGAATGCCGCCCTCGCCGTGACTATGCTCGCTCGGCAAGACAGATTGGCGGTGTCCGAAGCGGCCATCGAACGCGGCCTTACGCTCGCAGAGTGGCCGGCGCGGCTTCAGCGTTTGTCGGAAGGCCCCCTTGTCGGCGATCGCGAAGTCTGGCTCGACGGGGGGCACAATCGCTCCGCCGGCGAGATGCTGGCCGAACACTTCCGCGGCCAGCGCGTGCACCTCATTCTCGGGATGCTCGAGGCGAAGGATCCGCATGCGCTGATCGATCCGCTGGCAAGCTCGATTGCCAGCCTCTCGGTGGTCCCGGTTCCCGGGCATGATCACCACGGTCCCGAAGCTTTCGGGCCGAGTGCCCGCGCCGCAACCGATTTGCCGGAAGCGATGGCCGCTTTGTCGAAAGACGAGCTCCCCGTGCTCATCGCCGGCTCGCTATATCTCGCAGGAGAAGTCCTCAGGCTGAACGACGAGCTGCCCGACTGAGCCGGCTCAGGTGCTCGGGAAGAAGCCCTTCGACCAGAGCTTCGCCACGTTGCGCAGCTCGTCGAAATCGCGGCGCACCATGATCGGTGCCTGCTTCTTCGTTTCCTTGATCACGCCGGGCCGCAAGGGCTGCTCGAAGGCAAGACCCATGCGCGGGCCATCTTTCCACGTGACTGTGCCGAAGGCGTCGAATTGCAACCATTTGAGAAAGCAGTCCGAAATGTCGCTTGCCACCCGATCTTCGTGTTCCAACAGGAGGATGTGGGCGCCGCCCTGCGACAAATCGACGATCTCAACCCGCTTGCGACCCTCGAGCGTTTCGAGATAGCCGAGCACACCGAGTGGCAAGCGAAGGAAATCGCGTTCTTTTGGTTCCATTATGTCTTTTTGCTGCGTCCCCATGACCGACAGGGCTACAACGACGGAGGTTATCGCTCACTTAACGCCCACAGAAATATTAGCGCTATCCGTTACTCGGCCGGCACGGTTTCTCCAGCCTCCGGTGCAACAATACCCGCTGCCGCTTTCGAGCGGCTTTCGCGCCACCACTCGATGCACACGAGGACCGCTGCGCCCAGACCGATCCAGGTGGTCAGGATGAAAACGTCGTAATAGCCCTGGTTCTCGATCATCTCGCCGAGCGCGCCGCGGCCGAGCGTACCGACCAGCAGCGTGAGCGAGGACAGCAGCGCGTATTGAACGGCACTGAATTTCTTCGACACGATCGAGGACAGCCAAGCGATATAAGCCGCCCCTGCAATTCCGATGGCGAGGTTCTCGAACGCGATGGTAATGGTCAGCTTGGCAAGATCCGCATCGCCGATCCCGGGAACCTGCTCGATCAGATAGGTAAAGCCTACGGCATCGCTGAACGCCTGCATGTAAGCGCCGCCGATCGCCATGTCCGCATAGAGAAGGTTGGTCAGCGCCGCGAGGATGCCGCCGATCAGTAGCGTCGCCATGCGGCCGATAGTCGTCAGCATCAAACCGCCCAGCGCCAGCCCTGCGATGATGGCGCCCACGCCGAAGAACTTGGAGGCGAAGGCCACATCGTCGTTCGTATATTCGAGCTCACCGAGGTAGAACGGGTAGGCGAAGGTGCCCCAGATGGCATCGCATATGCGATAGGTCAGCACGACCGCGAGGATGAGCACCAGCGACCAGCCCATCCGGCCGACGAGTTCGACCAGCGGCAGTACGAGCGCACGATAAAGGTGGTCGAGCACGTAGGAGCCACCGCTCACCGGCGGCGCGTCTTCGTGCAGCAGATGCTTGCCCTGCTTCTTCTGCGAAGCGAGCCAGCCAGCGATCAGCGCGGGCAGGATGATCGTCGCCACGATGATCCACGGACCGACGTTGACCGTAAATTCCGTCGGGTTCGGCCGATCCTCCGGCGCATAAGTCATGGACATGACCATGAAGGCGAGCACGATGCCGATCGCACCTGCCCACAAGAGGCCGACCAGTGCGAGCGCGCGATTGCGGATGTGCGGATTCAATTCGCCAGCCATTCGCAATGCGCGGACCTGTTCGTCGCCCTGATTCTCTTCGGCGACACCGGAGGCATTGGGCGCCCACAGGCCGACAAAGCCCACGAACAGCAGAATACCCCCCATCATCATATAGGTCTGGGGCCAGCCGATACGCGCTGCGATGATCAGCCCGAGCGCACCGCCCACGAGCGAGGAGAGCCGATAGCCCATCTGGTAGACGGTCGAGAGGATGTCGATGGTGGCACGTTCGTCCGCCACGTCGATACGCCACGCATTGATCGCAATGTCCTGCGTCGCGCTGGCGAAAGCACCTATTCCCGCAAGCAGCGAGAACCAGCCGAGCTGCGTGCGCGGCTCGAGAATACTCATCGTGATGAGGATCGCGCCCAACAACAGCTGCATCGGCACGATCCATTGCTTCCGCCTGCCGAGTTTGCGCAACACCGGAATATTGACCTTGTCGATCAGGGGCGACCACAGGAACTGGAATGCATAGGCCAGCCCGATCAGCGAGAAGATGCCCATCGTCTCCAGATCGACTTCCGCTTCCGTCAGCCAGGCGAACAGCGTGCCGAGAAACAGCGCAAAGGGCAGGCCGCTGGCAAAGCCGAACAGCAGCATGAAGCCGGTCTTGCGATCCCCGAGGGCCATGCCGAGCGCCCGCCATGCGGAAATCTTCTTGGTCTCGGCGGCTTCGGCCATACGCAGGCATCCTTTGCAAATATCGTGAATTCTTGCGACACTAGCCGCTGGAGAGAGAAAGGAACAGGACCGTGGACGTTCCGACAAAGACGCTGCCTGAACGCCGTCCCACAGACGGGATGCTGGCGCTGGCCAAAGACATTGCCGACGACCGCAAGCGCGATGCTGCCGAACCTAGCACCGTGCCTGCCTCCGTCTATACCGATCCCGAGTACTGGGCGCGCGAGAAGGCCGCGATCTATGACAGGATGCCGCAGATCCTGTGCCCCTCCGCCCTGTTGCCCGATCCGGGTATGGCGGTGCCCCATGACGCAACGGGCCGACCGCTGCTAATTACGCGCGATGGGGAAGGCACGGTCCATGTCTTCCTCAACGTCTGCCGCCACCGCGGCACGCGGCTGGTCGAAAGCGCTGACGTCCAATGCACGAAGAAGCTCGTCTGCCCTTATCACGCCTGGACCTATGCCGTGGACGGTCGGTTGCTCGCCCTGCCCCGCCCCGACACCTTCCCCGGCCTAGACAAAAGCGACTACGGCCTGGTGGAGCTACCCTCGTGCGAGACCGGTGGTCTGATCTGGTTCTGTCCGCAGGAGGAGACGGCCGACTTCGGTTTGGCGGAGACGCTCGGCGAGGATTTCCATGCCCTCGGAATGGGCGACCACGTTCTCTTCCGCCGCAAGACCCACGAGGTCGCCGGAAACTGGAAGCTCATTATGGATGCCTTCCTAGAGAGCTATCACGTTACTCGCCTGCATGCGAAAACCATCGGCCCGTTCTTCAAGGACGGTGCGACCAGCGGCGACATGATCGGCCCGCATTCGCGCAGCGCCGTCGGGCGACTGGAGGAGATGGAGGGCATCGACCTGACCGATATGGCCGCGCTGCGCCGCGTCGTTACTTTCGCCTACCAGCTGCTTCCCGGCGCGCTGATCATTCCAAGCCCCGACTATATCAACGTGATGGTGATGATGCCGCAGGAGCACGACCGCACGTTGGTGGAGGATTTCATGCTCATCCCCGAGCATCCGGCCACCGACAAGGCCCGCGATCACTGGGAGCGCAGCTGGGCGCTGCTCGACGGAGGCGTATTTGCGGGAGAGGATTTTCGCGCGGCCGAACTCGGCCAGCAGGGTCTTTCGACGGGAGCGGTCCCGCATCTCACGCTCGGGACGATGGAAGGCGGCATCAGGCTTTATCACGAGACGGTCGAGGAAGCCTTGCGCGCGGTGAACTGAGCGCCTAACCGCGCCCTCATGTCCGACAACCGACTTCCCGAAGCTGGCGACCGTATCGCCAAGCTGCTCGCGCGCGCAGGCGTCGCGAGCAGGCGCGAGATCGAGCGCATGATCGCCGACGGGCGCATCGCACTAAATGGCAAGGTGCTCGACACGCCGGCAGTGAAGCTCGACAGCCTGCGCGGGGTGACGGTGGACGGCAAGCCGGTCGGCAAGGCGGAAGAAACGCGGCTGTTCGCCTTCCACAAGCCCTCGGGCATGTTGACGACCGAGCACGATCCCAAGGGTCGCCCCACGATCTACGCCGCGCTTCGCAATGCCCTCCCCAAGGATGCGGGCCGCGTCATGCCGGTGGGGAGGCTCGACTACAACACGGAAGGGCTTTTGCTGCTCACCAATGATGGCGAGATGAAGCGCGCGATGGAACTGCCCTCCTCCGGCGTTCCACGCACCTATCGCGCCCGCGCGTTCGGTGATGTGACGCAGGCCCAGCTCGATGAGCTGATCGAGGGCGTGGAAGTCGACGGCATCCGCTATGGGCGGATCGAAGCCAATCTCGAACGCGGGTCGGGTCGCAACCGCTGGATCGAGCTGACCTTGCGCGAAGGCAAGAACCGCGAGGTGCGCCGCGTGCTCGAACATCTCGGGCTTGAGGTGAACCGCCTACTCCGCATCGGCTACGGCCCGTTCCACATCGGCGACCTGCCGCGCGGGCAGGCGCTGGAGATCAGGCGCGGCGATGTCGCAGGCTTCAAGCGCGAATTGGCGCGCGGGGGCCGCCAGTGAGGATCATTGCTGGCGACTGGCGCGGACGCAAGCTGACAGCGCCGCCGGGCGAGGAAACCCGTCCGACCGCGGACCGGACGCGCGAGACGCTGTTCAACATGCTAGCAAGCCGACTCGGCAGCTTCGACGAGTTGCACGTGCTCGACCTCTTCGCCGGCTCGGGCGCGCTCGGCCTGGAAGCGCTGTCGCGCGGCGCGGCCTCCTGCCTGTTCGTCGAGCAGGACAGCGCGGCGGTGAAAGCGATTCGCAGCAATATCGAGACCTTCGAGGCACGGACCAGAGCGACCGTTCAGCAGGCGTCGGTGATGAGCCTCGGCCCGGCCAAATCCGCGTACCAGCTGATTCTGCTCGATCCACCTTACGGGACCGGCGCGGGCGAAGTCGCTCTGGATCGCATGCTGCGGCTCGGGTGGATCGACCCCACGACCTGGATCGCGCTCGAAACCGGCGCGAAGGAAGAGCCGCGGGTCAGCGGGCTCGAATGCGTGGCGGATCGCCGCGTCGGCAAGGCTCGCCTCTCGCTCCTGAGGCTCGCTACCGACGCGGCGTGAGGCGCTTTACGATCGCTTCATAGGGTCGGAAAGTTCGGAATGCGCTTCATCGATGGCATCCGTTTCCTCGACCGGATCGGGATCGGCATCGGTAGCGAGTTCGCTTGATTCCGCTTCGCCAATTTGCGTTTCTATCTGGCCCCATGCCGCTTCACGGCCTGCCTCGTCCATTGCGACCATCGCCAGCTTGTCGCCGTCGGCGAGGCGCCAGAAGAGCTCCTGCCGCTCGGGCACAAGCGTCCAGTAATACTCCTGCACCTCGCCCGGCCACTGCCGGAACTGGACCTGTCGCTCCTCCGGCCAATCGTCGACAACCGCCATCTGTTCGGGCGTCATCATCGCCCCGGCAGGCTGGGCATCAGCCGGCGGTGGAGCCGTGGTTTCGGGAGTATCCTGCGCCAATGCAGGAATAGAAATCGTGGCCAGTTGGCCACCGAGAATATACCAAAAAGTCTTTCGCATGTGCTCTTCCTCTAGAAGTGAACATGCGCAACGAACGCGACCCGAATACTTACCCCTCCGGGACCCTCCTTGTCGTTTCAAACGCTTCCGATAAGCAATAGATAGCCGCGACCGCATTCGCGCTTTCCGCACCGCCCAACGGTGATCGTGGTAAAAATGCGGCGAACGGAGCCCCGCGCATAACCGAAAGGCGGGACCGCTTTCACGGTCCCGCCATTGAACTCACAGCCAAGTCGCACTTGCGACACGTTGTGATACCTTAGTTCAAATCAGTCCATCTGGCTGGCGGGACGACCCGGCCAATAATCCAGCGGCTTCGTACCGGTGCGGTTCTTTTCCCAGCTATTGATGCAGCCATCCTGCTGGTTCGGCGCGCATACCGGCAGGTCCTCGGCCGAGATGTTAGCGGCAGTGCTGCGCGTGATCGGCTGAGCGACTTCCTTGCTCACGAAACGCGGCGAGGTCGAAGCCGACGTCGATGCGGTCGTTGGAGTAGTTGCGGTGGCGCTTGAGCCATTCAACTGAGCGGCGATCTGCGTCCAAGCGGTCGAGCGCTGTTCGGGCGTCATTTCATAGATGCGCACGCGCTGTTCGTCGGTCAGCACCCACCAGCCGTTGGTCTGAGCGGGCGTCAGCGTCCAGTAATATTCCTGAACATTGGCAGGCCATGCATCATAGGCGGTCTGGCGGTCGGCAGGCCAGCCATCATACATGGCTTTCTGAGCGTCGGTCCACATGTAGGCGTCCGCCTCCATGTGGTCGTCCGCAATGGCGGGAGCGGCAGTGAGAGCCAGGGCTGCTGCGCCGGCGAGAATCATATTACGCATTGGAGTGTTCTCCATCTTCGTTTCCATTACCCTTCCTACGCAGCACCGCACTGCAATGTTCCGTGGGTCCTCAGTACGTCGGGGTACGTCAGGCTTGTATTGCCGCCCAGCGTTCCCTAGCTGTTCCGGAGCTCATGTCAGATATCGTACCCACCTCGGAAACCGGCGAAAACGGCGGAATCCCGCCCTATGCGGCGCAGCTGAACCCGCCCCAGCGCCAGGCGGTTCTCACCACCGAGGGGCCGGTCTTGATGCTGGCCGGAGCAGGTACCGGGAAGACCGCAGCACTCACCGCGCGGTTGGCACATCTCATCGCGACCCGCCGGGCGTGGCCCTCCGAAATCCTGTGCGTCACGTTCACGAACAAGGCGGCGCGCGAAATGCGCGAGCGTGTCGGTAGGCATATCGGTGATGCGGTGGAGGGAATGCCGTGGCTCGGCACCTTCCATTCGATCGGCGCACGCATGCTTCGCCGCCATGCCGAGTTGGTCGGCCTGCAGAGCAACTACACCATCATCGACACCGACGACCAGTTGCGTCTGCTCAAGCAGATGATCCAGCAGGAAGAGCTGGACGAGAAGCGCTGGCCCGCGCGCCAACTGGCCGGGCTGATAGACCGCTGGAAAAACCGTGGCCTCAACCCGGGCGATCTCGATGCAGCCGAGAACGAGGCCTACGCCAATGGTCAGGGCGCGAAGTTCTACAAGCTTTATCAAGAGCGCCTGAAAACGCTCAACGCCTGCGACTTCGGCGATCTGCTGCTCCACATGCTGAACATCTTCCGCCAGCATCGCGACGTGCTGGAGCAGTACCAGAAGCGCTACAAATACATCCTCGTCGATGAGTATCAGGACACCAACCAGGTCCAGTATTTGTGGCTCCGCCTGCTGGCGCAGGATCGCAAGAACATTTGCGTGGTGGGGGATGATGACCAGTCGATCTATTCCTGGCGCGGCGCCGAAGTGGCCAATATCCTCAAGTTCGAGAAGGATTTTCCCGGTGCGGCGGTGATCAAGCTGGAGCAGAATTACCGTTCGACCCCCCAGATCCTTGCTGCGGCCTCGGGCTTGATCGACGCGAATAGCGAACGGCTGGGCAAGACGCTGTGGACCGAACTTCCGGCAGGCGAGAAAGTGCGCGTGATCGGCGTCTGGGACGGACCCGAAGAGGCGCGCCGGGTAGGCGAGGAGATCGAACGACTGGAGTCCGAAGGCGCCTCGCTGGACGAGGTCGCAATCCTCGTGCGCGCGCAGTACCAGACGCGCGAATTCGAAGACCGCTTCATCCAGATCGGCCTCAATTACCGCATCGTCGGCGGCTTTCGCTTCTACGAACGCGCCGAAATCCGCGATGCCCTTGCCTATCTTCGCGTCATCGAGCAGCCCGCCGACGATCTCGCTTTCGAACGGATCTACAACCAGCCCAAGCGCGGCCTCGGCGCGAAGACGCTGGAGGCGATGCGCCGCCATGCCCGCCGCACGCAGAGGCCGCTCGCCGCCGCTTCGCTAGATCTAGCCGATAGTGACGAGTTGCCAACCCGCGCGCGCAATACGCTGACTGGCCTGTTGGCCCAGTTCGTGCACTGGCGGCAGCAATCGGAGAAGGTCACGCCGTCCGAACTCCTGCGCATGGTCATCGCCGAAAGCGGGTATGAGGACATGCTGCAGAAAGATCGCAGCGCAGAAAGCGCCGGACGGCTGGAAAACCTCTCCGAACTCGCCCGCGCGATGGAGGAATACGAGAGCCTTACCGACTTCCTAGAGCATGTCAGCCTGGTGGTGGACAACGATCGCGCCGACGATGGCGAGAAGCTGACCATCATGACGATGCATGCGGCCAAGGGGCTGGAGTTCGACCACGTGTTCCTGCCGGGCTGGGAAGAAGGTGTCTTTCCGAGCCAGCGCGCGCTCGACGAAGGGGGCCTCGCCAGTCTCGAGGAAGAGCGCCGCCTCGCCTACGTCGCCATCACCCGCGCCAAGCGCCGTTGCACGATTTTCCACGCGGCGAACCGGCGTATCTATGGCCAGTGGACCAGCTCGATTCCCAGCCGCTTCATCGACGAGTTGCCCGAAGAGACGATCGAGCGTGAAACCACCATGACCGGCGGCGCGTCGCTCTGGCGCGCGAACTGGACGGAAACCGAAGATCCCTTCGCGCATGTCGCGCGCGACGCGCCGGGACGTGCGGATAAGCGCGGCCCGGGTTGGCAACGGGCGCTATCGACCGGATATGATGCGACGCCCAAGCGCCTCGCCGAACCGGGCCGCAGCGCTGCCAGCTTCGCCGCCAAGCCGCGCACCGACATCGCGATCGGTGCCCGCGTATTTCACGACAAGTTCGGCTACGGCACCGTAGTCGATCAGGAAGGCAACAAGCTGGTCATCGAATTCGAAAAAGCTGGTGAGAAGCGCGTGCTCGATAGTTTCGTCAAACTGGCGGATTAGCGAGGCGCGTTCGGCCCGACCCACAAGGCCCGCTCCACGAAGAATTGCGTCGGGGCGAAATCGGTGATCTCGGTCCATGGTAGGGCCCGCTCTTCGGCGAAGGCTATAAGCAAGCGGCGCGTCTCCGCCAGATCGCCCGAAGTGCCACCCTGTTTGTCGATGTTGTCGCAGTAGATTATCCCGCCCGACGCAAGATGCTGGGTGGCCAAACGCGCGCAGTCGTCTCGCCATGTCCCGTCGATCATGATGAGATCGAATTGCCGGCCGACCTCGATGGCAAGATAGGCTTCGCGGCTTTCGCACTGGCGCAATTCCGCGTTCTCCAGAGTCGCCAGGCGGCTGGAGCCTTCGGCGAACCACTCCGCGTCCCGTTCGATGCTGAGCACATGTCCGGCTCGCGCCGCATACCAGGCAGTCGACATGCCCGAACCCAATTCGAGCACGCGTGAGGTCTTGGCAATGTGACGGTCGATAGCTTGCGCAGCGTCGTAGGAAATCCACGGCCGCTCGGGACGCTTGTCCAGGAGCTTGCGTGAAAGGCCGGTCAGGATTGCGTGTGGTCCGTTGCGGAGTAGCTTCGATAGCGTCAACCGCCACCCAATTGATCGCGAATTCGGGGCTGTCCACGACCGCGGCCCTGCCAGATATCCTGCAACACGCCCATCGAGGCGGCCTTGCAGCAGGCCTTAGTGGAGCAAAGGTCAGGCGTCGGCCTTGTCCGGTATTTTGTTTTTCGCCATCGTCGGTTCGTGGTAGCGCGCCTCCCACGGCCGCTTCAGTTCGCCCCAGAAACCGCGGGTGCCCTCCTCTATTCCGGTCTCGCAGTCGAGATAGGGAGCCGGGTTGCACCAGGTACCGAACAGCTTGTCCCACAGCGTGATGGTGTTGCCGTAATTGGTGCCCATCAGCCGCTCGTCGCGAATATGGTGCAAACGGTGCGCTGCGGGAGAGATCAGGATTTCACCGAACATTCCCAGCGTCCAGGGTACGTCGGCATGAATGAAATGGCCCCAAGCGCTGCGGATCATCGCCGCGAGGAAGATGGCCCAGGCGGGCATACCGATCGCGATCACCAGTGTGAGGTCGAGGAAAAGCGAGATGATCTTCGCCACCGGATGCTTGCGCTGGACCGAAAGCCAATGGATCGCCGTATCTGCGTGGTGCGTCGCATGGAAACGCCACAAACCGCGATCATGCTCCAAGCGATGCCGCCAGTACGCGACGAAATCGATGAGAATGATGGCTACCAGCAAGACCGCCAACTCTGGAAGGCCTTCCCAAAATTCCCCGAAGCGCCCCTTGCCATCGAGAAAAGCCGTTAGGGCGGCTGCCGGGACGGCGAATAGCGGCAGGATCACAAGCGTATTGACGGCCGCGATGCCCAAGTTCGTTCGTGCCTCCACCCGGCACCGCTTCATTGCATCGACGATCGCCGATCGCTTGACCAGCACTGCAACCATTCCGAACACGGCGCCGTATATCGCCAAGTCGCGAAGAAACGACAGGATCGGTTGAGACAGGGCCGTCATCCGGCCCTCATGCCCGATCAGAGTAAAGCTTGGGTAAAGGCGCGATCGTCAGGTAGCGGAAACGTCGAGAAAGCCGGGCACAGGACCGTTCCAGTCGTCGCCGTCAGCGGATTGCCCTGCAGGGTCCGGCTTGCGCTGTCCGGTTGCCTTCTTGCTGTCGCGGACTTTGTCACGCTGCTGTTTGACAGGCTTGCTATCGACCGCATCCGATTTCTTGCGACGAGTTTTTTTGGGCTCGTCCGCTTCTTTCGGCGGCGTGTCGCTTGCCGCCTTTTCATCGGTCGTCGAATCCTTGAGGGCGACGCGCACGTCCTTCTTGCCGAATACGTCGATTTTAGACCCGGTCAGCTTCTCGACATTGTCGATCGCTTCGGCATCTTCGGGGGCGACGAAGGTGAAGGCGCGACCCTTTGCCCCAGCCCGTCCCGTACGGCCGATGCGGTGAACGTAATCGTCCGGGTGCCATGGCGTGTCGAAATTGAACACGTGGCTGACGCCCTTGATGTCGAGCCCGCGCGCAGCGACGTCGGACGCGACGAGAATATTCACGTCGCCGCTCTTGAAACGATCGAGTTCCTTGAGGCGGCTCGACTGGTCCATATCCCCGTGGATTTCACTGGAGGAGAAGCCGTGGCGCTGGAGGCTCTTGTTGAGCTCGCGCACGGTCGTCTTGCGGTTGGCGAAGATGATCGCGGTTTCGACCAGATCGTTGTTGAGCAGCCAGCGCAGGGTTTCGCGCTTCTGTCGGCTCGACACCGGCACCTTGAAGGCGGTGATGTCCTTATTGGTCGTCGCCGCGCGGCTGACTTCGATCCGCTTGGGATTGTTGAGAAATTTCTTGGCCAGCTTCTCGATCGGCGGCGGCATGGTGGCCGAGAAGAGCATGGTCTGGCGCTGCTCGGGCAGCTTGGAACAGATGAACTCGATATCCGGGATGAAACCCATGTCGAGCATGCGGTCGGCCTCGTCGATCACCAGCAGCTCGCAACCGTTGAGCAGGATCTTGCCACGCTCGAACAGGTCCATCAGGCGGCCCGGCGTTGCGATCAGCACATCGACGCCCTCGTTCAGCGCCTTCACCTGATCACCCATCTGCACGCCCCCGATGAGGAGGGCGAGCTTGAGGTCATGGTTCTTGCCGTATTTCTCGAAGTTTTCCGCCACCTGCGCCGCCAGTTCGCGGGTCGGTGCGAGGATCAACGAACGCGGCATCAGCGCGCGGCGCCGGCCGCTCGCCATGATGTCGATCATTGGCAGCACGAAGCTCGCCGTCTTGCCGGTGCCGGTCTGTGCAATGCCGATGATGTCCTTCATCATCAGCACTGGCGGAATGGCCTCGCGCTGGATGTCGGTCGGCTCGGTATAGCCGGCTTCGTCGACTGCCTTGAGCAAGTCAGGAGAAAGGCCGAGATCGGCAAAGGTCATGCGCGTCAAAAGTGTCCCTGGATTAGGTGCCGGTCGCATGGCACAAGAATGCGCCATCGGCAGGCCGCGCCCTTTGCGGTTTCGGGCGGCAAAGTCAAGATAAGCGCGGCGTTGCGCGCCGGTTTGCCTAGTCGCGTGGCCGAACGGCAACGAGCCGGTTCATCTCGGAAATCCGGCACTTGGCACCTGCGCGCGACATCAGCCGGTCGCGATCGACACAGAGTTGGCCGTCGTCACTGCGCTCGACATAGAAGCCGAGATAGAAATCGCGTGGGCTACAAGCCTTTTCCAGCTGTGCGGAAATCAGGCTGCGGTCGCGCATATAGATGATGAGGCGGCTTCCGCGGTCGGACACGCCGACGATGCCATTGGCCGGGAGGCAATCGCCCATCGGCCGCTCTACCAATTGCGTCGCAACCGGTTGGCGCGGCAACTGCGAAAGCAGATTGCTCCGTGCGCGGCTAGGCTGAGGGTTGATCCGCAAGATCACACGGCGCTCGATCCGGACCTGGTTGGCGACCGGCGGCTCCGAGAGGTCCGCCAGCCCGTGCCATGGGGGCAGGCGTTCGGACATCTTGTGACGCGACATCGGCCCGGCTTGTTCCTGCGCCTGCCGCGCGACCTCATCCGCCCGCACATCGTCGGATGTGGCTGCCAGCGGAAGCAGCAAGGAGAGGATGGCGGAAACAAATGGCATTGGCGCGTTCGGTCGGCTCCTGTACCGCGAAATACTCGCGGATCGCTCGTTAGCGACGGATGCCCCCTTGCCCCCATGCGCTTGAATATCCGCTTAATTGATCGTGGTCCGATAGCAAGGCAGTGGCGTTTGCCCGCCCACCTGTGGCAAGGATGCCCCGATGTCCGATACGCAAGCCTTTATCGCTGAAGCCGCCGGCCTGCTCGGGTCGCGCGGCTTCACCACCGATCCCGAACTGGTCACGCCATGGCTGACAGACTGGCGCGGTCGTTATACCGGCAGGGCGGTCGGCCTTGCTTCGCCTTCCTCCACAGAAGAAACCGCCGCCTTCGTCAAATTATGCGCTCGCTACGGCGTCCCGATCGTGCCGCAGGGCGGCAATAGCGGCATGTCCGGCGGAGCGACCCCCGATGAGAGCGGAGCGCAGGTCTTGCTGTCGCTGCGCCGCATGGACGCGATCCGCGAGCTCGATACGCGCGCCCGCCAGGTCACCTGCGATGCCGGGGTCATCCTCCAGACGCTACACGAAGCGGCAGAAGCCGAGCGCCTCCGTTTTCCCCTGACGCTCGGCGGGAAGGGTTCGGCCACCATCGGCGGGCTGATCTCGACCAATGCGGGCGGCACGCAAGTGCTGCGCCACGGCACGATGCGCGCGCAGGTGCTGGGGATCGAGGCGGTGCTGGCCGATGGTTCGGTCTTCGACGCGCTTACACCGCTCAAGAAGGACAATCGCGGCTTCGACCTCAAGCAGATGCTGATCGGATCGGAAGGAACGCTGGGTATCGTCACAGCTGCGACGCTGCGCCTGCTTCCCGAGATCGCCGAGCGCATCGTCGCTTGGGCCGGTCTGCCGTCGATCGGGGCGGCACGCGAACTGTTGCTTCATTGCGAGGATGCTGCGGGCGATATGCTGGAAGGGTTTGAAGTGCTGCCGGCGCATTGCCTCGAATCCGTGCTGGCACATCTGTCGGATGCACGAGCTCCCCTCAGCGGAAACCATGCTTGGCATGCGCTGATAGAGCTGGTCGGCACCGCAGACGCCGAAGATGCGGTGCGGGGGGCTGCTGAAGCCATGCTCGCAGACGCGTACGAGAAGGACTTGCTCGAGGACGCTGTGCTGGCCGCCAACGAAGCACAGGCCGATGCCTTCTGGCTGCTGCGCGATTCGATCGCACCCGCCGAACGCGCGATCGGCCCGGCGATGCAGCACGACATCTCGGTGCCCGTCGCGTCGATGGCGAAATTCGTCGAAGAAGCCAGCCCGCAGGTCGAGGCGAAATTTCCCGGCACACGCGCCGTCGGCTTCGGCCATCTCGGCGACGGCAATTTCCACTTCCATGTGCTCGCCCCGGCGGGTGCCACCCGTGGCGAATGGGAAGCCGACGAGGGCAAGCGCGTCAGCGCCTTCGTTCACGACCTCGTCGACGAATTCGGCGGTTCGATCAGCGCCGAGCACGGGATCGGGCAAGTGAAACGCGACGAGCTGGGCAGACTTGGCGACCCCGTCGCGCTTGCCATGATGCGCCGCGTCAAGCAGGCGCTCGACCCCGATGGTCTGCTCAACCCGGGCAAGCTTGTGCCGCTTGCGAAAGACCACTCGACCGCTTAAAGCGCTGCGCACCACGCGCGCGTGCCCAGGCGCATGCCCGTCCATTCCTTTTTTTCGGAGAGTTTCCATGGCCAGCGCGCCGCAGCCGAACCTGCCCCTCTTTTACAACGATTTGATGCCGCTCAACAGCAACGATCACGAGGACCTGAAGACGCGCCCGGTCGATCTGGCTCCGTGGCTTTCGAAGCAGCATGCCGTTCCGCTGACCGTCGACGAGTTCGTTCAGGCGCAGCGCCAGCTTCCCATCGTCTTCTCTGCCGGGGACAGCCCGCTCCCGCTGGCGCTATTTGCGCTCAACGAAGGCGTGAACACCTATGTCGACGAAACCGGCAAGGTCACCGAACCCGTATATCTTCCGGCATATATTCGCCGCTATCCCTTCATGCTCGCCCGCCTGCGTCCCGACGCCGAAGAATTGTCGCTCTGCTTCGATCCCACCGCCGATTCGGTCGGCGAGTTCGACGACGGCGAGCGTCTGTTCGACGACAAGGAGCCGAGCCAGGCGACCAAGCGCATCCTCGAATTCTGCGAGAGCTTCGAACAAGCCGGCCAGCGCACGCAGGCCTTCATGACCGAGATCAAGGACGCGGGCCTGCTGATGGACGGCGAAGTTGCGATCCAGCGCCCTGGCGAAGACAAGCCCTTCATCTATCGCGGCTTCCAGATGGTCAATGCAGAGAAACTGCGCGAGCTGCGCGGCGACCAGCTGCGCAAGTGGAACGAGAGCGGGCTGTTGCAGCTCATCTTCGCCCACCTCTTCTCGCTCGAACAAATGCGCGTGCTGTTTGCGCGCCAGACCAACCAGGGCACCGCACCGCAGCCGCAGGCTCAGCTGAACGGTGTGGACGGGGCCACCACTGCCTGATTGGCGCAATATATGGGGGGCGGTCGGGCTTGGCCTGGCCGCCCTTTTTGCTGCGCCGAATGCAGCGACAGCCAAGGATGCCGAAGCCACTGAGCGCGAATACCACCCCCTCGAAGTCTTCCAGCTGCGCGAGGATTTGCTGTTCCGAGTCGGTTATCGGCTGGCGACGGCCAATGCCCAATTTTGCGATACGACGCTCCCGGTGTCCGGGATGCTGCTCCACGACGCGGAGGCCTATGGCGAGCCCGCAGCCGTGCGCTATCTCTTCGGGCTGACGGGCGATCTCGGCGTGCAATCGGTGGCGCCCGGCTCCCCTGCGGAACAGGCAGGACTGAGGCGAAACGATACAATTTCCGCAATCGGCGGTCAGGCGATCTCGGCACGCTGGCAACCGACCAAGCCCGGCTGGCAGCGCGGGCACAAAATCCGCGATTACATCGATGGCGAGTTGGCTGCCGGATCCCTCGATCTCGACTGGTTCGATGGCGAGGGAGACTCTCGCAATACCACGCTCACCCCGGTCCTGGCCTGCGCCTCGCGCTTCGAGCTGCTCACCAATTCCGCCAAGGCCAGCGCCGATGGCGAACGCGTACTTGTGGGTGAAAACTTCCCCGGCTTCGCCTATGCCGAAGACGAATTCGCCGCGCTGATTGCGCATGAGATGGCGCACAACCTGCTCGGCCATCTCGATTATTTCGAGGAGAGCGGTCGAAAGCGCAGCCTCGTCCGTCTGAGCGAGCGCGAAGCCGATCGCCTGATGCCCTGGCTGCTCGCCAATGCAGGTTACGATCCGGCGGCGGCCGCCCGCTTCATGAGGCTGTGGGGCCCGCGCCATGGCGGCTGGATTTTCCGCAAGCGCACGCACGACGGCTGGGACGAGCGGGTCGAATTTATCGAAGCCGAACTCCCGCTGATCGCGGCATCACGGGCGGAGACCGGCAAGGCGGACTGGCGCACCCAGTTCACTCGGTTGCTGCCGCCGCAATAGGTGGCATCGTGGCGGATATTCGCCCTCATACCTTTTCCTTGTGGGCCACTTCTGCCAATCCTGTCTTGAGGAGCGAATGATGGGCGAGATCGTGCCGGTTGTATTGTGTGGCGGGAGCGGAACGCGGCTCTGGCCGCGCAGTCGCGCGGCGCGGCCCAAGCCCTTCATTCCCCTGCTTGGTGAAAACACGCTCTATCAGGCAACCTTAGAGCGGTGCGCGGATCGCAGCATCTTCGGCGCGCCGATCGTGGTCGTGGGAGAGAAGCATCTCGAATTTGCGCGACCCCAAGCGGCGGCAATTGCGCGCGATGTCCATTTCATCGTCGAACCGATGGGCCGCAACACGGCGCCTGCGATCGCGCTGGCGGCGCACGCGCTGGACCCGGACAAGATCATGCTGGTGTGCCCGAGCGATCACCACATTCGCGACTCTGCGGCGTTCACCGTGGCAGCACAGTCAGCTGCCGCTCTCGCGGGGCAAGATTGGCTGGTGTCCTTCGGCATCGAGGCGACCGCGCCAGAAACCGGCTATGGCTACATCCGCCGCGGCGAAGCGCTCGCGGATGGCTTCCGTGTCCACAGCTTCGTGGAAAAGCCGGACCTCGAGAAAGCGATGAAGTTCCTCTCGCAAGGCGATTATGCGTGGAATGGGGGCATCTTCGCCTTTCGCGCCGGTCACTTCCTCGCCGAACTGGAGCGGCATCGTCCGGACCTCGCTGCGCAGGTGAAGGCGGCTTTCGACGCACACGCCGTCGATGGCGATGTCTTGCGTCCCGATGCAGAGCTGTTCGCGGCGATCGACGGCGATTCTGTCGATTACGCGGTTATGGAAAATACCGACCGCGCCGCGATGGTCGATGCCGCGATGGGCTGGTCGGATATCGGAAACTGGGATGCCCTGTTGCAAAAGCGCGACCCCGACGATGCCGCGAACGTGATTCTCGGCGATGGCGAGATTATCGGCGCGAGCGGAACGATGATCGACAGCGACGGGCCCCATGTCACAGTCGTGGGCGCAGACAACATCGTGGTCGTGGTCGATGGGGACGACATTCTCGTCACTGCGCGCGACGCCGTCCAGCGCGTCGGCGAAGCCAGCCGGTGCAAGGCCCAATGATCCGTAAGCTGCCACATCGTTTTGTCGAGAAGATCTGGGGCGTGGACCGGCTACCGTCCCCCTTCCCCCATCCGTCCGCCGATCGCATCGGCGAGGTCTGGTTCGATCCGCCGGAAGAGCTGCCGCAATTGCTCGTCAAATATATCTTCACCAGCGAGCGCCTGTCGGTGCAGGCCCATCCGGACGATAACCAGGCCGAGGCGATGGGCGCTGGCCGCGCCGGCAAGAGCGAGTGCTGGGTCATCCTCGATGCGGAACCGGGCGCCACGATCGCCGTCGGCTTTCATAGGGAGATAGCGCGCGACGCCCTCCGCGAGGCAGCTCTCGATGGCTCGATCGTCGATCACCTCGTCTGGCACGAGGTCGAGGCAGGCGACGCGTTCTTCATTCCCGCTGGAACGGTCCACGCAATCGGCGGCGGGGTTTCGCTGATCGAAGTGCAGCAAAACAGCGATGTCACGTTTCGCCTGTTCGATTACGGCCGCCCACGTGAATTACATCTCGATGAGGGCATGCAAATCGCGGATACAGGGCCCTATCCGCCATCGCTTCGCCGAAGACTGGAGGGAGACGGCGGGATGCTCGTCGACGGCCCGCACTTCCGCCTTTTTTATGCGAAAGGTGCAAACCGCCCGGCAGGGCTGGGTGACGGTCCGGCACTCGTCATTCCATTCTCCGGCGAAGTGCTCATCGACGATGAGAGCCTTGAATGCGGAGAGTGCGCACTCGTTTCGGACCTTTCCGACGCGGCGCTTGGCGGCACGGGGATCGCGCTGATCGCCCAGCCCGCGCGATAGGGCGGACGAACTGCCCCGATTCTGCGCCGGACGACGCGCGTTTCGCCGCAAAAACTATCTTGAAAGTGCTGCCCCAATTCCCACTTTCAGTGTGTCGGGCAGTGTTCCCCTCATAGCCTGCCCGATTGGTGCACGCGAGTGCACCTCCTCCCTGAACCTTGGCCACCCCGTGAACTTCACGCGGGGTGGTTTTTTCTTGCCTACTCGGCTGCCTGGCGCGTTTTTCTTCCGTGCCGGCCCATCGCTTCGACCTCGTGTGCGAGCGTCCTGACTAGCCCCGATACGAGGCGAGCGATCCCAGGCAGTCTGGCGCTCGGCCGATCGAGGCGCGCATCAAGATAGATACTGCGGCAAACTTCCAGTTGGATCGCTTGAATGCCCCTTCGTGGCTGGCCGTAGCGGTCGAGCATGTGGCCGCCGGCATAAGGGCGATTGTGGGCCACTCTGCGGCCCTGTCCGCTGAGATAGCGCAAAGCCAGATCGGCCAGTCCGCCGTCGCATGATGCGCCGAAACGGTCGCCGACCACGAACTCGGCCGCTTCCTCTCCCTGTGCGGGCGGCCTGAGCGGCGGCATCGAATGCAGATCGAGCAGCAAGGCTACTCCGAAACGGTCGCGCAGCGCCTCCAACTCCCTCCCGAGCGCGCTATGATAGGGAGTGTAGATAGCCTCGATCCGCACGTCGATTTCCACTCGCGTCATCGGCGAGCGCCAGATTTCGCCAATGCCGGGGATGCGACGCGGCACCAGGCCCAGCCCGCTGCGTGCGCGGCGATTGAACTGCGAATGGCGCGGCCCGCGCGGTCTTGCGCCGCTCACCATGCTCCAGTCGATATCGTCGACCGCGCGATTGAGATCGAGCATCGCGCGAGGCGCATGTGCCTGAAGGAATGTCGCCCCGACATCCTGCGAAACCAGCTCGCCGATCCGGGCGACATGTCGATCCTCGAGCCGTGGGCAAGTCTCAACGGGATTGCGCATTTTTGCGAGCAACGAAGGCGGATAGATCTGCCCATCGTGAGGGACTGCAATCAATACAGGCAAGTCGAGCCGGGCGGGACGCCAGAGTGTAAAGGCTGGCGCAGCCGAGCTTCCGGGGATTGTGCCGCCGGTTTCCTTAATCATTGGATTGGGATCGTCGATTCAATCTCTCCGCCGTCATGGATTTGCACCATAAAAAAATCGGGGGTCGAGGCATAGCCCCGACCCCCGCAATCCTCGCCTCTGTAGCTGATCAGGCGTAAATCATCGTATCGACGCCGAGAATATCCGGCATCGCGCTATGGACCTTTGGCGCGCCAAGTCCTTCCGCGCTCGATCCGCCGGTGCTGAAGTCGCTTCGCGTAAGGTCGGTGCCGGCACCCAAGCGTGCGAACAACACTTGTGCTTGTCCGCCTGCGCCATCCGCATCGTAGAACAACTCGCCGGTGTTCTGGTTGTAGATGATGTGATGCGACGAACTGGTCGCAGCGCTGCCAAGCTTGAATTCGCCTTGCTGCACGCCACCGCTGGATAGGGCGGTGAAGATCGACAGATCGAGCTCGATCGTGTCGGTGCCCGACAGGAAATCGGCGATCGTATCGACGTTGCCGGCACTCAAGGCTTCGTCAAAGACGAAGGTGTCGAAACCGGAGTTGCCTGCGAGCAAGTCGTTTCCGCGTCCACCACGGATCCGGTCATTGCCTGCGCCGCCGCCGATGCTGTCATCCCCGAGCGCGCCCGCAAGGCGGTCGTCGCCGTCCTGGCCGCGGATGAAGTCGTCGCTCCAGCCGCCATTCACGACATCGTTGCCGCCGCCGGCCAGAATGTAATCTTCGCCATTTCCGCCGGAGATCGTATCCGCACCCTCGTCACCATAGAGGCGATCGTCGCCGTCGCCGCCGTTGATCGTATCCAGGCCGTTCCCGCCGCGGATATTGTCCGCGCCGCGATCACCATTCAGCAAATCGTTGCCATCGTTGCCACCGATGAAATCGTTGTGCGAACTGCCGCTGATCGTATCGGCACCATTACCGCCATAGATCGTGTCGGAGCCGAAACCACCGTCGATCGTGTCGTTGCCGTCGCCGCCGCTCAGCCGGTCGAAACTGCTGCCGCCGAAGATTGCGTCGTCGCCTGCATTCCCATTGATGTAATTCTCGAGCAAATTGCCAGTGATGGTATCGTTGCCGCTGCCACCGATGGCATCTTCGATGTCGGTGCCGCGACCGATGACGACGTTACCGATCTGTCCGCCGATGTTCATGAAGGTTTCGGGAATCAGGTTGATCACCTGATCCTGCGTGAAGCCGCTGTAATTGAGGCGGTCGTGACCTCCGCTATCGACGATCGTATAACCTACCGAAACATATTGGTCGGCGTCGTGAATCGCACGGTTGGAATTGCTTCCGAAGCCGTAGGTCGTGTCGCCAGTGCGCGTGGTCGTCGACAGGCCGTATAACGTTTGCATGGCAGCGATATCGCCAGCCATCGGTGTAACGACATAGACCCTGGAAAAATCCAGATCGCTGAAGAACGTATTTTCGCTCTGGTCGAAGTAGGACATGATCGTGGTCGACCAAGCGTCATTTGCATAAAGCGCATCTGAAATGTAGCTGGCGGAGCCGTTGTAATTGCCACCATGTCCAAGTCCGAGCGCGTGGCCGATCTCGTGAATGTATGTCTGGTAGGAATAGCTGTTGATCTCAGTCCCATATGTCGCGAGCCAGTTGGCGGAGACATTCACCGTGGAACTGATCGTCGTCGTACCGCTCCAGCTCGAGTTCGCGTAGGCACCGGACGCCGTATCCTGGAAAGTGATTTCCGCACCGCTGGAAACCTCGACGAACTGAATGCCGGTAACGTCCGTCCATGAAAGAAGCGCAGCGCGAGCGAGCGCTTGGGCATCACTGGGCAAAGAAGTAATATTGACCGTTAGCGAGCCATCGCTGCCCACGTCGAATGAGTGCGGCGAACCACCCCAATATCCATGGGACAGCTGCGCGCCGATTTCATCATAAGTGAATTCGCGGATCGGCTCCGGTTCGGTCACCGTCAGGGTATATTCCCCGATCTTGTTGTTGTTATAGGAGTCAACTTCGATGTAATAGGTTCCGTCAGCGGTCGCCGTGAAACGCAGAGCCGAATTGTAGCCGGAACCGCCATCGTCGTCTTCGTCGATGACGTGGCCATCCGCACCGCGGACTCGCAAGTAAGTGTCGCTCACCGGGGTTGCACCGCTACCGAACAAAGAGATTTCGATCGTCTGGCCAGCCGTGAGTGTAATGGCGATCCAGTCCGTATCGCCGGTCGTCTCGAGCTCGCTGGTGACCGATCCCCCGGGAGCGATTGTGACCGTCGTTGTCGCATCGCCGGGAATATCGGCAGCATAGACGAGCGAGGTTGTTGCTGGATCCGCAGCAGAGATTTTTTCCATGCCCTCCTGGTCGCCGCAGCATGAACTGCACGCACATGCCTGGCTGTGCGAAATGTCGAAATCGAACGCAGGTGTACCGGCGATCGATCCGAACTGACCCACACTACTCGACAAGAAACCCCCGCTATCGTTTTCGCTGATCAGGTTTGCGAGTCTGAACAACGGCGAGTCTGACATGCGCATCTCAACCGATTGGTTGAAAAAGAAATTCTGATACATCCGGTGATCCCTTCCACTTCGCTACCAATACCAATGAGCTTTGGCAGAGGTGTGCATACCCGGTGGTAAATTCCGTCCGTTGGCTCGCGAACTGCGAACATGGGAATCAGACCAACCCCTCCGTTGAAGAGCAAGGCACTAGCACAGATTCAACGAAGATAAATTGTACAGAAACGCTTAGCAGATCGTGAATGCCGCTAATTTCATTTGCTTAACCTCACCGATCGAAGGTGTCACGGCTTGGTACGGGGCCAGTACCTACATGTTTTTTTAAGCGCTCGCGTGCTACGAGACGGCATGAGCGGAAAATCAGCACAGACCATCCTTCTTGCCGAAGATGACGACGCGATGCGCGTCTATCTCGAGCGTGCGCTCGTCAATGCGGGCTATGCTGTCGACGCGGTGGACCGCGGCACATCGGCGCTGCCTCTGCTGGAGGAAAAGCCGTACGATTTACTGCTGTCGGACATCGTCATGCCGGAAATGGACGGCATCGAGCTTGCCCAGCGTTGCAACGAGATCAGCCCCGATACCAAGGTGATGTTCATTACTGGATTCGCTGCCGTGACGCTCAAGGCGAGCCGCGAGCAGCCGCATGCAAAGGTGCTGTCGAAACCCTTCCACCTGCGCGATCTCGTGCTCGAAGTGGAGCGCGTTCTGGAAGAAAAAGTCAGCGCGCAAATTTAAGCGGCCATAGCCCTTGCGCGGGTGTTTCAGGCTCGCTAAAGGGCGCGCCTGCCTTGCGGGGCAGCACGCTGATGGTGTGGGCGTATAGCTCAGTGGTAGAGCACTATGTTGACATCGTAGGGGTCCCAAGTTCGAACCTTGGTACGCCCACCATCAGACCTTCACAGCGAGACTTCTCTGAACAGCAATAGGCGCGGACGCCCGAGCGCCGGGCGCTTGCGACCTACGCAAGAACGGCCCCGCTCCGTGGGGAACGAGGCCGGTTCCATCTCTTGTTGTGGTTTCAGCTGACGCCGTGCCGCTGGGCGATGATCTCGGCAATCTGCTTCGCCGCAGTACCGTCGCCATAGGGATTGTGAGCCTGCGACACAGCGCGATACGCCTCCGCATCGTCTAGCAAGCGGTTTGCATTGCTTACAATCGCGTCGCGATCGGCACCGACCAGCAGCGCAGTCCCGGCTTCGACCCCTTCGGGCCGCTCGGTCGTGTCGCGCATGACCAGAACCGGCTTGCCGAGGCTCGGCGCCTCTTCCTGGATGCCGCCGCTGTCGGTCAGGATGATTTCGGCCTTGGCCATCATATTGACGAAGTTCGGATAGTCGAGCGGCTCGATCAGGGCGATGTTTGGAATGTCGGCCAGCGTATCTTTCATCACCGAAAGCACGTTCGGATTCGGATGGACCGGATAGATGATCGCGACATCGTCCCGCTCGGCCAGCGCCTTCAGCGCGGCGGCGATATTCTCCATCCCCTCGCCGAAGTTCTCGCGCCGATGCGCCGTCACCGCGACGATCCGCTTGCCCTCGAAGCGCTGGACCACCTGTTCGACCTCGGACGCGAGCGAGGGATCGCTCTCTACTTGTCGCTGCGTTGCCAAGAGCGCATCGATCACCGTATTGCCGGTGATGAAAACATTGTCCGGATCGGTATTCTCGCGGAGCAAGGCGTCGGCCGCAGTCTGCGTGGGCGCGAAGTGCAGGTCGGAGACCGCTCCGGTGACTCGGCGATTGATCTCTTCGGGCCACGGCGAATAGATATTGCCGCTGCGCAGGCCCGCCTCGACATGGCCGACCGGGATCTTCCGGAAATAGCAGGACAGCGTGACCATCATTGTGGTCAGCGTATCGCCATGCACCAGCACGCGATCCGGCTGCTCGGTGTCCAGCACCTCGCCGAACGACAAGAGGATCCGCGACGCGAGCGCATCGAGGGATTGGCCCGGCTGCATCAGGTCGAGATCGACGTCCGGCTCCAGTCCCGCTATCGCCAGCACCTGGTCGAGCATCTCGCGGTGCTGCGCGGTAACGGCTACGCGCGCATCGCAGCGCCCATCCTCGCGCAGCGCGTGGACCACGGGAAACATCTTGATGGCTTCCGGTCGGGTACCGAAAGTGACGAGAATCTTCGGCTTGTCGCTCATCGTTCGAGAAGTCCCCGCGTGTCGTAGACCTGCTTGCCCGAAAAATCGGAAAGCGTGAGGTGCTTGAAATCGGTGTGATCGACCAGCACCGCTACGATGTCGGCTTGTGCGAGCGCCTCGTCCAACGCTACCTTGGTTGCGCCGGTGCCATCGAAGCCTTTGGGCAGCTCCTCGGCATAGGGCTCGACGATCATGATCCGCGTGCCATAATCCTTGGCCAGGTGTTCCGCGATTTCGAGCGCCGGGCTTTCACGGAAGTCGTCGATATCCGGCTTGAAGGCGAGGCCCAGCAGCGCGATCTTCGCGTCGGGCGCGGCATCGGCCATGCCTAGAAGGCGCGAGACGACATAGTCGGTCTTGTGCAGGTTCACTTCGCGCGCCGTGCGGATGAGCGGCGTCTGCTCCGGTGCACCGGCGACCAGGAACCACGGATCGACGGCGATGCAATGCCCGCCCACACCCGGGCCCGGCTGGAGAATGTTGACGCGCGGGTGCCGGTTGGCGAGGCGGATGACCTCCCACACGCTGACGCCGAACTTGTCGGCCACCAGAGAAAGCTCGTTGGCAAAGGCGATGTTGACGTCGCGGAAGCTGTTCTCGACCAGCTTGACCATTTCCGCGGCATTGGCGGTCGTCTCGAAGCAGATGCCCTCGACGAAATGCGAATAAAGCCGCTTCGCTTCGGCAGAACAGGCCGGGGTCAGCCCGCCGACCACGCGATCGTTCGACCTCAGTTCGATCAGGATCTTGCCCGGCAAAACGCGCTCCGGGCAGTAGGCGACAGCCACGTCGGGTTCACCTTCGCAGCGTCCGGGGATGGCGAGATCGGGCCGTAGCTCCGCCAGCAGGTCGGCCATCTTCTCCGTCGTGCCGACCGGCGAGGTCGATTCGAGGATGACGCAGTCACCCTCGCGGATCTTCGGAGCGATGGAGCGCGTGGCGCTCAGAACGTAGTCCAGCCCGGGCTGCATATCATCGTCGAGCGGTGTCGGCACGGCGACGACGTAGTATTTAGCGGAAGGCACCTCGAGCGATGCCCTGAGCTTGCCGTCCTTGACCACCCGTTCGACCAGTTGGTCGAGATCCTTTTCCTCGATATGGATGCCGCCCGAATTCACCGTGTCGACGACGTGCTGGGTGACGTCGATGCCGCAGACGCGCAGGCCGGATGAAGCGATTACTGCGGCCGTCGGCAGGCCGATATAGCCCAGCCCCATGACCACGACATCAAAGTCTTCTGCTCCTGTCGCGGAGCTATCGTTCGACGTGTTCAAGTGATTTCCCTTCCGTCTGCCCCGCATGTCACGGCGCGTGAATCAGTTGTTTCGAAATTTGTCGCTCTTCTAGCTCAGGCGACGGGCTTGCGATTGAACAAAAGCGCACCGACAAGCAGCCCGGCGAAAGCGATATTGGTTGTGGCATAGCGCTTGAACATCTTGCGCGGTTCTTTCAGCAAGCGGTGCAGCCATTCGAGGCCGAAGCGCTGCATCCAGCCCGGTGCGCGCGTGACATGGCCGGCAAGCCAGTCGACCGAACCACCCACGCCCATTACGAACGGCACATCCAGCCGGTCGGCGTTACGCTTGAGGAAACGTTCCTTGTGCGGGGTCGGCATGGCGACGAACAGGCAGTCTGCCCCGCTCGCCGCGATGTTGGCCACGATGTCCGGCTCATCATCCGTCGAGAAATAGCCGTTGCGATAACCGGCAAATTCCAGTCCGGGATGGTCCCGCTTCGCATTCGCGACCGCGCACTCCAGAATGTCCTGTCTGGCACCCAGAATGTAGGGTTTGCGGCCGGTGCGCGCGCAATGGCCAAGAAGCTCCACCATCAGATCGCACCCCGGGACCCGCTCCGCCTTTTCCACGCCAAACAGACGCAGGCCGAGCACGATTCCCTGCCCGTCGATCCCGACGATGTCGCTGCTGCACACGTCCTCGGCCAGTTCCTCGTTCGAGCGTAGCGCGACAAGTTTCGCGACGTTGAGTGCGGTATGGCGTGTATTCTTGCCACTCGCCATCGATTCTTCGGCGCGGGCAACCGTCTGCTCCATGTCGAGAAGGTCTACCGGAACCGAGAAAAACGTAATCCGGCGTGCGGGATCGTGATGTGTCATCGCGAAACCTGAAATCCAGTTCTGTTAGGCTTTTTTCGGATGTTGCAGCGCCGCATACCGAGCGTTCTCCGTATCGTCAAACCCGCCAGCTTACCTGAAGGCTGCAAATCCGTGGCGGCGGTTGCGCTTCACAATGTTGATAAAGCGCCCGAAAAACTCGTTTGCAAGCATGCTCGCCTGCTCCTTGCGGGTCGCCATCCGGGTGGTGTCGAAGGCTCTATCGTAGCCCATCGCGGATAGCAGGTCGCCCGTCCGGTTCTCGAATAATTCGATGTCTCGCTCCGATAGTTTGCTTTTCCAGGCCGCGACACGTGTTGCGGAAACCGAGGCTCCCTCTCCATCGGCCAGCAGGCTGTGCGTGCCAGAGGAATGGCGCGGCAGCGCAAAACCCGTGGGTTGCCCCATGGCGGACGAGAACGGGACGCCAAGGAATTCCGCGAGTTTTCCCATGGTCGCATGCGGGTCGGCGACGAGATCTTCGTAGCGCACCCGCGCAATCCGGTCGCCGAGCACGCTTTCTGCCGCCAGGCCCTGCCCGATCCTGATCGCCCATGTGTCGGCGACTGAGATGATGTGCCGCGGTCCCCAGTCCTGCTCCAGCCAGGAGGCCGCGACCGCGCGTCCATCGCGCACGACATGGATGAATTTGCTGGCCGGGAATGCCTCTGCCAGCCGCAGGGCGACCGATATGTTCTTTGGCGTATGGTCGATCCACCACCCCCCCGGCTCTGCGCCACCATGCTGCGCGAAATACGTATTCGCGAAAATATCGCACATCTCGGCAAAGCTATCGCTGGCTTCGATTTTCGCGATCGTCTCGCGATCGAGGTCCACTCCGAGCAGCGCGACGCGCTTGTGACGGCGCATGCGAGACAGCGCCTCGGCATTGGACATGCCTGATCCGGCCAATTCGGCCATGAAGTGAGTTTCCGGCAGGCATCCAGCATCGGGATGCGCGCCCAGCATGGAGGCCAGCATCGTCGTGCCGGACCTGTCGCAACCGCCGATGAATACCTGAGCGGATTTGGTCATTCTCGTCCTGTTGATCATCGCGGGTGCGAGGCGCAGCTAGGCGCTTGGCGCTCCCAACACGGTGGTGTGAATGCCCGTAAGGTGCCGGGCGGATCGCGCGAGCGCTACATTCCAGAGGATACGCGTCGTGGCAACCGCCAACGCCGGGCCGTAAAGGCCGAACACGAGCGTTGCCGGCCAGAGCAGCACCGCGGTTACCGTCAGCGCAGCCAAGGCATAGCGCGCGGCGATATTCGCATGGCCGGTCATGTTTAGCATGTCGCCATTGAGACCGCACAGGACGCCGAAAGCCTGCCCCACGGCCAGGATCGTGAGCACCGGAGCAGCTTCGCCGAACTCCGGGCCGAATATCAGCACGATCCACGGCGAGGCGAAGATCATCGCCAGCATGAGCGGGCTTTCGAGAACGGCCAGCCAGCGCGTGATCGTGGTCAGCTGGGACTGCAGTTGATCCTTCGCCTCACCGCCCACGGCGTAAGCTTTTGCGATGCGGGGCCTCAGGACTGCCTGAAGTGCCTGGAAACCAAACAGGATCAGGGCCGAAGCCTGATCTGCCACGCGATAGAAGGCGACCTCCACCGGGCCGAAGAAGATGCCGACCGACATGGTGCCCATATCCTGGTAAAGCCGGAGCATGGCATTCGCCATCATGAAGGTCTTGGCCTCCATGATATTGGACCAGATGTCCTTGGGATAGAGCCGGAACGGGCCAGCTTCCCTGCGCGCCAGCCAGAGCAGGTATGAGCCCGACATGATGCAAAGCAGGATTTGCGAGGCGATGAAGGCTTCGAGCAGCCCTGCATAGCCAATTTCCTCCGGCGTGGCGTTCAGCAGCAGCAGGCCGACGGCGCACAGGAAGATGACCGGCTTGACCACCGCCTCCACACTCGCCCCCGTCACCACACGCCCGAAGGCGGTGATCGTGCTGCCGATCACCTGAACCAGCGCGGAGACGAGCACCAGCGGCGCGCCGTAGGCGAGCGAGGGCGCCATTTCCCAGTCCGGAACGAACAGGCTTATGAGATAAAGACTGGCTCCGCCCAGCGCCGACAGCACGGCCGTCGTGCCAAGTGCCGTCGCGATAATGGTGAAGGTCCGGTCGCGCCGGTCGTCCGCAAATGCCCGGTTGATGGCGTAGATCGACTGCGCGTGAAACCCGAGCCGCGTGAACAGCGAAAGCAACGTCGAAGTCGCTAGGGCATAAGCATAGATCCCGAACACCTCGGCGCCGAACAGGCGGGTAAGCAACAAAGCGGTGCCCAGACCGAGCACGGCCTGCGCCACTTTCGCGCCCATGACGCCGCCCGACTGCTTGAGCAGCGACGTCTCGATCTTGCCGAATATCCGCATCGGTCTGAAAAGTCTCGCTTGCCTGGGTTCTGGCGGGGCACCGGGATCGAAGCGGGCCACTCCTGGTTCATGTTGAACATGCACACTTGCGCGCCGGGGCCTTAAACGTCCCCAAGTGCCAGAGGAAGGCTTTTGTTGAAGACCCGAAGGAAAATGCGCGCGCTTACCGTCAGCTTCGCGATGGCGATGCTTGCGGCTGCCTGTACGACCAAAGCAGACCCGATGCCGGACGACTGGTGGCTAGCCTATCCCGAGAACAGGTGCGAATTTTCTCGGGCTTATCTTCCTGAAATTCAGTCCAAGCCTTACTATAGCGGCAACCGCAACGGGGCAGTAGATCCTGTCGCGCACGCCAAGGCGATGGAGGCTTCGGAGTCTTTGCGACAATTACTGACGAAGAATCTAAATGCGCAAAAACGATTTGAAGCCGGTGATGTTAAATCTCTGATCTGTGCCGAACGCGAATTGGCCTACTGGGCGCGGAACGACGCCTTACTCGGAAACAATACCAATCGCGGGTTTTACGAGCGCATATGGTATGCCGCTGGCCTCGGGATCGCCTACGCACACAACACCAGGCTCTTGGAAAAGCAAGGGCAGCGGCGTCCGGCGCAGGTCGATATGGTCGTAACCAACTGGTTCAACCGACTGGCGCAGGACACGCGCCGCGCGATGGATGCGGACCGGGCACCATTCGACCCCGAAGCGACCGGTCAATCCTATCGCCCACCTGACGAGCATGACACTGGTAATCTGGGCGCCTGGACCGCCTATTACGCAATCATCGCTGGCATTCTCTCGGACGAGCCGGGCCTCGTCGGCTGGGGTCGTAAACGGACCGAAGTCATGCTGCAGACGGTCGACCGCAACGGCATGCTGCCGAGCGAAGTCGCGCGCGCGAACCGAGCCTTGCATTACCATTTTTTCGCGTTAAATCCGCTGGTGGGCGCGGCCATACTCCTCGAGCGCACTGGCGAACCACTGTCGGCCAACTCGCACGACGCGCTCCAGGCGCTCTTTCGCTTTTCCCTGCGTGAAACCCGGAATCCCGAAGCGATTAAGCAGGCCGCCGGTGTTCGGTCGATCCAGAACCCGGCACACCATGAGTCGCGGGTCAGAGTAATGCTCGGCCCGGCGCTATACTGCGCGTATATCGATCGTGACCTGCCCGAATGTGACCTTGTCCCGCGAAGCGACCAGCTCAACTTCCCTTATATGGGTGGAACGATGGCGGAATGGACGCTTGCGATTGACGAGATGGCCCGCTCACGCCGCTAGGCCGAGCCGCTTCTTCAGCTTGCGCGGGACGGTGCGCCGGAAATGCGCACGCAGGGCTGTATCTTCCAGCCGCGGGGCGGACTCTTTCATCGCACCGAAATAGCCGCGCCAGAACGCTCGCGCTTCGGCCATCTGCCCACGCCGCACGAACTTTGAACCGAACAGAAGGGCATAAAGCACCGTGTGCCCGCGGTAGTAGGTCGATGCGCCATAATACTGTTGCTTCGACCGCGTTCCGACCTCCCGGGCCCGGAAGCTGGCTTCTTCGACGACCTTCGACTTCCAGCCATCGAGCTCGGCCCGCCCGAGCGACAGCGTATCGGCGGATGGACCGACGATATAGCCGGACTGCTTCATGCACGCGCCGCGCCACAACCGGCAGCTGCCGCGCACCCAGTCTGCGGCGTGAATCGTTTCGCGGCCGTCTTCCTCGACGCTGGTGCCGCCGGCGATCCCGATTTTCGGGTCGGCATCGAAAGCCTCGGCCAGGGTCCTGTAGTAGCCCGAATCGGGGAAACTGTCGGCATCGAGAATGCCGATCAGGTCTTCGTCACCCAGTTCACGCCGTACTTTGATTTCTTCGAAACCACGATTGACCACGCGGGCGTATTTGGACCCCAGGGCGTATTCGCCCTTCTCAGTATCCTCGTTGAGGACGACGAGTTCCTTGACGTTTGTCGGCGGCTCGATTGCGGCCAGCTTTTCACGTGAGCCGTCGGTCGAACCGTTCTCGACGATAACCCACAGGTCGATCGGGTAATCCTGTGAGCCAACGGCGGAAAACAGCCGATCGATGTTGTCCATTTCGTCGCGCAGGGGCGTGGAAAGAAAAATTCTTCTTGTCATGTCGTTTTGCGCAGGAAGCCCTTGTCGAGCGCGACCAGCATGATGATGAGCACGAGGATCACAGGAGAACTCGTAAGGCTGTTGCCGGTCAGCATGGGGGTGAAAAGGATGACGCCGGCGATAAGCGGCGTGCGCGATGCGAGGCAGACCTTGATGAAGGCGAACAGTACGAGGACGAGGCCTATCGCACCGAATTCCACGAACAGGCGCACGATATCGGAATGCGGGTCCTTGTTCATAAAGCTGAAGACGCGGTTGCTGAGGCCCGTCGCACCGCCCCCCTGCCCGAACAGCGTATAGAGTGGACCGCTCGCGATATTCGCGTCGATCATGGCCAGCCAATAGGACAGGCGCCAGGCGAAGGAGGAACCCTGGTTGCCGAACTGATAGCGCTGCGCCTTCTGCGTGACGGTGCGAAGATCGAAGTTCAGGAGCTTATCCATCGCAGCTTCGCCGAGCGGCGAGAACATCAGGAGCGCAACCGCGATAGCTCCCAGAACAGCCAGCAATACAGTCCGCCTGCTCAGACCCATGGCAAGCGGGAGGGAGGATAATCCGACGACGACGAAGATAACGCCGCCCGAGCTGCGGCTGGCGACAACCAGCGCCACGCCGAGGAAAGCCAGTAACCAGTAGCGCGGCACGGCCGTTACCTTGGCAAAATGCAGATAACTCAAGCCGATGAGGATCGCGCCTGCCACATAGCCGAGGTGATTGGCATGCGGCAGGATGCTGGAGTACCGAACGGCTCCCGCCGAGTCAGCGATCGAGAATGCATCGAAGTACAAGTAAGCCGGGTAGGGTAGCGCGATGATGACGATCCACAGCGACGCTGCCAGAACCAGTTCGGCGATCCGCATTCGCGCAACCGCCGTCGCGAAGAAGGCGAAGGCGAGATAGCGTAGCGCTTCCTCCAGCTGGACGTACATGGGGAGCTGCGAGGGAAGCAGACTGCGCGCAACCACGAACAGCGCCAACAGGCCGAAGGCTACCGACAGGCGGCCGAAGGCAAGGCGCCCGTTCTGCACCACCCCTGCCGTGAGCGCAAAGCCCATGGCTGCGAGCGCGCCGACGTAATTCTGCACGCAGGCGGCGATCAAGCACAGGAGAACAGCGGCAACATAGCCCAGCCGTACTTTCTTCGTTTCGGCGGCGCGCGGAAACACCCGCTGCGCCGGGGCGCGCATTGCAGTGGCCTGCATCGTATTCATGGTGAGCCTCCCTGCCTTGTCGCTCCCGAAAGCCTTAGCATCACACCGCGTAGTAGTCGCGGTACCAATCGACGAAGCGCTGCACGCCTTCGCGAACGTCGGTCTGAGGCGCATAGCCGGTAAGCGAGGTCAGCAAGCCGGCGTCGGCCCAAGTCGCGGGCACATCGCCTGCCTGCATCGGCAACATATTGCGCTCAGCCTTACGGTCCAGCGAGTCTTCGATGGCGGCGATAAACTCCTCAAGCTGAACGGCGCGCGAATTGCCGATATTCACGACACGCCATGGCGCGACCGGCGAGAGGCTGTCGCCTTCCGCGATATCCTCTTTGCTTTCGGGCCGCTCGGGCACGGCATCGATCAGCAGGCGGATCGCCTCGACCAGATCATCGACGTAAGTGAAGTCGCGCATCATGTCGCCGTGGTTGTAAACGTCGATCGGCCGGTCTTCGAGAATGGCCTTCACGAATTTGAACAGCGCCATGTCCGGCCGCCCCCAGGGCCCATAAACCGTGAAGAAGCGGAACATCGTCACCGGCAGGCCGAACAGATGGGCATAGGAGTGCGCCATCGCCTCGGTTGCCTTCTTCGTCGCCGCGTAGAACGACATCTGGTGATCGGCCTTCACTGTCTCACGATAAGGCATCTCCGTATTCGCGCCGTAGGCCGAGGATGTGGAGGCGAGCAGCATGTGCTGGGGCGGGCATGCGCGCGCCGCTTCGAGCAGCTCGAACGTGCCGACGATATTGCTGTCAAGATAGGACCGCGGGTTCTCGATCGAATAACGCACCCCGGCCTGAGCCGCGAGGTGGACTACCACGTCGGGCTTTTCGGCTTCGAACAGTTCCATCAGCAGGCGCGGCGTCTCGATCGGCTGATTAACCGCGCGAAAGCCTTCGTTCTGCAGAAGCATCGCTTGGCGACGTTCCTTCAGCGCGACATCGTAATAATCGGACATGCTGTCGATGCCGATCACGCGAAAGCCGTCGCGCAGCAGGCGTCGGCAAACGAAAGAGCCGATAAACCCGGCGGAGCCGGTCACGAGGGCAGTACGCTGCGCCATTCGCTCAGTCGGCCCCGAACAGGTCGCGAGTGAAAACCTTGTCCGCCACGTCGCTCAATTCGTCGGTCAGGCGATTGGCGATGATCACGTCGCACTCCCGCTTGAAGGTCGCGAGGTCGCGCTCGACCCGAGAGCCGAAGAACTCATCCTCCTCCAGCGTCGGCTCGAACACGACTACTTCGATGCCCTTGGCCTTGATGCGCTTCATGATGCCCTGCACCGACGACTGGCGGAAATTGTCCGAACCGGCCTTCATCACGAGGCGATGTACACCGACCCGCTCAGGCTCCTTGGCGATGATCCGGTCTGCCAGGAAATCCTTGCGCGTGCGATTGGCGTCGACGATGGCACGAATGAGGTTTTGAGGCACTTCGGAGTAGTTTGCGAGCAGCTGCTTTGTATCCTTGGGCAGGCAGTAGCCGCCGTAGCCGAAGGAAGGATTATTGTAATGCGTGCCGATCCGCGGATCGAGGCCGATGCCCTCGATGATCTGGCGCGAGTCGAGGTCGCGCGCCAGCGCATAGCTGTCGAGTTCGTTGAAGAAGGCCACCCGCATGGCGAGGAAGGTGTTGGCGAACAGCTTGATCGCTTCGGCCTCGCGCGCGTCGGTCAGGAGGACCGGTACGTCCTTGTCGTCGGCCGCTTCGGAGAGCAGGTCGGCAAAGATTTGTGCCCGGTCAGACTGCTCGCCCACTATGATGCGCGACGGGTGCAGATTGTCGTAGAGTGCCTTGCCCTCGCGCAGGAACTCGGGACTGAAGACGATCCGGTCGGTGCCGAACTGCTCGCTGACGCTTTCCACATAGCCGACCGGAATGGTCGATTTGATGATGATCGTCGCGCCGGTATTTTCGCGAAGCACCTGCTCGATCACGGCTTCGACCGCCGACGTGTCGAAATAATTCGTCTCCGGATCGTAATTCGTCGGTGTGGCGACCACGACGAATTCGGCACCCTCCACCGCTGCCGCGAGGTCGGTCGTGAAATCGAGATCTAAGTCGTCGCGGAGCAGATACTCCTCGACCAGATCGTCGCGGATCGGCGATTGCTTCTTGCGCAGCATCGCCACCCGTTCAGCAGAGATGTCGCAGCCGGTAACGCTGTTGTGGCGCGACAGCATTATCGCGTTGGACAGGCCGACATATCCAAGGCCGACGACGGTAATCTTCACTTCGAATTCCTCATTTCGCGGCGCTACTGCCGGAGCGTCACGCGGGACGCTTGTATGCGTGCGACACCGACCGGGAAATAGCGTGACATTTGTCTGGCTGCACTCTTAACGCCCTGAGATCGGGCGACAAGGGCTACCGCGTCACAATCCCGCCCGCTCCACCCGGATATCGGAGAAGTCGCCTCGCTCGACGATGACCGCAAGCCGCTGGACCGGACAATTTTCGGGAATGGCGAATTCCACCAGATCGCCGCTCCGGGTCGCATCGACCGGAACATTCCTGCCGTCGCGAACACAGCTCATCGCCAGACTGGCCTCGCCCTGTCCCGGACGGCTCCCTTCCTCGTAAGTGAATTCGTAAGCGATGCTTCCGGCGGGCAAAGCGGAATAGCGGTAGGCGGCATCGTGGCGCACCAGGCTGCGATTACGGATATTGATGCCCTGCCGCCAGACACTCGCGTTTTGGGAGAGGCCCCTGCCCTTGCCGAGACTCCAGCCGTAAGGATCGGCGAGCCCGGCATAATCGCCTCGATCGGCCAGAGCATCTGCGCAGCGCTTTGGCCAGCCGGTGCCGCGCTCCACCGGAATGCCGCGCGCCAGCAGGGCCGGCGTCACACGGGCTAGGAATTCGCAATCATGCTCTCTGTCGCCATCGAGCTTCACCAGGCTTTCCATCACGGGCGCGAATCCGGGCACCGTCGCCGTGGCCTTGGCCAGCTGAGTGCGGAACGGTTCGCTCTCGATCATGCGATCGGCGAGATAGGGCCGCGCCTCGGGGACCTGCGCAATGGCCGCCGCGACGTTGCCGGACACCTCGACGCTGCTGCCCGACCGGATCAATCCTTCGAGACGCTGGATCGCGCCATCGTAATCGCCGACCGACACCGCGCCGGCGACCGCGGCACTCTGCGTATATTCGCCGCGCCAGCCGCGCCGGGCAGCGAGTTGCAGGGCCTTGCCCGCCTTGTCCATCTGGTCTGCTTCGGCCGCGGCAATGGCCAGAAGTTCCAGATTGGCGGCAGGGATCGGGCGATGGCGAACAAGTCTCTCCGCCAACGGCAATGCTTCGGCCGGGTCGGTCACCAGCGCTGCTCTGGTCCGCAAGATATCGCCGAACCCGCCGTCCACACCGCCGGGCATGGCGATAAGCGACGCATTCTTCTGCAGCGACCTATCGAGCTGAACGTTGTAGCCGATGAACGCGAACGCCGCGAAGGCGAGCAAACGCAGGGCGATCGACAGATACGTGCCGGCGGACCCCATCAGTCGTCCTGGCGGGACTCGTATGTGTAGTAATCAGCACCGTAATAGGCGTAATTGCCATTACCGGCCTTCGGATCGAACTTGGTCAGAACCGCGCCCATGATGTTCGCGCCGACCATACGCAGGCGGCGGATCGCCGCCTTGCTCGAACCGCGACCACCGGCGGTCGAGTCGATCACCATCACCGTCGATTCCACGTGCGCCGCAATCATCGGCGCGTCCGAAAGGCCCATCACCGGCGGGGCATCGAAAATGACGCAGTCATATTCCGCCGTCAGCTTGGTAACGAGGTTGGCAAACGCATCGGTCCGCAGCAGCGCAGCCGGATCCGGAGCGATCGGCAGCGCCGTCATATAGGACAGGTTCGGCTTATCCGAAGGAAACACGACTTCCTGAATCGTCGTTTCGCCTGCCAGCAGCGATGTCAGGCCGTTCCGCTCGCGCTGGTCGACACGTTTGTGCAAGGTCGGGCGGCGCAAGTCAGCGTCAACCAGGAGCGTGCGCTTTCCAAGCTCGGCGAATTCCTTAGCCAGTCGATTGGAAGTGGTGGTCTTGCCTTCAGATTTTTGCGAACTGGTGACCGCCATGGACCGCGGGATACCGTGCGAGGTGCTGTATCGCAGATTGGTGACGAGCGAGCGATAGGCCTCGCTGATCGGCGATTTGGCGTCCTCCAGCTCCTCTTCGGGCGTCCCGTCGCTAACGCGCGGGATCAGGCCGAGCAGGGTCAGACCCAGCTTGCGCTCGACATCGTCCGGATCGCGCATCACATCGTCGAACTGCTCGCGCAGGAAGATGAAACCGCCAGCCAGCGCGAGGCCCGCCAGCAGTGCCAGCGCAATATTCAGCTTGAGGTTCGGCGAGCTCGGTTCGCGCGGGATATTGGCGAGGTCGACGAGCGTAATGTTGTTGGACGTCGCACCAGCCGTTGCGCTGAGCTCGTTGAAGCGGGTCAGCAGCGTATTGTAGAGGGCGCGCTTCGTCTCCGCCTCGCGCTTCAGGATGTTGTACTGGACGCCGCGATCCTGCTCGTTGAGTGCATCGGAGCGAACGCCCGACACGCGCGACTGGATCGAATCTTCGCGGTCGGCTGCGGCCTGATATTCCAGGCGCACCGAGTTCTTGATCGAATTGCCGACGCTCTGGATTTCCGAATTCACTTCCTGAAGCTGCGATTCGAGCGCCTGAACATTCGGATGATCGTCGAGGTGACGAGCGCGTTCCTCGGCCAGTGCGCTTTCGACTTCGCTCCGCTGTCGCAGTAGCGACTGCATCGCGGGGTTGTTGAGAACCTGCGGGATCGATGTGACGGGCGCATTGGCGACGCTGCGCCAGCGCTGCTCCGCCGCGATACGCTGGGCAGTCGCTTCGCTGGCCGCGGAGTTGAGCTGGACCAGCGTGTCGTTGGTCACCGACAGCGTCGTTTCCTGATCGGCATTCGCGCCCTGTCCGGCAACACGGATGAGGCCGGCGGCACGCGAGAAGCTGTTCAGCTCCCGCTCGCTATCTTCGAGTTCCTCGCGCGCGTCCTCGAGCTGCTGGCCCAGGAATTGGCGGGCATACGCCGAGCTGTCGAACTTGCGCGCCAGATTGGCTTCGATAAAATTTTCGGCGACCGAATTTGCCAGCTCCGCCGAAAGCACCGGACTGGCGCTCTCGAAGCTGATCGCCACGAGACGGCTGTCGACCGGCAAGGAGACGCCAGTTGCTTGCTGCACAAGCTCGATGGCACTGTCCTTACGCACCGCATCCAGCTGTTCGGGCGGAAGTCCCGCTTCCGTAATGGACTCTACATCGGGAATTTCGGCACCAAGCGCGTCGAAGAATTCCGCCCGATCGTCGAGCCCGTTGGCTTCGACCACGCGCTCCGCAAGTGAGCGGCTGCGGATGACGTCGAGCTGAGTCTGCAGGAAGCGGTCCGCATCCTGATATCCGGCCTGCGGCGGGAGCGTGCTGTCCTCGAGGATCTGTTCGGCCTGCTGTTCCACCAAAACGCGCGATGTCGCGACATATTGCGGTACCATCAACAGCGTGAGGATAGCGCCGATCACCACCACGCCAATGACGATGGCGGCCGCCGGGATCAGGTTGCGACGGACTGCAGCGATGATCCGGCGAAGGTCGATATCGAAAAACTTTTCTTCCTCCATCTCCTCTGCTCCGCCGGCCAGGCCGTCGAAGCGCGGATCGGACCCTGCGCCCTTGGCCGCAACAATGGGAGTTTCGCTGGTCACGGGTCAGAACCTCGTAAAGACGTTGAAGATCGGTGCCGCGCGCAGGAAGTCCTGATAGACGCCGCGCACCGCAGAGAAGCCGACCACGATACTGTCGCCGCCGAGGATCTGGGGATCCGCGGCCCGGCCCTCGCGAATGGCCTTGAGGTCGAACACTGCGCCCATGCGCTGGCCATCGACGACCCGGAAGACGATCACTTCGTCGTCCACCGCCAGATTGGTCAACCCTTTCGCACGGGCCACCGACTCTACCAAAGACGAAGAACCGGCGACTTCATAAACGCCCGGCTCGTTGACCTGGCCTTCGACGGTCACGCGCTGGCCGGCCGACGAGACCACGCCGACAACTACCTGCGGATTACGAATGAAGCGGGCACCGAGCCTAGTCTCGATCTCGTCGCTGAGTTCGATGGCAGTCTTGTCGACTGCGGTAATTTCCCCGACGAGCGGATAGTTGATCGTCCCTGCCGCATCCACCGCGACCTGTTCGAAGCTCAGCTCGGGCTCCTGGAACACGCGGATCGACAGCACATCCAGCACGCCGATCTTATAGGACGGCAGTTCGCCTGCCGCGCTGGCCGGCGGCATCATCCGATAGGCTGCCTCGCCACGCGGCAAGTCTGCCGAAGGCGAAAAACAACCAACCAGGAGGAATGCCAGAAGGCATGCCACAACTCTCAACTCACGCGGCAATTGACTTGTCCTTTTTGCTATCCAATGCGCCGACCAGCAGTGCGACCAACAGGCCGGCGACGCATAATAGCGTCTGATTTCTCATCGGATAATCCACGATAGACTGGAGGGCGATGCACAATAGTGCCAGCCCTACACCGTCCGCCCAATGAACTTTCCCTGAAGCCCGTGTGGTCCACCACATGTAGAGAAGCAAGCCCCCCCAGGCGATTATCAGGAACAGGCCGACAATTCCGGCTTCCACCGCCACTTCGAGATACTCGTTGTGTGCGCGGCGGGCGTGGCTGGGTTGCAGGCTTTCGAGCGATTCCTCGACCTGGAAAACCTCGTCCAGGGTGCCCATGCCGGACCCGACGGGCCAGTACCGACCCGCTGCGGACGACGCATCTTCCCAGATGAATGTGCGGGAATCCTCGAGCGCAGCGAACCGCTCCCACGTCCGTTCCACACGCGTCTGCGCCACAAATAGCAGGGCGACGCCCAATAACACCGCACCGGCGATGGCCCCAAGCCTGCGCGGCTCGAATTTCCGGCCTCTGCCGATTACTCCGCTGTACAGCGCGGCGGCATAGGTCAGGGGCACGAGCAGTAAGGTCGTCGAAGATCGGGAATTGGTCAGCAGGGTGCCGAGGACCAGAATTGCTCCGATCGCCAAAATTGCCGCCTGGCCATATCGTCCCGTCACTCCCGGCGCGAGGCCGAGCAAGGCGCACAGTCCGAGAACGAAGAACAGGCCGGAACTGTTGTGGTTGGCGAAGAAGCCGTAGAGCCTGCCCTGCTCCAGCACGAGATAGGGATTGAGGCTGGTTCCTGCGGAAATCTGCAGTCCGCCGAAAACGAAGTTCGCCAGCGCTGCGATAACTATGATTTGCAGCACGCGCGTGCCGAAACCCGACGATTTGGTGCGCACCAGCATGAAAGCGGCAAGCGGGGTGACGAGCCCCATGAGCGCGACTGCGGTGCGGACACGGTCCACTGTGAAGGGGCGCCAGTCACCTTCCGCGCCGATCACGGCGAGCGCGTCGTAAACGAGATCCCGCCCGGGCAGTTGGCTCCAGATGTTGGGCGGCAGCGGCAAAAGCTGAACGGCAGGCAGCGCACACGTGGCGATGATGAGAATTTTTACCGGCAGCACGAGACGAGACCATCGCTCGCGCACCTGCGGCCAGGAAAAGAGCAACAACCCGAAAGCGAAAGCCTGGACGATGAAATTCCAGATCGCCGTCCCGACGCCGCCACCTCCGAACATGAAGGCGACAGCAACGAGGCTGATCAGGCGCCAATCGGCAATGGCAAATTCGCGGAGCGAAAGGCTTCGCCCTTTACGCATGTATCGACCCCACCGATCCCAGACACAACAAACCCCACCGGCCGAAACCGGTGGGGTCCATGTTTTTTAGACGATTACGCGCCCGGCGACAGATCGTCGTCGTCGTCATCAGCAGCGATGATGATGCCGACGATGATTGCGATGCCGGCGATCACAGCGATGATCAGGCCGGGTCCGCCGAGTTCGCTCTGCTTCTTGGCAGTGGCGCTCGAACGGGTGACGTCGCTGGCAGCCGAGAGCTTCACGGGCTCTGCGACGACCGGAGCGTCTGCTGCACGGGTACCTGCGTGTGCGGTCACGGAAGTAGCTGCGAGAGCTACTGCACCGAGGCCGGTCAGAAGGCGGCTGGTCTTCATAGTCAGTCTCCTAGAGATTATTCTTCTTTACGTCCGATCAAGCAGCTAGCAGCGATTCTGTCGCTACGCAACCGCTTAATCCTCTGATACGTCGCATATTTACAACAGATAGTGACGCATGTGCCTCTCTACCGTGAGATCATGCCTAAACCGTTAAGGCCAAACGTCAATATGCATTCGGGTGAACAAGTACACGAACTGTCGCAAAAAGGATCTTTATGTCACCCCACAAAGACCAGTTGCGAATATATTCGAGGTCGGCACCCAAACGGTCGATCAAATGCGATTCGGTTTCGGTCGCACCGCGGTAACCTCGCACTTGGGCTAGGCCGGTCAGGCCGGGCTTGAGCGAATGGCGCTGCCAGTAATTGCTGTCGACTTCCCAGAACAGTTTCTGTCCCGCCTGCGAACCCAGTGCGTGGGGCCGCGGGCCGACCAGGCTCATCTCGGAGCGCAGGACATTGATCAGCTGAGGCAACTCGTCGATCGACGTTTTGCGGATGAACTTACCGACCTTGGTCACCCGGTCGTCGGCGCGCGAGGTCGAGCGCGCTCCGTCACGATCCCCCTTGTCCACCTTCATCGAGCGGAACTTAAGCATGTTGAAGAGGCAATTGTGCTGTCCCATGCGCGGCTGGACGAAGAACACGGGGCCGCCGTCCTCGAGCTTGATCAAGAGCGCGGTCAACAACAGGATCGGGCTAAGCATTATGAGCGCGGGTATAGTAACCGCCAGATCCATCGCCCGTTTGTAGAGTCTCGCATGGAGCGCCAGCGGGCCGGACGATACGACCAGCAGCGATTTGCCCCCCTCGCGCTCCAACGCGATCGCGCCCAGTTCCTGGATCGCCACACTAAGCACCTCGCCGCGCACGCCCGCGCCGCGCATCACGGTGGCCCATTCGGGCCTGCGCTCGCTCTCGCAGCTGACGACCACGCGATCGACACCGCGCATGAGACGGCCGATTTGGTCGAGGCTCTTGGGATCGGCATGGGCCCCGACGATGTCGAACGACTGCGTGTTCACGACCTGGGCACCAGGAATGTCGATCTCCGGCCCGCCGTCGAGTACGACCAGAACCGAACTCATGGTCGGTCCGTATTTGCGTCGAAGAAGAAAGCCGAGAAGGAAGCGCGTGATCGCAATACCGACAAAGGCGAAAATCAGCGCAAGCGACAGCATGACGCGCGAAAAGTCCGACGCGGCCTTCGCATAAAAGATCATGACCGTGCACAGCATGGCCGAAATGATCAGCGCGAGCGCGATTTGCCCCACGGCGAAGCGCGGTTCGTCCAATGCGCGAATAGAATAGCAGCGCTGGTAGACGGCGATGACGAGGAAGATCGGAAGGAACGCCCATCCCATCGACATGGCGAAGGGCAGCGGCCACTGATCACGATAGACGCCGCCTGCCAGGAAGAAACTGCCCAGCACCAGCAGCGCATCGATCAGCAGCATCACCAGATACAGCTGAACGCGCGTCTGCTCCATGGCCGGCTGTGCCGTCACTGACTTGACGTGTTCCAAATACATCCTCGGCGCTCCGCCTGCCGGTTAAGCGATCTCGTGTGGGGCGCGACTTATGTGATTGTTTGTTAACGGCGGAAGAACCATTCGCACGCCAGCCGACGCTCTATTAGCGTAATTCCTGCCGATGTTAATCGGAAAATTTCGGGCCCTCCTGCGACGGGCCGCTCGCACCACACGTCCCGCTCCCTTGCCCTCTCGCGCCCCTCTGCTAAAGCGCCCGCAATCTCATTCGAACAGACAGGAAACTCATGGCCAAGATCAAGGTAGCCAACCCGGTCGTCGAACTCGACGGCGACGAAATGACGAAAATCATCTGGCAGTGGATCCGCGAGCGGCTGATCCTGCCCTACCTCGACATCGACCTCAAATATTACGATCTCTCGATCGAGAAGCGCGACGAGACGGACGACCAGATCACGATCGATGCCGCCAATGCCATCAAGGAGCATGGCGTCGGCGTGAAATGCGCCACCATCACGCCCGACGAAGCACGCGTCGAGGAGTTCGATCTCAAGAAGATGTGGGTCAGCCCCAACGGCACGATCCGCAACATTCTGGGCGGTGTCGTCTTCCGCGAGCCGATCGTCATCGACAATGTGCCGCGCCTCGTCCCGGGCTGGACCGATCCGATCGTGGTCGGTCGCCACGCATTCGGCGACCAGTACCGCGCCAAGGACACGCTGATCCCCGGCAAGGGCAAACTGCGCATGGTATTCGAAGGCGAGAACGGCGAGAATATCGATATCGACGTGTTCGAATTCCCGAGCCCGGGCGTCGCGATGACGATGTATAACCTAGACGATTCGATCCGTGACTTCGCCCGCGCCAGCTTTGCCTACGGCCTCGATCGCAAGTGGCCGGTGTATCTCTCGACGAAAAACACCATCCTCAAGAAGTATGATGGCCGCTTCAAGGACCTGTTCGAGGAAGTCTTCGAAGCCGAATACAAGGCCGAATTCGACAAGCACGGCCTTACCTACGAACATCGCCTGATCGACGATATGGTTGCCGCAGCCCTGAAGTGGAACGGCAAGTTCGTCTGGGCCTGCAAGAATTACGACGGCGACGTGCAGTCGGACATCGTGGCGCAAGGTTTCGGCTCGCTCGGCCTGATGACCAGCGTGCTGATGACGCCCGACGGCAAGACAGTGGAGGCCGAAGCAGCGCACGGCACCGTCACCCGCCACTATCGCCAGCACCAGGAAGGCAAGGCGACCAGCACCAACCCGATCGCCAGCATCTTCGCCTGGACGCGCGGCCTGATGTATCGCGGCAAGTTCGACGACACGCCGGATGTGGTGAAGTTCGCCGAAACGCTGGAAAAGGTCTGCATCAAGACCGTCGAAAGCGGCAAGATGACCAAGGATCTCGCACTTCTGATCGGTCCGCAGCAGAGCTGGATGACGACGGAGCAGTTCTTCGAGGCGATCGTCGACGGCCTCGAAGCCGAAATGGCCAACTGGGGCTGAAACCCATCGCCACCTGCGTCATTACGTAGGCATGGCTAGACCATACGGGGTCGGCGCGCGCCGACCCCGTTTCTGTTTGCGGATCGCAGAACAACGGGGACGAATGTGGCTAAACCACCGGCAAAGAAGCGTGCGCCGAAGCGCAAGGGCAGCGAGAAGTTCGGCCAGCGCCGGCTTGAGGTGCGCAACGCCAGGATCAAGGACATTCCCGGCATCGCCAATCTGGTGCGCCGGGTGTACGAGGACATGCCTGCCTATACGCACGGCGAAATCCGCGGCCAGATCAACAACTTCAAGGAAGGCTGCTTCGTCGCCCTGCTCGACGAGGAAATCGTCGGCTATTGTGCGACCATGCAGCTGGCCGAAGCGCTCGCCTTTCAGGATCACGACTGGGAGGAAATCACCGGCAACGGCTTCGGCAGCCGCCACGATCCCACCGGCGACTGGCTTTATGGCTACGAGATGTGCGTCGATCCCAAGGTGCGCGGGGTACGCATCGGGCGCCGCCTCTATGAAGAGCGCCGCGCGCTCGCCGAGGAAAAGGACCTGACCGGCATCGTTTTCGCCGGCCGCATGCCCAATTACCGCCGCTTCCGCCGCCGCGTCGATAATCCGCAGGATTATCTCGACAAGGTGGTCGAAGGTAAGCTGCACGATCCGGTGCTGCGCTTCCAGCTCGCCAACGGCTTCGAGCCTGAGCGGATCATGGAAGGCTACCTCCCAGAAGACAAGGCCAGCATGGCCAACGCCGTGATGATGGTGTGGCGCAACCCATACGTCGAGCGCGACCAGCCGGTGAAGAAGCGCCTCCCGCGCGGTGTGGAGGCTGTGCGTGTCGCCACCTGCCAGCTACAGGCGCGCGCGGTTGCGGATTATGACGAGTTCATGCGCCACGTCACATATTTCGTCGACGTTGCAAGCGATTACGAGGCGGACTTCATCGTCTTTCCCGAACTCTTCACACTGATGCTCTTGAGCTTCGAAGAGAAAGAACTTTCCCCCGTCGAGGCGATCGAGCGGCTGTCCGAATATACCCCGCGCCTGCGCGACGACATCTCCGACATGGCGATGCGCTACAACATCAACATCATCGCCGGCAGCCACCCGACCCGCATGGACGATGGCGACATCCACAACGTCGCCTATGTCTGCCTGCGCGACGGGTCGGTCCATGCGCAGGAGAAGATCCACCCTACCCCCAACGAACGGTACTGGTGGAACATCAAGGGCGGCGACAAGGTCGAGGTCATCCAGACCGACTGCGGCCCGATCGGCGTGCAGATCTGTTACGACAGCGAGTTCCCCGAACTGAGCCGCCGCTTGGCCGACGAAGGCGCGCGGATTATCTTCGTGCCTTTCTGCACCGACAGCCGCCAGGGATACTTGCGCGTGCGATATTGTGGGCAGGCGCGCGCGATCGAGAACCAGTGCTTCGTCGTCCTTTCCGGCAATGTCGGCAATCTCCCCAACGTCGGCAACATGGACATCCAGTATGCCCAGAGCTGCATCCTGACCCCCTGCGACTTCCCCTTCGCCCGCGACGGTATCGCTGCCGAATCGAGCGAGAATGTGGAGACGCTGACGATCAGCGACGTGAATCTCGCCGATCTCAGCTGGGCACGCGCCGAAGGAACCGTCCGCAATCTCGCCGACCGGCGCTTCGATCTCTATCGGATCGAGTGGGATGAGGAAGGCAAGCATCCCGGCAAGCCGAAGCCGCGCCGCGAACCCCTGGGGCCCACCGGACCGGGCGGTGGCTAACGCCGTCAACGCGGGTGACAGCCTGCCCCATTCGCACTAGACGAAAGCGATGGCCTCCGCCGAACTCGCCTCTCCCGCCCTGTCCGACGCGCTGGTTATTCTCGGCGCGGCGGGGCTGGTCATTCCGGTCTTCACCCGCTTCCGCATTACGCCGGTCATCGGGTTCATCCTGATCGGAGTGCTCGTCGGCCCCTATGGCTTGGGGAGGATGGTGTTCGAGCATCCATGGCTCAATCACATAACCATATCAGACCCGGACTCATTGGATTTATTCGCAGAATTCGGGATCATCCTGCTGCTATTCGCAATCGGCCTCGAGCTGAGCTTCAATCGCTTGTGGCAGATGCGGAAACTGGTTTTCGGCCTCGGATCGCTTGAGCTGCTGGTTATCGGGACGATTGCGGCGATAGTCCTAGCGATGATGGGCCAGTACTGGACCGGTGCGCTGGCGCTGGGCTTCGCTCTCGCTTTTTCCTCCACCGCGATCGTGCTGCCGATCGCCGGCACACATACGCCGGTGGGGCGCGCGGCGCTTTCGATGCTGCTGTTCGAAGACATCATGATCGTGCCGATCATCTTCATCCTCGGCGCGATGGCGCCAAATGCCGAAGCCGAAGGGTGGGAAGGCATGCTGACGACGCTGTGGCAAGGCGGCGCCGTTATCCTTGCCATGATGGTCCTCGGCCGCTTCGCGCTACCCCGATTGTTCGGCCAGGCGGCACGCACCAAAAGCCCCGAGCTGTTCCTCGCCGCATCGCTGCTGGTGGTGATCGGCGCGAGCCTCGCCACAGCCGCCGTCGGCCTTTCGCCGATCGTCGGCGCGTTGATTGCCGGCCTGCTGATTGCGGAGACCGAGTATCACGGCGAGGTCGAGAGCATCATGGAGCCCTTCAAGGGCCTCGCGCTCGGCATCTTCCTGATCACCGTGGGCATGAGCATCGACCTCGCGACGATCTGGGACAATCTCGGGCTGATCGCGACCGCCGTTGTGCTTATCCTGGTGTTCAAGGCCTCGGTCACCGGCATCCTCCTGCGGCTGATGGGCGCACGGCGCAGCACGGCGGCGGAGACCGGCATCCTCATGGCCAGTCCGTCGGAAACGACGCTGATCGTGCTCGCCGCAGCAAGCTCGGCGCTGCTCATACAACCCGGGACGGCGCAGTTCTGGCAGATCGTCACCGCGATCGGCCTGACAGTCACGCCGCTGCTTGCCATGCTCGGGCGTGCCATTGCCAAGCGTGTCGAACCGATCCCCGAGGTGCCGGAGGACGACGAAGCGGAAGGCCGCGTGGTGATCATCGGTGCTGGCCGCGTCGGTCTGCTGGTCGCACAAATGCTGCGGGCGCATGACAAGCCCTATATCGCGCTGGATTCCAATCCGGACCTGATCGAAGCGGCCAAACGCAAAGGCTACCGCGCGACCTTCGGCGATGCAGCACGTGGCGATGCCTTGAGCCGGCTGGGCGTGGACGACGCGCTCGCTGTGGTCCTGACGATGGACGAGCCGGTACTGACGCAGCGGCTCGTGTCCAAGCTGCGCAAGGAATACCCCGACCTGCTGATCGTTTGCCGCGCGCGCGACGTTCGGCACGCGGCCGAACTCTATCGCGCCGGGGCCAGCCATGCCGTCCCCGAAACGCTCGAAAGCTCGCTGCAACTATCCGAGGCCGTGCTGGTCGATATCGGCGTCGCCATGGGGCCGGTCATCGCCTCGATCCACGAGAAGCGCGACGAGTTTCGCGCGCAGATCGAGGAAGAGGGCGCGCTCGACTACAAGCCCAAGCTGCGATCGAGCACAGCGGACACCTGAGCTTTTGGACTTTATATGAACCTTTGGCTTTTCAATGCGTTGAAAGGGCAAAGGAGATAGACATGAGCAACCCCGAAAACGATCCGACGAAGCCGACGCCCAACAGCGTGAAGTTCAAGCCGCAGAACGTACAGGACCCGCTGAAGGACCGCGCTCCGACCGAAAAGCGCGGCGCGCCGGGCGATACGGAAGGCTATGATGTGGCACACGGCTCCCAGCCCACGACCAAGAGCACGCCCAGCGCCTGATGTGCGGCGACAGATTTCTCCGGAGAGGAGAGGAACGTCTGGCAGCTTCGCGGCTGTCAGGCGTTTTCGCGTGCGAGAACCTCGCGCACGGCGGCCAGCGCATCCTGCGCTTTGGATCCGTCCGGCCCGCCGCCCTGTGCCATGTCCGCACGGCCGCCGCCGCCTTTTCCGCCAAGCGCCTCGACGCCTGCGCGCACGAGCTCGACCGCGCTGAAGCGATCGGTGAGATCGTCGGTGACGGCGCAGGCGAAGGCTGCCTTGCCGTCGTTCACCGCACAGATCGCAGCGACGCCCGACCCCATGCGGGTCTTGGCCTCGTCCAGCAGCGGGCGGAGTTCTTTGGGGTTGAGCCCCTCGATCACCTGACCGGAAAACGCGACGCCGCCAATGCCTTCGTCGGCGGGACCGGCATCGCCTGATGCGCCGCCGCCGAGCGCCAGCGCGCGCTTCGCTTCGGCCAGCTCCTTCTCGAGGCGTTTACGTTCGTCGACCAATGCAGCGACACGCTGCGGCGCTTCGTCGGGCGAGGTCTTGAGCGCACTGGCAATAGCTCTCACCGCCTCGTCACGCGCGACCAGCCAGGCCCGGGCGGCTTCACCGGTCAGCGCCTCGATGCGGCGCACGCCGGAGCTGACCGCGCTTTCCGAAACGATCTTGAACAGGCCGATGTCTCCGGTCGCCTTCACATGCGTGCCGCCACACAGTTCGACCGAGTAATTGCGTCCGCCCTCGCCCTTGCTACCCATCGAGAGAACGCGGACTTCCTCGCCGTATTTCTCGCCGAACAGCGCCAGCGCGCCGGCGGCCACGGCGTCGTCCGGCGTCATCAGGCGGGTTGAAACCTGTTCGTTGGCACGGATTTCCGCATTCACTTCGGCCTCGACCGCCGCGATGTCATCCTCGCTCATCGGCTTTGGATGCGAGAAGTCGAAGCGGAAGCGATCGTCGGAAACCAGCGAGCCCTTCTGCGTGACGTGATCGCCAAGCCGATCGCGCAGCGCGGCATGAACGAGATGGGTCGCCGAATGGTTCGCACGAATGCGATCACGGCGCTCGGCGTCGATTTCGAGATGCACGGCGTCGCCCACGGCAACCGAGCCCTTGCCGACCTTGCCGACATGCGTGTGCAATCGCCCGAGCGGCTTGTTGGTCGTCTCGACCGCGAACTCCAGACCCTCGGGCGTCCAGATGCGTCCGGCATCGCCGGTCTGTCCGCCGCTCTCTCCGTAGAAGGGCGTCTGGTTGGTGAGGATGATGACGTCTTCGCCCTCGGCAGCGCTCGCAACTTCCGCGCCATCCTTGACGATCGCGACCACCTCGGCCTCGCCCGTAGTGGAGGCATAGCCGGTAAATTCGGTCGAGCCTGCGCGTTCGGCGATGTCGAACCAGACTTCCTCGCTGGCGGCCTCGCCCGAGCCTTTCCACGCTTCGCGCGCCTTGGCCTTCTGCTCGGCCATGGCGGCGTCGAAGCCGTCCTTATCGACCGCAATCCCGCGGCTGCGCAGTGCATCCTCGGTCAGGTCGTAGGGAAAGCCATAGGTGTCGTAGAGCTTGAACGCCGTCTCGCCGGGCAGCGTACCGCCCTCGCCCATATCGGCAGTCGCGTCGTCCAGCAGGCGCAAACCCTTCTCGAGCGTGCGGCGGAACTGCACCTCCTCGCGCTCCAGCACTTCCTGGATCAGCGGCTGGCCGCGGACGAGCTCGGGATAGGCCGCGCCCATCTCGCTGACAAGTTCGGGGACGAGCCGGTGCATCAGCGGATCCTTTGCGCCGAGCAGATGTGCATGCCGCATGGCACGGCGCATGATGCGGCGCAGGACGTATCCGCGACCCTCATTGCTCGGCAGGACACCGTCGGCCAGCAGGAAGCTGGTGGAACGCAAGTGATCGGCGATCACGCGGTGGCTGGCGGTGTTGTCGCCCTCCGCCTTCACACCGGTCAAGCTCTCGCTCGCGCCGATCAGCGCCTTGAACGTGTCGGTATCGTAATTGTCGTGCAAGCCCTGCATAACCGCGGCGACGCGTTCGATCCCCATTCCCGTATCGATGCTGGGCTTGGGCAGGTCGCCGACGATCTCGTCGTTTTCCTGCGTGAACTGCATGAAGACGAGGTTCCAGATCTCTACGAAACGGTCGCCGTCTTCCTCCGGCGATCCCGGAGGGCCGCCCCAGATTTGATCGCCATGATCGTAGAAGATTTCCGAGCATGGCCCGCAAGGACCGTCCGAACCCATGGCCCAGAAATTGTCCTTGGTCGGGATGCGGATGATCTTCTCGTCCGCGAAACCGGTGCGCTTCTTCCAGAGGTCGAAGGCCTCGTCATCCGTGTGGTAGACGGTGACCAGCAGGCGTTCGGGATCGAGGCCCCATTCCTTCGTCAGCAGGGTCCAGGCGTGGTCGATCGCCTGTTCCTTGAAATAGTCGCCGAAGCTGAAATTCCCGAGCATCTCGAAGAAGGTATGGTGCCGCGCGGTGTAGCCGACATTGTCGAGATCGTTGTGCTTGCCCCCGGCGCGCACGCACTTTTGCGAACTCGTAGCGCGCGGCGCGGGCGGGGTTTCGAGGCCGGTAAAAGCGTTCTTGAACGGCACCATGCCAGCGTTGACGAACATCAGCGTCGGATCGCTGAACGGGACCAGCGGCGCGCTCGCCACCTCGGCGTGGTCGCTGGAGCCGAAATAGTCGAGGAAGCTGCGGCGGATGTCGTTGGTCGAAGTCATGCCAGCGCAGTTAGGCAATCGGCGCCCCAGCGACAAGCGGGAATGCCCGGTCAGACTGTGCAGGGCCTGCGATCAGCTAAGGCGCATTTACTCGGCAGCGATGCAACTACGCCGACCGCCGGTCATCCATTCACCAGATGAAATAGTCGCCACTACGTTCCCGGGCGCGCTGCCACGCGGGGCGGGCATGTACGGCCTCGACGAATTTCACTGTCTTCGGTGCTTTCTCGCCATAGCCCTGCATCACGGCGATCTCGGCGGGGAAGCTCATCATGACGTCGGCGGCCGTCCAGTCGTCGCCGACGAAATGGCCGGTTTCGTTGATCCCGTCTTCCATGAAGCCGACATGCGCGGCGAACTGCTCTTCGATGCGGGGCATGATCGGTGCGGCGCCCTCGCCGAGCCGACCGGCCATGATCTTGAGCATGACCGGCACGAAAAAGCTGCTTTCGCCGAACTGCATCCATTCGAGGTGACGCACGTGGTCTTCGCCTGAAGCATCGGGCAGCCAGCTATCGCCGCCATGGCGCTCGCACAGATACTGGATGATCGCCCCGCTTTTGGCGACGCGCAAACCGTCGTCCACGATCAGCGGCGACTTGCCGAGCGGATGCGTTTGCTTGAGTTCGGGCGGTGCGAGATTGGTCTCCGCGTCGCGTTGGTAGTGCTCGATCTCGTAGTCGGCGCCAAGCTCTTCGAGCAGCCAGAGTATGCGCTGCGAACGACTGTTGTTGAGATGGTGGACGGTCATGGTCATCGGCTCTCTCCTGCGCGCCGCCCTCGCGAAGTCCGCCGGCAGCTCGATTCGTCCTTGATCCTAGGGGAGGCACAAGCTGCCCGCCAGCCACGGAGGAACGCGACGCCCTCACCAAACGGAAAAGCCGGTGCGGCCAAGGGAGGCGCGCACCGGCTTTCCGTTCATTCGGGAGCGCCGGGGGACAGTCCGGCTATCACGCGGGCCCGGGGGATGGGCAGGCGCGCTCCCGCTTGAAGAGATATCAGTCCTCGTCCGCGTCCGGACCGGTCATCATCTCTTCGGCCACCTCGTCGGTGCGGCCGCGGATTGCGGCTTCCAACTTGGCGCACATCTCGGGATTTTCCTTGAGGAAGGTCTTAGCGTTCTCGCGGCCCTGGCCGATGCGGACGCTGTCGTAGCTGAACCAGCTGCCCGACTTCTCGACCACGCCGGCCTTCACGCCGAGGTCGAGAATCTCGCCGATCTTGGAGATGCCTTCGCCATACATGATGTCGAATTCGACCTGCTTGAACGGCGGGGCGACCTTGTTCTTGACGACCTTCACGCGGGTCGAGTTGCCGACCACTTCGTCCCGGTCCTTGATCTGACCGGTGCGGCGGATGTCGAGGCGGACCGAAGCGTAGAACTTCAGCGCATTGCCGCCGGTCGTGGTTTCCGGATTGCCGTACATCACGCCGATCTTCATGCGCAGCTGGTTGATGAAGATCACCATGCACTTGGAGCGGTTGATCGAGCCGGTCAGCTTGCGCAGCGATTGCGACATGAGGCGCGCCTGCAGGCCGACATGGCTGTCGCCCATCTCGCCCTCGATCTCGGCGCGCGGCACTAGCGCGGCGACAGAGTCGACCACGAGGATATCGATCGCATTGGAGCGCACCAGCGTGTCGGTGATTTCGAGCGCCTGCTCGCCCGTATCGGGCTGCGACACGATCAGCTCGTCGATATCGACGCCCAGCTTCTTGGCATAGACCGGGTCGAGCGCATGTTCGGCGTCGACGAAGGCGGCCGTACCGCCGGCCTTCTGGGCCTCGGCAATGGCATGCAGCGCCAGCGTCGTCTTGCCCGAGCTTTCCGGGCCGTAAACTTCGATCACGCGGCCCTTGGGCAGGCCGCCGATGCCGAGCGCGATATCGAGACCGAGCGAACCGGTCGAGATCGCCTCCACGTTCATCGCTTCCTTCGAGCCCAGCTTCATTGCCGAACCCTTGCCGAACGCACGATCGATCTGTGCGAGCGCGGCGTCGAGTGCCTTCTGACGGTCTGCGTCCACTTGCTTTCCTTCTACCAGCTTCAGATTGGCCGCCATGACATCACCTCCTGCGCTTGCAAAGAGCCGCCCTTCGACTCTTCAACTGGAACGTGATGTATCCGCTTTGTTCTCAAAGAACAAGTAGGGAACGGAAATTTTTTCGCGATTTGTTCCGCTTGAGCTGGAAAACGATCCCTAGCCCCCGCCCTGAGCAGCGAGCACGTCGGCGACCTTGGCGTTGATTTGCTGCACGCTGAAGGGCTTGGCGATGAAGTACATGTTGTCGATGTCGATATCGTTGCGCAGCTGCTCCTCGGCATAGCCGGACATGAACAGGATCGGGATCTTCGGTTTAACCCTGCGGATCGCGCGAGCCATCGCGGGGCCGTCCATCGCGGGCATGACCACGTCGGATACGATGAGATCGAAATTGTCCGAGCCGTTGGCGATCGCGGCCAGCCCCTCCTCGCCATCGGAGGCGGTGGTGACAGTATAGCCCGCGCGCACGAGCGCCCGCTCGGCGACGGCGCGGACCATGTCCTCGTCTTCGACCAGCAGCAGCTTGCCCCCGCCGGACCATTCGCTGGCCTTGGGCTCGGCCTCTTCCTCGCGGCGCATCACGGCGGGCAGTTCGCCGCTGTGGACCGGCAGGTAGATGGTGAAGCGCGCGCCGGTGGTGTTGCCATCGGGCCCGCGCACATTGTCGGCGAAGATGAAGCCGTTCGACTGCTTGACGATACCGTAGACCGTCGAGAGGCCGAGTCCCGTGCCCTTCCCCTGCTCTTTGGTGGTGAAGAACGGCTCGAAAATCTTGCTGATGAGGTCCTGCGGGATGCCGCCGCCCGTATCTTGCACGATGAGGACGGTGTAATCGTCCGCCGGCATGATGTCGCTGCCCATCTTGCGCACGTCGCGCGCGGATACGCGCCGCGTCGCCAGCGTGAGGCGGCCTTTCCAGTCCTGCTTGCCGCTTTTCGCCGCATGTGCCTGCATCGCGTCGCGCGCGTTCACGGCGAGGTTGATGATGACCTGTTCCAGCTGTTGCGGGTCGGCACGCACTGGCCCGAGCTCGCGGTCGTGGCGGACGACGAATTCGATCTTGTCGCCCATCAGGCGCTTGAGGAGCTGGCTGACCTCGCTGACGACATCGGGCAGCTGGAGCACCACCGGCAGCAGTGTCTGCTGGCGGCTGAAGGCGAGCAGCTGGCGCGTCAGGCTGGCTGCGCGGTTGGAATTCGCCTTGATCTGCTGGATGTCGTCGTAGTCGCTATCGCCAGGCGTGTGGCGCAGCAGCATGAGATCGCAATAGCCGATGATCGCGGTCAGGACATTGTTGAAATCATGCGCGACACCGCCCGCCAGCTGGCCGACCGCCTGCATCTTGGTGGCCTGCGCGACCTGGCGGCGCAGGCGCTTCTCCTCGGTGGAATCGGTTATCGATAGCAGCACCGCCGCATCGCCTAGCCCGCGTATCCCGGCCAGGCCGATGGAGACCGGCTCGTCCTTGTTGCCCGCGAAGTGCACCGCCATGTCCCCGCTGGAACTCGCGCCCTTGGCGAAGCGGCGCACGGTGTCGGCAATCGCCGCCTTATCTTCGCGCACGACGAGGTCGGAGGGGAATTGCGGCAGCCCCTGCTCCTCGCGCTCGACGGCGCGCAGGAAAGCAGCGTTGGCGAACAGGAAGCGCCCGTCGCGGTCGGTCAGCGCAAGGCCCAGCGGGAGCGCGGCGAGCAATGCCTCGAGTTGCGGGATTGCCGCCTTGCCATTGCCTTCGAAGCCGCCGCCGATCCCGACAGTGCGGTCGATCAGCAGCATCAGCGAGGGCGCCTGATCGGCATCCTTCGCGCGATTGCCGCGCTGCAATTCCAGCGGGACATGGACCAACGTCTGCGGCGAGCCTTGCTGGCCTTCGCGCGCGAAGAAGATGCGGTCGCGGTCGTCCGAACGAAGCAGCTGGACGAATTCCATGCCGACCAACGAGGTGGCGGCATCGCCCGTGGCTCGCTCAGCCAGGCCCGAAGTGGCCGCCTGCACGATACCGTCGGGTGCGACCATCGCGAGTTCGAGCCCGGCGCGCGACATGACTTCCCCGAAGGGCCCTTCGACCCGCTCTGCCAGCCCGTCGTAGCTGCGTTCCTGGACGATCTCGCCGAAGCGCCAGACGAGATAGTCCTCGCCTCGCCCCGCCCGGTCGACATCGAGCCGGAAGCGCTTCTCGACACCCTCGATGGTCAGCAGATCAACGCGCGCATGCCCGTCACGCCAGGCCTCGCGAGCGGCGATCATCAGGCGTTCGGAGGATTTCGGTGCAAAGCCGACTTCCAGCGGCGGAACGGCCTCCCCGAACCAGTCCTCATAGGACGAGTTGGCGCAAATCAAACGGTTGGCCCGATCGGTGATGGCAACCGCCCGCTTGCTGTTTTCGACTGCGGCCGCGGTAACCGACCAGTCCGGAACACCGGCCTCCTGCTCGACCGGCCCCGTCCGCAATCGCGCGGCGAGCAGCAGCATGAGCAGGAAAGCGACCAGCGCGCCGCCATAGGCTATCGCGACCACGGCTTCCCCGCCGACCAGCCCGACCAATACGACGGAGAGTACGCAGGCGCCAAGCACGCCGGCGATCAGCGGCAGCGGCGGAAGGCGCGCGATGGTGTTGTCGTCGGAGGGCGTCATTCACCCTCCTCCACCAAGCGCTCGTCCATCCGGCGTTCGGCCGCGCGCAGTCGGCGGCGGCGCTTGCCGGCAACAATGAAGCGCCAGACGAAGCTTGAGAGAAGATAGCCGATGGCCGCACCCACGACGGCCAGCACGACGAAGCCGAAAATCGTCACCAGCACGGTCACCCCGACGCCTTCGAACATCTCGACCAGCCACGCCCAGCGCCCGCTGGTGATTTCATCCTGCGCAGCACCGCCGGTCACGTCGAGATCGACCTTGAGGATGAATGCGCCGACGCGGTTGGCAAAAACCGCCCAGATCGGGAAGGTGAACGGGTTGGTGATGAAAGTTACGAGCGCCGACAACGGCACGTTCGCGCGCGCAGGCAACGCCATGAAGGCGGCGAGAAAAATCTGCCCGACCGGAATTATGAACCCGGCAAAGATACCGAGCGCCACCCCCCGCGGCACGCTGCGCCGCGTGAAGCGCCACAATTCCGGCGTCAAGAAGCGGTGGGCGATCGGCTTGAGATACTTGTTCTCGGCAAGCTGCTCGCGAGTGGGCATGTATTTGCGGATCAGGTCCGACAGGAAGGTTTTGGACTTCGGATTGCTCATGACCACATTTCACAGATGCGCTTGCGCCCCGGCGAGTGCAAGGCCCGCGCTCTAACGCATGACGATGAATGCGCAATGGCTATCGGCCGGTTAACGAAGGACGAGCCGCTCAGCCCTTTTCGCGCATCAGGCGCGCCTTGTCGCGCTTCCAGTCACGCTCCTTGATCGTCTGCCGCTTGTCATGCGCCTGCTTGCCCTTGGCGAGCGCCAGTTCGACCTTCGCCCGCCCGGTCGAATTGAAGTAAACCGAGAGCGGGACCAGCGTCATCCCCTTGCGCTCGACCGCCCCGAACAGCTTCGCGATCTCGCGCGCGTGCAGCAACAGCTTGCGCGGCCGGCGCGGCTCATGATTGAGCCGGTTGCCGTGCGAATATTCGGGGATGTTGGCATTGATCAGCCAAACCTGCCCGTCGCGCACCTCGGCATAGCTTTCCTTGATGCTCGCCTCGCCCGCCCGCAGCGCCTTCACCTCGGTTCCCTGCAGCGCGAGTCCAGCCTCGAACGTCTCCTCGACATGATAATCGAACCGCACGCGCCGGTTATCGGCGACGGTTTTCTGTTTGTCGAACGTGGCGGGTTTGGGTCGGGCCATAGGGTGGGCGCATCTAGGGTCGCAGGGTGCAAAAGGAAAGGGCGGTCAGATCAGCCCGGCGATTTCCAGCGCCTCGTCGACCTGCTTGCGGCTTTCATCACTCGCGTTGCACAGCGGCAGGCGAACGTCTTCGGAGAACCAGTCGTGGACGCGGCTGAGCGCGTATTTGACCGGCGCGGGGCTTGCGTCGGAGAACATTGCATAATGCAGCGGGAACAGGCGGTCATTGAGCTTGCGCGCCTTCACGAGATCGTTGGCCGCAATCGCTTCGTGGAATTCCGCGCATAGCGCCGGGGCGACGTTGGCCGTCACCGAGATGCACCCCGCCCCGCCCGCGGCCGAATGCGGGAGCCATAGTTCGTCATTGCCGGACAGCTGGCAGAAATCGTGGTCCAGCCCCATGCGGTGATCGGCCACGCGCGACAGGTCGCCGCTCGCGTCCTTGATGGCGACGATCTGCTTCGGGAACTTGCGCACCAGCTCGACCACGGTCTCGTCCTCGATATCCGTAACCGTGCGGCTGGGCACATTGTACAGCACGATCGGCAGATCGCTGTTTTCGGCTAGGAAGCTGAAATGGGCGATCAGCCCCGCCTGGCTCGGGCGGTTGTAATAGGGTGCAACGCACAAGCCTGCAGCAGCGCCGGCCTTCTTGGCGAAATTCATGTGCAACAGTGCATTGCGGGTATCGTTGCTGCCGCAGCCGGCGATCACCGGAACGCGGCCCGCGGCCTGTTCGATGCAAACCTCCACCACCCGGTGGTGCTCCGCATTGGAGATCGTGGAAGCCTCGCCCGTGGTGCCGCAGGGCACCAGCGCCTTGCTGCCATTGTCGATCTGCCAATCGACCAGGCGGCGAAAAGCCTTCTCGTCGAACGCTCCGTCGCGGAAAGGAGTCGCCAGAGCCGGAATCGAGCCAGAGAACATTTACGGAAGTCCTGCGTTAGATACATGACAAGTCGCGAGAAATCGCGCGACGGGATTTTTCATTCAGCGCCTGATAAGGAGCCGGGAGCCATTATGTCCAGCATGGGCAAGACAACAGCAATCACTTCGATCCTCCTCGCAACCACCGCTTTCGTGCTGCCGGCCACTGCGTCGGCGCAGAGCGACGGGCGCAGTACCATGGTGGCGCAGCAGCCCGCGCGGATCGATGCGGCGATTTCGCAGTGGGAATATCTCACCAAGCGCGACGATCTGTCGTTCGGCTCCTACGCCAACTTCATCACCAGCTACCCGGACTTCCCGAAGGAAGATCTGTTGCAGCGCCGTGCGGAAAACGCGCTTGATAGCGAAGCGGTATCGCCGCAGTCTCTGGTAGCCTTTTTCGACCAGCACCCACCGCTGACCAATAGCGGCCGTGCGCGCTATGCGCTGGCGCTGGCCTCGATGGACCGGCCCGAGGCGCTGGAAATGGCGCGCGAGGCGTGGCGCAATGGCACGATGAGCGGGCCGGCAGAGCTTTACCTCGTCGGCCTTTTCGGCAGCCGCTTTGCGCCGGAAGATCACGATGCCCGGATGGATGCGCTGCTGTGGCAGGGCAATCTCGAAGCCGCGTCGCGACATATCGCACGCGTTTCGCCCGCCTACCGTCAGATGGCGCAGGCGCGCATGTCGCTGCTCGGCGGATCGATGGGCACGGCGCCGCAGGACGCGATGAGCGATGCGGGCTATGTCTATAATCTGACAAAGTATTACCGCAGTTCGGGCCAGCCGCTCCAGGCGGTGAACCTGCTCGGCAACCGCGCTAGCTTTAGCGCCCCGGCGTTCGATGGCGACGCCTTCGTAAGCGAGGCACTGGCTGTCGCGAAAAGCGCAGGCGCACCGAGTCAGGCGGTCGCCATCGCCTCCAAGGTGGACGATTTCTTCGCACCGGGGACCGACATTTCCGAAGGGTCCTTTACCCTGCGCGACAAATATACCGATCTCATGTGGCTCGGTGGCACTAAGGCACTTTGGTCGATAGGCGACGGCAATCGCGCCGCGCCCTTGTTCTATCGTTACGGCACCGCCGCCAAGTCGCCGCTGACGCGCTCGAAGGGCTTTTTCTGGGCCGGACGTGCTGCGGCACGTGCGGGCGACCGGGCCGAGGCACAGCGCTATTGGGAAATGGCAGCCGAATATCCTGAATGGTATTACGGGCAGCTGGCGCTGAGCGAATTGGGCCGTCCGATGCCGAGCTTCGCCGCCCTGCCCCAGCCGCAGTCGTCGCCCGAGCAGCGCTCCGCGTTCGATAGCGATCCGCTGACGCAGGCTATCCGCGCGCTTTCGCGCAACCGGCAGGACTGGCGCACGGAGCGCGCGTTCTTCGAAGCGGTCGCCGAGAAGGCGGATACGCCGGAAGAAATGGCGCTGGTCGGCGAGCTCGCGCGGCAGACGGGCTTGGAGGAAATGGCCGTCGTTGCGGGTCTGGTTGCTGGCGAGCATGGCCTCAAGGGCTATGAGCGGATCGGCTTCCCGACCGTGCAGACGCACAGCGGCGCGAACTGGACCATGGTCCATGCCATCGCGCGGCAGGAGAGCGAGTTCGACCGCACACGCGTCAGTCACGCCGGTGCGCGCGGCATGATGCAGCTCATGCCCGGCACGGCGCGCGAGGAAGCGGGCAAGATCGGCGTCGCCTATATGTCCGCCGACCTGACCGCGAACCCCAGCTATAACATCCGTCTCGGCGATGCGCATTTCGCGCGGCTGATGGACCGCTACAACGGAGCTTACCCGCTCGCCATCGCGGCCTATAACGCAGGCCCTGGCCGGGTGAACGAGTGGCTCCGCCTCAATGGCGATCCGCGCAACGGCTCAGTCGACTGGGTGACCTGGATCGAGCAGATCCCGTCGAATTTCGAGACGCGTTATTACGTCATGCGCGTGATCGGCAATGCGGTCGCCTATGCCAATATGCACCCGGACAAGTCCACCGCCCGCCAGCGCGATATCGCGAGTTACCTGCCGCGATAGAATGCGCTAGGGGCGGGCCTATGGGCGCGCAGAAATCCGTTCCGGGCAATCCGATCACGCCGGCAGGCTATGCCGCGCTGCGTGCGCGATACGACCATTTGCTTGGCACCGAGCGGCCGGAAATCGTCGAGATCGTGAGCTGGGCCGCCGGGAACGGCGACCGCAGCGAGAATGGCGACTATCTTTACGGCCGCAAGCGGATGCGCGAGATCGATCGCGAACTCGGCCACCTCTCGCGCCGGATGAAGGCCGCGCGGGTGATCGATCCGGCCGAGCAGCCGGATAAGTCGCGTGCTTTTTTCGGCGCGACCGTCACGCTCGCGGACGAGGACGATGTCGAGAAAATTGTCATCTTGGTCGGAGATGATGAGCAGGACGCCAGTGTCGGACGGATCGGCTGGTCCTCTCCCCTCGCCCGCGCGCTGAAAGGCGCATCGGTCGGGGATTTGCGGCTCGTGAGGCTTCCCGGGGGCGACCGCGAGTGGGAAGTGGTGGCCATCGATTATGCGTAAAGCGCTCGCCCTCACTCTGATCCTTCTCGCTAGCCCGCTGGCAGCGAAAGACAGCCTCGGCGTCTTTTCCGACTGGGGTGCTTTCCGCGATCCTTCCGTGCCGCGTTGTTATGCCATTGCCAAGCCGACGCCCAGCCGCCTTTCGCAGGACAATGAGCCGTTCGCCACCATCGGCACCTGGCCGCGCCGCCAGATCCGCGGGCAGGTGCATTTCCGCCTGCCGCGCATGCTGGCGAAGACGCCGTCGATACAGCTCCGCATCGGTTCGCAGCGCTTCGAGCTGACCGGCGGTGGCGGCGATGCCTGGGCGAAAGACCGGAGGATGGACGCAGCGATCGTCGCCGCGATGCGCTCCGCCCAAAGCATGACGATACGCGCAACCGACAGTCGCGGGCGACGTTTTTCGAACACCTATTCGCTGTCCGGCGCGGCGACGGCGATGGATGCAGCCACTCTCGCCTGCTCCCGGCGCTGATACGAAAAGGGACCGGCAACGCCTTGCGCTGCCGGTCCCGTTTTCAGTACGACTTCTGCTTAGAAGCGGTAGCCGAAGCCGAGCATCACCTGGTGACGGTCGACATCGATCTCGCCGAGATCGGCATCCGGCGTGTCGCCTTCGAAATCGAGTTCCGCCTCGCCATAGTTCGAATAGCGATATTCGAGCTTGGCATAGGTGTTCTCGTTGAGCGCGTATTCCGCACCTGCACCCACGCGGAAGCCGTCGGTGTCGATCTTGGCACGATACTCGTCACCGTCGAACGAGCTGTTCACGTTATAGCGAGCGTTCGAATAGCCGCCCTTCACGTAAAGCAGCAGGTCGGGGTTCGCGAGGATACCGGCACGCGCACCCACATAGATGTCGCGACCTGCGTTCACATTGCCGAGGCCAAAGAATTCGCCATCGGCACCGTCGAATTCGACATCTGCGCTGGAATCGGTCAGCTCGCCTTCGAGGCCGAGGACGACGCCGCCGGCATTGAAATCATAGCCGACGCCAACGCCATACGTGACGCCGTCGATCGACTGATCGTTGTTTTCATTGACATCGTCGTCAATATCGCTGCCGGCTTTGCTGATGTCGTAACCGACGAGGCCTTCGACACGCGGACCGGTGAAGGTGCCTTCAGTGGCATCCTGCGCTGCGGCGGGGACTGCGATGGCAGCTACCGAAGCGGCTGCGAAAAGTGCGACTGTCTTTTTCATTCTTAGTACTCCGTTTCTTATCGACGCCGCTTCATGAGCAGCGTGGACTTCGAGAACGGCGGAAGACCGCACGCAGTTTCATTAACCTTACACAACAAGAATGTGTTGCATCGGCGACACAATCTTGCGCCAAGCCGTGCCACCTCATCGACCGAATGCAGGCGCAAACAGATAGAGCGGAATTCACGACGAACCGTTGGAACCGGAAGGCACAAAAGCGATTTTGGCGCGCCCCGTCGTCTCTGGTCAAATCGTCCACATACCCCTATATGCGCCGCTCCCATGGCCGATACGACACTCATGAGCATTCCCGGGCAGGTGGACCCGGTTCCCGTCGCACGCGACATCACGCCGCGCGCCGATGGCCGCATCGATCTGATCGGCCTGCCGAAGGACCGCATCCGCGAGCTTTTTGCCGAGGCGGGTCTGGACGCAAAGCAAGCCAAGCTGCGCGCCAAGCAGGTGTTCCACTGGCTCTACCACCGCGGCGTGACCGAGTTCGAGGCGATGACCGACATCGCCAAGACCATGCGACCCTGGCTCTCCGAGCGCTTCGTGATCGGACGTCCCGAAGTGGTCGAGGCCCAGCATTCGACCGACGGCACGCGCAAATGGCTGCTGAAGACCGCCGACGGGCACGAATTCGAGATGGTCTTCATTCCGGATGCGGATCGCGGAACGCTGTGCGTGTCGAGCCAGGTCGGCTGCACGCTCAATTGCCGCTTCTGCCATACCGGCACGATGAAGCTGGTGCGCAATCTGACGCCGGGCGAGATCGTCGGGCAGGTCATGCTGGCGCGCGATGCGCTGGGCGAATGGCCCAAGGGCTCGATGGCGGGCCTGGACGAGGGGGAAGACGCCACCGGCTACGATGAGGGCCACTACACCTCCGACGGCCGCCTGCTGACGAACATCGTGATGATGGGCATGGGCGAGCCGCTTTACAATTTCGACAATGTGAAGGACGCGCTGAAGCTGGTGATGGACGGCGACGGCCTTGCGCTCTCCAAGCGGCGCATCACGCTGTCGACCAGCGGCGTCGTACCGATGATGGACCGCTGTGGCGAGGAAATCGGCGTGAATCTGGCCGTCTCGCTGCATGCAGTAACGAAGGAAATCCGCGACGAGATCGTGCCGCTCAACAAGAAATACGGCATCGAGGAGTTGCTGCAGGCCTGTGCCGATTATCCCGGTGCCAGCAATGCCCGCCGCATCACTTTCGAATATGTGATGCTGAAGGACAAGAACGATACCGACGAGCATGCACGCGAACTTGTCCGCTTGCTCAAGCAATACAAGCTGCCGGCGAAGGTAAACCTGATCCCGTTCAACCCCTGGCCCGGCGCGGCTTACGACACTTCCACGCCGGAACGGGTGAAGCGCTTCTCCGACATCGTGTTCGAGGGCGGCATCTCCGCGCCCGTCCGCACGCCGCGCGGTCGCGATATCGATGCGGCCTGCGGGCAGTTGAAGACGGCGGCGGAGAAGAAGAGCCGTGCCCAGCGCGACCGCGAGGCGGCCGAGGCAATCGAAGCGTAAGTTCGTGGCAGGCGTGACGATCTGGCGCTATCGGCGCCGCTTTCGGGTCGGTTCCACCAACGGGCTGGTAACGCTGCGCTCGCGCAGCGATGGTCTGTTCTCGGAACTGTGCCTCGATGGCAGGGTCGTCTCAATGGATGCGACCCCGGCCATCGGCCCCGACGCCGTGCGCAATCATCGCTTGTCCGCGCCGCTCCCCGACGGCTCGTTGATGGAGGTCGAAGCCGGCTACATCAGTTCGGTGAACCTAGGCATCGCGGTCCGGCGCGACGGGGAACTCATCCACGAAAGCCACCCCGGAAAGACTATCGCGTATCCCGAGCAATATCGGGAGATGATGGAAAGCTATGCCAACGGAACGGTCGGCGACGCACTGTCGCAGGGCTTCAAGGACGGCGCGGGCGGCCACAACTCCCACATCGATTTTGGGGCCTTCAAGCGCAATCGCATCCCGCTGGCGGTCGATATTCTGCTGGGCCTCCTCTTTTTCGTCGTCGCCAAGCTGACCGATCTCACCACCGCTGCGCTGGTCGGCGCCGCAGTCGGTGTCGCCTTATTGATGGCCCAGCGGTTGACCAAGGTCGACCTGCTCGGGGGTCTGGCGCTATTCGGCATAGCCTTGATGTTGCTTTCCGCAGGCCTCGCCCTGGTTTTTCAATCCGACGATGCGGTCAAGTACCGCTCGTCCGTCGTCGGCCTCGTCAGCGCCTCATTGTTCTTTTTCGACGGTGTGGCTGGCGGGAACCGGCTTGCGGTCCGGCTGAAACGCTATCTGCCCTATCGCGACATAGATGCCGCGCGCTTAGGCATCGGCATGGGTGTGCTGGGCGCAATCATGGCCGGTCTAAACCTTGTAGTCGCGTTCTACGGCTCGACCGATTTCTGGCTCTTCTACAGCACCTTCGCGGATTTCTTCGTAACGATGGTGCTGATCCTGTTGGTGTTCCGGTATGCACAGGGCAAGATGCTGCACGACGTTGCACCGGTCTATCGAGAGCCGCCGTCGGAATGAGCGACCCGGCGACGATAGCGTTTTACGAAACGAATGCACCGCGCTACACGCTGGGCTTCGGCCTGGCGCCAAGCCGGCACCTCGACGCTTTTCTTGATCGGCTCGTGCCCAGTGCGAGGGTGCTCGAATTGGGCTGTGGCGGCGGGCAGGACTCGTCCCGCATTGCCGGGCGCGGGTTCGATCTCGACGCGACCGACGGCACGCTCGCGATGGTCCGCAAGGCGAACGAACGTTTCGACGTCGGCGCGCGTTTGCTGCGCTTCCACGAGCTCGATGCGGATGCAGAATACATTGCGGTCTGGGCGCATGCCTGCCTGCTGCATGTCGCCAGGGCCGACCTTCCCTCCGTACTCGCGTCAATCCATCGCGCCTTGCGGCCGGGCGGCTGGCATTTCGCCAATTTCAAGCTCGGCGACGGCGAAGGTCGGGACTTGCTTGGGCGATTGCACAATCTTCCCGACGCCGGATGGCTCGAAGAGGTCTATCGCGCAGCCGGCTTTATGATTGTCGCTTCTGAAATCTATGCCGGAAAGGCGGCCGACGGAACGCAGCGCGACTGGATGGCGCTGACGGTGCAGCGGCCCTCGGAGTAAGCCAATCCACCGACCGGCTTTCCTACAGCAGCGGGCTATGCTCAAAGACCGGCATGATCGGCCCGAACCTCTCTGAAACCAAGCCTTGCCGCTGGTCCGCACGTGGCCGGTTTTTTCCGCCCAGGACAGTGGTCCATGCGGTCCATGTCTCCGCTTTTGTAGGGAGAGGTTTCCTGCGATGAGCGTGGTCGTCACGGCAATCTGCACGGGCCTGCCCCGCCCTTTCAACGGCGCGGAACTCAGCGCGATCGACAAGCGCCCGGTCGATGGTCCGGTCGCCATCCGCAGCTTCGGGATCGAAGGCGACATGGTCGCCGATACGAAGCATCATGGCGGGGCGGACATGGCCGTGCACCACTATGCGAGCGATCACTATGCCGCGTGGGACGACTGGCTCGGCGCCCATGCCCTGCTTCAGGGACCCGCGGCTTTCGGCGAGAACCTGATGAGCACGGGGATGGTGGAGAGCGATGTCTGCATCGGCGATCGCTTCCGCTTCGGCAGCGCCCTGCTCGAAGTCAGCCAGCCGCGCCAACCCTGCTGGAAGATCGAGCATCGCTTCAGGCACAAAGGCATGGTGAAGCGCATTCTCGTCGGCCACATGTGCGGCTGGTACTACCGCGTCATCGAGGACGGCGAAGCTGAGGCCGGCGACGTGCTGGAGTTGGTCGTGCGGGTCCATGAGGACTGGAGCGTCGCCCGGGTCTTTGCCGCGCTTTACGACCCGAAGAGCGAAGCTACCGGAACGGAGCTCGGCGAGATAGCGGCTCTGGACCGGCTCACCGATCATTGGCGAGACAAGGCGAAGAAGCGGCGCGACGGCTAGCAACTCGTCGTGCTCGGCGGGTCGGCTTATCGCTAATTTGGCCTCTGTGCCGCTCGTTCATCCGAGGTTGTGGACCCGCTCACCACTGTCCGGGTTGAAGAGCCAGATCACAGGATAATGAGGCACAAACGATGAAGAAACTCGCTCTCGCATTCGCTGCCGGCACGTTGGCCGTCACCGGACTGGGCACCGCAGCTCCGGCTGCTGCCGACCCGCCGTCCTGGGCGCCGGCCCATGGCAAGCGTGCCAAGGATCGCGCAATCTACGACAGCCGCGGCTATTACATGGAACCGCGCCGGATCACACGCAGCAGCCGGATGTGGCGTGGCCGCGACGACCGCTATTACTGCCGCCGCGACAATGGCACGACCGGTCTGGTGATCGGCGCCGGGGTGGGCGCGCTCGCAGGTCACGAACTCGCGGGTCGCGGTGACCGTACGCTCGGTGCGATACTCGGTGGCGCGGTGGGCGCAATCGTCGGCCGCGAGATCGACCGCGGGAGCCTTCGCTGCCGCTGAGGACAATGGAGTAATTCGAGGGGTATAGCCCTTCGGGTTCGCAAGGAGGCGCGTCATGCGAGGGTTCGGCCCCGCATGGCGCGCCTTTCCATTGGAGCGCGTTCGGCTAAGGTAGGAAAGCCATGCCGAATACCAACAGACCAGCCGTGCTCGTCACCGGGGGCGCCAAGCGCCTCGGCGCAGCGATCGCGAAAGCCTTCGGCGCGGCGGGCTGGCATGTCGTCGTCCACTACCGCCGCTCCGCCGACGCCGCCGAGCAACTGGCAGCTGCATTGCCGAGCGCCGAGACGGTCTGCTGCGACCTCGACCATGGCGACAGCGCCGTCGCCATGGTCGAAGAGCTCGCCGCGAAGCTCCCCGACTGGGGCTCGCTGGTGAACTGCGCCTCGCTGTTCGAGGAAGACAGTGCAACCGGACTCGATCCGGCAACGAACCGGAGAGCGATGCAAGTCAACGCCACCTCCCCCGCCCGCATGGCACAAGCCTACCTCGCGACCGCGCGTAGCAAAGCCGGGCGCTGCGTAATCCAGGTGACCGACCAGAAGCTCGCCAATCCCAACCCCGACTTCTTCAGCTACACGATGAGCAAGCACGCGCTGGATTCTACCATCGCCATGCTGTCGATGGGTGCGGCGGACGAGGCGGACCGGGTCTACGGCCTCGCCCCTGGTGCCATCCTGCCCAGCCACGACCAGAGCAAGGCGGAAACCGAGGTGTCGCACCGGCTGAACCTGCTCCGCCGCAAGACCGATGCCGACGAAGTCGCGAATGCAGCCCTGTTCCTGGCAGGCAGGCACCTGGCAAGCGGCCAGACGCTCTACATCGACAGCGGGCAGCACCTGCTGGCGCAATCGCGCGATGTGATCTACGTTGCGCGCGAGGGGGAAGCAGGATGAAGAGGCACGTCGTTTCCACGCGGATCTGGCATTGGCTCAACCTGCTGTGCGTGGTCGTGCTGTTCATGTCGGGTTTGACCATCAGCAACGCCCATCGCCTGCTCTATTGGGGCGACTGGGGGTTCGATCGCAGCCAGGCCTGGCTCGAGGTCCCGCGCTTTCCCGACTGGATGACGATCCCGGGCTATTACAGCCTCGCCGTGGCGCGCGACTGGCACATCCTCATGGCCTGGCCCTTCGCGCTCGGGCTGCTGTTCATGTGGATTGCCATGCCGCTCAACCGGCATTTCAAGCGCGACCTGACGACAACCCGCAAGGAGTGGCACCCCAAGGCAATCTGGCGCGACATCGTCGAGCATGCGAAGCTCAATTTCGACCACGGCGAGGGGAAGTACAACTTCCTCCAGAAGCTCGCATACGGCCTGGTCCTCGGGGTCTTCCTGCCGATGATGGTCTTCACCGGCACCGCCATCAGCCCGGGCATGGAGCCGACCTTCGGCTGGCTGGTCGACCTGCTCGGCGGACGCCAGTCGGCGCGCAGCCTCCACTTCATCTTCGCCTTCGCAATCCTGGGCTTCTTCATCGTGCATGTCGCCCTCGTCCTGCTGTCCGGGCCGATCGGGCAGATGCGCGCCATGATAACCGGGGGATCGACCCATGAAGCGTAGAGGGTTCCTGGCTGCTGCGGGTGCCGCCTTCGTCGCCGGCTGCAACAAAGTGGCCGAAAGCGATGCCGGCGCGCGGTTGCTTTCGGCGGCGGAGAAGTGGCACATGGGCGCGCACCGCCTGCTTACCAATCGCGAGGCCCTTGCCCCCGAGTACCCGCGCAACGCTGTCTCCCCCTTCTTCCGCGGCAATGGCTCGGTCGATCCGCAGAACGGCGACTATCCTCGTCATGTCGAGGAGGGCTTTGCCAACTGGCAGCTCACCGTCGGCGGGCTGGTCCGCAACCCGCTCGCCCTCACGCTCGACAACATCCGCCGCCTGCCCCAGCGCTCGCAGGTCACCCGCCACGACTGCGTCGAGGGTTGGAGCGCGATCGGCGAGTGGACGGGGCCACAGCTCTCCCTGCTGCTCGACGAGGCGCAGCTTCGTCCCGAGGCGCAGTTCATCGTCTTCCGCTGCGCCGACAACCTCAACGGCCAGGACTATTACGAGAGCGTCGATCTGATTGATGCCTACCACCCCCAGACCATCGTCGCCCACAGCCTTAACGGCGAGCCCCTCCCCGTCCGCAACGGGGCGCCCCTGCGCATGCGGATCGAGCGGCAGCTGGGCTACAAGCACGCCAAGTACCTCACCGGTATCGAGGCCGTCGCCAGCCTCGACGACATCGCTGGTGGCCAAGGCGGCTACTGGGAGGACCGTGCCGGCTACCAGTGGTACGCGGGCATCTGACGGGCTGGACACAGCACCGGGCTTTGGCAAGATAGCGCTATGAGCAAACGCCTGCTGTCCCGCTTCCTCGGCTCCGTCATCGAGAAGGGCGTGCTCGAAGCCCGCTTCGCCGACGGCACCGTCACCCGCTTCGGCCAGCCTGCAGAGGGCTATCCCGAACTCGCCGTCATCTTCCGCGACGCCAAGGTCCCGCGCGACATTCTGCTCGATCCCCGCATCGGTGCGGCGGAGGCGTACATGGACCAGCGCCTCGACCTCGAAGGCGGCGGCATCTTGGAGCTCGTCCAGCTGCTCCGCTCCAATTCCGCGTGGGAGCGTGGCGGCAGGCTGCGCCCACCCTCGCTCGGCCGCCGCATCCGCAACCGCGCCGGCTTCGCCATCGGCTCGATCAACGACCGGATCGGCGCGCGGAGGAACGTCGCGCATCACTACGACATCGGCAACGACCTCTACCGCCTGATGCTCGACCCCGAGCACATGCAGTACAGCTGCGCCTACTGGCCCGATGGTGTCGAGACCCTCGCCGAGGCGCAACACGCCAAGCTCGGCCACATCGCCGCCAAGCTGGCATTGGACGACGGTCAGCTCGTGCTCGACATCGGCTGCGGCTGGGGCGGCATGGCGATCTTCCTCGCCAAGCACTTCGACGTCGAGGTCCACGGCATCACCCTGTCCGAGGAACAGCTCGCCCTCGCCCGCAGTCGCGCGCGCGAGGCCGGGGTCGACGACCGCGTCATCTTCGAGCTGGTCGACTATCGCGATCTCGCCAAACGCGGCGAGCGGTTCGACCGCATCGTCTCGGTCGGCATGTTCGAACATGTCGGCCGCCCGCAGTTCGAGACCTTCTTCCGCGCCTGCGCCAACCTGCTGGCCGACGACGGCGTCATGCTGGTCCACACCATCGGCCGCTTCGGCGGACCGGGCACGACCGACGCCTTCACCTCCAAGTACATCTTCCCCGGCGGCTACATACCCGCCCTGTCGGAGACGCTGGCCGCGAGCGAGAAGAGCCGCCTCATCCACTCCGACATCGAGACCCTGCGCCTGCACTACGCCAGGACCCTGCGCGAATGGTACGCCCGCTGCGAAGCCAACCGCGCGGCCATCGTCGACCTTTACGACGAGCGCTTCTACCGCATGTGGACCTTCTACCTCGCGGGCGCGACCGCCGCCTTCGAATGGGGCGGCATGGGCAATTACCAGATCCAGTACGTCCGCGACCGCCGCGCCCTGCCGATAACGCGCGACTACATAGCTGCGGCGGAGAAGCGGTTGCTGGGCGGGGATTGAGGGTGCGGCTTTGCGCTCGATAGCCGTGTAGGACGAAACGAGGGTTCGCCGACGCGCAATCCTACGACATGGACCGCATGTTACACGGTCCAATGCGGAAAAAGCTGCTGGGGGATGTGGAGGCTGTTCGGTGCGAGAGAGATGCAGGGTGGGCGCAGCGAAAGCCATGCCCCGCAATACCTCTTCTAGGCCGTGTAGGAAAATGCAGCCTACACACCGCTATGTGCCATTGACATACACGCCATTGACTTATAACTGATTGCCATGTCGGAATTGCAAACCGTAGTCGAACTCCCCGAGTTTCTGCGGCGTGCGAAATCGATCATGCGGGATGAAGAGCGCGCGGCGCTGGTCGATTTCATTGCGGCCAATCCGCAAGCGGGCATCTCGCTCGGTGGCGGTCTGAGGAAGGTCCGCATTCCCCGCGCGGGCGGCGGCAAGAGCGGCGGCTACCGGACGATCTACGTGTTCGGCGGCAGGCATATGCCGCTGTTTCTCGTCACGGTGTTTGCCAAAAACGAGAAGGACAATCTGACACGGGCCGAGCAGGCTGCGGCGGTGGAACTGAGCAAGGCCCTGATCGCGCATTACGGAGACGAACAATGAGCGCATACGACAGCATCATGCAGGGGCTGAACGAAGCCTTCGATCATGCCAAGGGCAAGGACACCGGCGCGCGCGTGCATCGGGTCGAAGTGCCGCAAGTGGACGTCGCCGCCATCCGCGCACAGACCGGCCTGTCGCAACGCGACTTCGCCCGCAGCATCGGCGTGGCCAAGGGAACGCTGCTTAACTGGGAGCACGGGCGGCGGCAACCGACGGGTCCGGCGCAGGTGCTGCTGGCGATGATTGCCAAGCGACCGTCACTCGTGCGGGATATGTTGCGGTGACCTAAAATTTCAAGGCTTGAGATTGAATAGCTTCTTCAACGAAGGTTGGGGCATTTGCGCTCATTCTTCGGCGACCGACCGTGCCGCCTAATTATTGCTAGCGATGTTATTTTATTCTCTCCGATACCCTATGACAGCGCGGAGATCGGTCCCAGCAAGTTTTCAATCAATAGTCGAAGCACGAATAGCCACGCCGCTGCGCCGAAGGCCGCACAGACCGCGACGCGATCATGCCAAGTATGCCAATTCCTCTCTGCGCTGCTTATCGAGCTACGGAAACGAGAAAGACTCGACTCGAAAGCTTCAATGCGATCTCTGATTTGATCGACAGTTTGGACCATATCGCTCATCTCAGATTCGACCGTAGCAATCTCAGATAAGTACTGACTTTCCCACTTAGGTCGCATTTTCTGTAGTTCATCAGTATAGCCGCGATAAACACTCACAAATTCTCTAATAAGAGAATCGTTAGACGATCGACCGTCACTGATCAATTGTGAGAGCCGACTTTCGACGCCATCTACGTGATGCGTCCAATGCTCAAAGGAACGAGCCAGCAGCCTTTTCCCTGCATCAGTGCGTTGGACAAGAGACTTGGCGGTTGCTTCAGCTTTCTCGATCTCGCCAGATAGAGGCCGAATGCGCGCTTTCCAGCTATTTATTATCTCCCTGATCGAGTTCCACTCTTTCGCAGCGTCGAGCGCTGCTTCGCTGTTCAGTTCGCGCACGATCTGAAGTTGGCGAAGAAATGCAGCAAAGTAGTAACTGGCCACGAGAAAAAGTAGTCCTGCAAAGGCCACCTGCCCATAAGGAATCGTGAGACCAGCATATCTGGCTTCCCGCCCCCAATCAGGAGCGAGAGCTACGAAAATCGTGATCGCAGACCATGTGAGCGACGCACGCTTCGCTTTGCGAAATTCTTCAGTGAAATTAACAAATTTGCTGTCTCTGTCCTCCGTGGATCGTGGCAGTGTTTTGACAGCTATGCTCATTGACCGATTGAGCGTCGGCCATAGCGCTCGGGTCAACTCAGAATGGCGAGATATCCCCTACGAAGTCTGCCAACCGCGGTGTCGCGGCCAACCCAAACGCCCCGTTTCTCGGAAATCTCGATCAACCGCATCGGTATTAGTCAGCGATTGACGGGCTTAGCGCCCGCACATTCCCATTTGCCTACAGCGTCACGCTCCTGCTAGCGGCGCGGCCAAGCTAGCGAAGGTGTACCCATGTCCGAGATCAACCGTGTCGTCCTTGCCTACTCCGGCGGCCTCGATACCTCCGTCATCGCCAAATGGCTCGAGGTGGAGCGCGGGCTGGAGGTGGTCACCTTCACCGCCGATCTCGGCCAAGGCGAGGAGATCGAGCCGGCGCGCGAGAAGGCTCGTGCCATGGGCATTCCCGACAAGCACATCTTCATCGAGGATCTGCGCGAGGAATTCGTGCGCGATTTCGTGTTCCCGATGATGCGCGCCAATGCGCGCTACGAAGGCGATTACCTGCTCGGCACCAGCATCGCGCGCCCGCTGATCTCCAAGCGTCTCGTCGAGATCGCGCATGAGACCGGCGCCGATGCCATCGCCCACGGCGCGACCGGCAAGGGCAACGACCAGGTGCGCTTCGAACTGTCGGCCTATGCGCTCGACCCGGACATCCGCGTAATCGCTCCGTGGCGCGAGTGGGACCTGACCAGCCGCACCGCGCTGATCGCCTGGGCCGAGGCGCACCAGATCGCCGTGCCCAAGGACAAGCGCGGCGAGAGCCCCTTCTCGACCGATGCGAACCTGCTGCACACCTCGAGCGAGGGCAAGGTGCTCGAGGACCCGTGGGAGGAGACGCCGGACTACGTTTATTCGCGCACCGACCACCCGGAGGATGCGCCCGACACGCCCGAATACATCACCATCGATTTCGAGAAGGGCGACGGCACGGCGCTGAACGGCGAGGCGATGAGCCCGGCGACGCTGCTCGCCGCGCTGAACGATCTCGGCCGCAAGCACGGCATCGGCCGGCTCGATCTGGTCGAGAACCGCTTCGTCGGCATGAAGAGCCGCGGGATGTACGAGACCCCCGGCGGTGAGATCTACGCCCGCGCCCATCGCGGGATCGAGCAGATCACGCTCGATCGCGGTGCGGCGCATCTCAAGGACGAGCTGATGCCGCGCTATGCCGAGCTGGTGTACAACGGCCTGTGGTTCAGCCCGGAGCGCGAGATGCTGCAAGCGGCGGTGGATTTGAGCCAGGAGAAGGTGAGCGGGACCGTCCGGCTAAAGCTTTACAAGGGCAATGCGATGGTGGTGGGGCGCAAGTCGCCGAACTCGCTCTACTCCGAGGCGCATGTGACCTTCGAGGACGATGCGGGGGCTTACGACCAGAAGGATGCGGAAGGCTTCATCAAGCTCAACGCCCTGCGGCTGCGGCTGCTCGCTAAACGCGATCGTTAGTTGCGTCGCAGCACGTTTGTGCATTGCGATATTGTGCCTGCGAGATCGTGAGCGACAGGAATTTGCGGCCAGCGGTTGAGTTATCCACCCCCGTCCACAGCGAAAACTGGCGAAAGTGGAAAAGTCGTCGCTCGGGCGATTGCGGAATCGCCCGTTGAGGCGCAGCTTCATCTTATCGGAACGGCGCAGAGAAAAGCTGAACTGGACAGCCGAAAGGCTTGATAGATCAGAGTTTTTCCAAAGCGGAATGACGTGGCGGAACCTGTCCGCGCGGTTCAGGAGACCCTCGTGCTGAAGACTTCGGTCGGACGCAAGGCGGGTCGATGACGGAACCGCGAAGGTGTTTCGACACGAGCTTGGCCAACCCGGCCGGAAGCCGAAGGTGGCGTCGAGGAAAGGTCTTCGGACCGGACAGCGATGCGACCGTTCGAGGCGGAAGGCCATCAACGGAAAGCCAAGCTGCGGAACCGCCTGTCGAAGGCCGGTCTGCGACGGAAGCGAGGGTCCTTGCGACCTGGCGCACCCGAGCGGGTCAGCCGGAGGGTGGATCCGGATGCCGGTGCGAGCGCCGGTGACAGAACCGGAAGGGAAGTCTTCGGACGGACCAGAAGGGAAAACATCGGATGCCAAGTTACGCGTCCCTTGATCTCCGGATGAAGGAACACGGCCACGCATCGGTGAGAGTGGGGTCGGCAGCGATGCCGGCCCCATTTGCTATGCGGCCTCCTGGCGCGTGGGCGAATCCTCCTTTGTTCAACCTCTAGTGGCCCAAGCTGGCCGGACCCACGAAACACGGTACGCACGCGCTTTCCGATCCCGAAAGCGCGACGAACTGTGGCGGGAATGGGGCCATCGCCCGCCGGGTTAACGACTCCCGCCGGGCCCTCCGGTATAGCCACCCGATCCGAACGGGAGGTTCATTCGATGACCAAACGCACGATCCGCGCGCTGCTTTTTGCTGCCGCCGTTACCCTTCCCGCCAGCGCGGGCCATTCGCAGAGCGCCGGGCCGATGCCCGCGGCCCAAGCCGCCTTCGTCGAGCATTTCACGCCCTATTCCAGCCTCCCGCCCGAGCCGGAGCCGGCCGGCAAGGTCGTCGACCTCGACACCTTCGACCCGCCGGTGGAGCCGGAACCCGTGCTGACCGTCCTCCAGAGCGGCGGCGCGTCCTATTATGGCCGCAAGTTTCACGGCCGCCGCACCGCGAGCGGCGAGGCCTTCGACATGCACGCCATGACCGCCGCGCACCGCACCCTGCCCTTCGGCACGCTGGTGCAGGTCACCAACCCCCGCAACGGCAAGAGCGTGACGGTCCGCATCAACGATCGCGGGCCCTTCCACGGCAACCGCGTGATCGACGTGAGCCGCGCCGCCGCCGAGCAGCTCGGCCTGATCCAGCGCGGGCATGGCCGGGTGGAGCTGGCTCTGCTGGATTGAGTCCTTGTGTTTCGCAGCCGCATCCGCGGCTGCATCCTCGCTAGACGCGCAGCAAGCTGCGCCCGCTGCGGGCGCACGGTCGTGCTTGCCGGGCCTCCGCCGGCCCGGTGCTCTAGGAGAGGCAAGCCTTGCGCCACGGCGGCGTCAGCCGGGGCTCTCTACCCCCTCCCCCTCGACCACCCACTCCCCCGCCGCGTTGCGCGTGTGCAGCGCCCAGTCCGCGCCGTAGCGCCACCAGTCTTCGTCGCCCGCTTCGAAGGCGGCCATCTGGCATGCCTCCACCTCCCACGCATGGCCGGCCAGCGCCTCGACAGGCGGCGCATCGGCGGGGCGCGCTTCGGCCATTTCCTCGATCAGGCGAGAGACGCGCGGGTAGTGCGGGCATTCACGGCATTCCGGCCAGCTCGGCGCGGCGCAGCATAGCGCAGCGGCCCCATCCGCCGTCTCGCCCACATTGCACACCGGCTCCCACCCCTCGGGCCCGACGCGGTAGTGCGGCTGCCCGCGATCGGTGCCAAGCTGCGCCCCGATGCAGTCGCAGGGCGGCTCGGGCGGCGCATCGCGAGCCTCCGCAAGCCCCTCGCCCGCCCCAGGCCCTATCCGTTCGTCCCCATCCGGAGACATGGACCGCATGTTACACGGTCCAGGGGACAAAATGTCGGCGGCTTCGGCGGGCGGCTCCACCTCGATCGTTCCCCCACGCCGCATGCGGGTGAGCATGGCGTCGAAATTCTCCGCCAGCTCCTCGATCCGCGTGTCGGTGCGCAGGCGGTCGAGCCGGCCGAGATGGGCGAGCAGCAGGCGGTCGGAGAGGCGGCGGCGCGTGCCGACGAGCTCGCCGTGATACCACACCTCCTCCTCCACGCCGTTCATGGCGCAATCCGCCAGCTTCGCCTCCGCCGCCGCGCGCGCGACTACCAGCGCGGCATCCCACGCCCGCCCGAAAGCGGCGGAGTTGCGCCGCGCGCGATAGCAGGTCTGGTGCGAAACCTTCACCCGCCGCGCCGCGGCCCGCACCGATCCGGTGACCGCCAGCGCCTCGAGAAACGCCACCTGCCGCTCCGCCACGAACTGCGTCTGCGGCGCATTCTCGTGCTCGGCGAAGAGATCGGTGTGGAGGACGATGGGGTGGTTCGCCATGTCGCTCATGCCGCGCCTCCCAGTCCGAGGGCAGAAGGCAGCGCGAGCATCCGAGCCGAAGGCGAGGCAAGGCCGGAAGCGTAGTCGAAGACGCAGCTGGCCGAAGGCCACCTGCACGGCCGCCCGAGCTTATGCGAGGAAGCCAAGCCGCACGGATGTGCGGCGCCCGGCGTTTGAGGGCGAAAAAAAAGAATTTTCATGCGGTTCACCTTGCGAAGGAGGAAGGGAACCGGGTCATTTATACAGCGCGGCGCGTGTAGGAAAGATTGCCGTAAGTCACCAAGTGCCACGAGGAGGGCAAGGCAGCTAGGCGAATCTATTTGCTCATTTTATTTTCGAGCCTGTTTGGAACAAAGAAAATAAATGCTCATTGAAACCAAGTTGAAAGTTTCAAAGATTTTTAGCGCAGGAAACATTTAGATGCCCAGCTTGATGAAGAGTGTATGTGCTGCCGCCCTCGTTTCAGGGTTTGCAATGCCCACCATGGCTACCGCGCAGGAGCAAGACGGCGCAATACCCGAGAGCGAAATCGAAACGCTCACATTCGATGAGATGCTGGTTCTGGATGCCCAATCCTACGTAAAGCTTTATGGCGTTTCACTCGAAGAAGCCATGCGCAGGGTCATGCTGATGCATGATACGCAGGAAGAGGTAATCGGGTTATCCGAAGAGTTCGCCGGCCAGATAGGAGGGCAGTACTTTACTCATGGGTCCGAGTTCGGCCTCGAAATGCGGTTGACGGGTAAAGTCCGTCCGGCAGCCCGAAGCATTTCGCCAAACCGTGAGCGGGCGATGCAACGAAAAGCCGAGCGGACGCAAGCAATTGCTGATCGGCAGTCGGCTGGAAGGGCGCGACGCGCAGAACGTCTCGCGGAATTGGGTATTACCAGCAGGGCCTTGGAAATGGCTCAACGAGTCAGCGAAGCGCCAGGCCAAATGAACGTGCGATTTTCCGCCGAGGCCGCGGCGGATCGGCAGACAGTTTTCGATTTGATCACGGCTCGATTTCAAGACGTGAAAGAGCTACTTCCAACTATCGATTCGGCATCTTACGACGAGCGCAGGACAAGCGTCGTCATTAATGTCGTGGGAGAAGACAACAGTGTCAGGCCCGCAGACCTGAAGGCGGTTGAGGCTTTGTTCCCCGTCCCAGTGGTTCTTCAGTACGTCAATAAAAGACTGACCAGTGCCGCAGCATACGGTGGAACCCCGACCGTCAATTTTAACGGTGCGTATTTCTGCACAAACGCATTCGTAGGCACCAATCCAAGCGGTCAGGCCGGTTTATTTGGCGCATCGCACTGTCAATATGGCAACAACCAATCGATCGCCATGAACTATCGGGACTCGGATGGAACACTCAAGCGTCTCTACGCCGATCCTAATCTACGGGCTTGGACCACGCACTCCGATATGATGTTTATGACATTGGGCGCTGGGCTAAGTCCTACGTCGCATTTCTATGCTGACAAGGGGACAGCCGCTCGCAAGTTGACTGGCAGACGCACAATGTCGAACACCACTGTCAAAAGTGGGTCGACCGCTGGATCGATGATTTGTTTCTACGGTATGACGACGGGACCTGTTTATGGTCAAAGCTGCGGGGAAGTCGTCGGCAAGGGGTTTGTTATTGCCCTTGATCCCAATGAACCGATGATGACCGCCGGTTCCGGCACGTCCTATTATGTTGCGGTCCAAGCGCCCTCGACATCGATGAAGTGCGCGGGAGGCGACAGCGGAGCACCTTGGTTTGCTTTTTCGATCGCTTGGGGTACGATGAGCCGCTGCGCAGAAAATTGGGTGAACAACTACCAGGATACATACGCAATCTACACGTCCATGGATGCTGCCTATGCAAAGAATTTCAGCTTGCGTTATTGAGGGAGCGGTCGGATGCAAAGAATATTGTTGGCAATGTTATCCTGTCTTCTCGCTGCTTGCGGCGCTACCGGAGACGAACCCTCAAAAATGAACGCCGCTTCCTATGGAAGTGAAGGGCCAGCCGACCTGCAATTGATCTACTATGATCGAAAAAAAGCCGATGCAGGCGAAATCTTAACGCCTCCGACACTGCGACGTCTGACTGGAACCTTACAAATTAAAAACGAATGCCTGGTTCTGTCGAATTCGGAAGGTGATCATCCGCTAGCTTTTGAAAGGGGTTCAGCAGAGTTTGACGAAGAAACGCAGACGTTGAGTTCGGGCGAAACCAAAATTCAAGTCGGCCAACAGCTTTCCGTCGGTGGTCCGTTTAATCAGGCGGATGAAAATTTCGACCGGTCCCAGATCGAGAAACGGTGTGCGTCCGGTAGTGTATGGTTGGTCACCGGAACAGATGTAACTATTGGAGCATGATCTAGTGAGAATCCGAACCTATAGGAAGATTGCGGCTCGCTCGTATTCGTAGCACACCGACACGCTATAGTAGCCGTATTGTTGAGGGCCCAATGACGTGATTGGCCCTTGACGGTCGAATGATTTTACTCCGCCCCCACCACCACCAACTGCCCCCGCACGGCCCCCGCCGGATACGCCGCGTTATGCAGGTTCACATAAAACACGCCCGGGTTGGCGAGGATGCGCTTGGCCAGCCCTGCGTCGATCTCGGTGCAGGCGTTGGCGCGCTGGCCCGGTTGCGGGGTGATCAGCGGGGCGACGACGCCTCCGGCAACGCCTGCGGCGCCTTCGTGGATATGGGCGGCGGTGATGAGGTCCGTGCCGCGCGCCTCCATCTGATAGCACATGCGGCCCTGCGGATTGAGCGCGGCTAGAAACAAGCCCGAGCCGTCGGGATCGCCGAGGCGGGGGACTTCGTTGGCGCCGTCGAGGCTGGCGGACAGGCGCGTGCCGAAGTCCAGCGGGTCGCGCTCGGCATAGGTGGCGCAGGCCGACAGCGCGAGGGCGCAGGCTGCGGCGAGTGCGCAGGCGGCGGCGGATTTCAGGCGGTTCATGGCTCTCTCCCCTTGGTTTGCGCCCGACCCTAGGCCGGGGGCGCGCAAGGGGGAAGCGGAAACGCCCGCGCTACTCCGCCGCTTCCCGTGTACGCTCGCCGGCGCGTTCCCTGGCCCGTTCGCCCGCACGCTCGAGCATGGGGGCGAGGTACTGGCCGGTGTAGGAGGCATCGACCTTCGCGACATCCTCCGGCGTGCCCTGCGCGACAACCTCCCCGCCCCGCACGCCGCCGCCGGGGCCGAGGTCGAGGATGTGGTCGGCCGTCTTGATGACGTCGAGATTGTGCTCGATCACGACGACCGAATTGCCCTGGTCCACCAGCCGGTGCAGCACTTCGAGGAGCTTGCGGACATCCTCGAAATGGAGGCCCGTGGTGGGCTCGTCGAGGATGTAGAGCGTCTGCCCGGTGCTGCGTTTGCTGAGTTCCTTGGCGAGCTTCACGCGCTGCGCCTCGCCGCCCGAGAGCGTGGTCGCCTGCTGGCCGACCTTGACGTAGCCCAGCCCGACCTCGTTCAGCATGTGCATCTTGTCGCGGATCGGGGGGACGGCCTTGAAGAAGCCTTCCGCATCCTCGATCGTCATGTCGAGCACGTCGGCGATGGAGAGGCCCTTGAACTTCACCTCCAGCGTTTCGCGATTGTAGCGCTTGCCGCCGCATTCCTCGCAGGTGACGTAGACGTCGGGCAGGAAGTGCATCTCGATCTTGATCAGGCCGTCGCCCTGGCAAGCCTCGCAGCGGCCGCCCTTGACGTTGAAGCTGAAGCGGCCGGGCTTGTAGCCGCGGGCCTGCGCTTCGGGGAGGCCGGCGAACCAGTCGCGGATCTGCGTGAAGGCGCCGGTGTAGGTCGCCGGGTTGGAGCGCGGGGTGCGGCCGATGGGCGACTGGTCGATCTCGATCACCTTGTCGCAATATTCGAGGCCGGTGACCTTGTCGTGCGCGCCGGCGACCACGCGTGCGCCGTTCAGCTGGCGCGCGGCGGAGGCGTAGAGCGTATCGATGGTGAAACTCGACTTGCCCGAACCCGAGACGCCGGTGATGCAGGTGAAGGTGCCGAGCGGGATGGAGGCGGTGACGTCGTTCAAGTTGTTCGCCCGCGCGCCGTGGACGGTGAGCTGATGACCGTTCCCCTTGCGACGTTCGGTCGGGACAGCAATCTCGCGCCGGCCGGTGAGGTAGGCGGCGGTGAGCGATTTCTTGGACTTGAGCACCTGCTTCAGCGTGCCCTGCGCCACCACCTCGCCGCCATGCACGCCCGCACCGGGGCCGAGATCGACCACATGATCGGCGGTGCGGATGGCGTCTTCATCGTGCTCGACCACGATCACGGTGTTGCCGAGATCGCGCAGGCGCTTGAGGGTTTCGAGCAGCCGGTCGTTGTCGCGCTGGTGGAGGCCGATGCTGGGCTCGTCGAGCACGTAGAGCACGCCCGAGAGGCCGCTGCCGATCTGCGATGCGAGGCGAATGCGCTGGCTCTCCCCGCCCGACAGCGTGCCGCTGGTGCGGTCGAGATTGAGGTAGTCGAGCCCGACATTGTCGAGGAAGCCCAGCCGCTCGTTGATCTCCTTGAGGATGGCCTTGGCGATCTGCTGCTGCGTATCGTTCAGTGCATCGGGGAGCTTCAGGAAATACTCCTTCGCATCGGCCACGCTCATCTTGGTGGGGGTGGCGATGTCGGTGCCGGCGATCTTCACCGCCAGCGCTTTTTCGTTGAGGCGCTTGCCGTCACAGGTTTCGCATGGCTGCGCGGTCTGGAACTTGGCCAGCTCCTCGCGCATCCAGGCGCTTTCGGTCTGCAGCATGCGGCGGTTGAGGTTGCCGATGACGCCCTCGAACGGCTTCTTCACCGTGTATTGCTTGCGCCCGTCCTTGAAGGTGAGCGAGATGGCGCGGCCCTTGGTGCCATAGAGGATGATGTCGCGGATTTCCTTGTCGAATTCCTCCCACGGGGTGGTGAGATCGAACTCGTATTCCTTCGCGAGGCTGGCGAGCACCTGCATGTAATAGGGGCTCGGCGGGTTGGACTTGGCCCAGGGGACGACCGCGCCCTTCTTGAGGCTGAGCGCCTCGTTAGGGACGACCAGCTGCGGGTCGAACAGCTGCTTCTCGCCGATCCCGTCGCAGGTCGGGCAGGCCCCCTGCGGGGCGTTGAAGGAGAACAGCCGCGGCTCGACTTCCTCGATGGTGAAGCCGGATACCGGGCAGGAGAAGCGCTCCGAAAACACGATGCGATTGTCAGGCAGACCAGCGCCCTTCATTGCGCCGCCTTTTTCGGAGTTGGCCTTCCCCGCATCGGGACCGATAGTCGCCGGGCGCACGTCCTGCCGCTCCGCCAACGCCTCGGCAACGGTGGTGTCGGCGAGATCGACATAGGCGAGCCCATCGGCCAGCTTGAGCGCGGTTTCGAAACTGTCGGCAAGGCGCGTTTCCAGCCCCGACTTCACCGCCAGGCGATCAACAACGACTTCGATGTCGTGCTTGAACTTCTTGTCGAGCGCGGGTGCTTCTTCGATCGCATACATCTCGCCGTCGATGCGCACGCGGGTGAAGCCGGCCTTCTGCCATTCGGCCAGTTCCTTGCGGTATTCGCCCTTGCGCCCGCGAACCACCGGCGCGAGCAGGTAGAGCCTCGTCCCCTCGGGTAGCGCCATCACCCGGTCTACCATATTGGACACCGTCTGCGCCTCGATCGGCAGGCCGGTGGCGGGCGAGTACGGCACGCCGACGCGCGCCCACAACAGGCGCATGTAGTCGTAGATCTCGGTCACCGTGGCCACGGTCGAGCGCGGATTGCGGCTGGTGGTTTTCTGCTCGATCGAGATCGCGGGAGACAGCCCGTCGATATGCTCGACGTCGGGCTTCTGCATCATCTCGAGGAATTGGCGCGCATAGGCGCTGAGGCTCTCGACATAGCGCCGCTGTCCTTCGGCATAGATCGTGTCGAACGCGAGGCTCGACTTGCCCGAACCGGAGAGCCCCGTGATCACGATGAGGCTATCGCGCGGCAGGTCGATATCGACGCCCTTGAGGTTGTGCTCCCGCGCGCCGCGGACGGAAATTTTGGTGAGTGCCATGGTCGGGCAGATGGGGCTTGGTTTGCGCAGAGTCTAGAGGGCGGTGGCGTTGATGCGCCCGCTTGCAGCGGACAGGTAAGTTTAGTTAACGTAGGAAATATTTACGAAATGAAGCGGCCCTGGCTTCTACATAAACAAAACGCTTTGCCCTGTTATTGCATTCACGTTAGCGTGCCAAATCAAAATATGGAGATGCCAGGATTATTATGAGGCTTTTTGCTATATCAGGCATTTTCTTGGGCACGGCCGCATGCGCATCGACGGGACAGACAGCCTCGTCGAACGAACTTTCTGCGTCCGAATCACCAATTTCAGAGAACGCACTTAAAGTACTGCTTAGGAACGTTGTTGTCAGCGCAGCATCCTCAAGTGAAATAGCGACAAGCCACGTAAACGTTGAGATCTTTTCCGCTGATGGCTCATACATACATCAGATTGGGAGACGCAAAATCGAGGGTTTTTACACGATTTCCGGCACCGAGGTTTGCGTACAAACCGCTGAAGGCGATACCAGCCAAAAATGTCGCCAAGTGCGAAAAAACAACGATGAAACCTACATAGTTACTGATGTGGCGACCGGCGAAATCGAGATTGTTACGATTGCAAGCATGCGGGAGGAGGTCGGTGCTTAGTTCAAGAGCGAATACGATCTTTGCCTTTGTCAGTCTGACTTTGGCTTCGTGCGCCCACTCACTCGAAACGTCGTGGTTTGACGGTCAATTGGAAGAACATAATCTATCTGCAATGAATATACTCAGCGCCGACGAGTTCTCAAAACAGGTTGTTGGAAAGACGTTCCGCTATTCGGAGCTTGGAAGCGATCTCGTTACTTTAAACATAGGTGAGATGTTTCATTTTGACGGTCGATATTCGACAGGGCATCGTGTGATACAGACCGGTAGCTATGCCTACCTTGATGGCACAGTCGTAATCGAATGTGCGTGCTCTTTCTTATCGCTTAGTAACGAACGAGTTTTCTTTCGCAGCGAGGATCGATTGTTCACATCAAATGCCGATGGCTCTGGTCCAATCGTCGAGCTTCAAGCCGTTCCGTCTGTAGAGGGAGGGGCTGAATGAGTCTGCAATTTGTTTTGAGTTCGATCACGTATCCCAACATTTCGGGGACAGGCTTCCAACACATACCAGCGATGAGCGCGTTGCGGCAGCAAATCGAGAATGCAATTGCCAACTTATACAACAACTCACCAAACCACGCCCAATCTATCCTTATCAACGCAGCATCAGCAGGCGCCTTAAATTTTGTCGAGGGTCTCTCAGGAACCTTCCAGGGAAATATTCCATCGACTGGGCAAGATGTTATCGGAGTGGACTTCACGCAAATTGCTGGGCTCCGTTACTTCAACAGCGAGGGCTTTTTTGTATCGGAGATTTTCGATCTATCGCTGATCCATGAAATCATTCACACAATTCCGGCATCTGACCCTCTTCCCCCAGGTCAATCGCCAACAAATGCTCAAATGAGTGCGGGCTTTGATTTTGATGGAGACGTAGTCCGAATTCAAAACCAAATAGCTGAAGAGATGGGATATGAAGATAACATTCAGCGAAATTACTACACCGGACTAGGGTCCGGACTCATTAGAGCCACCACGTGACGAAGGCTGCGATGGCGATGGTTGCCATGAAGGTCTTGATATT
>CANMMR010000009.1 GCA_947499095.1 uncultured Erythrobacter sp.
GTCGTGGAGCCTGTTGCGTCTCACTGTGATGACGATTTTTAGTCCATCGGCGTTCCAGGTCCGCTCATAATCACCGCCGAGTTGCTGCTTGATTGCCAAATCCATCAGCCGACTGCCGAAACCTTCTGACGCATTAGGTTCGACATCTGCGCCGCTCTCGGTCCAGTGAAAGACCACCGTCTCATCGTTCTGTGACATCACTAGCGAGATGCTGCCTTCCGAGTTCGCCAATGCTCCGTATTTCATCGCATTTGTGGCGAGCTCATGAAAGATAAGGGCGACAGGCGTTGCCGCTTTGCTCTCTACCGCAATGTCAGGCCCTTCAATTCTGATGCGCCCCTCTGAAAATGCGGGATAAGACTCGAAGATCGTCGCTAGCAAGGTGGACAACGTGACATCTTGGGCTTGCGGACGTGATTTTTCCGAATGCGGTCGGACGAACTCGTGCGCGCGACCCAAAGCCGAAATGCGTCCCAACAGGTCTCTCGCCGCGCCACCGAAGGCTTCATTGGCTCGCGCAGTCAAACTGATGAGGCCGGACACGATAGCGAATATATTCTTGATGCGGTGGCTGAGTTCCTGACTGAGAATCTCGTTCTGCAGTGCGATCTGCTTCTGATCCTCGATATCGGTGCAAGTGCCGATCCAGCGCTGGATAACGCCTTCCTCATCGAGAACGGGCAGCGCTCTTCCGATCATCCAGCGATATTCGCCTGACCGATGCCGCAACCGGTATTCGACTTCGTAAGGCTCGCCCGTCGCAAGGCTGTGCTCCCACTTCTTCCATGCCTCCGGTTGATCGTCTTCATGGAACATCCCGGCCCAGCCTTCGCCGTCCGTCGAACCCTCGGGCACACCTGTGAATTCATACCAGCGAGCGTTGTAATAATCATGTGACCCGTCGGCCAGGGTTGACCACACCATTTGCGGCATCGTGTCCGCCAGCGCATGGAAAGCTGCCCCAGCGGATTGCAGCGCGTATTCATGCGCTAACGGAAGATCGCTAGGCGCGTGAGCCTCCCGCTTCCCCAGTTGGAAATTTCTGACACCATTCCCGTTCATGACTGCCGAAAACCTTTGCTCAAAATATGTCACAAGAGCAATAACTGAGTGATTTTATTTATTTTCTAACCATTGTGTTTGGCGGAACCGGCGTAAAGAGTAAACGAAGAGCATGGGTGTAGGCGAGAGCCCGTCGACAACGATCGGGATCATCGCGATCATCGATCCCAAAAATTCCTCGCAACGCGCTGCGTCCTCAATCAGATTTAGGGCGCACCCGACCCTCCTTTTAGGCGCTTTCGCCGTCGGCCAAGGCTTTCAAAGCATGTGCGTCGAGGATCTGAATACATGTCAATGTTTCGAGCCGCATCACACGGCTGTTACGCATCTGCCCAAAAACGCGGCTGACGGTTTCCTTCGTAAGCCCGAGATAATCCGCGATATCGGCCCTGCTCATAGGAAGGGCGACATGGTCCATCGGGTGCCCCGTGATCCTTTCGAACCTCGTATGCAGGTAGAGGATGAACGACGCTACGCGCTCCATGGCTGTCTTGCGGCCCAACACTATGAACTGCTGCTGCGCGGCCGACAGTTCCTCACGGGCAACGTCCAGAAGGGAATCTTTCAAGATGGGGTTGTCGGCGACGAAATCCTCGAACCGGGCGCGTGGAAAACACCATATCCGGCTCGGCTCCAATGCCTCTGCAGTCACGTCATGTGTTTCGTCGATCGAGACCCCAAGAAACTCCCCTGGAAGTGCGAAGCCCGTGATCTGCCTGCGTCCGTCGAAGAGAAGCTGATAGAGCCGGAGGCTACCGCCGACGACGGTATAGACGAGGTCAGCTTCGTCGCCTTGATGAAATAGCGGCTCATCCGCCTTGAGCTCGCGCACCGCGCCCAGCTTTCGCAGCTCGGACAGATCACCACAGCGAAGTGCGTAAAACAAGGATACCCGTCGCACCTCACACGGATAGCAGGGGTGGTCCGGGGGTAATATCGCCGGCTCATGGCGCCGGCGATGGCTGCGTGTGGCCTTCAGCAAGATGAACTCCAAAGTTCATCCGGACATGCCAGTCTTGGTCGTCAAAGTCGAGCGATCAGGTCACCCGAACAGGAACACCAAAGCAAGAATGATCGATATGGAAACCGTGACAAACCATGTCAGTGGCCAGATGTTGAAGTCTCGGCCTTTGACTGAGACAGACGAAAGCGGCGCAACTGGTTCGGTCTTGGTGCGCGCATCCCCGTGGGCCTGCAGCAGTCGTGGGTTCAGGGGAGCGTTGTCCGCCGCGCGAGTCTGTTCTTCGGAAGTCGGGTTACGACGCGACATAATGCGCCTCCTAGCTATTTATGTGATGATGCCGCTTTGAAGGTTGGTGAGCTGCACATGGCTTTTGTGCGAGGCGCCAGTCGACGATGGCCCCCAAGCAGGCGAGCGCCGGGTCGGCCGCCACGCGGACATGGCTTATCAATGTCGCCCAGTCCTCTTCGCCAGCGAAGCGGCTGAAATCCGCCACCGCCATTCGGGCGGCGCGCGCGGGGGAAATTCGCTCATCTGCGGCTAGCTTTTCGAGCGCCTTGGCCTGAAGCGGCCCGACTTGCGTTAGCCAGCCTTGGATGTCGGCTCCAGCGTTTTTCGCGAGCGCGAGATAATCTCCCAGCATCATGCTGCTAGCGTTCCCCGACGTTCATCTTCGTCGCTGGGAGGAGCATCGAGGACAATCCCTTCGATCTCGGCTGCGTCGGCCAAGGAGTGAACCAATTGCATTGCGGAGACGGTCCAGGACCGAGCTTCCAGCAAATCGGCGATCTTTTCCTTGACGACGTCGAAGGGCAATTCCTGTCCTTCGACGATGCGATCCAGGCGGATCACGTGCCAACCATGCTTCGACCGGACGGGCTGGGGATTAACCGTGCCAATCGGAGTGGCTTCGATGTGCGCTTGAACCTGCTGAACAAGCTCCCCGCGGCGGATTTGTCCTAACGACCCGTTCTGCTGGCCTGAAGGACAGCCGGAAAACTCCCGCGCAGCTTCTGCGAAGGCGTCGGGATCGTTCTCGACCACCTCGATTATGGTGCGAGCTTGGGTCTCGGCTGCTAACCAGCCGTCCTCCCCGACGCCTTCCTCCGGCTCAATCAAAATGTGTGAGGCTTCGAATAGCGTCGGGGTTCGGAAACGGTGCCGGTTGGAACGGTAATAGCGTTCGCATTCCTCATCAGTCGGCAACACATCGCTCACGACATCGTCCAGCAAGGCTTTCACTAGAGCCTCGTCGCCGGTAACTCGTTTTCCCTCCTCTTCGTCGCCCTCCCTCGATAATCCTCTGTTCTCAGCTTCGCGCATAAGAAGATGCCTAACGACGAGCGCTTGCGCCGCGGCTCGCCACGCCTCCTCGCCGGTAGGGGCGGGATGATGCGGCATTTCTTCGGCTATTTGTTCTTCGGTAATCTCTTGCCCATCGACAGTCACGGTTCCAAAGGCAGGTAATTGTTGGGCCTGTTCTTCCGCCCCGCCGCAGCCATGACTTTCGCATGCCGAGGGCATCGTTGGCTGCGGTCGGACATCGGGCGCATCGATATTTATGACATCGAGTTTGCGCGTCATCACTGGACCTCCTCAGTGAAGGCCCGCTCGGTCGCCGGTCCGGCGGTGTAAGCCGGCGCGCCTCCGAACGGCTGAGATGCACGCGCCGGGGCCCCCTTACCCCGGCGCGTTCTCACGATCTGGTAACCAGGTCGGAAAAGATACCAGATCGGAGCGCTGAACACATGCACGAGACGAGTGAACGGCGTGAGCAAGAACAGCGTGAGACCGAGCACGATGTGCAGTTTGTAAACGATGTGGGTCTGAACGATGTAGTCTGACGATCCTGGCTGAAGCGTCAGCAGGCCGTTTGCCCAAGCCATGAAGTTAACCATCTCGCGCCCGTCGACATGTTGCAGCGTCCAGTAGGTTGTCGAAAGTCCAAGCACGATTTGAAGCCAGATCAGCACGAGGACGACGATATCGAGGGTTGCGGAGCTTCGCCGTATCCTGGCGTCGAACAGACGCCGGTGCAGCAGCAGAGTGCAGCCAATGAAAGCTACCACTCCGGCGATCCCACCGGCGACCAGTGCCAGCACCTGCTTCCACTGATGTTGGACACCGAAATAGTCGAATACCTCGATCGGTGTCAGCAATCCTACGAAATGTCCGCCGAGGAGCACCAGTATGCCGAGATGGAACATGTTCGAACCGATCATCATCTGCTTGCGTCGCAGAAACTGGCTCGATTGTGAGCGCCAGCTATACTGGTTGGTATCGAAGCGCAGGATGCTACCGACGATCATGACCGTGACGGCAAGATACGGATACCAGCCGAACAGCAGGTAATGGATGAACTCATTCATGCCGCGCTCCTTGTTTAGCTTCATGCGCCCGGTTGAAGGCGCGGATGCGGGCGACGACTCCGGTTGGCCCCCCGTTATCGAACGTCGAGGTGCCGAAGCTTACCGGTGCCTCTTCCCACAATTCGTCGACGCTTTTGGTTTCGTCATCTGCAAAGGCCTTGCCGATTTCCTCGACGCGCTCAGCATCCGGCCGAGCGTCGGCCAGTTCGATTACAGCCCCCAACACTGCAGCGTATGGCGTCTCGCGTTCAGCGAGGCGATCGGCCAAGACAGTGAGCACTTCGATTGGCTCACGCAGCCAGCTCTGTGCTTCATCTGGCGGCAACTGCGCGGTGAATTCCAGGAACAGCGGTATGTAGTCCGGCAATTCGTTGGAAGTCATCTCGAGCCCATGGCGAATATATTCGAGGCCCAGGTCGCTCATCGCCTGACCGCGTTCCTTGCTGTCTCCATGCACGTGCTCGAACAGGTGGAGAGACAAACGCCGAGTGCTATCGAACAGCTCGCTGTAATCCGCCTGGAGGTCGAAGAGTTCCTTCGAAACCAGGTCTTTAAGCAGAGACTCCAGCGCGGCAATGCGTTGCGAGTTCAGCGCCCCTTCGGATTTGAGAGCCGCGCGCAGTTCCGGAACGGCTGACTGCAATTCCGTGCTCGGGTAGCCGAGTAGCGCCGCGAGCGTTCGCAAAGTGAGCGTCATCGGTCGGACAGGTTTTCTGCGAACCATCACATTGCCTCCCGCTTGACCGGCTTACCCGGCTGGGCCTTCTTGCCGCCGAAGAGGCTTGGCGTGCGTCCTTCGGTGACTTCACGGAAGCCGAAGCCACCAGCCCCTCGCAGGACATAGGCATCCTCTTCGAATTCGCGGTGCGTCGTCGGGATAACGTATCGGTCTTCGTAGGCAGCGAGCGCCATGATGCGATACATCTCGTCGATCGTCGCGCCGGTGAGCCCGACCCGTTCGGCAATACTCTCATCCTCGACCCCGTGGACACGCTTGCCGCGCATATACGCTCGCATCGCCAGCATGCGTTCGAGGCCTTGCGCGATGGGTGCCTCGTCCCCTGCGGTAAGAAGGTTCGCGAGATACTTGAGCGGAATGCGCAGCGAGCGCACGTCCGGCATTCCGTCACGTTCCGCTATCTTGCCAGCTTCGGCGGCCGACTGGATCGGTGAAAGTGGCGGCACATACCAGACCATCGGTAGGGTTCGATATTCCGGGTGGAGCGGGAATGCGATTTTCCAATCCACTGCCATCTTGTAGACCGGCGAGCGCATCGCTGCCTGAATCCAAGCCTCCGGAATACCGTCGCGCCTGGCCTGCGCCTGGACTTCTGGATCGTGAGGATCGAGAAAAAGCGAGAGTTGTGCGGGGTAAAGATCCTTGGGGTCCTCGACCGAGGCGGCTTCCTCAACCCGGTCGGCGTCATACAGAACGACACCCAGGTACCGGATGCGTCCGACGCAGGTTTCCGAGCATACGGTGGGTTGGCCGGTCTCGATACGCGGGTAGCAGAAGATGCATTTTTCCGACTTGCCGCTTGCCCAGTTGTAGTAGATTTTTTTGTAGGGGCATGCCGACACGCACATGCGCCAGCCCCTGCACTTTTCCTGATCGATCAGAACAATGCCGTCCTCGTCGCGCTTGTAAATCGCGCCTGATGGACAGGCTGCGAGGCAGGTAGGATTGAGGCAGTGTTCACATAGCCGCGGCAGATACATGAGGAAGGTTTTTTCGAACTCCCCGTAAATCTCCTTCTCCACCCCGGCAAAATTGTAATCCTCGGACCGCTTGGCGAATTCACCGCCCAGCATGTCTTCCCAGTTGCCTGACCATTCGATCTTCGTGAGGTGCTCGCCCGTCAGTAGCGAACGCGGCCGTGCAGTTGGCTGAGCCTTGAGCTCAGGAGCTTTGTGCAGCCACTCATAGTCGAAGGTGTAAGGCTCGTAGAAATCGTCGATTTCCGGCAGGCTGGGATTGGCAAATATTTTCGAGAGAATCCGCCATTTGGAGCCGAGCTTGGGCTCGATCCGTCCATTGGCACGGCGATGCCATCCGCCGTTCCAGCGTTCCTGGTTCTCCCAGTCCTTCGGGTAACCGATGCCGGGCTTGGATTCGACATTGTTGAACCAAGCGTATTCGACGCCTTCGCGGTTGGTCCACACGTTCTTACAGGTGATCGAACACGTGTGGCAGCCGATGCACTTGTCGAGGTTGAGAACCATCGGGATCTGGGCGCGAATTTTCATCGTGCGATCTCCTTCCGCGCACGGCTTTGCGTGTTTGGACCTTTGTCAAACGTGTCAGCTTTATCGAACCAGTTGATCTCGCTCATCTTGCGCACAATGACGAATTCATCGCGGTTCGCCCCCACAGTCCCGTAATAATTGAATCCGTAGGCAAGCTGGACGTAGCCTCCGATCATATGCGTCGGCTTCATGTTGATGCGGGTAACGGAGTTATGGATGCCGCCGCGCAGACCAGTGACCTCCGACCCGACCGTGTTCACCAGCTTCTCCTGCGCGTGATACATGATCGCCGAACCCGGCATGATCCGCTGCGAAACGATCGCTCTCGCTGTCAGCGCGCCGTTGATGTTGAAGACCTCGATCCAGTCGTTGTCGACGATACCCGCCGCGCGGGCGTCGTCCTCGCTGATCCATACGGCGGGTCCGCCGCGGTTGAGCGAAAGCATGATGAGGTTCTCGGTATAGGTCGAATGGATGCCCCATTTCTGATGCGGGGTCAGCAAGTTCAGCTGGATTTCCTTGTTACCGTTGGGCAGCTTGCCGAGGACCTGCCGCACGGTGCGTGTGTCTATCGGCGGCCTCCAGGTAACGAAGCCCTCGCCGAATGCCCGCATCCACTGATGATCCTGGTAGAGCGACTGCCGACCCGTGAGCGTCCGCCACGGGATGAGTTCGTGCACATTGGTATAGCCGGCATTGTAGCAGACATGCTCGCTCTCCAGACCCGACCAAGTCGGAGATGAGATGATCTTGCGCGGCTGCGAGACGATGTCGCGGAAGCGGATTTTTTCCTCCTCCTTGCCTTCGGCTAGATGGAGATGGTCGAGACCGGTGGTCTCGCCGAGCGCCGCCCAGGCCTTGACGGCCACCTCGCCATTGGTTTCGGGGGCGAGCATCAGGATCGTCTCGCAAGCGTCGATATCGCTATCGATCCGTGGGCGACCCGAAGTCGCCTCCTGCAGCGAGGTGCCGTTGAGAGCGGCTACGAGCGCGACCTCGTGCTTCGTATCCCAATTGATGCCCTTCGAACCATTGCCGAGTTTCTCAAGCGCGGGGCCGAGCGACGTGAAACGCGCGAAGGTCGCGGGGTAGTCCCGCTCGACGACGTGGATCGTGGCCATCGTCTTGCCGGGGATCAGGTCGCATTCGCCTCGTCCCCAATCTTTTGGCTCGAACGGCTGGGCGATCTCGTTGGGGCTATCGTGCTGGATCGGGGAGAGAACCACGTCCTGCTCCACGCCGAGCACTTCTGGGGCTACCTTCGAGAAAGCCTCGGCGATGCCGCGGAAGATAGCCCAGTCGCTTCGCGCCTCCCAAGCCGGGTCCACCGCTGCGGTCAGCGGGTGGATGAACGGATGCATGTCCGTGGTGTTGAGATCGTTCTTCTCATACCAGGTCGCGGTCGGCAGAACGATGTCGGAATACAGGCTGGTCGTCGACATGCGGAAGTCGATGTTGACCATCAGGTCGAGTTTTCCTTCCGGCGCCTCCTCGTGCCAGGCTACTTCGCCTGGAAGCACGACGCCGCTTTCCTCGCCGTCGACACCGACCACGCCGTGCATCGAACCAACGAAGTGTTTCAGGAAATATTCGTGCCCCTTGCCGCTGGCTCCGAGAACGTTCGAGCGCCAGAAGAACATGTTTCGCGGCCAGTTGCGAGGATCGTCCGGATCGGAATTGGCAAACTGGATTTCGCCGGACTTGAGCGCTCTGGGTAACGCTTCGTTGGGATCGGCACCAGCCTCCTTGAGAGCCGCACCGACGTCGAGAGAATTTTGGTGCAATTGCGGTGCCGAGGGGAGCCATCCCATCCGCTCTGCACGCACGTTATAGTCGATGATCGCCCCGGTCCAATCTGCCTTTGGTGCGGTGGGCGAGATGATATCGTCGACGGTCATCGTCTCGTAGCGCCATTGGTCTGTGTGCGCGTAGAAGAAGCTGGTTGCGTTCATTTGGCGGGGTGGACGGGTCCAGTCGGTCGCCATCGCCAAGGGCAGCCATCCCGTCTGAGGGCGCAGCTTTTCCTGTCCCACATAATGTGACCAACCACCGCCGGACTGTCCGATGCATCCGCACATCACGAGCAGCGCGATGATCCCGCGATAGCTCATGTCCATGTGATACCAGTGGTTGAGCCCCGCCCCCAAAATGACCATCGAGCGGCCCATAGTGGCATCCGCGTTCGACGCGAACTCCCGGGCGGTCTGAATGATTGCCTCTCGAGGAACGCCAGTCACACGCTCCGCCCATGCCGGGGTAAAGGGAATGTCGTCATCGAACGAGCGAGCGACGTTCTTGCCTCCGAACCCGCGATCGACGCCATAGTTGGCGCAGAACAGATCAAATACGGTCGCCGCGAGCACGCGTTCACCATCCGCAAGCACGATTTCGCGAGCGGGCACGTTGCGCATAAGGATCGTGTCGTGCTCGGTGGCTACAAAACCGTTCGATGCTTCGGACCCGAAATAGGGAAAGCCGACCGAAACGATCTTGTCGTGCTCGTCCTTGAACGTCGTCCGCAAGCGGAGCGGTTTGCCCTTCTTGTCCTTCTCGGCAAGGTTCCACCGCCCTTTTTCGCCCCACCGGTGGCCAGCGGTTCCAAGAGGACATACGATCTTGCCGTCCGCATCGTTGACGGCAACCGGCTTCCATTCGGGGTGATCCGTCTCACCGAGGTTCTTCTTGAAGTCTGAAGCGCGCAAGTGGCGGTCGGCCACCAGCCGGCCATCCTGTTCGGTGAGTTTTACCAGGAACGGAAAATCGCTGTATTTGCGAGTATAGTCGCTGAAATAGTCCGACATGCGGTCGACGTAGAATTCGCGTAGCACCACATGCCCGAAAGCGAGTGCAAGCGCAGCATCTGTCCCCTGCTTGGGGTGCAGCCACATGTCGGAAAACTTCGCCGCTTCGTTGTAATCGGGCGAGATGACCACGCTCTTGGTCCCGCGATAGCGCGCTTCGGTATAGAAGTGCGCATCAGGCGTGCGGGTCATCGGCACGTTCGAGCCCCAAACAAGGAGGTAGCTTGAATTATACCAATCGGCGCTTTCCGGAACGTCGGTCTGTTCGCCCCAGGTCTGCGGGCTCGAAGGCGGAAGATCGCAATACCAGTCGTAAAAGCTGAGCACCGTGCCACCGATTAGCGACAGATAGCGGCTCCCTGCGGCGTAGCTGATCATCGACATGGCAGGAATGGGCGAGAAACCGGCAATCCTGTCGGGGCCATATTCGCGGATCGTGTAGGCATTGGCCGCCGCGATGATCTCGTTCACTTCTTCCCAAGACGAACGCACCAGTCCTCCGCGTCCGCGCCGCTTGATCCAGTCCGAACGCTTGTCTTCGTCCGAAACGATCGACCTCCAGGCAGCGACCGGGCTCATCGACTTGCGGGCATTACGCCAGTGCTCGAGCAGGCGCGCGCGGACCATGGGATATTTCACCCGGGTCCCAGAATAGAGATACCAGCTGTAGCTTGCGCCGCGCGGACAACCGCGCGGTTCGTGGTTGGGCAGATCGGGCCTTGTGCGGGGGTAATCGGTCTGCTGCGTTTCCCACGTGACGATCCCGCCCTTGACGTAGATTTTCCAAGAGCACGAGCCGGTGCAGTTCACCCCATGGGTGGAGCGCACGATTTTGTCTGCCGCCCAGCGCTTGCGATAGGCGTCTTCCCATTGACGCGACTCGTCAGTGGTGATGCCATGCCCATCGGAGAAGCTGTCCTGCATCCGCTTGAAGAATGTCAGCCGGTCGAGAAAATGGCTCATGGTTATAGATCCTCAGGCAAGAGCAGGTTGGGGACGTCGCATCTCGATGCTGCGTAGCAACCCTCGGGGGCCGCTGTAGGTGATCCATGTCAAAAGCGCGCAGCTTACGAAGAATGCGAAGAAGCCCCACAACGCAGCGTTGGCAGTGCCGGTCATCTCGATCGACGAACCGTAGGCTTTGGGAATGTAGAAGGCTCCATATGCGGCAATTGCGGAGGTAAATCCGATAATTGCTGCACTCTCGCGCTCGGCCTGCATCCGCTGTTCCTCCGCGCCGAGTTCCGGTGCCAGCCGGGACATTTCGGTGCGCATAATGTTGGGAATCATCTGGAAGGTGGACGCGTTGCCCACGCCGCTTGCGAAAAACAGCAGCAAGACCATGCCGAAGAATCCCCAAAAGTCGCCGGCATTGAGAAACCAGATCATGCCGACGATCGCGGCCATCATCACGAGGAAGACGACCAGCGTGACGCGAGCACCGCCGAACCGGTCTGCGACCCAGCCGGTCAGAGCACGTGACAGCGCACCGATCAGCGGACCGATAAAGGCGTATTTGAGCACGTCGATCTCAGGGAATACGAGCTTGGTAAGCAGGGGGAAACCTGCCGACATCCCGATGAACGTGCCGAACGTGCCGGTGTAAAGCCAGCACATGAGCCAGGTATGTTTGCGTCCGAAAATCGCCGCCTGATCGGAGAAGGAAGACTTTGCCGACGCGATGTCGTTCATGCCGAACCACGCCGCGATAGTGCCGATCATGATCAAAGGCACCCAGACGAAACCGGCGTTCTGTAGATAGAGCACCGCTCCGTCATCCGCCACTTGCGCCTGACCGCCCAGCGCTCCGAACAGCCCCATCGTGATGACGACCGGGACGAGGAATTGCATTGCACTTACACCAAGATTGCCAATCCCGGCGTTGATCGCCAGCGCATTGCCCTTCTCGGCCTTCGGGAAGAAATAGCTGATATTGGCCATCGAAGAGGCGAAGTTACCCCCGCCGAAGCCACAGAGCAGCGCAAGAACCAGGAAGATGAAGAAGGGCGTCGTCGGATCCTGGACGGCATAGCCGATGCCGAAGGCCGGGATCAGTAGCGAGGCAGTAGAAACGGCGGTCCAAAGCCGTCCGCCAAAGATCGGCACTAGGAAGGAGTAGAATATCCGTAACGTCGCGCCCGAAAGCCCGGGAAGCGCGGCCAGCCAGAACAGTTGGTTGGTCGTGAAATCGAAGCCTAGGCTTGGCAATTTGGCCACAACGACCGACCACACCATCCAAACGGCGAACGCTAGAAACAGGTTGTAAGTCGATATCCAGAGATTCCGTCTGGCAATAGATCTGCCTTTGTTCTGCCAGAAAACGTTGTCCTCGGGCTTCCACTCCGAGAGTATCCCGGCGTCGGATCGCGATCGAACACCCGCATCTACCGGCTTTGCGATCCCGTCATGTGCAGCGTCCTGCGCAATTGGCACCAGCGTCGCGGATTCCGGTTTTTCGCGTGTTTCGTCGAGCGCGGACTCGCCCAGCCCCCTCATTTCGGGCAGCTCAGGTGTCTCGTGCGATCGACCCTCGACTGCATCTACCCGTTCCATGTGCTGGATCGCGAAGTGCATCCACAAGAGCGAAACCGTTACGATCAGGAACAGCAAAGCAAAGCTGCTCGTCCAAATACCCGTAAGGTCGAGCATTGCGCCGAAAGTGAGCGGGAGAACGAAGCCGCCCAGGCCGCCCATCATCCCCACGAGACCGCCTACCGCACCGACCCTGTTGGGGTAATACACGGGGATGTGCTTGTAGACCGCCGCCTTACCGAGACTCATGAAGAACCCGAGGACGAACAGCGCCACGAGAAATGGGACCAGGCTCATTTGGGTCGAAAAGGCGATCGGCCCATCGACGCCTTCAATCACATAGCTGGTCGGTGGATAGCTAAGCAGGAATGTGCACAACGAGGATACGCCGAAGGTCCAGTAGAGCACTCGTCGCGCGCCGTATTTGTCCGAAAGATGACCCCCGTAGATGCGAAACAGGCTCGCTGGCACGGAGTAGAACGCGGCCAGCATGCCCGCTTCCTTCACCCCCATGTCGTAAACGCCCATGACATAGCGAGGTAGCCACAGGGACAGCGCTACGAACGCCCCGAACACGAAAAAGTAATAAAGCGAGAAGCGCCAGACCTGCACGTTGCGCAGGACCTTCAGCTGTTCCCGCATCGGCTCGGGGCGCTTGCCCGCCGCCGTGCGCGCGAGAAGTTGGGGATCCTCTGGCGAAAAAAAGAAGAAGATCACGGCAATCACTACAAGAGCAATTGCCCAGATCTGGGCGACCGCTGTCCAACCTGCGGCAACCATGACAAAGGGAGCAACGAATTTCGTTACCGCTGCTCCGACATTGCCCGCCCCGAATATTCCTAGAGCGGTGCCCTGTTTGCCGGGCGGGTAGAACGTGGCGACGTAAGCGACCCCGACTGAGAACGCTCCACCTGCTAGACCGACGCCGAGGCCAGCGAGAAGCAGCAAAACGTAACTGTCGGCGTAGGATACCAAGAAGGTCGCGCCTGCCGCTGCAATCATGGTTAATGCAAGTATCCGGCGTCCACCGAATTGATCTGCCCACACGCCCAGAACGACGCGGGCAAGGGAGCCTGTCAGGATTGGAGTGCCGACCAGAAGGCCAAACTGGGTTTCGGAAAGTCCGAGCTCGTCCTTGATGCCGATCCCGATGATGGCGAAGATCGTCCAGACGGCGAAACAGGCTGTGAAGGCGATCGTGCTGAGCCAAGTGGCACGACCAGCGCCCGACGAAGGAGACGAGAGAACCTGATCGTCCATGACACGTCCTTTGCAAACTCGCGCGGCTTTACGGGACCGGATCAATTGACGAAGTGATTCAGATCAAAGCATTTGAAGGCGATTGGACTACGGCTCCAGCTGCTGCCGCGCCGACGAGCCCGCAGCGCTAAAAAAGAGGCCGATCATGACTCAGGAGCGTGAAGTCACTCTCTACGGCAAGCTCGCCGATCCTCTTGGTGCCCTGGTGCGCGTGTGCGGGGGGGAGAGCGCAGAGACGGTGCGAGAGGTCCGCGACCGCGTGGCGGCGCTCGAACCGCGTCTGAGCGAATTACTTGCGGACCCCCGGGTCCGGGCATGCACTGACGGAACGATCACCGCTGACGGAGCGATCGTTCAACCGGGCCGTGCGGTCGAATTCATTCCGGTAGTCTCGGGCGGATGATCCGTGCGATCGTCCTGGAAGAAGCACTCGATCCAGGCAAGGAGCTTGCTGTGCTCACCGCAAACGCGGCCGGGGCAGGCGGATTAGTCAATTTCGTCGGACTGGCCCGCGAGGAAGGAGGCCGGGTGGCGGAACTCGTGCTCGAGCATCACCCTGTGCTTACGCAGCGTTCGCTAGATGAGATCGCTGGCGCCGCCGTCGAACGATTTGCCGTTACTGCGGTTTCTGTCGTCCATCGCGTGGGCAGCATTCAACCGGACGAGCCGATCGTGTTCGCCGGTGCCGCCGCTCGACATCGCCGCGAGGCATTTCTCGCCGCGGACTATCTCATGGATATGCTCAAGACCCGGGCCGTCTTCTGGAAACGTGAAGAGGGTTCGGACGGCACGCGGTGGATCGAGCCGCGCAATGAGGATCTTTCCGATGCCGCCCGCTGGCATGGTTCGAAGAAGAAGGAGATCACAAGATGAGCGGGATCGATGAGAGTGCCGTTTTCCATCCTCTCAATATTGCCGTTCTCACCGTTTCTGACACCAGAGACGAAGCGACCGACACTTCCGGAGATTTGCTCGCCGGACGTCTGGTGGAAGCAGGCCATTATCTCGCGGGGCGCGCAATCGTGAAGGATGAGATCGCGGACATCGGGGATCAGCTCGAAGCGTGGATTAGCGATCCCGAAATCGATGTCATCCTATCCACTGGCGGCACGGGATTCTCGCCGCGGGATGTCACGCCCGAAGCGGTGCGACCGCTTTTCCTGCGCGAGATGGATGGGTTTTCGGTCTTGTTTCATCAGGTCAGCCAGAAGACCGTTGGCGTTGCGACCTTGCAGTCCCGTGCATTCGCGGGGCAGTCGTGGGATACATTCATCTTCTGTTTGCCTGGCTCCACCGGAGCCTGCCGGGACGGTTGGGATGGAATTCTTGCGCTCGAATTGGACAGCCGCCACAAACCCTGTTCGCTAGCTGGCATGATACCTCGTCTGCGGGATGTCTGTGCATGAGCGGCCTGACCCATATCGATGCCGGTGGCCGAGCGAGGATGGTTGACGTCGGCGACAAGCCGGCAACGTCGCGCCGCGCAGTTGCAAAAGGTGTGGTTCGTTGCGCGAGGTCAACTCTCGATACTGTCGCGAGGGGCGCAGCGCCGAAGGGAGCGGTAATCTCGACGGCTGAATTAGCGGGTATGATGGCCGCCAAGCGCACGGCAGATCTCATTCCCTTATGTCATCCGCTACCGCTGAACAAAGCTGAGGTTCGGATTTCGATCGACGCCGACCTTCCCGGATTTCAAATCGAGGCGGAGATGCGGTCCGATGGCAAGACGGGGGTGGAGATGGAGGCATTGACCGCCGTTTCAGTCGCAGGTCTCACGCTCTACGATATGCTGAAGGCGATCGACCGGGACATGGTGATCGGAGAGATCTCCGTGACGGCAAAGGAGGGAGGGAAAAGCGCGTGGCGGAACTAACGCCGCTCGATGACGCGCTCGCCATCATGCTGTCCTGCGCCCAGCCTCTGGAGGCTGAAGACGTTCCGATCGAGCATGCCCATCATCGCACCTTAGCTGCTCCGGTTATCGCCGCGATCGCTTCGCCCCGAAGCGACAGTTCCGCGATGGACGGCTACGCAGTGCGCGATACCGACGTTCTTGAGCTGCCCTCCAGTCTGGAAGTAACCGGTGAAAGCTTCGCAGGCACCGCGCAGCCACCCTCGCTCGGGGCCGGAGAAGCAGTTCGAATTTTTACAGGTGCGCCCGTTCCCGCAGGAGCGGATAGGGTTGTAATACAGGAAAACTGCTCGCGTGAAGGCGACATCGTCACGCTGCACGAATACGGTCCCGGTCGCCATATCCGTCGGGCTGGACACGACTTTAACGAGGGTCAGGAATTGCTCCCGGCTGGCGCATTCCTTTCAGCGCGAGCGCTTGTCGCTGCGGCAGGAGCGGATCGGGCAGTTATGAGCGTTGTGCGACGACCGCGCGTAGCAATTCTCGGGACGGGAGATGAGTTGGCTCCGCCCGGGGAGGCGCGGCATAAGCCCGGGAGCATTCCGGAAAGCATCTCGTTTGCCCTCGCCGCGATGATTACAGAAGCCGGGGGAGAGGTCGTGCGACGAGCGCATTATCCCGACGATATGGCAATGCTTTCCAACGCGGCCGAAGAAGCGTTGGCCCATTCCGATCTGGTAGTGGTCACAGGCGGTGCTTCAGTCGGCGAGCGCGACTATGCGCGAGACATGTTCGGTGATGAACTAACCTTGTTGTTCAGCAAGGTGGCCATGAAGCCGGGCAAGCCAGTCTGGTTCGGCCGACATGGTCGGGTCCTGGTCTTGGGCCTACCGGGCAACCCAATCTCCGCAATTGTGACTGCCCGCTTGTTCCTCACACCTTTGGTGGCAGGATTGGCGGGTCAACAGCCCAGCGACAAGCTCAATTGGACAACCGGTGTGGCCGGAGCGGTAGTTCCAGCCAATGGCGCTCGTGAAACTCTAGTCCGTGGCAAATGGGTGGAGGACCGTCTCGCCCCGCTAGACAGCCAGGATTCGAGCAGCCAGTCCGCTCTTGTCGAGGCCGAAGTCCTAATCCGGAGAGAGATCGGCGCGACCGAGGTCATGCCGGGTGGGGCGCTCACCTACCTCGATTTTTGAAGTAACTTCTCCGCCTCGGCAAGCGCATCCGGATCATTGAGATTGGCAAACGGATCGCGCTCGCCGATTGGCCATTCGATTGCATGAGCACCCAGTTCCCTGAGGATACCGCTTAGCGAGCGACCGCCCCGCTCCGCATATCTCTCCACCGCATCGAGTGACGTAACGGGCCATAGAGAACACACCGGGTGCTGTCTTTCGTCACTACGCGCCACCAACGGGGATCCAGCGAAGTCGGTTTGCAGGCGATGACATAGATCACCGGGCAACCAGGGCATGTCTACCGGGATGGTCAACATGGCATCAAACCCGTTCTTCAAGGCCCAGGTCAGACCTGCCACAATACCTGCGAGCGGACCTTCGATGTCGGTTCTGTCCGCAATCACGGGTATTTCAGACGCGCTCGGGAACTGGCTCTCGGCTCGAAGGCTGAGCGCGATGGGAAGACCCTGCGCTTTTCCATAACCTACAGCTCGCTCGAGCAACGTTCTCTCACCCAACAGTCTGAGCGGTTTGTCACCGTTCATCCGCCGCCCTTCTCCACCGGCTAGAATGACAAGGACGGCTTTCATGCGAAGAGGAGCTTCAGGCCCGCGATGACCAGGACGAGAGCAAGCAACCGCATGAGTGCCGTTCGCGAGACGATGACCGCGCCCATTCGTGATCCGATCAAACCTCCGACTGCTACGGCAGCCACCAGCCAGGGCAGACCTAACGGCAGCTTGCCGAGCGCCGATACATTTCCAGCCAGGCCGGCCAGTGAATTCACGAAGATGAAAGCTGCGGCTACCGCTGCCGTCGATCGTGGCTTCGCCCAGCCGGTAATCAGCAGCAGCGGCGAGAGAAAAATGCCTCCTCCGGTGCCTGTCAGCCCGGCCAGAAGGCCAAGTATTCCGCCCGCAGCCATCAAGATTGAGGCGTGGGGTCGCTGTCGCATGGCGCGGTCCGGTTTCCATGCAAACTGGATCGCGGCAAACAGCAATATGAGCCCGACGATCGGGCGATATGTCTGGTCTGGCAGCTGCACCATGCCGCCGATGAACGCGAGAGGTATCGCTGGAATGGCGACGGTGAGAAACAGACGCCAATCGAAATGCCCCGCGCGGGCGTAGCTGGCGAGCGCGATCGCGGAAACCACCAGATTGAGCGCCAGGGCCATTGGTCGCATGGTCGCTGGAGCGACTTCTGCAAGCGCCATGATCGCCAGATAGGCCGATGCACCGCCATGACCCACAGAGGAATACAAGGTGGCGGCGAGGCCCATCGCTGCCGCTAATACGATCAGGGTGGCGAGGTCCATCAGCCCCCGGTTACGCTCATGTGGCGCGCGGTGGCTGGCTGGGCGAGATCGAATGCATGCCGGCGCGGCTTTCCGGCCAGAAGATCATTCAGCGCAGCATCGACCGCCGCCGGGCCACCCTGTCGAAGGATCTCGCGCAGCTCGACCTTCTGCTCATGCCCGAGGCATCCGTAGACGGTGCCGGTCGCCGCGATGCGTATGCGATTGCATCCGTCGCAGAAGTTGTGGCTCATGGGTGTGATGAGGCCGAGCCTTATCCCTGCTTGATCCACATCGTAATATCTGGCCGGCCCACCGCTGCGATGGGCGGAAGGTCTCAACGTCCAGCGCTGCCGAAGATCGGCAAGGACATCGGTCAGGGAGAGATAGCGCTCCGGGCGATGATCATCGACTTCTCCAAGAGGCATCGTCTCGATAAGCGTGAGGTCGAACGCATGCGATCCGCACCATGCGAGCATCCTGTCGAACTCGTCGTCGTTTACGCCAGCGAGGGCCATCATGTTGATTTTGATCGCAAGGCCCGCATCGGCCGCCGCTTCGATACCTTTGAGGACCTGCTCTAACCGACCGCGCCGCGTGATATGTTCAAAACACATCGGGTCGAGACTATCGAGGCTGATATTGAGCCGCCGGACGCCTGCAGCGTAGAGCCGCTCTGCATGATCCGCCAGCTGCGTTCCATTTGTGGTCAGGGTGAGTTCGTCGAGCCCCCCGCCGATCCGACGTCCCAATTGCTCGACCAGATCCATTACGTCCCGACGAACAAGCGGCTCGCCTCCGGTCAACCGGATGCGCTTCACTCCGCGAGCGATCAGCACATCGGCCAGCGCCACGATCTCTTCGAAGTCAAGCAGATCCCGCCGTGGCAGGAAGGTCATACGCTCCGCCATGCAATAGCGGCATCTCAGGTCGCATCGGTCTGTCACGGACATACGAACGTAAGTGATCCGCCGTCCGAAGGAGTCGACCATCGGAGAGCTTGGCAGATCAAGGCGATCGACCTTTCTTTCGTCAGAGCGTCGGATCATCGATTCTCGGCTGGGTCAGAATTGGGAAATAGAGCAGTGCGAAAAGGATAAACCCTCCAGCCCACAGCGCCGCGGAAAGATGGATCGGCCAGACACCCGCGAAGAGGCCGACCGACGCCAACACTCGCACCAGTGCGCCGACGAACACCAGCGCATAGGCCGATGCAAGTGCCGGACCCGCGCGTAGGGTCCGCCCAGTATGTCCGAGGCTTGCACGGCTCATGACTGCGAGAATGAGCAGCCCCATCGCTCCAGCTCCTAAGGCGTGAATCGCCGCAGAGCGTGATACGAGATCGAACGTAAGGTGAAGGCCCAGCAATCCCAGTCCAACGGGCATCCACAGGTAAGCAAGGTGAAGGACTACCACCAATGGGTCGGCAAACGTCCTCCACCCCTGCCATCGCGCGGCACGCCAAAGATGCGCGAGCGCGCTCGTCAGCAACAGCCAGCCCACGACGTTGGATCTAGGCCAGAGCAACCAACCCACGAGAGAAACCGCGGTTATTGCGAGGACCCGCATGTCTGCCGGGCTGGGCATGGTTGGCATCGGTTGCGACGCCCCCTCACGCATTAACCAATTGCGCGTGAAGGCAGGGATAATCCTCCCCCCGATAAGCCCAATGAGGATCACGACCAAGGCGATACCGCTTCTCAAACCGATATCGTTGTCAGCGAGCAGACCGCCGGTCTCGGCTAAGTCGACCGCAGCAGCTGTCCCCATGAGCGCAACGATTATGGCGATGGGAAGGTTGCGGTTGCCGGAAAGAACCACCTCTCGAGCGGCGAACACTCCCACAGCCAAAAAGAGCGTAAGCTCGAGCACGAGAGGGAGCCAGGGAGCACCGATTCCCAGCGCGAAACAGACACGGACTGCTATCCACAACGCCGCGAGCACCGCTAGTCCTGAGCCACCTAGCAGAGGTCGACCGGTCCAGTTGGCGATCGCGGTTAAAAGGAAACCGATGACTGCGGCGCCGACAAAGCCAAACAGCATCTCGTGCTGGTGCCAGCCGAGCGGATCGACCACCTCGCCCAGAACCGGAGCGCCGGAATAAGCTGCCATCCAAATGATGATTGCTGCAGCAGCCCACAGCGCTGCGAGCAGAAAGAACGGTCGAAACGCACCGCGAAGGAAGGGTGGTCGCTTGGTCATCATCCTGCCCTTAACTCGCCTATTCCTCCGTAAGAGTGATGCAGATCAATCCCGCGATCGCGAAAGCGTGATTTCAGGTAGGCTCACGTGACCACAAAAGCTCCGCATTTGGTTTGGGCTGGCAGACCTAGGCGGACCGGTTGGCCGGGCGCAATTTAAAGATGTGAAGAGACCCATCGATCGCGAAGGAGATGTTCCATGTTCTGTCTTGAGTGCGGGTTACCCATCGATCCTGCTCCCTTCGACGTCCACAAGGCTCGTCGGAAGCGCGTCGGCATGGTTGAAAGGTTTGCGCGGTTGGTTCTGCTGGTCAACGAGAGGTTTTTTAAGGCATCGCGCTAGTTCTCGCTGGCTTTGTCAAGCCAAATTCGGCCCATATTTGTATACGAAAGGGATCTGAATGGCCCTGCATCACGCCGTAGCAGGCGAGGTCGTGAAGCTTCCGTCCGTCGCCGATTCCGAGACAAAAACAGCTGCCCTGGTCAAAACTGCGAGTTTCGAAACCATCCATTTGGTGGTTCGTGCCGGTGATCATATTCCGGAACACAAGGTTACCGGTTCAATATCGCTTTTTTGCATGCAGGGCATGGTGATTATCGAGACGGAGGCTGGCGAGCATGAAATGACGACCGGCGAGTGGATCTATTTTGAGCCCAACGAAACGCATGGAGTGCGAGGCATAGAAGATGCTAGCCTCATGCTCACGATTCTGTTCGACCAGTGAGTTGCGAGTGCGTTCCTATCAACGTATCGGACGCGCCAGGCTTTCGACAATGCGGCACTCGCCGATCTTGTCCGATCGGCACGATTTTAGCATGAGGCCGAGTTCGCTTTGGAGCGACTGCAGATCTTCGATCTTGCGTTCGACCTCTTCGAGCTGATCCCGCACGAGCTGGTCGACATCCTGGCAGGGCTTGTCTTCATGATCGGATAGCGCGAGCAACTCTCGCACCTGCGCCATGCTGAATCCGAGCTCGCGGGCGCGACGAACAAAGGTGAGTGCCGCAAGGTGATCGGGCGAATAGTCACGGTGATTGCTATCGGTCCGATCGGCGGCGGGCAGGATACCCTCACGCTCGTAATACCGAATAGTTTCAGCCTTCGTGCCGGTCGCCTTTGCCAGTTCTCCAATGCGCATCGCTTGACCTTGTAGTTGCTACAAGGTGCATATGTCCCAGCGACTCGAACGTTGCAAGGAGAGCGGCATGGGCAAGTCGTGCTGCCAGACACCCGAACCCGACGGCAATGCGCACCACAATCCGCGCTGGCGCTTGATCCTCTGGATCGCGCTGATCGCGAATGCGGCCATGTTTGTGGTCGAGATCGTCGCGGGCGTCGCCGCCGATTCCCGCGCCCTCCAGGCCGATGCGCTCGATTTCTTCGGCGACGCCGCCAATTACGCCATCAGTCTTGGCGTTGCCGGCATGGCGCTGGCCTGGCGCGCGAAAGCCGCTTTGTTCAAAGCCGCGACGATGCTTGCCTTTGGCCTGTGGGTGATCGGCTACGCATTCTACGGCCTCGTGGCCGGATCGAACCCCGAGTCCCAGACGATGGGCGTGATCGGCGTGCTGGCTCTGATCGTGAACGTGATCGTTGCTCTCATGCTGTTCCGCTACCGCGAGGGCGACGCGAACATGCGCTCGGTCTGGATCTGCTCGCGCAATGACGCGATCGGCAATATCGCCGTCCTCGGCGCCGCGCTCGGCGTGTTCGGCACCGGGCAGGTCTGGCCCGACCTGCTGGTAGCCAGCATCATGGCAGGCCTCGCCCTGTGGGGCGCCGCCGAAGTTTTCGTCCAGGCCCGCCGCGAACTCGCGCACGGCTAAGCTTCCGCATTCCTTTCAGAGAAAGACCAATCGTGACCAATGCCACGCGCTTCGCGCTGCTTTTCGGCGCTACCTCCACCTTCGCTTTTGTCGTGCCTGTGGCCGCCCAAGATGCAGCACCGGACGAGGACAATCATGCTCACGCCGACGACGGCGAAGAAACGCAAGTCATTATTGTCCAGGGCACGCGCTCGGGTCGCAGAGTGCAGGACGAGCCGATCCGTGTCGAAGTGATCGCCGGCGAGGAAATCGAGGAAAAGGCGATCATGCGTCCCGGCAATATCGCCATGCTGGTCAACGAGACCGGTGGCGTGCGCGTGCAGGTCACCTCCCCTGCTCTCGGCGCTGCCAATATCCGCATCCAGGGGCTGGAGGGCCGATACACCCAGCTGCTCGCCGACAACCTCCCGCTTTACGGCGGGCAGGCCGCATCGTTGGGTCTGCTGCAGATCCCGCCGACCGATCTCGGACAGGTGGAGGTGATCAAGGGCTCGGCATCGGCGCTCTACGGCGCCTCCGCACTTGGCGGTGTTATCAACCTTATTTCCAAACGCCCCGGCGACGAGTTCGAAGCCGAAGTTCTGGGCAATGTCACCACGCGTAACGGGCAGGATCTGACCGCCTATGCCGCCGGGCCGCTAAGTGTGAATTCAGGCCTCTCGCTAACCGCGGGTGCTCACCGCCAGAGCGGGCAGGACCTCGATGGCGACGGCTGGCTGGACATGGCTGCCTACGATCGTCTTACAGCGCGCCCGCGCTTCCAGTGGGACGGGGATGACGGGTCGTCGGTCTACCTCACCTTCGGCGCGATGACCGAAGACCGCGTGGGAGGCGCGCCGCCCGGGAGGACGGCACCCGATGGCACGGCGTTTCCGCAGACGCAGGATACCGAACGCCTCGATGCAGGGTTGGTCGCTCAAACGCCAGTTTCGGAACTCGCCACGCTCAACTTGCGTGCGTCGGCCATGCGTCAGGACCATCGCCACCAATACGGTATCGTGGTGGAGGATGATCGTCACACGAGCTTGTTCGGCGAAGCATCGGTTTCGGGCGGCAGCGACGCAACCTCATGGGTTGGGGGCATCGCCTTCCAGTCCGATGGCTTCCGGTCCGAGACGTTTCCGGCCTTCGATTACACCTACGATGTTCCCGGGGTCTTCGCGCAGGTCGAACAGGAAGCGACGCCAGACCTGAAGCTGGCAGCGAGCGCGCGTATCGATTTCCATGACGAGTTCGGAACGCAGTTCAGCCCGCGGCTTTCCGCGCTCTACCGTCCGGACAACTGGACCATTCGTGGTTCGTTCGGGGGAGGATTCTTCGCGCCCACTCCCTTTGTCGACGAGATCGAGGCGGCGGGTCTCTCCCGCCTCGAGCCGCTAGGGAACCTCGAAGCGGAAACCGCGCAAACCGCGTCGCTCGATGTCGGCTATGCCGACGGCCCCTGGGAGGCCAATGTGACGCTGTTCGGTACGGATATCGAAAATGCCACGCGCCTTCGCGAGATCGGCCCCGAACGGGTCGAACTGGTCAATATCGACGGCACCACCCGGGTTCGCGGGACCGAACTCCTGCTCCGTTTCAAGCAGGACGGCTTCACGGTGACAGGCAGCTACGTCTTCGTCGATGCGAGCGAACCCGATCCATCGGGCATTGGTCGCCGCGAAGTCCCGTTGACGCCTAGGCACACGGCCGGTCTCGTCGGCATGTGGGAGGAACATGGCAAGGGCCGCATCGGGATCGAGGCATACTACACGGGCAAACAGGCGCTCGACGACAATGCCTACCGCAGCCGCTCGCGACCCTATCTGCATCTAGGCATTCTCGGCGAGATCACGCTCGGCAAGGTCAGCCTGTTCGCGAACGCCGAGAACCTGCTCGACGTCCGCCAGACAAAATACGATCCGTTGCTGCTTCCGCAGCGTGCCGCCAGTGGGCAGTGGACGGTAGATGCATGGGCGCCGTTGGAGGGGTTTATCCTGAACGGTGGCATTCGTCTGAGGTTCGGAGGAGACTGAGCTGATCTCCTCCTTTTCCTCCACTTGTTCGGAGTAATTCGCTTCAGGAATCGGTCATCGCACTGTGTCCGGGCAACGCAAATGCTCATGAGTAATGCTAGGCTGCCCGGTCTGCCCTCACCGGCTGCCGAACTTCGACGATCCGCAGACAGCGTTCCTTACCCGACCGATCGGGCCAGTTGATCGCGGAACCGGCTCGCATCCCGATGAGACCCGCACCTACGAGCGTGAGCACGGAGAGGCGGTTCTCGTCCATGTTCGCATCGCGCGGCCATACCAGTTGAATTTTGCGCCGGTCGCCCGACCGCTCGTCGACAAATTCGACCTCCGATCGCATGGTCACAACGTCCGAAGGCATGTCTTCGGCCGCCACAACATCAGCGCGATCAAGTTCCTCGCAGAGCTTCCCAGCTACATCGGGACTGCGCTCCTCGATGGACATTGCCAATTCGTAGAGTGCGTCGGCTTCAGAATCGATGACATGAATGGTCGGCTTTTCGCCGTGCTTGGAGGTGGTCATTTTTCGTAACTCGCTTGGGAGCCGCAAAGGAAACGCGGCTGGGCTGTCGATCGTCCGGGAGCCTCGTCCCGGACCGGATCACGGCCGTCGAGACGAGGCGAGCGCCCGTGCGGGCAGCTGACCTGCGTGCACGAAATGTCGGTCGATGTGCTGCGAAAAGACCATGAGCCATATGTGGGCGCGAACTTCGGTTTAGTCAAATGGCATAAGACCTTTCGCTTCATCGACTATTTCGAGACTTTTGTGTCCGGAAGGCCTATCTGAAGAGAATGATGAACTTTCCTTCTTTCGGCTCCAGGCGCGGACCAGATCTCGCCATCGATCTCGGCACTGCCAACATGCGTATCATGGTGCGAGGCGAAGGCGTGGTCTTCGACGAACCATCCCTGTGCTACTACGAGAAGACAGTCGGTCAGATGAAACTGATTGCAGCGGGCCGGGACGTCCTGGCGATGGTCGATCGGGTGCCCGGAACCCATGTGGTCCGCCGTCCTCTTGCTCGCGGTGTGCTGCAGGATATGGAAGCCGCCGCCGCATTGCTTGCGCATGGATTATCTTCTGTGGTTGGCAAGAAGCGCAGGGGGCGTCTTCCAGCCATGATCGGTATTCCGGCGGATGCCACGAAGGCGGAAGCAAATGCATTGCTCGCTGCCGCGGACGATGCCGGCTTCGGACGAATCGAACTGGTGCGTGAGCCTTTTGCAGCGGCTATCGGAGCAGAACTTCCCGTCCGCGAAGCCCGCGCATCCATGGTGGTAGAATGCGGCGCCGGAACGACCGAGGTTGCGGTCTTCTCGATCGACGGACAATGTCGTTCGCGTTCCGTGCGTTTGGGCGGTCTGAGCCTCGACGAGGCGATTGCCGAACATCTCCATCTGCGGCACCATTTCCTCATCGGCAAAATCACTGCGGAGGCTTTGAAGAAGCATCTCGCGGACGACGTTGCCGAGGACGAGGAGATCGAAATCAGAGGGCGATCATTGCACAATGGTCTTCCAGGAATATTGACCCTGCCAGTTTCCGGGTTCCATCCGGTGCTAAAGCGACATTTTGGTCGTTTCGCTGATGCCGCCCGGCTGGTTGTGGGTGAGATATCTCCCGATCTTGCCGCCGATCTCCTGAGCGAGCGCGTTGTCGCCACGGGCGGCGGGATCTGCGCGAAGTTCCTGGCTGAAGCGATCAATGCGGAATGCGGTGTTCCGGTCACCATCGCCAACGATCCTTCCGGTTGCGTTTCGCGTGGTCTGATGCAGTTATTGGAGGAGCGCGCTGCCTAACTTAAGCGGTGGCGTTTCGGCCGGGTCGCTCATGCAGAACGGGTCTCGCTTTATCGTAGGCATGTGGTCGCGCGCTTATATGCTGCTGACTTTCACCGCCCTGTTCTGGGCGGGTAACGCAATCGTTGCGCGCGCGGCGCGCGAACTGGTCCCTCCCGTCGCCTTGGCGTTCTGGAGATGGACGATTGCTCTGATCATCATCCTGCCATTCACATGGCGTCACTTGCGGCGGGATGCACCCGTCATCCGAAGGAACTGGAGGATGCTGCTGGTGCTTGGCGCACTCGGCATCGGCGCCTTCAACACCCTGCTTTACACCGGATTGCAGGAGACCACCGCGCTCAACGCCATGTTGCTGCAGTCGGGCCAGCCTGCTCTCATTCTGTTCCTTGGCGCGCTCGTCATGGGCGACAGCACGGCGGTGCGCCAGATCGTCGGCGCCGCCATCGCTCTGACTGGCGTGCTCTGGATCATCGCTCGCGGGAACATCGCCGCTCTCGGCACCCTGAGCTTCAACGAAGGCGACCTCGTCATCGGCCTCGCAGTGTGCCTGTGGGCGATCTACGCGGTAATGCTACGTCATCGCCCGGCAATCCATCCACTTAGCCTTTTCGCAGTGACCTTGGTCGTCGGCATCGTCGCGATCGCGCCGTTCTACGCGCTGGAACTCAATTCGGGCCGATATGTCGTTTTGCATGAGGAAAGCCTGCTGGCGATCGGATATGTTTCGATTTTTCCGTCCGTCCTTGCCTACCTCTTCTTCAACAGGGGCGTAGAACTCATCGGGTCCGCCGGAACCGGAATGTATATGAACATCATGCCGATCATGGGGGCGGGTCTTGCGATCGTCTTCCTGGGCGAACATATGCGAGGTTTCCATGCGATCGGAATGGCGCTGATTGTTGGCGGCATTCTTCTCGCTGGCCGGGATAGCAAGCCTCTGACGGGAGCTGTCGTTTCTTCGAAGACAGACGAGATCGAACGACGAGATGAAAGTGAGTGACCGTTCCCCGACACGCACGAAGGATCCCGCGTTCGGGCCGACGATCTGGGTCACACGCTCGTCGCCGGATAACGAAAAGACTGCGGGTGCCCTGCGGCAGTTAGGGTTCGATGCGCTGGCAATGCCCGTTCTGCGAGTCGACGGTCTCCCAGCGAAAGCGTTGGACGAGCAGCCCGATGCGATCGTGTTCACGTCGGTAAATGGTGTGCGCTATCATTCTATCTGCCCGGCACTTCTCGATATTCCAGTGTTCGCAGTGGGCGACAGGACAGCGGAGAGTGCGGCCCACGCTGGATATACCCATGTTGTTTCGGCAGCTGGGGACGTCCTCGATTTGGAGCGCCTGATCGTTCAATCCCTTCCGCGAGGGAGTCGGCTTCTGCACTTTTCCGCCCACCGGCCGGCTGGAGACCTGACCGGCAACCTCCGCCGCAAGGGTTATCTTGCCACGAGAAAGCCGGTGTATCAGACCCGCGATGTCGCTGTCGCGAAGCTATTGGCATCCCTTCCAGCACCGCACGAGATAAGCGGAATTCTGATCCACTCGCCGCGTGCGGGGCATGTGGTGGAGCACTGCGTGGAACAGACGTCCCAGCCATTCGAAGGCATCGTCTATTGCATCTCCGATGCAGCCGCGGCTCCTTTCGAGGGGAAGCAAGGAATGGATATTCGCGTCGCCGCACGGCCAGACGAAGCCTCGATGCTGGCGCTCATCGGGAACCCTTAACGGAACACAGGAGCAGCCGCATCCGTTAGCGTGACGGATAGACAATAATGGAGATCAACATGAACAAGTTCGCCCCGTTCCTTCTCGGATCCGCTCTGCTTCTCTCCGCCTGCAATGATCAGGAAGACCAGGTCGAAGACCGTATTGAAGAACAGGCCGAGCAGAGCGCGCAGGAGTCCGGCGACACCCCGGTGGCACTCGGTCTGACCGAACGCCAGTTGCTCGATGCTGAAATCCTGGCCGCCGACGGAACCGAACTGGGTGACGTGGAAGCCGTGACGAAAGATGCCGACGGCAATGCGACCGAACTTCTTATAGAAGTCGAGGACAGCAATCCTGATCGTTACGTCTCGATACCGATTGACGGTCTGACCGTGACGACCCGTGGCAATGACACCGATCTTTCGTCGGAGATGACGTTGGAAGATATCGGTTCGCTTCCGGATGCGCAGATTCAGTGACGATTGAGCGAAGTAAGCCGACAAGGCAGCTTCCGCCTGCTTCAATGCCCGCCGATGCCGATGTTATCGAAGAAGCAATGGCCAATATATCCTGCCGCGGCAATGCGAACAGACCGGTCGAAGTCATGCAGTATCGTCACATCGCCATTTCCGAATCTCAGCGCGGCGAGCGTCGCCGTGTGGGCGCCATCGGTTGGCGAACTTCAGATGGTGAGTCTGTCCGACAGATCGACAGAGATCTTTACCAGGTCGTCTCGTCGGAAGAGCTGCTCGAGCGGGTAGTCTGATCTGCGCGTCGCTCACGAAGTTCGTTCTCGCGGGTCGCGAGCCTTTCGTATCGGCATAATGGGATGTGTTCGATCGGCTCCTCACAGCATTCCGAGTTTGGATACACAACTTCGTGCGAGCCCTTGACTATGGCTCCATCCGTCAACTTTGCCTGTTCCTGACGATCGGGAGCCATCAAATGGATAACCTCATGACCGCGAGCCATAAGGTGATCGGCGATGATACGCCTATGGCATCGCCACCAGACGGCCTCGGAACACATCAACGCCACGCGAGAATTATCCGCTAGGTTGACGAGGTCCTCGATCGCCGACTGGAAGTCGCCGCTCAACGCATAGTCGGCGTAGTTATGGAAGCTCTGCACGCGCCAGTAACCGTTCAGGGCCGGATTCACATCATCTTGTCGTTTCCTTCTGCCGCCAAGTTTATCGAAGTGTCTGTAGATGATGTCGTGCTCATCGAGCAGATCGGGGAAGGTATCGATGTTGAACGCGGGATTGGACCGGGATCGGGGGAAAGCCCGGACGTCGGCCAACATGTCCACCTCTGCTGCTTTCAGCATGGCAATGAAAGTGCCCGCATCTCGATTGGAATGGCCGATCGTGAATACGGTTGGCATCAGCTTCTCAGCTTCGTCAGCGCATCTTCCTTGTGGGCTGCCACATGGTCGGTCTTGTCGCTTTCGATTTCGTATTGGGGCTCGTCCTTCGAGGCACGCCGCGTATGGCCCTTGTAGTCGAAATCCGACTCGTGAACCTTGGAGATTGTCCCGCTCACTCTTCCTGCCTCGGAATTCCAGCTGACATGATCTCCGACTGCATATTTCGCCATGATGCGCTCCTGCGTTTGGGTGATGTCCTTCTTCCTATCCAACCGGGCATAAACCGGAACGTTTCGCAGATGCCTGAAATTGGGTGTTAGCTGTCTAGTGGCTATTTCGTATGAGCCCGGAACTAGGGTCCAAACCCAATCAGCCTCTTGAAAGTTTGCGCACACCTTGATTCAGAGGGTCCTCGCTGAATCAGGAGGTCCTTGGGTATGTCGCGTTCGTTGTTCTGGCTGTCGGATGAAGCATGGGCGGCGATCGAGCCGCACTTGCCGAAGAACCAGCCCGGAGCGCGACGGGTCGATGATCGCAGGGTGATCTCGGGCATCATCCACATGCTCAAGTGTGGTGGCCGCTGGGCGGACTGCCCGTCCGAATACGGCCCTTCGACGACGGTCTACAATCGCTGGAACCGGTGGAGCCGCCGCGGCATCTGGACGCGCATCCTGGCGGCGCTGACCGAGCAAGGCTGGATCGCGGAGACCGGCCAAATCGACAGCAGCTACATCAAGGCTCACCGCTCTGCCGGTGGCGCAAAAGGGGGGCGCGGGCCAATGCCATTGGCATCTCGCGTGGAGGCAGGACAACGAAGATCCACGCGCTTGTCGATGTTCTCGGAAGACCACTGCGCCTCGTCCTGACGCCCGGCAACACGTCGGATGTGAAGGGCGCGGACCTGCTGATCGGCGAGACCATCGGCATAAAGCGGGTGATCGCCGACCGTGGCTATGATGCAAACCGCATCAGGGTCGCCTTGCGTGAGCAGGGCACGATCCCTGTGATTCCCGGACGGCGCAACCGCAAGCGCCCGATCCAGTATGACGAACGCCGCTATAAGGACCGTTGGCGGGTCGAGGCCTTGTTCTACCGCCTCAAGGACTTCCGCCGCAGCGCTACCCGCTACGACAAGCTCGCCAGAAACTTCCTGTCAGCCGTAAGCCTCGCTGCCGCCGTAGCATTCTGGCTTTGAACGAGTCTGGACCCTAACCTCGTCCTTCGCGCGAGCATAGACCAGGGAGCGTTGCGCCCTCGAGAAGGGTGTCTGATCGTCATCGCCTTCGATCAGGTATTGGCGGATTTCTGGTCTTATTTTCTCGAAAGCCCATCGCAAGCGTCCGATGATGGGAGAGTTTCTGCGCACCGCATGCCGCGTTTGGACAAGATCGATGAGGCCCAAGAGACATAGACACGAGAAAATTGCGAGAACTGGTAATGCCCATGCATCGCTGAACCTCGCGAGAGCAAACAGGAGGCCAGCCAGGCAGAGGCCGAACACGGTAAAACGGGAGAAGAACACGGTTGGCTCCGGTCTCGCAAATGAAGCGAGCATGCCTCGGGCTCGTTATCGCCTCGGGCTGGGAAAACATCGATGCTGGAAGTTGCAGCGGGGCGCACATCCCTAGAACGCCCGAAGCGCTCTAGGGATGCAGGCGCGCGGTGCTGCTGCCTGCCGGAACCATCACCCCGAGACCATGATCGACCCGTGTCATAAAAAGGTAGTGCGATTTCGGCATGGTAATTTCAAGTCGCGCGACTTGCAGTTCATCGTGTTTTGAAAATCTATGTCTGCGGCCTCAGCTATGCAGTGTGCATATCACATATTTCGCGCAGCGTCAGTGGCGGAAATTCGCGCATGCAGGAATAAGCCTGCAAATATGCAGATGTAAGAGTTTGCCAGCGAGAGATTGAGAAGGTGGTGAGCCGTGCTGGGTTCGAACCAGCGACCTACTGATTAAAAGTCAGTTGCTCTACCGACTGAGCTAACGGCCCGACCACGGTGGGGCACCTAGGCATGCGGCGGTGGGCGGTCAAGCGGGTCTTGCTTGTTTGCGTGCATTCGCGTGGCTACCACCGGCCGAGGACAGGAGCCGGACGGAATTTATGGTCGTACCGCTGGACGCAAAAGCAGCGCAGAGCCGCACCGGCGGGCCTTCGTTCACACTTGGCAACCGGCTGCTGCGGGCGGTGTGGCAGGTGTGCTGGCTGGTCCTGTGCCGCTGGACGCCGCCCCTGCTGCATGGTTGGCGGGCGTTAGTGCTCCGCCTGTTCGGCGCGTCGCTGGGACGGGGATGCCGGGCCCATGCGAGCGTGCGGGTCTGGTTGCCATCGGCGCTGACGCTCGGCGACAATGTGCTGATCGGGCCGGGTGCGCGGATCTACAACCAGGGCCACGTCACCATCGGTGACGACAGCGTGATTTCGCAAGGCGCTTTCCTTTGCGCGAGCACGCACGATCTCTCCGACCCCGATTTTCAGCTGCAGCTGCGCCCGATCGCCATTGGCCGGCGCTGTTGGGTCGCAGTGGAGGCGTTCGTCGGGCCGGGAGTGAGCATGGGCGACGGTGCGGCCTTCGCCGCACGGGGCGCGCTATTCGAGGATGCGAAGAGCTGGACCGTCTATCGCGGCAATCCGGCCACCGCGATCAAGCCGCGCGAGTTGAGAGCTGGCGCAGCGTGAGGCCGGTCAGCGGGTCGCGCCAGCGCGGCGCGATTTCCGCTGCCGGTCGGAGCACGAAGGGCCGCTCGCGAAAGGCGTTGTGCGGGATCGCCAGATCCGGTGACACCCAGATGCCGCCGCTCCACAGTATTAGGTCGAGATCCAGTGTGCGGGCCCGCCAGCGTTGGCCTCGCCGATTCCTGCCGAACTCCCGCTCGACTGATTGCAGCAGTGAAAGCATTTCGGGCGGCGATAGCTGGCACTCGACCAGCATTGCGGCATTGGCATAGCGCCGCTGCGATGGGCCGACCGGTTCGCTCGCGATGATCGGTGAAACTGCCAACACGTCCATCGCGCGGTCGGCGAGGCTTTCGATCGCCGCCCCGAGCACCGCGCGCGGCCCGCCTACGCCGGACAGCCGCATGTTCGACCCCAGCGCCACGATATAGCGATGTCCGCTTGCCTCGCTCATGCCCTCGCCCTAGCGTCGCGCACCGCCCTTGGGAACGGGCCGGAGCGAAGGGGAGACAGGCGATGCGTAAACTGATGCTGGCACTTGCAGCGGGAGCAGCGGTCTGCGCGCCCCTCGCCGCGCAGGACACCGAAAGCGGCGAACAGCGCACCGAGCACCAGCAGATGATGCGTGCGCTCTATGCCGACATTATCGCCTTCCGCACCGCGCGCGGACACCAGCAGATGGACGAGATGGTCGCCTATCTGGTCGGGCGGCTGTCGGAAGCGGGCTTCGCGGGCGAAGACCTGATGGTGACCGATTACGATAGCGAGGGCGAGCCGACGCAGGGCCTTATCGTGCGCTATCCCGGCAATGTTGCGTCGGGCAAAAAGCCGATTGTCATGCTCGCCCATATGGACGTGGTCGATGCGCTGCCCAAGGACTGGGATCGCGCGCCGTTCACGCTGACCGAGGAAGACGGCTATTTCTACGCCCGCGGCACGCAGGACAACAAATACGGCGTCGCCAATCTCACCGGCACCTTCATGCGGCTGAAGCAGGAAGGCTGGGTGCCGAACCGCGATCTCTACCTCGTGTTCTCCGGCGACGAGGAGACCGGCATGATCTCCACCCGCGCGCAGGCCAAATGGGTCGCGGAGAATGTGGATCCGGCCTACGTCCTCAACTCGGATGCAGGCGGCATCGGGCTGGCCGACGATTTCTCAGCCCTGGCGCAGCAGGTGCAATTGGCCGAAAAGACATATGTCACCTTCGACCTCACGGTGACAAATTCCGGCGGCCATTCCTCGCGCCCGCGTAGCGACAATGCGATTTACGAGTTGGCAGCGGCGCTGACGAAGATCGCCGACCATCGCTTTCCCGTGCGCGAGAGCGAGCTTACACGCAGCTATTTCGCCGCATTGGGCCGGAGCGTGCCCGGTGCGCTGGGCGATGCGATGACGCGCTTTGCCGAGGACCCGAGCGATGTCGAGACCATCGAGATCATCCGCGCCGATCCCGGCTTCGTCGGTACGCTGGGCACGACCTGCGTCGCGACCATGCTGGAGGCAGGGCACGCCGAAAACGCTTTGCCGCAATCGGCCAGCGCGGCGGTCAACTGCCGGGTGTGGCCGGGCGAGGGTGTGGACAGCGTGAAGGCGACGCTGGCGCAGGTCATCGGCAATCCGGGGGTCGCGATCACCCAGCGCGCCGAGGCGACCGAGAGCGGCATGAGCAGCTTTCGCGACGAGGTCCGCGCGGCGCTGGCGAAATCGCTGACGGCGCGCTTCGAGCGCGAAATCCCGATGATCCCGAACATGTCCTCGGGAGGGACGGATGGCATGCATTACCGGACGCTGGGCTACGACACGATCGCCATCGGTGCGGGAGCCAGCCGACCGCAGGACATCTATGCCCACGGCCTCAACGAACGCATGCGAGTGGACGCCTTCTATGACGGGCTCGACCACTGGTCGATTGTTCTGAAAGAACTGGCGGGCAGCTAGGGTCAGGGCCCTAGAAGACGTCGTTGGCGACGGTATCGCCCGAGATGTCGCCGAGCGACACGCGACGCCGCCGTTTGACGAAACCCTTGCGCTCGATCTCGAACGGTACGGCGATGTCCTTCGCATAGGTCCGCGCGCGCAGCCGGACGGACATGCGCTGGTCGCCGCCGCCCTGCAGGACGATAGCCGAGGCGACGATCGTCCCCTCAGCTGCGCGCGTCCGCAACATTGCCGTCAGCCTCTCGAGCACGTCTGCGCTGCCATCGACCGGCGCGGTTTCGAGCATGGCCACATTGTGGATCATGCCGTTGGCGCGCATCTCGAAAACGAGCGGGAAGAAATGCCCGTCCTTCTCCATCCGCGCCACAGCCGCTTCCAGCGCGGCAGTGAAAAGCCGGTCGAGTGCGTCCTGGGTCATCCCTGCTGTCACGAGCCTGCTCAGATATCCTCGACGATGCGCCCGTAGAGCTGCGGCCGCCGGTCGCGGAAGAAGCCCATGCCCGCACGGTGGATCGCCGCCTGGTCGAGATCGAGCGTCGCGACCAGCACGCCGTCCTCCTCGCGGCCGAATTCCACCAGCTTGTCGCCCCATTCGTTGGTGATGAAGCTGTGGCCGTAGAAATCGGCATTGCCTTCCTCGCCGATCCGGTTTGCCGCGATCACCGGCATGCAGTTCGACACGCTATGGCCCTGCATCGCGCGCTGCCACATGCGGCTGGTGTCGAATTCGGCGTCGTATGGCTCGGAGCCGATGGCGGTCGGGTAGAACAGCAGCTCCGCTCCCATCAGCGCCATCACGCGGGCCGCTTCGGGATACCACTGGTCCCAGCACACGCCGACGCCGATGCGGGTACCCATGACGTCCCACACCTTGAACCCGTCGTTGCCGGGCCGGAAATAGTATTTCTCTTCATAGCCCGGCCCGTCGGGGATGTGGCTCTTGCGGTAAGTGCCCATGATCTCGCCGTCGGGGCCGATCATGGCGAGCGTGTTGTAATAGTGATGCCCGTCGCGCTCGAAGAAGCTGGTCGGAATGGCGACCTTCAATTTGGCCGCCACCTTACGCATGGCGACGACCGAGGGATGTTCGAGCGTCGGGCGCGCGCGGGCGAACAGTGCCTCGTCCTCGACCTGGCAGAAATAGGGGCCCGCGAAGAGTTCCGGCGGCAGGACGATTCCGGCCCCGCGCGCGGCGGCCTGCTCGACCATTTCGCCGACCGCGGCGATATTGGTCTGCTCGTCGTCGCTGCCGAGCGGCAGCTGGAGGGCGGCGACGGTAATGTCTCTCATGCTGAAAGGGACTATTTCTCCCGCAGCGCGAAGTCCACCTGGATATAGACATTGCTGCGCGTGGTGCCGACCATCATGCCGCCCTCCTCGGGGCGTGGCCCCATGCTCACCGGTGGCGGGGGCGGCGGCACTGCCGGCGAGGTGCGCTGGACCATCGCCTCGTTCATCGCATCCGCACCGCGCAACCAGGTCTGGCCCTGCTGGCCGCCGGCATCGCGGATATAGAGCACCCGGCTGACTTCCATGCCTGCGGCCTCGGCATAGGCTTCGGCCCGCTTGCGCGCCGCCTTGTAGGCATCGGCATAGGCGAGGTTGGCGGTGGCTTCGGGATCGCTCATCGTCAGGCTGGGGCCGGACAGGACATTCGCCCCCGCCTCGGTCACGGCAGTGACAGCGGCGCCTGCGCGGTCAGAATCGTCCATCGTCACCTCGACCACGTTCATTGCGCGGTACTGCCCCTCGCGGTCGCCATATTCGATGCGGCCGACGTTGACGCTCTGGGTCTGGATGTCCTCTTCCGCGACGCCGAGTTCGCGCAGGGCCACGACGATCTCGGCGATCTTCTCGGCATTGGCCTCGCTGGCGGAGGTGGCGTTGCGGCTGAAGGTCTCGATCCCGGCGCGAAATTGCGCGCGGTCGGGGCGGCTTTCGGCCAGCCCGCTGGCGCTGACCGATAACAGCGTTTCCCCGTGGTCGACACCCCGCGCCCCGTCCGCCCGATCACAGGCGGCGAGAGCAAGCGGGGCTGCGGCAAGGGCGAGGTAACGAACGCGAATCATGAACAAATCCCCTCAATGTAATAGTGTAACATCGAGGGGATTGCAGGTGCCGGATGAATGTCGGCTTACAAGTGAAGCATTCCCGGTCAGTCGCGCTTGCGGAACAGCAGCGTCATGCGGTCGCTTTCGCCCAGATCGCGGGTTTGCGCGTCCATCGCATCGTCACCGCCGAGCGAGGGCGGCATCATCCAGACGCCGCCTTCCCAGTTTGCCGGATCGCGCGGATTGGCATTGACCTCGCTGCTGTCGACCAGCTCGAAGCCCAGCGCTTCGACATAGCCGATGACATCGTCCTGCCGCAGATAACCCTTCGACCCGTTCGCATAGTCCGCGCTGGCATCCGCCGGTGCGCGGTGCTGTACGATGCCGAGCATGCCGCCGGGCTTCAGCAAACTGCGCATTGTCTTCAGCTCGCTATCGGCGTTATTCCAGCGCATCAGGTTGTGCATCATCCGGATCACCAGCACCCGATCGAGCGTCCCAGCCTCGCCTTCGGGAATCGCATCGAGCGTCATCGCGGTAAAGTTCCCTGCCGGGAGCCCGGTAAATTCGGCGGCCTCAGCGGGAAAGCCGGTAGCACCGGCGCGAATGCGCTGCTGCGCTTCTTCGTTGAACGGTCCGCTGGTGGGATCGAAATACAGGCCGACCAGCTGCCCTTCGCCGCCCAGATAATGGCCCAGCACGCGCGTGTACCAGCCGCCGCCGGGAGCGTACTCGCCGACCTTCATGTCGGGTTCGATGCGGAAGAAGGCGAGCGTTTCGGCCGGGTGGCGGAACGGGTCGCGTGCGCGATCGTCGGCACGGCTGGAGTGATTGATCGCGCCCGAGATCGCCTCGGCATGGGTCACCGCGAAAGCTTCGGCGTCGGCCAGTTCATGGTGATCGGCCATGGCAGGCACGGCAAATGCAAGGGCGGCGGTGGCAAGCAGGATACGCATAGAGTCTCTCCCGGAAAATCGGTGAGCGCTTCCTGCACCCGCCGCCGGTGGATGACAAGCCGAAGGCGGCTTCCTATCTCTGGAAGCAAAGGAGATTACGATGAGCGAGACACAACAGGCGATCGTGGCGGGCGGATGCTTCTGGTGCACCGAGGCGGTGATGAAGGATGTCATCGGCGTGCACGAAGTCGAGAGCGGCTATATCGGCGGCGATGTGCCCGATCCGACCTACAAACAGGTCTGCACTGGCAGCACCGGCCATGCCGAGGGCGTGCGCGTGACCTTCGATCCAGATGCGATCAGCCTCGGCCAGCTTTACGACGTGTTTCTCGGCACGCATGATCCGACCCAGCTAAACCGGCAGGGCGGCGACGTCGGCACGCAATATCGCAGCGCGATCTTCCCGCTCGACGACGCCCAGCGGGCCGAGGCGGAAGCGGCGATCGAACGCTGGAACGCCGACCACGAAGGCCAGAGCGCGGTCACGACCATCGAGACCGGCAAGTGGTATCCGGCCGAAGACTACCACCAGGAATACTGGGAAGGCGAAGGCCAGCGGAACCCATACTGCCAGGCGGTGATTCCGCCCAAGCTGATGAAACTGCGCAAGAGCTTCCAGAAATACCTCAAGGAAGATGCCTGAGCGACAGGCTCGATGCCCGGACCGCATCGCAAGGCGTTTACCGGCGATCATGTCGTCCATGATGACGGCAGTGTCGGCTTCGCCTGCTCGCGAGATGTGAGAGCCTGGCCCTGGACCGCGCTCCACCCGCACCATCCCGGCGCGATCCAGGCGCTGAGCTATTGGGTAAGCGTGGAATGCGCCGCCGCGCTCGGCACCTGGGACCCCGACAAATGGTCCGCGCTTACCTGGACGCGCTGGGAATGCGGCGATCCCGATGGCGGGGCCTATGCCAGCGGAACCTACCGCCGCATGACGATCGACGGGAAGGAAAGCTTCTCGATCGATTTCGCGGATGCGGAGGGTCATCACATATGCCGCCTCGACGGGCGCGGCGTGGTGTTTCGCACCCGCGACTTCGAGAGCTGGCGCAAAGGCGACAAGGCGGCCGCACCGCAGTTCAGTTCCGACGATTTCGATTACGCTGACGCGCGGCTTCTCGGCCTTGCCCAAGGTGATCGGCCGTTCCTCGGCCCGCTCGACAATGGCACCGCGCAGGGTCTGCTCGACACTGCCAACAGCATGCCGCCGCACCATCCCTGGCTCGACGGCTCGGGCGACCATGTGAACTCCGCGCATCTGGCCGAAGTGGCGCGGCAATTCGTCAGCCTGACACGCGGGGGACAGCCTTTCCGCGTCGTCAGCGCCGAAATGCGCTTCCGCCATTATCTAGAGCTAGGCAGTCCGTTCACAATCGAGCGGGCCGGCGGCAACGGCGACGCCGTCAGTGCGGTTGTTTGCCAATCCGGCAGGGATTGTACTCAAATCAGCTTTCGCATGCGGCGCAGAGCGGAAACTCCGAATTAGCCTGGCCGAAGCCAACCGGTGCTCCACAGTGACCGCAATTAACCTGAGGCGTGAATTCTCGATCCCGCCCAGCCTTTCTATCGGCGTGCCATTTACGCTTTTCTTCTTCTGTGAAGGGCATTCGGTATTCCTGAGATAACTCGGTTTATGCTGGAGCAAACTTAGGAGGATTTTCGTTTACGAGCGGCTAACAGACGTTTTCCACCGCCCGATGAAGAAGCCGTCCAGCCCGCCCTGATCCTCCAGCAGGCCGGGATCGGTGCGGAGCCATCCTTCGGCGCTCGGCGCGAGGCCAGAAGGCAACTCGTCGGCGCGGATCGCGTCGGGGGCCAGCGTGATCGATGATGCCTGCGCCTCGCCTTCCTCCCGCTCCAGCGAGCAGGTGGCGTAGACCAGCGTGCCGCCGGGTTTGAGCCAAGTTTGCGCGCGTTCGAGCAGCGCGGTCTGGAGTTCGGCCATTTCCGATATCTGGCGCGGGCCGATGCGGTGGATCACGTCGGGATGGCGGCGCGCGGTGCCGGTCGCGGTGCAGGGGGCATCAAGGAGGATAGCATCGAAGCTGTGCTTCGGCTCCCAGGTCAGCGCATCTGCGCGCACGATTCCGGCTTTTAGACAGGTGCGCTTGAGGTTGGCGCGCAGCAGGTCGAGGCGGCGCTTCGAGATGTCGAGCGAGGTCACCTGCCAGCCCTGCGCGGCGAGTTGCAGCGACTTGCCGCCCGGCGCTGCGCAGAGGTCGAGCACGTGGCGTCCCTCACCCGGTCCGAGCAGGCGCGCGGGCAGCGAGGCCGCAAGATCCTGCACCCACCACGCCCCTTCCGCGAAGCCCGGCAGCTTTTCGACATTGCCGCCGCGCGGCAGGCGCAGGTGACCGGGGATGAGGCTGTCGGCGGAAAGCTGATTCGCCCAGTGCGCGGTCTGGTCCGGGTCGCGCAGGGTCAGGTCGAGCGGCGGCGGTTCGGCGAGGCCGGCTGCAATCGCCGAAGCCCGCTCGCCCCAGCGTGCGGCGACATCGGCAGGGAGGGTCGGCGCATCCGGCAATTGCGCTTCCCGCTTCGTCAGGGTCGAAAACACCCCATGCGCCAGCCTGCGCGGTCCGCCCGACAGCAGGTCGAGTCCGGTCGCGACAACCGCATGCGGCGGCGTGTCGAGCCGTAGCCACTGAGCCAACATCAGCCGCAGTACCATGCGGGCCTTGGCATCATCGGGCAGCGTCTTTTTCGTCGCGCTGTCGATCAACGCATCGAGATCGACCAGCCAGCGCAGGCTCTCGCTGGCGATCGCGCGGGCCAGTGCCTTGTCCTCGAACTTGCGCACGTCCTTCGTGGCGGCGGCAAAGGCGATGTCGAGCGTCTCGCCCCGGCGCAACACGGCATCGAGCAGGCGAAGCGCGGCGCGGCGCGCGTAGATACCGGTGGGTTGGGCCATCGCCCGCGCCTCTACCCCTGCTTGAAACCAAGCGCCAGTGCGCGCATTTCTTGTACATGACCGATCGCGCGACCAAACGGCCCGAAGGCTTCGAAAAGCCGTCCCACTGGACCAACGATCCGCCGCCGGAGCCGCAAAAGGTCGAGAACGACGAAGACCTCAGCCCCACCCGCTATGGCGACTGGGTCAAGGACGGCATCGCGATCGACTTTAGTTGAGTCTTGTTTCGCGACCCGCATCCGCAGGTTCGTCTTCGCTAGACGTGCACCGAGCCGCACCCGCTGCGGGCGCGCAGTCGCGCTTGCCGGGCCTCCACCGGCCCGGATCAAGCCGCCGCTACTTGAGGCCTAAAGAGCAACCAACCTGATTTTCAGCCCGTCCTTGGGCTTGGGGATCGGCCACGGCTGCCAGTCCGGCTCGCCATCGGCCAGTTCGATGCGATAGCGCGGAAGCAGCTGCGCCATCAGGATCTTGATCTGCATGTAAGCGAAATGCAGGCCCAGGCACATATGCGCGCCGCCGCCGAACGGGATCCAGGCGTATTTGTGCCGTTCCTTCACTTTTTCGGGCGTGAAATGCAGTGGCTCGAAATCGTGCGGGCGATCCCAGTGCTCTTCCATGTGATGCACATAATGCGCGTTGATGCCGACATGCGCGCCGGAGGGGATGGCGTAGCCGCCGAACTCGAATTCGCGCAGCGCCCGGCGCGGGGTGGAGGGCACCGGAGGGATCATCCGCAGCGCTTCCTTGAACGCCATCTCGGTCAGCTCGAGCTTGCCCAGATCCTCGTACGCGAGGTCGCGCGGCTTGCCGTTGGCAGCGACGCCGCCGGTCACCGCCTCGATTTCCTGGCGCAGCTTCTCCTGCCAGTTCTGGTGCTTGGCGAGTTGCATGACCAGCGAGGTGCCGGACGAGGTGATCGTGTCGTGCGCGGCCATCATCAGGAAGTTCATGTGGTCGACCACCTCGTCGACCGGCATCAGGCTGCCGTCGTCATGCGTGGCCGTCGCGAACTGGCTGAACATATCCTGCCCGCCCCCTTCGGCGCGGCGGCGGTGGGTTTCTTTCGTGAACCAGTCGACCAGGAAGGCGCGCCCATCGGTTCCGCGCTTCATCTGCGTGAACGGCAGCGACTTGCGCACCGGCGCGACGCTGGCCTGCACCATGTCGATGAAGGCGGTGTTGATCTTGTCCGCTTCCGGCCCCCATTCGATGCCGATGAAGCTATCGGCGGCCAGATCCAGCGTCAGCTCCTTGATAGCCGGATAGAAGGTCATCTCGCCTTCGCCCCAGGCCTCTACCTGCCGCGCGATGCCGCGGTTGAGGCTGCCCGAATAATGCCGCATCGGCCCCGGCTTGAAGGCGATCGAGAGCGCCCGGCGGTCGGCGCGGTGATGGTCGAAATCGAGCAGCATGAGGCCGCGCGGGAACAGCTTGTCGAGGATCGGGCCCCAGCCCTGCTCGGAGGAGAAATTGCGGTTCCGGTCGAACAGCATCAATTCGTTCGCATCGGCGCCGATCATGGCGATCTGCCAGCCGCCGAAGGCCTTGGTGCGATAAACGTGGCCATACTGCTCGACCATGCGGCGGGTAAAGCCGTGCGGATCGGCGAGCATGCGGAAGGTGTTGCCGACCAGCGGCAGGCCCCCGTCGCCGGGGATATGCGCGAGATCGCGTTCGCCGAGACGGCCGTCGGACCAGTGGGTTAATTCGGCGGGTTGATGCGGTGCGAGAGTGGCCAAGGTCTTTTCCTGCTACTTACCGTGATGTCAGTAGCCTATCGAAACCCATCTTTCCAGTCTGCTAACACCAGCCGGAAAGTTCGCGGCGCAGCAGTGTTTCCAGCATATCGAGCCCTGCGTCGGAGGTATTGAGGCAGGACAGCGCAGCGAATTTCTCTCCGCCGCCTTCGATGAAGGTAGCGCGCCCCTCCATCGCGATTTCCTCCAGCGTTTCGAGGCAGTCGGCCGAAAAGCCCGGCATCGCTACGGCGAGGCGCTTCGTGCCGGCTGCGGCCTCTTTCTCGAGCGTATCATCGGTCGCAGGCTCCAGCCATTTGGCAGGGCCAAAGCGTGACTGGAAGGTGGTGACGAAACGCAGGCCCGGGCGCGCCATGGCTTCCTCGAGCAGCCGCGAGGTCTTCTGGCACTGGCAATGATACGGATCGCCGAGATGCAGCGTGCGCTCCGGCATGCCGTGAAAGCTGAGCATGAGCACTTCCGGCTCGAAATCGAGCGCGTCGAGCTGGCGTGAAATGTCGCTGGCCAGCGCATCGATATGCGCCGGATCGTCGTGATAGGGCGGCATGGTGCGCATGGCGGGCTGCCAGCGCATGTCCCGCAGAGTGTCGCCGACCTTGTCGACCACGGTGGCGCTCGTCGCGCCGCTATATTGCGGATACATGGGGGCAAGGACGATCCGCTCGCAGCCTGCCTCCATCATCGCCTGCAGGCGCTCCGGGATCGATGGTGTGCCGTAGCGCATCGCCCAGTCGACGCGGATGCCCTCGCCGAGCCGCGCTTGCATCGCCTCGGCCTGCTGGCGGGTAATGACCGCGAGCGGCGAGCCTTCCTCCGTCCAGACTTTGCGATAGGCCGCAGCGCTTTTCTTCGGCCTCGTGTTGAGGATGATCCCCCTCAGGATCGGCTGCCACACGATGCCGGGTATCTCGACCACGCGCTTGTCGGACAGGAATTCGCCGAGATAGCGCTTCACCGACGCGGTATCGGGCGCATCGGGCGTGCCGAGATTGACCAGCAGTACGCCCACTCCGCCCGAGCGCACGGGCGGGTGTTCGGGAGGCAATTGCTGCTCGCGCCAAGTCACCGGGCTCTCCTCACAGGCCTTCCGACAGGAGCGGCAGGCGGCGGAAGCGCATGCCGGTAGCAGAATAGAGGGCGTTGGCAATCGCAGGCGCGGCGACGGCGGTGCCGAGTTCGCCCGGGTCGAACGGCTCGGCATCGCTCGGCACGAAGGCAACCTCGATCTCCGGACTGTCGGCTAGCGTCGGCAGGCCGAGTCCCGCCAAGCGATTGGGCGAGGGCTTGCCCTCGATGTAATTCACGCTCGACCCCGTCGCCAATGAGAGGCCGAACAGGAGCCCGCCCTCGATCTGCTGGCGGGCAATATCAAGATTGACGATCCGCCCGATGTCCACCGCCGCCTGGAGCCGCGTGACCCGCAGCCCCCCTTCGCCAAGCGCGGCTTGCGCAACGCAGGCGATGCGGCCGGTTGCGCCGCCGATCGCCTCCATGCGGACCATCGCCAGACCCTGCCCGGTGCCGCGTCGCCCGCCGTCCCAATTCGCCATCTGCGTCGCGCGCCGCAACACGTCTGCCATGCGCGGCGCCTGGCCGAGCATGTCCATCCGGTAAAGCAGCGGATCGCGCCCCGCCTTCTCGGCCAGCTCGTCCATGAAGCATTCGGTGAAGAACGCCGTGTAGGCAGCCGAATTGCCGCGCATCGGGCCGGTCGGCAGGTCGATGCGAACGGGCATATGCTCCACTGCGACATTGGCGATTCCGTAGGGCGGCACCGCGCCCCGACAGGCGAGCGGATCGGCCTGACCCGCCGCCTCGCGCATGGCGGCTTCGGCCACGAGATTGTCGAACAGGCGGTAGCCCGTCTCGCGCATGGTCGCAGGGCTCGCAAGCTGGGCGCGCCAGGCGGCGATCCGTCCACCGGTCGCCGGCTGGAACGCCGCCGCCAATTCCGCGACGACGGGCGTTCGCGGCGGGACGGCCTGGAATTCCTGCACCCGTGGCCACATCAGCTGGACCGGGCGGCCGATAGCCTTGGCGATCTGCACGACTTCGATCGCGTGGCGTTTGTCGAGCCGCGCATCGAAGCTGCCTCCGGCGGCGGTAGGGTAGAGCACGACATCGCGCTCCGACAGGCCCGCCGCCTTCGCCGCCGCGCGCCGGGTGAATTCGGGCGCCTGCGAGGCGATCCACAGTTCGAGCTTGCCGTCCTCCAGCCGCGCCGTCGCGGTGGCGGTCTCGATGGTGGCGTGCACGGCCGGTGCGATCGAAAAGCGCGCTTCGAGATCGGGCTTGGCTAGCAATCCATTTGCGTCACCGATGCTCGCGATCGCTTCCGGCTCGACCGTGCCGAAAGCCTCGTCCAGCAAGACTTCCGCCGCGGCGCTCTCCACCGGCGGCGGGCCGCTGAACACCGGGGCGAGCCGCTTCAGCGCCTGTTCGGCAATCCACCAGCTTTCGCCCACGGCCGCGAGATAGCGCTTCGAGCGCACCACGCCGACCAGCCCGCGCATGCCAGCGACCGCGTCCTCGGCGAATCGGCTGAGTTCCTGCGAGCCGGTCGGCGCATGGCGGATCGAGGCGTAGACCAGCCCCGGTAGGCGGATGTCGCCGGCGAACAGGAAACTGCCGTCGACCTTGGCGGGCAAGTCGAGCCGGGGGAAAGCGAGCGGCGTGTCGGAATCGACTTCGGCGGGCGCTTCTGCCGCCGCTTCGACGCGCAGGGGAGCCGGATCGGGCGGGTCGAATTCGGCGGCCTCCAGCACCAGTTCGCCGAAGCTGGCACTGTTCTCGCCATAGCGGACGAGGCCGCCCTCGACTTCGCATTCCTCCCACTCGGCGTCCCAGCGGTCGGCGGCGGCCATAGCCAGCATCGCCCGAGCGCTGGCCGCCGCTTCGCGCAAAGGCAGCTCGAATGCCGCCAGCGAGGTTCCCCCGGCGGTGGCAATGAAGCGATTGCCGCGCGCGAAATTCTCCGCGAGCATGCTGCCCGGCTCATCCGCGAGGGACGGCAGGTTGGACCACATTTCCGCCCATTCGGCAGCCAGCGGGACGTTGGCATAGAGCCCGGCTGGCGGCACTGGCTCCACGCCCACTTGCCGCCAGTCCGCGCCGAGTTCCACCGCAACGACCTGCGCCAGCAGCGTTGTGACGCCCTGCCCCATTTCGAGTTGCGGCACCGCAACGGTCACCACTCCGTCGGTGCCAATGGTGAGCCAGCCGCCGAAATCGCGCTCGCCCCGGCCGGGGGTGAGCGGGCTGCCGTAATGCCGAGGCCATAGCCACCAGGCGACGGCAAGCCCGCCACCGACCGCCGCCCCGGCCACCAATTGGCGCCGGGTGACGGGCAGATCGCTCAGCTTTTCGCGCCAATCCATGCGTCGAGCTTCGCGGCAATGTCGTGGAAGGGCTGGGCCAGCGCATCGTCGGTCGCGGCCGGCGGCGTGCCGCTGTCCCCGCCTTCGCGAATAGCGAGGTCGAGCGGGATGCGGCCGAGGAACGGCAATTCGAGCCGTCCGGCAGCCTCTTCCACTCCGCCCTTGCCGAAGGGATCGGAAACCTCGCCGCAATGCGGACAGGCATAGCCCGCCATATTCTCGACCAATCCGATGACCGGCACGCCCGCCTGATCGAACAGCTGGCCGGCGCGCGCGGCGTCGATCAGCGCAAGGTCCTGCGGCGTCGAGACCAGCACGGCCCCCGCGGGCTTGAACTTCTGCAGCATGGTGAGCTGCACATCGCCCGTCCCCGGCGGGAGATCGACCAGCAGCAGTTCCGTATCGCCCCAATGCGCATCGACCAGCTGGGTCAGCGCGCCACCCGCCATCGGCCCGCGCCAGGCGATCGCGCGGCCCGGCTCGACCAGATGCCCCATCGAAAGGACCGGCACGCCGTATCTGCTCGGCACAGGTTCCAGCTTTTCCTCGCGTGCCACCGGCTTCTGCCCCTGATTGCCGAGGATGACGGGCTGCGAGGGGCCGTAGATATCTGCATCGACCAGTCCGACCTTGCGGCCCCTGCGGGCTAGCGCGATGGCGAGGTTGGCAGTCAGTGTGGATTTGCCTACCCCGCCCTTGCCGCTGCCCACGGCGATCAGCTTGCGCGCGGTTCGCTCCGCCATCATGGCGACGCGGACTTCCGTCACGTTCTTCCGCTTTTCCAGAACCTCGCGGATGTCGGCTTCCAACGCCTCGCGCTCGCCGGCGCCCAGTCCGGAAGCATCGACAACGGCGATGGCGCGGCCTTTTGCGATGGCTAGGGAGGATACACGCGCTGCAATCGCTTGCGGAAACAGCGCTTTCGGATCGATCGAACTCATGGGCAGCGCTGCTGTATCATCAAAAAGCGCCGTTCAACCCTGTTTTTCCGCCAAACCACACCTATAAGGAATGGCATGAGAACATTGGACGGGTTCACCAACAGGATTTGGCTGGCGATGGCGGGCAAGAAGAGTCCGTGGGGAGACAAGGATAACGGTCCGGGCCGCGGCTCGAACGAGCCGACCGGAGATGGTGACGGCAAGAGCGGGGACAAGACCCGCGGGCCGCGCAATCCGTGGCTTCCGCCCGGATCCGGCGGCAATGACGGGCGCCGCTCGCCCAACATCGAGGACATCTTCAAGAACCGCGGCCCCGAAGGCCCGCGCCGCACCGGCGGTGGTGGTCCCGGCGGCCCGAATTTCCGCTTCCCGCAGCGCCCCGGCGGCAAGAGCTGGTTCCCGATCGCGGTCGTCGGCATCATCGCCCTCGGCCTGATCGCAACCAGTGTGCATCTCGTCGGGCCGCAGCAGCAGGCGGTGGTGAAGACGCTGGGTAACTTTACCCGGACGATGGAGCCTGGCCTCAATTTTTCCGCGCCCTTCCCGATCGAAATCGTGGACGTGGAAGACGTGCAGGGCGTGCGGACCGAGCGCATTCCGGGCAGCGACAGCCAGGTGAAACTGATCCTGACGGGCGACCAGAACCTCGTCGATCTGAGCTACATCGTGCGCTGGAACATCAGCGATCTCGCGGCCTTCAAGTTCAACGTGGTCGACCCCGTGGAAACTGTGAAGGAGGCGGCTGAAGCCGCGATGCGCGCCTCGGTCGCGGAGACCGAGCTCGACGAGACCTTCTCGGGTCAGGGCCGCGCCGCAATCGAGCAGGACGTGCGCGAACGCATGCAGCGCACACTCGACGGCTATCGTGCCGGCGTGCGCGTACTAGGTGTCGAGATCGAAAAGGCCGATCCGCCCGCACAGGTGGTCGATGCCTTCCGCGATGTGCAGGTGGCCGAACAGAATGCCGACGCCAACCGCAACCAGGCGCGCGGCTATGCGCAGCAGGTGCTGGCCCAGGCGCAGGGTGAAGCCGAAGCCTTCGACAAGGTGTACGAGGAATATCGCCTCGCCCCCGAAGTGACGCGCCAGCGCCTCTATTACGAAACCATGGAGCGGGTTCTGAGCCAGACGCCCAAGACCATCGTGGAGACGGACAATGTGACGCCGTATCTCCCGCTTCCCGAAATCCGTCGCCGGGCCGACCAGTCGCAGCAACAGCAGCGGCCCTCGACGACCGTGACCGCGCCGGAGGGCCAGTAACATGAGCACTTTCGTGCAAGACCACCGCAATACGCTGGTCGTGATCGGACTAGCGATCATCGCCCTGATGCTCAGCGCCTATGTGGTGCCGGAGGAAGAGCAAGCCGTCGTCATCCGCACGGGTAATCCCATCGGCACTGTCAATACGCCTGACGGCTCCAGCAATGCAGGCATCTACCTGCGCGTGCCCTTCGTCGACTCGGTACGCCGGATAGAGAAGCGGCTGCTCGACCTAGAAATGAACGATGAGGAAGTGCTGAGCGCCGACCAGCAGCGCCTGCTGGTCAACGCCTACGCCCGCTTCCGCATCGTCGATCCGGTTCGCATGGTCGAACGCGCCGGCACGACCGACGGCGTCCGCAACGCGCTCGAGCCGATTCTCAACTCGGTGCTGCGCCAGGAACTTGGCCGCCGCACCTTCCAGTCGATGCTGACGGCGGAACGCGGCTCCGCGCTCGCCAATGTGCGGGAAAATCTCGACCGCCAGGCGCGCCAGTACGGCGCCGAAGTGGTCGACGTAAAGATCATGCGCACCGACCTGCCGGAAGCGCCGCTGCAATCGGCGTTCCGTCGCATGGAATCGGACCGTGAACGCGAAGCGCGCACGATCCGTGCGCAGGGTTCGCGCGACGCGCGGATCATTCGCGCCGACGCCGATGCGGAGAGCGCCTCGATCTATGCCGATGCCTTCGGCAAGGATCCGGAATTCTACGATTTCTACCGCGCCATGCAGAGCTATGACGCCACTTTCGCCGCGGAGAACGGCGGGGCGGAAAGCAACATCATCCTGTCGCCGGACAATGAGTATCTGCGGCAGTTCCGCGGACGTCGTTGACCGTTCGTCGAGCGTGCCCCGCGCCGTTCAAACGGCATTCAGCGCCGCAGCGCAGTCTGGCAGGCAGGAACCCGCAGCCCGCTGCTCGGTAAGTTCACCGAGTGGATGCGCCGCGCGACAGAAGTGAAGAGGATTACAAGGACGTGAAGCCCGTGCGATATGCCTATTCCGTAACGAGTGCCCTTTTGGTCGGAGGCGCCGCGATCACGCTCGCAACCGGCTATCCGGCAGGTGCCCAGGTGGCCCAGAACGACGATGCGCAGATGGCCCGCGTGGTCCCGCGCGCAGGGGCGCCCGAAAGCTTTGCCGAGCTCACCGCGCAGCTGCAGCCTGCCGTGGTCAACATCTCGACCCGCCAGCGGATCGAAGTGCAGCAGAACGCCAACCCCTTCGCCGGGACGCCCTTCGAAGGGCTGTTCGGCCGCCGTGGTCGCGGTCAGCAGCAGGACGAGCCGCAGTATCGCGAGGGGCAGTCGCTCGGCTCAGGCTTCGTCATCTCGGCCGACGGCTATGTCGTCACCAACAACCACGTCGTCAGCCCGACCGGGCGCGGCACGGTGGAAGAGATCACCGTCACCATGCCCGACGGCACCGAATACGAAGCGGATCTCGTCGGCACCGACGCGCAGTCCGACCTTGCCGTGCTCAAGGTGAACCGGCGCGAGGCCTTCCCCTATGTCGAATTCGGCGACAGCCGTCAGGCGCGCCCGGGCGACTGGGTGGTCGCGATCGGCAATCCCTTCGGCCTCGGCGGCACGGTGACCAGCGGGATCGTCTCCGCGATCCAGCGCAACACCGGGTCCGGCGGCGCCTACGACCGCTATATCCAGACCGATGCCGCCATCAATCGCGGCAATTCGGGCGGCCCGCTGTTCGACATGCAGGGCAATGTGATCGGCATCAACAATGCCATCTTCTCGCCCTCCGGCGGCAGTGTCGGCATCGGCTTCGCCATTCCGGCGGAAATCGCCGCACCGATCGTCCAGAAGCTGCGTGATGGGGTGGAGATCGAACGCGGCTATCTTGGCGTCAACATCGCGCCTGTCAGCGACGACGTGGCCGATTCGCTCGGCCTCGACCGCAATCGCGGCGAGATCGTGCAGTCGGTCCAGTCTGGCCAAGCAGCCGATCGTGCCGGCCTCGAAGCCGGCGATATCGTGATCGGCGTGAACAATCGCGAAGTGACGCCCGAGCAGACCCTGTCCTTCCTGGTCGCGAATATCGCGCCGGGCACCACCGTGCCGATCGAGCTGATCCGCAACGGCGAACGCCGCCGGATCAATGTGACCGTCGGTAAGCGCCCGAGCGAAGACGAGTTGCGTCAGCAGCAGATGTTCGATCCGGACATGGACGACGAGGAAGAGATGCAGCCGGGCGAGAACGAGGTGATCGAAGAACGCCTTGGCCTCCAGCTACTGCCGATCACAGCGCAGATCGCTCGCCAGTTGGGTGTGAGCGCGGATACGCAGGGCCTCGCCGTCGCCGGCGTGAACCCCAATTCCGACGCCGCCCGTAAGGGCCTCCAGCGCCGCGACATCATCCTGTCGGCCAATTATCGCCCGGTCGCGACGCTCTCGCAGCTCGAAGGCATCGTGAACGAAGCCGAGCGCGAGGGCCGCGAAGCGGTGCTTCTGCGTGTCCAGCGCAGCGGCCGTCCGCCGCAATATGTCGCGGTACGGCTGCGCTAAGCTTCCTCGCGAATGGAATCAGAAAGGGCCTCCTGCCGAAATGGCGGGAGGCCCTTTTGCTGTCTGCTCTATCTATTGAGGCCGGATGACCGTTACCGTCGGGCTCGGTGAAGGTCGCGGGGTCCCGCGCGAAGCGCCACCGGTCGCCTCGTCGAGGAAGTCGTCGCCGACCGCCTGCGGTGCGCCATCGGCGCCGCGTCCTGGCTGCTGCGGTGCCTGCGGCTGACGCGGACGGTCGCCATCCCCGGGCTGCGGAAAGGCATCGCCGAAGGGATCGCGCCGCTCGCCATCCTCGCGGCCGGGCTCGATCAGATTGCCCTGCTCGTCGATGAAATAGTAATCGTCCGGATCGCCGAGCATGTATTCGTCATCCGGCTCCAGCTGCCATTCGGGCAATTGCAGGTCGGTGTCGAATTCCTCGACCGGCCGGTCTTTTACGGCATAGCGCATATAGGCGGCAAAAGCGCGCGCAGGTGCGGTGCCGCCCTGCAGCCCTGCGACCCGCGCATTGTCGTCCCGCCCCATCCATACGCCGGTGGTGATCCCGCTGGAAAAGCCGACGAAATAGCCGTCCTTGTTCGAGCTGGTCGTGCCGGTCTTGCCTGCCACAGGGCGCCCGATCTGCGCCGCACGGCCGGTGCCGGTGTTGACGGCCGTCTGCAACAGGTCGGTAATGCCCGCCGCGACATAGTCCGGCACCAGCTGGCTGCGCCGCGCATTCTGGTGCTGATAGAGCAATTCGCCTTCCGCCGTCGTCACCTTGACGATGCCATAGGGCTCGACCGACTGCCCTTTGGCAGAGATCGCTGCAAAGGCGCGGGTCATGTCGAGCAGGCGCACCTCGTTCGATCCCAGCACCATGGCCGGGTAGGTGTTGATCGGCGTCGTCACACCGAAACGCCGCGCCATCGAGGCGACCGTGCCGAAGCCGACTTCATTGCCAAGCTGCGCCGCAACCGTGTTGATCGAATAGGCAAAAGCGGTGCGCAAATCGATCTCGCCGACATTGCGCCCGCTGGAATTGCGCGGGCTCCACCCGTCGATCGTAACCGGGGTGTCGACCACCCGGTCGCCCGGCGTGTAGCCCGCTTCCAGTGCGGCGAGGTAGACGAACAGCTTCCAGCTGGAGCCCGGCTGGCGCAGTGCATCGGTGGCGCGGTTGAAGCTGGTTTCGACATAGTCGGTGCCGCCCACCAGCGCCAGGATCGCCCCGTCGCGGTCGAGGCTGACCAGCGCACCCTGCGCACCGCCGGGCGTATTGCCCTGGATCGAAGCGGTCGCCGCGCGCTGCATGCCGACATCGAGGGTGGTCCAGACCTCGATCGGCTCGAAGGTCTCGGGCAGCAGCATGTCGAGCTGCGGCAGCGCCCAGTCGGTAAAATAGCGGACCGAGTTCTGACCCTTTTCTTCCTTCAGCCTGACCGCCGAAGGATCGACGGTCACGTTGGAGGGGATGCGCCCCTGCTCCTTCATCAGCCGCAGCACCACGCTCGCCCGCCCGACGGCGGCATCGACATCGGCGGTGGGCGAATAGCGGCTCGGTGCCTTCACGAGCCCGGCGATGATAGCAGCCTCGGCCACCGAGAGATCGGTCGCGGGATGGCTGAAGAACTTGCGGCTGGCGCTATCGATGCCGTAGGCCCCGCCGCCGAAGTAGACCTTGTTGAGATAGAGCTCGAGGATCTGCTCCTTCGAGAATTTCCATTCCAGCGCCAGCGCCAGGATCGCCTCGCGCGCCTTGCGGCCGAGGGAGCGATTGTTGTTGAGGAAAACGTTGCGCGCCAGCTGCTGCGTGATGGTCGAGGTCGCCGAGATCCGGTCGTCGCCGGTTACGCCTTCGTAAACCGCACGGGTCAGGCCATAGGGATCGATTCCGAAATGCGAATAATAACGGCGATCCTCGACCGAGATCATCGCATCCTTCATCACTTGCGGGATTTCGTCATGTGTGAGCCACTGGCCGAAGGACGGGCCGAGCTCGACGATTTCGGTACCGTCGCGCGCGCGCACGACGATCGTCTGGGCGTTCTGCGTGGCGCGCAACTGGTAATAGCTCGGCATGGAGCGGGCGGCGAAGGCGACCGCCAGGCCCACGAAAACGACAGCGATGAGGCTCAAGACGGTGCCCCACAGGGCAATACGGCGCAGCCAGAGGCCTGCCCGGCCTGCGGGCCTGTCGGCGGCTGCGCGACGGGCTCTTTCGCTGCGGGCAGCCTGCTTGCGGCGGCTTCCTCTCTTTTCCATCGGTTGCGGGGTGCCCCTTCGCTGTAACCAGCATCCTGTGCGGCGCTATATCGTCGCCGGCATTGCATGGCGAGATCTAACTCAGAGTGAACGCCACGCCATCGCTCGCCCTTGCGCGGAACGTTTTTCCGCCACATTCTTCCACAGTTCGCTCAAAACTGTCCCAAAACGGGCACGTTTTGGCGCTGTGACGCACCGCGCTTATTGATCGTTAACCATTCTGAACGGAAACGCGGCTCGGGGGCGTCAATGCCGCGTTGCAGATCGCGACCGATGAGGACTGATTTCAAGACAATGTTCCTTTCCGAAATGTCTCCACGCGTCGGCTTCGGCGCGAAGGCTGGCCTGTGCTCGATCCTCGCGCTTGCTGTCGCGGCGTGTGGCGGCGAAGACAAGCCTGCGGCCCCCCAACCGGCCGTCGGCGTTGCCAGCCCGAGCCCGACCCCAACCCCCTCGCCAACGGCGACGCCCACCCCCACACCGACGCCCCTTCCGACGCCTACATCTTCGCAATATGATCCTGCGAAATTGCCGGGAGGCCAGCAGCGCGCATTTCCGACGGCCGAAGGTTTCGGCGCCCGTTCGGTCGGCGGGCGCGGCGGAAAGGTGTTCCACGTCGTCAACCTCAACGATTCGGGTACCGGTTCGCTGCGCGAATGCATGGAGGCGAGCAGCGCGCGAACCTGCATCTTCCGGGTCGGCGGCACCATCGAGTTGCTGTCGCAGATCAAGGTCACGTCGGGACAATTGACCGTGGCCGGGCAAACCGCGCCCGGCGACGGGATAGCCCTGCGCAATGCGCCCAATAATCTGACCGGCTCGCCGATCTATCTCAACGCGCCGGATATCATCATCCGGCACATCCGCATCCGCCCCGGGCCGACGTCTGGCCCAAAGCAGGACACGACCGATGCGTTAACCGTGGACGGAAAGGCCAAACGGACGATCATCGACCACGTGTCGATGTCTTGGGCGACCGACGAGATCTTCAATTCCACGAAGGCGGCCGAAGACGTAACCCTGCAGTGGTCGCTCGCTTACGAAGGCCTAAGCAAGTCGACGCACAAGCAGGGCGAGCATTCCAAGGGTGTTTTCGTCGAAGGGAGCCGTATTTCGCTGCACCACGTGCTGATCGCCCACGCCACCGACCGCATGCCCAATGCGGGCACGGGCGACCGGATCGACATCGTGAACACCGTTTCATACGATATGCGCAGCAAGGCCCATCAGTATTTCTCGAACTACCGGAAGCAGTCCGATCCCAACAGCGGCCTGACGCGGCTTGCGAATATCGTCGGGAACTGGGTCTCCTTCGGCCCGAGCACCATCAATGGTTCGACGATCTACGGGGGCGACTATGACGAGAAATACTCGACCAATCCGGGCAATGCGGAGCTCTATCTCTACGCAAATATCGACGGGCGGCGCACCTCGTCGTCGAAAGATCAGCGCGAGTTCCTCGACCCGAACGACTGGAAGTACGCTAAATCCAGCGTGATCGGCTCGCTTTCGGTGCAATTGTTTACCGATGCCGCGCAGGCCGTACGCGATATCATGAAATATGCCGGCGCCTTCCCTCGCGATGCGTCGGACAAGCGCGCTGTCGCCAATTTCGCCGGGTGCAAAGGCTCCATCATCGACAGCCCCTCGCAGGTCGGCGGCTGGCCCAGCCTCGCCAACGGCACCACCTATGCCGATGCGGACAAGGACGGGATGGACGATGCCTGGGAAGCGACCACCGATCTGACCGACCCGAATGGCGATCACGACAAGGACGGCTATACCAATCTGGAGGAATTCCTGAACGAGCTTGCCGGCGACCAGGATCGCCAGGGTAATTTCATCAACCGGGTCGGCGCGGCAACCGGGAGCATTCCGCAGGTGAATTGCGGCTACAAGGTTTAGCCGTCCGGCCGTTCCAGCGATGAAGGCCCGCCTGCGGCCATCACGTCTTTTGTGTGATGCCGCAGGCGCTCGCCCAGCAGCATGACGCCGATCGTGCGCAGCAATATTTCGAGATCCAGCCAGACCGAGCGGTTCTTCACGTACCACAGATCGAGCGCGACCTTGTCATCGAGATCGAGCAGCGTGTTGCCGCTGATCTGCGAATAGCCGGTCAGACCGGGCCGCACGTTCGAGCGCTCGCGCCCCCGCTCGCCAAGGTCGCGGATGGTTTCGGGCAGAAGCGGGCGGGGGCCGATCCAGGCCATGTCGCCCCGGGCCACGTTCCACAGGCCCGGCAATTCGTCGAGACGGGACCGGCGCAGGAAGGCCCCAATGGCTGTCGTCCGTTCGGCATCGGGTAAAAGCCGCCCGGCCGCATCGCGCGTATCGCGCATCGATCTGAATTTCACGAGAGTGAACGGCACGCCATGGCGCCCCGCCCGCGCTTGCCTGAACAGGATCGGACGGCCTTGCCCGACCAGGATCAGACCAGCTAGCGCGGCCAGCACCGGCGAAACCGCCAGCAGGGCGACCGCGGCCGTCAGGCGTCCCACCCGCACGGTCAGGCCTCGATCGCATGAAAGCGGGGATAGGCTTTGCGAAGGGTGCGCTCGACGATCCGATCGATGGCCATCGGTTCATAGCCAAGGGCGGCCAGTTTCGCGCAATCGGCTGCGGCGTAGCCGTCGTCGCCTCCCGGTCCGGGATCGGCGGGGCAGCTGCTCACGTCGGCCAATAGCTGGCGCCTGATGGTCGCCTCAACCTCGCCCAGCGTAAGGCGGCACCCGGACGACAGGTTGAATATTCCGGTCAGGCGCCTCTCGCATGCGAGCAGCAAGCCGGAGGCGACATCGTCGAGCGCGACGAAGTCCGCGCCATAAGAGGGGTTCGCAATGCCCGCATCCTCCCCCCGCGCGATTCTACCCACGATACGGGCGATGATATCGTCGCCGGTCTGGACGACACTCGAAATGCGCATTGTCGCAAGCCCGATGCCGGCCGCGCGGCAGCATTCGGCCGCATGGAACTCCTGTGCCGCTTTCGATCCGAGGTAGAGCGAGCGGCGATCGGCGCGCATCGGGCTCCGCTCGTCCGCCGTGCCAGCGAGCGGGTCGTAGAGGTTGGCAGTCGATGCCATGACCATATGCGGAACGCCGGCCTCCGCCATAGCCGCCACGAGCGCGCCGGAGCCCAGCACATTGATTTGCCAGAGACGGTCCGCCTCCGCGCGGTCCAGCGGGTCCATGATGATGGCGGCCGCCAGATGGACGACCGTTCCGACCCCCCGCAGCATATGGGGATCGCAGCACGGCTCTTGCAGCAGGTCGATGGGCGCGCAGGCCACCCGGCCCTCGACGGCATCCGGGTCGCGGGCCATCGCGAGCACGTCGTGCCCCCCTGCCATCGCCGCCGCGATAAAGGCACGTCCGACCGTGCCCGTCGCTCCGGTGACCGCGATGCGCATCAGCCGGTCGCCCGCAGCCGCTCGACAGCGTCGTTCGTCACCAATTGCTCTTCGAGATAGCGCAGGACGATGCCATCGGTGACCTCGGGCTGTTCGACCGGTTGTCCATCGAGTAAGTGGCGCAGCGCCATGTCGACCTCGTTGAAGCCGAGCAGGGCACGCATCGGCGTGGTGCCCGAAAAGCGCGCATTGATCTCGAACAGCTTGAATTCGCCGCTCGCATGGCGGCGAAACTGGAAATTAGCGGGGCCATAGGGTTTCAGGGCCTCGCCCACCCGGCGCACGTAGTCTTCGCAATCCGGGAAGTCGCCAGAATAGGCACGATAGGTGTTGCCGTCGCGCAGATCGCGTCGCAGCACGATCTGCGCTTTCACGGCGCCGTCGAAATACAGCACGCCAGCGGTGTATTCCTCTTCTTCCGGCCCGGCATATTGCTGGACGATCTGGCCGGTTCCGGGCGCGATTGCCGCTTCGAGGCCCGCGCGGTCGTGCACAAGATGGACACCCACGGAACGGGCGCCGCGGCGCGGTTTCACGATCAAGGGAAAGCCGCAGCTTTCGACCAGCCTTTCCACCCCATCGCGATCGTCAGCCAGCGCGGTCACGGGATAGGGCAACCCTTCGTCGCGCAGCCATTCGGCGGTCCGGAACTTGTCATCGGCGATCTCGATGATGTCGGCGGAACTGACGAGAATATGGGTATCGTAACGCGCCTCCCACTCGTCCCGGCGTTCGGCGAATATGCCGAGTTCGACGTCGGTTCCCACCAGGACCGCGGCCGGTCTGACGTGGTCGAGCGCCTTTTCGACGCATGCGGCATAGCTTTCGTCATTCGCCATCGGCAGCAGTCCGGCATAGCTCGTCCAGTGCAGGCCGACCGACAGCGGATTGGGATCGAAGGAATGCACGCTGTAGCGTTCGCCCACCTGGGCGAGCGATTTCAGGATGCCCTGACCGAGGACGGCCCCGGCGCCGGTCACGAGGATTTTGGTCATTGATAAAAGCCGCAGAGCTTGGTTTTCGTCTCGTGCGAGAGGTTCGGCACCATCTGGATCTGTTCACGCAAGCGTTCGCGATCGAACGGAATGGAGCGGGTTTCGATGTCGATCTGCGCCTCGCTCACCTCGACCAGGGTCCACGAGGTGCGCTGGAACCCTTTGCGGCGCGGCTGGCCGGTGGAATCGACGATATGCACCAGCGTGCCGAGGTCGTCGCGATAGGTCGCCTCGCGATGGAGATGTCCAAAAATCCCAGCGCGAAAGCCGCGTTCACGCAGCACCCGCGCCGCCTCGGCCAGCAACTCGGGGGACGAAAGATACGTCCAGTTGCCGAAACCGAAGGGATTGGCATGGGCCAGCAGCAGCCCGTCCCACGCCCACTCCTGGATAGTCTCCAGCCGCCGCGGCCATTTCTCGCCAAGCTGCGACCACGTCCACTGCGCGGACTCCATGATCCATTCGGGCAGGCGATCGTAATAGGCCGAACAGCTGCTTTCGAGGTCGAGATAGAGCTTGTCGTGATTGCCCGCAATCAGCAGCGCATCGTCGCGCTCCACTGCCTCGATGGCGAGATCGGCACATTCGACGGGATCGACGCCGTAGGTAAACAGATCGCCCAGAATGACCATCTGGTCGAAGCCGGTTCGGCGGGCATCTTCCAGCGCCCTGCGGAATGTGTCTGCGACAGAATGGACATCGCTGATGACGGCTATGCGCATGGTCGTGCCCCCCAAACCCTAGGTTGCATACCGGCCGTAGCCACGCTGCATGCCGAAGGCGCGGGCCAGACGCGTCTTCCAACTCGGGCGCAGAGGATGCTCGCCGCTGAAGTAGGGTGCGGATTCCTGGTAGAACTGGACCGAATCTCCGTAGCGACGGCGGGCGTGTTCGGCATAATCCACCTGGTCGAAGACACAGCCGGCAACCCGTCCCGAGCCGAGCAGTTCGAGCGTGGCCCGCATTTGGTCGATGGTCGTGTGCCCCCAGCGCGCGACCACCAACGCATCGTCGGTATAATCGCACATCGAACGCGCATCGCGTACGGCCAGCGTTGCCGGAGCGTTTACGACGACCAGATCGTAGCGATCCTTAAGCTCGTCGATCAGTCTCTGGAAGCGCGAGGAACCGAGCACGGCCGACGGTTCCTCGACCGGCTGAGAGGCACTGATCAGGGCGAAGCGATTGAGCCGCTCGTCTGCTTCCGTCTGATCGACAAGCTCGCGGCTCCCGCTTTCGCCGAACTGGCCGACATCGCTTTCATCGTCGAACTCGCGGGTCGCAGGGGTCGGTCCGGAGATCGACTTCACATCGACATTGCCATGTACGAGGTCCATCAGCTCGGGGGCGTTGATATCCTGCTGGATCCGCTGGAGAATGCCAGAACGCCGCAGGTCGAGGTCGAGCACGACGGCCCGCTTGCCCATCGCCACCGCCGCCGCGGCGAGCGTCAGGGCGACCACCGACTTGCCGTCGCCCGGCAGGGGCGAGGTGATGAGGATGCTCTGCGACGCAGAACCCGGACGCAGCGCACGGGTTTCGGAATAGATCGACCGCGCGACTTCGGCGAAGAGCGACTGCGGTTCGGCGAAGACCGGACTTTCGCGAAGCTTGTCGCTGATCCCGTTTTCCAGCATCGGCAGCATGCCGAGCGTCGGCAGGCCGAAATACTTGCTGATCTGGCGCACGGTCCGCAATCGATCGTCCAGCATTTCGATCGTAAAGGCGAGGAAAACACCGAGAATACCAGAGCCGATGAGCGCTATCAGAGTGAACTTTAGCGGCGACGGGGAAACCGGTTCGCGGTTCTCGACGGCGGGCGAGATGATGCTGGAGCTGACGCCCTGGACCATCTTTTCCGAGCGCACGCGGGTGATCCGCTCGCTGATTTCCGCCACGGCGGCTGCCGCAGCCACCGCTTCGTTTTCGAGCTGGCTGAGCAGGGGTGAGTTCTGCACGTTGCGATAGGCGTCTGAGCTCAGGCGCGAAACTACCGCCTGCAGCTGTGCCGCGCGGGCCGCATCGCCCGATGCCTGTGCGCGCGCGGTCTCGCGCACGCGCGCGCTTTCCGCGGCCGCGACCTGCTGCGCCGCGGCGCGGACCTGGCGCTGTTCGCGCGCCAGAGCGGACTGCACGCTCGACAATTCGCTCTGCACCCTTGCCAGTTCGGGATAGCCGGGGCCGTAGGTTTGGCTGAGCCGCGCGACATTGGCGGACAGCTCGGCTTCCTGCCGCTGCAGGTTCTGGACCGCGGCACTGGTGGCATCGGCAGTCGAGCGCATGGAAGCGGCGCGGGCCATGCCGGCACTTTGCGCGGCCGATCCGGCGCCCAGTGCGCTGGCAGAAGCGGCTTCGGTGAAGATGCGGTTGAGCTGCGCCAGATCCTCCGCCCCGCCGGAACCCACCAGCATGCGGTTGTTCACCCGGAATTCGGCGAGATCTTCCGCGCTTTGGCGGGCCACGTCAATCCGGTCGGACCGTTCGGCCTCCAGCTCGTCGATCAGCGCTTCGCGGCGGCGTTCGTTCTTGCGCGTCTTCATCTGGCTGACCGCCTCGGGAAACGCATTGGCGATTTCCGCCGAAAGCCGGGACGAACGAGAGGTGACAGTGAGATTGATAAGGTCCGACCCGTCCTCCGCCTGGACGCGGGTCATTTCCAGCAGTTGCGAGGTAGCCGCGTTGATTCGCGTGCGATCATCGGCCGGGACTTCACCGCCCATTTCGCGGATGAAAGCCGGGTCGCTGGTGAGGTCGAGATCGTTCACCACCCGCTCTGCCGAACTACGCGAGCGATACAGCTTCACCTCGTTGGCGATGCGCTGCACGTTGCGCGCCAGGACATCGGCCTGATTCGTGCCGAGGTCGTCGATCAATTCGACCTGTACGTTCACGCTCGAGCGATAGAGATTGGGCGATGTCAGCTGCCAGACAAGCGTACCCAGCGTCACCGCCGCAATCAGCGACAGGATGATGAACTTGTAGCGCAAGATGACCCTGACCAGATCGCGCAGACCCACCTGCTCGCTGCCGTCGGCACCGGCCGGTGCGTAAATTGCACCAGGATAGTCTTCGTAGCTTGCAGGGACTGCACCATGCGGACTGGGTACGGCGAGATTGTTCACGTCTGCTCTCCACACTTGCAACCGCCGGGACTACCGGATCCGGGAGGAACGCGGGCAGCAAACCCGGTTCGGGATGCCTCCACGCTGGTCACGGTGGTGAAGCTAACAAAAACGCCCGCATCCATGGCCGACTATTGCGGAGCGCGCGCTCACCTATTCTGGCTAATCCTTTTGGCGCATCGCGCGGTCAGGCGGCCTGTCCGGTGATTTCGCGGTACAGCTGGAGGTGCTTTTGAGCGCTGGCTTCGACCGAATATTCGCCGCTCCGCGCCAAGGCATTGCCCGACATGGCGCGGTAGGCCGCAGGGTCCGACAGCATTCGCTCGATCAGCAGCGCGAAATCCTTCGGATCGTCGCGCGCGGCGCGAAAGCCGTTGTACCCCTCGTCGACCAGTTCGCGATTGCCAGACGCGTCGCTGGCGAGGATCGGCAGCCCCGAAGCCATCGCCTCCAGCAAGGTAAGCGGCATGCCCTCGTAGAGCGAGGTGTTGAGATAGAGGTCCGCATCGCGCATGCGGGCAGGGACGTCCGACCGCTCGCCGAGGAAAAGGACCGTGTCCGTCAGCCCCGCCTGCGCAACCAGTTCGCGCATGGCAAACAGCTCCTCGCCGCCCCCGACCACGTGAAACACCGGCATTGCCTCTTCGCGGAAGATCGTGCGGCAGTGCTTTGCGATCTCGAGTACCAAGCCGTAATTCTTCTGGCCCGAAATCGCGCCCACCGAAAGCACGACAGGCTGGCGGCTTCGCGGTTCGTTACGCAGCTGCCCGCCCGCGAAATTCCGGCCGGCGCAGTTCGCAATCGGGACGATAGGCTTGCCGACATGGCGCATCAGGACGCCTTCGACATCGCGCCCGATAGCGACATAGGCGTCGGTCATGCGGTCGAATGCGCGGAACAGGAAGGTCGGGAAACCGATGCGCGTGTTATGATGCGTGAACGCGACTCGCGCCGTGTTGCCGGCCAATGCCAGCAAGGGCAGGGCGCGGGCGGTGTGGGCATGCACGATATCGGGCTCGAACTCGCGCAAGAGTGCGCGCATGCGCCCACGCCCGTCGAAGGGGTTGCGTGCTGCCGACTGGCCGAGCGAAGCGAAGCGAATCCCCGACTCGCCCAACTCTTTCCGCATGCGCGCCTCGGTTTCGGCCGAATTCCCAACGATAGCAGCATCCGTCAGAGCGACGACGAGCACCTCGTGCCCTTGTGCGGTAAACTCCTCCGACAGCGCCTTGACGAGGATTTCCGCGCCTCCGGTCGTCAGGCTGGTAATGACGGCAGCAATTTTCATGCCGCGGCACTATTGCTCACGATGCGATATCCTGAGGCTGCATAGGCGCGGCGTGCCGGGTCGTTAAGCACACGGTCGAGATTGGCATCGATCCGCTGGAGCTCGTGCGGGCCGAGATAGTCGAGATAGCCCGCGACCTTGCCCCGCCGCACGCGCGAGGCATCGGCGTCGCTGCGATCGTAGGAATGGCCCGGAATGCCTTCGCGCTGCTCCTTCTTACGCATTCTGTCGAACTGTGCCTGGCGGATCGCATGGTCGAGGGCGGCCTCGTCGACCGGGAGACCGAGGAAACCGAGCACCCGGCGTACGGTTGCGTGGGTATCATCGCTCAGCTGCTCGTAGCTGATGACGATGTGACGCTGTCCGTTAAGCCCGTCGAGCCAGCGGTTGTGGAACGCGCCGATCGCACCGACGCCATAGTCGGCATCATCGATGAAGTCCGACAGATCGCCGTCGAAGCGATGTTTGTGGCGGGTCTGGTGGAAATAGGACGATACCAGCACGTCACGCGGATCGCGCACCAGCAATACGGTGGGCGTTCCGGCGAAGAGTTCGGGGACCCAGTCGCGGTGGCTGGCAGCGACCAACGGGCTGTGGCCTCCGACCATCATGTCGGCCGCCGGCAGACCGCGCTCCGCATCGAGATCGTAATTCGGCAGGACCTGGAACGTCGTGCGCAAATCGATATCGAGGTCGAGCTCGAAACTTTGCGAAAAATATATCGACAGGAGATATCGCAGCCAGGTCCGGCCGCTTTTCGGATAGGATACGAGAAAAGCGTCCACCGCACCGCGCGACTGCTTCAGCTGCCGGTCGTGTTGCGCCCGCCTGACGCTCGCCAATCCTGCTTTCAGTCCGGCAAACATCGCGTACCCTCCAGTTCCAGTTCGACAAAAATCTGTTCAATCACCGCTTCCCACTCCTGTCCGATACGTTCGGGTTCGAACCGGCGGGACGATGCCTTTGCCGCCGCCGAGAGCCGGTCGCGCAAATCCGCATCGCCCATCACGCGCGACAGGCAGGCGGCGAGATCGGCGACGTCGCCATCGCGGGCCAACAATCCGTCAACGCCGTCGGTAATCATGTCTTCGGGCCCGAACGGACAGGCGAACGATACGCTGGGAAGTCCGGCGGCCATGGCTTCGCCAAGTACCAGACCCCATCCCTCGAACCGCGAGCTGAGCACGAAGGCATCGCTGGTCTCGATCCATTCGCCAGGCTGCGCGGTGACCCCCGGCAGTTCGATCCGGTCGGCCAGTCCCGCTGCGCCGATCTGCGCTTCGAGTTGCTCGCGATCCGGGCCTTCCCCCCAAATGCGCAGGGACCAGTCGGGATGGCGCCGCGCAATCTGCGCGAAAGCCTCGATCAGCAGATCGAAGCCTTTCTGGTGCGTCAGGCGGCCGACTGCCGTCAGGACCGGCCCGCCCGAATGCGATTGTGGTTCGAAATGGGCGAAATCCGCCATGTTCGGAATGACCCAGCCGCGGCTGCGCGATATGCGGGGAAAGCATTCAAGCGCGCCGCGCGTCATCGTGATCAGCCCCGCGGCATGCGGATAGGCGCGATTGCGCAGGAATCGCCAGACGGGCCCTGGATCCTGCCGCACCGGATTGTTGCGCTCGGACACGACGACCGGCGCGCGTCGCCCGCTCATGGCGGCGAGCGTCTGGATATTGGTGCGGGTCAGGAAACTGAGCACGAGGTCGGGCGACAGTTCGTCAAGGACCCGGCGGAGATCGCCGATCCGCCGGAGAATGGCGATTGCCCCGCCAACCCGACCACGGCGCACGACCGGCCGACCGATATAGCGGATCGCAACCCGCTCGTCGGTTTCGTAATAGGGCGCCTCGTCGCCGGTCTCGAAATTGACGATGGTCACATCATAGCCAAGTCGCGCCAATCTCGAGGCGAGAAAGCTCACCACATGCTCCGATCCCCCGGCGCGCAGGCCCGGCAGGACGATTGCCACGCGCCTGCCGCTACGGCCCTCGTGCGTGTGTGTCTTGACCGGGATTTGTTCGTGCCGGGTCATTCGCCCCCTCCATCGAGATGTCGTTGGCGGCGCCAGATCCGTGGCCAGCAGGACGCGTCGAGCGCGATCGCGGTAAACAGCGCGAAGCCGATATGCGCGAAGTTTGCGCCAATCGGGCCGTAGGCCGGGATCGCGACGCTCGCGATGCCGAAGAAGATCGCAGTCGATACCAGGGCAACCATCAGGACCGTACCCGGATGGTTCATGGCCAGCATCGCCGATCGCGGGGTCGAGGAATGGAGGATCAGGGCGACTGCAATGACTTGGGTAAAGACAAGCGGTAGCAGTCCGGCGTAATCCTCACCCAGAAGCAGCGCGATCACGGGATCTCCGAGCAGCCATACGGCGCCGAGTGCCAGAACGGCGAAAGCCGCAAGGATCGCCTGCACCTTCATCACGATTATGCCGAACATCCTCGCCTGCCCCTGCGCCCAGAGCCGGGCAAAATCGGGGTACAGGACGGCCTGGATATGCTGGCCGACCTGCTGCGCCATCTTCGCCAGCCGCTTGGCGAGGTGGTAGAGGCCAGCCCCGGCGGTCCCGGTCATCGCGCCGACCAGCAGAACGTCGGCCTCCTGCGTCAGGGTGCGCAGGGTACTCGATGCATTGGTCGACCAGGCGAACCCCATGAACCCTGGGAAAGCCCGGATGAGTTGGGCTGGCGGCGTATCGAAGACCAGCTGCACCCCCATGCTGTTGAGCGATCGGCGGGCCAGCGAGGCGAAGATCGCAGTGTCGACCAGTTGCGCAAAGGTCCAGATAGCGAGAAACTCCGCCACGCCAGCGCCCCAGGCCCAGGCCGAGGCTGCGAGCGTCAGCCGCAGGACCGCCGACAGCGTCTGGAAATAGGCGAGCGTCCTGAAATGACCCGCCAGCCGCAGCGCAGCGGTCGGCACCCCGCGGATATTGAACGCGATCGCCGGCGCGAAGATGAGCAGCAGGTAATATTGCGACTGGTCCAGGCCGACGAGGGGCAGGAGGAGATAGCCTGCGGCGACCAGAACGAGGGCCGCGGCGGCGGCACAGGCAAGATCGAGCATGAGGCCGAGGACGAACAACCGGCCCATGTGCACCGGATCAGCCTCGGCATCGGGCTGGCTGGCAAACCGGATCAGCGGCTGCCAGCTCTCGAACCGGATGAGTCGTTCGCAGATCCGGCCCATGGTCAGGACCAGTGCCAGCACGCCGTACATCTGCGGGCCAAGGGCGCGGGCGGCGACGATCGTGCTGAGCGCCATGAGGCCGGTGACCGCCAGCGTGCCCGAGAAGAGATGCGCGATACTGCCCAACCGCGAGACGATATATTCGCGCGGCAGCCCGATCCCGCCCAGCCCGGGTGCGGCTTGATAGCGATTGTTCTCAGACATCGCCGGCCCCGGGTCGACGCAATGCGTGGTCACCGTGTGACGGCATCGCCGGCTCGCGCCGCGGCACCGGCCGGGATGCCGCGTCGACGCTCCGATAGGCAACCAGGGCAAGCAATACGGGTGGGAACCAGATGCGCGTATACATGTGCGGAATGGCGAGGCTGAAGACCGCCAGCACCACCACCATCGCCAGCATGATTGCGCCGCTCGATCGCTCTTCGCCGAGCCTGGCAAGTGCCATGGCGAACATGGCGATGAACATCCCGATGACAGCGATCGCGGCAAGTAGCCCACCCTCTGTCAGCGCCAGCAGTGGGAAATTGTGGACCGGGGCACTATCGCTGCTGATGACGCGATACTGATCGACACCGAGACCGACGAGCAGCGTATCGTCGGCAATCTCCCATGATTCGGCAATCAGCTGCGAACGATCGGCAAAGGTGCCCGCCTGTTCGAGCGAACCGCTCGCCAGACCACTCGCCACGCGCTGCTCGAAAATTTCCGGCATCGGATAGCCGAAGCCGACATAGAGGCTCGGCACGGCGACCAGCAACAGCACCCATCCTGCCAGCGAGCGCCCGCCGCGCGCAAGGATCAGCGTCGCCAGACCGGCCACGGTGGCGAAGAGCCCGGTGACGCTGCCCGTCTCCAGCAGGGCCCAGCTCAGCACGGCCAGGCAGGCGATGCCGGCAAGCCAGGGCAGCGAGCGCGTGAGCGAGGCGTGCATGATGATGACCGTGCCGAAGCCGATCATCGCGCCGTTCCAGTTCCCCTCGCCCGCCATCGCGCCGATCCGGCCGTTTGGCAGCACGATCTTGTCCGGAAGAAATTCGCTGATCGTCACCGGCAATGCGTATTTTACCGCCAGCCCGATGACCTGGGACACGACGATGCCGTAAGCGAACCACAGCAGGCAGCGTTTCAGGAACAGTTTGGTAAAGCTGCCGAACAGCATCGGCATGACCACCAGCGACAGGATGTATTGCGGGGCGACGACGACCCAGCGCCCCGGCCCGTAACTGGCCACGCTGCTGGCGAGGAGCGCGCCGAGAAACGCCAGCACGCACAAGATCCAGATATAGCTCATCGTGCCGAGCGGCCTGATCGACAGGCGATAGCGCACCAGCACGACCACGGTCGCCGCTATCAGCAGGAGGTCCGAAATCGTGACATTGACTGCCGGCACCCGCAGCAGGTGCCAGGACATCAGGCCGCAGCCGGCCAGCATCAGCGCGATCTGCAGGCGCAGGGCCGGGCTGCTCGACGGAGCACGGTAGGGGCGCACGAAAGCCCCGTCCCATCCGAAGGTCGACCCCGCCGGCCTGAGTGTTCGCTGTGTCATGCCCGCAATTTGCGCGACCGACCCGCTTCTCGCAAAGGTTCGTCCGGAGGGTCGGCTATGCAATGGATGTAGTCAAAGCGGCGCTAGGGGGTGAAGCGGACTATCCGAAAGATACGTTGTCGGGCGCTTGCCCCCGGCTATCTTGCCGACAATGCGCATGCGAATTTTCTCGGCTATCCCTGCATCGAAAGGGATTTTCGGACCATGATCTGGCCGGTTTTCTCGCTTGCTCTGCTGTCGGCCGTGCTGTTCGCGTGCTCCGCCAGCCCCGCTCCCGGCGAACCGCCGATTGAGCAACGCGAACAAAGCGCCGAAAGCCCCGCTCACGCGCGGGCCACAGAGATCCAGCGGACCGGCAAGCTCGCCTTCCCGGGCGCCCTGGGCCATGGTGCACAGGCGATCGGCGGACGCGACGGGCGCATTATCAGCGTATCGACCCTCGCCGACCGGCAGCCCGGCTCGCTGCGCGAATGCCTGACAGCCACCGGTCCGCGCACCTGTGTCTTCGATGTCGCGGGCACGATCCGCTTCGAAGGCGAACCGCCGATCATCCGCGAACCCTTTCTGACGATCGCGGGGGAAACCGCACCCGGCGCGGGGATTACCCTGGCCCATTCGGGCGGCCCCGAGGCGCGCAGCCCGCTGCTGATCAAAAACACCCACGATGTCGTGGTGCGCCATATCCGCGTGCGCAACGACCGCATGGGCGAACATCGCGAAGCGGAAGACGCGATAACGATCGAGGGCAGCGAATACGTCATCGTCGACCATGTCAGCGCCAGCTGGGCACGCGATGAAATCGTCAATGGTTATGCCGACAACGACTGGGTCACCATTTCGAACTCGATCTTCGCCTTCGGTCTGGAACGCCACGACAAATGCGCGCTGTTGGCCAGCGATCCGCATGATGCGCAGCACGTCAGCTTCGTCATGAACATCTGCGCGCATAGCGGCGACCGCAACCCGGACATCAATTTTCCGCCAGGCTCCTGTGTCGAAGTGACCAACAACGTCTTCTTCAACGCCCAGTCCGAATTCGCCGAGATCTGGGAAACCTATGGCGGATCGCCGGTCTCGCTCGTCGGGAACTGGTTCATCGGCGGGCCGAGCACGACCGATGCCGCGGTCGGGATCGTCCGCCAGCATTTCGGCAGCCGCGGTCCCGCGCGGCTTTACGAGCGCGACAATTCGTTCGACGGCACATTCCGCCCGCGATCGGCCGATCTCGACCAGATCTTGGTCGATGCGCCGCCCTGTCCTTTGGCGACCGACCCGCAGCCTGCCGCGCAGGTATTTGCCGCCGTCCTCAGGCAAAGCGGTGCATGGCCGCGCGACGCAATCGATGCCGAGGTGGTCGAAAACATCCGTCAGAGAAAAGGCCGCATAGTCCGCTCGCCCGGTCGGATCCCCGGGGTTGCGACGATAGCTTCGCCTGCGGCGCGCGATAGCGACCGCGACGGCATGCCCGACGCATGGGAGGACCGCCACGGCAGCGATCCACAGCGCGCCGACAGCTGGGCCGATGCCGATGGCGATGGCTGGGCGAACTTCGAAAACTACCTGGCCGAGCGCGCATCGACGCGTAGATCGGGGTAGGTGGCCATGGCCACGCAAGCGCTCGACACCGGGACGATGGCGGCGGGAGACCGTGCTCGCCCCCATCCCCGGGTGATCGCTTTTCCGATGGTCGGAAATACGCTGGGTGGCAGTCACGAATCGACAATCGGCCTGCTGCGCAATCTCGATCCCGAGCGGTTCCTGCCAGTCGTCATTCACGAACGGGGCGCCGACCGGATTGCCGATTTCTTTCGCGGTTTCAGAACGTGCGTCGCGCCCGGGTTCGAGGCCGTGGAGCGTCCGGGGCAAAGAATGTCGGTCATGCGCGCTCTCAACGCGTTGCGGCATACGAAGGCGCGGCGAGCTTTGCTGACCCAGATCAAGGCGGACATGGTCCACACCAATGACGGGCGCAGCCATGCCGTCTGGGGCCTCGCTGCGCGGTTGGCCGGACTGCCGCTGGTCTGGCACCATAGGGCCGATCCCGATGCGCGCGGGCTCAACTACGTGGCTCCGCTGCTGGCAACGCGCGTCTTATCGGTGTCGCGCTTCGCTCTTCCTGCCGATCCCGACAGTCATGTGCTGTCGAAGGCGCAAGTGATCCACAGCCCGTTCGATACCGGGATTGCCCCGGACCGCGCGGCCATGCGCGAACGGCTCGTGGCGGAACTCGACCTCCAGCCGGACACGCTTGTCTGCGGCTATTTCGGTCTCTTGATCGCGCGCAAGCGCCCCGTCGCTTTCGTGGAAGCGGTCGCGCGCCTGCGCGAGCTCTCCGATCGCCCGGTCGTCGGGCTGATTTTTGGCGAACCGGCCGAACCGGGCATTGCCGAACGGGTCGAGGCGAAAATCGCGGAACTCGGTATGCAATCGGCCATCCGTGTGATGGGTTTCCGCCGACCCGGTCACGACTGGATCGCGGCTTGCGACTATCTGCTGGTGACCGCCGTGCGCGAGCCGCTCGGCCGAACACTGGTGGAAGCCAATCTCGTGGGCACCCCGGTCGTCGCCACACGCTCTGGCGGGAATGTCGAAGCGCTCGCCGGAGGAATGGGTATTCTGGTAGTGCCCGACGATCCGCAAGCCATGGCCGCGGCAGTGGTCGCAGCCGAGCGGGACGAGGCCGGACGATTCGCCTTGAACCGGTCCGCACGACAGGCAGCGCTGGAGCGCTTCGGCATGGACAGCCACGCGCGAAGCGTCATGACGGTCTACGACAGCATCCTGGGCGAACAGCCCGACTAGATGCGCATGCGCAGGGTCAGGCCGGCCCGGAACCGCTCGAAATCGTCGAACGGATCGTCGCTGGAACGTTTGCGATAGGTCGCATCGGCGATGAGCGAGAGATTGCGACTGAAAAGATATTCGACCGCGACATTCGGCCCGTAAGTCTCCTCGCTCACACCGCTGCCGACGAAGGTCGACTCGCGCCAGCTGGCGCCATAGCGTGCAAAGAGATTGTGGCGGATTTCCTGCTGTACGGTCAGCGCCAGGCGCGTATCTGTGCGGGCCGATGCGCCCTGACGGAAGGTGGCGACATCGCCGCGGAACCCGTCGAAGACCACTGCGATACGGCGCGTGGGCAAGGCGGACACCGACGCCGCGACCGACAGTCCCGTGCGCGCATCGAGCCGCGTGTCCTGCGGATCGAAGCGGAACAGGCCCACGGCTGCGCTGCCCCTGATCGGCCCTTCGCCGGTCCAGCGCACGCCAAGCCGCCCGCCGTAGGTTACCGCATCCCGGTCCGGTTCCAGCGCAGTTCCTTCCAGCCGGAAGTCGCGCTTGTTCAGGAATCCGCCGACGGTCGCGTAAAGCGACCCACCGACGCGATAGCCCACCACCGCCCGACTGGAATAGGACAGGAAATCACGTTCGCGGTCGATCGCCGCGACGGCATCGTACTCGCGCACTTCCGCATCGATATCGAGCAGGATCCGTCCGTCTTCCTTGCGATAGCCAGCATTGGCGAAAACAGTGTCGATGAGGCGCGGGCCGGGCCCGGCGAGTTCGCGAGCTTCCGGATCGCCACGATCCTCGGCAAGCCGCGCGAAACCGGCACCGGCTGTTAAAGCACTGCCGGTGCGGGGAGAGAACAGGCTGGCGAGAGATACGCCATAGGTGTCCGAATTCTCGGTCGTCAGGTCGGCAAAGCGCGATAGCTGCACATAGCCTTCGATGCGCATCCGCGCCGTCTCGTCGCCGAACGAGGCTGCCAGTTCCGGTCGCAGGATGAATTCGACATCCTCGATCTCGTTGTCTTCCTCAGCCCGTACGTTGGAATCGTAGGTCGCCTGCGCCAGAAGCTGCGGCTCGAGCCGGAGCGGACCCGCAGTGATGGGCTCGATCTGGTATTCCGGATCGTCCGCCGCGACGATCGGCGCGATCGTCGTCTGCGCGGCGAGAGACGCAGGGGTGGCGAGCAGGGGCGAGGCCGCCGCCAGAGCGGCCAGCGACCGCGCGCATCTGCCAGCCATCGTCAGAACCACCGCTCGTGCACCTTGATCCGGTCACCCGGACGGATCGGCGTGTCGGCCGAAGCGGTTCCGGTAACGGTGCGACCGTCATGCGTACGGGTCACGGCAACCTCCGCCTGGTTGGCGCGATAGGTATAGCCACCGGCCACCGAAATGGCAGCGAATACGGTCATGCCCTGGCGATAGGATACCTCGCCCGGGCGATTGACCTCGCCCATGACATAGACCGGCCGCAGTTCGAGCGGCTGGATGCTGACAGTCGGGTCGAGGAGCACCTGCTGGCTCACCAGCGCCTGTTCCACAGCGCGTTCGGTCTCGCGATAGCCGAGGCCTGCAACGCGCACGTCCTTGATCACGGGCAAAGAGATCGTCCCTGCATCATCCACGGTGTATTCGCCGTCCATGGCCGGAAGATCCTGCACGCTGACGCGCAACTTGTCCCCCGGGGCGACGGTCATTTCGGATGCCGCCAGCGTGCTTATCGGCGACAGCCCCGACACGCCCGAGGCGCAGCCTGGCGCCAGCAGCATGGTCGAAGCGGCCAGGATAGCCGCGGCGATCGAGCGAGGTATTGTCATTGTCTTCCCCTGCCTTATGGTCAGTTCACGCCGATACGGCGCATGTTGTCAAGCCGCGTTGCTGCGCGGCGGGCTGAAGCCAGTGCGAAAGATCGCGCCCGATGAGGCGTTCCAGAGCGCGGATGTCGTCGTGATAGAAATCCTGCAATCGCGCCCGCAGGTCGTCGTCGAGCGCCGGGTAATCGATTTCGCGCGCAAGAATACTGCGTGTCTTTTCGAACAAGGCATGGCCGCGCAGGGGTTTAGCGAGCGGCTTCAACGGGGCGAGCGCGCGCCGGACCGGCAACGGCAGAAAACGCTCGCTGCTGTCGTTCTGCGAGCGTGCGGCGAGCGTATCGTCATAATGCGGTGGCAGGCCAAGATGCCGGCAGGTGCGCGCCAGCGTCCCCTGCGGATCGCGCTTCACATCTTCGAAGAGGAAAGCGAGCATTTGTCCGCGGTCGAAATGCTCCAGCCACCGCGCAAGGTGATGGGCATAGCGGCCATTGTCTAGGAAGCGGGGCATCTCGGCCGACCGCGCATCGAGATAGGCAGCCACGTCCCTGCCGACATGCCCGCGGCGAAACAGCATCTTGTAATCCGAATAGGCGCGCTCGACCGGATTGCGAAACTGCACCACCAGCCTGATGTCGGGATAGACCGCGCCAATGCGCGCCGCGGCTTCAGGATTGGCGAAATAGTCTGCCGTCTTCTCGCCCCACAGCGTGCCCTCGGCCTTACGGTCTGGAAAGAGGCCGCGATACCATGCCCAGCCCTTGTCGTGGTCGCGCGAAAAGAAATGCGGTTCGATGTCGGGCATGAAGGCGCGCGGATGATGCTGCATCTGCACTTGCAACCAGGTCGTCGCCGCCTTGATAGCGCCGATCACCAAGAAATCGAGCGGCGGTTGGAGCGGCGCGGTCATGCGGCGCTCTCCAGCCGCTCGACGATTTCGACAAGGCGGCGGCCGATGGCGCGCATGTCGCGCTCCTCCAGCGTATGATCGACCGGGAACATGATCGTGCGACGGCCCAAATCCTGTGCGACCGCCAGTTCGCCATCGCGACGCGCCGGGACGTCTGCGAAGGCCCCCTCGCGGCTCATGTCGGGGCACGAGCCGCTGCCGCACGCGATACCGTCGGCATGCAGCATGGCGAGGATCGCTGGCCGGTCGACCGATCCCGCAAGCGCATCGGGATCGAGGCGCAGATAGCATTTGTAATAGGCGTGCTCGGCTTCGTCGGGCAGGTGCAGCGGTGCAATCGCCGGATGCCGGCAGGCTTCCTTGATCAATGCCTGCGCATTGCGGCGTCGCTGGTCGAGCCAGGAAAGCAGCTTGCGCAATTGTGCCCTGCCGATGGCCGCCTGCATTTCAGTCATCCGAAAATTGCTGCCGAACGAGGAATGGAGGAAGCGGAATTCACCGGCCGGTGCCGGGCTAGGCTGCGCCAGTTCGACGGGGTCCTTGCCATGATCCTTGTAAGCCCAGGCGCGCCGCCAGACCGCCTCATCGCGCAACACGACCATGCCGCCCTCGCCCCCGGTCGACATGATCTTGTCGGTGCAGAAGGAATAGCACCCGGCATCGCCGAACGAACCGACCGCGCGGCCTCGCCAGCGTGCTCCATGCGCCTGGGCGCAATCCTCGACCAGCCGCAGCGAATGCTGTTCGCAGACTTCGACAAGGCCATCCATGTTGCATGGCTGGCCGGCCAGATGCACGCAGATAACGGCATGGGTCTGCGGACCGGCGACGCGCGCGACCGATTGCGGGTCGATATTCTGCGTATCAGGCTCGACATCGGCAAATACGGGGGTGGCGCCGACTGCGACGACAGCGCTGGTCGTCGCGAAGAAACTGCGCGCGGGAACGACGACTTCATCTCCCGGTCCGATCCCCAAGGCGCGCAGGGCGAGTTCGAGCGCGAGCGTGCCGTTGGCGACGGCGATGGCGTGCAACACGCCGACGAAGTCTGCAAACTCCGCTTCGAAAGCGCGGGTCTGCTCGCCATGCACCAGGGCATTGGTCCGGCCCTCGGCAAGGACGGCGACGACGGCTTCCAGCTCGTCGGACTCATGGCGCGGCCAGTGCGAGCTTGCGAAAGCAGGCACGCTGCGCAAATGCACACTGGTGCCGTCGGCTGCGGGAAGGGTCGACACGGCCATCAGGCTTCCTCCACCATGCGCAGATTGGTGCTCTTGAGGCCGCCATTCTTGTCGAACACGAAATTGGCCGCGACGTCGGCGTGATGGGGCAGCGTGATGAGGTTATGCGTGATCTGCCGGACTGCATCCTCGTTGCCGACGGCCACCTCATGGGCGAGCAGTTCGATCGCCCGCGTGATGAGCGGCAGCGGCACCGAGTTCGAATGTGCTTCGAACACGCCCTGGATACCGGAATCGATCTGCGCCTCGCAGCTGTCGAACAGTTCTTCATATAGCTTTTCGCCGGGCCGCAGACCGGTGAACCGGATCCCGATATCGACCTCTGGTTCGAGGCCATAGAGGCGGATCATGCGGTTCGCGAGATCGACGATCTTGACGGGCGTGCCCATGTCGAGGACGAAGATGCGACCGCGCCGGGTGTCTTCCTGCAAGGCATGGGTCGATCCCTCGAGGATCAGCTGGACCGCTTCCGACACGGTCATGAAGAACCGCTCGATTTCGGGATGGGTGATGGTCAGCGGTCCGCCGGCGAGCAGCTGCTCGCGAAACAGCGGCACCACCGATCCCGAAGATCCGAGCACATTGCCGAACCGCACGGTCATGAAGCGCGGGGCGTCCGGATCATCGATACCGCACAGATCGAGCGACTGGGCGTAGAGCTCGCCCACCCGTTTGGTTGCGCCCATCAGCCCGACGGGATTGACTGCCTTGTCGGTGCTGACCTGCACCATCGCGCGCGTGCCGAATTCGCACACCGCATCGGCGATATTCTTGGTGCCGAGGATATTCGTATGAGCGCCAGCGCACGGATTGGCTTCGACCATCGGGACATGTTTCAGCGCGGCGGCGTGATAGACGATGCCGGGGCGGTGATTGTCGAACACCCGGCGGACTTCCGAACTGTTGCGGATGTTGCATAGCGCCACCGCCAGCTTCTGCTGCGGAAAGACATCGCGAATGCGCTTCTCGATCGCGTAGAGATTGTACTCGCTATGGTCGAGCAGCACGATCTTGACCGGATTGAAGCTCGCCAGCTGCCAGACGAGCTCCCCGCCGATGGTCCCGCCCGCGCCGGTGACAAGGATGGTTTCGCCGGCCAGCTGCCGTACCACGCTGTCGTCGCGAAAGCGCAATTCCTCCCGCCCCAGGAGGTCGGCGGTGGAGATCGTGTCGTCGTTGGCCGCGCCGGAGCTTTCGATCAGCTGCCCCCAGTCGTCGCCGACCTTCGTCAGTTTGAGCTGGAGGTCGCGTGCCTGCCGCGCCAGCGACGCGACTTGGCGGACACTCAGATTGATGCCGTCGTCGCACACCACCACTCCGTCGGGCCGCATGCCGCGCTGTTCCAGCAAGGCCGTCGCCGTGACGAGGCCGCTGGGCACGCCCAGCACCGGAACGCCGCGCAATTGTACGATAGGACCGTCAGATTCCGGGAGCAGAATGCCGCAGATACTGATCGGGGAGGCCGGATGCACCCTGGCCATGTCGATGATCGAGGCCGCCCATTCGGCACGCCCGCACAGGATGACCCGCGAGGCCCCTTCGGCAAGGGTCTTCCTGGCAATGCGCGGGAAGCCCACGTGCCTCATCTTGCGGAAAGCCCGGCGCGCCATGCGCATGAGCTGCATCGCAAGAAAGCTCAGGCAGAAATGCAGCAGCGCCAGCGTAGGCAGTCTGTCGGTCAGGAATCCGACCGGTTCGATGAATGCAATCAGCGACCATCCCGCGAGCAGTCCGATGGCAACGGCGACGCCCATGATCGCGCAATCGGCGAAGGAGACGAACCGCCAGCTGCGACGGTAAAGGCCGAACAGATATTGGGTTGCCACCGCGGCCCCGCCGGCCAGGGCGATGGTCCAGAGCGGGAAAATCATCGCCGGCGCGCTCGCCGGTGGGCTCAGGATCGGGAGGAGGAACAGCAGCGCGCCGGTAATCGCCAGGAAATCCAGCGTCATCACACCGGCCAGTCTGATGGCCCTGCGCATCGAAAGGCTGGGGCTCGGCGAATTGGCGAGCACACGTCCGATCGCCTCACGACGCCAGGTGACCGGGCTTGCCGGCAAATGGTGCCCACCCTGTACGCCATCCAGATTGGCCATTGCCTGCTCCATCCCGATCCGATGCACGACGGAAGAGGCGCTCGGTTCTCGCGCAGATTCCATCGAAGTCGCATCCGGGCCTATCGCAGCGGCGGCGGGCGCGCATTTGCTCTTTAAGCGATCAATCGGAATGGGAGGGGCGTCGCATTGGTCTATCGAAGGTCCTGTTTCGATAAGCCATTCGGCGCGGCCCTGACCTGCCCCGATCAGATACCGTCACGCCACGAAGGGAGGCTTGCTAATCCGAAAGGCTGATTGCCGATAATTCGGCTATCCTCCCGATTGGCGCCCCATTCGTGGCCCTGTGCACCTAATCTGTCGCCCATGGTTCACTCGATGACATGCTCGCCGCCCGCAGCAGATGCGGGCAGGAAATGCGGAGGCAATCAATGAAGGTCGCGGTCTTCTCCAGCCTCGCCTTTTCGCTGGTCAATTTCCGCGGCGACCTGTTGCAGGAGTTGCGCCGGGCAGGCCACGAGGTCGTCGCCGCCGCGCCCGATCGCGATGCCGCGGTCGAACCCAGGCTGGCCGAGTGGGGCGTTGCCTTCGAACAAGTGCCGATGGCCCGCGCGGGGACGAATTTGCTGGCCGATCTCCGCACCTTTCTCGCCTACGTAAAGCTGTTGCGTCGGCATCGGCCAGAAGCCGTCATCGCCTATACGCAGAAACCGATCATCTATGGCGGCCTTGCGGCGCGGCTATGCGGTATCGGGCGATACTATGCGTTGATGTCGGGCCTTGGCTATCTGTTCAGTGACGCCGCGAAAGAGCGCAAACTGCTCAAGGCGGCCTTCTGTCGGCTTTATCGCGAGGGGCTGCGCGGCGCAAAACGCATCTTCGTCTTCAATTCCGACGACAGGCCCGACATGCTCGCCGCCGGCATTGTCTCGCCTACCAGCCCGGTAGTTCAGGTGCCCGGATCCGGCGTCGATGTCGACCGGTTTGCGCAAGCCCCCCTGCCGGAAGGTCAAACCCGGTTCCTGATGATCGGCCGACTGATGTGCGACAAGGGCGTATGGGAATATGCCGCGGCTGCCCAGCGCGTCCATTCGACATATCCCGAGGCACGGTTCGCCCTGATCGGTCGTCCCGAGCCCAGCAATCCCACGGGGCTGGACGAAAGCGACTTGGAGCGCCTGACGCGCGATTTTCCGATCGAGCTCATCCCGGAAACGAACGAGGTTCCGAAGTTTCTGGCCAGTGCGCATGTGTTCGTGCTGCCGTCCTATTACCGCGAAGGATTGCCCCGTACTATCTTGGAAGCGCTGGCTGTCGGCCGGCCCGTCATCACCACCGACATGGCGGGATGTCGCGACGCCGTGGTGGACGGCGAGAACGGCCTGCTGGTAGAGCCGCGCGACGCCGCTTCGCTCGCAGAAGCCATGCTGCGACTCGCGGGCGATCGCCAGCTGGTCCGCCGTATGGCCTCGAATGCGCGCAAGCTCGCCGAGGACGTATACGACGTGCGCAAAGTCAATGCGCTCTTGCTGCGGGAAATGCAGCTCGACCGGACCGTGCCCAAGCATGCGAATACGACCGTGGGTGCAGGCGCCACGGGCGGCGATGGCCGCGCCCTGGCAAAGGGATCAATCTGAGCCCGATGCGTATCGTTCTTGTCGGGGCTGTCGAAAGCACTGGCGTGGCGCTGAACGCCATGCGCGAGAGCGCGTGCGACATCGCGATGGTCGTCACGCTCGATCCGGACCTTGCTGGCCGGCATTCGGATTTCGTCGACCTGGCGCCGGATGCGCAGGATATCGGCGCGCAGCTGCTCGCCATTCGCAAGACCAACGATCCGGCGACGCTGGACGCGATCCGGCAAGCAGAACCGGATGGCATTTTCGTGATCGGCTGGTCGCAGATATGCGGGCCCGATTTCCTTGCGATCGCGCCGGGCAGGACATTCGGATACCACCCCGCCCCCCTGCCTCGCATGCGCGGGCGGGCAGTCATTCCATGGACCATTCTCGCCGACGAAAAGATTTCGGGTTCCAGCCTGTTCTGGATGGACGAGGGCGTCGACACCGGCGCTCTGCTGGCGCAGGAATTCTTCCACGTGGCACCGCGTGAGACCGCGGCAAGCCTTTATGCCAAGCACATGGTGGCGCTCGATACGATCGTGCGGCGCGCCATTGCAGCTCTGGCCGATGGTAGCGCGCGCGAAATCCAGCAGGATGAAAGTTGCGCCACCTATTGCGCGCGGCGGCGTCCATCGGACGGCGAGGTAGACTGGCACCGTCCCGCCGAAGAGATAGACCGACTGATCCGCGCAGTCGGCCGGCCCTACCCCGGCGCGTTCACCCACGCAGGCGACGCGCGCATGACCCTTTGGGCCAGTTCCCCGATAGAGGACATCGGTCACCACGCCTCCGCCGGACAGATCGTCGGTATCGACGGCGAGGCCATGATCGTGCAGACTGGGTCAGGCGTGATCAGGATCGAGGAGTGGACTATGGACGACGGGCAGCCGCCGCGGCTTCATTCCGTCCTGGGGCACGCGCAATGACCGGTTCCGCTCCCCTCGATCAATTCGGCCGCGTCCTCGTGGTGGCACCGCATCCCGACGACGAAGTGCTCGGTTGTGGCGGCACGATCGCGCGCCTGCGGCATCACGGGCACGACGTCCATATCGCCATCGTGACGACGGGCAAACCGCCACAATTCTCCACCGATCTGGTCGCGCAGGTGCGCCGGGAGCTAGTGGCCGCACATGCTGTGCTGGGCGGAACCAGAGTGCATTACCTCGATCTGCCTGCCGCCGCTCTCGATACGGTAGGCGCTGCGCAGATCAATGCCGCGGTCGCGAAAATCGTCGGTCACGTCGAACCCGATACCGTCTTCGCCCCCTTCTTCGGTGACGTCCATGTCGACCACCAGCTGGTTTTCAACGCCGCGCTCGTTGCGTGCCGCCCGCGCTCCGCAGGCGTGCCGCGGCTCGTGCTGGCCTACGAGACCCTTTCCGAAACGAATTGGGCGGCGCCGCCGATCACGCCCGGGTTCCAGCCGAACGTCTTCATCGACATCGGCGAGTATCTCGATCGCAAGCTGGAAGCGTTTGCGAAGTTCGAAAGCCAGGTGAAGGCGTTTCCCGACGAACGCTCGCTCGAGACGATCGAAGCCCTCGCGCGGCTGCGCGGGTCGACCGTCTTTCGCCAGGCGGCGGAAGCTTTCATGATGGTGCGAGAAGTA
>CANMMR010000010.1 GCA_947499095.1 uncultured Erythrobacter sp.
AATATCAAGACCTTCATGGCAACCATCGCCATCGCAGCCTTCGTCACGTGGTGGCTCTAATGAGTCCGGACCCTAGTGCAGATGAGAACGGGTTGACCCATTTTGGCACGAGGCGAGAGTTAACGTTTCCTTCGGACTCGACTCAGTACCCGCAAGAGAGTAATACCGTCTTATACAAAAATTGAGGTCGCTGAATTCTCTCAGAATTTTAGTCGTTCCTTCGGGTCGAACGGAGGACAATACGATGCATTCTGAACAAGCTATACCTTTGGCGATCATCAGCCGTAATACTCTTGCGCGGGAAGGCATGCGCCGCATCCTGCATGGTGAGACGTTCGAGGTTGTACAATCGAGCAATACAAGTTCGTCCCTGACCGATGCGAATGCCGACTTCGCACCGCGGATCGTCCTGTTGGACGAGAGCGATGAATGCTGTATCGCAACCGAGGTCGAACATATTCGCGAGCGATGCGCTGTCGCGCGCATTGTTGTACTGACCAATGAGTATGATTTCGACACCATGGTCGAGGCGTTCCGGTCGGGAATCCATGGCTATATCGTTAAATCGATCGATTGCGATCCGCTGATCGAATCGCTCAAACTCGTCCACCTTGGCGAGAAGGTCATGCCGAGCGAGCTGGCCAACCGCTTCCCGCAGCACTGGATCGACGAGACCTGCGCGAACAGTTCGCAAAGCGACATGCTGGACCTGCTGTCCGATCGCGAGCTCGAGACATTGCGGTTCCTCGTGGTCGGTGCGCCGAACAAGGTCATTGCCCGCAGCCTGGATATCAGCGAGGCAACGGTGAAGGTCCACGTGAAGGCGATCCTGCGCAAGCTCGACGTGCAGAACCGCACCCAGGCGGCCATCTGGGCCGTGCGCAACGGCATCAGCATTCAGCAGATGCCGGCCGAGCAATTGCCGGCTCCCGAGACCGCTGAACCGCTAGGCATGTAAGCCCGTAATGCCACTCCGGCGCTTGGCGTCGGGGTGGCGGCTGGACGGTGTGCAGGGATTTCCGGGCGCAGTCCCCCTCCCGACCCCCCGGGTCCCTGCCACTTCGCTACCGATGGCTTCCGGCTATCGGGTCGGACAGATCGTTCTTGTTCTATGAGTGCGTGTCATCGGGCTCGAACTCCAAGGCCGCACTGTTGATGCAATAGCGCATTCCGCCCCGGTCACGCGGGCCGTCCGGGAACACATGTCCCAAGTGACCGCCGCAATTGGAGCAGGTGACCTCCGTTCGGATCATCCCGTGGCTGGTGTCGCGGTGCTCGTCGACCGCGTCGCCTTCCGCCGGCGCGACGAAGGCCGGCCAGCCGCAGCCGCTGTTGTACTTGTCCTCGCTCTCGAACAGCTTTTGTCCGCAGGCGGCACAATAATACTCGCCCTCGTCGTAAAGCTTGTCGTACTTGCCGGTGAAGGCCCGTTCGGTGCCCGCTTCACGAAGCACGTGATATTGCTCGGGCGTCAGCTTCTCGCGCCATTCGGCGTCGCTGTGGATCGTCTTCTCTGTCACTTTCGGTCTTTCCATTTCTTCCATAGATTTTATCTAGGCCAACAGACGGAACAGACCAGTGTTCCGCCGCAGCCTCCATGCACCAAGCAATCGCTTGACGATTCGGGGTGGCGGAGCTAAGTGCGCCGCTTTCCGGCGGCCCTTGGCTGCCTTTTCGAAACGCCCAGACGAGATTTTCCGCCGCGCAGACATTCGGCGCGGCCTGACGAGGACAGATATGGCCAATACGCCGCAAGCCAAGAAGCGCATCCGCCGCAATGAACGCCGTGCCGAAATCAACGGCGCCCGCATGAGCCGCATTCGCAACTATGTGAAGAAGGTCGAAGTGGCGATCGAAGGCGGCGACAAGTCGGCAGCGCAGGACGCGCTCAAGACAATGCAGCCCGAACTTGCGCGCGGCGTGGCCCGCGGTGTGATGCATAAGAACACGGCCGCTCGAAAGATGAGCCGCCTCAGCAAGCGCGTCGCCGCGCTCTGATTCGCCGGCCTTCAAGCCTGCTTCATTGCAATTTGAGAGGGGTCCGCCGCATCGCGCGCGGACCCCTTGTTGCATTCCGGTCACGTTCCGTCCCAGCGCTGCAATCGGACCGTCATGCAAGACTAGAGATTCCTGCGATTCGCCTGCCGTGACGAGGTGAAATGGCGGTAATTCAGGGGGTTGAACGGCAGCCTGCGGGCTAGGGGCGAGTCAACAAGATTATTTCCGATTTATTGCAGTTATCCCCCTTGCGACTCATTCGCCCGCCTGCCTAAAACATCCTCACCGGCACGGGACGGGACAGCCCGCGCCTCACATTCGAACTGCAAGAGGGGAACCTCCGGAAGACACCGAATTCCGGGGTAGGGCGAAGCTTTGCCCGTTCCCTTTCACGCGACGGGAACTGGTAGGATCGCGGAGGCCGATGAGCTTCCGCGCTTGGGGGAAGTTTATGACTATGGGCAAGGGTGCCGACGCGACAAAAGCAAAACAGAAAATTCAGGACGATTTCATGGAAGATAGCGAAGCTGTAAACCTGGCTGCCGACTGGTCGGACATCAGCCAGGGCCTGCGCAAGGATCTCGGGCATCAGCTTCACAGCCAGTGGATCAAGCCGATCCAGGTTGGCGGGATCGACAAGGAAACCGGCACGCTCGACCTGTTCCTGCCGACCGAATTCAGCGCCAATTGGGTCAAGGACCGGTTCGCCGACCGACTGAGCCTCGCCTGGAAGATTGCGTGCAGCGACGTGCGCCACGTCAATATCCAGGTGCACCCGGGCCGCCGCCAGGTCGCCGACCTCCGCCTGCACTCCGATGGTCGCCGCCCGGCCAATGACGGCGCCGACAGCTCGATGATGGCGATCAGCGCCGACACGCTGGGCGACCGCGGCTTCACCTCCAGCGTCGGCCTCGACCCTTCGCTGACCTTTGCCGCCTTCATCACCGGCGAGGCCAATATTCTCGCCTTCAATGCAGCCCAGCGCATGAGCGCGACGGAAAAGCCGCAGTTCAGCCCGCTCTACCTCAAGGGCGCTACCGGCCAGGGCAAGACGCATCTGCTGCACGCCATCGGGCACACCTTCCTGCAGGCCCATCCCCGCAGCCGCATTTTCTACTGCAGCGCAGAGCGCTTCATGGTCGAATTCGTCCAGGCGCTCAAAGCCAACCAGATGCTCGAGTTCAAGGCCCGCCTGCGCAGCTTCGACCTGCTGCTGGTGGACGATATTCAGTTCATCATCGGCAAGGCCTCGGCCCAGGAAGAGCTGCTCTACACGATCGATGCGCTGCTGGCCGAAGGCAAGCGCCTGGTCTTCGCCGCCGACCGCGCGCCGCAGGCGCTCGACGGGGTGGAGCCGCGCCTGCTCTCGCGCCTCTCGATGGGCCTCGTTGCCGACATCCAGGCAGCCGATATCGAGCTGCGCAAGAAAATCCTGCACTCCAAGCTCACCAAGTTCGCGCCGCTGCAAGTGCCCGAGGACGTGCTCGATTTCCTCGCCCGCACGATCACGCGCAATGTGCGCGAGCTGGTCGGCGGCCTTAACAAGCTGATCGCCTATGCCCAGCTGACCGGGCAGGAAGTCTCGCTCCAGCTGGCCGAGGAACAGCTGACCGATATCCTGTCCGCCAATCGCCGCCGGATCACGATCGACGAGATCCAGCGCACGGTCTGCCAGTTCTATCGGATCGACCGCTCCGAAATGAGCAGCAAGCGCCGCGCCCGCGCCGTGGTCCGCCCGCGGCAGGTGGCGATGTATCTCTCCAAGGTGCTCACTCCGCGAAGCTATCCCGAGATCGGGCGCAAGTTCGGCGGACGCGACCATTCGACCGTCATCCACGCCGTGCGCCTGATCGAGGATCTGCGCCAGCGCGATGCCGATATGGACGGCGATGTGCGCAGCCTCCTGCGCCAGCTGGAGAGCTGATCGCTCCACCCCGCATCCATCGCTAATACACGCCTGATCGACAGCCCTGTGTACAGGGTTGTCGACAGCGCGCGTGCGAGCGGCCAAAGGGCGTGTATGGCCTCCGATCCATCGCGCTACGCCCTGCCTGCCTCCTTCGCCGAAACGCTCTGGCGCGGGGCGCGCTGCCGGTGTCCGCGTTGCGGCGAAGGCGCCCTGTTCCGCAAATGGCTCAAGCCTGTCGTCGAGTGCGAGCACTGCAAGCTGGACATCTCGGGCCAGCGGGCAGACGATTTTCCGGCCTATATCGCCCTGTTCGTGACCGGCCACTTGCTGGCCCCGGTGCTGATCTTCCTTGTAGCGGAGCTGGCGCTGGGCGCGATGACGATCGTCGCAATCATCATCCCGCTGGCCGTCATAATGCTGGTCGCCCTCCTCCAGCCCTCGAAGGGCGCGGTGATCGGGATGCAATGGTGGAACGGGATGCACGGTTTCCGGAAAGAGCGCCCGCGCGAAGCTGACGAGGATGCGTCCGGATGAGCCTGTCGGAAGATCGCCTCGACCGCTTCGCCCGCCATATCGTGCTGCCCGAGATCGGCGGCGCGGGGCAGGTGGCGCTCGCAAACAAGCACCTCGTGCTGGTCGGCCTTGGCGGCATCGGTTCGCCCGCATTGCAGTATCTCGCCGCAGCGGGGATCGGCAGGCTGACGCTGGTCGACGACGATAAGGTCGAGGCCAGCAACCTCCAGCGCCAGACGCTGTTCAACACGCGTGATGTTGGCCACGGCAAGGCGGTGATCGCCAAACGCTGGGTCAGCACGTTCGACCCTGCGCTCGACGTGACGATCAGCGACCGGCGCATCACGACCGAGAATGCACACCGCCTCGTCGTCGGGGCCGATCTGGTGCTCGACGGAACGGACAACTTCGCGACCCGGCTGGCGATTTCCGACGCCTGCGTGGCCGAGCGCGTGCCGCTTCTGTCGGCCGCCGTCGGCCGCTTCCAGGGCCAGGTCGGTGCATTCGCGGGGCACCTGCCGAATGAGGCCTGCTATCGCTGTTTCGTCGGCGACGCCTTCGACGCTGAGGACTGCGATACCTGTGCCGAGGAAGGCATGCTGGGCGCGATGGCCGGCTGGGCGGCGACCTTCGCCACGCTGCAGGCAGTGCGAGCGTTGCTGGGGCCGTCAGGCAACATGCCGGATATCGACTGGGGGCGGGTCTACCTGCTCGACGGACTCAAGCCCGACATGCGCAGCTTCGCGATTGCAAAGGATCCGGCCTGCAAGGGGTGTTCCTGAAAACGCAGGCAGCAGAATTACGGTAAGCACAACAGGCAAATCATCGAGCGCCCGCCGACCTATTGATCGGGGCAGGCGACGTAAGTCTGGCTTTCCCCGCCGCCTTGTCGGATGCGGATGCGGTCCTCCGTCTCGCGGGCGAGATAGACCACGCGATTTTCGGTTCCCCCTTCCGGGTTCTCGAAGGGATAGGTCACGGCGAGGGCATAGCCGTTCACGCGAATGTCGCTGGCAAAGCCGCCGTCTTCGAAGAAAATAACCCGGTCGTCCTGTACCGTCACGCGGTAGAAGCTGCGCGCGGAACAATTTTCAGGCGAGGTCGCCCAGGTTCCGTGGAAAGCCGCCGGGATCGCTTGCACTTCGCTGCGCGCGCTGGCGTTTGAGGTAGAACCATTCGTGGGCGGGTCCACGTCCTCCGAGGAGCCATCCGCAGCATCGTCACGCTCCATTGCATCCATGGCAGCGTCCGCACCCCCGGCAGACATGTCGTCCATCGCGCTGTCGTCTGCCGAGGCGCTCGGCATCGCGCCGGCCATATCGGCTTCGGGCTCGGCGGCCGGCTCCTGACCGGAACAGGCGGCGAGAATCAGGGCGAGTGCGGCAGCGCTAGCAATCTGCTTCATGGGGCTGGAATTCCGTCGCCGCTCGAGCGTTCCGACAGGCCTCAATTCTCCAGCAGCGTCTCGACCCATTCGGGGACCAGTTCGCTGGCCCTGCCCTGCCTGCTTTCGTCGAACCAGCCAGAGCCTTGGCTGCGCTCGAGATTGAGTTCCAGCGTGCGCGCGCCAAGGCTACGCGCATCTCGCACGAACCCGGCGGCGGGATAGACTGCGCCGGAAGTGCCGATGCTGACGAACAGGTCTGCCGTGCGAAGCGCAGCATAGATGCGCTCCATTTCGTAGGGCATCTCGCCGAACCAGACGACGTCGGGCCTCAGCGCATTCGTCCCGCAGGCGGGGCATGGCGGGCGGTCCGCCAGCGTGCCGGTCCAGGGGTTCTTCGCATCGCAGGCGGTACACCAGGCGTTGAGATGCGTGCCATGCATGTGCAACACCCGCTTGGCGCCTGCGCGCTCATGCAGGTCGTCTACATTCTGTGTGACGATCAGGAGGTTCCCTTCCCAGTGCTCGTCCAGCCGGGCGAGCGCGTCATGCGCGGGGTTGGGCTGCTTCGTCTGGATCGCCTCGCGCCGCATGTCGTAGAAGCGCAGCACCAAGTCTGGGTCGCGCGCGAAGCCTTCGGGCGTGGCGACGTCCTCGACCTTGTGCTGTTCCCACAATCCGCCTTCGCTGCGGAAGGTATCGATCCCGCTCTCGGCGGAAATACCCGCGCCGGTCAGGATCACGATGTTGCGAATGCTACCCATCCCCGCCATGAACCATAGGGCACAAGGGAGTGGCAATGGCGAATATCGGCGTAATCGGCAGCAAGGGCGCCATGGGCGAGGCGCTGCGGCGCGTGATCGAGGCCTCGGGCCACGATTATGCCGGAGGCGTCGACAAGGGCGACGACGTGGGCGATCTGGCCGATGTAAGCGACGTGCTCGTCGATTTCTCCGCCCCGGCGGCGCTGCAGGCGAACCTCCATGCCGCGATCGGTGCGGGCGTGCCGATCGTGATCGGGACCACGGGGCTGGAGCCGGGCCACCACGAAGCGATCGACCATGCCGCGCGGGCGGTGCCGGTCTTGCAGACGGGCAACACCTCGCTCGGCGTCACGCTGCTGGCTCATCTGGTGCAGGAAGCCGCCGCGCGGCTCGGGCCGGACTGGGATATCGAGATCGTCGAGATGCACCATCGTCGCAAAGTGGATGCGCCCAGCGGCACCGCGATCCTGTTGGGCGAGGCTGCGGCGCAAGGGCGCGGGATCGACTTCGCCACCAACCGGGAGAGCGGTCGCGACGGGCAGACCGGCGCGCGCGAACGCGGCGCCATCGGCTTCGCCGCCCTGCGCGGCGGGACCGTGGCGGGAGAGCACAGCGTGATCCTTGCGGGAGAGCAGGAGCGCATCACTCTCTCCCACAGCGCCGAGAACCGCGAGATTTTTGCGCGCGGCGCCATCAAGGCAGCCGACTGGCTGAAGGGCCGCGAACCGGGACGCTACACGATGGAGCAGGTGCTGGGGCTTTGAAGGGTTTCGCCATCGGCTGTGGCCTTGCACTGGCCACCCTGTTCAGCGCGATCGGTTACGTGATGAGCATACCGGAGGCAGGCGTGACCTATTCGTGGCCGCTGTTAGCAGGCTTGGCGTCAATGATCGGACTACCGGCAGGCTATGCGTCGCTGGTGCAGACTCCGGCCCCGTGGCAATTCGGGCTGATCGGCTTCGCAGTGATGCTCGCGGTGCTGGTCGCTCTGGCGCTGCCGTTCCTGTCGAACCCGGACCTCCAAGCGGCCCATGGCGGCCGAATGATCGTCTGGGGCGTGTTGTGGAGCGTCGCGACCTTCCCCTTCATCCGGACCGCCAGCAAGCGATGACCAAGGACCAGATTTTCGAATTCTTCCGCCGCCTCGCCGAGGACAATCCCTCGCCCGAGACCGAACTGGAATATGGCAATTGCTACCAGCTGGTGGTGGCCGTGGCGCTCTCGGCGCAGGCGACCGACGTGGGCGTGAACAAGGCCACCCGCGCGCTGTTTCGCGAGGTCGAGACGCCGCAGCAGATGCTGGCGCTGGGCGAAGAGGGGCTGAAGGAGCACATCAAGACCATCGGCCTGTTCAATTCCAAGGCGAAGAACGTGATCGCGCTCAGCCAGCTGCTGGTCGACGAATATGGCGGCGAGGTGCCCGCCACGCGCGAGGACCTCGTGCGGTTGCCCGGCGTGGGCCGCAAAACGGCCAATGTCGTGCTCAACTGCTGGTTCGGGCAGGAGACCTTCGCGGTCGACACGCACATCCTGCGCGTCGGCAACCGCACCGGCCTCGCCAAGGGCAAGACGCCCGAACAGGTCGAGGCGAAACTCGAAAAGCGCGTGCCCCAGCCCTTCCGGCTAGGCGCGCATCACTGGCTGATCCTGCACGGCCGCTATGTCTGCAAGGCGCGGACGCCGGAGTGCTGGCGGTGCAAGGTGGTGGATTTGTGCAGCTACCGGAAAAAGGTGCTGGAGAAGCCGAAGGGGCGGTGAGAATAAGAAGCTCTCACTGTGCCTTTTCGGAGGCTTGGTGAATCACTGCCGCAAAATCCTTCGGTCGTTTTAGCCGGAGTCGAAATTTCTTGCCGTTCTTCAAACGAACTGTGGTGTTGAGCGGCCACATGGACGACCTCACGTCCACATTTGCTATCGATGACAGCCATTCCGCTTTCTCCATTCGGTATACCTCGGGAAGAAAGAACAGAGTGAATGGGAAGGTTGGCGTAACCGCCAAGATTTCGGGCGTCACGACCACGAGCAAGCATCGTTGAGCCCAAGGTGCCCCAGCGCGCTTCTCTACGTAGATCGCGTTTTCCGGAATAGCAGGAAAGATCGGCTTTCCACTTTTCCTTCGGTAGATAATCGAAGCGATCGCAATCGAGAATATCCACAGGATGGATAGGCCAAGCTGCAAGCCAAAGCCATCAAACATCACGGTCAGATCGCCTAATCAAACATCGTCCGCCGAGACCATCTCGCCCCGGTCGATCTCGCCCGTCATCACCGCCACCGTCGTCGCCACAGCCGCATCGCCGCTAACATTGGTGGTGGTGCGCATCATGTCCATGATCCGGTCCACGCCCGCCACGAAGGCGATCGTTTCCAGCGGCACGCCGACCGCGCCGAAGACCAGCGCCATCATGATGAGGCCCGCGCCCGGGATGCCCGCCGCGCCGACCGCGCCGAGCGTCGCAAGGATCGAGATCAGGAAATAGTCGCCCATCGACAGGTCGACGCCGAAGATCTGCGCGCCGAATAGCGTCGCGAGGCCGAGATACATCGCCGTGCCGTTCATGTTGATCGTCGCGCCGAGACTGATCACGAAGGCCGCGACCGAGTTCGAGACGCCGAGGTTGCGCTCCGCGCAGCGCAAAGTCACCGGCAGCGTCGCATTGGAGCTGGCGGTGGAATAGCTCACCGCCATCGCATCCACGATCCCGCGGAAGAAATCGCGCACCGGAAGCTTGGCGAGGAACTTGATCATCCCGCCATAGATGAAGGCGATGATCAGCAGGCAGCCGAGGTAATTGAGGCCCACCAGCTTGGCGAGGCTGACCAGCGCGTCCAGCCCCAGCGTCCCCGCCACCCACGCCATCAGCGCGAAAACGCCGAAGGGTGTGAGCTCCATCACGATCATGGTGACCTTCTGCATGATCACCGCGCCGCTATCGAACACCTTCTGGACCGGGACGCCCTCTTCCTTGGCCATCAGAATGCCGATGCCGATCAGGAGCGAGAAGACGATCAGCGGCAGCACCGCGACGTCCGCCATCACCTGCACAGGGCTTTCGGGCACGATCGAAAGGATCATGTCGACCGCCGTGGTTTCATTGGGCACCGGCGTTTCACCGCGCTGGATGGCGCTGGTATCGACGCCCGCCCCCGGCGCGAGCACCGTCCCAAGGCCAAGGCCAAGCCACACCGCGATTTGCCCCGTCACCACGAACAGGATCATCGCCCGCCCGCCGACCGCGCCGAGCTTCCTCAGGTCCCCGATCGCCGCCACCCCGCTGACGAGGCTGAAGAAGATCAGCGGGACGACCAGCATCTTGATCGCCTTGATGAAGAAATCGCCGATCCACTTGATGCTTTCCGCATCCGGCCCCCAGGCCCAGCCGGTCAGTACCCCCAGGATGAGCGCGGTGATGACGCGCTGCCACAGCGGAATTTCGAACCAGGTCTTCAGCACGGCGATCCCTCCCCAACTCAGCCTCTAGTGGGCCAGCGCGTCCTTCGCGATGCGCGCATAGATGCGGCTTAGCGTCGAAAGGTCCTCGATGGCTACAGCCTCGTCGCGCTTGTGCATGGTTGCGTTGCAGAGTCCGAATTCGATCACCGGGCACACGGCGCGGAGGAAACGTGCATCGGAAGTGCCACCGGTGGTTGAGGGTTCGGGATCGATCCCCGTCTCCGCCTTGACCGCGGCGGCGATGATATCGCTGAACTCGCCCGGCGGCGTCAGGAACGGCTCGCCCGAAATGATCGGCAGCGCGGTGCCGCCGTGCTTCTCCGCAATCGCACCGATTTTCTCAGACAGCGAGGCGCCGGAATGCGTATCGTTGAAGCGGATCGAAAGGCGCGCCTTGGCCTTGGCCGGGATGACGTTGTGCGCATGGTTCGGGATGTCGATCTCGGTGATCTCGAGATTGCTCGGCTGGAACCAGTCGGTGCCTTCATCCAGCACCAGGGCGTCCAGTTCCGCCAGCATGGCGACCAGCTTGGGGATCGGATTGTCGGCGAGGTGCGGATAGGCGACATGGCCCTGCGTCCCCTCGACCTCCAGCCAGATATTCACCGAACCGCGCCGCCCGATCTTCATCATGTCGCCGAGCCGGTTTACGGATGTGGGTTCGCCTACCAGGCAAAGGTCGGGCCGGATGCCCTCGGCGTCCATGTAATCGATCAGCGCGCGCGTACCGTGAAGCGCCGGGCCTTCCTCGTCGCCGGTGATGATGAAACTGATCGTTCCGGCCCTGGCAGGCACATTCGCCACCGCATCGACCATGCAGGCGATCGAGCCCTTCATGTCCACCGCCCCGCGCCCGTAGAGCAATTCGCCCCGCTCCTCCGGCTCGAAGGCGTCACTAGTCCAGCCATCACCCGGCGGCACCACGTCGAGGTGCCCGGCAAAGGCGAAATGCTTCGATCCTGCCGGCCCGCGACGGATCGCGAAGAGGTTCTCTACCGCTTCCTCCGGCGTGCCCTGCTCGCCGTCGCCGCGAATGAAGCGCGTGACCTCGAAGCCGAGGGGCGCCAGCATCGCTTCCATCGCATCGAACACCTGCCCGCGCGCGGGCGTGACGCTGGACGCAGCCATCAGCCGTTTTGCCAGATCTAGCGCCATTGTTTCCATCATGCAGTACCGTCCTTCTGATTTTCGATAATTCTCAAGGCTGTACGATCGGCCTGATCTTCCTGTCCTATTTCATACGCCTTTCCGAGAGTTATTCGTCGATTAGCGCGATGATGCGCTGTTCTCTGGAGGTGACAATCATGAATAAACAGATTGCTGAACTGTGTTTCGATGAAACCGATCTCGTCGGTGGTGCCAATGTGTTCAATGATATTTCGGATGCAATGTTCGCCGCGTCCATCGTGTCGGCAGGTGCAGGCGCCGTGCCCACTCCCGCCTCGGCTCCGCTGCTCGGCTTCGCTGCGCTGACTGGTCTGATGGGTGTTGGCGCCAACTACCTGTCCCGCCAGGTCGAGGACTGATTGTACTGCCGAGCAGGTTCAGGTAAATCCCGGCCTGCTCGGCCGCTCGGAGACAGTATGAAAAACGGTAGCACGCTCCTGCTGGCGATAATCTGTGCGGTCGCTGTCGCAGGGTTGGCCATCGCATTGACCGGTTGGTTCCTCGACGCGGATCGCGGCGCGTGGCGACCGTGGTTGTCAGTCGGTTCGGTCGCGGCAATCCTGATATGCGCCGTGATCCTTTATCGTCGATATCAGTCTTAGCCATCTTGCCGTTCGGGCAGCGGGCCGGGCGCAAAGGCTGCGTCGAGATACTCCGCTATGCGCAAGCCGGCCTGCAACACGCGGCGGCGGGCGACGGGGATCGAGCGGTCGAGCACGTCCTGCGACAGCACGGTTTCGTCGGGCAGCTCGCCATTGCAGGGATTGCAGCCGAAGGCTTGCGGATAGACGAAATCGCGTGATAGCTGCCAGCTTTCGCGGCCCCAGTCGGCCGCGCGTCCGCCCGCCAGCTTCGCACGCTCGGCGGCGGAATAGCGGCGTACCACCGGCGGATTACCGCTGATCGCGCGCTCTGCCAGCGGACCGTCCCACACCCAATGCAGGTTCAGCCCCGGCACGATGCCATAGGCGGCGGTGCGATCGTTCCCGCCGCGATCGTCCTTGTCGCCTGAATGGAGCGGCATGTGAATGTCGCCGATGAAGTGGACCATGAAGGCAAGCGCTTCCAGTCGGACATTGTCGGGCAGGCTCTCGTCGGCAAGGATGCGCTGGTTTCGCTCTACCTGCGCGCTGACGCAGGCGCCGCCCGAGCAGTTCTTGCGCGCGTCATATTCCTCGGTGATCGGCTCGGTCTGGTAATGCCAGGCGAAGGTATAGCCCCAGCGCCAGTAGGCTCCGCGCAGGCAATCGGGCCATACCGCTGCATCCTCTAGGCTGGCGAGCGGGCAATCGGGCGTGCCCAGTTGCGGCGAGGCGCGCAACAGCCGCTCGATCTTGGCGCGTGTTTCGGGCTCGACATTCGCCTCGGCGATCTCGGCCGTAACGGTGTGCGCGTAATAGCCCCACGCTTTCGCCTGTGCGGGAAGCAGGGCAAGGACCGCCGCGAGAACAGCAACGAACCGCATCAGCCGACGGTCTCGTATTGCTCGATCACCCACTCCTCGTTTTCCGAGGCCTCGATCCAGCCCTGCATCCACTCATGCTCCCACAACGCCTGCATGTAGGCAGCGGCGAAGCCGGGGACGGCGATCTGGTAGCTGATGAAGCGGCTGACCACCGGCGCGAAGAACACGTCCGCCGCGCCGAAGGTGCCGAACAGGAACGGCCCGCCGCTGCCGAAGCGGCTGCGCGCTTCCGCCCACAGGCCGAGGATGCGGATGATGTCCGCCTTGCAGGCCTCGCTCGGCTCGAACCCGTCGAAGCGCTTGCGCACGTTCATCGGGCACTCGCCGCGCAGTGCCTGGAAGCTGGAATGCATTTCGGCGACCATCGACCGCGCCATGCCGCGCGCCACGTCGTCCTTGGGCCAGAAGCGGTCGCGCCCGACCTTGTCGGCGAGATATTCGAGGATGGCAAGGCTGTCCCACACGACCACCTCGTCGTCCCACAGCAGAGGCACCTTGCCGCTCGAGGGGCGGATCTCGCCGCTTTGCTTGTCGGCTTCCCAGTTCTCGCCGAAGAGGGGCACGACGATCTCTTCGAAGGAGAGGCCCGACTGCTTGGCCGCGAGCCAGCCGCGCAGGCTCCAGCTGGAATAATTCTTGTTGCCGATGACGAGTTTCATGCGCGTGTCCCACCTGTTTCGCCTTCGCGGTAGAGGTTCAGCTTGGCAGTGTCGAGGCTGAACGAAGTGGCTTTGCGACGAACGACGGCTGGGCTAGACGGGCGGCATGAGCTTGCGCCCCTTCCACCTCGCTTTCCCCGTCGACGACCTCGCCGAAGCCCGCCGCTTCTATGGCGAGACCATGGGCTGTGCCGAGGGGCGCAGTAGCCCCGAATGGATCGATTTCGATTTTTACGGCCACCAGATCGTCGCCCATCTCGCGCCGGGCGGATCGGGCGACCGGACACGCAACTACGTCGATGGCCACGGCGTACCGGTGCCGCATTTCGGCATCGTCCTACGGATGGTTGATTGGCAGGCGCTGGCCGAGCGGCTGCGCGCCGCAAAGGTGGAATTCGCCATCGAACCGACGATCCGCTTCAAGGGCCAGCCCGGCGAACAGGCCACCATGTTCTTCCGCGACCCCAGCGGAAACGCTCTGGAAATGAAGGCTTTCGCCGACGACGCCATGTTGTTTGCGACCTGACGACCAATGGCGATTAGGTAAATGCCAAGTGCCGTGCTAGGGCGATCCCGCTGACGTCGAATTATGCGACGGACTTCGGCTTTTGACGACCGCCCGACACCCCCGCGTGTGCAGGCGCAACCCAGACTTCGACTTCCTTTCATCGGACGATTTTAAGCACGACCACGCCGCATGTCGCGGCGGGGCAATCCCATGCGTTCTTGAAAGGAACCATCATGAGCAAGACCGGAACAGTCAAATTCTTCAACGCCGACAAGGGCTATGGCTTCATCCAGCCCGACGACGGCTCGGACGACAGCTTCGTCCACATCACTGCCGTGCAGGCCGCGGGCATGCAGTCGCTGGATAAGGACCAGCGCCTCAACTACGAAGTAGAGACCGGCCGCAATGGCAAGGCCAGCGCCGTCAACCTCTCGGCCGCCGACTAAGGTCGACTAGACCATCCCCCGCACGCGCATCGTGTGTGTGCGGGGGCACGTCGCATACCTCCCTCCAGCGAGAGACCGAGCATGAGCCAGACATTCGAATTCTACGACGCGCGCGCAAAAGAGGCCGCTGCGGAAGCCAAGGCCGCTACTCTCGATAATGTCCGGGCACGCAGCCTTCGGGCAGAACAGACCTGGCGCGGCCTCGCCATTCAGGCACGCAAGGTAAAGACGGAACGCGAGAAGGCGCTTCAGGCCAGTGCCGCAAAGCGTGCTGCGGACGAAGCGATCGCGTCCAGCTAGACGCCCGCGTCGGCCAGCACCGCCGCCCTTAGCGCGCCGATGCCCATGCCCTTTTCCGCGCTGGTGACGTGGATTTCCGGATAGGCGGCGACATGCTTGCGCGCTTCCGCCTCGGTCGCGGCAACTACCTTTTCGAGTTCGCTCGCCTTGATCTTGTCCGCCTTGGTCAAGACGACGCGATAGCCGACCGCCGCTTCATCGAGCATCGTCATCATCTCGCGATCGACCTCTTTCGGACCGTGACGACTATCGACCAAGACCAGCGTGCGGGCCAGCACCGCGCGGCCGCGCAGGTAGGTCTTCACGAGGTTCTTCCAGCGCTCGACGACCTTCACCGGAGCCTTGGCGAAACCATAGCCGGGCATATCGACGAGCCGGAACAGCGTCGGATCGCCGACTTCGAAGAAGTTCAGCTCCTGCGTGCGCCCCGGAGTGACGGATGCGCGCGCGATCGCCTTGCGGCCGGTCAGCGCATTGAGCAGCGTGCTCTTGCCGACGTTCGACCGCCCGCAGAAGGCGATCTCCGGCACGTCCGGCTCGGGCAGGAACTTAAGCTGCGGCGCGGAGAGCAGGAATTCCACCCGGCCCGAGAACAGCTTGGTCGCGCGCCTTTCCAGCGTGGCGAGTTCGGCCTTGTCCATCAGGTGACCTTGGCCGCCTCGGCCGCCTTCTTCTTTTTCTCTTCCTCGATCATCGCGCGCATCTGCGGATGCTTGGAATAGAGATACTTCTGCTGTGCCAGCGTCAGCACGTTGGAGGTGACCCAGTAGAGCAGCAGGCCCGCGGCGAACGGCGCCATGACGAACATCAGGATCCACGGCATGATGTCGAAGATCTTCTGCTGCATCGGATCCATCGCACTGGGATTGAGCTTGAAGGTCAGCCACATCGTGAAGCCCAGCAGCACGGCGAGTACGCCGAGGCCGAAGATGATCATCAGCCAGCCGGGCACATCGATCCCGACATAGGCCAGCGCATTGGCGAGATTGGCCGGATCGGGCGCGGACAGATCGTCGATCCAGGCGAATTTCTCGTGCCGCATCTCGACCGCCAGGATCAGCACCTTGTAAAGCGCGAAGAACACCGGGATCTGGAGCAGCATCGGCAGGCAGCCGGCGAGCGGATTGACCTTCTCGCGCTTGTAGAGCTCCATGATCTCCTGCTGCTGCTTCGGCTTGTCGTCCTTATATTTCTCCTGCAGCTCCTTCATCTTGGGCTGGATGGCCTTCATCGCGGCCATGCTGGCAAAGCCCTTCTGCGCGATGGGGAACATCAGGCCGCGGACGATGACGGTCAGGATGATGATGGCGACGCCGAAGTTGCCGACCGCATCGAACAGCGTACGCAGCAGCCACAGGATCGGCTTTTCGAACCAGCGGAACCAGCCCCAGTCGATCGCGAAACCGAACTTCTCGATTCCGGCATCCTGGTACTGGTCGAGCACCACGCTTTCCTTCGCGCCCGCATAAAGCCGCGAGGTGGTGGTGAACTTGCGGCCGGCCGGAACGGTCACCGGCTCGTAGATCACATCGGTGCGATAGGTTTCGTTGCCGAGCGAGCGATAGCTGGTCGCCGGTGCGCTGCCGTCCTGCGGGACCAGGGCGGCGAGCCAGTAGATATCGGCGAAGCCCGCCCACCGCGTACGGCCTTGCGGCCGTACGACGCCTGCCTCGTCCACGTCCTCGTAATCGACATCGTAATCGGCCGTGTCGCCGAACACGCCCATCGGGCCCGAATGCGCGTTGAAGATGTCCTGGCTGGCGGTGCGGCTGGTGCGGTTCACCAGGCCGAAGGGCTCGACGACCACCTGGTTGCCGGAGGTGTTGCTCACCGCCTGCTCGGCCGTGATCATGTAATTGTCGTCGATGGCGTAGGTGACTTCGAAGGTCAGGCCTTGGCCGTTGTTCCAGCTAAGCGTCACCGGCGTATCGGGCGTCAGGCGCTCGCCGTCCGCCTCCCACAAGGTCTGCACACCGGGCACGCGAATGTTCGAGCCGACCCAGCCGAACTGCGCGAAATACTGTGCGGGCGTGCCGTTGGGCGAGAACAGGCGGACGGGGCCGCTGTCCTTATCGGTCGTCTCGGTGTGATCCTTGAGAACGATATCGTCGATCAGGCCGCCGCGCAGGTTGATCGACCCCGCTACGCGCGGCGCGTCGATCGGCAGGCGGTCGGGAGAAGCGAGAGCCTGCGCCACATCGACCTCTTCCTGCGCCTGCAATGCAGGATCGACCAGCCCGCCGGTGCGCGAGTGCTGCGTGGCCTCGGCAGCGCGCGAGGCCGGCGTATCGGCCACCTCTTCTACCAGCGCCTCATCCTGCTGCGGGTAGAAATACTGCATCGCATAATCCCACCCGATCAGCAGCAGGAAGGAAAGAGCGATCGCCAGGATAAGATTGCGCTGGTTTTCCAAGGTCGGTCCCGTCGTAGTCAGTCGTCGATATTTGGGGAGGTGTGTTATATAATCAAGACAGCGGCGCTAAGGCACCGGGTCGTAGCCATGCCCGCCCCATGGGTGGCAGCGCATTATACGCTTAAACGCCAGCCATCCACCCTTGATCGCACCGTATTTGCCCAGTGCCTGCACAGCATATTCGCTGCATGAGGGCGCATAGCGGCAGGTCGGCGGCAGGATGCGGCTCGGCCCCCATTGCCATAGGCGCGCGACGAAGATCAGGACATGCTTCACGCCCGGGGACTCCGGCGCTTGCGCGGACCGCGTGCGGGATCGCCCTTGCCCTCGGCGGCCCGGGCGAGCGCTGCGCCGAGTTCCTCGCGCAGCTGCGCAAAATCGCGCTCGACCCCGCCTTCGCGACCGATCAGTATATGGTCGTGATCGGGCAGGCCGCTGTCCGGCAGCGCGCTCCACAGCAGCTCGCGAAAGCGGCGCTTCATGCGGTTGCGCACCACGGCATTGCCGATCTTCTTGGTGACCGTGATGCCATAGCGCTTCCCCTGCCCGTCGTTCGGCCGGGCCAGCAGAACGAAGCCCGGACGCGCCACGCGCAGCCCGCGATTCGCCGCGAGGAAATCGCTACGCTTGCGGATGACGGAAAGGCTCGGGTGCATGGATGCCAGATACGCAAAACGGGCCCCCGATGGGAGCCCGCTTGCAACTACCGGATGATCGCCGCGCGCCAGGCGCAGCGGATCACATCACGCGCAGAGGTTCTTGCGGCCGCGGGCGCGGCGGGCGCGGAGGACCTTGCGGCCGCCCGGAGTCGCCTTGCGTGCGAAGAAACCGTGGCGGCGCTGGCGCACGAGGTTCGAGGGCTGGAAAGTCCGCTTCATCGGATAAGTCCTTAAGTCTTACAGTGTCCGGCGGCGCCATCCGGCTGCCACCAATAAAAAGGGCCACCCGGGCGGGGTGACCGCTTGAATGGCGCGCGCATACCCACGCACGGGCCGCGCGTCAAGAAAAAGTCATGGCGGCATAGGCGAGTTTCGGCGCGGGTTCTGCCGCGTCGCGGACAGGCGCGACGGGCTTGGGCTCGCGGGTTTCGGTCGCATGCCGCAGGCCCGGAGCGGTCAGGCGGCGCATGTCGCGCGCGCCGAGCCAGCGGGCCGAGCGATGCGGCACCGAATTGGTGAAATCGTAGAACGCGCGCGCTTGCCCCTCGCTCATGCCCATTTCGCGATAATAGGCGAGATATTTGCGGTTCTCCGGCGCGTCGGCGGCGAAATCGGAAGCCTCGCGGCCGTAATCGTCCATCCAGCTGTGCACGGCGAATTCGGCGCCGTCGGAGATGTCGCGCTCGACACCGGCGAGAAACAGCTCGACCGCGCCCGACCGGACCGAGCCATTGGTCGGCACATGCGTCACCAGCCGCGCAGCGCGGATCATCCGGCCGAGCCTCATGTTGGCGATATCGTCCTGCGTGCCGGGGCATTCGACCATGTCGATCTGCGCGAGGCCGGGGAAGTCGCGCAGCATGGCGGCAAAGGCAGCCGGTGTCGCGCGGTCCGTTTCGCCCAGCAGGGCGACGCGGCGCTGGTCGAGCACGAGGAACGGGCCGAAGCGGGCGATTCCCCGGCGATAGTCGCGGCGGCTGCGGTCGATGGCATGCGGAACTTGCCAGCGCGGCGCGTCCGACACGGACAGCTCCGCCTGCGGGCGGATCCCGACGAAGTCCGCACCGCGGCGCGGCGGGAGCGGCGCGGGAAGCGCGACGGCCTCGGCCAGCACCTTCTGCCCCTCGCGCGGATCATAGAACGGCGCGGCCTCGATCGGCTGCACCACCGGCGTCGATACGAACACGACCGGCATTGCCACCAGACCCAGCGACTGCGAGGCTGCAGGACCGGACAGGGCCAGTCCGACCAGCGATAGCAGCGAAGCGAGGATGCGAAGCATATCGCCGCTTTGCGCGCGCGGGTGTTGCCGAACTGCCAAAGCGATTGGTGAAGACCGTCTTTACGCTTTTCGTTCTCCACCACGATGGACCGGGTTTCCCCTCGACAAATCAATCCGTTCTGGCCATCCCCGCCCGGTACGTCACGCGGTGGGGATTAACGCTGGTAGCTCTGGTTCGGACGGTCGCCTATCTGGGGCTGGAAGCGCGCGCGGTCGAAGTGCAGTGCTCGGTCGCGCCCGGCCTGCCCAAATTCAACATCGTCGGCCTGGCGGACAAGGCGGTTGGCGAAAGCAAGGAGCGCGTGCGCGCCGCGCTCTCCAGCATGGGCCTCGCCCTGCCGCCCAAGCGCATCACCATCAATCTGTCGCCGGCCGACCTGCCCAAGGAAGGCTCGCATTACGATTTGCCCATCGCGCTGGCGCTGCTCGCGGCGATGGGTGTGACCGATGCAGAACAGTTGACCGAGTGGGTCGCGGTGGGCGAACTGGCGCTCGATGCTCGGATCGTGCCCTCGCCCGGCGTGTTGCTGGTGGCCATCCATGCAAGCGAGGCCGAATGCGGGCTGATCTGCCCTAAGGCGCAGGGGGCGGAAGCCCGCTGGGCGAGCGAGGTGCCGATCTGCGCCGCTCCCGATCTCGCCAGCCTGCTCAACCATCTGAAGGGCACGCAGCAATTGCCCCCGCCCGAACGGGGCGAGGTGGAAGAGCCTGCGCGTGGGCCGGACCTCAAGCAGGTCAAGGGCCAGGAAACCGCCAAACGCGCGCTGGAGATCGCCGCAGCCGGCGGGCACAACCTCTTAAGGTAAGATACCCCTACACCTTCATCGAAAGAATCGATAAGCCGCCATGATGGATTGCGTAATCTATATGCGCTGGTCGAGCGCTGAGCAGGGCAAGGGCTCCAGTCTGGAACGCCAGCGAGAGGATTGCCGCAGGCATGCAAGCGAAGCCGGATGGCGGATCGTCGATGAGCTCGTTGATGACGGTATCAGCGCGTTCAAGGGGCAGCACGCCACATCTGGAGCTCTCGGACGCTTCGTACAGGATGTAGAACACGGCCGCTATCCTGAAGGCGTCATTCTCCTCTGTGAAAAGCTCGATCGGCTGTCGCGTCAGGAGCCCGGACGGGTCTTCATGTGGATGATGAACCTTACCGAGGCCGGCGTCGTCGTGGCCACGGTCAATGGTTCTCGGAGCTACTCAAAAGGCAATTTCGACATGGCTTCGATCATCGAAGTCGTCGTGAAGGCTCAGCTGAGTCATGAGGAGTCTGAGAAGAAGAGCCAGCGCATCAGTTCCGCTTGGGCAGTGAAGCGACGTCGTCTCAACAGCGGCGAAAAATTCGTGATGACCCGCCGCGCACCAGGATGGCTCGACGTCGTGGGGAACCCTCCGACCTTCATTCCGATCCCGGAGCGTGCGGCGATCATACGCCGCATCTTCGAGGAGACGGTTGCCGGTTATGGGAAGCACCACATCGCCCGCAATCTGAACCTGGAGGGCATCCCAACTTTCGGACGGGCGGATGGCTGGCACGCCTCCTACATTCAGAAGGTGTTGCGGAACCCAGCGGTGATCGGCGAGCTGCATCTTGCCCGCAAGGCACGCGGCGCGAGGCGAGCGATGACAGGGGACGTCGTGGTCGACTACTATCCGGCGGTGATCGATGCCGACCTCCATCGACGTGCCTTGGCTGCGATGGCAGAGCGCTCTCGCAAGTTCACCGGCCGGGGCAGGCGGCTGGTAAACCTCTTTTCGGGACTCGCCGTCTGCGGCAATTGCGGAAACAAGATGACCTTCCGCGGCAAGGGACGCAAACAGCGTGCGGATGGAACCTGGGTCAACGAGGACTACCTCGTCTGCGACGGCTACCAGCGAGGCAAGGGTTGCGCCAATAACGTCCACTACAACTATGCGATGTGGGAAGAGGGAATACTCGATCCCATCATCTTCGAGGCCTTCGCGAAGGATCGTCCCGTTTCTCAGTCCGAGGTTCGGGATCTCGAGATCGAGATCCCACGACTGGAGCGGGCGTGGCATATCGCGAAGTCTCGGGCGGACAACGCACTCCGCATCGCCGTCGAAACCGGTCGGCCCGAAGCTCAGGTCATCTGGACGGATCTGGCAGTGGAATGCGATGTCGCCAACGATGCGCTCGATGACGCCCGGTCGCGGCTGCTCATTTCCGCCCATACGCCGAGTCTGGAGGAACAGTGGACGAGGTTGGAACGCCTGCGCTCCGATCTAGATCATGAAGACGAAACGGTGAGGTTCGAAGCGCGGACCAAGGTCCATTCCGCGATCCATGCTTTGGTGAGCCGGCTGGCCTTTTTCGGTCCCGATCCGCTGGGGGTGGAGGTTGAGGTCGCAAAGGAACGGCTTATCTCGATCCACTACGACGAACTCAATGGCGGGACCGACTGGTCGATGCATGACCTCGATGCCGACGACTTAGAGTGAGAACCGAACGCATCAGGAGATCGAAGTTAGTGCGGAATGTGGTGAGGTGCTCGTGCCGAGAGAAAGGTTCACTCGTCGCGAGGACGGTCCGTCGGTCCCATCTCATTATCCGCTACGAGAATATGGTTAGCAAGAAAAGACATGTCGTTCACCAGCCTTCGGAATTGGGCGTAGAGAAATTCGTGAGATAGACGTTATGCTAGGGTTCGTGGACAAACCTTGCATACCAGCAATCTGTCGGTAAGTGCGGAGAGTGATCAATTAACTTTCGGGGAGATAATCGAGTGCGTGCAACCTATTTCCTCATAGCTTCCTCTATATTGTTGGCAGCCTGTGGGCAATCAACCGATTCAACGGCATCGCGAAATGGCACGGAGCAAGTTCAGAGCCAATCGGTGCCCACTGCGAGCGAGAACGATGGGAATTGGTCCTTACTTAGCGAGTATGTCGGTCAGCATCCCGTGGATAGCAGGCTCTATGACGAAAGCCCGATAGCGCCCGAGCTCAGGAACCTTCTCGACGACAAGCTGAACGTGCTGATGCAGAACAGCGAGACAGCCGCTCCCTTGCAACGCGATGGCGAAGTTTTCTTCACGTCGGGCAACAAGGATAATGAGGGGGGTAGCGACGCATTCTATCTGCTTGTCGATCCGTCAGCCAAGGCAGTCGAGGTCGGCCTTTGGGAAAACGGAGAGTTGACCGTTTATAAGACCCCAGGTTCCGACATTCTGAAACCAACGGATATCCAGACGACAATATCGAACGCGGAGATGTAAACGTCGCTGTGGCCCGGCAGGGACGGCCGGCAATCCTTGACGCGTTACCGATCCACTGATTCAAGGCTGGCTTTTGGAGGCGGCCTTGGGCGAACGGATTGGCGTTACGGACGAAGAATGGGAAGTGATCGGGCCGCTGCTGCCGTCTGAGCGTGGTCGCGGATGCCGCCCGGCGCAGGATAATCGTCCCTATTTCGAAGGCATGATGTGGATCGCGCGGACCGGCGCGCAGTGGCGACACTTGCCGGACGAATATGGCAAGTGGAACAGCGTGTTCCGACGTTATCGACGATGGGTCACGACCGGTGTGTTCGATGCCATGCTCGAGACACTGGCCGAACTGGCGGGGCGGCATACAGCCGCCGACATGATCGACAGCACGGTGGTCCGGGCGCATCATTGTGCTGTCGGTATAAAAAGGGGACTCAGCAAACCGAGGCGCTTGGTCGATCGCGAGGCGGCTTCACGACAAAGCTCCATGCCAGATGCGATGCCAGAGGTCTCCCGCTAGGGTTCGTTCTGACACCTGGACAGGCGCACGATGTGCAGGGCTTCGCTCCACTGTTCCGCATGATAACCGACCGGATCGAGGCCTTCCTGGCTGATCGGGGCTACGATGCCGATGCGATACGCAAGGAGATCGAGGCAGCCGGTGCGGAAGCGGTGATCCCGGCTAAGGTCAACCGGCGCAATCCCGCCCCGCACGACCGCACCAAATACAAATGGCGCAACCTCATCGAGCGTTTGTTCAACAAACTCAAGAACTTGCGCAGAGTGGCAACCCGCTACGACAAAACCAAGGAGTCCTACCTCGGCTTCGTCGCGCTCGCTTCAGTCAAACTGTGGATACCCTTTGTCCACGAGGCCTAGGGCAATCGGACAACGAGTCGATCTACGTGAAGAAATCAGTGTACTGCAGGCTGCTCGTGTTCCGCATCAGTCGAGCAAAGCAATTTTGATGGATGGAAGGCTTGGTAGTTCGAGACGGCGCAGTGCCTTCCGTTCGGTACTGATCTGCCGGTGGAATTCCAGACGGGAGCGAATGACTCTCTTCTCGCTCGTCGCTAAACTGCGGACACGGCGCAGGCCGCTGATTCCTCTGACGATCCGCTAGCGATCTCTTTCGGCCGACGCCTAACAGAGGTTCGGGAAAAGCAGGGCCTCAATTCTGTGGAGCTCGGAGATCGGGCTGGAATAAAGAAAGCCTACGTCTGACGGGTCGAACAAGGCAAGACATTGCCGAGCCTGCGGACAGCAGCAAGGTTCTCGAAGGCGCTCGAAATGAGCCTGTCCGAGCTTCTAGAAGGCGTGGAGTCTTCCCAGGGGTGAGCTAGACAGCACTCGCTTGGCTGTGGCTCTGCAAGAGCATCGACAAAAGCAACAGCGCCTTATCACCCCTGTCCTTCACCCGGATGACGCCCTGTTCAGGCGCCGCCAGCCGACGAGCGAAACGCAGACGCCGATGGGCGCCGCGAGTTGGCATCGAGCGCGGTGCCGGATGCTCGATCTGAAGCAGCATGTCGCCCGGTCGCCTCGCTAAGAGCACTCTCAGATCATCGTCGTATTCAGAGCACTCGAGCGCAACCTCCACCATCTCGCGAGCGATACGCAGGACGAGCCGCGCCTTCCGGCGATCCAGAACAAGAGAGGTGTCGGTAAGAGCACAGTTCATCCGTCGATGATCCTCGCGGCCGACAAGGACGTAACGGCAGAGGTGTGGCAGCGCTTCGGCAATGTCCTCGCAAGCCGGCAAGTTGGCGGTCAGCCGCATGGCCCCGAGCTGCGCCTCAAGCCTGTCATCGCAGCCCCGAGCAATTGGTCCGGCCTTCCTGCGCCAGTCTTTACCGTGTGCAGGCTAGCGAGCATCGCAAAAATCGTCTCGGTCGCCCTCTCTTCTTCGAGATCGAGCATCGCAACTAGCGATCGACTGCCTTTCCGAGTGCTTTGCGGGTTCCACCCGGTAACTAGCAGGAGGTCGGCATCAGCGCATCGCGGGCACTTCCAAGACTTCGGGATAGACGAGGCGGCTCTTCATGGTGTGGCGGATGTTGGTGCTCGTCTCATACCGCTTGACGCTGGTGATGCGCGGCTTGCAGGCGGCGAAAACCGGATGGTCGATGAGCTCATGGAGAGAACGCCCTTTCATGGCCATTGTGTATGATTCCGGAAGTTGCTGGTCCAGCATGAGATCCCCGCTGGAATAGGCACCTCCCTTGAAATCGATGGCGCAGTGGAGGACCCCGTCCCGGAACCAGATGCCTTGTGTGGGCTCGTCGGGGCCTGCGAGATCAACATGGGCGTGAATGCATTCCCGGCCGAGTTTCACGCATTCCTGCATGACCTCATGTGGCTGACGCCCATGATGTCGAATCAGGGCCTCTGCGACCGTATCGATGAGTCCTGTCGCTCGAGCCTCGTCGATCTCACGACGTCGCTCGGCACGTTTGCGCTGCGCCCTCCGGTAGAGAGGGGCGAGGCCGCGTAATTCCCGCGCATTCTTCACCCGGTGCCCTTCAAGCGTGATGTCTAACTTCTCGTCGAGAATGAGCATTGCATATTCGTAGGGCCGGGAATCGAACCAGGCGTCGCCCCAACAGTCTATGGTCGCCATACGCAACCAGGCCGGCCTGCATTCGCCTCCGATCCTCTCGAGGAGACTCGTGTAGGCCTTGCGCATCGCCATCTCACGGGCGACCATTTTTGCGCGATGCTTGAGGAAACATTGCAGGTGCTCGACGAAGCCCATTTCGAGCTCGCCCAGCCAGCCTCGCTCCTTTCTGCTCATGGCGTATCCAGAGAAGCCGAACGGCACATGGACGCCGTCGATCTTCACATCGACGATGCAGTAGAACCCATGGCTGACGCTCGATTCCGCCGACCGGACCGACGTGTCGGTCGGCAGTTCGATCCCCGCGTCATCTTTCTGTGCCAGGATGTCGCGAATGCGGCTGAGAAGCGCACGCACGTCTCGCGCGTTGACCATATCGTCCTCGACAGCAAGGTCGCTGACCCCGTTCCAGACGACGCCGATCGCTCTCGCGCCGCTGCCCGCATTTCCCCATATCGAAGACTGAAGACCAGCCAGGAGGACTTGCACTCCTTCGTTTTCGATAGCTCCAGCGGTTTCGATCCGTGCGCGGATGTCGAACTCCCCGATATTCATTATGTTCATGAGACCGTTCCCGCTTCTTTTCCCTTCACGACGAAGGGTCCCCACCAGGCTACCGTCACGCCGACGGGCATCCATAAGCCATGCAATCTCAACAATTTCTGAAGAGGGGGGTTTCCCGCAGTCCGGTTGTGAGGAGGACACGCTATGCGAAGAAAATCACCTTGCGCGAGAAATCGCTAGGATCCGTTTAACGCCCTCAGTGTGCGCTATCACCTCGTTGTCCTACCAGAGCTTCCTGAATTCCGGACTCGATTCGCTCAACTCATCGACTAGCCTGGTCGCTTCCGCGGTGCTGTGCGCGCCGCCTCGGCGGCATCCGCGCGACCGGCGTCCACCACGAAGCGCGACGCTTCCTCAGTTGTCGCTACGGCTCTGGCCAACCATATCTCGATTCTCTCCGTCTCGGCAGCCTGGATTTTTCGATCACCGCCAGACATTTCCACTCATATCTGCTGAAGAGCCCAGGCAGCAGCTGACCTTTTTTCCATATTCTTCCCACGCCGATATTTAGCGGGTCGGCAGCGCGATCCAGCCATTCGTGTATCTTGAGCGCCGCAACTTCCGGCATTTCAACCCTCCCAAGGGTGCATTTTCAGACAGTTGTCAATCGCCAGTCTTCGCCAAGAAGCTGCGTGGCATGTCTTCGGTCCTTTGTCATGCTGCCTTCAAACTATGCCTGTCAAAAATCAGGGCGACTTGCCGGCAAACGGAAACGCGCAACCTTCCAAAGAGCAGGAAGAACTGATCGTGAAAAGGAAGGGAAAAACTTCCGCTTCGCGGCCGATCACACGCAACCTGCGGAAGGAAATATCAAGATGAACTCCTCGTATCACCCCAGCGTTTACAGCACGGCGATGAACCAGATCCTGCGAGGCCTCCAGGCCGAACTCGAAGCCCGCACAGTGCGGCCGCTCGACTTCCTCGTCATCGGCGGCACGAAGCTAAGCGCGCCGGACATGCAGCAAATTCTCCGTTTCGCCATAATGAAGAACTGGGAGTTGTTCCACGTTGGAATGGATCCCAAACGCCCCTGCGCGACCTTCGACGCTCAGGCGCTCGATCTGACCTACTTCATCACCGACGGAAAGACTGAAGCTAAGGCCATCCTGAACGGCGCAGTATGGAAACATCCTCGAGATGCGCGTGCGAAGCTGATCTTCGACGTCGGCTTTCCTCTGGAAGCCCGCATCCGAAAGGACGGCAGAACATGCCTTCGCGAAGGCTCAGCCCGCTCCTACGGCGACGGCATCGCTCTTGCTGAAAGAAGCATCCGAGAGCGGATCGCCAAGCTCGCGCCTACGGGCAAAGTGCTGTTCACCATGGGCAGTACGCCCATCGCCTGCAACATCGCGACCTTTGCCCGGCTGACCAAAGCAGAATGAATGACTGACGGGTGGCTTCCATGCCACCCGTCGCGCGCGCCTGCGCGCGATCCCGACATGTAGCAGTTAGATTGAATGAAAGGGGGAGAGAGGAAAAGCGGGAGCCGGGCCCGGCCCCGTGGCTTCGCCATAATCGGCTGGAAGTTAAGAAATGGTTGAGACCGGCCAGGAAATCCGGGGCGAACCTCCGGCTGACCAGGCCGGCCTCAGGGGGGACGCGACGAAAACTCATCGCGCCCCCGGGCGCCTGAAGGCGCCCATGGCATCCGCTACGGCGGATGCCCCCGACAGGTTCGTCGTCGGGTTTTTCCTCTCTCCTCTTCAGATTTCATTTCGATCAACGGATTGCGAAGTCTATCCTGCTGTTCGATCTTCATTTCACATCTCCTTTTTGCGCCGGCAGGCGTCTGAAAGCTTTTTCCTTTCACCGACGATTTCCAAAATCGTCGTTTTGAAAAAGTTCTAGAACCGGTCGCTATTGCCCGGCAAAGCGCGCCCCGGCGGGGTCGCGCGCCGAAGGGCCGCCCGCCGGCGGCGCCTTCCCCGGGCCGGATTCGCGAATGCGAAGAGGTCCCACAAGAACGCGCCGCCGGTGCGGCTCCTTTTAGGGGGTGTCTTTCCCTTCCACGCGCGCGGGCCGCGAGGGGGAGACTTCGAATCGGTCAACCCGGCGGGTCGAAACGTGACTCTCCCTGTCGACGTTCACGCGATCGCGGCGCCCGCGTTACTCATCCCAGGCAAATTATCCTAAAAGGTATCATCGACCTTAGGGAGAAGACGAATGTCCGGATTGAACAACGATGGTGAACGGAAACGGCCGCAGCGCCGCAAGCGAACGGAAGGCGAGAAGGAGGCGATCAGGCTCAAAGCCCTGCGCGAAGAATTCGGAGGCAGTGCGATTGACCCCGACGAGCCAGTCCTTTCGCCGGGATTTCCTTACCGCGCCATTGCCTACGCGTTCAAAGATGCCCAGCAAATCCACGCCAAGCCGAACAAGCGGTTCAATCCGAAGGCGTTAGTCAAACGGGTCACGGCGGTCTGTTCCCTCACCGACGAGCAGAAAGAGGAACTCCACCGCTGGCTGCGGTGGCTCAATGATCGTCGATATGTCACGCGCGATGGCTATCAGTCGCCAGTTCTCCAATGGCTCTTGAGTAGGCCGGCGATGAATTCCAGCTGGCCGGGCGATGCTGACGGCGTCTGGAGCGCGCGGGTTAATTACGAGCACGAACGACGCTTGGCGGCTAAGCGTGGTAACGCGGACGGTGCCCGCAAGGCCGAGACTGCGGCGGCTTCGCCTCCCGATCCCGCGACCGGCACGATGCACTCAGACGCTTATGGATCTGGAGCGATTCAGAACCACCGGACTCATGCTGAATCTGCCACAGAACTAGTACAGCGGTCCTACCACCACGAGCAACAGTCCAGTTCGCATGACGCGAAGAGCGAGCCTTCGGACGCTATACGGCGCCCTCCACTGCCCCCCGGCGCATTTCGTAGAGGCGAATGGCTCGCGAACAATTTTTTCGGAGCCATCAAGGATGCGTCCGACGCCGAGCTGGTCGCTAAAGCGACAAAGCTTTCGCATGATGCCGATGCAACGCGCATAGCCATGGCGCGCAGCGACGATGTCGCCCGCTGCATCGAACTCATCTTCGATCAGATCGGGCTCCCGTTGCCGGAGGCGAACTCATGAAACGGGGCCAATTTTTCCTACAGGATGGGTGTGGGTGCCCCACACGTTTCGCCATCGTGTCGCTAAAGCTCCGTGACGGCGTTTCAAGTGCCGCCCGCACGGCGGGCGAAGAAGGGCTTGGTCATGGCCTATAGGAAGGGATCGGCCACGCCGAAGAAGCGCGCGAAGCGCCCGTATATCAAGGTCTATGTTACTGCCGAACAGAAAGCGCAGATCCAGCGAGAGGTGCCCGACAGAGAGGTCGGACAATATTGCCGGGATCGGATTTTCCATCCTTCGGGCTTGCGCGACACGGCGGTCGATGTTGGTGCCAGACTTCTGGCAATGGCGGCTCGGCAGAAGCGCATCGGGGATGCCCTTGCCGCGCTTAAAACGCGACTGGACGATGACTTAGCGCGTGCGCGAGATATTCCCAATGATGACCCGGAGCACGCATTTCTAGGCCTGCTCGCAAAGCAGCGGCATGAGGAACTGGTTGCGTTGATCGAGGACGCCAGAGCGACTGAAAGTGCCTTGCTGGACGAGGCGCGCGAGCTGTGCCGCCTGATCGCGCACTGGCAGGAACAGTCCCGCGCTGTTCCCTCGGTCGAGAAGCGTGAGAGCCGCTGATGGTCATCAATATCTGGCGATACGATAACGGGCGCAGCGGCGTTGCAAGCCCGAGGTTGAAGCAGGAACTCGCTTTTTCGACGTCGCTCTCACGGGCGCGATACATCTACGATATCCAGTTAAGCGCCGAGGACATTGCGGTGATGGAGCAGGTCAAACCGGTCGGCGATTATGTGAACACAGACAGCGCCGAGGAGCACCGGATAGAAGGGCGGCACGCTTACAATCTTGTTTCAGAAGATCCGGAAGGCCAATCGCGGGAGATTGCAATCTACGGCGCGCGCGCCGGCCTGAAGCGCTTCTGGCATATCGCGGTCAGTAGCCGGGAGGGGGAGCATCTGACGCCGGAGCAACTCGAACACGTCCGTTCGGTCGTTTGCCGGGTTCTGGGCGTTGCAGATTGCCCATCGATTTGGGCGGACCATCGCGACACCGACAACGATCACATGCACGGCTTGGTGGTCAGCTTCCTGCCCGCAGAAGACCGGCCGGTCACGTTCGGTCAGGACTGGTGGAAAGAAGCTGGTCAGATCGCCATGGCAATCATCGAGCGCGATCTGGGTCTCGAGCCCGAACCCAATCGCCGGTTCGTTGCAGACCGGACAGGGGTCTACCACACTTGGTCCGACATCAAGGTTGCTGACGAGGACGGCAAGATCCTCGGTCGGCCTGAGATCATCGCAGCCCAGAAAGCTCATAAGTCATGGAAGCAGGACAATTATGCCGCGAATATCGCGCAGTCTGGCGAGGAATGGGACATGGAACGGGCGGTCCAGGTCCTGGCCAAGTCTCGTATCATGAAATCAAAAACCGCGGCACAGGTGCATGAGAGTCTTGCGCGGGTCGGGCTGAAATACGTCGCTGGACAGAGCGGCGCGCGGATTGTTGCCAACGGCTATCTTCCTGAAGCTGGGCAGCACGCGCAAGGGCAGTCCATCGCGGCCAGCGAGGCCTACGGCAACGCGGCGCTGCAGAAACTGGGTAACCGTCTCAAGGGCGGATACCAACCCGCCCATCCCGGTCTCGTGGTTCGCAAGTTCGTTATGCCGCGGTTCGAGAAGCTGACCGATGAGGAACGTGATCGCTTCGCCGACCGACGGGCAGAGATCGAGGAGTGCAAGGAACTCGCCGACCATCTCGAACAACACAACGCGCAATCTTATCGCAGGATAAGGGACGTGGAGAAGGGCAAGGACGTTAACGAGCAGCGGGCTCAGCGCCGCCGGTCCCACGAACGGGAAGTGGCGCGGGTCAAGAAGCTGGAGAAGTCCTTGTCGAAGCCTTTCAGGGATGCGCGCGTCTTTCCAGAGGAGGCGGGAGATACTGTGGCGCTTATCTGGGGCCCGCCTGCAGGCGGATCGTCGGCTGAAAAAGCGCGACGCGAGACCGAGGAAAGGCGCGAACTCGAAGATCGCTACCGGATCGAAAAAACCGAGGATGCCCGCAAATTCTGGTATGGCGAAAATCTCGCCTTTATCGAGCGTCTGCGGACGATCGAGATCGTGTCGCAAAAGCGCAGGGCACGGATCGATGCGCTCAAGCTCGCACGGTATCGCTTCAGACGCCTGCGGATCGCCTCGGCGCAGAAGATCCGAAAGGGACTCGCCAGGATCGCAGCCGAACTTGGTATTGCGCTCGAGAAAGGACCTCTCAGGAACCTCGCCCTTACGCACGTTGTGTCGGTGCGCGCAGGTTCGATCCGCAGCATAGTCTCAGCAAGTCGCGCCTATTATGATACGTGGGGCGATCGAAAAGATAAGCGATGGAGGGATCACGACGAACGCCGCTTGCGCGGCGAGCGCATTCGCACATTCGCCGCACCCGATCATCCGTTACACGCCGGCAAACTTGTCACGAATTACCTTCTGGAGGTGCAAAACATCGGTCTGCACCCGAATTCCGCCGACCCTGCGCTCGAAACACAGCGCTCGATCGCCGATGAGATCGACCACGACGAGCTCTGGTTGGTGCCGTCGCGTTACCAAAATTCTTACGAGGGATTGCACTGGCGCTTCCTCGACGATCCCGTTCTGGTCGAAACCTTCAAAGACAAACCTCACCGGCTTCTTCATCCTGCTGTCCAGCGAGATCTTGCTGCGATAGAAGCGATCCAGATCGAGCGCCGACGATGGATTGCTGCGGCAATCGTGGCTGGAGCCGCTTCGATCGAGGACGGCGAACTTACAGTTTTCAAAGACAATGCACCTTGGGCAGCATCCTTCTGGAAAGCTCAGCGGTCCGATCCGACATTTCAGCGACTGATCGCCGTAGCACGAGCGAGGCCCGACAGGTTCGTGTTTGACGAGAACATCCGGCCTGGACAGTTTAGCCACAATCAGGCGCTGGCGAACGACGACCTTTTGCTTGCCAAGGCCATTGCACGCCAAATGCACGTCTATGAACGGACCAAAACTGCAACCGCCGTGGGCAATCGATCGCCCATGGTTTCCGCGGCAATGCCGCCGAACAGCGTCGTTGCCGAGCTGGCATCCGCCAAGTCTTCCCGCACTGAAACCGAGATCTCTCGTCCTGCCGACAGGGCGGATAAGAAACCCCCCGAACCGCCGCGCCATCCTGGTCATCCCAATCCGGAGGGTGTCGAAAGATGACCGCAATCATCCTCCTCATCTTGGGGATCCAGCTCGCCGTAAAATACGACGATCGAGTCCGCACGATTATCGTCTTTGCCCGCTTCGCTTCCTATCGCCGTCGGCTCGCGCCCATCCTCGCGACACCGCATGATTTACGATGCGCAATTCGCTGCTTTCGCTGCGGAGCAATATCTCGAGCGGAAGAGAAAGCTTCCGATTTTTCGCGATAAATGCCGGACGCCACGAACGCCCGATCTACCGAAATTATCATTAAGCGAACCCAGCGACACTCGCTGCCTTCGCTGGAGCGGACAGGAAAGATACGAAATCATGAGAAAGACAAATTACAAGACGCAGACCGACGTCGATGCGATTGCCAATCGGTTATTGCAGGAAGCCGGCGGCGATCTCAACAAAGTGTATGGGAACGCCGTTGCTACTGAGCTTGGCATGCCGAAGGGCAATCAGTCGATCTACGACAAGGTAGATGACTGGAAGAAACGCATGGAGGCGCGGGGCATACAACACGTTCGGCAAGCGCCCGCCGGCCTGCGAGAGGAACTCGAAAGGCGGCTTCGGGCGGGTGTCGAAGACATGGTCCATGTCGCGCTGGGGCTCACGGGGAAGACCATCAACGAGGAGTGTCAGCGTAGCGACCAGACCGAGTCCTTGCTGCGCAAAGAGATCGCTCTCCTCGAAAACGAGCTCGTCGGCGAACGGGAAGCCCGTGCGCTCGCGGACGGAAAGGTCGAGACAATGTCGCAGGAGCTGTCGGCACTCATGAGGGAAGCGGCAGCCGACAAGGCTCGCGCAGACTTGGCCGAAGCGCGGTTAGACGAAGTTCGTAGCCAGCACGAGACCCTCCTCGACAGGTTGAATGTTGCGCCCCCTCGTGGCGAGCGTGTGCAGGAGACATTGGAAACCAAGGAGGAAGACGAAGGATACCCCATCGACATGTCGCGGTACGATTACGAGGAGTAACGCATCCTCCCGATAGACCGAGAGCGGGGCGGCCCAGAGGCCGCCCCTTTTTTTATTTCCGCAGCAGGAAAACATGACCGCCTGCACGGCGTCATGCGAACCTTAAAAAGACTAGAGTGGAGACCTGCCGGGTGAACCGGCAGAGTGGGAGGAAAAGAGCGTGAACGCTCGGCTTCCGCCTCGCCGGTTCGGCAACGAACCGAAAGGCAAATCTGCATGAATACCGAACATCTCAACCCTGACAGCGAAGCGCTCGTGGGCCGTCTCGAAACCGACGGCAATTACCGCGTCCTGCGCTCAGTCCCGCGGCCCTACTTCGATCCGCCGAAAGGCGCACCGCCCGATGCGCGATGTGTCGCGCTGATCGACCTGGAAAGCACGGGGCTCGACCCTGCCAATGATCGCATCATGGAACTGGCGATCATGCTCGTCTGGGTGAACGAGAATGGCGAGGTCGTGAACCACGCCGCGCCGCGCGTCTGGCAGGAAGATCCAGGCGTCATGATCGACCCGCGTATTACCTGGCTCACGTGCCTTGCGAACCACCACCTGGTCGGCAAGTCGATCCCCGACGAAAAGGTCCTCGCCATGCTGGACCGGGCAGACTTGCTCGTGGCGCACAATGCATCATTCGAGATCGCCTGGCTGGAGCGACGGTATCCGCAGATCGCCGGTGCCGCCTGGGGATGTTCGATGAAGGACATCGACTGGCTGCGCGCAGGGATGGACGGACGCGCACAGCAATGGCTGCTGGCGCAGGAAGGCTGGCACAGCAACGCCCACCGCGCCGGCGACGATGTCTGGAGCCTCTTCTGGCTCCTCCAGCAGCGTCGCAGCGGTTGGGGTGCCGATCCCGAACGTACGCACTTCAAGCGGCTGCTGGAAGGCGCCGACCGCGCAACCACGCTCGTGCGCGCAACCGGCTCGCCGATCGGGAAGAAGGATCTGCTGAAAGCGCGGCAATATCGCTGGAACGCAGGCGCGACGGTCTGGGAAAAGGAAATCGAGCACGAGCTCGTCGATCACGAGCGGGCCTGGTTCTATCGCAGCGGTCTTCCGGAGCCCACGCTCAGCATCATGACCGCACACGAACGGCATCGCTGATCGCAGCTTTCCATCAAACCTTTCACGACCCTCACGAAGGCCCGCCCGACCCGGCGGGCCTTCGTGCATCTGCAACGGAAGAAAACATATGACCGACAACATCCATACCATCGCCACCGATCTCGCCGTGTGGGAGCGCTCGCTCGAGCGGCAGGCAAACGCCTGGCTCGCCGCCCGCGCGCGGGACGGAGCAACCTGTCCGCGCGTCTACCTCGTCTGCGATTTCGAATACAGGTTCCGGTGCGAGACGCATGGGGCCTGGGCCTACGGCCGCGAACCGAAATACGATCACCTCGGCCGTCGCAAGAAAGAGAAGGTCCGCTGGCCGTTTCAAACCATCGCCGCGGCCGCCTGGATGGTGGTGCGGTTCGACGGCAACAGCGACGTTCCCGAGATTGCCGATCCGGTCGTCATGACGCTCGCTGATCATGCCGAAATCGACATCCTGCGCGGCTTCTTTGACGCGCTCGATGGCATTGGACGTGAAGCAAAGATGTTGACCTGGGGCGGAGAGGCTCGCGACCTCGCGGTGCTGCGTTACCAAGCCTGCCGCCATGGTCTGGATTTACCGGTCCACCTGCGCGATACCTCGCCTCACGCGCGCGAGCGGATCGATCTGTGCCGCTCGACCGCGGTGCAGGCCGACCCCGTACATCTCGACGAGTATGCGGCAGGTGCCGGCATCCCCGCCAAACCTTCGCCGCCTGAGGCGATCGGAAAGCTGGTCGAGGCCAGCGAGTGGGATGCGGTCAAGGATCACGTCCTCGCAGATGTGCTGACCACCACGATCGTCGCCCTGCGCTGGCTCTCCGCCACAGGCAAGATCGGCTGCGACCGCGAACGCAGCGCGATGGCCGTCGCCGATGCGGCGCTGGCGGCCTGTCCGGACAGTGCATTCCTGATCCGCGACTTCAAGCCGTGGGCAAGAGACCGGCTGCGTTCAGCGGCCCTGCGCGGAAATGTCTATCGGATGGAGGAACCGGCATGATCGTCCGCCGCATGTCGCACCCGCGCGTTATGGTGTCGGTCTGTATCGATGGCGGACGAACGCCGGGCGCCGCGCTGCTCGTGGTGAGGACAGATCCCAAGCGCGGCGCGCGGTTCGAGCTTGATCGTCGCTCGTTCGGATCCGGCGCGAGGCAAGCTGCTATTATCCAGACTGTCGCAGAGCGTATCCCGCGCGATGCGGCGGTGCTGTTGCGCACTCCGCGTCTGCAGGATCATGCGTTAAGGCACAGCCTCATCCTGGGCCGAACGCTGCCTCCCCGCCCTCCTGCACTGATCACACGCGACCGGCCCGATCTCACGACGATCTGCCTGCCGTGCGGACCACGCGAACTTGCCGATGCGGCGGCGGCCTACGGGATCGTCGCCGAGAAAGGCCCTATGTGGACGAGGTTGGAAGCCAGAGCCTCACGCGATGCGCAGGCGCTGTGGCTTCTCTTCCTATTGACCCACTGCCGGCCGAAGCAACGCGACTGGCTGGCCTCGGCATGGGAAGCTTGGCGCAGGATCGAGCGGGCACGCAAGGCACCGAGCTGAAAGCCGGACAGGGCCGCTTCGCCGTGGAGGTGTAGCGGCAATCGGATCGGCCGTAGTGATGACGGCGATAACGAAGGAAGTAAGAGGGAGGAAAAGATGACCTGATCCAGCAGGATGGCGGGAGCCGGCACGGCCCGTCGTTGACAATCTGCCGTGCCCATCCGCGCCCGCCATCCGGCGGGCGACCAGCAGCCGCTTGTCCACATCGGACAGCGGCTTTTTTCGTATCAGAAGGATTTATCGAAATGCCCAAGAAGAAAACCACAGTCAGCCAGGCGCTCGTGCGGGCCGGAGGTACCAAACCCTTCCCCATCGCGGACACGCAGATCAAGGCGACGCAGGTGTTCCACGTTCCCGCACGCCATCCGTCGGGCGACGGACCCTGGAAGCACGAGCCGGACAAGCTCGCCTGGGTCGATGCCTCCACTGGCCTGCCCTGCACCATCCTGCGCGACACGGACGGAGTACTGGGGGGCTACGTCGGAGTGGACGAAGATCATCCCCTGTTCGGCTTCGAGGTCGACGCGGTGCCAGGCGCACTCGGTATTAGTCCACACGGCGGCCTCGACTACGCGGCGCCCTGCGAGGATGGGCCCACGCAGATCACCATCTGTCATCCGAAAACGGCCAATAGGAAACGTCCGGGCCGGAGCAAGGATGGTGATGACAATCATGGCAGCCACGAACCGCTGTGGTGGTTTGGATTCCAGTGCGATCGGAACCACGACCTGGTCCCCGGTCGTCAGGTAAATGCGAACGACCTCGGCGCAGAGAATGGCCGGGTCTATCGCGACATTGCCTATGTCTACTCGCAGACGTGCAGGCTCGCTCGACTGCTCAAAGCCGCCATCGATGGCAAAAGCGACAGTGACACCCAGCTCGATCAGGCATCCCCGCCGCCGGTCGGTCTCGATCCGGAGCGTCGCCGGTGAGCGCGCGCGACTGGGACGAGATCCCCTACACCGACCGGTTCAACCCAAATCTGCCGTGGGGCTACTGGCTCGTGGCGCAAGGCGAGATCGATGGCTTTCCGCCCCTGACGGACCATAATGGAAAAACCTGGCGCAGCGTGCGCGAATACTTCTGGACGGAGCGGTTGGGCATGGCCGCGATCCCGCGCACCGATACCCGCAACCAGGAGCTCGAATTCATGCTCGCCACGCTGGTGTCGCTCGATCGTCGGGTGATTTACACTGAGGAACGCGCGGTCGACCTGTTCGGCAGTTGGGACCGGAGCAGGCATTACATGAGCTGGCTCGCTGGCCAGAAGTTGCTAATGCCGCAGCCGGAAGCCGATCCCGCCGCAGACCTGTCCCCCGAAGGTCGCGCGGTTCTGGTGATGCTCGCTTCCACCCGGAGCCCCGATGCGGCGCCGCTCGCGATCGGCCTGCCGACGCTCAAGTCGTTCCACGGGCTCACCGGCACACCCGATCAGGACGAGCGCGACCGCCTGATCGCAGCACAGGAGCATGCGACCCTGCACCTGCAATACCGGTTCGGGCGTAAGAGCATCGCAGGGCAGCCGGCCATCGTGCTCGCGGGGGTCGGCCTCGGGCCGAACATCCCGCTCACGCGCGTTCTATGGTCCGTTACGTTCGCGGACGATTACGCGCGCGACAGAATGCTCTTCTGGCTCCACGAGCGCATCGACCGCTGGCCTGACTGGGGGGATCTCGCCTACCGGCAAGGGGCTCGGGCGTTGAGCGAGCGGCTGATGCAACTCGCGTTCGCCGATCGGGAGATTGGTGGAGCTTAACTCGCACTTGGGGCGGCCTGCTGTGGGTCGCCCCACCCCCCTTTTTTTGGATCCGCATTCGCCAGCCGGAATTTCAAAAGTTCGCAAGTCTCAATTGCCCAGAAGTCATACACGTACGTGGGTAAGGATCGTGCGGAGATGCTAATTGCGATCCGATGCATCTGCCTCCGAACTCATCAGTAACGGGGAGGGGTTCAGAATGTCCTGCGTATCTGTTTCGCGCCCTGAACTCGGTCATTTCGACCATGGCTGCCTGTTACCGAAACCGATAATCGTGCCGCTCGCGAGCTATGATGGGTTTGCGTCGCTATGATGAATGTGAGTTATGCAGAGGTGTTTGGACCTATTGCTGCCTGCCCATCAAGGGCGAGAGTTTCGCATCTACGTCGCGCAAGTCCTGATGCCCACCATCTTCTTGCGAAGTTGGTATTTGCCAGCGCTCTCGGCAGCCACGAAAGGGGGCGGCCGGCTCGCAAAGCGGCTGGCTCGGAGCTATTTTTGTCTTTCAACCGACCCGCCCAAGCGCTACTTTCGTGGCAGGGGCGATCCTCACTACAGGATGCTCCTGGCAGGCAGCTCTGATATCTTGAAACTCAGTAGTACAGGACAGATGGGCGCAGGACATTTGAACTCTCTAATTGAAAAGCAACCCTTTGAAAACGCTCCGCCTACCGCTCGTTTTGCTCTACGCTCTTTAGCTGTCACGCTGGGACCTGACCTCCCTTTCGCGATGCTGCTAGACCGAGCGGCTTCGTTCGCACAGGTCCGCATGGGAGCCGTGCGATGACCCGAACTCCCTTTGCTGGGGCAGATTCATGGGAGCGCCCGCAGACGCCGAGGGATGCCGGTCGACGGATCTTCAAGGAGGCTTGGGCGATTTACGGGATATATCATTGGCGATCCGCCTAACCGCTGAATGCCGCCAGGTTATTTTAGTATGGAAAGCCAAGAGGGGAAGTGACGCCTGAATTCCAACCTGGAGCCAGCAAGCTTCGTTGCCCTGACCAAAGGTGCGCGCCCGCCATCCTGTAATATGCGCAATACGAAGAAGAGCGGCCGGTAAAGACCGGCCGCTGTAACTTACCGAAACTGTTTGACCCAGTTCTGATCAGGGGCTGACAGGCCGATCATCGTCATCGCCGCCGCCGCTTGCGATCACGATACCCAGCACAACGGCTACCAGCGCACCAATTGCAATAATGGCAGAACCGCCGTCGAGCTCGTTAGTCTCGCTTGCTGCCTCCGTAGTGCGTTCCTGAGCAATCGCCATATCAGCGGACGCAACGGAGCCAACGGCCAGCGACAGCGCCGCGGCAGCAGAAAGAATGCGGGACTTGTTCATAAATCGAATCCTTAGATTACGTTCACTGCGTGGCCTAACTGATTCGGCGACGCCTTTCAAGCGTTGTAGCGTAATTATCTTAAAAATTTACAATGAGGTTTTTGCCTGAAACCCGAAGTGGCGCCCATCGGGCACATTGTCTGTTCCTCGTGAACTCCGATGCAAAAGGTGAAACGGACCCGTGGATGTGCATGAGCGCACATGATGTCTTGTGGTGCGAGACGGGAAAAATACGCAAGCGTTGAATTCGGACTTGATCGGAAAGTGCGCGACAGTGGGTGTTATCGCGCATTGCCGCCACTAGAAAGCTTTCTTCTCCGCGAACCCAAAACGTGGGAACATGTTGGGTCACTTGGAGGAAGGACGTTTCTAGCTGAAATAACCCTCGGGCAATCATGCTCGAAATTTGCTTAGCTGAGCGCCCTCCTCTCCAATCAAGATTGCCGCGTATCTCATCGGCACCCGCCTGAAGAGAGGCCTGCTGCTGGCGGGCAAACAGCTCAGTCTAGCTCGGCACTTTGGCCTGTCTAAGCGGACTGTTCACTTACCAGGCCACTGGCTCGTCATCGTAGATTTCGACCTCTTTCTCGGCATCAGGGATGTAAACCACGATACCCTTATCGCCAGACTTACGAGCGACGATAAGCGTCATATCGTCCGCATGCTCCTCCTCAAGCTGTTCCTCGCTAAAGTTGCGCCGCTCGTTACGAGGATCGACGTTCGAGAGGTTGTACTGACCCGGAAGCGTGTCTTGAGGAATGGGGCGGCCCCTGTACGCCTTTAAAACGATGAGGGGTTCATCAAACCCGAAGTCCTTCAAAATCACCTTGTGGCCGACGTCCACGCAGCCGAAGGGCATCGAATATGTCTGCACTTCTTCAGTCATTTTTCTAATCTACTTGCCTCGGCGTATGTTTTGGAAAGTTCGATTTTTCCGAGGCCTGCCCACATTATAGGACGGTCGGTGACCAAAAATTGCGAGTTGTCCGAATTTTTTATGATGGCGCGCCTTAGGGGCTGGTTATCCGAGCCGACGAAAGGCCCGCGGGTTGCCGCGTGGCGGGCGCCCAAGGCTTGGACTTAGGGCTCTTAGCCAGCCCGCTGATTTCAGTGGCGGCGTAGCGCGGTGGCCCCTTAGGATGGGCACCGGGGTGCTCAGATGCCGACCTATTTATCGACCGGCCGCAATCGACATTCGCCGTTGCGAGTTACTCATCAAGCTTGCGACAGCCGCGCTTCTCGAAACGTAACCAGCCTGCGCTCGTCCTCATCCCAGAGACTTAGCCAGATCGGTCGAATGGACTGGACCAAGGTGAAACGATTGAGGTCGCGCAATTCTGGATACTCCGAGAGTACCTCCATCAGGCGGTAGAAAGGCACACGTGTGACCAGATGATGGACATGATGCACGCCGATGTTTCCCGTAAACCAGCGGAGTGGCTGAGGTAAATCTAGATGGGAGCTGCCAAGCAAAGCGGCCTCGTGAAACGACCAGTTGGCCTTTCGATCCCAGTGGGCTTCTTCGAATTGATGCTGGATGTAGAACAGCCAGACCCCCGTGGAAGCAGCGATCAGGAGTACCGGCAACACAGTCAAGAATGCCGCGAGCAATCCATAGGAATATATCAGCGCCGCCAGTAGGCCGGCGGTCGCCAAATTCGTGGCAATTGCACTTACCCAGTATTTCGATCCCTGCTTCATCAGCCCGATCGGCAACCGGTGTCGGAGGAGAAAAAGGTAGGCCGGTCCCAGACCGAAGAGGATGACGGGATGGCGATAGACACGGTAGAAAAGACGCTTCGTGCGGCCGCTGGCATGGAATTCGCGGACCGTCCACGTATCGACATCACCGAAGCCGCGCGCATCGAGGTTTCCCGTACTCGCGTGGTGCAGGTCGTGCGAGCGCTTCCAGCAATCATACGGCGTGAACGTTAAAACGCCCATTGCGCGACCAGTCCAATCGTTGCTGGACCTCGTGGCGAAGAACGAGCCGTGACCGCAGTCATGCTGGATGATGAACAGCCTGAGCAGTAACAGGCCTGCTACCGGTGCGGCCGCGACCACTGCATAATACCCCGCATCGATGCCCCACAGCATCGCCAAAATGAGGCTGCAAAAGGCGAGGAGCGTCACCGCCAGCTCCGCGAAACTCCTACAAAAATTAGGTGCAGCGAATTTTTTCAGCTCGGCCACGAGTTTTCGAGGCGCGGCAGGAGCAGCGCGGGCTTCGTCTGAAACCTGCGAATGGTAAGTAGTCAAGATTGCGAGCTTTCAAGGAATGTGGGAGCGCTCAGGGCTGCGCCGGCACAGCTGAACGTTCGAGAGGTTTCTGGCTCGTAGGGCAGCCCGTATGAACTGCGCCTGATTTGGGATCAGCGGAGCACGATCATGTCGTTGCGCGCGGCGCTGAAGCGGTGTGGGCGCCAGATGGTGTTATCGCGTATCACTAGAACTGGTCAGAGGGAGCGATCAAACGTCCGCGCGCTTCGACTTGGAAAGGCGGGCGATCGAAAGGATGAGGAGCGCAGTGGCCGCGCCTGCCACCCCTGTCCCAAAATCTACCCAATCGGCCTCACGCCCCTGATGCATGAACAGTTGGATGAGCTCGATCGCTCCTGCGAAGACAGTGAGCCAAACCCAGAGCGTGAACGCAGGCTTTCGAGGGAGCGCCCCCGCTGCAAGCAAAGCGAGGGCGTAGAAAGCGACGAAGTGGAGCAGCTTGTCATCCGGATCCCCGGGGATGCGAAATGCCGGGATGTTCGCCAAGATGAGGACCGTGAGGACGGCCAAGGCAAGAATGACTGAGTAAATGCGAGGCACGTCCGGGCAGGTCCGGCTTACGAAGCTGCGCGCCTTTTGAGGCGCACGCCGGGCGAAGCCACTGGGTCGCCCAAGAACTCCACTCCAGCCTCTTCTAGTTTCGCAATGAGCTGCTCCAGCGTCCCACTCCTCGACGGAGGTACTCCGCGATCGGCCTCAAATCTCTTGATCGTAGCCCAGCTAATTCCCGACATTGCGGCCAATTCCCGGGAGCTCAGTCCGAGCAAACTCCTGCTAGCTCGAATTTGTGCGCCTGATATCACTTGCAATCCAATCCTAGTGAGCTTATAAGCTCATAATGAGCTTTCAATCTTCAAGCATCTTCGCGGCGCCCGACATCGATGAAATCCTTGATCGATGTGAAGGCGCTTACTCACAAAACACCTTGCGTGGCTACCGCAATGATCTGCGCAGGTTCCAGGAATGGTGTGTCGCGAACGACAGTGCATGGCTTCCGGCCCAGCCGGAGACCATAGCCGAGTTTGTCGATGAGGAGGCAGAAACCAAGGCTATCGCGACGATCAAGCATCGCCTCGATGCCATTCGCTTTGCTCACATGATGGCCGACCTGCCCTGCCCCACTGAGCACAGCGAAGTGAAGCTCGCTGTACGGCGGGTAAGGCGAAAGAAGTCGGCCCGGCAAAAGCAGGCTCTCGGCCTGACCGGCGAGCTACTGACGAGGATGGTGGCAGCCTGTCCCCAAACGCTCCAAGGACGGCGAAATGCGACGCTAATCAGCGTTGGCTACGACACGCTTTGCCGCAGCAGCGAGCTCGCCCTCTTGACGGTAGAGCGCTTGAGCCCCTGCCGATCGTCTATCCTCATCCCTCGGTCAAAATCCGATCCGTATGGTGAAGGGAGGATTGCTTATCTGAGTGAGGCCACCTCGAGGTTGGTGGAGGCTTGGCTCACGCTTTCAGGTCTGGAGGAAGGTGCGCTCTTCCGCGGATTGCACACGCACCAAGTCGCCGCACACGCGCTGTCCACATCGTCAATTCGCAGGATCGTGAAAGGGATGGCTGCAAAGGCCGGCCTCAGCGGTGAAGAGATCTATGCCCTCTCTGGCCACTCTATGCGGATTGGGGCCGCTCAGGACATGATGGTTGCGGGAATTGATACCCTGGGGATCATGCAAGCTGGCGGCTGGAAGAGCAAAAACGTGCTCGCCCGATATGTCGAGAATGCCTCGACTTCCAAGCTCCATCAGCGCCGCTGGGAGCAACTCTCAGACTTGTAGGTCAGCAACCTCTTGGTCCGCTCTATACGAACGTTGCCCCCGCTTCCCTTCGGTCACGAGAACGAAGCGAGAGTTCGCCAAGGAGCGAAGTACATCTCCTGGTTCCATGGCGAAGCAGGATCCAATCTCGAGGATGTCGGATCCCACCTCGATGCGCCCTTCCAGAGGAATTATGAGAGCAGGCTCATCAGCGGAGAACAGGTTCTGGTCGCTTAGTAAGCGCACGGAGAATGCATCGGTCTGAAGCAGATGCATGCTCCCGGGACCGGCATAAGCCTTCAGCTTCGTTTCCGAATACGGTTCCAGCCTCGCGCACTCCAGCGCTTGATCGAGATGCAATTCCCTTGGCCGGCCGTAATCGAACAGACGGAAGGTCGTATCGGTGTTCTGTTGGACTTCGAGCAGCACCAAGCCCGGGCCAATGGCATGTATCGTCCCTGCAGGAACGTAAAAGAAATCCCCGGCCCTCGCCTCGTGCCAAACCAACATTTCCTCAATTGAGCCGTCTATCGCGGCATCGCGCACAGCTTGGACTGAGTAGTGATCGTTCAAACCAAGCGCGACTGCAGCACCCGGTTTCGCATCAAGAACAAGCCAACACTCATCCTTACCGCGATCGCCGAGTGACATGCTTCGCGCCTGATCATCGGAAGGATGCACCTGAACCGACAGCTTCTCTGACGTGAACAGGTATTTTATCAGGACTCCATCCGCGTTGTGTGGTGGTTCGAACCAAACCTCGCCAATCTGATCAGTAGGACTTTGCCCGAAGTGCTGAGGGATATCTGTTCTCCCCCAAACCTTCTCAACGACCTTCGTCTTCAGCGCCGCGCTCATCGGCCCTTCGCACCAGCGAGCTGGCCCACCTTTTGCACATGCGAAGAAGCGGTGACAAGGACTTCATCACCATGGACGACAACAATAACGTCTTCCAAACCAACCACGGAGATCCGCGGTCCGTCGCTGTCGGTGAAAACGTTTCTGCAATCTATCAGCTCACCCGGTCCCCTTGAGTAATTGCCACTTTCGTCCGCTTCCTGGGCTTCATGCAAAGAGTGCCAATTACCGATGTCAGACCACCCCATCGAAACAGGAATGACCGCAACTTTCTTCGCGTTTTCCATCACCGCGTAATCGATCGATTCCCCTTCAATGGGCTGGAATGGCTCTGCGGCCGGGTAGAAATAGGCCCCATTCTCCTCGCCTGCCTCGACGCTTGCTAAAACGGCATCACCCATGGCGGGACGGTGCGACTGAAGCTCGTCCAGAAACGTACCAGCTGTGAAAACGAAAATGCCGCTGTTCCAGCTGAAGGTGCCACGCTTCAAGAATGATCGTGCAGTGGCCAGCTCGGGCTTCTCTACGAAGCGCTTGACCTGGTATGACCCAGTGCCAAGGTCCTCACCTCGTTCAATGTAGCCGAAGCCAGTTTCTGGCTTTGTAGGTTCGATCCCGAGCGTAACCAGCCAGCCATTCTGTGCGAGCGCGGCTGCCTTCGCCACAGCCTCCTGAAACGCGTCTTCATCGGCGATGTGATGGTCGCTAGGGCAGACCAACATTACATCGTCGCGGTCGAGCCGCGCAGCCGCTAAGCCAATTGCGGGCGCAGTATTTTTTGCGCCCGGCTCGACGATAACCCTCAAGGCTTTCCTGTTGCCTGCTTGCGTATCGATGTGTTGCAGGTGGCCAGCTCCGCCCACCACCAAAACCTGTTGGTTTGCGTCGACTTCGCTCCGAGCAATTGTCTGCTCGAAGAGTGTTTTCTCACCAACGAGTGGTTGGAAAGGCTTGGGTTTCTCTGGCCTACTTTTTGGCCAAAGGCGAGTACCACTCCCCCCGCAAAGGATCACTGGTGTGACCTTAGTCATCTTCTACCCCCAAATTTGAAATCTCATCGTTTCGGACTGAGCCGTGGCATTATGCAGACCTGCGGCGTGTGCTGCGGCCTGACACTAAGCGAAGTGCGCACTCGCGAATGATCTGCGCTACAAAGCAGTGCGAATTACTGGGTGGCGCGGGTCACTCCTGATGCGGCCAATTGTTTGTCGATTGCGCTCAGCAGTTTACCAAGGCCCTCGTCGCTCGTTGCCTCTGCACGCGCGACCAAAATGTCTTCCGTGTTTGACGCCCGAAGAAGCCACCAACCATCGGGTGTGCTCACCCTAGCCCCGTCAATGCGGACGATATCCGCTTGCTCATGTTCGAGCCTCTGAATCACCTCATCGACGACCTCGAACTTCCGCGAACCGTTCACAGGAATGCGGAGCTCAGGAGTATTCCACTTTGCAGGCAGTTCATCGCGCATTTCGGCTAGCGTCCTGCCCTCGTCACTCACGGCTCTGAGGAGTCTCAAAGCGGCGTAAAGCCCATCGTCGAAGCCGTAGTAGTCATCAGCGAAAAAGAGATGCCCGCTCATCTCGCCGGCAAGGGGAGATCGAGTTTCTTCCATCTTCTTCCTGATGTACGAGCGGCCAGCCTTCCACATGCAGGGTTTGCCGCCCCAAGAGCGGATGACCTCGTACAACGCGTCGCTTGCCTTCACATCCGAAATAACGGTTGCACCAGGTCGATCCTTCAAGATTGGCCGGGCAAAGATCGCGAGTAATTGATCGGGCCAAACCACCCGCCCCCGCCCATCGACCACTCCCAAGCGATCACCGTCGCCGTCGAAAGCGAGGCCCAGGTCCAACCCGTTCTCAATTACCAGACGCTTGAGATGATCGAGGTTCTTCTCATCGGAGGGATCGGGATGATGATTGGGAAAATCACCGTCGACGTTGGTGAAAATGGTGAGATGCTCTCCCGGTAATCTCTTGACCAATTTTTCGACAGCGGGTCCCGCAGCACCGTTTCCGGCATCCCACCCGACCCGGAGCGCCATGCTTCCACAATTCTCTGAGATGCGTTCGATGTAACCATCGAGAACATCTATCTCGCTAATTGCGCCCTTGCCTGGCGACCATTCTCCCCCAACCGCCATTCGGCCTATTTTCTGGATAAATTCCCCGTCGACAGCGCGATGACGCAGGACGATCTTGAACCCATTGTAGCCAATCGGACTATGGCTTCCGGTAACCTGAATGGCGCCGTCGACTTCAAGCTCCATTTCCGCGAAATAAAGCATGGGCGTGGGCCCCAAGCCGATGCGAATTACGTCGACGCCGCTTTCAGTCAGACCTTTTACAAGTGCCGATTCTAAGTCCAGGGAGCTACTGCGCCCATCATTGCCAACCGCGACCTTCCTTCCAGCGGATTCCCGCACAAGACTACCGAACGAACGACCTGTCGCATATGCATCCCGCTCAGACAGGACATCCCCGACCATCCCGCGAATGTCATAGTCGCGAAGGACACTTGGATGAAATCGATGACCCTTCACCAGAGAACTCATGCGTTCGGATTGGGCTGGGAGTTCATTGATTGAACGAGTGCTGGACCCAAGCGACACTGACAATCTAGTGGGCTTACCAGCATAGTCCGCGCCCCCAAATCGCTACGCGTCGACAGCACGGCCCCTCACCTGATCTTCGGCTTCAAGGAACCAGCGATAGGTCGCAGCCACACCCTCCTTGAGACCGATCTTCGCATGCCACCCCATGCTGTCCAGTCGGCTGACATCCATAAGCTTACGCATGGTGCCATCTGGTTTTGTGGGATCCGTTACGATGCGCCCCTCGAACCCCGTGACCTCGGCAACAAGGTGAGCCAGTTGGAAGATCGAGATATCTTCACCACTCCCAACGTTGATGTGACTCAACATTGGCTGAGTATTCGCTTCGTAGATCTCGCGTTCAAGTTCGAGGACGAAGAGCGATGCTTCTGCCATGTCATCAACATGAAGAAATTCGCGGCGCGGGTTTCCGCTACCCCAGATAACGACTTCCTCCGCTTTTGCCTGCGCCGCTTCGTGGAAACGCCTAATCAAAGCCGGCAGAACGTGACTGTTCTCCGGATGAAAGTTGTCGCCCGGGCCATAAAGGTTGGTGGGCATCACTGAGCGATAGTCAGTGCCGTGCTGCCTGTTGTAACTTTCGCAGAGCTTGATTCCCGCAATCTTGGCAATCGCATAAGGTTCATTTGTAGGCTCAAGCGCACCGGTAAGAAGGGCGGCCTCTCCCATCGGTTGCGATGCATTCTTCGGATAGATGCAGGAAGATCCGAGGAATAGCAGGCGCATCACGCCTGCTTTGAAAGCCTGATGGACGACGTTAGTCTCAATCATCAGGTTCTCGTAGATGAAGTCGGCCGGATAGGTATTATTGGCGTGGATGCCCCCAACCTTGGCGGCGGCAAGGATCACGAGGTCTGGCCGTTCGGATTGCAAGAAATTTCGGACCTCAGCTTGATTGGTAAGATCAAGCTCGGCGCGGGTCTTGGTGACGATATCGAGAGTCTCCCCCCTTTCTCGCCGAGTTTCGAGTTTTCGAAGAATGGCACCACCGACCATTCCTCGATGACCTGCGACAAAAACCTTCATGTTCTTACCTCAGTTTTCGGCGCTGATAGGGACCGCGAAGCCATTCTCTTTCAGAAACGCGTGACGGCGCGCGTCCTCAAGGTCTGCGGCGACCATTTCCGCGCACATTTCGCGCGCGGTAATTTCCGGCTCCCATCCGAGGACCTCGCGCGCTTTGGTCGGATCGCCAAGGAGAGTTTCCACCTCTGCCGGGCGGAAATAGCGAGGATCGATACGAACGACCGTGTCGCCAGGCTTCACCGTCACCGGCACCTTTGAACTGACAGCTTCGACGATCCCAACCTCGTCCACGCCTTCGCCTTCGAAGCGCAAGGTGATCCCAAGCTCCTCGGCAGACCAACAGATAAATTCGCGCACTGAGTACTGCTTTCCAGTGGCGATTACGAAATCTTCGGGCTTGTCCTGCTGCAACATCATCCACTGCATGCGGACATAGTCCTTCGCGTGACCCCAATCGCGAAGAGCGTCCATGTTGCCCATGTACAAGCAATCTTCGAGGCCCTGGCTGATGTTCGCCAGTCCTCGCGTTATTTTCCTCGTTACAAAGGTCTCGCCGCGACGTGGGCTCTCGTGATTGAAAAGAATCCCGTTGCAGGCATACATTCCGTAAGCCTCGCGATAATTCACAGCGATCCAGTACGCGTAGAGTTTGGCCGCAGCGTAGGGAGAGCGCGGGTAGAATGGTGTCGTCTCTCGCTGAGGTATCTCCTGCACCAATCCATAAAGTTCCGAGGTCGACGCTTGGTAGAAGCGAGTCTTCTTTTCGAGACCGAGGAACCGGATTGCTTCGAGTAAGCGGAGCGTGCCCATGGCATCGACGTCAGCTGTATATTCGGGGGACTCAAAGCTCACTGCGACGTGCGATTGGGCGCCCAAATTATAGATTTCGTCGGGCTGAACTTCTTGGATAATCCTGGTCAGGTTCGAGCTGTCCGTCAGGTCACCATAATGCAGTTTTAGCTTAGGATTAGGCTCATGTGGATCTTGGTAAATATGATCAATTCGCTGGGTATTAAAAGAGGAAGCCCGGCGCTTGATGCCATGAACCTCATATCCCTTAGCCAGAAGAAATTCTGCGAGGTATGAACCGTCCTGCCCGGTAATCCCCGTAATCAAAGCCTTTTTCATTTTTAAGGTCCGTCTTGTTCGATGATTTGGATTGGGAGTTCAGGCTTCCCTGAAAATCCGTCCGATGCTGGAATAGTCGAAGCCCAACGCGCGCACGTCGTCCGGGCGATAGATGTTGCGCAGGTCCACCAGCACCGGTGCCTTGGCAAGGTCCTTGATGCGGTTGAAATCGAGCGCGCGGAACACGTCCCATTCGGTGACGATCGCGATCGCATGGGCACCGTCGATCGCGGCATAGGGGTCCTCGACCATGGTCACTTCGGGCATCAGCGGGCGGGCCTGCTCCATGCCTTCGGGATCGTAGGCGGCCACCTCGACACCCGCATCGGTCAGCGTCTGGGCGACCGCGATGGCGGGGCTGTCGCGCATGTCGTCGGTGTTGGGCTTGAAGGTCAGGCCGAGCAGCGCGACCTTCTTGCCGCGTGCGTTGTCCGCGCCGCCCAGCGCGTCCAGCACCTTGCGGCCCATTGCGCGCTTGCGGCTATCGTTGACCTTGACCACCGCTTCCACGATCCGCGTCGGACTGTCGAAGTCTTCCGCGGTCTTGAGCAGGGCGAGCGTGTCCTTGGGGAAGCACGATCCGCCGTAGCCCGGGCCGGCGTGGAGGAACTTGGCACCGATGCGGTTGTCCATGCCGATCCCACGGCTGACGTCCTGCACGTCAGCTCCGACCTTTTCGCACAGGTCGGCCATCTCGTTGATGAAGGTGATCTTCGTCGCGAGAAATGCGTTGGCGGCGTATTTGATCAGTTCGCTGGTCCGGCGGCCGGTGAACAGGATCGGCGATTCGTTGAGGAAGAGCGGGCGATAAACCTCGCGCATCACATCGCGGCCGAAGTCGTCTTCGGCACCGATCACGATGCGGTCGGGGCGCTTGAAATCGCCGATGGCCGCGCCCTCGCGCAGGAATTCTGGGTTGGAGACGACCGCGAACCGGTGGCTCGTACCACTGTCGGCAAGGATGCGTTCGACCTCGTCGCCCGTGCCGACCGGAACGGTGGACTTGGTCACGATGACCGCGTCATTGGCGAGGCTCTCGCCGATTTCCTTCGCCACGGCATAGACGAAGGAAAGGTCCGCATGGCCATCGCCGCGGCGGCTGGGCGTGCCGACCGCGATGAAGATCGCGTCCGCGCCCTTGATGCCCTCGGCAAGGCTGGTGGTGAAGGTGAGGCGGCCGGCCTTGACGTTGGCGCCGACCAGTTCGGCAAGGCCCGGTTCGTAGATCGGCATCACGCCGTCGTGCAGGCGATCGATCTTCGACTGGTCCTTGTCGATGCAGACCACGTCATGCCCGAAATCGGCGAAACACGCGCCCGATACCAGGCCGACATAGCCCGAGCCTACCATGGCAATTTTCATTTGGGGTTATAACCTAAAAAAAAGGGTCCGTGACGAAATTGAAGGATCTCAAAAGTCAGGTATCAGAAATCCTGAGTCAGCCTTTTGAAAATTTGACCTTCAAAACTTCAAACATAAATATTGGAGCCGAAACGAACATTCTTCGTCCAAGTCTCCGAGGCTGAGCCAATAAGCGAGGCAGCCACTCCAAACCGATGGATCTGAAAAATTTTGGAGAACGCTTAACGGTACCGGCATAGAAATCGAATGCCGCACCGATTGCGCCAGCCACCCTGACATTTAATAGATGTCGATGATCCGCGATCCAACACTCTTGCTTTGGCGCAGTCATCCCTACCCAAAGCACGTCGGGTCGGGCGGCATTTATCGCAGAAACCATATCCAAATTCTCTGCTTCACTAAATGCATCTACATATGGCGGCGAATAAGTCCCAACCACCTTTAAATTAGGGAATTCAGAGTTCGCACGCGTCTCGATCCGATCTAAAACCTCTGTCGACGAACCCAGAAAAAAGACGGACCCACCGACCTTGTCCAATCGCTTCATTACTTCGATAAAGACGTCCGGTCCCGTCACTCTGCCTTTTATTGTCCCACCCAGGAGTCGTGAAGCGACAACAATACCTACTCCGTCAGGAACCAGCCAATCAGCTCCCTGAAGAGCCACGCGGAAGCGAGGCCTTTCCATCGCTTCAACAAATGAATGAGGATTTAGGCAGCAAAAGAACTTACAATCGGCATTCTCACCCTGAGTGTAATTAACGATCTCAGTAGCGCATTCGCCAACACCTCGATCAAACAACCAATAATCGGAAAGATTCAAACTCAACCCCTGCAAAATAGCTCATTTAGGAACAACACCTGAAGAAAATCTTCGAAAATTCCAATATTACGCTAAGCTAGTAAACCCGCCCAGCTATCTACTAGCTATAACGATATATATTCTGTCACCTTTGGATATCCAAGGCGGTTTCATAGACGTCCATTAGATTGCGATAGTAGACATCGGCAGTAAATTCTTTCAAGAGTTTACTTCGACCTGCGTCGCCCATCTCTAACGCAAGTCGATCATCTTGCCAAAGCTTCTCTATTGCCGCCCGGAACTGAATAACACTACCCGGCTCGCACAATAAGCCCGTCGTCTCATTCTCTACGATCTCAGGCATCCCACCGAGATTAGAGGCCACAATAGGCTTTCCGACACTCATCGCTTCCAATGCAACTCCCGGGAAACCTTCGTACCAGAGGCTGGGGAGAAGCAGCATTTTCGCGTTATAGTAAAAATTACGTAGATCATCTCCGCTCAAATGACCTAACAACTCGACATTCGGGGGCTTAGGCGCATCGAGGAAGTCACCAATTGCGCCAGCTAATTTGAATGGCACCTCCGGCAACCCCTCAGCAAGCTTATAAATCAGGTCAATGCCCTTCTCGTGGCTCAATCTCCCTGAGTAAGCCACATAGGACCCTTTTGTGTCGCTCAATGCGTGCTCGGAGGCCGAAATCCCGTCTACGAAATTCGGTAAGACGCTGATTCTTTCTTGGTCAAACCCTTCCGCGACATGCAACGAACGCTGAAAATGGGTTTGAGCGTAAAAATGCGTTACCCCGCGCGCAAAAGCCTCAGAGCGCCGAGCGGTAGCGGTTCTAATAGCATAGCCCGCACTCTTTAATATGTTGCTTTCGCAGTTTTTGAGAAAGCCCCAGTATTCCCGACCGCCCATACACTTGTGGCAGAGGCGCCCTTTTGTCATCAGCAATCCGTTCGGGCAGAATAATCGGTAATTCGACAAACGCATAACTACCGGAATATCATGCCTCCTCGCTACATCGAGAATCGACGGAGAAATCAGCGGGTATAGATTTTGAATTTGTATGAGGTCAGGCCGCTCAACTTTTAAAAATTCTTCGAATTGACGCGCAGCATCGTAGGACCAAATGCCAGAGAAGAATGCATTTATCTTATCCGCCGAACTTTGGATGGTAGAACTGTCTCTAAAGAATGAACTAACAGTATGCCCCTTGTCGGTCAGCAGCTGCATTATTCGAGCGATCATTCGCTCCTCGCCGCTAATGGCACCGTAGTTATTATGGACAAAGGAAACGTGCATCTAAAGAGATTACCCTTGAAGGTTCAATTTGACCAATCGAGGATCTCTGGCCGGTAAATGACTTTTCCCCGCCAAAATTAGAAAGCTCGAAGCTAGAAAATTGGCCGGGAGATAAACGAGCACGTTCGAGACGGCCATCCAGCAAACGAATCCTATGAGAGAAGACGCACCTGTTACGTATAGTATTTCACTATAAGAGTTGGGCGGAAGCTGAATTCGGCGTCGCAGCAAGGCTGGTAATAGCAAGATTAAGAGGGCGAGGATCGAACCCAGCACGCCTACGTCAGTAAGAAGCATGAGCATGTCGTTGTGAGGCTCTCGGCCGAGGAAGAATTCGCTTCCTACGATATATTTCGCAACACCTGGTCCGTTACCAAAGATCCCTATGTCGGCGTTCGCCGTTATGGCTTCTGCCATTTCAAACCTCCCGCGAGCCCTAATCATATCCCACGAGAAGGTCCCGTTCAGAACATGGTGAAGTATCTGCTGGGGACCAAATCTGTCAAAGAATGCATAGCTTAAGAATCGTTCACTAGTGACGACCATCGCGAAAACTGAGGCGAGGAGGCTCCAAAAAAGCACCCTCGACCAAGCACTGCCAGTTGGCAAAATGCGCTTGCGGTAGATAAGGAGGCCGACGGCCACTGCAATCAAGGCCCCACGTTGAAGGACCAGTGCTAGCGAGAGCAGCGAAAGTCCGAGAAGCAGAATGTCCTGGAGTTGATTAGCCTTCCTATCGCAAGGGCTACGCATCACCACCGTCAAGTAAAATAAAGTGCTAATCACGAAGACAAATTTCGAGAAGTGCTGCCCTGCAAATCCCTCCATTGCGCCAGTCGCTGTACGCCCGAACGGGAAGATGTATATGATTAGCGATAATAAAATATATGCAGCCAGGCTCGCGTATACATATCGGAACAGATCAATCTTCATTCCGTGACTCAATGAGTGGGAGGCCAAGATTGATACAGATGTTATGTAAAGAAACAGGCGAATATATAGCGGTGCAACAAGGAATATATGTGAGCTGTTCGTCGCAGCCATCGCGACGACGACCACGAAAATTGACGTGATCCCCCAGATAGTGGTCTGCTCGCTTGGTTTTTGTTGCCCCACACTCACGAGGAGCCACACGAACAACAAACCTAGAATTGCCATGTCACGGAGTATCGTGACTGATATCCCAACTGCCGTATTTGGCAGAAGCAGAAAAGTGCCAAAGAGGCTTAGGAGAAAAAGCGTCTTATGAAATGACAACAGATTTACGGAGGCGTGTCCTTGGATATCCCGCTTATTCATCGGATCGGCCCTTAGCGTGACCTATCCAGAAGACTCACAATGCGATCGCGATAATCTTGCCAGAGCGCTTTCTGCCACCGCAAATCCTTGGCTATAGTTACGGTCATTGCTCTGGAACTGCGAGATTCCAGGTTCAAGATGCCTTCCTGTATATACTCTGAAAGTGCTGCGCGCGTTTTATCTCGAGGGGCCAATGCGCGGAACGTCGCCCCCATCGACACTGCAGCTAATCCGGGATGCAGTTTCGATGAAGTAATGCTGCGACATGCTCTTAGTGCCGCCAAAGCCCGACCAATATTCTCTGACCTAACGGAGCCCATGAACGGAAGGGCAATTTCACCACCACCTGGAAAAAAAGCTTGATGCGAGTAAAAATTGGCCTTCGAACGGCCTAGCATTCGACCGAGTTCGGTCGGGATTAACGGCAGCGAACGACGCGTGAAATTGAAGAGATCAAGGAAAGATTCGTCTTCCGCCTCCTGCAACGCGGAAAACTTACTCCGGAAGAAATGTTGGCTCGCCAATACAATATCAGGAAGATAGGTCGTGCCCGAGATATCAAGCGAAAGATCGCGCCGTAGCCGCACACACCCGCCACGAAAGCTAGCATGTAAAATCAGCTGCTTTCGCTGAGCAGCCAACTCTTCGCGGTGAGCAACTCCATCACTACCGATCGACATGGCGATCAATTGTACTTCGTGCCTGTCCAGATAGGCCAGAAGGGGCTCAAGAGAAGTGCTCAGATCGCTCTTATTCTCCGACGCCCTTTTGAAGAAAGCGCCACCGCCCAGCAAAATCGCTTCAGCATTGCTATCTTCGATACTCGCGCAGGATGGGTACCCAAGAAGTCGGAAGCGTGGATTTTTCGAAATAATAACGGAGTCGAAACCGGCCTCTCGAACGAGCTCGGCAAACATGACCGCCATTAGGTCATCCCCGAAGTTACCCTGCTCATAAAACCCCCAGATTGCTACAATCATAATTTCGAGTTTCTCTTCTGATCCACTGCCGAAAGATACGCACGCTTCGCCATCCTCCGCATTAAGCTAGCCCCGAACCCCAAAGCATCCGGATCAAGTGGATGAGTCTCGGAATTTTTGTGGTTCGTACGTGTCGCAAGCAAATCCACAACTTGCTGGCTATCCACTGGCGTGTAATTCAGGCCGCAGTCCTCACAGACGCCCTTCAAAATGGCTTCTAAGCTCTGTGGTGACGTTACATCCTCGAACTCTAAAGTTCGATTGGGAAGAAAATTAGTAATGTAATAAAAAACGCTAAACTGGAAGTACGCCAACGCAGGGCTACGCCCCTGTTTTGCTACGATCGAAGACACAGCTTGATCCGGCTCCCTGATCAGCCTGTATGCCGGTTTTCCCCAAGCTGCAGCGAACAGATATTGCTGCCAGGAATGCAAATGATGAGCGATAATCGCGGATCTTGAGGCAAGTTGTAGCTGATAATACACATAAGTATTAGCGCACCTCGGAAAACCGTCGATTAGTAAATCACACTTGCGGCTAATTACACGTGGTGCGAAATCATCTGAACCATCAAGACGAACTCTATAAATGAATAATGAGCCAGGTAATAGGTCGATTAAAGAAAGTAAGAACGCCTTCATTTATTATACTCATACTCTTCGCATCTACTCTGTATGAAAAGATGAATGCGAAGTGCTGTGAAGAAATAATGCAAGCAGAGTGCGCTTGAAAAAATCAAAATTGCGTTGGCCAGGCCCAGCTTGAGCCAAACAGATACGCCGAAAGATGCGGCCGTAAGAACGGCTCGCTGCAGGTGAATAACAAGTAGCGTAGACTGCCGTCGGTAGACCGAAAAAATATCGAGCAGGGGAGAAGCTGTGAATTGGAATGCCAAGTAGAAACTCATGAGAGAAGCGAACTGGCCCGCCTCCCGCCATTCTGAACCAAAAACGACTTCAAACAATGGCTCACTTAGGAAATAAATCACGATTGCAGCCGGCATTGACAGTGCGAACAGTCGGGTCATGAACAGGTAAGTCACCTGCTTGATACCCTCCGGCTTGCTAGGACCCAGGCTTGCAATTTCACCATAATAGACCCGTCTCGCGGCCTGCCCTACGAGCATAAAGGGAATAGACAGAGCGGTGCTCGCCATACCGACTAGGGCTGCATCCTTGGTAGAATAAAACCAAGCCGCGAAAAGCACCGGGGCTTGAATTGCGAACATCATCGCAAATTGTGCGGGCACTCGGATTTTGGGCATGTCCAGAAATTTTGCGGCCACTATCTTGAGAAATCTTGGATCTCTGACCCGATCTGTCCGCGTCGGCCAGCTCTGCTTTGCGTAATAAAGCGCGGACAATGCGCCGGCCATCTGGAAGGCCAACTGGCCAAGAAGGAGTCCTCCTGAGGCAAATCCCCCTATTCCAGATGCTATCTTCACGCCTTCACCCGTGCCGGATTGGAGCATTTGAGACCGCGCAATAGGCGAATACTGCTTAGCTCGCACCAGCCAAGATACGCACGCCTCGTTGGCTGCCGCAATGAACGCAAAAATCGGCACTAACCAGAGAAACGGTTCTGCCGGCGCCATCGCGGACGTTAGAAGTTTCCCCATGGGAAAGATCAAAAGTGTCCCAAATATGCCCGCAGTGATGCTCAAGGCGAAAACGATCGACAATATGGCGGTCGCCGCCGCCGTTTGAGCAGATCTGGAGATGGGTATCGCCGCTGTATATTGGAGGGTCACCAGCGGGAGGAGGATTAGAACCAAGGAATTAATGGTTGATAGTATTCCGATCGATTCGACAGAGTAAATGCGGGTTATGATCGGGAGCGAGGCAATGCCAACCGCTTTGGCCAATAGACTTCCTTGCATCAGACTCATAAGGCCGCGGACCATATGATTTTTGATCCAGGGCGAGCTGTCGGATCTGAGTGATAGGATTCTCATAGCCTTGTGTGACGCTTAGGGTACGGGCTTATGGTAGCGGCGATACCAATCCACAAACTTCGCGACACCTTGTCGAAAATCTGTTCGCGGTCGGTATCCAGTTAAGTTCTGTAGCAGTGCTGCATCTGCCCAAGTTGCTGGCACATCGCCTTGTTGCATATCCATGTAATTTCGTTCCGCCTTGCGGCCAATGCATTCTTCAATAGCGTCGACGAAATCGAGGAGGCGTACCTTTTCAGAATTACCAATGTTTACGACGCGATAAGGAGCGACGGGAGACAGGCTATCGCCGTCGATACCTTCGCCCCCCGCAACACACTCGGGTATCGCATTCATGAGCATGCGAATGGCACTTACGAGATCCTCTACGTAAGTGAAATCGCGATACATTTCTCCGTGATTGTAAACGTCGATCGGCCGTCCATCGAGGATTGCATCAACGAACTTGTAGAGAGCCATGTCCGGTCGGCCCCACGGACCATAAACCGTGAAGAACCGAAACATCGTCGTAGGGATGTTCCAGATATGCGCATACGAGTGCGCCATGCTCTCGCCAGCCTTTTTCGTCGCAGCGTAAATTGTGAGCTGGGTGTCGGCCTTGTCCGTTTCTCGAAAAGGCATATCTTCATTGGCTCCGTACACCGACGACGTTGACGCCATCAGGAGGTGCTGGACCTCCAATCGGCGAGCAACCTCCATGACATTGAAGGTCCCAACGATATTTGAATCGATGTAGGCTCTGGGGTTCTCTAGGCTGTACCGAACGCCCGCTTGGGCTGCCAGGTGAACGATGATATCTGGCTGAAACTCATCGGCTACCCGATCAAGTAACTCCTGATCTTCAAGCATCCCCTCCGTGGCGGCGAAATTGGCGCTCTGGAGCAGCATTTCATGCCGCCGCTTCTTCAGCTCTACGTCGTAATAGTCCGTCATGCCGTCGTAGCCGTGGACCACGTAGCCCTCGGCGAGCAAAAGCTTTGCAAGATGGAAGCCGATAAAACCGGCGGTACCGGTTATGAGGACACGTTCCTTGGTCAATTCGAAATCCCAATTCTTGAATTTGGTCGCGGCGAAATCGCAGCGGCGAGCCTGTCACGCGCGATAACACCGACTGTCAGGCGTGCCTTTTTCGCCCCAACGCCCTCGCGTGGCTGAGACCGGTTCGCGCTCAAACAATCAAAGGCAGTAGCGCAGCTCACGCCCGGCTCCGCTTGCCCGCGTTCGGCCGCAAAGAATTCCTTACATCTGGTCGGCACGGCTACCCGTCCCGCCTCGCCGCATCTTGCTCGAGTTGAGCGATCTGCATCTTAAGGTGGTCGTACTCCGCGCGCTTACGCCTCAAAAACAGTCCCGCCAGTCGCTTACGCTCGGCGAGCCCGCCCGGGGTCAACACATAGATGTAACGCCCCTTGCGCTGCGCTGCTCGAAAACGCTCCAACTTGAGCCACCCGCGTCCAGCCAGCGCACGCAGACAGTAATTGGTTCGCCCCACGCTTACGCCCATGCGGCGAGCCAACTCGCGTTGGGTGATCTCCGGCTCGCTTTCGAGGAGATACAGAATCTCCCAATCGAGCGCCTCGCGCTCGGTTACCACATCGCCGGATTGGTCGGGTATAATACTGGGCTGCACGGCTACCGCACTGCGCGAGAATCACTCCTCGCGCAGTGCCTAGGCTGAGAAACGTGGAGGCGACCTCACGTTCAAATCTGAACACGTCGTTATGGCCCGCGCCTCGCCTGGTCAACCACTCGCTGCGACCGATGCCTCGCGTTGCTATGGGTGTGGTCAGGCGGCCACAAGTTGAGCGCGCGGCAGCGTCACGCGAGTTTCGCCAGACAACAACTGAAGCAGCACCACTACGCGCTCACTGCTCGTGATCTGCGCCAACGAACCGCACAGGTCATCGAAGGGCCCACCGATGACTCGGACGTTTTGGCCAGGCGTGAAGTCCTCTTCGAACGCTACGTGCCCGTCCTCGTCGGCAAGATCCTGCAAGCGCTCTACGAATCCCGCCGGTACTGACGCAGGCGTACTGCCGAACGTCACCAGCCGAAGAACGCCGATCGTGCCGTTGATCGAACGCCACCGATCCTCGGCGCCCAACTCGACGAAAACATATCCGGGGAAAAGCGGCTCGCGCACGAGCGTCGGCTTTTTCGCGACCAGCCGCGAGCGAGCGACCATCGGACAATGGGTGGCGAATTCTTGACGCTCTAAATGGCTGATGGCGAGCTTTTCCTGCCGCGGCTTCACTTGTGCCACGAACCAGCGCGCGCGCTGTTCTTTATGTGACACAGCGGCCCTCACAACTGAATACGCCGAAAAGGTTTGGCGACGCCTGGTTGCCTAGGGGCAAGCCAAGCGCCGCCGCGCAACCCATCGGAAACGACCCGAAGGGGCTCTGCGCTATGACAAAAACAAGAAAGTGGAACAGCAGCATGGAACTATTTCGCGCCAAAACCGGAAAGCATCACGCGCAGCGTGCGGAGCGCGATAACGATGTCCAACCAATAAGACAGATGCTTGATGTAATAGAAATCATACTGAAGTTTATCGTCGACCTCGTCGAGCGAGGCCACATGGCCTTGGTTAACCTGCGCCCAGCCGGTAATCCCGGGACGCACAATGTGCCGATAGCGATAGAAGGGGATCTCGGCCTCGTACCACGCCGAAAGGCTGACCGCCTCGGGGCGAGGCCCGATCCAACTCATTTCACCCCGCAAAATATTGACGATTTGAGGCAGTTCATCGAGGCGGGTCTTGCGCAGAAATCGGCCGATCCGTGTGATCCGCAGATCGTCGGTCAAGGTAACTGATTTCTCGCGGTCTTCGCCGTCATTAGCCTCTGTCATCGTGCGGAATTTAATGACGTCAAAGACCTTGCCACGAAACCCCATGCGGCGCTGACGGAATAACACCGAACCCCGACTGTCGATTTTTATGAGAATAGCGATGATCGCCATTAACGGCGCTACTACGGGAAGCACGAGAATTGACGCGAGCAAATCAACCGAACGCTTCAGCTTCTGATAGATTAGGCTGGGAACTAGCGCTCCGAAGCTGTTTTCCGAAAGGTGATTGATCTGGACACGACCCGTTTCGGTTTCCCAGACCTGGCGGTAGTGGTAGACTGGACGCCCCGCGATCGCCGCTTCTGCAATTAAGCGTTCCCATGCAGGATCGAGATCGGCATGGAGGTCCGCGATAAGAGGACCGCGCGGAAGGATCTCCAAGCGCGGCTCGTGAAGATCGATTATGGGTACGCGAGTGAGCTTGCGGATCCGATCTACCTTGCCTCCCGGCACCACGCAAAAGAACAATCCATTGGTGCGCCGAAGCGTCTCGATCGCGTAGCGAGCAATAAGCGTCAAAACAAAAGAGAGCGCGAGAATGGAGATTGAGTACTCGAGGCGCAGCACGATGATGAGCCCGAGAAAGCCGGCGTAGAAAGACGCGAGGACCGGGAGGATCGACCGAGCGATGGCGCCCCCAGGGTATTGGCGAAACTTTCGCAGGACGAGCAGCGTTGCGAGCGCGCAAGCCAACGCACCGAATAATGAATTCGAGATCGCGTTGCCCGAAGTCAGCGGATTGCTTTTTGCCAGATCGAACGCAACCAGAAGAGCATCAGCGTTGAAGCCGAGCGCCAAGAGGGTGGGCAGAAACACCCCTAAAACGAGCACAAACACGAATTCAAAGCGCAAGCGATGGACAAAGCTGTGCCCCTCGCCAACCGCTGGCATCTTAGCCAGTAACACTGCGACCCTCTTAAACTTACGCGATATACAGCCCAAAGCCGTGACGGCCAGTCTCTAAAATGCAGGGAATTTTCAGCGATTGGAAAAATTCTGCATTTTGACAAGCTCAGCGCAGATAGCAGATTTCTGCGGCGTTGCCACCCCAGACAACCGCCGCTTTGGAAAAAGCGTATCAATTGTATAAATCCGACAGAACTACCTAGATTTTCACGCAATCCTTCTTTGGTAGCCGTTTCTGAAGCCCCGGGGACGTCCCTCAAAGGCAATACTCACGCAAGTTTATAGCCGGTGCCTGCCCTTGCCTATTGCAAGCGCAAGCCCGCCGAGCATCACAGGCCAAGTGCGAGCTTCATCAAAGAGGAGTCGGCACAGCAAAAAGAACCGATTGCCGCGATTTCCAATAAGACGATTCGCCCCACGGTCGCCTTCGTCAGGCGCATGGTCTGACCGTCAGTCGAAGGTAGTAAAATTTACATGCCGCTTACAGATTGGCAACTGCACATCAGGCACAAGTTCCCGAGATGTATGCGCGAAGACATTCGCTTGCCAGATAGAGTCCCGAGCAGCTGCAGGTTGTATCAAGCCGCCTTTAGCGGCAATAGCTCTGCGTCGAACACGGTGGCAATTCACCATTCACATAAAGGTCTAGACAATCACACGAGCGATTTCCCTGAAAGAGCGCGCACGCGCAAACATCAGCTGGGTGCTTCTGGCGATGCTCTTTGCGGTCGCGTTAACCGGCGGTGGCTCGCGCTCGGACATTGACAGCCTTCCGTTTCTGCGTTTCCTCAGCACCTGCGTTGTTGCATTTGCGATTCTGCTCATCCGCCGGGACGAACTCGCACGGATACGGGTGCCACTCGCCTTGCTCGGCGCAATCGCAGTTTTAGCCTTTTTGCAGCTCATTCCCCTGCCTGCTTCGGTTTGGAGCGCTTTATCGGGCCGAGAAAGTATCGCGAGCATCGATGCGCTTTTGGGAATTGAAATTACGCGACCGATCACGTTGTCGCCGGCAGCGACGATCAACACTTTAGGTGCGCTTACCGTGCCCCTGGCCGCCCTGCTGCTATTCGGGATGACGAGAGACAGGACTTTCGTGCTTCTTGGGATCGTCGCCATTGGCCTCGCAAGTGCCTTATTTGGGATCCTTCAATTGTTCGCCGATCCGCGAAGCGGACTCTTCCTTTACGAGATAACGAACAACGGCAGCGCGGTGGGGTTCTTTGCCAACCGCAATCACCACGCGGTGTTTTTGGCCTGCTGCGCGCTTATAGGGCTGTTTCTGATGCGTTATGGCGACGCCGAGAGGTTTACCTGGATACGCCCAGCCATGACTGGGTCGGTCCTTTTCTTCGGTCTCGCGATTATCACCAACGCCTCGCGCGCCGGGCTCATCGCTCTCGTTCTGGTTCTCTCCCTCGGGGCCGCCGACGCTTTCATGGTGAAGTCGCGCGGCGTTGATGGCGGCAAAAGGAAAGGACGCAGCAGGTACTTACCCATCGTGTTGGCCGCGGCAGCCTCGATGTTACTGGCTGTTTTCGCGGCAGCCGAACGCAGCCCTGCGCTCGCTCGCATCCTTGAGAACAGCGCTTTGGAAGACCTGCGCGCCAAGCTCTTGCCCATTCTTTTTGACATGGCAGGGGATTTTCAACCCTGGGGTACCGGCCTTGGTGCCTTCGAGCACGCCTACCGGATGCGCGAACCTGTCGAGCTACTTGGCCCTGCCTATGTCAACGAAGCGCATAACGACTGGTTGCAGTTTGCAATCGAAGGCGGAACGCCTGGAACCTTAATACTGCTGGTCGCGGCGCTCTATTTCATTTCAAGATCGATTAAGCTGCTCCAGAGATCCGCAGAGCAAGCGCACGCCCGTTTAGGTCTCGGGATCATATTGGTTTTAGGGGCTGCAAGTGTCGTCGATTACCCTCTGCGTGTGCCTTCCGTGATGGTGCTCGCAGTGATCGCTCTTGCCATGTTTGCAGCGCCTGCCGTAAGAGGAAAGGCAACGGGATAACTGGCTTAATAATTCCATACAGGGGTCGAGGGAGCGCCGAATTTGGTCGGCTTGCTTCGAGAATAATTTGAATCATGAGAATTCTGCACACTTCGTTATTGACGGCAGCCTGCGCTTTCCTCGCTTCATGCGCTGGCTCAGGCCCCATTGGCACCGCTCCCTCCATTGAGGTGGCCGAACTGAGCGCGCTGCCGGCGCCTTCGCTCGAGGAGACCTCGGTAATTCGCCCACAAGACAGCGTTAGGATAAGCGTACTGGGCTTTCCTGATCTTAGTCGTGAGCTGGTGATTGCGAACTCGGGGACGTTTCAATTCCCCCTGATCGGCGTGATCCAGGCTGACGGACGTACTCCGCTTGCGATATCTCAAGATATCGCGACGCGTCTTCGTGGCGATTATGTAGTAAATCCGGAAGTGACGGTCGATGTTATCGAACAGCCGGGGCGCCTCGTGACTGTGGGCGGCGAAGTCAACCGGCCGGGCATGCATTCGGCACTGCGCTCGATGAGCTTGCTTGAGGCCGTCGCTCTGGGCGGAGGCACTGGCGACACCGCCAAGTTAAGCGAAGTTCTCATTTTCCGGACCATAGACGGCCAGCGTTACATTGGGGTCTATGATCTTGGTGCAATCCAGAGAGGGAACTACGCCGATCCGCAGGTTTACCCGGGCGACATCATACAAGTCGGTGACTCGCCTACTCTTCGTCGGATCCAGGCGGTCACCGGGCTGGCACCGCTCGTAACGACTCCCTTAATTCTGCTCGATCGCGTTCTGAGGTAAAGTTCATGAAGTACGCAACGAGCCCCGCCGCCGGCCGGGCGGAACTTACAGAGTATTACGAGGAGCAGGGGTCATCGCTGCGCGAGTTGGCCGTGCCTGCTGCAGAACGCATTTGGCAAGTCACCAAGAACAATAAGTTCCTGATTGCAGGTTTGATCGCGGCTAGCCTCATCTTGGGCGTAATCGCGACCTTGCTCATGACACCCAAATACCAGGCAAGCGCCCGCATCGAGATCAGCCGCGTGGAGACGAACGTCACGGCGGTCGAAGGCGTGGAAACGCAGGACCAGGTCCTTGATGCGCAATATTACGAAACGCAATACGAACTACTGCGGGCGCGTTCGCTAGCCGAACAGGTGGTTCGTGAAGGCAACTTGGTTTCCAACGAGGCGTTCCTTGCCGCATTCCCGATCGAGGAGCTAGGCCGAGATCCCGAGAAGGAGTTGGCATCGATGCTTCTCGATAATCTCGCCATCTCTCCGGTTGGCACGTCGAACCTCGTCGATATTCGGTTCACCAGCCCCGACCCGGCACTCTCAGCTCGGATCGCCAACCTTTGGGCACAAGAATACATCGCCAGCAATCTTGCGCGCAGGTTCGGGGCAACGAACGAGGCTCGAGAATTTCTCGAAGGTCGCCTTGAGCAGCTTCGCGAAAGACTTGAGACCGCCGAGCGAGAACTCATTACCTATGCCGCGGAACGGAACTTATTTACGGTCGACGCCCCTAGCGAGGGCAACAGCGACGACACAGCAGCGCAAACTCTCGTGGCAAGCGACCTACAGACACTCAACTCGGCGCTGGCAGAAGCTACGACCGCCCGAATCGCCGCGCAAAGCGCGGTCGAGGCGGCCGGAACAGCCTTGGGACAAGAAGATGCTGCGGCAATACAGCCCCTACGACAGCGCCGTGCAGAACTTTCCGCCGAGCGCGCCCAGCTGCGCACAACCGCTGGTGACGAGTATCCTACGGTCCGCGCGCTGACAGACCAAATCGCCCAGCTCGACCGCGAGATTACTCAGGCAGAAACCCGGTCGGGCAGCGCGGTGCGGGCACGCTATCGGCAGGCTCTTCAAACCGAGCAGCGCCTGCGTGATCGCGTCAATGAATTGCGCGTCGAGTTCGTTGGCCAGCGCCGTGACAGCGTACGGTACAACATCCTCCAGCGCGAGGTCGACACAAACCGGTCGCTTTACAATGGCCTTCTGCAACGGTACCGCGAGATTGGCGTTGCTGGAGTTGGCGAAAACAACATTGCGATGGTGGATGCTGCTGAAATCCCTACCATTCCTTCCGAACCAAACCTAATACGCAACCTGCTCTTATCGCTCCTTATTGGCGGCGCGGCTGCAGGCGGCATCGTCTTGCTACGCGAGAAACTCGATCAGAGCATCCGTGATCCTGCCGAAGTGCCCGAGCTCTTGGGTGTACCCCTGCTAGGAACTATTCCGAGGGTCGTCGATGAAAGCGTTCAAGACGCGCTGGTTTCGAAGCATTCGGAATTGCACGAAGCATATTTCAATCTTTTCACGAACCTCGGCTTCCTTTCCGAAGCAGGTGTTCCCAAATACCTGATGATGGGCAGCACGCGGCCCGCTGAAGGAAAAAGCCTTTCCAGCGTCGCGTTAGCTGGCATTCTCACCGAGCGGGGAAAAAGCGTCATACTAGTCGACGCCGACATGCGTCTTTCGGGCCTCTCGAAATACTTGGAAGTGTCCGGCGGCAAAGGCCTCAGCAACGTGCTGCGCGGCGAAGAAGATTGGGAGACCATGCTGCAAAAAGGCACGCCATTTGGCTTCGTCGTGCTGCCTTCCGGCCGTCAGCCACCGAATGCGGCAGAACTGCTAGCCGGAAAGCGGTTCAGCGATTTCCTGCGGACTTTGGGAGAAACGTATGATCACGTCATTGTCGACGCCCCCCCGGTTCTCGGTTTGGCAGATGCTCCTCTCATTGCCTCAGCCGTTGACGGGGTTGTGCTCGTCATCGAAGCCAATCGCGGCAAGGTACGAATGATAGCACAATCGCTCGACCGCCTTGAGATGGGTGGAGGCAAAGTTTTCGGAGCGGTCGTCACCAAGCTCGATCAACGTAACCAGACGTATGGCTATGGCTATGGCTATGGGTACGGTTATACCTATGGGCAAAAGACAGAGGCCCAGTAGTGTGAGAATAAGGTGACTCTTCGGATAACCCTAGCCAGCCTCGCATTGCTTTCTGCGCCATACTGGGCCTTATACGCCCAAGCTGCATCGGGAGGCCCCCTACCCAGGTGGGCTGAGGCGATCGACGGCTTCTGGTATGCCGAACATGCCATTTCCGAGGTCCGAGCATCAGAAGAGGATGGACAGGCAGGCTTGGCCGTCGACGAAGCAACCGTTGCTAAAGCCAGACTAGCGTACTCGAAGGAGCCTTTAGCGACGGACGCACTCTTCATAGCTGCGCTGGACTCTGACGAAGCACGCTCTGCTATTCTTGCCGCAGCGCGAGCGAACGACAAGCGCAACCGGTTGGTGGGCCTGAGCCTTCTCGAATTGGCAGCGACCAGCAACGATACCGAAACGGTTCTTTTGCTGGTGGACGAGCTAACGCGGGTACAACCAGAGCTTGCTGGGCAATTCGTTTCGGTTCTTATTGCCAGCCTGGACGACGATCAATCACTTCCACTCCTGGAACAGGCTCTCGCAGCCAACCCGGAATGGGCCGCTACGTTTTGGAGGCGAGTACCTAAGGACCGCGTGGCGCTCAGCCGCTTTGTCCAACTACGCGAGAGGATCTTGCCACCTGCCGACGTAGAGGCTGAACAGCGTCTGGTTCATGCGCTTGTTCAATCTGAACGTTTTGCCTACGCTTTCGATGTTTACTCTGAAGCGACCCGGCAAAGCGAAGACCAAGCCTCTTTTCCTCCACTTGACTGGCAATTGTCGCAATCTCGGGATCTACGCGCTCGTCAAACCTCTGCCGATAGTTTCGAGTTATACATCCAACGCGACACGTCAGGCAAAATCGCAGAGAAATTGATCAGGCTTAAAGCGGGGGTATTAGTCCTCTCGGGTCAGCTTGAAGGTCGGCAGGGACACGCAAAATTGGAAGTTAAACTGCGGTGCGCGGGCCTAGGGTCCGGGCAAGATTGGCCTGTCCGGGCGAGCCTTTCCAACGCGAGATGGACAATTCCCGACGGGTCGTGTCGCTATGCTTGGTTGACGCTCTCAGGCTCCGCATGGGATAGTTCGCTCGCCTTCGATGGCACTCTCCGGGACCTGAAGTACACACAGCACTCATCCGAATAGAAGCTGTCGGACTGGTCGATGTATGTCAGCAGCTGCGCACAGAAAAATCAGCGCTCGTCTTCCTCGCCTTGCTCACGATCGACATACAGCGCCTTCGCCGATAGCTCCCGTTCCCGCTTTACAGCCAAGACGCCACCCACCTTGTAGCCAAGACCAGCATCCAAATATGGAAAGCAAAAAGCAGGCTGAATTCAGCGTATTGGATGCCCCGTCCACGGCTCACAGCCCTAGCACCACGGCTCGCGACGGCCGGACCAAGTTCGAGCTAAGCCTTCTGCGACGAGTTGGTCGCCGATCGATCGGCCAGAGCGGCTGAACACGGCAAGCGTTCGGCCATACCGATCAGTGCCGGAGCGGCTGATTGTGAACGGACCAGCGTTTAAGAGCTGAATGAGCTGGCTACGTGCGCGAAGCGCCAAGTTTCGCTCGTACCCACAAATTCCATTCAATTCCGGCGTATCGATGTCAGCAATGCGGATTTTCTCGCCCTTGATCCAAACAGTGTCGCCATCATGAACGCAGTGGTCTCGAGGGCCTGGTGAGCAAACGGCGAGAGCAGCGGCGGCAATCAGAAGCATGTCGCTGACTTAGCGGCAGTTTGCCGATTTTCCTAATCGGAAGAAATATGGAATCAGACCGATCTCGATTCGGAAGTAACCGCGATTGTTCTAGGGTCCGGACCCATAAACGGGATTCACAGCAGCATCGAGATGTGATTCACCAGCCTCCAGCGAGGAGGTGTGGT
>CANMMR010000011.1 GCA_947499095.1 uncultured Erythrobacter sp.
GGCGCCGCGTCGCCACCCGCTTCGACCGCAATATCAAGACCTTCATGGCAACCATCGCCATCGCAGCCTTCGTCACGGGGTGGCTCTAATGAGTCCGGACCCTAGATGATAACTTCAAATTGTTCCGCGGAGGATCGATATCGGCGGGGTCAGACAGTGAAAAGATAAACCATGAACGTATCGCCCAAGACCTTCTCCCATATCGGTCTCTCGGTCCCCGACGTCGAGGCCGCCGTAAAATTCTACACCGAAGTGCTCGGCCTCTACACCATCATGGAGCCGACCGAGGTGTTCGAGGATGACAGCCCGATCGGCGTCATGTGCACCGACGTCTTCGGCCTGAACTGGAAGTCGCTTAAGATCGCCCACCTCGCCACCGCTGACCGCGTTGGCATCGAAATCTTCGAATTCCCCGAAAACTACGCCCCTAAGGACAATCTCGACCACAAGCGCCATGGGACCTTCCACTTCTGCGTGCAGGATCCCGATGTCGAAGGGCTGGTGGAGAAGATCGTGGCGGCAGGTGGCAAGCAGCGCATGCCGATCCGCGAATACTACCCCGGCGAGAAACCCTATCGCATGTGCTACGTCGAAGACCCGTTCGGCATCGTCTTCGAGGTCTACAGCCACAGCTACGAACTGACCTATTCGGAAGGCGCCTACTCGTAATCTCAGGCCTTGAGCGGGAGGTGTCGTACCTCTCGCTCAAGCTGCCATTCCGTTTCACGGCGCTCCGACTGGCGCGTAGTCCGACAGGGGCACACAGGCTCGTCACGCCTGCCTGCTCAATTCACTCCTGGGCAGCGAGCGTTTCGAGCAGCTTTTCGGCAGCGGGCTCGCTCGACGGCGGGTTCTGGCCGGTGATCAGCAGGCCGTCCTGCACCACGTAGGGTTCGAATACGCCCGCTTCGGAAAACTCGCCGCCCTGCTCCTTCAGTACATCCTCAAGGAGGAAAGGCACCACGTCCGTCAGGCCGACCGCTTCCTCTTCTTCATTGGTGAATCCGGTGACCTTTCGGCCCTTCACGATCGGGTCGCCTTCTGGTGAAGTTACGTTCTTGAGCACGGCAGGTGCATGGCAGACGAGCGCCACCGGCTTGCCCGCCGAGAGCGCACCTTCGATAGTCGCCTTTGAATCCGCGCTCTCGGCCAGATCCCACAAGGGACCGTGACCGCCGGGGTAAAACACCCCATCGAAATGAGAGACGTCGACTTCGGCCAGCTTCAGTGTCGAAGCGAGATGCGCCTGCGCTTCCTCGTCACCCTTGAACCGCTTGGTCGCATCTGTTTGCGCATCGGGTTCGTCGGACTTGGGGTCGAGCGGCGGCTGCCCGCCGTTCGGGCTCGCCAGCGTAATGTCGTGGCCGGCATCCTTGAGCACGTAGTAGGGCGCGGCAAATTCCTCGAGCCAGAACCCGGTCTTCTCGCCGGTATCGCCAAGTTTGTCGTGGCTGGTGAGAACCATGAGGATTTTCATGCGCGTAGTCCTTTTTATCTTGGGGGAGGGTTCCATCGGCTTTGGCCGACCCTTCGCATTCGGAACACGCGGGCAGGGTTTCGGTTTCGCGCTCTAACTTCTCCTGCGCCCGGAACCGATCGCCGCCTGGGAAAATATCGAAGACAGATGGGTCGCTCCGCATGGAGGAGCACGCACCCTTGCTCATATATTCAACAACCATTGAATATTGATTGCCCGGACCGTATGTTGCGTTGCACAAGGAACGATGCATGACCGAACGACGCGGGCGTGGACGCCCGAGAGAAAAGGATAGCGACACCAGTGCGGCGATTTCGCGCGCCGCGCTGCAGCGCTTTGCCGCGCAGGGCTTCGAAGCTACTTCGCTGCGCGAGATCGCCGACGATGCCGGAGTCGACGTCGCGCTGATTTCCTATCGATTCGGCGGCAAGCAAGGCTTGTGGAAGGATATCGTTTCGCAGGCGGGTGCGGCCTTGCGCGAGGCGCTCGAACGAGCCCTGGGCGATAGCGAGGCAACGGGCGCGCAAAAACGGCTGGAGCATTCGGCACATGCCTTCCTCACTTATCTTCTCGGTCGACCAGAGGTCCCGCGCCTGCTGCTGCGTGACATAACGATCGATAGCGATCGCTCGAAATGGCTGCTCGAGACGCTTTCTCTGCCGCTTCACCAGCATTTCATCGCTTTGGCGCAAGCCGCAGCGGACGAGCGTGACAAGGCCCCGGCGCATCTCGAGTTCCGAGTAGCGAATTTCATCTATTCCGCCGCCAGCACCGTCGCCCGGCGTGAGCGCCTCGGCAAGCTTGTCAGCGGCGTGGAAGACAATGCGCAATTTGCAGCCGCGCTCGAAGAGGTACTCGTCAAGGGAGCGCTAATGCCGTGACCGAGCCCGATACCCTCATCGACACTGTGGATGGCTACCGCTTCAAGCCGCACGAGATGCCGATCCTTCCCGGCTCTCCGGCCAATCCCGACCACCCTCCGGTGCGCCGCGCAGTCTATCTCGCGATCGGTGTCTTCATGGCGCTGGTAGGCGGCGCGCAAAACGGATTCCTGCTCGCCAACGCACCGGCGCTTCAGGCCGAATTCGCGCTGACCCCGGTCGAGACGGGGTGGCTGACGGTGGCCTTCTATTCGACCTACGCCACGATGAGCATGCTGCTGTTTCGTGTGCGGCAGGAATTCGGGATACAGCCTTTCGTGCGTTGGGCCATGGCCGGACTGGTTGCAGCCAATTTCGTGCAGATGATCGGTTCCGGCTACTATCCCGAACTTGCCGCGCGTGCGGTCGCCGGCATCACCGCCAGCGGGCTGTCGGCGCTGGCGATCTACTACATTATGCAGGGTCTTCCGGCCGCGATGCGCGTGGGCGGACTGGTTATCTCGCTGGGTCTGATACAGGTGTCATTCCCGCTTGCTCGGGCAGTGTCGCCGGCTCTGCTAGTCGATGGCGACATGACAAATGTCTTCCAGTTCCAGTTCGCCCTGTCGCTACTGGGCCTAGGCATGGTGATCCTGCTGCGGCTCCCGCCGGGTATCCGCAAGCAGACCTTCGAGAAGCTCGACATCCCAAGCATTGCGCTCTTCATCATCGGGATTGCAGCATTTTGCGCTTTCCTGATCCAGGGCCGCATCCAGTGGTGGGACACGCCATGGCTCGGTTACGCGCTGGCCGCCAGCATCCTCGCGCTGGGCGGGTGCTTCCTCATCGAAGCCAACCGCAAGAGCCCCATGCTCGACCTCAGCTGGCTGTCGAGCCGCTCGATCATCGCGCTTGCTCTGGTCGGCGCGACGGTCCGCATCCTCGTTGCCGAACAGGGCTTCGGGGCGAGCGGGATGTTCGCAGCGCTGGGTTACGGCAATGAGCAGCTGACCAGCTATTTCTGGGTGCTTGCCGGGGCGACATTCGGCGGCATGGCGCTGTCGGTCGTGCGCCTGGACCCTAAGGACCTGACCCGGCCCGTGCTATTCGCGATCCTCGTTATCTGCATCGCCGTCTTTGCCGATACGCGCACGGGGGTAATGACGCGGCCGCAGGACCTCTACCTCACGCAAGCCGCGATCGCTTTCGCTGCGGTCTTCGCCATGGGACCGATCATGATGGAGGGCATGCTGCGCGCGCTTGCGGCGGGCCAGAGCTATGTCATCAGCTTCATCGCGATATTCTCGCTCTCGCAATCGATCGGCGGCTTGGCCGGTATCTCGCTGCTGTCCGCGTTCCACACCGTGCGCCTGAAGACGCATCTCATCGACGCCGGAAGCACGCTCACCCTCGCGAACCAGCAACTGGGTCAGGCTCTCGGCAATGCCGCACAGCGCGCCGCTCCGCTCCAGGGCGATCCCGCGCTCCAGCAACAGGCGGCCGCATCGAGCGTCTCGCAGGAAGTCGGCCGAGAAGCTGCCGTGCTCGCTTTCAACGACGTATTCTTTCTCATCGGTACGCTCTCGGCGGTGACTTTCGCCGTCGTCTTCGTGCCGTGGCTAATCAACAAGATCCGCGGGCGCAACCCGCTCGCCAAGGAACTGGCTTTCATGGAGGCCATGTTCGCAAGGACCAGACAATGACTGACCCGAACCCTTCCGAAACCGAACTCATGAGCAAAGACCCGCCCGCTACCGAGCAGGAAACGGGGTGGTCGCCCAATCCTTCGCGCCGCCGGATCGTGGTGGCGGCCGGGGCAATCCTCCTCGGTGTGCTCGTGGCGCTGTTCGCCTGGGGCCTGCCACCTTTCGCAGGCGGCGACGAGACGACGAACAACGCCTATGTCCGCGGACGCACCACGGTCGTCAGCCCGCAGGTAGCAGGGTACCTCGTCGAGGTGCCGGTGGCGGACTTCCAGCGCGTGGAAAAAGGCGAATTGCTCGCCCGGATCGACGATGCACCCTATCAGCAAAAGCTCCAGCAGGGCGCGGCCAACACGGCAGCGCAGCAGGCGACGCTGGCCAACAGCACGCAAAGCCTTCGCTCGGCACAGGCGCAGCTCGAGCTGCAGGATGCCGCCGTCGCTGCTGCCCGCGCCGGGTTGCAGAAGGCGCAGGCCGACATGAACCGCATCGCGGAGCTGGTCGACGAAGGCTCGGTTTCGCTGCGTGAACGCGACCAGGCCCGCGCAGCGCTGCAGCAGGCGCAGGCGGGCGTCAGGCAGGCGCAGGCGCAGCGCGCCATCGCGGCGGAAAACGTGCGCTCGGTCACCGTCGGGCGCGGCGCGCTCGAAGCGCAGGTCGCCGGGGCGGAGGCCTCCAAGGGGCTTGCCGAGTTCGAACTCTCGCGCACCGAAATCCGCGCGCCGCGGGCAGGACGGCTTAGCGAGGTCAGCGCGCGCGTCGGCCAGCTGGTCAGTGCCGGGACCCAGCTCATGTACATCGTCCCCGACGACTTGTGGGTCGTCGCCAACTTCAAGGAAACGCAGACCGCGAACATGGCCGTTGGCCAGCGCGCCACGCTGGAGATCGATGCTTTGGGCGGCATCGAACTCACAGGCCGGGTGCAGAGCATAGCGCCTGCGGCCAGCAGCGAGTTCAGCCTCGTCAAGCCGGACACGGGCGCAGGAAATTTCGTGAAGGTGCCGCAACGTATCGCCGTGCGCATCGTGCTCGACAAGGGACAGGAGGCGGCAAAGCGGCTCGGTCCGGGCATGTCGGTTGTCGCCACCGTCCACACGGAGGATTGATCGTGAAACGCAGATCGCTCGCCTTGATGGCCGCCATCGCACTCGCCCTGTCTGCTTGCGCTCCCACGCTGCAGGAGGCCCCGATCGGTAGCGCCGTTGCCCCGCCAACCGAGTGGCGTACAGACCTCGGTGCAACTGCGCCGGTCGAACAGGACTGGTGGAACTCGTTCGGCGACCCTCAGCTTTCGTACCTGGTCGAAAAGGCGCGGGCCAATAACGCGGACGTGCAGGTCGCCGCTGCCCGTGTCGAGGAGGCGCGCGCGACCGAACTGGGTTCGCGCGGCTACCTCCTGCCTTCGATCGGCGTTGGCGTGGAGGGCGGCGTCCGGCGCGAGATCTCACCCTTCGGTCAGGCGCAGACTTCGGTAGCCGCGCAGCCAGCCTTCCGCGCATCCTACGAAGTCGATCTTTTCGGCAAGAACGCCGCCCGCATCGATGCCGCAGAGGCGGGTGTCGCTGCCAGCGCGGCGGGCGCAGAGGCAGCGCGGCTGTCGGTGAGCGCGGCAACTGCCAGCGGCTATATCACCCTGCTGGCGCTCGACAGCCGGCTTTCCGTCCTGGAGGAAACGCTGGCAGCGCGGCAGGAGGCGGTGAGGTTTGCCCGCGACCGGGCCGAGGTTGGCTACACCTCCCAGTTGCCCCTGAGGCAGGCCCAGGCCGAGTACCAGGCCACCGCGCAACTCGTCCCGCAATTGAAGGCGCAGATCGCGCGGCAGGAAAACGCCCTCTCGGTCCTGACAGGCGAACTACCCAGTGCGATCGCACGGGGTGGGACATTGGAGGGCCTGCGCCGTCCAGTTGCTCCTGCGACTCTGCCGTCCGAGCTGCTGCGCCGTCGGCCCGATGTCGCAGCCGCGGAATACCGCATCGCAGCAGCCGACGCGAAAATGCGCATCGCGCGTGCCGACTTCATGCCTTCGATAGATCTGGGCGCGACGGCGGGGCTGGTTCTCTCCGACCTGCTGGCCGATCCCGTGGGCGTATGGTCGCTGGGCGGCAGCATTCTCGCTCCGATCTTCCAAGGCGGAAAGCTGCAGGCACAGCTCGACGGGGCGACGGCGCAGCGGGACCAGGCGGCCTGGGCATACCGCTCTACCGTCGTTGAAGCGTTCAGGGAAGTGGAGGACCGCATGGCGGTGCTGGCCAATCTGCAAGACCAGCAGGCTGCGCTCGAAGCCCAGCAGCTGGCCGTCGCCGACGCACTTCGTCATGCACGCAACCGCTACCGTGCCGGCTATTCGCCCTATATCGAGCAGGTCGATGCACAGCGCGCCTTACTTGGTGTGGAACTGTCGCTGATCCAAGTGCAGGCGGATGAACTGACCACGCTGGTTGGGCTCTATCAAGCGGTGGGCGGGGCGCCGGAATGAATAGACCAAGACCTTCGGCCCTGCGTCTGAGAATCGCTGCTTTGCCACCATGGTCGTTCAGTGAAACGCATTGCCGGAGCGCTGCTGACGGTCCGCTTTCACACGATCTCTATGAAAGCCCGAATGACCGGAATGAGGGCGCAAAGCTGCCGATATGAGGGCAGTGATACAAGAATTTCCCAATGATTACGTCCTTGAGATCGACGAGGTCGGCCTCGATCGACTCGAAGAGCCGCTGGATGGCGGTGTCGGCGGCAGTGCGCTCGTTGCGCAGCGCGACGATGTGGCGTTTGCGCTTTGCGTCGGCACCGGCCGAGCGCTCGAGAAGCTGCGCCAGAAGCTTCTCGAGACGGGCAGGATCGAGCAGACGCTGCTCGAGAACCTCGACGACGGCGTTGTCAGCCTGCTGCATGGGAATATTGTTGCCACCACAGGTGCGATCCTTCTTCCGGCGCACGTTCGAACAGGAATAGTATCGATACTGGCCGCCCTTACCGTTCATCAGCATCATAGCGCCGTCGCAGCCCGCGACGAGCGGCGCCAGATCACGCCGCAGGACGTCGCCACCATGGCGGACGTGATCGTGGCAACGGTCCAGTCCTTTCGCGTCGCGCAGGCGGAGCAGCGCAACGTCTACAAAGACGACGAGAATTTCGAGGCGTTCTTCAAGGGCAGGGCGCTCCCGGATGGGCTGATGCGCAATTCCACCACCGCGGAGAAGCGCCCGGGCGAAATCAGTTGGTCCTTCGCCAATGTCATGCGGCTGGTGCGACCCGTGATGATTGTCGACGAGGCGCATAACTTTGTCACCGGCCTGTCCGAAGAGACAGGGGCGCGCCTCGATCCCTCTGCCATCATCGAGTTCACCGCGACGCCGCTGCAGTCGAACGTTATCGTGTCCGCCACCGCCGACGAGTTGAAAGCGGAGCAGATGATCAAGCTGCCGATCCACCTGACCCAGCACACCGGGTGGGAATCGGCGATCATTCACGCACTGCAGCAACGCGCCGGTCTCGATCGTATAGCAAAGGAAGCGAACGAGCCGATCCGGCCCATCGCGCTTTACCAGGCACAGGCGCGGACCGAAGGCGCGGAAGCCACAGTGGATGTCGTAAAGGCCAAGCTGATCGAGCATGGCATTGCCGAAGATGCCATCGCGGTTGCGACGGGCGATCAGCGTGAGCTCGACGGGATCGATCTGTTCGCCCCGGACTGCAAAATCGAGCATGTCATCACAGTCGAAGCGCTGCGCGAAGGCTGGGATTGCTCCTTCGCCTACGTGTTTTGCTCGGTCGCCAATATCCAATCCGCTACGGCGGTGGAGCAATTGCTCGGCCGGGTGTTGCGCATGCCTTTCGCAAAGCGCCGTCCAGTGGAAGAGCTCAATCGCGCCTACGCCCATGTAACGGGTATTGGCTTCCACGCCGCAGCAAACAAGCTGAAAGACACTCTGGTCGCGATGGGTTTCGACGAGCGAACCGCGCGCGATGAGATCATTGCGCAGCGCGCAGCCGATGCAGCTGCCGCAGTGCTGCCCATGCCCGGGCATTCGCCACTTCCCCCGGTGTCGCTTCCCGCAGCGCCGGATGTCGCCGCGATGCCACTGGAAGTGCGCGATGCCCTGACCATTGTCGGTGAGGGCGAGGGGGTTTCCGTGGTTATCGACCCGGAAGCGAGCGATGAAGTCCTCGACCAGATCGGTGCGATCCTTGCTTCTCTTGCCTGCGACAACGACCCCAGCGCATCGATCGCCGCGCACAAAGAGCGCCGCCAAGCTGCCGCGACGCCTTCTCAGCGCGGCGATAGCTTCACCATTCCGGGCATGGTGCTCGAGCAGTATGGGGAACTCGACCTTGTCGAGCCCACGACACTGCTCGATCTCGCCGGATTGACATTGGACGGCGTCGATCCTTCGCTGCCCGGTTTCGCGCTGTCCGAGGCGCCGGACGTCGTGACCGTCGACGTCGCCGATGGGCAGGTTCGCATCAGCCGCGAAACATCGCAGCAAATTCTCCAGCTGGAAGACGAAACCGCGTGGACTGCGGCCGACCTCTCGCGTTGGCTGGATCGGACGACATCCCAGATCGACATCTCGCAGCCGGTATTCCTCGAATACTGCCGGAGGGTGGTGGTCAATCTGGTGGACAACGACGGCGTGTCCTTGATTCCCGAAACGCGGCGCGACAACGAAAAATACATCGAAAGCCGACCTTTTCGCCGAAGGGCAAAAATTCGGCCGTGAGCGAAATGCCAACCTTTAACCGGCAAAGGGCCTGAAGCTGCCCCAAGCCGAGAGCCATCAAAGGTGCCGCAACGGAACTAGACGCGGCGGATCACCCTGCAGGGGAATGAGAAACACCCATATCGATTATCGCTTGCGTCCGTTTGGCTCTAAGCAGCCAGAAGGCAATCGTTACGAGACAGACACTCCAGAAAATCGCCACGAATGGCGCATCGTTGCCGAGCGTCAGACGCGCCAGTAACGTCATTGTTATACTCGCGGGCACACCAACGACCAGGCCCCACCAGCCCGCACGCAGATAGTGGGACGGCTTCCCGGCCCTTTCGCGCTTGTCGAGCCAGATGAATGTTCCGGTCGCCACGACGACGGTCATCGCCAGACCGAAAACGATGTAGGCGATCTTGACCGGCAATCCGCCATAATTGCCGAAATGGAGATTATACGTCGATGCGGCCAATTGCTGGCCGATCGTCCCATCCGCCATTCCCGCGGTACCGTGAAATTCACCCGCGCCGGAGAAGGCATAGTATTCGCCGAAGATCAGGCGTCGAGGGTGTTCCGCGACAATCTGCATGTGCTGCCCCGCGGTCCCGGGATCGTGCAGAATCACATAATAGGGACGGGTTTCGGGAAACTCTCTCTCCATGAAGGCGAGCAGGGGCGCCACGTCCGGTATCGGCGCGGGTGAAGCATCGCCTTCGGGCTCGCGGCCGAAGACCGGCGCAAGTGCGGCCTCGCTGTCGCCCCCATAGGCGCTGGCGGCAAGACTTGACCCGGAGATATAGAACAGGCCAATCATTGCCCCTGTTAACGCGATCGCCAAGGCGAACGGGATTGTCCATACGGCGAGCCGGTTGTGCCAATCGAGCGTCGCGACATCGTCGCCGCGGCGTGCGCGAAGCCGGAAAGCATCGCGGAAGATGCGGGGATGCGCGGCAATGCCGGAAATCGTGAGCGCGGTAAGCATCGCCCCGAACAGACCAACGAGCGACATCCCGACGACTGCGGGCAGGTTCAGGCGGTAATGAAGCGCGAGGAGGAATTCGGCCCATGCATTCTCTTCCGGTCGCGCGATCCGGCCCTGCTCATCGATATGCACTGCCTGCGTGTCGGTCGTGATCGTGGTGCGCGGCAAAGCCTCGGTCGGCAAGTGGACGTAGAGATGGGTCGTGGCAGGCTGGCCGCTTTCGCTGGCGAGGACATTTTCGATCCCGCGCTGGATGCTGGCTGGCGCGATCGCAGTCATCTCGGGCGCATCACGCTGTTCGAAGCGCTGCCATTCCTCGTAGAGAACGATCGCCGTGCCGGTGGCGCAAATCAGGTAAAGCAGCGCGCAACATATCAGTCCGAGCGCCGAATGTGCGGAGATCGCCTTGCGGACGGTGTCCTTCGATAATGCGAGCGTCATGCCGTGCCTCCTTGCAGCAGCAGTAAAGGTGCCGAAACAGCCGCGACACCGAGTACCCATGCGAATTGCTTCCCGCGATGCGACATCATCAGTAACGCAAAGGACAGTACCGGCCACGCGATGGGGACCGTAGCCAGAACGGCGACATTGCCATCGGCTTCCGCGCCTCCGGCGCCAATGATCAGGGCCCGCACGGCAAGCGCCAGCAACAGGCTCGCGATGAGGGCGAGAGGCCCGGCTATCGCGAATGTCAGCCAGCCGGATCGCACCGGGGAAGCGATTTGGCTACTCCCCCGGTGGCTCGTTCTGATCGTTTTCGCCCGAGCTTTTCGCGCCGGCTTGCGCGCCGCAACGACCAGCACCACGAAAGCTGCCGCAGTGGCGACCAGAATGGTGACTGCCACGCCCCATTCGCCTGCGGTCCGGTCGCCCACCACCAGAGCCGCCAAGAGGACCGCCCAGCCGCCCACGTTCAACGCGGTCGAGCGTCGGGGCCTGCCCCAGGACAGCCGGAGCAGGGCCACACCGGCGATCGCCAGAATGGCTGCCGCCCAGATCATCACGTCGCCTGCCATCAGAACTTGACGGTCAGCGAACCGTTGATGCTGCGCTTTTCGCCCGGGAAGCAGTCCCCTCGGACGAGGCAGACTACGTAATATTCTTCGTTGGTGACATTGCGCGCGGTCAGCCTGAACTCGAACCGGTCGAAGTCGTAGCCGAGCGACAGGTCGCTCACCGTGCGTCCGTCGACCCGATAGGTCAGCAGGCTGTCGTCGATCGCCGAGATACCGTTGCTCTCGTTCCCACCGACATAGCGCAGCCCGCCACCCAAGCTGAGCCCATCGATCGCACCCCGGAAATTATACAGGGCGAAGAGAGAAGCCTGCCAGTCGGCGATCGAGGTCAATGCGAAACCGTTCGGATCCTCCGTATCGAGATAGCTGACATTGGCATCAAGCCGCAGTCCGCCGACCAGCGCGTTGCCTTCGAACTCGATGCCGCGAACCTTCGAGACGCCTTCCTGCTGGCTGTTGCCGCCCACCAATGCATTGGGATTGGGCAGATTGGATACTTCGATGTCGAACGCCGACAGTGTGACGAGGGCGTTGATGCCGGTCGGCTGCCATTTGATCCCGGCCTCGTACTGACGCCCTTCCTGCGGCAGCAATTGCTGGTTGGTTATCGTGTCGATGCCGACCACCGGCTCGAAACTCTCGGCGTAGCTGACATAGGGAGAAATGTCTGCAGGGCCGCGCCATAGCAGCCCGAAGCTGAGACTGGTGGCGTCGTCCTTCTGCGTGGCACCGTTCTCCACCCGGTTGTCGACGCTGTCGAAGCGCACACCGGCATTGGCGACCAGCGAGCCCCAGCTCATCTGGTTCGAGATGTAGAACCCCGTCGAATCCACGTAATTGCGCGGACCGTTGCCTTGGAATTGTCGAACCTCCTCGACGCTCAGCACATCCTCGTACTGCGGATCGAAGGCGTTAAGCGTGCCGCCGTTGAAGATGTAGGCGGTGTCGGAATCGGTGAAGACGTCCTGCCGCTGCACCCCGACGAGCAATTCATGTTCGATCGGGCCGGTGGAAAATTCGCCGCGCAGGCGCGCGTCGATCGCGAGCTGTTCGCTGCGATTGTCGGCCAGATAATAGGTCCACGCCCCGTCGCCGTTCTCATTGATGCGCGGCACGCCATTGCCCTGAAAAGCGATCCACGCCTGGCGATAATCGGCCTGCGAATCGACGTAGCGACCAACCGCTTCGAACGAGAACGTCTCGCTGAATTGCTGTTCCAGAAGCAGCGTAAGCGCGAAGCTTTCCGTATCGTAGGCGTTGAAGCCGGGCGCGCCATGATATGCGTATGGATCGATCTCCTGACCGGCGGCGGTCGGGAAAAGCGTCCCCGTCACAGGCAGGAACTGATGCGCGGTATCGGATCGCTGTTCCGAATAGTTGGCAAGGATCGTCACCTCGGTGCCGGTCGCGGGCCGCAGGGTAAGCGCGGGCGCGATGACGATCTTGTTGTCGCTTACCTGTTCGATCTGCGTATCGGCATCGCGTAAGATGCCTACGAAACGGAACTGAGCCTGATCTTCCGCGCCGGGGATAGCGATATTGATATCGGTCGCGATTTGCGCGCGATCGAAGCTGCCGTAGTCGAGCCGTACCTCGCCTTGGGTCACGCCATGCGGACGCTTGGTGACCACGTTGATGATGCCGCCGGGCGAACCTGCGCCGTAGAGTACCGATGCCGGTCCCTTCAGGACTTCCACCTGCTCGAGCGTATAAATGTCCTGCCGGGTCGTATTGTAGAACCCGAAAAGGTATTGGAGATTGTCGCGATATTCCGGCGCATCGAGACCGCGCACCTGCGCAAAATCGCCGCGAGTGGAAAAGCCGAAGGGCTCGGCTGTGACGCCTGCCGAATAGGTCAGCGCATCGTCCAGCGACTGAGCGCCCTTTTCCTCGAAATCCTGTTCGGTTTCGATCGAGATCGAACGGGCTGTCTCCACGATCGGCGTATCGGATTTCGTCGCCCCGAAATCCGTGAGCGCGCCGGTGACGATGATCCTCTGTTCGTCAGCGTCGTCACTGGGATCGCCGGTCTGGGCCGGGCGGTCCTGCGCATATGATGGCGCTGAGATAATCAGCGCAAACGTGGCGGTCGTTGCCAGAAAAATCGGTTTCAAATTTAGCTCCATGAACACAATCTGACCGTCCGTTAATGCGACTCATTCGCATTTGCAACTTCTAATGTGTCTAGGCGGACTGAGCATGGCCTAATTTTTATCCTGAGGTCGGAGTGATATCGCCCCACACCAGCCCCACTTCCTCTGGTCAGAGCGAATTGCTAATCGAGCGGAATGACACCCGCCATTCACCCCCTGGAGAGCGAACGCCTGCGCGAATTGCGCCGTTACAATATCCTCGATACCGACCGGGAGCGCGAGTTCGACGATCTGGTGGAAATCGCGTCGGAAATTTGTGACGTTCCGGTTTCCGTAGTGAATTTCATTGACGAGGGGCGTCAGTGGTTCAAGGCCGAGGTCGGTCTCGGTGTGCGCTCGACGCCGCTTGAAACAAGCTTGTGCGGGCACGTCATCCTGCAGGATGATTTCGTGGAGATACCCGATACGCTGAGCGATGCCCGAATGGCAGATAACCCGCTATGCACGAGTGAACCGGGTTTCCGCTTTTACGCCGGATCTGTTTTGAAAGGCGCCAATGGGCTTCCGCTGGGTACGCTGTGCGTACTCGATCACAAGCCTCGCACCTTGTCGGACCACCAGCGCAAGGTGCTGCGCGTCCTTTCCACCCACATCATGCGCGAACTCGATCTTCGTATAGCGCTTGCGCAAGAGCAAACCTTGCGGCGCGAAGTCGATCATCGTGTGAAGAATTCCCTCGCCTCCATCGGGTCGCTTCTGCAGATGAAAGCCCGGCTGGAGAGCAACGATTCCGCGCGGCTCGCGCTGGAAGATGCGAGCAACCGGATACGATCGCTGTCCTCTCTGCACGCGGAGCTTCACGATCTCGATACCAGCCAACTGATCGATATCGGATCGCTTTTTGCCCGGATCGAAAGCGACCTGCAATCGCTACTTCCGGACGGTATCGACCTGACCATCGATGTCGCAGGCGACCGCGCCACACATCAATTGGCGAACGCCTTCGTACTGATCGTAAACGAATTCGTCTCCAATTCGGTCAAGCACGCTTTCGGTTCGGGGGCGGGGTCGATCAGAATTATGATCGCATCGCATGAAAACGGCTGGACGATTACTTGTGAGGACGACGGATGCGCGGCGACGGGAGACGCGCAGCGCGCTGCCTTGGCTAATGGTCTGGGCACTCGTGTTATTCAGTCCCTTGCAAGTTCGATGAGCGCCAAGCCCGAATGGAGTTCGGATGGCTCCGGCATGAATCTGAAAATCGAATTTCCAAACTGCTAGGACATCGAGGACGCGACCCTCCGTCACCCACGTTCGGCACGACTTCAGTTCCAAAAAAACAGTTGAGACCGGAGGGATGTCGCCATCCCGGCCCCTTGACGCAAAATCCAAACCCCAATATTTCGATATTTATCGAACCATGGGAGTGAGGAATGGAAGCCGATCGTGTTATCCGAGCTCTGTCTGCTTTGGCACAGGAGCACCGCCTCGCCGCGTTCCGTCAGCTCGTGCAGGCAGGTGAGCGGGGCGTTTCTGCCGGGGTGCTGGCCGAAAAACTTGCAGTTCCTCCGTCTTCAATGAGCTTTCACCTGGCTCAGCTTGCCAATGCGGGGCTGGTCACCCAGCGACGCGAAAGCCGCTCGATCATCTATTCGGCCAACTATCCAGCGATGAACGGCCTGATGGGCTACCTCACTGAGAACTGCTGCGGCGGCATGTCCTGTTCCGAGGACGCCGCCTGCCTTCCTTCTCCTCAACGAAAGAGCGCCTGATGAAACGCCTCCATGTGCATGTAGGCGTGACCGACATCGACAAGTCCGTTGCCTTTTATTCGAGCCTGTTCGGTGCCGAGCCTTCCGTGGTTAAAGCCGACTACGCCAAGTGGATGCTCGATGATCCGCGCATCAACTTCGCGATCTCGATGCGCGATGATCCGACCAAGGGTATCGAGCACGTCGGCTTGCAGGTCGAGGACAAGACCGAACTCGAAGAGGTCTATGGCCGTCTCAAGGCTGCTGACCGTCCGGTGCTGGAAGAAGGCGCGACGACCTGTTGCTATGCGCAATCGGAAAAGAGCTGGATCGCCGATCCCGATGGCGTCGTCTGGGAAGCCTTCCTGACCGATGGCGAGAGCACGACCTATGGTGGCAGTCCTGACCTCGACCAGCTCGCTTCCGCGAACGCAGCGTCAAGCGCCTGCTGCGTACCGCAACTGGCTCCTGCCAAAACTTCCTGCTGCTGAGGCTACCCATGTCAGACCAACCGATGAACGTGCTGTTTCTGTGCACGGGCAATTCTGCTCGCTCGATCCTGGGCGAAGCAATCCTCAACCATGACGGCGAGGGCCGCTTCAAGGCCTACAGCGCGGGTAGCAATCCGACCGGCAAGGTAAATCCCTGGGCGATCCATACGCTCAAGACCCGCGGCTATCCGGCAGAGGGTTTTTCCTCGAAGAACTGGAGCGAATTTGCCGATGGACCCGAGTTCGATCTCATCTTTACCGTCTGCGACAGCGCGGCGGCTGAATCCTGTCCGGTCTGGCCTGGTCGTCCGACGTCGGCGCACTGGGGCATTCCCGATCCGGCGGCGGTCGAAGGCAGCGATGCGGAAAAGGCAGCGGCCTTCCTCGATGCCTTTCGCATGCTGAAACGCCGCATCGACCTGATGATGGGGCTGCCGATCGCCAGCCTGGAGCAGATTGCCTTGCGCGAGAAGCTGCAAGCCATCGGCCACGAAGCTGTCAAGCAATGACTGCCGCCACCGCTGACATCGACGCCCGCGCGGCGGGTCTAGGCCTGTTCGAGAAATGGCTCTCGGTCTGGGTTGGCGCGGCGATCCTGGCCGGGATTGCGATTGGCAATGCCGCGCCAGAGCTATTCTCCTCGCTAGCGGGCATCGAATACGCCTCGGTCAATCTCGTCGTCGCGGTACTGATCTGGGCGATGATCTTCCCGATGATGGTCGCGGTGGATTTCGGCGCAGTTCGCCGCGTCGGTGACAAACCCAAGGGCCTTATCATCACGCTGGTGGTCAACTGGCTGATCAAGCCGTTCACGATGGCAGCGCTTGGCGTGCTGTTTTTCGACATCGTCTTTGCCGACCTGATCGCGCCTGCCGACGCACAGCAATACATCGCCGGGTTAATCCTCCTGGGTGCGGCCCCTTGCACCGCGATGGTGTTTGTTTGGTCGCAACTGACCAAGGGCGATCCTGCCTATACGCTCGTGCAGGTCGCGGCGAACGATCTCATCATGATCATCGCCTTTGCGCCTATCGTCGCGCTGTTGCTCGGCGTGACCGACATTGCGGTGCCGTGGGAGACGTTGCTACTCTCGGTCGCACTCTATGTTATTGTTCCGCTGGCCGCAGGGGCGTTTGTTCGCCATCGGTTGCTCGCGACGCATGGCGGCAATGAAGGGACAGTGTCCGATTTTACAGGTCGCCTGAAACCGCTTTCGATCATCGGCCTGCTGCTGACCGTTCTGCTGCTCTTCGGCTTCCAGGCGGAAACCATCGTCGCGCGTCCACTGCTGATCGCGCTGATTGCCGCGCCGATTATCGTCCAGAGCTATGGCATTTTCCTCATCGCTTATGGCTGGGCCAAGGCCTGGAAATTGCCGCACGCGGTCGCCGCACCGTGCGCCCTTATCGGCACGTCCAATTTCTTCGAACTCGCCGTTGCGGTGGCCATCGGCCTGTTCGGACTGGGGAGCGGCGCTGCATTGGCAACGGTCGTGGGAGTTCTGGTCGAAGTGCCGGTGATGCTATCGCTGGTCGCCATTGCGAACAGAACGCGAGGCAGCTTCGAACAGGTCAACTAGTCACTCGCAACCGGATCGCTTTCCGAAGACCAAAGGCAGCCCCGAGAGCGAAGGCGGCCCAGAGCCAGTACTGCGGCGGCACAAAAGCGGCCAGCGCCAGGCAACCTGCCAGCCCTATCCACGCGATCCAGCGAGGAAACAGTCGCTCCTTGCCTTGCAGCCGCAGAGCCGCCGCATTCGTAACCGCGTAATAGACCAGCACCGTCACCGCGCTGAAAGTCCAAGCAACACGGACATCGCCCAGAAGGCAAAGCCCCCCGACAACCATCGCCATACCGACGATGGCCGCGACGGGCTCTCCGCTGCGCAGCTGGCTAAACAGCGCTGGTGCATCGCCGCGCCGCCCCATAGCCAGCAGGACGCGCGACAGCCCGAGAATGAGGTTGAGCAAAACACCGATCATCGCCAGCATCGCGGCAACCGCGACGACTATGGCAAGCCATTTGGGTCCAAAAGCGAGTGAGACGGTCTCCAGCGGCGTGCCAGCTTCCGTGAACGACCCCGAGTGCCGGGCACGCACATGGCCAACCCCCAGATAGAGTAAGGCGGTGACGGCGATGGTCGCGAGGATGGCAGGCGGAATGGTGCGCTTGGGATCCCGGACTTCCTCCGCCATGGTGGCAACGCGCCCATAATCGGTGAAAGCCACAAACAGCAGCGCACAGGCATGGAGGAAATCCGGCGCAGACGCTTGAGCGGAATCTGAGGCTTCCGCCGTCTGACTCGCACTGCCCAGCGCCACGAATGCAAAGAGGACGGCAACGACCATCAGAACGATGGCAGCATTCAGCCAGTTCGCGCGGCGAAGTCCAGCCAGGACCAAGGCGGTCAGCGCGGCGACAAGCGTAAGAGCAACCGGGATCAGCCTAAGATCGGTTCCAATCAATGCTTCGAGGTAGGCCGCAAAAGCGAGGGCGGCTGTTGCCGCAGACGCAGACTTTGCCAGCAGGAACATGGTGCCCGCCGTGAATCCTGCTGCCGGCGACAGAAAGACGTAGCCATATTCGTAAGTCCCTCCCGCCTTCGCATGACTCGCAGCGAGTTGCGCACTCGACAAGGCATTGCAGCCTGCCACCAAAGCAGCGAGAAGGATCGCGGGAAGTACCCACCATCCGACCATGTTCTCGGCTAGGCCAATACTAACGAAAACGCCCGAACCCAGCATAGAGCCAAGCCCGAGCAGAACAGCTCCGACAAGCCCGATCTCCCGCTTGGGTTTCGCGGTCATCTCAGCGACCCACGAACAAGAAGCCGACGGCGGCCATGATGCAGCCGAACGCGGCAAAATGTCGCCAGGATAAGGCTTCGCCAAGCACGAGCACCATGAAGCCGCCGAAGATGGTGAGCGCGATGGCTTCCTGCATGATTTTGAGCTGGCCTGCTGTAAAGCCCGAGGCATAGCCAATGCGGTTGGCAGGGACGGCAAAACAGTATTCGACGAAGGCGATTGCCCAGCTGATCATGATGACCGTGAACACCGGCTTCGACATCCCGCCCTTCAAATGCCAGTACCACGCCACAGTCATGAAGATGTTAGAGACGATCAGCAGGATGATTGTGGGCATCGTGGAACTCCGCGCTACCTCAAGTGGGGCCTGTCAGCCTCTTCTGACGTTTGGACGCCATCGACATGGTCCTAGTCGTCGTACCCTCATCGAGATTGGGCCCCGAGTGGAATGTCCGCTTTAAGGGCGTGACGACGATCCGGGGAATGACCGGAAAGAGGGCGCGAAGCGGACCTCAGCCGGTCAGTTGGGCGGAAATTTCCCAATGATTCGAGGCCTAGCTTTGTCATGCCGGGTGCGCCAAATTTTCAGAAGGCGTCTATCCCCGCGCCACCGTGTCCAGTGGTTCGCCGGTTACCGGATAGCCCAGATCCTCGCCGATCTCGAGCCAGGTCTTGCCGTCGCGGTCGCCCATATAGGGCGTGATCGTGCGCACCGGGATCGCCTCGGCCTGCGCTTTCGCCTCCGCGTAGCTGCCAAACAGGGCCAGCCGTTCGAGATTGCGGCGGGTCGGAAAGATGACCTTGATCTCGCCGCGCTCTGCCGCATCCAGCGCGCCCTGTGCGGTCGTCCAGAACAGATGGGTGTTCTCGGAGAGGTCTGCCTCGATCTCGACCGCCCCGGTGCCGATGTCGGCGAGGTAGAAACGCGTGTCGTAGACGCGCGGTATGCGTTCGTTCTTCGGGAACCAGCGGGCGAAGGGCGTCAGCTGGTCAAGGTCGAGGTCCCAGCCGAAATGATCGAGCACCGGCGCCAGTTCACCGGTCTGCTGGAGATAGTCTCGCGCCGCGCGGGCCTTGGCCGCGTCGATATCGCCCGAGAGCCCGATTGCGAGGCCGGTTTCTTCCAGCGTTTCTCGCACCACGGCAATCTGGTGCGCGGCCTCATCCGGGTCGAGCGGCCCGCCGATCCGCGCGCCGAGATCGAAGTCTGCCGGATCGACCCGCCCGCCCGGAAACACGGCCATACCGCCAGCGAAGACCATCTCGCGCGACCGGATCGTCATGAGGATTTCCGGCGGACCGTCGCCCTCGCCATGGCGGAAGATTACGACGGTGGCGGCGGGAATTCCGTCGGCAGACGGGTCGGTTGATGCGCTCATGCTGGCAAGTGTGGCCTGCGGTGGGCGGCTTGCCAAGCGCAATCGCCGAGGCCGTGTCGGGAAATTTTACAAGTGCCTCGGGGCAGGTCTTGGCTTTAACCATCGAAACGCCGGCAATTGCTGACAACGCCTCGTTTGGCACGCTCTGTGCATAGTGATGGATGTCCCGACACAGTCTCCCGCGGGGCGCGCTGTCCCTGGTTCTTAAGCAGCGCCTCGACGTGAACAAAAAGGCCCGCCCGGTTGTCTCCCGGGCGGGCCTTTCCCGTTCTGGTCTTGTCGGTCGGAGAAATCAGGACTCGGCCTTGGCGACCTGCTTCTCGTCCATCATGGTCTGAAGCTCGCCGGCTTCGAACATCTCCATCATGATGTCGCTGCCGCCCACGAATTCGCCCTTCACATAGAGCTGGGGAATGGTCGGCCAGTCGGAATAGGTCTTGATGCCCTGCCGGATTTCCATGTCCTGCAGCACATCGACGCTCTCGTATGCGACGCCGCAATGGTCGAGGATCGCGACAGCGCGGCTCGAGAAGCCACACTGGGGGAACAGCGGCGTGCCCTTCATGAACAGGACTACATCGTTGGAGCCGACAACGTCGGCGATGCGGGTATTGGTGTCGGACATAGCGGTCCGTCCTTTATCTGAGAACTTGATGGGGGATCAGTTGGGGGCTTGGGTGGTCAGTTGCAAGGCGTGCAGTTCGCCGCCCATGCGCCCGCCCAGCGCGTCATAGACCATCTTGTGCTGCTGCACGCGGCTCTTGCCCGCGAACTGCGGAGCGGTGACCTTGGCCGCCCAATGGTCGTTGTCGCCCGCCAGATCGCGCATTTCCACCTCGGCGCCAGGTAGAGCCTGCGTGATCGCCGCGACGATATCGTCTGCCGCCATCGGCATCGGATCAGCTCTCGCTCATGTACTGGCGGCGGGCCTCGATGGCGCACTCCTCCAGCTTGGCACGAATGTCGGCTTCGCTGACATCGCAATCAGCTGCGGTCAGGTCGCCCAGCAGCTTGCGGATCACGTCCTCGTCGCCCGCTTCCTCGAAGTCGGCTTGCACGACCGCTTTCTTGTAGGCGTCGGTCTCTTCTTCGGTCAGGCCCATCAGGCCGGCGGCCCACTCGCCGACCAGCCGATTGCGGCGTGCCGCGATCTTGAAAGCGGTTTCCTGGTCGAAGGCGAATTTGGATTCCTCGCCGCGTTCGCGATCCTTGAAGTCGGTCATGTCGTGTCCCTCGGGAATGAATAGCTCTTGCGGGGGAATAGGCGCGGCCCACCCCACCCGCAAGGGCGCTAGTCCATGGTGACGACGAGTTTTCCGATCGCGCCGCGGTTTTCCAGCTTGGCGATGGCCTCGTGAGCGCGTTCGATTGGATAGGTCTCGCTGACCAGCGGGCTGATCTTGCCTGCCTTCCACAGGTCGAACAGTTCGGCGATGTGGGCCTTGTTCTTCTCCGGCTCGCGAGCGGTGAACGCGCCCCAGAACACACCGCGGATGTCGCAGCTTTTCAGCAGCGTCAGATTGAGCGGCATCTTGGCGATCCCCGCGGGGAAGCCAATAACCAGGAAGCGACCCTCCCACGCGATCGAACGCAGGGCCGGCTCCGAATAATCGCCGCCGACGATGTCGTAGACGATATCCGCGCCGCCTTCGCCGACAGCGGCCTTGAAGTCGTTGGCGAGCTGCTTGGACGTGTCCTTGTCGAAGGGCGAGCGGGGGTAGATCACCACCTCGTCCGCACCGGCCTTCCTTGCGGTCTCGCCCTTTTCCTCGGTCGAGACGGCTGCGACCACGCGGCAGCCATAAGCCTTGGCAAGTTCGACGGCAGAGAGGCCCACGCCGCCGGCTGCGCCGAGTACGAGGACGGTTTCGCCCTCCTTGATGTCGCCGCGATCCTTCAGGCCGTGAATGGTTGTTCCGTAGGTCATCAGCAAGGCGCTGGCCTGCACGAGGTCGATGCCTTCGGGCACCTTGAACAGGCGCGCGGCATCGACGGCCACCTTTTCCTGCAGGCCACCGTTGCCGACGCCGCAGATCACCCTGTCACCGACTGCGAAACCTTCGACGCCATCGCCCAGCGCCTCGATCGTGCCGGAGATTTCGCCACCCGGCGCAAACGGGCGGGGCGGCTTGAACTGATACATGTCGCGAATGATCAGCGTGTCAGGGAAATTGATCGCGCAGGCGGCGACCTTGATAAGAACCTGACCCTTCCCGGGCGTCGGAGCATCGATCTCCTCGACGACAAGGGTTTCGGGGCCGCCGGTTTCCTTCGACAGGACTGCTTTCATGCTGCGTCTCTCCTTTGCGGCGCGTCGAGCCAGGGAAGGGCACGCGCGCGCTGTTGTTCATGGGTTTCTATGGCTGCGCCGCGTTCCAGCGTCAGGCCGATTTCGTCCAGACCTTCCAGCAGGCAGTGCTTGCGGAAGGGATCGACTTCGAAGGCGAAGCGATCCTGGAAGGGCGTGGTGACGATCTGGTTTTCGAGATCGATAGCGATCGGATGGTCGGCGGCGATTTCGAGCAGGCGGTCGACCTGATCCTGCGCCAGTTCGACCGTCAGGATGCCGTTCTTGAACGCGTTACCGGAGAATATATCGGAAAAACTCGGTGCGATGACCGCCGCGATTCCGAGATCGAGAAGCGCCCAGGCGGCATGTTCCCGGCTAGACCCGCAACCGAAATTGTCGCCCGCGATAAGAATCGGGGCGCCGGCGAAATCCTCAACGTCGAAGGGATTGCCGGGCGCTTCGCGGATGGTCTCGAATGCACCTTTCCCGAGACCTTCGCGGCTCACCGTCTTGAGCCAGTGTGCCGGAATGATGACGTCGGTATCGACATTCTTGAGGCCCAGCGGGATCGCGCGGCCTTCGATCGTCGATACCTTGTCCATCAGTCGGTCTCCGGTTTCTCGCCCGAGGGTATTTTGCCGGGCTGCTCTGGCTTGTTCTTGTCGGTCGTGCGCTTGCCTGCATAGAGCAGCGCGGCGGCGATGGCGGCAGAGCCTATAGCCCCGGCGATCTTGAGCTTGTTCGTCATGCCCCGTTCAATGGTCAGGCATCGACCGCTTGGCAAGGGGCGAGAGTGCGGACATCGGCGAGGCGACCGGTGACAGCGGCGGCAGCGGCCATCGCGGGACTGACCAGATGCGTACGCGCTCCGGGGCCTTGGCGACCGACGAAGTTGCGATTGCTGGTAGAGGCGCAGCGCTCGCCGGGTGGTACTTTGTCGGGATTCATCGCGAGGCAGGCCGAACAGCCGGGCTCGCGCCACTCGAAACCGGCGGCGGTGAAGACCTGATCCAGCCCTTCGGCTTCCGCCTGCCGCTTGACGAGACCGGAACCGGGCACGACGATAGCCCAGCGCACGTTCGAGGCTTTCGTCCGGCCCTTCAGCACGTCCGCGGCGGCGCGCAGATCCTCGATGCGGCTGTTGGTGCAGCTGCCGATGAAGACATTCTCGATCGCGATGTCCTCGATGCGCTGGCCGGGTTCGAGGTCCATGTAGTCGAGGCTCTTGCGTGCGGCGGATTGCTTGGATGGGTCGGCGAAGCTTTCAGGAGCGGGCACGGTTCCGCCGACTGGTACGACGTCCTCGGGGCTGGTGCCCCAGCTTACAGTGGGCTCGACAACCGCGGCATCGATCACGACGGTCTTGTCGAACACGGCATCGGGGTCGGAGTGCAGCATCTTCCACCACGCGACCGCCCTGTCCCATGCCTCGCCTCGCGGGGCATAAGGACGACCCTCGAGATAGGAAAAAACCGTTTCGTCCGGAGCAATCAGCCCAGCGCGCGCGCCGCCTTCGATGCTCATGTTGCAGACGGTAAGGCGCCCCTCGACGCTCATGCGCTCGAACACCGGCCCGCGATATTCGATCACATGACCCGTACCGCCCGCCGTGCCTATGACGCCGATGATGTGCAGGATCAGGTCTTTCGGCGTGACGCCGGGGCCTAACTCGCCCTCCACCCTGACTTCCATTGATTTCGACGGGCGGAGCTGCAGCGTCTGCGTCGCCAGCACGTGCTCGACCTCGCTGGTGCCGATGCCGAAGGCGAGCGCCCCGATGCCGCCATGCGCGGCGGTGTGGCTGTCTCCGCAAACGATCGTCGCACCGGGGAGCGAGAAGCCCTGTTCCGGCCCGACGACATGGACGATTCCCTGTTCGGGCGCGGTGGCGTCGATGTAGTCGATGCCGAAGGCGGGGGCATTGGCCTCCAGCGCGGCGAGCTGTGCGGCGCTCTGCGGATCCTTGATCGGCAGGCGGTTCCCGGCCGCATCGGTGCGCGGAGTGGTCGGCAGATTGTGGTCGGGAACGGCCAGCGTCAGGTCGGGCCGACGCACTTTGCGTCCCGCCAACCGCAGCGCCTCGAACGCCTGGGGGCTGGTAACCTCGTGCACCAGATGCCGGTCGATATAGAGGATGCACGTGCCGTCATCGCGGCGCTCGACCACATGGGCGTCCCAGATTTTTTCGTAAAGCGTGCGCGGTTTGCTGGCCATGGCGCGAAATTGCGGCACGAATGTCACGAGCGCAAAAAGGCAATTCCAGAGTCTTCCAAACTTAACCTTTCTCTGCTTTACTTACACTTATGTCAGCAAAGCCATTCGCCTTTCCGATCAAAGTGATTCCCTCGGACATCGATTTTATGGGGCACGTGAACAACGCGCGTTATCTGAACTGGGTGCAGGATACGGTCCTGGCGCATTGGCAGAAGCTTGCGCCGGCCGAGGAAGTGGCGAGCAAGGCGTGGGTCGCGCTCAAGCACGAGATCACCTACCGCAAGCCGGCCTTTCTCCATGACGATGTGATCGCCGAAACTGTGCTGGAAAAGATCAAGGGCGCGCGCTCGTTTTACAACACCGTCATCAAGCGCGGCGAGGAAGTTCTCGCCGAGGTGCAGAGCATGTGGTGCTGCCTCGATAGCGAAACGCATCGGCCTGCGCGCATCAGCAGCGAAGTCGCCGAGAAATTCTTCGGCCTGAAGATTCGCCAGCCTTCCACCGGGGAATAGGGTTTTGCGCCGACGGCTGCGCACCCCTATATAGCAGGTATGGGTCGAACCTCCGTCAACACTGCTATTGGAAGCGCCGGGCTACGCCAGGCACTGACGGGCCTCGCGCTGACGGCCACGATCTTCGCTGCCTGGCTGTCGATCCATTTCTTCGCCATGTTCTCGTTCGAACTGACCTGGTCGAGCCTGCCGCTGGCTCTCGCGATGGCCGTCGTACAGTGCTGGCTTTCGGTCGGCATGTTTATCGCCAGCCACGATGCGATGCATGGCTCCCTTGTTCCCGGCGGCGGGCGCATCAACGATGTGGTCGGCGGCTTCTTGCTGTTCGTGTATGCAGGTTTCGCCTGGAAACGGATGCGCGATGCGCATTTCGCGCATCACAAAGCGCCGGGCACCGCCGACGACCCGGACTTCAGCGTCGATCATCCGACACGGTTCTGGCCGTGGTACGGCACCTTCTTGAAGCGCTATTTCGGTTGGCAGTCGATCGCCTTCGTCAGCACGATCGTGACCGCATATTGGCTGTTGCTGGGCGTGCCAGTCGAGAAGATCGTCCTGCTCTATGGCGTTCCGGCAATCGCTTCCTCGATGCAGCTCTTCTATTTCGGAACTTACCGCCCCCATCGCCACGACGCGAACCACTTTCCCGACGATCATAACGCGCGCAGCGACGATTTCGGCACGCTGGCTTCTCTCGCCAGCTGCTTTCATTTCGGCTATCATCACGAGCACCACCGCGCGCCGCATGTGCCGTGGTGGAAGCTGCCGGCCGCGCGCAAGGCTATGGCCATGGAAGAGACCAAGGCATGAGCATCGGTGCAATCCTCCTGACCGTCTTCCTGTCGATCCTCGGCATGGAACTGTTCGCGTGGTGGGCGCACAAATACATCATGCACGGCTGGGGTTGGGGCTGGCACCGCGACCATCACGAGCCGCACGACAAGGTCTTCGAGAAGAACGATCTCTATGCCGTAACCTTCGGCACCATCGTCTTCGCCATGTTCGCGATCGGCTACGCCATGGGCTGGGACGTGCTGTGGTGGGTGGCCTTCGGGATCACCTGCTACGGTGTGATCTACACGCTTGTGCACGATGGACTGGTTCACCAGAGATACTGGCGCTGGGTGCCCAAGCGCGGCTATGCCAAGCGGCTGGTGCAGGCGCACAGGCTGCACCATGCGACGATCGGTAAGGAAGGCGGCGTCAGTTTCGGTTTCGTCTTCGCGCGCGACCCGGCGAAGCTCAAGGCGGAATTACGGCGCCAGCGTGAAGCGGGCGAGGCCGTCGTACGCGAAAGCGCCGGAGCCTAGAGGCCCCGACGCTTCCGGTTCAATTGCTGTAGCGCGCTTTACCTGGCGTAATTCACATACAGGCCGTGGATCAGGCCGGGAATGAAGCCGAGCAGCGTCAGCACGAGGTTGATCAGCGTCGTCGTACCCAGACCATGCTTCGCTGCAACGCCAAGCGGGGGCAGCAGGATGGTCGCGATCAGAATCAGAATTGCCATTGAGAGTGTCCTTTCGTTCACCCTCCCGTCGTATGATCGATCAACGGGTCGTCCCTCGCGCAGTTCCCGCTATCATTCGTTGCGCGTGGCAATCCAGCCGCCGCAAATCACCAGGATAGCGATCGAAATCCAATACCAGGGATGGCCGAGCGTATACCATGTGAAGACCGCGCCAACGCTCATCGCACCGATGGCCATGGTCTTGGCGCGTCGACTGATGGCGCGCCGTTCGCGCCAGTCCTTGACCTGCGGCCCCCAGTGCGGGTGGTCGAGGATCTTCTGCTCCCATTCGGGATTGCTGCGAGCGAAGAAATAGACCGCCAGCAGCAGAAACGGCACAGTCGGCATGATCGGCAGGAATGCACCGACCGCAGCGAGGCCGACGCTCAGCAGGCCAAGCCCGCGATAGATCGGGCGTTTCATTTCACCTCGCCGCGATCCGCGCCGCGTGTTCCTTCACCAGGGCGATCATGTTCGGCACGCCCTGCGTACGATTGCTGGATAGCTGGTTCTTGAGGTCGAACGGCTCGAGCGCGGCCGTGACGTCCATTTGCGCGATGTCGTCGGCCGGCTTGTCCTGGACCGCGCTGATTACCAGCGCGACAATACCCTTGGTGATCGCGGCATTGCTGTCGGCAAGGAAATGGAGATTTTCCGCTTCGCCGGTCGGATAGACCCAGACTGCCGCAGAACAGCCGCGCACCAGAGTTGCATCCGTCTTGAGCGCATCGGGCATTGGCTCCAGTTCGCGGCCGAGCTCGATCAGCAGGCGATAGCGTTCGTCGCCTTCGAGAAACTCGTATTCTTCGGCAATATCGTCGAGGTTTCGCACTGGAACTCCGTTCACCCTGAGCTTGTCGAAGGGTCGCCCTTCGCTTCCGGCGCGGCGCTAGAAGAAAATGCGGTCCTTCGACAAGCTCAGGACGAACGGGGAGCGGAATGGTTCACAAGTCCACGCCGCTGGCGATCGCTTCGAGTTTCCGGATGCGCTCTTTCAGGTCGGCGATCTCGATCCGCGCGGCGCCCATGGGTGAGCCGTCCTGGCGCGGGGCGGTATCGTGTTCGATTTCGCGGCGCTTCAGTTCCAGCCAGTCGTGCCATCCACGCAGCATGGCAGCGGCGACGATTACCAGGCCGAGCAGGCTCGCACTGGCGATGATGATGGATGGTTCGAACATTGTTCCCTCATGTCCTCCTTGAACCGGTGTTGATCCTGCCGCCTCAGTCGGCCTGCTTGTCGCGCAGCGCTTCGATCTCGGCGGAAATTCTCTTGGTTTCGGCGGCGTCGAGCGAGTTGCCTTCGGTGGCGATCCGCTCGAGCACCTTGATGCGTTCGCGCAGCTTCTCGACCTCGGCTTGGGTTTCGGCATCGTTGCCGTTGCCGACCCATTGCTGATTTCCTTGCTTATCCTCGATGATTCCGGCTTGGGCGCGGTAGCGGGAGGACATCACCTTACCCACGACGACCATCATCACGACGATGACAACTGCGAGTGGCCAGGTCATTGGTTCATCTCCCGATTGCCGGTTTCGATCCGGTCGAGCGTGCGCAGCTCCTCGATCTGGGATGCGAGCGCATGATTGCTGTCGGTGGCTATTCGTTCGAGCACACGGACGCGTTCTTCCATTCTGCTGTAGTCGCCGTTCTGGAAACGGGCTTGCTCGGCCTTCGCTTCTTCGGCGCGCGCCTGCAGCTCCAGCTTGCGCTCCTTATGGTCGTGCTCGCGCTTGTTCATGACATAAGCAAAGGGAAAGACGATCGACAGCACGACCAGGATGAAGCCGAAGATGAGGAGCAGATCGGGGTCCATCAATTGGCCTCCCGCTTGTCGCGCAGCTGTTCGATTTCGCTGGTCAGATGATAACCGCTATCGGTCACGATGCGTTCGACATTGGCCATGCGGTCCTTGATCGAGCCGAGCTCGGCGCGCAGTTCGGCGTTCTCCTGCGTCAGCAGCTTGACCCGCTCGACCGCCTGGTCGTTCTTCGGATAGATCGCCTTGCCCCAGCTGTTCTCCAGCGGATAGCCCATCTTCATGCGCATCCAGCTGTTCACGATCCAGCCGACGGTCATGATCGCAACGCCGACGATGATCGCCGTTTCGCTAACGAATTCCATTACGCTTTCTCCCCTTTCTTCAGCGACAGCGGCACGCCATTGTCTTCGTTGCGGTCGCGCAGCGCTTCGATTTCGTCATGGAGCGAGTAGCCGCGATCGGTGACGATCTTCTCCAGCACGACCATGCGGTCCTGCATGGTGTCGAGCTTGTCGTGTAGCTGGCGGTTCTCTGCCTTGAGCGCTTTCGTTTCGACGGTATCGCCGCGCTCGGTCTTGCCGCCCCATTCGTCTTCGAGCGAATAGCCATGCTTGACACGGATCCAGTTGTTGACGAGCCAGCCCATAGTGCTGATCGCTACCAGTAGGACGACGAAGGTCGGTCCACCCCAATCCATCACGCCTTCTCCTGTCGCTTGACGTCGAGCGGCACGCCCGTACTCTCGTCCTCGACCCGTTTCTGGTCGCGGAGGGCCTCGATCTGGGTGGCTACATTGTAGCCACCGTCGGTGACGATCCGTTCGAGCACCCGAACTCGATCTTCGAGCTGTTGGACTTTACTGACATATTGCGCTGCCTGTTCCGCCGTGGCCTGCGCCGTGCTCGAAACATTCATTTCGGCAAGCTTCTGCTGATGCTTGGTCCAGATCGCGATGATCGGGATCATCAGCGCAAGGATCGGGATGAAAACTCCTATGTTCATATCGGTCCCCCTAGGGATTGGTGCTTACCGGAGCCGTTCGATTTCGGCGTTCAGGCGCGGATTGCTGCTGACGTAGAAGGTTTCGACTTCGGCCAGGCGGCGATCGACATCCTTCATCTTCGCGCGGATCTCGCGCGCCGTGCGCTTCGGGTTCTGGCGGACGCGCTGCCAGTACTTGCTCTCGTCCTGATCGGTGTAGAGATGCGGCGGCTTCTTGTTCAGCAGGATGCCGGCGGCGAAATAGGCGAGGATCGGCCAGCCCATGCTGATGGCCAGGATCAGGAAGCCCAGCCGGACCCACAGGGCATTGACCCCGGTGTAGTCGGCGATCCCCGAGAGCACGCCCATGAACTTCGCATTCTGCTTGTCGCGATAGAGGGTGGTGCGGGGGCTGTTCACTGGGATGCTCCTTTTTTCTCGGCCATCAGCTGTTCGAGTTCGCGCAGCTGCTGGTTGTCGACTTCGCTGTCATGGACGAGGCGGGCCGGCTTGAAGTCGGGATTGTCGCTGGCGACCAGGCGCTCGACCGTGTCCATCCGGTCGTCGAGCCGCTTGGCGAGACTGTAGAGTTCCTCCAGCAGGGCTTCGTCGTCGGTGGTGATGGTGGCGGAGGTCTTCCACTTCGTGATGTAGTGAAGGACGATCCATGGCAGGGCGATGAAGATCGCCACGATTGCAAATATTTCGTCCATTGATCAGTCCTCCTTCGGAGCGCTGCCTTTACCCAGCGCCTTTTTCATCTGTTCTAGTTCGTCGTCGATGGCATCCGCCCCTTCCAGCGCGGCGATTTCATCCGCGAGGTTCGGGCTGTTGTTGCCATCGGCAATCTGCAGGGCATCGGCGCGCCCCTCGGCATAATCGACGCGGCGTTCGAGCTGGTCGAAGCGGCTTAGCGCATCGTCCACCCGCTCGTTGGTCATCAGGCTGCGCAGTTTGACGCGGTTCTCCGCGCTTTCCAGCCGTGCCGCGATGGCGGTCTGGCGGCTGCGTGCTTCGCGCAGGCGGTTCTGCAGCTTCTGGATGTCCTGCTCATAAGCGCGCAGGGCATCGTCGAGTACGCCGATTTCCTGCTTCAGCTGATCGGACATGTCCGATGCCTTCTTGCGTTCCACCAGGGCGGCACGGGCGAGATCTTCGCGATCCTTCGATAGTGCCAGCTGCGCCTTCTCGCCCCAATCGGCTTGCAGCTTGTCCAGCTTGACAGTGTGGCGATGCATTTCCTTCTGGTCGGCAATGGTGCGCGCGGCACTCGCGCGGACTTCGACCAGCGTTTCCTCCATTTCGAGGATGATCATGCGGATCATCTTCTGGGGGTCGTCGGCCTTGTCCAGCATGTCGTTGAAATTGGCAGCGATGATATCGCGGGTGCGGCTGAAAATGCCCATCAATGGTGCTCCAGTAGAAAAAAAGTCCGATCCGAACCTCGAGTCCTTGGCCCGACCGCCATCGCGGGTCGGGGTGGGCGAGCGGCGCAGCCGTTCTACCTCTTCCTCGAGCCGTGACAAATTCGTGCGGGGGCGGCCCGGAGCGTCCTGGGGACTGTCGGGGGAGTTGCGCTCCGGGCCAAGGGGATCGTGGTCGGGTGGCAGGGTCATGCGATCTCGATCTGTTCGTAGGTTGCGATTGCCGCTACCGGCGTGGTCACGGTGATCTGCGAACTTAGCATGACGAATACCGTCATGGCGACGATGCTGGCGAGCGCTGCCTGGCCCAGTTGGGTGCGGAAGAAGCTGCGATCGTACATGGCGGTGTGCCTCCCTTGGTGTCGCCCGGCTGATCCGGGGACCGAAATTGCTGTTGTGATATGTTCAGCAAGGGCCGTGCCAAAACTTGAAACTAGCTGGAAAGCTGAAGATTTTCGTCACTCGAAGAGTATCCTGTTGGTTTTAATTGCCAAGGCTTGGTGTAATTTCCTATATCTTGGCCATGGAGCGGGAAAATCAATTCATCGGCCAGTCCGGCGCTTTCCTCGATGCGGTAGAACGTGCCAGCCGCGCAGCCCCCATGCGCAGGCCGGTGCTCGTCATCGGCGAACGCGGTACGGGCAAGGAATTGATCGCCGAACGCCTGCATCGCCTCTCCACCCGGTGGGATGAACCGCTCGTCACCATGAACTGCGCCGCCTTGCCGGAGACGCTGATCGAGGCGGAGCTGTTCGGCCACGAGGCCGGGGCATTCACCGGCGCTACCAAGCAACGCGTCGGCAGGTTCGAGGAAGCCGACAAGGGCACGCTGTTTCTCGACGAACTGGGCACGCTGTCGATGGGGGCGCAGGAACGCCTGCTTCGCGCTGTCGAATATGGCGAGGTGACGCGCATCGGGTCGAGCCGCCCGGTCCGCGTGGACGTTAGGATCGTCGCTGCGACCAATGAGGATCTACCGGAGAAGGCGGCGTGCGGTGAATTCCGCGCCGACCTGCTCGACCGGCTGAGCTTCGAGGTCATCACTTTGCCGCCGCTGCGCGTGCGGGAGGGCGACGTCGAGGTGCTGGCGGATTACTTCGGCCGCCGCATGGCCGCAGAGCTGGGCTGGGAAGGCTGGCCGGGCTTCGCTCCGCATGTGATAGAGCAGATGGTTGCGCACGACTGGCCGGGCAACGTCCGCGAATTGCGCAATGTGGTGGAACGGGCGGTCTATCGCTGGGACGACTGGAACGAGCCGATCGGCCATGCGCAATTCGATCCCTTCGACAGCCCGTGGAAGCCGGTTTCGCCCGTAAAGCGGCCACCCCAGGCCGCCCCCGCTGCTGCCGGAGCAATCGTGCCCCAAAGCGCCGGACCGGATTTCGAACATATCGACGACTTGCGCACCGCGGTAGACGATCACGAGAAGGCCATCGTCGAACACGCTCTGGGCAAGCACCGCTGGAACCAGCGTCAGACGGCAAAGGCGCTTGGCCTCAGCTACGATCAGCTGAGGCACTGCATAAAGAAGCATGGCCTGATGCAGGAAGCCGATTAGCGGATTGTTTACCGCCATCCGGTCAAATACCTCGTTGTTATTGGGGGTAATGATCATGGACATCGTAAAAGCCGGACTTTCGCTGGTCGGAACCGCCGTAATCGCTGGTTGGGTGGCCTTGTCGGTCTCCGCGCCGCGCAACGCGAACGCATATATGGACCAGGAGATGGACGCTCTTGGTAGGCAGTCGATCAACGAGCACATGGCCGAGAAAAAGGCTGAGGTTGATGCCATGCAATGTGCGGAATACTCGCGCCTGTCGCAGGAGTTGTGGGATCGGTCGGTCGCAAACGGCACGACGGAAGCCGATTCCGCCCGGATCGACGAGTTGCAGCGCCAGGTGGATCGCTACTGCTAGGCGACGGGGCCGGGTCAAAGCCGAGCGATTTCGGCACTCGGCAAAGACTCATGTTGCTTTTCGGTATCCGACGACCTAAATGGCCGTCATCCCAACATTGTCGCGACACTGAAGGGCTGGCGCCGCAAGGGGCCGGCACCAAGGGTCGTTGCCGCAATGTCTATCGTACCGGAGACCAGATGGCGGATATCGCGCGACTGACCGAAGTGATCGAACCCGAGGTAGAGGCCCTGGGATTCGAGCTCGTGCGCGTGAAGATGATGCCGTCCGAAGCCGGCGATGGCGGGCAGGCGCTGCAGATCATGGCCGAAGACCCAGAAACGGGTCAGCTGGTCATCGAACAATGTGCCGCCCTGTCGCGCCGCATCTCCGACCGGCTCGATGCGCTCGAGGAAGAGGGCACCGTCCTTGTCCCGGGCGCTTACCACCTCGAAGTGTCCAGCCCCGGCATCGACCGTCCGCTGACCCGCGCCAAGGATTTTGCGAACTGGGCAGGGCACGAGGCGAAAATCTCGCTGACCGAGAAAGTCCACGGCTATCGCAATCTCAAGGGCGAGCTCAAGGGCCTGGACGGCGACATGGTCGTCATCGAGGACTACAAGGCGGGCGAGGTCAGCTTCCCCCGCAATCTCATTCATTCGGCGAAGCTCGTCTTGACCGACGAACTGATTGCCGCCACCCAGCCGCTCGATACGAGCGGTGCCGACGAAATCGTCGAAACCGAAGAAGAAAAGGCAGACGACTGATGGCCAGTGCCATTTCCGCCAACAAGGCTGAACTCCTCGCGATCGCCAATGCGGTCGCATCGGAAAAGATGATCGACAAGGCCATCGTGATCGAAGCGATGGAAGAGGCGATTCAGAAGTCCGCCCGCAACCGCTATGGCGCGGAGAACGACATTCGCGCCAAGCTCGATCCGCAGACCGGCGATCTGCGCCTGTGGCGCGTCGTCGAGGTGGTCGAAGAGGTCGAGGACTACTTCAAGCAGGTCGATCTGAAGGCTGCGCAGAAGCTGCAGGACGATGCCAAGATCGGCGACTTCATCGTCGATCCGCTGCCGCCGGTCGATCTCGGCCGCATCGACGCGCAGTCGGCCAAGCAGGTGATCTTCCAGAAGGTCCGCGATGCCGAGCGCGAGCGCCAGTTCGAGGAATTCAAGGACCGTGCCGGAGAAGTGATCACAGGTGTGATCAAGTCGGTCGAATTCGGCCATGTGATCGTCAACCTCGGCCGTGCCGAAGGCGTCATCCGCCGCGACCAGCAGATTCCCCGCGAAGCCGCCCGTGTCGGCGAGCGTGTCCGCGCGCTCATCACCAAGGTGGAGCGCAACAATCGCGGCCCGCAGATCTTCCTCAGCCGCGCGCATCCCGATTTCATGCGCAAGCTGTTCGCGCAGGAAGTGCCCGAAATCTACGACGGCATCATCGAGATCAAGGCCGCCGCCCGCGACCCGGGCAGCCGCGCGAAGATCGGCGTGATCAGCCACGACAGCAGCATCGACCCGGTCGGCGCCTGCGTCGGCATGAAGGGCAGCCGCGTCCAGGCGGTCGTGCAGGAATTGCAGGGCGAAAAGATCGACATCATCCCCTGGTCGGAAGACGGCGCAACCTTCATCGTCAATGCCCTGCAGCCGGCCACCGTCAGCCGCGTGGTGCTGGACGAGGAAGAGGGCCGCATCGAAGTCGTCGTGCCCGACGACCAGCTTTCGCTCGCCATCGGCCGCCGCGGCCAGAACGTGCGCCTCGCCAGCCAGCTGACGGGCAACCAGATCGACATCATGACCGAGGAAGAAGCCTCGGAGAAGCGCAGCAAGGAATTCGCCGAGCGTTCCAAGATGTTCGAGGAAGAACTCGACGTCGACGAAACGCTCTCGCAGCTGCTCGTCGCCGAAGGCTTCGTCGAACTCGAGGAAGTCGCTTACGTGGAACTCGAGGAACTGGCCTCGATCGAGGGCTTTGACGAAGACCTTGCCGAGGAACTCCAGAGCCGCGCACAGGAAGCGATCGAGCGCCAGGAAGCCGCGCATCGCGAAACGCGGCGCGAGCTCGGCGTCGAAGACGATCTTGCCGAACTGCCGCACCTGACCGAGGCCATGCTGGTCACGCTGGGCAAGGCGGGCATCAAGACGCTCGACGATCTGGCCGATCTCGCCACCGACGAACTCATCCAGAAGAAGCGCGAAGCTCCGCGTCGCCGCAACACCACCGATGGCCCGCCGATGCGCCGCGACCGTCCGCAGCGCGAGCAGGACAAGGGCGGCGTGCTGGGCGAATACGGCCTGAACGAAGAGCAGGGCAACGAGATCATCATGGCTGCCCGCGCGCACTGGTTTGAGGACGAGGAGCCTGTAGAGGCTCCCGCCGGAGATGCCGCAACCCAGGAGGCCGCCGATGCGGACTCCACCCAATGAGCGCCTGACGTCCGACATCGCCGACACGCCCAAGGCACGGAACGCTTCCGAGCCCGGTAAGACCTGCCCGGAACGCCGTTGCATCCTGACCGGCGAAACCCAGCCGCGCGCCTCACTGCTGCGGCTGGCCGTCTCCCCTTCCGGCCTCGTGCTGCCCGATGCGCAGGAAAAGGCGCCGGGGCGTGGGGCCTGGGTGTGCAGCGAACGCGCGGCGATCGAAGCCGCGCAAGGTAACGGCAAGCTGAAGGCCGGCCTGTCGCGCGCCTTCAGGACCGGCGATCTCGAGATCCCCGGAAAGCTGCCGCAGATGGTGGAAGATGCGCTGACCCGTGTCGTCCTCGACCGGCTGGGCCTCGAAATGCGCGTCGGGCACCTTATGTTGGGCACCCAGCGCATTGCCGAAACGGCGCGGGCAGGGGGCGTGGCGCTGTTGTGCCATGCCAGCGACGCGAGCGAGGACGGGCGCAAGAAGCTGGACCAGGCCTGGCGCGTAGGGCGCGAGATGGAGGGCTCGGGAGAGCGGGGGCTGATCCTGCCACTGGACCGCGACGCATTGTCTGTGGCATTGGGCCGCGACAATGTCGTCCATCTGGCGCTGGCCGATGATGCTGCGGCCGCGCGAGTGCTCAAGCCCCTTGTGCGCCTCATGCTTTACATGGGGCACGATGTGCCCGCCGAATACGGGCGCGCCGAGGCCTGACCGGGCTGCGCACGCCGGATGACGAATTGAACGATTAGATCGAAGAGAAACGAGCAAGAATGAGCGACGACGACAAGAAACCGGCCCGCAAACCGCTGACCCTGAAGGGTGCGCAACCGGGCGAGGTCAAGCAGACCTTCAGCCACGGCCGCACCAACAAGGTGGCGGTCGAGGTTAAGCGCCGCCGCAAGCTCGTGAAACCGGGCGAAACCCCGGCGCCCGGGGCGGCTCCCGCCCCTGCGCCTGCGCCCGCACCGGCTCCCGCACCTGCCCCGGCACCTGCGGCGAAGAAGCCTGCCGCCAAGAAGGCCCCGGCCGGCGAAACGCCGCAGGAACGCGTCGCCCGCCTCCAGCGCGAGGCCGAGGAAGAGCGCCTGCGTCTGGCCGAAGAGGCCCGCAAGCGCGAAGACCAGGAAGCCAAACAGGCAGCCGAGGAAGAAAAGCGGCGCGCCGAAGACAACAAGAAAGCCGAAGCCGAAGCCGCGAAGAAGGCCAAGGAAGAAGCAGAGACACCGAAGGACACGCCGGCCGAGAAAGCGCCCGCCGAGCAAGAGGCGGCACCTGCCGAGGACGGCACGCCCGCTCCTGCGCCGCGCAAGTTCACGCCCGTCAAGCGTCCGGAAATCAAGAAGCCCGAGCGCAAGAAGAAGGACGACAAGCCTGCTCGCAGCGCCGAAACGCCCGACAAGCGTCGCTCCGGCAAGCTCACCGTCAAGAAGGCCCTCAACGAGGACGAAGGCCGCCGCGCCCGCAGCCTCGCTGCATTGAAGCGTGCGCGCGAAAAGGAACGTCGCATGCAGGGCGGCGGCTCCAACAAGCCGCGCGAAAAGCAGATCCGCGACGTGATCGTCCCCGAGGCGATCACCGTGGGCGAACTCGCCAAGCGCATGGGCGAAAAGGGCGCCGACCTGGTGAAGGAGCTCTTCAATCTCGACATGATGGTCACCGTCAACCAGACGATCGACCAGGATACGGCGGAATTGCTGGTCGAACAGTTCGGTCACAATATCGAGAAGGTCTCCGAAGCCGATGTCGACATCCAGGCCGAAGAGGACGTCGATCCGGAAGAAACGCTGAAGCCGCGTCCCCCGGTCGTCACCATCATGGGCCATGTCGATCACGGCAAGACCAGCCTGCTCGACGCGCTACGCGGCGCCAATGTCGTGAAAGGCGAAGCCGGCGGCATCACCCAGCACATCGGCAGCTACCAGGTGAAGACGAAGGGCGGCGATGCCGTGACCTTCCTCGACACGCCGGGCCACGCCGCCTTCACCGAGATGCGCCAGCGCGGTGCCAACGTGACCGACATCGTGGTGCTGGTCGTGGCCGCAGACGACGGCATCATGCCGCAGACGATCGAGGCCATCAATCACACCAAAGCCGCCGGCGTCCCGATGATCGTCGCGATCAACAAGATGGACAAGCCGGAAGCCAATCCGGACAACATCCGCAACCGCTTGCTCGAACACGAGGTGATCGTGGAGAAGATGTCGGGCGATGTGCAGGACGTGGAAATCTCCGCAAAGGAGAAGACCGGGCTGGACGAACTGCTGGAGAAGATCGCGCTGCAGGCCGAACTGCTCGAACTGAAAGCTCGTCCCGACCGCATGGCCGAGGCGACCGTCATCGAAGCGCAGCTCGACAAGGGCCGCGGCCCCGTGGCGACCGTGCTCATCACGCGCGGTACGCTCGAGCGTGGCAACACCTTCGTCGTCGGTACGCAGAGCGGCCGTGTTCGCGCGATCGTCGACGATCATGGCAAGCAGATCAAGAAAGCCGGACCCTCCATGCCGGTCGAGGTCCTCGGCCTCGGCGGCGTGCCGAGCGCGGGCGATGTGCTGACCGTGGTCGAGAATGAACAGCGCGCCCGCGAAGTCGCCGAATACCGCCAGGAAAAGGCTACCGAGAAGCGCACCGCGCTCGCCCCGACCAGCTTCGATACGATGTTCAACAACCTCGCATCGGACCTCGTCGAATTCCCCGTGCTGGTGAAGGCCGATGTGCAGGGTTCGGTCGAGGCGATCACGACCGCGCTGCACAATCTCGGCAACGACCTCATCAAGGTCCGCGTGCTGCACGCAGGCGTGGGTGCGATCACCGAAAGCGACGTCCAGCTGGCAGCGGCGTCCAATGCGCCGATCATCGGCTTCAACGTGCGTCCGAACGCCAAGGCCCGCGAGCTGGTGAAGCGCGATGGCGTGGAGATGAAGTATTATGACGTCATCTACCACCTGACCGAGGAAATCGCCAAGGAGATGGCAGGCGAGCTTGGTCCGGAGCGGATCGAGAACGTCGTCGGCCGCGCCGCGGTCAAGGAAGTGTTCCGTTCGGGCAAGAAGGACAAGGCCGCCGGACTCCTCGTGGAGGAAGGCGTCATCCGCAAGGGGCTGCATGCACGCCTCACGCGCGACGATGTCATCGTTTCGGCCACTACCATTGCCTCGCTCCGCCGCTTCAAGGACGACGTGGACGAAGTCCGCGCCGGTCTCGAATGCGGTGTGGTGCTTGCCGACACCAACGACATCAAGCCGGGCGACCAGCTCGAGGTGTTCGAGGTCGAGGAGCGTGAACGCACGCTGTGAGCGCGAATTGAAGGAAAATTGACGCGATGAGTACTGACGACGCCAAAGAAGCATACTCGGCATTGTCTCGGATGTTCAAAGAATTTGAGGCGAACCTCGACGATGGCGAGTACGTTGGGGTTTCGGGCGTAGGGCCAAATTCACGCGAATTTGTCGTGCAGCAGGTGTCGAGGGTAGACAATTTCGTGCGGATCGTGGGTGCTGATGACGAAGACCAGTTTCATCAACTCATCTTCGCGCCGAGCCAGGTTTCATTGAGTCTTTTCGCGCATAGGTACGCTGGCAAACGGCAACCAATCGGATTCCATCAGGAATAAACCCACTTGGGTAGCTTGCGAGAACATAGCCAAGGCACCGCCCATGCCGATCTCATGGGTGTCGAGTTCGATCATTTCGATGCGGAGCGTGAGGAAATCACGCTCCGCTTCACTGCGCCCGACAGCTTCATCACGCCGCGCGGCAGCGTGCAGGGCGGCCTGGTCGCAGGCTTTCTCGACGAGGTCATGGGCTGGGCGCATGTCTGGGCGACGGACCAGCGCGAGGCCCCGCTCAATCTCGACATTACCATGACGCTGCTCCGTCCGGTCATAGCAGGGCCGCTAATCGGCAAGGGCCGCGTCATCCGGCGCGGGCGGCGGGTAATTTTCCTTGAGGGCGAATTGTTCGACGAGGCTGGCAATTTGCTTGCGCGGTCTACGAGCACCGCGATCCCCACGCCGAGGCCGGGAAGCGAGGCGTGACCACGCGGCTCGCGCTGCTCGGTAGCATCAACATCGGCGGCAACCGGGTGAAAATGGCCGACTTGCGCGAGCGACTGGCGGCTGATGGCTTCGACCGGGTCGAGACAGTCGCTGCGAGCGGAAACGTCATCCTGTCGAGCGATGACAGTGAAGCCGATCTCGCCGCCCGCATCGCCACCGTCATCGAGCGCGAGTTCGGCATTGCCGGCTTCGTCGTCGTCAGGACCCTGGCCGAGGTGCGCTCGGCCATCGATGACAACCCATTCCACGGCAACGGGACGGACAAGATGGTCCATACCATCTTCTTGCCACGCGAGCCGGACGAGGGCGGGTTCGAAGCCCTCCTGCAAGCACATTGCGATCGCGGCGCCGAACGGCTCGCATTGGGCGACCGCTTACTCTATCTCGACTACGTGCACGGGGTCGGCGTGTCGGATCTGACCGGACGCTTCATCGAAAGACGCCTCGGCTGCCGGGGCACGGCACGCAACATGACCTCGCTCAAACGTATCCTCGCGAAAATGGAAGAGTTCGCCTGATGGCCAAGCACCAGCATTCCACCCCCGAACAGCAGTCGGTCCGCGTCCTCAAGGTGGGCGAGCGGGTGCGGCATATCCTGTCAGAATTGCTCGCGCGCGGCGAGGCGCATGACGATGTGCTGCGCGCATCGAACATCTCCGTCACCGAAGTGCGGATGACGCCGGACCTGCGCAATGCGAAAGCCTATGTGAAGCCGCTGCTGGGCCAGGACGAGGCGCAGGTGCTGAAGGCGCTGCGCACGAACATCGCCTTCTTCCAGAAGGAAGTCGCCAAGCGGCTGGGCCTGAAGTTCGCGCCGAAACTGTCGTTCCAGCCGGACGAAAGCTTCGACGAGGCCGACCGGATCGAGCAGCTGCTGAGCGACCCGAAGGTCGCTCGCGACCTCGACGACGAGGAGTAAGCTCTACTCCGTGATCGCAGGCGCCGCCGGCGCTGCCATCTCGGGCAGCGCGTAGCCAACCGGTGCGTCCGGCCCCAGCGGTATGCCGAGGTAGAACCACAGCACGATCAGGACGGTGCCGGACACCAGCAGCCAGAGCGAATAGGGGATCATCATCGCAGTCAGGCTGCCGAGGCCGAAGTCCTTCTGCCAGCGCTGGGCGAAGACCAGGATCAGCGGGAAATAGACCATCAGCGGAGTGATGATGTTGGTCGCGCTGTCGCCGACGCGATAGGCGGCGGTCGCGCCTTCCGGGCTGATGTTCAGCAGCATGAGCATCGGCACGAGGATCGGAGCGAGCAGCGCCCACTTCGCGCTTGCCGAACCCACGAACAGGTTGAGCAGTCCGGTGAACAGCACCATCAGGCCGAGCACCAGCGGCAACGGCAGGCCGGTCGACTGGATGGCGGCCGCGCCATGCACCGCGCTGATCAGGCCGAGGTTCGACCACCCGAACATCGCCACGAAATGTGCCGCGGCGAAGGCGAGGACGAGGTAATAGCCCATGTCCTTCATGCTTTCGGCCATCATCTCGACGAGGTCGCGGTGGTTCTTGATCGTACCTACCGCGCGGCCATAGGCCCAACCGGTCAGCAGGAAGAGCAGGAAGAAGGCGGCAACCAGCGACTTGTAGAACGGATCGAGTTCGGCGTGGATCGAGCAGTCCGCCGCAGGAATGCCCTCGCAGGCGGCTTCGTTGACCAGCGGCGTGCCCGGAGCGAACACCATGACCGCCCACAACGCCACGACGAATAAGGCGGCGAGACCGGCGGCGCGCAGCCCTTTCGATGCCAGAGCGCCTTCGTGATCGCTCGGGTCGGGGCTGAGATCGTCTCCGCCGGAGGCATGGTCTGTCGCCGCGTCGTGGCTCAGGTCTTCGGTCACGCTGGCAGTGCCGGTCGCGTGATCCGCACTGGCCGTCGCCGCGCCGGCCTGCGCGCCGCCGGTCCATGCGCCCAGTCGCGGCTCGATCACTTTGTCGGTGACGTACCAGATGATCGGTAGGAAAATGACCGTCATCGCAGCGATGAAATACCAATTGCCCGCGATATTGGCGGTCCAGGCGGGGTCGAGAGCGCTTACGTTGACCGCTTCCTCGGTAATTCCGAACAGCAGCGCGTCGAGCTGGCCGGGCGAGATATTGGCCGAGAAGCCACCCGACACCCCGGCAAAGGCCGCCGCGATCCCGGCCAAAGGATGGCGCCCGGCGGCAGCGAACAGGATGCCCGCCAGCGGAATCAGCACGACATAGCCTGCGTCCGCGGCGTGGTTGCCGATCATCGCTACCAGCGCCACGACGGGCGTCAGCAGCGATTTCGGCGCAGCCTTGACCGCCTTGGACATCCCCGCGGCGAAGAAGCCCGAGCGTTCCGCCACCCCGGCCCCCAGCATGACGACGAGCACGTAACCGAGCGGGTGGAAGTGCGTGAAGGTCGCTGGCATTTCGACCCACAGGCGCTGGATGTTCTCCGGCGAGAGTAGGCTGACCGCCTCGATCCGCTGGGCGCCGCCGGTAGCCTCGTCGATGGCGGTGGGGTGGAACGCGGAGACCCCTGTCAGGGCCGCGATCATCGATACGGCCACCAGCACAAGGATTAGGTAGAAGAAGATGAAGACCGGGTCCGGCAGCTTGTTACCCGTCCGCTCGATCCATCCCAGAAAACCGGTCTGCGTGTTCCCAGCCGTCGCTGCCGCGTTTGCCATGTTAGGTCCCTGTAGTCTTGTCTTGTTTCGTCGAGGCGTCATCCCCGATCCCGTCTGACGCCCTCCTTAACACCTCGCGCGCTCGAGGCTAGAGCTGGGCGATGGCCAAGCTCTATTTCTATTATGCGAGCATGAATGCAGGGAAGAGTTCGACCCTGCTGCAGACCGCCTTCAACTATGGCGAGCGGGGCATGCAGGTGTCTCTGTGGACGGCGGCGCTGGACGATCGACCGGGCTTCGGCGCGATCTCCAGCCGGATCGGCCTCTCCAGTGACGCGCACCGGTTCGAGAGCGATACCGATATCGAAGCGCGCGTACTGGCCGACCACACCGAGAATCCCCTCGCCTGCGTGCTGGTGGACGAGGCGCAATTCCTCACGCGCGAGCAGGTCTGGCAGCTCGCGCGACTGGCAGATGACGGCGGTATCCCCGTGCTCTGCTATGGCCTGCGAACCGATTTCCAGGGCGAGCTCTTCCCCGGTTCCGCGGCCTTGCTGGGTATCGCCGACCACCTCGTCGAAATGAAGGCCGTCTGCGATTGCGGCCGCAAGGCGACGATGAACCTGCGCGTCGACGAAAGCGGCAAGGCCGAAAGACAAGGCGCGCAGACCGAGATTGGCGGCAACGATCGCTATGTCGCTATGTGTCGCAAGCATTTCCGCGAAGCGCTGGCGGGTTAGCCTGGCCCTCCCTATCTAACGCGCATGATCGACACACTCATCCTCGCGGCGGTGCTGGTACCGTGCCTGATCGTCGCCATCGTGTTTCACGAGGTCGCGCATGGTTGGGTCGCGCTGATGCTGGGCGATCCGACCGCGAAGGAGCAGCGCCGCCTCAGCCTCAATCCGATCCGTCATGTCGATCCGATCGGGACAATCATCGTACCCGGCGCGCTGGCATTGTTCGGCGGGCCGATCTTCGGCTGGGCCAAACCGGTGCCGGTCAATGCGCGGCGGCTGGACAATCCGCGCTTCGGAATGATGGCGGTTGCGGCGGCGGGACCGGGAACGAACCTGCTGCTCGCGCTGATCGCGGCGCTAATCATCGGCGTGATCGGAGGATTCGGACTGAACTGGGGCACGCAACTGCCCGATTGGGTGATGGCGGCGTTCAGCGCGTTCGTACTCATCAATGCCTTCCTCGCTTTCTTCAATCTGCTGCCGATCCCGCCTTTCGATGGTTCGCACATCGTCGGCGGACTGATGCCGCGCCGCTGGGCGAACCAGTGGCAAAAGCTGCAGGCCATGGGCATGCTGGTGTTCGTCGTCCTGATCGCGGCGACTTGGGCCTTCCCCAATGCGCGCTGGATCGAAAACACGATTCTGCCGCCGGTCGAATGGATCAGTGGCCTTTTCTTCTCGGTCGCCAACGGCATCGCGGGTGTGATCGGCGGATGAGCGAAGGTCCAAAACCCGCTCCTCACGGTTGGCTCATCCTCGACAAGCCGCGCGGGCTTGGCTCGACGCAGGCGGTGAGTGCGGTGAAGCGCGTGCTGAGGCAGGGTGGCTATGCCAAGACCAAGGTCGGCCATGGCGGAACGCTCGATCCGCTGTCCGAAGGCGTGCTGCCGATTGCGCTGGGCGAGGCGACCAAGCTTGCCGGGCGCATGCTCGACAGCGACAAGATCTACGCGTTCACGATCCAGTTCGGCGAGGAAACCGATACGCTCGACACAGAGGGACGGGTCACCGAGCGAACCGACCGCCGCCCGCCGATGGCGGCCATCGCTGTCGTGCTGGAGCATTTCACGGGCGAGATCGAGCAGGTCCCGCCCGCTTATTCCGCGGTGAAGGTCGACGGCAAGCGTGCGTACGACCGGGCGCGGGCGGGCGAGGATGTGGAGATGACAACGCGCCGCGTGACGATTCACAAACTCGGCTTCGACGGCGAACGAGAGGATGCTCCGCTGCGCTCCGTCTTCGCCACGACGGCCGACCGGCCCGACCCGTACGATCCGCAGGCTCCGCTCGAACTGGCCGACAGCGTTACCCTGGTGGCGCATGTTTCCAAAGGCACATACATCCGCTCGCTGGCACGGGACATCGCACGCGCCCTTGGAACGCTGGGGCATGTAACTTATCTCAGGCGCATCAAGGCTGGCCCGTTCCGCGAAGATCAGGCGATTTCGCTGGACACGCTGGAGAAAAGCGCTAAGGGCGCGGCCATTGATAACCTTCTCCTGCCGCTGGAGGCCGGACTGGACGACATCCCGGTCCTCACCCTCGACCCGACAAGCGCGCAGGCGGTCCGCCAGGGCCGGGTATTGTCGGACTTGCCCCACACCGACGGGCTCCACCTCGCCACACTGCACCAAGTGCCGGTGGCCCTGATGGAACTCAGCGGAGGCTCGGCCAAGGTCGTGCGGGGCTTCAACCTACCGGATGTCGCGGAGTAGAATGCATGTCGGTTACCGCCGAAAACAAACAGAAGATCATCAAGGACAATGCGCAGGGCAAGGGCGACACCGGCTCGCCGGAAGTCCAGGTCGCCATCCTGACCGAGCGTATCAAGAACCTGACCGAGCACTTTAAGTCCAATCACAAGGACAACCACTCGCGTCGCGGTCTCCTTATGATGGTCAACAAGCGTCGTAACCTGCTCGCCTATCTCAAGAAGAAAGACGTCGAGCGGTACAACGCGCTGATCCAGAAACTGGGTCTTCGTAAATAAGAGTTTCGGGAGGGGCGGCTCGGAAGGGCTGCCCCTCTTGCTATCCGGCTTCCGCGCAATACGGCGCAGAAGCAGGCAACCGGGGCGACAATAGCCCCATATCGGACCGGGACGGATTGCCCGGCACAGTAGGCCCCGCGCGGCAATAAGGCCCCGCGGGTCATTTAGGAAAACACATGTTCGACAAGAAAACCGTATCGATCGAGTGGGGCGGAAAGACCCTCACCCTCGAAACCGGGCAGATCGCCCGTCAGGCAGACGGCGCCGTGCTGGCCACTTATGGCGAAACCGTGGTGCTGTGCGCCGTGACCGCCGCGCGTAGTGTGAAGGAAGGGCAGGACTTCTTCCCGCTGACCGTCCACTACCAGGAAAAATTCTCCGCTGCGGGCCGCATCCCGGGCGGATTCTTCAAGCGCGAAGGCCGCGCGACGGAGAAGGAAACGCTGACCTCCCGCCTGATCGACCGCCCCGTGCGGCCGCTCTTCCCGGAAGGCTTCTACAACGAAATCAACGTCATCGCGCAGGTCCTGTCCTATGATGGCGAGAGCGAGCCCGACATCGTCGCGATGATCGCCGCCTCGGCCGCGCTGACGATCAGCGGCCTGCCCTTCATGGGCCCGATCGGCGCCGCGCGCGTCGGCTTCGACAATGATGGCAACTACGTTCTCAACCCGACCGTCGCCGACGCCCTCGGCGAAAACGGTAATCTCGACCTCGTCGTGGCCGCCACGCAGGACGCGGTGATGATGGTCGAATCCGAAGCGAAGGAACTGACCGAAGAGCAGATGCTCGGCGCCGTCATGTTCGCGCATGAGGAAAGCCGCAAGGTCATCGGCGCGATCATCGATCTGGCTGAACAGGCCGCCAAGGATCCGTGGGAACTCGCTCCGGTCGAAGACAAGACCGCCAAGCTCGAAGAGCTGCGCGGCGTTATCGGCGACGATCTGGCGAAAGCCTACAAGATCACGAACAAGGCCGAGCGCCAGGACGCGGTCAACGATGCCCGTGCCAAGGCGCGCGAGCATTACGCCGATCTGGAAGAGAGCGATCCGGCCGAATACATGGGCCGCCTGAAGCTGGTGAAGAAGCTGGAAAGCGACATCGTGCGCAAGGCGATCCTCAAGGATGGCCAGCGTATCGACGGCCGCAAGACCGACGAAGTTCGCCCGATCGAGGCGATGGTCGGCCTGCTGCCGCGCACCCACGGTTCGGCGCTGTTCACGCGCGGTGAAACGCAGGCGATCTGCACCACCACGCTGGGCACCAAGGATGCCGAGCAGATGATCGATGGTCTGGAAGGCCTCTCGTACAGCAATTTCATGCTGCATTATAACTTCCCGCCCTATTCGGTCGGCGAAGTGGGCCGCTTCGGCTTCACCAGCCGCCGCGAAACCGGCCATGGCAAGCTCGCCTTCCGCGCGCTGCGCCCGGTGCTGCCCGATCACGAGGAATTCCCCTACACAATCCGCGTTCTGTCCGACATCACCGAGTCCAACGGCTCGAGCTCGATGGCGACGGTGTGCGGCGGAAGCCTGTCGATGATGGACGCCGGCGTGCCGCTGGCGCGCCCGGTTTCGGGCATCGCCATGGGCCTGATCCTCGAAGGCAGCGACTTCACCGTGCTGTCCGACATCCTGGGTGACGAAGATCACCTGGGCGACATGGATTTCAAGGTGGCAGGTTCGGAAAAGGGCATCACGTCCCTTCAGATGGACATCAAGGTCGCCGGCATCACGCAGGAGATCATGACGCAGGCGCTCGAGCAGGCGAAGGCCGGTCGGGCGCACATCCTCGGCAAGATGACCGAAGCGCTCGGCTCCTCGCGCGGCGAAGTGTCCAAGCACGCTCCGCGTATCGAGACGATGCAGATCGACAAGTCGAAGATCCGCGACGTCATCGGCACGGGCGGCAAGGTAATCCGCGAGATCGTCGCCGAAACCGGTGCCAAGGTCGACATCGACGACGAAGGCGTGATCAAGATTTCGTCGAGCAATGCCGATGAGATCGAAGCCGCGAAGAAGTGGATCGAAGGCATCGTCGAAGAGGCGGAAGTCGGCAAGATCTACACCGGCAAGGTCGTCAACATCGTCGACTTCGGGGCTTTCGTGAACTTCATGGGCGGCAAGGACGGTCTCGTCCACGTCAGCGAAATGAAGAACGAGCGCGTCGAAAAGCCGACCGACGTCGTGTCGGAAGGCCAGGAAGTGAAGGTCAAGGTCCTCGAGATCGACAACCGCGGCAAGGTCCGCCTGTCGATGCGCGTGGTCGACCAGGAAACTGGCGAGGAGCTGGAGGACACCCGCCCGCCGCGCGAACCGCGCGGTGATCGCGGTCCGCGCGGTGGCGGCGGCGGCCGTGGCGGCGATCGTCGCGGCGGTCGCGGTGGCCCGCGTCGCGATCGCGACGGCGGTGGGAACAAGGACGGGGGCGGCGAAGCCCACGTGCCGGACTTCCTGAAGGACTGATCTGCAGCGCCTTTTGGCAATGTGGGGCCGCGAGGGTATAGACCTTCGCGGCCCTTCCTTTACGGGCCTGTTTCTGGGGCGAGGAGATACGAGGGTCGATGTTCAGGGCGCTGCGGGACTTGCCACCGGACAGTCTCACATTCTTGCAAAGATTGCCGCTCGCCAAGCGCCGCCCGTGGATCGGCTATGGCGTCGCGATTATCGCCAGCGTGGCCGGCCTATTGACCCGCTGGGCGGTGGGCGATGCACTGCCGCAGGGCTTTCCGTATATAACGTTCTTCCCGCCGGTCATTCTGACTGCTTTCTTCTTCGGTGTAGGACCGGGGGCCCTCGCCGCCGTTCTGTGCGGACTGTTGAGCTGGTATTTTTTTATCCCGCCGCTGCATAGCTTCGCGCTCGACTATCGCGCCGTGGTGGCGCTGCTTTTCTTCATCGGGATCGTCGTGGTCGATATAGCGCTCGTCCACTGGATGCAGATCGCCAATGCGCGGCTGGCGATCGAGCAACAACGTACCAGCCAGCTCGCGGAAACGCGCGAGATGCTGTTCAACGAGTTGCAGCACCGAGTCGGCAACAACATCCAGATGATTTCATCGCTGCTCAATCTGCAGCAGCGCGGACTGCCGCAGGGCGATGGCAAGCAAGCGCTGACCGATGCAGCCCGGCGGCTTGGCCTGGTGGGGCGGCTGCAACGTACTCTCTACAGCGCCGATGGCGCGCAGCTGTCGCTCGCCAACTATATCGACCGCATCGCGCGCGACACACTGGACGCCTCGGGCCGTGACGACATCGATTACGTCTTCGATGCCCAGGCGAGCGGTACGCTTGCGACCGAACATGCGGTTTCGACCGCGCTGGTCGTCGCCGAGGCGATTAGCAATTGCGTGGAACACGGCTATGCCAATTCGGGTGGGTCGCTTGAAGTGACGGTCGTGGACCGAGCCGATGACGAGCCGTGCTACATCATCTGCATTCAGGACGAAGGCACGGGCTTGCCGTTCGGGTTTGCGCTGGACAATTCGGACAGCCTCGGCCTGAGGATTGCCACAAGCCTCGCCCGTAGCCTGAAAGGCGAATTTACTCTGTCCAACCGGGAAGACGGGAAGGGTGCCATCGCGCGCCTGGTTATTCCCCAATCCGAAGGGATCATCGATGCTGCCACGTGAAACCCTGGCGACCGCCGAAGTGCCCGACGGTGAAACGCTGACGCTCGTCAGCCATGGCCGTGACTTCATCATCATGCTCGGCCGCGACGAGCTGATGGGCACGCGGATGCAGTTCTCCGAAGAGCAGCTTGCAGTGCTGACGCTAGCCGAACTCGATGCGGCCAAGCCGCGCGTCCTGATCGGAGGCTACGGCATGGGGTTCACCTATCGTGCGGCGCTCGATCGGCTGCCCGAGGGCGGATCGGTGACCGTGGCCGAGATCGTGCCCGAGATCCTCGACTGGGCGAGGGGGCCTCTGGCGCACCTTACCGGGGAGAGCCTGGCCGATCCGCGCGGAGATGTGGTGCTGTGCGATGTCGCCGCGCTGATCGACGATGCGAACGACGGCACGAGCGAGAAATACGACGCCATTCTGCTCGACGTTGACAACGGCCCCGACGGGATCGTGCGCGATGCCAACTATCGCATTTACAGCAAGACCGGGCTAGGTAAGGCGCGCGACGCGCTACGGCCTGGCGGCATACTGGCGGTTTGGTCCGCCGCGCCCGATCACAAGTTCACCGTGCGCCTGAAAGAAAGCGGTTTCGACGTGGAAGTGCGCGAAGTGCGTGCGCGGCCCAACAACAAGGGGCCGCGCCACACGATCTGGTTCGCCCGCAAGCGCTAGGCCTTGATCCTTACGCGGCCGAGGAAATCGCGTTTGCCCACCGGCACGCCCTTCATGCGCAAGATGTCGTACCCGGTGGCGCAGTGGAAATAGAAGTTCGGCTGGCTGAAGCTGAGTAGGAATTCCTCGGCCGTAAAGTCCATCCGGTTGCCCTTGAATTCGAAACGCATCGGCTGGCCGATGAAATCTTCCATGTCCTCTTCGGTCAGCGCTTCCACGGCCTCGCGCGCGTCCGACAGCTTCTCGCGCAGGGCATCGAACGTCATCGGCGGCGGGGTGAGGTCGGGCGAGTATACGCCTTCATGCAGCCCGTCGATCGACCCCTGTGTATGCTCGGCTACCGATTTGATCTGGTAGCTGAAGGGCAGCATGTCGTCGTGCAGGCAGGAGGTGATCAGATCGGCCTCGGCATGGCCGTGTTCGCCGCACCATTTTTCAGCAGTGTCGACAAGATGACGCGCGGTGCCCAGCATTTGCAGCGCGCTGGGGACATAGGCGGCGTATAGCGAAAGAGGCATTGGCAAACTCCTGTCGGTCTAAAAGAAAGGCCCGGCGGTCGCGTGACTGCCGGGCCTTTCGACATTTGAATTTAGCGGACCCGAGGGCCGCCAAAGGGCAGGGGCGGAGGCGGACGGCGCGCACCGCGCGGAAGCTGGGCCTGATACGCCCGCCCGCAATGCTCGACGCAATAGGGGAAGCCGGGGTTCACGGCTTCTCCGCAGAAATGGAAATCGGGCTCGCCCGGATGGCCCATCGGCCAGCGGCACACCTTGTCCGACAAATCGAGCAGGCTGGTCTTATCGGCGATGGAGGGATCGGGCTTGGCCGGAACCAGTCGGCGCGGCGGAGCAGGGGGGATCGGCGGTTGCTGGTCGCCCGGCCCCTGGCGCAGGAAGCCGCCGGGTCCGACGGAGACGATCTTCGGCAGGTCGGGCCGCTTATCGGGCAGCGGTTGCGAGGGGACCGCTGCGCTTGGCGCAGGTGCGGGGGCAGCGGCAGGCTTGGCCGGTGCCGCGGCCTTCGGGGCGGGCGGCTTGGGCGCGGCCTTCGGAGCCGGCTTGGGCGGGGCCTTGGCCTTGGGCGCAGCCTTCTTCTTCTCGTTGGCTTTCACCGGCGAGGGGCGGGATTTCAGGCCGAGGCGATGGGCCTTGCCGATGACCGCATTGCGACTGACGCCGCCGAGTTCCTCCGCGATCTGGCTGGCGGTCGATCCACCTTCCCACATTTTCTTGAGTGTTGCGATCCGTTCGTCGGTCCAGCTCATTCGTGAATCCTGTATTGTCCTGGCCGTCCGGAGCTTGCCAAGACGGGGTACGTGGCCCTAGGCGCGCAGCCATGGCCGATCAAGTCAATCCTGCCCCCGCCGGCACCGAGCAACCCGACGCAAATTTCGTCGAGGATGGCGCCGCTGCGAAAGGCCGGTTCGCCGAGCGCGGCAAGCCGGTGATCACCGGCATCAACCGCGTAGGGTTATGGAGCCTCTATATTAAGGAGGTGCGGCGGTTTCTCAAGGTGCAGACCCAGACAATCTGGGCTCCCGCGATTACGACGCTGCTGTTTCTCGTCATTTTCTCGGTCGCCCTGGGGCGTGGCGGTCGTGAGGTACTGGGCGTCAATTTCCCGACCTTCGTCGCACCAGGCCTGATCGCCATGGCGATGATGCAGAATTCCTTCGCCAATTCGAGCTTCTCGCTGCTGTCGGGCAAGATCCAGGGCACCATCATCGACTTGCTGATGCCGCCGCTGTCCGAAGGTGAGCTGATGATCGGTATCGTCGGCGCGGCGGTCACGCGCGCGATCGCCGTGGGCTTAGTCGTGGCTGCGGCCATGGCGCTCTATCCCGGCGTCAGCCTCGCCATGGCGCACCCTTGGGCCGTGGTCTGGTTCGGGCTGATGGGCGCCGCGATGCTCGCGATCCTCGGCCTTATCGCGTCGATCTGGGCAGAGAAGTTCGACCACAATGCGGCGGTCACGAATTTCGTCATCACGCCGCTCGCGATGCTATCGGGCACATTCTACATCATCGATCGGCTTGCGCCTGCATTCCAGGCGGTCAGCCGCGCCAACCCGTTCTTCTATGTGATCTCGGGCTTTCGTTACGGATTTCTCGGCCAGAGCGATATCGGCGACGCAGCGCACGTGGCTTGGGCGGCCTCGGGCCTCCTGGCGTTGAATGCCGTACTGGCGGTCATCGCCTACAAGCTGCTCAAGTCCGGCTGGAAAATCAAAAGCTGATCGGGCGCGGCGCGCGCGGCCGCGATCAGTGCGTCAGGCTGCGCCGCATACGGTAGCGACCGCTTTCGAACTGCTGGAAATAGACGTGCACGTCCGGGTGCTCGACCGGGCCGCTGACCGCATCGTTCAACAGGTTCTGCTGGCTGACATAGGCGACGTAGCTGTTCTCGTCGCTCTCCGCGAGCAGATGGTAGAAAGGCTGGTCGCGGTCGGGCCGGATATCTTCGGGGATCGCCGCATACCATTCTTCCGAATTGGCGAAGACCGGGTCGATATCGAAGATCACTCCGCGAAAATCGAATACCTTGTGCTTGACCACATCGCCGATGGCGAAGCGGGTCTTGGCGCGGCGAGGTGCCTCGATGGTGCGACCGGCCTGGGCGGAGAAGAATTGAGCGCGTTCCATAGTTACGCAGAATATGGTGCGCTGCGGCAAGTAAACAAGGTGGGGAGGCAGCCCATCCCCCGAAATCGCAAGCAAAAGGACTTGGCAAGGCCGAGCGGCTCCGCTAATCGGCCCGCCTCGCTTCGACCGAGGGCCTGTGCCCGGAAGCGCACCCGACATGCGGAGAGGTGGCAGAGTGGTCGAATGCGCTGCACTCGAAATGCAGTATAGGTGCAAGCCTATCGAGGGTTCGAATCCCTCCCTCTCCGCCACCGGCTCCATTCCGCCAGTTTCATCCTATTTCATCTTGCTAATTCGATCCCTAAAAACAGGGGTTTAGAGTTCTAGCGCTTGCATTTGATTTCATCCAATTGCAAACCGTGTGTGGGATCGAATGAGGGAGTGAATGGCCAACCTTACCACTCTGCAAATCAGGAACGCCAAGCCGGGGCGCTATGCTGACGGTAAGGGCCTCTACCTGCTAGTCGGTCCTACAGGATCGAAAAGTTGGGTCCTAAGGATTCAGGTGGATCGTAGACGAAAAGATTACGGTCTTGGTTCTCTCGACCTCGTTTCGCTGTCAGAAGCCCGCGAGAAGGCTCAGGAATGGCGAAAGATCGCAAAGGCAGGGCTGAACCCGTCAGCCGAGGCGAAGCGCCAGAAGGCCACTAGAACGACATTCGAGGATGCAGCCCGAGCGTTTTATCAAGAGCGCGAGGGAAGCTGGAAAAACGCCAAACATGGCGATCAATGGATCAACACCCTTAAGGCTTATGCATTCCCTGCTCTTGGCAAGCTTAGCGTCGATAGGATTGATGCCGACGATATAGCGCAAGTTCTCTTACCCATCTGGCAAACCAAAGCAGAAACGGCTCGACGGGTAAGGCAGCGCATTGGAAGCGTGCTGGACTATTCCAAAGCCAAAGGGTGGCGACAGGTTGAAGCGCCGATGCGTGCGGTCAATACGCTGCTCAAAGGGATAAAGCAGCCAAAAGTGAGAAGCTTTGCCGCAATGCCCTACAGTGATGTTCCTGCCTTTATGGCCAAGCTGGATGGGGCAAGTGCAACCGTTGGACGGCTGGCGCTGCAATTCCTGATTTTAACCGCTGCGAGGTCAGGTGAGGTTAGGGGTGCTGTCTGGGGGGAGATCGACGAAAACGATAGGTTGTGGACAATACCAGCCGAACGCATGAAAATGGATCGGGAGCATCAGGTTCCACTTTCCGATACAGCCCTTTCGATCCTGCGACAGGTCAGGGAACACTCAATCGTAAAATCTGATGGCTTAGTGTTCCCTGGCCTTCGCCGGAAACCATTGTCCGACATGACCCTAAGCAAGGTTCTAAAGGCCAATGGGGGCAATGGATTGACTGTTCATGGGTTTCGAAGCTCGTTTCGGGATTGGGCAGCCGAGGCCGGGTATTCGAACGATTGGGCCGAGGCAGCATTGGCCCACACGGTCGCCAACAGAGTGGAAGCTGCATACCGCCGAACGAAGTTCCTAGAACAGCGAATCAACCTGATGAAGGATTGGTCGGATTTCTGTTTGAATGGGCGAAAATAGGACCCTCTGAGCGCGTAGCTCAAATTTTCTTTCCTATGCCGAACGCGAATAAGACGCTGAAAATCTGGGCATTTTATTAGACATCGAATTAAAAAGCGTCTTTTGAAATGAGATTAAACACTCTTGTTTTCTCCGCGGCGAATCCCGCTATGTGGATTGGCTCCGCATCTGAATGGAGCCGAATGAATGTTTATTTCTACTAGTGAATTGACCGAACGCACCGGGCTTAGCAAGCCGACCCTCTGGCGCTATCGCAAGCGCTATCCCGACTTTCCTAAACCAATCTGCATCGAAGGCAGCAGCGTTCTGCGTTGGGTGAGCGAGGAAGTGGATGCTTGGCTGCTCGCACGTCGAGTAGGTCGCTGACACCCATGTTGCCTGCGCGTCGAAAAAAGGCCTCGTATTCATTGAGGAAAAGGAAAGCGATGAAAGTAGGGCGCGATACGCTAAACCTAGAGTATCTGCGCTGTGTAAGGGATATCGCACGGGCCGAAATAGGACCGGCGGTCGAACCCTTTACAGTATATAGTTCAGTATATAGTTCATCATACTTTCCTATTCATTTTCAATTTAAGGAAAATATCAAGAAAGATGGAAAGGTCGAATACCAGTACGATAAATTAAAGATGCCTCATTGGAACGACCTGCTCATTGAAACGAAGGTCTCTCTCTTTCAACTTATGTGTGAAGAATGGCCTCAGTCTCTCTATGCATTTCATATCAAAATTCATCCTGATCTAGTTCATGACTGGTCAGATGAAAGCGCGATCTACAAAATGAACAAAAGAGTGAGGGCAAGGCTTAGCGCTTTAGGCGAGCTTCCCTGTCGACACTTTTTTACCGTTGAAGCTCATAGCAAACAAGGTGACGCGGTAGCTCCGCATATCCATGGGATGGCGATGGTTGAGGATAAGTCACAAGCCCTCGCGCTTACAGAAGCAATGAGGCAAGCGGCTGGTCAGAACAGCGGCGGTAGGGGAACGCTTCATAAGGGTAGCAAGGGCGAATTCTGCTACTTCAAGCCGGGAAAGTCTTTTCCACGCTACATGCTTAAACAAGCCAAGAAGGGTGCGGATAGGTTCGGGAGAAAGCCATATGTCTTTTCGCGCGCAGCCAATCAAATGACCCGAAGCTTCTATGAATTCGTTACTCGTGGGTGATAATACCGCCTCTAAGCCCCTAGAATGGCTCAGGAATGCGTTTTCATAAGCTTTGGCTACTGGGGTAGCTCAGCAAAAGAAAAGGCACAGAAGGGCCCTTTAAATCAAGCGTAGAACGATGTTCTTATTTATCGGTATGTATTGCCTAAGACTGTTGACAATAAATCCGATGCCCTAGAGTGTTAAATGATATACTAATGTTGTCCTTTTTGAGACAAGATGTTCAGATAACCCATCCTCACAAACCTATTTATATTAAACTATGTTTATGTATGTTCTACCTAAGTTTGTCGAAATTACGCTAATTTAACCTAACATCTTTGCGAATATGGTAGGAGTCATCCGTAACAGTGAGGTTTATGGGGTTGTTGCCTGTTAGAAGCTAGAAAATCATTCGAAACTCACAAACCCAACTTCAGCTTCTCCGCAAAGAGAGGCATGGGGGGAATGACCGATTTTGGGTGGAAAGCGGACTTTAGCTATCGAGCGAGGGGAAGCAATTTAGCTAACCATGGCGGTGGGTTTTGGGCTCCTGCAGAATTCCGCAATTCATCGTGCTTTGCGTCACCCGTAAGCCCGGCGAGTGTCATCTTGGAGTAAGCAAGAACATAGGCCGACAGCCTATTTGATTTTGCATCGCTTCCCTCAAGTTCATCGACAAGTTGACGAAGTCTCACAGCGCCTTCGCTACCCTTACCGTCCAAAATCAGGAGCTTCGCGTGAAAGGCCCTGTCAGAAGGGCGTTCTTTGCCAACTCGATCGCGATACAAGTCATAATTCGACAGCGCACTGCTGTAATCTGAGCGCTCGCAAGCTTTGATGGACCGCCAGTAGAGCGGAAGGGAGAATAGGCGGCGGATGAGGGAGGGAAACTTCATGTTTCCGAAATACAACCCCCACGGAGGTTCGCAATCGGGTCGTTAGCAGAATGTCCGGTTTCAGTTCCAACCGGGGCAAAGCTGTCAGTCCGCTCCTAGACGGTTCGCCGCCGTTGGCGAATGTCTGTTATTGGGTGGGTAGCGGACATTCGCTTTGCGGCCTAGTCCGTTCGAAGTTCAGATTCCCGCCACGCGCGTGCGGTCGAATAGAACAGCCAGATCAAACCTGAAGCAATAAACACTGCCGGCAGGAAAAATGATCCGGGCCGGGGGTAAACGACGCCAAATACGAACGAAGCTGACATTGAAAGAGATAACGCCACTTCAAGCGGCGTAAATCTCCAAAACCTCGGTCCAACAGAACGATCCATGAGGGATAGTAGGATAAGCGCGTTGCAACAGAAGGTGAATTTCAGAACGAGTGGACCGAGAAGAGAAAGCAGGATGGCTGAAGCTAGGTGCATCGAAACATACTATCTATGCGACCGCCGTTGGCAACGTCCGCAACCGGGTCGTTAGCGGAAAGTCCGCTTTTGGTGGGAAACTACCAATTTCGGTCATGGGAAATCTAAGGCTCGAAACTTGTAAGCTTTGACCCATCCAAAAACAAATACCTCTGATTGGCTCAAAAGATACTGGACTCTACTCTGAGCCTAGCTCATAAAGTCAGGCGTAACTTGTGAGCGAGTCGGAGTTTGGGCTATGAGCCGCATTGCATATTTCAGAGTCTCTACCGAAGGCCAGTCAATCGAAAGTCAGCGCAAGGCGCTAGGTGGTGAGTTCGACAAGGAGTTTACTGATGAAGGCGTCTCTGGTTCGATTAGGGCCTTGGATAGGCCAGGATTCTCAGAGCTTCTTTCCTATGTGCGGGAAGGCGATACCGTCTGCGTAACCGCCATAGACCGCCTAGGCCGTGATGCTTTGGATGTTCAAAGCGTAGTCCGTAACCTTATCGGTAAAGGCGTTGTCATTGATGTTAAGGGGCTAGGTCCCATCGCTAAGGGCGTCGGTGAGCTGGTAGTTGCTGTTCTTGCCCAGATTGCTGATATGGAGCGTCAACGGATCAAAGAGCGCTGTGATGCCGGGAGAGAGGCAGCTAAAGCTTCGCTTGCTGCTGTGGGTAAGACCCATCGGGGCAAAACAAGTCTCGGTCGCCCGTTTGCCGCTGACGCCTCAAAGGTGGCTGAATGGCGCAATGCCAACGAAGCAAGTATTGCCCAGACTGCGCGGGAATTTGGGCTGTCTGTTTCAACGATTAAGCGTTATTGCGCACTGAGTTAAATGGCGGCAATTCACGGAGATTGGATTTGCAGCGCGGCACAGATGATGATGGGAAAGATCGGGCCTTTCCGACTGCTCCAGAACAGAATGAACTTTGCAGCCCGGAGCTGAGAACATTCCTCAGGACCCATCACCAAATCTACGATTTTTTTCTTTTCAACATAATGATTGCTACTCGGGTAGACGACCAACGAATGACTGCGGCTAAGGCATTAGCCAAACTCGGGCGACCGAAAGATGTAGAAGCTCTAAAGCTGGCTGAGGAAGAGCCGGAGCCGGCCTTCAAAAAACTTCAAGAGTTTGGGAGGTTGCAGCAAGAGAATATTTGCATACGCTCAGTGAATAATTTCATGTCGTATCTATCAGAGATCGTCCAAGCTTCGCTTATGAAGAAGCCTGAAATATTACGATCTTCTGAGTCTGTAAAATTAGAAGATATACTCAGATTCTCTAATTATAAAGAACTAGTTGCTTTTTTGGTTAACCGGAAAGTTAACGAGTTATCATATAAAAGTCTGTCAGACTTCGAGGATTTTATTAGGGATAGAACTGGATTGTCATTGTCTGAATCAGAAGATCACAAAAATAATATCATGTTTGGTATTGAGGTCAGAAACGCATTTACCCACAGCAGGGGGATAGTGACTGACACTACTATTAGAAGACTTTCGAAAATAGATCATGGGCGTTCAATCAGTGTTGGCCGTCGATTTGAAGCTGGATTTGATGAATTGGTAAGCATATCGAACAGCCTAGTCGCCGTGGCACGTGATCTTGACCAAAGGTTTTGTGAGAAGTTCAAAATACGACGTAAGCGGTATAAGTCTTACTAGGGTCATTTCTCCTAAGAAAGAAATTCATAGCGCGTAAGGCGTGAGGGAGTGATTGAGGGATTGAAGGCATCATCCACTCAAAAAAACCAAGTTTTTCAATGTTTTAAAGTGGTATATATGCATCCCTCCCTCTCCGCCACCCACCCCCAGCACTTGTCTCTGGTTTCAGGGCCGCTCGCAACTCGCGGATAACAGGCAGTTTTTCACCGCCAGATCCGTAACGCCCGCATCATTCTTGCGGTCTCTGGGGCCGTTTCAGGGGCCGTTTGGGAGGCCCGTCTCTTGGCTTGCGAACATCGGTTCGGTTTGGGTGCATTTCCCTGATAAACAGGGAAGAACAGGGAATTTTGCAAAATTGAGGCCCAAAACAGGCCGATTTGAGCGATTTCGGGGCATGTTTCCGAGATAATAGACCAACATTTCCGCGACTTACGCGGCCAAAAACGGGGTTTCCCTGTTCTTTGACGGAACAGGGAAATTATTCGCCCGGAACAGGCAATTTAATCGCCGGTATCAGGGTATTTGATCGTCAGAACAGGGATTGTTGCAAAAGCCAAAACCCAGCACTTTGCGCTGCTGCGACCAGGCGAGCGGGATCGCTGTCTTCTTGAGTGTCTCGAGATTGAGATGTAGCGGTTGACGGCCGTCGAGGATCGCGCGCTGAATGTCGGGCGCGAGGAAGGCGAGCCGCAGGATGTTGCGGTCATAGGGTGAACTGGGCGCGGTCCCCATGACCGGCATCCCGCGGTCGCTGCGCATCATGGAATGCGCCTTGCGCAGCGCAGTAATCAGGACTGGATCTGGCTGCGGTGGACGCGAGTTCGCCGGAACGATCTGTTGTTTGCTGCCGCGCGTCGCAAACCGGATCGGAAGCAGGATGGTGATCGCTTCGGCGGTACGATCGAGTATGGTCTCGTCCTCGGCGAGCCTTGCTGGAATGCTCGCCGCCTGGTCCTTACCGATGCTGACCTGCAGCCCTCGCTCGCTGAGGCAGATCGAGCGGACGATATCGAACGGATCGCCAACCTTTGGTTCCCAGCGACGCACCGCCTGGGAGACAACCTTCTCGATCTCGGTCGCAGACAGCCGCTGCACACGATCAGGATCGTCCCTCTTCGAACCCCTCTGCAAAGAGGCCGACACGTAATAGCGATACGACCGACCCGACTTTCCGCGCGAGGTGGTCGGGCTCATGGGTTCGCCAGCGGCGTCGAACAGCTTGCCGGTGAGCGGGGCCCTGATCGTGCGGCGCTCGGCCGCAGATCGATGCCGCCGTACCTGCGCATCGAGCTTGGCCTGCACCTGGTTAAACACCTGGGCGTCGACGATTGCTGCATGCTCGCCTTCATAGATTTCGCTTTTGTGGATGATCTGACCGAGATACACCCGGTTGCGCAGAAGGTGGAACAGCGCCCCGCGGCTGAACGGCAGTCCACCCATCCTGCGGCCCTTAGCGGTGATGTGGAACTTGGAGTGGATGCCGTTCGCCTCGAGGTCGCGTTGGAGCGCATGGACCGAACCCAGGTCTAGATAGCGCGTGAAGATATGCCTGACCCGGTCGGCCTCGTTCGCATTGACCTTGAGCGTGCGCGAACCGTCTGTCGGCGGATCATAGCCCAGCGGCGGAACGCCGCCCATCCACATGCCCCTGGCTTTGGAAGCGGCGATCTTGTCGCGGATGCGCTCTCCGGTGACCTCACGTTCGAACTGTGCGAATGACAAGAGAACGTTGAGCATCAGCTTGCCCATCGAGCCAGTGGTATTGAACGACTGGGTTACCGAGACGAAGCTGCACTCGTGTTTTTCGAACACCTCGACGATGCGCGCGAAGTCGGCGAGGGAGCGGGTAAGACGGTCGATCTTGTAGACGACCACGATGTCGATCTTCCCCGCTTCGATGTCGGCGAGCAGCGCCTTGAGGCCGGGACGGTCGGTGTTGCCCCCAGAGAACCCGCCGTCATCGTAGCGATCGGGGAGCGCTTCCCAGCCTTCGCTGGTCTGGCTGAGGACATAAGCCTCGCAGGCCTCGCGCTGGGCGTCGAGGCTGTTGAACAACTGGTCGAGACCTTCCTCTGAAGACTTGCGGGTGTAGATCGCGCAGCGCTTGAGCTTGAGCTTGCTGCCCATCAAGCGTCTCGCAATCCGAAGAACCGCGGTCCGTTCCAGCGCGTCCCCGCGATTGCTGTTGCGGCAGCTGAGAGACTGGGGAACAGCTGATCGTCCCAGCGGAACCCCTGCTCTTCGACCACCACCGTAACATCGCGCCCCTTCCAGATGCGGGTCAGCCGCGCGCCGACGCCGAGGTGCTTGCCTTTTGGTTGGACCGGGCCGCTGCGTGCGAGCGCCTTGCGCGTCTCGGCATCGAGCCCGCCCATTGCTTGCGCCTGCACACGCCATGCGAGCAGTTGTCGCATGATCGGTTCGGAACGCAGCGTTGGAGGGGCGCCGTAGCGTCCCTTCCAGAATGCACGCAGGCCCTCAAGATCGAGCGCCTCGATCTCGGCGACGAGGGTCTCGACCGCCCTAGTCACCGCTGGGCTCCTCGATCCGGTAGCGGCGGGTGCTATCGATCTTCTCCGAGACGATGGTATGGCCGCGCTTTTTCATCGCACCTGCCATCGCGCCGCGCACCGAATGCTGCTGCCACCCGGTGGCCTTGGTCATCTCGGCAATGCTTACGCCGGTCTTGCGCTTCAGGAGCTTCTCGAGCGTGTCGAGCTTGCTGGCAGGCTTGGCTGTCGTCGTTGCGTTCGCGCTGGTTGCCTTGGTCGTGCTTGTCATGTCAGTCTCCGGCTTACGCAGGGGCCGGAAATGGCCGCCGCTACCGGGACAAGCCCGGCTCGCCGGGCGCGTGGACACCAATGCTCGGAATGCGGGGGCAGTCCAGTCGAAATCTCTCCGTCCCCACAATCCACAGACCGTAATCGGCGCCCACCTTCGAATCCTGCTTTGAGCATGCTATGTTCCTGATATGAGCAATGCATCCTCCTCGCCATTCTTCCATGCCGATCGCACGCTCGAAGTGGTTTACAAGGCCCCCAGCGAGCTCGTCCCTGACCCCCGCAACGCGCGTACGCACTCGAAGAAACAAATCGCGCAAATCGAGCAGTCCATCCGCGCGTTCGGGTTCACCAACCCGATCCTTGCCGATCCGGATGGGAACCTAATCGCCGGACACGGGCGATTGCGGGCCTCCAGGCAGATGGGTCTCGAGAAGGTGCCTGTGATCACGCTCGATGGTCTTACCGAACCGCAGAAGAAGGCATTGCGGCTTGCCGACAACAAGATCGCGCTGAACGCTGGCTGGGATACCGAGATCCTCAAGCTCGAGCTGGCTGAACTCTCGCTTCCCGAGATCGATATCGACCTCGGCCTCACGGGGTTCAGTCCCGGCGAGATCGACGTCGTTCTTTCCGAGGTCGAAGATCCCGATGACGAAGTGATCCCGGCGGTGCCGGAGCACCCTCGAGTCAAGTCCGGCGACATCTGGCAGCTGGGCGAACACCGCGTCGCCTGCGGTGACGGCCGCGATGTCGCGTTCCTCCAGCGCCTCGTTGGCGAGGGGGAGACGATCGACTGCGCATTCCTCGACCCACCCTACAATGTGAAGATCAACGGTCATGCCAACGCCAAGGGTCGCCACCGTGAGTTCGCGATGGCCTCGGGCGAGATGGGCGAAGCTGAGTTCCGGACGTTTCTTGCCGATACCCTGGGTGCCTGCGCCAAGGTCTCTCGCGAGGGTGCGGTCCATTTCGTGTGCATGGACTGGCGCCACATGGACGACGTCACGGCGTCTGTAGCAGGCATCTACGATGACCTGCTCAACATCTGTGTCTGGAACAAGAGCAACGCCGGGATGGGCTCGCTCTACCGCTCGAAGCACGAGATGGTGTTCGTCTACCGGCTCGGGCCGGCACCGCACACCAACAATGTCGAGCTTGGCAGGCACGGTCGCAACCGCACCAACGTCTGGGACTACCCAAGTGTCAACTCGATGAAGGGCTCGCGCCGCGAGGACTTGGCGCTGCATCCGACGGTCAAGCCGGTGGCGATGGTGGCGGACGCGTACTGCGACGTTACCAGGCAGGGCGATCTCGTCCTCGATATCTTCCTTGGCTCGGGCACCAGCCTGATCGCGGCCGAGCGGGTCGGGCGCAGGTTCCGCGGTCTCGATATCGATCCGGCCTATGTCGACCTTGCTATGCAGCGCTGGAGTGACCTCACTGGCAAGGAGCCGGAACTGATCCACCGTGATCGCCCAAGCGAGGCAGCCGCGTGAGCGATACTCGGTTCCAGAAGGGACAGTCCGGCAATCCCAGAGGCCGGCCACCCAAGCCGCGTCGCCCCAACATCTCCGCGTTCGAGATCGTACTCGACAAGCGGCTGACCGCGACCGTTGGCGGCAAGGAGCGCGAACTCACGGTCGAGGAGGTGTTGCAGCAGCAGACGCTCAAGGATGCTCTCGCTGGCAAGCGCATGGCGATCCGCAAGGTGTTGAAGATGATCGAGAAGCGCGAGGCGGCGCTCGCAAGGAAGAACCCGGCGCCCAAGGTGCTGGTCACGATCGAGCACCACTATTGTGCCGAGAACGCCAACGAAGCCATGCGTATCCTCGGAATTGCCGAACCTGATCCCGGGTTTGAAAGCCGCTGGAAGGTTAGCGCATGGGCCACCCAAGCGGCGCTCAGTCGGCCTGGCCGCAGGAAGTTCACTGCAAAGGAACAGCAGGACATCCGTTTCTTCACCTTCGATCCCGAGACGCTGCGCTGGCCACGTGCGCGAATCGGATGAGCGAAGCTGACCACACAGGTTACCGGCAGCCACCCAAGGCCACGAGGTTCCGCAATGGCCGGTCAGGTAATCCGCGCGGCCGGCCGAAGAACCGGCACCGTGAGATCCTTTACGATACGGTCCTCGGCCAAATGGTCACCATCCGCGAGGACGGCCGCGATCGCCGGGTGACGGCGGCTGAGGCGTTCCTTCTGCAGCTCACCCAGAAAGGGCTCGCAGGTGACAGCGCCGCCGCGCGTGCCTCTCTCGAGGCGATCGAGGCAGCGCGGGTGGAAAAAGGGAAGGCTGTTATGGCCCCCACGAGGTTGGTCATCTCGACGATCAGCAGTGGGGCCGATGCGATTCTCGAGCCGCTCGGGATAGCCAAGCTCAAATATCCTACCGATGAAGCTCGCGTTCGCTGGGAACTCAATTCCTGGATCGTCGAAGCGGCGCTCGAAAGGCTTGGCAGCAGGCAGCTGTCCGATGAGGAGCAACGCGAGGTCTGGAACGCTACCCGCATGCCGAACAAGGTTAGATGGCCAATATGGTGGTGCTACTTCCCAGAATGACCGCTTTGCGCCCTCATTTCGGTCGTTGAGGGCCTGACTTCGACAGTCCAAGAGCCGACATTCAAATCACCGTAAATCTATTATTAGTGGTCTCTATGTAGGGCGCACTGCTGTCCAGAGAGCGTTGCCTAGAGCATTCTCGATACAAACTGTTAGCGCACAAAAACGGGTAGCTACGAGCAACCGTTAATAACTTTTGGAAGGTTGGTGCCTCCAACCATCCCCAGCAGTTGTCTCTGTTCCCAAGAGCCGCAGCAACCATGGCGGAACGGCAGGCAAGCATGATTATATCAATGGGCGCGTCATCTACGCGTTTTCTTCAGCTTTTTAAAGGCACCATATCTTGAACCGCTAACATCTGTTCGAAGTCGCTCTTTGCTAAAAAGAGGCAGCGAAAAAAACAACAATCAGAGCTTTCTCAGGCGAATCTCGCGCGACGAAAACCAGCATAAACGTGATCGTTGCAACCATAGCGGTGCAGCCTCTGCCACTGCGTTGCGATCAAATCATGACGGCATCCGCGCTGAGCATTTCAGTCAACCTTTCTGTAATCGGATGCTGCGCGCTGGCGAGATCGAAATCATTGGCCGAGAGTGACAGGCTTGTGCCGATCTGGGCGAACTGCACCTGCTCGCCTGCGCCCGAGCCGTCGGCATCATAGAACAGTGCGCCTGCCACATCATCGTAAATGATGCGGTGACCGGCGTTAGTCGCTGCCGAGCCGACATGGAAAGCCGAGGCGGCGAGAGTGCCACCGGAGATCGCGGTGAAGACAGAGAGATCCAATTCGATCCGGTCGTCACCCGCTACGAAGTCAGTGATGTGATCCACATTGGCCCCACCCAGCGCTTCGTCGAAGACGAATATGTCGCTACCAGCGTTACCCGCCAACACATCGTTGCCGAGCCCGCCGCGGATGCGGTCATTCCCCGCACCGCCGCCGATGTCATCGTCGCCCAAAGCACCTGCAAGTCTGTCGTTTCCGTCCTGACCGCGTAAAAGGTCATTACCCCAGCCACCATTGACGGTGTCGTCGTTGCTGCCGGCAAGAATATAATCCTCGCCCGTGCCGCCTGAGATTAAATCCGCTCCGTCCTCGCCGTAGATGCGATCATCCCCGTCGCCACCGTTGATCGCATCTCCACCGCGCCCGCCGCGAATATTGTCTGCACCCCGGTCACCGTTCAAATAATCGTCGCCGTCGTTGCCCCCGATAAAATCATTGTGAGAACTGCCGCTGATCCTATCGCTGCCTGCGCCACCATAAATTGTGTCGGAGCCGAAACCACCATCGATGGTATCATCGCCGAATCCACCGCCAATGCCGTCGGCACCGGAGCCGCCAAAGATGAGGTCGTTGCTGTTACTGCCAAAAATTCGATCCGCTCCGTTCTCTCCGTCCAAAATGCTGGCCCCATAGGCCGTAATGCTGTCCGCCCCGTCGCCGCCCAGCAGCGTGCCTTCGCCGGAGATGACGTCGTCTCCGATGCCTCCGTCGAAATAGCCGGAGCCGTTGCCGCCATCGATGCGATCGTTGCCTGCACCGCCGTAAATGGTGTCGAACCCATCGCCGCCGTTCAGCAGATCGTTGCCATCCTCGCCGTGGATGACGTCGTCGCCGTTCTCGCCGAGGACATAGTCGTCGCCGGCACCGCCCCACAGTTCGTCATTTCCTTCGCCACCATTGATCGTGTCGTTGCCGGTCGAGGTCCTGACGACATCGTTGCCGCCATAGGCGGCAATGCTGAAGCCGGCGGTCGAGGTGGAATCTTCGGCAGCCAGCATGGAGAAGTCGAGCGTGTTGGCCGCGTCGGTTCCGGTAAGTGTGCTGCCGTTGGCGGAAAAGCGTTCGAACCCGTTGGCCGCGCCGAAGGATGCGAGGATCGTGCCCTGCAGCCAGATCGTGTCGATGCCCGCACCGCCGCTGAGGCTGGTGATGCCCGATACGTTGCTGAGGAGGACGAAGTCGTCGCCCGCTCCGCCATCGACGATGGTGCTGTTGGCATAAGCCGTAATGCTGTCCGCCCCGTCGCCGCCCAGCAGCGTGCCTTCGCCGGAGATGACGTCGTCTCCGATGCCTCCGTC
>CANMMR010000012.1 GCA_947499095.1 uncultured Erythrobacter sp.
AATATCAAGACCTTCATGGCAACCATCGCCATCGCAGCCTTCGTCACGTGGTGGCTCTAATGAGTCCGGACCCTAGTAAAAAGGGCGGCGCCTAGCGGCACCGCCCTCCGATGATCTCGCAAAACGAAATCGAAGCATAAGCTGGTCCTCGCTTGCGCGGGACCGAGCACTTACTTGAGCTCGACGGTACCGCCGGCTGCTTCGATCTTGCCCTTGATTTCTTCGGCTTCCGCCTTGTTGACGCCTTCCTTGAGCGGCTTGGGTGCGCCTTCGACAAGAGCCTTGGCTTCGGTCAGGCCCAGGCCGGTGATGGCGCGGACTTCCTTGATGACCTGGATCTTCTTGCCACCGTCGCCGGTCAGGACGACGTCGAATTCGTCCTTTTCTTCGGCTGCGGCACCACCGTCACCACCGCCAGCGGCGGGGCCGGCAACGGCAACAGCAGCGGCGGCGCTGACGCCCCACTCTTCTTCCAGCGCCGTGGCGAGCTCGGCGGCTTCCATGACGGTCAGTTTCGACAGTTCTTCAACAAGCTTGGCGATATCGGCCATGATGTTTCACTCCAAATAATAGGCCGGGGCGTCCGAACGGATCGACCCCGATGAATATGTGTTCGTTGCGAGAACCAGCTCTTACGCGGCTTCCTTCGCGCCATAGGCACCGAAGACGCGGGCGAGCTTGGCTGCGGGTGCGTTGACGACCTGGGCAATTTTCGTTGCCGGGGCGTTGACGAGACCCACGATCTTGCCACGCAGTTCGTCGAGGCTCGGCATCGAGGCGAGTGCCTTGACCCCAGCTTCGTCGAGTACGTTTGCGCCCATCGAACCGCCGACGATTTCGATCTTGTCGGTGGTCTTGGCGAACTCCACCACGGCTTTCGCCGCAGCGACCGGATCCTCGGAATAACCGAGGGCGGTCGGACCGGTCAGGAATTCTTCGATTCCCGCATAGTCGGTGTCCTTCAGGGCGAGCTTGGCGAGACGGTTCTTCGCGACCTGGTAGGACGCACCGGCTTCACGCATCTTCGTACGCAGTTCGGTCGACTGGGCGACCGTAAGGCCAAGGTTGCGGGTCACGACGACCACGCCTGCCTGGTTGAAGACATCGCTGAGCTGGGCGACCGCGTCGGCTTTTTGCGAACGATCCATGCCATACTCCTTCACTATCCACCGCATGGATGAACCATGCGGTGGCACTATGGCCGCAACGGGCGAACCCCGCAGCGACCGGCTACGTTTGCCTGCCCCTGGCGGAGGCAGGGGTCCATGCCACCTAAGCGACACGGGCGAGTCCGTTGATGGGGAAGGAGTGCGCCGGACTACTGGAGTTCGTGACGCGAAACGGAGGGCACATGGCCCACCGGAAAATCTCTTTTCCCCGTCTAGGCTGGAAATTAAGACCGGCAAGTCCCGGTCACCAACTGTCTCGGACGGATGAGGGCGGATACAAAGAGACCCGCCTTCGGGGGCGGGCCTCTAAGCTTTTCTGGCGGCGAGTCAAGCGAAAGCGCGTTTCGCCGGGCTGCCGGTTATTCCGCGGGAGGGGTGCCCATGTCCTCGTCCATTACGGGGGGCTCGTCCATCGGCTCCGTGGTCTCGTCTGCAGGGACGACGTCGTTCTGCAGCGGGCCGTCTTCGCCAGGCTGATACGTCTCGTCGGTCGTGTCGCCGGTTCCGGCGGTCACGGCGTCGGGTGCGAGATCTGCCGTGTCTCCGCCGTCAGGTGCTTCTCTACAGGCGGCCAGCGCGATGGTCAGGGGATGGGCGGCGAGAAAGGGGGGGTGTTTCCATGATCTGTCTCCGTGGGTTTGCAGTGGACATGGCCTCAATGGGCCGATGTTCCCGCTGCAGCGCCGTCGATCGGCGCAGGCCGGGTGGCAATCGTGTACTGCGCCGCGACCATGACGATGCCGAGTAGTGCGGTCACGAAACTGTCGAAGACCAGCAGCATCCACTTCAGCCCGTCGCCCTCGACGAATATCGCGCCTATGCCCAAAGCGTAGTGTATCGCCATGAGCGGCAGGATCGCCGCGATCGAGAAGATAATCGCAAATATCGCGTCGCCTGCCATGACCCTGATCGATTGGGCCGGCGTGACGAGAATGCCCAGTGGGGCCGCCACCACGAACCGCACGATCAACGGCATGAAGATGAGGGAAAAGACGAAGAACCCGATCCCCATGTAGCCGCCGGTCCAGACGAACAGCGAAAGCCACGCAAGCAACAGGCTCAGCGCCAGCACGAGGCCGAAGAGCGTGACCGCCTTGCGCGGGAAAGCGAGAGCGAAAGCCCGGTCGCCACCCGAATGCAGCCAGCGGATGACGAAATAGCCGACGACGTTCAACGCCGCGACCTTCGCGAAGCCGAACCACATGCGCGCCGGATCGTTCTCCGCGGCCTTGGCTCCTTCCACGCCGTCATACATGCCGATCTGCATCTCGATCACGTGCTGGACGAATTCGGCGACCAGCGGAATTGCGAAAACGAGCGCCAGGGCGGCAGCAAAGGCGAGGCTGCTGCGATGCACGTCGCGAAAGGCGGTCAGAAAGTTTCTCATCGATTGTCCCCCTTGGATCTGTCGTAAGTCAGAAGATCGCCCGGTTGGCAGTCCAGTTCGCGGCAGATTGCTTCGAGCGTGGAGAAGCGGATCGCCTTCGCCTTGCCGGTCTTGAGGATGGATAGGTTGGCCAGCGTCAGGCCGATGCGCTCGGACAGTTCGGTCAGCGTCATGCCGCGATCCTGCAGCAGCTCGTCGAGCCGCACCGCGATGGCGTGCGTGTCTTCGGCGGGCATCAGACGGTGCCCTCCAGATCTTCGCGCATCGCCGCGCCTTCGCGGAAGACCCGCGCAAGCAGGAACAGCAGCAGCACGGCGAACCAGCCTGTGAGCGAGAAAGTCCAGCCGAAATACTCGTCGCTGGCTCCGCTCGCCCAGATCGAAATCTGGCCGAATACAAGATCGAGAATGTTGACGACCAGCAGCGCCCACCCGACGATCATGAGGCGCTTGGCGTTCAACTCGCTGAATGCCCGACCCTCGGCTGCGTCCCGGAGCAGGGCGATGAGCCGGGTGAAGATGAGATGGATACAGACCGCCATGGGCACAACCAAGGCGCATGCCGACACAAGCCATATCCATACGGCCTCGACCGCCTGCTGCCCCTGAACTTCGAAGGCCTGCGTAATCGCCGGATAGAAATACTCGTTCGCAAGCAGCAGGGCGGCAAGGAGCAATGCGAAAAGCACGGCCCCGATCCAGTTGAGCCAATTCGCGATGCGTAAAAGCCAGATGGTGGTTCCAAACATGAGCGAGTCTCCCTTATCGATTTTCGATATGAGCCAATTCGTCCTTATCGTCAATCGATAATATCGAAAAACGATATGTCTGTCGGAGCGCCCGCCGCTTGACCCTACGCCGGTGGCTCCCTATATGCCCCATCGACCGACCGCTTCGAGCGAGTCCGATTCATGCGCGGGGATCGGAACCAGGATGGAAGCGGCGTTTCCATATCGCGACGTTCTAGAAGAGCTGCAGCCGCCGCCCGATCGGGTGGGCATGTCCTGCGGCCTTTTCGCGTCCCGTATGGCTTCTCACGCGCATGAGACACGAACTTCCGGCCCGCGTTCCCGGGCCGATGCAGCACTGATACGAGGCACAGCACCTTTATGGCTACCAAGGCGAAGGCACCCCGCAACACATCGTCGGGCACCGCGAAACGGCGTATCCGCAAGATCTTCGGCGACATCCACGAAGTCGTCGACATGCCGAACCTGATCGAGGTCCAGCGCGAGAGCTACGAACAGTTCTTGCGTTCCGACAAGGAAGCGGGTCATGTGTCGGGGCTGGAAAAGACCCTTCGCTCGGTCTTCCCGCTGCGCGATTTCGCCGGCACTGCCGAACTCGATTTCGTCCATTACGAACTCGAACCGCCGAAATACGACATCGTCGAATGCCGCCAGCGCGGGATCACCTATGCCGCGCCGATGAAGGTCACGCTGCGCCTGATCGTCTTCGAAGTCGATCAGGAAACCGAAACCCGCTCGGTCCTCGATATCAAGGAGCAGGACGTCTACATGGGCGACATGCCCCTGATGACGGGCAACGGCACCTTCATCGTCAACGGTACCGAGCGTGTGATCGTGTCACAGATGCACCGTTCGCCGGGTGTGCTGTTCGACCATGATCGCGGCAAGACGCACAGCTCGGGCAAGCTGCTGTTCGCTGCCCGCATCATTCCGTACCGCGGTTCGTGGCTCGATTTCGAATTCGACGCCAAGGACATCGTGAACGTCCGTATCGACCGCAAGCGCAAGCTGCCGGTCACCGCGCTGCTCTATGCGCTGGGTCTCGATAGCGAGGACATCCTCCACCACTTCTACGACATCGTCAGCTGGAAGCGCGCCAAGGACGGGTGGGAAATCCCCTTCGTCGCCGAAAACTGGCGCGGCCAGAAGCCGGCTTTCCCGCTGGTCGATGCCAAGACGGGCGAGGAAGTGTTCCCCGCCGGCCAGAAGATCAGCCCGCGTGCCGCCAACAAGGCTGCCAAGGACGGTCTTGAAACGCTGCTGCTGCCGACCGAGGAAATCTTCGGTCGCTATGCCGCGCGCGACATGATCGACGAGAAGACCGGTCGCATCTACATCGAAGCGGGTGACGAAGTCGCCGCCGAGAACCTCGAAGCGCTGGACGCTGCGGGTGTCGATGCCGTCGACCTGCTCGATATCGACCACGTCACCACCGGCCCGTGGATCCGCAATACGCTGAAGGTGGACAAGGCCGAGAACCGCGACGAAGGTCTTGAAGCGATCTACAAGGTCATGCGCCCCGGCGAACCGCCGACCAAGGAAACCGCCGAAGCGCTGTTCGAAGGCCTGTTCTTCGATGGCGAGCGCTACGACCTGTCGGCCGTCGGCCGCGTGAAGCTGAACATGCGCCTCGACCTCGATGCCGAAGACACCGTCACCACGCTGCGCAAGGAAGACATCCTCGCCGTGGTGAAGGAACTTGTCGACCTGAAGGACGGCAAGGGCGAAGTCGACGACATCGACAACCTCGGCAACCGCCGCGTGCGTTCAGTCGGCGAGCTGCTCGAAAACCAGTACCGCGTCGGCCTGCTGCGCATGGAACGCGCCGTGAAGGAGCGCATGAGCTCGGTCGACGTCAGCACCGTCATGCCGAACGACCTCATCAACGCGAAGCCAGCCGTGGCTGCCGTGCGCGAGTTCTTCGGTTCCAGCCAGCTGTCGCAGTTCATGGACCAGACCAACCCGCTCTCGGAAGTCACCCACAAACGCCGCGTCTCGGCGCTCGGCCCGGGTGGTCTTACCCGCGAGCGTGCCGGCTTCGAAGTGCGCGACGTCCACCCGACGCACTACGGCCGCATCTGCCCGATCGAAACGCCGGAAGGCCCGAACATCGGCCTGATCAACTCGCTCTCCACCTTCGCCCGCGTGAACAAGTACGGCTTCATCGAGACGCCGTACCGCAAGGTCGTGGACGGCAAGGTGACCGACGAGGTGATCTATCTCTCGGCCATGGAAGAGCAGAAGCACACGGTCGCGCAGGCTTCGGCCGAACTGACCGATGACGGCAGCTTCGTGGAAGAGCTGGTTTCGGCTCGCCACGACGGCGACAACCTGATGGCGCCGAACGACCAGATCACGCTGATGGACGTCAGCCCGAAGCAGCTCGTTTCGGTTGCGGCGTCGCTCATTCCGTTCCTGGAAAACGATGACGCCAACCGCGCGCTGATGGGTTCGAACATGCAGCGCCAGGCCGTGCCGCTCGTGAAAGCGGAAGCGCCCTGGGTCGGCACCGGCATGGAAGAAACCGTGGCCCGCGACAGCGGCGCGGCCATCACCGCGACCCGCGGCGGGATCGTCGACCAGGTCGACGCGACCCGTATCGTGATCCGCGCGATCGGCGATGTCGAACCCGGCCAGTCGGGTGTGGACATCTACACGCTGCAGAAGTTCCAGCGTTCGAACCAGGACACCTGCATCAACCAGCGTCCGCTGGTGAAGGTGGGCGAAACGGTTTCGGCCGGCGACGTCATTGCCGACGGCCCCTCGACCGATCTCGGCGAGCTGGCGCTGGGCCGCAACAGCCTCGTCGCCTTCATGCCCTGGAACGGCTACAACTACGAGGACAGTATCCTCATCTCCGAGCGTATCGTGAAGGACGACGTCTTCACCTCGATCCATATCGAGGAATTCGAAGTCATGGCCCGCGACACCAAGCTCGGGCCCGAAGACATCACCCGCGACATTCCGAACGTCGGCGAGGAAGCGCTGCGCAACCTCGACGAAGCGGGCATTGTCTACATCGGCGCCGAAGTGCACCCGGGCGACATCCTGTGCGGCAAGATCACGCCCAAGGGCGAAAGCCCGATGACGCCGGAAGAAAAGCTCCTGCGCGCCATTTTCGGTGAAAAGGCCAGCGATGTGCGCGACACCTCGCTCCGCCTGCCGCCGGGTGTGGCCGGGACCGTCGTCGAAGTGCGTGTCTTCAACCGTCACGGCATCGAGATCGACGACCGTACGCGCGCTATCCAGAACGAGGAAATCGAACGCCTCCGCAAGGATGCGAACGACGAACGCGCCATCCTCAACCGTGCGACCTACAACCGCCTGCGGGACATGCTGCTCGGCCAGACCGCTTCGGCGGCACCTAAGGGCGTGAAGAAGGGCACCGAGGTCACAGAGGAAGTGCTCGAAGGCGTCGACAAGCACGAGTGGTTCAAGTTCGCCGTTGCCGATGATGGTCGCCAGCAGCAGCTCGAAGCGGTCAAGTCGCAGTACGACGAAGCCGTCAAGACGATCGAAGAGAAGTTCGAGGACCGCAAGGAAAAGCTCGAGCGCGGTGACGAACTCGCCCCGGGCGTGCTCAAGATGGTCAAGGTCTTCGTGGCGGTGAAGCGCAAGCTGCAGCCGGGCGACAAGATGGCCGGCCGCCACGGTAACAAGGGTGTTATTTCGCGCATCCTGCCGGTCGAGGACATGCCCTTCCTGGAGGACGGCACCCCGGTCGATATCGTGCTCAACCCGTTGGGCGTGCCGAGCCGCATGAACGTCGGGCAGATCTTCGAAACGCACCTCGGCATGGCGGCCCGTAACCTGGGCATGCAGATCGGCGAGCAGCTCGAAGAGTGGAAGAAGGCCAATCCGAACGCTTCGGAAGATTACGCCAAGGCGAAGCCGCCCGAGGCGGTGATCGACCGGCTGAAGGATGTCTATGGCGAGCAATATACCGACGCCATCGACAGCCGTTCGACCGAGGAAATCGTCGAACTCGCCACCAACCTGCGCGCAGGCGTCCCGATGGGTACGCCGGTGTTCGACGGTGCGCGCGAAGGCGACGTGACGGTGGAACTGGAAAAGGCCGGCCTGCACAGCTCGGGCCAGTCCGTGCTCTACGACGGGCGCACGGGTGATGCCTTCGACCGCAAGGTGACCGTGGGCATCATTTATATGCTCAAGCTGCACCACCTCGTCGACGACAAGATTCACGCGCGTTCGATCGGCCCCTACAGCCTCGTTACCCAACAGCCGCTGGGCGGTAAGGCGCAGTTCGGCGGTCAGCGCTTCGGGGAAATGGAGGTCTGGGCGCTCCAAGCCTACGGTGCGGCCTATACGCTGCAGGAAATCCTCACCGTGAAGTCGGACGATGTGATCGGGCGGACCAAGGTCTATGAAGCCATCGTCAAGGGCGACGACACCTTCGAGGCCGGCATTCCCGAAAGCTTCAACGTGCTCGTCAAGGAAATGCGCTCGCTGGGTCTCAACGTCGAACTCAAGTCGCATGGCGAAGAGGACGACGAGGACCCCTTTGCGATCGCGGCGGAATAGGGGAGTCAGGCGCTCCCCACCGCTCTTCCGCCCATTTGAATTCACCCGTTTAGGGAAAAAGTCATGAACGAACTGACCAAATTCACCAACCAGCTCGCGAAGCCCGAGACTTTCGACGAGATCCAGATCGGCATCGCCAGCCCCGAGCGCATCCGCTCGTGGTCCTTCGGCGAAATCAAGAAGCCGGAAACGATCAACTATCGCACGTTCAAGCCCGAGCGTGACGGGCTGTTTTGCGCCCGCATCTTCGGTCCGGTGAAGGACTACGAATGCCTGTGCGGCAAGTACAAGCGCATGAAGTACAAGGGCGTCGTCTGCGAAAAGTGCGGCGTCGAAGTGACCGTGACCAAGGTCCGCCGCGAGCGCATGGGCCACATCGAGCTGGCCGCGCCGGTCGCGCATATCTGGTTCCTTAAGTCGCTCCCGAGCCGCATCGGCCTGCTGCTCGACATGCAGCTGAAGCAGCTCGAGCGCGTGCTGTATTTCGAAAGCTACATCGTCACCGAGCCCGGCCTGACGCCGCTGGAGAAGTTCCAGCTGCTGACCGAGGACGAGCTGCTCGAAGCGCAGGACGAGTATGGCGAAGATGCCTTCTCGGCCAGCATTGGCGCGGAAGCGGTCAAGATGATGCTGATGGATCTCGATCTCGAGCAGGAGAAGGAAGACCTGCTGGAAGAGCTCGCGACCACCAAGTCCAAGCTCAAGCCCGCCAAGATCATCAAGCGCCTCAAGGTCGTCGAAAGCTTCATCGAATCGGGCAACCGTCCCGAATGGATGATCCTCGAAGTGATCCCGGTCATTCCGCCCGAACTTCGCCCGCTGGTCCCGCTGGATGGCGGCCGTTTCGCGACGTCGGACCTTAACGACCTCTATCGCCGCGTGATCAACCGTAACAACCGCCTGAAGCGCCTGATGGAGCTGCGCGCGCCGGACATCATCGTCCGCAACGAAAAGCGCATGCTGCAGGAAGCCGTCGACGCATTGTTCGACAACGGCCGCCGCGGCCGCGTGATTACCGGCGCCAACAAGCGTCCGCTGAAATCGCTCAGCGACATGCTCAAGGGCAAGCAGGGCCGCTTCCGCCAGAACCTGCTCGGCAAGCGCGTCGACTATTCCGGCCGTTCGGTCATCGTGACCGGTCCGGAACTCAAGCTGCACCAGTGCGGCCTGCCCAAGAAGATGGCGCTCGAGCTGTTCAAGCCGTTCATCTACGCCCGCCTCGACGCCAAGGGTCTCTCGATGACCCTGAAGCAGGCGAAGAAGTGGGTCGAGAAGGAGCGCAAGGAAGTCTGGGACATTCTCGACGAAGTCATTCGCGAGCACCCGGTCCTTCTCAACCGCGCCCCGACGCTCCACCGCCTCGGCATCCAGGCGTTCGAGCCCGTGCTGATCGAAGGTAAGGCCATCCAGCTTCACCCGCTGGTCTGCGCCGCCTTCAACGCCGACTTCGACGGCGACCAGATGGCCGTCCACGTCCCGCTGAGCCTCGAGGCGCAGCTGGAAGCGCGCGTGCTCATGATGTCGACCAACAACATCCTTTCGCCCGCCAACGGCAAGCCGATCATCGTGCCCTCGCAGGACATGGTGCTGGGTCTCTATTACCTGTCGATGGAACGGCAGGAGAAGACGCCCGAATTCGTCGAGAACGAAAAGGGCGAAAAGGTCGAGAAGCTGCCCATGTTCTCGGACATGGCAGAGGTGCACCAGGCTCTGGAGACGAAGCAGGTTTCGCTCCACACCAAGATCCTCGCCCGCGTTCCGCAGGCCGACGAGGACGGCAATATCGCCATGAAGCGGTTCGAAACGACCGCCGGGCGCATGCTGATCGGCGAATGCCTGCCGAAGAACCACAAGGTGCCCTTCGACATCGTCAACCGCCTGCTGACCAAGAAGGACATCGCCGACGTTATCGACGAGGTCTATCGCCACACCGGTCAGAAGGACACCGTGCTGTTCGCCGACGCGATCATGTCGCTCGGCTTCCGTCACGCGTTCAAGGCGGGCATCTCCTTCGGCAAGGATGACATGATCATCCCCGAAGAGAAGGAAGGCATGGTCGAAGAGACCAAGGCGCTGGTTGCCGATTACGAGCAGCAGTACCAGGACGGCCTGATCACCCAGCAGGAAAAGTACAACAAGGTGATCGACGCCTGGAGCCGTTGCGGCGACCAGGTGGCCGATGCCATGATGGAAAAGATCAAGGCCCGCCCGATCGGCAAGGACGGTGTGCAGGCGGAGATCAACTCGATCTTCATGATGAGCCACTCCGGTGCGCGTGGTTCGCCGGCGCAGATGAAGCAGCTCGCCGGCATGCGCGGCCTGATGGCCAAGCCGTCGGGCGAGATCATCGAGAACCCGATTATCTCGAACTTCAAGGAAGGCCTCAACGTCCTCGAATACTTCAACTCCACCCACGGCGCTCGTAAGGGCCTCGCGGATACGGCGTTGAAGACGGCGAACTCGGGTTACCTGACCCGCCGTCTCGTCGACGTGTCGCAGGACTGCGTCATCGTCGAGGAGAACTGCAAGACCGAGAACGCGCTCGAAATGCGCGCCATCGTGCAGGGCGGTAGCGTGATCGCGTCGCTCGGCGAACGTATCCTCGGCCGCACCACGGCAGAAGACATCGTCAATGCCGCGACCGACGAAGTGATCGTCAAGGCCGGTACGCTGATCGACGAGCCGATGGTGAAGGAAATCGAGGCTGCCGAAGTGCAGGTCGCCAAGATCCGCTCGCCGCTGGTTTGCGAAGCGAACCAGGGCGTCTGCGCCACCTGCTACGGCCGCGACCTGGCTCGCGGTACGCCGGTCAACATCGGCGAAGCCGTGGGCGTCATCGCCGCACAGTCGATCGGTGAGCCGGGCACGCAGCTGACCATGCGTACCTTCCACATCGGCGGTGCCGCACAGCTGAACGAAACGAGCCATCTCGAGGCGATCTCGGACGGTAAGGTCGTCTATCGCGACATGCCGACAATCGTCGACAAGAAGGGTCGTATCCTGTCGCTCGCCCGCAATGGCGAGCTGGCCGTGATCGACTCCGAAGGCCGCGAGCGTGAGATCCACAAGGTGCCCTACGGTACCGTGCTGATGCACAAGGATGGCGGCAAGGTGAAGGAAGGCGAGCGCCTGGCGGAATGGGACCCGTTCTCGCTCCCGATCATCACCGAAACTTCGGGCGTTGTGAAATACCAGGACCTGATCGATGGGACGACCATGGAAGAACGCGTCGACGATGCCACCGGCATCGCCCAGCGCGTTGTCACCGAGGTGAAGACTTCAGGCCGCAAGAAGAACGAGGACCTGCGCGCGCGCCTGACCCTGTTCAACGATGCGGGCGACGAGAGCGAGCACGCGCGTTACATGTTGGCGCCGGGTACCGTGCTTTCGGTCGAGGACAACCAGCAGGTCGAAGCGGGCGACATCCTCGCCCGTGCCAGCCGCGAAGCGGCCAAGACCCGCGACATCACCGGCGGTCTGCCGCGTGTTGCCGAGCTGTTCGAAGCCCGCCTGCCGAAGGACAATTCGATCATCGCCAAGATTTCGGGCAAGATCGAATTCGTTCGCGAGTACAAGGCCAAGCGCAAGATCGCGATCGTCCCCGAGGAAGGCGATGCAGTCGAGTACCTGATCCCCAAGACCAAGGTGATCGACGTGCAGGAAGGCGACTTCGTGAAGAAGGGGGATACCCTGATTTCCGGTTCGCCCAACCCGCATGACATCCTCGAGGTGCTGGGCGTGGAGGCGCTGGCCGAGTATCTCGTCAACGAGATCCAGGAAGTCTACCGACTCCAGGGCGTGAAGATCAACGACAAGCACATCGAGGTGATCGTTCGCCAGATGCTGCAGAAGGTCGAGATCACCGATGGCGGCGACACCGTGCTGCTGCCGGGCGAACAGGTCGATGCCGAGGAACTGGCCGAAGAAAATGCCAAGCTCACCAAGAGCAAGCAGCCGGCAACCGGTACGCCGATCCTTCTGGGCATCACCAAGGCTTCGCTGCAGACGCGTTCGTTCATCTCGGCCGCTTCCTTCCAGGAAACCACCCGCGTGCTCACGCAGGCGGCGGTCGAAGGGAAGAAGGACACGCTGATCGGTCTGAAGGAAAACGTTATCGTGGGCCGTCTCATCCCGGCCGGCACCGGCGCGGGCATGAACCGCATGCGCATCACCGCCTCCAGCCGCGACGCTGCCCTGCGTGCCCAGTGGAAGAAGGCACAGGAAGCGATCATCGCCGCCAACACTGCCGAGGAAGAGCATGAAGCCGAACTCGCCCAAGGCCCCGAAGCAGCGATCGGCGACGATCCGCTGGCGATCATGGAAGGCGAAACCCACGGCACCGATGCCGATGCGGGAGAATACCTGAACGAGGATGCGAAGGACGGCGAATAAGTCGGCCGGTCATTCCCCAATCTGGCAGGCCCCGCGGAGCGATCCGCGGGGCTTTTTCGTTGCTGGCAAGGGCCTTTTCGAACGCGTGTGGAGAAGCTGTTGGAATCGGTGGAAAACTGGCGCATAGTGTCTCGACCAAATGGGAAGCGAGACGTCCGGGGGCAGGAGTGGCGCGCTTGACAGGCCGATGACAAATTCGGGCAAGACCCTTGCGCAGGCGTTGAGCTTGCGATGGCGGTTGGCGGATGCGCGCAGCGGCGCGGCCATCCTGCTGGTGCCGTCCTTCTTTGCCGTCTTCGTCATCGCTTTCATATTCTCCGACGACGTCCCGCCTATATCCCTGGGCGCCTGGGCGGGTGTCCAGGTCCTGTTCGTCGGCCTCCTCGCAGCGCTGTTCGTCCGAATGCAGCTCGACCAGGCGCCGCTCGCGCCATTGCGAATGCGCTGGACGCTCATCCAGTTGACGCAAGGCCTGATCACGGTCGGCTGGATGGCGATTTTTCCCTATCTCGCTCCGGTCGCGGGTCCGCGCGAAATGTCGGTTCTCGGGATCATCGCAACGGCCGTCTATTGCGCCACGCTGATCGTCCACCGGGGCAGCCCCCGCGCGGCGACCTTTCACATTCTCGCATTGTCCGGAGCATTCGGGTGGTGTGCCTTTCTCGTCGCAGGGTGGCGTAGTTGGCCGACCTTCCTGCTGATTGGTACGTTCGGTGCAGTCCTGCTGGCGGCGGTCTGGCTGTACGAACGCAACTTCAAGCGATCGGTCCGCTCGGAGATCGACCGGCGCGAGGCTGAAGAAACCGTACGCATGTTGCTTAGCGATTATCAGGAGCACACCAGCGACTGGTTGTGGACCGTCGGGCCAAACGGCAATTTGCGCAATGTCGGACCGCGCCTTGCCGCAGCTTTCAATAGCAATATCGACGCGCTCGAAGGCACAGCGCTCGCAGGGTATTTCGACGAGACCGACAATCGCCAGCAACTGATCGATCTTCTGGCCGAAGGCGAGCCGTTCCGCGACCTGCTCGTCCAGCTGCGCGTAGAGGGTGCGAGGCGCTTCTGGCGGCTCTCCGCTCACCCGCGTCAGGATGGCCGGATGAGCGGAGTGGCTCGCGACGTCACCGACAGTCGCCGCGCCGAAGAGCAGATCGCCTATATGGCGCATTTCGATAGCCTGACCGGCCTCGCTAACCGCCATCAGTTTGACGAGCGGCTGCGCAATGCCCTGAACGCCAGGCCTTCCCGCAGCCGCAATCTGGCGCTGTTCTACCTCGATCTGGACGATTTCAAGTCGATCAACGACACGCGCGGACACCTGACAGGGGACAAGGTGTTGCGGCAGTTGGCCGGACGCCTCGGCGATGAAGTGCGGCCATCGGATATCGTGGCGCGGCTTGGCGGAGATGAGTTTGCCATCCTCCTCGAAAGCCGTGCAGGCGTAGGCATGATGATCGAGCGCGCGCATCGTTTCCTGTCCGCCGTGCGGGAGCCGCTCGAGGTAGATGGCCACCTCTATCGGCTATCGACCAGCATCGGCGTGGCGCGCTGCAGCGAGGGCGAATGCGACCCGCAGGAACTCATGCGGCGCGCGGACCTCGCGCTGTTTGCAGCCAAGCGCAAGGGACGCGACACGCTCGCCCTGTACGAGCCCGCCATGGATCGCGAGGCGAGAGAGCGGCGCGATCTGGAAAGCGACTTGCGCGAGGCGCTCTCGCGCGGCGAGCTGCGCGTCCATTACCAACCGGTGATCGATCTCGATACCGCAGAGACCACCGGATACGAGGCGCTGCTACGCTGGAACCATCCCCAGCGCGGCCTGATTGGACCAAACGAATTTCTCGAGCTCGCAGAGACCACCGGGCTGATAATCCCGATCGGCGAATGGGTGATCCGGAAAGCTCTGGCCGAAACCGCACCATGGGCGGGCGATTTCCGCATCGCGATCAATTTGTCGCCGACACAAGTTCGGAGCCCGCAACTCGTCTCGCAGGTCGCCCAGGCGATTTACGCCAGCGGCATCGATCCCGGCCGCATCGAGTTCGAGATCACCGAACATGTGCTGATGCAGGAAGGCAAACGTATCCCGGAGGCGCTGGCGCGATTGCGCGCGCTCGGCACGCGGGTCGCCCTCGACGATTTCGGCACCGGCTACAGTTCGCTCAGCTACCTCCGGCGCTTCCCCTTCGATCGCATCAAGATCGATCGCAAATTCGTGGAGGATGTGGTCGACGACAACGACAGCCAGGCCATCGTGTCCAGCATTACCCGCCTTGCCGAAGCGCTCGGCATGGCGAGCACGGCGGAAGGCATCGAAACGCGCGAGCAGCTCGACCTGCTCCGCAAGCTGGGCTGCCAGGAAGCGCAGGGCTTCCTGATCTGCAAGCCGGCTCCGGCAGAAACCTTCGCGACACCCGAGGCAGTCGAAGCGGCGCTGACCGATCACGGACCGGATGTGGTCGATTATCGCAAGGCGCGTGAAGCCGTGCTGCGCAAGCGCGAAGGCCGCGTCGCCTGACCTCTCGCAATGGCAGGCGGGCTCGGCTATCGGCTCGGCCATGACCATTACAACCCGTTTTGCGCCGTCGCCGACCGGCCGCCTGCATGTCGGCAATATCCGCACTGCACTTCACAACCGGATGCTGGCGAAGAAGGCGGACGGCAAATTTTTGCTGCGGATCGACGACACCGATGCGGAGCGCAGCCGTGAGGAATATGTCGATGCGATCCGGAAAGACCTGACTTGGCTCGGTCTCGAACCCGATGGCGAGGAGCGGCAGTCGCAGCGGCTTGCGGTATATGAAGCGGCCTTCGATGCGCTGAAAGCGGCTGGGCGAGTATATCCGGCCTATGAGACCGCGCAGGAACTGGAGCTGAAGCGCAAAATCCAGCTCGGCCGGGGGCTGCCTCCGATCTACGATCGCGCCGCGCTCTCGCTGAGCGATGCGGAGCGGGCTGCGAAGGAGGCGGAGGGCGCATTGCCGCACTGGCGCTTCAAGCTCGACCATGACGAGCCCATCACGTGGGACGATGGCGTGCGCGGCGTCCAGAAATTCGATCCCGCGCAGCTGTCCGATCCGGTGATCCGGCGCGCGGACGGCAGCTGGCTCTACATGCTGCCGAGCGCGGTCGACGATCTCGACATGGGAATCACGGATGTGCTGCGGGGCGAAGACCATGTCAGCAACACTGCCGTGCAAATACAGATGTTTACCGCACTAGTTGCTGCGCAATACCCGACGGAGCAAATGCCGCGGTTCGCGCATGAGGCGTTGCTGATCGGACGCGAAGGCAAGCTGTCCAAACGGCTCGGCTCGCTCGGCTGCGATGCCTTTCGCGATCAGGGAATAGAGCCGCAAGCCGTCATCACGCTGCTGGCCCGGCTCGGCACATCGCTCCCGGTCGAACCGATCGCGGACCGGCAGGTGCTGCTGGAAACATTCGACCTTTCCACCTTCGGTCGGGCACCGGCGCGTTTCGACGATGCGGAGCTGGAGCGCATCAATGCGGCCCTGGTCCACCAGCTGGACTTTGCCGAAGTCGCGCATCGCCTGCCCGAGGGCATGGACGAGGCGGGCTGGCATGCCATTCGCCCGAACCTCTCGCATGTCGGCGAAGCGGCGGAATGGTGGCGCCTCGTGACCGGCCCGATCGAACAGCCGACGTTCTCGAAAGACGATCGAGCCTACCTCGGAGACGCCGCAAACGCGCTGAGCTGGAGCGAGGACCCTTGGCAGGATTTGACCGCCACGCTCAAGAAACGGACTGGTCGCAAGGGCAGGCAGCTGTTCCTGCCGTTGCGGCAGGCATTGACGGGGATGGACCACGGCCCCGATATGGGCGAGCTTCTGCCGCTGATCGGTGAGGAGCGCGCGCGCGAGCGGCTGGAGGAAGCTACCGCGTAATAACGGGGGAGACCGGCCTGGAACCGACACTGGCTTCGCAACTCGAATTGCCCTGCGGGGCAGTGCTTCCCAATCGCATCGCCACGGCGGCGATGACCGAGGGCATGGCGACGCCCGATGGCCGCCCGACTCCGGAGCTGGAGCGACTCTACGGCATCTGGTCCGATGGTGGGGCGGGCATGCTTCTCTCCGGCAACATCATCGTCGACCGAGACCATCTGGAACGCCCGGGCAATGTCGTGATCGAGCGCGAGCCCGACGCGGACATGAAGGCCCGGCTCGCGAGTTGGGCCAAGGCCGCGACGCGGAGCGGCAACCATTTCTGGGCGCAGATCAGCCATGGCGGGCGGCAGACGCAAAAGCTGGTGAACCCGCATCCCAAGTCGTCCTCCGATGTCCAGCTCGCGCTGCCCGGCGGCCAGTTCGGCAAGCCCGAGCCCCTGACGAAAGACGAGATCGCCGACCTCGTGAATCGTTGGGCCATCGCCGCACGCGCTTGCCAGGAGGCGGGCTTCACCGGCGTTCAGGTGCATGGTGCGCATGGTTATCTGATCTCGCAATTCCTCTCCCCGCGCGTGAACCTGCGGACCGACGAGTATGGTGGGAGCCTAGAGAACCGCGCGCGCTTCCTGCTCGATATAGTGGCGGCTGTCCGCACTGCAGTGGGCCCCGCCTTCCCGATCTCGGTCAAACTCAACAGTGCCGACTTCCAGAAGGGCGGCTTCGATTTCGGCGACAGCCTCCAAGTGGTCCAATGGCTCGAAGCGGCTTCGGTCGATCTGATCGAGATTTCGGGCGGTACCTATGAGCAGCCCAAGCTGCTGGGTGTCGCGGGGCAGGAAGCCGAGGAACCGCAGAACGTTGCGCCATCGACCGCCGCGCGAGAGGCCTATTTCGTAGATTTCGCCAGAGCGATGCAGGCGGAGGTTTCGGTCCCGCTCATGGTCACCGGCGGCTTCCGCACCCGCACGACGATGGTGCAGGCGCTGGAAAGCGGTGCGGCGGATGTGATCGGGCTCGGCCGACCCATGTGTCTCGATACCCAGGCCCCCGCGCAGCTGCTGGCGGGCGCTGGCCAGCTCGCCCGCTACGAAAACGATCTCGACCTGCTGCCGGACTGGCTCGGCTTTCTCAAACGCTTCCTGACGATGAAGGCGATCAACGGGTTCGCCGGGATCTACTGGTTCTACGAACAGCTCTGGCTGCTCGGCCACGAGGGAAAGGTGGATCGCGACCTGTCGGTCTTCAAGGCGTTCCGCACCGTCGATGCCCGCAACAAGCGGATCATGAAAGCGCGGCGCGCGAGTTAGCCGCCATGCTTCTCCAGCTCGTCGCCGCTGACGTTTACGACATGCATCAGATTGGTCGATCCCGGCGTGCCGAAGGGGACACCGGCCAGCGCGATGAGCTTGCTACCCGCCTGGCCGAAGCCGTGGCGCAGCGCCATGCGCTTGCCCTTCGCGATCATTTCCTCGAAGCTGCCGATGTCTTTGGTGGCGACCGCATGGGCGCCCCATAGCAGGCCGAGGCGACGGGCAGTCTTCATGCTCGGCGTCAGAACCAGCATCGGTACGCTCGGTCGCTCGCGCGCCACGCGGCGGGCCGTCGAGCCGGAGCCGGTGAACACCGTGATGGCGCTGATCGAAACCGTGTCCGCCACTGTCATGCAGGCATGGGCCAGCGCATCGGCAGTGGTCGCATCGGGCGGCGTGTCGAGGAAGCGCACACGGTCGAGATAGCTTTCATCGTCTTCGACCTGGCGCGCGATGCGGTGCATGATGGTGACGGCTTCCTCCGGCCAGTCGCCCGCTGCGGTTTCCGCCGACAGCATCACGCAATCGGCCCCGTCGTAGACCGCATTGGCCACGTCCGAAACTTCGGCGCGGGTCGGGGCGGGGCTTTCGATCATGCTTTCCAGCATCTGCGTCGCCACGATCACCGGCTTGCCCTTCAGGCGCGTCGCGTTGACGATCCGCTTCTGCAACGGCGGGACTTCCTGCGGCTCCAGCTCCACGCCAAGGTCGCCGCGCGCGACCATGATGCCGTCGCTCATTTCGATGATCTCGTCGAGGCGGCGGACTGCCATCGGCTTTTCGATCTTGGCGCAGAGCGATCCGCGGCCGCCCATCAGCTTGCGCGCCTCGGCAAGGTCTTCAGGCCGTTGCACGAAGGAGAGGCCGATCCAGTCGACCCCCTGCTGTACGGCGAAGGCGAGGTCCTTGCGGTCCTTCTCCGTAAGCGCGGGGATCGGGATTTCGGCATCGGGAACGTTGACGCCCTTGCGGTCGGAGATAACCCCGCCGACTTCGGCCGAGCACTTGATCGCGTTTTCGTCCGCACTAATGACCTTGAGGCGGATCTTGCCGTCGTTGATCAGCAGGCGCTGGCCCTTCTCGAGCAGGCCGAACAATTCGGGGTGGGGCAGCTGGACGCGGGTTTCGTCGCCCGGCGTGGGATCGCGATCGAGCGTGAAATGGCCGGAATGGCGGATGACTGCTTCGCCGTCCTTGAACTTGCCGACGCGCAGCTTCGGGCCCTGCAGATCGGCAAGGATCGCGATCGGGCGCATATATTCTTTTTCGAGATCGCGGATCGCCTTGATCGTGTCGGCGTGGTCCGCATGCTCGCCGTGGCTCATGTTGACCCGGAAGGCATCGACGCCGGCCTTGAACAGGCGAGCAAGCATTTCGGGGGAGCGGCTGGCCGGACCGACCGTGGCGAGGATCTTGACCTTGCGGCCGCGCGGATCGAGCTTGGGCGCGCCGGAGCGCGAGGACGGGGTCTTTGCCATGGCCGATGGCTATGGCACAGGCAGGCTGCAACTCAAGGACAAGTGTTTCATGGATACGAATACAGACCCGCTCGACACTCTCGACGATGCCGTGGCGGCGGCGGCGTTCCGGCGGCTGGTTCGCCATCTGCGCCATCGCCACGATGCGCAGAATATCGACCTCATGGGCCGTTCGGGGTTCTGCCGCAACTGCCTGGCCGACTGGATCCGCGATGCCGGATACGAGGGCGACAAGGCGGCTGCGCGGGAGCTCATCCATGGCATGCCGCAGGAAGAATGGAAGGCCACCCGCCAGACGCCCGCGACCGAGGATCAGCTGGCGCGAATGCAGGCTAGCGTGGCGAAAAATGCACAGGGTCACGCACAGGAATAGGGATTCGCACCCTTCACCCGCGAGGCATGGCTGGCTATCGCAACCGCCACGCGCCTTCGCGGCGATTCTCATATCACTGGAGCTGACTGACCATGGCCGAAGCCACCGACGACCGCCTGCGCCTTCTGATCGAGCGCATCGAACGCCTCGAAGAAGAAAAGAAGGGCATCGCCGACGACATCCGCGACGTTTATGCGGAAGCCAAGGCCGTCGGTTACGACACCAAGATCATGCGGCAGGTCATCCGTCTCCGGAAGATGAAGCCCGACGAGCGGAGCGAACAGGAAACCATTCTCGATACCTACAAGGCTGCGCTCGGCATGGCCTGAGCGCGAAGCTTGCGGCCATCAGCAGGACATGACCGCCAGGTTCTGCGTATTCGAGATCGTACGATTGCTGGAATCACGGACGTTGAATGCGGTTTCGTAGCGGATCGTGCGCCCCTTGATGAAGCCGTTAAGAAATAGCGGCTCGTACTTGTAGGAGACCTCGGCGAACATCACCGCATTGCCGTTCTCGGACTTGATGCGCTTACCCGGCGGGCCGAGGCCGTCCTTCAGCGTCGCATCGTTCTTGCCCTTGCCTTGCTTGCCGTATTTCGGCGCGACTGCGAGATCACCCCAGCAGCGCTGCCATTCGATCTTCTGGCCTTTCGCGCCGCCTTTACCGCCATTGTCTTGCAACGAGGAAATAACGACCCTTCCGTCAGGCTCGAAATCGATCGAGTTGCCGAGCACGCCTGCGCCAGCGAAGATTTCGTAGACATTGGCCTCGTCCATGCCGTTGGTTACGCGGCCGGCATTGTCCGACACGGTATTGGCGATCTCACTCACCCGCATGTGGGTGATGGCAAGGTTGGCGAGTTCGAGTCCGCCGATCGTCAGCGCCGCCATGACCGGAGCCACCATGGCGAATTCCAGCATGGCCACACCCTCTTCGGAGCGGGCGAGGCGGCGTTTGAACGCATTGATGCTATTCTTCATGTTCCGTCTCCGCACAGGACCGGCGGCGTCGCCTGATTGTCGTAGGGTTGATTGCGAACCGCCGTCTCGACAGTGAAGTCTATCGTCTTCGAGAAACCGATCAGTTCCGCCGTCGGGAACAGCCGCGGCAGTTGCACGCGCACGGAGTAGAACGCGACATCGTTGGCACCGCCCACACCGACGCGACCGGAATCGAGATCATAGACGCCGTTCTCGTTCAGATCTTCCCAGCAATCGCCATCGACATTGTCGAACTGACCATTGCCGTTGACATCGGTCACCAAGCGTTCCGGGTTACCAACGCCATTGAAATCAAAGTAGTTCTTCTGCGAGATCGTGTACGTTGCCCTTGGCGCGACGTTGTCGATCTGCGCCTTCAGCGTGTTCTCGATGCGCTCCTCAAGTGTCGAGCCCGATGCGATGAAGTTGGGTTCCTCCACCGATGCGCGGCGGCTGACATCGTCCAGCGCCCCCTGGGTCACCCCGCGCATGTAGAACTGGTGGCCGAGATCCATCGCGCCCATGAGCATCACGAGGAATGGCGTGAGCAGCAGGCCGAATTCGACCGCGGTCACGCCGCGCTCGTCACGGCGCAAGCGGCCAGCGTTTTTTCGGATATACGCGCCCATCATTCGGTCAGCCTCAAATTGCCGATACCGCGACCGATGGTTTCGAATATTTGCTCAAGGTCGCTGCCATCGCTGGTATGGAAGTGGGAATCGCTAGTGGCGCATTTCTTGACGCTGTCTACGTCGGTGACGTCAAGCGCGATGACCCACACCGTAACCTTCATCGACTTCGCGAGGGCGCAAATCGAATCGAAGCGCCTGACGTGTTTTTCGGTTTGGGTTCCGCCGCCCTGCATCCGGTCCGTCAACCAGTCGACGCCGTAAGCAGAGTAGAGGGATGGACCGGTGTCGAGTTTGCCATCGGTCATGAAAACGATGTGCTGATTGACCGGATATTGGCCGCGCGTTTCCGGATTATCGGATGCGAAGAACCCGTTCCGCGATACGAAGCGCAGGCCCCAAAGCATGCCGATGTCGTGATAAGTGCCCCCGGTCACCCGGGCCGTAGCTGCGCTGACGGCACTCTTGAATGCCATTTCGTTTTCATACTCGCGCAAGGTCGTGGCTTCAGACGGGCAGCCGTTCTGCGTCTGACCGTTCTGAACACCTGGGTCGTAGCGGCCAAATTGTTTTGCGGCATCGTTACCGTTTTGGGGAGTCCCGTCGATGTCCTCCAGAGTCACGGAGTCGGAGTATTCGATGGGGTTGGTCTCATAGCCGTCGGAAGCTCGTTCTTCGATGCAGGCGTCACCGCTGGTGCGGAACCCTTGACGGTTGCCGCCGGAGTTGCCGCCGCCGTTGCCGTTGTTCCAGCTAGACTGGTTGATATGGACTGTTTTGAGTCCATTGTTGGCAAAGTACCTTCGTCCGCGATAATTATAGAAGTATCCATCGACGTATTGCTGTTCGACGAGGATGTCCCGATTCTGAAGCGACCGACCGACGTTTACCGTGTGCGAATAGGGCACCATGGCATAGCGCGTGATAGATCCGTCGTTAGTATCGAGCGCGCGAAACAGACCAGAGGCGCCGGTCCTGAGTTTCGAAATCTTGGACCCGCCCCCGGTCGAGGGCGCGTCGTTCATAGATCCGGTCACATCGAGCACCATCACGATATCGTTATGGCCGAGATCCTTTTTGGCGTTGCAGTTTACCGCGATCGAAATCTCGGTGAAATTGAATACGCGCATCAGCGACGTCGGGATGTCGGCCGACGCCGTGCCCTTCAGTTCGGACATCGCCGAGCCGTTCTGCACTACGTCGAACTTCAGCTTCTTGCTGTTATAGAGTCCCGCCGGATAGTTGAATTCGAAGAATTTCTTCGCTTGCCCTTTCTCGGATTGGCCGAACCGAGTGCCGGACATCGCTTGGCGACCGGCCAAAACGCCGGCATCGCAGGCTTTCTGGAGCTTGGAACGCGCCATATAGGCTACGCTGATGTCCATTGCCCCGCCGACGAGTGCGATCAGCGGGAAAATGCCTGCCGCGAAAAGCGGGAGGACATTGCCCCCCTCGTCTTTGGCGAGCCTTCTCAGAAACTGGCGGCGCATAAAAATTCCCCTGCTTATTACTTAGAGGAATACCGCCATCGCCATACCATTTTGGTGATAAATATGGTTCAAAATGGCTTTCGTGACATGGTAAATGCAATATTTAGATTAACGCTATGTCTTGATGCGCTTGCAGGAATCCGCTCACCGATGAGGCGCTTCCCAGTCAACGCATTCACCGTTTTCTACCGGTTTGGTTCTCGAGGTCGGAGCAAAGGCGAATCGAGCCTAGCCTTGATTTGCATGCAGGGTGAATTAGATATGCAATACACGCAAATCAGGAGATTGACGTGCCCCCACACTGGAAAGACGCACGCGGTGTGACCGTCACGACTACGCCGACCATCGAAGGCCAGCCAATCCAGGAATATCTGGGCATCGTCACCGGCGAGGTAATCGTCGGAGCCAATTTGTTTCGCGACCTGTTCGCGAATATCCGCGATATCGTCGGCGGACGCTCAGGCAGTTACGAGCGTATCCTCGCCGATGCGCGCGAACAGGCGATCCAGGAACTGCAGGCGGAAGCTGCCAGCCGCGGTGGCAATGCCGTGGTCGGCATCGACCTCGATTACGAAGTAATCGGCGACACCGGATCGATGCTGATGGTTAGCGCCAGCGGAACGGCGGTGAAGGTGTAAGCTAGGCCGCAGCCTGTCCTGCAAGCAGAACGAGGCCGATGAAGGTGCCGTTGTGGAGCGTGTGCAGCAGAATGCTCGCCCACAGCCCGTAATTCACGCGGATGTAGCCCAGGATCGCGCCGGTCGCGAATTGCGGCAGGACGAGGGGCAGTGCCATGATCATCTGGTCCGCCGGAAAGTTGAAAATGTGGATCAGCGAAAAGGCGAGCGTGCTGAGCCAGAAGAACAGCGGGAAGAGCCGTTGGAACCAGCCCATCGCGTCGCGCCTGCGCAAGGCATAGATCGTTGCCAGCGCGACTACGGCTGCGACCAGTACTCCGATCAAGGCGCCGAGCCAGATTTCTCCCAAACTTTCTCCCGCAAATGTCGACGTGACTGCCACCGCGACCAGGGCGGCCGGGATTGCAAGAACGATCGCGAGAACATGACCAGGTCGGCCGGAAAGCCAGCCGCGGAATGCGATCTCCTCGGACAACGGGGCAACCACGACTGCGGCGAAGACAAGTGCAGCGGTCATTTCCATCCCGGCAATGGCCGTCTCCGGCAGCTCCGTCCCCGCAGCCATCACGATACCCGCGATCGCCAGCAACGCGAGCATGATCGCGAAATCGAGCAGCAGCAGTCTTAGAGTCGCCAAGAGGCTGGCCATCCGCGGCATCGGCGCGCGCGGGGGTAGGGTCGGGCGCTTGAGAAAGCGACCGAACTGGCGCCATTCGCCCATGATGGAACCGGCGGGCGCGATCGCGCCGCTTGCACTTGTGGTTACTGCGTCCATGCGGCTAAGGCTGCCCCTGATTCCACCGAGGTGGTTCCCACCACAGCATTGCAAAAAGCGACACCATGGCAGGCCATTCCAAATTCAAGAACATCATGCATCGCAAGGGCGCGCAGGACAAGAAGCGCAGTGCGATGTTCTCCAAACTGTCCCGCGAAATCACCGTGGCGGCCAAGATGGGCATGCCCGATCCGGACATGAACCCGCGCCTGCGGCTGGCGGTCAATGCGGCGAAATCGCAATCCATGCCCAAGGACAACATTCAACGCGCGATCGACAAGGCGAGCGCGCAGGATGGCGAGAATTACGAGGAAGTGCGCTACGAAGGCTACGGCCCCGGCGGCAGCGCGATCATCGTCGAAGCGCTGACCGACAACCGCAACCGCACGGCCACCAGCATCCGCACCGCCTTCAGCAAGAACGGCGGCAATCTCGGCACGGAAGGCAGCGTGGCGCATGGGTTCGAACGGCTCGGCCTGATCATCTATCCTGCGGATGCCGGCAGCGAGGATGCGGTGCTCGAAGCCGCCATGGAAGCCGGCGCCGAGGATATCGCCTCGACCGACGACGGTCACGAAATCTGGACCGCTGCGGAAGATCTGCACCAAGTGTCCAGCGACCTCGAGAAGGCGCTGGGCGAGGCGGAAACCGTCAAGCTGGCGTGGAAGCCCAACCTCACCGTCGACATGGACGAGAAGAACGCTGCGACGCTGCTCAAGCTGATCGACACGCTCGACGACGACGACGACGTGCAGACCGTCTGGGGCAATTACGACATCTCCGACGAGGTGATGGACAAGCTGGAGGGGTAAGAAGGTTTTCTTTGGGTGCGGTCGGGACATTCGTCCGACCTTGCTGTGCCATCCCGCTCCCCCACCCGGCCACCCACGGCACTATACTGTTTGGGTGGCCGGGTGGGGGAGCGGGATGGCACAGCCGCAAGCTATCGACGGATGTCGAAGGCGCACCCGATATTCAGGAGACAACCATGCGCGACTGGGCCATCGCCGGGGTCTTGGGAGCCTGCTTCCTGCTGGCGATCGCATGGCGGCTCGGCTGGCTGATCGGGCTGTCGTGAACGAGTGCGGCGCATGATCATTCTCGGCCTCGACCCTTCGCTCAGTTGCACCGGCTGGGGCGTAATCCGCGCGGAAGGCTCGCGCATTTCCCATGTTGCGGACGGACAGGTGCCGACCGACGCCAAGGCCCCGATAACCGAGCGGCTGGCCGCATTGCAGTCGGCGCTGGCCGAAGTCATCGCAGCGCACCGACCCGATCGCGCGGCGGCAGAGGAGATCTTCGTCAACAAGAACCCGCAATCGACGCTGAAGCTGGCGCAAGCGCGCGGCGCGGTGCTGGCAGCGTGTGGCGCGGCCGGCCTGACCGTGAACGAACACGCGGCGCGGCTGGTGAAAAAGGCGGTGGTCGGCACGGGCGGGGCGGACAAAACGCAGGTCCAGGCGATGCTGAAGGTCTTGCTGCCCGGCGCGCAGATCGCGGGCGCCGACGCAGCCGATGCTCTTGCCGTGGCGATAGCCGACGCGCACCTCGTTCAGCGTTTCTAATGGAGCCCGAAACACCATGATCCACCTCTACGGCATTCCGAATTGCGATCAATCTGCGACGGTTGTAGACGGAAAAGCACGCTGAACAGCCGCTTTTGGCGAACTGCGGTTGCAGGTCGACTGTCCGATTTGGGATGTATTGTGATGAAAAACTCGGCCTGACCCGATCCAAAGCTGATTTTCCGTAATAATGATTCGAAGAGATAAAGAATCTTGAATTATTGATGCAGCCATGAACTCTCATGGGTTTTAAAATTTCCCACCCAAACTACCTGCGGAGTTTTTCAACACAATAGGGTGGGAAACGGACGGTGGCCAGCCGCACTGGTTACTGGGTAAGTCGGGCGGACAATGCCAGCCTCGCGAAATAGGCGATGAGTAGAGACAAAGCGACCACCGCCACCGGCTGTGTCTCGAAAACTCGAACAGCCATAACAGCCGCCGCGACGCCAAGTAGTAGCAGTAATCCGATGCGCCAATAATCTATCAGAGGAACGCGACGTCGCTCTCCCATCCCGAACGCGAACGCATTCTCGATTTGCCACCTTGCGGCCCAATCAAGGACGGGAAGCGCCGCGAAAATCGCCAGAACGTGAAGTGTGGCCATGAGCGGTTGATGACACGCCCCCCTAATGACCGCAATGGCGTCGTTAGCGGAATGTCCGCTTTTTCTCGACCGCGTCGAAAACCTGCCACCGTTTGACCTCAGTCCAAAATAGAGAACGCGGTCGGTGTTTTTGTTCGGCCTACACTTGCAACGGTTTGCAGAGCTCTCTGTAGAGTGCCCGCGAAAACCCAATATCGAGGTCTGAAAGATGGCGGAAATTATCCTACACGGAATTCAAAACTGTGACACGGTCAAGAAGGCGCGCAGGTGGCTCGATGCGCAGGGGCTTGAGTACACGTTCCACGACCACAAGAAGGAAGGCGCCGATCCCGAGAGGCTGGCCGCATGGATCGATGCGGAGGGCGTCGACACCGTACTGAACCGGCGCGGCACGACCTGGCGCAAGCTGTCGGAAGCGGAGAAAGCCGATGTGGATGCGACCAAGGCTGTCACATTGCTGCAAGCGAACCCGAGCATGATCAAGCGGCCGGTGGTCGAACACCCCGGTGGCCTGCTGGTCGGTTTTTCGGAAAGCGAGTGGGCGGCGGCGCTTCAGTAACCGCTGCCGGCGCCCCAGCCGTCGTGGGAATTGCCCGTGAAGCCGCGCGCATTCTCGTTCGAGGCGCTGGTCACCATGCGTTTCACCGAGGACAGGTCTTCGCCCGATCCGTACACCAGGCCAAGGACGACCATCGTCGCTAGGAGGAGTTTCTTGATCATGGCGCTGAAAATTGCAGGGGCGTTCGTTAAGTCCCTTTTAACGCTCATCCTTGCCGGCACGGCAACCATAAGTTGGGCGCAGGACGGCGACATGCTGGTGATCGCCCATCGCGGCGCGAGCGGGGAACGGCCCGAGCATACGCTGGCGGCCTATGAACGCGCGATCGACCAGGGCGCGGACTATATCGAGCCGGACCTCGTGGCGACGAAGGATCTGGTGCTGGTCGCTCGGCATGAAAACGAACTGTCGGAAACGACAGATGTCGCTGTGCGCGAGGAGTTCGAGGATCGCCAGCGGTCCAAGACCATCGACGGGCGGCTCGTCACCGGCTGGTTCGCGGAAGATTTCACGCTCGCTGATCTGCGGACCCTGCGTGCCAAAGAGCGCATCCCGGCGCTTCGCCCGGCCAACGCTCGCTACGACGGCCTCTATGCGATCCCGACCTTTGCCGAGATCGTGCAGCTGGTCCGCGCCAAGGAAGCGGAGACCGGACGGCGCATCGGGCTGTATCCCGAACTCAAGCACCCGACTTTCCTGTTGCAGGAAGCAGGCATCGACATGGTCGACTTGCTGGTGACGCAGCTGCGCGCACTCGATCTCGACGATGCGGACGATCCCGTCTTCGTGCAGAGTTTCGAAGTCGGGCCGTTGCGGCGGCTCGACAACATGATCGAGGTGCCGCTTATCCAGCTGGTTAAAGCCGAGGGCGGGCCGGCCGACATTCCGGCGACGAGCTACGACGAAATGCTGAGCGCTACCGGTCTGGTCGACATCGCCAGCTATGCCGACGCGATCGGAGCGGATCTGCAGTTGATCTTCGGGCCGGAGGGTATTCCTTCGGGCCTTGTTGACGAGGCTCAGCAGGCCGGGCTGCAAATGCACGTCTGGACACTGCGCAAGGAAAATGCCTACCTGCCGCCCGTCCTGCAGCGCGGCGATGCCCCGGGTGCGACAGGCGATGTGCCCGGCATGGTCAACCTGCTCGAGGTGCAGGGCATCGACGGCGTGTTCACCGACGATCCTGGCATGGTCGTCAGCGCGCTCGCGCGGTTACGAGGTAATTGAGCGAGAGATCGTCCGACAGGTGCAGGCCTTTGCTGGGCGAGAAGGCGATCCCCGTCGGCTCGCCCATGTCGAGACCGGCTTCGTCCAGCAGCTCGCCAAGTTCCTCGGGAGAAACGAAATCGTCCCAATGATGCGTGCCATGCGGGATCAGGCCGAAGGTCTCGGCCGCGCCGACCATCAGCAGCCGCGATTGCGGTGTCCGGTTGGGAGTGGATAGCGCCAGCAAGCCTCCGGGTGCGAGGCGCGCGCCGAGGGCGGCGATAAAGGCGCGCTTGTCTGAGACATGCTCGATCACCTCCATCGCGGTGACGAGGTCGAATGTGCCGATATCGAGCGCACCGATCTCCCCCGCCATATAGCGGATATCTAGCCCGGCGCCCTCGGCATGGATCGCGGCCGCTGCGACATTCTCGGGCGCTGCGTCCACCCCTGTGACGTCCGCCCCGAGCCGCGCCAGCGGTTCGCACAGCAGCCCCGCGCCGCAACCGACATCGAGCGCGCTCTTCCCCGCCAGCGGCTTGCGCGCCTCGATGTCGTTCGCCCAATGCAGATCGATCGCTTCGCGCAGGAATTGCAGTCGGACGGGATTCAGCCGATGCAGCATGGCCGAGGAGCCCTTAGGGTCCCACCAGTCTTTCGCCAGCTTGCCGAAATGCGCCGCTTCGTCGGGGCGGATGGTCTTGCCCGACATTGTGCCTGCCGAAGTATTGCTACGCGCTTGCGTGGTTGCATCGCTCATGCGCTCTGGCTAGCAGCCTTAGCCCACGCATTCCAGCACGGAGACGCACCCGCTTGGCCCGTATCGTGATGAAATTCGGCGGCACCTCCATGGCGGGGACCGAGCGCATTCGGCGCGTCGCCAATATCGTGCGCAAGCAGCAGGCGCGCGGGCACGAGGTTGCCGTCGTCGTCAGCGCGATGGCGGGGGAAACCGACCGGCTGGTAAACTTCTGCCGCGAGGCCAATGCGCTTTACGATCCGGCCGAATACGACGTGGTGGTCGCGAGCGGTGAACAGGTCACCAGCGGGCTGCTCGCGCTCACGCTCCAGTCGCTAGGCTGCAAGGCGCGCAGTTGGCTCGGCTGGCAGCTGCCGGTCCATACGATCGAGGCGCATGCCAAGGCGCGCATCGATGACATCGATGCCGAGGCCCTGATCGCCAGCATGCAGGCAGGCGAGATCGCCGTCATCCCCGGCTTTCAGGGCCTTTCGGACGACGGCCGTATCACCACGCTGGGCCGCGGGGGCTCGGACACGTCGGCGGTCGCAGTCGCGGCGGCGATCGATGCCGACCGCTGCGACATCTACACCGATGTCGATGGCGTCTACACCACCGACCCGCGCATCGTCGCCAAGGCGAGGAAGCAGAAGGCGGTGACTTACGAGGAAATGCTCGAGCTCGCGAGTGTGGGGGCCAAGGTACTCCAGACGCGCTCGGTGGGTCTCGCCATGAAGGAGGGCGTGCGCGTGCAGGTCCTCTCCAGCTTCGTCGGAGAGGATGCCATCCCGGCCGACGAACACCCCGGCACGATGATCGTGTCGGAGGAAGAAATGAACGAACTGGTGGAGAAGGGCGATATGGAACGCCAGCACGTGACCGGCATCGCGCATGACAAGAACGAGGCCAAGGTGATCCTCACCCGCGTGCCCGACAAGCCCGGCGCGGTGGCCCACATCTTCGAACCGCTCGCGCAAGCCAGCATCAATGTGGACATGATCATCCAGAATGTCGGGCGCGACAAGGGCGAGACCGACGTGACCTTCACCGTGCCCCAGGCCGACCTCGCCCGGGCGCAGGCCTTGCTGGAAGACAAGCGCGACGACATCGGCTTCAACCGCCTGATCACCGACAGCAAGATCGCCAAGATCAGCGTTGTCGGCGTGGGCATGAAAAGCCATGCGGGTGTCGCGGCGACCATGTTCAAGTCGCTCGCCGATCGCGGGATTAACATCCAGGCGATCACCACCAGCGAGATCAAGGTCAGCGTGATGATCGACGAGGACGAGACCGAACTGGCAGTACGCGTGCTGCACACGGCCTACGAACTCGACGCGGCGGATGAGGCTGTCTAAGTTTTCGCTCGACGGTGCGCTTGATTCCTGGAGCGACTTCGCGATCGAATGCTGGACTTTTGCGGTCCGCCTCGCGCTCGTCTTTATCGGTCTATTCTACCTCTGGGGTCTGACGGGCCGGTGGACTGCCGATCTTTCGAGCGGCTGGGCGCGCACTGGCCGGCAGTCGCAATCGCGATATTCGCAGGTGGCGTCATCCTGGCGGTAGTGTACCGCATCGAGCGCGCCTTCTCCCGGCAGAAGAAGAAGCGTGCGCCGCAGCTATATGGTGGTAGGAACGCTTCGACCCGAAAGCCGAAGCGACGGCAATGGAGCGGTCGAAAGCGGAAAAGGAAGCCATGAGCCACACTGCAAAGATACTCCTTCTCGGCTCGGGCGAACTTGGCCGTGAGTTCGTAATCTCCGCCAAGCGGCTGGGTGCCTATGTCATCGCTTGCGACGCTTACGACGATGCGCCTGCGATGCAGCTCGCCGATGCGCGCGAGGTTTTCTCCATGCTCGATGGCGAGCGGCTGCGCGCAGTCGTCGAGCAGCACCGGCCCGACTACATCGTGCCTGAGATCGAGGCGATCCGGACCGAGGTGCTGGCCGAACTCGAGAGCGAAGGCTTCACCGTCGTTCCTTCGGCGCGGGCGGCGCAGCTTACCATGAACCGCGACGGGATTCGCGATCTCGCCGCGAACGAGCTTGGCCTTGTGACGTCACGCTACCGTTACGCCAAGAATTTCGAGGAGGTGCGCGCCGCTGCCCAGCACACCGAATACCCGTGCGTGATCAAGCCGGTGATGTCGTCGAGCGGCAAGGGCCAGACGACTGTGCGCGACGAAAGCGGGCTCGAGGCTGCGTGGGACTACGCCGTTGCAAACATGCGCGGCGACCGGCAGCGCGTGATCGTCGAGCAGTTCGTCGATTTCGATTACGAGATCACCCTGCTGACCGTGCGCCACAAGAGCGGCGTAACCTTCTGCCCGCCGATCGGCCACCGGCAGGAGCGCGGCGATTATCAGGAGAGCTGGCAGCCGACACCGATGTCGGACGGCGCCATCGCCAAGGCGCAGGACATGGCGCGCAAAGTGGTCGACAATCTTGGCGGATACGGCCTGTTCGGCGTCGAATTCTTCGTGAAGGGCGAGGAGGTGATCTTCTCCGAACTCAGCCCGCGCCCGCACGATACCGGCATGGTCACGCTGGTCAGCCAGAACCTGACCGAGTTCGATCTCCACGCCCGCGCCATCCTGGGCCTCCCGGTTCCCGCCGAGCTCCGCGCCCGGCCAGCCGCCAGCGCCGTCATCCTTGCCGACCGCGACAGCGAAACGCTGTCCTATGGCGGGCTGGCCGAGGCGATGGCGAACGGCGCAGACATCCGCATCTTCGGCAAGCCGAGCAGCCGACCCTATCGCCGGATGGGTGTCGCGCTGGCGACTGCGGGCGACACCGATACCGCGCGGCAGCTGGCACGCGATGCCGCGCACCGCGTCACCATCGGCTACGACGGATCGTAATCGGCGAGCTGCTTGGCCCAGCGCTGCTTGAGCTCCTCGCGCCGCCCTGGATAGCTCTCGGCTTCGAAGAACGGCAGGTCGTCAAGCGGCACTCCCATACGGGCAAGAGCGAAACGCCACTGGTCCGAGTCTTTCGAGTTCCAGGCAATCGGTGATCGGGGCTGCATCAGTAGACGAATGATCTTCGGTGCGGCGCTATTTGCGACCGGTCCCAGCCGGATCAGGCCCTTGCGAATTCCCTCGACGACGTATTTCTGCTTCGGCTCCTTGCTATCCTGCACGGCTACGTCGAGCGCGCCTATCAAGCCCTTCAGCGCCCTCTCACCACCTACATCGGCCATCCGCTCCACGAAAAGCCCTGCATCCTCGCGTAGCTGCTTGTCGTTCCAGATCGCGCGAAAGGCGGGGTCGGCATCGGCGAAAGTGCCGGCCGGCATCGCAGCCAGTGTGCGCAACAGATGCAGCCGGTACTTAGGATCGGTTTGCGGCATGGCGATGCGCTTGGCAACCGGAACGGTCATGACCCGCGGCATCGGCTGGCGGAAGCCGAAAAGGCTGACGATTGTGTTCGGGAGGTCCTGAACCCGCGGGTCCGCAACGATCCGCGCGAGGACGGCGGCGTCCTTGTCCGACATTGTGTCGTTCTGGGTATCGATCCACTCATGCGCCAGCGCGACCTGCGCCGCGTTGGCATCGGGATCGTCCAGCATGGCGACCACCGCACTGCGCAAGTCGCTGACGAGGGGCGCGTCATCGCCTGGTGTGTCGTCGCTCGTGCGGCTCTCCGCCAGACCGAACGCATCGATCAGCAACTGGCGCGAGCGGCGCGCGACCGCCAGTTCGCCGAACCGCAGGGTCTCCCTTACCGGTCTGAACCCGCGACCGGCAAAGCCGCTACCTGCGCTGCCGCTGACAAATTCGAGCCAGAAAATCCGCGCAGGGCGCCAGGCCTCGACCAGCAGCTTGCGATACTGAACCCCGTCGTCGGGGCCGGTGACGACAAGTCCGTCGACCTTGGCGCCATTCCCCTCCGCCGACCTGCTGATCCCGTTCTCGATCGTCCAGTCGAAGCTGGCCGGCGCAGAGCCTTTCACCAGTCTTTCTTCACGCGCCAGTCGCATGGCCGAATAGGCGGCCATCTCGCGCTCCATCGCCAAGCGGTCTTCGAGATCGCGGGTCGGCCGCCCGCTGCCGTAATAGGGAAAGTCGCGGGCGATCTGGCCGGGGTTCTTCGGGGAAAGGCCCGGCGGGTCGTCCGGCGACGCCGCGATCAGGCGATAGGTCGCCTCTCCGCCTGCGCTGCGATAGGTCAGGCTTTCGACACCGGGCAGATCGAGGAGGGCGAGGCAGTAGGAATCGCAGGCTACCTCGTCGCGCGGCATACCTCCGGATTCGACCCACAGGACATCGCCGACGAGGGGGACCGGCACCTGCGGGATCACGTCGGGCGCAGTCGCCGCATCGAACCGCGCTGTCGCGGCAAGTCGCTCGGGCAGATCGACCAGCCAACCCGGCGCCAGAGCGATCGCGAAAGCCGTAATCGTGGCGAGCGTGTCGTTATGGATGGGCAAGAAATAGCGGATGACCAGCGTGGCGAGGCAATAGACGAACACCGTCGGCATCAGCGGCAGGATCAACCCGGGCAGGAGCAGCGCCATGAAGCCGACGATGACCAGATCCGGTATCAGCCAGACGACCCCGGCCAATATCCCCGAAGCGATCGTTGCCGCTTTCAACATCTCGCGTCACCCATGTCGCTTGCGCGCAAGCCGCCCGCTTGCCGCGCCGGAACCTTGGCTATAAGCGCATCGCGATGAAGAATTACACAAGAACGACCGGCCTGATGCAACGCGGCATCGACTTCCTCGGCAGCGAGACCGCGATCCTGTGCGGCGCGATGAGCTGGGTGTCGGAGCGCAATCTGGTCTCCGCCATCTCCAATGCGGGCGGCTTCGGCGTGATCGCCTGCGGGGCGATGGACCCGGATCTGCTCGACAAGGAGATCGCTGCGACCAAGGCGCTCACCGACAAGCCGTTCGGCGTGAACCTCATCACCATGCACCCGCAATTGTTCGATCTCATCGAGGTCTGCGGGAAGCACGGCGTGGGCCATGTCGTGCTTGCGGGCGGAATCCCGCCCAAGGGCAGCGTCGAGGCGATCAAGGGCGGTGCCAACCCGGCCAAGGTCATCTGTTTCGCCCCGACGCTCGCCCTGGCGAAGAAGCTGCTCCGCTCGGGCGCGGACGCACTCGTCATCGAAGGGATGGAAGCGGGCGGCCACATCGGCCCCGTCTCGACCAGCGTGCTGGCGCAGGAAATGCTGCCCGAACTGGCCGAGGAGCATTTGATCTTCGTCGCCGGGGGGATCGGGCGAGGGCACGCGATCGCAGGCTATCTGGAGATGGGCGCGGCGGGCGTCCAGCTCGGCACGCGCTTCGCCTGTGCGACGGAGAGCATCGCGCATGCCGATTTCAAGAAGGCCTTTTTCCGCGCCAGTGCCCGCGACGCCGTCGCCAGCGTGCAGGTCGATGCGCGGCTGCCGGTGATCCCGGTGCGTGCGCTGAAGAACAAGGGCACCGAGGAATTCACCGCCAAGCAGCGCGAAGTCGCCGCTGTGCTCGACCGCGAGGAGATCGCGATGGCGGAGGCGCAGCTCCAGATAGAGCATTACTGGGCCGGCGCCCTGCGCCGCGCGGTGATCGACGGCGATGTCGAGAACGGCAGCCTGATGGCCGGCCAGTCGGTGGGCATGCTGAAGGAAGAGGAACCGGTCGCAACCATCATCGACAAGCTGATGGCGCAGAGCGAGGACGCGCTTACGCGCCGCTGATCCGCATGGAAATCCGCCGCCTGGATGTGGACGTGTCCATCTATCGCAACCGGATCCAGGTGAGCGACCGCACCACCGGCAAGTTCGTCGACCAGACGGCACAGCATGCCTTCTCGTCCGACAGCTCGCTGATCGCCAATACACGATTCCTGGAAGACACGATCGTCCGCGCCATCCGGCAACTTCTGGTCGGCGGCTTTTCGCTGAAAGACCCCATTGCGCATGTGGTCGCGACCGAATTGCCCTTGTCGCCGAGCCAGAAGGAGGTTGTCGCCTGCGCCCTGCGCGAAGCAGGTATGCGCGAGGTCGTGTTCGACGTCTAGCAAATCGACCTGCGCGGCAATGACCCCTGTCACGCTATCGTCACCTGTGGCAGCAAAGGCATGACCGACCAAAAGGACCGCATCATGACCATCGACCGCCGCAACCTTCTCAAGACCTCCAGCGCCGCCTTCGTCGCCTTCGCCGCGCTCGGCTCGGGCAGCCTTACCCGCGCCTACAGCGCCAATCTCGGCAAGCGGCTGGTGCCCGATCCGCAGGGCCTGCTCGATCTGCCCGACGGTTTCTCCTATCGCCTGCTGACGCAGACCGGCAAGCTCATGAGCGACGGGTTCGCCACGCCCGGCCGGCCCGACGGTATGGGCTGTTTCGCGCATCCGACGATGGCGAACCACTGGGTCTTGGTGCGCAATCACGAAAATTGGGCCAATATCGATCATGGCCACCCCTTCACCGATGCATCGAAGGGTTTGGCGGAGTTCGATGCGGCCCGCATCTACGACGCGCGGCGGGAGGGTGATCCGTTCTTCGGCGGCACGACCAATGTCGTCATCGATGCGGCCTCGGGCGAAGTCGTGCGCGACAACATCTCGCTTCTCGGCACTGCGGCGAATTGCTCGGGCGGAACGACGCCATGGGGCAGCTGGCTGACCTGCGAGGAGCAGCCGCTCAAGGTCGGTGAAGAGGACGCGCAGCGGGCCCACGGCTTCGTCTTCGAAGTGCCTGCCGGTGCCACTGGTCCGGTCGATCCCGTCCCGCTGACCGCCATGGGCCGCTTCGCCCATGAAGCGGTGTCGGTCGATCCCGAAAGCGGCATCGTCTATCTGACCGAGGACGACCGCGAAGGGCTGTTCTATCGCTTCATCCCGAACGAGCGCGGCAATCTCGCTGCGGGCGGGCGCTTGCAGGCGCTGGCAATCGACGGTCGTGACAGCGCGGACACGCGCAACTATGCGCGCGACTGGAGCCGTGGTTCGGCCGAGCGGATCGAGGCGGGGCAGGCGATGCCCGTTCGCTGGATCGATCTCGACGATGTCGAATCGCCCGAGGGTGACCTGCGCAAGCGCGGCTTCGCGGCAGGCGCGGCGATGTTCACGCGCGGGGAAGGGCTTGCCTACGGTTCGCGCGGCGACGGCCAGAGCGCGCATTTCTTCAACTGCACCGAGGGCGGCCCCAATCACACCGGGCAGGTCTGGCAGCTCGCGCCGGGCAGGGACGGCGCGGCGGACATGTTGACGCTCGTCTATGAAAGCCTGGGAGCCGATACGCTCGACCTGTGCGACAATCTTGCGGTCACGCCGTGGGGCGACCTGATGATCTGCGAGGACGGGCGCGGCGACAACTACCTGCGCGGCCTCACGCCCGACGGCACGATCTACGATTTCGCCCGCAATGCGCACGAGGACAGCGCCGAATTCTGCGGCGCGTGCTTCTCGCCCGACGGCACCACGCTGTTCGTCAACGTGCAGGAGCCCGGCTTCACCTATGCCATCACTGGCCCGTGGGAGAGCCTGCGCAGCGCCTGACTGCAGTGGTGTCCTGGACCACCGAAGCGGCGCTTTTGGAAAACTGCGTTGCGCCGTGAAAATGCGCCGATTCAATGTGTTATCCCGAAGTTCGCGCCGCGGCCTGTCACCTTTCGCATGTCTGGCGTGCGAGGTGGGAAAAGCAGCGCGAACATCGCGAATCCGTGAAAGGGCGTAGACCATCCATCCGGCATGCACCGGGCGAAGGGCTGTAGGAAAGCGCGGGTTGGTCTAGCGCCGCGCCACCCGGTCCCGTGCCAGCTGCGCCTCCATCGCCTTGTCCTCGTTGGCGCGCTTGATCACGTATTCGCGGATCGCTTGCATTTCCTCCTTGGAGAGCGAGTCGGCGAAGCTGGCCATGCCATTTTCCTTCAGCGCTCCGTCATGGACGATCTGCAGCCATGCCGCCGGATTCTCCAACGCGCCCGAGCGGCGCAGATCCGGCAGAACGGTCGATCCGACCGCGCCCGGAGCGTGGCACACGGCACAATAGCGGGCGTATTTCTCGCGCCCGAGCTCGATCGTCGCGGCGCTCGCGCGGCTTGGCGGCGGGTCGAGCGGGGCGCGGGCCAGTGTCGGCGCTTCGGGCAGGGTGCCGGTGCCGCCCAGGTTGAATACCAGCAGGCGGCTGATGTTGCGCACCGGCTTCATCTGGTCGATCAGCGTGCCGTCGGCGCTCAATGCGAAGGCACCACCCCAACCGGCCAGTACCGCGACATATTGTTCGCCATTGACGGTATAGGTGATGGGCGGGGCGACGACGCCGGTTTGTGCAGCGAAGCTCCACAGCTTGTCGCCCGTCGCGCTGTCATAGGCGGCAAATTCGCTGCCCGAGTTGCCCTGGAACACCAACCCGCCGCCGGTGGCGAGCACGCCGCCGTTCCACGGGCCGGGATGTTCGACGGTCCATTTGGCTTCCTGATTGACCGGGTCCCAGGCCATCAACTTGCCGGTAATCGTGCCTTGTACCTCGCGGCGGATGCCGAGATCGGGCGGCAGGTCGCCTGCGCCGAGATCGAAGCCGACGTTGAAGCCACGCGCACGGTCGGGCTTCCAGTCCGCTTCGGGGGCGTAGAGCATCGCCGCCTCGAAGGCCGGGATGTAGACGAGGTTCTCGTCCGGGCTGTAGGCCATCGGATGCCAGTTATGCCCGCCGAGCGGCCCCGGCATGACCAGCGCCGGTTCGCCCGTCACGTCGATACGGGTTTCCGGGTTCATGATCGGCCGCCCGTTCTCGTCCATGCCGGTCGACCAGTTGAGCGGGATGTAGGGCTCGGCGCTGATGAATTCGCCGATCGCGCGGTCGAGTACGTAGAAATAACCGTTCTTGGGTGCCTGCATGAGGACCTGCCGCTCGCGCCCGTCGATCTCCATGTCGGCGAGGACGATGTGCTGCGTGGCGGTGTAGTCCCAGGTCTCGCCCGGAGTGGTCTGGTAGTGCCAGACATACTCGCCCGTATCGGGCCGGATCGCGACGATGCTGGAGAGGTAAAGATTGTCGCCTTCGCCCGTGCCGTCTGCCCCGGGGCTGCGATAGGCACGGTTCCAGGGGCTGCCGTTACCGACGCCGAAATAGAGCAGGTCCAGTTCGGGATCGTAGGCCATCGAATCCCACACAGTGCCCCCGCCGCCGATGCTTTCCTCGCCGTAAAGCGTGTCGCCCGACCAGGTTTCCGCCGCGGCCTTGAGATACTCCGGCTCCGCCTCGCGGTCCTCGCCGCCGGGAACGGTGTAGAAGCGCCACAGCTCCTCGCCATCGGCAGCGTCGTAGGCGGCGATATATCCGCGCACACCGAATTCCGCGCCGCCATTGCCGATCAGCACCTTGCCGTCGATCACGCGCGGCGCGCCGGTGATGGTATAGCTGGCGTCCTGATCGACCGTGACTTTCTCCCACGCCACCTCGCCCGTATCGCGATCGAGCGCGACCAGTCGTCCGTCGAGCGTCCCGAGGAACAGGTGCTCGCCCCATGCCGCCAGCCCGCGATTGACCACGTCGCAGCAGGCCTTCACGCCGGTTTCGCCGGGCACTTGCGGATCGTAGCTCCATAGCGGTTCGCCGGTGGCAGCATCGAAGGCGAAGACCTTGCTCCACGCGCTGGTGACGTAGAGCTTGCCGTCCATGACCAGCGGTGTCGCTTCCTGCCCACGCGCCGTATCCATATCCGCGAACCAGGCGAGGCCGAGATCGCCCACGCTGTCGCGATCGACCTGCGTAAGCGGCGAATAGCGCTGCTCTGCATAAGTGCCGCCATGGGTGATCCAGTTGGCCGGATCCTGCCCTGCATTTACCAGGCGGATATTGTCGATGCCGCCCTCCGGCACCTCTTCCGCACCGAGATTGCACGCTCCAAGCGATAGCGCGGCCAGCGCCGCCAGCACGATCCTCGTCATCATCCTCTCCCCTGGCGACTATCGGTCGCTCTATGAAACCTATCCTGCATCGAAGTCGTGGGCTTGTCCATCGCCCAATCGCAGGTAGGATGTGCAGCGGACGGGAAGCTGGAGAGACCCAAATATGTGCGACCGCGAAGACCTTGCCCGCTGGGCCAAGACCACCCTCAGCCGCCGGGGCTTCGGCGCCGGCGCACTGGCAGGTGCTGCAATGGCCTGTGCACCGATGGACAATGCGGCGACCGGAGCAGACACGCCTGCGGGCTCAGTCACCAGCCGCCCGGTCAGCTTCCGCACGCCCGACGGCACGCTCGACGGCGAATTCTTCGCGGCCAGCGGTACTTCTCGGCCGGGCGTCGTCATGTGGCCCGATATCGCCGGTGTGCGCCCGGCCAAGCGGCAGATGGCGCAGCGACTGGCGGAAGCAGGCTATGCCGTGCTGCTCGCCAATCCTTACTATCGCGACGTCGCCGGGCAGCAGTTCGAGGATTTCGCAACTTTCGCTGGCAGCGGCGGCTTCGATAAAGTCAAACCGTGGCGCGACAGGTTCACGACCTCCACCAAGCAGATCGACAATCGCGCATGCGCCGAATGGCTGATGACGCAGGCCGAGGTCGACGGGGATCGCGGGATCGGCGTGCAGGGCTATTGCATGACCGGCAGCTATGCCGTCGTCGCTCCCAGCGCAGACGAACATATTCATGCCGGGGCCAGCTTCCACGGCGGCGGCCTGGTGACCGACGATCCCTCCAGCCCGCATCGCACTTTGCGCGAGGACGCCCATTACCTGATCGCTATCGCCGAGAACGACGACGAGAAGGCACCGGGCGACAAGACCGCGCTGCGCCAGGCAGCCGATGCGGCGAACACGACTGCCGAAATCGAGGTCTATCCTGCCGATCACGGCTGGTGCGTCCTCGACTCGCCATCTTACAACGAGGTGCAGGCAGAGCGGGCCTGGGCGAACCTGCTGGCGATGTACGCCGACGTCCTGTGAGGCGACTGTTCGCTCTCGCGGTGCTTGCCGTCGCTACACTGGGTTCCGCGCAGGAAAGCAAGCCCTTCGCGCCCGATTGCCCGGCAATCGCCGCCACGCTCGACGGCATGGTCGCCGAAGGACGAACGGTGGGCGCATCCACACTGGTCTACAAGGATGGCGAAGAGGCCTGCTTTGCCGTTGCAGGCGATGCCGAGCGCGAAACGAGCCGTCCTTTCGCACGCGATACGCTGGTCCAGATATTCTCCATGACCAAGCCGGTCACCGGCGTCGCGCTGATTCAGCTATGGGAGCAGGGCAGGTTCCGGCTCGACGACCCGCTCGAATGGCACCTGCCCGAGTATGCCGAAACGCAGATCCTGGTCGGCGAGGCGGCGAGCGGCGAAGCGATCACGCGCGCCCCGAGGCGCGCAATCACCGTGCGCGATGTCCTGCGACATACGGCGGGCTTCTCCTATGGCCCCTGGGGCGAGCCGCAGAACGCCGGTGACCGGATCTGGGAACGGCTCGACCCGCTGTCCGCCGACAAGACCCTGGCGGAGTTTTCCGCGGCCATGGCGCAGGTGCCGCTGCTGCACGATCCCGGCACGCATTGGAGCTATTCCGCCGGCGTCGATGTGCAGGCGCGGCTGGTAGAGGTGCTTTCCGGCCAGCCCTTCGCGGACTATGTCGCCGAGCATATCTTCGCGCCGCTCGGCATGCAGGACAGCGCCTGGCAACGCGACACCACCGACCTGCCGCGGCTTGCGCGCATTTACGTGACGCAGCCCGACGGCTCGCTCGCGCCGATGCCGCGGGAGGAATGGCTCGAGCCGAACTTCATGGGCAAGCCGATGACGATGGGCGGTTCGGGGATCGTCACCACGGTGGACGATTACATGCGATTTGCTCGCATGCTGCTGGGCGAGGGCACGCTCGATGGCGCGCATGTCCTGAAGCCCGCGACGGTGCGCCTGATGGCGACCGACCAGCTCGACCCGGCCATCGCGCCCGAAAACCGCTCTTTCCTGACCGGGAAGGGCAATGGCGGCTTCGGTTTCGATGTGTTCGTGCGCACCGGCCCGCCGCTCACGCCCGAAGAAGCGCGCGGAAGCGTCGGCGAATTCTACTGGGACGGTTATCCCTCGATGCTGTTCTGGATCGATTCGCTCCAGGACATGGCGGTCGTTTTCGCCACGCAGAAGGTCGATTTCGACGGTAGTTTGCACCGAGACATCCGCGCGGCGGTCTATGGCGCGGAATACGACGGTCGCTGAGCGGTTAGGCGCCCATCAGATCGGTGAAGCGCCCGTGCTTGCGGTAGCGGACCATCCACTTGTCGAGGAACAGTCCGACCGGCTTGGGCTCGATGCCCAGCTTCGCGAAGCCCGGAAAATCGCCGGAGACGACATTGCCCTGCTGGAGCAGCTTCCACTGGTCGCTCGACATCGGCGTGCCCGGTAGCGCGGCAAACGCGCCCGAGACGGGATCGGGCATCGGCAGGAAGGTGCGGTTGCGACCCTGTGCAGCAGCGATGCGGCGGTTGATCTCCATCATGGTGAGCTGTTCCGGCCCACCCAGCTCATAGGTCTTGCCGCCATGCGCCGCCGGGTCTTCGGCGGCGCGAGCGCAGGCTTCGGCAACATCGTCGACATAGACCAGCTGCAATTTGATGTCGGGCGCAAACACCGGCAGCACCGGAAGGCGCGCAATCAGTCCGCCGAACATATTGAGGAACTCGTCGTCCTTGCCGAACAGGATCGAGGGGCGCAGGATCGTAGCATTGGGAAAGGCCGCCATGACGCGCTCCTCACCCAGCTTCTTCGCCCCGGCATATGCGATCTCGGTGTCCTCGTCGGGCTCCGCCGCAATCGCGCTGACGTGGACGAAAGCGCTCGCGCCTTGGGCCTTGGCTGCCTCGGCCATCCAGCCCGGGCTCTCGCCCATCAATTTGTAGAGATTGCCCTCGAAGCTGCCGACCAGGTTGACGACCGCATCGGCGCCTTCGATGCAGCGCTCGACGCTCTGCCGGTCGGTCGCATCGCAGCGCGCGAATTGCAGCTGGCCGAGATTGGCGAGCGGCTTCAGCGTGAAGGCCTTTTCAGGATTGCGACTGGCGATCCGCACGCGCGCCCCGCGCTCCAGCATCGCCTGCGCCACGTAATTGCCGATGAAGCCACTGCCGCCCATCAGCACCACGAGCTTGCCGTTCAACGCACTGCTTTTCGCCATCGTTACTGCCTGTGTCCGGATCGTAAGAATTGTCGCTGCGCCCCTAGCCACAACCCGCGCCGCGCCGCAAGCGTTCCGAGGAGCGCGAGGGCTTCGAGAGCCGTGCGATTGCAGTTGACAAGAATCGCCCCCCTTCGCTAGTGGCGCGCTCCTACCCGCGGCCCGGCACAGACGACCGGCTGCCGCATGTGTGCCCAGATGGCGGAATTGGTAGACGCACCGTCTTCAGGTGGCGGCGCTCGCAAGGGCGTGGAGGTTCGAGTCCTCTTCTGGGCACCATTTCCGGTCAAAGGTGGGCAATCCACCCTTCGACCGCGCGACTGCAGCAACTCCATGCTCAAGCGCTGCGGTCTCGCCCTTAATCTCAATCATGGATCCAATCTGAATGCGGCTGATGAAAGCTCGCGCGATGCGCTGCTTCACGTCGCTATCGCCGTGGATGAGGTTCTGGCGAATGATCTTTCCGAAATTGCGAACAGCAGTCGGCGTGATCCGGGCTGGTCCTCGATCCAGCTGCTGGCGCAGCACTTTCGCGGTGCTGTTCAGACTATCAATTTCCGCCTTTCGCTCCTTGATCCGCAAAGCGATGTCCGGATCACGGGCGGAGATCGTGCCGATCTCGATCCCATCGTGTAAGTTGGAAAGCCGCTTACGTGCTTCGGCGATCCTCTCTTCGCACTGTTGAAGTTCAAGCTGCTTGCGCTTGCGAGCCTCGTCGGATGTGTCGAGGACGCGACCGAGCAAACTCTCGAGTTTGTCTTGATCAAAGATCTTTTCGACAATCTCTCCCATAACGAGCGGGTCGAGCTTGTCCGTGCGCACATTAGGGCAGCGACAGGAGGAAGCGCCGCGGTTCGTGCGTTCATTGCACTTGTAGTAGCGATATCTACCGGAGCCTCCGGTCGCGACGGTCATTCCCGCACCACAGTTTGGCATGCCGCAGTGGGTGAGGCCGATCAGCAGCGTGGGACCGTTGACGATGCGCGGAGCAGTGGTTCTCGGAGCGCGGGTGGCGCGAAGGGCGGCCACGTGATCGAAATTCTCTTTCGATATAAGCTGAGGGCATTTGACCATGGTCCACTCAGCTTCCGGCAAAAGATTTCCCCGCTCGTCGAACTTGTTGCCCGGAAACTCTCCCAAATAATGAGGCCGCGAGAGGATGCCCGCGATGTTCGAGTTGTGGAACTTGCCGCCACGACGCGTATAGCCGTGCTGATTCAGATATTCAGCAATCGCTCGGCCTCCCATCGGAGTTCCGTCGATACCGAGCCTTGCGAGGTCGAAGATCTTGCGAACGATCAGCGCCTCTTCCTCGTTGATAAAGAGTTTCTTCTTTTCTTTCTTCCCTCTGATTTCCACCGTGCGAGATTCGTAACCGAGCGGAACGGTTCCGCCTGGCCAGAACCCCTCTTCGGCAGTGCCCCTGAGACCCCGGCGAGTATTCATTGACGCCTTCACAATCGCGTCTTGGTCCTGCCAACCGGTCAGCAACTGGTGGAGCATGCCAAAATGGCTTTCTTCGAAGGTCTGGTAGGCAAACAGACATTTAACGCCGGCTCGTTTCAGTTGCCCTTGGGTGGTAACAATCAATTCAACATCGCGTGCGAGGCGCGCCATGTCGGCTGCAACGACAAAGTCCACCGGATGGTCATCACCCGTGGCCAAGAGCATCATCCGGTTGAACTCAGGCCTTTTCCAGTCCGAGCCGGAAAGGCCAGGTTCAACGAAGATTTCGATGAGCTCGATTCCCTGCTTGTCACAGTAGTTCTGCAGGTCGACTTTCTGCTGACGCAGAGAGGTTTTGTGCTCCGCTTGCTCGCTCGTGCTGACGCGGACATATCCGAATGCGCGCTTCTTCCTCGAATTTTCAGCGATCATTCTGTGCACCTCCGTCATATCCGGCCGTCGTTCCTAGATAGGACCAAAATCCGCTTGTGGACCAAGCAAAAATCTCGTCCGTCAGACCAATCCTATCCTTCCGAGCTGATAATCTCGATGCCAGCAGCACTGAACTTTTCCTCCAGCCTCCGCAGTTCCGCAATAGACCGCGAGAGACGGGTTTTGTTCGCGACTACGATCGCACGCACGCCGCTGCTTTCCGCAGTCTTCACGAGATGCTCGAGCTCGGACTGGCCGGAGTGCGCCGGACCAACGTCGGCGAACATACGCTGCAGATGCACTCCACAGGAAGCTGCTGCCCGTGTAATCGCGTCGTTCTGAGTCGCGATAGAAGCCGCCGCGCTCTGAGAGTTCGAAGAACAGCGCACATATCCAAAAGCCTTAGTCATTAAATATCTCCTTGATAGCGTCCTCGCCAATAAGTTCGAGCAACAGGCGGGCGAGGTCATCCTCCGAAGGAGGCGCCAGCCACTCGATTTCTGCATGTGCATTCTCGAGCGACAGAGACGTCGTGCGCGCGCGACGGGGTCTATCACACCCTGCTTTCGCCAGCATCCGATCCATCACTACCGTCCCGATCCGAGTCAGATCCGCGGCGGCGAAGCCGCGTCCGGATTCGTCAGGAAAGTGAGAAGCGCTTCGAGCGCGGCGTCGAAGTCTTTAGCGGGATAGCCGGGCTCGAAGTTGATGACCGGCCCACCTTGGCGCTTTCTGTCGACGCAGATCTTGGTCTTCAAGCCGGGCCGCCTGACCGGTGTCCCGAGCACACGGTTGCGCCGCTTGGGCTGGCCACGCTTAGCGTTGATCCCGAGCTTCGCGCGGAGGTCGTCGGCGCTAATCGGCTTATCCGCAGCGATCAGGTCTTCGACCAACTTCCTGAACCGATCTGCGTTAGGCGAACTGCCGTCAGCATCAGTCGCATCGACTTTCTTCAGCCGCTCTAGCGTCGTGTAGAGATCGAACCAGAAACTGCGGGGAATTTTGGAACGATCGACCAGCAGGTCTGCGAGACCTTCGAATTCCTCTTCGGCTTCTGCTGCCGAAATCATCTGCGAGACATTTCCGGCACTGACGCAAAGCTCTCTCGCGATCGCGTCCTGCGCCACGCCCTCCCGGTGACGCGCGAGCGCTTGGCGGGCCGGACCCATCGGCTCACGTTTGCGGCGATGCCGGGTGTCGGCGAGCCGTATCGCGAGGGCGTCCTTTTCGTCGAAGCGAACGACCTTGACCATCGCATCAGGGTCGCGAGCGATCAGAGCCTGAAGGGTGACAAACCCATCAAGAAGAATCAGTTCGTTCCCGCGCTCCACGACCGGGAAGGGCGCCACAAGGTGCTCGTGCGCAACGACGGCCTTAGCGTGTGCCAGATCATCATCGGAAAATGCCCGACGCTCGTGCAGCGCAGCATCAAGCTGGATGTCCCGCGCCAAAACATAGTTTGCGCCGACATCTCGCGTGATACTCTGAATGGAGCCGGCATGTGTCTCGGCTTCGGCGAGTTCACCGCCATTGGAAGCAGCGGGTTTGCCGTTCACTCCATTGGCGTCGTTCTGTCCGTAGTCGAATTCGTCTTGCATGCTGTCCTCGGGATTGATGAGGACAGCACTTATTCCGCGGTTTTCTGCGGGTGGCGCTAGTGATTTCGAAGCGGCTCAATATAGGGTTGTGCGCCGAAAATGTTGGAATTCAGGCATTTCTTCGAAGCGGGCAAACCGCGAATGTCCGATTTTTGTCCGAAATGAAATTTTGTCAGGTCATCATCGATGCCGATTAATCTCCCGGCGAACAGGCAAGGAAGTTCCAGATCGTTCGCGAATACGAAATCGGTCATGGGCGGGATTGGGGTTTCGCTGAGGATCAGAGCGCGATTGCGCGCATCCTTCAGTTCCTTACCCTTCAACCATGGCGAGGCGTAGTTCAGATCGAGCGTCCGCAATTCGGCATTGGTGCAAATCCATGCGTCAATCATCGCCTCGCTGCCAGTATCGCTGGTCCAGGCGTCGGGGCAATACCCGGCCCTGATTAGCGGGTTGCGGTCTGGATCTCGGAGTCCGGTCTCAACCATTGCCTCTTCTGCCTCGCGCAGTCGCAGGACAAGGTCGGTTCCAAAGAAGGTAAGCCCATCGTCAGCGACGAACTCGTTCCACGCGGGCACTCCTTTCGAATTCTCCGCGAACACGCTAGGCGGACCCATCCGCTCAATTTCGATGCGCAGCTCTTCGTGTTTCTCACCACGCAGACGCCGGTTCATGTGGAGGGCCGTGCGAGTCTGGCTGATGCCCGCCAGCATGTCGAGCGCGAAGCGGAATACGCTCGAAGCACGACCGCGCGAAAGCGCACGGCCGTTGGGGCATTCAGCAAGCATCGAAAGCAGCACGCGTATCAGATATCCGAGTTCATCGGTGCCAAGGCATTGCTCGTAGCTTTCGTCCTCTCGCACCCCTTGCTGCCGAAGCCGGAGACTGTCCAATATCGTCATGCTGCGTTCGGCGTGATCCGATGGTTCGCCGGTCGCCAGCCGATCGGCGCGGTAAACAGCGGACAGGATCGACAGCGGGGACAGGTCGGCAAGGTGTGCTCCGCTTGTCCCCCGTCAGCACCTATGGCACAGATTTGAGGTTGTGATTTAAGGAGGATTTGGGCTTCGTCGTAGTGACGA
>CANMMR010000013.1 GCA_947499095.1 uncultured Erythrobacter sp.
TGGTCGATTCCGCTGACCAGTCGTTTCGGCAATGGCTACGTCTATTCGTCCAAATACATCTCCGACAAAGATGCCGAGGCCGAGTTGCGGCAGGCCATCGGCATGGAGCACGCCGGTGAAGCCCGCGTGCTCCATGCCGATGGCCGAGTGAAGGACAGCTGGACGAGGAACTGCCTCGCCGCCGGACTTTCGCAAGGCTTCATCGAGCCGCTCGAAGCGACCGCACTGCACATCGTGATCGTGACCGCGCTCGACTTCGTTCGCGCCAATGAAAGCGGCGGGTTCACCGCCCGAAATCGCGAGGTTTTCAACCGTCGCATCGCCGACAAATACGAGGGCATTCGCGACTACATCGTGGCGCATTACCGGCTAAACCAGCGCAGCGAGACGCAATATTGGCGTGACAACGCGGCCAACCAAGCTCTGTCGGGAAATCTCAAGGACATGATGTCCGCCTGGTTTACGCATGAGGACATCGGCCAGCTCAACGCACGCCAGCACGATGGCCATCCGCACTACGCGAACATGAGCTGGCACTGCCTTTTCGCCGGCTACGGGACCTTTCCGCCCGAAGCCAAGATGCAGGCCCCGCCACCCGGCCTAGCCGTGGCCGATTTAGCACAGACCCGCGCCATGCTGGCCGCATGCGCACGCAACTTTCCCGATTACACACCCGTCCGATTGGTTCGCGATTATTGACCCGCATGGCAGGGCAGCTAAGTCTTCCCAGATGAGCAGCCTTGCACCGCCCGCCAGCTTTCCTGCCACTATCGCGGGAAACGGATCTGCTGCCGACTATTTTTCCGCACACAAGCCGGCAATCGACGCGGCGCTCGACCGTGAAGGGGCGGTATTGTTGCGCGGGTTCGACGTGCCCGACGCGCAGGCTTTCGACAGCGCAGTGGAAGCTTAGGGCGAAGCCGGGTTCACCTATGACGACTCGCTTTCCAACGCGGTGCGGGTCAATGTCACTCCGCGCGTCTTCACCGCGAACGAGGCGCCGCCCGAGGCAGGCATCTACCTGCATCACGAGATGGCGCAGACGCCGATCTACCCTTCCAGGCTACTTTTCTACTGCGAGATTGCGGCGCAGAATGGCGGCGAGACACCCCTCTGCCGCTCGGATTGCGTGGTCGACGCGCTGACGGAGCGTGCGCCAAATTTCGTCGATCGGCTCGAGCGGCTGGGAGTGCGTTATCGGCACACCATGCCGGGAGAAAACGATCCGCAATCGGGCCAGGGCCGGAGCTGGAAATCCACGCTGAGTGTCGAAACCCGCGAAGCGGCAGAGGCCAAGCTGGCAAAGTTGGGATACGACTGGCGCTGGACCGATGAAGGCGCGCTGGCAGTAACTACGCCGGTGCTCCCGGCCATTCGCAGCCTGCCCGATGGGAGCCGCAGCTTCTTCAACCAGCTCATCGCCGCCTGGCGCGGCTGGGCAGCCGGACCCGAAGCCGCCGCGCGCTCCATCGCCTATGGCGACGGTAGCGCGATCGATGCGGGGGACATGGCGCTGGCTGTCGAACTGGGTGAGGCGTTCTCGCACGACCTCGCATGGCAAGCGGGCGATATTGCCTTGGTCGACAATTTCCGCGTGATGCACGGTCGCCGCCCGTTCGAGGGCAAGCGCCGGGTTCTCGCCTCGCTGATCGCCTAGAAAGCGCGGCTCAGGGCAGCGGCTCGCCCTGTGCGGCCGTCAGCACGGCATACCATTGCCGGCGCGTCCAGCGCACGGCACGCAGCTTCGCGAGCTCGGCGATCCGGTCCGCATTCTGGCTGCCGGCGATCGGGATGGGATGCGCAGGATGCGCCGCAATCCAGCTCATCGCCGCGAGAGCGCGGCTGACGCCCTGCGCGTTGGCGATCACATCCAGCGCGTCGGCGACTTCCTGCTCGCGCGCCGTGCCCGGAGCGGCGATGCGCCCGCCGCCCAGCGGCGACCAGGCGAGGACAGCCATACGGTCGCGCATCGCGGAGTCGAGTTGTCCATCTTCGAGCGGCTGCAAGTGGAGCGCGGAAAACTCCGGCTGCGTCGAAACCAGCGGGATGTCGAGATAGTGGCGCAGCGCATCGATCTGGGCAGGTGTGAAGTTGGACACGCCGACCGCGCCGACCTTGCCCGAGCGCACCGCGTCCTCCAGCGTTCGCGCCAGGTCCTCCGGATGAGTCAGCACGTCGGGCCGATGGATTTGCCACAGTTCGACATGATCCACTTGCAGGCGCGCAAGCGAGGCATCGATAGCGGTGGCGAGATAAGCGGGCGAGCTGTCGTAGGGCACGCCCATCACGATGCCGCCCTTGGTCGCAAGGACCAGCCGGTCGCGCAAGCCGCGGTCGGCAGCAAAGACTTCGCCGAGCAGGCTCTCCGCAGAACCCCAGCCGGACCCGTCAACGCCATAAATATCGGCAGTGTCGAACAGGGTGATGCCCGCATCGAGCGCGCTCTCCACCAGCCTAGTCGCCTGAGCCACGGATGCGCCCGCAAAACGCCACATGCCCCATGCGGCAGCGCTCACCTGCGGACCGCCCTCCCCAAGCAGGCGCGTTTCGGGCGGCAGGGGCAGCAGGTCGGTGTCGCTCATCGGGGCGGGTCTTTCGTGGTGAAGTATTCGCCCAGCCCTCGGAAAAATTCCTCGCGGGCGCAAGCCTTACGGACGAACACCGGCGGACAGCCGAACGGGGCGGCGACAATTGCCGTGGCACCGCTACTGAAGACTTCACCGCTCCAAAGGTGCAGCCAGTCGTCGCCGGCCGGAACATAGCAGGGCCGTTCCCTTGCATCGGCTTCGAGAACCGGTGCGACCAGCAGGTCTTGTCCGTAGAGATATTGCCGCTCCACGGTCCGCGCCTTTGGATCTTCCCAATAGTGCAGGAAGAGCGGGCGCTGGAGAGGAAGGCCGGTAGCTGCTGCCTCCGTTCGCAATTCGCGCGTGTAAGGCGCCAGCGCGGTGTGCAAACGAGTCATGCGGGCGAAGTGGGCGAGCAGATCGTCCGTGCTATCGATCTGCAAATTGTCGTCGGGCGGGTTGCCTTCATGCGTGCGCATCATCGACGTAAACGCCGCCAGCTCGGCCCAGCGCATGATGAGCCCGGCGCTGCGCAACTTGCCGAACAGGCTGGTGTAGCCGCCGATATCGCTGTGATGGCAGGGGTTTCCGATCAGTCCCGCCGAAAGCGCCGCGACCACGGTCGACCCGATGCCGTCATGAGAGGAGAAGTCCACCGACTGGTCGCCAGCCCACAGCAGCGGGCAATGCGCCTGGCTGCCGCTATGTCCGGCCCGCATGAAGAAGGTCGCTTCTGCCGTCTTGCCGCGCGCCGCGACCGCATCCGCATTAACCCTGGCCCAAAGCACCGGCCAGCGATTATGCGCCTGCATCGGATCGCTGCCGTCTGCCAGTTGCGCGTCAACCGGCAGATATTCGCCGAAGTCCGCCATCCAGCCGCCGATGCCGATATCGAGCATTTCGCGTCCGATCACGCGATCGGCGAACCAGTGCGCCGCGGCTTCGCTGGTAAGATCGACATGGCCACAGGTGAAGCCGCCAAAATCGATATCGCAGGCGTGTTCGCCCCCAGGTTCGCGGACCAAGAATCCAAGCGCATCGGCTTCGCGATACAGCGCTCCGTCGGTGGCGAGATAGGGGTTCACATCGGCGAGAAAGCGAATGCCGCGTTCGGCCAGCGCGTCGATCCGCTCCCGCAGGTTCGGGAAGCGCGTGTCGCTGGCCTGCCAGTCTCAGAACAGGCGACGGCCGAAGTCGGTCTGGCGGATGCCCGCCCAATCCTCGCACCACAGGCCTGTAACGACGGCGCCCGCCTCGACGATCCTGTCCAGCCGTTCGAAGCTGCGTTCACCGTCCTTGAGGCCAATGATTGCCCCCTCGATCGCCCAATCCGGCAAAGGCGTCGGCCGCCCGAAGCGCTCCCACAGGCGCGACACCAGAGCGGGCATATCGTCTGCAGCGAAAAACTCGATTCGGCAGCGCGCATCGTAGCAGCGCAGCTTATGCCGGTCTGCATGCGTGAAGTCGGCGTGGACGTCGGCCGCCGTGTCGACGTGCAGCGCCAGCAGGCGCGAGGTCAGGAAGGTCGGCTGCGGATAATTGGTCGTCCAGTAATCGCCTGCGCGCAGCGGCGTGGCGACCATGTGCGCGGCCAGCTCGCCATGCGGATCGCGCCCGACACCGGGTTCGCCCACACAGAGAGAAAATGCTCGCCCGCGCAGGTCGAGAAAGGAGAACTGCTCGCCACCGCCCCAGACGTGCTCGTCCGGCTCGGCATGAAACGCGAGTTCGATGAAGCAGGCATCGGGGTCGAGCGGCTCGATGACGATGGCCTCATTCCTCAGCAAAATGCGCGAGTGCTTCTGACCCCTTCCGTCGATAAATTCGATACCGTCCTCGTCGAGCGAGGTGTGGAGGCAATAGGACCACTCTGCCTCATCGTAGAGGCGGAAATGGCCAAGATGGCTGTCCACCCGCAAACCGCCGCGGCCTAGCGCAAGGCACGGCTGTTCCGCGCTGTGGCGCAGCAGCAGGCGGCCCGCGAACCACAGCTCGAAGCCCCCAGCCATGGCGCGAAGATCGAACCCGTCCATGCATCGCCTATCGCAGACCGGACTCAAACTGACGAGCGCAGAAAAGGCACAGATAGCATCCAGTCGCTTGACGAAGCAAATGCACTTTTGAAATATGCATTTCATACAAGGAGAGACGATGGTCGATACAAGTGCGCTTCCCGCCGATACCCCGGTTCTCGTCGGAGCCGGTCAGATCACCGACCACTGGAATGGCGAGGATCCGGCCAGCGCGCCATCGCCGCAGGATCTGCGCCGGGATGCCGCCCGGATCGCACTCGACGACAGCGGCGCAGCTGATGCCCTGCGCGAGGCAATCGACCGGATCGTCGCTGTCCGCACGACGCCAGACTCCATACCCGGCGCGCCGCAACCTTTCGGCCGCTGCGAAAACCCGCCCGCCACCATCGCGGCCGACCTCGATATTGCGGACACCGAGAACTTCTATTCCGAACTCGGCGGCAACCAGCCGCAGGAGCTCGTCAACGAACTTGCAGCGGCTTTGCATGCAGGCAAATGCCGTGCTGCGCTGCTCGTGGGGGCGGAAGCAACGCGCGCGCTAAAGGCCGCGGTGCGGGCCGGGATGACGCTCGACTGGAGCCGCTCTGCCGACGGCCCGCAGACCGACCGTGGCTATGGGAGCGCGCTGCTCTCGCCTTACGAAATCCGCAACGGTCTGGGGGCGCCGATGCAGACCTATCCGGCCTTCGAACACGCGCTGCGCCGTCGCCTCGGCAACAACCGCGAAGAGCATATGGAGCTGATGAGCGAACTGTGGGCCGGCTTTTCGCAAGTCGCCGCGGACAATCCGCACGCCCAGTTCCCCACCGCGCGCAGCCAGGAGTTTCTCTCGACGCCCAGCGCGGAAAATTACCCCGTCGCCGACCCCTATCTCAAATGGCACGTCGCACAGGATGCGGTGAACCAGGCCGCTGCCGTCGTGATGACCACCGTAGGCGAGGCCGAGCGGTTGCGCATCGATCGCGCGAAATGGGTCTTTCTCCACGGCCATGCGCAGGCGAAGGACGGTTTCGTTACCCGCCGACAGGACCTGTCGCGCTCGCTGCCGATCGAGAAGACGCTGCACCAGGCGCTGCGCACCAGCGGCAAGCAGGCGAGCGACATTGCGCTGTTCGATATCTACAGTTGCTTTCCCTGCGCCGTCCTGCTTGCCACCGAAGCGCTGGGCATCGACTGGCGCGAGACACCGGTGACCTTGACCGGCGGCCTCCCCTTCTTCGGCGGTCCGGGCAACAACTATTCGCTTCACGCCATCGCGACCATGACCGGGCGCTTGCGCGAGCAGCCTGGCGATTTCGGCCTGATAATGGCCAATGGCGGCTTCCTGACTAAGGAAGCGGTCGGCATCTATTCGACCACGCCGCCGGAGGATTGGGCGCCCGTCTCCAGCGAAACCATCCAGCATGAGATGAACTCCCAGCTGCTGCCCGATCACGAGGAGGCCCATGGCGAAATCACCATCTCGACTTACACCGTCGTCTTCCAGAAGGGCGTACCGGCCCGCGGTTACGTCATCGGCGACGGGGCGGAGGGCCGCGTCCTCGCCCGGATCGCCAAGGGCGACGATGCGACGCTGAAGGCGCTGCTGGCCAAGGACCCCGTCGGCAAGCGCGCCCGGATCGAAGTGCGCGACGATACCAATATCATCGCGCGGATCGGTTGATTCGTGGCGCAAGCCGGGGACAACCGTCCGATGCTCGAAGGCATCAAGGTGGTAGATCTCACCAGCGTCGTCTTCGGCCCCTATTGCACGCAGATGCTTGCCGATCTCGGCGCCGAGGTTATCAAGATCGAGTCGCCAGGTATCGGAGATGCCTATCGCTGGGCGGGCAAGCCGGCGGCAAGCAGGGGCATGGGGCCGGGCTTCTTCGCCATCAATCGCGGCAAGCGCTCGCTGGTACTCGATCTCAAGCAGGACGGTGACCGGGCAAGGATGCTCGACCTCTTGCGCGAGGCCGACCTTCTCGTAGTGAATGTGCGAGGCAAGGCGCTGGAGCGGCTCGGCCTCGATTATGAGAGCCTCAAACCAATCAATCCTGAGCTGATCTACGTCCATTGCGTCGGCTTCGGGCAGGACGGCCCCTATGCCGATCTGCAGGCCTATGACGACGTGATCCAGGCCGCGAGTGGTGCCGCAAGCCTGCTGCCGCGCGTCAACGGAAACGAGCGGGCGCCATATTTGCCATCGCTCATCGCCGACAAGGTCGCGGGTCTCCACGCCGCCCACGCCGCATTGGCGGCGATCGTCCACAAACTGCGTACCGGTCGCGGCCAGCATGTCGAAGTGCCGATGTTCGAGGCCTTCACCGGCTTCATTCTGCTCGAACACCTCGGCGGGTTTACCTACGATCCGCCGAATGCACCCGCTGGCTACGAACGCCAGGTGGATCCCGACCGCCAGCCCTTCCCGACCAGCGACGGATACATCTCCATCGTGCCTTATACCGATGCCAGCTGGCCCAAGGTGTTTGCGGTGCTCGGTGCGCCCGAGGTGCTCGAAGAGGAACGTTTCGCCGACCCGGCCAGCCGCTTTGCCAATATCGGCGGGCTGTATCGCGAGATGGCGCGGCTGACGCGTGGATTCACGACGCAGGAGCTGCTCGAGAAATGTCACGCTGCCCAGCTGCCGGCGCAAGCGGTGCGCGATCTCGACGACATGCTGGACGAACCGCACCTCGCCGCGACCGGGTTCTTCCGTACGCGCGTCCACCCTACCGAAGGCAGCTATCGCGAGATGCGCCCGCCCTTCGCGTTCGGCGATTACGACATGCCCGAACTCGCGCCCCCGCCTGCGCTTGGCGAGGCCAATGGCGAGGAACCGGAGGCGTGAGCGAACCCCAATCGAAAACACCGACGCGGCAGAAGATCATCGACGCCGCGCGCGAGTTGATGGTGGAACAGGACAGCCTGGAGATCTCGATCTCCGAGATTACGCGCAAGGCCGGTACGAACATCGCATCGGTCAGCTATCATTTTGGCGGGCGCGAGGGGCTGATGGTATCGATCGCCCGTGCCGATGCGGATTTCGCGATCGGCGAGCTGGACAAGCTGCTGGCTTCCGGCATGAGCCCGCCCGACAAGATCGCGCATCACGTCACCGGCATGGTCCGCGCCTATTTTCGCCGCCCCTACCTCCATCGCCTGCTGCAAAAGCTTATCCGCGAAGGATCGCGCGAGGCAGCCACGCTGGTCACCGGCTTCTTCAGCATCCCGGTCGCCGATGCCCGCCGGACGATCATCGAGGAGGGCGTGGCACAAGGCCTGTTCCGGCCGGTCGATACCAATCTGCTGGGCTACGCGATCGAGGGGGCATGCGCGAACATCTTCACCTCTGCCGCCTCGCGCCGCGCCTTGCTGGGCTCGGGCGACCTCGATCAGGCGCTGGTCGACCGCTTCGCCGCCAGCACGGCCGAACTCGTGGTGCGCGGATTGCTCGCCCCAGGAGTCGAGCGCCCGCTCAGTTGAAGCGATCCAGCTCCTCGACGATCCGCCGGCTGACATCGCGCGCGGCATTGCGGCCGATGAACAAGTCCATGTGCCCGTAATCGGGGATCAGCATCAGCTTGTATTCCCCCGCACCCGGCTTGCCCGACTGTATTTCGCGCCGCCGCGCCTCGGCATCTAGCCAGTGCAAAGTGCGCTGCGCGCTCTCGGGATAGAAAATCTGGTTCGTCGCCCCGGCGAGGAAGGTAATGGGCAGGTCGAGCCGCGCTGCGCCTTCGGCGGTCACATAGACGTCCCGACCGTCCCTATCGACGGCCTTGCCCGCCTCGGTGATCAGCTGCATCTGCTCGAACGGGGTCAGCGAAAAGCGGCTGAACATGCTGCCCAGCGCCACATGGGTGTCGTGCCCAAGCTGGGCATGGTCGTAACTCGGCCCATAGACCGCGAACACGCGGCGGCAGGTCGGGTTCTGACACGCCTGCCCATCCGGCACAGGCAGTTGCCAGGCGAAAGCGTCGATCTCGTAATCGGTCTCCGTCCCCTGCGGCACAAAATCGAAATGCCCGCCCAGCTGGGCGATTTGCCGAACAGCCGGGCAGTATCGAGATCGGTCTTGAGGTAGTTCATCCAGTCCGCGACCGGATGCAGCGTCAATTGCGAGCTGACGATCTGTCGGAAGCAATCGACCTTGCCCGCCGCAATCGCCATCAGCACGCTCATCGACCCGACGCAGTGCGCCATGGCCTGCATATCCTTCGCGCCGGTCGTGTCGAGCACGAAGCGGGTCGCTGCAGGCCAGTCCTGCTCCACGATGTCGTCGATCGTGAACTCGGGCGGCGTTTCGGGGCAATTGCCCGAGTCCGCACTGGCGCGATAATCGAACAGCCAGACGTCGTAGCCCTTGGCGCATAGCGTCTCTACAAGGTTTTCCTCGACCGTTTCGGTAGCGAAAGAGGAGGCTTTCACGCTGAAGCCTGGGGCCAGCATGACCGGGCCTTTGCTCCCGCCCCGATAGCGGGTCAGGCCGATTTTTACGCCGTCGCCGGTCGGAACGATAAAGCGCTCGAGCGCCGGGGCTTGCAGGTCACGCTTGGGCAGAAACGGCACTTCCTTGCTCGGGAAGTCGTTCAGCAGCGAAAGCATGCCGCCATGAGCCTGAAAGCTCGACATGCCGAACAGCGCCGCGAACTTGGCGACGAAATATTCCGAGATCGCATTTTCGATCCGCTGGTCGACCGCGATGAGCTTGCCGAGCGTGTCGTGATGCACTTCCAGCTTCATGCTTGAAGCCTGCCACATCAGGTCTTCGAGCCCGAGTGTCAGCATGCCCTGCGCCAGCACCTCTCCGCTTTCGTCCTCGCCTTCGCGAATGGTGACGTAGAGCGTGGTGAGATCGGTCCAGGGATCGGAGCCGTGGCGCTTCTCCAGCGTCTTGAAGCCGTGGAAATGGCACGCCGATCCGTCCTCTCGCCGGAGCACGAGGTCGTAGGTCATGAGCCAGCGCTCGGGCCGATCGGGATCGACTACAAGCAGGTGGAAGAAGCCTTTTCCGACCTGCATCGGCGCGTCGCTCACGATCGGGCACTCGACCCTGCCGGTGATTCTGGCCGGATGGCTCGGCTCGGTGCTGAGGCGATTGAGATCGTCGGTCGCGACTGTCAGTTCGAAGGAACATGGCTGGTCCAGCGTCCGGCCCCATGCGGCACCGATAGCGAAGGCATCCGAAATTCGCTGGTTGGCGGGTGCATCGCGTAGCGCGCCGGGTACAGCGACATGCCCCTTCATCCGCTCGGTGAAACTGAAGCTAGGGCTGGTCTCGTCCGGATGCGCGGTGATGAAGGCATGGATCGCCCTCTTCGCCTCGCCGATCAGCCCGGCCGCGGCCAGATGCGCGATCTTGCCGACCACCGTATCGGCAGTGCGTTTCACGGCATTGGGTTTCGGCGGCGGAGGCGGCAGTGCCTTGCCCGGTCCGATAGCCCGGTCGAAGCTCCAGCCCTCGCGCGCGGCGAGGAGGTCCATCGCCCGTTCGGCAAACGCGCTGATGGTTAACAGCGGATTGACGCCTACTGCCGCGGGCACGACCGATCCGTCGCAGACGTATAGGCCCGCATGGATGTCTGTGCCAGTCTCTGCGGCGAAGACGCGGCAGGCGTCATCGACGACCCCGGTGGTCCCGTCGTCGCCCATGGCGCAGCCGCCCAAGGGGTGGACGGTGATCAGCTTCTTGCCGAGCGCATCGGTCCAGAGCGGATCGGGGAAATACTGGCCCGCGATCGCCTCGGCCGCCTTCTCCATCCAATCGCTGTCGCGCTGCATGGTGACTTCCGCACCGGCACCCGGCCAGTCGATCGCGATGCGGTCGTCGGCCAATTCGAGCCTGCCGCAGGCATCGTCCACACTCATTACAAGGTAAGATTGCGTGCGCGCGACCGGCCCCTTGTAGGCCCAGTCGGTGACCGTGGTCGGGTGTTCTTGGAAAGCCTCGCCCATGGCCTTGGCATCCATCATGCGCGGCTTGACCTGCTCCATGCCGAAGCGCGCGAAGCTGCCTGCCATGGCTTCGGCGAAGAAGAAGGTCGGCGCGAACATCGCAGCGGCGATCCCCGGAGGCGCGCCATCCTCGATCACCAGCCTTTGCATCGGATCGGCCATATCGCGCATGTCGATCACGCCGGTGATGCAGGGGCCAGGATATTTCTCTTTCGGCAAATCATTGTCGCCGACGCCGATGGAGTAGATCGGTTCTGCGGTGAGCGCGTCGCCCTCGCCGTCGGTCTTCCAATACGCATCGTTGGCAAAGCCAAGCGCGTCGCCATTGCCGGAAAAACTCCGGCCGAGCCGCGGCGAAAGGGGGAGCCCTTTTTCACGGCTGCGAAGAAGGATTTCGGTCGAGCCTAGCGCGCCGGCCCCGAGGATTACGTGATCCGCCGAGATGCTGCCCGCCTCGCCCGGCGCGTCCTTGCCGTTGGGTGCGAAATGCACACGCCAGCGCTCGCCATCGCGTTTGACATGCAAGACCTTGGCCTGCGTGAAGATCTGAGCGCCATGGTACACCGCATCGGGCAGGTAATTCGTCAGCGTGGTGTTCTTCGCGCCGAGATTGCAGCCGCTGCAGCAATCGCCGAAGGGATTGATGCGGTCCTCGAAATTGACCGCGATCGGCGGGCGGTAGCAGGGCTGACCGAGCTGCTCGGCAGCCTTCTCCAGCGATTTCAGCTTGCCGAGTTCCGGGAAAGCGTCGGGATAGGGCGTGGCCGACAGCATCTGCCGGGCGTGTTCGTAATAGGGTTCGAGCAAGGCAGGATCGTCGTGGAACACCTTGGGCCAGTCCTGCAGCTTCATCAGCTCGGGATGGATTTCGAGCGCGACGTTCGCATTGATCAGCGAGGTGCCGCCGAGCCCGCAGCCGACCAGCGCCCACATGTCGTCGTTCACATGCACTTCGAACAGGGCATCGCCCTCGCCCAGCCGCCCGCGCGAGGTATTCGCCTGCATCGCGCCCTGCGCATCGGCGAGCTTGTCCGGATATTCTCCCGGCAGCATCTCGCGCCCTCGCTCCAGCACGCAGACATCCTGCCCGGCGCGCGCGAGGCGCGAGGCGGCGACGCCTGCGCCGTAGCCCGAACCGACCACCACGACGGTGTAATGCTCGCCGATTTCGCTCAGCGGACGCGCGATGCGTTTCTGGCCGGTCATTCCGCCGCCTCCTGCAAGGTCTCGTCGGTTTCGAGGAAGCGCTCGATCCGGGCGTCGGACAGCTTGTCGATCCGGCTCTTCACTTCGCCAGTGAAGGCTCCTCAGAGCGCCGAGTGGTTCGCGACCGCCGCCCGAGCCTCGGCAACCGAGCGGTCCTGTGCTGCGCCATAGCCACCGCCTGCGCCGATGCGCACTTCGGGCATGGCCACGCCGGCCGGATCGTTGAACAGCCGCAATGCGACCGCCTCCAGTCTATGGTCAATCAGGATGGCTGACGCCCCCTGTGCCGGCATCAGCTTGGGCTCGTCGAGCACCCAGCCGCCGGTGTTGAAGACGCCCACGGGCCGCTCATAGCCTTCGATGGGGATCTGGTCCTGAAACGGCTTGTGTGTGTGGCCGAAGATGAAACGCACATCGCGCGGCACCTTTCCGAGTTCGCTTTCGAACTGGTCGCGCACCGGATCGGTGAGATACCAGCGCAGGTCTTCCACCTCTTTAGCGCCCATTGCCTGGCGAAAGCCGTCGCGCTGCACTTCCGCTTCGCGTCCCGCCGCCAGGACGACCCCGGCGCGAATGAGATTGCCGGGCGTGATGCCGTATTTGAGCGGCGTTTCCGTGTCGACGCCCATGCGCCGGTGCAATTCCTCGGCGATCCGGCTGGCAATCTTCTCCCTCAGCTGGTGCGAGACGCCTGCGTCAAGCATGGTGGCGTAGAGCGTATTGGCGCCCTCGCCCACCTCGCCCGAGCTGCCGAGACCGGACCAGAGGAAATCGACCCAGCTGCCGTTCTGCCGCTCGACATCGAGCGTCGTTTCCGATCGCCCGTCCCTGCCGTGCAGCCAGCCCTGCATTTGCGACAGCAGGCGATAGCTAGCGTCGAGATAATGGCCGTGGTGCATGACCACCGCCGCCTCACCATCCTCGCTCACCAGCGACCAGTTGGGATAGGCGACCTTGACCTGCGCCTTGCCCACGGCCCCGCCGTAACCGTGCATCAGCGCGGTCAGCAGGCGGCATTCGTATTGCGGCGCCTCGGTCATCGGCGAGATATGGGCCATGTCGTCCGGCACATGCACGCCGGGATGCTGCTCGCTCGACTGCACTTGCGAGACGAACATGTGGTCCTGCACCATGCGCCAGATGTGGTGATCGTGATTACCCGGCACATAGACGATTTCCGGATCGAACACCGGCTCCTCGCCATGCGGGAACATGCATCTGAGGAATTGCACGAAGCTGCGGCTGACGTCACCGAACGTCGACAGGCCGAGGTCGAGCGCATCGCCCATCAGCACCAGCTGCACCGGCTTGCCTAAGCCCAGCTCGTGCGCGGTCGCTCGCATGGCCTCGCCGAAGCGCACCAGCACCGCGCCCGGCTCCTCGACCACATGCGATCCCTCGCGGTGCGTCAGCAGGCTGTCGTCCGCGCCCAGATGAAGGTCGGACAAGACGATGGTGCGAAGGCTCATGCGCCCCTCTCCTCGATGCATGCGTAGAAGGCGTCGCGGCAGTCTTTCTCCCGCGGATCGTCCCATTTGTACGTGCCCATCTCATTGGTGACGAAGGCGTAGGCGACCTCGTCCACCGGATCGGCGTAAGCAAGCGAGCCGCCGACCGCGAAAGTGCCGAAAGCCTCCTCGTTGCGGGCGAAGCGCCAGCCGTCGAACGGCTTTTCGAAACCATGCGAATAGCGCACCGGGCAATGCAGCACCTGGTCCTGCAAGCCCTTGCGCGGAGGCGTGATGCCGCGCTGCAGCTGCTCCATCACATCGGGAGTGATTCCGAATTTTGCGCCGCCGGTTGCAAAGGCGTTGTAAACCCGGGCGAGCCCGCGCGCCGACGCCATGCCGCCTGCCGCGCCCTGCTCGATGTGCCACCATTCCGGCCGGTCGAGCGCCGCCGGGCCCGAGGCGAAGAAAGGATTGTTGAGCGCGCGGAAGGTCAGCGACCACGGCATCGCCATACCGGCGATCAGCGCCCAGCTCATGTTCTGCTTATGCAGCACCATGTCCGGCAGGCTGAAACCGTCGATCCGCGCGATGCGATCGATGTCGAAATCCTCTGGCAGCCCGAACCAGACATCGGCATCGAGCGGCGTGGCTATTTCTTCGGCGAGGAAGCGGTCGAGATGGCGACCCTGCGGATCGCAGCGATGGATCAATTCGCAGGCAAGCCAGCCGAGCGAATAGGGATGGTTGCCCGCATATTCACCGGGTGTCCAATTGGGTTTCTGCCGCGCGACCGCATCCGCCATTAGCGCATGGTCTGCCATCTTCTCGCGCGTCAGCTTCTCGTCCAGCGCGGCAACGCCGGCCTGCTCGGACAAGACCTGACCGACGCTGAGCACTTCCTTGCCGTGGCAGGCGAATTCCGGCCAGATGGCGCCGATCGGGTCGTCATAAGCGAAATAACCGCGCGATGCGGCGATCGCGCAGGCGGCTGCGCTGAGGCCCTTGCTGACCGAGAAGACCAGCGTGACCGTGTCCTCCGTCCACGGGCGGTCTCGCGCGGTGTCTTTCCATCCGCCATAGAGATCGACCACGCATTCGCCGCGCCAGTAGATGGTGCAGGCTCCGCCAACCATGCCCGCCTCGATATGCCGGGCAAAGGCTAACCGGGCGTAAACATGGTTAATTCCCGATTACCCGTTAACGCAGTCGCTAGAAGCCGAGGCGCACTCCGGCCCAGACGGTGCGTGGCACGCCAAGGTCGATCGAACCGCCCTGGTCGCGCGTGACGATGGTTTCGTCGGTCAGGTTCTCGCCGCGCAGTATTAGCGCGATGCCTTGGACCAGCGGCACTTGCGCGAAAGCACCCAGCGTGGTCGCTGCGGGCAGCAAATTCGTCTCCAGGTCGTCTTCGAATTGCGCGCCGACATGGCGCAGCGTGGCCGACAGCAGCCAGTCCTGCGCCGGACGCCAAGAAAGCATTGCGCCTGCAACCCAGCGCGGCGTCTGTGCGGGGCGATTGCCATCGAGCACCGCAGCAGGGCCAGATCCGCGCGCCTCGGTGTCCGTATAGGCGAGGCCGCCATCCAAGCTCACCTCGCCGAGCGAGAGTTTCGCATTCACCTCGACCCCGCGCGCGCGGACTGCGTCGATATTGCGGCGCTGGCGCAGGTTCTCGGCAATCGTCACATTGGCGACCGCGTCCTTCACGCGGTTGTCGAAAGCCGTCAGGCCGAGCGCGATGCGATCGGAGGGTGCGAAATCGACGCCCACTTCGAAACCTCCGAGCCGCTCGTTTTCGAGCGCGGCGTTCGCCTGGGTGACGACGGGAAAAACCACGAAGGGACGGTAGAGTTCGTTCAGCGTCGGCAGGCGAAGACCGGTATAGGCCGCCGCGCGCAGGCTTGCGCCGCCGCCGAGACGATAGAGCGCCCCGGCGCGGAAAGACGCCTCCCAGCCCGCGCGATCCGCGAACCGGTCGTCGATCTGGATGGCGCCCGAGGAATCGCGCTCGGTGAAGAATCCGTTGCGGATCGTGTAGCGATCGAGCCGCGCTCCGCCGGTCAGCGTCAGCGCTCCCAGCGTCAGGTCGTTCTCTACGAACAGGCCGAGATCGGTGTTCGTGCCGCCCGCATTGCGCCGCGCGCTGACCTGACCACTGAAGGCGCTGATCGCCGTTTCGTCCAATTCGCCCTCGCTGCGACGATAATCGAGGCCCAGGCGCAGGACATTGCGCTCGCCGGTCGGCGGGCGAACCTCGATCTTGCCGCCAATGCCGGTCGAGGGCGTATTGCGCTGGTCGAGCACGGGCAGGAAGCGGGTCGAACTGATCACCCGGTTGGTGAAATTGCGGGCCTGGACATAGCCGAGCACGTCGAATTCCCATGTCCCGCGCCCGATCAGGCGCAGGCTTGCATCCTGGCCTTCGATCCGGCTGTCCGCCCCTTCGAAACGCAAGGTCCGCTCGTCCTCGAAGATCAGGCCGCGCGCCTGCAATTCGATCGTGTCGTTCAATGGAGCAACGCCGCGAACCTGCAGCGAATAGCCATCGAAGGCTGCGCGGGCCGTGGCGGGCACGCGATCGCCGACGGGCGTGGTGAAGAAGCCCTTCCCACGGTCCCAGCGCCCGGAGATCACGCCGAAACCTGCGCCAAGGCGCGAGCCCACGCTGGCGCTCGCTTCGGTTTCGCCGCGGTCGTTGGTCAGCAATTGGGCATCGAGTGTCCCGAGCGTGTCGATGCCTGCGCTCTGCAATTCGATCGTGCCGGCCAGCGCGCCTGCGCCGAACGGGCCGGAGCCGCCGCCGCGGGTTACGCGGATCGCCGTCAGCCGTTCGGGCGCGAGCGCGCTGAAGGGAATGAAGCCGAAGAAGGGATCGGCCATCGGCACGCCGTCGAGCAGCAAGAGCGCGCGGCTGCTCGCATTGCCGCCCAGTGCACGCAAAGTCGCTCCCTGCGCCGATGGATTGGCCGTGCGGCTGTCCGAGCGGCGGAATTGCTGGAACCCCGGCACCGCTGCCAGCGCATCCTCGATCCGGCCGGAAGAGGTCGAGACCAGCGTCTCGCGCTCGATCACCTGAACGTCGTAAGCCGGTGCGGCAGGCGTTTCGGCAAGACCTTCGCCGGTCACGACGATGATTGGCTCATCGTCGGTCTCCTGCGCTGCGGCAGGGGTTGCAAGCATAGCGGCAAGGGAGACTGTCGAAGCAAATATCGGCGATCGGATCACGGTGCGGCCTCTCGTTTCGGAGCGGCGCGATTGAGACATCGACCGCGCGCGGTCAATCGTTGAAGCCGTCGGCGCGATCAGAAAGCGAGCGCCGAGACGATCGCGCAGGCTTGCTCGGCACCGGAGCCAGGAAAGCGGCGGATGAGCCAAAAGGGCGTCCAGCAGGAGCCGGAGGAACAAGCGCGCCGTGACCATGGCCGACGTCGGATTGCCCCGGCAATCCGGGTACCGGCTTGCCCTGCGCCATGCCGAACCAGACCGGGCGCCCCACCCCCGCCTCGGCCATCGCTGCAACGCCATAGCTCGCACTGTTGGCCAGCGTCGCTTCGTCCGCATGTGCCTTGCCGGGTGCGACGAGTTCGCCACCCGTCGCAATGATCGCCACACGCGGGCGTAGCCGAACCTCGACCTCTGCCCAATCGGTCGCGGCCGCAGCGACTATCGCCTGCGGAGTTAACAGAGAGCCTTCGGGGACCAGCACATCTCCGCTGCGGAAATCGCTCCCGGTCTCGCACACATGGCGTGCCGGCCCGAAGCCCTCGCGAAACCTTACCCGGTCGCCGTCGCGCTCGGCGTATTCCTGCATGATTACACAGTCCGCACCCTGCGGCAGGAAGGCACCAGTTAAATTACGCACGGCCTGTCCAGGCTCGAGTGCTTGCTCGGGCAGTCGGCCTGCGCGCACCTCGCCGATGCAGTCGAGCCATTCGCCCGCGTTCGTGCCACTCTCGCCCACTGCATAGACATCCATGACCGCGCAAGCGCGGCGCGGGGCATCGCTACGTGTGGTCAGCCTCCCGGCAAGAAAGCGTCTGGCCGCCTCCTCCAGCGGCAACTTTTCCGTTCCGAGCGGTGATACGGCAGCCTCCAGCAGCGCTATAACCTAGTCGAAATCCGGCACTGGCGCATGCCTATCCGCCGATCGACGCGAGATGCGGAGTCGCGCCGCTATCGCCTTCGTGCAGCCGGTGGCCCGCGGCCTTGCTCGGCATTGCGCGACGAATGGCTGCAATCAGCTCTTCCAGTTGCTCGTCATGTTGAAGCAGCGGACGCAGGTCCAATCCGCCCTCCCCGAACAGGCAGAGATGCAGCTTGCCGCGGCTCGAAAGGCGCAGGCGATTGCAGCTGTGGCAAAAGCCGTGGGCATAGGGCGCGATCAGGCCGATCGTCCCGGCATGATCGGGATGCGCGTAATCGACGGCCGGACCGGCACCGGACTTGCGCGGCCCAGCAACCCACGCCTCGCGCGCCAGACGCGTGCGCACCAGATCGCCCGACTGCGCCTCGGTCGCTCGCCAGTCGGAATTGTCATTGGCCCGCAGGAGTTCGATGAAGCGCCATGCAACCGGGCGCTCGGCCACGAAAGCGCGGATACGGTCCCATTCGGCATCGTCCAGACCACTCATCAGCACGGTACCTTCACCGCGTCGAACCCGACTTCGAGCGCTCGGTCGACGCCGCGCACAATGCCGGCGAGCCGGTCGTGCCCGGTGACGCGTGCAAACCCCGCCGGGTCGAGCGTGTCGATGCTGACATTGACCGCGTGCAGCCCCGCATCCCGCCATTCCTGCGCCCTTTCGGCGAGGCGATAGCCGTTGGTGGTCATCGCCAGTCGACGAATGCCCGGCACTTCCGACATTGCCCGCGCAATCACGGTAAAGTCGTGGCGTACCGTCGGTTCGCCCCCCGTCAGGCGCAGCTTCCAGAGGCCGAGAGCCGCGAAGGCACGCACCGCACGGGCTTTCCGCATGATCGATGTTAAATTGCAGCAACGCTTTCCCTGCCCGAACGTCTGTACGATCATGATGGGAAAGATCGACATCGACACCGACGCTGATGCGGCCGACGGCGAGGCTTCGCTGGCCGATGTCCTGCGCGCGCATATCGCCGAGGACGGCTTCCCCTGTGTCGGCGCGAAATCGGCTCTGGCGACCGGCAGGCTAAAAGTGCTCTCCGCCCGTTCGTTGACCAGCGCATGGAACGATATCGAAATCCATGACGCCTTGCTCGACTGGAGCGAAGATTACGCCAGCAATCCAGACGGTCTGCGCAGCCTTGCCGTCGTGTTTTCCGGGCCCGACGATCTGGATGAAGCGGCGTTCGAGAAAGCGATGTGGGAGCGGCTGAATTCGCTTGCTGCCAAGGACGATTGGCGCGGGTTGGACTACGACCCGAACGTCAGCAGCGATCCGAGCGATCCGCATTTCTCTCTGAGCTTCGGCGGCGAGGCCTACTTCGTGGTCGGCATGCATCCCAATGCTTCGCGTGCCGCACGGCGGATGCAGCATCCCACCCTTGTCTTCAATCTGCACGACCAGTTCGAAGCCCTGCGCGCTTCGCAAAGATACGAGCGCATGCGCGAGACGATACTGAAGCGCGACATGGCGCTGGACGGTTCCATTAATCCCATGCTTTCGCGGCACGGCACGACGAGCGAAGCGCGGCAGTACAGCGGGCGCGTCGTCGGCGATGACTGGCGCTGCCCCTTTTCCGACCCGAGGAGCGGCAAATGACCCGTATCGAACCCCGCACCGGAACCGCCTTCGAATTGTCGAAAGGGCAGGTGCTGACAGTGACCGATCCCGAGGGTGGGCAGGTAAGTGACCTGCTGGCCGTATCACGGGCCGATCCGGCGGAAATTCTCTCCAACGGAAGGACGTTCGACTACGAAGAACGGATCATGCTGACGACCGGCGCGCGTCTTTGGTCGAACCGTTCGAACCCCATGCTTACCATCCTCGAAGACACCGCGCCCGCGCACGATTTCCTCCTGACGCCCTGTTCGAAGGATACCTTTCGCCATTTCTATCCAGACAAGCCGGTCCATCGCGGGTGTTTCGGAAACCTGGCCGAGGCGCTGGAACCCTATGGTATCGAGCCCGACGACATACCCACCGCTTTCAATGTGTTCATGAATGTACCGGTCGCCAGCGACGGCGCGATTACGGTCGATCCGCCGCAATCTCCGCCCGGCACCTTTACCCGTTTCCGGGCCGAGATGGATTTGGTGATCGGACTGACCGCCTGCGCGGCCTACGCTTCGAACGGTGGGACGTTCAAACCCATCGATTACGATGTGAGCGGCTGAAGCGATGCTGGACGTCCTCGAATGGTACGGCGCCATCGCCGCCGTGATTGCAGCGCTGGTCGTGGCCACGAATGTGAGCACGCGGGTGACCGGATGGGCCTTCGTGCTCTTCGTCACCTCCTCGCTGGCGTTAACGGCCTGGGGCTTTCTGAGCGACGATGCCGAAGGGATCGGCTGGCAAAATATCGCTCTGCTGCTGATCAATTTGTGGGGCGTGTATCGCTATCTCGGTCCGCCAAAAGGCGAGCGGAAGGAACCCGCAAAAAACGCTGGAGAAGCGGCATGAAACGCACCGCGCTGCCGGCCAGTTCGGCCGGCATCATCCTGCTTGTCGGGCTGGCCGGGCACTTCGCTTCGGGCGCGATTTATTCCTCGCTTGAAGCGCGCGAGATGATCTCGGCGTTATCCAGTCCGGCACTTTATCTCGGCAGTGCCATTGCCGGAAGCGCGGCCACGACGCTGGCCCTGATGCTGACCTTGCTCGGTCTGGTGAGGCGCTCAGATGCGGAGTTCGACCTCCGGATGTACAGGCAGATCTACCGCATTGCGGTGATGTCGACGGTCCTCCTGGGCGGTGCCGTCGTCATGCTGCTGCTGATGACGATGCCGATCGGCGAATTCGACGACGTGCCGGAAAACTGGTTTCCGATGCTCTACAAGGTTCTGTACTGGATCGTGGTGGTCCTCAGTGCCGGACTTGTCGCCATGGTCACCATGCTGTTCGGCACCGTCCGGTCGCTGATCGCCAAGCTCACGCCCCACGACGATGTCTAGAGGCAGCCCTCCCTCGCCCGGACGGAACCCCTGACATGTTCACCCAGCTCAACCCCCCGCTTCCCGTGCACGTCATCGATCGCGGCGCCGGGCTCGCCTTTGCGGTCATCGACTACGGGATAGAGCACAATCTTATCTGGGTCACCGCGATCGATGCGACCGGCGAAATCTGGTGTGCCCCCAATCCCAAGGTTCGGCTCAGCGAAAACTGGACTGCCGGCCGTATCGTCAATCCAGCGCGGGATAGTGACCGGCAGGCGGAATCGAAGGAACAGGAATGAACAAGCGCCCACTGGCCTTTTTCGCGCACCATCAGGGCCGCGGTCATGCCAACCGGATCATGGCTATCCTCGAACACATCCCGGACGATCGGCCGGTCACGATCATGACAGCAGCGCCCTTGCAGTTCGACGACCGGCCGCGCGATGCGACCATGGTCGAGCTGCCGAATATGATCGGTGCGCCCTCGCGCAGTCCGGCGCTGCACGACCAGCCGACGCCGGAGGTGATGCACTGCGTCCCGCTCGGCGTGGAGGAAATGCGCCAGCACATGGGGTCGATTGCAGAAACGCTGCGGAAGGCCGACCCGGCGCTGTTCGTCATCGACGTTTCGGCGGAGATCGCCCTTTTGTCGCGCATCATGAGTGTGCCGGCCGTGACTATCAGGATGCATGGTGACCGTGAGGATGTCGGTCATGTCGCGGGCTACGAAGCCTGTGTCGCCATGCTGGCCCCGTTCGACGAGCGGATGGAGCAGGCGAGCTACCCGCCGCGCCTTCGCGAGCGCACGTTTTATACGGGCGGCCTGTGCACGACCCGTGCGCCCTTGCTAGAAAAAGGGGAGGCACGCGCCAAGCTCGGCTTGCGCGAAGACAGGACCATGACGCTGGTAATCGCCGGTGGCGGGGGATCGGGTACGCCTTACGCCCCGCTCACGGTCGCCGCGCGCGCTGAGCCGGAAACGCAATGGCTGGTCGCCGGACCGGTACACCGCGAAGGGCACGAAACCGATTTCGGCAACCTGCAAGAGTTGGGCTGGATCGACAATCTGACCGATTACCTGTGCGCCGCCGACCGCGTGGTCGCTTCGGCCGGCGACAATACGGTCCACGAAATCGCCCGGGCGGCCAAGCCGTTCCTGTGCGTCCCCGAATGGCGGTATTTCGACGAGCAGCAGGCCAAGGCGAGAGAACTGGAGCGCCTGGGCGCGGCGACCTACCGCGACACCTGGCCCGCCTCGATCCCCGAGTGGCAGCGCTCGCTATCCGAGACCGACGCGCTGGATGCTGGCGTTCTTGCATCGCTGCATGACGATGATGCTGCGCAGAAGGCCGCGCACTGGCTGGAGGAACAGGCAACCCGGCTGTGGGCGGTCAGCTGAACAGCACGTCGGCACCCTGCCGGGTATCCGCAATCTCGCTAGTTGTGGGCTGACGCACCACCTCGAGGCGTGTTTCGGACCGCTTCACCAGTCCGCGCCGCTCGAAATCGTCTAGCCAGTACTGCATGCACCACTCCCCCCACCGGCTGCGATAGAGCCGGGCATTGCGGATGATGGTATCGAAATGCTGCAGGGGCGGCTTATGGACGTGATGGTGCTGGTGGAAGCAGATCGTCCCGCCCAGCCAGTACATGCGCGCGCCTGCCCGCTTCAGCCGCTGGCCCAAATCCGTCTCTTCGGCACCGTAGCCGATGTAATCCTCATCCATTCCGCCAACCTCAGCCCAGGTCTGCGAGGACATGATAAAGGCCAGCCCCCAGAGTTCTCCGAAATCCGCGATCGGATCGAAGGAGGTTTCATCCAGGGGGCGCTTGCTCGGATGGCGCACGCCGGTGGTGGCCAGCAGGTCGTAATCCGGTGCCCCGTCGGAAGTGAGCCAGCCGTCGTCGCGCCCGGGCAGGTACCGCACTTCGGGCAGGAACACGCCTTCGCCGTCGTGGACATGTGCTTCCGCCGCGCGGCGCACGAATTCCGGATCGGGAATGCAATCGACGTCCAGGAAAGCCAGAACATCGCCCTCCGCCAGTTCCGCAGCACGGTTTCGCGCGGCGGCGAGCGGCATGGGTTCGCCCGGCACCTGCACACAGCGGACAAGGAAGCGTCCGCCGGTTTCGATTTGCGGCGGTTCGTCCTGCATGTAGGCGACCACCAGTTCGTCGGGCGGGAAGGTCTGAGCCTCGAGGCCTGCAATCAGGTGATCGAGATGCTGCTGGCGCCCGCGCACCAGAGTGAGCACCGAAACGGATCGATAGGTACTCACCAGCTGCCTTGCGCCTGGTAGTGCCGGACGCCTTCGAGCACGCCGGCAGCGTAGCACCCTTTCGCCCAATAGGCATGGGACAGCGACGGATCTTGCGCCAACCCGTCGCTCGCATTGCCGACCACGATCGGGAATGGACAGGCGCGCAGCATGGTCAGGTCGTTCCCGCTGTCCCCTGCGACGACGACACGCGACCGGGTCAGCGAGAGCTTATCCACCACATGGACGACCGCCGGCCCCTTGCCGGTACCTTCGGACAGGATATCCAGATACCGACCATGGCTGGCCACGATCTCCACGCGCAGGCCGGCTTTCCGGAACCCGCGGCGGATGTCTTCGGGATCATGCCGGTCGAGGAAGAAGCTGGCTTTGCCACTGTGCTGTTCCAGCAAAGCCTGCTGCCGCAGCCCGAGTGTCTCCGTAACTTCGCGAACCGCATCTTCCTGCCAGGCGTCTTCCACCCGGCGTCGCCAGCCTTCGTCTTCCGAGAAACAGCGTTTGTTCCGGTCGTACCAGTGTATGCGAGTGCCCACGCTGCTGATGATGACGTCGGGTGTCGGTACGCCTTCCGCTGCAAGGATTGCTTGCGCGCTATGGAAACTGCGCCCGGTGGCGATGCCGAGCGCGATATGACCCGATTGTTCCGCCTGCCAGGTGAGGAATTCGCGCAAGGCTTCCCGATCGCCCAGCAGGGTGTTGTCGATATCGCAGATCAGGATCCGATCCCAGTGCGGTGCTCGTTCCAGCGGGCCGGTCAATTCAAGAAGAAGGCGATGATACTGACCGCGGTGAGCCGTCCAGTCGCAAGCTGCAACCGCTTCCACACCCGCAGTGGCGTAGCGTACCCACTTGCGCCTGTCCGTCAGGATGCCCCGGCAAGCGGAGGCAATCGCCTGCGGATCGCGCGGGCAAACGAGTTCGCCGTTGCTGCACCGTTCCACGATATCGTTCGGACCGCCGCTGTCCGTGGCGACCACCGGAAGGCGCGACGCAGCCGCTTCCAGCAGCGTCAGGCCGAAAGGTTCGTTGAGGGCGGGGTTCACGAACACGCCACCGCTCTCGCGCGCCAGGGCATAATAGGCCGGGATGTCGGCGGGGTCGTGATGCTTGGGATAGGCGATCTTGCCGTATAGATCGTGTCGGTCGACCGCCTCGATCAGCTCCTGCATTACCTCGCGGCATTCGTTTTCCAGATCGCTGAGCAGAGAGCGGCAGCCTGCGACAATCACCAGATTGGCGGCGTCCTGCAACTTCGGGTCCCCGGCGTAGGCCTCTACCAGACCGAGCAGGTTCTTCTTGCGAACAGGCCGGGCGATGGCGAGCAGCATGGGCTTGGCCGGATCGCGCAGGAAATGCGCCAGATCCGCCCGCACCTTGTCGGTGGGTTGCGCGCTTTCGAACCGGGTCAGGTCGCATCCCGGCGGGATCACACGGATGCGACCCGCTTCGATGCTGTCGTAGTGAGCGTATTGTGCTTCCGCCTCGTCGCGCGAGCTTGCTATTACGGCGTCGGCAAGAGCGAGTGCCCGCTCTTCGACAGCTATCCGCGTATGCAGGCTGGCGTCGGCGCCGCCATTGACTTCGCGCTTGACCGCGCCAAGCGAGTGGCCGGTGAAGACGTAGGGGATACCGAGCTTTTCCTTCGCCTTGCGGGCCAGGATGCCGGCATCGGCATAATGGGCGTGGATGATGTCGGGCTTGCGATCGAGATCGTTCAGATAAGCGAGAAACGCCTCGCACAGCTCTTCGTGTCGCTCATGCAGGGCTTCTTTGGGCAGGTATGACGGGTCGCCATCATCCAACCGGACGAGCCGTATCTTGCCTTGCACCTCTGCGCATTGCGCATTGAAGCGCATGCCCAGCTTCGCATCGGCAAAGCCACGGGTAACAATATCGATACGGTCGATGGCCGGATCGCGCGCACTCGCGCAGGCCAGTTCGAGCAGATAGGTGATGTGGCCACCGGTGTCTGCGTTGATGCCATAGGGCACATCGGACAGTGTGAGGCAGCCCTGCAGGGCAATATGGCAAACAAACATCGACGGGCTCCGGATCTGCGGGTACCGATGCTCGTGGCTGTTCCAAGTTCCTGACAATCAAGGTGATAAATGTTGCTTTCATGCGTATAGCCCACGTCGCACCCGTCATTCATCCGGTCCCGCCCGTCACTTACGGCGGCACCGAACGGGTCATCGCAGACCTTGCCGCGGCGCAGGTCGAGGACGGTCACGAGGTCACTCTGTTCGGCCCGGCCGATTGCACGCTTCCGGGTGTGCGGCAGGTGGGCGACTACCGCTCGCTATCCTGGCACGAGCAGCAAGGGGGCTCCCCTCCGCCGGGCCTGCCCGCGGTGCTGGAGGCGCAATTGCTGCGCGACGTGCTGACCTATGGCGGAGCGCACGATATCGTTCATCTGCACGGCTCGGCCCATGCGAGCGCAGCGGCCAGCGCGCTCGGCATCCCGGCGTTCCGCACGATCCACTGGCGCGCCGACGAGCCGGATCACGTCGAGCATTTTCGCGCATTCCCGCATGAGCGGATCATCGCGATCTCGAATGCGCAGGCGAAATCAGTGCCTGCCGACAGCTTGGCGGGCGTGGTGCATCACGGGATGCCCACAGAGCGATATCATTCAGGCAATGGATCCGTGGGATACCTCGCATTCCTCGGCCGGATGACGGATCAGAAGAGGCCGAATCGCGCGATAGAACTCGCGCGTGCAACCGGCCGGGACTTGCAGCTTGCCGGCCCCGTCGATCCGGGCAACCCCGGTTATTTCGACGAGGTCGTGCTGCCCGCGCTTGATAGCCGGATCAGGCATGTCGGGAGTGTCGATGATGCCCAGAAGCAGGACTTTCTGGGCAAAGCAGCCGCTTTGGTGTTTCCCATCGACTGGCCCGAACCGTTCGGCCTGGTGATGATCGAGGCGATGGCATGCGGGACGCCGGTCATAGGGTGGCGCCGGGGTAGCGTACCCGAAGTGATAGAGGACGGGGTGACAGGTATCGTCGTCGACAGCCTCATCGAAGCGATCCACAGGATGGACGAGGTGCTACAGCTCGACCGCGCCGCCATTCGCCGCCGGTTCGAAGCACGTTTCTCCGCCAAAAGAACGGCCCGCGAAACGCTGGCGCTCTACCGCGAGGCCTGCTCGTCCCGATCCTCGAAAGAATCCAGTGCCAGCGTGCCTTCGCCGTAGAGATAGTCGCCACGGAACTCGCCGAGCCGCCTCAGCTCGGCCTCGTCCAAGACTTCGATCCTCCCCTCGCCGTGCGGCTCTAGAACTCCGCGTTCCTTCAGGATGCGAAAGCTACGATTGGCGTGAACGGGCGTGATACCACAAGCCTCGGCATAGTCGCGCTGTAGCAAGGGCACCGGAAGGTTGCGACCGTCATACAACCCGACGAATTTGTGCCGTTCCATGATCTCGCAAATGAGGTGGGCGATGCGCCCTTCCGCATTGAGCCGTCCGAGCCGGAAAATCCATTCGCGGTGCATGGCCGCATCGAGCAAGGTAGAGAACCACAGCGCGCGAGCGAGATGAGTGGAGCGCTCGAGCAGCTTGGCAATGGCCGAATGCGGCACCTCGGCAAGGTGAACGCGCCCTAGTGCCGTCGTATTATGATCCAGCCGCTTCATTGGGAAGCCGTGCAAATCGACGAAGTCGCCGGGAATATTCAACCCGACCAGTTGCCGCTCACCCTTCCGGTCGTCGAGATGACGAAGGACAGTACCTTCTATGATGTAGTAGGAATGCTCGATCCGCTCTCCGCGCTCGACCAATATCTGCCGCGGTTCAAGCCAAATGGTCCGGCCGACCGCATCTTCGAGCCAGGTCTTTTCTTGTGCGGCCAGTTCGTGCCGCAGACGGCCCTTGAGAAAAAGTTCGGTGTGCAATGCAATTTTCCGATTTGTCGCTGGATCTTGCGGCTAACTAAACCGCGACGTCCGTTCAAGCGTGGTTTGGGTTCAGCCTAAAGGCGAGTGTGGTCTTATGCCACCTGGCCGCACGACGTTCATACGTGTCTGTGCTGGACGCAATGTGGCATGTGCACGCCCACCCGAAAGCGGCGGCTGCTTCGGTGTGAATTGAATTTCGGATCGGACGGTCCGCTATCGGCCCGCTTTCAGACGAGCTGTCTCATTCGTCGAGCAGCTGGATTGCGGGGTGCGTTTTTGCCAACTGGCTGCGGCGGTGAGATCAATTCTCACCGCCGCATCGTGATAGACTAGTTCGGAGTGACTTCCGCTTCAACTTCGGCAACTGGGGCGGCACCTGCAGCGTTCACCTCAGCCTGCTGGGCCATCGGCGCAAGTCCAACCTGGCGGGTGGAGTTGCGTACGGCGTCGGCACTGATCGCGAGTTCGATAGGACCTTCGGTAGTCGCCATCAGCTCGCGCCCCTCTGGAATACGGGCCGACTTGCCGGTGATGAAGCCTGCGAACACGCCTGCCAGAAGTACACCGCCAACCGTGGCCATGGTCGCACCTTCGCCCTCTTGACGATAGGCTCCGTCAAGTCGAATCATGCGGCCACCGACCGTCAGTTCCTCGAGTTCGATATCCATCTTTCCAGACTTGCCAAAAGCGCTGCGACTTGTGAGCCAAGTAATGCGGCCCTTGGCGGGGGCCCCAGCAGGAATCACCACGAAATCGCCCATCATTGCATCGCGGGCGACGGTAAGGCGAAAGGTGTCGCCTTCGTCCCACGTCTTGCCTTTAGTCGTCACTTCCTGAGCCATGCGGGTCGTTATCGGCATCGAAGGCGTAGTATGCTGCAAGTGCCTCTGCCAGCTCTGGCGAGTTGCAGCCTGTCACGGCGAGGCCTCCCCGCGTGACCATGATGGTGCCTCCGACGCCCTCCCTCCGCAGAGCGTCGTTGAGGCGGGCGATGGCTTCGGCACCTGGCACCGCGAGTTCCGCCACCTCACTCATCCTCGCACCATCTTGAGCAACAGGTCGATTTCCGGCTTGGCAGCAATGCCGAGTTCCGTGGCTTCTCGGACTGGTGCCACGGCGTCTTGGAAGTCGTCGGTCGGCAGAGCCTTGGCGAGCAGGTTGGCCTTGATGACGATCGGGCCAGTCAATAATCCAGCCATAGTTTTGGCGCTGGTCTGGTGCGTTCTGCGACGAACTTGTGTGGACTCATTTTCGATTGAAAAGCCTTGAAATCCGACGCTTACGACCGTTCAAATCGGTCCGTAGCGGTGTGTGGAATTCCAGGAGGTGGCGGTGCTGTCAGTCGCATCGCAACTTTTCGCAGGTTTCACAGTCCGCTTTGCGCCCCCATTCCGGACGTTTAGGCTTTCCCTGCGGATGCCTGAAAGCGGATCGGCAGCTTTGCTGCGGTAATGAGCACCGCGAATGTCCGAATATGGGTGGTGGGTTCAACCGGTCACTGACTGGGGAGTGGCAGGACGACAGGCCACTTTCAGAGTCTTACTCTCGGGTGCCGGGTCGCAGAAGCACCAAGTAGCCTGCCGTCCCTCTGCTATCTTACATGGCAAGCCTGCTAAAATCCTCTGGCAAATGCACTCGCGTCCGATTTCTGAAGAGGCCAGTAAATCGTGGGAGGATGCAACTGGTGGCTGGCAGTCCCTATGTTCTTGCGCCCCTCGATGACGCCTCTGCAACTGCCAAGCCATTCCGAACTGCGGCGAGCACATCCGTCAGCGACGGGCTTGGCCAACATCACGCTTCTCGTTAACAGCTTCACTCCAATCTTTCGCGCTGTCTCCAGACACAAAAACGACAGCAATGTCGTGCAGCTTGGAACGGGTATGTCGGGCAATGTCCCAACCGTCAGGCCCTTTCCCAAGTCTAATATCTGTGAGCAAAACCTCGATACTGATTCCACGCATATCGATCAGCTTAATCGCTTCCGATGCATCACAAGTCTCAAGGACTGGAAAGCCAGCATCTTCGAACGTGTCCACGAGTTCCCAAGCGGATCAAAGCTTCGTCCTCGACGATCAGGATCATAGGTTCTGAGCTCACGACCTTCGCATCAAATGAGGCGGCCCAGCATTTTGTAAAAAGCGCTGACTGATTAGCCGGTTTCCTCGATCAGCAGTTTGGTTAATACCGTTGCATTTGCGCATAAGGTGACGATTACCATCCACGCGATACAAGGAAGCGAGACATGAAAGAAGGCCTCGATGATCTGGCGGCTCGTGCCCGGGAAGTTGCCGAGTGGGCGATCGCTGCGAAAGATGGCAAGCCAACGAGCCGCGATGCGCTGCACCAGGCAATGATGGATTACCGAGCAGCTGCGGTGAAATATCTCGCCCATCCCTCGGTCGGCGACTTCGTTCGTGCAGACGCGACGAGATACAAAGGTGAGACCCGTGAAGCAGTTGAGAAGATTGCGACTCTGATCGATGACCTGAATGATCTTCGCTAGAGCGCAATGTTTGCGGAATTTGCCGGTGGCCTAGTGAGATGGTCGCATCGCAATAAGCCACCGGCTGACACGTCTGCGCGCGTGTCTTGCCCAACTAACGTGCATGGCCGCCGTGGGTTCCTTGTCGCGAAATAGCCTTCAGGTCAGCTCACTTTCCATCCTGCACTCTTCGCGTGCACCTGGGTCTGCCCCACGATCTCCCCCCAGAAAACGATAGGTGGATGTGTCGGGATCATAGAGGCTTTCCCAAAAGCCTGGTGAGATGAGCTCGAAAATATCGCTGTAGTGTTGGGTCAAAACAACCAGCAGCTAACCACGCCTGTTCTCTGACACGAAAAGCGCCGCGCCGTGGGGACGCATCAATGCGCGGTAGGTATCGCAAAACCTCTTCATAAAGCCGGCGAGTTCATCACTGCAGATAGTTTTGCATCGATAAATCATCGAACTAGTGACCTCTCGCTGCCTCACTCCCGCCATCGTTGTCGAGAGCACGTTGTTCAGCCGCCGATCTGAAGCTTAAATATTGCGATGTCGTAAATATACAATTTCGGCAGCGTTCGTCACCTCGCTGGCTGCAAGCTTTCCCTTCGCTGATTGAGGTATGAAGTCAGGGCTTATTGCATCATTCATCGAACTTATCTCTCGCCCCGTTTCTTTAATGGAAGGGGCGACTCTCTCACTTGTCTCAGGAGTTCTGCGAAGGTCTCATCGGTGTTCAAGATCCTTCTCAGCAGACCCAACGCCCAGTTCGGCGCCGACTGACGTGACCCCCAGCTTTCCCCCAGCTGGGATTAGAGCCGGGCGGTTGTTTTGCGCATGAGCGCGGTTGAAGCAATGGGCTGCGTAGCGGAGCCCGTAGGGCGTAGCGAAGCAGGCCATTGCTTATCCAGTTCGGCGGCGAACGCCGCCGGTGTTGCGTAGCCAAGCGATGAGTGCGGTCGCTCCCGGTTGTAATCATCCACCCAGGCGGCGATCTCGACACGGGCATGGGCCATGCTCAAGAACAGCGTCTCGTTGAGCAGTTCGTCCCGCATGCGACCGTTGAAGCTCTCGACATAGCCATTCTGCATCGGCCTTCCGGGCGCGATAGAATGCCACTCGACGCCGATCTCGCCGCACCATGCCAGCACGGCGTTGCTGGTGAGCTCGGTTCCGTTGTCGCTGACGATCATGCCTGGCTTGCCGCGCTGTTCGATCAGTGCGGTCAGCTCGCGAACGACACGGCGACCAGAGATCGAGGTATCCGGCACCGCTGCGAGACACTCCCTCGTCACGTCATCGACGACGTTGAGCACGCGGAACCGCCTGCCAGACGCCATCTGATCGTGAACGAAGTCGAGGCTCCAGCGCTGGTTCGGCAGCGCAAGCACCGGAGCAGGTGCTCTCGTGCCGACTGCGCGCCTGCGGCTGCGTCGACGCCTCACCGCCAAGCCTTCCTCCTTGTAGAGCCTCTGGGTCTTCTTCCGGTTGATCATGATCCCCTCCCGACGCAGCAGGATATGCAGACGGCGATAGCCGAACCGGCGACGCTGGTTGGCCAGCTCCCGCAGCTTCTCTCGCAGACCGGCATCATCGTCCCGGGTGGAACGGTAACGCACGCTCTTGCGATCGGCATCGATGACACGGCACGCCCGCCGCTCGCTCATCCCGTGGCATGCCTGAAGATGAGCGACAGCTTCCCGCTGCGCGGCGGGCGTCAGAACTTTTTTGCCAGAAGATCCTTCAGCGCAGCCTTGTCCAACATCGCATCGGCCAGCAACCGCTTGAGCTTGGCGTTCTCGCTCTCCAGCTCCTTGAGCCGCCGGGCATCGGATACCTCCAGCCCGCCATACTTCGACTTCCAGTTGTAGATCGTCGCTTCCGAAACCCCGTGTCGCCGGGCCAGGTCGGCGGTCTTCGCTCCCGCCTCCGCCTCCTTGAGCACGCCGATGATCTGCTCTTCGGTGAACCTCGTTCGCTTCATCTCGTCCGTCCTTCTACTAGGGCCGGACTCTAATCCAACTTGGAGGAAAATCAGGGGGTCACGTCACGACCTGACCAGCTCAGGAAGTAACGAGGGGATGGCAGATGCTTAGTGTTGGGGCGTGTACCCGGGAAGCCGTTCAGATTAATGGATCAGCTCATACATTGCGCCGCTATGCGCATCTTCGGATAGCGGCATCAGCAAATCAGTAGCCAACTTTGGCACAGGGTCATTGGTCATTGCGGCCAGTTCCAGCTCGATCGAAAAAGGCGCTCCGTCAGCCCTCTGAATCATCATCCGTAGGGCGAATTTTGCGAATACTCATGGCGCAAACCCAAACTGCCAGGCTGCTATGGGGATACCGGTCAAGAGGATAAGTGAAGCTAACACGAGAGCGCCGTCGCGCGTCAGCAGTCCGGCGGCGAAAAAAGCGATCACGGCCGATGCGATCGAACCTGATGTTGGGACGATCTCCATGAACGGCATGAACAGGGTCAGTCCGAGGACAAGAACCAGCGGAAGGTAGATCCATGGCCGGTGAAAAAGGAAAGTAAGCCGCGGTTTGAGGAAACTTTCAATGAAGTGGATTGGCTTCCTCAACCAACTAATCCCCTTGCAAAGCTTCGCAGTCGATAACTGGCGACGGGTGATGAAAGCCGGCAGCCACACACAACGACGTCCCAGTATCATCTGCATAACTAGGATGAACACAATCGCTGCGACCATAGCGGTCACACCCGGGATCGCACTCGCTGGCGAGGTTGAGATCAAAGAGAAGATGAGCATGAGCGAAGCGAATGATTTATGGCCGAGTTCCTCGATGACCTCCTGCACCGCAATGCTCTCGTCATGGGTGGCCTTTTCAAGTCCATCCAAAACGTCACTCAGCGCACGAAGGCGCTCATGATTGTTGTTCTCCTCTTCGGAGATCAAGGAAGCCTCTCATTCCCGGGCGCGCCGTCGACAAGCAGCATCTCCTTCTCGATTTCAGACGACGGTAGCAAACCGAATTACCTTGTGGGGGATGGCGTGGGCGGCGATCGTGTCTCGCGAGAAACCTGAGCATCGTCCTGCGGCGCAATGCGGCGAGTGCGCGGAGCGACACGCCAGACGGTGTTCGACACGTCATCCGCGACATATAGCACGTCACGTGCTGCATCGTATGTCACACCTACCGGGCGCCCTCTCGCATGTCCGTCTTTCAGGAAACCTGTGAGCAAGTCGATGGGTTCGCCGCTTGGACGTCCGCCGCTGAACGGTACGAAGACGACCTTGTAGCCAGAGGGATCGGCGCGGTTCCAACTTCCGTGCATCCCGACAAAGGCACCTTCGCCGAACTGGCCACCCAAGCCACCGTCGGTGGTGAAGTCGACACCAAGTGCGGCGACATGGGAGCCCAGCGCGTAGTCGGGCACAACGGCCTTCTTCACCAAGTCTGGCCTCGCCGGCTTAATTCTCGGATCGACGTTCTGACCGTAGTAACTGTAGGGCCATCCGTAAAATGCCCCTTCCCGCACTGAGGTCAGATAATCGGGAACGAGTTGCGGTCCGAGTTCGTCACGCTCGTTGACGACCGCCCAAAGCTGCTCGTTCCAAGGGTCAAAAGCGAGTGCGGTGGGGTTACGGATGCCGGAGGCAAAAATCCGGCTGGCGCCCGTTTCGCGGTCGATCTCCCATATGACCGCACGGTCCTCTTCGACATCCATGCCCCGTTCGCCGACATTGCTGTTGGAGCCAATGCCTACATATAACTTCGAACCATCGGGACTGGCGGTCATCGCCTTGGTCCAGTGGTGATTGATCTTGGCGGGAAGCTTTGTGACTTCGGTACCAGAGCCAGCGATACTGGTCGCTCCTTCGGTGTATTCGAAGCTTACCAGATTGCCCTGATTGGCTACGTAGAGCGTGCCATCGACGAAAGCTAAGCCGTAGGGCGCATCGAGACCCTCGATAAAAGTTGTCTGGAGATCGGTCTGTCCATCTCCATCCTCATCGCGCAGCAGCGTAATCCGGTCCCCGCCTTCGACCGGGCTTTTACCGCGCTTCTTGATAAAGCCTGCGATGACATCCTTGGGTCTCAATTTGGGTGCCTTGCCCCCAGCCCCCTCGGCGACCAAGATGTCACCATTGGGCAGGACAAGGGTCTGCCGCGGAATCTTCAGATCCTGTGCAATTGCGGAAACGGTGTACCCTTCGGGCACGGTAGGCAGTTCGTCCCCCCAACCTTCCGGCGTCGGGATTTCCATCGCCGGCACGAGAGCATCGTTCTGTTCGGGAAGCTCGGGCTGCTCACCGGTCTGATCGAGATCGGGATCGCTGCTGACTTGGCAGGCGGCAAGGGCTATAGTCAGTGGGAAGACGAAATGAGTTAGGCGGTTCATGTGCGTTTCTCCACCGTCTGAGTGCCGTAGGCGATAAACGCTGCGATCACGGCAAGGATCGAGCACAGTATCGAAAGCACGAGTCCTAAAGTGCCAACGGAATGCCAGCCATCACGAGCATGCTGGAAAGCATTAAGGACACCGAGACCGAACATTGCGGCCACGACAATCAGATAGAGCATACCGCGCCTTTTCGAGTGGCGAGCACGCCCGAAGAAGAGGCCGAGCAATGCGCAGGCAAGCACGAGACCGGCGAACAGATCCGCCCCGGCTATCAGCCACGATGAGAAGTTGGTCCACTGGATCTCGGCCGTATTCAGATAGGTTATGTCGGTGAGCAGCGCAGCGGTATAAAGCGCCACGGGAAACGCAAGCAGGATCGCGTGCAACGGATTTGCAAATGAACGGGAATTAGTGACTGTGCGGTCCATGCGGGCAATCTCCTCTGCCGGCTTTGCCTCCCTGACCTAACCGACGATGGCAGGGAAAGTGCCGAAGATTATACCCGCCCCAGCCAGACCGAGGGCACCGAGGGCAAGCGACGAGCGGGGAGCAGGTAGCCTCCGGACTTGTACCAGCAATGCAGCGATTGCGATTAGACCCGCACCAATAGCGACGATTCGCGCTCTACCATCATCTGGGAAAACCAGCACCCCGGCGTAGCTGGCAGCGAAATGCGCCGACCAGATCAGGAAGGCAATCAGAAGGGTGCGATAGATCGAAGGACGGTCGATCGGCTCGCCAAGCTCGTTGTTCTTCGCTTCAGACACCGGGGAATACCCTCGGCAAGAGAGTAAAGATCATGCCCTGCAGCGCGCAGAACATTATGAAACGTGCGACGATATCCATGGTCACGTTTGTCGGAGTGGTCATGATTCCCCGTGCCTCGCGAAAGGCGAGATAGGCGGCCATGATGACAGCAACTACGACCACCTGTCCCTGAAGCACCGAAAGCATGAAGACAGTCGCGCCCATGCCATTCGCGGTGGGCTCAAGACCCGTCGCGAGCCAACCAGTCACATCGAGGTATAACGCGCCGACCAGTAGGGCCGCAGCAAGTGCCTCCAGCATCCAGGGCAGGTCTTCGGCAAGCCGCCCTTCTTTCGTTGCGAGAAACCGACGCCCGCCCCAAGCCGCAAGAAGTGCCGCAACTTCGATCCCGACGATAATTGCGGTTTTGCCGAGGGGCGGAGGCGCACTCCAGACTTCGGGATTGATGCCATAGAGATAGAGATAGGCGAACACGGCCATGAAGCCGATCATGCCGATTACGACCATCAAAGTGTTCAACGCCCACCAGCCGTGGCTTTTCGGCCCAGTGATTGCGATCGGAACCTCGATACCGCCGCCGATGTCGGCGCTTTCCTGTTTGATAGGACGGTCGGTTTCCCAAAGCCATCGGAGCGCGCTCAGCACTGCTACTATCCCGCAAAACACAGCAAAGGCGTAGCCCTGCACCGTCAGCGAGAGGAAGAAGAGAGCGGTGAACACAGCGGCTGACAATGGCCATGGCGACGGGCCGGGCATGAGTTGAACGTATTGTGGTTCAGCCATCACTGTCGAGGTTATCAGCGTCTCGCGCTGGCCAGTGGCAGAGTTCGGAAGGAAATATCGGCCTTCTTCGACCTCTTTCGAGATTTGGGGGCGATCCCACAAGGGTTCACGCGACGTGACCAGCGGGATCGAGCGAGTGGAGTACAACCCGGTGGGAAGCCATTCGAGGGTGCCGCCGCCGTAGATATTGCCTGCGTCATCATGAACCGTGAAACGAAAGCGGCGAGCGAGATCGAACAGGAACAGCAGAATGCCAGCGGCCATCACGAAAGCGCCGACGGTGGACACCAGATTTAGCAGATCGAGATCACGTCCGGGCAAATAGGTATAGACTCTGCGTGGCATGCCCATGAGGCCGGTCAGGTGCATGGGGAAGAAAGTGATGTGCAGACCCGCGAACATCAGCCCGAAGACCCACTTCCCAACACGCTCAGATAGCGCCCGGCTGCTGGTCATGCCATGCCAGTGGTAGAATGCGGCAAACATCGGGAAAACCATGCCGCCCATGAGCACGTAGTGGAGGTGGGCGACGATGAAATAGGTGTCATGCGCCTGCCAATCGAAGGGTACCATGCCTACCATCACGCCGGTCAACCCACCCATCGTGAAAATTACCACGCTCCCGACCACGAATAGCGCAGGAGTAGTCCATCTGATCTTGCCGCTGGCCAGCGTCGCAATCCAGCAGAAGACCTGGATGCCCGCAGGCAGACTGACCGCCATGCTGGCGGCGGAGAAATAGCCTGCAGAAACGCGCGGCATGTCGGTAGTGAACATGTGATGCGCCCAGACGCCGAAGCTGATGAAACCGGTAGCGACCAGCGCCAGGACGTTGAGACGGTACCCAACGAGCGGGACCTTCGCGACTGCGGCCACCATCATGCTCATCAAACCTGCGGCAGGAATGAAGATGATGTAGACTTCCGGATGGCCGAAGAACCAGAAGAGGTGTTGCCACAGCATCGGATCGCCGCCGCGAAGTGCATCGAAGAAGGGCCAGTTGAACGCTCGTTCGATTTCTAACAGCATGGTGCACAGGATCACGCTGGGAAAAGCGACCACAATCATTACCGCGAACACCAGCATTGCCCACGCAAACATCGGCATCTTGTCGAGGGTCATCCCAGGCGCACGGGTGCGTAGCACGCCCACGATGATCTCGATCGCTCCTGCAATGGCCGAGATCTCGATGAAGCCGATGCCGAGCAACCAGAAGTCGGTATTAATGCCGGGACTGAAGGCAATGCTCGTCAGTGGAGGGTACATGAACCAGCCGCCGTCAGGGGCCAGCCCCACGAACAGCGAGAGGAAGAACATCGTCCCACCCACGAAATAGGCCCAGAAAGCGAAGGCCGACAGCCTGGGGAACGGTAGATCGCGTGCCGCCAACATCTGCGGCAACAGCATGATCCCGATCGCCTCCACCATTGGCACGGCAAACAGGAACATCATCACCGTTCCATGCATCGTGAAAAACTGGTTGTAGGTGTCGACGCCGAGGAAATCCTGCATCGGAGCGGCGAGCTGAACGCGCATGCCCAGCGCCAGAATCCCCGCTGCAAGGAAGAAGCCGAAAGCGGTGACGACGTACCAGAAGCCGACGTAGTTGTTATTAACCGCGGTAAGGCGTGCCCACCCTTTGGGGGCGCGCCAGATGCGGTTCAGTTCCTCGACTTCGCTATCGGGACGCTTCTCGGTGGGGAAGCGCTCGTAGAGCGCATGATCGAATCCCGTCTCGGATCTCATTTCTGCTGCTCAAGCCAGATCGCGATAGCTTCAAGCTCGTCGGCATTGAGCATGTCATAGCTCGGCATGCGATTGCCGGGTTTGAGCGATTGGCTGTCGCCTATCCAGCCGATGAGGGTACCGCGATTGTTCGGCAATATACCCGCGCCCAGCGTACGGCGTGATCCGACATAGGTGAGGTCCGGACCAGCAAGGCCATTCGCCTCTGTCCCGGCTACACGATGGCACGCAGCACAACCGGATTGCATGAAAAGTTGCTGCCCGGACAGCTGATCAGAATTTGCGTCAGCGCCTGCATCCGGGCGCAAGTCCGCTGACTGCTCCGAAGCGACCGTCATTGAGGCGGATAGTGGTTCTTCTGGCGTGGCTATGCCGCGCCCCGCCGAAACGAGACGCTCGTTCCGTTCCGCAAACCATTCACGGAAATCGCCGTCCTCATGGGCTACAGCAACGAAGCCCATCAGCGCATGTTGCCGCCCGCAATACTCCGCGCACACCCCGCCGAACTCTCCTGCGCGATCTGCTTCGATCCTCAGTAGAGTGCGGCGCCCGGGAATCATGTCCTTCTTTCCCGAGAGATGCGGCACCCAGAAGCTGTGGATCACATCGGCGGATTCCAATTCAAGCACCACCGGACGTCCGACAGGAATGTGGATCTCGTTCGCATCTTCCATCACGACCGCGCCCGATGGGTCCAGATACTGAACACGGAACCACCACATCTCGCCGGTAACGCGAATGCGCATTTCGTCCCCGCGGATCGGCTCTGTCAGGCTGGCCGTAAGAGTGAGTCCCCACACCAGTAGTGCGGTCAATACGATGCCGGGAAAGGCCACCCCGCCGAGCCAGATCGCGCGTTCGCCTCCTAGCTTCGCCTTCCACTTGTCCGGTCCCTTGATGGCGACCCAGAGAGCAAGCACCACGACCAATGTGACGAAAGTGCCCAAACCGAATAGCGACCACGCCAAGGTGGTGACCCTGCCCGAAAAGGGACCTGCCGGATCAAGTACCGGAGGTGGCCAACCCCAGAGTGCGTCAATCATGGTCGAGACCATACAAATAGGCTGCGATATCTGCCGCCTCAGCCTCGCTAATTGGCATTGGCGGCATGGAAGAGCCCTCCTTCACGGCAGGTGCGTTGCGGATGAAGGCCGCCAATACATCCGGCCGGTTCGGCAATTGACCAGCTATCAAGCCGACATCATCGAAGCCCTCAAGCGATGGTCCCAAGCGCCCGGATGGCCAGTCCAGCCCGGGGATTTCGTGGCAAGATCCACAGCCTGCGCGCTTGATTGCTGCTAAGCCCCGATCCTTCGGGCCGGTAGCCGGCTCTCGCCGCGTCTCAACCGGCTCCTTGCATCCGGCAAGCGGTGCACAAGCGGCTAAGGCTACGCCAGTCACGATGGCTTTCCAATTCCGATGCCGATGCTCCACACTCCCCATTCCCATGGGAACCGGACAATTGCACGCTTCGTTCCCGCCAGACGATGCTTTTCCGCCCTAACCTGTCCGTCGCCGCCCTTTCCATGGCGCTGGCGTCATGCAGTCCTGCCCCGACCGACGATCCATTCGACGACACCGGCGAATTGATTGCCTTATCGGGCGGGGACGCGGGTCCGCAGGCCGCTTGCCACACTTGTCATGGGCTGAACGGTCGCGGCGACGGAGCGTTGGTGCCGAGGATAGCGGGGATGGATGCCGGATATTTGGTCCGTCAGCTGGGTTTTTATGCGGACGGGCAACGTAGTCATCCACAAATGACTTGGCTTGCAGGTCGACTAAATACCGAGGAGCGATTGGCTGTGTCAGCCTATTACGCGGCTATGGATTTTCCGGAGGACGTGCAAGGCAGCAAGGGTGAACCTGAACCCACTTGCGAGATCGCGAAAGCATACGAGATCTACCATGTAGGCTTCCCCGAACGCGCTCTATCGTCTTGCGCGTCTTGCCATGGAGAAACCGGTCTCGGTTCGGGTGCCGGCAATCCAGCCTTGGTTGGTCAGAGCGCGGCGTACCACGCCGAACAATTGCGCCGTTGGCGAAATGGTGAGCGATATGGCGATGGGCTGAACGTCATGCACGATGCGGCCAGCAAGCTGAGAGAGGACGAGATCAGCCCACTCGCGGCGTATATTGCGTATGGTCCGGCGCCGTCTCGTCGTCCCGAATTTCCGGAAGAATGCCCCTGACTGTATCGTCGCGATCCCAGAAATGGTGTTTCAATGCCGCAATAACATGCAGCGGCACCAACAATGCGAGGCCGATCACGCCTAGGACATGAAGGCTCTCCGCCCAATCAAGCACTTTATATTGCCATGCGGGGGTGAGTGAATGAAACGGCATTGGGGGTATCGCGACCAGTCCGGCAAGGCGCAGAGGTTGGACCGGCTGTATTGCAGACCACATCGCCCATCCGCTCAGCGGAAGTAGCGCGAACAGGCCATAGAAAAGGTACTGTGTGATATGTGCTGCCGTGCTCTGCCAGCCTGGCGCATCGGCGTCGTTGACCGGATCGGGGACGAATAGTCGCCAGCCAAACCTCAAGATGGCGAGGAACAAGATGGTCAGCCCCAACTCGCTATGCAGTTCGTAGGTAGCAAGCTTGCTAGCCCCGACCGGATAGCGCGACATCATCCAACCTGAGCCGAGCTGAAAGAGCACCAGCCCTGCCATGATCCAGTGGAACCAGACACCGACTGGCGAATACTTCCCCTGCTCGGTATAGCTGACCGCCCATCTTCGGATCAGGTCACGAAGCCTCATGCAGGCGCTCTGCTACCGAGCGATCGATAAAGTATCGTCAAAGCGGCAACTAGGTAGACCAAGCTCGCCGGGGCCCACATGATGATGCCCGCAATCTGCTGATCCTCGATCGGCGAGAGACCCCAAAACTGCGTCGTCAGCCAATGTGGCGCAAAGTAGGCTCGGTGTGCAAAGGTCAACAACGCACCGAGTGCACTCATCGCGACCATCGTTGCCAGCAAAGCCGTCGCGGCCGCGGGTGCTGGCGATCGGATGACCTTTATCCACCAAACCGCAGCCGTGGCGAAGATGCTGATTTGCATGAGCCAAAAAATGCCGTCGCTGCTCATGGCGCCTTCGTAGAAAGGAGGCGCATGCCAGAGCCAGAACGTGAGCCCATGAATCGCTGTCCAGACGGTCAAGGTGCCGGAAATTTCGGTTTCCTCGGCCCGGAAGGCGGCAACGATCAAGGGGGCGAGCATAGTGGTCAGTATGACATCATGAACGATACGCACTGTAAACAAAGCCGACCCGAGAGCGCAGAAAGGGCTGATGTAGAGAAAACAGAACACGACCGCGGCTGTGTATGCCGGCGTTGCCCTTAGTCTGTCGCGTTTCCAATAGGCGACCGCCGCGAAGACCAGCATACACGCCAGCAATTCTGGCGCGAAATTCCATTGGTTTAACCAGCCCTCTGGCTTTGGAGCTTTGCCACAATAGGGAAGCCAAACGTGCAGCGGTCGTCTCCGGTCAGAGTTAAGCTGGATAATTTAGAAAGCGCTGGCGCAGGGAATGGTTTCGAATGCCGGAAAGTGATTTCGCAACCGTTTCTACGTTTGGCTGGGCAATATCAATCACTCGCCAACGGCAACTGGTCACGTGCTTCCAGTCCTACAGGGCGCTCGAGGGCTTCCTGAGCTTTCTTCAAGAGTTCTGCAGTCAGGCCGGTAGTCCGTGCCGGGAGAGGGGTGCCATCGCCCATTTCACCATTGGTCTCGATGTCTTCGATCTAGGCTGACATGCAGGGTGTTGGGATTTTTTGACACAAGACGAACTCGCCTTTGCAGAGGCCGGTCCACAATCGTATTGCTTGATGGCAGTCGGCTTTCTGCCTTGCCGGACCGACAAGCGGACTTTCCGCTACCGGCCCCAAAGCTGCCATTCGGGGCGCAACTTCGCTGAATGACGAGAATGGGGCCGATTGCAGACTGGCCGCTATCAGGCCTGAAGCTGCTCAAAGCCGACGCAGGTGAGCAGAGGATCAAGATTGATCGCATCGGAGATCCTACTTGACGCGTGACGCACTCTTCCATATTTCGATAGTTGTCGAAGCATTGGAGTGATCGATGAAACCCGATTGCGTCATTCGCGCCTTGTCTGCCCTGGCACAGGAGCACCGCCTCGCCGCCTTCCGCCTGCTCGTGCAGGCGGGGGAGCAGGGCGTTGCTGCTGGTGTGCTGGCTGAAAAGCTCGACGTGCCGCCATCCTCGATGAGCTTCCACTTGGCCCAGCTCGCCAATGCGGGATTGGTAACCCAGCGGCGCGAAAGTCGCTCCATCATTTATTCGGCGGACTATGCCGCGATGAACAGCCTGATGGGCTACCTCACCGAAAACTGCTGCGGCGGCATTTCCTGCTCCGAAAACGCCGAGTGCTTTCCTTCCTCACAACGAAAGAGCGCGTGATGAAACGCTTTCATGTGCATGTGGGCGTGACCGACATCGACAAGTCGATCACGTTCTATTCCAGTCTGTTTGGCTCCGATCCCACGATCGTAAAGGCGGATTACGCCAAGTGGATGCTCGACGATCCCCGCATCAATTTTGCGATCTCGATGCGCGAGGATGCGGCCAAGGGCATCGAGCACGTCGGCTTACAGGTCGAGGACAAGGCTGAACTCGAAGAGGTCTATGATCGCCTTAAGGCTGCTGATCGACCCGTGCTCGAAGAGGGCGCGACCACCTGTTGCTATGCGCAATCTGAAAAGAGCTGGATCGCCGATCCCGATGGCGTCGTCTGGGAAGCCTTCCTGACGGATGGCGAGAGCACGACCTACGGCGGCAGTCCCGATCTCAATCAGCTCGCCTCCGCCGACGCCGCGTCGAGCGCCTGCTGTGCACCGCAGCTGACACCCGCCAAGACCTCCTGCTGCTGAGGTTACCAAATGTCCGATCAACCGCTGAACGTGCTGTTTCTGTGCACGGGCAACTCCGCTCGCTCGATCCTGGGCGAAGCAATCCTCAACCATGACGGCGAAGGGCGCTTCAAGGCTTACAGCGCGGGAAGCAATCCGACCGGCACGGTCAACCCCTGGGCGATCCATACGCTCAAGACACTGGGTTATCCGGCAGAGGGCTATTCTTCCAAGAGCTGGAGCGAGTTTGCCGATGGACCCGAGTTCGACCTGATCTTTACCGTCTGCGACAGCGCAGCGGCGGAGACGTGTCCGATTTGGCCTGGGCGTCCGACCTCGGCACACTGGGGTATTCCCGATCCGGCGGCGGCAGAGGGCAGCGATGCTGAGAAGGCAGCGGCCTTCCTCGATGCCTTCCGCATGCTCAAGAGCCGCATCGACCTGATGCTGGCGCTCCCCATTGCGAGCCTTGAGCAGATTGCCTTGCGCGAAAAGTTGCAAGCCATCGGGCATCAGGCAGACGGTCAATGACCGCCGCCACTGCTGACATCGACGCCCGCGCGGCAGGCTTGGGGCTGTTTGAGAAATGGCTCTCAGTCTGGGTCGGAGGGGCGATCCTTGCTGGGATCGCGCTCGGCAATATCGCGCCGAAATGGTTCGCCTCGCTAGCGGCCATCGAATACGCCTCGGTCAATCTTGTCGTCGCAGTGCTGATCTGGGCGATGATCTTCCCGATGATGGTCGCGGTCGATTTCGGCGCGTTGCGCCGCGTCGGCGACAAGCCTAAAGGGCTCATCATCACGCTGGTCGTAAACTGGCTCATCAAGCCGTTCACAATGGCTGCACTCGGCGTGTTGTTCTTCGAGGTCGTCTTTGCTGACCTGATCGCGCCTTCCGATGCTCAGCAATATATCGCTGGGCTGATCCTACTGGGTGCGGCTCCCTGCACCGCGATGGTGTTCGTGTGGTCGCAGCTCACCAAGGGCGATCCGGCCTATACGTTGGTGCAGGTTGCGGCGAACGATCTCATCATGATCGTCGCCTTCGCTCCCATCGTCGCGCTGCTGCTGGGAGTAACCGACATCGCGGTGCCATGGGAGACGCTGCTTCTTTCAGTCGCGCTCTATGTCGTCGTCCCGCTCGTGGCGGGCGGGATCGTGCGGCATCGGCTCCTCGCGACGCATGGCGGAGACGAGGCGGCAGTGTCCGATTTCACGGGACGCATGAAGCCGCTGTCGATTATCGGCCTTTTGCTTACGGTGCTCCTGCTGTTCGGATTCCAGGCGGAAACCATCGTCGCCCGCCCGCTGCTAATCGCGCTGATAGCCGTTCCGATCATTGTCCAGAGTTATGGCATCTTCCTCATCGCTTATGGCCGGGCCAAAGCATGGAAAGTGGCGCACGCGGTAGCTGCGCCCTGCGCGCTTATCGGCACGTCAAACTTTTTCGAACTCGCTGTCGCTGTGGCAATCGGACTGTTCGGGTTGGGAAGCGGTGCTGCTTTGGCTACCGTGGTCGGTGTGCTGGTCGAAGTGCCGGTGATGCTTTCGCTTGTAGCGATCGCCAACCGGACGCGAAGAAGCTTCTCGACCTAAATTGGGCCGTATGCGGAATGGCAACCGTCCTTGGTATCCTTGGGAAAGCGGACGCTCATTAGACCTAATCGCGCGCCAATCGTGTTTGGCCTAAGACCCGACCCTGCTCTCCCAGAAAGCTTGATATGCCATTCGCGCAATGCGACGCCTCGCCGATCGCTACGGAAAGGAGCCGGTCCAACTTGGCGAAATCGCGAAGGCACAAAGGATCCCTGCAAACTCCCTAACAACCATCCATTCGGAGCTAGGTCGATCCGGCGTGATGGAATCGCAGCGTGGGAGAGATGGCGGGTATTGGCTTGCGACGCTGCCCGAAGCTTTGACGTATGGGGATCTCGTCAAGATGATGCGCGGCTCTATTGCGCGAGTGCCGTGTGCCAGTCGCAATGCTCACGAACGCTGTTCGAACTGCTTGGCCGAGGATGAATGCCGCCTGCGCGAGCCTATGCTCAAGGTACGCAATCAAACTGCCGAGTTGCGCCGTGAGTATTGCTCGAGCCCCAAATTCCCGTCTTCAATGCGGTGTGCAGAAACGGTATCGAAGTTCATGCCGATCGGGGCCGTTCGGTCTTCATCTATGATGAAGCGGCGGAACTTAAGAAGTTCAGCGAAAACTATTTCGATGCCCTCCCCCGTGGTCGCTGACGCGATGGCAAATTTTTGATCAGTCTACCCAGATCGACAGGCGGTTCGCCTTTCGTAGATCAGCGGACAACGAACTGATCAAATTGATTGTGGCATCACCTTTTTGGGTGATGTATCGGATCGTGGACATGCTCTAAGGTCGCAGCCAGTTTTTATGGGGGTCCGTATTATGGAAGAGGGTTTGCGTTTTGAGATAGATGGGGCCGGTGGAACGTCGGAAGATCCTGCAGTTGCGACATTACTTGGTGGCGGTTTCGTTGTTGCCTACAATCGCAACACGGACCCATATGGCGATGGCGAAGACGACATCTATGTCACCTACTTCAATGCGCTCGGCAGCGCGATATCCGTCTCTATCCTCGTAAATACTGCGAATGTCGTCGACGACGACAATCCGAAAGTCGCGGTTTTATCGGATGGCAAGGTCATTGTCGTGTGGACCCAGGAAGTTCGTACTGGAACGGACGAATGGGGCAACGAAATCTGGGATGAAATAGTCTGCGGCCAGTTTCTGGACAGCTTTGGGAATCTCATCGGAGGGCAATTCGTACTTCAGGCAAGCTCGGGCTACGATTCGGCTGCGGAAGTTACGGCGCTAGATAACGGAGGGTTCGTCTTAGCATGGCAGCACTACGACGAGCAGAATGGATCCTCGGTGCTGTTCCAGCAATTTGG
>CANMMR010000014.1 GCA_947499095.1 uncultured Erythrobacter sp.
AGCGGGTGGGACCGCACACCCTGCGGCACAGTTTTGCGACCCACCTGCTCGAGGACGGGGTCGATATCCGCGTCATCACACGGCAGCTCCACCGCGTCGTCGTCGAAGCCGCCGAGGCAGCCGACATCGCCAAGCGGGTGGGACCGCACACCCTGCGGCACAGTTTTGCGACCCACCTGCTCGAGGACGGGGTCGATATCCGCGTCATCCAGGCACTGCTCGGCCATGCCAAGCTCAACACCACGGCCTTCTACACCAAGGTGGCAACGAAGACGATGCGGGCAGTTGTCAGCCCGCTCGACCGACTGGCCTTGGCAGCACCGGATAACGAGGTGCCGAGCGGCTGAGAGCCGGTGCGCACCTCGCTCGAGGTTGCCGACGTCTTCCGTGCTGCCGGGCCTGCTTATCGGGCCGCCCATGCCGGGCACCTGAGCCTGCATCAGCTCAAGGTCATGTCGGCGATCGAGCACTGTCGCACCGCCGCGCTGGGCGGGCACGTCGAGGCCTGCACCGACTGCGGCCATTGGCGGATCGCCTACAACTCCTGCCGCAACCGCCACTGCCCCAAGTGCCAGGGCGCCGCCGCGCGGACCTGGCTCGCCGCGCGCGAGGCCGACCTGCTGCCGGTCGGCTATTTCCACCTCGTGTTCACGCTGCCCGCCGAGATCGCCGCCATCGCGTTCCACAACAAGGCTCTGCTCTACAACCTGCTGTTCAAGACCGCTTCGCAGACCATGCTGACCATCGCTGCCGATCCCAAGCATCTGGGTGCGCGCATCGGCATCACCGCCGTGCTCCACACCTGGGGCTCGGCCATGACCCATCATCCGCACATCCACATGATCGTGCCGGGCGGCGGTATCGCGCTGGACGGGGACCGATGGATATCGTCCCGCCCGGCCTTCCTCCTGCCGGTGCGCGTGCTGGGCGCTTTGTTCCGCCGTCTGTTCCTGACCCGGCTGCTGGCGCTTCACAATGCCGGCAAGCTCGCCTTCTTCGGTAAGCTGGCGGAGTTGGCCGACCGCCGTGCGTTGCTGCGCCATCTGTCACCGGTGAGGAAGAAGCGCTGGGTGGTATATGCCAAGCCGCCGTTCGCCGGGCCCGAGGCCGTGCTCGCCTATCTCTCGCGCTACACCCACCGGGTCGCGATCTCGAACAGTCGGCTCATCTCCTTCGACGAGGATGGCGTAACGTTCCGCTACAAGGATTATCGTCGCTCTGCCCCAGACCGGCAGCAGATCATGGCGCTCGGCGCCGACGAGTTCATCCGCCGCTTCCTGCTGCACTGCCTGCCTCGTGGCTTCCACCGCATCCGCCACTATGGCCTCCTCGCCGGAAGCACTCGCAAGGCCCGTCTCGAACGCGCCCGCCAGCTGCTCGCGGTCGCACCGCCTGCCGTCGATGAGGCGCCCGTCGAACCGCCCGATCCCCACCCGCCATGCCCCTGCTGCGGCGGGCACATGGTCATCATCGAGACCTTCCAGCGCTGCCATCCGCCACGCGGTCCGCCGAGCGCAGCCGCTCCATCCGGGCAACCTGCGCCGTGACCCGGCTCGGCATGACACTGTTCCGCCCCGCCGCAGCCACGCTTCCGGCGGCGATGACGTCCGCATATTACCCGCCCAAAAGCAGTAGTCGCATCACCAAAATCGGACGAACCGGCGTCCTACGGCTGCTTTGTCATCGCAAAATCGGACCGGCTGCTATCGGACCCTTCCGCTTATCGGCACCGTCAGCAGCCGTCGGGATCAGCGCAAAGTCGAAATCCCCATAGCGCACCGCGTACGGCCCGCGGGTTCGGGCACCGTCGACTTTCCGACGCCTCGCGGCGTCCGAAACTCTAAACGTTAGCGGACAGTCTGCTCTCAAGAACATAAACCGAGAAAGCGGTCGCTCACAGCAGCGGTCCAGTGGTGATAGCCAGAAAGACTGTACACGCAGGCCGGCCCACTTGCTATTGAGAACTATTCTCATTGACGCCGTTAGGTCGGGTATGTAGCTGGGCTCAAATGTCCCGCAACGCCATTCGAAATTGGTACCTCATCCATAAGTGGAGCAGCCTGATTCCGACGGCGTTCCTGCTGATGCTGTGCGTGACCGGGCTGCCGCTGATCTTTCATGACGAGATTGATGTGGCGATGGGCGAAGATGCCGAAACGGCATTGTCCGGCGTAGCTTCTGCCAACGGCGGGCTTCCCTTGGACGTCATGCTCGAAAGGGCACTTATTGAAAGGCCGGGCGAGGTCCCGCTGTTCATGGCCTTTAGCCAAAACAGCTCCTTGCTGACCGTCACCACCGGTCCGACCCCCGATGCTGCAGGCGAAGACATGACGCTGCTTTTCCTCGACCGCACGACCGGAGCATCACTCGGCCCGGCACCCGGCAATGCCATGATGGACTTCCTGCTCCAGCTTCACACGGACATGTTCCTGGGCCTGCCTGGCATGTTGTTCCTGGGTGCCATGGGCATCTTGCTGGTGATCGCGCTGATCTCCGGCATCGTGCTTTACGCCCCGTTCATGCGCAAGCTACCGTTCGGCACCGTCAGGAAAGGGCGCAGCAAGCGTCTTCGCCGGCTGGACCAGCACAATTTCCTCGGCATCGTGGCGCTGGCTTGGATGCTCGTCATCGCCCTTACCGGCGCGATTAATGCTTTTGCCGATCCCCTTACAGAGAACTGGCGCGATGGAGAGATCGCCCGGATGACCGAAGCTTATGCCGGAGCTGCGGCGCTGGCACCTGCAGACTATGGCTCGATCGATAAGGCGATGTCGGCCGCCCAGCAGGCTCTTCCCGGTCGCCGCCCCCAGTTCATCGGCTTCCCTGGTGGAGCCTGGTCGTCGGGCCATCATTACGCGATATTCTTTCAGGGTGATCGTCCGATAACGCAGCACCTCCTGACACCGGCACTCGTCGATGCGGCGACCGGCGAACTGACCGATGCTCGTACCATGCCCGTCATCAACCAGGCCCTGATGATGTCGAAACCGCTCCACTTCGGCGATTACGGCGGTCTTCCGCTGAAGCTAATCTGGGCCGCGCTTACTCTCGCGACAATCTGGGTTTTATGGACCGGGATCATGCTCTGGCTTCGCCGCAAGCCGGGTGAAATCGAGCGACGTATAGAGGAAATCCGAAGCGGTGCGGCCGCAAGGGCTTCGTCATGAAAAAGCAAGGTAGGCGCTCCCGCACCATTTTCGCTGTTCCGACCGCGATTGGCGCGGCCTCCCTGCTGGGTCTCTTCCTCGGCCTCACCGGCGATGGCCTCGGCGACCTTTTCGCGTGGCTGCTAGTTGGCCTTGCCCCTCTCACAATGTCCGCGGTGCTGCTGCGCCGCTCACCGAACTAATCGCGACCCAATTCACGAAAGACGATCGCAATGAACCGCATCTCCCAGATATCCATCCTCGCTCTCGGTATTTCGCTCGGCACGTCAGCTCAGGCGCAAGAGCAACAGGAGGACGGCGTGATCGTCGTGACTGCGCAGCGCGACAACGAAACCGAGGTCGTGAATGGTGGCAGCGCCGGTGTGCTCGGAGATAAGCCAGCAGAGGATCTGCCCTTCGCAATCCGTTCCTATGACGAAAGCCTGATCCTCAATCAGCAACCTCGCTCACTGGGCGATGTGCTGGAAAACGACCCGACCATCCGGACCACCTATGGTTTCGGCAATGCATCCGAGCAGTTTGTGATCCGCGGCTTTACCCTGTTCAGCGACGATGTCGGTCTCAACGGCTTGTACGGGATCACACCACGTCAGTTGGTTGCACCCGAACTGTTCGAGAGCGTACAGGTCCTCAACGGCGCCAGTGCCTTCCTGAACGGCGCAGCGCCCGGCGGCTCGGGACTGGGCGGTAGTGTCAATCTCCAGCTCAAGCGGACTGGGAACACCGACCTCAATCGCGTGACTCTTTCTGCCAGCGAAGATTCCCACTTCGGCGGGAGTTTTGATGTCGCACGTCGCTTCGGCGAGAACGGCGAGTGGGGCGTTCGCCTAAACGCAGCCTATCGTGACGGCGAAACTTCGATCGACCGCGAAGACCGCCGCACCCAGGTCGTGGGCGGCGCGATCGACTATGACAACGGCCCGCTTCGAGCGGCGCTCGATCTTGCGTTCCAGAATGTCCGGATCGACGCCTTGCGGCCAAAGGTCACCATCGGAAGCGCAACCATCCCTGCCGTTCCCGATGGCGATGCGAACTATGCGCAGGACTTTACCTACACCGAAATGCGCGATGTCTTCGGCACGCTAGGCGTGGAGTACGATCTTGCCGATAATGCGCTGGCATACTTCAGGGCCGGCGCGCGCGACGGGCGCGAGGAGGGTATTTACGGCGGCATAACCGTTCTCGATGCCGCCAGCGGTGCTGCGAACGGCACGGCGCTGTTCGTCCCGCGGACCGACAACAACGAAGCGCTCGAAGCTGGCATCCGCGCGAAGCTGGGCGAAGCGATCACCCACGAGTTCAATTTCGGCGGCAATGCCAGCTGGCAGGTGAACCGCAACGCCTACGATTTTCGCTACGGACCGGGTTTTGCCGGCTACGCCACCAATATCTACGACACCCCACAAGTGGACCTGCCTTCTTCGACCCTCGTCGGCGGCGACTTGGTTGATCCATTCCCGATTGCGCGGACGCGACTGTGGAGCGCTTTCGCATCGGACACGATAGGGATGATCGAAGATCGAATGCAGGTCACAGCGGGTCTGCGCCTGCAATCCATCAATGTGAAGAGCTACAGCTACTTCGGCGGCGACCTCGCGACGGAATATGATGATAGTGCGGTTACGCCCGTGATCGGCGTGGTCCTGAAGCCGTTCGATGGCCTATCGCTATACGGCAACCGGATCGAAGCACTCCAGCAAGGCCCGACAGCGCCGCTCGATCCGGCACTCGTTAGCAATCCGGGCGAGGTTCTCGCCCCGCGCAAGACCCTGCAGTATGAGGTTGGCGGCAAGCTGGCACTGGGCAACATCTTCCTCGGTCTCGGCGCATATCGCCTCGAGCGACCGGGGGAAGGTGTCCTTGCCGACGGCAACTTCGGATACCTAGGGGATCAGCGGCACCAGGGCATCGAGTTCACGGTCAACGGCGATCTGACTCCCAGCCTCAGGCTGATCGGCGGCGCGGCGCTAACCGATGCAGAACTCGTTGGCGGCAACGACGTACCTGGCGTTCCCGAATATACCGCCAATGCAGACGTGGAGTGGGACTTGGGCTTTGTGCCTGGCGCGACGATCACGGCGCGTGCGGTCCACACGGGTCCGCAATGGGTGGATGCCGCCAACACGCTCGAACTCGACAGCTGGACCCGCATCGATCTTGGGGCGCGCTACGTCTTCGCTACCGGTGAAACGCCGATAACCCTGCGGGTCTCAGTCGATAACGTCGCAAACGAGAGATACTGGGCAAGCGCTTTCGACGCTTTCTCGGCTGCGCTGCTCCAAGGAACACCACGCACAATCAAGGCCAGCATCTCTGCCGACTTCTGAATTGCACTGCTATGGGGCCGGTAGCGGTCTGTCTGGTATTGGCGTGGGACCACGTGGAAGCGGACCCTCAGCACCGGTCCGAGGCGAACCTCTCCGATTGTTGCGGCTTTAGGCATAAGGCCTGAGACGACAAGGCCCTTGGAGTTTCCGCGCATGGATCGCAGCATCTGTCCTGTTCTCGCTCATGGCACGCCAGCTCCAACACCGAGGATAGGTAGAATAAGACTAAGGCGTGTGCCTTACCGCGACCAGACAGCGCATTGTAAAAAAGTATTGCCTGCCTACTCCTGACTATGCCTCGCGGTCTTCGCCGAGTTGCTCCTCATGATCAAGATGGCCGAAGTGTTTCAATGGTGCCATTATCCAAAGTGTAGCAATCGTAATAATCGAAAGCATTATCGCGACATCGAGACTGCCGAGTGCGACCGAAGCTCCAATGGCTCCTGTGATCCACAGACTGGCAGCTGTTGCGGTTCCTTTGACAGAGTCTTTCAATCGTAGAATTGCTCCGCCCCCGATGAATCCCATGCCGGTTATTAGCCCCTCGACAATTCGGGCCATAGCTTCGGGCGTGTCGGCAGTTATCGATTCCGCTGCCTGGATGAACCCGCAGCTGGCGACCGCGACCAGCGGGAAGGTGCGAAGCCCCGCACTCCTCTCCGATTTCTCGCGGTTCCAACCGATTGGAAAGGCCAGCAAATAAGCGAGCGACAATGCGACAAGATGCGGCATGATGTCGAAATGGTCAGGCCCCAAGAATTGCTCGAACATGAAAAACTCCGATGTGCATGGATTAATAATCAGAGTTCGCTTTCAGGTTCCGAAAGCACGATGGAGCTATTCTTAACGACCGTGCGGATTCCCCGCCGTGAAACAGAACCCGCCCACTCGTTAGCGAGTGAGCGGGCTCACTGAATCAAACGAATAGCAAAATTAAAGCAAAGATAGCCAGAGACGTGAGCCCGATTACCAGCATTTCGGTTTTGCTAAATTTGTCGATGTGATCGGTTCGAAATTTTGCGTAACCAGCCGGCTGTTTGCTGGCTAGGCTGGCCACTTCAAATGCGCTGGCTTCTTTCTTGAACCAGCCCTTTAGTTCGCCCAGTTGCTCATCGCTAACGTTCGGGTAGGAATTGAGTAATCGCTCGATTTCATCGAACCGCGCGGAAGGGTCGGCAGCTGCCGCCTTATGGTCACTCATGATAAAACACCTTAATCTATTTGGTCAGGCTAAGACCCCGATTAGAGGTCAGATAGATCAGGTGAGGATGGGCGGCCCTCTCGTCGGGGGCACAAGTCGCCAGATAGACTTTAGAGGCGGTCCGGTCTTTCGGGGATCGAACGGACGGTCGCCCACGAAATCGATAGCCCGCGGTTGAGGCACGGCGACGAGAACTGGCACCGGTGCAGGTTTGAGAATTGGGACCAACTGCTCAACGCCATCGCGCTGCGCTAGTATCGCCACTTCGACGGTGGTCGCATCAAATGCTGAACCACGGTTCCTGCTTTCCGAAAATGGAGTGGAGGGTGTGGCCTGACACAGGACAGCAACGAGGACTGATAATAGCCCAAGCCTGAAAACAAATCTGCGTAAGCTGAACCACGCCATCATTGTGGAAATAATAGCCGCGGCAGCGCGCGGCAAGAACCTCAGCTGGCGAAATCAGCCCGGTTTGCCATCGATGCAGAGAGTATCACCCGGCTCAAGCGACGTGGTAGACGATATGCCTTCCAGATATACCAGCGTCTCCGCTTCTTGCTGTGTCATACCCATCGCAGTCGCGTGAGCCATAAGCTCCGGGACCGTAAAGCTCCGGCCACTCGATGAGCTTATTTCGAAGCCGCCGCATTTATCGCTCTCACCCACGCAAGCTGCCAAGAGAAGCAGCGGCGCAGAGCTTATGAAAGTTCGATTTCCTACCATATACCTAAGGCTATCAGACCCACGTTTTCGGGTCGACTGGACGCAAACAGTGCCAACCGAAAGAATGTAAGTGTCAATCTACCCTCTCGTGCTACGGCCTGAGCATGGGATTTCTAGATACTGAATCCACGCTTCTCCTGATTGGCGTGCTGCTTCTGACAACTGTCCTTGCTGGAAGTCTTTCGAGCCGTTTCGGACTACCTGCACTTATCGGGTTTCTGGGCCTTGGCATGCTGGCGGGTGTCGAAGGACCGGGCGGAATTTCTTTCGACAACTTCGTCCTCGCTCAAGCCGTCGGCATAGCATCGCTCATCTTCATCCTTTTCTCTGGTGGTCTGGATACAGATTGGCGGGACGTTAAGAGAGTTGCGGGACCCGCGCTCATCATGGCCACCATCGGTGTTCTCATTAGCGCAGGTGTAGTGGCAGTATCGGCGGTATTCCTCTTAGGGGTTACACCTGCACAAGCAGCGCTCCTCGGCGCAATCATCGCTTCTACCGATGCTGCGGCGGTGTTCGCCATTTTACGTTCTACCGGGCTAGATTTGCATGGTGATGTGCCTGCGCTCATCGAAGTCGAATCCGGCTCGAATGATCCCATGGCCATCTTTCTCGTCGGTGCCGTCCTGCTGTTCATGTCCAATCCGAGCGCCCCCCCTTTTGCCCTTGCGCCTGACTTCATGATTCAGATGGTGATGGGAGCCCTGACAGGAGTAGGGATCGGCTTTGCCATGCCCGAGATCCTGAAGAGAGGCGGTTATCGCCAAGGTGGCTTGGCATTCGTGATTTCGATTGCGGCTGCCTTGATCGCATTCGGTGCCTCCGAACTGTTGTCGGGCAACGGCTTTCTCGCCGCCTATCTGGCGGGCCTCGTTGCTGGCAACCGCCATTATGCTGCCAAGCGCACCGTATCGACCTTCCAGGATGGGATGGCATGGCTTGCCCAGGTGGCAATGTTCTTGACCCTGGGACTTCTAGTGACACCCTCTCAACTGGGTCCGGTCATCGTTCCGGGCCTAGCAATCACGGCTATACTCATGTTCGTGGCGCGACCGATCAGTGTCTTTGTGTGCCTCGCACCTTTCCGGCAGTTCGGATGGAGGGCAAAGGTATTTATATCTTGGGCGGGACTACGCGGCGCAGTCCCCATCGTGCTGGCGACCTTCCCCATCGTGGCCGGCGTCGACGGAGCTTTTGCGATTTTCAACGTGGTCTTTTTCGTCGTTCTTCTGTCCAGTGTTATCCAGGGCCCTACAATCAACTGGGTCGCGAAGAGACTGGCCATAGCTGATCATTACGACCGGGCATCGGCACGCCAACGCGCCTTGGAGGATATCCATTGAAGCCACTACCGTTTGTATGTTTGCTGGGTCTTTCACTTTCTAGCTGCGCGCCGGAAGGCAATGAGAGCGGATACGATGCGTCCCAAGTTTCGTCGGCGCCCGAGCTTGACGTGGTTCAGGAAACGGCCGTTCACGAGTTCGAGTTGGGTGAGCGAGAATATGCCATTCCTGCCGCGTATATCCCCTCGATCCGAGTGGGCGGTCAGAAAGATTTCATACGGATAAAATTTCCCGATTTTGCTGCGGAGATTGTGCTCGATGAAAAGTCTGCGGGAAAACCGGACAAGACGGGTAGGGCTCAGATATTCTCCGTCACTGACCATGATTACCCGCGTATCGAATATACCGAACGTGAGGGCGGCGCGATCATAGCATGTCGCCGCGGCATGATGGCGCAATCAGGGTGCGGCACAATCTTCGAATATGCGGGAGTGGAGTGGACGCTTTTATTCCCGATAGGATTTCGTGACGAGGTCGAAGCGCTTGTCGGTAGTGCCACGCGCTTGCTCGAACAGCATTCGGTGGAAATTCGGCAAGAGAGGGTAAAAGATGACGACCCGGAAAAAGACCTAGTTCAGGACCGATAGACCTCGTCATTTCCCTACCCACACACGCTTGACGGGATAGAGGGTTTTAGGGCCTACTGCCGGTCATGCCTCATCATACGCCGCTCATAGCAACGATCGTCGCTGGACTGGTCGTGGCTTTTGCTATGGGGGCCCTTGCGTATCGTCTCCGCGTATCTCCGGTCGCAGGTTATCTGTTTGCCGGAGTTCTTATAGGCCCATTCACTCCGGGCTTCGTGGCGGATACCGATCTCGCGGTAGAACTCGCGGAAATCGGCGTAATCTTGCTGATGTTCGGCGTTGGCCTTCATTTTTCGCTGAAGGACCTGCTTTCTGTCCGCAAAATTGCGTTGCCAGGAGCGCTTGCGCAAATAGCAGTCGCGACGCTTCTGGGGTTCTTGCTGGCTCGCTATCTGGGCTGGACCATATTGGCCGGACTGATCTTCGGCCTCGCCCTGTCGGTTGCCAGCACCGTCGTGCTGCTCCGTGCGCTTCAGGCCCGAAATGCGGTGCAGACTGAACGCGGGCGGATCGCGGTCGGATGGCTCATTGTCGAAGATCTGGCGATGGTGATCGCGCTGGTGTTGTTGCCAGTCATCGCGCAAATCATGGAGGGTGGGAGTGGTAGCAGCACCCAGATTGCCGCACTTGTCGGATTGACCCTCTTGAAAATCGGCGGGTTCATCGCGCTGATGCTCATAGTCGGTAAGCGTCTCATTCCTGCCGGTCTGCATTGGGTGGCCCATACGGGTTCCCGTGAACTTTTCCGGCTCGCAGTGTTCTCAATTGCTTTGGGGGTAGCGTTTGGGGCCGCCTACCTGTTCGATGTCTCTTTCGCCCTCGGAGCATTCTTTGCCGGTATGATCTTGGGAGAATCCCAGCTCAGTCGCCGTGCAGCCGAAGAGACGCTCCCGCTCCGAGACGCGTTTGCCGTGCTGTTTTTCGTTTCGGTCGGCATGCTGTTCGATCCGTCGGTGGTCGTCGACCAGCCATGGCCATTGCTGGCGACGGTGGCGATCATCATCTTGGGTAAGTCCATCGTCGCTTACGGAATTGTTCGCGCATTCCGATTTTCAAACGAGACGGCGCTTACTGTCTCCTCTAGCCTCGCACAAATCGGCGAATTCTCGTTCATTCTTGCAGGCCTTGGGGTGGGACTGAACATATTGCCGCAAGAGGGCAGAGACCTGATACTGGCTGGCGCCATCTTTTCGATCTTCGCCAATCCATTCATCTTTACTTTGGCAGTAGGCCGAGCTCCTCTACGCAAACCATTCCCGGTCGCATCACATAGCGGCGAGCGCATTGGCGCGGCGTCAGGGGACGGTAAGAGACACACGGTGCTTGTGGGGTATGGCCGCGTCGGAAAGCTGGTCGCTCAAGAGCTTGGGGCATCTGGCACATCCTTTTCGGTTATCGAGTATCAAGAAGATATCGCTCAGCGAGCGCCCGACGGCCTGCATGTCATTACCGGCAATGCGGCCATACCGGCAATTCTGGAAGAAGCAGGCCTTCAGAAGGCGGACCGATTAGTGATCGCTATTCCCGGCGGCTTCGAAGCGGGCGGCATTGCTCAAATCGCCCGAGAGTTGAAGCCAACAATCGAAATGATCGCTCGGGCACATTCCGACGAGGAAGTTGCCTATCTTACCAAACTCGGAGTGGAACATGTGATAATGGGTGAGCGAGAGATTGCAGCCAAGATGTCAATGCTTCTCAGAGCCTAATCAACGCGTCCCGGTCTCAATATTTTTACCACCGCAATGCCTGTATTTAGAGGATGAAATTAGGGCAAGATATCGCCGAAATGGGGCGCTGAAATTAGGTTATTTTAGCTGCTTGCACTCACAATCAGGCCTCAAGCTCGCGCAGGCTTCGTCCGCGAGTTTCGCGCCCTGCCCAGGCGATAAGTAGTGCAGAGCCCGACATGGGAACCAGCAGGGCGAACGCCGCCCCGCCAAGGGTTGGTATCAGCCCGACCAACGCAAATCCCTGTACTGCAACGCCGCCGAACTTGCTGCTTCCCGCCACAAGGCCGGTCGCTCTTCCGCGGACGCCGAGCGGGTAATTCTCGGCAGTGTAAGGGAGTAATACTGCTATCATGCCGTTGGTCCCAATGATCAGCATTGCGATGACGCTAACAAGAACAAGCTGCATAGAGAGCACCGCGGGAGGCAACAGCGCGCCCATGAGTCCGGCGATGGTTAAGATGACTGTTCCGACGAGTGTCCATTTGCTGCTCCAGCGACTGTAGAGCCATGCGGCCAGCGCGATCGTCGGCAAGGCAAGCAATGCCGAACTGGCGAGGATACCGCTCGCCAGTTCTGAGGAATAACCGCGAGCCTGCAGGTCGGTAGGAAGCCAGAGCAACAGGCCGAAATTGACGAAGCTCCATGCGAGAGCTGCGATCGACAACGCTGCAGTGAGACCCCGATGCCGCTGGTGCGCAATGGTTGCATCTTTGGGTGCTGCGACCCGCGCCTTCGGTCCGATGCCAAAATGCTCCTGCATCCGCTTCAGGTCACTTGTCCGCCCTTGCTCGGCAAGGAACCGCGGGGATTCTGGGATCAACCGCGCCAGTGCGAGAAGAAGCAGCGCGCTCGGAAAGCCCTGCAGCCAGAGCACCCGCCATCCGAACTCGGGCTCGAAGGCATGAGCGGCAGCGCTTGCTGCAAGGTATCCACCGATGAGCCCCGTTCCTCCCACCAGCACGAGCACCCAGGATCGGTGACGTGGAGGCATCGCCTCTGCCAGCAACGTGTAGACAACCGGCAGCATCCCTCCGGCCGAAAGTCCCATCAGGAAACACATCACCAGATTCCAGAGGAACGATGGCATCGCGCCGCAGATGGCCGTGGAAGCAAACAGGATTGTCGACAGAAGTATCGAAACGCGCCTGCCGTAGATATCCGCCAGCCAGCCCCAGACAAAGGAGCCGACAGTGGTGCCGATCAACGCCACGAAGGGAAGCAGGGCCGCCGTGGACGGTTCAATGCCGTACTCGCGCGTCATGCCCGGCAGCACGAAACCAAGCGTTGCAGGCTTCATTACGTCAATCACGAGGCCGAGCGTTAGCACCAGGAGCACACCTGCATGCCAACGGTTTAACTGCGTATCATCGCTGGCCTCGAAATTCGTCCCCGCCGTATCACCATGCGGCGACCGCCTAGCGGGTAACGCTCCCCAGCATGACAGCGGCACGCCGAGGAGAATAAGCCCCATCCCCGCAAACATTTCGGCATCCATATCCATGCCGACCAAGCGATTGTCGGTCATCTGATGAGCATGCACCAGCATCGGCAGATGCAGCAGCACACCGGCACTGATCAAAGCGCAACCGAGCCAGAAGAATGCGACACGATGGTCGGATCTCGGCGCCACTGGCGAGGGCTCGGTCAGGTTCATAGTGGCTCCCTATGCCTAACCCGGTGCAGCATCAACTAATCTGCAGATCCATGTCCGCTTTTGGCGGTCTCGGTGCCAGTAGCGAATGAGCGCAATTGGGGCGCGAAGCTGCCGTTGCGCGTAATGCAATCGACGGCGACGCGGTCAAGAGCAGGTTGGATATAGCTACACCGACCACTCGAAAGCCTGTGGATTGGCGATCAAACGGCAGCAAATGGGCCGCTTGCGGACTGTCCGCTTTTTTCGATCCGGGCTCGAAAGCTGACCTTTAGCTAGCAACCAATTGCGGACATTGTGGGATGGAATGCCGTGAACTATCCCAGAAAAGCCGAAGCTCCGTCGTAACTCTCCACAAACTCGTCGTGTTAGGGCAGAGTTAACCATGTGGACGGTATCGCATTCGAGGGATTTTTCTATCTAGGCTGCCATGAACACGATACTAGTCGCCGACGACGAACCCCTGATGAGGGAGCTTCTGGAATTCCGCTTGGCCCAGCGGGATTATCACCCGGTCACTGCTGCTGACGGTCGCGAAGCGCTTGCTCGTCTCGAGGATTCATCGCCCGATGCGGTGGTCCTTGATGCCATGATGCCGGTGCACGATGGGTTCGAGGTGCTAAGGCGCATGCGCGCTTCATCCCAACACGCACATACGCCGGTAATCATGTTGACCGCCCGGCGGGGCGAGAAGGATATTGTTGAGGCGCTGGAGATCGGTGCCAGCGACTATCTCGTAAAGCCATTTATGCCCGAAGAACTACTCGCTCGTCTCGCGCGCTTGTTAAAGGATTAGTGACTTTGCGCACGCTCTTGGCAGGATTGCTTTTCGTTTCCTTGGCGAACGTTTCGGCATCAGCTCAGGACAGTCTCTATGATCGCGCTGTCACTGCGCGACTGGCGGACGATCCGGCGCTCGCGGCATCGCTTCTCGAAGACTGGCTTGCAGAGAAGCCCGAAGATGTCGATGCGCTCGTCCAGTACGGCTTCGCACTGCTGGCGTTAGGCAAGCTCGAAGACGCGGAATTCGCTTTCCAGAAAGTACTCCGACTGGCTCCGGAATACGCTGACGCTTCGCAGGGCTTGGCGCTCGTCGCGGAGCGCCGAGAGACCGAGCGCGCTGCGGGTCGCGGCTTCCTTCTCGTCGAAGGGGCCTTGAGCGATCCCGGCGATGGACAGGATGACTGGCAGGAGCTTGGCATGCTCGCGTCCCTCCCGGTCGGCGCCCGCACTACTCTCGATCTTGGCGGGACCTGGTATCGGCGCTTTGGTACAGAGGACGTGGAGCTTGGTGTACTCGCCACCCACAGGGCGACGGAAAACCTGTGGTTAAAGGCCGGAGCATCGGTGACCCCGAATGCGGATTTCCGCCCGACCACCGGCATCTCGGCAGGCTTCGATGTCAGGATCGCTTCCGACACCGTCGCCAGTCTCGATGGCAGTTGGCAAAGCTATCCCGTGCAAGAGGTCTGGACCGTGAGGCCCGGCATTACCCAATATTTCGGCGGCGGTCGTTTCACTGCGTCTCTGCATGGTCGCATCGTCGCGGCCGATGGCGAAGACGTGCAGATCGGTGGCACCTTGCGTGCAGACTATATGCCAATCCCCCGTACCCGCCTGTTTATCGGTGCGGCGACCGGACCGGACACCGATCTCGGTGTGGTCCGCGATACCACCAGCATCTTCGCAGGGGGTGAACTGCCACTTACGCAGGATACCTCGCTCACCGGCAGTATCGCGCAAGAGTGGCGAGAGGATGGGTTCGACCGCACCGAGGGGCGGGTCGGGATCAAACTCTCGCTGTGACGACGTTGCGTGATCTTTGGGAGGTTTCTCTCGCGCTCTGCCTGCTAGCCATGGCCGCGCTGCTGCTGCTGCTGCTGGCACGGGTGCTATCTGCGCGCTTGTTCGACCGCACGAGCGCGTCGCGACGGCGCCTGTTGCCACTGCTGCTTGACGGCGATCCCGCCGAACTGGAGCCACTCGGGAAGCGCGAACTCCAGACGGCTGCCGACCTGACGGTCGAGATCGCAGAGATGACGAGGGGCAGCGAGCGCGAAGCCCTGCTTGCCCGCGCAACGGCGCTTGGTGTGACGGATCTGCTGATTGTCCAGCTGCGCTCGGGTAAGGCCCAGTCACGCCTCAACGCGGTCGAGGCGCTTTCGATGTTCGAGGGTTCGCACGACCATGTGACCGGCGCACTGGACGACCGCAATCCGGATGTCAGGCTGACTGCCGCCCTGGCTTTGGCCCAGCACGCAAACGCACCGGCACCACTCGATATCGTAAACAAGCTGAACGTGGGAGCGGAGGAAAATTCCCTGCTCCTCGTTTCGTTGATGGTCGATCTTGCCGAAACGGATTCAGAAGCTGTTGCTGGCCTCTTGTTCGAGAAAGACCTGTCCTACCGGGTCAAGGTCGCCGCGATGGATGCCCTTTCGCAGCGCGGCGGCGAATATGCTCCGCTGCTAGCGCACATGGCCCGGGACTCCGGCAACGAGCCAGATTTGCAACCCCGCATGTTCAGGGCCTTGGGCCGCACCGGTCATCCTGCGGGGGCGGAAGCAATTATGGAAGGACTATTGAGCGACAACTGGACAGTGCGCGCTGCGGCAGCCGAAGCGGTTGGCAACACACGGCTTGTGGCCGCCGCGGATCGCTTGTCCGCACTACTCAATGATCCCCATTATTGGGTGCGCTACCGCGCCAGCGAAGCCTTGCTGCGCATAGGTGCGCGCGGCGTCTCCGCCCTTCGAGACGCGAGCCAGAGCGAGGACCCGATCGTGCGTTCGGCTGCTTCGAAGATGCTGGCAGAGGGTCGCGCATGACTTTCGATTTCGCCATTCCCGATCCTGCCGGGTGGATGGTCGCCTCGGCCGAGGCGATTGCTCTGGTGGTGATCGTTGCGGGTCTGCTGCAGATCGTCTTCTACTTCGTGCTGCTGCTCTATGCAGGGGCGGCACTCGGAACGCGGCCGCCGGTGGCACGCAGTGCAACGCTATGGCGGCGTTATTCCGAGCAGGCTCCAGCCATTTCGGTGCTGGCCCCTGCCTTCAACGAAGAACTCACTATCGTGGAAAGCACGCGCAGCCTGCTGGCTCTGCAATATCCCGATTTCGAAGTGATCGTGATCAACGACGGGTCTAAAGATGGCACGCTTGCCCGCCTGGTATCCGAATTTGGGCTGGAGCAGGTGGACCGGTTCGTCGATCGCAGCGTCGAACACGCCCCAATCCGCGGTTTCTACGCGTCGCCGCGTCTGCCCCGCCTGCTGGTGGTGGACAAGGAAAACGGCGGCAAAGCCGATGCCCTGAATGCAGGGATAAATTGCACCCGCACCGCGCTCTTCTGCGCCATCGACGCAGACTCCATTTTGGAGTCCGACGCCTTGCTGCGGGTTGTCCGCCCCTTCATCGACGAGCCTGACCTCACCATAGCGGCGGGAGGCACGATCCGTATTGCCAACGGTTGCAAGGTCGATTCCGGGCGCATCAGCGATATCAAGCTACCCCGCAACTTTCTCGCCCTGGTGCAGATCGTGGAATACCTCCGCGCCTTCCTCATGGCGCGGGTCGGTCTTGGCAAGATGCAGGCGCTCACGGTCATTTCGGGCGCTTTTGGCCTGTTCCGCCGCCGTCAGGTTGTCGAGGTCGGAGGCTACAGCCACGGCACGGTCGGCGAGGATATGGAACTTGTGCTTAAGCTCCATCGCCTGATGCGCGAAGCGAAGCGAGATTACCGCATCGATTTCATTGCCGAGCCGGTTTGCTGGACGGAATGCCCGGACACGCTGTCGGTGCTGGGCCGTCAACGCGCCCGATGGCAACGGGGTGCGCTTGAATGCTTCGTCAAGCACAAGGACATGCTGTTCAATCCGCGCTACGGCCGGATCGGCATCGTTGGCTTCGGTCATATCCTGCTGGTCGATGTTCTCGGGCCGTTGCTGGAGGTGCTGGGCTATATTCTCGTGCCACTGCTCTGGGCCCTTGGACTGCTGGCGCTGCCCTGGTTGCTCGCCTTCCTCGCGGTAACGTTCATGTTCGGCGTATCTCTCTCGATCGCAACGCTCGTGCTGGAGGAGATACAGCTACGCCGCTTTCCCAAGGCACGGGAACTGGCCATGTTGGCAGTTATCGCAGTGCTGGAGAATTTTGGCTACCGCCAGCTCTCGAACCTGTGGCGTCTCCAGGGCTGGTGGCAATTCATTCGCAAGCAGCAAAGCTGGGGCACGATGACCCGCAAGGGCTTCTCGACAAGCTAGTCCCGCAGATCGCGGAGCATGGCAGACAGCCGCTCTGCCGCGTCGAGGTAGTCTCCACCGGCCTCGACAATGTCTTCAAGCCGGGCAGCGGCTTCGCCAACCTGTGGCTGCCCGAACATTCCCGCGATACCTGCCAGCCTGTGCGCCTGGCTGGCGATTGCCTCCCGGTCGTCGGCGGCAATTGCGGCTTGCAACGCAGCTTCGTGTTCGCCGGCACGAGCCGCAAAACGCGCAGCCATTTGCGCCATCCTGATTTCCAGTTCTGCGCTCATCCAATCAGCTCGCGAACCTTGGACGAGAGCGTCATCGGGTCGAAGGGCTTGGCGATGACGCCTACGGCATCCATCGTGGAGAAGTTCTGCAATTCGCTGCGCTGGGCCCGCGCGGTCACGAAAATTACTGGCAGGTTGGCAAAGCGAGCGTCCTGCCTGAGATGGGTCAGCAAGGTCGGCCCGTCCATCTCCGGCATCATCACGTCGAGAAGCGCCGCATCGGGCATCCAGTCCTCGATCAGCGCCAGGGCTGCCGAACCCGACGCCGCGGTTCGCACATGGAACTGGGGATCGAGCTCCAGCGCCATCTCGGCGATCTCGCGAATGTCGGGTTCATCGTCGACATACAGGATATTCATCGCTGGGCCTCCTGCCGGCGCCTGATGACGAGATCGAGTGTTGCTTCGACAAGGTCGTCAACCGAGGCGCGGCTCTTGATCAAAGCCCGGTCAGCAACGCCGGTCTGGGCGCTATTGTCGAAGGCTGTGAAGAACAGCAAGGGCAATGCGGAGAACCTCTCCCGCAGTTCTCTGGCGAAATCGGCGCCGCTCTCTTCAACCAGAGAGACATCGATAATCGCCGCCGCCAGATCCTGGGAGGCAATCGCGGCGCGGGCATCGGCAACACTCTGGACGGAGATGACCCGTGCCTTGCCAGCAAACGTGCTCGCGACGACAGTCAGCGTATCGTCGTCATCATCCAGATGCAGCACAAGTGGCAGGTTTTCGTCGGTCTCAGGCGCGGCACCCACGTGCTGTTCCTGGGCGAGAGGAATATCGGCATAGAAGACGCTGCCACCACCCTCGCGGTCAACGAAGCCTACCTCTCCTCCATGGTGTCGCGCGATCTCGCGCACGATCGAAAGGCCAAGGCCTGTGCCTCCCTTCGCTCGCGAATTGGAGGCGTCTGCCATGGCGAACTTGCCGAAGATGCGGTCTCGGAAATCATCCGGAATACCGGCGCCCCGATCTCGCACCTCGATGCGCGCGTAACGACCGTGCATGTCGCCGACAATCTCTACCTTTTCGCCGGGCGGCGAATGTTTGATGGCATTGGAAACGAGGTTTGTGACCAGCTGCTCAAGACGGTCAGGATCCCCCATGATGCATTGCGGCCAAGGCGGCACCGTAAGCTCAAGCTCCACATCGTGCTTCTGTGCGAAGGCAGCCATTGCGTCTTGGGTACGGCGCAGCAGCGGGGCCACCTGCATCCGCCGGATATCGAACTCCATCTTGCCGGATTCGATCTTCTCGATGTCCAAGATGTCGTTGATAAGGCGGATCAGGCGTTCACAGTTGGCATGGGCGATGCCGATCAATCGGCGTGTTTTCTCCTCCAGTGGACCCGCAGCGCCGCCCATCACCAGGCCAAGCGATCCGGCGATGGAGGTCAGCGGCGTGCGCAGTTCATGGCTGACGGTGGAGACGAACTCGTCCTTCATTCGCTCGGCTCGCTTCCGATGAGAAATATCGCGGATCGAGGCGACGTATTGTGGCTCCCCCTCTTCCTCGAGACCGCTGGCAACGCGGCTGATGGCAACTTCGGTCTCGAATGTCGTGCCGTCCGCACGGCGACCGACGAATTCCTGCTTACGGCCGGCACCATTCTCTCCGGCGGTGCCAACCGTCGAAAGCCACGCTTGCGACTCAGATGGGGAGTAGTCGGTATCCAGCAGTACAAGATTGTTGCGACCTAGCAGGTCCTTCTCGGCATAGCCGAACATGCGGCTGATGCTCGGGTTCATCCGCAGGATGTTTCCCTGAGCATCGAGCCACAGCATGCCATCGACGCCGCCATCGAACATAGCCTTCTGCCGCTTCGCCAATCGCTCCACTTGCGTCATGGCCTTTCGGCGTTCTCGAGAAGATGAGAAGATTAGCAGCGAGGCAATCGCTAGCAGAACGGCAATACCGACCAGTAGCAGTGTGACGGTTCTTTCGACATCGCGGCGCAGGATAGAGCCCGCTTCGGTCGATACCGCGAGTGCATTCGCCTCCTCGGCATCCATCCTGGCGACGAGTGAACGAATCTCGTCCATCGTCACACGTCCTCGTCCATTTGCAATCAACTGTCGCGCTTCTTCGATATTGCCGCTGCGCACGTCCTCCACGTTGCGAGCAGCTACCTCCAGCTTGGTGTCCGACAGCGCCAGCAATTCATTCAGTTGGGCAAGTCGGGCGGCGTCGGCATCTGCCCGCAGCCTTGCAAACAGGGAGTCTCGCCTGGGAATTGCGGCACTGTAAGGTTCGAGGAAATCCGGGTCACCCGATAGTACGTAGCCGCGGACCGCTGTTTCCACATCGAGGTGCAAGGTCAGGAGTTGGGAAAGCAGAGAACGGGTTTCGACGGTCCGTTCGGACGTGACGCGGTAATCGCGCACTTCCTCGAACTCGCCCAGCAGGACGAAGTGCACCCCTAGAAGCGAGAGGGGCACGAGAAAGAACGCCAAGGCGAGTAGGAATCGGCGTAGACTGGAAGAGACTAGACGGAAAGGGGACATACGACGCCACAGGTAGCCTAAAATCCAAGAATTAGGGCAAAATAGTTGAATATCGCTGAACCGTTTCGCCAGTGTCTAATTATGGTCCTAGCGCGACACGAATTTTATCTGCGTGTCCGAGGAGCTTAGGAGTTGAGAGGGAATGTCTGAGATAAGGATGCCTAGCTACTATCGCTCTAGCATGAACCAACGGCAGCTTTCGGGCGACATTCGAGACCATGCGGATGGCCGCTATGGGGGCGCGAAGCTGCCGTTGCGCGTGACGTGACCCCCTGATTTTCCTCCAAGTTAGATTAGAGTCCGGCCCTGACAGAAGGGCGGACGAGATGAAGAGAACGAGGTTCACCGAAGAGCAGATCATCGGCGTGCTCAAGGAGGCGGAGGCGGGAGCGAAGACCGCCGACCTGGCC
>CANMMR010000015.1 GCA_947499095.1 uncultured Erythrobacter sp.
CGACCACACTCGTCTCTCGGTTACGCAACACCGGCGGCGTTCGCCGCTGAACTGGATAAGCAATGGCCTGCTTCGCTACGCCCTACGGGCTCCGCTACGCAGCCCATTGCTTCAACCGCGCTTATGCGCAAAACAACCGCCCGGCTCTAATCCCAGCTGGGGGAAAGCTGGGGGTCACGTCACGCGTAATGCAATCGACGGCGACGCGGTCAAGAGCGGGTTAGATATGCCTACACTCGCGCTGATATCAGCTGTGGATAGGTACCGGAATGGCCGGAACGGGGCCGCTAGCGGTCTGTCCGGTTTTGAACATGATTTGAGTTGAAGCGGACATCCATCCGTGCAGATTTAAGACCGATTACTTGTCTACCGGCGACTGATGCACTGCTGAAAGCTTCGCGAGATAACGCCCGCCGAAGCGCAAGACCAGTCGGCGCAGGACGAAGAAAAACCCGTTCGATGGCACGAACATCTGCGATTTGAGCCACACGGTCTTGCGCTGTTTTTCAACGTAGGGGCGCAAGCCCCTTCCCAACTTTTCAGCGCGGCGGGCACATTGCCGTTCTGAGCGGCAAGGGCTTCACCCAGTTGCTGCCCGCCCATCAACCCGGCTGTCGCGCCCATGCCGGAAAACAGCGTGAGGCACCATGCGCTGTCCCCCACCAGCACCACGCGGCCCTTGTGCCAGCGGTCCATCTCCACCGTGTGGACCGAATCGAACAGATAGTCGGGCGCGTTGGACAGATCCTCCAGCGCTTCCTCCACGATGGAGTGGGGCTCCATATCGGCAAAGACATCGCGCAGCGTTTCCACCGCAGGCCGTTCGAACTGCGCATCTACATCCTTGGTGCGATAGGCAAAGAACGCCGTCGGCGTATGATCCTGCAGCGGGAAGACCCAGAGCGAGCGTTTATCCTGATTGAGGATTACTCCGTCGCGCTGGCGGAATGTCTCCATCTGTTCTTCTAGCTGATAAGCGCAGATCACCGCATCCAGCGAATGCATGAACTTCTCTTGCGGGCCGAACACCAGCTTGCGCACGGTGAAGCGCAGGCCATCGGCACCGATCACCAGGTCGAAGCGCTCGATCGTTGAACTGCCGTCTTTCGTATCCAGCGTCACATCGACGCCGTCCGCGCGCTCAACAATGGCCACGGGGCTTGTGCCGAACCGGATTTCGACCTGCCCGTCGACGCCGTTCCACAACCCTTCTTCGATATCACCGCGCAGCAGCGTGGCAGGCCGGGTCGGCTGGTCGGCGAACCCGGCTACGCGCACACCTCCGCCGTCTTTCGTCATGTGCCAATTCGGCGAGGCTTCGGGCGTGCGGATATGGATGCCGGGCAGCACGCCCAGCCTTTCCGCCGCATGTTTGCCCGCATCCTGAAGGCCGATGAAATAGCCGCCTGTCCGCCGCTTAGGCGCGCGTTCGACGATGACGGGTTCCCACCCGGCCTTCTTAAGCGACATGGCGCTGGCCATTCCGGCGATGCCGAGGCCGACGATAAGAGCGCGTTGAGTCATGATTGCTGTATCCTTCCTGTCGGGGGTGAGGGGCGAAAGCCCCTGCGCCCGAACCTATATGAACACTGTATAGATACCTCGCGCGCTTTTTGTCTATACACTGTTTAGATTGCGTGCCAGATTGCCCTCATGACCAAGACGAAACGCGACAGCTATCATCATGGCGACCTGCGCAGCGCGCTGATTTCCGCCGCGGAAGAGATCATCGCCGCAGAAGGCGTGGAAGGCTTCACGCTGCGCAAGGCAGCGCGCAAGGCGGGCGTATCCCCCGGCGCGCCAACGCATCATTTCGGCAGCATGGCGGGCTTGCTGACGCAGGTGGCGCGGCGCAGTTACGAGGCACTGGGCAAGCAACTGGCAGGCGCGGCAGAGGGGCTGGAAGGCAACGCGGCGCTGCGCGCGCTGACCGCCGTCTATGTTAGGTTCGCGCGCGACAACACGGGCCGTTTCCGCCTGATGGGCCGCACCGACTTGATCGAATTGGAGGACGATGACCTGCGGGCTGCGGTCTATCGGGCGATGCGCCCGCTCGCCGCCGCCGCTGCCGGAACACGCGGCCTCGGCGTGCCGACCCCCGAGTTCGAGCGACTGGATCCGCGCCTGATCGCCGCCATCGCCCCCGCGCACGGACTGGCGCATCTGGCCACCGAAGGACGGCTGGCCGCGACAATGCGGTCGGGAGAGGTGGACGCGCAGGCGCAAGACGCGTTGGTGGACGAGGTTTTGCGCGCGCTGTGGCCTTGAAGCAAACCGCCCAAACCGATAGCCGCTACGCAATACTGATCACGCTGAACGCGAACGAGCCATATGCTACGACTTCGGTTTCTTGCTGTGCCTCGATATCTGACGCTGGAGGCGCGCGCGTGTCCTACCCGCCTGCTCGGGCAAACAGGACAGCTCTCCAGCGCAGGAAGTTACCTGTACTACAATGGTGAGCACGTCTGCTGTTGAAAAACCGCCACTCGCGCGCCAAACATTCCCCCAAAATGCGTAAGATCCTCGCCTTTTTCCACGCTTTGCTGGCAACCGTACTGCTCACTTGCGGCGTCGCAGCTTTCGCCGCGACGTCGATTCTTCCGTCGTCCGGGGACGCCGCCGAGGCGCAGGTGGCGATGGATCCCTTCGGGCGAGAAACGCCGCGATCGACCGTGACCAATCTGCTGGGCGTGCTGGCGAGCGAAGATCCTGGTGCCCTCGATCCCTATCTCGACCTGCCTGCCGGTATGGATCGCGCAGAGGTCGTGCCGCGCCTGCGCGCTGCGCTCGATGCGGGCGGGACGCTCGCCACCTATCAGGAACTGGCCAACGAGCCCAACGGGCGGCTCGACGATGGCCTCGGCCCGACACGCGAACAGGTCGGGACACTCGCCGGGGGCGAGATACCCATCCTGCTGACACAGAGCAGCGGCACGGACGGGCCTGCCATCTGGCGGCTGTCGGCGGAAACGCTACAGGCGCTCCCGGATATCGAACCGCAGGCGATCCCGGAAGAAGAGGCTATCGTCGCCGGTGCCCCTGCGCTGGATTGGGTCAAGCTGCTGGGACTATTGATCGCCGTCTTCATCGCGACCCGGTTGCTGGCCGCGCTGGTCCTGCTCGGTCTGCGGCAGGTCCTCTCGCGCGATGGGGCGGTGTACCGGGTCCTCGATGCCGCCCTGCCGCCGCTGGCGCTGGTTGTCACCATCGTCGGTTTCCGGCTGTGGTCGGACGCTGCGCCGATCTCGATCGTCGCGCGTCAGGTCGTGCTGCGCTATCTCGGCATTGCAGCGTGGATCGTGTTCCTGTGGTTCCTGTTCCGCTTGGTCGATGCGCTCGCCCGGTGGCTGTCGCTGCGCATGACGCGGCGCGCGCGGTACCAGAGCGCGTCTGTCATCGTCTTTGCCCGCCGGGTTATCAAGGCCGGACTGTTGGTCCTGGGGGCGCTCGGCATCCTCGACACGCTCGGCTTCGATGTCACCGCTGGTGTGGCGGCGCTCGGCATCGGCGGTCTGGTCTTGGCGCTGGGTGCACAGAAGACGGTCGAGAACCTGGTCGGTACCGTATCCGTGCTGGCCGACCGGCCGGTGCAGGTCGGGGATGTGTGCAAGGTCGGCGATGTGCTCGGCACGATCGAGGATATCGGGATGCGGTCGACCCGGATCAGGACGCTGGAACGAACCGTCGTCACGATCCCCAATGGCGATTTTTCCTCACGCCAGATCGAAAACTATACCAAGCGCGAACGTTTCCTCTTCAACGAGACGATCGGCCTCGAATACGCCTTGGATGCGGCCAAGCTGCGTGAAGGGATTGGCCTGATAGCAGAGGCGCTCGCACAGAACGAGCACATCGCCCCGGAGCCGCGCCGGGCGACATTACGTTATTTTGCAACGGACTCGCTGGCGATCGAAACCTTTGCCTACATCATGACCGCCGATTTCGACGAAAGCCTGAGAATCCGCAACGATCTCATGCTCGACATCTACGAGCGATTGGAACAGGCAGGCATCGGGTTCGCCTTCCCGACACAGACCCTTTACCTGCGCAAGGACGAAACCGGGCAAGGGTGACGCGGTATGGTGGCGGTCACGCAACGCTATCCGGCTGACGGTTCGCCGAACATGATCTGCCTGAAGACCTTCACGTAACTTTCTTCCGGCTGGGTGCCGTCGCCCGATCGCAAGACCGCGGTATGCCAGAGTATGAGCAAGGTTTCGGTGATGACATCGGCGGGCAAGCGGAGTGGCTGCCCAAACTGGGCGGCCAGGCCTTCGATCAGAACCCGGAACTGGGCCGTTACACGCGCCTCCGCAGCCTTGTACTGCGCGCGGAATTCCGGGTTGCGAAAGGCATAGAGCTGCAATTCCAGCGCCAGCGCCGCCCAGGCCTGGCGATCGGGGATGTCGGCTAGCCACGCAGCAAGCGTTTGCATGGCCTGGTCGATATCGGCTTCCGGGATCGAGGCGGCGAGGTCTTCCAGTCGGTCCCGCTGTTCGGCCAAGTGACCTTCCATGACTTCGAGCAGCAGCAACTCCTTGCTCTCGAAGTTCGAATAAAAGGCGCCTTGCGTAAATCCGGCGTCGGCGCAGAGCTGGCGCACGGAAAGTGCCGGGATGGAATGGGCGATCATCAGCCGCTCGGCCGATTTGATCAGCTTGGCGCGTGTTTCCGCCTGGCTTTGCCGACGCGATTTGGTGGTGATTTCGCCGCTCATGGTGCTCGATCCGTCTCAAAAATCCTGATTTTCGGAACCAAATTTTCAGATATCACTTGATATTTCAAATGCCCGGCCAGAGGATCGGTTTTCCGTCGATCCTTTTCAGCAGGCAAAACAGGCAGGAGTTGTTGCCCATGCAGCCCATACGGTTCACCCCCAATGTCGAGCAAGTCGATCCCGACGAACAGCGGCTGACGCGCGAGATCGTCGAACAGATGAATGCGACGGCGCGCAACGCGTTCGAACGGCATCGGCACGCCCATCGCGATGCCCATGCGAAATCGCACGCGATCCTTAAGGGTAGCATGACCGTGCACGACGGTCTGTCGGCTGAGCTTGCGCAGGGCATCTTCGCTTCTCCAAAGACCTACGAGGTCGTCGCGCGGCTTTCGTCCGCGCCGGGCGATATCCATTCGGACGAGGTTCCGGCCCCGCGCGGTTTCGCGATCAAGGTGATCGGCGTTCCGGGTGACCGGCTTTCGCCCGACATCGGTGGCGAGAACCAGGATTTCCTGATGGTGAATTTCCCGGTGCTCGCCTTCGGCACGATCCCGAAATACAAGCAGATGCTGGGTCTGCTCGAAAAGAACGCGCATGCGCCCGATTTCTTCCAACGCCTCGTTGCCGGCGTGGCGCGCGGCGCGAAGGATGCGGTGGAAGCGGTGGGCAAGGTGCCGAGCGCGACGCTCGAGGGGTTGGCGCGCGACAACAATCATCCTCTCGGCGAAACCTATCATACGCAGGCCGCTGTCCGGTTCGGCGACCATGTCGCCAAACTGTCGCTCGCCCCGAAATCCCAATCCGTGCGCGATTTGACCGGTCGGGATCTCGAAGACGTCCAATATTCGACCATGCGCGACGTAATCGGCGATTTTTTCCGCGCGAACGGCACCGAATATGAATTGCGCGCGCAGCTCTGCACCGATCTCGAAACGATGCCGGTGGAAGATGCTGCCGTGTTGTGGGAAGAGGAAAAGTCTCCCCATCGTGCCATCGCCACGCTGCGCTTCGACAGCCAGGACCCCTACAGCCCGCCACGCCAGGTTTTCGGCGACGATGTGCTGTCGTTCAATCCATGGAACGGCGTCGAGGCGCATCGCCCGCTGGGCGGCATCATGCGCATTCGCCGCGCGGCCTACGAACGGTCCAGCACCTATCGTCACACTCAGAACGATCGCCCGCGCATAGAGCCGCAGGCCCTGTCCGACATTCCCGATTGACCACCAAGCGCAAAAGGAGCGCGCCATGACCAAAAGCACCGATCCGCGTCTTGCCGATGAGAGCAAGCCCGAAGAAATCCGCCGCCGTGCGCGCGAGCTGGCAGAAGACCTGCCGCAGCTCGCGAAAATCGCGCTGGAAGCGATGATCCGCGACCACAATCCCGATTACAAGGGTACCGCCAACAAGGCGGGGCGCGCGGGAATGCAGTCGGGCAATGTGTCCGAACTGACCGCCATCGCCAAGGTCAAGCCCGGCGGGGCGGACCGCCTGCGTCGCATCTTCGACCTCACCAACGGCAATATGGACGGCGCGCAGCGGGTGTCGACCTTGCACGATATGCGCTTCGTATTTTTCGACGACGACACGCGCATCCTGTTCGCCACAACCTATGATGGCGACTGGGACACCTATATTAACGATTTCGCCACCAAGATTCCGGGGTTGATGGACCTGCTGTTCGCCAATGTCGAAGGCTGGCCGGGGATCGACAGCCCCAAGGTGAAGGACTTTATCGCCGATCACCAGATCGATGCATCGGGATGGTTTGTGGCCAATCCGCAAGTGACGGTTGTGGATACCCGCCGGTACCAGCGGATGGAGCACGCGCTGGATGACTTCCTCGAAAAATCCCGGGCGAATGCGGATATGGATCCCGCCACGAGCAAGGCTCTCGACGAGCTGAGCACGGCCATCGCGCAACCCGAAGGCGTGGATTATTGACATGGGCATTCTGCAAGAACTTTCCGCCCGCTTCCGTCCGGACAAGGTCAAGCTCCAACTCGACGATATCCAGGCGCTGATCCTTCGATCCCGGCCCGAACCCTATGTCGGCATCCATTCGATGATCCATGTCGACGAGGCCGCCGGAGGGCGGGATCTTTTGCGCCGCCTGGCCGACCATATCCCCGCTGCATCGGGTTGGACGGACGAGCTGGACTCGTGGACCGGCGTCGCCATCAGCTATGACGGCTTGAAGGCGCTCGGGCTGCCCGAAACCTCGTTGGAGAGTTTTCCGCTGGCCTTCCAGCAAGGCATGGCCGCCCGCGCCGAGCAGCTACGCGATTTCGGCGAAAACGTGCCCGAAACATGGGAGGATCCCTATCGCCCCGGCACTTGCCATATCGCATTGACCATTTATGCGCGCGACGACGATGCGCTCGACGACGTGCTGGCAAAGGCCGAGGCCGAACTGGAAAAATCCACCGGCATCACGCTGATCGGTACGCACCGTTTCGGTGCCGACGAGGACGCAAAGAACCCCTTCGGCTTTCGCGACAGCATTTCGCAGCCGTTGGTCGACGGGAGCGGGGTCGACCCCTTGCCCGGTCAGGAGCGCGCGATCGCGCCTGGAGAATTCATCCTGGGCGAGAACAGCGAGACCGGTAGCCCGCTCGCCATGCCGCAACCCGCACCGCTTGGGCGCAACGGGTCATACATCGTGCTGCGAAAATATCAGAGCCGCGTCGGCGCGTTTAACGACTTCCTGCGCGAGCAATCCGCCGACGAAGGAGAGCAGGATTATATAGCCGCGAAGATGTTCGGCCGGTGGCAGAGCGGTGCGCCATTGCCGTTAGCGCCGGACCGGGACGATCCGGAACTCGGCGCCGATTCCCGACGCAACAACGACTTCTCCTACGAAGACGATCATCGCGGCCTCGTCTGCCCGCACGCCGCGCATATGCGCCGCCTCAATCCGCGCGACAGCCAGCTTACGATCCTCAGCGATGTGAACATCCACCGCATCATCAGGCGCTCATCTACCTACGGTCCGAAATGGAGCCGCGACGTGACGTCGGAGTCCGATGCGCAGGAGGATCGCGGGCTGTTCTTCATTTTCATCAGCGCCAGGGCATTCGATACGATCGAATTTCTCCAGCAGGAATGGATCAACCGTGGCAACTTCGTCGACCTGGGCGAAGAACGGGATCCGATCGTCGGTCTGCACCAGACGCCCGGGACTTTCACCATTCCCGAAACGCCGGTGCGCCGAAAAATCGATGGCGTGACCACCTTCAACCGGCTGCGCGGCGGGGAATACATGTTCATGCCCTCGCTCACGGCGCTGCGCTGGATTGGCGATGGCGCATGGAAAGAAGGCGCGAGCCCATGAACCCACAGAGGGGGCAGGAGGGCGGTTCGGCTTTCGTCTATCCCATCACGGTCAGCCCGGATGCGATCGACGAGCTCGATCACGTGAACAATGCGGTCTATCTGACCTGGGTGCAGCAGGCGATCACCGCCTATTGGGTCGCACATGCGCCGGCGGAGGAGGTCGCAAAGATCGCATGGATCGCCCTGCGCCACGACATCAAATATCGCAGCGAGGCGTTTCTCGACGACCAGCTCGAGGCGAAAGTCCTCCTCAGGGGCTTTCGTGGGTCCCGCTCGCAATTCGAAATACAGTTCAGCCGCGGCAGCGTGTCTGTCGCCGAAGTGGACACGACCCTGTGCTGCATCGACCGAGAAACACGGCAGCTGCACCGCATCACGAACGAGTTGGCGAGGCATTTCGCCATTGTAGCTTAATGCACACGGCTTCTTGCCCTTTTTCTCCGAGCCATTTGACAATCCCAACGCGAAGGCGCGAGAATTGTATAAGTTCTATTGATCGCAGCCTCACAACTATCCCCGTTCTAGCGAGGATACCGTCCCGTTATCGTTGCATTTGTTATGCAATGCCTCGGCGCTGCCGACCAAGGCGGTCGCAATAGGAGCGCACATTTGCAGCGATCCCTTGTGCTGAACCGACGCCCACTCTCGGGGGGGGGCAGCACGCCGATCGCAAGGAGTGGTTGCTAAGGTGCGAAGCTGCCATCTGGGCTGATGCTGACGACAGGCAGCTTTCGGAAAAGATTCAAGCGAACTCAAATGGCCGACATGAGGGCGCAAAGCGGGCGCGGCTGCGCGAGTAGACTTTTTTAGAACGAAAGGAGGTGGCTCTCTGGAAGAGAGCGGAAAAGGGCACGCGATCCCCGCGGCCTATGGAGACTTGAGATGACTGAGATCGAACAACAGGAGCGCATCGCCAACTACCTCGCCGCCGTTGCACACCTGCTGGGCGGCCGGCCCGGACGCTTCACTGAATTCCGAGACAAGGTGGACATTTTGCTGAGCGGGTCGGCTCCCCACGCTTTCGGCCTCATGCAGTTCACTTCCCGGGTACAGACAACCGGCCGCCCGCTCCTCTGGGTTCATCAGTCTGCAGAGTGCCCGACGGTTCCGCAAATCGGCTTGGTCGCACAGATGGGAGAGGGGATGCACTACATTGAGAGCTGCATGCTCTGCTTGACTTGCGAAGACGACCGCGCGACCCTTGTACCAGACGGCTTCAATCTGGGCGCGTACCGGTTCGACCATGCGCTTAATCTGCACCACATCACCGATGCACCAGCATCGAGTTTCGAAGCGGCAGATGGCGACATGGTGAGGGCCTACAACCGACTTATCGCGATCCAGGCCGACCAATGGGAGCGGGGAGACATCTTCGACCTGCCTCATCTCGCCCAGGCGGCCTAAATTTCATGATGCGCCGGATCGTCCATAGGCGATCCGGCGTCGCCACGAGGAGCTATCTTCGTTGGTCGAACGCCCTGAGCATAACGGTTTTGGCGCGAATAACTTAACGCTTCGTCACTGGCAAAGGTTAATGGCAGTTACTGATCTGTTGGTATTTGCCAGATTGTAAATTATGCAACGGGCGGTCCATCGAATGAGAGCAGGTTAGATATGCCTACACTCAATCAACAATAGCTGTGGAAGAGCACCCCGGATGGCAGGCAATGGGCCGTAAGCAGTCAGTCCGTTTCCGTTTGGCGAAGCGCACAAAGCGGACATTCGCCTCAATCCGACCGCGGACCTCTCACTGATCCTTACCACCTAATGAAAAGCGACCGTTCATTGTGCATCCACGGCCCACCAGGTAACGGAAGCCGATGAAGTTTATCACTTTCAATCGCGCCTCAGCTTTTCCGCTTAGCTGATCTTGCCGGTTTTTCCGCTCATGAAGCGGCAATGCCGCTCGATTCTATGCGCCTAATTGAGAGACATCATGGAAACTAAATTAAATCCTGCGCTTGGCGCAGATGACATAGCCCGCTTCGTTCGTGACGGCTTCGTTCGGGTGGATTCGGCATTCTCAGCAGAGACTGCCGCAAAAGCCCGCGCCATCCTGTGGACGGTCACGGGATGCGATCCCGACGACCCGACGACGTGGACCCGGCCAGTCATTCGGCTCGATCAGTTGGATCAGAATCCGTTCCGCGAGGCAGCGAACACAGCCGTCTTACATAGCGCGTTCGACCGACTTGTCGGCAAAGGTCGGTGGCTGCCCCGGGGTGGCCTAGGCACATTTCCTGTCCGATTCCCGTCCGCCAAAGAACCTGGCGATGATGGGTGGCACATCGATGTCAGCTTCGGTTACGAGGAACCGGACTTCATGGACTGGCGGGCCAATGTGCGCAGCAGAGGTCGCGCCCTTCTCATGCTGTTCCTATTCTCGGATGTTGGTGCCGACGATGCCCCCACCCGCATCCGGGTCGGATCGCACATCGACATAGCGCGGCAGCTCGCACCAGCCGGGGAAGCTGGCCTTACCCTCCGCGAATTGGCCTCGGATGGATTTGCAGGATCCGCCCATCGCCGGGAGGAACTGGCAACGGGTCCGGCCGGCACGGTGTATCTGTGCCATCCATTCCTGGTGCATTCCGCACAGAAGCATCGTGGAAAGGAACCGCGCTTCATGGCGCAACCACCGCTGCTACCGCGCGAACCGATATGTCTCGAACGGCCAGACGATGATTACTCGCCGGTCGAGCAAGCTATCCGGCGGGCTTTAGTCACGTGACCGGCAGATTTTGAAGAGTTGCTCCGTCCGCTTGCATGGGGAAGTCCGTATAGCGGACGGGCTGCTTCCCACCCGAGTTGCTGCAGTTCCGACGATCTTAGAACGATTCTGTAAGCGGGCGTCAGCGACGGATCGCGTCTTTGGTCCGGAATTGGGCCAATTGTGTTGAAAAACTCCGCTGGCACCTTCGGCGGGAAATATTAAAACTCATAAGAGCTCATGCCTGCATCATTACCTCAAGACGCCTTCTCCCGTTGAATCATTATTACGGAAAATCGGCTGCGGATCGGGTCAGGCCGAGTTTTTCACCACAATAGGGCCGAAAGCGGACAGGCTGCTTTTGACTATCGAACCATCGGAAGCGGCCTGTGCTTAATGCTAGGATTGGCGCCGCCGCCGAGGGCAACGAACAGCGTCGCACGATTTTGCAACCAAGCACGCTGAACGGCAAGAAGCTGTTGCTGAGCGCTGAACAGATTGCGTTCGGCGTCGAGGACCTCGAGATAGTCTGCCACTCCTTCGCGGTAGCGTAACCGGGCAATGCGGGCGATCTGCTGCTGCGCCTCTACCGAGGTTTCGAGGGTCATCAATTGTTCGGCGAGATAGCGCCTCCCTGCCAGCGCATCCGATACCTCGCGGAAGGCGTTCTGAACGGTGCGGTCGTAGTTCGCGACCTGTTCGACTTCGAGCGCCTGCGCCAGATCGAGATCGGCCTCGCGTGCTCCCCAGTCGAAAATCGGCAGAGATATGGACGGCCCAAAACTCCAGCCCAGCCCATCGCTCGAAAACAGGCCGTCGAGACTGTTCGAGGACAGTCCTGCACTTCCGGTGAGCGAAATGGTCGGGAAGAAGGCCGCGCGAGCAGCCCCGATATTCGCGCGCGCAGCACGTAGCTGTTCTTCGGCAGCGATAATGTCCGGGCGCACCAGCAGGAGATCTGACGGCAATCTAGCCGCAAGCCTGCGCTCGTCACCCTGCTCGGCAAGAGATACGCCTTCTGGCAAAGTTTCGGGTATGGTCCCGCCCACCAGAACGGCGAGCTGGTTGCGCAGTTGCGCCAAGGCCAGTCGTTCGCTTGCCAATTGCTGTTCCGCCTGCGTCAGCAAGGTCTCGGCCTGCCGGTATGGAAGTGCCGAGGTCACCCCGTTTTCAAGGCGTAGCCGTGCGATCCGCAAACCTTCGCGCCTGCTTTCGGCGGTCGCCTGGGCCAGCGCGATCTGCTCCTCGGTTTCCACGATCTCGAAATAGGTGCTGGCGGTGTCGGCGATGAGCGAAAGGTAGAAGGCCCGCTGCGCGGCAGCCGTGGCCAGATATTCCGCGCGGGCAGCTTCGCTCAAACTGGCAATTCGCCCCCAGAAATCGAGCTCGAAAGAGGTAACCCCTACGCCCACATCAAAGCGGTTGAAGGTGACTGAGTCGGGGGCACCTTCGACATCCCCGGTGTCCAGCGCCGGATTGGTCGAGAGCGGCTGCCTCGTCCGTACGGCGCTGCCATCTCCAACCAGCGCCGGCAATTGCCGGCTGTCTTCTATCCGATAGCGCGCACGGGCCTGTTCGACCCTTGCCGTTGCGGCGAGGAGATCGCGGTTGTTTTCAAGCGCACTCGCGATGAGTTGCTCCAATCGCGGGTCACCGAACCACTCGCGATAGGACAATTGCGATGCGACGACTGTCCCGTCCGGTCCGTACTCGGCATCGAAGGCAGGCGCGGTGGCTGCCTCGGGGCGGGAGTGCTCGGGGGCCATGCTCGCGCAGCTGGCAAGCAGACTGGAACCGATCGCCAGAGCGGCCAGCTTTCTCGTCGATCGCGTCATGGAGCGCGCCCTTCTTCGATTGCAGGACCGGATTTCTCGACTGGGTCTGTATCGCCTTCATGACCGCCGGTTGCGACAGGCTGCTTGCGGCTGACGTTTCGCCGCACCAGGAGATACAGCATCGGGATCAGGAAGATACCGAGCACGGTCGCGGCGATCATTCCTCCCATCACTCCGGTACCAACCGCGATGCGACTTGCGGCCCCGGCACCACTCGCGAGCACGAGCGGAACCATACCCATAGTGAATGCCAGCGAGGTCATGATGATCGGACGCAGGCGCAGGCGAGCGGCCGCTTTCACTGCATCAATCCGCCTTAGGCCACGTTCTTCCTCCTCAATGGCGAATTCAACGATGAGGATTGCGTTCTTTGCCGCGAGTCCGATGATCGTGATCAATCCGACATTAAAATAGACGTCCGCCGAAAGACCGCGCAGCATCGAGAACAACACCGCACCGAGTACGCCCATGGGCACGATCAAGAGCACCGCGAGAGGAACAGCCCAGCTTTCGTAGAGCGCCGCAAGCACAAGGAATACCACAACGACCGACAGGCCGAGCAGCAGGCCAATCTGCCCGCCGGCCTGCTTTTCCTCGTAAGAGATACCCGTCCATTCATAGCCGATCCCCTGCGGCAGTTGCTCCGCCAGACGTTCCATTTCCGCGAGTGCAGCACCTGACGATTCACCGGGAGCAGCCATGCCGGAAAGGGTCATGGCGGGGTAACCGTTGTAGCGTGCAAGGCTGGCCGGAGCTGCCGACCAGTCCGCAGTGGCGAAGGCGCTGAACGGCACAAGCTGCCCCTCCGCGTTCGGAATACGCAGCGACAGCACGTCTTCGGGGCTCATGCGATAAGGCGCGTCCGCTTGGACGAGCACCTGCAAGACACGCCCGTCGCGGTTGAAGTCGTTGGCATAGGCCGAGCCAAAGGTGATCGACAGTGCCGCGTTAACATCGGTAAGCGAGAGCCCAAGCGCCCGTGCCTGGACGCGGTCGATCTCGAGCGCGAGCTGCGGGCTTGGTCCCTGATCTTCGGGTCGCAGGTTGGCGATCATCGGGCTTTGCGACGCCATGCCGAGCAATTGGTCGCGCGCCGCCGTCAACGTCTCACGGCCAAGACCTGCGCGATCCTGCAGTTTCAGCGTAAAGCCGCTTGCCTGCCCGAGCGACTGGATCGCCGGTGGCTGGATTACGAATGCGATCGCGCTGTCCAACTGGCTGAAAGTGCCCATCGCCTGGCCGAGGATTTCGGCCGCGCCGCTTCCTTCGGCGGTACGCTCTTCCCATGGCTTGAACGACGCGAACATGATCGCATTGTTCTGACCCTGACCGAAGAAACTGAATCCGCGCACGACAACGAGGTTTTCCACCTCTTCGCGAGCCAACCAGAAATCCTCGATCGGCTCCAGAGCTTCGTCGGTGCGCTCCTGCGTCGCTCCCGGCGGCGCCTGAACTGCGGTGATGAGGAACCCCTGGTCCTCCGTCGGCAGAAAGGCAGACGGGAGGCGCATGAACAGCAGAATCGTTACTGCGCCCAGAGCCAGAAATACGGCGAAACCGCGCCATGGCCGCGACAGGATGCGGTCATTGGCCCGACCGTACTTCTCCTGCATCCGCGCGAACCAGCGATTGAACCGGCCAAAGAATCGGGCGGCCTTGTTGCGCACTTGGGCGACGCGTCCTCGCCAGCCGGGTTGCATTTCGGCTTCGGTATCGACCGCAACCTGCCCGCCCTCCCCATGACCTTTAGCGATCGGCTTCAGGAAGGTGGCGCAAAGTGCCGGCGTCAGGGAAAGCGCCAGGAACGCCGAGAAGAAAATGGCAATGGCAAGCGTAACCGAGAACTGACGATAGATACCCCCGGTGGAGCCGGGGAAGAAGGCCATCGGCACGAAAACCGCGATCAGCACCAGCGTGATGCCGATGATCGCTCCGGTGATCTGGCCCATTGCCTTGCGGGTCGCCTGCAGGGGCGGGAGGCCTTCTTCACGCATGATGCGCTCGACATTCTCGATCACCACGATCGCATCATCGACCAGGATACCGATCGCTAGGACCATTCCGAAGAGCGAGAGCACGTTGATCGAAAAGCCGAACAACCACAAACCGAGACAGGCGCCTGCCAGGGCAATCGGAACTACCAGTGTCGGTATCAGTGTCGCTCGCCAGTTCTGCAGGAACAGGAACATGACGAGGAAGACCAGCACCATGGCCTCGACCAAGGTCTTCACCACTTCTTCCACCGAAGCCTGAACGAAAGGCGTCGTATCGTAAGGGATCGACCAGCTTACGTCTCCCGGAAGACCGGGCGCGATTTCGGCGAGACGCTCCTTCACGCCCCCTGCAGCGGCAAGCGCGTTGGCACCGGTCCCCAACTGGATCGCCATCCCCGCCATGGGTTGTCCGTTGAGAGTGGTGGAAGTGGCGTAGCTTTGCGCACCGATTTCGACGCGCGCAACCTCGCCAAGCCTTACCACTGCCGCGCCGGAATTGGCGCGAAGAATGATGTTCTCGAACTCTTCGACGGTGGTGAACCGGCCTTCGGTCGAGATGGTCGCGCTGATCTGTTGCCCATCGGCGAGCGGCCGGGCGCCGATCGAGCCGCCGGCGGTCTGCGAATTCTGCTCGCGGATGGCGGCAAGTACTGCGCTTGGGGACAGGTTGTAGGCTGCCAGCGCTTCGGGATCTAGCCAGATGCGCATGGCATATTGCGAACCGAAGAGCGTGACATCGCCCACACCGGTCACCCGGCGCAACTCGTCCACAACCTGGTTCGCAGCGATGTTGCCCAGATCGGTAGTCGTAAGGTCGCCGCTTTCCGATGTGAGCGCGACGATCATCAGGAAGCCGACGTTCGCCTGGCGCACGGTGATACCCTGTCGCCGGACCTCTTCAGGCAGGCGCGCCTCGACCGTGCTCAAGCGGTTCTGCACCTCGGTCTGGGCGATATCGATGTCGGTACCCGCCTCGAAGGTCAGCGTGATACTCGCCGCTCCGTTCGACCCGCTGGACGAGGACATGTAGAGGAAACCCTCCACCCCGTTGAGCTGCTGCTCGATGACCTGCGTGACGTTCTGTTCGAGCGTCTCTGCGTCCGCACCGGGATACACGACGCTGATGGTCAGCGATGGTGGGGCGACCTCTGGATACTGTTCGATCGGAAGTGCGCGCAGGGCGATAAAGCCCGCCAGCAGGATGCCGAGCGAAACCACCCAGGCAAAAATCGGCCTGTCGATGAAGAACCGCGCCATGGTCTATTGCGCCCCGCGATCGGTTTGAGCGGGAGCTTTTGCAGGCTTGTTCTGCCCGGTCGGCGTGTTCGAGACTTTCACCGGCACACCCGGCCTGATTTTCTGCAGGTTGCTGGTGATGACGACATCGCCGGGGCGAAGGCCGCCCTCCACGATCCAGTTTCCATCGACCATCGCGCCGAGCTGGATCGGGCGGATTGCAGCCAATCCTTCGCTATCGACGACGAACACCGTCCCGCCCTCCTCGGTGAGCGAAACGGCGCGCTGCGGCACGGTCAGGCCGTTCTGTATCTCGCCGGCATAGATTTGGGCGCGCACGAATTCGCCGGGTAGCAGCAGCCGCTGTGGATTGGGAAACTCGGCTCGTAACTCTACCGTCCCTGTCTGCTGATCGACGGAGAAGGCAAGGAAGTCGATATAGCCGGGAATCGGGTATTCGGTCCCGTCGCTGAAGGTCAGGCGCACCTCGACGCGGTCGTTTTCGTCCAGTTCGATTTCGCCTGCGGCGATGGCCCGGCGCAACCTGAGGACTTCGCTAGCCGCCTGGGCGAAGCTAACGTAGACCGGCGAAATCTGCTCGATCCGGGTCATCAGCGTGCCTTCCGGCTGACTGACAAGCGCGCCTTCGGTAATCTGTGCCCGTCCGGCCCGCCCGCCGATCGGGGCACGCACGGTGGTGTAGCCAAGTTGGAGCGATGCCGATTCGAGTTGCGCACGGATCTGCGCGACATTCGCCTCTGCTTCCCGCGAAGCGGCGAGCGCTGCGTCATATTCCTGACCGCTGATGGCATTCTCGTCGACCAGCGGGCGATAGCGCTCGACGACAGCCTTGGCGTTCGCCGCGGTGGCCCGCGCACGTGCCAGTGCTGCCTGCGTCTGGGCATAGCTTGCCCGCAATTCGCGCGGATCGATCCGGAACAGCGGCTGACCCGCGCGAACGTCGGTTCCTTCTTCATAGAGCCGTTCCTGCACGATGCCGGTCACGCGAGCGCGGACTTCGGCAACGCGCACCGGTTCGACCCGGCCCGGCAGTTCGATCACGTTGGGAACCGTGGCGCTGGCAACGGTAACCGTCTTGACCGGGATTGGCTGCTGCTCCGGAGGCGTATCGGCAGCCGAACAGGCGGAGAGGAGGAGGCAGGCGGCCAGGCCGGCTAGGATGGGCTTCACGGTGAAGTGGCTTTCAGTCAGCTTTTGTGCAGGTGCGAAGGTGTAATAGGTATTACACCCTTGCCACGCAACCCGTTATCGTAGAGCCCTGTCAAATGATCGAACATGACGAATTCTGCCGTCTCGACCGCCGGAAACGCGCGATTATCGAGGCTGCTCGAACCCTCTTCGTCGAGCAAGGTTTCGAACGTACGACACTCGGTGACATCGTCGATCGCGCCGGGGGATCACTGGCTACGATCTACAAGCTCTTCGGAAACAAGGACGGCCTGCTCGAGGCAGTGGTATTGGAGAAAGCATCTTCGGGCGAAACGCTTGTTTCTGAAGCACTGGAACAGGGAGGCGACCCGCCAGCAATATTACTGCGTCTTGCAGAGGGATTGCACTCACACTTCCTGGAGCCTGAGGTCGTCGCTCTGGTTCGCATTGTGATCGCTCGCAGTGTCAGTGACCGTGAATTCGCACGTGTCTTTTTCGAGCGCACCGCTACCCGAACCCGGCAAGCAGTCGAACAGATGTTCGTTTCATGGAAAATGAACGGTGCGACGATGCATGGCAGCCCTGCAATGCTGGCTGAAATGTTTCTCGGCATTTTTGTGAGCGATCTTCATGCAGAAGCGATCAGCCATGGGATAGCAGTTAATCACACACCTCAGCGTTTACGCGACCAAGTGGATTTCTTCATTGCAGGCGCCGGTCTTTCTAGTTTTAGTGAAGCTCACCGATAACTAGGGTCCGGACTCATTAGAGCCACCACGTGACGAAGGCTGCGATGGCGATGGTTGCCATGAAGGTCTTGATAT
>CANMMR010000016.1 GCA_947499095.1 uncultured Erythrobacter sp.
CTTCGTCACTACGACGAAGCCCAAATCCTCCTTAAATCACAACCTCAAATCTGTGCCATAGGTGCTGACGGGGGACAGGGCATCAAGCCTAGCCAACAGCATTGGCAGCCACAGGCAGTGCACTTCGGAAACAATTGATGTCCGTTTTCCACCCTCTCTGCGGTCATAAGCGGGAACGCACCGCGATCCTGACACCTGCCGGGCCGCTTCGACCGATTTCTGCCAGAAGCGGAAATTCGCAAACCGACCCCCTTTTGGCCAGAAGACTTGGTCGATCCTGCCGGGCAGTCGCCTTTGCATCACGATCATGACGCGTGGCCCGCTCCGCGTTCGATGTCGTGGAGCAGACCGCCGCGGCGGTTGTAGACGAACCACGTCAGCGCGGCGCAGCTGGCGTAGAAGATCAGGAAGCCCCACAAGGCCGCCATCGGCGATCCGGTCGCCGCAATAGCGCTGCCAAAGCTCTTGGGGATGAAGAAGGCGCCGTAGGCCGCAATCGCCGAGATGAAGCCGATGATCGCCGCCAATTCCCGCTCGGCCTGCCGCAGCGCGGCATCAGGGGCGAGCTCGGGCATCAGGTGCGGAACTTCCTGCCGCATGATGTTGGGGATCATCTGGAAGGTGGAGGCATAGTCCACCCCGGTCATGAAGCACATCAAGATGAACATGCCCAGGAAGCCCCACCAGCGGGCCGAGGAACACGAATTGCAGCACGTCCACTTGCGGAAACTGCTGCTTGGCGAGCAGCGGCAGGCCGGCGGAAAAGCCGATGAAGCTGCCGAATGTGCCGGTATAAAGCCAGCACATAAGCCAGTTGTGCTTGCGCTGGAAGATCACCGCCTAGTCGGCAAAGCTGGCCTTGGCGTCGGCAATGTCGTTCATCCCGAACCATGCGAGCAGGGTGCTGGCGATGATGAACGGCACCCACACAAAGCCTGCGTTCTGCAGCCACAGCGGGCCGCCATCTGCCGTCTGCTGTGCAGCCCCGCCGAGCGCGCCGAACACGCCTGCGGTGATGATCAGCGGCACGGCGAACTGCATCACCGACACGCCCAGATTGCCCAGCCCGGCGTTGAGCGCCAGCGCGTTGCCCTTCTGCGCCTTGGGGAAGAAGAAGCTGATGTTCGACATCGACGAGGCGAAATTGCCCCCGCCAAGCCCGCACAGCAGGGCTACCACCACCAAGGTGGTGTAGGGCGTATCAGGGCTGCGCACTGCATAGCCGATGCCGATGGTCGGGATCAGCAGGGACGCGGTGGATATTGTGGTCCACAGCCGCCCGCCGAAGATCGGCACCATGAAGCTATAGACGATGCGGAAGGTCGCCCCCGAAAGGCCAGGCAAGGCCGCCAGCCAGAACAGCTGATCAGTGCTATAGGCAAACCCGACCTGCGGCAGTTTGGCCACCACCACCGACCACACCATCCACACCGCAAAGGCCAGCAGCAGGGCGGGGATCGAGATATAGAGGTTGCGCCGCGCGATGCGTTCGCCCTGCGCCTGCCAGAAAGCGGGATCTTCGGGCCGCCATTGCGTGAGGCGATGTCGATCGCTGCTGTGTTCACCTGGTTGCAAAAGCCTTGCCCCGATCATGTCCGGCACAGTGCCGACCGCGATACCACAGGCGTAACCGGCTTCTGCCTATCGGCATAGCTGCTTGTTTTCGCGCAATCGGGGTGCAATGTGGCCGTATGAAGATCGCCATCGTCGATGAAAGCTCCATACGCGCTTCGATCATCGAAGAAGGTCTGGGCCAGCTCGAAAATGCCGAAATCTTCACGCTCACGCAGCGCCACGGGCTGCTCACCGCGATTGAACGGATCGCGCCGGATGTGGTGCTGATCGACCTCGGCAACCCGTCGCGCGATGTGCTGGAGGAATATTTTGCGGTCAGCCGCGCTTTGTCGCGCCCGATTGCCATGTTCGTCGATGAAAGCGACGATGCCTCCATCGCCGCCTCGATCGATGCGGGGGTTTCGGCCTATGTGGTTGATGGCCTCGCCAGTCACCGGATCAAGCCGCTGCTCGATCTGTGCATCAAGCGGTTCCACGCCTTTGCCCGGCTGCAATCCGATCTGGCCGACGCGCAGGGCAAGCTGGCCGAGCGCGACCATATCGACCGTGCCAAGCGGATCCTGATGCGCAGCCGCAGTATCACCGAGCCGGAAGCCTATGCCGAATTGCGGCGCAAGGCGATGTCTTCGAACAAGCGGATCGCCGAAATCGCCGAAGCGGTCGTGTCCGCGCATGATCTGCTGGGAGGGGACTGACCATGGCCGACGCGACGCTTACCATCGGGTTTCTGCCGCTGGTCGATGCCTGCCTGCCGATTTTGGCTCACGAACATGGCTTTGCCGCTGACGAGGGCGTGGCGCTGACCTTCGTGCGCGATGTGAGCTGGGCCACCGTGCTAGACCGGCTGCTCTACGGCCATACCGACGGCGCGCACATGCTGGCGCCGCTGACGATTGCCACCACGCTGGGGCTGGGCCGCCCGGCGCAGCCGCTGGCCGCGCCCTTTGTGCTGGGTCTGAACGGCAATGCGATCACCTTGAGCAAACCACTGGCCGCGATGGTCGCATCGCCGGGCGAATATGGCGATCCGGCGGCTGTCGGCGCGCGGCTGCGCGAAGCGGCGATGGCGGCCAAGGCGCAGGGGCGGCGGCTGCGGTTCGGGGTGGTGCACCGCTTTTCCAGCCACAATTACAAGCTGCGTTATTGGCTCGCCGCCTGCGGTATCCGGCCTGATCACGATGTCGAGATCGTCACCATCGCCCCGCCGTTTGTCCCCGATGCGCTGGCCAGCGGGGAGATCGACGGGTCTTGCGTGGGCGAACCGTGGAGTTCAGTCTGTGTCGAGCGTGATGTCGGCACAATCGTGCTGGCTTCCGCGCAAATCTGGCGGCGCGGGGTGGAAAAGGTGCTCGCGGTGTGCGAGCCGGTGCTGGCCGACAAGGCCGAAGCCTTTGCTGCACTGATCCGGGCCATGCGCCGGGCGGGCCGCCATTTCATCGACCCGGCCAATTTCGCCGAGAATGCCCGCATCCTTGCCTCGCCCCCCTATCTCGATGCCAACCCTGCGCTGGTGCTGCGGGCGATATCGGACCGCTTGGTTCTGGCCCACGGCGCTGCGCCGGTGCACCTGCCTGATCTGATGTTCCAGCACAGCGAGGCGGCCAATTTCCCGTGGATGAGCCAGGCCGCGTGGCTCTATTCGCAGATGGCGCGCTGGGGCCATACCGCCTTCGATCCGGCCGATGCGGCGCGGGCGATGCGGGTGTTCCGGCCCGATATCTACCGCGCTGCGCTGATCGATACCGGCGATGATCTGCCCAATGCCAGTTCCAAGGTCGAAGGCAGCGTCACGCAGATGACACAGGTCGGCGCGCAGCAGGGCACGCTGACGCTGTCGGCCAACCGTTTTTTCGATGGGCTGACCTTCGATCCTGACCAGATTGAAGCCTATCTCGCCAGCTTGCCCTGAGTTGAAAAATTTGCTGCGCTGCAAAAAAGGCCTTTACGAGGCTGCACAAGCTGGCGTAGTCTTCGCTATGTTGCTGCTGGGTGATCCAATGTCGGACCCGCAATGCGAGCAGCCACCCACGAATTCTTAAGGCAACGACGCCGCCCGAGCCGCTTCTGAAAGGTAGCGAATCGTGGCGGCTTTTTTGATTTCCGGCGTCGGCCCTGGCTGATGCTTCATCCGGCGGGCAACGGCGCTCGCCTCTCGTGGCCGGTCATGGTCCGGCTTTAGCCAGAGAGGTGATCCATGCGCGCATTTGCCTACTGCCTGTTTGCCCTGTCAGCATCCGCCACCAGCGTCCCGGCGCTGGCCACTCCCAGCGACCCGATTACCCTCGCCGAAGGCGTGACGCTCGACCCGATCCTCGCCCTAAAGGTGCGCCGCGAGACGGTTGACGAGGACAAGCCGATTGAGCCCGCCAATGCACTTACTGCGCGCCTTCATGCAGGGTTTGAAATCGCCAGCGGTGCGGTCTCGCTGCTGATCGAGGGCGAGGCAACAACGGAGCTAGCCGACAATTTCAACAACACCATCCCCGGCAATGGCCGGACGCGCTTTTCGGTGGTGGCCGATCCTGAGAACCTCGAACTCAACCGCGCACAGATCGCCTGGCGCGATGGCGCAAGCAGCGTCACGCTGGGTCGTCAGCGGATCATTCTTGATGATGCCCGCTTCGTCGGCAATGTCGTGTGGCGACAGAACGAGCAGACCTTTGATGCCGTGCGCGGGCAGACCGCGCTCGGCCCGGTCCGCGTGGATGCAACCTATGCCAGCGCGGTGCAGACCGTGTTTGGCGCGGACAGCCCCAATTTCCGCTATGACGGCGATCTGGTGTTCCTCAACGCCGGGGTGAAGCTGGCCCGCGGCGAGATCACTGGCTTTGCCTATCTTCTCGATTTCGACACCCGCCTGAACGCGTCAAGCAACACCTTCGGCGCCAAGGCTGCGTTCAAACTGCCTGTCGGCCCGGCGACCCTGACCGCCAGGGCGACGCTGGCCACCCAGTCCGATACCGGTGGCAACCCGGTCGCCTATACCGCCCATTACCTGCAAGGCGAGCTGGGTGCGACTTGGGCCGGATTTTCGCTGGGGGCCGGGGTCGAACAGCTCGGCAGTGATGGCGGGCGCGGCGCGTTCCAGACCCCGCTGGCCACGCTGTTTGCCTTTAATGGCTGGGCCGACCTGTTCCTGCGCACGCCCGATGCCGGGCTGACCGACACTTTCGCCCGCGCGGGCAAGAAATTTGCCGTGAAGGGCCTCGGCACGGTCGATCTGCTGGCCGTTTACCACCGCTTCGACAGCGATTTCGGCAGTCGGCATTACGGCGACGAGATCGATCTGTCCGCCGGCCTTGCGGTGGGCCGCGTATCCTTCCTCGCCCGCTTTGCCAGCTACCGGGCCGACGGCTTTGCCGCCGACACCCGCAAATTCTGGCTCCAGACCGAAATCGCATTCTGACCTCAAGGAGACGCAATATGGCCTATCTTGCCCCAAGTGAATTCGTGCCCAAGCTGATTGAAGCGGGCGAATCCAAGATCATGATGTCGACCAAGGACACGCTGATCCGCGCCTTCATGGCAGGCGCAATTCTGGCGCTGGCGGCGGCGTTTGCGGTGACGATCAATGTTCAGACCGGCCAGCCACTGGCGGGCGCGGTGCTGTTTCCGGTGGGGTTCTGCCTGCTCTATCTGCTGGGCTATGATCTGCTCACCGGCGTGTTCGTGCTCGCCCCGCTGGCGGTGTGGGCCAAGCGGCCCGGCTGCACCTGGGGCGGCGTGCTGCGCAACTGGGGACTGGTGTTCGTCGGCAATTTTGCCGGTGCGCTGGTGACAGCGGTGATGATGGCGATCTATTGGACCTATGGCTTTGCCGCAGAGGTTGATCCGGTCGGCCAGGCGATGGCGATCACCGGGGAAAAGCGCACGCTGGGCTATGCCGAATATGGCGCGGCAGGGTGGCTGACGATCTTTGTGCGCGCGGTGATGTGCAACTGGATGGTATCGACCGGCGTGGTCGGCGCCAGCATGTCGAGCACGGTCAGCGGCAAGGTGATTGCGATGTGGATGCCGATCATGCTGTTCTTCTACATGGTGTTTGAACATTCGATCGTGAACATGTTTCTGTTCCCCACCGGACTGATGCTGGGCGGCGAATTCACCATCGCCGATTACCTGTTGTGGAATGAAGTGCCGGTGGTGCTGGGCAATCTGGTTGGCGGGCTGACGTTCACCGGGCTGATGCTCTATTCGACCCACTACCGCACTTCGCCCAAGCGCAATGCGGCGGAGTTGAAGATTGCCGCCTGAACGGGCTGAACCTGTGGGGGCGGCGCAAGGCAATGCGCCGCTCGAAAGGCTCACCGTGACGGTGGGGCAATATTCCTGTGCCGGGGCCAAGCTGGCCAATCAGGATTTTTACGGCTGCATCCTCCCCGATGGCGATCTGCTCATCTATAAGGGCATGGCCTTTGTGGTGGCCGACGGGATCAGCACCAGTCGCCGCGGGCGCGAGGCGGCGGAAACGGCGGTGGCGGGCTTTCTCACCGATTACTATGCCACCCCCGATGCCTGGTCGCCCCAGACCAGCGCCCAGCGGGTGATTGCAGCGATCAACAGCTGGATGCACGGCCAGAACGCCGCGCTCGGCGGAATGGCTGCCGGTTACGCCGACAGTGACCGGGCGCGTGAGGCCGAGGGTCTCATCACCACCTTTACCGCGCTGATCCTGCGCGATGCCGCCGCGCACATCCTGCATCTGGGTGACGGGATGGCAGCGCGGGTGAACGCGGGCGGCCTCGAACGGCTGACCGAGGCGCATCGTGTGCCCGCTGGTGGCGGCACGCATCTGCTCGCCCGCGCCTTGGGCATGGGCCGCCATGTCGAGATCGATCACAGCCGCATCTTCGTCCAGCCTGGCGATATCCTGCTGCTGGCGACTGACGGGCTTGGCGACGGCCTGACAGACCGCGAGATTGCGCAGATCGTCCACGCCAACCCGGATATGAGCGCCGCCGCCCGCCAGATGTGCGAGGCTGCACTGGCGGCAGGGGCCGAGGACAACCTCACCGTGCAGCTGGTGCAGGTGGACAGCGTTCGTCAGGGCGCGGCGGATGATCTGCTCGCGGCCGAAGCCCGGCTGCCCGATCCGCCGGAATGGCAGGCCGGGCTGGACTGCGATGGCTACACCCTGCTGCGTCCGCTCCATATCGGTGGCCGCAGCCACGTATGGCTCGCCCGCGACAATTCCACCGGGGCTGCGGCGGCGATCAAGCGGCTCTCGGCCGAACGCGCGGGCGATCCGCAGGCGCGCAGCGAGCTGCTGCTGGAGGAATGGGCGCTTGGCCGGGTGCGCAGCCCGCACGTGCTGAGCGTCCCGCCGCGCGCCCGCCCGCGCCGGTTCCTTTATGCTGTCAGCGGCTATTGCAATGGCATCACGCTGGAACAATGGCAGCGCGATCACCCCCGCGCTGATATTGCTGCTGTGCGCGCAATCATCACTCAGGTGGCGCGCGGGCTGTATGCGCTGCACCGCCGCCAGATCATCCACCGCGATCTGCGCCCGGCCAATGTGATGATCGATGCCAATGGCACGGCGAACATCATTGATCTGGGGTCGGCCCGGATTGATGGCATGACCGAACACGCGCCGAGGGCGGGCGAGGATGCCTTTGCCGGAACCCTGCAATTTTCCGCACCCGAACTCTATCGCGGCCTGCCCGCCAGCGAGCAGAGCGACCTCTATTCGCTCGCCGCGATGGCCTATTTCCTGCTGACCGGGCACCTGCCTTATGGCCCGCGCGCGGGCGCGGCTGACACCCTGTCGCGCCAGCGCCGCCTGCGGTATGTGCCGGTCGCGACATATCGCGATGACGTGCCTGACTGGGCCGATGCCGCCATTGCCCATGCGCTGCACATGGAACCGCATCTGCGTTACCAGCACGTCAGCGCCTTTGTGCATGATCTCAGCGTCCCCAACACCGCGCTGACCCATCCCCAGCCTGCGCCGCTTCTGATTCGCAATCCGGTTGTGCTGTGGCAAGTGGTCAGCGCAGTGCTGGCGGCGGCGCTGATGATCGCGCTGATCCGGTGATTATGCTGCAATGCAAAAAGGAGGTTGGCAAACCGGTGCGACTCAGGTAGTTTCCAACTCGTCAGCGTTCCAATGAAGGAACGCGCCTGACCTTACCTTCTTCCCATCACAACGTGGCAATGGCGCCGCCGGTCTTTCGGATGACCTGGCGGCTTTTTTGCGTGCGTTGTCGGCACAGGATCACAGCGCATGAACGCGATTTTTCCCTTTCCCGATACGCCCGGCAGCCGCGAAAAGCTGGTGGTGATCGGCAATGGCATGGCCGGGTGCCGCACGGTTGAAGAGGTGCTGGCCCGCGCGCCCGGCCGGTTCGACATCACGATCATCGGGGCCGAACCGCGGGTCAATTACAACCGCATCATGCTGTCACCCGTGCTGGCGGGCGAGAAGGCGTTTGACGACATCATCATCAATGGCCCGCAGTGGTATGCGGACAATGCCATCGCGCTCATCAGCGGTGATCCGGCAGAGATGATCGACCGCGAGGCGCACACTGTCGTCACGCGTGGGGGCTTGGTGCTGCCGTATGACAGGCTGGTAATCGCCACCGGCTCTGATCCCTTCATCATCCCGGTGCCGGGGCATGATCTGGTCGGCGTCGTCACCTTCCGCGATCTGGATGATGTGGACCGCATGATCGCCGCTGCCGAAGCGGGCGAGACCGAAGGCAGCAACGCCGCTGTGGTCATCGGCGGGGGCCTCTTGGGGCTGGAGGCAGCGCACGGTCTTGCCCTGCGCGGAATGCAGGTGACCGTGGTGCACCTGATGTCCACCCTGATGGAGCGTCAGCTGGATGAAGCGGCCGGATGGCTGCTGCGGCAGGAACTCGAACGGCGCGGGCACACCATTCTTACGAGCGCCAACACCAAGGCGATCCTTGGCGCGGCGGGCCGGGTGGCAGGCATCGTGCTGGAGGACGGCACCCGCATCCGCGCCGACCTGGTGGTGATGGCGGCCGGGATCAAGCCTTCCGTGGCGCTGGCGAAAGCGGCGGGCCTTGCCTGCGAGCGCGGCATTGTCGTGGATGATCACATGGTCACCAGCGATCCCGCGATCCTCGCCGTGGGCGAATGCGTGCAGCATCGCGGGGCGTGCTATGGTCTGGTCGCTCCAATCTGGGAGATGTGCCGGGCGCTGGCCGACTGCCTCACCGGCGTCGGCAGCGGGCGCGGCTATGAAGGCTCGGTCACCTCAACGAAGCTCAAGGTTTCCGGCATCGATGTTTTCTCTGCGGGCGATTTTTCGGGCGGCGAGGGGAGCGAGGATGTGGTGATGCGCGATGCGGCGCATGGCATCTACAAACGGCTCGTTATCAAGGACAACCGGCTGATCGGCGCAGTGCTTTATGGCGATACGGCGGACGGCAACTGGTATTTCGATCTTCTGCGCCGGCAAGAGGACATCGCCGCCATCCGCCAGTCGCTGATCTTCGGGCAGGCCTATGCCGCAGGCGGCGCGGGCGGCGATCCCCATGCCGCTGTCGCAGCGCTCTCCGATGATGCCGAGGTGTGCGGCTGCAATGGCGTCTCCAAGGGCGCCGTCATCAGCGCAATCAACGAAGGCGCGCACAGCGTCGCTGCCCTCCGTTCGACTTGCAAGGCTTCGGCGAGCTGTGGATCGTGCACCAACATCGTCGAAAGCCTGCTCGCGCTGACGCTCGGCGCTGAGGTCGAAGCCGGGCCTAAAACCCTGTGCGGCTGCACCAGCTTCACCCATGATGACGTGCGCCGCCTGATCCTTGAGCGTAATCTCAAATCAATCCCGCAGGTGATGCAGGAGCTGCACTGGTCCACCCCCGAAGGCTGTGCATCCTGCCGCCCGGCGCTCAATTACTACCTGCTGTGCGCCTGGCCGGGCGAATATGCGGATGACGAGACCAGCCGCTTCGTCAACGAACGGCTCCACGCCAATATCCAGAAGGATGGCACATATTCCGTCGTCCCGCGCATGTGGGGCGGCATAACCTCTCCGCGCGAATTGCGGGCGATTGCCGACGTGGTGGAAAAATACAACGCGCCGATGGTGAAGGTCACCGGCGGCCAGCGGCTCGATATCTTCGGCATCAGGAAAGAGGATCTGCCCGCCGTCTGGGCCGACCTGAACGCCGCAGGGATGGTATCGGGCCACGCCTATGGCAAGGCGCTGCGCACAGTGAAGACCTGCGTGGGCAGCGAATGGTGTCGGTTCGGCACGCAGGATTCGACCGGGCTCGGCGTCAAGATCGAACAGGCCACCTGGGGCAGTTACATGCCGCACAAGTTCAAGATCGCCGTCAGCGGCTGCCCGCGCAACTGTGCCGAGGCGACAATCAAGGACTTCGGCATCGTCTGTGTCGACAGCGGCTATGAACTCCATGTCGGCGGCAATGGCGGGATCAAGGTGCGGGTCACCGATTTTTTGTGCAAGGTCGAGACCGAAGCCGAGGCGATGGAGCACTGCCTCGCCTTTATCCAGCTCTACCGCGAGGAAGCGCACTATCTCGAACGCACCGCGCCTTGGATCGAACGCAAGGGGCTGGAATGGCTGAAAGCGCAGCTGTTCACTGATCCTGACCGCATCAGCAGGCTGGCTGCGCGGTTCCGGCTGTCGCAGAAATATTGGCAGATCGACCCCTGGGCAGGCCGCGCGGCCGGAGCGCATCACGATCTGCACCAGCACCTCGCCGAAGTCCGCCCGCTTGCTTTGGAGAAGGCGCAATGAACAGCGATACTGTGGGCCAATGGCTCGATATCGGCCCCGTCACCCAGATCAAGGCTGGCACTGGGCGCACGCTTCCCGTGCTGGGAGGCGAGGAAATCGCGGTGTTCCTCACCACCCGCGGGGAATATTTCGCGCTTGTCAACAAATGCCCACACAAGCATGGGCCCTTGAGCGAGGGACTGGTTCACGGCGACAGCGTCACCTGCCCGCTGCACAACTGGCGCATCTCGCTTCGCACGGGCGAGGCGCTGGGGGATGATCGCGGCTGCACGCCGACGATCCCCTTGAAAGTGGAGAGCGGGCGCCTGTTCCTGCTGCGCGAAGCGGTGCTGGCGCCGCGCCGTCAGGCTGAGGCAGGCACGTGCGCCTTGGATACCGCCGCATGATCGTGCCGGGCGAGGTGTGGCTGGTGGGCGCTGGCCCAGGCGATCCCGATCTGCTGACGGTCAAGGCGGCGCGCCTGATCGCATCGGCCAGCGTGGTGTTCCACGATGCGCTGGTAGGCCCCGGCGTGCTCGATCTGATCCCAGCGGGCGTGCGCCGGGTGTCGGTGGGCAAGCGGTCAGGCCGCCATTCCAAACCTCAGGAAGCGATCGACGCGCTGCTGGTCGCCGCCGCGCTGGCGGGCGAGCGGGTGGTGCGGTTGAAGGGCGGCGATCCCGCCATCTTCGGGCGGGCAGCAGAAGAGCTCACCGCCTGCCGGGCCGCAGGCGTGCGGACGCACATCTGCCCCGGTGTGACCGCCGCCAGCGCGGCGGCCGCCAGCCTTGGCACGTCGCTGACCCTGCGCGGGCTGGCCCGGCGCCTGACCTTCGTAACCGCCCATGCGCGCGGCACCGAACCGCTCGATCTCGATTGGAGCGCGCTCGCCGATCCTGCCGCGACCCTGGCGATCTACATGGGCAAAGCGGCAGCCCCGCTGGTCGCCCGCGAATTGCAGCGCGCTGGCCTAGCTTGCGATACGCCGGTGGCGATGGTCGAAAACGCCAGCCTGCCGGAGGAACGGATCTTCACCACCTGCCTCGAACTGCTGCCGCTCGCCGCACGGACTGCGCTGGGGGATGGTCCGGCGCTGATTCTGGTGGGAGCCGCGATGTCGCTTGCGCGCGCACCTGCTGCACAGGACAACCGAAGCGAAGGAACCGCAGTCTGCGTCCCGGCAGAGCGCGTTGCGAGAGGGGCTATGCCTCTCGCCGGAACGCGCACCAGCTGAATTTCTGCGCGGCGCCCCACGGGGTGAGGTGTTCCTCGCGCCAGTCGCCCAGCAATGTGAACGCACTCCCGAGTGCAGCGGCAAGGCTCGCATCGTGGCGCTGCACCGGCAGGCCGCTGCATTTTTCTGGCCCATCAGGCGCAAAGGTGGCGATAATGACGAGCGCATCGGACGCGGTTCCGGCCACCAGCGCACGGCGATAGGCGTCCCGCTGCTCCGGCTCTGTGAGAAGTGGAACACGGCCCGGTCATGCCACACCCCATAGCGGCGCGGCGGGTTCCAGCGGGTTATGTCAGCGATCTCCCAGTGGACGCCCGCTGCCGCCTCTCCCAGTCGGGCCTGTGCCGCCGCCAGAGCCGGGGCGGCAATATCGACCACCGTCACATCGCGCCATCCACCCGCCAGCAGGGCATCAACGGGATTGGAGGCGCCCCCTCCGATACCGACGAAAGGGGCCGTGTGGGGCACATCAAAGCGTACCAGCGCGGCAAGCGAAGGGCGCGGTTCGCTCTGGAACCAGCTGACCTCGCTAGGTGCCTTGTCGGAATAGACCCGGTCCCAGTGCCGCTGGGGTTCTTCTGTCATCGTGCCCTCCTACGCCATCGCCGCCTGATACCGTGCCTCCACCACCTCCCAATCGAGGTTGGCCAGGAAGGCATCGACATATTTCGCTGCCGCCGCACCGTAGTCCATGTGAAAGCTGTGCTCATACATATCGAGCGCGATCAGCGGCGCGCCGGTGGCTGGACCATGCATGTGATCGAAGGCCCAGTAATTATGCAGCGACCGGGTGTGGCGGTTGTAGCTGAGGATGCACCAGCCCGATCCACCCGCGAGTGACATTGCGGTGCGGCGGAATTCGGCTTCCCATGCGGCGAAGCTGCCAAACCAGCCATCGAGCGCCTCGTAGATCGAGCCTGCCGGATTGCCGTTGCCGCCCAGCGCATCGAAGTAATATTCGTGCAGCACCACCGATCCGGTGCGGTGCAGTTCCTCGCGCTTCAGCCCGGCATAAGCAACCGGCGGAAAGTCGGGATCGGCCATGGCGGCGGCGAGGCGGGTCTCGATGGTGTTGAGCCCGCGCACTGAGCCCTGATAATTGTTCTCCCAGTGCGAGGTAATCAGCCGCTCGGACAGGCCGGTGAGCTTGGTGGGGTTGAACCGCAGCCGCTTCGGCGTGTGCTTGCCGGCAAAGGCAGCGGCACGGGAAGCGGCTGCGGCAGGGTCTTGCGCCGCCGCTGCGCTTGCCGTTCCTGCCAGCGCGATACCCGTGACCGAAAGGGCTGCTGTGCCGATGGCTTGCCTGCGTGTGATGATGCTCATGTCGTCCTCCTCAGATTGCCAAGACCAGAACCATGCCGCCCAGCGCGGCGGCCATCAGAACCCGCAGCACTGACCATTTCAGCCCGAACACCATTGCGCAGGCGATTGCCGCCAGCACGCCTGCGCGCCATTCGAAGCTCGCCGGGTCCGGCCAATATAACCGCAGCGGGCGGAATTGGCGCTGGCCCACCTCAGCAAACAGCACATGCAGCGCAAACCATGCGGTCAGGTTGGCGATGACGCCCACAACCGCCGCCGTCACTGCTGCGAGCCCGCCCTTCAACCGCACGGCGTTACCCAGTCGGTCGATCCACGGCGCGAAGGCAAAGATCCACATGAAGCACGGCGCGAACGTCACCCACGTGGTCAGCCCCGCCCCCAGCAATCCCGCGACGAAAGGCGCGAACGGCTCCGGCGCACGGAAGGCCGCGAGGTAACCGACGAATTGTGTCACCAGGATCAGCGGCCCAGGCGTGGTTTCCGCAAGGCCCAGCCCATCGGCCATTTCGCCGGGTTTCAGCCACCCGAACCCCTGCACCGCTTCCTGCGCCATGTAGGCGAGCACTGCATAAGCCCCGCCAAAGGTGACGATGGCGAGCTGCGAGAAGAATGCGCCGATCTCCCACAGAACGTGTTCGCGGCCCAGCGTCAGCGCGATCAGCGCCATTGGCGCAGCCCAGACCGCTCCCCAAAGGACGATCGACAGGATTGTGGTGCGCCACGGTCGTTCGGGTAAAGCACCGCCAGTTGTAGTGGGTTTCAGCGCCAACAGGTCAGGACGCCAGGCCGCAATTGCCATTCCAATCACCCCGGAACCCAAAACGATTAGCGGAAACGGCAGGTCGAATAGGAACAGCCCGATGAACGCGGCCACCGCCAGTGCACGCTTCAACACCGTATCCAGCGCACGTCCGGCAATTCGCAACAAGGCCTGCACCACAATCGCCAGCACCGCCGCTTTCACGCCGAGGAACAGTGCTTCGACCCATGCGAGATTGGCGGCAATGGCATACAGGACCGACAGCGCCAGAATGATGGCCGCGCCCGGAATGACGAACAGCAACCCCGCTGCCAGACCGCCGCGCCAGCCATGCAACCGCCAACCGATCCACGTGGCAAGCTGCTGCGCTTCGGGGCCCGGCAGCAGGTGACAGAAATTGAGCGCGTGGAGAAAATCTTCCTCCTCGACCCACTTGCGTTCATCCACCAGCTCGCGGTGCATCAGCGCAATCTGCCCAGCAGGCCCGCCAAAGCTGAGCAGGCCGATGCGGGTGAACGCCCGGAGAAGTTCGGTGAAGGTGATAGGAGGGGTGAGAGCCAAGGACGCCAAGTGAACCTCGCACAATGCACCTTGCCAACAAGGACAAGGCTACGAGGCAACGCTTGGGCTTTTCTCAGCCTGAGCGGGAGGTTGCTTTGCCCCGCTGAACAACGGGATAACGGCTCAGACTCGCGAGATCAAGCGATCTCATGGATGTCTGGAATCCACCCTATTGCAGCCAACCGCACCTTTCCAGGCGCAACCCGAAAGCGGTCGACCAGGTGAGGTCGACCGCCCGAAGGTGTCAGATTTCCGTGCGCTCCGCCAGTAGTAGTGCGTCTTCGACATCGACCCCAAGATAGCGAACGGTGTTCTCGATCTTGGTGTGACCTAGAAGTATCTGAATTGCGCGGATGTTGCCCGTAGCGCGGTAGATCATCGCGGCCATCGTCCGTCGAAGCGAGTGCGTCCCGTACTCAGATTTCCGTAGGCCAATCGCAGTAACCCACTCATCCACCAAGCGCGCATACTGGCGCGTGCTCATGTGTCCGGCGTGGTCGATCCTGCTTGGAAAGAGGTACTCGCTGGTCGAGCCGCCCCGACGTTCTAACCAGGAAAGCAGGGTTGAACGGACATCGGCAGTGAGCTCGAACTGAACTGGCCGATTGGTCTTCTGCTGGACGACAATTGCCCTAGTGCGGATGTCGGTCCCAGCTATGACGTCGCCGATCTTTATCTTGACCAAGTCGCATCCGCGCAACTTGCTATCGATTGCTAGGTCGAATAGCGCCTTATCCCGTAGCCGACCTTCACGATCCAGATGGAAGCGTATTGCCCAAATCTGTTTTTGTGTCAGTGGTCGCTTTGTGCCGACGGTCTTGCCAGCATTCCACGCTGCACGCGCCTGTATGGCAGGATCAAATCTCGAATAGCCCATTGTCGTTCTCCTCGGCCATGATTGGCCACAAAGAGAACGGTTGCAGCTTGGCGGGAGGTGGGCCGGTGCACGAACCCGCTTCGCGGGAGGGGTGCTGGCGGCGCGGGTGACGCCAGAGCAAGAACGTAGCGAGTAGATCGAACAAGGCCGACCATTCCGGCTCCTTCAACCGAGGAGTCGAACGATGAACGAGATTATTTCGATTGGGCCTGTCAGCCCGCTGCGCCAGCGGCTGATCGAAGATATGACCCTGCGCCGGTTCAGCCCGGAGACGCAGCGCAACTATCTGCGCGATGTCGGGCGGTTCGCGACCTGGCTGGGGCGCTCGCCCCACACCGCGACCGCCGAGGATATCCGCCGCTTCCAGATCGAACAGCAGGAAGCCGGCGTTCCGGCGCCGACCATGAACAGCATCGTGGCGGCCCTGCGGTTCTTCTTCTCTCACACGCTCGACCGTCCCGAGCTAGCCCGTAAGCTGGTCCGCACCGCGCACGCCCGCAAGATCCCGGTGGTGTTGACGCAGACCGAGGCGAAGCGGCTGCTCGATGCGACCACCTGCCTCAAGCACCAGGCCGCGCTGTCGGTCACCTATGGCGCGGGTCTGCGCGTCGGCGAGGTCGCGGCGCTCAAGGTGCGCGATATCGACAGCAAGCGCATGCTGCTCAGGATCGAACGCGGCAAGGGCGGGCGCTATCGCAATGCCATGCTGCCCGAAGGGTTGCTCGTGCTGCTGCGCGACTGGTGGCGCGCGGGCCGGCAGCAGGGCGTGCTCCACGCCGATGGCTGGCTCTTCCCCGGTCGAGGCGCCATGCTGCCGATCAGCACACGGCAGCTCCACCGCGTCGTCGTCGAAGCCGCCGAGGCAGCCGACATCGCCAAGCGGGTGGGACCGCACACCC
>CANMMR010000017.1 GCA_947499095.1 uncultured Erythrobacter sp.
CCGCCATCGATGCGATCGTTGCCTGCACCGCCGTAAATGGTGTCGAACCCATCGCCGCCGTTCAGCAGATCGTTGCCGCTGCCGCCGCTGATGTAATCGTCACCTTCCTCTCCGGTGACGTAATCGTCGCCATCATTGCCAAAGAGCGTATCGTTGCCACCACGTCCGTTGATCGAATCATCACCGCCCGTGCCCGAAATCGTGTCGTTCCCACTTGTGCCCACAAATTGCGTCAATGATACGATCCTCTTCCCGTCGCGCACAACCGAGCTCGATGCGCTGTCCTAATAAGGGCAACAAGACCGGCACTTGTCAATTGCGATTCTGCGAGCAAAGACTTGTTCTATTGCAACAACATTTATCAGGACCAGAGTGCAGTCGAATTACCGGTCGGCTGTGTGAAGCTACCTCTTCGGCATTTTGCCGTACCTGACTTGCGGCGCACTGGTTTCAATCAATTTAGCGGGAGCCAGCCTTTTCCTGATTTTGACTGTTGGCAGCAGATTCGGATTCAAGGGGTGCCTTAGATCGCGAGGATTCAGTTAGAGAAGTAAGCATCTTTCATAGTACGTACGTGTCAGCGTGAAGCATTTCTGGGATGGCCTCAATGATGGGCAATTTCACCGCGATCGGTTCCTGCGCGCCCGCGAGCGTGAAGTCGCTGGCCGAGAGCGCGAGGCCTGCATCGAGCTGCGCGATCTTCACTTGGGCGCCGCCGCCGCTGCCGTCGGCGTCGTAGAACAGCTCGCCCGTGCTGCGGGTGAAGATGATCCGGTGATCCGCCGTGGTGGCGGACGTGCCCGCGCGGAACTGATCGGCCGATAGCGTCCCGCCGCCGGCGATGGCGGTGAAGATGTCGAGATCGAGCTCGATCGTATCCTCGCCCACGATCATGTCGAGGATGGTGTCGACATTGCTCGCGCCCAGCGCCTCGTCCAGCACGAAGGTGTCCGATCCGCCATTGCCCGCGAGGACATCGTTGCCGAGTCCGCCGCGGATGCGGTCGTCGCCGTTGCCGCCGCCGATGTCGTCATTGCCGAGCGCACCTGCCAGCGTGTCGTTGCCGTCCTGCCCGCGGATGAAGTCGTCGCCGAAGCCTGCGTTCACATTGTCGCTGCCGCTGCCGCCAAGGATGTAGTCGATACCCGATCCGCCCAGGATCGTGTCGGCACCGCCGTCGCCATAGAGCCGGTCGTCGCCATCGTCGCCGATCAGCGTGTCGTTGCCGTTGCCGCCGCGCACGTTGTCCGCGCCGAGATCGCCGTTGAGCACGTCGTTGCCGTCGTTCCCGCCGATGAAGTCGTTGTTCGACCCGCCGGAGATGGTGTCGTCGCCCGCGTTCCCGTAGAGCGTGTCGGCTCCGAAACCACCGGAGAGCATATCATTGCCGTCGCCGCCACCTATGATGTCTTCACCGCGGTCTCCATATAGGTAATCGTTACCCGTCCCACCTGATAGGCGGTCGTTGCCGTCGCCTCCATGAAGCGCGTCATTACCCAGATCACCGTACAGCCGATCGTCCCCGGCACCACCCCAAAGGCGGTCGTAACTCCCGCCGCCATTTATGATATCGACACCCTCGCCGCCGTCTATTCGGTCGGGACTATCGCCGCCAAAGATTGCATCATCCCCAATGCCAGCCTCAAAGACGATCGAAGAATCCCAGACGAAATTCCCAGCCAAAACCGCGCCGTCGTCCGCTAGGTGAACTAAATCGTTGCCCTCCGTTGCTCGATAGGCGAGGTCATTTGCGAAGAGATCGGCAAGCGTCGCGAGTTGCTCGATTTGGCTTACGGATAGATTGGTGAAATCGACCACATCGTCTTCTCGCGAGAATATCGTCTCGACAGCGTCCGACCCGTCACCCGGGAACGTATAACCCATGACGAATTGATTTCCGCTGCCCCTCTGCTCCCACGTGACCACGAAACCATTGTCGTCGAGAGCTGTCAGAACAACCTCGAAAGAAAAGTCCAGATTGTTCGCTATCCTGATCTCGTCTCCGATCATATTTGCTGCGGCGTCGAAACACTGCAACGAGACGAAATTAGCGTCATTGTCTTTCCACCCAACAACAAAACCACCGTCCGCCAAACCGACGACAGATGCCGTGAAAGGATAATAACTATATGCAATACTCGCGAAATTCGATGCCGTTGACGAAAGATTTCCGTTCGCGTCGAACACTGATACGTGAAGGTCACTTTGCCCTTTCCACACGATCGCATATCCACCGTCGCTAAGGCTCGTAATAGCATATGTACGATCAGTGTAAGCGTCGATGTCCCAAGTTCCGGAATCGATAAGGTTCTCTCGAACCAATGTGCCATCTGCGGTAAATTGCTGCGTACGGAGCTCGTACGTGATATCGCTATACTCAAGTTCCTGCCACAACCATGAGACAACATAGCCACCGTCTGACAAGCCCGTAATATGTCGGACCTGCGGGTATTGATTGGGATCCAAAACCGCGTTGCCATTGGCATCAAAGTGCTGAGACTGACTGTATCCGGCGTCCACGTCATAGGATGTCAGAACGAAGCCGCCGTTGGCGAGGGCGGTCACGTCGTTAAAGTCGTAGACCACCGCATTGTCCTGAACAACGAACTGTCCTCCGATCGGATTTCCAGTGTCGTCGAGGAACTGGCCGAATATCGTGCTCTCGACATTCCAGACTACGATCAGTTTGCCGTCCGCCAATGCCGCAACAAGCGGGTTGTAATCATCGACGCCGTTAGGGGCACTCACCGGGATCGATGTAGAAGTTGCAATTCCCTGACCATCGAAAAAGGTAACATGGATGTCCCGATCATCATTGCCTTCAGGGTCGCTATTCTGCTCGTAGACGACGACAAACCCACCTGTGGACAGGGTGGTCATTGAGGGGTCTCGGGAGATTCCTCCCGACGTATCGATAATAAAGCGCCGAGCTAATTCCATGACCAACCTCTTAGAAATTTGCAATAAGTCTGCTGAATCTGGACGCTTAGTTTCTAGACGAGATTACTTTTAATATTCTTATATGAAAGAAGCTAAAATCATTTTTCTTATGTTTCAGACGATCGCAGTTTCATATAAATCAAAAAGTCTCGGATATAAAATTCAGCCAATCTTTTATGATATCGCTCAATAGCGACATGTTTTTGATGCGAATGTCTTTGGCTGTCTTTTTCATAGGCTTCTACGGCGGCACTACGCTGACACTTAGAGCATCATCGCATCCGCCATCAGCATGTCCGGCAGCTTCTCGCCCGTGGCGATCAGTTCCTGCGCGCCCGCGAGCGTGAAGTCGCTGGCCGAGAGCGCGAGGCCTGCATCGAGCTGCGCGATCTTCACTTGGGCGCCGCCGCCGCTGCCGTCGGCGTCGTAGAACAGCTCGCCCGTGCTGCGGGTGAAGATGATCCGGTGATCCGCCGTGGTGGCGGACGTGCCCGCGCGGAACTGATCGGCCGATAGCGTCCCGCCGCCGGCGATGGCGGTGAAGATGTCGAGATCGAGCTCGATCGTATCCTCGCCCACGATCATGTCGAGGATGGTGTCGACATTGCTCGCGCCCAGCGCCTCGTCCAGCACGAAGGTGTCCGATCCGCCATTGCCCGCGAGGACATCGTTGCCGAGTCCGCCGCGGATGCGGTCGTCGCCGTTGCCGCCGCCGATGTCGTCATTGCCGAGCGCACCTGCCAGCGTGTCGTTGCCGTCCTGCCCGCGGATGAAGTCGTCGCCGAAGCCTGCGTTCACATTGTCGCTGCCGCTGCCGCCAAGGATGTAGTCGATACCCGATCCGCCCAGGATCGTGTCGGCACCGCCGTCGCCATAGAGCCGGTCGTCGCCATCGTCGCCGATCAGCGTGTCGTTGCCGTTGCCGCCGCGCACGTTGTCCGCGCCGAGATCGCCGTTGAGCACGTCGTTGCCGTCGTTCCCGCCGATGAAGTCGTTGTTCGACCCGCCGGAGATGGTGTCGTCGCCCGCGTTCCCGTAGAGCGTGTCGGCTCCGAAACCACCGATCACGGTATCGTCGCCATCGCCCCCCCCCAAAGTATCGTTGTCCCTCTCGCCATAGAGATAGTCGTTGCCCTCTCCACCAAAGAGACGATCGTTGCCGTCGCCTCCATGAAGCGCGTCATTACCCAGATCGCCGTACAGCCGATCGTCCCCGGCACCGCCCCAAATGCGGTCGTAACTCCCGCCGCCGCGAACCACATCGACGCCGCTACCACCGTCGATACGC
>CANMMR010000018.1 GCA_947499095.1 uncultured Erythrobacter sp.
GGCGTAGAGTTACGGAGCGTGGGCCTCGTCCGGGATTGATGTTTAGGCGGCGAGCCTGCGGTGTTGCAAGCGCCGATATTGGAGTGTCTGTCGCTTGATCCTTTCTCGTCGTTTGATGATAGCGGCAGCCCTGCCGAAGTAGGCATCGGCAGGCGTCACATTGTCGAGGCTCTCGTGGTAGCGCTGGTGGTTGTAGTGCTCGACGAAGGCCTCGATCTGCTGTTCGAGATCGCCGGGCAGGAAGTAGTTCTCCAGCAACACGCGGTTCTTGAGCGTCTGGTGCCAGCGTTCGATCTTGCCTTGAGTTTGCGGATGGAAGGGCGCACCGCGCACGTGATCCATTTTCTTGGCCTCGATGTATTCGGCCAACTCGCCTGCGATGTAGCTGGGGCCATTGTCGCTGAGCAGGCGGGGCCTGTGCAGCACGTTGGCGTGATCGCAGCCTGAGGCTGCCAGCGCCATATCGAGCGTGTCAGTGACGTCCTCGGCTCGCATGGTGCTGCAGAGCTTCCAGGCGATGATGTAGCGCGAGTAATCGTCGAGCACGGTCGACAGATACATCCAGCCCCACCCGATGATCTTGAAGTAGGTAAAGTCTGTCTGCCACATCTCATTGGGTCGAGAGGTCTGCGTGTGGAACGCCTCGGCGGCCTTGATCACTGTGTAGGCCGGGCTGGTGATCAGATCATGGGCCTTCAGCAGCCGGTAAACCGTGGCTTCGGACACGAAGTAGCGCTTCTCGTCGGTGAAGCGCACCGCCAGCTCGCGGGGACTGAGATCGGTCTGCTCCAGAGCCATCTCGACGATCTGGTCCTGCACCTCGGGCCCAATACGGTTCCACACCCGGCTTGGCGCTGAAGGACGGTCCTGGAGCGCCTCCGGCCCACCTTCGAGGTAGCGGTCATACCAGCGATAGAAGGTCCGCCGTGCCACGCCGAGCTGGTCCAGCGTACGCTTGGCGGGCAGGTGCGACTGCTCGACGATCCTGATGATCTCCAGCTTCTCGGATGCGGGATACCTCATTCGTCGTCTTCCCCATCCGCGATCATGCTTTTTTTGAGCAGCCGGTTCTCCAAAGTGAGATCGGCCACGCACTCCTTCAGATCGCGCGCTTCACGGCGCAGACCCTTCACCTCGTCCGTGGTCGCAGCACGCGCAGTGTCACCAGCCAGACGGCGCTTGCCGGCTTCCATGAACTCCTTGGACCAGGTGTAATACAGGCTCTGCGCAATGCCTTCGCGGCGGCACAGCTCGGCAATGGAGTCATCGCCGCGCAGGCCATCAAGGACGATCCTGATCTTGTCCTCGGCAGAGAAATGTCGACGGGTCTTGCGGCGGATATCCTTTACGACCTGCTCGGCAGGCAATTTGGACCTTGAGGATTTGGGCTTCATCTTCGTTCCTTCGTCACTACGACGAAGCCCAAATCCTCCTTAAATCACAACCTCAAATCTGTGCCATAGGTGCTGACGGGGGACA
>CANMMR010000019.1 GCA_947499095.1 uncultured Erythrobacter sp.
CGGTTCAATCCGCGCCCACTGCTCATCCGAAAACCAGAAGAAATCCGCCATCCACCACACCTCCTCGCTGGAGGCTGATGAATCACATCTCGATGCTGCTGTGAATCCCGTTTATGGGTCCGGACCCTAGTTCTCGAAGACTCGCAGGCGCCTGGGTGGTTCGGCGTTTTCGCCCTTCCTGACCGCCATTACGTAATCGAGCACCTCCCGCAGAATTGCGAGATCCACCGGTTTCTCCACCGCGCCGAGCGTCCCGTGCACGCCCTTGCCCAGTTGATGGGGATTTGCAGTCACGAATATGACCTCGATCCCGAAATCGCCCGCGAGTTTCTCGCCGATTAGAGGGCCAGTTGCGCCATCGGCGAGATTGACGTCCACGAGCGCAACGTCGACCTCATCAGAAGCCTTGGACATGGCAGATTGCATATCGTCTGCGATTCCGATCGATTGATGGCCCAGATCGCGAACCACCTCCTCCATTTCTACGGCGATCAGAAATTCATCTTCGACAATCAGTATTGTGGTGGGCATGTCAGCGTGAATGATAATGGGGGAGGGTATCGATCGTTAGACGAACTTAGCATGGTGAGGTTCCGAATTTCCCGCAATCGCTATACTGGTGTGGAGTGCGCCAAGCAGAGTTAGACTGCGATAGGCTTTCTCTCGTCAAATCGTGGGTGCCATAAGAACCTCAATCATCCGGTGATCTGGGTTGCTCCGCGATGATCGTATGATTAGCCAATAATTCGAAATGGATATTATTGTTACAGGCGCGAGTGGAAACGTCGGGGGTGCACTGTTTCGTCAACGGAACCTCGAAAACCATCGTCATTTCGCAGGAACCTCCTCCGGCACATTCGCTGATCCCAACATCGATGCGTTGCTCGTAGACCTCGCGCGGGGCGTCGGCCCCGAACGAACATTCGATGCCATCTTTTTAATGCGGCCGCCGCATTTGACGGATCCAGTCCCTTTCCGCCGGTTCCTTGAGCGGTATGACCGATCCACGCGTGTCGTTTTCCTTTCGGTCCAGGGAGCCGAGGACAAAGGCTATCTTCCGCACGCCAAGATCGAGGCGGCGATCCGCGATCTGGGTTCGACCATTGCTTCGTGCGACCATCGTATTTCATGGAGAACCTGCTGACGACGCTGGCGGAGGAATTGGAGAAAAGCGGGCGCATCTATCTACCTGCCGGTCGGCTGGCTCTCGATTGGATATCCGTCGACGACGTAGCCGCCTGCGTAGCAGCTGCACTCACTAGCAAGGTCGATCGATCGGCCATCTCGGCCTGCTCTGGTAGCACGATGACATTTACTGAAGAATTAGGGTCCGGACTCATTAGAGCCACCACGTGACGAAGGCTGCGATGGCGATGGTTGCCATGAAGGTCTTGATATTGC
>CANMMR010000020.1 GCA_947499095.1 uncultured Erythrobacter sp.
GATAACGGAGGGTTCGTCTTAGCATGGCAGCACTACGACGAGCAGAATGGATCCTCGGTGCTGTTCCAGCAATTTGGCAATGACGGTGTCGCCGTATCTGACGTGAACGAGATTCCCTACACTTGGGAAGCGAGCATCACGAGCTTGGCAGGTGGAGGCCTGGCAGTCTCGTGGGTCCAGGAGAGCTATGGTTTCATGGATTTCGATGGCGTCCAAGTTGAGATTATCGCGCATTCCATATCTGCTAGGACCTATTCCGCCAACGGCACGCTATTGGGGACTAACGTGGCGGAGTCGGGGTTTCGGAACGCAGATGATTACGTAGGTCTATCGGAGGATGTCGCCAGGCTTGAAAACGGTGGTTATGTCGCAATCTGGGTAGGTCTGGAACAGACTGTCAACGCAGCGATCTTCGGCTCTAGCGGCGAGACTATCGCCCTGCGCCTCGATATGTTTGCGATCAACAGCGGCGAAGCGCCTAGTGTGATCGGGACCACGGATGGCGGCTTCGTCTTGGCATGGTGCAGTCAGGTCGCACCGGACAATTACACACTCTACGCGCAGCGTTTCGATGCAGCCGGCATCGCCCATAACCAGCCGATTGTAATGGCTACCGGCGAGATCGATTCCGTCGACATTGTGCTTACCGCGCTCAATGGAAACGGTTTCGTCGCCGCATGGGAGACGGAAGATGACAATTTGGATAGCGTTCAAGGTTTTGTGGTCGAGCCGGAGGGATCGATACTCGTTGATACCATATTCACGGCGGAAAATGATGCGGTGGATTTCACGAATCTGACCGAAAT
>CANMMR010000021.1 GCA_947499095.1 uncultured Erythrobacter sp.
ACGATCATGCCTGGCTTGCCGCGCTGTTCGATCAGTGCGGTCAGCTCGCGAACGACACGGCGACCAGAGATCGAGGTGTCCGGCACCGCTGCCAGGCACTCCCGGGTCACGTCATCGACCACGTTGAGCACCCGGAACCGTCTTCCCGAAGCCATCTGGTCGTGAACAAAGTCCAGGCTCCAGCGCTGGTTCGGCAGCGCCAGAACCGGAGCAGGTGCCCTTGTGCCGACAGCACGCCTGCGGCTACGTCGTCGCCTGACCGCCAAGCCTTCCTCACGGTAGAGCCTCTGGGTCTTCTTGCGGTTGATCATGATCCCCTCCCGGCGCAGCAGGATATGCAGACGCCGATAGCCGAACCGGCGACGCTGGTTGGCCAGCTCGCGCAGCTTCTCCCTAAGTTCTGCATCGTCATCTCGCTTCGAACGGTAACGCACGCTCTTGCGATCGGCATCGATGACACGGCACGCCAGCCGCTCGCTCATCCCATGGCA
>CANMMR010000022.1 GCA_947499095.1 uncultured Erythrobacter sp.
AGCGAAGCAGGCCATTGCTTATCCAGTTCAGCGGCGAACGCCGCCGGTGTTGCGTAACCGAGAGACGAGTGTGGTCGCTCCCGATTGTAGTCTTCGACCCAGGCCGCGATCTCGACACGGGCATGGGCCATACTCAAGAACAGCGTCTCGTTGAGCAGTTCGTCGCGCATGCGACCATTGGAAGCGAAGCTGGTCAAAGGCCAACCTCTCGACATAGCCATTCTGCATCGGCCTTCCGGGCGCGATGTAATGCCACTCCACGCCGACCTCGCCGCACCATGCCAGCACGGCGTTGCTGGTGAGCTCGGTGCCATTGTCGCTGACGATCATGCCTGGCTTGCCGCGCTGTTCGATCAGTGCGGTCAGCTCGCGAACGACACGGCGACCAGA
>CANMMR010000023.1 GCA_947499095.1 uncultured Erythrobacter sp.
TACGATCGATGGTCCAGTGTGTTGTAGAAAAAACAAAACACACGAAACACCAAATGTACAGCTGTTTTAGAGCTAGAAATAGCAAGTTAAAATAAGGCTAGTCCGTTATCAACTTGAAAAAGTGGCACCGAGTCGGTGCTTTTTTAAGCTTGGCGTAACTAGATCTTGAGACAAATGGCAGTATTCATCCACAATTTTAAAAGAAAAGGGGGGATTGGGGGGTACAGTGCAGGGGAAAGAATAGTAGA
>CANMMR010000024.1 GCA_947499095.1 uncultured Erythrobacter sp.
CCGGAGGGATCGATACTCGTTGATACCATATTCACGGCGGAAAATGATGCGGTGGATTTCACGAATCTGACCGAAATTCAGATCGAGCAGCTCGCCATTCTTGCCAGTCTTGATGGACGCTGGGCCGCTTACCAGGCGATGGATGGTAATGACACAGTTCGACTGGCCGCGGACGGCGCGGCTCTGGCCGAAGGCTTCGAATGGGACTCATCGATCGTTTTTGAGGGCGGCGATGGCGACGATAC
>CANMMR010000025.1 GCA_947499095.1 uncultured Erythrobacter sp.
CACCACACCTCCTCGCTGGAGGCTGGTGAATCACATCTCGATGCTGCTGTGAATCCCGTTTATGGATCCGGACCCTAATTGTGGCATCACCTTTTTGGGTGATGTATCGGATCGTGGACATGCTCTAAGGTCGCAGCCAGTTTTTATGGGGGCCCGTATTATGGAAGAGGGTTTGCGTTTTGAGATAGATGGGGCCGGTGGAACGTCGGAAGATCCTGCAGTTGCGACAT